>CAWCGR010000001.1:0-972180 GCA_963795175.1 uncultured Thermoleophilia bacterium
CGAGGCCCCGGCGGGTCAGCCGATGTGCGGAAGCGGCTGAGGGCTCTTCCGGCTCGTCACGCGAGGTCCGAGCGTCGGGCGCAACTTCGACCGTTCGACGCTACTCGGACGTCGGGTCGCGCTGCATCAGCGCCTCGACCAGGTTCGCGAGCGGGACGCCGTCGAGGACGGTGCAGACGCTTTCGGTGATCGGCATCTCGACGCCGAGCCGATGGGCGAGATCGCGGAGCACCGGCGCCGTCGTCAGCCCCTCGACGACCATCCCGATCTCGGCTGCGGCTGCCGCCGGCGGCACTCCCCGCGCGACGAGCTCGCCGCACCGACGGTTGCGGCCCGACCGCGACCAGCAGGTGACGATCAGGTCACCCATGCCCGCGAGCCCGGCGAAGGTGTCGGGCTTCGCCCCGGCGGCCTCCGCCAATCTCCGCATCTCGGCGAGGCCGCGGGTGACGAGGGCAGACTTGGCGTTGTCGCCGAGCTCGAGGCCGTCGGCACCGCCCGCTGCAAGAGCGATCACGTTCTTGGCCGCGGCGCACAACTCGACACCGATGAGGTCGTCGTTGACGTAGACCCGGAACGCCGGGGAGTTGATGGCGAGCTGGAGCTGCACCGCGAGCGCGCGATCCTCGCAGGCGATCACCGCTGCGGCCGGTAGCCCCTTGACGATCTCGTCGGCGATGTTCGGGCCTGTCAGCACCGCCACGGGGCGGTCGTGGACGAGGGTCGACAGTCGTGCCCCCGTGACCGGGTCGAGACCTTTCGTGAGGCTGAGCAGCGGTGTCTCGCCTGGCAGCGAAGCGACGACGCTCCCGTAGACCGCGCTCGGCACCGCCACCACGACCAGGTTCGCCTCGGTAAAGGGAGCGGAGTCGATCGTCGTCGCAGCGACGCCGTCGAGGTCTGCCCCGGAGAGATAGCGGGGGTTCCGGCCGGTCGCGTTGATCGCGTCCGCCTGCTCGGCGTCGCGGCACGCGAGCACCACTTCGTGCCCGTGGTCGCGAAGGACGACGGAGAAGGCCGTCCCCCACGAGCCGCCGCCGACGATCGTCACGAGCATGGGCAGCCCCGGGGCGTGTGGGCTTCCGCCCGAAGGAGGGAACAGGGCGACAGGCTCGAGCCTGTCGCCGGCGTGTGGAGCGACCGGCTGGGGGCCGCCGCGCTACTCACTCTTGACGAAGTCGATCGAGACGGGAACGCCTTCGAGCTCGAAGCGCTTCCGCAGCTCGTTCTCGACCCAGTAGCCGTAGTCCCGGGTGACGAGGCTCGGGGCGTTGACGAAGATGCGGAACCGAGGCGGGCGGGTGCTGACCTGCGTTCCGTACATGAGCTTCAGGCGTCTCCCCCGCTCGCCCTGCGGCCCCGGCCGCGCTTCCTTCAGCTCGCCGAGCGCCCGGTTGAGCTCGCCGGTCGTGATCCGGCCGGTGTGCTTCTCGAAGAGCGCCTCGACCTTGTCGAGCAGCCGGTCGACGCCCCGTCCCGTCTTCGCGGAGACGGCGATCACGGGCGGCCGCTGGCGGAGCCGCCGGGTCAGGTGCCCCTGGGCCTCGACGATGTCGAGATCGGTCACGTCCCACTTCGAGAGCACCGCGAGCGTCGAGCAGCCCGCCTTGCGGGCGACGTCGGCCACCGCGAGGTCCTGCTCGACGATTCCTTCGGAGGCATCGAAGAGGACGAGTGCGACGTCCGCCCGATCGGCCGCCTGGAGTGCGCGCAACTCGGAGTAGTACTCGATCCCCTGCCGCTGCTTCCGGCGCCGCCGGAGCCCGGCGGTGTCGACGAGGACAAAAGTCTTCTCACCGCGCTGGAGGACGGTGTCGATCGCATCCCGGGTCGTGCCGGGGATCTCCGAGACGATCACGCGCTCGCGTCCGACGATCTTGTTGAGGAGGGAGGACTTGCCGACGTTCGGGCGCCCGAGGATGGCGACGCGGATCGCCTCCGAGCCGATCGCTACCTCGGTCGAGCCGGGCAGCCGCGAGACGACCTCGTCGAGCAGGTCGCCCGTCCCGTGTCCGTGCAGGCCGGAGAGCGGCCACGGCTCGCCCAGCCCGAGCCGGTGGAAGACAGCGGCCTCGCTGTCTCGCCGCGGGTCGTCGATCTTGTTGGCGATCACGATCACGGGCCGTTTCGCGGCCCGGAGGATCGTCGCCAGCTCCTCGTCCCCGGGCGTGATTCCCGCGCGTGCGTCGACGACGAAGAGCACGAGATCGGCCTCGTCGATCGCGGCCTTCGCCTGCTCCGCGATCTTGGAGCCGAACGGTCCTCCCTCGACCTCGTCCACGCCGCCCGTGTCGATCAGCCGGAACCAGGTGCCGGTCCATTCGCAGAGCAGCTCCTTGCGGTCACGGGTGACACCGGGTGTCTCGTGCACGACCGCGGCGCGACTCTGGGTCAGCCGGTTGATCAGGGTCGACTTGCCGACGTTCGGGAAGCCGACGATCGCGACGCTGCCTGCGAGCTCGCGCGGCGCCTCGATCTCCTCGACGATGTCGTCGTCGCTCATCGCGGGGGCACCGCGTCGGGACGTCCGAGCCGATGCATCTCGACGAGGAAGTCGAACAACTCGCGGATCTTCGACTCGATCACCGCCGACGCCTCCTTGTAACCCTTGCCGCCCCTGGGAAGGCCCTCGAAGCGGATCGGCTCCCCCCAGGCGAACGAGATCGGGTGGAAGTTCCCGGGCTTCCACGTCTGGGAGCCGTGGATCGCGACGGGGATCACCGGCACGTCCTCCTGCAGCGCGACCATCGCCGCGCCCGGCTGGATCGGCCCGGGGACACCGCCGCGCTGCCGCGTGCCCTCGACGAAGAGGCCGAGAGCCAGTCCGTCGTGCACGATCGAGCGCATCGTCCGGACTGCGTCGCGGTCGGACTCGCCACGCCGGACCGGGAACGTGCCGAAGGCTCGGATGAAGTGGCCGAGCCCCGGGACCTTGTGGGCTTCGATCTTCGCCATGAAGTGGATCGTGCGCGGGCACGCTGCACCGAGGGCCGGAGGGTCGATCCAGTGGAAATGGTTGCACGCGATCACGAGCCCGCCTGAGCGAGGGACGCGCTCCTTGCCGTAGACCTTGAGCCGACCGGTGACCTTCACGGCCGTGCCGACGGTCGGACGCCCGAAGGCCCAGACCTTGTCCGCCGTCGAGCTCACGCGACGCGCTCCCGCAGCAGGCCTTCGATCCGGTCGATCACGTCGTCCAGGCTGAGCAGCGTCGTGTCGACCTCGACGGCGTCCGCGGCCCGGTGAGTGTTGTCCGCGTCCCGCTCGTCGCGGCGCCGCATCTCGTCGGCGAGCGCGTCGGCGGCGATCCCGTCGCGCTCTGCGTGACGCCGCGCAGCCCGGACCTGCGGATCGGCGACGAGCCAGACCTTGAGATCGGCGTGCGGGACGACGACGACGCCGATGTCCCGTCCCTCGATCACCGAGTCGCCCTGCTCGGCCAGCGCTCGCTGACGCTCGCGCATCACCTCGCGCACGTCGACGTGGCGCGCGACGGTCGGGACGGACGAATCGATCTCAGGCTCCCGGATCGCCGCGGTGACGTCGTGGCCGGCAATCGCGACAACCCCCCCGGTGGCGAACTCGACGGGGTTCGCGAGGGCCAGCTCCCGGAGTGCCGTCTCGTCGCCGAGATCGATCCCGTGGTGGAGCGCCAGCCAGGTCAGCGCGCGGTACATCGCCCCTGTATCGAGATAGCGGAACCCGAGCCTGGCCGCGAGCGCGCGGGCGACCGAGCTCTTGCCGGCGCCGGCCGGTCCGTCGATCGCGACGATCATGCGACGG
Source organism: uncultured Thermoleophilia bacterium (assembly GCA_963795175.1). Classification (GTDB taxonomy): domain Bacteria; phylum Actinomycetota; class Thermoleophilia; order Gaiellales; family Gaiellaceae; genus Gaiella. Next base: position 3,784 of record CAWCGR010000001.1, read on the forward strand.
CCTCCCTGCGCAACGAGTCGAGGATGTCGAAGAAGCCTGGGAAGCTTACTGCGACGCACTCGGCGTCTTCGATCTCGACCCCGTCCTGGGAGTCGAGGGCAGCGATGGCACCCAGCATCGCGATCCGGTGATCGCCCTGGCTCACGACCTTGCCACCCCGGGGCCGAGTCGGCACGCCGCGAATCCGAAAGCCGTCCTCTGTCGCCTGTACGTGCTGGCCGAGGGAACGAAGGGCGTCGACCGTCGCCTCGACCCGGTCGGACTCCTTGGCTCGGAGCTCCTCGGCGCCTCGCAGGCGACTGTTCCCGTGCGCGCACGACGCGAGGAGCGCGAAGAGCGGCAGCTCGTCGATCGCGAGCGGCACCTCGGCGCCGAGCACTGTCGTCGCGACCAGCTCGGCCGAGCGCACCTCGAGGTCGCCCGCGCGCTCGCCCCCGATCCGCCGGCGGTTGTACACGGTGACGCGGCCGCCCATCCGTTCGAGGATCGTCAGCAGGCCCGTGCGTCGCGGGTTGAGGTTGACCCCATGGATGTGCAACTCCGAACCGGGCACGAGCGTGGCGGCGACGACGAGAGGCGCAGCCGAGGAGAAGTCGCCCGGCACTTCGAGGTCACCGAGCTCGAGCCGATCCACCGGCCGGACGCTGATGCTCTTCTCGCGCCGGGTCACGGGGACTCCTGCCGCCTCGAGCATCAGCTCGGTGTGATCGCGGGTCGGAACCGGCTCGACGACCGTCGTCTCACCCTCGGCGTAGAGCCCGGCGAGCAGGATCGCCGACTTCACCTGGGCGCTCGCCACGGGCAGCTCGTAGGTGATCGGGCGCAGCGAACGGCCCTCGACCTCGAGCGGCAGGTGACCCTCGTCGGTCTTGGTGACGGCACCCATGCGGCCAAGCGGCTCCGTGATGCGCTTCATCGGCCGCGCGCTCAGAGAGGCGTCGCCGGTCAGCTCGAACCGCTGACCTTCCTGGCCCGCGAGAATGCCCGCCAGCAGCCGGACGAGCGTGCCGGCGTTGGCGCAGTCGATCGGCTGCCCCGGCGCGGCCAGGCCACGGAGGCCCTTCCCGAAGACGTGCAGCGTCTCGCTCCCGTGCTCGTAGACCGTGATCCCGAGCGCGCGGACGGCGGCGATCGTGGCTTCGGTGTCGGCCGAGCGACCGAACCCCGTGATCCGGGTCTCACCATCGGCGATCGCGCCCAGTAGCACGGAACGATGCGAGATCGACTTGTCCCCCGGCACCGCCACGTGGCCGACGAGGCGCGTGATCGGCTCGACCCTCATGCGTCGATCACGGGCGCCACGACGACGCCGTAGCCCTGGGCCTCGAGCAGGGAGGCGGCGCGTTCGGCCTCTTCTTCCCCGCCGACGACGACGGTGAGCGTGCCGCCGCGGTCGGTCGAGAGGTGGTCCATCTCGAAGTCCTCGACGTTGATCCGCTCGGCGCCGAGCGCCTGGAAGATCCCGGCGAGAACGCCCGGACGGTCCGGCAGGTGGATGCGGAGTCGCTGCAGAGCGCCGGGATCGCCGTGAGCCGTTGCGAGGAGCCGCCGCCGGTTACCGGCCGCTTCGGCGATCCAGCGGGCGAGCTGGCCGCCGTCTCCTGCCGCGAGCGCGGTTTCGAGCTGCTCGATCCGGCGGCGGTGCTCGCCGAGGGCCGCCATGAGGGCGTCGCGGTTGTCGAGGAAGATGTCCACCCAGATTCGCGGGTTCGCGCCGGCGATGCGCGTCATGTCGCGAAGCGATCCGCCTGCCGCCTGCAGCGGGTCGTGACCGTCGACGCGCGCCGCCCCGGCCTGGTTGAGCAGGACGTTGGCGAGGGCGTGTGGCAGGTGGCTCGTCACCGCGACGAGCCGGTCGTGGGCGCCGGCGTCGATCGCGACCGGGCGGGCTCCGAGCGAGGTGACGAAGCCGTGGACGGACCGGAGAAGCTCCGGGCCGGTCCCCGCCGTGGGGGTCAGGAACCAGGTCGCCCCCTCGAAGAGCTCGGCGTTTGCCCGGTCCGGGCCGCGGGTCTCGGCGCCGCAGATCGGGTGGCCGCCGATGAAACGGACGTCGCCGTCAGCCGCGGCGCAGACGGCGCCCTTGGTCGAACCGACGTCGGTGACGACGCAGTCCGCAGGCGCCAGCCCGAGCACCTCCCGCACGACGTGCGGCAGCTCGGCCACCGGGGCGGCGACGAGCACGAGATCCGCCGCCTCGAGCGCCTCGGCCAACGTCGTCGCCGGGTCGACGGCTTCTCGCTCCGCGGCGATCTTCAGCACGTCCGGATCGGGATCCCACCCCCGCACGGCGGCACCCGACCGCCGGGCGGCGAGCGCGACGGACGCGCCGATCAGGCCCGTCCCGACGACGGCGATCCTCTGGAGCGCGGGCACCCTTCAGCCTCGCATCAGCTCGGCGACCCGAAACGCCAGGTCGAGCGACTGGCGTGCGTTCAAGCGGGGGTCGCAAAGCGATTCATAACGCGTGTCGAGCTGCTCCTCGAGGACCGCTTCCGATCCGCCGAGGCATTCGGTCACGTCCTCGCCGGTGATCTCCAGGTGCACGCCGCCGGGCCACGTCCCCACCTCTCGGTGGGCGGCGAAGAAGCCCTCGATCTCGCGGAGCACGTCGTCGAGCCGCCGCGTCTTGTGGCCCGAGCCGGTGACGAAGCCGTTCGCGTGCATGGGGTCGCAGACCCAGACCACGGGCATCTCCAACTCCCTCATGGCTCGAAGCAGCGGTGGCAGGAGCTCCTCCACCCTGCTCGCCCCGAGGCGGGTGATCAGGGTCAGTCGTCCCGCCGAGCGATCGGGGTTGAGGCGCTCCGCGAGCAGGACGAGCTCCTCCGGCGTCATCGCAGGACCGACCTTGACGCCGATCGGGTTGTGCACACCCGAGAGGAACTCGACGTGGGCGCCGTCGAGCTGACGCGTGCGCTCACCGACCCAGAGGAAGTGGCCCGAGCAGGCGTACCAGTCGCCGGTCGTCGAGTCGTTGCGCACGAGCGGCTCCTCGTAGTCGAGCAGCAGCGCCTCGTGGCTCGTCCAGACGTCGACCTCGTGAATCGAGCGCTCGTCGCCGAGGTCGATCCCGATCGCCTGCATGAAGCGCAGGGCTCGGCCGATCTCGTTGGCGATGATCTCGTAACGTCGGCCCTCGAGCGAGCTGGCGACGAACTCCTGGTTCCACGTGTGCACCTGCGTCAGATCGGCAAACCCGCCCTTGGTGAAGGCGCGCAGGAGGTTGAGCGAGGAGACGGCCTGGTAATAGGCATGCACGAGCCGCTCCGGGTCGGGCGTCCGGGCCGCGAGCGTAGGCTCCTCGGAGTGAACTGCGTGCCCCCGGAACGACGGCAACTCGATCCCGCCGACGATCTCGGTCGTGGACGAGCGCGGCTTGGCGAACTGGCCGGCCATGCGCCCGACCTTGATCACGGGCAGGGTCGCGCCGTACGTCAGGACGGCGGACATCTGCAGGAGCAGCTTCAACCGCTCGCGCACGGAGATCACGGAGAGCTCGTGGAACGACTCGGCGCAGTCGCCCGCCTGGAGCAGGAACGCGCGGCCCTCGGCCGCCTCCGCGAGCTGGGCCCGGAGCGCGCGGGCCTCGCCGGCGAAGATCAGCGACGGCAGCAGGTTGAGGCGCTGCCGAACCGCGTCGAGCGCCTCCCGGTCGGGCCACTCGGGCTGTTGCAGAGCCGGGTACGCCTGCCAGGAGGAGGGCGTCCAGGTGGGATCGGTCACAGCCATGGCGTCCAGTGTAGATGCCTCTCGTTTTGACGCTACCCCCTAGGAACGGCTAAGAAGGACGACCATGCGCATCTTCTCCGGTATCCAGCCGACGGGCGAGAAGCACCTCGGCAACCTGATCGGCGGATTCCGCCAGTACGCGGCGACCCAGGACCAGGGTGACGCATGCTTCTGCATCGTCGACCTCCATTCGATCACCACCGACTACGACCCGGCCGACCTCCACAGCCGCTCGCTCGACCTCTACGCAATGCTCCTCGCGACAGGGCTCGACCCCGAGCGATCGACGGTATTCGCGCAGAGCCACGTCACGGCCCACGCGGAAGCTGCGTGGCTGCTCTCGGCGGTGACGAGCTACGGCCAGCTCGGCCGGATGACGCAGTTCAAGGACAAGGCCGACCAGCGCGACTTCATCTCTGCAGGCCTGTTCACCTATCCCGTCCTGATGGCGGGAGACATCCTGCTCTACCAGGCCGACATCGTCCCGATCGGCGACGATCAGCGGCAGCACCTGGAGCTCGCCCGCGATGTCGCCGAGCGATTCAACGCGCGCTTCGGACCGACCTTCACCGTGCCCGACGGCGTCTACCCGACCGTCGGAGCGCGGATCATGGACCTGCAGGATCCGACCCGCAAGATGTCGACGACAGGTGGCACGACGCAGGGAACGATCGGCATGCTCGACCCGCCGGATACGGTGCTGAAGAAGTTCCGCTCGGCCGTGACCGACTCCGGCCGCGATGTCCGCCGCGCGGACGACAAGCCGGGCGTCTCGAACCTGATCGACATCATGTCCGTCGCCACCGGCCGGAGCCCCGAGGAGATCGAGGCCGAGCACGGCGACGCCGGCTACGGGGCCTTCAAGACGGCCGTCGGCGAGGCGGTCGTCACGTTGCTGGAGCCGATCCAGGCCCGCTACACCGAGATGCGCGGAGACGAGGGAGAGCTGCTGCGGCTCCTCGCGGCCGGTGCCGAGAAGGCGCGCGCCGCGTCGGCACCGACGCTCGAGCGGATGTACGACGCGATGGGCTTCGTGCGACTGTAGGGAGAAAGCGTCCGGCCGCGCAGCCGGGTCTGCGTGGACGCGACGATCTTCTGGCTGTCGTCCGGTCGCGGTTCCCCGGACCGACATTCGTCGCCGTCCTAGAGCCCGACGAGCCGGCGCAGGCTCTCCAGCTCTTCCCGGTGCAGCGGGCGCCACTCCCCGACCGGGACGCCGGTCGCGTCGAGCCCCGCGTAGCCGGTGCGCCGGAGCCGGATCACGGGATGGCCGACGGCCTCGCACATGCGTCGCACCTGCCGATTGCGACCCTCGTGGAGGACGAGCTCGACGCGTGAGCGACCGAGGCGACGCACCCTCGCCGGTGAGGTGACACCGTCGTCGAGCTCGACCCCCGCTGCGAGCGCGTCGACGACGGCGGGTGTGAGGTCTCCCTCGACGTCCGCCACGTAGGTCTTCTCGACGCCGTACCGCGGATGGGCCAGCCGGTGCGCGAGGTCGCCGTCGTTCGTGAGCAGGAGGACGCCGCTCGTGTCGATGTCGAGCCGGCCCACCGGCACGACCCGGGCCTCGTGTGCGACGAGGTCGACCACCGTCGGCCGGCCCTCGGGGTCGCTCGCAGTCGTGACGACACCGAGCGGCTTGTGCAGGAGCACGTGAGCCAGTTGCTGCTTGCCCACCCGCTCGCCGTCCACCTCGACGACGTCGCGGGACGCGACGAACGTGTTCAGCTCGCCACGCTGCCCGTTGACCGTGACCCGTCCGGCCTTGATCAGCTCGTCGGAGGCGCGGCGGGAGGCGACGCCGGCGCGGGCGAGATACCGGTTCAGGCGCATGCAGCCATTGTCGCTAGTCTCCCGACGGGTGCGCGACTACACGGATCTGACGCGACGACTCGCGGACCTGATCGTCGACTTCGGCGCGAACGTCCAACCGGGCCAGCTCGTCGATATCTCGACGCAGATCGGCATGGAGGACCTGACCCGGCAGGTCGCCCGGGCCGCGTACGAACGGGGAGCGCTCTACGTCGACGCCCTCTACTGGGACTTGTGGATCAAGCGCGAGCGGCTGCTGCACCGCGACGCGGAGTCGCTGGCGTACATACCGCCGTGGCTGCTCGACCGCCTCCAGCACATGTCGGACGAACGCGGGGCGCGCATCACCCTCAGCGGGGCCTCCGCTCCGGGGGCGCTCGTCGGGGTTCCCGCCGACCGATCGGGCCTCGACCTGCTGCCGAGGCTGCCGGGAATCGGGGAGGTCGTGAACCGCCGGACGACGAACTGGTGCATCGGCCCGGCGCCGACGCACGCCTGGGCAGGGCTCGTCTACCCCGACCTCGAGCCCACGGAGGCATACGACCGGCTCTGGGATGCGATCGCCCACATCTGCCGCCTCGACGAGGACGACCCCGCCGCGGCCTGGCGTGAGCGGATGATCGTCCTCAACCGCGGCGCCGCCGCCCTGACCGACCGTCACTTCGACGCGATCCACCTGCTGGGCCCAGGCACCGATCTCACCGTTGGGCTGTTCACCAGCTCGATCTGGCACGCGGCGACCTTCACCACCGTCGACGGCCTCGAGCATGCCCCCAACATCCCGAGCGAGGAGACGTTCACGACGCCGGACCCGTCGCGCACGAGCGGCCACGTCAGCGCCACGATGCCACTCGAGCTCTCCGGGTCGATCATCAGGGGCCTGCGGGTCGAGTTCGAGAATGGGCGGGCCGTCAAGATCGATGCGGACGAGAACGCGGATGTGCTGCGATCCGCTTGCGCGAAAGATGACGGCGCCAACCGCCTCGGCGAGCTCGCCCTCGTGGACGGAGGGGGCAGGATCGGCCCGCTCGAGACGGTGTTCTTCAACACCCTGCTCGACGAGAACGCCGCGAGCCACATCGCGGTCGGCTCCGGGTATCAGATGGGCGTGAGCGACGAGGCCGAGCGGGCGCAGGTCAACCAGAGCAAGATCCACATCGACTTCATGATCGGCAGCCCCGAGGTGGACGTCGACGGCATCACCACGGCAGGTGACCGCGTACCCGTGCTCCGCAACGGCGCCTGGCAGCTGTAGCCGCGCGCCCCGGGCTTCTACTTCCGGTCCAACCGGGCTACGAGGCGCGCGCTTCAGCGACCTCGAGCAGGCGGTCGCGAATCGCGGCCTGATCCTCACCGATGTCGTCGAGGCGGGGCAAGGCGGCCAGCGACTCGAGGCCGAAGACCCGCTCGAACAGCGAGGTGACGCGGTAGCGAACTGCGCCGCCCGGGCCGCTCTCGCGCCCCGCCTCGGAGATGAGGCCCCGCTCGACGAGGGAGGCGACGGCCGAGTCGGCCGCGACTCCACGGATCCGCGCGACCTCGGGGCGCGAGACGGGCCCGAGGTACGCGACGATCGCGAGCGTCTCGAGGGCGGCCTGAGAGAGCCCCCGCTCGACGGGTCGCTCGAACAGGCGGGCACAGGCGTCGGCCGCCTCGCGGGAGGCGCCGAACGCATAGCCCCCCGCAACGTGCTGCAGGACGATCCCGCTCCTGCCCTCGCTGTAGCGCTCGCGCAGGAGGCCGAGGGCCGTCTCGATCCGCTCCTTCTCGTCGGCGGTCGCCTCGGCGAGCTCCTCGAGCGTCAGCGGCTGGGAGGCGACGACGAGCAGTGCCTCGATCGTGCGGGCGAGGGCATCGACCGGACTGGCGGAGATCAGGCGGAGCGGGCGGTCCATGAAGGCATCCTCTCGTCGTCGGCGTCGTCTGCTGAAACCTCGGCGGGCCAGGGCTGCGCCGCGCGGGCGATCCGGATCGGCGCGAAGGGTGCCGCCTGCGTGATCGCGATCTCGCCCTCCTTGCGCAGCTCGAGCAGCGCGAGGAAGGCGACCGCCTGCTCGACGCGCGAGAGGCCCTGCACCTCGGCGTCGAAGTCGAACCGGCGGCGGCGCAGGAGCAGCGCCCGGAACCGCTCGACGAACTGCGCCACGGGCGGAAACCGGAGCGCCAGATGGGAGAGCGAGACGTGGGGCGGCTCGACCGCGAGCGCGCGCATCGCCTCGACCAGCCGGAGCGGCTCCTGCGGGGCCAACCTACGCTCGGGCTCGGGTGCCAGTGGAGCGGGGCCGACGCGGAAGTACCGCTCGCGCCCTTCCTCGAGCTGCTCGCGCAGCCAGACCGAAGCGAGCTTCATGCGCCGGTACTCGGCAAGACGTCGGGCGAGCTCCTCGGCTGCCTCCTCGGGCTCGAGCTCGGCCAGCTCCGCCTCTTCCTCGGGGAAGAGCTGTCGCGCCTTCAGCTCGAGCAGCGCGGCGATCAGGACCAGGAACTCGCCGCAGGCGTCCAGGTCGAGCTCGTCGCGCTCGGCAAGCCGCTCGATGAACGCGACGACGATCCCGGCCATGTCGATCTCGGCCGGCTGGATCGCATCCTTGAGCAGGAGGGTCAGGAGCAGGTCGAACGGACCCTCGAAGGCATCGAGGTCCAGCTCGAGATCGCGGACGGCACTGGCCACCGGCTGACCCTAACCCCCCGGTCGGACGCGCTTCTTCGGGACGACCATCTTCGGCCCGGTCGGCGGCGGAGGCTGGCCGCCGAAGCGACCGAAGCGGGGCAGAATCGGGAAACGGCGCGGCGCGCCGGGATCGCGCGGCCCACGGTCGCGCTGGGAGAGGCGGAACCAGACGAGGCCGGCGACGAAGAGGAGCCCCGAGACCCACGTGTTCACCCGCAGCCCCAGGATGTGGTTCGCGGGGTCGATCCGGATCAGCTCGACCCAGAACCGCAGGAACGAGTAGATCGCGATGTAGAGCGCGAAGAGGCCCGGGGGCCGAGGCCGGAATCGCCGCTCGATCAGGTAGACGAGCACGGCAGCGGCGAGGAGGTCGAGCAGCAACTCGTAGAGGAAGGTCGGGTGGTAGGTCGCCCGGTCGAGCGACGAGAGGGGCCGCCGGGCCGGGTCGATCTCGAGCCCCCAGGGGAGATCGGTCGGCTTCCCGAACAGCTCCTGGTTCCACCAGTTCCCGATCCGCCCCACGCCCTGCGCGACGAGCAATCCTGGCGCGAGGCAGTCGGCGAGGAGCCAGACGTCAGCGCCCGCGCGCTTCGCGACGATTCCCCCCACGAGACATCCGAGCGCGATCCCTCCCCACACGCCGAGGCCGCCTTTCCAGATCGCGAACGGCCCCCACCACTGGTCGGGCACCTCGTTCCAGCTCGTGGCCAGGTGATAGAGGCGCGCCCCCACGATGCCCGAGCCGACACCCCAGACCGCACAGCGGAAGATCACGTCCCAGTCCCCGCCACGATTGACGAACCGTGTTCCCGCGATCCAGATGCAGACCGCGATCGCGGCCAGCAGCGTCAGCCCGTACATGTGGACCGTCAGCGGCCCCAGGTCGAAGGCGCCGCTCGAGGGTGACGGAATCGAGGAGACCGGGATCATCGGCTCCTATTCTCGCCCGCGCGGAGGATGCCTCTACCTCCTACGATTGACGCCCGGTGGTGAGACCGGGCGTCAGGTACTGGAGAGGGGACGATTCAGAGCAGAATCTGAAGTGCGAGGTCGACCGGACAACCACGCTCTACGAGGTGAACCGCTTCGTGCAAGTCGACCTCGTGCGAGGCCGCGAGGACCGCTGCTGCCTCGAGGTCGTAGCCGACGCGGACGAGTGACTGAGCGCGCCACTGCTCGACGATCTCGATCTCTACCTCGGGTCGTTCCTGGAGCTCTGCCGCAGACACTGTCGCCTCCTCTCTACGCTATCCGGACTCTCATTATTCGTTCGCTGAGCCGAATCGGATCTCCCCTTTCTAGGGTATTCGTGCGTGGGAAGTGAACGATTCGGATGTGGACTTCGTAAAGATTGGCTTACCCCCTTCCCGGCGCCTCAAACCTCGAGCCACGCGAGGAGATCCCAGAAAGAAGCGTGTGCAGGGGGAATGAAGGGCGGCCGGCGGCGACGCGCCCGCAGCTCGGCCCAGGTCACGTACGACCGCAGGCGCTTGCCCAGTCGCCGGCGGGTGCTGTCGGTAGGCGCGACGATGGCGGCCGCGAGGGCGAATCGCCAGGCGGCCTCCTCGCGCTCGAGCCGGCGCCCGCTCCGGCCGACCCCGACGAGGTGGCCGATCTCGTGGAGCGCGACGAAGTAGGTCACCTGGCCGCGGACGCGGGGAACCCGGATCTCGAGTCGGCGCTCGATGCGCCCGTCGCGGTGCCGGACGCGAATCACGACGGCGCGGCCACGGCCGGGAACCCGCCTGATGCCGTGCGCCGCACACACGTCGTCGATGTGGGTGTCCAGCGTCTCGGCGCGCATCGAGCGAGCGTAGTGCGGCCGGAGGTCGGCATCGATTCGATCCGTGCCTACCGGGGTAACCATGCCGGTGCCGGCGGGCGACGGGTGGCGACGCCCGCCGGCCAAGTCACGTGCTCCGCGAGCGGCGGCGGAGCGAGTTAGTTGACGGCAGCTTCGCCGAGGAGCGCCTTCGCCTCGGCGATGAAGTCCGAATCGGGTTGAACCCGATATCCGGGCCCGAGGGCGAGGGTGCGGGCGCCGAGCGAGGTCTCGAGTGCGACGTAGACGGGTGACTCACCCGGGTACTCCTTGACGAGCCGCGCGAGCTCGGCGATCACGCCGGCAGCTGCCTGGCGCGCGTCGAGCTTGAAGCGGACGTCACGCCGCTCGGACACTGCCTCGAAGGGGGTCAGCTCGAGTGCGATCAGCTTCGTCTCCCCCGCCTGCTTGTGGTCGACTCGTCCCTTGACGACGAGGATCCGGTCGGCGACGCAGAACTCCCGCACCGTCGCGTAGGTGGCGGAGAAGACGACGACCTCGGCCGAGCCCGTCGGATCCTCGAGCTGGAGGAAGACCATCGGCTCGCCCTTCTTCGTCGTCAGGTGCTTGACGGCGGAGACGATCCCGCCCGCGGTCACGACCTCCCCGTCTCGCCGGCGCTCGAGCTCACCGAGCGTCGCATCCGTCTTGCGCCGGAGCTGGTCGCGCACGGCGCTGAGGGGATGCTCCGAGACGTAGAGGCCGAGCGTCTCCTTCTCGAGCCGGAGCAGCTCCGCCTTCTCGAACTCGCTGGTCGCGATCGGCGGATGCTGCTTGCGGCCGATCGCCTCCTCGGGCTCGGGCCCGCCGAAGCCGAGGTCGAAGATCGACCCCTGGCCGGCGAGCCGGTCGGCCGCGAGCTTCTGACCGTAGGCGAGCGCCTGCTCGAGCACCCCGAGCATCCCCATCCTGGAACCGCCGGTGGAGTCGAGGGCGCCGCACTTGACGAGCGACTCGAGCGCGCGCTTGTTGACGACCTGCGGGTCGACGCGCTCGGTGAAGTCCCAGATCGTGGTGAACACCCCGCCGTCCTTGCGGGCGGCGATGATCGCGCGGGCGGCGTTGTCGCCCACGTTCTTGACGGCGTTCAGCCCGAATCGGATCTTCCCTTCGACGACGGCGAAGTCGGTGGCGGACTCGTTCACGTCCGGCGGCAGGACGTCGATCCCCATCTCGTCGCAGGCATTGACGTAGATCGGCACGCGATCCTTCGTGTTCATCACGGACGAGATCAATGCGGCCATGTACTCGCACGGGTAGTTCGCCTTCAGCCACGCGGTGCGGTAGGCGATCAGCGCGTAGCACACCGAATGGGCCTTGTTGAAGGAGTAGTCCTGCGATGACTCCATGTCCTTCCAGAGCTGGTTCGCGACCCCGGGCGTGACGTTGTTCGCGGCGCAACCGTCCAGGAACTTGGGCTTCAACGACGCCATCAGGTCGTGGATCTTCTTGCCGATCGCGCGACGCAGCGTCTCGGCCTCGGCGGGCGAGAAGCCGGCCAGCAGCTTCGCGATCTGCATGTACTGCTCCTGGTAGATGCAGATCCCCTGCGAGTCGCTCGTGATCGCGCGCAGTCGCTCGTCGATGAACGTCACCGCCTCGCGGCCGTTCTTGCGGGCCGCGTAGCTCGGGATGTACTGCATCGGCCCGGGCCGGTAGAGCGCCACCAGCGCGATCAGGTCTTCGAACTCGGTCGGCTTGACCTGCCGCAGCGCGTCACGCATGCCCGAGGACTCGAACTGGAAGACACCGGCCGAATCGGCGCGAGAGAGCATCTCGTAGACCTTGCGGTCGTCGATCGGGATCTGGGTGATGTCGAGCCCGCCACCGATCAGGCTGACCGCCTTGTCGATCACGTCCAGGTTGCGCAGGCCGAGGAAGTCCATCTTGAGGAGCCCGAGGGCCTCGACGTTCTTCATCGAGACCTGGGTCACGAGCTCCTGGTCGGCGCCCTTCTGTTGCAGGGGAACGACCTCGATCAGCGGTTGCGCGCCGATCACGACGGCCGCCGCGTGGATCGAGTCGGCCCGCGTCAGGCCTTCGAGCGGCCGCGCGAGATCGACGATCTCCTTCGCCACAGGATCGTCCTTGACCGCGTTCGCGAGCTCGCCTCCCGGCTTGAGCGCTTCCTCGAGCGTCTGTCCCGGGCCTTCCGGGATCATCTTGGCGAGCCGGTCGACGGTGCCGTAGGGGATCTCGAGCACGCGGCCCGCATCGCGCACCGCTGCCCGGGCAGCCATCGTCGAGAACGTGATGATCTGCGCGACGCGGTCGCGCCCGTACTTCTCGGCGACGTAGTTGATCACCCGCTCGCGCCCGTCGACCGCGAAGTCGATGTCCATGTCGGGCATGTCCTTGCGTGCCGGGTTGAGGAAACGCTCGAACAGCAGCCCGTAGCGGATCGGGTCGACGTCGGTGATCCCGAGGCAATAGGCGGCGAGCGAGCCTGCGGCGCTGCCGCGGCCGGGGCCGACCGAGACGCCGTCGCGCTTCGCGAACGCGATGAAGTCGGCGACGATCAGGAAGTAGTCGGCGAAGCCCATCTCCTTGACGGTCTTGAGCTCGAACTGGAGCCGCTCGGTCAGCTCGGGGGTGACCTTGTCGTAGCGCGTACGGAGGCCGTTCTCGCACAGCTCGACGAGGTACTCGAAGGCGTCGCGGCCTCCCGGCGTCGGGAAGCTCGGCAGCAGGATCCGGTCGAGCGCGATCTCGACGTTGCAGCGGTCGGCGATCTCGAGCGTCCGCCGCATCGCCTCCTCGTGGCCCGGGAAGTCGAGCGCCATCTCCTCGGGGGACTTGAAGTAGAACTCGTTCGTCCCGAACTTCCAGTGGTTCGGGTTCTTCAGCGAGTCGCCGGACTGGATGCACAGCAGCGCCTCGTGCGGATAGGCATCGGTCGCGTCCAGATAGTGGACGTCGCCGGTGGCGACGAGCGGCAGGCCTCGCTTGGCAGCCAGCCCGGGCAGCGCCTGGAAGACGGGCTGCTGGATGTCGAGGTGCCCGTTCTGGAGCTCGACATACGTGTTGTCGCGGCCGAAGATCTGCTCGAGTCGGTCGAGCTCCATCTCGGCGTCGCCCATCCGTGCCTCGGCGATCGCCTTCGAGACCCGCCCCGAGAGGCAGCCGGAGAGCGCGATCAGGCCGGGCGCGTGCCGCTCGAGCAGCTCCCAGTCGACGCGCGGGCGGTAGTAGTAGCCCTCGAGGTAGCCGAGCGAGCAGAGCTTGATCAGGTTGGCGTAGCCGGCCGTCGTCTCGGCGAGGAGCGTCAGGTGCGCCGTCCCCTTCGTCTGCACCCGCCGGTCGTCGGCGACGTAGACCTCGCAGCCGAGGATCGGCTTGATCCCCTGCTTGCCCGCTTCCTTGTAGAGGTCGATCGCGCCCGCCAACGAGCCATGGTCGGTGAGGGTGACCGCCGGCATCTCCAGGCGGGCCGCCTTGTCGACGAGAGCGGGGATTCTGCACGCCCCATCGAGAATCGAGAACTCGGAGTGGACGTGCAGGTGAACGAACGAGGCACTCACGGGAGGGTCATCGTACTGCCTCGATTGGACGACCCCTGTTCGTGCGATTCGGCACCACGCGCGGAGCGACCCGTCCCTCAGCCGCCGTGCGGGCGCTCGGCGAGGGCCGCGACGAAGTGGCCCGAGACGCTCCGCGTGGGGAGTCTCCCGAGCCCCTCGCACGCGCGCAACGCGCCCGCGAAGCGCTCCTGGGCCGCGTCGCCGAGCCGCTGTTCGACGACGCTGCCGAGGACGACGGCGGCGAGCCGAGGGGCGTGCATCAGGTGCCCCGTGCGCATCACGGCAAGTCCCGAACTCGAGAGAGCAGCGGCGAGTGCTTCGCGGCCGAGCGTCGCGCCAACGTAGTACGGGGCGAGCCCGAGCCGCGCAGCACGTGCCCCAGCTCGCGCCCAGAGGCGGTTGAGATCGAGCCGTCGAAGCGCTTTCCCCACCGCGACGACCGGGTTCCGGGGGTTGTCGAGAGTGACGAGCAGGCGGCCGCCGGGCGCGAGCACGCGGGCCAGCTCGTGCAGGCTGACGACGATCTCGGCGGGGTCGTCGAAGTGGTCGAGTGTCGAGTTCGAGACCACGGTTTGGAACTGCCCGTCGGCGAACGGCAACGCCCTGACGTCGGCTTCGAGGGCGATCAACGCAGGGAACCGCGAGCGGGCCGCGGCGACGATGCTCTCGTTGACGTCGATGCCGGTGACACTGGCGGCCCGGGAGGCGAGGTCGTCGAGCAGCCCCTTGCCGACGACTTCGTCGAAGAGGTCGGTCTTGAGGACGGCACCGAGGTCTCCCGGTAACCACGCCCGGACCAGACGTGCGTTGACCGCATCGCTGTGCTGCCGCCAGAGGCTCGACGGCGGTGCGCCGTCGAGCCAGACGTCCGCCATCGAGCCCCAGCTGTCGCTCACGCGTGCTCCCGATGGAAAACCTGGAGCTTGCCGGACTGCGCCGGGATCGGCTCCCGCCGCACGAGGCGCAGGGTGCTGCCGTCCGCCCAGACGGACGCAGTCATCTCCCGCCAACGCGGCCCGTCCCCGACGGCGCGGAGCACGGTCTCGATCACCTCGCGCTCGACGACCTCGCCGATGCGCGGGCTCATCACCACGAGCACCCTGGTGATGCCCTCCTCCTCGGTCTCGACGATCTGGTAGTCGGAGGGGCCACCGCCGAAACGCTCGGGCAGGGTTCGCTCCACGAGCTCGAGGAGCTCGTCGTGGAGGATGTTCGTGCCGTCGGCGGTCACCTTGACGACCGCCCGGATCGAGTGGGCGTGCAGGTCGAGCCCAGCGGCACCGAGTGGGCAACCGCAAGCCCGGCGAACGAGAACGGCCGCGTCCCCGATGTCCGCGTTGAGCAGGATCCGCTGCGAGTCGCGACTGAGCCCGGTCAGCAGCAGGCGTGCTCCGGGGGTGGCGGGCTCGCCTTCGACCAGAGCGACCCGCCCCAACGCGACGTGCACGTCGTCCGGGGCGGCGGGGTCATGGCACGCAACGCCGATACGCCCGATCTCATGGGCCTGGTAGTAACAGATCGGGCGTGCGCCGACCTCTCGCATCAACTCGGCTTTGGCGTCCGACAGGGGCTCGCCACCCGTGCGAATCGTGGCACCGTGCAGACCCACGCCGCGCTCAGCGGCGACCCGACAGAGCCGTGCAGCCGCCCCGGCGGTGGCATCGAGCACCGGCCGCCTCCCAGCGGCGGCGAGGCGCGCGAGGTCGGCGAGGACGGGGAGCGGATCGTCGAGGGGTGCGTAGCGCGGCCGGGGGATCGAGTCGCCGTGGCCCCGGGCGATCGCCCGCGCGAGGCCGAGCGCGAGTCGGTCGCGTGGGCTCACCCGGAGCCCGACAGCCGTCGGACTCCACCACGAGTAGAGCGGCAGGCCGGAGCGGAGAGCGCGGAACGCACACCGCAGCCCCGACCTGTTCGGCGGCACGCCGCGCCAGATCACCAGGGGGCTCCCGATCAGACCCGCCCCCGCCAGCGAGGGGCGCACGTACTGGATGTCCTCGATCAGGTCGTCGATCCGCAGTCCCACCCGGAGCGGCCTCCCCGAACTCCCACCCGTGAGCGTGCTCAGCCCGAGGCCGCGCAGCGGATTGTCGAAGTCCTCGGGACGCACGTCGAGGACGAGCGACCCTCGACGGACCGGGACGCGCCCCTTCAGCTCCTCTGCCGTGACGTGCACGCCCGCCCCCCGTAGTCGTGTCAGCGCGCCCTCCACCCCGTGCTCTCGCAGGAGCGTCGCGATGTCCCCCCGCTCGACTCCGGCGTGTCGCAGGAGAGCGAGGTACGGGCTGCCAGGACGCTGGAACACCGCGTCGTCGAGCAGAGCCCGGAGTCGCTCCCCCCGCGTCGCGAGGTTGGCTCGGAGCCTCGCCTCGATCGCCCCGTCGGAGACATCCGCTCTCAGGTAGCGGTGGATGCTCGCGGCGAACGCACCGACCCGGGCGAGATCAGCGAGCATCGTCACCCTCCTCGACGAGAACGAGCTTCGACTCGTCGAAGGCAACGGTCACGGCGCTCCCCGGCTCTGGGGCAGCGGACGCCGGTACGCGCACCTTCACCGCCGTGTCGCCGTCGCGAACGACGAGCTCGACCGTGTCACGCAAGAACACCTGCCCGGCGACGACCGCCTTTCCACCGGGAACGAGCCTGATGTGCTCCGGCCGCGCGATCACGGCGACGTTCGCTCCCACCACCGGCCGCAGTCGTCCGGTGGAAACCCGAAATCGTCCGTGCGCGGTGTCCACGAGCGCGCTCTCGTTCTCGACTCCGAGAACCGTCGCCGGCAGCACGTTCGTCGGTCCGAGCGCGCGCGCGACGAAGAGACTTGCCGGGTGGTCGTAGAGGCTGCGCGGCGTGCCGGCCTGCTCGAGCGTGCCGTCACGCACGACCGCGACGTGGGTCGGCAGGGAGAGGGCTTCGTCGCGATCGTGGGTCACGTAGACGGTCGTTACCCCCAGCTCGTCCTGGATCCTCCGGAGCTCCGCTCCGATCTCCTCGCGTAGCTCCGCATCGAGAGCCGAGAGCGGCTCGTCGAGGAGGAGAAGGCGAGGCTCACCGGCGATCGCGCGCGCGAGGGCAAGGCGCTGTTGCTGGCCGCCCGAGAGAGCGACCGCCGGCCTGTCCTCGAGCCCTGTGAGCCGCACTCGACCGAGGGCTTCGCCCACCAGGCGGGAGACCTCCGAGCGGGCGGGCCGCGCCTCCCGTGGGCCGTGCCGGAGGGGGAATGCCACGTTCTCGCGGACCGTCATGTGCGGCCAGACGGTCGGCGTCTGGAAGACCATCCCGATCCCTCGCCGACCGGGCGCGACGTGCACGCGTCCGGGCGCGTCGGCGACGACGGCGCCTCCGATCGCGATCTTCCCCCGATCCGGCCGTTCCAGCCCGGCGATGCAGCGGAGCAGGGTCGTCTTGCCGGAGCCCGAGGGGCCGAGCAGGGCCAGGAATTCCCCTTCGGCGACCTTCAGCGTTGCATCGCGGACGGCGACGACGCGCGCGCCGCGCGACGTGAACCGCTTCTCGAGGGCGTCAACCGAGAGCACGGGCCCCCCGCAACGCGGTTCGACCGAGCAGAACCGCGGTGAGCCCGAGCGCGGCGACCCCAGCCATCGTGAGCACACCGAGCGCGGCCAGCTGCTCCCACTGCCCACCCTGGTAGAGCGACCAGATCCGGACGCCGAGCACTTCGGTGCCCGGCGCGTAGAGAACGAGCGACAGGGACACGTCCGTCAGTGCTACCGCGAACACCGACAACCACCCGGCGAGCAGCGAGGCGCCCGCGAGGGGCACGATGACCCGCACGAACGCCGGCCACCAACGGATGCCCGACACACGAGCGGCGTCCTCGAGCTCCACGCCCACGCGCGCGAGCCCAGCCCCTCCGAAACGGGCGGCGTAGGGCAGATAGCGCGCGAGGTAGCCGAGCACGAGGGCGGCGGCCGTGCCGTAGAGCGCAAACGGGAGGCGAACGAGCACCGCCAGGAGCGCGACGCCCAGGACGAGCCCGGGAACGGCGACCGGCAGGAACGCGAGCCCGTCGAGCAGAAAGCGGCCACGCGAGCTCGTCCGCAACGCCACCCAGGCGACGACGGCAGCGAGCACGCAGGCGAACAGGGCGGCGAGCCCGGCGTCGACGACGGAGTTCCCCAGTGCCTCCAGCACGCGGCCGTCGGCGAGCACCGTCGTGTAGGCGTTGAAGCTCATGCGGCCGATCGACGCCTGCGACACCGGGGCCAGGAACGGCTGGGTCGACATCCAGACGAGCGCGAGGAGCGGCAGCACGACTGCCAGCGCGACATACCCGCCAACCGCAGCGAGCACCGGCAAGCGCCAGCGCCCGAGCTCCACGCGCCGCCGCTCGTGCCCTCGGCCAGAGACGACCGCCCACACGCGGCGCCGACGCAGCAGCGCGACGAGGACGAGAGTCCCCAGGGCGGTCAGCACGAGCAGCGGGACCGATGCGGCCGCTGCCTCGGCGAGGCCGTCGCCACCCGTGCCGAGCAGGAGCCACACGCGTGACGTGAACACCCAAGTCCGCTCGGGCGTCCCGAGCAAGGCGGGAACCTCGAACGAGCCAAAGCAACGCAGCGTCAGGAGGACTGCTGCAGCGGCGATCGCAGGCCGAAGCAGCGGCAGGGTGACGTGGGAGAGCACCTTCAGGCGCCCGGCTCCGGCCATCACGGCTGCCTCTTCGAGTGCGGGATCACCTGCGCGCAGGGCGCCGCCGACGAGGAGCAGCGCCAGCGGCGCGAGTCGCAGGCCCTCGACGAGGATCATGCCCCCGAGGCCGAACACCGACGGAACGCCGGGTACGCCGGCGAGGGCTCCCGAGCTCGGTGCGGCGAGGAAGATCCAGGCGATCGTCTGCAGGACGCCGGGCAGGAGCAGCGGCGAGACGATCAACACGAACAGCGTTCGGCGGCCCGGCAGGTCGGTGCCGGCGAGAGCGACGGCGAGGCACGTCCCGAGCGTCAAACCGACCCCGACCGAGCCGAGAGCGAATGCCGCGGTCGTGAGCGTCACCTGCATGAGCGGCACGTCGGCGAACGCAGCGCCGTATGCGGCAACCGACAGGGAGCCGGCGGGCGTCAGCGAGCGCCAGACGAGGAGGGCGAGGGGCAGGAGGACGAGCAGAGCGAGAAGGGCGGCGGCGAGCCAGATCACGATGCCCTCCGCTTCCGGAAGCCGGCGGCGGCCCGACACGGAGGCGGACAGGTGGGCATCGCTGCACGTCACGGATGGCTAGACCATAATCCCGCAGATGCGACGGCCCCGGATCAACGTCGTGATCGTCGTCTGCGCCGGGTTGCTCGCCGCTGGATGTGGCTCGGGTGACGACGCGCAGGTTTCGGGTGCCAGGCTGGACGCAGTGCTCGCGGCCGTGGACGGCCTCCCCGCAGCCGAGCGCCTGGCGCCCCTGCAGAAGCTTGCCGAGGCCGAGGGTGGACAGCTGTCGCTGTACACCTCCCTTACCGGAAGCATCGTCCAGGACATCGTCGATGCCTTCGAGGATGCGACAGGAGTCGACGTCGCCCTCTACCGGGCCTCGAGCGAGACGGTCGAACAGCGCCTGCTCGAGGAGGCAGACGCGGGCTACCACGGAGCAGACGTCGTCGACACGACCAGTCAGTCGCTCCTCGTGGTCGGCGAGAGCGACCTCCTCGTTGCCTATCCGTTCGACCGGGCACCGTTGCTCGATGGCACGGTTCACGACGGCTGGGCCGCCACGCGCCTGCAGCGACTCGTCGTTGCCTGGAACACCGATCGCGTGGGCCGCCCGGCGTCCTGGGAAGCCCTCGGGCTGCCGGCGGCGAAGGGACGGGTCTCGATCGAGACAGGCGACTGGGACTGGTATTCGCGCCTCTCGACCTACTTGGTCGAGGAACGTGGTGCCTCGCCCGACGAGGCGGACGCCCTCTTCGAGCGGATCGCACGCAACGCAAAGGTGATCTCGGGACACTCCCTGGGCGCCCAACTCCTTGCCACCGGTGAGGTGGACGTGCTCATCCCCGCGTACTCCCATCACATCGACAGGCTCGCAGCCAAGGGAGCGCCGGTAGCGTGGGCCCCCGTTCTCGAGCCCGGGATCCTGCGCCAGGACGGTGTCGCCGTCCTCGCTTCCGCCCGGCATCCTGCAGCGGCCGCGCTCTTCGCCGAATGGGCCCTGGGACCTGGACAGGCCGCCTATCGGGAGGCCGGCTACCGGTCATCTCGTCGCGACGCGAAGCAGCAGGACAGCGCGTTCCGCACGATCGACGAGGAGCGACTCGCCGAGGAACGGGACCGGTGGGTCAAGGGCTGGGAGCGTCTCGTCACGCTTGCAGCGCCGACCAGCGGCTGAGCCCCTCCGGGCCGAGGCCTCAGGCCTTCCCGGAGCCTCTCGGCCCCCATTTGCTACAGACGCTACAATGGAGGGACCGAACAGAGGAGCCACATGAGCACCCCTGAACGCACCACCGGTCACGTCCCGGACGGCACCGACCTTCTGGCGCAGGAGCTCAAGGACGAACTGGGGCACCTGATCACGCACCCGATTCAGGAACTGAAACGGCTCGAGCACGTCGCTGTCGAAGGCGACAGCCCGACGACGCCCTTCCTGACGATGATCGGGACGGCGGCAGTCCTGGCGACGATCTTCGGCCTGGTTCTCGCCCTTACTCTCGTCATCGTCGTGCTGGCGCGCTAGGCGCTCGTTCGCGACACCATCCACCCGGCAAGGCGCCGTAGCAGCGGGCGACCTCGTCGCGCCTGGCCGCCTGGCACCAGCCTTCGCGTCGCCCAGGCTCTAGAGCCCGAGGTCCTCCAGCGCCGCCCGTAACGCCGCCACCTCCGTCTCGAGCGCGGCCACCCGCTGCTCGAGCGGATCGTGCGCGAGCACGGGCCGCGGCGCCTCCGTCTCGGGCACATCGGATACCTCGCCTCCGAGCAGCTGGGCGTACCGCTCCTCCTTCTGTCCCGGCCGCCGCTCGAGACGCCGCACGACGCCCCGCTCCAGCAGGCGCTCCAGGGTCTCCTGCAGGTCGGTGAGCGCACCGAAGCGATAGAGCCGCTCGGTGCGCTGCTTCAGCTCTCCGGGCGTCTGTGCGCCGCGCAACATCAGCACGCAGAGCACGGACACCTCGTCGTCCTCGAGCCCGAGCGCGTCCTGCACGAGTTGCCGGTACTTGACGGAGCGGCTCCCCTGACCGGACGCAAGTCGAGCCCACTCCTTGCGCCAGAGCCGTTGCAGAGCATCCTTGATCGTCTCCTCGTCGAACTCGACGACGGGCTCGCGATTGGTGGCCTGGTTGCACGCGCTGCGCAGCGCGTTGAGCGTGAGGGGATAAATGTCGGGTGTCGTGCGCTGCTTCTCGATCAGGCAGCCGAGCACCCGGATCTCGACGGCATCCGCTTCCACGCCGACAAGCCTACGCACGAGACGGCGGCGACGGGCACAGTACGGGGGTGCAGCGCGATCCCGATCGGAACGTCGTCGGCGGCGAACTGCTGCCCTGCTCGAACGACCCGGTGACGGGATTCTTCCGAGACGGCTGCTGCTCGACCGGGCCCGAGGACATCGGCAGCCACACGGTCTGCGCCGTGATGACCCAGGAGTTCCTCGACTTCAGCAAGTTGGCCGGGAACGATCTCTCGACGCCCCGGCCCGAGTTCGGCTTCGGCGGGCTGCAGCCGGGCGACCGCTGGTGCGTCTGCGCGGCCCGCTGGGCAGAGGCGTACCGGGCCGGTGTGGTGGCACCCGTCGTCCTCGGCGCCACCCACGAGCGTGCGCTCGAGATCGTCCCGATCGAGTCGCTTTCGGCCCATGTGGCGACCCTCTCACCCGAATAGCTCGATTGTGGTCAAGCCAGGCCCCGAAAAAGCCGATGTTCTGCCATGGCTGTCCGCCCGCGAGACGTTACCGCGCCCGGGACGATCGAGACGGACCGACTTCGTCTCGAGCAGTGGTGCGACGCTCATTTCGAGCAGTTCGCCCTGTTCATGCGCGATCCCGGGGTAATCCGGTACATCCGGCCCGAACCGCTCGACCGCGACCGCGCGCTCGACCAACATGAGCACTCGCTGCTCGAGTGGGCGTTCTACGGCTACGGCAAGCGGGCCATTATCGAGGCCGAAACGGACCGCTGGCTCGGCTTCGTCGAGCTCTCGCCCGTCGGGCCCGGGAAAGGATCCCGCGACGACGACGTCGAGATCGGGTATTTCGTCCAGCCGGACCGCTGGGGCGAGGGTATCGCCACGGAGGCTGCAATGGCGATCCGCGACGACGCGTTCGACACCTGTGGGATCAACGAGCTGATCGGACGCTGCCGCGTCGAGAACGTCGCCTCGGGCCGCGTGCTGGCAAAGCTCGGGTTCAGCAGGCTTCGCCTGTTCGAGCTCGCCGACGGCATCCTCGTCGACATCTACCGGCTGCAACGCGAGAACTGGTCACCGCCGCCCGGGCGTCGGGGCAGCATGACCCAGGAAGGCCGTCCAGCCGCGGGAGCGAAGTACCGTGAGACGGGATAGCCGCGTGGCCGTGGCCGCCCGCGAGGAGGCACCGGGAAACACTGACCTTTACGACGTGTTGCTGCTCGCGGGAAGTCCGAAGCAACTCACCCTCCACCTCGTGCCCGATCTCGCCGCCGAGGCAGTGATCGAGGTCGACGGCGAGGAGTGGATGGTGGCCGACGTACGGTCGGTCGAGGGTGCTCGCCCTCGCCTGATCTGCATCTACGCCCACTAGCTCGCCCGCATTCGACCGCTACGAGCAGCGGGTGACTCTGCTGCGGCGCCATCGGTATGGTGGGTGCAGGACGCGGTGCCACACCGCTCCGCCATCGAGAGAGGCTGAGGGCCCCGGCCCGAGGACGCCTCGGCAACCTGCCTCCCGCAAGGTGCCACAGCCGGGGTGATGTCGAGCGAGGAGGACGTGTGAGCACAACCGAGACAGCATCGTTCGCAAACCTGATGGCCCAACGCGGCGTCCTGATCGCGGACGGGGCAACCGGGACGAACTACCAGACGATGGGCATGGAGCCAGGGCTCGCGCCCGAAGAGTGGATCTTCGAGGCGCCCGAGAAGGTCGTCGAGCTGCACCGCGCCTTCGCCGCCGCAGGGGCGGACATCGTCCTCACGTGCACGTTCGGGGCGACACCGCTGCGGCTCACCGAGGGCCCGCTCGCCGGACGGACGAGAGAAGTCAACCTGCGAGCCGCCGAGCTGGCGCGCGAGGGCGCCGGGCCGGGACGTCTCGTCGCCGGCTCGCTCGGCCCCACGGGCCAGTTGATCGAGCCGTACGGGCTCCTCACGCACGACGACGCCGTTGCCGCCTACGCCGAGCAGGCGAAGGCACTGGCGGACGGGGGCGCCGACCTGCTCGTGCTCGAGACGATCTTCGCCGTCGAAGAGGCGGTCTGGGCCGTCGAGGGGATTCAGACCGCCACCGATCTTCCGCTCGTCGTCTCGTTCTCGTTCGACATGGGGAAGCGGACGATGATGGGGCTCAGCCCCACCGACGCCGTCGCCGCGGTCGCGCCGCTGGGAATCGCCGCGGTCGGCACGAACTGCGGGCGCTCCCTGGCGGACGCGGACGTCGTGGTGGCCGAGATCCTGGCCGCCGCCGGAGACCTCCCTGTCTGGGTGAAGCCGAACGCAGGAGTCCCCAAGGTCGTGGGGGCAAAGGTCGTCTACGAGGCCGGCCCCGAGATGCTCGCCGAGCACGTCGCCCGGTACGTCGAGCAGGGCGTGCGGATCGTCGGCGGGTGTTGCGGTTCCACGCCCGAGCACGTCGCGGCGATCGCGCGAGCGCTGGGACGCTAGTCGGGGTGCCGTTTCCTGTGCGCTCGAGCGGCGTGCTCCTCCACGTCACGTCGCTCCCGTCGGGCAGGCTCGACGAAGAGGCCTACCGTTTCGTCGACTGGCTCGTCGCTGCCGGCCAGTCGTGGTGGCAGTTGTTGCCGCTCCATCCTCCCGATCCGCTGGGCTCTCCGTACGCGTCCCGCTCGGCCTTCGCAGGCTCCGAAGAGCTGTTGGCGCTCCCCGACTCGCGGTTCTACGACAGCGGGGAGGGCGAGGCAGGAGCGCCGGCGGAGCCCTGGCTCGACGAGTGGGTGCAGTGCGCCGGGGAAGACGAGCGGCGGGCCCAGACGCGTTTCCAGCGCGAGTGGCTCGCCCTCAGGCGCTACGCCAACGAACGCGGAATCCGGTTGATCGGCGACATCCCGCTCTACGTCGCGGGCGACTCGTGCGACGCGCTCACCCACCCGCACCTGTTCGACCGGTCGGCCGTCGCCGGAGCCGCGCCCTCGCTCAACCATCCCGCCGGCCAGCGGTGGGGCATGCCGGTGTTCGACTGGCAGGCGCACGCCGCCGACGGATTCGCCTGGTGGCAGGCAAGGCTGGAGCGCGAGATCGAGTTGTTCGACCTGATCCGGATCGACCACTTCCGAGGACTCGTGCGCTTCTGGAAGCTGCAGCTGGACGAGCCCGACCCGACGAAAGGCTCGTGGGGAGAGGGGCCTGGGGTCGCGTTCTTCGACGCGGCCCGCGAGAGGCTCGGCGGCCTCCCGATGATCCTCGAGGACCTTGGCCACATCACCCCTGACGTGATCGCCCTACGCGACGGGCTCGGGCTCCCGGGGATGGACGTCGTGGCCCGGGTGTCGGACGTAGATTGGAGGACTGACTCCGTCCTCTACACGTCGACGCACGACTCGGAGACGTTGGCCGCCTGGTGGCAACGTTGGGGCCGGGAGAACCAACCTCAGCTCGCAGCCGGTGCGACTGCAGCGGAGGGCGAGCATCGAGCGCTGCTCCAAAACGTGCTCGGCGTCGAGAACGAGCTCGTGATCATCCCGGCCCAGGACCTGCTCGGCCTGGGCAGCGAGGCGAGGATGAACCGACCGGGGACCATCGAGGAACGGAACTGGAAGTGGAAGCTCGATGCACCCTTGACCGATGCGCAGGCCGAGCGCCTCGCGGAGTGGACCGCCGCCGCCGGCCGGGCGGGGCCCGGTGCTGCCGACGCGACGCTGGCCCGCGCCGGGCAGCAACGCGGCTGAGCCGCCGAAGCGCTCAGCGGCGGACGAGGTTTCGCGCGATGAAGAGCACGTTCGCGGGCCGCTCGGCGAGCCGCCGCATCAGGTAGCGGTACCAGTCCGGGCCGTACGGCGTCGCCACCAGAACGTCAAAACCCTTGTGCACGAGCTCGAGCTGGAGCTTCGCCCGGACGCCGTACAGCATCTGGAACTGGAAGCGGGAGCGCGGCACGTCGTTGGCAGCTGCGAACGCGATCGCGTGATCGATCAGCGACTCGTCGTGCGTCGCCACGGCGGTGAAGCCTCCCGCTGCGAGCGAGCGCTCGATCAGCTGGGCAAAGGCCGCGTCGACGTCCTTCTTCTCCGGATGGGCAACCGACGGCGGCTCGAGGTAGGCCCCCTTGACGAAGCGGAGGTTCGGATCGAGGTCGAGCAGCGATTCGAGATCGGAGGGCGTGCGGTAGAGGTACGACTGCAGGACGGTGCCGACGTTCTCGTGGCCGTCCTCGCGCAAGCGCCGGTAGATGCGGAGGGTCGGCTCGACGAACACCGAGTCCTCCATATCGATCCGGATGAAGTTCCCGAGGCGACCGGCATGAGCGACGAGCTCACCGACATTCGCGCGAGCGAGGTCTTCGTCGAACGTGAGCCCGAGGTGGGTGAGCTTGAGCGCCACGTTGACGCGGAGCTGCTCGGCGGCGATGCGCTCCAGGATCTCCTTGTAGGCGTCGACGACCGCACGCGTCTCGGCCTCGCTGTCGACGCCCTCGCCGAGCAGGGTCGTGTTGGCTCGCAGGCCGTTCTCGTTCAGTGCGCGGAGCACGAGGACAGCCTCGTCGAGCGTCGTGCCCGCAACGAATCTGCGGGCTCCGAGCCGCATGCCGTGCCGGCGAACCAGTCGCTGCAGCAGGGGGCTCTCGGCCGCGGCAAGGATCGCCTTTCTCAGCACCGGCGACCTTCCGGGGGGTGGTGGCGCACCGTGCGGGAGATGCGCGATGTGGCCGGGACGAGGAGAGGCGGCACGGTGATCGGACTCTACGGGAGCCCGGTTTCCCGACGCACTCCACGCGCCTGGACATTTCGGCGAATCCGACGATGCTTCGTCAATGGGGGATGATCCGTGAGCACCGACGAGCAGCCGGGCGAGAACGCTCCGGACCGGTACCTCCGCGAGAGCCCCTTCGTGCTGCCTCCGGTCGAAGGAGCACCGTTCGCGAACAGCGAGGAGAGGGCCCAGGCGATCCGCCGCATGCTCGAGCAAGCGGAGCGGGAGCGTGGTGCGGCGTCCTGAGGCGTGCCTTTCGACCCCGGCGGGGTCGGGCGTAGCGCCCTAGCGGAGGCGGTAGACGATCCGACCGCGGTCGAGATCGTACGGCGAGAGCTCGACGCGCACGCGGTCGCCAGGGAGCATCCGGATCCGGTAGCGCTTCATGCGCCCGGCGGTATACCCGATCATCTCGTGCCCGTTGTCGAGCTTGAGACGAAACATCCGGTTGCGGAGGGCCTCGGTGATCTCGCCCTCCATTTCGATCTTCTCTTCCTTGACGGCGATGGCGCAACTCCCTTCGTCGAGTCGATGAGTGGCGCAGCGCCTGTGGCCGCCGTGGCGACCACAGGCACCTGCTGCCGAACTACGAGACGACGACGACGTTCGTCGCCTCGGGCCCCTTCGCGCCCTCGCGGGCCTCGAACGTGACCTTCGCACCCTCCGGGAGCGACTTGAAGCCGTCACCGGCGATGTTGCTGTGATGCACGAACAGGTCCTTCGACCCCTCGGCGGGCTCGATAAAACCGAAGCCCTTCGCATCGTTGAACCACTTCACGGTTCCTTCTGCCATATGAAATACACCTCCCACCACTACTCACGAACGCATTGGGAAGGCGCACATCGCGCAGACCGAACTCGTCCTAACTCCTCAATACGGTAGCACGACGCACCCACGATCGCCGGAAACGGGACCCGGCGGCCTCCTGAGCCGAGCCTGGGGCGTTTCGCTACCGGTCGGCTTCGGCGCGTACGACGGCGCTCGTCGCGTAGCGGGCGAGTTGGCGGGCGGCGATCTCGGCACACCGACCGTCGTCGGAAAGGATCACCGCACACCCCGCGGCGACGAGGGCGCTCGCGCGTGGAAACCCTGCGAGTGGGAGCTGCGCGTCGATCCAAGACGCCGCCCGCCGCAGGGCTACGATCTCTCGCCTTCCGACCCGCGAGCGTGCGTGGCGCTCGAGCGCGACGAACCGCAGGGGATCGAAGCGCGGTCCGTCGCGTGGGAAGCTGGATTCCGCCAGAAGCGCCTCGGCGAGCGACCAGACGGTCGGAGGTCGAACGAGCAAGGTCACGGCGCCGGCCGGATCGAGCCCGAAGAGGCCGTTCTCGTAGAGGGCGATATCGGTCTCCGTGAGGGGAAGCCAACGAAGGAGCGAAGCGCGCAACGCCCGGTCGATCCTCACTTGCCCTGCTCTCACGTCACAGCCCCCGTCGACGATCGCGAGCGGCGCGCTCGGCTGAGGCAGATCCGACCAGGCGGCAACGATCTCGGCAGCAGCGGCTCGACCGCACGCTGCCAGCCCTTCCACGACGATCCACGCCGTCGCGGATGCACACGGGTCGAACGGCTGCACACGCCGCCTGCCGACGGCTGCTCGGTCTCGCTCGTACGAGCGAAACCCGGGTACCAAGGTGGCGACGGTGTCGTTGCTCGCGTACTCGCACCGCGAAACAGCCGCGGGCGAGCGCACCTTCCATTCGGCCCCTACGGTGTCGAGCCGGGGCTCGGCGGTGCGTTCGAGCTGGGCCGTCGACATGCCACCGACGCTAGTCGCCACGTGGACGGCGCACAAGTCGCCCTTTCGGACCTGTCCCCGAGGCGGTCACGCGCGCGACCGCCCCCGCTTCAGGCGCCGGCGAGCCGTTCGCGCAGCAGCGGCAGGACGTCGTCGGGCTCGGGATAACGGCCGAGCATCGACTTCGTGAACACGAGCTCACCGTCGACGTGCACGTCGAAGATCCCACCCTTCCCGGTCACGACTTCGACGCCGTCGATCACGCCCTCCCACTCCTCGAGGATGCGCACCGCCAGACTGGCGGCGTTCGGTCTCGCGCTTCAGGGAACGCAGTACTCGATCCGGACGCGGGGGCGCTGAGCCATGTCGCGATTGAAGCACGTCGGGGGGATCCCGTGGCGAGGCTCTGCCGGAAGCGCTCAGGCGGGGGAGTCGAGCTTCGCGGCGAGGCCGGCGAGCGCGTTGCGCGCCAGGCTCTCGAACGTCCCCCGCAGGAAGGGCTCCGCGACACGGAGCACACCCTTGAGCTTGAAATCGGCCGCGTACGTGATCCGCGTGCCACTGCCCGCTGTGCCCTCGGCGAACTCGATCGTGTCGACCGAGCGCGCCTTGTCCCCGACGCCGTCGAGCACGATCCGGCGGCCCGGATCATAGGCCGTCACGGTGTAGGTGAACGGCACCGTCTTGCCGCGGAACTCCGCCTCCACGTCGTAGACCGAGCCGACGCCACCGGCACCCGAGACCCGCCGCGAGGCGTGGATGCCCGGATCCCACTCCGCCACCGTCGTGAAGTCCGCGACGTACGCGAACGACTCCTCGGGAGAGCGAGGAACCTCGATCACCTCGGTGACGACCATCTCCCGAGCATAGCGGGCCGTTTTGCCGGGCGGCGTCCCGCCCCCGGCGAGCGCCGTCAGCCCGGGCGGCCTAGAAGACCTCGGGGCACCAGGGTTTCGCGTCCACGCGGTACAGCGCATCGGCCCGGGCGATCCCCCCGCGTGCGACCTCTTCCACCCGTCCCGCCCGAGAGAGCTCCGCGAACGTGAAGCCGCCGAGATAGGCAGATGCGAGCGCCTGCACGTCGAGCCGGAGATCTGCGCGGCGGCTGGTACGCCGAGCCACTCCTCCCTCGACGGTCCAGGTGCCGACGTTGTCCGGGAGCAGCGGATCGGCGGTGACCTCGAAGGTGACACGCCCGTCGCCGCTGACGGCGCGGGCCGAGAGGGCCGCACCGACCTCGACGAGCCGCAACCAGAGGCCGTCGAACACCTTCCAGTTGAGCTTGTTCGGACGCTGCACGAGCAGGAACAGGGGATGATCGACCGAGAGCAGGTCGCATTCGATCTCCTTGACCCAGTCGATCGAGAGGAGGTAGCGCCAGAGCTCGCGGGTCGCGGCGGGAGAATCGCCGATCGCCTCCAGCACCCGCACGTGGCTCGTGTTCGAGGCATCCTCGAACTGGAACTTGATCCGGTAGAGCGCGTAGCCGGCGGGCCGTCCGTCGAGCTCGAGCAGCACCCGGCTCAGCTCCCCGGCGCCCCGGCGGCGGTCGGGCCGGTCGTCGAACGTCCGGAGCTCCCACCAGTCGCGGCTGCGCGACACGAACCCCGTCTGGCGCCGGCTGACCCGGTCGTAGATGCGTGGAAAGACCTTCGTTGCCTCGGCGGCGTCGACGAGTCGCATGGTGCCCGTCCGGGGCGGCAGGTCGGCTCGGAGCGCCGCGCTGGCGCGTGGTGTCTGGATCATCACATCCTGCGACGCGAGGCCGTAGCCGTAGCGCCCGTAGATCGTCTCCTCCGAGGCCCACAGGGCTGCCAGCGGGTCGCCCCGCTCTCGCAGGTCGGCGAGCTGGGCGCGCATCAGGCGCTCGAGGATGCCGCGCCGGCGATGGGTCGGGAGCACGCCCACGACCGTGACCCCGGCACACGGCTGCGGGCCTCCGGGAACCGTGAGCGAGAACGAGAACGAGCCCGCACCCGCGACGATCGCGTCGCCCTCGACGGCGGCAAGCATCCGGTCGCGCGGCAGGAGCCGTGCGAACCTTTCCGACTCCTCGGGGGTCCAGCCGCCCCCGAAGTAGTGGCCGATCCCGTTGAGAGCGGCGTGGTACTCGGCGGCGTCACGCGGTTGCCGGATCCGGATCGCCATCAGATCTTCTCCAGCGGTGCGTACTCGAGCATCAGCTTGCGCTCGCTCGCGTCCTTCGCGAAGCGAACCGTGACGAGGCCGCCGGGCTCGATCCTCGTCACCACTCCCTCGCCGAGCGAGCCGTGCCGGACGGAGTCGCCCGTCTGCAGCGACGGAATCTCGCTCGCCGCGCGGGTCGGCGCCTCGACGCCGGCGCCGCGCTGCCGCTCGGAGCCGTAGCTCGACCACGACGCCGGTTGCAGACGCTCTCGCACGACGCCGCCGGGGAGCTCGTCCAGGAAGCGCGACGCCAGGTTGTACTCACGCCGGCCGTAGAGCGAGCGGGCCATCGCGTGGGTGAGAATCAGCTTCTCCATCGCCCGCGTCATGCCGACGTAGGCGAGCCGCCGTTCTTCCTCGATCTCGTTGTCCTCGATCGAGCGGGAGTGCGGGAAGATCCCCTCCTCCATCCCGATCAGGAAGACGCCACGGAACTCGAGCCCCTTGGCGTTGTGGATCGTCATCAGCGTGACGAGCGACTCCTCTCCGGCGAGGCCGTCCTGGTCGGAGACGAGCGAGATCTCCTGAAGGAAGGAGGACAGCGTAGGCTCCTCCCGCTCGGCCCGGAACTCGCGCGCGACCCCGACGAGCTCCTCGAGGTTCTCGATCCGCCCCCGCGCCTCGATCGTCCGTTCGGCCTCGAGTGCCTCGAGCGTGCCGCTCCGCGCCAGCACCGCCTCCATCAGCTCGTCCACCTCTAGCTCCTGCGCGGCCGACTGGAGCGATTGCATCACCGTGTGAAAGCCGCGGACGGCCTTGATCGCGGCGGTGCCGAGGCCCGCCGCCTCGGGATCCTCCATGGCCTCGAACAACGTGACCCCGCGCGCTTCTGCGTGGGTGACGAGCCGCTGCAGCGAGGTGTCGCCGATCCCGCGGCGCGGCCGGTTGGCGATGCGCAGGAGCGACACCGCGTCGGCGGGGTTGTCGAGCACCGAGAGGTAGGCGACTGCATCCTTGATCTCCGCGCGCTCGTAGAAGCGCGGCCCGCCGATCACCTGGTAGGGGATCTGCTGGCGCACGAGCACGTCCTCGAGCACGCGACTCTGCGCATTCGTGCGATAGAAGACCGCGAGCTCCGACGCCGACCAGCCGTCGTCGACGAGGCGGGCGATCTCCGCAGCCACGAACCTGGCCTCGGTGTGCTCGTCCTCGACCTCGACGACCTGGACGGGCTCGCCTTCGCCCAACTCGGAGAAGAGCCGCTTGGGCTTGCGGTCGCGGTTGTTCTCGATCACCGCGTTCGCGGCGCCGAGGATCGCGTTCGTGGAGCGGTAGTTCTGCTCGAGGGCGATCGACCGGGCGCCCGCGAAGTCGCGCTCGAAGTCGAGAATGTTGTTGATGTCGGCCCCCCGGAAGCCGTAGACGGACTGGTCCGGATCACCGACCGCGAACACGTTGCCGTGCTGTTGGGCGAGCAGCTGCAGGAACCGGTACTGCGCGTGGTTCGTGTCCTGGTACTCGTCGACGAGGACGTAGCGGAACGTGTGCTGCCAGTGAGCAAGCGCGTCCGGGAAGCGCTCGAACGCCTCGACCGTGAGCATCAGCATGTCGTCGAAGTCGACCGCGTTCGAGCCGAGCAAGCGCTGTTGGTAGCGCAGGTAGACCTCGGCAACCGTCTTGTCGTAGAACGACGCGACCCGGCTCATGTACTCGTCGGGCCCGACGAGCTGGTTCTTGGCGTTCGAGATCTGACTGTGGATTCCACGGGGTGTGAAGCGCTTCGGGTCGACGCCGAGGTCGTCGAGGCAGGCCCTGACGACGCGCACCTGATCCGCCTGGTCGTAGATCGTGAACGTCGAGCGGTAGCCGAGCCTCTCCGCTTCCCGGCGGAGCATGCGTCCGCAGGCGGCGTGGAACGTGAGGATCCAGGCGGCGCGCGCCTGGCGGCCGAGCATGCGCTCGAGGCGCTCGCGCATCTCGCCGGCGGCCTTGTTCGTGAACGTGATCGCGAGGATCTCGTTCGGCTTCGCGCCGTGTGCCCTGATCAGGTGCGCGACCCGGTGGGTGAGGACGCGTGTCTTCCCCGACCCGGCGCCGGCGACCACGAGCAGCGGGCCCTCCACGTGCAGCACCGCCTCGCGTTGGGCCGGGTTCAAGCCGGCAAGCAGATCTTCATGGGGGGCAACGGCCACGAAGTCGATGCTAGCGGCCCTCCCAGAGGGCTCACGCAACGTGCGTGAAGGGCGCCACGACTCAGGGCTCGCCGAGCACGACGACGCCGTCGTCGTCACTGACGAGCCTCGCCCCCGGGCGAAACGTGACACCGCCGAACTCGACCGGGATCCCGATCTCGCCCTCCCCCGTCTTGGCGCTACGCCGCGGGCTGGAGCCGAGCGCCTTGATCGCGAGCGGCAGGTGGCGGAGCACGGCGACGTCACGAACGCCTCCGTTGATCACGACTCCGGCCCAGCCGTTCGCGGCCGCGAGCCCGGCGACCATGTCGCCCAGCAGCGCGACGCGGAGCGACCCGCCTCCATCGACGACGAGCACCCGCCCCTCCCCCGGCTCGGACACGCACCGCTTCAGGAGGACGTTGTCCTCGTGACACCGGATCGTCTGGATCGGGCCGGCGCAGGAGGCGAGACCGCCGAACTGGAGCAGGACCGCCCCGCAGACCTGGGCCTCTGGGTGGGCATCGACGGTATCTGCGGCCGAGGTCACGGCTCCAGCCTAGAGGCCGGTAGGCGCCGCCGGTCGACTCAGCGCAACGGGAACGGCCGCCCGGTGAGCGCGGGCACGACCTGTGCGGTGACCCAGACAGGGGTGGCGCCATATCGGAGCGAGTAGCGGTAGCTGCCGTCCGCGCGGCGGAGCCGCGCCAGGAAGCGGAAGGGGGCCTTGCCGGGGCGCTCACCGGCGCTGAGGAGTGCCTGGATCGCCCATGCCGTCGACTGCGCGTCCGAGGCGCGACCCTTCGTCAGCGCGTAGCCGCCGTCACGGTTGCGAAAGCTTCGCAGCGCGGTGACGGCCCTCCGGATCGGCGCGCCTGTCACACCCGAGGCACGGAGTGCCTGGATCGCGGCCGCCGTGTCGTTCGAGTCGGGTCGACCACCTCGCGCCCACGAGAAGCCGCCTCCCTTCGCCTGCGCGGCCATGATCGAGCGGACGAGCCGTTGCGACGGCTGCTCGCCGGCGGCACGCAGCGCCAACACCGTCCAGATCGTCTCGTTCACGAGCAGGCCGGGCTGATGCCCGCGGAGCCGCTCGAGCAGAGCCTCGTCGATCCGCTCGCCGAGAGCGGCGAGCGCGACCACCCGGAGCGCGAGGTCTGCGTCCGTCGCCGAGCTCTCTGCGCCAGAGGCGAGAAAGGCGGCCGCGCGCGCCCGCTCCGGGATGAAGCCTCCGACCGCGACGAGCCCGAGCGCCGCCCAGGCCGTCAGCGGACCGTCGGGCGCGCGGCCCTGTTCGGCGAACCCCCCGCTCTCGGCCTGGCGGCCCGAAAGGAACGCGGCGGAGCCGGCGGCAGGGCTCGGCGCCGCGGCCGAGCCTCCGGTCGCCGCTAGCGCCAGGACCGCGAGCACCGCGGGGAACAGGCGCCTCACGCCCAGACCACCTCGGTGCGCAGGCTGCGCCCGTGCCGGTCGAGCACACGCCGCAATTCGGGCCCGGCGACGAGGGCCAGCCCGAGGTTCCCGAGTGCGTGCGCGACGTTGAACGCGATGCCCGCTCCGAGGACGGCGACGAGCGCCCCCCAGGTGTGCGGATAGAAGGCGAACCACAGCCACACGTCCATGACCGTGCCGAACGCCATCCCGAGCACCGCGCAGAAGACGGCGAACGGCCACCGGCGGCGCAGCGCGATCGCGAGCACGCCGGCCAGGGCGCCGCAGCCTCCCCAGGCAAGCATCTGCCACGGCGTCTGGGGACCCTGTCCGAGGAACATGTTGGAGGCGATCGCGGCCAGCGCGCCGACGGCGAAGCCACGTCGGGGGCCGAGCGCGACGCCGGCCGCGACCACGATCACGGTCACCGGCTGCACGTTGGGGATCGGCGTGAACAGCACTCGCCCGGCAGCGGCAATCCCTCCGAGCGTGGCCACGAGCGTCAGGTCGCGCGCCGTCCCGCGGCCCTGCTCGAGCCAGGCGAAGCCTCCAGCCACGAGTGCGAGCGCCGCGAGCAGCGTCGCCAGGCCGCCGTCCGCAGGGTCGACGACCGCCCAGAGGACGCCGGCGAGCCCGAGCGCGACGAACGCTCCGAGAGCGAGCCTAGACCGCAACGGCCACCTCCCGGGGGAGGCCCAGCCTGACCCGGCGGTGCGCCGGCAGCAGCGGGTCGTGGGTGGCGACGAGAATCCCCCGCCCTGCTGCCGCCTGGTCGAGCAGCCAGGCGGCAAGCGCCGCCTTGCGATCGGGATCGATGCCGCGCGTCGGCTCGTCCAGGACGAGCAGGTCCGGCTCCGACACCGCGACCGCTGCGATCCCGAGCCGCTCGCGCTCGCCGCTCGAGAGGTCGCGCGGGTGGCGATGCGTGGCGAATCCCAGCCCGAACTGCTCGAGCGCCGCGGCTGCGCGCTCCTCGTCGCCCTCGACGCCGAGCGCCACCTCCTCGATCGCGGTCTCGCGCACGAGGTAGCGGCCCGGATCCTGCGAGAGGTACGTCGCGCGACCGCTGCGGCTGACGCAGCCCGCGCGCGGCTCGAGTAGGCCCGCCGCCACCTTCGCCAGCGTGGTCTTGCCGCTCCCGTTTCGCCCCTCGAGGGCGACGATCTCTCCGCGGCACACGGTCAACGAGACCCCGCCCAGCACCTCCGGCCCATCGCCGTATGCGTGGTAGACGCCTTCGAGCCGGACGAGAGGCACTTCCCCCGGCGGGTGACCCGGCCCCTCGTGCGGCTCGAGGCCACCTGCGTAGCGTGCCCGGCTCCCGGACAGCCAGGTACGCGCCTCGGCGACCGTGGCGTCGAGGACGAGGCGACCTTCCTCGATCATGAGAACGCGGTCCGCGATCGCCAGCGCGCGATCGACGCGCTGCTCGGAGAGCACGACGGCGCAGCCCGCTCGCTCGAGCGCGGCCAGGAAGGCCTCGGCCCCCTCCGCGTCGAGTTGCGAGGTGGGCTCGTCGAGCAGGAGCAACTGTGGCTCGAGCGCGAGGGCCGAGGCGAGGCAGACGCGCTGGAGCTCGCCGCCGGACAGCTCGACCGTCCGCCTCGCG
This sequence comes from uncultured Thermoleophilia bacterium, assembly GCA_963795175.1. Classification (GTDB taxonomy): domain Bacteria; phylum Actinomycetota; class Thermoleophilia; order Gaiellales; family Gaiellaceae; genus Gaiella. Next base: position 38,473 of record CAWCGR010000001.1, read on the forward strand.
GCGAGATGCGAGGCGCCGACGAGCCCGAGGCCGGCATCGACCCGGGGCCAGATCTCCGCCGGCGCGATACCCATGTTCTCGAGCCCGAAGGCAACCTCGTTGTCGACCCGCGTCATCACGACCTGGTTCTCCGGGTCCTGGAAGACCGAGGCGACGGTCCCCGCCAGGTCGGCCGGCCCGTGGGCTCTCGTGTCGAGCCCTCCCACCTCGACCCGCCCCGAGAAGCGGCCGCCATGGAAGTGCGGCACGAGCCCCGCGAGCGCCCGTAGCAGCGTCGACTTGCCGCCTCCCGAGGGGCCGAGCAGCGCGACGACCTCACCCGCCCCGAGCTCGAAGGAGACATCGCGCAGCGCCGCTACACCGCCCGGATAGACGAACGACAGTCCCTCGACACGTGCTAGAGCCATGTCGCCGATACCCCCACGAGCGCGACCGAGGCGACGAGCGCCGCATAGTCGACCGCCGTCCAGGCGGGTCGGGGGGCGCGGGTCGCCCCGCTCCGTCCGAACCCGCGCGCCTCCATCGCCTCGGCCAGTCCGCTCGCGCGCTCCAGCGACCCGGCGACGAGCGGCGAGAGGAGCCCCGCATACCCGCGCACGCCGTGAAGCTCTACGCCGCGGCCGCGCACCGATTCGACGAACCCCGCCGCGTCGCGCTCCAGGCTGGGGACGAGGCGTGTCGCCAGCGCGACCGCGAGCGCCGACCGGCGGGCGAAGCCCGCCGCGGAGACGAGGCGGTCGTGATCGACGAGAAGCGTGTAGGCGCCGAACGCGAGCCCGACGACTGCGAGCCGGAGCCCATTCGCGATCGCGATCCCGATCTCGTCACTGGAGAGGTCGAGCCGGCCGAGGACGGGGATGGCAGGCCCCTCCCACAGGAGCGTGCCGCCACCAGACGACCAGGTCAGCGGCGAGATCACGATCACGCTGGCAGCGCCGAACAGCGCTCCGCCGACGTAGAGCCACCGACGCCGGGCCGGTGCCCGCAGGCAGACGAGCAAGATCAGGCCTGCCATGACGGCGAGTGCCCCGATCCGGTCGCTGAGGAACGCCGCCGCCGCCAGGGCCGCGAGAAGCGCCGTTGCCGGGCCCGGGCTCACGGGGCCGAGAACCTCCGCTCGAACGTGCCGGCGAGCAAAGCCTCGACCGAGCCCGCGAACGAGAACCGGACGGCTCCCCCGGGGCCCGATCCCGGAGAGCGCATCGACGCGACCAGGTGCAGGGCACCTGCCTCCAACTCGAACAGATTCGCCCCCGCCGCCGCCGGAACCCCGTGCGCGGCCACGTCGTCCGTTCGCAGAGCCTCGGCAATGCGCTGAGCGTCCTCGCGCAGGCCCGCCGCATACCGCACCGAGGTGGGTCGGGCGTGTCCGTCGTAGCCGCGCAGGAACGGCTCCGGGAACGCGCCGGCGACCACCTCCAGGGTGTCGGCGTCGCCCGACCAGTCGCGGTAGTCCCACCAGACGATGTCGCCGGCCCTGACCCTGTACGACGTCGCGGAGGTGTTCCCGGCAAGCCCGTTGACGAACCAGAACCAGTCCTCGTGACGGCGAGCGTTCCCCTCGATCCCGTCGATCGACTGAACGAACCCCCCGCCGTAGCGTGTGGTCACGGCAGCTTGCGACCTGAGCGCACGCAACAGCGTCTGCCCGGCGGGCACGACGGCGTCGACCAGGACCTCGTTGCCCCGGTCGCGCGTGACCCAGAGCCGGGCGTTGCCGTCGGAGGCCCCGGGCCCCGCCCCGCCGCAGCCCGCGAGGGCGAGCGCGACGAGGAGGGGGGCGATGAGACGCAGCGCGCTCACTTCACGGCGTTCGACCGCACCGCGCCGACGGCGTAAGCCCGCACCAGGCCGCGATGCTTACCGACGCACACCTTGCCATTCGCGGCGACCTCGAACTTGCGGCCGTCGACCTTGACCTGGGCGTCGGCGGCAGGCGTCGTCTTGCCTCCGTCGTCAAAGGACGCGACCGTGTAACAGTTCCCTCCGGATCGCTTCAGGGCGAGCGTCCTCGGCCCGCCGGCCACGCCGAACACCGCGTAGTACCACAGCACCTCGTCGCCGTCGCGGAGCACGACCTGGTCGGCGCCGACGGGTGGCGACTCGCCGTTCACCTTGAACACCCAGCCGGCAGCGCCGACACCGGGGTACCTCCCGATCTGGCTCACGTAGGGCCCGAACGAGGTCTGGGTCACCTGGGCGTAGAACTCGCCGAGCGTGCTCGCCACGTCGAGCGCGACAAGCGGGTTTTGGGCGTCCACCCTGACCGGCACGGAGCCGAAGATCGGCTGGGTCTTGCCTTCGACCCGGACAGTGACGGTCGCACCGAAAGCGGCGCCGGCCAGGGCAAGAGCGAGACCGATACCGGTCAGGAGCGCAAGAGAACGTCGTGCCACGAATCCTCCTTCCACGAGGGGTTCGGTATGGAGGAGGCGGCAGGTCTTCTGACTCGGGGCTCCCTCTCCCACCACCTTCCCGGCGCCCGGTCTCCCGGTGAGCCAGTGGTCCTACGGTGGGCGAGCAACTCCCCTCACAGCGGCGGGACCGTCCCGGACTCTCACCGGGTTCCCTCACCGCGCTCCCTTGTGGGAACGGAGCCTATCATCGCATGGTGTCGGCAGCAGTGATCCGGGCCTGGGCGCCCGTCGTGGTCTGGGCGGCGGTCATCTTCGCCTTCTCGGCGATCCCGAGTCTCTCGAGCGGGCTCGGGACCTGGGACCTCGTTCTCCGCAAGATCGCCCACCTCACGGAGTACGCGATCCTGGGTGGCCTCCTCCTTCGCGCCCTCGGGCGGCCGCTCGTCGCGGTCGCGATCGCACTCGGCGCGCTCTACGCGACGAGCGACGAGATCCATCAGCACTTCGTCCGCGGTCGCCACGCGGCCTGGTACGACGTCGTGCTCGACACGGTCGGGGTAGCGGTCGGGGTAGCGGCCTGGCGGCGGTCCCGGTGGAGCAGGTGAGTGCCGTCATGATCGACCTCGACGGCGCGCTCGGCGACACGCGTCCGCTCTGGCACGACTGGTTGACCGGGACTGCGCGCGTGCTCGGGATCGAGCCGGAGTCCCTGCCGGCCGACCGCGGGGAGGCCGCGGCCGCGCTGGACCGGGCGGGCACCGGCAACTGGCGGTCGCTGCTCGAGCGGTTCGCTGCCGAGCGAGCCCCGGTCTACCTGCGGCCGAACGCGGAGGCGAGCACGTCGGTGCGCCGGCTCGCGGCCGCCGGCCGCCCGGTCGGCGTCTTCACCGACGCGCCGGTCGAGCTCGCGCGCATCGCCGTGTCTCAGCTGGGCGTTGCCCGGAGGCTGACCCTGCTCGAAGCGGGAGCCGGCTCACTCGAACGGCTGGAGGCAGCACTCGGGGCGGGAGCAGTGTTGCGGACGCGCGCCGAGCTCGTCGCCGAGGCGAGGTAGCCTCGCCGGCTCACCCGGCGAGGCGGTAGATCACGCCTCGTCCTGAGACGGCATAGAGCTCGCCTGCGGAGCCTTCGCCGAACGAGGTCAGCAACGGCACCTTGAAAGGCTCGGGCCTGATCTGGCGGGCGACGCCGCCGACGAGCTTCAGCGACCACACGGTGCCGGAGCAGTAGTCGCCGTAGAAGTACCTGCCTGCAGCCGCCCGCACGGCGCTGCCACGGTAGACGTAGCCACCGGTGATCGAGCAGCCCCGCGCGTGGCTGTATTGCGCGACCGGCTGGACGAGGCGGCCTCGGCCGAGCGGCTTGGGCTCGAAATCTGCTCTTCCCTCGAAGACGTCCCAGCCGAAGTTCAGCGTTCCCTGCCACGGCCATGCGACATGGTCGACCTCCTCGATCGCGGACTGGCCGACGTCGCCGATCCAGAGGTCGCCGTTCTTCCGGTCGAACGAGAACCGCCAGGGATTCCGCAGCCCGAGCGCGACGATCTCGGGCTTCGCGGCGGGGCGCTTGGGGTCGAGCCGAAGCAGCTTCCCGAGCAGTGAGGCCGGGTCCTGCGCCCTGTCCTCCGGGTCGCCTCCCGAGCCGCCGTCGCCGGTACCGACGTAGACGAGCCCGTCCTTCCCGTAGGCGACCATGCCCCCGTTGTGGTTGCCATACGGCTGCGGGAGGTAGAGGAGCCGCTTGGCCGAGCCCGGGAGCGCCCGCGTGCCATTCGAGCGATAGCGGACGACACGCGTGTCACCGCGGACGTCGGTGTAGTTGACGACGAACTGGCGGCTCTTGGCGTAGTCGGGGGCGAAGGCGAGCCCGAGCAGGCCCTGCTCGCCGCCGGCGCGGACTTTCGAACGGATGTCGAGGAACGGCTTGGTCAACAGCTTCCCGCCCTTGGCGATCCGGACGACTCCCCGCTTCTCGACGACGTAGAGCACGCCGGTGACGCCGGGCGCCGAGGTGACGTGGACCGGCTCGTCGAGACCGCCGACGACCTTGACCAGCCGCAGGGCGGCGTTCTGCTGCCCCTTCCCCGCGGCGCCGCCCGCCCCGACGAGGAGGCAGGTTACGAGGACGACGAACGAGATCGAATACCGCACCTCTTCCACCGTAGCCACCACCTGCACCGCCGTGCGTCCCCTCCACCGTGTACCCTGCGGCCGGCGTGAAGATCTTTGTGATTGGCGCCGGTCAGGTGGGAGCGACGGTCGTGCAGGCCCTCCACGGCGAGCACAACCTCACAGTGCTCGACCTCGACCCGGCTCGGCTCACCCCTCTGGCGTACCGCTACGACGTGGCGACCGTCGAGGCCAACGGCGCCAGCCGCCGCTCGCTCGCCGACGCCGGAGTCCGCGACGCCGATCTGGTGATCGCGTGCACCTCACGGGACGAGGCCAACCTCGTGGCGGCGACGTTCGCCCGGATCGAGGCACCGCGTGCGACCACCGTGATCAGGACGTCCAATATCGAGTACATCGAGCTCTGGCGCGAGGGCCGGCTCGACGTCGACTTCGTCGTCTCGTCGGAGATCGAGACTGCGCACGCGATCACCCGGGTGATCGGTGTCCCGGCAGCGGTGCAGACCGACGTCTTCGCGAACGGGCAGGTGCAGATGGTCGAGTTCGACGTCACGTCGGCCTCGAATCCGGCCGTGCTCGGTAAGCCTCTGCGCCAGTGCGGGGTGGTCCCGCGCGACTCGCGGGTCGTGGGGATCATCCGCGAAGACTCGATGATGATCCCGCGCGGCGACTCGGTGATCCAGGCCGGCGACCGTCTCGTCGTGATCGGGTCGCCCGAGGCGGCGCAGGGCTGGGCCGAGCTCGTCTCCCCGGGCGAGGGCAAAGTCGACGACGTGGTCGTCTTCGGTGGCGGCCAGGTCGGCGTCGCGATCGCGAGGCAGTTGCTCGAGCAGCGGATCGGCGTCCGCGTGATCGAGCCGGATCGCGAGCGGGCGCGTCGGATCGCCGAAGAGCTCCCCGGCGCACGGGTCTACCAGGCCACCGGCCTCGACCCCGACTTCCTCGAGCGCGAGCGCATCGGCCAGGCTCAGGCCGCCGTGTTCGCCATGCGCGAGGACGCGAAGAACCATTACGCAGCGACGCTGGCCCGGGTGCACGGCGTCGGGTTCACGGTCGCCATCGTGCACGACGTGATCGCGCAGGAGGTCTACGCGCACTCTGGGATCGACGTCACCGTGAACCCGCGGCAAGTGACGGCGGAGGAGATCGTCCGATTCGCACACGACCCGCGCACGCAGCAGGTCGCGATGATCGAGGGTGACCGGTTCGAGGTGCTGGACATCACGACGAGCCCCTCGAGCGAGTACGTCGGGCTGCGGTTCCGCGACATGCCGATCCGGGGCGCCGTGATCGGCGCGCTCGTCCGTGAAGGCACTGCCATCTTCCCGCACAGCGACGACGTCCTCCAGGCGGGCGACCGGGTGATCGTGTTCACCGAGTCCGCCAGGGCCGCGGACGTCGAGCGCGTGCTGTGACGGCAGGCGCGGCGACCAAACGTCCCGTACGACCGGCGCGCCTGGCCGTCGGCCTCCGCGGCGCTCTCGGCCTGATCGGGACGCTGACGAAGTATCTTGCGGTCGCCCCGCTCTTCCCCGCGGTGCTCGCGCTCGGGTACCGGGAACCGGTGTGGCCGTTCCTCGCCGCTGCCGCGATCGTCGGGCTCGCGGGGATCGGACTCGAGCGGCTGGGGCGCGGAGCCCCTCCGATCGGATTCCGGGAGGGCTTCTTCGTCGTCGCGGCGACGTGGCTCGTGGCGGCGATCCTGGGCGCGCTCCCGTACATGCTGTCCGGCGAGGCGCAAATCGACCGCCCCGTGGACGCGCTGTTCGAGGGCATGTCCGGGTTCACCACCACCGGCGCCTCCGTCCTCACGGATATCGGCGCGCTCAACGACTCGCTCCTGATGTGGCGCCAGTTCACCCAGTGGCTCGGCGGGATGGGCATCATCGTGCTCGCTCTAGCGATCCTGCCCCGGTTGCGGGTCGGGGGTCGACAGCTGCTCGAGTCGGAGATGCCGGGCCCCGAGGTCGACCAGCTCGCCGACCGGATCCGCTCCACGGCTCAGCGCCTGTGGCTGCTCTACGTCGTCCTCACCGCGTCGGAAGCGCTGATCCTCGCCACCTTCGGGTGGACGGGGATCGACCCCGAGATGAACCTCTTCAACGCCGTCGCGCACGCGTTCACGACGCTGCCGACCGGTGGGTTCTCACCCGAGAACCGCTCCCTGGAGACCTTCACGGCGGCGAGTCAGTGGGTCGTGATCGTGTTCATGATCCTCGCCGGGTTGAGCTTCGCACTCATGTTCCGCGCCTTCGTCCGCGGCCGGCCACGAGCGCTCCTCCGCGACGAGGAGGCCCGGCTGTTCATCGCGATCCTGGTCGGGGTCTCCGCGCTGCTGACGCTCGAGCTCTGGCGCGAGGGCATCCTGCGCGGCGAGGGAGCCATCCGCGCGGCGATCTTCCAGGTCGTGTCGATGATGACCACGACCGGGTACGCAAGCGTCGACTTCATCGGGTGGCCCGCACTCGCGCTGATGATCCTCGTGGCATTGATGTTCATCGGCGGCTCGGCCGGATCGACGGGAGGCTCGATCAAGGTCGTTCGCCATCTGATCCTCGGCAAGGCGATCCGGCGCGAGCTCCGCCAGGCCGTGCATCCGGAAGCCGTCCTGCCGGTCCGCCTCAACGGCGCCGTCGTCGACGAGCGCACGATCAGAGCGGTGACGACGTTCGTCCTGCTCTACGTCGGGATCTTCGCCGTCGGGGCCGCGGTGATCGCGCTCGACGCTGCGTTCCAGGGGCCACGGATCTCGGCGCTCGACGCGATCGCACTGTCCGCGACCACGCTCGGCAATGTCGGCCCCGGGTTCGGGGTCGCCGGCCCGATGGGGTCCTTCGCACCGTTCAGCGACCTCTCCACCGTCATGATGACGCTGTTGATGTGGCTCGGGCGTCTCGAGGTGATCCCGGTCGTGATCCTTTTCACCCGCGGTTACTGGCGCGTGTGACGAGCATGGCCGGCAGCGACGATCGGATCCTCTCGTGAGCCAGGCAGCGCGGCGTGATCGCGACGCGGGCCCGGTGCGATCCAGCCGGCGTCGGATCGGTGTCGACGTTCGCGGCAGCATCGGACTGGTAGGCGCCCTGCTGCGCTACCTCGCCCTCTCGGCTCTCGTCCCGATCGTCGTCGCACTGATCTACGGGGAGTCGATCTGGCCGTTCCTCACAGCCGCGGCCGGCCTCGCGGTGGTCGGCACCGCGTTCCGACTGTGGGGCGGCGACATCTCGCGTGTCGGCGCCCGGGAGGGATTCCTCGTCGTCGCGCTCACCTGGCTCCTGGCAGCCGTCTACGCGGCGACTCCGTACCTCCTCTCGGGCGAGCCGCAGCTGTCGCGGCCGGCAGATGCCCTGTTCGAGGGCATGTCCGGGTTCACGACGACGGGCGCGACCGTGCTGACCGACATCGACGCCCTCCCGTACTCGCTCCTGATGTGGCGTCAGCTGACCCAGTGGCTCGGTGGGATCGGGATCATCGTGCTCGCCCTGTCCGTCCTGCCGCGCCTCAGGATCGGCGGCCGGCAGCTGCTCGAATCCGAGCTGCCCGGACCCGAGGTCGACCAGCTCGCGACAAGGATCCGGGAGGCGACGCTGCGTTTCTCGGCGCTCTACGTGGCGCTGACGGTGCTCGAGGCGAGCGTGCTGGCCGTGCTCGGCTGGACGGGGCTCGACCCCGAGATGGATCTCTTCAACGCGATCGCCCACGCGCTGACGACGATCCCGACCGGCGGCTTCTCCCCGCAGAACCGCTCGATCGAGTCGTTCGCGGCCGTCACCCAGTGGGTGATCATCGCCTTCATGGTCACCGGCGGCGTCAACTTCGCTCTCCTCTTCCAGACGCTCGTGCGCCGGCGGCCGCGGGTGGCTCTCCGCGACGAGGAGCTCCGGATCTACTTGCTCGTCCTCGGCGTTGCAGCCACGATCCTCAGTGCCGAGCTCTGGACGAAGCGCCCCGAGATCGGCGAGGAGGCGATCCGGCACGGGTTCTTCCAGGCGACCTCGATCCTGACGACGACCGGGTACGCAACCGTCGACACGACGCTCTGGCCGACGCTGGCGATCGTGACCGTCGTCGGGCTCATGTTCCTGGGCGCCTCGGCCGGGTCGACCAGCGGGTCGGTGAAGGTCCTTCGGCACGTGCTGATGGCGAAGATCCTCGGCCGCGAGCTCCGACAGACCGTTCACCCGGAGCTCGTGTCCCCGATCAGCCTCAACCGCGTCGTCGTCGAGGAGCGGACGCTGCGGGCCGTGATGAGCTTCACGCTCCTCTACATCGGGATCTTCATCGTCGGAGCGGTCGTGATCACGATCGACGCCGCGTACAACGGCCCCGGGCTGACACCCTTCGAGGCGATCGCGGCTGCGGCCGCGACGATCGGCAACGTCGGGCCGGCAGTCGGTTTCGCCGGGCCGTTCGGCTCGTACGCCCCGTTCAGCGATGTCTCGACGATCGCGCTGACGGCGCTGATGTGGATCGGCCGGATCGAGCTGATCCCCGTGGTCGTGCTCCTGACCCGGAGCTACTGGCGCGCCTAGTACCTCGCGGAGTCAGCCGACGAGCGTGCGGCGCAGGCGGTCCTCTACCCCGGGCTTCAGGATCGCGATCACCTGGTCGCCCGGCCGGATCACCGTGCCGTCATCGGCGAGCTCGCCGACGCCGTTGCGGGTGACGGAGACGAGCCGGGAGCCCTCCGGAAGCGAGAGTCCGGCGACGCGCTTCCCGGCCGCCGGCGACTTGCCGGTGATCTGGATCTCGACGACCTGAAGCCCCTCCTGGCGTAGCTCGAGCAGCGTCACGAGACCGTGCTCCGGCACCTCGTGCTCGACGAGGCCGAGGATGCCGGCCGTGGCAGAGACCGTCAGCGCGATCCCGAGCAGGTCGAAATGCTGCTGGTTCCTCGGGTCGTTGACCCGCGCGATCGCCTTGGGGACGCCGTACCCCTCCTTGGCGACTTGGGCGATCACGAGGTTGTCCTCGTCGTCGCCGGTCACCGCGAGCACGATGTCCGGCGGGCGGTCGATCCCCGCTCGCTCGAGCACGTGGATCTCGGTCGCGTCCCCGAGGAGCGCGACGGGGCCGAATTCCTCCTCGAGCCGCTCGAAGCGGTCGCGGCGCTGCTCGATCAGGGTCACCTCGTGGCCCATCTCGAGCAACGAGGCGGCGACGTTGGAACCGACCTTGCCGCCGCCGGCCACGATCAGGTACATCAGACCTCGATCTCCGCCGGCGCGACAGGTACGTCACACGCGCGAACCGCTTCGACCAGGTACGAGATCGCCGTCTGCGTCGGGCACACCGTCCGCAGGCCCAGCTTCTCGTAGAACTCGGCTCGCCGGGGGTCGAGCACCCGGACGACGACGCAGGGGATGGAGTACCGCTTCTGGGCGACCTGTCCGATCACGATGTTCGTGTTGTCTCCCGACGTCGCCACGACCGCAGCGTCCGCGCCTTCGAGGCCCGCCCGGAGGAGCACTTCCAACTCGAGCGCGTGCCCCACCACGAAGCCGCCCTTCCAGCCGGGGCCGAGTCGGGCGAGCTCTTCCTCGTTCTGGTCGACGGCGGTGACATCCCAGCCGTCGTCGGAGAGCTGTCGCGCAACCGCCGAGCCGACCCGGCCGCACCCGATCACGACTGCCCTCATGGGCTGAGGGTAGCCCACTTGGGAGCCGTCATGCGGGCTCCTCGAAGACGCCTTCCGGGAAGGCGACGACGAGCACCTCGCACGGGGCGTTGCGGAGAATATGGTCGACGGTGGGCGAGAAGAAGCGCGACTGCCGCCGCCACCGCGAGGACGAGCCCAGCACGATCAGGTCGACGTTGCGGTCTCGCGCCTCGTCCACGATGGCGTGCCCGATCGAACGGGCACTGACGGTGCGCGTCACGATCTCGATGCCGTTGTCCTCACCCAGCGCGCGCGCCTCGGCGAGCGAGTCGTCCGCGCGACGCCGCACGTCTTCCGGCAGCGCCCCGTCCAACGGAAACGCCCTGGGCACCCGGGCGACGAAGATCGCCTCCACCGTGGCTCCCCGCTCCTTGGCGAGGGCGATCGCGGTCGCCACCATCTCTTCGCCGATGTCGCCCAGCTTCATCGGGACGAGGATCCGGCTGAAGTTGGCGCCCGGAGGCAGGACCGCGACCGGATCGATGTCGGCCAGCACCCCGAGATCGCGGCGGCGCCGCAGGATCACGTAGGCGACGAGCCCGACGACCAGCCAGGCGGGGCCGGCATACCGAGCACCCGGATGGGTGATCAGGGCGAGCACCCAGATCCCGCCGGTCAACGGCGCCCCGATCAGCGCCGGGAGAGGGATCAGGACGCCACGGATTCGAACCTCCGGCCGGGCCCGGAACGGGCGCTCCAGGTCGGGCTCCTTCTGCCGAAGCCGGATCACCGCCAGCTGAGCGGCCGTGAACGCGAACAGCACGCCGAACGAGTACGCGGCGGCGAGGAACGCCGTGTCGTCACCGGCGAAGATCCCGGTCAGCACGACGACGGAGATCGCCAGCGCGCCAACGGCCACGAGCGCTTCGCGGGAGACGAGCGAGCGCCGCTCGAGGCGGCCGAACTCGCGGGGCAGCATGCCGTGCACGGCCATCGAGCGCGCGAGCCTGGTGCAGCCGGTGATCGCGGTGGTTGCGGCAGCGAACAGGATCACCGCGCCCGACAGGCCCACCACGACGCGGAGCACGTCGACGAGGGCGCCCGGCAGGTGCCCGTCGAACGCGGTCACGATCCCGACGATCGGCGCCTCCAGCCACCGATCGGCGAGGTCGGTGGAGCCGTCCTCGGCGGGGAACGCGGTCACGGCGATCACGGCGATCAGGACCGTCATCACCACCACGAGCCCGATCGAGGAGAAAAGCGATCGAGGCAGGGTCGTGCCCGGCTCGCGTGTTTCCTCGGCGAGGTTGGCGACCGTCTCGAGGCCGGTGTACGCCAGCATCGCGAGGGGAAGCGCGAAGAAGAGGTCGTGCCAGCCCTGGTCGGGCGCGAGGTCGAGCCCCTGCGTGAGCACGTCCGGGGAAAAGACGACGGCGAAGCCGATCACGACGACGAGCACCTGCACGGCGAGGTCGAGCAGCGCGAGCACGAGCGCCGCCCGGTACATCCTGCTGTGGCGGTAGAGGCGCGCGGTCACGATCGCCGCGATCACCACGACCGCGATCACGATGTCCCACGGGCCGTGCCGCAGGGACGGCGCCGAGAGCGACGCCGCCAGGTAGTGCGGCAGGAAGAGCGTCGAGAGGGCGATCACGATCAGGAAGTCGAGGAACAGAACCCACCCCGTGGCAAACCCGATCAGGTCGTTGAAGGCCCGCCGCGTGAACGTCGCCGCACCACCGGTCTCGGGGATCGCCGCCGTCCCCTCCGCATACGAGAGCGAGACGACGAGGAACAGCAGCCCGCTGAGCAGCAGGACGACAGGGGTCAGGCCGAGCGCCTGGGCGGCCACGATCCCGAGCGCGAAGTAGATCGAGGACCCGATCTCGTCGTACGCGACCGTGAACAGCGCCGGTGCGTCGAGCACGCGCTCGAATCCCCTGACCTTACGTGCCACGTTTACGCTCCAGCTGGATGCGGCCGACTCCGAGCGCGACGAACAGGGCGCCGAGGACGAACCCGACGAGGCCACCACCGTTGCTGGCCGTGACGACGAGCAGCGCGCACCCGATCACGACGAAGCAGGCCGAGAAGCCGTAGATCGCGCGCCTGTACCAGATCACGCCGGCACCTCGTCGCTCGCCGCCGTGACCATCACGCGGCAGGGCGAATGACGGAGCACGTAGTCGACGGTTCTCCCGAAGACCGCGCGCTGCCGGCGGGTCAGGGGCTTGCGCGGCGTGCCGAGCACGATGATCTCGCTCCCGCGCCGCTCCGCCTCTTCGACGATCGCGGTGCCGGCATTGCGGGTGCGGACCAGGCGAGCGGTGACGCGAACGCCGTAGGACTCCCCGACCGCAATCGCCTCGTCGAGCTCGTGGTTGGCGGCCGCCTCCACCTCGGCCATGCCGGTGTCGAGCGGCCGGTCGAGTGGGATCTCGAGGGCGCTGAGGGCGACGATCCGGGCGCCTCGCTCGGCCGCGAGGCGGCACGCCACGTCGAGCGCCTCATCCGAGGCCTGACCTGCGATGACGGGCACGAGCAGCCGTCGGTACTCGAGCGCGAGAGCAGGCCCGAAGGCCGGCGGAGCCTTCACGCTCTCGCCGAGCGACGCCCGGACGAACCGCCGCCGATAGACGATGTAGAAGCCGACACCGACCAGGATCCACCCCAGCCCGACCCATCGCGTGGTCGCGTTCTGCACCACGATGACGAGGAACGAGGCGCCGGTCGCGAGGCCGCCGAGGATCGCGAAGACGGGCCACTCGACGCCGCGCGCGAACAGGTTGGGGCGGGCCCGGAAGAACGGCTCGGCCGAGCCCTTCTGCTTCATCCGCAGCCGGACGAGCGAGACGTGCGCAACGGTGAACGAGAGCGTGGCCCCGAAGGAGTAGAGGGTGCCGACGAACTTGACGTCTCCGGGGAGCAAGACCAGGATCGGTGCGATCCCGGCGAACAGGACGAGCGACAGCACCGGCGTCTTCAGCGTCGGGTGCAGCCGGCGGAAGACCTCGGGGATCTGCCGGTAGCTCGCCATCGAGTACGTCACCCGCGAGGCGCCGATCACGCCGGCATTGGTGGCGATCACGAGGATCGTGGCGGCGAGGACGCCGACGTAGATCTCGAGCACGCGCAGGAGCGTCCCCGAGACGCCCAGGTTCTGGACGAGGCCGAGGATCGGATCGTTGGCGTACCCGCCCTGCTCCGGCGGCAGGGCGAGCAACGTCGTCAGCTTGCCGTCGATGCTCGTCACGGGAAGCGCGGAAAGGGCGACGAGCGGTAGCGTCAGGTAGATCGCGAACACTGCTCCGGCGACGAGCTTGTAGGCATCCGGGACGCTGCGGGCCGGCTCCCGCGCCTCCTCGGCGAGATTCGAGACGGTTTCCACCCCGGTGTAGGCGAGCATCGCCACGGGTACCGCGAGCGCGAGGTTCGACCACGTCGGAGCGACCCCCCAGTGGATGTTGTCCACCAGGATCGACGGGCTGAAGACGAGGAAGAGCCCGAGCAGGACGAGGAGCACCTGCGTCGCGAAGTCGAGGACCGCGAGCACGATCGAGAGCTTCGCCGCCTCCTGGACGCCGACGATGTTCAGCGTCACGAGGATCAGGATCACGATGGCGCCCCCGACGATGTCCCAGGGGTTCGTCTTCAGCGGCGTCCAGAAGATCGAGAGGTAGTGCGGCACGAAGAAGGCGGAGGTGGCAACGGTGACGACGTACACGAGCATCTGCGACCAGGCGGCGCCGAAGCTGACGAGCTCGTTGAACGCGTGGCGGGCGAAGCTCGACGACCCGCCGGCTTCCGGGTAGAGCACGGTTCCCTCGGCGTACGTCGCCGCCGTCATCGCGAACACGATCCCCGCGACGAGGAAGACGAGAGGCGTCAGGCCGAGCGCGTAGACCGCCGTCAGGCCGAGCGCGTAGTAGATCGAGGAGCCGACGTTGCCGTAGGCGGTGGCGAAGAGTGCGGGCGTCCCGAGCACCCGCTCGAGCTCGACCTCCCGCCTGCGACGACTGGGCACCGGCGCAGTCTAGAAGGATGGTTGGCAGATGCCGCAGCGCCCGCGCAGGGTTGCGCTCACGTGATCAAGAGAAGAGGGGTGGCGGCCCCATGGCCGCCACCCCTCCGATGCTTCCAGGCGCTAGCCGTGGATCGAGGCGAGCAGCGGAATGATCAGGATCGCGACGATGTTCGCGATCTTGATCATCGGGTTGATCGCCGGGCCCGCCGTGTCCTTGTACGGGTCGCCGACGGTGTCGCCTGTGATGCCGGCTGCGTGCGCTTCGGAGCCCTTACCGCCGTGGGCGCCATCCTCGATCAGCTTCTTCGCGTTGTCCCACGCGCCGCCGCCCGAGGTCATCGAGATGGCGAGGAAGAGGCCGGTCACGATCGTGCCGATCAGCAGACCGCCGAGCATCTTGGGGCTGATGATGCCGACGATGATCGGAAACGCGATCGGGATCGCGGCCGGGAGCAACATCCCCTTGATCGCGGAGGTCGTGACGATGCCGACCGCGCGCGAATAGTCCGGCCGCGACGTGCCCTCCATGATGCCCGGGTCGTCGCGGAACTGGCGCCGCACCTCCTCCACGACCTCGCCGCCGACGCGACCGACGGCCGTCATCGCCAGGGCCGCGAACAGGAACGGCATCATGCCGCCCACGAAGAGGCCTGCGACGACGTACGGGTCCGAGAGCGAGAACACCGTGTCGATGCCCGCGTTGACGAGGCCGCGCGTGTACTCGTCGAACAGGATCAGCGCCGCGAGCCCGGCGGAGCCGATCGCGTAGCCCTTCGTGACGGCCTTCGTCGTGTTGCCGACCGCGTCGAGCGGATCGGTCACGCCCCGGACCGACTCGGGCATGCTCGCCATCTCGGCGATGCCGCCCGCGTTGTCCGTGACCGGGCCGTACGCGTCGAGCGCGACGATCAGACCGCACATCGAGAGCTGGGCCATCACGGCGACGCCGATCCCGTAAATGCTGCCGCCGGCGATCTCGTAGGCCGCGATGACGCCGCCGGCGATCACGATCACCGGTAGGGCGGTCGCCTCCATCCCCTTGGCGAGCCCGGCGATGATGTTCGTCGCGTGGCCCGTGGTCGACGCCTCCGCGATCTTCTTGACGGGATTCCAGCGGCTGCCCGTGTAGTACTCGGTGATGGCGACGAGCAGGAAGGTGATCGCCAGGCCGACGAGCGCAGAGCCGTAGAGCTGCCAGAACGAGAACTGGGAGCCGTCGAAGGCGGCCGTGACCGGGATGAACCCGATCGCCGAGAGCACCGTGGCCACGATCACGCTCATGTAGAGCGCGTTGATGATCGCGTTCTCCCCCTTGCCGACCCGCGCGAAGAACGTGCCGATGATGGAGGCGAGGATGGAGATGCCACCGAGTGCGAGCGGGAACAGCCAGAGGCTGCTGGTCGGGTAGTCGATGCCCAGCAGCATCACGACGACTGCGGTGACGGCATACGTCTCGAACAGGTCGGCCGCCATGCCGGCGCAGTCACCGACGTTGTCGCCGACGTTGTCGGCGATCACGGCCGGGTTTCGTGGGTCGTCCTCGGGAATGCCTGCTTCGATCTTGCCGACGAGGTCGGCGCCGACATCGGCCGCCTTCGTGAAGATGCCCCCGCCGAGTCGCGCGAAGACGGAGATCAGCGAACCGCCGAAGGCGAGCCCGATCAGGTCGTCGACCGCGGACTGCGGCGAGTTGTGGAGCGCCCCGGTGAGGAACCAGTAGTACCCAGCGACCCCGAACAGACCGAGCCCGACGACGAGCAGGCCGGTCACCGAGCCTGCCCGGAACGCCACCTTGAACGCGGCCGGGATTCCCTCGCGCGCGGCCTCGGCCGTGCGCGCGTTGGAGCGGACCGCGACGTTCATGCCGATGAAACCGGCAGCCGCCGAGAGGACGGCACCGAGCAGGAAGCCGAACGCGGTACCCCAGCCGAGCTTGTCGTAGAAGCCGATCAGGAGGATCGGCACGACCGCGACGACCGCGATCGACGTGTACTGCTTGCGCAGGTACGCCGCCGCTCCCTCCTGCACCGCGCCCGAGATCTCGCGCATGCGCTCGTTGCCCGCCGGCTGGCTGAGCAGCCAGTAGGTCAGGTAGAGCCCGTACAGCACCGCTGCCGCCGCGCAGACGAGCGCGAACAGAACGGCATGGTCATTGAAGAAGTCCATCAACCCTCCGGAGGCTGTCACAAAGAAAACGCCGAAACGGGATCGGCGCGCCAGATTATGCCGCACAAGCACCGAGGCTGCGCGGCCAACCTCTTCGAGCCGGTCTACGCCACGTGTGACGGCCGCAGAACGAGGTCGCCGTAGATCTCGGCGAGGTCGCCGCTCTCGGCGAATCGGGCGATCTGCCGTTCCGCTGCATTCTGCTCCGGCAGCCGCAGCCACTCGGCGGCGCCGATCTCCTGCGCGACCGGCAGCACCCAGTCGAGGAGGCGCTCGAGCCGGGCGCGGGCAGGCAGAACCTCGCCGCGCTCGAGGTCGATCAGCTCGCCCGAGAGCCCGTATCGGATCGCGCGCCACATGTTCTCCTCGATCAGGCGGTGCGGCTGCTGCACGATCTGCTCGCCTTCGTCGAGCGCCCGCGCCACCCGCGCCACGAGAGACACGCAGAGAGCGGCCAACGACTGCGACTCGGCAAGGTCCGGTTGACCGTCGCAGATCCGGATCTCGACGGTGGGAAACGTCAGATGCGGCCGCACGCTCCACCACAGCTGCGTGTGCTCGTCGATCGAGCCCGTGTCGTAGAGGAACCGCACGTAGCGCTCGTAGTCGGCCCACGAGTCGAAGCTGTCGGGCACGCCGCAGCGGGGGAAGAACCGGGTGAAGATCTGGGTTCGAACCGAGTGGAGCCCGGTATCGACCCCCTCGGCGAACGGCGAGCTCGCCGAGAGCGCGAGTAGCTCGGGAAGCCAGTTGCGGAGCGCGCTCGTGACGCGGAGCGCGCGGTCCGCTCCCTTGATCCCGACGTGGACGTGGAAGCCGAAGGTGTTGTTCTTCCAGACGACGTAGCGGAGGAGCTCGTCGTTGCGGCGGTAGTGCGGCGTGTCGATGATCCGCTGGTCCTTCCAGTTCGCCCAGGGGTGTGCGCCGGTGCCACCGAGCGCGATCCCCAGCGAGTCGACGACTGCGGCGAGCTCCACACGGCGCTCTGCGATCAGCTTCGGGATGCCGGCGAACGACTCGACGCGACCCGTCTTGACCTCCACCTCCGAAGCGATCAGCTCGCCGGCGAGCGAAGGCTCGAGCGGCGTCCCGGCCGCGGCTGCCTGCACCTCCTCGAACCGGTTGACGAGGTCGAGCGAGACCGGGTCGAGCAGCGCGAACTCCTCCTCGACGGCAACGGTGAAGTCGGCACCCTCCTCGAAGCGCTCGCGCGCCTCGCGTAGGAGCTGGTCGGTCGGAACATGCTGCTGGTCGCCCATCGAGGGAGGAAGGGTAGTCGATACTGCACTTTCGATAGCGAGGGCAGTCACCCGTCCAGGCGGCCGCAGTGAGGCCGGCGAGCCCGCGGGGTCGGCGGCGCAGCTTGCAGGCTCAGGTGATCGGTTCGAGCAGCCGGCGCGACACGCGAGCCCAGCTCCAGCGCTCCACCACGGCAGCGCGCGCAGCCCGCCGGAGGCCTTCACGCTCGTCCGTGGAGAGGGCGAGTACTTCCCGCAGCCTCGCCGACAGATCGGCCGCGTCACCCGGGATGAACGCAGCGAGATGACCGAGGCCCGGCGGATAGGTCGCTTCGAGGCCGGCCGCGACCTCGGCCAGGCCCGAGTGGCGTGCGACGAGCGGCGGGCAGCCAGCGGCGGCCGCCTCCGCGGCGACCATTCCGAATGCCTCGGGGAAGATGGAAGGCACCACGCAGGCGTCGGCGAGAGCGAGGAGATGGCGGAGATGACGGTGCTCGAGCGGGCCGGTGAAGAGGGCCTCGACCTTCCGCTCGACGGCGCGGTGCTCGAGCGCGCCGCGCTCGGGCCCGAAGCCGACCGCTACGAGCCGGGCCGACGTTCCCGCGAGCGCGTCGATCAGGACGTGAACCCCCTTCTGCTCGATCAGCTTGCCGAAGTAGACGACGATCGGCTGCTCGGTCGCGAGGAACCGCTCGAGCCGGATCGCGTTGGCGTCGTCGGGAAGGCGCTCCTCGGCGTTGCCGGGATTCGGCGCATCTCCCCGCGCCTCGGCCAGCAGCCCCTGGAGCGCGATCTCACGCGACTCGGGCTTCCACTCGTCGATGTCCACGCCGGGAGGCACCTCGATCACGTCGGCCGTGTGGCCGCAGACGTCGGCCAGCACGGCCCGGATGTGGGCCGAGCCCACGAACGTGGCTCTCGCGGTGGCCAGCGTCTCGGCGCCCCAGGCGGCGAGCGCCGGGTTCCCTCGCATCGAGTACTCGAGCTCCGACCCATGGGCCTTGACCGCGAACGGGCCACCGGAGGCCGCACCGACGGGGCCTCCGAGGAGCACGTGGTTGGTGAACACGATGTCGGCGGGCTGGAGCGAGCGGACCGCCGAGGCGTTCGCCTCGACCCAGGCGTCGAGTTCGCCCCGCGTGCAGTCCTGCACCCGCTTCACCTCGAAGCCCTCGTACCGATCGAGCACGAAGACGGGCAGGAGGCTGCCGACATCCGGCTTGACCGTGGCCGCGCCGCCGAGGTCGTACCGTTCGGGCTCGGCCTCCTGCGAGAGGACGGTGACGTCGTGCCCCGCCCGGCTCCATTCGCGCGCGAGCATCCTCGTATAGACGTTCGACCCGGTGCCACCGAGGAGATACCCGTGCCAGAGCAGGATCCGCATGCGGCATCTTTAGCGGAAGCGGGCGAAGCGCCTGCCGGCGCGACCGCAGCCGGCGCCCGCTCGTGCGCCCGCCCGGGTGGGAGCGCCACCCGGACGTGCGGGGCCGGGCCGGCTCAGGTCAGGTGGAAGTAGAGCGCGTAGAGGAGCTCGACGGCGGGATTGGACGCGTGCACCTGGACGTCCGCCGGCGTCGTCAACAGCGCCTGCGAGTAGTTGAAGATGATCTTCACACCCGCAGCGACGAGCGCATCAGCGGTTCCCTGCGCCGCGTCGGCCGGGACGGCGAGAACGCCGACGATGATGTTCCGTTCGCGGACGAGCTCCTCGAGTTGATCGAGCGGCGTCACCGTGATGCCGCCGACCGAGCGCCCGACCTTGCCCGCGTCGCTGTCGAAGACCGCGGCGATCGTGATGCCGTGCTCGGCGAAGATCGGCGAGCTCGCAATGGCGCCACCGAGCCGGCCGGCGCCGACGAGCGCGATGTTGTGCTGGCCCTGCGTCCGCAGGATCTTGCGGATCTCACCGAGCAGCGACTCGATGTTGTAGCCGACCCCACGCTTTCCGAAGCGCCCGAAGCCCGAGAGATCACGCCGGATCTGGGTGGCGTTGATGTTCGTGTACTCGGAGATCTCCTGCGAGGAGATCCGCTCTTTGCCCATCTTCTTCGCCTGGGTCAGCACCTGGAGGTACCGGCTCAGCCGAGCCGCCACACCTACCGTCAGTCGCTCTGCCAAAAGGGGTCTCCTTGGAGGATCGCTGCTTCACAGCTTGTGACAAGTTGCCTCATACTGCCTGCCCACCCCGCGCCGGACGCGGAGAACCGTCACGCCCGGACGAGCGCGAGCAGGCCCTCGACGGAGACGAAGTACGTGAACGCTCGAACGCCGTCGACCTCGATCACGGGGAGATGCTCGCGATACGCGGCCTCGAGCTCCGCGACGCCGCCGATGTCGACGAGCTCGAGTGCGAACGGCTCCGCCGCCCGTGCCTCGTGCACGACCTCGATCGCACGCTCGCACAGGTGGCAGCCTTCTGCGTGGTAGACCGCGACCCGGCGCAGGCCCGAAGCCGGCGGCCTAGGGGTAGAGGCCACGGATCGTCGTCGCCTCGGCGACGCGCTGCACCGCCAGCCCGTACGCCGCCATCCGCATGCTCGTCCCGAACTGCTCGCGGGTCGACCACGTCTCCTCGAAGGCGCGGACGACGATGTCGTTCAGCTTCGCGTTGACCTCGTACTCCTTCCAGAAGTACTCCTGCAGCCCTTGCACCCACTCGAAGTACGACACGACGACGCCGCCCGCGTTCGCGAGGACGTCGGGCAGCACGAGGATGTTGCGATCCTCGAGAATCTCGTCGGCGCCAGGGGTCGTCGGCCCGTTCGCGCCCTCACAGATCATCTTGGCCCTGATCCGCGGAGCGTTCTCGGCGGTGATCACCTGCTCGAGGGCGCACGGCGTGAGGACGTCGCAGTCGATCTCGATCAATTCCTCGTTGGTGATCGCGTCGGCTCCCGGGAAGCCCTCCAGCACGCCGTGCTCCGCCTTGTACGCACTCACCGCGCGCACGTCGAGGCCGTACGGGTTGTGGATGCCGCCGCCCGAGTCGGAGACGGCGATCACGCGAACGCCTTCCTCGGCCAGGAGCCGGGCGAGGTTGGAGCCGACATTGCCGAATCCCTGGATCGCGATCCGCGTGTCGTGCAGCCGGGACCCCTGCTTCTGCAGAGCCGTGCGAATGCAATAGAGCGACCCGCGCGCGGTCGCGCCGTCGCGTCCGACCGAGCCGCCGACCGCGAGCGGCTTGCCCGTGACGACGCCGAGCACGGAGTGCCCGACGTTCATCGAGTACGTGTCGAAGATCCAGGCCATCACCTGGGCGTCGGTGCCGACGTCCGGCGCCGGAATGTCCTTCTCTGGCCCGATCTCGTTGATGATCTCCGTCGTGTAGCGCCGCGTCAGCCGCTCCTTCTCACCGAGCGAAAGGCTCTTGGGGTCGCAGATGACGCCGCCCTTGGCACCGCCGAACGGCAGGCCCATGAGCGCGCACTTCCACGTCATCCACATGGCGAGCGCCTTGACCTCGTCCTGGGTGACGTCGGGGTGGTAGCGGATGCCGCCCTTGGCCGGGCCACGGGTCATGTTGTGCACGACGCGATAGCCGATGAACGCGCGCACGGAGCCGTCGTCCATCTCCACCGGCACCGAGACCTCGACGCCCTTCTTGCAGTGTGCGAGCACCTGGATCAGGTTTGGATCGACCGAGAACGTCTCGCCGACGCGCCGCAACTGCGTCTGCGCGATCTGGAACGGATTCTCGCGGAGATGCGTAGGCGAAGGCGCGGTCGCACTCATGCCTGTGGTCCCTGGCTCACGACGATCCGACTATACCGCCGCCATCGCACGCCGAAGCCCGTCGGCGGATCACGAGATCGTGAAGGGAACGGTCTTCCGATCGGGCTTGCCGCCATCGACCGGCGTCGCCGTGATGCGCAGCGTGTAGGCGCCCGGCGGCAGTCGCTTCCCCCCGAGCCCACGCCCGGTGATCCCGAACGAGTACCGGCCCGGGAGCACGTCCCGCTCCACGGCAAGACGTCCCAGCGCCCGGTCTCCACGGTAGAGGTCGATCGCGAGTCGCTCGAGCGGGAGCAACTGCGGCCGCTCGGCGCTGCCGTCGACCCGACCGGCGACCACGGTCAGCACGGCGGGGTCCACGTCCGAGGGCACAAGGACGCGCCCGGAAAGACTGGCACTCGCGATCAGGGTGGGCTCCGCGAGGGGCACGGCGATCGTCCAAGGCACCCGCAGGGTGGAACCGCCGGCAATCTTGACCCTCAGAGCACCGCTGAGCGCCGACGGCGCGCGGGGCAGGAGCGGCACGGTGGCGGACACCGTGACGCGGAGGAACGCCCCCGGTCTCAGCCGCGCTGCCCGCGGCCGGGTCGCGACCGTGATGTCGGCCGCATCCGCGCTGCCGGGCTCGATCGTGACGTCGAGAGCCCGACGACTGACGTTGCGCAGCCTCACCTCGCGCTCGATCGTCGTCCCGGCCGCGAAGGCAGCACCGAGGCCGACGAGGGGCGGGTCGGCGACGAGTTCCACGGCGGCCGCGGCGGCGGGGTCCACCAGCGCCCCTGCCCGCGCGCCGCTGCGATGCGCCGCGGCGACGAGAGCCGCCTTGAGGCCGGCGGCGTCGAGGTCGGGGCGTGCCTCCGCGAGCAGAGCAGCGGCGCCCGCGGTCAACGCAGCGGCGGCACTCGACCCACTGAGCGTCCCGAAGCGGGCCGCGCCGTCCTCGTCTCGGCCCGGATCGGAGGTGGCGAGGCCGATCCCCGCCGCTCTCAGCTCGGGCTTCGGGCCCCCGTCGAACGCGAGCCCCTCGGACGAGAACGGGGCCGCAGCGCCAAGGCCGTCGTTCGGGTCGGTGCTCGTCGCCCCGACCGCAAGCGTCACCGGCACGCCCTTCCGCAGCGCTGCCCGGACGGCGTCGGCGGCTTCGCCGGTCACTCCCAGAATCGGAATGTTCGCCGGGCCGTCGGTGCCGAGCGAGCCCGCCGGGAGCGGCCCGTCGACGAGCACCGCCAGCGCCCCGGCGGTGAGGACCTCACGGACTGCCTCGGGCGACGAGGTGCCTCGCGGCAGGAGAACTGCTCGGCCTCCGACACGGCTGTACCCGGCGCTGTCGAAGAGGCGCTCGAGGCCGCTCTCGGCGCCGACCTCGGCGGTCGCGTTCGCCGTCAGTGCCACGACCGGCGCCGAGAGCGAGACCGCGCGAGCAACGCCGCCGCCGAGAGGCTCGACGCCGGAGACGAGCGTGCGCAGCCCTGCGAGGAGGAGCATGTGCGCCCTCGGGCTGAGGCGCCTGGTATCGACTGCGCCGACAGTGAGCGCGGCGGGCGCGCCGCCCGGGCCGCCGATGCTGCCGAACGCGGGCCCGGCCGGCCCGTCGTTCCCGGCGGGAGCGACGACGAGCGAGCCGAGCACGGCCGCGCCCTCCGCTGCCGCGGCAAGGGGGCCGTCCGCGAAGCCGGCCAGCGGCTCCACGACCCCGATCAGCATGACGCGGACGGCGTCGTGCGCATCGCCGTCCGCGTTGGGGTCGACTGCGAGCTCCATGCCGGCGAGCAGCTGGTCGGTGCGACCGTAGACCGAGACCTCACCCGTCGTGTCCGGCTGCCAGCCGGCGACGCGGATCGGGAGCACCATCGCGCCGGGGGCGACGCCTTCGAGCCCACCAGGGCCGTCCGACCCGACCACCAGCCCGGCCATCTCGGTGCCGTGCCGCTCGGGGCGGCCCGGAGCGGTCGGGTTCTGTCGCGCGCTCGCATCCCCGCCTGGGTCGAGCACGTCGAGGCCGGGTGCGAGAGCGCGCCGGAGATAGGGGTGGACGAGATCGACACCCGTGTCGAGCAGGGCGATCGTGACACCTGCTCCCGTGAAGCCCGGGATCCCCACTGCCGCCCCCTGGCCGACCCCGGAACGGGTGAGCTCGTTCAGTCGTTCCTGGTCGACGGCTGCCGGGATCGCACCGCGCACGCGGAACACGCCCTCGACGTCGGGATCTCTGGCCACGATCGCGAGCGACCCGGGATCAAGGGGTGTGGCGAACCCGTTGAAGAGCCGCGTGAACGTGTACTCGGGCTCGATCGGGGCGCCACGGAACGCGAGCCGGCTGAGCACCTCGCGCTGGGCACTGCGAGCGGCTGCCGTCCAGCTGCGCTCCTCCTGCTCGGTGGCGACCCCACCAGCCGCCGCGACGCGCGAGGCGAGCGACGGCTTCCGGAGGACGACGATCCACCGTCCGCCGAGCTGCGCGGAGGGCCGATCTCCGAGCAGGCTCTCCCAGCCGGCCGCACCCGAGTTGGTGGGGCTGGCGCCGCTCGCGCCCGTAACGAGAAGCAGCGCGACGAGGACGAGAGCCGCCGAACCGGCGGAGCGCACGAGCCTACGCTGCCGACGCATAGGCATCGAGGATGAGAGCCTCGCCGGGAGTGGCGGGGTCGCCGAACCGCGCTGCGGAGGCGATCATCGCCGCGTTGTCGGTGCAGAGCGGAAGGGGAGCCAGAGCCGCGTCGGGCAGCGCGGCGCGCAACTCGGAATTGGCCGCCACGCCACCGACGACGGCCACACGCTCGATCCCCGTGCGCTCGGACGCCAGCCGCAGCCGCTCGGTCAGGGCCGCGACGATCGCCCGTTGGTAGGACGCTGCGAGATCGGCGCGCTGTTGCTCGACCCCGGCCTCGCCCAGGTCACGGATCGTGTACAGGAGCGAGGTCTTGACCCCGGAGAAGGAGAAATCGAGGCCCGGCACGCGCGCCACCGGGAAGCGAAATGCGCCGGGATCGCCCTCGCGCGCGAGCGCGTCGATCTGCGCTCCGCCCGGGTACGGCAACCCGAGTAGGCGCGCACCCTTGTCGAAGGCCTCGCCGGCGGCGTCGTCCAGCGTCGTTCCGAGCCTTTCGAACGAGCCACGCTCGCGCACCGCGAGGAGCAGGGTGTGGCCGCCGCTTGCCAACAGGCAGACAAACGGCGGCTCGACGGCGTCGGGCTCGAGATAGAGCGAGGCAACATGCCCCTGCAGGTGGTCGACCGGCACGAGCTCGATCTGCCGAGACCAGGCGAGTGCTTTCGCCGCGGAGAGCCCCACGAGGAGCGCCCCGATCAGGCCGGGGCCCTGCGTGACGCCGATCCGGGTGATCTCCCTGAGGCCCACACCCGCATCGCCGAGCGCCTGGCGAATCACCGGTCCCACCAGTTCGAGATGTCGGCGGGAGGCGATCTCGGGCACGACTCCGCCGAAGCCGGCGTGCAACTCGGCCTGCGAAGCGACCACCGACGAGCGCACGACCCCGTCGTCGGTGACGACGGCGGCTGCGGTCTCGTCGCAGGACGTCTCGATCCCGAGGATCACGGCCGCTCACGCTCTTCGACGAGGCGACCCGCCTGCGCGTCCGCGCCGTCCGACTTCGCGAGCGCGGGCTCGTGGACGCCCGGCTCCTGCTCCTCCGGGTCGCGCCACATGATCAGGGCGTCCTCCCTGTTGTCCGTGTAGTACCCCCGCCGGACTCCGCGTGGCACGAACCCGAAGCGCTCGTAGAGACTGATCGCCGCCACGTTCGAGACCCTGACCTCGAGCGTGTAACCGCGCTCGGCGTCGGCGCGGGTGTCGGCGAACAGCCGCCGCAGCATGGCGGACGCGATCCCGAGCCGTCGCTGTTCCGGCTCGACGGCGACGTTCATCACGTGCCAGGCGTCGACGTACCGCGAGAGCACGAGATAGCCGATGAGTCGGCCGTCGGGCAGCACGGCAGCTATCGAGCGCGAGCTCTGCTTCGCCAGCTCGCTCGCGAACATCGAGCGCGACCACGGCGTCGGATACGAGACGCGCTCGATCTGCTCGATCGCGTCCAGGTCGCCGAGCTCGAGGCGCCGCAGCGAGAAGCTCATGCCACCCACCGGCTCGCATCCGGTTCGCGCACATACACCGGAGCGACGGCTTCGGCGGGCCCGAACGTGGTGGCGAGCGAGACATGCAACGCGGCGCGAGGGATGTGGAGCAGGGAGTCGTCGGGAGCCACCTCGGCTCCACGAGCGGTGAGCACGTCACGGTAGCGGCGGGCGCCGTCGCCGACGCAGACGCGCCCGGCAGGCACGACCACGTCCTCGGGGCGCATCGCGAGCGGACCCGGGACGAAGACTTCTCCGCGCCTGGCGTCGATCACCGGAAACGCGTTGTCGCTGCTCGCGGCCAGGGCGGCGAGCGTCGAAACCCCTGCCACGGGGAGTTCGAGGGAGAGCGCCAGCCCCCGCGCGATCGCGAGCCCGATCCGGGTCGCCGTGAAACTGCCGGGGCCCGTGCCGACGACGAGTGCGGTCAGATCCTGTGGCCGGGCCTCGGCGTCCGCGAGCAGGTCGTCGACGTCGGCGAGCAGGGACTGAGGCCGGCTCGCCCGCTCCCCGAGGGTCGCGCCTTCGGCGACGAGCGCGCTCGTCGCGAGGTCAGTTGCGGTGTCGAACGCGAGGATCAGCACGCGCAAGATCTTCTAGCAGCCGTTGGTCGGCGCTGTCGGCCGAGATCCAGCGCTCGTCGCCGCCCGCGTGCTCGAGCTGCAGCGTCAGTCGCGCCGGCGGCAGCGCAGCGAGCCCCTCCTCGGGCCACTCGACGAAAGCGATCGTCTCGTCGAAGTACGGCTCCAGATCGCCCCACTCCGCCGCGCTGAGCCCCGCGAAGCGATAGAGGTCGAGATGCGCCACCCTGACCGTGCCGGCGTAGAGGTGGCCGATCGTGAACGTCGGGCTCGTCACCGGTTCCTCGATCCCGAGCGACCGACAGGCACCGCGCACGAGCGTCGTCTTGCCCGCTCCGATCTCGCCGCGGACGAGCACGATGTCACCGGCGCGGAGCAGCGGCGCGATCCGGCCCCCGAGAGCCTCGGTCTCGGCAGCCGAGCGCGAGATGGCTTCGATCACGCGCTCAGAAGAGACCGAGTTGGACGACGTCGGGCGAGGCGTCGGCGGCGGTCGCGTCGTCGGCGTGCTCGTCGGGCGAGGTCACGAGGGCCAACGGCTCGGGCGCCGACCCGCCGAGGAGGGCCGGCAGACGCGAGAAGTCGTCCTCCAGCGCCTGCAGCATCGACGGCGTGTAGAGGGCAGCCGCAGGGTGATAGAGCGGGTAGAGGACGACGGTGGTCTCGGCGAAACTCACCTCGTGCTCTTGCCCGTGGACGCGCGTAATCCCGAAGGGCCGGCCGGAGAGGAGCTTGGTGGCGAAGTTCCCGAGCGTGGCCACGACACGCGGCCGGACGAGCTCGATCTGACGGAACAGATGCGGCTCGCACGCCGCGATCTCCGCCTCGAGCGGGTCGCGGTTCTGCGGCGGCCTGCACTTGAGCACGTTCGCGAGGTACACCTCGTCGCGTCCGAACCCGATTCCGGCGAGGAGCCGCTCGAGCAGCTCACCGGCCTGTCCCGCGAACGGCTGCCCTCCCTGATCCTCGTGGAACCCGGGCGCCTCCCCTACGATCATCAGCTCCGCGTCGGGATTGCCCGTGCCGAAGACGACCTGGGTGCGGGTCGCGGCAAGCGGGCAGCGAACGCAGCCGGCGGTCTCGACACCGTAGGCCGCGAGCTCCGCGGCACGAGTGAGAGCATCCATCGAGCGAACCAGTCTAGGCGTGGCAGCGGATGAGTCGACGCGCCGCTGTTGCAGGACAGCAGAACCGGCGGCGCGCTTCGGCTGTCCGGCCGGGCTCAGCCGCAGCCGCAGCCGCCGCCGCAGCAGCCGCCTGCTCCGCCGCCGAACGACGGCTTGGCGGCAGCGCCGTGCACGGCGAAGGCGGAAATCTGCTTGAGGACGTCGGTCGCCTGGCATGACGGGCAGGTGATGACCTGCTCCTCGCTGCGGACGAGCTCGTCGAAGTGATCCTCGCACTCCATGCATGCGTATTCGTAGATCGGCACGCCCCGAGTGTACTGTCTGGGCGGGTGGAGCGATGGATGACACCGACGCTCTCGGGCCGGCTCGTGACCCTCGAGCCCCTGGCCGCGAAGCACGCCGACGGCCTCTGGGAGGCGTCGCGCGATCCCCGTCTGTGGCGCTGGCTCCCGATCGTGCAGCCGCCCACGCGGGAAGCCTGGGACAGCTGGATGGACGAGGCCACGGCCCGTGTCGCCGACGGGCTCGACCTCGCGTTTGCCACCGTCGAGGCGGAATCGCGCCGGACGATCGGCTCGACCCGCTTTCTCGCGCTCCGTCCGGAGCACCGGAGCATCGAGATCGGGTGGACCTGGCTCGCGCCGTCCGCGTGGAGCACCGGCGCGAACACCGAGGCGAAGCTGCTCCAGCTCCAGCACGCCTTCGAGACACTCGGCTGCCGTCGCGTCGAGTTCAAGACCGACGCCCTCAACGAGCGCGCGCGCGCGGCCCTCGCGGGCCTGCCGGCTCGGTTCGAAGGCATCCACCGTAAGCACATGCTCGTCCGCAGGGGCGAGAACCGCGACTCGGCCTGGTACAGCGTCGTCGACGACGACTGGCCGTTCGTCCGCTCCGCTCTCCTGGCCCGGCTCGCTCAGGGCTGAGCGGGCCTCGGCACACGCCCACGAGCTCAGGAGGCCACGGTGGCTCGGGTCGCGGGCCTAAGGACCTTGACGTCCCTATAGATATCCGATATCTGTATCGGCTATCTAATGAAATATCCATTTCTCGCCCTCCTGGCCGACGGGCCGCGACACGGCTACGAGCTGAAGCAGGAGCTCGAGCACCGGTTCGGCGCCGCGCTCGCGCCGCTGAACGGCGGCCAGGTCTACACGACCCTGCAGCGGCTCGAGCGCGACGGGCTCGTGCACGGCGCCGACGTGCCGGGTGACTCGCGGCAGAAGCGCAGTTACACGCTGACCGAAGCCGGTCGCGAGGAGCTCGAAGCCTGGGTCGCCGCGCCCGCCGCGGCGACGCGGCAGCGCGACGAGTTCTTCCTCAAGCTCGTGCTCGCCGGGATGTCCGGGATCGCCGACCCTCGCACGATCGTCGAGCGGCAACGGCGGGAGTACCTGATCGCTTTGCGCGCTCTCGGCGAGCGTGAGGCCCCGGGCGCCGACGCGGTCGCCTCGCTCCTCGTCGAGGGGGCTGCGCTCCACCTCGAGGCGGATCTCCGCTGGCTCGATCTCTGCGAACAACGACTCGTAAAGGAGGGGACGGATGGAAACGGCACTCTCGACTAGGGGACTGGCGAAGACCTACGCGGGTGACGGCGTCGACGTGCTCGCGCTTCGCGGGATCGACCTCGACGTGCACGCCGGTGAGCTCGTCGCCGTGATGGGGCCGAGCGGCTGCGGCAAGTCCACCCTTCTCCACCTGCTCGGAGGCCTCGACCGGCCGACCGCAGGGTCGATCACGATCGCCGGCAACCGCGTCGAGGCCCTGGGAGAGGCGGCCTGGGCGGTGCTCCGGCGGCGCGAGATCGGATTCGTCTTCCAGTTCTTCAACCTCGTCCAGACACTGACGGTGGCAGAGAACGTCGAGCTTCCCGCCCTGCTCGTCGGCACCCCGCGAGACGAAGCCCGCGGGCGCCGGCAGGAGCTGCTGGACCGGCTTGAGGTCTCGGTACGGGCCGATGCGCTGCCGTCGCGGCTGTCCGGCGGGCAGCAGCAACGCGTGGCGATTGCACGCGCACTCGTGAACCGACCGACGCTCGTGATCGCCGACGAGCCGACCGGCAACCTCGACAGCTCGAGCGCGCGCGAGGTGGTGGCGGTGCTGCGCCAGGTCTGCGACGAGGGACAGACGGTCGTGCTCGCGACACACGACCACCGGGTCGCCTCGGCGGCGAACCTCGTCGTGCAACTGCGCGACGGCCTGGTCATCGACGAGACCCGCATCGACGCCGGCGAGAGCACCAGCACGGTGGTCTCCTCGTTGCTCCGGCTGGAGGCGTGACGTGATCGAGTTGACGACCAAGCTCGCGTTTTCGGGGCTGCGCCGGCGCCGACTGCAGAGCGCGCTGACGGTGACCGTCGTCGCCGTCTCTGCCGCGGCGTTGACGGTCGCACTCGCGATCGGAACCGTCGCGGACCGGCCCTTCGAGCGCACGTTCGCCGCCACGAACGGAGCCCACGTCACGGCGACGGCGCTCCCCGGAGGGGCGCCGCTCGATCCCGTCGAGCGCGTCGCCGGGGTGATCGGCTCGACCGGCGTCCAGCCGATGGTGTTCACCGACTTCGAACGGGCCGGCAAGCGCTACGGGCTGAGGCTGATCGGCGTCGGCGACGTTGCCCCACGCATCTCGAAGCCCCTCGTCGTCTCGGGACGCTGGCCGGGCAGCGGCGAGGTGCTCCTCGAACGAAGCTTCGCCGATTTCAACGGCCTCCGCGAAGGAGCACACCTCATGACCCCGGGTGGGCGGCTCGTCGTCTCCGGCGTCGCCGTGAGCGGGACCGTCGAGGCATACCCGCTCTCACAGCCCGGTCTCGGCTTCGCCACCGTGCCGACGCTGTCGAGCATCTCGCCCGACTCGGAGACGTGGGGCCAGATCGTCGGGCTGCGCATCTCCGACCCGGAGGCGGCCCATGCCGTCGGCGCGGCGGCTGCCCTCGTGCTCGGGTCGCCGGCCGGGATCGACACCTGGCTCGACCGGCGAGACGCGGCCGGCGCGCAGCTCAGAACCGTGACCGTGATCGTCTCGCTCTACGGGGTCCTGCTCCTGCTCGCCTCGTGCGCAATCCTCGCCACGCTCGTCGGCGGCAGGGTGCTGGCGCGGAGCGCCGAGATCGGCCTGTTGAAGGCGACGGGGCTCACCCCGGCACAGGTGAGTCGAGTGCTGGTGACCGAGCAGATGGCGCTGGCAGTGGTCGGCGTCGCCTGCGGGCTCGGCGCCGGTTACCTCGCAACGCCTCTTTTCACACGCGGGAGCGCGGCGCTGCTCGAGACGACGCGCCTGCCGGCGTTCGACACCGGGCGCGGGCTCCTCGTCGCAGCAATCGTCCTGTCGCTCGTCGCCGTGTTCACGTTCCTGCCGGGGTGGCGGGCGGCCGGGAGGTCGACGGCCGCGATCGTCACGCAGGGA
The DNA here is from genome assembly GCA_963795175.1 of uncultured Thermoleophilia bacterium. GTDB lineage: Bacteria > Actinomycetota > Thermoleophilia > Gaiellales > Gaiellaceae > Gaiella. The sequence goes on from CAWCGR010000001.1 coordinate 68,924, forward strand.
CGAGCCGTGGGCAGGCGCTCGTCGCTCCTGGCGAGGCTGGCGGATCGGGTCAGAGCCCCGATCCCCGTCTCGATCGGAGCACGAGGGACCTTCGTCCACCGAGGACGCACCTCGCTGACGGCGCTGAGTATCGCTCTCACCGTGGCCGCCGCCGTCGCGACGCTCGGGATGGAGGCGTCGTTCGGGGCCACCGCGAGCCCGGCCGTGGCGCCTCTCGTCGAGGGCGGCCCGGCGCCCTCGCTCGACCCCGTCGACGGCGATGCCGCCGAGGCGCGCAGGCTCCGTCCGGTCGTCTACAGCCTCGACGCGATCCTGCTGGTGGTGGGGCTCGTCAATCTGCTGGCCACCCTCCTGCTGACGACACTCGAGCGGGGCCGCGACCTCGGGGTGCTCGAGGCGGTCGGCCTGACGCCGCGCCAGGTGACCGCCACCCTGGTCTCCGAGCAGGCGCTCGTCGCCGCGGTGGCCGGAGTCGTGGGCATCCCGCTCGGCCTCGGCCTGTTCCGGCTCGGCGTCGGCATCGCCGGCTCGGCGGACGAGTTCGCGTACCCCAGCTGGTGGTCGGTGATCCTCGTCGTGCCCGCGATCACGCTGCTCGCCGCCGCGTTCGCCGCACCCCTCGCCCGTCGTGCTGCGGCAATCCCGGTCGGCAAGGCCCTCCGTTTCGAGTAGTCCCCGGAGGGCATTGTCTACACTGGCTGCAGGCCCGGTATCCACGAGGAACTGGAGCGGCACGATGTTCGGTGAAATCACAGTGATCGGCGCGAGCGGGCGCCTCGGCGGCGCGGTCGGCAAGCGCCTGCTCGAGCGCGGTATTCGGCTGGACGCCCCAGCTCCGGCGGTGGTGCTGATCTGCGTGCCCGACCGGGCGATCGCGGAGGTTGCAGCGACCGTTCCCGTCGGCCCCTGGGTCGCGCACTGCAGCGGCGCAACACCCCTCGCCGCGCTCGCCCCCCACACGAAGCGCTTCGGCGTGCATCCCCTGCAGACGTTCACGCTGCGACGCGGCCCCGAGCAGCTCGACGGCGCCTGGGCGGCCGTGACCTCCGAGAGCGCAGAGGCCGGCGCCGCCGGAACGTGGCTGGCGGAGACGCTGGGCCTGCGCCCGTTCCCCCTTTGCGACGAGAACCGAGCGGCGTATCACGCCGGAGCGGCGATCGCATCGAACTACCTCGTCACACTGCGCCACGCTGCGGGATCGCTGCTGGAGGCAGCCGGGGCCCCGCCGGAGGCGCTCGATCCGTTGATGCGCAGGACGATCGAGAACGATTTCGAGTTGACGGGCCCGATCGAGCGGGGTGACTGGGAGACGGTCGAGCGGCATCTCGAAGCGATCCAGGCCACCCGCCCCGAGCTCGAAGCCCTCTACCGCGTCCTGGCGGACGCGACCGTCGGCGTCAGATGAAGGTCTGCCGGACGATCGCCGAGCTCCGGGCGGCGCTGGCTCCGCTCCGCAGCGGCACGGTCGGGCTCGTGCCGACGATGGGCTCCCTCCACGCCGGCCACCTGTCACTGCTCGCGGCGGCGCGCGCCGAGTGCGACACCGTCGTGATGAGCCTGTTCGTCAACCCGACACAGTTCTCGGCCCCCTCGGATCTAGACGCGTACCCGAGGGACGAGCAGAGCGATCTCGGTGCAGCGACGAACGCCGGCGTCGACCTCGTCTTCGCCCCCACGGCCGAGGAGATGTATCCGCCCGGGTTCCAGACGTGGGTGGAGGTGACAGAGCTCGGCTCGATCCTGGAGGGTCGCTTCAGGCCTGGCCACTTCCGGGGCGTCGCGACGGTCTGCCTGAAGCTGTTCATGATCGTGCGTCCCGACATCGCGTACTTCGGCCAGAAGGACGCCCAGCAGGTCGCGGTGCTGCGTCGCCTCGTCACCGACCTCGCGCTCGAGCTCGAGTTGCGCGATCTGCCCACGGTGCGTGACGAGGACGGCCTCGCCCTCTCCTCGCGAAACGCGCTGCTCTCCCCCGCCGAGCGCGAGCGCGCGCTCGCGCTGCCCCGGGCGCTCGCGGCGCGCGATGCAGGTCGTGCCAGGGAGCTGCTCGACGGCCTCGAGGTCGACTACGTCGAGGTCGCTCCCTTCGAGCCCCCCGTCCTCGCCGCTGCCATTCGTGTCGGCACCACCCGCCTGATCGACAACATCCCCCTCGAGGAGGTCTCATGAGCACCCGTCCCCGCACGCCCGGCCACGGCGCACCAGCCCCCGGCAGGCTTCCGATCACCGATCTGCTCGCCATGAAGGAGAGCGGCTCGCGGATCGCGATGATCACCGCGTACGACGCCCCGTCCGGACGGCTGGCCGATGCCGCAGGCGCCGACATGATCCTCGTCGGCGACTCCGCCGCGATGACCGTGCTCGGCCACGACTCGACCGTGCCCGCCACGATGGAGGAGATGCTGGTGCTGACGCGCGCGGTCACGCGAGGCGCGCGCCGCCCGCTGATCGTGGGCGACATGCCGTTCGGCTCGTTCCAGGTCTCCGACGAGCTCGCCGTCGCGAACGCGATTCGCTTCGTCAAGGACGCCGGCGCCGATGCCGTGAAGATCGAGGGAGCCGGCACGATGCTCTCCCGCGCGCACGCGATCGCGGGCGCAGGCGTGCCGGTGATGGGCCACATCGGCCTGACACCGCAATCCGCCACGGCGCTCGGCGGGTTCAAGGCCCAGGGACGCACCGCGGTCAAGGCCGTCCAGCTCGTCCGCGACGCGCTGGCCCTCGAGGCGGCCGGCTGCTTCTCGATCGTGCTCGAGGCCGTGCCTGCTCCGGTAGCGGCACGGGTCACAGATCTGCTCACGATCCCCACGATCGGAATCGGGGCCGGCCCGCACGTCGATGGGCAGGTGCTCGTCTGGCACGACCTGCTCGGCCTCTACGACGGCCGCGCTCCGCGGTTCGTGAAGCAGTACGCCCAGCTCGCGACCGAGATCCGGCGAGCCGTGGAGGCGTACGTCGGCGACGTCAGGGAAGGACGCTTCCCCGAAGAGGTGCACACCTACGGCATGCCCGCCGAGGAGCTCGAGGCGTTCGAGGCGGAGCTGAACGAGCAAGGTGCCCGGCCTCAGCCAGGGCCGTGGGCCCCTGGCGGCCCCGCGGCCCGCTGATCCCGCCGACGCGACGGTTCAGAGAACGGACGGGAGAACGGCGAATGCAGCAACCAACACGCCCGCGAGCGCCAGAGCCCCGATCACGCCGCGCCAGGGCAACCTGAACGTCGTCCGCAAGCCGACCCCGACCAGCCCGACGGACCAGAGCGCGAAGGCGAGCGCGAGCGCAAGGACGACGAGACGACCGGCGCCGTCGTCCGAGCCTCCACTCCGGAACCAGTCGTCGCCGAAGACGAGGATCGAGGGAAGGGTGACCACGAGCGAGAGCGCGAAGGGGAGCGAAGCGAAGGCGACCAACTGGCGGGCCACCCTGGCCCGAGTCTCGATCCCGACCCCGCGGGCGCCGAGCCAGACGCCGAGCCCGAGCAGGAAGTAGCCGGCCACACCGTAGAAGAGCCCGCCGATGAAGGTGACCACGGCGAGGACGAGCCAGTCGAAGGACTCCTCGTCGAGCAGCGTCGCCCAGGCCGGCGTCAGCAGGATCCCGGCCATCCCGGCGACGATCACGATCGCGAGGATCGGCTCGGAGCGGGCGTCGACGTCGACGTCGTCGTCGTCGCGGAGCGCGATGAAGAGCTCGGTCGGGCGCCACAGGCTGCGCGCCACGAGCCGCCACCATGCCCGGGCCCTCACCTGGGCCGCGTCCGAGCCCCGCTGCGCCTCGAGATCGGCGGCCACGCCCGGCTTGGCTGGTTTCTCGCTCACCCGGCGAGCGTAGCGTCCGACGTTCTCGAAGGTGACTCGGACCGCGCCCCGAGGGGCCGCGTCAGCGGCGCACCTGGCCCCCGCGGGTCAGTGACGAGTCGCGCTCGACACTCCCCGCGGGCTACGCGGCCGAGAGGCAACCAGTGCCGCAGGCCGCCGCAGGACACCTGCGGCGGCCCGGCACCGATCGAGCTTCCTCACCCGGCGACGACGACAGACCCGACCGGGTGGATCCTTGCGCACTCCTCGTACGGGAAACCGTCGTAGACGCGGATCGAGTACCGACCTGCCTTCGGAAACACGACCCGGGCCCGGTACGACCCGATTCGAACCATCGGCTTCCCCCGGAAGACCACGAACCGGCCGGCGCGATCGCGGATTCGAACCTCGGGCTTCGCGTCGGGCATCGGGCTGCTGCCGTGCTGAAGCACTCTGATGGTGACCGCCCACGGCACGCCTGCCGCGTGCCCCTTCTTCGGCATCGGGCTGAGGGCGACCGTGGCCCCGCAACCTGCCTGCGCCACGCCGGCGAGGGCGAGCCCGGTGGCAGCGACGGAGACGAGAGCGAGCAGCCTGTTCATTGCGACCTCCTGCTTAGGTGACGGACCTGGTACACCGCCCGGCTCGCGAGGGTTCCCTACTCGATCGACTCCGCGAGCACGAGAGCCTGGTCTCGTGTGAGATCACCCTCGAGCCTGAGCAACAACGGCCCGCGATTCCAGAGCAGCACCGTGCCCGCAAGGTACGTTCGCTCGTCCGTGACATCCCCCGTCTCGTCGATGTACATCACGAAGTGCTCGTCGCCGGAGACGAACAGTCCCGGCTCGCCGTCTACCGTCACCTGATCGATCTGCGTGCCGCTCGATCCGACCTTCTTGACGAACCCCTCCCAGAGCCGGCCCCTCACCTGCGTCAGGACGAGACGGGGCCTGTCAACCGGCCCGTAGACCAGGGACGCGGCGCGGCCACGGACGTGGATCCCGTCGGGCTCACCGAGATCCACGAGCTCGAAGCCGGTGCGGCTCACCGCCTCCGACCGGGTGACCGGCTCGCCGTAGTCGACCCGGTACGCCTCGATCTCGGGCAGATTCTCCAGGCGCACGACCGATGCACCCTCGATCCCGAAGATCTCGAGAAACGAGCTGCGCGCGCCCGGGGAGAAGGCGAGCACGCCTGCGAGCATCACGAGCAGCAATGCGATTCCGAGCGCGAAGGGCCGAGGGCGGAATCGTCGTCTCCGTTCCGCGACCGCCGTGACGTCCAACGGGGGCGCCTCGGGCCAGGCGATCTCGTCGCGCAACGCGCTGAGACGGCGCTCGAGCTCAGACATCGGTCTCCCCCATGTCCCGGCGTAGTCGCTCGAGCGCGCGTGACGTTCGCGACTTGACCGTGCCGGGACGCATCGAGAGAACCCCGGCCGTCTCGCCCTCACTCAGCCCGAGCAGGTACCGGCACGCCAAGACCAGGCGATCGACCTCGGGGAGTCGCTCGAGCGCCGCGAGCAGTTCGGCGCGTTGCTCGGCAGCGATGACGCTCCCCTCGAGAGTGGGGGCCTGCGGCCCCGAGTGCAAATCGTCGGCTACGCGCAGGAGGAGCGTCTCGCGGCGGCCTTCCCCGCGGCGGCGGTTGCGGGCTTCATTCGCGACGATCGTGAGCAGCCACGGCCGGAACGGTGCACCCCGGCGAAAACGCGGGAGGGCCCGCCACGCATTCGTCAGCCCGACCTGGGCCGCGTCCTCGGCGTCGGCGACGTTGCGGGTGATCAGGAAGGCAGTACGGAAGACGATCTCCTTGTGGTCGCGGACGAGCACGGTGAATGCGGTGGCGTCACCGTCCTGCGCGCGCTCGACGAGGTCGCGTTCTGCCGTTGGTCGGCTCCCCACTTGCCGATTCATACACCTCTCGCCCGGAAAAGGTTCCGGCCGGGCCGCGGGGCTTCGAGCGCCGCCATCGCCCGGCCACGCTACGCAGCGATGGTCTCGCGGTCCCCGGTCAGCACGCTCCGCAGGAACTGTCCCGTGTAGGAGCCCGCGACGGCCGCCACCTCTTCGGGCGTGCCGGCGGCGATCAACTCTCCCCCGTCTTCCCCGCCCTCGGGGCCGAGATCGACGACCCAATCCGCCTGCTTGATCACGTCGAGGTTGTGCTCGATCACGAGCACGGTGTTGCCGGTGTCGACGAGCCGCTGCAGCACCTCGAGCAGCTTCTCGATGTCGGCGAAGTGGAGCCCGGTGGTCGGCTCGTCGAGGATGTAGAGCGTCCGGCCGGTGGCGACCTTCGACAACTCGGACGCGAGCTTGACGCGCTGAGCCTCGCCGCCCGAGAGCGTCGTGGCGGGCTGGCCGAGCCGGATGTAGTCGAGCCCGACGTCGTGGAGGGTCTGGAGGCGGCGCCGGATCTTGGGGATCCGGGCGAAGAACTCGAGGGCCTCCTCGACGGACATCTCGAGCACGTCCGAGATCGACTTGCCCTTGAACCTGACCTCCAGCGTCTCCTTGTTGTAGCGCTTCCCGTGGCACGTCTCACAGGGCACGTAGACGTCCGGCAGGAAGTGCATTTCGATCTTGATCTGACCGTCGCCCTTGCACGTCTCGCAGCGCCCGCCGCGCACGTTGAACGAGAACCGGCCCGGCTTGTAGCCGCGCACCTTGGCCTCGGGGGTCAGCGAGTAGAGCTCACGAACGTGCGTGAAGAGATCGGTGTAGGTGGCGGGGTTCGAGCGCGGAGTGCGACCGATCGGGGTCTGGTCGATGTCGATCACCTTGTCGAACACGTCGATGCCCTCGACGTCGACGTGCTGGCCCGGCTTGACGCGCATCTTGTTGAGCCGGTTCGCGAGCGCCTTGTAGACGATCTCGTTGACGAGGGTGGATTTGCCGGAGCCCGAGACACCGGTGACGCAGATGAACTTCCCGACCGGGAACTCCACGTCGATCCCCTTGAGGTTGTGCTGGGTAGCGCCGCGAACGGTGAAGTGGCCGCGGTCGTCCTCGCGGCGCGGCGGCACGGCGATCGTCCGCTTGCCCGAGAGGAAGTCTCCCGTGACCGATCCCTTCGTGCGCATCACGGCTTTGGCCGTGCCCTCCGCGACGACGTGACCGCCGTGCTCCCCGGCTCCAGGCCCCATATCGACGATCCAGTCGGCGGTGCGCATCATCTGCTCGTCGTGCTCGACGACGAGCACGGTGTTGCCGAGCGCCTTCAGCCGCTGCAACGTCGCGATCAGGCGGTCGTTGTCGCGCTGATGCAGCCCGATCGACGGCTCGTCGAGGATGTAGAGGACGCCGACGAGCTGCGAGCCGATCTGGGTCGCCAGCCGCAGCCGCTGCGCCTCGCCGCCCGACAGCGTCTTGGCCGCACGGTCGAGCTGGAGATACCCGACACCGACGTCGGAGAGGAACGTGAGCCGCTCGCGGATCTCCTTCACGATCCGGTGGCCGATCAGCTCCTCGGTGGGCGTCAGGTCGAGCTCGTCGAGAAAGCGGAGCGCGCCGGCGACCGAGAGCCCGGTGAACTCGTGGATCGAGCGGCCGCCGACCGTGACCGCCAACACGGCGGGCTTGAGCCGCGCGCCGTTGCAGTCCGGGCATGGCCTAAAGCTCATGTACTCCTCGATCCGCTCACGCTGCTGGCCCGAGTCGGTCTCGCGATAGCGCCGCTCGAGGTTGCGCAGGATGCCTTCGAACGCCATTGCGTACTGGCGCTTGCGCCCCATCCGGTTCTTGTACTGGACGAGGATTCTGTCGCCGTTCGTGCCGTACAGGAACCAGCCCTGCTGATCCTCCGTCAGGTCGCGCCACGGCAGGTCGGTGTCGACCTCGTAGCGATCGGCGATCGCCTGGATCACGCCCTCGTAGAAGCTCGAGCTGCCCACCGACCAGGGAACGAGCGCTCCGTCAGCGATCGAGATGGAGGTGTCCGGGACGAGCATGTCCGGGTCGATCTCGAGCTGTGCCCCGAGGCCGGTACAGCGCGGGCAGGCGCCGTGTGGCGCGTTGAAGGAGAAGATGCGTGGCTCCAGCTCGGGCAGCGAGACGCCGTGCTCGGGGCAGGCGAAGTTCTCGGAGAAGAGGAGGCTCTCGCCGTCGACGACGTCGACCGCCACGAGGCCCTCGGCGAGCGAGGTCGCCGTCTCGACCGACTGGGTCAGGCGCTGCCTCAGGTCGGGCTTGAGGACGAGCCGGTCGACGACGACCTCGATCGTGTGCTTGAACTTCTTGTCGAGGACGATCTCCTCCTCGAGCAGCCGCTGCTCACCGTCGACCTTGACGCGCGTGAAGCCGTCCCGGCGAAGCTCTTCCAGGACGTCCCGGAACTCGCCTTTGCGGTCGCGCACGATCGGGGCGTTGACGGTGAACTTGGCTCCCTCGGGCAGCGCCAGGATCTGCTCCACGATCTGGTCGAGGCTCTGGCCGGCGATCGGCCGCCCGCAGACGGGGCAGTGAGGGCGGCCGACCCGCGCGTAGAGCAGGCGCAGGTAGTCGTAGATCTCGGTCACCGTGCCGACCGTCGAACGGGGATTGCGGGACGTGGTCTTCTGGTCGATCGAGATCGCGGGCGAGAGGCCGTCGATCGAGTCCACGTCCGGCTTCTCCATCATCTGCAGGAACTGGCGGGCGTAGGCGGAGAGCGACTCGACGTAGCGACGCTGCCCCTCCGCATAGATCGTGTCGAAAGCGAGGGACGACTTGCCGGAGCCCGAGAGGCCGGTGATGCAGATGAGCGCGTTCCGCGGCAGCCGGACGGTGACGTCCTTGAGGTTGTGCTCCCGGGCGCCGTGAACGACGAGCTCTTCGATGGCCATGGGGGCTAGCTTACCGCGCTCGTGTCGATCGAACAAGTGTTCGTTCGACACCCGCTCCGGAGCCGAAGCACGGCGACGGCTGACGCCGGTCGCCCGACCTCAGGCTCGGCGGCGGCGGCCGAAGACGAAGCCGCCGACAGTGAAGCCGAGCCCGAAGGTGCCGAACGTGAACGCGCCGACGGCGATCCCCTTACGCCACATGGAGAGGCGCTGCCAGCGGCCGAGCGCCGCCGCCTCCTGCTCCGTGAGCTCCTCGCCGCGCCGCTGCTTGCGCAGCGCTCCACCTGCCTGCAGGCCGAGATAGAGGTCGTCGAAGATCTCGGGAGACTGTTCGGACATAGCGTCGAGTGTATAGCCTCGTTCGGCGGTGACCGCCTGTGCAATCCACCTCTCCGACCTTCACCGCGGCAAGCGCGACGCCGCCGCGGTCGACGAGGCGCTGGTCGCGCTCTGCCACGAGCTCCGGCCGGAGCTCGTGATCGCGAGCGGGGATCTCGCGAACCGCGGACGCCTGACGGAGCTTCGGCAGGCCAAGCTCCTGCTCGACCGGTTGGGCGCGCCAACCCTCGTCGTGCCCGGGAACCACGACCTTCCCTACACGTTCCCGGCGCGGTTCACGCGCCCCTGGGCGACGTTCGGGTCGGTCTTCGGGTCGACGGATCCGATCCTCCACACCGACCACGCCGTCGTCTGCGGCCTCAACTCCGCCCGCCCCTGGCGTCACCAGGGCGGCCGCCTCACCTCGAGCCGGCTGGCGTCGGTGGGGCCGGTGTTCGCCGCCGCGCCGGCGCAGGCGCTTCGGATAGCGGTCTGCCATCACCACCTGGCCGGCGCCCCGTGGCGCACCTCGCGCAAGCTGCCGCTCAGGCACCGCGACGCAGCGCTCGCCGCGTTCGCCGCGGTCGGGACAGAGCTCGTCCTCAGCGGCCACATCCATCAGAGCAGCGCGGCCGAGCGGCGCTCCTTCGAAGCCGTCGACGACGATCGCATCGGCTCCCTCGTGCTCTCGACGGCGCCGGGCTTCGGCCGGCCGCGACCCCATCGGCTCGGGGAGGCGAACGGCTTGCACGTGATCCACTGGACGGACAGCGAGATCAGGATCGAGAATCGGACCTGGCTGGGGAACCACTTCCAGCCGACCGCGGAGACGCGCGTGCCGCGCCGAGGGCGATCCTCACAGTCCCCGCGATAGGCGGGCCTCTCCCGAGGCGGTCACCTGCCTCGTGCTCTTCCCAACGCCGGGCAGCGCCAGCGCCTAGCGTGCCCTTGGCGGCAGCGTCTGAACCGACGACGCGCCCTCCTGGCGCACCTGAGGCCGAGGAGTCTCTACGCTCTCCGGATGCGCGAAGGACAGCACCGATGACCGAGCAGCTCGACGAGCTGAAGCGGTTGCTGGGCGAGGTCTCCGACCTGCGCTCCGCTGCGGGGTTGCTCGAGTGGGACCAGCTGGTGATGATGCCGCCGGAGGGTGCAGCCGTCCGGTCCGAGCGGCTTTCGACCCTCGACCGCATCGCGCACGAGCGGTTCGTGGACGACAGGATCGGCGAGCTCGTCGAGGCGCTCGCGGACGTCGAATCGGCGCTTCCCCCCGACTCCGACGATGCCAGCCTGATCCGCGTAACGCGCCGTGACTACGAAAAGGCACGCCGCATCCCACCCGACCTGGCCGCACGGATGACGAAGACCTCCTCCGAGGGGATGGAGGCCTGGGCCGTGGCGCGCGCCGACGACGACTTCGACGCGTTTCGCCCGTGGCTCGACCGACAGCTCGAGTTGAAGCAGGAGTACATCTCGTGCTTCGCGCCGACTGACGACCCCTACGACATCCTGCTGGACGACTACGAGCCCGGAACCACCACGGCAGAGGTGCGCACGATCTTCGAGCGGTTGGCCGAGGAGCTCGTTCCCCTGATCGCGGCCTCGAGCAGTTCCGCCCCGCCCGGGCTCGGAACCGGTCCTTTCCCGGAGGAGGGGCAGCGTGCGATCGGGATGGCGGCGATGACCGCCTTCGGCTACGACCCGGCTGCGTTCCGGGTCGACAGCACCGTCCATCCCTTCTGTGCCGCGCTCGCGACCACCGACGTGCGAGTCACGACCCGCTACGACGAGCAGAGTCTCGAGTCGCTCTTCAGTTGCATGCACGAAATCGGGCACGGGCTGTACGAGCGCGGCGTCAGCCCGACGCTCGAGCGAACCCCGCTCGCCTCCGGCTGTTCGTCGGGCCTGCACGAGAGCCAGAGCCGCTTGTGGGAGAACGTGATCGGGCGCTCGCTGCCGTTCTGCCGCTGGCTTCATCCTCAGCTCGTGGCCACCTTCCCCGAAGCGCTCGGAGCCGTGTCGGTCGAGGCGTTCCACCGCGCCGTCAACCGCGTCGAGCCGTCCTTCATCCGCACCGACGCCGACGAGGTCACCTATGGGATGCACATCATCCTCCGCTTCGAGCTCGAGCAGGAGCTGATCGCCGGCAGCCTGTCGACCGCCGACCTGCCCGACGCCTGGAACGCCCGCTTCGAGGAGTACCTGGGCCTCCCCGTTCCGAGCGACCGGGTCGGGGTGCTGCAGGATGTCCACTGGTCGGGTGGGATGTTCGGCTACTTCCCGACCTATCAGCTCGGCAACGTGATGAGCGTGCAGATCTGGGAGGCGGCGAAGGCCGCGCTGCCGGACGTCGAAGACCGGTTCGAGGACGGTGACTTCAGCGCGCTCGGCGACTGGCTCCGCGAGAACCTCTACGCACTCGGTCGCAAGCTCACCCCGAAGGAGACGCTCGAGCGCGTCGCCGGAGGGTCGATCGACCCGGAGCCCTACCTCCGCTACCTGCAGGGGAAGTACCTCGCCGACGTGACCGCCTGAGCGCGTCCGAGCGCCCGCCGCTCGCGCCCGGCGGGCTCAGGCGGCCGCGGTGCCGAACCGCTTCGCGGCGCGGGCCCGTGCGCGAGCAGCCTCGGTCTCGCGGTCGCGCGGTGGCGCTGCCGTCACGAGCTCGTCGAGCAGCCGGCGCGACACGTCCGCCACGGCCTCGACAGCGCGCTCGAATGCCGCTTCGTTCGCCCTCGACGGCTTCGTCGTGCCGCTGATCTTGCGCACGTACTGGAGCGCGGCCGCCTCCACCTCGGCATGCGTGGCCGGAGGCTCGAAGTTGTGGAGCTGCTTGATGTTCCTGCACATATCGCGTCTCTCCTCTCGTTCAGGGGACTGCGCCTCGCTCTGCACCCCGGCCGGGCCTCCCTCAGGCCTCCGGGGCCAGCGCCTGCAACTCGCGCCGCAGCTCCTTGATCTCGTCGCGCAGCTTCGCCGCGTACTCGAACCGTAGCTCCTCCGCGGCGGCGAACATCTCCTCCTCGAGCGTGATCGCGAGCTTCTCCAGCTCCGCCTGATCGAGGCCCTCGACCTTCGCCTTCCCCCGCCGCCTGCGGCCGGGGACGGTGGGTGACTCGAGCGAGAGGAACTCGGCGATGTCCGAGACGCCCTTGGTGATGTTCTCCGGCGTGATCCCGTGCTCCTCGTTGTATGCGAGCTGCGTGGCCCGGCGGCGATCCGTCTCGTCGACCGCGAACTGGATTGCCTCGGTTACCTTGTCCGCGTACAAGAGCACCTTGCCGTTGACGTTCCGCGCGGCGCGGCCGATCGTCTGCACGAGCGCCGTCTTGCCACGGAGGAAGCCTTCCTTGTCCGCATCGAGAACGGCGACGAGCGACACCTCGGGCAGGTCGAGCCCCTCGCGCAGGAGGTTGACGCCGACGAGGACGTCGTATTCGCCGAGTCGGAGCTCGCGAATGATCTGGATCCGCTCCAGGGTGTCGATCTCGGAGTGGAGATACCGGGCCTTGACGCCCGCCTCCAGCAGATAGTCGGTCAGGTCTTCCGACATCTTCTTCGTCAGCGTCGTCACGAGCACGCGCTCGCCCACGTCCGAGCGGCGGCGGATCTCTCCGAGCAGGTCGTCGATCTGGTTCCTCGTCGCGCGCATCTCGACGACGGGATCGACGATCCCGGTCGGTCGGATCAACTGCTCGCTGACGACGGCGGAGTTGCGTAGCTCGTAGGCGCCGGGAGTCGCCGAGACGAACACGGCCTGCCCGATTCGCTCCAGGAACTCGTCGAAGCGGAGGGGCCGGTTGTCCAGTGCCGAGGGCAGCCGGAACCCGAAGTCGACCAACGTCTGCTTGCGGGAGCGGTCGCCTTCGTACATGCCGCCGATCTGAGGCACCGTCTGGTGCGACTCGTCGAGGAAGCAGATGAAGTCCGAAGGGAAGTAGTCCAACAGCGTGTGCGGCGGCGAGCCGGCAGGCCGGCCCTCGAGCACGCGCGAATAGTTCTCGATCCCGTTGCAGAAGCCGAGCTCCTTCATCATCTCCATGTCGTATTCGGTGCGCTGTCGGATCCGATGCGCCTCGAGCAGCTTCCCCTCGGCTTCGAACTGCGCCACCTGTGTCTCGAGCTCGGACCGGAGCCCGCCCATGGCTGCCTCGATCGTCGGCTTCGAGGTGACGTACTGGGTGGCAGGGAAGATCGTCAGGTTGTCGAGCTTGGCGTAGACCTCGCCTGTGAGCGGGTCGAAATGGGTGATCTGCTCGACCTCGTCACCGAACAGGGAGATCCGATAGGCCGTCTCGGCCGATGCGGGCTGCACCTCGATCACGTCCCCCTTGACCCGGAAGCGGCCGCGTCCGAGCAGCGTGTCGTTGCGGACGTACTGGGTATCGATCAGCTTCCGCAACAACTCGTCGCGGTCGTGATCCTGACCGACGGCGAGGTTGACGAGGCGCTTCTCGTACTCCTCCGGGGAGCCGAGGCCGTAGATGCACGAGACAGACGCCACGATCACCGTGTCGCGCCGCGAGAGGAGCGACGACGTAGCGGCGTGCCGCAGGCGGTCGATGTCGTCGTTCCGAGACGAGTCCTTCTCGATGTACAGGTCGGCCTGTGGCACGTACGCCTCGGGCTGGTAGTAGTCGTAGTACGAGACGAAGTACTCGACCGCGTTGGCGGGGAAGAACTCGCGGAACTCGTTGCACAGCTGGGCCGCCAGCGTCTTGTTGTGCGCGATCACGAGGGCCGGCCGCTGCAGGCGCTCGATCAGCCACGCCATCGTCGCCGTCTTGCCGGTTCCCGTGGCCCCGAGCAGCGTCTGGAAGCGATTGCCTTCCTCGAGTGACGCCGCCAGCTCGGCGATCGCCTTCGGCTGGTCGCCCGTCGGCGTGTACGCGGCGGTGACACGGAGGTCGGGCACGGTCACAGCCTAGCGATGGACGGGGAACGCGTGTTCGCCAGCCGCGGTGCCTCCGACGGTCTGGGCACGGGGTCCCTCACAGTTCACTCATCCGGCTCGACTACCTTGTCGGCGATGTTTCGCGCCGTCACACGCTCGACCCTGCTCCGCTCCGCGGCAGGAGCGCTCCTCGTGATCGCCGCCGCTCCCAGGGCCGCCGGCGCGGCAGGCATGCGCGCCCTCACCGGCCTCGGCCTGACGGCGGTGAACGCGAGCCGCCGCTACGTCGGCGACCGCCGTCTCTTCGCGACGGTGTCGCCCGGGGTTCAGGGCCGGGACACAGCTTCGATCCGGTTCACGCTCGGTCGCACCGCGACCGTGAAGCTCGAGGCCGTCCGTGCCGCCCGTCGCCCGACGAACGTCGCCTGGACGACGGAATCGAAGTTCCCGCCGGGCACGCACGAGCTGCGCTGGACGCCGGAGCCCGCGACGCCGGTCGGCTCGTACGTGATGCGGCTCACGATCAACCGCCCGGGCGGCGCCAGCACGATACTCGGCATTCGACGCCCCGCCTCGATCGCCCGGCAGCAGGCCGCGGTCGTGCGCGTGCTCGGCGTCGAGGCCGCCTTCAAGGCACGCTCCTACGTGGCCGGAGAGCCGATGGAGCTGTCGATCCTGGCCGACACCCCCTCGTTCACGCTGCAGTTCCTCCGTTGCGGCGCCGAGAGCCAGGCCGAGAGCAGCGAGCGCAACGACGTGATGTCGGGCGCTCCGAAGGGCGACCCCGTCGCGATCGACTGGACCGGAAAGCGGTCCGGCCCGGTCACGATCAGGGTGCAGGCAGGGGCCTGGCCAAGCGGCTGTTATGCCGCTCGCCTGACCACCCCGGACGGCCGCGTCGGCTTCGCGCCGTTCATCCTGCGGCCGGCCGCGCCCGGGCCGAGCCGCCAGCTGGTCGTCCTGCCGACCAACACGTGGCAGGCGTACAACATGTACGACCGGGACGGGGACGGCTGGGGTGACACGTGGTACGCGGGCGGGGAGCCGACCGTCGAGCTCGACCGCCCGTACCGTGATCGCGGCGTGCCACCCCGGTTCAAGGCGTACGACCGGGCGTTCCTACGCTGGCTCGTCAGGACAGGGAAGACGCCCGCCATCGTCGCCGAGGACGACCTCGAGGCCTTCGTCTCCGGTGACGCCCTGCGCGCGTCCTATGACCTCGTCGTCTTCCCGGGGCACAGCGAGTACATGACCGGCCACGCCTTCGACGTCGTCGAGCGGTTCCGCGACCTGGGCGGCAGGCTGATCTTCCTCTCGGCCAACAACTTCTTCTGGCGGATCGAGAAGGAGGGCTCGTCGATCCGGAGGATCAAGCTGTTCCGCCACGAGGGCCGCCCCGAGTCGACGTTGGCGGGTGTGCAGTACCGGGCCAACGACGACGGCAGGCGCCAGGGGCCGTACACGGTGGTCGCCGCCGAGGCCGCTCCGTGGCTCTTCGAGCAGACAGGTCTCGTGACGGGGTCCACGTTCGGCACTGCCGTCGGCGGCTACGGGATCGAGATCGACTCCACCACGCCCAACTCACCGCAAGGAACGCTGGTGCTGGCCCGGATCATCGATCTCTTCGGGCCGGGGCTCAGCGGCGAGATGACGTACTACGAGACACCGGCGGGAGCGCGCGTCTTCTCGGCCGGCTCGCTCGACTTCGGCGGCTCGGTCAACACCTGGCCGGTGACCCGCATGCTCGAGAACCTCTGGCGGCACATGCTGGCGGATGTCCCGCCGCTTCCCGGCGGCCCCGCTCCACCTGCCGCGACCTAGCCGAGCGCTCCTACACGAGCCAGGCGCCGTCCCGTTGCACGACGACGCCGTCGAGCTCGAGGCGGGATCCCGGCGGCCGCAGGTCCTTGACGATGTCCCAGTGGATCGCCGACTGGTTGACGCCGCCGAGATCCGTATAGCTCTTGCCCAGCGCGAGGTGGACGGTGCCGTCCATCTTCTCGTCGAAAAGGGTGTTTCGCATGTATCGCGTGATCCCGGGATTGCAGCCGATACCCAGCTCGCCGAGCCTCCGCGCGCCTTCGTCGGTGTCGAGCGTCTCGATCAGGTACGCCTCGTTTGCGGCGGCCGAGGCGTCGACGACGGTGCCGCCGGCGAACCTGAGCCGGATGCCGGTGACCTCGCGGCCGCGGTAGACGGCCGGGAACTCCGTAAAGGCGATCTCACCCTCGGCCGAGTCCTCGACGGGGCACGCGAAGAACTCGCCGCCTGGCAAGTTGGCTCCGAGAGCGTCGACCCTGAACGATCGGCCCTCGAGCGAGAGGCGCAGGTCGGTGCCCTCGCCCACGATCCGAGCCTCCGAGGCGGCGTCGAAGTGAGCGGCGATACGGCTCATGCGCACGGCCTGCGCCTTCCAGTCGAGCAGGACGGAGTCGTAGAGCAGCTCGGCGAACTCCTCGGTACCGAGGCCTGCGTCCTGGGCGAGCGCGGCGGTCGGGTACTGACACATGAGCCACGGCACGTCATGGTTCATCAGGCGCGCGGTGACCGGGCGGTAGGCGCCCTGGAGCGCGCCGATCCGCCCGCTCGCGATCCCCGCCGCGGCCCTCGTGTTGTCCGGGGCATGGACGAAGAGCAGGGCGTCCGCGGTCTCGAGCTCCCGGGCGACGAGGTCGGACGGCCGCGCGATCAGCTCGGCTGGAGCATGCTCGAGCCAGCGCAGCGATTGCGCCAGCATCGTCTCGAACGAGATGCGCAGGAGCGCGTACGCACCACGCCGGGCGAGGACCTCACAGACCTCCTCGAGCAGCGGGCGGGCCTGAGGGTTGCCACCGACCAGGACCTGCCAGCCCGGCTGGACGCCGAGACACCCGTCGACGATCAGCTCTGCGTAGGCGCGATCGCGCGGTTCAGCCATCGTCCCGACCGTACCGAAGCCCGAGTTGCTCGGGGTAGGAGCCGGCGTAGATCTTCTTCACCCGCTCGAC
This sequence comes from uncultured Thermoleophilia bacterium, assembly GCA_963795175.1. Lineage (GTDB taxonomy): Bacteria > Actinomycetota > Thermoleophilia > Gaiellales > Gaiellaceae > Gaiella. The sequence continues at coordinate 85,742 of CAWCGR010000001.1, forward strand.
CTTGGCGACGTAGGTGCGGGTTTCCGGGAACTGGATCCCGACGCCGAGCTTCCGCCAGCTGTCCACATTCCCCTGACCGGCGTGGTAGGCGGCAAGCGCCGTCCGCTCGTCGCCGTAGCGGTTGAGCAGGTTCCGCAGGTACCACGAGCCGTAGCGGACGTTGAGCTCCGGCACGTACAAGTCGTCCACGACGAACCGGGTGCCGCCCGTGCGCAGCGCGATCCCACGAGCCGTGTCCGGCAGCAGTTGCATCAGGCCGATGGCGCCGGCCTGCGACCGGGCCCGCGCGTTGAACCGGCTCTCGGTGTAGATCACCGCGGCGAGGAGCGCGGGGTCGAGCTCGTAGTTCTTGGCGTGACCCCGCACGATCGTCTCGTAGCGCAGCGGGTAGCGGAAGCGGTCGACGAAATCCGGCGGATGATCCCAGACCGCGACGGCCGCGACGACGACGACGCCGACGACGGCTACGAGTAGAAGCAGACGCCTCACGAGGCGTCGTTCGCCAACTCCGCCATGACGCCTGCCACCCAGGCGTCGAGGTCGTCGTAGGTGCCCGTGTTGACGTAGCTGTAGTCCGCCCGCTCGACCTTCTCCCGGTCCGCGAGGAGTCGCGCGTCCCGGTTGTCGAGCGGCGCGTGGCGACGCTGCTCGCGCAGGCCCCGCGGGGCCGTGATCACGACGACCCGGTCGAAGCGCGACTCGCCGCCCGACTCGTAGAGCAGCGGCACTTCCGTGACGCAGACGCGAGGCGGGTCGTCGAGCTCCGCGAGCTGCTCGCGCCACTGCAGGTACTCCCGCGAGACGAGCGGGTGCAGGAGCGACTCGAGGAATGCCAGCGCCTCCGCGTCGTCGAACACGATCGCCGCGATCGCAGCCCGGTCGGGCACGCCGTCCGGCCCGAGGATCGCCTCACCGAAACGCTCGACCAGGGCCTTGCGGACATCGAGGTCGGAGCGGAGAAGGTGGTGGACGATCTCGTCGCTCGACACCGTCGCAGCGCCGTGCGCGCGGAATGCGGCCAGCGCGGTGCTCTTCCCCGCGCCGATCCCGCCCGTGATCGCGACGGCGACCGGGTGCGGCAACGATCTAGGCGCTCGGCGCTTCGTCCGAGGCGGCGGTAGCGGCAGGCTCGCCGGCATCGTCCTCGGCAACCTCGGCGGCGGCCTCGGGCGACTCGACGGCCGGATCCTCTGCGAGCGCCTCGTCCTCGGCGGGCTCGGCGACTACCTCGTCGGTGACCTCGGTCTCTGCCTCGAGCTCGGCCTCGGGCTCGGCCACGGCGGCCTCTGCAACCGACTCCGTCCCGGCGGGCTCGCCGGCGTCATCCGCCTCGACGGTCTCGTCGGATGCGGCGGGGAACGCTTCCTCGGAGAGGCGCAGGTTCGGGGTCAGGTGAACAGACTCGCCGCCGTCCGCGCGCGGGAGCGGCTCGGCGCCTTCCTCGACGCGCTTCAGCGACAGGGACAATCGGCGTCGGTCGCCGTCGATCTCGAGGATCAGCACGTTGACGGGATCGCCCTGCGAGACGACCTCGCGGGGGTTCTCGACATGGTGCTGGGCGAGCTCGGAGATGTGCACGAGCCCCTCTACCCCCGGCAGGATCTCGACGAAGGCGCCAAAGGTGACCACCTTGGTGACCCGTCCCTCGACGACGTTCTCTTCGTGGTAGTGCTCGAGCACCTGCTGCCACGGATCCGACTGGGTCTGCTTGAGGCCGAGCGAGATCCGCTGGCGCTCGCGGTCGATATCGAGAACCTTCACCTCGACCGTCTGCCCGATCTCGAGCACCTCCGACGGGTGGTTGACATGGCTCCACGAGAGCTCGGAGATGTGAATCAGGCCGTCCATGCCGTCGAGGTCGACGAAGGCGCCGAAGTCGACGATGTTCGAGATCTGGCCGTCGACGACGTCGCCCGGGTTGAGCCGGTCGAGGATCGCCTGGCGCATCTCCTTGCGCTCGTCCTCGAGGACGGCGCGGCGAGAGAGCACGACATTGTTGCGCGAGCGGTTGAGCTCGATCACCTTGCAGCGGAGCTCCTTGCCCGTGAACTCCTCCAGGTCCTGGACCCGACGAATGTCGACGAGCGACGCCGGAAGGAACCCGCGCACGCCGAGGTCGAGGATGAGCCCGCCCTTGACGACCTCGATCACACGGCCGTTGACGGCCTCGCCGCTCTCCGCCGCCGCCTCGATCGCCTTCCAGGCGAGCTCGAAGCGGGCGCGCTTCTTCGACAGGATCAGGCGCCCCTCGGCGTCCTCCTTCTGCATCACGAGCGCGTCGATCTCCTCGCCCACCGAGACCTCGTCGGCCGGGTTCACGGAGCGCCGAATCGACAGCTCCGAGACGGGGATCACACCCTCGGACTTGTAGCCGATGTCGACGAGCACCTCGTCCTTGTCGACGCGCACGACGGTGCCGTGCACGACCTCTCCCTCGTTGATCGTGGGGAAGGTTGCGTCGTAGTCCGGGATCAGCTGCCCGTCGGGGCCGGTGATCCAGACGCCGTCCTCGAGGACGGGAACTTCGATAGTGGACATAGGGGTGCTCTCGGTTGGGGGGGTGGCCATGTGCGGGTGTGGAGTATAGCGACCAAAACCCACCATGAAGGCTCGCCGCTTCCTCCCGGACAGCGCGGCCTGACCATCCCTGGCCGAGGAGCGTCGGGTCGAATCGGCAGGCCCGGGATCAGGCCCGTCCGAGGAGCCGGTCAGCCCTTCGCGTCGGCCCAGTTGTCGCCGGCGCCCGCGTCGACGGCAAGCGGTGGATCGAGGGGGTACGCGCCGACCATCTCCTCGCGCACGAGCTCCTTGACGGCGGTCGCCTCGGTGTCCGGCACCTCGAGCAGGAGCTCGTCGTGGACCTGTAGCACGATCCGGGCCGCGCGTCCCTCGGCCCGGAGTCGCTCGTGGATGCGGATCATGGCCACCTTGATCACGTCGGCGGCCGTGCCCTGCATGACGGTGTTGACCGCGAGCCGCTCGCCGAGCGAGCGCGTCTGCCGGTTCGACGCCCTCAACTCCGGAATCGGACGGCGGCGTCCGAGGAGCGTCGTCACGTACCCGTCGGCCGCGGCCTGCGCGATCGTGCGCGCGATGAACTCCTGCACCTGCGGGAAGCGCGCCAGATACGTGTCTATGTACAGCTGCGCCTCGTCGCGCGGGATCTCCAGGTTCTCGGCGAGTCCGAACGACGAGATCCCGTAGATGATCCCGAAGTTGACCATCTTCGCGACGTCCCGCTCCGAGCGGGTGAGCGACGCCGGGTCCTTGCCGAGGACCTCTGCGGCCGTCCGCGTGTGGATATCCTCGCCCCGCTCGAACGCCTCCCGCAGGACCGGCTCACCGGAGACGTGGGCGAGGATGCGGAGCTCGACCTGGCTGTAGTCGACCGACAGCAGCCGGTGTCCCTCCTCGGCGACGAAGGCCGAGCGGATCTGCCGCCCGAGGCCCGTGCGGACGGGGATCGACTGAAGGTTGGGGTTCGACGTCGAGAGACGTCCGGTCGCGGCCACCGCCTGGTTGAACGTCGTGTGGAGCCGGCCGTCGCGCTCCGAGATCAGTGACGGCAGCGGCAGCAGGTAGGTGTTGAGGAGCTTCGTGTACTCGCGCCATTCCTCGATCAGCGGCACGATCTCGTGCGCGTCGCGGAGCCCGCGCAGCACGCGGCTGTCCGTCGAGTACCCCGTCTTGCCCTTGCGACCCGGTGCGAGGCCGAGCTTCTCGAACAGGATCCTGGCGACCTGCACCGTCGAGCCGAGCATGATCTCCTCGCCCGCCAACGCGGTGGCGCGGGCTTCCAGCTCCTCGACGCGGTCGAGGAGCCGAGCGGTGATCTCGCCCATCCGGTACGTGTCGATCTTGACGCCTGCCTCCTCCATCGCGGCCAGCACCGACGTGAGGGGCAGCTCGATGCGCTCGTAGAGCTCGAGCGAGCCGCGTTCGACGAGTCGGGCGCGCATCGGCTCGGCGAGCCGTCGGGACGCCTCGGCGCGGCGGACGAGGCTCGACGTGGTCTCCTCGGCCGGAGGATCGGGCTCGATCTCGATGCCGTACTCGGCCGCGAGGTCGTCGATCAGGTACGCGGAGCGGCCGGGCTCGATCAGATACGCGGCGATCATCGTGTCGTCCGCTGCGGCAAACGGCAGGTGCAGGGACTTGACGTCGTGCGCCGTGATCTCCGCGCCCCGGAGCAGCGGGGCCTGCACCGGGTCCCAGTCGGCGACGACGACCTCGCCGCCGGAGGCGATCCCGATGCGCCCGTCCTCGATGGCGACCCCGACCCGGCCGTGCGTCGCGGCCAACGAGCCCTCGCGCCAGGCGACCGCCTGCCCCTGGAGCTTCGGGCGCTCCTGCGCGGGCACGGCCGCGTCGAGCTCGTCGACGCGGTTGAGCAGGTTCCGGAACTCGAAGCGACGGAACATCTCCTTCAGCTGCGAGCGATCGGGTGCGCCCGAGACGAGGGCCGCCGGATCGACGTCGAGCGGCAGATCGCGCCGCATCGTCGCGAGCACCTTCGACGCCCGCGCCTGGTCGGCGTGCTCGCGCACCGCCTTTCCGCGCGCAGGCGAGAGCTCGTCGGCGTGGGCGATCACCTCCTCGAGCGACCCGTACTGCGCGATCAGCTGGCCCGCTGTCTTGTCGCCGATCCCCGGAATCCCCGGGATGTTGTCCGACGTGTCCCCCTTGAGCCCGATGAAGTCGGGCACCTGATCCGGTCGGACGCCGTACCGGAGCTCGACCCGCTCGGGCGTGTAGACGTTGACGTCGGAGACCCCGCGGGGCGTCATCATCAGCGTCACGTTCTCCGAGCACAGCTGGAACGCATCGCGGTCGGTCGAGACGACGCATGTCTTCACCCCGGCTTCGTCCGCGCGCGTCGCAATCGTCGCGATCACGTCGTCTGCCTCCCACCCCTCGAATTCGAGGTTGCGGTAACCGAACGCCTCGACGATGGGTCGGAAGTGCGGGAACTGCTCGCGCAGGAGATCCGGCATCGGCTTGCGGCCCTCCTTGTACACGACGTCGACCGCCTCGGCGACGGCCGCGCGATGCGTCGGTCTCGTATCCCAGGCGACCGCGACGCCGCGCGGCCGGTAGTCGGCGAGGAGCTTGAACAGCATGTTCCCGAAGCCGAGCAGGGCGTTCGTCGGCATGCCATCGCTCGTCGCCAGCTCCTCCGGGAGCGCGAAGAACGCACGATAGGCGAGGTTGTTGCCGTCGACGAGGAACAGCTCGGCGTCGCGTACGGGGCCGTCGTCGAGCTCGAGCTCCGCGCCCGTGATCGTCTTCGGGGACATGCGAGCGAGTCTATGCAGGATCGCGTCGCGCGAGAACGGCGCGGGGTGTCGGGCGCTGCTGCTTGGATGGCGAGATGGCACGCATCCCCCTGCTCTCGGGCTCACGCGTCCCGCTCGTGAACGTCGGGGACGACACGCTGCTGCTCACGCCCCCACCCCCTCTCGATCCTCTGCAGGACATTGCCGCCGCAGTCGGGGAGGCGCTCCGCTACCCGCTGTCGGGGCCCCCGCTCTCCTCCCTCGCGATTCCCGGCGGGCGCGCGACAATCGTCGTGGAGCCCCGCTCGCTGCCGCTGCCCGACGCCTCAGGCGACCCCCGCCGCGACGCGCTGGCGGCGGTGATCGACGAGCTCGAGCGCCTCAAGATGCCCGTGGAGCGGCAACAGATCCTGGTCGCCGGTGGGCTCGAGCGGCGCTCCGGACGCCGCGAGCTCGAGTCGGTGCTGCACCCGCTGCAGGCGCGCGAGTTCAGAGGCACCGTTGCCGTCCACGACGCGGCGAGCCCTGACCTACGGCTCCTCGAGCTCCCGGGCGAGCCTCCCGTCCGTATCCACGAAGCGCTCCTCGATACCGACCTGGTGATCACCCTCACCGCCGCCGAGACGTCCGAGCGCGGTGGCGCCTGCGCGCTGCTCGGCGCGTGCGCGGCCGAGACGATCGCAGCCTCCCCGCCGGCGGCCTCGTTACTGGCGCCGTCGCTCTCGCCGACCGGGGTCCTCGCCGGCAAGGTGGCCGCGGCGCTCGCCTCGCGCACCGCGCTGATGGGCGTCTCGATCGTGCTCGACCATCCCCGCCTGACCGGCCGCTATCGCGGCTACCCATCCTCCCCCGACACGCTCGCCTCCCTGGCACGGTCTCCCCTGCGGCGGATTGCAAACCTGCTTCCCGGCGTCGTGCGCAGCCGCATGCTCGAGACGCTCGGCCGCGAGGTCTCCGCGGTCGCGATCCTCGCCGGGCCGCCGGCCGTCGCGCACGCCGAGGCCCTTCTGCGCGGAATCTCGCTCCGTGGCAGCGCGCTCGAGCTTCCGCTCGACACGATCGTCGTGCCGTTGCCCTGGCTCTCGTTGCATGCGTCGCGGGAGCCCCTGAACCCGATCACGGCCGCCGCGCTCGGGCTCGGCCATTGCCTCCGGCTCTGGCGCGACGCCTCGCCGCTTCGTGAAGGAGGGACGGTCATCCTCCTCCACGACCTCCGCCGAACGTTTCACCACGGCCAGGTGCCCTACCGCGACCTCTTCCACGACTTGCGCGAAGGTGTCACCGACGCCGAGCTGGGGGCGTCCCGCGCCGCGGCGGCGGCGGCGCCCCGCTCCCTCGACGCCTACCGGCAGGGCCAAGCGCCCCATCCGCTCCTGCCCTATGTCGACTGGGCCTCGTGCGCGCCGGCGCTCGCCCGGGCGGGCCGCGTGCTCGTCGCCGGCTGCCGCGACAGCGGGGCGGCACGGGCGCTCGGTCTCGTCCCCACCCACAGCATCACGGCGGCGCTCGAGATGGCGGTCGGGGTCTCGGGAGGCAGCCATCGCGCCGGCGTGATCGTCGGTCCGCCGTACGTGCCGCTCATCGTCGCGACGCCATAGCCGGCGACGGCGCGAGCAAGGGCCGGACTACGTTTCGCCGAGGTAGGTCTTGCGCACCTGCTCGTTGACCTTCAGTTCGGCGGCCGGGCCCTCGAGCGCGACGCGACCGGTCTCGAGCACGTAGCCGCGGCTCGCGATGTCGAGTGCCATCAGGGCGTTCTGCTCCACGAGGAGCACGGGCGTGCCCTGCTGGTTGATCTCGACCACGATCTCGAAGATCTTCTCGACGAAGATCGGCGCAAGCCCCATCGAAGGCTCGTCGAGAAGCAGGAGCTTCGGCTTGGCCATCAGGGCACGGCCGATCGCGCACATCTGCTGCTCGCCACCCGACATCGTCCCGGCCTTCTGCATCCGCCGCTCGTGGAGTCGTGGGAACAACTCGAACACCCGGTTCATGTCCGCCTTGAAGTTCTCGCGGTCGGTGCGCTGGAACGCGCCCATCTCGAGGTTCTCCGTCACCGTCATCCGCGGGAACAGCCGCCTGCCTTCCGGGCTCTGGGCGATTCCCCCCTTGACGATCGTGTGCGGCGAGGCGTTCGTGATGTCGTCGCCGTTGAACGTGATCGTCCCCTGCCGTGGATGGTTGAGGCCGTTGATCGAGCGGAGCGTGGTCGACTTACCCGCGCCGTTCGCGCCGATCAGGGTCACGATCTCGCCCGCGCCGACACGCAGCGATACCCCCTTGAGGGCGTGGATCGCGCCGTAGAAGGTGTGGATGTCGTCGATCACCAGCACGTCGTTGGCGACCGCGCTCATGCCGTAGCCCCCTTACCCAGGTACGCCTCGATCACGCGCTCGTCGGCCTGCACCTCGGCCGGCGTCCCCTCGGCGATCTTCTCGCCGTACTCGAGGACGGTGCAGCGCTCGGAGACGCCCATCACGACCTTCATGTCGTGCTCGATCAGCAGGACGGTCAGGCCCTTCTCGTCGCGGACGCGGCGCACGAAGTCCGTGAAGGCGGCCGACTCCTGCGGGTTCATGCCGGCCGTCGGCTCGTCGAGGAGCAAGAGCTTCGGGCCCGTCGCGAGCGCGCGAGCGACCTCGAGTCGGCGCTGGTCGCCGTAGGGAAGGGCGCCGGCCTGCTCCTCGTGCCGCTTGGGGAGGCCGCAATAGACGAGCAGCTCGGCCGCCCGCTCCATCGCCGCTTCCTCTTCCCGGCGGATCTTGGGTGTGCGCAAGATCGACTGGATGATGCCCCCTTCGAGTCGGCAGTGCATCCCGACGAGGACGTTCTCGATCGCTGTCATCTGGGAGAAGAGGCGGATGTTCTGGAATGTCCGGCCGATGCCGAGCGCGGTGATCGCATGAGGCGGCTTGTTCGTGACGTCGCGGCCGTCGAACAGGATCGAGCCGGAGTCCGGCCGGTAGACGCCCGTCAGCTGGTTGAAGAACGTCGTCTTGCCCGCGCCGTTCGGTCCGATCAGGGAGACGATCGAGCCCCGCGGGATCGAGAAGTCGATGTCGTTCGTGGCGACGAGGCCGCCGAACTCCTTGCGCAGCTTCACGACCTCGACGAGATTGTCAGTCATCGGTCGGGTCCCGATCGGTGAGCCTGCCCTCGTCCTGGATCACGCGGAACGGGACGTCGTGGATCCCCTCCGCCATCTCGATCTTGTGGCGGCGTTCCGGGATCAGCCCCGTCGGTCTGAAGAGCATCATCAGCACGATGATGATCCCGTAGATCCCGAACTGGTACTTGGTCGGGTCGAAGTTCTCGAACTTGGGGATCCCCGACTGCTGGATCTTGGAGCCGATCGTGGCGAGGCCCTCGACGTTGAGATAGCCGAGGATCATGCCGCCGACGATCACCCCCCAGACGCTGCCCATGCCGCCGAGGATGACCATCGAGAGCAGGAACACCGAGATGTTGAAGTAGAAGTCGGCCGGGAACGCGCCTGCCTTGAAGCTCGCGTAGAAGGCGCCTGCGACGCCTCCGAAGAACGCGCCCAGCGCGTAGGCCCACGTCTTCGTCCGCATCAGCGGGATCCCCATGGCGGCAGCCGCAGTCTCGTCCTCGCGGATCGCCACCCACGCTCGGCCGAGGCGCGACTCCCGGAGCCGCACGCTGCAGAAGATCGTGAGCAGGAGGATCACGACCGCCGTCCAGAAGTACCACTGCGCGCGGTCGGTGGACTGGCGGAAGCTCTCAGGGAGGCCGAGCGAGGCGCCGAGGGAGCCGAACCCCATCGAGTCGATCGGGCTGATCCCGAAGGTGCCGTTGGTGAGGTCGAAGCCCAGGATGTTGTCGCCGTTCCGCACGAATTGCGGGATGATCTCGCCGAACCCGAGGGTCACGATCGCGAGGTAGTCGCCGCGAAGCCGGAGCGTCGGTAGGCCGATTGCGATGCCCGCGAGCATCGTCAGCACCCCGGCCGCGATCAGGACGAGCCACATCGAGATGTGGATACCGGGCAGGCTGCTCGGGACGCCGACGGCCCCGAACTTGATCGTGGTCTGCGAGAACTGCACCGACGCGAACCAACCGGCCGTGTAGGCGCCGACCGCGTAGAACGCGACGTACCCGAGATCGAGCAGACCCGCATAGCCGACGACGATGTTGAGCCCGATCGCCATCGTCGTGAAGACGATCATCACGACCACCGAATCCGTTCGCGGCACGAAGTCGCCCACCACGGGCAGCGTCTTGAGCGATTCGTCGATCAGCGGGAAGATCACTGCCAGGACGAGCAGCGCCGCGACGACGATCGCGTTCCGGCTCGCGGCAGCGCGCGCACGGGTGGCGAGATCGATCACGCTCCCTCCGGCGAACGTTCGCCGAGCAGCCCTTCGGGGCGGAAGACGAGGATCAGGATCAGGATTCCGAAGACGATCGTCCGCGTCCAGTCACTGCCGGGCGCGAGCCAGCCGAGACCTTCGTTGAAGGCCTGGATGAAGCCGATCAGGAGCGCACCGAGCACTGCACCAGTGAGGTTGCCGATGCCGCCCAGGACGGCCGCCGTGAACGCGATCAGGCCCAGCTCGAAGCCGGTGTCGTAGCGCATGTTGAACTGGAGCAGATAGACGATGCCGGCGGCGCCCGCGAGCGCGCCCGCGAGCATGAACGTGACCGAGATCGTCCGGTTCACGTCGATCCCCATCATCGCCGACGCCTCCCTGTCCTGAGCCACGGCCCGCATCGCCTTCCCCTGCTTCGTCGTGCGGACGAACCACGTCAACGCGATCAGCAGCGGGATCACGATGATCAGCACCGAGGCCTTGCTCCACGTGTACGTGATGCCCCCGACGTCGATCACGTTCGACCGGGAGATGAAGTTCGGCACGCTCCGGTAATTGACGCCGTAGACGGCGAGGCCGACGTTCTGGACGACGAAGGACATCCCGACGGCGGTGATCAGGGGGGCGAGCCGCGGAGCGTGCCGCAACGGTCGATAGGCAATGCGCTCGATCGAGGCGTTGAAGAGCGCAAACAGGGTCATGACCACGATCAGCGTGAGGAGTAAGGCCGCCGATCACGGCCAGGACTCCCGACTCCCTGTTGAGCCCGAGGACGGTCACGAGCGCGGTGCTCGCGACCAGCCCACCGAAGGCGAACACATCGCCGTGGGCGAAGTTGATCAGCTGCAGGATGCCGTACACGAGCGTGTACCCGAGCGCCACCAGACCGTAGATCAGGCCGTTCGTGAGGCCGATCAGGGCGATGTTCCCGAACTCGGAGGGACCCTTGACCAGATTGACGAGCAGCCAGAAGATCACGAGCCCGACGAGCGCCAGGCCGATCACGTCCGAGACGCCGAGCCTGCTCGCCAGGCTACGGGTCGTGGCGGCTGCCGTGGTCATTCGAAGGCGACTCTAGACGGGAACCGGTGGGAGGGCAATCCCTCCCACCGGTTCCACGCGTCGAGGGTGGATCAGGAGCCCGCGGCCTGAACGGTCTCGGGGGCAGGTGAGAACACGTCCTCGGTGGTCAACTTGTCGGTGGCCACGTACATCGTGAACCCGACGACCGCTCCGGATGCATCCTGCGGGTCACCGTTCTCGTTGAAGCTGAACGAGCCGAGCAGCCCGTCGGTGACCTCGGTGGCGAACATCTGCTCGATCACGCTGGTGCGCGACCCATCGGACGCTGCGATCGCGTCCACCAGGATCTGGGCGGCCTGGCCGCCGTAGATCGCGTACGGGTCGATCTCCCTGCCGGCCAACGGGCCGGCCTTGAGTGCCTCGGCGAACTCGAGCGCCGATCCCTCGAACTGGTCGATCGGCACGCCTGCGACGGACATGAACATGCCCTTCGAGGCAGGACCCGCCTGGTCGATCGTGCCCTGCAACGTGAAGCCGTCCGGGGTGTAGAGCTTCACCTTGCCGTCGTTCGGGCCGAGCACGGCGACCTTGTCCTTGATCAGCTGCGCGCCGTTCTCGTCGATCAGGCCGCCGAGGAAGACAGCGTCCGCCCCGCTCGCCTGGATCTTCTTGTAGAGCGCCTCGTAGCTCGAGGCCTTCGGATCCCAAGCGTCGAAGCCGGCGATCTTGATCCCGACCGACTCCGCGGCCTTGCGGAACGTCGTCGCGACGCCGAGGCCGTACGCCTCCTTGTCATTGAGCACGTAGACGTTCGTGGTGCCCTGCTTCTTCGCGAACTCCGCGATGAAGGCACCCTGATAGTCGTCCGACGGCGCCACGCGCGCGTAGTTGCGCGTGCCCGACGGGTAGTACTTGTCCGGCTCCGTCTTGTCGCACCCACCCGGGATGTTCGCCGTGAGGCAGGTGTAGGTGTTCGCCGGCGAGATCATCGCGATGCCGCCGTCGGGAGCCTGGTTCAGCACCGGGATCTCGATCGCAGCGCAGCCCGAGTTGAACGTCCCGATCACGCCGATCACCTTGTCGTTGCCGGCGTACGCGTTCGCGTTCTGGCTGCACTTGCCCGAGTCCCACTTGCCCGCCTGGGCAGTCGCGTCGTCGCAGACCTGCAGGCCGATGTTGTAGTCGCCAGCCTTCCAGCTCGCGTCCTTGAGCACCTGGCGGACGGCTGCGACGATCTGCACCGTCTGCGTCCGCGCCGCGCCCTGCATCGGGAAGTCTGTCGCGACGAGGTAGTCCGGATCCCCGTCCCCTTCGTACTCGATCGCCGAGCACGACGACGACGGCAACGCCTCGGGGGCGCCGCCTCCGTCGCTGCCGCCGCAGCCGGCCGCGACGAGCGCGGTCAACGCGATCAGCAGGCCGACGAGGAACAAGCGTTTCTTCTTGAGAATCAAGTTCTCCTCCTCCATTGGGGAACCGACGAGGTCTTCCAGAGCCGCAGCGCGGTCGATCCGACGGCGTAGTGGCGCAAGTCTAGGCCAATCCTGGCCGAGTTCAAGTCCCATCGGCCAACGCGAGCGAGCGCGGCGACGCCGGGCGTCGTGTCGCGTCGTTCTCATCCGGTCTCTCACTCTCGGTCCGGAGCTGGACCGAGCCCTTCGAATTCCGCCGACGGTCGGTCGTCACCCGTGAACCCCGTGCCTCCCGGGCGCCGGGCCTCGGTTCCGCCCCGCGACAACGCCAACGAGCGATGCCGAAGGGGGGAATCGAACCCCCACGCCCTTTCGGGCGCCGGATTTTGAGTCCGGTGCGTCTACCAATTCCGCCACTTCGGCCGGCTCCAGGATCGTACCGTGCTCCTCGCGCCGGTACCCGGGGCGCGGGGCGGGACTGCTCCCGATTAGCATCGAGAGGAGAGCGAACGAGGAGGACGCGCGATGCGGATCGGGATCCTGACGGGTGGCGGCGACGTGCCGGGTCTGAACCCGTGCATCAAGGCCGTCGTCAACCGGGTCGCCCACGAGGGGCACGAGGTGATCGGGCTGAGGCGAGGCTGGGCCGCCCTGCTCGAATACGATCCCGACGACGGCGACTCGCGCGACGACTGGTTCCAGCCGCTCGACGCCAACGCCGTCCGCACGATCGACCGCACCGGAGGGACGTTCCTCCACACCTCGCGGACGAATCCGAGCCGGGTGAGGCCCAGGGAGGTGCCGCCCCATCTCGCGGATCGGATCGTCGGCGACGGCCCATTCGACTTCACCGATCACGCTCTGCGCGTGATCGAGGCGCTCGGGATCGACGTGCTGATCCCGATCGGGGGCGACGACACGCTCTCCTACGCCCTGCGGATGCACGACGAGGGCGTCCCCGTGATCGCGATCCCGAAGACGATGGACAACGACGTCCACGGCACGGACTACTGCATCGGCTTCTCGACCGCGATCACCCGCGGCGTGCAGTTCATCCACAACCTGCGCACGAGCACCGGCTCGCACGAGCGGATCGCCGTCGTCGAGCTGTTCGGCCGCTACAGCGGCGAGACGTCGCTGATCACCGCCTACCTCGCGGGCGTCGACCGGGCCGTCATCTCCGAGATCCCGTTCGACATCGACAAGCTCGGACACCTGCTCGTCGCGGACAAGCGCTCCAACCCGTCCAACTACGCGATGGTGACGGTTTCCGAGGGCGCGACGCTGGCAGGCGGCGAGATGGTGCTGTCGGGCGAAGAGGACGCCTATGGCCACCGCAAGCTCGGGGGCATCGGCGAGCTGACGAGCGCGCTGATCAAGGAGCGCACCGGGGAGGAGATCATCTACCAGCAGCTCGGCTACCTGATGCGTTCGGGAAGCCCCGACTCGCTCGACCTGATGGTGGCCACCAACTACGCGGTGATGGCCGCCGACCTCGCGCTCGAGGGAGCGACGGGTCGCATGGTGGCGCTGCGAAGCGGCACGTACACCGCGGTCCCGATCAGCGCCACCCGCGAGGGTGTGCGGCGGGTCGACATGGACGAGCTGTACGACGTCGAGGAGTACCGGCCGAAGGTACGCCATGTCGCCGGAAAGCCGATGTTCCTGTATTGAGTAGCTGGCAATGGTCATAGGGGTCCTCACCGCCGGCGGCGACTGCCCCGGGCTGAACGCGGTGATCCGGGCCGTCGTCAGCCGGGCCGGCACGCACGACATCGAGGTGGTCGGCATCCTCGACGGCTGGGACGGGCTGATGGAGGGCCGGGTCCGGATGCTGGATCGCGACGACGTCCGCGGCATCCTCCAGCGCGGCGGCACGATCCTCGGCACCTCCCGTCGCGACCCGTACGTTCACGGTGAAGGGTTCGCGAGCGTGCGCCACACGGTCGAGGCGAACGGGATCGAGGGCGTCGTCGTCGTCGGCGGCGATGGCACGCTCCGAACGGCGCACGCACTGCACGAGGAAGGGCTGCCGGTCGTCGGCGTGCCGAAGACGATCGACAACGACATCCCCGGCACGGAATTGACCTTCGGCTTCGACACGGCCGTCTCGATCGCGACCGACGCGCTCGACCGGATCGCGACGACGGCCGAAGCTCACAACCGGATCATGGTCGTCGAGGTCATGGGCCGTCACAAGGGCTGGATCGCCACCTACGCCGGGATCGCAGCGGGAGCCGACGCGATCCTCGTGCCGGAGCTCCCCACCGACACGGAAGCCGTGGCGGAGACGATTCGCGCGCGCCATCGGCGCGGTCGCACATACTCGATCGTCGTCGTCGCGGAAGGGTGCGCGCCACCCGCCGGCGGGACCGTGAACGCCGGAGTCGACGCGTTCGGCTTCGAACGACTCGGCGGCGTCGGCTACTCGGTCGGCGCCGAGCTCGAACGACTGACGGGCTTCGAGACGCGCGTGACCGTGCTCGGCTACCTGCAACGCGGCGGTACCCCGACGGCGTTCGACCGAGTGCTCGCGACCCGGTTCGGCGTCGCCGCGGTCGACCTGGCCGCGGCCGGGCGGTTCGGCGAGATGACGGCGCTCCGCGCGGGCGAGGTGCTCGGCGTTCCGCTCGCGGAAGCGTGCGCCGAGGTGCGTGGCGTCGACCCCGCCCTGCTCGACGTCGCCCGGACGTTCTACGGCTGAAGCGCCGCTAGCCCTGTCGGAGCCGGTAGACGTGCACCCACGGCCCCGCCAGGCCCGGCTCGTCCGGCGAGACCGCGAAGGCCGGGCTCGCTCCATGCCCCAGCTGCTCGTAGAAGAGCGCGGCCCCCGGGTAGGTGTCCGGGACCCGGAGGACGCGATCGGTGACGGCACCCGAGATGATCACCCATTTCACCCCTTCCCGGCGGAGCCGGCTCAGATCCCGACGGGGATCGGCGGGGCGTCCCGGCCCCGGCAGCTCGAGCCTGGTCACCGGCCTGCCCGTGAGCGGCAGCGTGGAGGGATCGGCCGCGATCCGATCGGCGCGTGGCACGTTGGCGGCGACCCAGGCGTCGGCGCGAAGCCGTGTGTCGGTGCGGGTCAGTTCCCGCGCATCCGACACGCTCCAGACGAGTGGGACGACGAGAGCAATCAGCGCGACCGGGACGAACGCCCGAACGCTGCCGGCGAGCACGGCGAGCACCGGCACGAGGGGCAGGACGTAGCGGTCGAAGTGGGCCTGCTGGGGCATCAACGTCAGCCAGTAGGCGATCGCGAACGAGAGAAGGACGAGGTCGGCGCGGCGACGGCGCGCCAGAGCCACGATCATGCCGGCCGCTGCGACGAAGAGGAGGGGGCCGAGTGTCTCCCAGAGGCGCTCGGCGAACGCGATCGGAGCGATCGGTTCGCTCTCGAATCCGAGCCAGCCCGCGCGCGCGAGCCGCTCCACGCGCGAGATGTCGGCCCACGCGGCGCCGGCGTGGATCAACACGAACGGGCTCGTCAGCGCGAACCCGGCCACGGCGAGGAACGCCGCGCGCCCGAGCGGCTTCCATCGTCCCCATCCCGCCACGACCACCGGGACGGCCGCGATCGCACCGGGGTACTTCGCCGAGGCGGCAAGACCGACCGCGAGCCCGGCCCACTCGATCCTTCCCCCGATCGCCAGCGCGAGCACGCAGGTGATCGCGAGGGCGAGGAGGACGTCGGTGACCGCCATCCGCGAGTAGGCGACATGGGTCGTCGCCATGGCGACGGACGCAGCACCGACGATCGCGGCACCCGTCCCGTAGGCACGACGGCCGAGCCACCACGTCGCTCCTACACCTCCTACTCCGATCGCGACGGCGACGAGCCGTGCCGCCTCGAAGGCCGGGGCGCCGTAGAGCGCCTGCACGGGTGCGAGCAGGCCCATCAGAAGAGAGGGGTAGTCGTACCAGCCCGGGTCGAGGTGTCCCTGGCCCAGCCTCCAGGCCCGCGGCACGATGTTCGACTCGTCCGGATTGAGGACGGCGAGCGGCAGCCCGTAACGGACGCCGACGAGGCGGAGGATGGCTGCGAGGACGAGGATCGCCAGGAGGGCGACCCCCGCGTCAAACCTCCGGAGGCGCGTCACCGACGAGCGACTCCACGTCGCTGCCGGAGACGATCACCGCATCGACGCCGGCCCGCTCGAGCTCGAGCACGTCGGAGCGGCTCGCACCGTAGAGCTCGGCGATCGCGAGCTTGCCGGCGGGAACGTCAGGCAGCAGCTCGAGCAGCCGTTCCAGGTCGTCCTGATCGTCGGCGGCGCCGTCGGCGGACAGCAGCAGGATCTCGGGGTCGACGAGCTCGAGCACTGCCTCGAGCTCGTCCTCGTCCTTGACGCGGATCACGGACTCGAACCCGAGCGCATGCGCAGCCGCGACCGCCGCTTCGAGCTGGTCTCCGTCGTCGGTCCCTTCCACCACGAGCGCGTCCACGTCGCCGGCCTCGGCCGCGTCCCCGTAGGCGAGGAGTGGCAACTGGGTGCTGGCACGGAGCGATGTGCCGGGCTGTCTCAGCACCAGCCCGGCGGCACCCTGCGCCTGCGCGGTCGCGCTGCCCGCGCCGTCGCCGACGTCGACGAGCACGGTGATGCCGTCGCCCTCCGCGATTGCCTGGCTCAGCCGCCGTCCACCCGTCACGGAGGGTGATGCTACTCGGATCCGCGGGGGCGGCGGTGCGCAGGCTCTCGATCTCGTAGGCTGCGCCGGTGAGCGGCGACCTCCGAGCACCGGTGAAGCGGGTCTGCCTCCTCGGGGCCGAATCGACCGGGAAGACGACGCTGGCACGGTCGCTCGCCACGGCGTACGGGACGATCTGGAATCCCGAGTACGGACGCCCCTACACGGAGCTCGGACGCGATCCCGATGCGTCCTGGACGAGCGTCGAGTTCACGCGGATCGCGCGGATCCAGTGCTGGTACGAGGACGCGCTCGCCGACTCGGCGCGGCGGGTGCTCTTCTGCGACACCGACGCGTTCACGACCGCCGTGTTCCACGAGGTCTATCTGGGAGAGCCGACACACGCGTTCGACGACCTCGTCGAGCGTTCCTACGACCTCTTTCTCGTCTGTGGGCTCGACGTTCCGTGGCGTCACGACGGCCTCCGAGAGTTCGAGCAACAGAGGCGCTGGATGCACGAGCGCTACCTCGAGCGGGCACGAGCGAGCGGGTCGCCATGGCTCCTGGTCGAGGGATCGCTCCCTCGGCGGCTTCAGGAGGCAGGGGCGATCGTCGATCGCCTGTTCGGGGCCGTCGAGCCGGAGTGACGAGACCGGCCGGTTCGGCATAGATCACGGCCAGGACGCGGTCGCGACGCAGATCTCGCTGTTCGAGCGTTCCCGGGCGGAGCGCGTCGTGCTCCCTGAGCCGGCGGCGGCGGGCGATCAGGCCCAGGCTGGACTCCTCAACGGAGGCTCGGCGAGCGGGGTCGGCTCAGGTGCCGACCGGGTGCCAGACGGTCTTCGACTCGAGGAACGCCGAGATCTCCCATGGGCTCTGCTCGCCACTCGACCGGACGACGCGCTTGACGTTGTCCGCCGCCAGCCGCTCCAACTCGGCGACGTCGTCCCCGGCGCCGGTCACGTCGATCGCGTTCACGTCCATGTGGGCGGCAAGCACCGGCCCGAGCTCCGAGCGGAAGCCCGTCAGCAGGTTGACGACACCGCCCGGAAGGTCCGAGGTCGCGATCGCCTCCGCCAGCTCGAGAGCAGCCAGCGGCGTCGACTCCGACGCGACGACGACGGCTGCGTTGCCGCCGACGATCGCGGGCGCGATCCGTGCGACGAGGCCGTCGAGCGCCGGCGCCTCCGGCGCCAGGATGGCGACGACCCCCGTCGGCTCCGGCACCGTGAAGTTGAAGTACGGGCCGGCGACCGGATTCGAGCCGCCGAGCACCTGAGGCAGCTTGTCCGCCCAGCCGGCGTACCAGACGACTCGATCGACCGCGCGCTCGACCTCGCGCCGGCCCGAGCAGGCCCGGGCAAGATCGGCGGTGCGCGTCTCCATCATCTCGGCGAGGCGATAGAGCACCTGGCCCCGGTTGTACGGGGTTGCAGCCGCCCATTTCGCAAAGGCGCCGCGGGCCGCCTGGACGGCGTCGCGGGCGTCCTTGCGCGAGGCGCGGGCAACGTTCTGGCCCTCGGCCTCGTAGGTCCGACCCGACTCGGAGCGTGGGAAGGAACCGCCGATATACAGCTTGTACGTCTTGCGGACGGCGATCCTGGTCATCGGGGCAGCCCCCGCGCCATCAGGACATCGTCGATCTCGCGACCGCCGAGCACGAACTCGCCACGGAGGACTCCCTCGGTCTCGAACCCGCACGACTCGTAGAGGCGCAACGCTGTCTCGTTCCCGCCGAGCACCCGGAGGGTGAGCCTTCGGGCGCCCCTCGCGGTGGCCTCGGCGATCGCCTTCTCGAGGAGAGCGCGGCCGACGCCGCGTCCCTGGCAGACCGGGTCGACGGCCAGCCCGCGCACCATCTGGACGTGGGCGCTCGCCGGGAGAGGCGTCGGGTGACCGAGCAGCACGAAGCCCACGACCTCGTCGTCGGCGATCGCGACGAGCACGTCCGCCGGGTCGAGGCCTTCACGAAAGAAGCCGGGCTGGGACGCTCGCGGGGCGGGCGTCACACGCGTCGACCACGTCGCGTCGTCGATCGCTCGAAGCCGCGCCTCGTCGTCCGGTGTGGCGAATCGGATCAGCACCGTCTCGGCGGCGGTCGAGGTCATCGTTCGGTCCGCCCGTCGAAGCGCAAGTACGGTTCGAGCCCGTGAAGGCCGCCTTCGCGGCCGAAGCCCGACTCCTTGTAGCCGCCGAACGGCGAGGTCGGGTCGAACCGGTTGAACGTGTTCGCCCAGATGACGCCGGCACGCAGGCGCTGCGCCATCCAGAGGATGCGCGAGCCCTTTTCCGTCCAGACGCCCGCCGAGAGCCCGTACGGCGTGTTGTTCGCCTTCTCGACCGCCTCGTCGGGGGTGCGGAACGTCAGCACCGAGAGCACCGGGCCAAAGATCTCCTCCTGCGCGATCCGGGAACTCTGGGAGACGTTCGTGAACACCGTGGGGGCGAACCAGTAGCCCTTCTCGGGCAGCCGGCAGGGCGGCTGGTACATCTCGGCTCCGTCCTCTTCCCCGCTCGCGACCAGTTCGCGGATGCGGTCGAGCTGCATGCGGGAGTTGATCGCGCCGAGGTCGGTGTTCTTGTCGAGCGGATCGCCGACCCGGATCGTGCGGAGCCGCCGCTTCAGCTTGGCGACGAGTGGCTCGTAGATCGACTCCTGCACGAGCAGGCGCGATCCGGCGCAGCAGACGTGACCCTGGTTGAAGTAGATCCCGTTGACGATGCCCTCGACGGCCTGGTCGAGCGCGCAGTCGTCGAAGACGATGTTGGCGGCCTTGCCGCCCAGCTCGAGCGTCAGCTTGACCCCCGTCCCGGCGAGCTCGCGGCGGATCGCCTTGCCGACCTCGGTCGAGCCGGTGAACGCGACCTTGTCCAGATCGGGGTGCTTGACGAGGTGGGCCCCGGTCGAGCCGTCACCGGTCACGATGTTGACCACGCCCGGGGGCAGGTCGGCCTGGCGGCAGATGTCGGTGAAGATCAGCGCCGTCAGCGGGGTCGTCTCGGCCGGCTTCAGCACGACCGTGTTCCCGCAGGCGAGCGCGGGGGCGATCTTCCAGGCGAGCATCAGGAGCGGGAAGTTCCAGGGGATGATCTGCGCCGCGACCCCGAGGGGCTGCGGCCGCCGGTTCGGGAATGCGTACTCGAGCTTGTCGGCCCAGCCCGCGTAATAGAAGAAATGCGCGGCGGCGAGCGGGATGTCGACGTCGCGCGACTCCTTGATCGGCTTGCCTCCGTCGAGCGACTCGGCGACCGCCAGCTCGCGCGAGCGCTCCTGGATCAGCCGCGCGATCCGGAACAGGTACTTGGCGCGCTCGCCCGCCCGGAGCGACGACCACCCGTCCTCGAAGGCGCCGCGGGCAGCCTGCACGGCGAGGTCGACATCCCGCGCGCCCGCCAGGGCGACCTCGGCGAGGTGCTCCTCCGTCGAGGGCGAGGTGGTGGCGAACCACTTGCGCGAGCGCGGCGACACCTGCTCGCCGCCGATGAAGAGGCCGTAGCGACTCCTCGAGCGAGACGATGTCGCGCGCCTCCGGTGCAGGGGCGTACTCCCACTCGAGCGGGGACGGGACTGGCCTCGTCGCCGGTGCCTTCGCCCTGGCCATCAGTCGATCGTGAAGTAGTCGCCGGACTGATACGCGCCCGTCCGCTGCTTGCGGATCTGCATCAGCACGTCGTTGAGCAGGGACGAGGCGCCGAAGCGGAAGAGCTCGGGGGTCATCCACGCCGTTCCGACCGTCTCGTTGACGACACAGAGGTACTGGATGGCCTGCTTGGCGGTCCGGATCCCGCCGGCGGGTTTCATGCCGACGATGCGCCCGGTCTCGTCGTAGACGTCGCGGATCACCTCGAGCATGCAGAGCGTGACCGGCAACGTCGCGGCCGGGCTCACCTTGCCGGTCGACGTCTTGATGAAGTCCGCGCCCGCGGCGATCGCGAGCAGCGAGGCACGGCGCACGTTGTCGTAGGTGCCGAGCTCGCCGGTCTCGAGAATCACCTTCAGGTGGGCGACCCCGCAGGCCTCCTTGACGCGGACGATCTCGTCCACGACCTTCGCGTAACGGCCGGAGAGAAATGCGCCCCGGTCGATCACCATGTCGATCTCGTCGGCTCCGAGCTCGACGGCTTGACGGACGTCTGCGAGCTTGACGTCGATGTGCGACTGGCCGGAGGGGAACGCGGTCGCCACCGACGCGACCTTCACGCTGGAGCCTGCGAGGCTGGATCGGGCGACGCCGACCAGGTTCGGATAGACGCAGACGGCCGCCACCGCAGGGATGCTGGGATCGGTGGGGTCGGGCCGCATCGCCTTGCCACAGAGTGCTGCGACCTTGCCGGGCGTGTCGGAGCCTTCGAGCGTCGTCAGGTCCATCATCCGGATCGCGAGGTCGAGCGCAGCGAGTTTCGACTCTTTCTTGATCGAGCGCTTGGCGAGCTCGCCGGCTCGCGCTTCGAGGGCGACGGCGTCGACGGCACCGACCCGGGGGAGCCGAAGATCGAGCGGGAGCTCGACGTCGAGCGGGAGAAGCTCGGCCTGGGGCATGCGATCCAGTCTAGCCCGATGCCCTGCGCCGGACTTGCGCGCACAGGCCCGCGCGGATAAGAATCGGAGGCATGGCGCTCGGGAGAGACAAGAAATCCGATCTGATCAAGGCGGCGCCGCTCTTCGAGCACTGCTCCAAGCAGGAGTTGCAGTACATCGCACAGCTTGCGGACGAGCTCGACCTCAGCGAGGGCAAGGTCCTGATCCGCGAAGGCGACCGGGGTCGAGAGTTCTTCGTGATCGTCTCGGGCGAGGTCGAGGTGCGCCGGAAGGGGAGGAAGGTGGCCACGCTCGGGCCCGGGGACTTCGTGGGCGAGACGGCATTGCTCTCGAAGGCCCCGCGGAACGCGACCGTCACGGCCACGACGCCGGTGCGCGTGCTCGTGATCGTCGATCGCGCCTTTCTCTCCCTCCTCGATCGGACACCGACGATCTGGCTCAAGGTCGCTCGTGCCCTCGCCGAGCGGGTCGGCGACGACGACCTCGGCACCGGGCGCTGAACGGCCGCCGCGCAGGCGGCCGGAGTCGAGGAAGCGGAGTCACGGACGCAGTGGCCCTCTTGCAGGCGTCATTGAACTGATCCTCTCCGTCAGCCTCTAGCGCAGCGACGGTCGCGCGATCGGGTCGCACGACGGCACCTGAACGGAAACGGAAATCCGAGGCCGATTGCGACGTGCTCGATCGCCCGCCGCTCCATCTCCCCGCCCGGTCCCGTCAGGTCTGCCAGCGCTCCATGAACCGCGCATCCGGTGTCGCAAAGCCGAGCTTCCCGTACATGCCATGGGCGTCCCTCGTGTGGAGAAGCCACTTCCGCACGCCCGCCGTGGGCCCTTCATAGACGGCGAAGCGTGCGAGCTCGACGCCAAGCCTCTGACCGCGATGCTCTTCGAGGACGTAGACGTCGGCCAGGTAGGAGACGGTGTGGAAGTCCGAGACGACCCGCGCGTACCCGACCTGCTGGACGCCACGGTAGAGACCGACGACCCGCGCGGCGCTCTCGATCAGCGCGTCGCTCACCTCCCGGGAGCGGCCTTCCGCCCAGTACGAGGTCGTCAGGAACGCATGCACGGCCACGCGATCGACCCGGCCTAGATCGTCGTCGAGCTCGTATCCCCCGGGAAGCTCGCGTCGCAACCTTCCCTCACAAACCCAGCCGTTCGACCATCTGCGGGTCGCGGCGCCACTTCGATCGCACCTTGACGACCAGCTCCAGAAAGACGGGATGGCCGACGAGGCGCTCGACCTCGGGTCGCGCCCGCGACCCGATCTCCCTCACCATGGCACCCTTCTTGCCGACGAGGATGCCCTTCTGCGACTCGGTCTCCACGAGCAGGACCGCGCGCACCAGCTTGTCGCCGATCTCCTCGATCACGACCATGATCGCGTGCGGCACCTCGTCGCGCGTCAGGTGGAGCGCCTTCTCGCGGATCACCTCGGCGACGCGGTCTTCTCTCGTCAGATCCGTGGACTGGTCGAGCGGGAAGTACAGCGGCCCTTCCGGGAGGAGGTGCACCAGGTCGTCGCGCAGCGCCCCGACACCGTCCTTGGTAACGGCACTGACGGGGTGGAGAGCGTGGAAGTCGCCGAGCGTCGCCGCGCTCTTCATCTGGGTCGCCACGTGACCGTGCTTGAGCCGGTCGATCTTGTTGAGGGCGATGATCACCGGCACGCCCAGCGAGAAGACCCGTCGCGCGACGAAGCGGTCGCCGGCTCCGATCCGGTCACGGGCCGAGACGACGAGGAGGACGACCTCGATGTCCTCGAACGACGAGTCGACGGTGTGCTGCATGCGCGTCGTGAGCGCGTCCATCGGCCGCTGGAACCCCGGCAGGTCGGCGAGGACGAGCTGCCAGTCGGGCCCGTTCGCAACCCCGAAGATGCGGCGACGGGTCGTGTTGGGGACGTTCGAGGTGATCGCGACCTTGTCGCCACAGAGTGCGTTGACGAGCGTCGACTTGCCGACGTTCGGGCGACCGGCGACGGCCACGATGCCCGACCTCATCACGGCACCCTCATCGGAGGTCGTCGGCATCGAACTGCTCCGGCAGGAGCTCGTCCACCGTCATGTGGACGAGCCGGCCGCCGTTGCGAAAGACGACCCGCTCGACCTGCATCTCGGCGAGCCACTGGCGGCAGCCTCCGCACGGCGACGCCGTGATCGCGGCGACCGTGAAGTCGCCCGGCCGGAATCCCTCGACGATCGCCCGGGAAAATGTCGCGCGCTCGGCGCAGACCCCGAGCGGGTAGGCGGCGTTCTCGACGTTGACCCCTTCGACGACGGAGCCGTCCCTCGTCAGGACGGCGCAGCCGACGTGGAACCCGGAGTAGGGCGCGTAAGCGCGCGCGGCCACGGCATCGGCGCGCGCGAGCAGCTCCTCATCGGTCATGCGGCAAACACCTGGTAGATGACGAGTGACACGCTGGCGCCGAGGGTAGCGCCGGTGAGCACCTCGAGGGTGGAATGGACACCGGCTTCGACCCGCGTTTGCGCGACCAGCAGGGCCATGATCAGCGCGAGCGACGAGACGAGGAATCGGTGGGACGAGCCGTCCAGCGTGAGCGTGATCGCCATCCAGGCCGCGAACGCCACGGCGGCGTGCCCCGAGGGCCAACCGCCACGGAGCGGCGTGCCGCGGCCGGACAGCGCCTTCGTCGAGATCACGAGCACGACGACGAGGACGAGAGCGACCAGCGTCAGCTCCGCCGGTGTCTTGGAGAGGCGGTCGAGAATGCGGTTGGAGCGATCGGCCACCTGCCCCGAGAAGACGAGGTACCCCACCGCGAGCGCGTTGACGGCGGCGATCAGCACCGCGCCCGCGGCGATGTCCTTCGCAAGCTTTGCCATCGGGTCGAACGAGGTCGAGGCGATGTCGACGGCCGCCTCGACTGCCGTGTTGATCATCTCTGCGATCAGGACGAAGGCGATCGAGAGCAGCAGTACGATCAGCTCGATCTTCGAGACGTCGACCGCGAGCGCGGCGATCAGCACCGCCACCGCGATCAGGAAGTGGATCCGCATGTTCCGCTCCGTACGGAGCACGTGGATGATCCCCTCGAACGCGACGTTGAAGCTCTCGAGGATCGAAGGTGGGCGTCGTCCCGGGACCGGGCTCATCCGGCCGCCTCGAGGATCTCGCGCTCCCGACGTTCCATCGCGTCGCCGTGATCGAAGCCGAGGAGGTGGAGGAGTCCGTGCACGAGCGGCCAGCGCCACTCGTCGCCCACGACCTGGGGGCAGATGACGACGTCGCCGAGCGCGCGCGGCACGCCGTCCGGGAGCACCTCCCTGCCGTCGATCGGGAACGAGAGCACGTCGGTCGCCTCGTCGATCCCGAGGTGCTCGGATTTCAGCGACCGGATCTCGGCGGGCGTGACGAAGGCGATCCCGAGCTCGGCCTCGTCCACGGCCTCGTGCGCGAGCGCGAAGCGGGCCAGCGCGATTGCGCCCGACTCGTCCACTTCCATCCCACTCCGGTTCTCGACCTCGACCTCGATCACTTCTTGCGGGCGGTGCCGGTCTCTTCGGCGTGCCGCTTGTACGCCTCGACGATCCGCTGGACGAGCTTGTGCCGCACGACGTCCTCGTGCCCGAACTCGACAATGCCGATCCCGTCCACCTCCCGCAGGATCTCTCGCACCTGGATCAGGCCGGAGGCCTGCTCCCGCGGAAGGTCGATCTGCGTGATGTCACCGGTGACGACCATCTTCGAGCCGAAGCCGAGGCGGGTCAGGAACATCTGCATCTGCTCGGGCGTCGTGTTCTGCGCCTCGTCGAGGATCACGAACGAGTCGTTCAGGGTGCGGCCGCGCATGAAGGCGAGCGGCGCCACTTCGATCGTCCCCCGATCCATGTAGGCGGTCAGCCGATCGGGGTCCATCGTGTCGTAGAGGGCATCGAAGAGTGGCCGCATGTACGGGTCGACCTTGGCCAGCATGTCCCCGGGCAGGAACCCGAGCCGCTCCCCGGCTTCCACCGCCGGCCGCGTCAGGATCAGGCGGCCGACCTGTTTCTCGCTCAGCGCGGCGACCGCGAGCGCTATCGCGAGGTACGTCTTGCCGGTGCCGGCGGGCCCGACGCCGAAGGTGACGGTGCTCGAGCGGATCGCGTCGACGTAGCGCTTCTGGACGACGGTCTTGGGAGCGATCTTCTTGCCGCGATGACGCCAGACGACGTCCTCGAAGATGTCGCGGATGTCCGCTGCCTGGTCGAGCGCGGCCGCGACCGCGCCGACGGTGTCGGGCCCGATCGCGTGCCCGCCCTCGACGAGCTCGACCAACTCGTCGACGACTGCCCGCGCCTCGGCGACCCGTTCGCCCTCCCCGTCGAGTGTGAGCTTGTTCCCGCGCAGCGAGATCGAGCAGCCGAGACGGGCGCGGAGCGAATCGAGGACGCCATCGGTGACCCCTGCGAGCTCTGCCGCCACCTCGTTCGGTACGACGATCACGTCCTGCATGACGCCAGTGTAGGGGGAGGAGGCTACGGCGCCCGCAAAAGGAGGCTCCAGATGACGCGTTGCTCGGCTCTGTCAGCCGGCGCGTCGAGCGGCCCGAGATCGCCCTCTGGAGCCGGTGGGGAACCGCGGATCGGGGGAGCTGGCCGATCAGCGGCACGGCGGGCGGAGTTTGGTCTACCGCCGGGACGGCGTGACCGGGAACGTGCTCGTCTGGACGAGCGGCGGTGTGACGCTACGACTCGAAGGTGAGCCGAGCCGCGCCGAGGCGGTCGCGAGATCGCCGACCGCATCCGCTGACGGCCGGAGCTCAGTCGACGGAGAGCAGGTCGACCACGAAGATGAGCGGCTCGTGCGGCTTGATCACCCCGCCTGCGCCCTGGGCGCCGTAGGCCATCGCCGACGGGATCGTCAGCTTCCGCCGGCCCCCGACCTTCATGCCCTGGACGCCGGCATCCCAGCCCGGGATCACCTGGCCCTTGCCGAGCTTGAACTCGAACGGTTGCCCGCGGTTCCAGGAGGCATCGAACTCCTCGCCGCTCGAGAAGGAGACGCCGACGTAGTGCACCGACACCTTGCGGCCACTCGTCGCCTCGTCCCCGTCCCCGACGACGACGTCTTCGATTCCGAGGTCGAACGGGATGTCTCCTTCGGGCTGGTCGATCTGCGGGCGTTCGAGTGCCATCTGAGGAGACCTCCGATTTCGGGGTAGGAGTACGGGCGGGCGCGCAGCCTCGGAAGCGCGCTCGTTCAGGTTACTGTCGTGAGCCTGAAGGCCGCGCCGGGTCAGGCGAGCTTCTCACGGACGATCTGGCTCACGGCCGACCCGTCAGCCTTCCCCGATACGCGAGGCATCACATCGGCCATCACCCTGCCGAGATCGCGCAACGAGGTGGCGCCGACCTCGGCGATCACGTCGTCGACGATCTCGTCGAGCTCGTCGTCCGACAGCGGGTCCGGCATGAACTCCTCGAGCACTTCCAGCTCGAAGTCCTCCTTGTCGGCCTGCGCCTCGCGGCCGGCGGCCTCGAAGGCCTCGAAGGCCTCGACCCGCTTCTTGCGCTCGCGCTGGAGCACCTGCAGCTCCTCGTCCTCCGAGAGCGGTCGCTGGAGCTCCTTCTCCGCCGAACGCAGGCTCGACAGGATCAGGGTCAGCGCATCGCGCCTCTCGTCCTCACGGGCGAGACGCGCCTGCTTGAGCTCATCCTCGATGGTCGAGATCAGGTTCACAGCGACAGTCTGCCCGCAAATCGCCCTCAGTGGAACCCGGGGAGCCGATTTCCCGCCAGGACGTGCCAGTGGAGGTGGAAGACCGACTGACCCGCAGCGGCGCCGACATTGACGATGACGCGGTAGTCGGTCAGCCCCTCCGCCGCCGCCACCTCGGCCACGAATCGGAGCATTCGACCCGCTTCCTCGTCGGAAAGTGCATCCACTTCGCGGAACGTGTCCAGATGACGCTCTGGCAGGACGAGCAGGTGGGTCTCGGCTGCCGGAGCGATGTCGCGGATCGCGACGAAGCCGTCGGTGGCGCGCACGTGCTCGCCCTCGGCGACGAGCTTGCAGAACAGGCAGTCAGGCTGTGACAACTGCGGTCACCCCCTCCTCGGAGACGCCGACGGCGCGTGCCCGCACGAGGTCACCGACCGGCGCGTCGACGAGCCAGGGTGTGTAGTCGTCCGCATAGCCGAGCCCTGGGCGGTCGACGAGCACGATGTCGGTGCTGCCTACGCGGCGCTCCCACCTGGCCCGGCAGGCGGCGTCCGAGACGGCCCTCAGCCGGGCGCTCCGCTCCTTCTTGACGGACTGCACCACGGGGTCGGCCGCCTCGGTGCGGGTGCCCGGGCGTGGCGAGTACGGAAAAACGTGAACCTTCGTGATCCCGATCGCCTCGACGGCGGCAACGGTGTTCGCAAACGCCTCCTCGTCCTCGGAGGGATAGCCGACGATCACATCGGTGGTCAGGTTGAAGTCGACGAGCGGCTCGATCCTGGCCCGGTACTGCCCGATCGTGTACCGGCGGCCCATGTCCCGCAGCACGCGGTCGTCGCCCGACTGCAGCGGGACGTGGAGATGGCGCGACACGACCGGTGTCTCCCGCATCGCGTCGATCAGGTCCTCGTTGACGTGGTTCACCTCGATCGAGGAGAGCCGCAGGCGGTCCAAGCCCTCGATCGTGCCGGCCTCACGAATCAGTCCGGCGAGCGTCATCCCGGCGCTCCGGTCTCGGAAGCAGCCGAGGTTGACGCCCGTCAGCACGACCTCACGGTGACCCTGCCGGGCCCGGCGCCGGATCTCGGCGAGGACGGACTCCGCGGAACGGCTGCGCGTGGCTCCCCGCACGAGGGGAATCACGCAGAAGGAGCAGGAGAAGGAGCAGCCGTCCTGGATCCGGACGAAGGCGCGCACGCGCTCGAGGCGGTGATCGGCCTGGACGCATCCGATCGCGCCGATCGCTCCGGAGACGGCGGCCGCGACCTCCTCACTCCGCCGCGCGAGCACGCTCACGTTGGCCGGCATCCCCGTGAATGCACGCTCGGAGAGGTTGGCCGCACACCCCGTCACGAGCACTCGCGTGTTCGTACGCGCGGCTTTCGCGGCGGCCTGCCGGGACTTCGAGACCGCCTCGTTCGTGACGCAACACGTGTTGATCACGGCGACGTCGGCCCGCCCGTCGGCTTCGAGATGACCGTCGGCGAGGAGTCGCTCGCGGATCGCCTGCTCGTCGGCGAACGACACCTTGCAACCGAGGAAGCGCGTCGTGAAGGTTGCCATGCCTCGGAGCGTAAACGCTCGCGCCGCAGGGCGGCTCACTATCGGCTCCGTTCGCGCCGCCTCACGTCACTTGCGGGCGAATGAAGCGGTCCGCAGCCCAGCCGTCCAACTCGAGGCGCGCGTCGTGCACCCATCCGGGAGCGACAGGGCGATCACCCGTGAGGTAGCCGGAGGTGATCGCGACGGCGGTTTCGAGCCTGGCCAGAATCCGCTCCACCGGCGCGATCAGCACGTTCGCCACCGCGACGTCGGCCGCCGGAAGCGGCCCGGCCTCCCCGTCGAGCAGGGACACCGCGACCGAGACACCGTTGACCTCCGCGTTTGCGATCGTCGCCTCGATCGCGGCCGGATCGATGTCACACGCCGCGATCGGACCGAAGCCGAGTCGAGCCGCAGCGATTGCGAGCACGCCGGACCCGCACCCGACGTCGAGCAACGAGCCACGAGCGGTCGAGTCGAGCAACTCGATGCAGAGCCGCGTCGTCGGATGGGCACCGGTACCGAAGGCGCGGCCGGGGTCGATCACGACAGCGGGCTCACCGGGGGCGGGATGCTCCCAGGGCGGCCCGATCCAGAGGCCACCGGCCCGGGCGGGCCGGTGGAAGTCGCGCCAGGCCTCCTCCCACCCCGGCTCGACCGATGCGACCTCGACGTTCGGGAACGCAGCCTGGATCGCTTCTACGTCGTCTTCGTCGACGTACAGCACAAGCGTGAGCGTGTCGGCAGCCTCCCGCTCCTCGAAGCCTCCGGGAGCGAGGTCGAGCGCGACCGCCCGAGCCTGCTCGGCCTCCTCGAGTGGCACCGTGGCCGAGGCACGGACGAGACGGGCGCTCACCCGAGCTCGAACCGGCGGAGGGGATTCCACTTCCCGTCAGCGCCTTCCTCGTAGAGCGAGACATGCGACACGGCGAACGTGAAGGGGAGGGACGGCTCGAGCTCCGACCGCGCAATCGCAGCGACCGCATCGAGGGTTTCGCCCTTGCGAATCTCGGCGATCGTCAGGTGAGGCACCGGGTCGTGCCCGTCACCGCCGTAGAGCGGCGTGTCCGGGAACCTCGCCCCCGTGGCCGTGATCAGCTCGACGAAGCGATCGCGCGGCTCCGGAGCGAGCCAGACGTGCCGCGCGAACGTCCCGACCGCCGCGAGCGTCGCCTCGAAGGGTGCCAACCCGGCGAAGTGACGCCCCACGTCCTCGAACGAGGGCTCGGCAAGGTCATCGGCCGGGACAAAGGGGAACAGCACCGTCACGTGCGGCGGGAGCTCCCGCTCCACCGAGGCGGCGTGGTGACGACGTCGGAAGTCGCCGACAAGCGCGTCGGCGGGGACGACCACGAAGAGGCCGGTGCGCCGCACCCGGGCCGTCGGCGCCGTCATCTCAGCGGAAGACGTTCTTGATCCGGCCGAAGAGGCCACCGTCGTCGCCGCGGTACGGCTCCTCGCCGAGGGTCGCGTCGAGCTGCTCGAGAAGCGCCCGCTGCTCGTCGTCGAGG
This sequence comes from uncultured Thermoleophilia bacterium, assembly GCA_963795175.1. Lineage (GTDB taxonomy): Bacteria > Actinomycetota > Thermoleophilia > Gaiellales > Gaiellaceae > Gaiella. The sequence goes on from CAWCGR010000001.1 coordinate 115,669, forward strand.
CGCAGCGGCACGTGCACGCGGGCGTGGACGTGGAAGTTGCCGTGGCGCCGTCCCTCGAGAGAGGGCATTCCCTCTCCGCGGAGGACGTTGACGTCGCCCGGCTGGGTTCCCGCCGGGATCTCGACGACCAGGTCGCCTGCCGGTCCCGGCACCGAGACGGAGAGCCCGAGTGCGGCCTGCGTCATCGTCAGCTCGACGATCGAGTGGAGATCGTCGCCATCGCGCTCGATCCCGGGCTGCGGCTGAACCTGGATTTGCACGAAAACGTCCCCCGCGGTAGCGCCGGGCTCCCCCGCGTGTCCCTCACCACGAACGCGGATGCGCTGGCCGTCGGCAATGCCGGCCGGGATGTCGAGCTCGAGCGAGCGGTCGTGCAGCGTCCGGCCGATGCCGTCGCAGCCCTCGCACGGAGATTCGACGATGCGGCCGCTGCCGTCGCAGCGCGGGCAGGCGCCGGTGCGGACGAACTGGCCGAAGACGCTCTGCGAGACCTGTTGCACCCGCCCGGCGCCGCCGCAGACATCGCAGGTGACGGGGCTCGTGCCGGCGGCGGCGCCGGAGCCGGCACAGATGTCGCACGTTCGGGCGACGCGCGTCGGCACGCTCACCGTCTTTCCCGAGAAGGCCTCCGCCAGCGTGATCTCCACGGCGGCTGCGACGTCGGCGCCCCGGCTCGGACCTCCGCGCCCGGCGGATTGACCGAAGAGGGAGTCGCCGAAGAACGCACCGAAGATGTCGGAAAGATGCCCGAGGTCGAAGTCGGCGGGGGTGAAGCCTCGGCCCCGCAGGCCCTCTCGCCCGTAGCGGTCGTACGTCGCACGCCTCTCGGGATCCGACAGCACCTCGTACGCCTCTGCGGCCTCCCGGAACCGCTCCTCGGCGTCGGGCGCCTCGGACACGTCGGGATGGAGCTCGCGTGCGAGCTTGCGAAATGCGCGCTTGATCTCCGCGTCGGCAGCACCCCGGTCGACACCGAGAATCTCGTAGTAGTCGCGTTCAGCCGTCGCCATCAGGCTTTCGAGGGTAGCGGCTCGGCCGGTGGCCGAGAACCCCGACCGGCGGGCCCGAAGCGCCCTCAGCGATGCTTGGCGCTACTCGTCCTCGTAGACGTCCTCGACGAGCCGAGACAACTCGAAGGCTGCCGTCCGCACGGCGCGAATCGCCTTGTCGTAGTCCATCCGCAGCGGTCCGAGCAGCGCGACGGATCCGAGCGAGCGGCGCGCGAGGCCGTAGCTCGCGCCGACGTACGAGACATCGTGCAGCTGGCCGCCGTCGACCTCGGGGCCGACGCGCACGACTGTTCGGCGCGGGTCGAGCGCGTCTGAGAGAAGCTCGAGCACGGCGGCACGCCGCTCGAGGACGTCGAGCAGGTGCTGACAGGCTTCCAGCTCCGCACCGCGCGCGTCACCCAGGAGGCCCGCCGCGCCACCGACGTAGAGCTGCGGTCCGTCGTCTGCGACCGCGTCGACGAACGCCGTCCGCAACCGCCCCAGGAACGCACGCTCTCTGGTCGGGAGAAGCTGGTCTTCGAGTCGACGCCGCAACGTGGCCGAGCCGAGCCGCAGGCCGACGACCTGCTCCTCGAGGTACGTGCGTGCCCACTCCACGAGCCCCGGGTCGACCGGCTGATCGAGCTCGAGGACCCGCCGCGTGACGCCTCCCGTGGAGGTGATCACGACGACGATCACGACCCGGGGCTGCAGCTGGAGCACGTCGACGTGTCGCACCGCCGCGGAGTCGAGCGCGGGCGCCGAGACGAGTGCGAGGAGTCGCGTTGCCTGGGATAGGGTCTCGGTCGTGGAGCGGAGCGCGGCCTCGAGCTCGCTCCGGACCGTGTCGACGTCGATCGTGAGCGGCTCTGGCCGACCGTCGATCGCCTCGACCAGGTGCTCCGCATACACCCTGTAGCCGCTCTCGGTCGGTACGCGCCCGGCGGACGTGTGTGGATGGGTCAGCAGCCCGAGCGCCTCGAGCTCGGCCAGCTCGCTGCGCACGGTGGACGACGACACGTCCATTCCCGCTCGCTCGACGAGCGATTTCGACCCGACGGGCTGGCCGGTCGCGACGTGCTCCTCGACCACCCGCCGCAGGATCTCGCGCCTGCGGGAGGACAGCTGTTCCATCTCACCACGATCGTACCCGGGAGGAGCTGCAAGGGCCTCGCGAGCGGACGGCGCCGACGAGCCGATCGAAGAGCATCGGACTCCGCAACCGACCGGCCCCCGGCCCAGCGCGCGCCGATCGTGCGCGCGCCTCTCGCTAGCGCGCGCACCCGCGCCGGGTCGCACCCCGGCCGTCGGCGGAGTCTCTCTGCTGCCCGGGCTGGCAATGGCTTGGCGGCGTTGGCCTTCACCGCCCGACAGCCCTGATCGGCGGCGGCTGACCAGCGGCGGCCCGTGACCGGAGCCGGCGCTGACCGTGGCGGCCACGCCCAAAGTCCTGGCCGGCGGTTCGTTACCTGCGGCCACCATCGCCGAAGATGGCGCTGACCGGCGGCACCGCGCCCGGCACTCCACCGAACCGTCCCGTAGCGCCCGGTCACGCGAGGCGGATAGCGCGAGGCCAAAGCGCGAGCGGAAAGCGCGAGACGACAGCGCGAGGCGAAAGCGCTAGGCAGAAGCGCGAGACAGAAGCGCGAGACAGAAAGCGCGAGGCAGACGCAGCCGCCGCTACGACCGAGCGGCGCTGCGTCAGACGAGAAGCTCGGCCGTGACCCCGCCGCCGAGGAACCGGCCGCGCGCCGTCAGAACCAGCGTCCGGCCGCCGTCGGGCGCGGATCCGACTTCCGCGAGCCCCCCGCGCACCATCCGGTCGAGCGCGGTCGGGTCGAGGACTTCCTCGAGGCCGGCGAGTGGCAGGGGCTCGTCCAGTCGTAGCCCCAACATGACGCGCTCCTGCGCCTGCGTCGACCCGTCGAGCGGCTCGAGCTCTCGTGGCGGTTCGCTCCCGGTGGCGAGTGCTGACACGTACCTCCCGATCGAGACGCCGTTGCGCCGCCTCAGCCCGCCGAGCGTCGAAACCGCCCCGATCCCGACGCCGAGGTAGTCGCGCCCTTGCCAGTAGCCCAAATTGTGGTGTGCGCGGAGATCTCGGCCGCCGGCCCTTTCTTCGACGAGGCAGAAGTTGGCGGTCTCGTACCAGCGATATCCAGCTGCCGTCAGAGTCGCGACAACGTGCTCGAAGTATCCCTCCATGGCCTCGCCCTGCCGCTCCAGCTCCTCGGCCCAGGCGTGCGTGAACCGCGTGCCGGGCTTCGCTTCGAGCTCGTAGAGCGACAGGTGCTCAGGCGCCAGCGTGAGAGCCTCCGCGAGGTCGTGGTCGAGATCGGCGGCGGCCTGGCCAGGGATCCCGTAGATGAGGTCGAGCGATATGTTGTCAAAAGAGGCATCACGAAGAGTATGGAAGGCGCGCCGGACGTCGTCGGGTCCGGCGCCGCGCTCGAGCACCTCGAGCAGGGCGCGAGAGAACGTCTGGGCTCCGAGCGAAACCCGGGTCACGCCACCGGCACGCAAACGGGCCGCAAGCTCGGGGGTCACGCTCTCGGGGTTCGCCTCCACCGTGACCTCGGCCGCCGGCGGCAACGCCCCGAGAAGCCGCTCGAGCGCCGCCGGCTCTGTGAACGACGGCGTGCCGCCGCCGACGAAGACAGTGGCCACCGGCTCGGTGAGCACGTGCCGCTCACGCTCGAGCTCGCGGAGAACTGCCTCGACATAGGAACCGTGCTCTCTCTCGCGCCCGACGACGGTGACGAAATCGCAGTAGCCACAGCGGTGCGCGCAGAACGGCAGATGCACGTAGAGATGGCGTGCACCGATCACGTCGTCAGACCCCGCTGCACGGACCAACGACGAGCGGCGCCGGCACGGCCGCCACGCCTACTTCTTCTTGTCCCCGTCGAGGTTGAGCACCGCCAGGAACGCCTCCTGCGGCACCTCGACGCCGCCGACCTGCTTCATCCGCTTCTTGCCCTTCTTCTGCTTCTCGAGCAGCTTGCGCTTGCGGGAGATATCACCGCCGTAGCACTTCGCGATCACGTCCTTGCGGCGGGCCTTGACGGTCTCCCGCGCGATCACGCGCGAGCCGATCGCCGCCTGAATGGGCACGTCGAACATCTGCCTCGGGATCTCCTCGCGGAGCTTCTCGACCAGCAACCGTCCCCGGTCGTAGGCGAACTCGCGGTGGATGATCAGGGAGAGCGCATCGACCGGCTCCCCGCCCACGAGCACATCGACCCGCACGAGCTTGCCGCTCCGGAACCCGGAGAGGTCGTAGTCGAAGCTCGCGTAGCCGCGCGTGCGCGACTTGAGCTGGTCGTAGTAGTCGAGCACGATCTCGGCGAGTGGCAGGTCGTAGGTGAGGTGCACGCGCTCCGGCGACAGGTACTCCAGCTGCCCGAAGGCGCCGCGCCGCTCGTTGTTCAGCTCCATCACCGAGCCGACGTACTCCTTGGGAACGATGATCGAGGCCCGGATGTACGGCTCCTCTACCTCTTCCAGCTCGGCCGGCATCTCCGAGGGGTTGTGCACCTCGCGCCACGCCCCGTTGCGCTCGAGCACGCGGTAGGCGACGTTCGGTGCGGTCACGATCAGGTCGAGGTCGAACTCGCGCTCGAGCCGCTCGCGCACGATCTCCATGTGGAGCAGGCCGAGGAACCCGCAGCGGAAGCCGAAGCCGAGCGCGCGGGAGGTCTCAGGCTCGTAGAAGAGCGCGGCGTCGTTCAGCTTCAGGCGCTCGAGTGCGTCGCGCAGCTCCGGATATTCGTCCGAGTCGCTCGGGAACAGCCCTGCGAAGACCATCGGCTTGACGTCCTTGTAGCCCGGCAGGGGCCCGGCAGGAGCGACCCCTTTACGGGTCGTCAGCGTGTCGCCCACTCGCAGTGCTGAGACGTCCTTCAACCCGGTGATCACGTAGCCGACCTCGCCGGCGACGAGCTCCACTACCGGCACCCGCGAGGGAGACATGAACCCGAGCTCCTCCGCGTCGAACTGGGTGCCGAGCGCCATTGCCCTGAGGGCCGCACCCGTCTCGAAGCGGCCGTCGACGACGCGGATGAATGCGATCACGCCGCGGTACTGGTCGTAGGAGGAATCGAAGATGAGCGCGCGGGCGGGAGCGTCGAGGTCGCCCTCGGGCGCCGCGATTCGCTCGACGATTGCGTCGAGCACCTGGTCGACGTTGATGCCCGTCTTCGCCGAGATGCGGATCACGTCCTCGGGCTCGCCGCCGAGCAACTGCGTGACCTCGAGCGCGGCGCCGTCCGGGTCGGCGGAAGGAAGGTCGATCTTGTTCACGACCGGGACGATCTCGAGCTCGTTCTCGATCGCGAGGTAGGCGTTCGCGAGCGTCTGGGCCTCGATTCCCTGGGCGGCATCGACGACGAGCACCGCGCCCTCGCACGCCTGCAGGGAGCGGGAGACCTCGTAGGTGAAGTCGACGTGGCCGGGCGTATCGATCAGGTTCAGCTGGTGGCCCTTCCAGGCGACGCGGACTGCCTGCGCCTTGATCGTGATTCCGCGTTCGCGCTCGAGATCCATCGAATCGAGGAGCTGCGCGCGCATGTCACGGTCGGCAACCGTGTCCGTGAGCTGCAGGATCCGGTCGGCCAGGGTCGATTTCCCGTGGTCGATGTGCGCGATGATGGAGAAGTTGCGGATCCGGCTCTGGTCCATGGGAATCAGGCCCGGATGCTAGCTGTCATGCGGTTTTGCCTGGATCTGGGCGATTCCGACCTTAGGTCCGGACGGGCGCGGCTCCTCTCACTACCGTCGGGGCCGAGCGCTGAACTCGCGCAGCTCGTGTTGCTCGCAGGACGTGGCCACCTCGTGGCCCTTGAGTGAGCGCGACGGGCCAGAGGCCCCGCCCGGCAGAGCGGATCTGCTCCTCGTCGAGCTAGTAACCGTAGGGTGGCGCAGTCGGATCAGGTGTCGTGGGAGAGGGCGTGGGCGCACCGCCAGAATCGGTCGCTGCCGGCAACGCCTTCACTAGGCGACCCGACGCGGACACCACAAACCACGTTCGGCCGAGGCCCTGTCCCTTGACGTCTCCCGCCTTCCGATCATGCGCGAATCGGTAGACGGGGAAACCCGCCAACGTGAGCTGAAAACGTCCGTCGGGCCGCTTGAGTGTGCCGAGCCGCCCTTGCACAATGCCGTTACCTGCGACTGGCTTCGCTCCGCGGCGGATGATCACCGGGGGCCACGTCTTCGCGCAGGCGTCCGAGCACCGAATCGCCGTCCGCGAGTCGAGCGTGAACCGGTACAACGTGCGGCCCGCGCCGTCGACGACGATCTTCGCCCCGAGCGCGTCGCTCGATACCGCGTTTACCGTTGGCGCGTTTGCCGCGGACGCCGCCGCCGCCCCCACCAGCACGGCGACTGCTCCGGAACAGAGCCACGCTCGCTGGGCAATCGTTCGTCGTCGCATCACGAACCACCTCTCGCCGAGTTGTCGCAATCGACTCATCTTACGCCGAAGGCACGGGGTGGATTGCCTCCGACTCGATTCCATCCCCGCAGCGTGGCACAGCGGGAGGCTCGTGATGGATCGGGCAGGCTGTAAGAGCTCCTCCGCGGAAGAGTGGCTTCGGCGAATGGGCGCCGGGGACGAGCACGATCCGCTCGACGCGGCGTGCGGCGCCGGCCCTCAGCGGCTCGTGAATCAGCGCTCGAGGATCCAGGTACGCCCGACGGAGGACTGCTCGTAGCCGAGCCGTGAGTTGATCGCCAGCATGGGTGCGTTGGTGTCGTCGTTGTCGGTGACGACTCTCGTGATCCCCGCCGCCGCCGCACATCGGAGCGAATGGACCTTCATCGCGAGCCCGATACCCCGCCCGCGGAACTCCCTCAGCACTCCAGTGCCCGCGTTCACGGCACGCCGGGAACGCCGGTCGACCATGAGCAGCGACGTCCCGACCATGGTCCCTCCGGCGAGCGCGGCGACACCGAGCGCGTGGTCGAGATCGGGGTGATCCCAGATCCACCGACGCCACGACTCGTACGTCATGCCGGAGTAGTCGTGGGCGCCGGGCTCGTCGAGAGCGCCTTCACGATCGACGGTGAACACGGCCTCGGGATCGTCGGCGAACCGGCTGAGCGGGACCACTTCGATCCCGCTCGGGGTCGACTCGAGCGGGTCCACGGACCGAGGGTCGAGCGCGGACCTCGTGGCCGACCCTTCGAGCCGGAAGCCCCTGCGAGCGGCAAAGGCATGCGACGAAACCGCATCACCCTCAAGAGAATTGAAAAAAAAAAAAAAAAAAGAGAGAGCCCGCCTGCGAGCGGCAAAGGCATCGGAGGCCGCATCACCCTGGCTATGCACGACGATCCGGCGCGCACCGATCCGAGCGACGTGCGACTCCAGCACCTCGTAGAGAGCAGAGCCGACGCCCTTCCCCCGATGCGCAGGATGAACGACGATTCCCGCGAACGCGGCTGTGCGCACCGGAGCGAAGACCTCGAGCCCGGCGACTGCCCAGCCGATGAGCTCGCTGTCCGCCTCGGCCCGGAAATAGACGATGTGATCCTCGGGGTGGGCGGCCGTCATCACGTAGGCGAGGCCCTCGGGGGTGTCGACGCGGTCGGGCACGGCCGCCAGGAGGAGCGCGAAGGCGCGTCCTGCGTCGTCGATCGACCCCGGCGAGATCATCGACTCGAGCCTAGCGCCCGCGCTCCGACACACCGCGACGCCGGCGCCATCGCCGTCCAACCGTCCTCGAGCGCCACGAGTCCACGCGATGTCTTCGGCGCTATGGCCGTTCCGTGGTCGTCGGTGACCCAGGAGTCCCCTCCTCCTCGCCCAGAGCCTTGCACGACTCGCCTCCAACTGCCGGCCGGCCACGACGGCGGGGGATGGAAAGGGCTGTCAGCGCCTGCGCCGGGCGAGTGTCTCCCGCAAGACGTCTGCCTCGCGCACCCGGAGCAGGCGCCCAGCGCCGAGGTAGGCGACCGCTCCGACAGCAAGCGCCACTCCCAGGGCAACGATCTGGGCGCCGACCGATCGGCCGAGGACGCGGTCGAGCGCGTACCAGAGCCCGAGGGCGACGGCGCCGAGCAGTGCCGAGGCGAGCGTGATGCGCACGATCGCGTCGATCACTCGCGCGAGATCGAGACCACCGATGCGGCGGCGTAGGAAGTGCACGAGCAGCACAGTGCCGACGATGTTCACGAGCGACGTCGCGAGTGGGATCCCCCAGATGCCGACGCGGTACAGCACTAGGTCGAGCGCGACGTTCAGAAGCACTGTCCCGACGGCGACGACCGTAGGCAGCCAGTTCGCCTGCAGGCCGTAGAACGCCCGTGTCAGCATCAACATCCAGCCGTTGAAGACGAGCCCGAGCGAAAATGCGGCGAGGCTGCCCGCGACGACGATCACGTCGCTCTCGCCGAAGGCACCCCTCTCGTAGACGATCCGGACGATCGGAGCCGCAAGCACGGCCGAGACAACCGACGCAGGGATCAGCAGGAAGCCGATCTGGCGCAGGCCCGTGCTGACGCTCGCGCGGAACCCATCCATGTCGTTGCGCGCTGCCAGTCGTGCGAGCAGCGGGAAGAGCACCGTGGCAACCGCGACGGAGAACATTCCCTGCGGGAGCATGTAGAGGCGGAAGGCCGAGTTGATCGCAGCCGGGGCCAGATCGGGATCGAGCAGTCTCGAGGCGATCAGGGTGTCGACCACGGCGTTCACGTTCACCAGCCCGAGGGTGAGCGTCACCGGGAGCATCAACTTGAACACTCGGAGGACGGCCGGATCGCGCCAGTCGAGAACGAGTTGGAGGCGGCCGTCGAGCCCGCGGAGCCACGGAACCGGCAGCAGCAGCTGGATCAGCGTCGCCGCCAGAACCGCGAATGCGTAGACGTAGAGCCGGTGATCGTCGCCGCTCACGCGCGGCACGCCGAGCGCGAGACCGACGATGATCGCGAGGTTCCAGAAGACCGGCGTCAATGCCGGGACCGAGAAGTGGTCGTAGGTATTGAGGATGCCCACCACGACGCCGCTGAGGCCCAGAAGGACGACGATCGGGAACAGCACTCGCGAGAGGCCGACGGCGAGGTCGACGTCGCCTCCGGGGTCCCCGAAGGGCCGCATCAAGAGCGGCGCCACGAGGATGAAGAGGGCGGTCAGGCCGCCGAGGACGAGCAGGACGAGCCAGAAGATCGTCGAGGCCACCCGCCACGCGCGCTTGCGCTCACCCTTCTCGAGCAGATCGCTGAAGACGGGGACGAAGGCCCCTGAGAGGGCCGCGTCCGCCAGCAGGGCGCGCACGAGGTTCGGAATCTGGAAGGCGACGGTGAACGCGTTGATGGCCCCGCTGATACCGAAGTAGTAGGCGGCGACCATCTCCCGCACGAGACCGAGCACGCGCGAGATCCCCGTGGCGAGGGAAAAGACCAGCGTCGAGCGCGCGAGCCGCCGCTGCTCGTGCTGTCCCGGCGCGGCAGCGCCGGCGGGATCGGCAGGCTCGCTCATGCCGGTCGATTTCGGCGCGGACACGGTCTGCACCTTCGCACGATCGGCGGCTGCCTGCGTCGTCTGCGACGATGCTGCTACAGTCGTTTCCGCCCGCAGTTGCGGGCGTTCCTACGCTCGAGGACAGATGCCGAATATCCAGCAACAGAAGAAGCGCGTCCTGATCGCCTCCCGCCAGCGGGACGAAAACCTGCACTACCGCTCGACGATCAAGACGCTGACCAAGCGCCTCGAGTCGGCTGTCGCCGACGGGGATGCCGACGTGGTCGCCGCCGAGCACCTCGCGCTCGTACGCTTGATCGACAAGGCTGCGTCGAACGGCGCGATCCACAAGAACACCGCCGGGCGCAAGAAGGCCCAGGCGTCGCGCCTCGTGGCGACGCCCGCCGCCTAACGCTTCTCGCGCGGGCGCCGCAGCCTACGGCCGTTCGGGTTCCGCGCTCACGTCGATCAGCGCCCGGAGCAGCTCGACGTCCGCCGCCAGTCGGCTGCCGCCCTTGAGCGCCAGATCCAGCTCCGCGAATCGCACGGTGGCACTCCCGAGCTCCTCCTCCGAGAACGCTTCGGCCTGCCGGTAGACCTTCTCGCCGTAGAACGGGTGCATCTTCAGCCTCGTCGCCGCCTCGCGGGCGGGAACGCCCTCCGAAGCCAGCCGCTTCAGCTGCCGCATGCGGCTCAAGTGGCCGTTGAGCGAGGCTGCGAGCCGGGGGGCGGTGTCGCGCCGCGGCTTGTCCGAACGGCCGAACATCCTCTCCGAAAGCTCGAGCAGCGTGCCGGGGTGGCGGCCCGCCCATGCATCCGTGAGCGCGAACGACGGCACGTCGGCGATCGGCGACACCAACTGTTCCACCTCGGCGACGCCGACCGGCTCGCCTTGAGCCCAGGTGGCGATCTTGTCGACCTCGTTTGCGAGCGCGTGGAGATCGTCCTCGCCGATGCACTCGATCAACAGCGCGCATGCATCGGTTTCCGCCTTGACGCCGGCTTGCCGGAACCGCTCCGCCACCCAGGCCACTCGCCCTCTCTTCGGAACGTCGAAGAGAAGGAGATCTCCCACCGTTGCACACGCCTTCGCCAGGGCGGCGTCCTTCTTCAGATCGAGCCCGATCAGGGCGAGCACGGTGTCGGGAGCCGGGGAGGCGAGGTACGCAGCGATCGCCGCCACGTCGGGAGCCTTCCAGCCGCCGGTCGGAGGGCGGTTCTCCTCCTTCCTCGTCCCGTCGACGTCCGTCACCACGACGAGCCTCGCATCGCCGAAGAGGCCGCCCGCGTTACAGAGGTTGACGACGTCCGCTCCGCTCACCTCGAGCGCCGACGCGATCTCGACGGCCTCGGGAACGAAGTGCGTGCGCAGCCGCCGGACCGCGGTGTCCACCTTGGGCCGGTCGCTCCCCGAGATCAGGTAGGCGGGCTTCAGCGACGGCCGTTCGCTCACACGCCTACCGTACTGCACGCTCCGTTCGGACCGTGAGTGTGCGGCCGTCGGACTCCAGCACGATGCGGCCGCTCTCGTCGGTGCGGTAGACCTCGAGGCCCGGGCGGGCAGCGAGGGCGGCGAGCGTCTCGGGTCGCGGGTGGCCGTAGTCGTTCCCCGCCCCGACCGAGATCACCGCGACGCGCGGGCGCAGCACGCGAAGCTCCTCCTCGAGACCGTCGTCCACTGAGCCGTGGTGGGCGACCTTGAGCACTTCGATCGCCCGCAGTGGTAGCGAGCGGGTGACTCCGGATTCGGAGTCACCGGTCAACAGCAGGTCGACGGATCCGTACGTCGCGAGGACGACAGTCCCGTGGAGGTGTGGGTCCTCATCGGGTGAGCCGGCTCGGTCCGGCCAGAGGATGCGAACGCTGAGGCGTCCGAGCTCGTAGACGTCTCCACGCCGTGCCGGCACGAGCGGCACGTGGCGCGACCGAGCCGCGCTGCGCATGGCCCGCTCGTCGGGACCGACTCCCGGCTGGAGCGGATCGATCACGCTCCCGACCGCGAGCGTGCGAAGTACAGCCGCCGCCCCGCCGACGTGATCACGGTGCGCGTGGGTGACGAGGAGCGCCGCGAGAGAATGCAGGCCCATCCGCCGGAGTTGCCGCTCGATGCGCGCCTCCGGGGGGCCCGCGTCCACCAGCATCGCCCCCTCCCGCGTCTCGAGCAGAATGCCGTCACCTTGTCCCACATCGAGGATCGAGACCCGCAGACCGCTCGGCGGCGCCCACGACGGAGGCGGATGAAGCGCCCACCAGCCGACTGCGAGCAACGGGACGAGCGGCAGGAGCAACGTCACGACCTGGCGGCGCTGAAACCCTGGTAGGGCTTGCAGGCCGGAAGCTGCCACGAGCGCTACCAGCAGGGCGCCGACGACCACGCCAGAGGACGTTTGCGCATGGGGAAGCGAGGCAACCAGCCGGGCCGAGAAAGCGATCCAGGCGGCGGCGAGACCTGCGACCCACGACAGCGCCACCGCGGCCGCCGGGAGGAAGGGGTCGAGAACCGCGGCAGCGAGGCCGCAGCCGAGCAATAACGGCATCGCCGGCTCGGCGAGAACGTTCGCAGGCACGGTCCAGAGAGGGATGGTGCCGAACTGCAGCCAGAGAATCGGCGCCGTGACGATGCCGCAGGCCGCCGAGATTCCGATCACCTCGACCAGCCCTGCGGGCACTGGATACCCCTCCCGCCAACGGCGCAGGCGCGGCAGGGTCAGGAAGATCGCTGCCACCGCGGCGAACGAGAGCTGGAAGCCGGGCTCGAGCAGCGACCTCGGCGTCCAGGCGAGCAAGACGACCGCACCTGCCGCCATTGTGTGCCAGCGGTCGCTCGGCCGGGAGAGTAGCCACGCCAGCGACGCGAGACAGCCGGCAACGGCGGCGCGCACGACCGACGGCTGCCATCCGACGGCGAGGGCGTACGTGAGGATCGAGACGATCGCGATGGCATGGCCGAGAGCCCTGCTGACTCCTGCCACATAGGCGAGGCCCAGGACACCGAAGCCGATCAGGACGATGTTCTGGCCGGAGACGGCCAGCAGGTGGTAGAGACCGGAGGCCTTGAACGCTTCCCTGAGCTCCGGATCGAGGCCCTCGTCGGCCCCGAGGACGACGCCGGCGACGAGCGCACGTCGCTCTCCCTCCGTCCCGCGGGCCAGGCCGTCCGCGATGGCCGTGCGCAGCCGGTCGCCAACGCCTCCGATCCCGCCCCGCCGGCCCACGACGTGCCAGGTGGCGGTTGCGTGGAGGACGACGTGAACGCCCCTGCGTTCCAGCCAGCCACGCTCGTCGAAGCCGGTCTCGGGCCCTCGCGGGGCGACCGGGCGCGCGCGGAGCTCGATCACGGCACCCTGCGGCGGAGCTCGCCCGGCCTGAAGCTCGAGCAGCACGCGCTCTCGCAGCGCGACCCCCTCGAATCGGACCACCTCCGCGGGGACGCGGACGGCGAACGCCGACCGGGCAGCGGCGCCGACGACGACGGCGCGCACGTCCGCCGTCCTGCCGATCTGCGAGGTGAGAAAGCTCCGGTCGAGCTCCTGGAGCCGCAGCCCTCCCCAACAGAGTCCCAGTCCTACGAGACCCAGCCCGCACAGGGCGAGGAGCGGCACGGGTTGCACAGGGCGGAGGAGCAGGGCGATGGCTGTGAGTGCGACGAGGATCGCCGCCAGACCCGGCTGGCGGAGCCAGTTCGACGCTGCAAGACCGGCCCCGAGCGCGGCGAGCGAGAGCGCGGGCCAGCCGTGGTCGACGGCTCGCTGGACGCGGTTCACGGCGTCACCAGATCGCGGAGCTGCTCGACCCGGGTTGGGCCTATCCCGGGGACGGCGTCGAGGTCGTCGACCGACCGCAGCGGCCCGTGCGAGGCTCGCCAGTCGAGGATCTTTCGTGCCGTGACCGGCCCGATGCCCGGGAGCCCGTCGAGCTGCTCCAGCGTCGCGCTCGCAAGGCTGACCTTGGTCGTGGCGCCTCCGTTAGCCGAGCCGCCGCCCGTGCCAGGGGGGAGTCGGGCAGGAACGACGATCTGCTGCCCGTCCGCGACTGGGGCTGCGAGGTTGACCAGAGTCAGGTCGGCGCGCCGGCTCGGCCCACCCGCCCGCTCGAGCGCGTCGGCGACGCGCGCTCCCTCCGACAGGCGAACGAGCCCTGCACGCTTGACTGCGCCGACGACGTAGACGACGAGCCGCGGTGACGCAGGCCTCGAGAGCGAGCTCTGCTCGTGGGAGAACGACGAGGCCTGAGCAGTCGGCCCGCGCGCCGTACCGGCCGCTGCCAGCCGTTTTCCGACGAGCGCGAGCACGACGAGGCAGGCGAGGAGGAGTACGGCTGTGTGCCGTCTCGGCAAACGTTCGAAGATCATGTTGCTCAATGTGCCAACAGAGCAGCGCCCGGTTCGAGCCGTCGCTGTATCGAGACTGGAACGGCTTCTCCCCGTGGCGGCGCGCGACCGCCGCGGATCAGCTCAACGGCGGCGGCACCGGGCCAGAAATCGGCTCGGGGAAGCGCGGTTCGTTCGCGGAGCTGAATCGCTCGTCTTGCTTGGTCTGGGTAGCGCCGCACTGCAACGAGCGACGGCGGTCACGTCCAGTTGCTTGCGATCGGCGACGGCTCGATCCGGGGGACGACGCGATGTCCAACCGTCCCCCACCGCGGATCCACGGTCGGGCAGGGCCCCGCGTGACGGCGCGCCGAGTTCCGTCGCAGGCATCACCGCCGAGCCAAGATGCGCGCCCGCGTGCCCGGGGCGAGCCCTACGCCTCAGACGACGAGCGAGACGAGCTTGCCGGAGACGACGATCGTCTTCCGTAGCTCCTTGCCGTCGACGTACGCTCGCACGCGCTCCGACGCGAGCGCGAGAGCGAGCAGCTCGTCGTCACCGATCGAGGCGTCGACCTGAAGTCGATCGCGCACCTTGCCGTTCACCTGCACGGCCACCTCGACCTCGGCATCGGCGAGGAGCGCCGGGTCGGCCTCGGGCCAGGCCCTCTCCCACAGGCGACCTTCGCCGAGGACACCCCAGAGCTCCTCCGCAACGTGTGGCGTGTAGGGCTGGATCAGCGACACGGCCGTCTCGGCGGCGAATCGCGCCGCGGGGTCGTCCGGGGAGCGCTGGATCTCGTTGACGAGCTCCATCACGGCGGCGATCGCGGTGTGGAACGAGAACCGCCTGTCGATGTCGTCGGTGACCTTCGCGATCGTCTGGTGTGCCTTGCGGGCGAGCGGCCCCGTGCCCGGATCGCCCGCAGGAGCGTCCGCCTGCTCGTGCGCGATGCGCCAGATCCGATTGAGGAACCGCCAGATCCCTTCCAGGCCCGTGTCCTGCCAGTCCATGTCCTCGTCGGCCGGGCCCATGAAGAGCGTGTACATGCGTACCGTGTCCGCTCCGTAGCGGTCGGCGTAGTCGAGCGGGTTGACGACGTTGCCCTTCGACTTCGACATCTTCGCGCCACCCGCGGTGATCATCCCCTGATTGAAGAGACGCGCGAACGGCTCGCGGAAGCCACACATCCCGAGCTCGTTCATCACCTTGGTGAAGAAACGCGCGTAGAGCAGGTGGAGCACCGCATGCTCGATGCCACCGATGTACTGATTGACGGGCAGCCAGAAGTCGGCTAGCGCACGCTGGAACGGCATCTCCGAATCGGCCGGGTCGGTGTAGCGGATGAAGTACCACGACGAGTCGACGAAGGTGTCCATCGTGTCCGTCTCGCGCATCGCGGGACCGCCGCAGGTCGGGCACGTCGTCGCGACCCAGTCCTCCGCGGCGGCGAGCGGCGAGCGTCCCTTGGGAGCGACGTCCGTTATGTCGGGGAGGATCACCGGCAACTGGTCGTCGGGCACGGCCACCTCGCCGCAGGCCGGACAGTGGACGATCGGGATCGGGCAGCCCCAGTACCGCTGCCGCGAGAAGAGCCAGTCGCGCAGGCGATACCCGATCGTGGCCTCGCCGAGACCCTGCTCGCCGAGCCATGAGACGATCCGTTCCTTCGCCTCCGAGCTGGCCAGCCCGTCGAACTGGCCGGAGTTGACGAGCACCTCGCTGGCGCCGTGCGCGGAATAGGCAGTCCCTACCGGGATCTCCTCGCCTTCCGGGACCACCACCGGGCGGATCTCCATGCCGTACTGCTCGGCGAAGGCATGGTCGCGCTCGTCGTGGGCCGGGACCGCCATGATCGCGCCTGTCCCGTACCCCATCAGCACGTAGTCGGCGACCCAGATCGGGATCGACTCGCCGTTCACCGGGTTCACGGCGAACCGGCCCGTGAAGACGCCGTCCTTCTCCTTCTCCGCTCGCTCGACCTCGGAGCGCGCAGCCGTGCGGCGGACGTAGTCCAGCACCTCCGCCTCGTGCTCCGAACCGGCCACGAGCGGCGCGACGAGCGGGTTCTCGGGCGCCAGCACGAAGAACGTCGCGCCGAAGAGCGTGTCCGGGCGCGTCGTGAAGACCGGCAGCTCCTCCCCGCTTCCCTCGACCGTGAACACGACGCGTGCCCCGTGCGAACGGCCGATCCAGTTTCGCTGCATCGTGAGCACGCGCTCGGGCCAGTCCTCCAGCAACTCCATCTCGTCGAGCAGCTCGTCGGCGTAGTCCGTGATCCGGAAGAACCACTGCGTCAGGCTCTTCGCCTCGAC
This sequence comes from uncultured Thermoleophilia bacterium, assembly GCA_963795175.1. GTDB lineage: Bacteria > Actinomycetota > Thermoleophilia > Gaiellales > Gaiellaceae > Gaiella. The sequence continues at coordinate 131,740 of CAWCGR010000001.1, forward strand.
CTCGGCCCCACACCGCTCGCAGCGGCCGTCGACGACCTGCTCGTTCGCGAGCACGGTCTGGTCGTTCGGGCACCATTTGACCGGCGCCTCCTTGCGGTATGCGAGGCCGCGCTCGTAGAAGCGGAGGAACAGCCACTGCGTCCAGCGGTAGTACGCCGGATCGTGCGTCGAGATCTCGCGCTCCCAGTCGATCGCCCACCCCATCCGGTGCATCTGCTCGCGGATAGAGGCGATGTTGCGCTCGGTGGTCACGCGCGGGTGAGCGCCTTCCTTGATGGCGGCGTTCTCCGCAGGCAAGCCGAACGCGTCGTAGCCCATCGGCCGCAGCACCTTCATGCCTCGGCGCCGGCGCAGGTGCGTGATCACGTCGCCGATCGTGTAGTTGAGCGTGTGCCCCATGTGGAGGTCGCCCGACGGGTAGGGCAGCATCTCGACGATGTACGACGACGGCGAGCCGGCTGCGAGCTCGGACGGATCGGGGTCTGGAACATGGAACGTCCGCTCGTCGGCCCAGACCTTCTGCCATTTCGCCTCGATCGCCTGTGGGTCGTAGCGTTCCATCGTCTCCGCGTTTCGATTGGGATACAAAAAAGCCTCTCGCAGGAGAGGCTCAGGGGAGGTCGTCGCGGCCGTTGCCGCCAGTCTCCCTCGGTCACGTAAGAAGCAGGTACATCGCCGCGATCGTACCACCGCGGGCCACTCTCCACCACTCCTCCCGATGGGGTGAGTACGCTGGGATGAAGACAACCACCAAGAGGGAGAAACCTGGAGATGCCACTCGTCTCGATGCGCCAACTGCTCGACGAAGCCGCTCGCGGCGGCTACGGCGTCGGAGCGTTCAACGTCAACAACATGGAGCAGATCCAGGCGATCATGGAGGCAGCGCGCGAGACGGCGTCTCCCGTGATCATCCAGGCCTCGCGCGGCGCCCGTGCGTACACGAACGACCGCTTTCTCTGGCATCTGATGCAGGCGGCCGTCGAGCTGTATCCGGAGATCCCCGTCGCCCTTCACCTCGATCACGGCAACGAGCCGGCGACGTGCATCTCCGCGATCGATCTCGGCTTCACGAGCGTGATGATGGACGGCTCGCTCGAGGCCGACGGCAAGACGCCTGCCTCGTTCGAGTACAACGTGGCCGTCACCCAGGAGGTGGTGGCCTATGCGCATGCGCGTGGGGTCACCGTCGAGGGCGAGCTCGGGACGCTCGGCGGGATCGAGGACGGGCACGGCTCGGGCGAGGTGCACTTGACGGACCCGGACGAGGCGGTCGAGTTCGTCACCTCGACCGGGATCGACGCACTCGCGGTCGCGATCGGGACGTCGCACGGCGCCTACAAGTTCGCGCAGGCACCCGACGGCGACGTGCTGAAGATGGATCTGATCGAGGAGATCCACCGCCGGCTGCCCGACACGCACCTCGTCATGCACGGCTCGTCCAGCGTGCCGCCGGAGCTCGTCGAGCAGGTCAACCGCTACGGCGGCAGCCTCAAGCCGGCCTGGGGCGTGCCTGTCGGGGAGATCCAGCTCGGAATCCGCCACGGTGTCCGCAAGATCAACGTCGACACCGACTCGCGGCTCGCGGTGACCGGTGCGATTCGCAAGGTGTTTGCCGAGTCGCCGGAGAAGTTCGATCCGCGCGATTACCTCAAGCCCGCCCGGGCGGCGATGCAGGAGTTGATCGCGACGCGCATGCGCGACTTCGGGCAAGCCGGACACGCGGGCGACTACGAGCCGCTCTCCCTGGACGAGATGCGCGAGGGCTACGCGGCGTCGGCCGTCACGTCGTAAGCCCAATGCAATCCATCCGGCTCTTCCCCGAGAACGACCCGCGGCTCGGGGCGTACCGCAGCACGCACCCCACGCCGGTCGCATGATCGATCTCTTCCCGACCTCCGCTGCGGTGGACGGCGACGATCTCGTCCTCGGCGGTGTTCCCGCCCGAGACCTGGCCGAGCGCTATGGCACGCCACTCGTCGTCTACTGCGAAGAAACCCTCCGGGAGCGGGCGCGCGCGCTGCGCAAGGCGGTGGCGGGGGGTCACGTCGCCTACGGGACGAAGGCCTTCGCCAACATCGCTGTCCTGCGGCTGTTACGGGAGGAAGGGATCGGCGTCGACGTCGCTTCGGCGGGCGAGCTCGCGTTTGCGCGCGCCGCGGGCTTTCGCGCGGGGGAGATCGTCGTGCACGGAAACAACAAGGACGAGGCGCTCCTCCGCGCCGCCGCGGCCGAGGGCGCCACGGTCGCGCTCGACGCCCCTGACGAGGCTGCGCTCGCGGCCGAGGCGGGGATCCGGCGGGTGCTCGTGCGGGTGACGCTCGGAGTCGACGCCGACACGCACGAGGCGATCCGCACCGGCCACCATGGCTCGAAGTTCGGGCTCCCCCCGATGCAGGCGGTTACGCTGATCGAGGATGCGCTCGCGCGAGGCCTCGACGTCGTCGGCCTCCACGTCCATATCGGCTCGCAGCTCGCTGATTTCGATGCACAGGCAGAGACGATCGTCAGGCTCGCCTCCTTCGCGGCGTCCTGTCGCGACAAGCTCGGCTGGGTACCGACGGTCGCCGACCTCGGCGGTGGCTTCGGGATCCGGCACAACACCTCCGAACATGCGCCCGACGCGGCCGTCCTCGCGGCGAGCGCCGTCGAGACCGCGCGCGTCGCCTTCACGGAGGCAGGGCTCCCGGCACCGGAAGTGTGGCTCGAGCCGGGCCGGTCACTCGTCGGAACCGCCGGAGTCACCCTCTACCGGGTCGGCGCCGTGAAGCGACTCCCCGAGCGCACCTGGGTCGCCGTCGACGGCGGGATGTCTGACAACCCTCGGCCCCAGCTCTACGACGCGGTGTACACGGCCATGTCGGCCGAACGGGCCGGCGAGCTCGCCGACGAGCGCGTCAGCATCGCCGGAATGCACTGCGAGTCGGGCGACGTCCTGATCGACGATGTCCTGCTCCCATCCCCGCGGCGAGGAGACCTCGTCGCCGTCCCCGCTACGGGTGCCTACACGCTCGCGATGGCCTCGAACTACAACGGCGTACCTCGCCCCGCAGCGGTCCTCGTGGCGCACGGTGAGGCTCGGGTGATCCGCCGCCGCGAGACGATGGACGACCTGCTCCGAGCCGAGGCCTGAGACGAGCGCCGTCCTCGACGACGCGGCTGTCCTGGCTCCGGTCTTCCGCGATCGCGACGGCGTGCTCCGGATCCTTCTCCTCGTACGCACCGACCGCGGGATCCACGGCGGCCAGCTCAGCCTGCCGGGTGGCCGCCGCGAGCAGAGCGATCCGGACTTCCTCGCCACCGCGCTCCGCGAGGCGGAGGAGGAGGTGGGCCTCGTACCCTCCGAGGTCGAGATTCTCGCTGCGCTCGACCCACTCGAGACGATCGCGACGGGCTTCCGCGTCTACCCCTATCTTGGGCGCGTCGCGTCGGAGGTGCGCTGGCGGCTTCAGCCAGACGAGGTCGTTGGCGTGCTGACCCCTGCGGTCGAGAGCCTCGGCGAGTCTGCCGACCGACGCCTATTGCCGTTCTCTTCGAACTACTTCACCGAGCCGCTCGAGGTCGAGGGAATCGACGTCGAAGGCCATGTTCTCTGGGGCATGACGCTCCGACTGCTCGACGATCTCGTCCCTCGCTTGCTCGCGGGCGAGTGGCGCTTCTAGCCGCCTGCGACGATCGAGCCGGCATCGGCCAGTTGCAGCGTCGCGGCAAGGAGGACGTTGGCGCCGTTGACACAGTCCTCCCAGTCGGTGTGCTCGGAGGGGTCGTGGCTGACTCCTCCTCTCGACGGGACGAAGATCATCCCGCTCGGGGTGATCGGAGCGAGCGATTGAGCATCGTGACCCGCCCCGGACACGAGGTCCATCATCGTCAGCCCGAGTGAGCCGACGGCCGATTCGATCGCGGTGCGGACGCGGTCTTCGGTGGGAAGAGGGGCGACGCGGCCGGCCTGTTCGACCTCGAGGCCGAGCCCGTACGTCTCGGCCTCCAGCCGGGCCCGCTCGACGAGGGCCTGCTCGAGTGCCTCGAGCCGGAGCCCGTCGAACGCACGGCACTCGAGGCAGAGGCTCGCCCGCCCGGGAACGACGTTGAAGGAGCCGGGGCCGATCAGGATGTCCCCGACGGTCGCGGCGCACCCGGGGAAGTCGTGCATCACGATCTCACGCACGCCGAGCACGAAGGCCGCCGCGCCGACGGCAGCGTCCCGTCGAGCACCCATCGGCGTCGTGCCTGCGTGTCGCGCCTCACCCGCGAACACGAGCCGGAACGAGCTCGCCCCGGTGATCCCGGTCACGATCCCGATATCGACGCCTGCCTGCTCGAGCACCGGCCCCTGTTCGACGTGGAGCTCGATATAGCCCGCGAGCGTGGCGGGATCCCGAGCGGCCGCAAGCATCCCCGCCTCGGCGAGGCCGAGCCGCCCGAGCTCGCCGACGAACAGCTCGCGCCCGCCCCGCGGCGCGGCAAGGTCATTGGCCGAGAGCCGGCCGGCGAACGCGCGGCTGCCGAGCATCGGGAGCAGCGTCCCTTCTTCGTCCGTGAAGTCGATCGCCTCGAGCGTGACCGGCAAGGCAAGCCCGGCATCCTGCACGGTGCGGAGGACCTCGAGCGCACAGACCACGCCAAGCGCACCGTCGTATTTGCCGCCGTGTCGCACCGTGTCGAGGTGGGAGCCGAGGAGCAAGGTACGCGCCTCGGGATCGTCAGCGCGGAGGATGGCCGAGTGGTTTGCAGCCGAGTCGACGTGGAAGAGCAGCCCCGCCTCCAGTGCGCGCTCGTGGAACCAGGCGCGAGCGGCGAGATGCCCTTCCGAAAAGGTCGTCCGCTCGACACCGTCGGGCGTCGCTCCGATCTCGGCCAGCGCGTCGAAATCGCCTCGCAGGCGGTCGGCGTCGATGCGTAGCTCCATCGCAGGCGATGCTACCGCGGCCACAGCGCCGGCTGGAGCTCCGCGGGGCCAACCCGGTGGAAGCTCTCCGACACACCCGGGACTAAGACGATCCATTCTCGTCACCGCTTCGCTGCGACCCTGTCCTCATGTCGAACAGCACGAGCGAAAGCGCCGACGTCCCTCGTCGAAAGCGAGGCGCTGAACGAGGAGCCGATCCATCCGATAGCCCCCCACGGGCCGACGTGAAGGGCCTCCGAACCGACCGACCGTTAGTCGCTCTGTTCGAGGTGCAGCGCCATCAGGATCGCGTCGACGGGCACACCGTCGCGCAGATAGTGGCGCTTGCGGAGGCCCTCCGTCACGAAGCCGAACGATTCGTACAACGCGATCGCGGGCTCGTTCCAGGGAAAGACGTGAAGCTCGAGCTTGCTGACTCCGGCCGACTCGGCCCATGCAACGGCCTGCTCGAGCAGCGCCCGGCCGACGCCTCGGCGCCGGTGACTCGAGGCGACCATCAAACCGAGGTCGGCAACGTGGACGCTGGCAGGATGCAGGTCGCGCGCAAGCGAGAGCCGGCCGACGACGCGGTCTCCGTCCGCGGCGACGTAGACGGCGGCATCGGGATGCCGACGGGTCGCCCGCAGGTAACGGCGCTCGTCGGCGAGTCCTCGCCGGGCTCCGGACGAGCTCAAAAGCCACGCGCCCGCCTCGCTGCCGACCTCGCTCGCGAGCTCGACGAGCGCATGCGCATCGCCCGGCTCCGCACGTCGAATCGCGATCATGGGACGACGACTCCGTGACCGCCACGCCGGGGATCACCAGCCGCCGCGACCGACCCGTCCGATCGACGCTCGACCGCAGAGACGCCACCGAAATACAGGTTCCTGGCTGCCCACGGGTTCACCACGTATCCCGCCTCCTGCAGGCGCTCCGCCGCCTCCTCCGGCCAACCGCCCTCGACCTGCGCCACGCCCGCTTCGACGTGGAGTCGTGGATGCATGATCGCCTCGCCGACCGGAAGATTCCCGCCGACGACGTGGTGGATCGTCTGCAGAATGGCCCCGGCGAGCCTGACCGACCCCGCACTGCCGACCACGAGTCGGGTTTTGCCCTCGACGAGCACGAGCGTCGGCGCCATCATGCTCGGCAACCTGCTGCCGGCCGCGCGAGGCTCAGTTCCGATCACGTCGAGCTCGCCGAGCATGTTGTTGAGCTGGAATCCGCTCCCGAAGACGCCCGATCCCGATCCGAGCGTCGAGGACAGCCCCGCGGCATTGCCGGCCGCGTCGAGCACGGAGACGTGCGTCGTGCCGGTGAGGCCGCCGGGGTCACAGGGCCCCTCGTAGCCCGCGACGAGTCCGTCCGCGATTGCGACGGCAAGACCTCGCTCGCGGAGGCCGGATCGATCGAGCTCGGCGAGGCCGCGTGCGACGACGGCGCCACCCTTCGACGGCGGCGGACAGGTGACGACACGGGCTCCGGCAAACCGCGCTTCGAGCGGTGGCCGCTCGATCACCCGGTAGTCCGTGATCTCCCGTGCAAGAGCCGGTACGAGCTCGGCAACCGCGGCCGCGCCACGGTCGCGCAGGAGCTCGAGGCCGGGAACCATCGCCTCGGTCTCGGCGCGCACGTGCGATCCATAGACCGCTCGACCCTCGTCGGTGCGCTCGAGGATCGGGACGAGAATCTGGAGCAGGAACTGCTGTGGCCCGGTCATTTCCACCCCGGCGCGGGCGAGGTCGAGAGCCGGCTCGAACAGCGTCGCCCACGCGAGCCGCCCGCGACGCGCATGCGCTTCCGCCAGCCCTGCGACGAGGCCGGGTACCGCGACGGACTCGGGGCCGACGTGGAACACCTGCGTCGATGCGTCCCCGAAATCGATCAGTACCTCGTCCATCGAGCCGCGCGCCTGCGAGGGGACGGCGAAGAAGCAGTCGAGCAACGTCGGCTCCCGACCGGCGTCGCGGAGGAGCAAGAAGCCACCGCCGGCAGGACCCGTGAGCGGCCCTTCCGCGACGAACGACGCAAGCGCGGCTGCGACGACGGCGTCGACGGCGGTGCCGCCGCGCGCGAGGGCCCAGGCGCCCGCCTTCGCGGTGTGCGCGTTTCCCGCTGCAACGGCGCCGTGCATGCAGCAGAGCCTAGAGGCCGTCTGCGTCAGCGAGCGAGTTGTTCGGGTTTTGCGCGTCCCAACGGAATCGGGGGTGTTCACCGGCACACTCCGCGGTGACCTCGAGGCCCGATCCCACGGACAGGTGACCCCGACCCCCACTCCCGGGGATCGCCGGCTACCCGCCTCTCAAGCAACGTCGGCTCGATGCCGACGAAGAAGGCAGCGGCTCCGATGCGAGATCACCTTGCGCCCCGACACGTTGCACTCGCCGGCCTCTCGCTGGCGCTACTGGCCGCGCTTTGCCTGACACCCTCGCTTCTCGGCCAGCGGGTGAGCGAGGCGGTGAGCGGCCTCGGTGTCGCGGATCCGGGCCTGCTCTGGCTCGCGGGGCTCGCATTTGCGGGCACTGCAGCCTGCGGTGCCCTGGCCTGGCGGGCGGCCCTCCGGGCAACCGGCACCCCGCTGGCCGTTATCGATGCCGCAGCGCGCTATGGCGTCGGCTGCGGTGTCAACGCAATCGCGCCTGCTCATGCCGGCTCGGCGCTCCGGGTGGCGCTGTTCGGTCGCGTCACCCACGGTGGCTGTTGGGCGGTTGGCGGGGCGGCCGCAGCGGTTGGCGTGACCAGGGTCGTCTGGCTGGGCGCGCTGATCGCGATCGGAAGCGCCGGGGGTGTGCTGCCGTTCTGGCCACTCCTCCTCATCATCGGCATCGTCGTCGTCGCTTGCGCGGTTGCGATCGGCGCCCGGCGAGTCGCGCTACCCGCCCGCGTGCAGCAGCTCGTCGCCGCATTCAGCTCACTGGCCGAATCTCCCCGCGACCTCGCCATCGTCCTTTGGTGGGCCTTCGCAGGGGCGGCGGCGAAGGTGCTCGCGGCAGCAGCGGTCGTGGCGGCGCTCGGGATCGACAACCCGATTCGAGCCGCCCTGATCCTCGTCCCCGCCGTCGAGCTCGCGGCCGTCCTCCCGATCACACCGGGCAACGTCGGCGTGGCGAGTGCCGCCGTGGCGTTCGCGCTCGACTCGCAGGGAGTCGACTCGAGCACTGCCCTATCGGCAGGGATCGCCTTCGGTGCCGTCGAGCTGCTGGCCGCAATGGTCGTCGGCGGCGCCGGAGCGCTGTCGCTTGCGGGACCGCTCGTTCGCCCGTACTTCCGAATCGCCGTGCTCGGGACCTCTACGGCGGCCGTCGCGCTTGCGTTCGGAGCAACGGTGTTGCTCCCCGCTGTCTGAGACGGGCGAGCCGGAGCGCGAAGGTCGCGAGCGGTCGAGCCGGAGCGCGAGTGTCGCGAGCGGTCGAGCCGCTGCGAGCGAGCTACTGCAGGAAGCTCGGCAGCTCGGACTCGTTACTGCTCGCCCGAGTCCGTGAAGGAGCTGACGTCGCCGCGAACGACGGCGTGAACGAACGGCGGCTGCTGCCGCCGAGGCCGGTCGCGATCACGGTCACCCAGACCTGACCGTTGAGCCGCTCGTCGACGGTGGCGCCAAAGATGATGTTCGTGTCGTCGGTTGCGGCCCCACGCACGACCTCTGCCGCCTCGTTGACCTCGAGCAAGGTGAGATCCTCTCCGCCCGCGATCGAGAGGAGGATGCCCCGCGCCCCGACGATCTCGGTGTCGATCAGCGGGGACCGCAGCGCCCGCTCGGCAGCCTCACGGGCCCTGTTCTGGCTCTCCGAGTAACCGATGCCCATCAGCGCCGAGCCAGCGTCCGACATGATCGTCCTCACGTCCGCGAAGTCGAGGTTGATCAGGCCCGGCATCGTGATCAGGTCGCAGATGCCCTGGACGCCCTGCCGCAAGACGTCGTCTGCGATCTTGAAGGCGTCGATCATCGAGGTCGAGCGATCGAGGACCTCGAGCAGGCGGTCGTTCGGGATCACGATCACCGTGTCGCAGGCCGCGCGGAGCACCTCGACGCCGGCGTCGGCCGACTGCCGTCGCCGCGTCCCCTCGAACCTGAAGGGAGTGGTCACGATGCCGACGGTCAGCGCCCCCAGGTCACGCGCGATCTTCGCGACGACCGGGGCGGCCCCCGTGCCCGTGCCTCCGCCCTCGCCGGCTGTGACGAACACCATGTCCGAGCCACGTAGCGCCGCGCGCACCTGGTCGTACGCCTCTTCGGCGGCCTTGCGACCCGTCTCCGGGTCGGCTCCCGACCCGAGCCCCTGGGTCAACTCCTCGCCGATGTGGATCTTGACCGGCGCGTCCGAGAGGTTGAGCTGCTGCATGTCGGTGTTGACGCCGACGAAATCGACTTGCGCGATCCCTGCGTCCATCATTCGGTTGACGGCGTTCAGGCCGCCGCCACCGACACCGACGACGCGGATTACGGCGAGGTACGAAGCCGCCTCGCCCCCGACGTTGAGCCGCGGCGCGCCCTCGGGCATCGCCTGGAGGAAGCGGCTGGCCGGGGGCTCGTAGGGCGCTTCCGGCTTCGCCGTAGGCTCGCGCTTGGGGCGCGCGATCGGCGCTTCGGCGGGCACGCTCGCGACGGGCTCAACGGCCTTCGGAGCGGCGGCGGCCGCAGGAGCTGGCGGGTCGTCGGCTTCCGCGTCGAAGTCGTGTACGTGCTCGACGGTCTCGTCGAGCGAGGCCTCTTCGCGACGGCGTGCCTCGGGGCGATCCGGGTTCGTGTCCTCGGCGTCCTCGGAGCGCGCGGCCTCTGCTCGTCGGCGCTGCTCGAGGGAGACCGGCTCGGCCGCAGACTCGATGATCAGGGTTTGCTGGTCTGCCTCGGCGGCCGGAGGCAGCGGGTCGTCTGCTGGCTCGTCACCTGCGTCCTGGCGCTGAGCGGCTTCGGTCGCCCGGAAGAGCTCGGCGAGCGGGCCCTCACGCATGCTCGCGCGCTTCCGCGCCATGGAGCACCTCCTTCGCAAGCTCGCGGTAGGCCTCGGCTGCGGTACCAGTTGGATCGTAGCCGAGGACCGAGACGCCCTTCACGGGCGCCTCTGCGTACCGGACGGTCTTGCGGATCCGGGTCTTGAAGACGAGGTCACCGAAGTTCTCCTCCAGGATCTCGACCGCCTCCCGCGCATGGAGCGTGCGAGCGTCGTACATCGTCGGCACGATGCCTTCGACGCCGACGTGCGGGTTGAGGTTCTCCCGCACCATCGCCAGGGTGTTCTCGAGCTGGACGAGCCCCCGGAGCGCCAGGTACTCACACTGCACCGGCACGATCACCCCGGTCGCAGCGACGAACGCGTTGATCGTGAGCAAACCGAGCGACGGCGGCGTGTCGATCAGGATGAAGTCGTAGCGGTCGCGCACCTCGAGCAGCGCCTTCTCGAGTGAACGCTCGCGCCCGATCAAGGCGGCGAGCGCCAGCTCGGCGCCGGCGAGGTCGATCGACGCCACGGCCAGATCGACCTCGCGCTTCTCGATCACGTCGGTGATCGGGATCTTGCGGACGAGGACATCGAACATCGACGTCTCGATCGTGTCGGGATTGAGCCCCTGGCTCATCGTCAGGTTGCCCTGCGGGTCGAGGTCGACGAGCAGCACCCGGTAGCCCATCTCCTTGAAGGCGACGCCAAGGTTGAGCGTCGTGGTCGTCTTCGCGACCCCACCCTTCTGGTTCGCGAGCGCGATCACCCTCGTCCCGGTCACGCCCGGTGCCGGCGCCCGTGGCACGAAGCTCGGGGCCGACACAACGGGCGAGGCTGGTGACGGGGTGACGACAGCCGGAACAGGTTCTTCAACGCCCTTCGGCTCCTCCGCGGAGTCGGGCTCGACCTCGCTCATGCCGCCCTCGAGATCGGTCGAATCGTCCGACGTCTGAGTGCGGAGAGAGGGGCGTGGCAGCAATCGGACGAAACCCATTGCGCCTCGTTCACCGCGGTCCCCTGCTCTCCTTCAATACTCGCCTTCACGTTCAATCCTCGCCGTCCCAGTAGTCGAGCTGCTCGAGCCTCCCGATCACGCCGACGCCGCGGAAGCTGATCTTCCGAGAGCGTGGGTAGTAGACGATGTCGTTCGAATCGCGCGTGCTGTAGGCGAGCACGCGCATCCCGTCGGGCCCCGCCTGCAGGCTGAGAGGGCGCCCGGTGCCGGCGCAGCTCGCGATCGTGTGGCCGGCACGAATATCGGTGGTGTCGGTGCCGGTCGCCCACCTGTCCGGGTCGTGTTCCGAACGCGCGTGGGGCCAGACCGTCACCGTGCCGTTGCCGCCGATGACGACGAAGATCTCCTCCTCGGCCGAGTGGCAGTGCGGGGCGTTCATCAACTTGCCCGGGTCGACGTCGTAAAGGCGCAGCCCTGTTTGCTCGGAGCCCGCGGCGCGGCCGAGGTCGCGTACCCGCCGCGAGACTGTGGCTCCAACGTGCACCGATTCGTCGACGGCGTCCACGTTGACGATGCGGCCGGGTCGTTCCGACAGGCTCTCCCACGTCGGCGCGCCAACCGCGGCCTCGCGCGCCCAGGGATGATCGTCGGGGTCACCTTCCAGGACCCACGTCGGCCCGAGCCACGAGACGCCGGCCCGTGGCAGCAGCGTGTTGGCGGCATAGTGGCGCTGCCCGAACGCGAGCACGACGAGGCCGTCGTCCCCCGCCCCGATCGTGTGCGCGTGCTCGAGCGCGAGATGGACGAGGCAGTCTCCTTGCCCTATCTCGTAGGCGCCTTCGCTCTCGCCGTCGCTCTGAACCGAGACGCCCGAGCCGGAAAGCACGTAGAAGATCTCCTCGGCTGCCCCCTCCAGGTGGAGCGGCGTCGCCCATTGCCCGGGCTCGATCGAGATCCGCTGCACACCGGCAGTGATCGAGTTGTACCCCGAGAGCGCCTGCCACGAGGCCGCGATGTGGCCCCGTTCACGCCGCCTCGGCTCGACCTCGTCCCAGTGCGTGATCACGGGCGAACCCTAGATGATCACGGGCGGAGCCCCGGAACGCAGCGTGGCCGCGGAACAGTGGGCGGGCGGAACGGTGGGCGGTAGACCGGGATCGCTGGGCTCCGGATCACCGGACTGACGTAGCACCGTCCCGTGCATCGACAGCCGCGCGCTCATCAACCCGCGCTGCGCCACCTCCCGGTCCCGGCGCGCTGGGCAGCGCAACGGCTCGACCGGGCCGCGCACGCCCCGTTGGGACCACGTCCCGACCCGACGCCGATAGGACGACCACCGCTCGCGCCCAAGACAGAGCGCGTCCCTCGCCGGACGAGCGCCGCCGGCGCGAAGAACCTCAGGCCGAGACGGCGTCCCGCTCGAGCGCCTGCCGTAGCCGGCCGACGGCGTCCTCTGCAGAACCACCTCCTTCGACCCGCACCCAGGCCTCCGCGTCAGCGAGCAGACCGCGCACCTCGGCCAGCAGGGCTGCGGGGCCGGCCGACGCCCGGTCGAGGGCCTCGATCCGCTCGAGCCGCTCGATCACTCTCCGTGCCTCGTCCATATCGCCACCGTAGAGGCGAACCTGGCACGAGTCCGTGCCGACTCCGTGTCAGCTCTCAGCAGCGGCCGCAGTCGCAGCGAGGTTCTTCAGCATGCCGCCGAAGATGTAGCCGTGGAAGGGCCAGAGGGCGTACCAGTAGACGAGGCCGAACAGGCCCGCCGGGTCGAAGATCGCCGTCTGCGAGATCACCGCTCCCGGGCCAGGCCCGTCGTCCGACACCTCGAACTGCAACCAGGCGCGGCCCGGCACCTTCATCTCTGCGCGAAGCCGTAGGAGCCGGTCCTGCTCGAACGCCTCGACGCGCCAGAAATCGAGCGTGTCGCCGACCGCGAGCTGGACCGGGTCGCGCCGCCCGCGCCGAAGCCCAGGACCGCCGAGGAGGACGTCGAGCAGGCCGCGCACGTTCCAGAGAAAGGCGCCCTTGTACCAGCCCGTTCGTCCTCCGATCGCCTGGATCGGAGCGAACGCACGCGCGGCGGAGACGGGAACCGACCGTGAGCGAACGTCGATGAGGCGGGATCCACGGCGGACACCGCCGTAGGAGGCGCGCTCGCTCTCCGCGAACGCCTCGTCCGACCACCGGGTCTCGGCCAGGGCCCGATCCTCGAACGCGAGCGCGCGTGCGATCGAGTCACTGACACCACGGGGTCGCACGCGAAAGACGTCGAGCGCGTCAGCGTCTTCGACAACGGTCTCGTTTCTGAGCGAGTCGACGAGCTTGCGTCCCACCCCGGCGTACACCGGCGTCACCAGCCAGAGCCAGAGGCTCGAAAGCCTCGGTGTCAGCACCGGCACGGGGATCATCGTCCGGCGCAAACCTCGCTGGGATGCGTACTCGTGCATCAACTCGAGGTAGGTGACCCTGTCGGCGCCGCCGATCTCGTAGAGCTCGCTATCCGTGGGCTCGCGGTCGAGCGCCTCGAGCAGGTAGGCGAGAACGTCCTCGATCGAAATCGGCTGCGCTTTGACCCGCACCCAGCGCGGCGTCACCATGACGGGGAGCTTCTCGACCAGCGCGCGGATCATCTCGAACGAGGCGCTGCCGGAGCCGATCACGATCGAAGCGCGGAACTCGATCGTCGGCACCCCGGACGCACGGAGGATCCTCCCCACCTCCTGGCGCGACTCGAGGTGCGGGGACAGCTCGCCGCGCCCGAGGCCGCCGAGGTAGATCACCTTCTGCACACCTGCCTCTAGGGCCGCCTCGCCGAAGGCGCGCGCCGCGGCGCGATCGGCCTCGTCGAACGGGCGGCTCGAGCTCATCGAGTGGACGAGGTAATAGACGGTGTCAACCCCCGCGAGCGAAGGCGCGAGCGTGGCAGGCTGCAGCACGTCACCACGCACGACCTCGGTCGTGGCTGCGACGCGAGGCTGGAGATACTCGGGGCGGCGTGAGAGGCAGCGCACCCGCTCTCCTCGCTGCTCGAGCGCGTGGAGCAGACGGCCGCCGACGTACCCGGTGGCACCGGTCAGCAGGATCAGGCGCTGGGCTCCGATAGACCGAGCCTAGTCGAGCCGGTCGCCCCGCCGCACTCGGCGTTCGTGGGAGAGCTCGGGTTGCGAGCCGGAGAGCGCGACAGTCGCGACGTCCCTCAGGCGTTCTTCGAAAAGCTCAGGTCGCGAGCCGGAGAGCGCGACAGTCGCGACGTCCCTCAGGCGTTCTTCGAAAAGCTCAGGTCGCGAGCCGGAGAGCGCGACAGTCGCGACGTCCCTCAGGCGTTCTTCGAAAAGCTCAGGTCGCGAGCCGGAGAGCGCGACAGTCTCTGCGTCCCCAAGCGTCTTTCGTATGGCTCAGGGTCCGAGCCGGAGAACGCGACGGTCGCGCCTCCCGGCGGTCGCGCCCGAGCAGGCTCAGACCGCGAGGCGGAGAGCTCGACGGTCGCGCACGCCGAGCAGAGCCTCGTCGAGCTCGCGGAGGAGCGAGGGCCTGTCCCCGTGGCGGAGGACGTCGACGAGCGCTCGTCGCGCCGCATCGCCGATGCCGGGGCTGCAGTCGTCGTCGGCAGCGAGCTTGACGAGATCGGCGTGCAGCTCCGCGCGACCCGCGGACTCGGACTCGAGCAGGACCGCCGCTCGCAACGGCCAGGTGTCACCGAGCAACGCGACGAAGGTGGCCCGGACCTGTTCCGACCGGAACGGCTCGTTCTGGAAGAGCGACAGCTCCCAGCGGTCTAGCGCTTCGGCGAGAGCGCTGTCCGAATCAGCGAGCGTGAGCCGCACGAGCAACTCGCCGGCGAGTGTGCCGCGGAACGAATCGAGTCGAGTGGGCTCACCGGGCGGCTGGGTGGCGGCGATCGGAAGCACGGGCCGGATTCCGAACGGCCTGCCGTCGAGCGTCTCGAAAAGCACCGGGCCGGCGGCGAGCGGCGCGGCCGTCGCGAGTCGGATCGCGCTGACTGCATCGGCGATCTCCGCCGGCGCATCGGGCGGCTCGTCCGCGCCGGCCAACGCGGCACGCAGCTCGAGCACGCAGTAGCGATCGGTCTCGCGCCCGAAATCCTGCGGCACGAGAGAGCTCGCCTCGGGCCAGTGGCGCGCGAGCTCGCCGTTGCTGACCGCGCGCACCCGCAATCCGGGAGCGAGCTCGATCTGGGTCGCAACGGAGATGCCGACGAGCGGAGCGACTGCCGCGTAGGTTCGGCGCTCGCCGAAGAGCGACCGTTCGAACTCGGCGTACGCTCGCTCGAAGGCCGCGTCGTCCCAGTCGAATCCGCCGCAGGCCTCGGCGGTGGAGACGAGAAGGTCGAGGAGAATCGTGCGGAAGAGCGCCTCCTCCTCCGAAGGTCTTGACCCCGCGTGCGCCCGCGCAAAGATCGCTGCCGCCGGCTCACGGCCCAGCTCCTCCAGCGCGATCAGCGCATCGTCCCGGCCACGAAGCCGGGGCGCACGCTCCTCGACGAACGCGCGCACGAGGGGCCGGTACTCGTAGAGGGCCGGGCCCCCGGCGTGGTCGTGCTCGACGAACGCAACGGACAACTCTGCCCCCTCGTCGAGCTCGCGGAGCAGGAACGCAAAGGCGCCGAGGACGAAGCCGTGCAGGGCGTGTTGGAGCTGCGGAGAGCGGGCCGTCACATGGTCGGATACGCGCCCGGCCGGCCGAATCCTGTTTCTCGCCCCGGCACCGTCTACCCCGACCGCTGCTTCGCCGCCCGCCAACCGCAGCGGTCGCGGCAGCCCCTGCGGGCGTCGTACCGGAACCGCTTGCCGGGTTCGCGCGTCGGCACGGCCACCCGACCGCGGCTTCGCGGTCATCCGACCTCGTTGGTCGCGGCAGCCGCTATCGGCGGCGTGCTGAAGTTTCTTGCCGGTTCGCTCGCCGTCGGGCCACGTGACCGGCAGCTTCGCCGTGCGTCGAGCTCAATCGTCGCGGCAGCCCTTCTGGGCGTCGCGCCGAAGCCGCTTGATCTCTTCCCGCTTCCCCTGGATCTCCTCCGAGCGGTCGAGCAACTCCTCGACTCCTTCGCAACTCCCCGTCGAGAACCTCGCGAGGGCGAGATTGTACGACGCGTAGGCCTCCGCCAGCGATCCCGATCCCCTCAGTGACTCCACCGCCTGCTCGAGGGGTGGCAGGGCACCGCTCGGGTCACCGTTCCGGAGAAGCCGGTAGCCCTGGTCATTGAGCGCCGCGCCGCTCGCGGGATCGACCTTTGCGGCTGGCGTCACCGAATCGGCGGCTTCCGGAGGTGCCTCCACCGTGACGGTGCGCACCTCGGCCTGCCCGGCGACCGTGGCCGTGCGCACGACGGTCGTGGGAGCCGATGACCCGTCGCCGCCGCCGACCACCGCCGCGAACAGAAGCCCGACCACGCCGGCGGCTGCGAGAGCGATCAGCGGCGCGACCCACCTCGGCCTCGCCGCTCGCGCACTGCGAACGGGAGCCGGAAGAGGGGGCCTCGGGGTGGCGCGGATCGTGGTCGCCGTGCTCCCGGCGAACGCCGCCCTCAGGTTTGCCCCGAGCTCGGCACAGGAGCGGTACCGCAACTCCGGATCCTTGGCCAGGGCCTTTTCGAGAATGCCGTCGACCGCCGGGGGCAGCGAGCCGTCGAACGACGATGCCGCCGGTATCGGCGCGGTGGCATGGGCGGCGGCCTCGGCCGCGAACGTCTCGGCCAGGTAGGGCCTACGGCCGGTCAACAACTCGAAGGCAACGACGGCGAGCGCGTAGCGATCGCTCGCCGGCGTAGCCGGCTCCCCCACGGCTTGCTCGGGAGACATGTAGCCGGACGTGCCGAGAATCGTGCCGGCACTCGTCAGGGCGGCGTCGCCGGCGATTCGCGCGATTCCGAAATCGGTCACTCGCAGGTCGCCGTCCGCGGCGAGCATGAGATTGCCCGGCTTAACGTCGCGGTGCACGACCCCTTCCGCATGGGCCGCGTCGAGCGCTGCGGCGGCCTGCGCGAGCCATGCCAGCCCGAGTTCGGCCGGGACACGACCGACCCGCATCCGGTCGCCGATCGTGCCACCGGGCAGGTACTCCATCACGATCGCCGGCCGGCCCTCGACCTCCGTGACGTCGAAGACCGTGACGATGTTCGGTCGATTGGAGAGGCGCGCGGCGATTCTCGCCTCGCGGGTGAACCGCGCCTGGATCTCGGGGTCCCCGGCAAACCGCTCGCTCAGGATCTTGACGGCGACACGGCGGTCGAGCATTCCGTCGGTCGTGACGTAGACAGCGGCCATGCCTCCTGCGGCGATCAGCTCCGTCCCGCTGTACCGCGACGGCAACGCGAGCGTCGTGGCAGCCATGGAGTCAACGTACCCCCGGGCCGGAGGCGCCAAACGGGCTCAGGCCGGCTGGCAGGCGGGGCACCAGTAGGCGGTCCGGTTGTCGACCCCCTGGCCACGCGACTCGATCGGGGTGGCGCAGCGCGGGCATGGCCGTCCCGCGCGCCGGTACACCGAGCGTCGAGGACGCGCGCCGGCCACCGCCGCGCCCATCGTCTTGCGTGCCCAGGTGAGGGCCTCCACCAACCGATCGTCGGTCACGCTGCCGAGCGTCAGCCAGGGCGACAGGCGCACGGCCCAGAGCGCCTCCGACATCCACATGTTCCCGATTCCCGCCACGAGCCGTTGATCCTGAAGCGCCTCGCCGAGCAGTCGCGACGGGTCGGCGCGGCGCATGCGCGGCAGCACTCGGGCCGGGTCCGTGTCGGTCGCCAGCAGGTCAGGGCCGAGCCGGCCCAGCGGTCTCTGGTCGAGCGTGAGAACGGGGCCGTTCCACTGGGTCGCCTCGAGCCCTCCGGCACGGAGCACGAGCCACGGCCTCCCGGTGCGCTTCGCGTCGGGCGGCCCGAGGCGCCAGCGTCCGTTCATCCGTAGGTGGCTCCGCACGGTGACGCCCCCCTCGAAGTGGAGCAGCAGATGCTTGCCGACCGCCTCCACGCGCTCGAGCCGGCGCCCGTCGATCGCCGCAGCGACCCCCGTGAGGAGCCCTCGGGGATGTGGTGAGCTGGCGGCGATCTCGAGTCCAACGAGTGGACGGAGGCGCGCCGCAGCGCGATGGAGTGAGTCACCTTCGGGCAAGGAGCGAGTCGGCAGGCGGTGCCCTTAGTCTACTATGTCCAAGTAACGTCCAATGACCGCGCCGCTCCTCAACATCGCAGCTCTCTCCCGCCGAACCGGCGTCGCACCCGACACGTTGCGCAAGTGGGAACAGCGCTACGGCGTGCTCAGGCCGGAACGGACTGCAGGGGGCCAGCGGCGCTACAGCGAGACCGATGTCCAGCGCGTGGAGTGGCTGCGCGACAGGATTCGCGACGGGTGGCGAATCGGCGAGGCGGCTCGGGTGATCGATCAGGCGAACTCCGCCGCGTTCGACAATCCCGAACGGTTGCGCGACGCGCTGATCGAGGCAGTCCGCGACACCGAGCCGGTGACGCTCTCGGCGACGCTCGACCAGGCGTTCGCGGTGCTCCCCCTCGAGCAAGCACTCACCGACGTCGTCACTCCCGCCCTGCGCTGGGCAGGAGAGGCCTGGCACAGGGGCGAGCTCTCGGTCGCCCAGGAGCATGCCCTCACGGCAAAGGTGCGCGCGCACCTGGGCAAGCGGATCTCGGACGGCCAGGGCGGGGTGCACGGCGTAGCCGTCCTCGCCTGTGCACCCGGCGAGCGACACGATGTGGGTCTGCTGATGCTCGCCGTGATGCTCCGTGGCGACGGCTGGCGCGTCGAGTTCCTGGGCTCGGACACGCCGGTGGATGCCGCGATCGCCTTCGCCGACAAGGTCGGGGCAAGCATCCTGTGTCTCAGCGCAACGCGCGACGAGGCGGTGGAGTCGCTCGCGAGCGCCCTCGCCGTGACGCGTGCTCCGGACGGGCTGAAGCTCGTGCTCGGAGGAGCGGCCGTCACGCCTAAAATCGCCCGGCGGCTGCGCGCGACCTACGCAAACGGGGAGTTCGACCACACCGTTGGGCAACTGCGCAAGTTCGCCGGCGGATGAACGCCTGGGTGCAGGCCGGGCTCGCCGGGGGTGTCGCGGCAGCCGTCTGGGGGCTCGCCGAGCCTTTCGACCAGCGCTGGTTTCGGTTCGCCTATTCGGACATCGCACTTCTCGGCAAGCTCGTCACCCGTGGGCGACACTGGCGGGCGGCCGGCTGGATCATGCACGTGGGCAACGGCATCCTCGCAGGCCTCGTCTTCTGGGCGTTGCTCTCGTGGCTCGGAGGCAGCGCGTTCTGGCTGGCGATCGCGTTCGCGCTCGTCGAGCACGTGCTCGTGTACCCGTTGACGATGCTGACGGACCGTTTCCACCCGGCGCGGGGCGCCCCCGGGCTGCCACCGATGTCGCGCTCGGGGCGGGCTTTCGCTCAGGCGACGTATCGCCACGTGCTCTTCGGCGTCGTGCTCGGCCTGCTCGTGTCGGTCTGAGGCGGGCCGGCGCGAAGACCGGCCGCAGGATCACCTCGGGGGCAACCGCGGCATGGCGCCGCCCGACCGGCTCCGGACGCGTACGCTTGCCGCCGTCAGTTGTGCAGCGACGGCCGGTGGGGGAACCCACCGAGCGTTGCGACGACGCGATTGCGCACTCGCTGCCCGAGGCAGCGATTGAGCCGGATCAGCGCGCGCTCGCGCTTGGGCCCGTCGTAGAAGAAGTGCGCCCAGGGCGAGCTCGGATGGGCCAGGCGGACGGCGCCGACGAGGCCGACGAGCGGGATGAAGATCGCGCCGAGGCCGACGAACGGCTTGCCTTTGAGGAAGCAGATCAGGGCGAACGCCGCGTTGCCGAGCAGGTACGCCGCGGCCAGGATCCGACTCCGGTCGGAGAAGCTGTCGCTGTGCAACCCGGCGGGCGCGGTGAGTACGAGCATCAGGACGATCACGGCCGCGCCCAGCACGGTGGCGACGACGGACTGCCGCCCCTCATCCTCCCAGTACACGTCCTCGAGGTGGAACACGAGCGCGAATTCGTCCAGCACGAGTGCGGCACCGCCGCCGAACGCGATCGCGGCCAGATCGACGGTCGCCGGGCTCCGGTACGTCGAGAAGGCGATCAAGCCTCCCAGGAGGACGAGGACGAGGCCGGGCACCATGTGGTGCACGTGGGCATCGCCGAGCCGCCCGCTCCCCCAGCCGTGGCGCCGCGCCAGCCGGGTGTAGAGGCGCGTCAGCGCGAAGGCGAGCAGGAACGACGCCAGCAGCAGGAGCAGCGGCTCCTTGCCGGCGCGGTAGACCTCTTCCTCGTACCACGGAATGAAGCGGAACACATTCATCGACACCGAAGGTAGCGCAGGTTGCGGGGGACTAAGGCCGGAGCACCGCTCGGCGGGGCCCTGCCAGGAAGCCTGCCTCGACGAGGAGGGGCATCGCCTCCGTCTCCGCAACGGGCCTTCCGTCGAAGCGCTCGACGGCCAGCCGCTTTGCGTGCCCGGCACGCACCCAGTCGGCGAGTGCGGTCAATGCAGGGCCGAGCCAGGCGTCGTCGGGTTCCCGCAGCGGGACGAGCGTCCTCCCGCCGCGCTCGACATAGAGAGCGGCGGCGCCGCCCAGGAGGACGACGTGGGCCCCGGCCACCCTGGCTGCGCGCGCGCCCGCGCGCCTCGGCCACGGCAGCGCGGCGCCGTACGGCTGCGCCGGGTCGGCCGCCGCGAGAACGAGTGCGTCGTGCTCGCCGCCTGCGCGCAACTCCCGGAGTCGCTCGACGGCGCCCGGAAGCGCGAACTGCGCTCCCCCCAGTCCTTCGACGAAGTACCCGCGGCGACAGGATCCGATCGTCTCCAGGGCGCGAAGCTCGCCGTACACGGCCCCGTAGCCCCCGACGATGCCCTCTCCGCGAACACCGTCGCGCACCACGATGCCCTGCCGCTCCAACACGAGCTCGGCGAGAGCGCGCCGGTCGACCGGCGCAGGGAACAACCGCGCCGTCAGCGACCAGCGCCCCTGGGTCGAGGTCGTCCCCGCGGGCCGGGTGCGCGCGAAGCGGCGAGGGCGACGCTCGGCCACGGGTGTGCCGTAGCGGCGCGCCGCCCGCAGCGGCGTCCAGGCATCGTTCGTCACCTCACCTGCCCAGACGAGCTCCCACAGCGCCGGCAGGGCGGCTTCAGCGTCGAGCCCCGTGGCAGCGAGCAAGTCGGGCCAGAACTCGGCCGAGGCAGAGAGCGCCCGTCGCAGAGTCTCGGCCGCCTCACCCTCGGGCGCCGGAGCCCCGGCTGGCGCGCCGAGGAGAGCAGCGTCGGAGCGGAAGTAGAGGGCGACGCGGTCGAGCCCGGCGCCGACCCACACGACCTCGCCGGTCGCGCAGAGCGCATCCAGCCAGGCGGGCTGGTAGCCGGGCACTCGTCGATGCAGGACTTCGCTCTCCCAGAGGGAGACCGGCAGGGGCAGTGCCTGCAGTGGCACGAGCGCCTCGCGCAGCGTGGCCCGCCTGTCGATCCCGTGCCAGGCCGGCAGGAAGCGCCCGAGGGCGGCCTGCTCGGCAGGCTCGACCTCGCGGCGGAGCGCTGCCAGCGAGGCGCGGCGCACGCGCCGGAGCACATCGGGATCGCACCATTCGCGCTCGCTGCCGCCGGGGCGGAGCTCGCCACGGACGAGCTTGGCGCTCTGCTCCAGGAGCCCGAGCAACTCCTCCACGTCTGACGACTCGAGCCCGTAACGCGCGGCCGCCTCCTTCGTCGTGAACGGCCCCCTCGAACGCGCGTAACGTGCCAGCAGCACTCCGAGGGCGTCGGGCACCGCCCCCAGGAACGCCTCCGGGAGCCCACCCGGGGGCATCACGCCGAGCGCGTCACGGAAGAGGCCCGCGTCCTCGGCGGCGATCAGGCGTTCCTCTCCGGCGATCCGCACGCGCAGTGCCCGGCGCTCCACCTCGAGCACCGTCGCCTGCGCGGGATCGACCTCATCGTCGCGCAGATCGCCGCGCCGGCGGAGCAGGTCGTGCAACTCGTCGGGCGAGCGTGGGTCGCCCGCCAGTTGCGCCTCCACGTCCGCAAGCGCAGCCGGGTCGAGCAGGTCGCGCAGCTCCTCCTGTCCGAGCAACTCGCGCAGCAGGTCGCGGTCGAGCGAGAGCGCCTGGGCGCGGCGCTCGGCGGCGGGCGTGTCGTCCTCGTACATGTACGTCGCGATGTAGGAGAAGAGGAGCGACGAAGCGAACGGCGACGCCGAGGCGGTCTCGACCTCGACGAGATCGAGCTCGCGGGTCTGAAGCCCGTGCAGGACCCGCTTCAGCGCCGGCAGGTCGAAGACGTCCTGAAGGCACTCTCGGTACGTCTCGAGCACGATCGGGAACGAGCCATAGTTTCGCGCCACCTGCAGCAGGCTCTGAGCCTTGAGCCGTTGCTGCCAGAGCGGCGTGCGCTGCCCCGGCCTGCGCCGGGGGATCAGCAGCGCCCGCGCTGCGTTTTCGCGGAAGCGAGCGCCGAAGAGCGCCGTCTGACCGACCTCCTGCACGACCAGCTCCTCGATCTCCTCCGGCGTCAGCAGCAGCTCCGCGAGAGGGGGCGGTGCATCCGCCTCGGGCAGATGGAGCGCGATCCCGTCGTCCGACCAGATCGACTGCACCTCGAGGCCGAGCGCGTCACGGAGACGTGCTCCGAGCGCCATCGCCCAGGGAGCGTGCACGCGAGCACCGAAGGGCGTGAGCACACAGAGGCGCCAGTCGCCGATCTCGTCGCGGAAGCGCTCCACCACGACCGTCCGGTCGGAGGGGACGACGCCCCCGTTTGCGGCCGCCTGGTCGCGGAGGTACGTGAGGAGATTCTTGGCCGCGAGCGGATCGAGGTGATAGTCGCCGCCGAGCCGCTCCAGGGCCTTGGCATCGGAGAGGGCGACGATCTCGCGCGAGGCACGACCGATCTTCTCGCCCAGCTCGAACGGCCGCCCGACGCCCTCGCCCTTCCAGAAGGGCACTGCACCGGGAGCCCCGGGTGCCGGCGAGACGAGCACGCGGTCGCGGGTGATCTCTTCGATCCGCCACGTGGAGGCGCCGAGCATGAACGTCTGACCCTGCCGCGCCTCGTAGACCATCTCTTCGTCGAGCTCGCCGACCCGGCCGCCGCCGTCGACCTGGAAGACGCCGAAGAGGCCGCGATCCGGGATCGTGCCGGCATTCGTGACCGCCAGCCGGCGCGCACCCTGCCGTCCCTTGACGACATTGGCCGTCCTGTCCCAGACGATCCGCGGCCGCAGCTCGGCGAACTCGTCTGACGGGTAGCGCCCCGCCAGCATGTCGAGCACGTTCTCGAGCTGGGCGCGGGCGAGCCCCGCGAAGGGGTACGCGCCACGCACGAGCTCGTGGAGCGCGTCGACGGTGATCTCCTCGTCGGCACAGATCGCGACGATCTGCTGCGCGAGGACGTCGAGGGGGTTGCGGGGGATCTCCGTCGCCTCGATCAGGCCCTCGCGCATCGCCTTCGCGACGACCGCGGATTCGAGCAGGTCGGCGCGGAACTTCGGGAAGATCCGTCCCTTCGAGACCGCGCCGAGGTCGTGCCCGGCGCGCCCGATCCGCTGCAGGCCGCGCGCGACGGATTTCGGGCTCTCCACCTGGATCACGAGATCGACAGCGCCCATGTCGATCCCGAGCTCGAGTGACGAGGTGGCGACGAGACACGGGATCTGGCCGGCCTTCAGGAGCTCCTCGATCTCGACCCGCTGCTCGCGGGCGAGCGAGCCGTGGTGCGCCCTCGCGATCGTTTCGTCGGCCAGCTCGTTCAGGCGCAGCGCGAGGCGCTCGGCGAGTCGCCGGTTGTTGACGAACACGATCGTCGAGCGGTGGGCGCGGACGAGGTCGAGCAGCGCCGGGTAGATCGACGGCCAGATCGACCGAGCCGTCGCCTCGGTTCCCGGCGCCATCGCGACGCCGTCCTCCACGACGTGCTGGGCGAGGCCGAGGTCGGAGCCCGGCTCGCGCATGTCCTCGAGGGCGACGACGACCTCGAGGTCGAGCTCCTTGCGGGTACCCGCGTCGACGAGCTCGATCGCCCTGCCGCCCGCCACGAATCTGCCGATCTCCTCCAGTGGCCGCTGCGTCGCCGAGAGCCCGATGCGCTGGAATGGCTGGTCGGCGACTCGAACCAGACGCTCCAACGAGAGGGCAAGGTGCGCGCCGCGCTTCGTGCCGGCGACGGCATGCACCTCGTCGACGATGACCGTCTCGATCCCACGCAGCATCTCCCGCCCCTGCGAGGTGAGCAGCAGGAACAGCGACTCGGGCGTCGTGATCAGGATGTCCGGCGGGGTGCGGAGCATCTGTCGCCGCGCTCGCTGGTCGGTATCGCCGGTGCGAACGCCGACCGTGAGCGTCGAGCCGAGCCCCGCCAGCGGCCCTCTCAGGTTGCGCTCGACGTCGTAGTTGAGCGCCTTCAGGGGCGAGATGTAGAGAAGCCGTAGACCCTCTCCCGGCCGTGCCGTCAGCCGGTCGATTCCCGTCAGGAACGCCGCCAGCGTCTTGCCCGATCCGGTCGGCGCCTGCACGAGGACGTGGGCACCCGTCGCGATCACCGGCCAGGCGGCCTGCTGAGCCGGGGTCGGCCCGGCGAAGGCGCGCTCGAACCAGGAGCGTGTTGCCGGTGCGAAGGCGGCCATCGCATCCATCCCGCCAGCGTAACGTCCGGGGGTTGGGTCGCGGCGCCCCTGCCCGGGGCTCGATCGAGGGAGTGGCCGCGACGAGTCCGGACGGGGCGCGGCCGCGACGGATGTCGCCTCGGGGGCAGCCACCGCAAGAGGACGACCGTCTAGGATCCTTCCCATGGCGAAGGCAGCCCCGCTCCACTTCACCGGCGACCCTGAGGCCGACGCCTTCCTGGGCTCGAGCCCCCTGGCGCTGATGATCGGCTTCGTCCTCGATCAGCAGGTGACGGTGCAGAAGGCATTTTCGTCCCCGCTCGAGCTCTCCAAGCGCCTGGGCGGCCTCGACGTCGCGAGGATCGCGGCGATGGAACCCCAGGAACTCGAGCAGGTCTTCCGCGAGAAGCCGGCCCTTCACCGCTTCCCCGCGAACATGGCACGTCGCGTCCAGGAGCATTGTGCTGCCCTCGTGAGCGACTACGGCGGCGACGTCGCGTCCGTCTGGACCGAAGCCCGAGACGGCGCCGACCTCGAGCAGCGGCTGCTCGGGCTCCCCGGGATCGGCGCGATGAAGGCCCGCACGTTGGTCGGCGTGATCGCGAAGCGCCTCGGTGTCCGCCCGAGCGGCTGGGAGTCGTTCGCGCCCGCCCATCACAGCCTCGGCGACGTCGACTCCCCCGAGGCCCTCGCCGAGTACCAGGCGGCAAAGCGCGCGCACAAGGCGGCGCAGCGCGCTGCGTCCGCCTGAGCGATGCCGATCGAGCTGCTGACGCTGAGTGACGGCGGCCAGACGCCGGCGGACATCGGCCGGGAGCTGGCGACCTTCATCGGCGCCGCCGAGACGAGCCTCGACATCGCCGTCTACGACGTCCGCTTCGAGACCGACGCGGGCGCGCTCGTACTGGCGACCCTCCTCGCCGCGCAGCAACGCGGGATCGCGATCCGGCTGGCGTACAACGTCGACCACCCGGGACCGATTCCCGTGCCGCCCCCGCCCAGCACGATGCCCGAGGCGATCGAGGCCCTGCCGGTGCCGACCCGCGCCATCGCGGGCGTCCCTGACCTGATGCACCACAAGTTCGTCGTGCGGGACGCGACCGACGTCTGGTCGGGCTCGACGAACTGGACCGACGACTCGTGGAGCCGCCAGGAAAACGTGATCGTGCAGGTGCTCGGCGCGCCCGATCTTGCGCGCGCCTACAAGCTCAACCTGGACGAGCTCTGGGAGAGCGGAACGGTGGCGAAGACCGGAACCGTCGAGCCGCGCCCGGTCGAGGTGGACGGCGGCACCGAGGTTCGGGCCTGGTTCACCCCCGGGCACGGCGAGTCCCTCACCCATCGCGTCGCGAAGTACCTCGGCAGGGCCGAGCAGCGCATCCGGATCGCGTCGCCGGTGCTGACGTCCGGGCCGATCCTCGCCACCCTGGTCGAGGTCGTCAACGAGCACCGTTGCGATGTCGCCGGTGTGATCGACGAGACCCAGGTCGACGAGGTGTTCCACCAGTGGGCGACGAACGGCGTCAGCGCCTGGAAGATCCCGTTGCTGCACACCGTGCTGACCGCGGCCCCTTTCTCGGGCAAGCACTCGACCCGCTGGACGCCCGAGTCGCTGCACGACTTCATGCACGCCAAGATCGTCGTGGCCGACGACGTGGTCTTTGCCGGCTCGTACAACTTCTCGCGCTCGGGGGAGCGGAATGCGGAGAACGTCCTCGAGATCCACGACGCCGCGATCGCCGACCAGGCTGCAGCGTTCATCGACGAGGTGCGGGGGCTCTACCCCGCGACGACACCGCCGGATGCCGCCCTGGCGGAGGTCTGAACGGCGCGGAAGCAGTGCAAGGCGACAGTAGGCTGACGCGGTGATCCTCGACAACGGCGTCATACGCACGCTCGATCCCTCGCTCCCGACCGCGGGGGCGCTTGCAATCGCCGGCCCCCTGGTCGCCGGCGGCGTCGGTACCCACGAGTGGGCGCTCCCGACCCCGGAGCGCGTCGACCTGGCCGGGAGGTGCGTTCTGCCGGCGTTCACCGATGCCCACGTGCACTTCCCCACCTGGGCGCTCGCCCGGACGGACGTGCACCTGGAAGAGGCGACCTCGCTCGAGGCGGCGCTCGCGCTCGTCGCCGGGCATCCCCGTGCCGGCGGCACCTGGATCCGGGGCACCGGCTGGAGGGACGCGTCGTGGCCCGAGGGCCCATCGGCCGTGGCGCTCGACACGGTCACGGGAGAGATTCCCGCGGCGCTCTGGTCGAAGGACTACCACTCCCTCTGGCTCAACAGCGCCGGGCTGGCCCGGGCCGGCGGCGACCTCGACGTGCCCGGGGGCATCGTCGAGCGAGCTCCCGACGGAGCCCCCACCGGCATCCTCCGCGAGGAGTCGGCCTGGCGCTTCCGCGACCGCTTCGTCAACGTGACGGAGGACGAGTGGGTCGCGGCCACCCGCAGCGGGATCAAGCTCGCCCACGCGCGCGGGGTCGGAGCGATCCACGACAAGGACGGCTGGCTCGGCGCCGCTTCGATCTTCGGCAGGATCCACGAGCACGAGGGACTGTCGCTCCGGGTCTGGCAGTCGCTGCCCGCGGACCGGATCTCCGAGCTCGCGGCGATCCCGCTGCCCGCCAGGATCGGGGACGACTTCCTCCGGCTCGGCTACGTGAAGACGTTCATGGACGGGACGCTCGGATCGAGCACGGCCCTCATGCTCGACGGTAGCGGGGTCGAGATCACCGGCCGGGAGGAGCTCGAGGACGTGATCCGCCGGGCTGCCGACGCCGGCTGGCCGGTGGCCGTCCACGCGATCGGCGACCTGGCGAACCGCAACGCCCTCGACGCGTTCGCAGCCACGCGGGACGCCTGGCAGCCACGAGGTCTCCGCCATCGGATCGAGCACGCCCAGTGCCTCCATCCCGACGATCTCCCCCGCTTCGCCGCGCTCGGTGTCGCGTGCTCCGTGCAGTTCTCCCACGCGCCGTCGGACCGCGATCTGGCCGAGCGCTTCTGGGGCGACCGCGCGGAGGGGGCCTACGCGTTTCGCAGCCTGCTCGAGTCGGGCGCCGTGCTCGTGAACGGCTCGGACGCGCCGGTCGAGGAGCTCGACCCCCTCGCGGGGATTCGCGCGGGCGTGCTGCGCACGATCGACGACCGTCCGGGCTGGCGGCCGGAAGAGTCGCTCACGATCGAGCAGGCGATCGCTGCTTCCACGGTGACTCCAGCGTGGCTCGCCGGGGACGAGCGCCGCCGCGGGCGTCTCCTACCCGGGTTTCTCGCCGACTGTGTCGTCCTCTCCCGCGATCCGTTCACCTGCCCGCCGGACGAGCTCCAGTCCGTCGAGGTGGTGGCGACGATGGTGGGTGGCCGCTGGGTCCACGGAGCCCCGCCGTGGGATTGACCGACAGCGACGCTATAATTCTGATATGGCCACCAGAACGATGCTCCAGGTGCATCAGTCCGAGACGTGTTCGGTGGCTGCCTGTGCGGAGATCGTCGGCGCCAAGTGGACCGTGCTGATCGTGCACGAGCTCTCCGAAGGGCCACGCCGGTTCACGCAGATCGAGCACTCGTGCGCCGGGATCAGCCCTCGTACCCTGGCCGAGCGGCTGCGCTGGCTCGAGGCTGAGGAGATCGTCAGCCGCCGCAGCTACTCCGAGTCGCCGCCACGCGTCGAATACGAGCTGACCGACAAGGGGTCGGCGCTTCTGCCGCTGATCACCGCGATGCGACACTTCGGGCACGACTGGCTCGGCTGCGGCGTGCACGACCACTAGCGGCATCAGTCGACGCGGACGCCGGGACGCCGGCCACTTCCGAATCCGATCGAGCCAGCCGGCACCGGCGCCAGCAGCCGCTAGGTCGTGGGCTGCCCCGTGCGATGCCCGCCGGGGGCGGCGACGCCCGCCTCCGGCGACCGGGTCAGCACGTGCGGCTCCGCCCAGACGCGGACGAGCTCGACCGCCGTCGCGGCCGCGGCGGCCATGTCCTGGACGCTCGCCCACTCGCGCAGGGAGTGGTAGTTCTGGCCGCCGGTGAAGATGTTCGGGGTCGGCAGCCCCATCTCCGATAGGCGGGCACCGTCGGTGCCGCCACGAATCAATGACAGCGACGGCTCGACGCCTGCTCGCCGGATCGCCTCCTCCGCCGCGGTGACGACGCGTGGATCGCGGTCGATGAAGGTTCGCATGTTGCGATAGAACTGCCGGACTTCGACCGTGACCCGGGCGCGCGGCTCACGCTCCTCGAGCGCGGCCGCCAGCCCCTTTACGAGCTCGGTGTGCGCGTCGAGCAGGTCGTCGTCGTGGTCCCGGACGATGAACGTGACGGCCGCCTCCTCCACCGATGCAGCGACACGGGAGGGGTGCACGAATCCCTCCCGGCCCTCGGTCGTCTCGGGTGAAAGCGAGTCCTCGGGCAGGGACGCGACGAGCTCGGCCGCGAGCTTGACGGCGTTGACGAGCTTGCCCTTCGCGGTCCCGGGATGCGCACCGCGGCCGCGGATGAGGACGCGCACCTGACGGGCCGAGAACGTCTCGATCTCGAGGCACCCGACGCCGGAGCCGTCGAGCGTGTAGGCAGCCTCGGCACCGAATGCCTCCACGTCGAAGTGGTCGGTTCCGCGTCCGACCTCCTCGTCGACCGTGAACGCGACACGCACCGTGGCCCTCCGGTCGTCCCTCTTCCGGAGATACGCGAGGGCGGCCACTATCTCGGCCACGCCTGCCTTGTCGTCGGCCCCGAGCAGGGTGGTGCCGTCGCTCGTGACGAGGTCGTGTCCGATCCTCGCGGCGAGGGCCGGCTCCTCCGCCGGGTCGATCACCTGCGTCGGGTCACCGGGGAGGACGATGGGGCCTCCGGCGTAGCTCTCGTGGACGATCGGCTGGACACCGTGCCCTGGTGTCTCCGGTGTCGTGTCGACATGCGCGATGAGGCCGATCACAGGCGCTCCCGGCGTCCCCGGCAGCGTCGCGAAGACGTACCCGTGCTCGCTCAGCTCGACGTCGTCGAGACCGATCTCTCGCAACTCGTCGACGAGCAGCCGCGAGAGGTCCAGCTGTCTCGCAGTGCTGGGATAGGCGGTCGCTCCCTCCTCCGACTGCGTATCGATCCGGACGTAGCGGAGGAAGCGCTGCAGGACGTCGGACGACAGCTCCTCGGCGAGCGGCGAGGAATACGGAGCGCTAGCCAAGTCTGCCGAGGTGTCGGTACAGCGCCGCGGCGGTCTCGACGCCGATTGGCAGGTACGCGGCCGGGATGCGCTCGTTCGGGGAGTGGATGTTCGACTCGTTCAGGGCGAAGCCCGTCAGCACGGTCGCGACGCCACGCGCGGCGAGGGCGGAGACGAGCGGGATCGCGCCGCCCGAGCGAATCAGCAGCGGCCGCACCCCGAGCACCTCCTCGAAGGCGTCCTGGCCGTGGACGACCGCGGGGGCGTCGGCCGGAACCGAGCCGGGTGGCGCGGCAGAGAGCCGGGTCACCTCGACGACGGCACCGTCGGGGGCGGCGTCGCGCAACAGGGTCTCCAGGGCGGCCGAGATCACGTCCGGATCCTGGTTTCCGACGAGCCGGATCGAGAGGTTCGCCTCGGCCTCGACGGCGATCACGGTCTTCTGCAACACCGGCGAGCCACCCTGGATGCCGTGCACGTCGACGGACGGCTCCCCCCACGTGCGGAGGTAGAACTCCTCGCCGGCGGCGGCATCCGCGGGCTGCGAGCCGGCCGCGGCGAGCTCGGCGTCGCCGGCGGGAAGGAGCTTCCAGGCGGCCAACTCCTCGGCGGACGGCGGCACGACGCCGACCCGCAGCGCCTCCGGCACGCGCCCGTTCCGCGGCATCACGCCAGACAGCGTCTGCATCAGCGCATGCATCGCGTTCAGCGAGGCGCCTCCGTACATCCCGGAGTGGAGGTCGCGGGCGCCGGTCGAGACCCTGACGTGGAAATAGCAGAGCCCGCGCACGGCGATGTTGAACCCGGGCACGTCGCGCTCCACCATGCCGCTGTCGAAGACGATCGCCGCGTCCGCCCCGCGCTCGTCTGCTGCGATCCAGTCCACGATCGAATGGCCGCCGATCTCCTCCTCACCGTCGCACGCGAACCGCAGGTTGACCGGCAGCTCGCCGGCTTTCGCAAGCAGCTCCGCCGCCTTGAGCAGCATGAACAGCTGGCCCTTGTCGTCGGCAACGCCGCGGGCGTAGAGCCAGCCGTCTCGCTCCTCGAGCTCGAAGGGAGGCGAGTCCCAGAGCTCGAGCGGGTCGGGTGGCTGCACGTCGAAGTGCCCGTAGCAGAGGATCGTGGGCGCGGTTTCGGGCTCCCGCGAGGCCGCGGATCTCGCCGACGACGAGCGGCCGCTCACCCCATGGCACGACCTCGGCGGTGCCGCCGGCGCGACGCACCCGCTCGGCCACCCACTCCGCGGCGGCGGCGACATCCGCCTGGTGGGCCGGATCGGCGCTGACCGAAGGGATCGCGATCAGCTCGGCGAGCTCGCTGACGAGCGAGGCGAAGGGAGGGACATTCACGGCCAGCGAGTCTACCGCCGTTGCCACCGCCATCCGGCGGGGACTCCTCACCTCCGCTGCCACGCCTCAGGGCGGCGGCGGCGCGAGCTCAGGCGACGTCGCGCACGTTGTTGGCCTCGGCCAACGCGCGCAGCTTCTTCAGGCTCTGATGCTCGATCTGGCGGATGCGCTCCCGGGTCACGTTGAAGGTGCGGCCGACCTCGTCCAGCGTTCGGGGCTGCTGCCCGTCGAGGCCGTAGCGGAGCTCGAGCACGGCTCGCTCCCGCGGCGAGAGCGAGCCGAGGATCGAGCGCAACGCCTCGCGGCGGAGCGTCACCTCGGCCGCCTCGTCGGGCAGCGGCGCGGTCGCGTCTGTCAAGAAGTGCCCGAACTCCGACTCGTCGTCGTCACCGACGGGCTTCTCGAGGGAGACCGGCGTCTGCGCCGACCGCCTGATCTGCTCGACCTCCTCGACCGTGAAGTCGAGGTCGCGCGCGATCTCCGGGGCGGTGGGCTCGCGGGCGAGCTCGGCGCGGAGCTTCCGCTCGGAGCGGTGGATCTTGTTCAGCTTCTCCACCACGTGCACGGGCATCCGGATCGTTCGCCCCTTGTCGGCGATCGCGCGCGCGACGGCCTGGCGGATCCACCAGGTCGCGTAGGTCGAGAACTTGAAGCCCTTCCGATGGTCGAACTTCTCGGCGGCGCGGACGAGCCCGATCGTCCCTTCCTGGATCAGGTCGAGGAACGGCAGCCCCTGGTTGCGGTATCGCTTCGCGATCGAGACGACGAGGCGCAGGTTCGCCTCGACCATCGCCGTCTTGGCTGCATGCTCGCCGAGCTCGATCCGCTTGGCGAGCTCGACCTCCTGCGCCGCGGTCAGGAGCGGAACCTTGCCGATGTCCTTGAGGAAGAGTTGCAGCGTGTCGGTCGAAGCTTCCGTGTCGGCTGCCCATTCCTTCTCGGCCTCGGCATCCGCTCGGTCGCGATCGACGACGTCCACCTGAGCCTCTTCGAGGGCCGTGTAGAACTCGTCCAGTTGGGCCGGCTCGAGGTCGAGCTCGTCGAGAGCTAACGCGATTTCCTCCGCCTCGAGCTTGCCGGCTCCCTTGCCGGACTCGAACAGAGCGCGCACCTCGAGCAGGTCGAGGACTCCCGCCGTGACGGGGGCCTGCGCCGTGCCGGTTGAGTCAGCTGCGCTCAGGGCCGCCCTCTTTCGATCGACCCCCGTGACGGTAGCGGTCGGACACCTCCGGCGTCAAAGAAAATGCCGCTTGTCAGATCCCGGCGGCGCGCAGCTGGGCGAGGTACCGCTCGGCCACCCCGACCAGGCGTGAGTCGGGCTCCGCTTCGGCCACGAGCTGCAGCTGACGTCGCGCCTCCTTCACCTGCCCCGACCAGAGCAGGAGGAGCCCCAGGTGAAACCGCACCGTGGCGGCCTCCGGGAACCTCCGGGTGAGTGGCCCGAGCCGCGAGAAAGCGCGTGCGGGCTGCGCCTTGTCGAAGACGCCGACGGCTGCCGCGACCTGCGCTTCTGCGTCTTTGGGCGCCAGACGTCCGGCCGCGGCATACACGCGAGCGGCGGATTGCTGCTTGCCGAGTCGCTGGAGCGCGACCCCGTAGAAGAGCCGGTCGGTGATCGAGCCGCTCTGCGCCCTGCGCTCGAGCAGGGCGAGCTGAGCAGGCGCCGCCAGCTTCGACACCTCCGGCGAAACGGACTCGACCGGCACGAAGAGGGGCAGGTTGCGCGCGAATTCCGGATGGAGGAGGTTGCCCGCCGTGACCGCGTACGCCGTGTCGGGCTCGAGCGTGGCGGCCGACCGCCAGGCCGCGGTGGCGCCGTCCACGCCGGCCCAGAAGAGCGCGATGCCGAGATTGAGTTGCACCGCAGCGCTCTTCGGGTGGAGGCCGGACAGCTGGGTCAGGCGCACGACCGTGTCGTCGGGCCAGCGGCTGAACGCGTCACCGACCCGGGCTTCGAGCGACGCGTGCCGGTCGAACAGCTGACGAGCCGCCGAGCGCTTACCGGCTTCGTAGAGGCGAAGCGCCTCGCGAAGGTCGACCGCCTCCCGGTCGACGCGGACCCCGAGGTCGAGGGAGAGCGGGGGTAAGCCCGGGCGCAGCGTCGGGCCGGGTGCGACGGCCGCGGACGGGGTGCTGCTCGTCGCAGCCGTGATCCCCGCCACGGCCGCCCCGACGGCAAGAGCGAGGACGGCGACGGTCAGGATCACGCGGTTGCGGGCGCTCACGCCAGCACGGTAGCCTGGAACGGCGACCTGACTGCGGGGCAGCGGCGTCCTTCTCCCTCTGCCCGCTCGGCTATGTCGGTGTCGCTATACTCTTGAAAGTAATGGCCACGTACCGCGAACTGCTGGCACGCGTGAAGGAGGAGATCGACGAGGTCTCGTCCGGAGACGTGCTCGAACGCCTCGCCGCCGACGGGCGCCCGCTCCTCCTCGACGTGCGCGAGCAGGACGAGTGGCAGGAGGGCCATCTCCCCGGCGCGATTCACGTTCCCCGCGGCAATCTCGAGTCGCGGATCGAGTCCGTCGTTCCCGACCGCTCGCGCGAGATCGTCATCTATTGCGCCGGCGGCGCGCGCTCGGCATTCGCGGCGAAGTCGCTCACCGAGCTCGGTTACGAGAACGTCACCTCGATGATCGGCGGCTTCACGGACTGGAAGCGGAACGGCTTCGACTTCCAGACCCCGCGCGCGCTCACACCCGAGCAGCGCGCCCGCTACTCGCGCCACCTCCTGATTCCCGAAGTGGGCGAAGAAGGCCAGCAGAAGCTCCTCGACGCCCGCGTGCTGCTGATCGGCGCCGGAGGGCTCGGCTCTCCCGCCTCGTTGTACCTCGCCGCGGCCGGCGTCGGCACGCTCGGGATCGTCGACGCCGACGTCGTCGACGACTCGAACCTGCAGCGCCAGATCGTGCACTCGACGGACTCGCTCGGCGAGCCGAAGGTGCTGTCGGCGAAGCGGACGATCGAGGCCCTCAACCCCGACGTCAGGGTGATGACCTACCAGGAGCGGCTTACGTCCGAGAACGTCGAGCGCATCCTCGCCGACGGCTGGGACGTGATCGTCGACGGCGCCGACAACTTCCCCACGCGCTATCTCGTCAACGACGCCTCGGTCTGGCACGACATCCCCGTCGTCCACGGCTCGATCTACCGCTTCGAAGGACAGGTCACCGTCTTCCACCCGCACGAGGGCCCGTGCTATCGCTGCCTCTATCCCTCCCCGCCGCCGCCCGAGCTCGCACCGAGCTGCGCCGAGGGCGGGGTGCTCGGAGTGCTCCCCGGCATCGTCGGGTCGCTCCAGGCGAGCGAGACGCTCAAGCTGCTGATCGGCGCCGGTGAGACGCTCACCGGTCGTCTGCTGCTCTTCGACGCTCTCCACACCACGTTCGACGAGGTCGCGGTGAAGAAGGACCCGACGTGCCCCGTCTGCGGCGACGCGCCCTCGATCACCGAGTACATCGACTACGTCGAGTTCTGCGCCGGCCCCACCGCCGCGTCGCACGACCACGACCAGGTGCCTGCATGACCACGGTGAGGATCCCCCCCACGCTGCGGGCCGAGGTCGGCGGCGAGCGCCAGGTCGACGCCCAGGGAGACACCGTGCGTGCGGTGCTGGAGGACCTGATCGCGCGGCATCCTGCCCTCGGCGCGCAGATCTTCAACGACGGCGAGATCGCCACGTTCGTCAACGTGTACCTCGGCGGCGAAGACGTGCGGACGCTCGACGGGCTCGAGACGGCAGTCTCGCCCGGCCAGACCGTGATCCTCCTGCCTGCGATGGCCGGTGGCGCGACGCCGCCACGGTCGCTGCCGGTCGTCTCGTCGCTCCTCGACCTCGTCGGCAACACGCCGCTCGTCGAGCTGAAGCGGATCTCGCCGAAGACCTCCGTCAAGATCTACGGCAAGCTCGAGGGCCAGAACCCGACCGGCTCGATCAAGGACCGGGTGGCCAAGTCGATGATCGAATCGGCCGAAGCGTCCGGCGAGCTCGCACCGGGACGGCATCTGCTCGAGCCCACCTCCGGCAACACGGGCCACTCGCTTGCGCTGATCGCGAAGCTGAAGGGGTACCCGCTCACCTGCGTGATGCCGGAGAACGCGACCGAGGAGCGGAAGCGGATGCTGCGGCTCTACGACGCGGAGATCGTCCTTTCGCCCGGCGAGGAGGGCTCGAACGGAGCCGTGCGCGTCGCTCTCGAGCTGGCCGAGCAGGACCCGAAGTACTTCATGCCGTTCCAGTACGCGAACCCGGCAAACCCGCGAGCGCACTACGAGGGCACGGGTGCGGAGATCGCGGAGGCGCTCGACCACGTCGACGTGCTCGTCGGCGGGCTCGGCACGGGCGGCACGTTGATGGGCGCGGGCGAGCGGCTGCGGGAGACGTTCCCCGAGATCGTGATCGCGGCCGCCGAGCCGCTGCCGGGCGACTCGGTCATGGGCCTTCGCTCCCTGGCGGACGGCTACATCCCACCGATCCTCGACATCTCCAAGCTCGACCGCAAGCTGCTCGTCTCGAACGAGGAGTCCGTCCAGGGTGTACGCGCCCTGCTCGAGCTCGAAGGCATCTTCGCCGGCGTCTCGTGCGGTGCCGCGATCCACGTGGCACGCAAGATCGCCGAGGAGATGGACGAGGGCGTGATCGTGACGATCCTCACCGACGCCGGCTGGAAGTACCTCTCCGCGGACTTCTGGGAGGCGTCGGACGACGACGTCGCCTCGTCCATGGAGGGCACGATCTGGTGGTAGTCCCGGCCTCGGTTCGGGCGGCACTCGTCGCCCACGCCAAGGCCGAGCTCCCGAACGAGGCGTGCGGGCTCGTCGTGCTCGAAGGCGACACCGCGATCGAGTACGTGCCCGGCCGCAACGCCTCGCCGTCCCCGTACCACTTCGAGCTGGAGATCGAACCGCTCACGTGGGCCGACCTCAACGACCGCGACGTCGACCAGGCCGTGTTCCACTCGCACATCTCCTCGCCACCCCGCCCCTCCCGCACCGACGTCCAGAACATCGGGCTCTGGGCCGGACAGCCGTATCTCATCTACACGATTCGCACCGACGAGCTCGCCGCCTGGCGGATCACGGACGGTTCGATCGAGCCCCTCCCGCTCGTGGCCGGCTAGACCCAGACGCGCTAGCCGATCAGAGCGCCGGCTCCTTGACTGCGTCGAGCGCCGGGTACAACGCGCGATAGCGGGCGTAGGTGTTCTCGTAGACGTCCTGCCACGCCGGCTCGGGCTCCACGGTCGCGGTGACGCGGATACAGCGATCGACTGCGTCCGAGACGTCCGCGAACACGCCCGCTGCGACCCCACCGAGCAACGCGGCGCCGTGAGCCGAGCCCTCCTCGACCGCCGTCGACTCGAGCGGCAGCCCCAGGACGGAGGCGAGGATCTGGAGCCAGAGCCCGCGTGCGCCGCCGCCGGAGACGCGGGCCCTGTCGGCCGACCCGGCAAGCACGCGAACGAGCTCCAGCGAGTCGCGCAGGCCGAAGGCCACTCCCTCGAGGACCGCGCGTACGAGGGCGCCGCGGTCGTGTCGCAGCTCGAGCCCGGTGAATGCCGCCCTGGCCGACGGATCGGCGTGCGGCGTCCTCTCACCTGCGAGATACGGAGCGAAGAGGAGGCCGTCGACCCCGGGGGGCCACTGCTGGGCCTCCCCGACGAGTCCCGCGAACGACTCTGCCGGGGCAAGCCGGTCGTGCAGCCATTGCAGCGATCCGGCCGCCGAGAGCATCACTCCCATCGCATGCCACTGGCCTGGCACCGCGTGGCAGAAAGCGTGCACCCGGGCCTGCTCGTCCGACGCGAACGACGGCAGCGCGGCGAACACGACGCCGGACGTCCCGAGCACGATCGAGAGCGGGCCCGGGCGGTCGATCCCGACACCCAGTGCCGCTGCGGCGCAGTCGCCCGCACCGGCCGCGACAGGGATGCCGCCGGGGACGTCGTCGGTCGCGCGCGTGACACCGCTCGGCTCCGGCGATTCCAGCACCGGGGGCAGCCAGGCACGTGGGACCTCGAGCGCCTCGAGCATCTCACCCGACCACGTGCGGCCTGCCACGTCGAGCAGGAGGGTGCCTGAGGCATCCGCGACGTCCGTCGCCCACTCCCCCGTCAACCGGAGACGGACGTAGTCCTTCGGCAGCATCACGCGCGCGATCCGGCCGTACGCCTCCGGCTCGTGACGTCGCAGCCAGAGGAGCTTCGGCGCCGTGAAGCCCGGAAGAGCACGGTTGCCCGTCAGGGCGATCAGACGCTCGCGCCCGAGGCGCTCTTCGATCTCGGCGCATTCCACCCCGGTCCGCTGGTCGTTCCACAGCATCGCGGGCCGGACGACGCGGTCAGCGGCATCGAGCGCGACGAGCCCGTGCATCTGGCCCGAGAGGCCTATCCCACGGATCTCGGCCTGTGAGCCGACTCGTGCCTGCACCGTCGCGAGCGCCGCCCGCGTGGCCCGCCACCAGTCCTCGGGATCCTGCTCGGCCCAGCCCGGGCGCGGCATGGCGAGCGGATAGCCTTCCTCGGCAACCGCGGCGACAGCTCCGTCGGGGTCGACGGCCATCACCTTGACGCCGGTCGTGCCGACGTCGATCCCGATCACCACTTCGCTACGCTCAGCTGCCATGCAGGTCGACCGGTTCGCGGAGGGGCTCTGGCGCTGGGCCACGGACTACGAGGACTGGGGCGCCGAGGTCGGATGCGTGTACTACGAGGCCTCGGACGCAATCGTCCTGATCGATCCGCTCGTCCCGAACGCGGGGCCGGAAGCGACGCGGTTCTGGGAGGCCCTCGACCGTGACGTGCAGCGAGCCGCCTCGCCGGTGCACGTGCTGATAACCGTCTTCTGGCATGCGCGAAGTGCCGGCGAGATCGCCCGCCGCTACGACGGACGTCTGCACGCCCCGACCCGTGCGCGCGCAACGATCGAGCGCCGCACGGGATTCGTCAGCGATGTCTTCCGGCCCGGCGACACCTTGCCGGGCGGAATCCAGGCCTACGCCAGCGGGCGCGCCACGGAGGTCGTCTACTGGATTCCCGCGCACCGCACCCTCGTCCCCGGCGACGTCATCCTCGGCAGCGACAGCGGCGGGCTCGTGCTGTGCCCCCAGTCGTGGCTTCCGTCCGGGTTGAACCGGTCGCGACTGGCCACCGCCCTCGAGCCACTGCTGGAGCTGCCGATCGAGCGTGTCCTCGTCTCACACGGAGAGCCGGTGACGGCGAACGCGTCAGCCGTGCTGGCCCAGGCGCTGGCAGCCGCACGCGTGTGACGGTCGCGCACGGGGCTCACGCGCAGAGGGCTCGCGCGACGGCGAGGTAGGCGTCGTGGCAGCGCCGGAGCGATTCGAGATCGACCCACTCGTCCGCGCCGTGGATCCCGCCGACGACCGGCCCGTAGACGACCGTCGCGATACCCGCCTCGGCGAGCAGGCCCGAGTCGGCCCAGAACGCGACTCCGCCAACCGCATCGATGCCGAGATGCCGGTGCAGCGCGGTCACGACAGGCGCGTCGAGCGGCGCCGCGAACGGCCCGCGGTGGAAGGACAGCCTGGCGGTCGCACCGGAGCCGTCGACGAGGCCGGCGAGCTCCCGCTCGACCGTCTCGGTCGTCTCGCCGGGGATCGTCCGGCGCTCGCCACGGAGCAGACACCGCGCGGGATAGCTCGAGTACTCCTGGCCGCCCTCGATCAGGGACGCATGCACGGAGCCCGTCCCGAGTAGTGGGTGCCCGACGC
Organism: uncultured Thermoleophilia bacterium; assembly: GCA_963795175.1. Lineage (GTDB taxonomy): Bacteria > Actinomycetota > Thermoleophilia > Gaiellales > Gaiellaceae > Gaiella. Next base: position 170,370 of record CAWCGR010000001.1, read on the forward strand.
CCGCGCGGAGCCGCGCGTCGAGAGCGGTGACGCCCGAGAGCACGGGGCCCATGGCGGCTATCGCATCGACGCCGAGGTCGGGCCGCGAGCCGTGGGCCGCGACACCTTGCGTCTCGATCTCGAAGGCGACGAATCCCTTGTGCGCGACGGCCACCACCTCCTCCGTCGGCTCGGCCACGATCGCCGCGTCAGCGGCGGTTCGGCCCACGAGCGCCTCCGTTCCGAGGCTTCCCACCTCTTCGTCGGCGACGGCCGCCACGATCACGTCCCCCCGGAGGCCCTCGCTCACCGCCGCCGCACCGACGAGCATGATCGCGGCGAGGGATCCCTTCATGTCACCGGCCCCGCGCCCGTGGAGGCGGCCGTCCTTCACGACGGGCGTGAACGGATCGATCGTCATACCCGCGACGCCGACCGTGTCCGTGTGGGCGTTCAGCAAGAGCGATCGCCCACCCCCCGTTCCCCGGGCGACGGCGACGACGTTGTGGCGGCCCGGCGCCGCCTCGTAGAAGTCCACGTCCAGTCCCGCCTCCGCGAGCCAGGCGGCGACGAACTTCGCAATCTCGGCCTCCCCGGCACCGCCGGGAACGAGGTCCGGGTTCGTGGAGTCGATTGCGACGAGGCGCCCGGTCAGCTCCGCGAGATCGCCGGGCGAGCTAGGCACCGAGGGCGGCGTAGACGATCTCGTAGGCGCGGACGGCATCCTTGCGGCTCTGGGCCTCCCGCAGCGCAGCGTCGTCGATCTTCGCTGCGACGCCGTCGATGAACCGCCATTGCAGGACGGAGCGTTTCACGGCGGCGACTGCGTCCTCGGTGTACGGATAGAGATCGAAGCCGAGACGCTCGCCGTTCGTGCCATATCCGGCGCGCCGCAACTCGACGGCGAGCTCGAGCGTCTCCATGAACGCCGTCGCTCCCACCATGTTGTCGTCGTCGAACGTGCCCCAGCCCGAGTTCGCGTGCTGATGTCCGAGCAGTCCTTCGGCGGCGAGCATCGCGGCGTATTCGCCGAGCGACTCCCCGTTCATGATCAGGTGCTGCCAGTCCATGTTCACCTGGACGTTCGTGATCCCCTGCGCCCGGAGGCTGTGGATCACGTGCAGCGTCATGCCGATGTTGCGCATCAGGATCTTCATCGCCGGCTCGGAGTTCTTGTGCTCCAGGAACAGCTTGATCCCGTGCTTCCCGCATGCCTCTGCCGCCTGCCCGATCCCGTCGATGAACCACTTCCACGAATCGGCGTACGGCGTCTGGAACGGGTAGTTGTACCCCTCGCCTCCCGGCCAGCACACCATCTGAGCACCGACGGAGCCGGCGAACTCGGCTGTCTCGAGCGTCAGGCGGAGGGCCTCCGCCCGCAGCTTCGAGTCGGTCGAGACGAGACCGCCCCGGCCGAAGCGGGGATCGAGGTGGAGCCCGGTGCAGATCGCGTAGATGCCGTGCCCGTCGAGCGCGTCCCGTACCTCGTCGAGGTTCTCCGGGCGCAGCTCGTCGGGGTAATGGAACTCGTAGTCGTCCATCAGGTCCCCGAGCCCGTCGACGGCGCGCCGGACCTTCGTCGCCGTCGATTCGTTCGCGAGCTCCGGCTGGTACCCCGAGGGCACGAACCGGGTGATCATCGGGCCGAGAGCCCAGATACCGAGGGACGTCTTCATCTCGTGCAGCTCCTCGTAGTCGCGGGCGGACTCGTAGTATCTCCCAATCGCGTGCTGTGCCGAACGAAGGGAGCGAGGGCGTGAGCGAACGAAAGACGGGAATCGGCGCGAAGCCCCCCGCCGCCGAGCACGGTGACATCGAGGAGATCGGGATCGGGATGCTCGGCTACGCCTTCATGGGCAAGGCCCACTCGAACGCCTTCCACAAGCTCTCGTACATGACCTGGCCCCCGCCTCTGCTGCCACGGCTCGTGGCGATCGCGGGACGGGACGAAGAGGCAGTGGCGGGAGCGGCGCGGCGGTACGGCTACGAGCGCTGGACGACCGACTGGCGCGACATCGTCAGCGACCCCACGATCGGGCTGTTCGACAACGGCGGCCCCAACTCCCTCCATGCCGAGCCGACGGTCGCAGCGGCCGAGGCAGGCAAGCACGTCCTCTGCGAGAAGCCGCTGGGACGCGACGCCGACGAGAGCTACGAGATCTGGCAGCGCGTCGCGGCGACGGGAGTCAAGCATCTGTGCGCCTTCAACTACCGGTTCGTCCCCGCGGTGCGGCTCGCGCGCGAGATGATCGAAGCGGGCGAGCTCGGTGAGATCCGCCACTTCCGCGGCCGCTATCTCCAGGACTGGGGCGACGACCCGACGCTCGACACGTGGCGCTTCGACGCGGGCGCCGCCGGATCCGGCGCGCTCGGCGATCTCGGCGCCCACGTGATCGACATCGCACGCTTCCTCGTCGGTGAGATCGCGACCGTGTCCGCGCTCGTGCACACGTTCCTGCCTGGCCGGCAGGTCGACGACGCGATCGAGGCGGCGATCGCGTTCGAGCACGGGGCCATCGGCACGATCGAGGCGACCCGGCTTGCGCTCGGCCGTCGCAACGCGCTCCAGTGGGAGATCAACGGCTCGAAGGGCTCACTCGCGTTCGACATCGAGCGGCTGAACGAGCTGCAGGTATTCCGGGCCGACGGCGACCGGGCCCGCGGATTCAAGACCGTCCTCGTCTCCGAGGCGGACCATCCGTTCTGGGAGTTCTGGTGGCCGCCGGGGCACGTGATCGGCTGGGGCGAGACCTTCGTGCACGAGATCCACCACCTGTTGCGCGCGATCGCGGACGACACCGATGTCGCTCCTTACGGCGCGACGTTCGAGGACGGCTACCGGGCCGCCGAGGTGTGCGACGCGATCGTCCGCTCGAGTGCGAGCGGCCGCCGCGAGTCGATCAGCTACCGCTGAGCGCAAGACGGGCAGAGCAGGACGTGTCGGTTCGATCGACGTGCGGCCGGGCGATCGGCCGAGTCCGTACCGCCGCCGCTCGTCCGGCGTCCTCGTAGACTCCCGCCCGTGATCGCCGACGCCCATCTCGACCTGTTGCTCGAGCTCGGGCACCGTGAGCTCCGTTTCGGCGAGCGCGGCTCGTTCGCGCAAACGTATCTCCCACTGTTCGAGACCGGTGGCGTCGGCCTGCAGGTCTGCCCGGTCTTCGTCGAGCTCGAGCGCCAACCGGAGGGGACGCTGCGCGAGGCGCTGGGCCAGGCCACCTGCCTGCTGCGGGCCGTGCGCGAGAACCCGGACCGCGTGGTGCAGGTTCGAACCGCGACCGACCTCGATGCGGTGGAGCGCGGCGAGCGGATCGGGCTGATGCTCTCGCTGGAGGGGGTCGAGCAGTTCGGTTACGACCTCTGGCCCGCCGAGACGTTCTGGGAGCTGGGCATGCGGATGGCGGGACTGAGCTGGAACCGGCGGAACCCGTACGCCGACGGCGCCGTCGAGGACGGCGGCCTGTCGCGGCTCGGACGCGCGCTCGTGGACGAGCTCGTCGAGCTGGGAGTGATCGTCGATCTCGCCCACGCGTCGCCGGCGACCTTCGCCGAGCTGGTCGAGCGAGCAGGAGGCGGGCCGCTGATTTGCTCCCACGCCGCTTGCCATGCGGTCAACGACCATCCCCGTAACCTCACCGACGACCAGCTCAGGGCCCTGGCCGGCGTCGGCGGGCTGTTCGGGCTGATGCTGCATCCGCTCGCGATCGGCCACGAGCAGCGCACGATCGATCGCGTGATCGACCACCTGGAGCACGCGATCGAAGTCGTCGGGATCGACCGGATCTGCCTCGGCAGCGACTTCACGACCCGGCTCAGCCAGGTGATGCCGCCCATGCCGGAGCCGAAGGACGCCCTCATGCCGGCCGGGCTGAAGCCCGGCGCAGGCATCGAGGGACTGAAAGGCCCCGAGGACTACCCGGCGCTGCTCGCAGCGCTCGGTGCGCGCGGATGGAGCGAGCACGAGATCGACGCCGTCTCGTCCGGGAACCTGCTCCGGTTCCTCCGCACTTCCCTCCCCTGAACGGCCGTTCGGCCGGGCTCAGAGCGCCGCGCCCCCGTCGGCCAGAATCGTCGTCCCGTTGACGTACGACGCCTCGGGGGAGAGGAGCCAGGCAACGAGCGCGGCGATCTCCCCGGGCTGCCCGAGCCGTCCTGCCGGGATCTCCGCGGCGAGCTCGTCCAGGCGCTCTCCGGCGAGCTCGCGCACCGTCTCGCCGTCGATCGTGCCGGGCGCAACCGCGTTCACGGTCACGCCGGCCGCAGCCAGAGCGGCGGCGGCCCGCCGCGTCAGGGAGATCAAGCCCGCCTTCGAGGCGGCGTAGTGCGCCCCCGTGACGCCGCGGCCCCGGAAGGCGGAATCCGAGGCGATGTTGACGATGCGACCGCCGCCCGCGTCACGCAACGCGGGGCCGACGACACGGATGCCGAGAAACGGGCCACGCAGATTCGTGGCGAGCACGTCGTCCCACTCGGCGGGCTCGATCTCGAAGAGATCGCGGACCTCGGTGCGCGCCGCCGCGTTGACGAGCGCCCCGAGCTCCCCCACCGAGCGAGCGACGTCGGCAACGTGATCCCACGCAACGGGGTCGCGGACATCGAGCAGCGCCGGATGTGCGCCAGGCCCGAGCTCCGTGGCGAGCGTGGCAATCGCATCGCCCTCCACGTCGGCCAGGACGACGGCCCAACCATCGGCGGACAGTCGTCGCGCCACGGCGGCCCCGATGCCACGGCCGGCGCCCGTCACGATCGCCGTTCTCACGATTGCCCGGCCAGATCGAGCAGACTCGCCCCGATCGCTCCGCCGAAGTCGCCGAGCTCGGCGAGCCGGTACACCGGCGGCTCCCGGAAGAACGTGTGGGATCTGGCGGCTTCCTCGATCCGACCCAGCCACTCCGAGCCGAGGCGCTCGCCGAGGCCGCCGCCGATCACGACCGCTTCGACATCGAGCAATGTCACGGCGGAGCCGATCCCGACGCCGAGGGCGGTGACGGCGCGCTCGAGCAGCGACAGCGCGAGCTTGTCGCCTGCTTCCAGCGCCCGGTGCCACACCCCGCTCGTGAGCCGGTCGCGGCCCCGCTTCTCCATCAACTCGAAGAGGACGGTGTCGGTCTCCTTCGCCAACTCGCGTGCGCGCGCTTCGAGCGAGCCGCGCCCCGCGTACGCCTCGACACAGCCCTCCAGGCCGCAGTTGCAGCGGCGCCCTCCCGGCTTGGCGCAGACGTGCCCGATCTCACCTGCCGAGCCACGACCGATGAGCGGCTTGCCGTCCATCACGATCCCGCCGCCGACGCCCGTCCCCCAGAAGACGCCGAGGAACGACTCGAACTCGCGGCCGGCCCCGAAGCGACGCTCGGCCTCGACTGCGACGTTGACGTCGTTGCCGACCGCTACCGGGCGCTCCAGCTCGGCCGCGAGCCACTTCGCGAGCGGGAACGGCTCGTCCCACCCCTCGATGTTCGGAACCTGCGTCACGATGCCCCTGGCGACGTCGATCGCTCCGGGAGCACCGACGCCGACCCCGGCAAGGCCCCGCAGTTCCACCCCTGCGTCGCCGAGCGCCGCGTACAGGGTCTCGGCGAGCTCGGCCGCCACTGCTTCCGGCCCACCCTTCACCGGCGTGTCGTGCCGGGCGCTGCCGAGCACGGCGGCCTCGCCGTCGGTGATCACGGCCTGGATCTTCGTTCCCCCGAGATCGAGGCCGCCTCTCATCCCGGCGCTCGTCACGTCAACCAGCGCACGACGTCGTCCAGTGGCCTGCGGTTCGCCCTGGCGCTCCACTCGGCGGCCGTGTGCTCGGCGGGGTGGCGCGGCCGCTCCGGCAGGCCGAACGAGAGGACGATGACCGGCTGCTCTTCCTCCTCGGCGGCGAGCACATGCCCGGCCAGGTCGCGATCGCGGATCCCGTTCGGGCACGACGCAAGCCCCTCCGCCCACGCCGCGAGCAACATGCTCTGCGCTGCCCGGCCCGCGTCGAAGAGAACGGGGCCCTTGCCACGAACGAGTACTCCGACGACCAGCCCTGCACCGAGGACGTTCTCCGGGACCGAGACGGCCCCGGCAAGCTCCTCGACCAGCGGCCGTGTCGTGGGCACGGCGAACGTCCAGGGCTGGGCGTTTCGCGACGAGCCGCTGAGCCTGCCTGCATCGAGCAGCCGGAGCACCTGAGTTGCGGGCAACGGCTCCGGGAGCGTGCGACGCTCGTCGCGACGACTTGCGATCGCGAGCAAGGTATCCACCTGGTAAGCCTAGAGCAACGAAGCCGCGGGAGGGCATAAGCTGGCGCGATGGGCCAACTGGTCGACCAGGAGACGGTAAGCCTGCTGCGCTGGCTACGGAGACAACTGCGCCAGCCGACGCCCGAGCGGGAGCGGCTCGAAGCGGCGGTGGCGAACGACGATCCGGCCGAGGCACGGCGACTGCTCGGGCAGTACGACTTCGGCGATGCGCAGCGGCGGCATGTCGAGGGCTTGATCGACCGCTGGGAGGCACGGCGTGGCGCGCGCTGAGAACGAGGCGCTCGTCCGCCGCATCTTCGACGCGTTTTCGCAGAAGCAGGGATTCGCGCTCCGCGACGTCTTCGCCGAGGATGCCACGTGGACCGTGCCCGGCGAGGCGGTGATGGCCGGGACATTCAGCGGGCGCGAGGAGATCTTCGCATTCCTCGGCCGGTTGCCGAAGGAGACCGGCGGGACGTATTCGTCGACGCTGATCGACGTACTCGCCTCCGACGACCGAGCCGCCGCGCTCTACCGGGCGCGGGGCGAGCGACGGGGGCGCGTGCTCGAGCTCGACCAGGTGCTGCTGTTCAGGATCGAGGCGGGTCTCGTCCGCGAGGTGCTGGCACTGCCGACGGATCCCGGTGCGTTCGATACGTTCTGGGCCGCATGAGCGGGTCTCGGGTCGATTTCGACAGCTTCGACGCCGTCACGTTCGACTGTTACGGCACCCTGATCGACTGGGAGCGGGGCATCCTCACAGCACTCCAGCCGGTGCTCGCTCCCCGGGGGATCGAGGCGGGCGAGGAGGAATTGCTCGAGCGCTATGCCCGGCACGAGGCCGAGCTCGAGGGCGGCAGTTACGCCGCGTACCGCGCCGTCCTCGGGGAGTCGCTGCGCCGGCTCTGCGAGGAGCTCGGGTTCCAGCCGTCGGACGCCGAGGCGGACGAGTTCGCGCTCGCGATCGGCCAGTGGCCTGCCTTCCCGGACACGACCGGAGCACTCCGCCTGCTCCAGCAGCGATTCCGGCTCGGGGTGATCACGAACTGCGATCGCGACCTGTTCGCGCTCTCCAACCGGCGCCTCGGCGTCGCATTCGACTGGGTCGTCACCGCCGAGGACGCACGTGCCTACAAGCCGAGCGTGACCCCGTTCGAGCTGGCGTTCGAGACCATCGACGTGCCACGGGAGCGGATCCTCCACGCCGCCCAGAGCCTGTTCCACGACCACGTTCCCGCCGGAGCTCTCGGTCTCACCTCGGTCTGGATCGACCGGCGCAGGGGCAGGCCGGGGTTCGGCGCCACGCCGCCCGCGTCCGCCACGCCGGCGGCCACGTTCGAGGACATGCGGAGCTTTGCCAGCGAGGCAGTCTCGGGACGGGGCTAGCCGGCAGGCCCGTCGGCGGGAGGATCAGCCGGCCATCCTCGGTGCCGGTCGGCTGCCACGCGCTACACGGCCCGGCGCACAGCTGCGATGATCGCCCGATGACGGAAACCGGAGACGTCCTCACCGACGAGGCGCGCGCCTTTCTCGCCGACCTCGAGCGCGCGTTCGGGGGGCGCCGACGCGCGTTGCTGGCGCGGCGCGCCGAGAGGCTGGAGCTCCTGCGAGCGGGCGAATTGCCGGACTTCCTCCCCGAGACCGAGGACGTTCGCACGGGCGACTGGCATGTCGCCCCCACCCCCGCCGAGATCGAAGATCGTCGGGTCGAGATCACCGGGCCGGTCGATCGCAAGATGGTGATCAACGCGCTCAACTCGGGCGCCCGCGTCTTCATGGCCGACTTCGAGGACTCCAATTCGCCGACCTGGAGCAACTGCATCGACGGCCAGCGCAACCTCACCGACGCGCTCGATCGGACGATCTCGCTCGACACCGGGGAGAAGCAGTACGTGCTCGGGGACGATCCTGCCGTCCTGTTCGTGCGACCCCGCGGTTGGCACCTCGAGGAGCGTCATCACGAGGTCGACGGCGCGCCGATGTCGGCCTCGCTGTTCGACTTCGGGCTCTACTTCTTCCGCAATCACGCGCGCAACGGCCGCTACTTCTACCTGCCGAAGCTCGAGTCGCATCTGGAGGCGCGCCTCTGGAACGACGTCTTCGTCTGGTCGCAGGATCGGCTCGGTATCGGCCAGGGAACGATCAAGGCGACGGTGCTGATCGAGACGATCCTGGCGGCGTTCGAGATGGACGAGATCCTCTACGAGTTGCGCGACCACTCCGCGGGCCTCAACGCGGGCCGTTGGGACTACATCTTCAGCGTGATCAAGAAGCTCGGCCACCGATCCGAGATGGTGCTGCCGGATCGAAGCGACGTGACCATGGCCGTGCCGTTCATGCGCTCCTACTGCGAGCTGCTCGTGAAGACGTGCCACCGCCGCGGCGCCTTCGCCATGGGTGGGATGGCAGCGTTCATTCCCTCCCGCCGCGATGCCGAGGTCAACGCCGTCGCCCTCGCCAAGGTCCGCGAGGACAAGGAGCGTGAGGCGTCGCAGGGCTTCGACGGCACCTGGGTCGCCCATCCCGACCTCGTGCCGACGGCCTACGAGGCGTTCGATGCAGTGCTGGGCGACCGTCCGAACCAGATCGACCGGCAGCGCGAGGACGTCACCGTGGGTGCGGCCGATCTCCTCGATGTCGCTGCCACCCCGGGTGCGGTGACCGAGGACGGCCTGCGCAACAACGTCTCGGTCGGAATCCAATACCTCGCGGCGTGGCTCCACGGCTCCGGTGCCGTCGCAATCAACAACCTGATGGAGGACGCTGCGACGGCCGAGATCAGCCGCTCTCAGATCTGGCAGTGGCTCCACCACGGCAGGTTCACGGCAGGCGACGTCGCCCGCGTCACGGACGAGGAGATGGCGAACCTCGGGCCCGAGTACGACGATGCGCGAGCGATCTTCGCGAGCATCGCGACGCAGGAGGAGTACGTCGAGTTCCTCACCCTGCCGGCTTACGATCGACTCACGGCCACCGGCGCATGAAGGCGGTCTTCGTCGGCGGCTCCTCCGGCATCGGCCTCGCCTCCGCGCGGCTCGCGGTCGCAGCCGGGTGGGACGTCGTCATCGCGAGCCGCAACCCGGAGACGGCCGATCTCGACGCGGAGCGCGTCGTCCTCGACGTCACCGACGAGTCCGCGGTGCGCACGACGTTCGCGGCGCTCGGGCCGATCGACCACCTCGTCTTCTCGTCCGTCGCCCGGGCCGGCGGGCCTGCCGTCTCGCTCGACCTCGACGCCGCCCGCCGGGCGTTCGAGACCAAGCTCTGGGGCCCGTTCGCCGCTGTCCAGGCCGCGGACGTGCGGGAGTCGATCGTGTTCGTCTCCGGTGTCGCAGCGGTGACACCGATGAGAGGCGGCTCCGCGACGGCCGCCGTCAACGGAGCGATCGAAGCGCTCGTGCGCACGCTCGCCGTCGAGCTGGCCCCCGTGCGGGTGAATGCCCTCTCGCCCGGGATCGTCGCCACCCCGACCTGGGATGCGATGGCCCCGACCGACCGCGACGCGATGTTCGACCGGCTCAGTGCCGCGCTGCCGGTCGGTCGCGTCGGCGCCGCGGAGGAGCTCGCCGCCGCCATCTGGTTCCTGCTCACGAACGCCTTCGTCACCGGCACCGTGCTTCCGGTCGACGGCGGCCACCGGCTCGCCGCGCCCTAGCTCTCGCCGCGCGCTTCCCGCGGGTCGGGCCGTAGGCAGTTTCGGCGCCCTCGCCGGCTTCCGGGCTCAGCCGGCTCCTCCCGGGCGATTGTGGTTGACGAGCTCGACACTGTTCCCCTCCGGGTCGAGGACGAACGCTCCGAAATAGCCCGCGTGATACTCCGGCCGCTCGCCGGGAGGGCCGTCGTCGCGGTAGCCCGCTGCGACGACGACGCGATGGAACTCCGAGACCACCTCGTCGGAGGCAGCGGGGAACGCCAGATGCAGACCACGGGTGGGGCGTCCCGGCACGACGGAGAACGAGCCGCTCGGCCCGGCCACCAGGAAGCGCTCGGGGCCGCGAGCGAGCACGGTCAGGCCGGCGGGACGGGCGACAGTCTCCCAGAACCGGCGCGCAGCGTCGAGGTCGGCCGTTCGAAGCCAGAGGTGGTCGATCACGCCGCCGCGGCGGAGGGAGTCATGGTGCACGGCCTCGACGCTGTTGCCGTCGGGATCGAGCAGGAATGCCCCGTAGTAGCCCGGCGTGTACCACGGCCGCTCGCCGGGCTCACCGGCGTCATCGTGGCCGGCCTCGCGTCCGGCGGCCCAGAACCGATCCACGGCGGCGCGGGACGGGGCGACGAAGCCAATGTGCAGCCCGCCTGTGGCCGGCCTCGCAGTCGACTCCGCGAGCAGCGAGAAATCGTCCCACTCGACGAAGTCGTCGTCTTGGTAGCTCGGCTCGATCCCGAGCATCCGGAGGACGAGCGTGTAGAACTCCTCGGCCGTGGGCCGGCTCGTCGCCCGGATCGTGACGTGATCGAACACGCCTGGATCGTACGTCGTGCTCCACACGCTAGATTCAGCCCATGCTGGACTTGAGGCCGAACTGCGAGTGCTGCGACCGCGATCTGCCCCCGGAAAGCGAGCTCGCCCGGATCTGCACCTACGAGTGCACGTTCTGCGCCGACTGCGTCGAGAACGTCTTCGCGGGAACCTGCCCGAACTGCGGCGGCGACTTCACACGCCGCCCGATCCGGCCGCCGGCCAAGCTGGCGAAGGATCCTGCATCGCGCGAGCGCGTCCGAATTCCGCACGCAGGCTGCTTGCCGGCCGCCTAGCTGCGACGACCGTGCAGCGCGAGGCCGCAGGCGGGCGGGCCGGCGCTGTCGCCCGAGCCTGTGAGGCTCAGGAGCACGCGAGCACGAGCTTGCCGAAGTGGGAGCCCGACTCGAGCGCGGCCAGTGCCGCCTTTGCCTCCGCAAGCGGGGTGACCGAGTCGACGACAGGCGCCCAGGAGCCACGATCGAACGCCGCCAACAGGCTCGCGAAGTCGGTCGGACTGCCCATCATCGTGCCCAGCAGCGACCACTGGCCGAAGTAGAACGGTCGCACCTGCAGGGTCGCCTCGGTTCCTCCGGTCGCGCCGAAGACGACGACCCGCCCGCCTGGTCGCAGGCAGTCGAGCGACTGGGGCCAGGTCGACCCGACAGAGTCGACCACGAGATCGGCGCCTCCCTGTTCCTTCACCCAGGCGACCCAGTCCTCCGAGGCATAGTTGACGCCTCCTTCGGCGCCGAGCTCCCGGGACTGCCCGATCTTCGCGTCCGATGACGAGGTCACGAGCACACGTGCACCAGCATGCGCGGCGAGCTGCACGGCGAAGGTCGAGACGCCGCTGCCGGCGCCGAGCACGAGAACCGTTTCACCCGAGCTCAGACCGCCTCGGGCAAACAGGGCGCGATGAGCCGTCAGGCCGGCGAGCGGCAGGGCGGCTGCCTCCTCCCACGTGAGCCGGGCCGGCTTCGGGAAGACGTTCGCCGCCGGAACGGAGACGAGCTCCGCATACGTGCCGTCGCGCGGCCCACCGAGAATCTGGTGCTCCGGTCCGAACGCCTCCTCGCGGTCGCCCCAGTCGAGCGAGGGGTAGATCACGACCTCCTCGCCGGTGTCGCGCCGCACGCCCGCGCCGTCCGACCCGGGCACGAGCGGCAGCGGGAACGGGTAGGTGCCCCCGGAGACGAGCAGGTCGCGACGATTCAACGCCGCACGGCGCAGCTCCACGAGCACTTCGCCGGGACCCGGCTCCGGATCGGGCACCGTTTCGTACCTCAGCTCCCCACCGTCGTGGACACGGATGGCCTGCATCAGCGCAGCCCTGCCCAGGGCTCGTCGCCCGACACGTCGACGAGCTCGTAGCCACCTTCACCCATCGACGGCGCGAGGATGACCTGCAGCTCGGCGGTCTCCCCGAACTCGTTGAACGAGCCGTGTACGACGTCCTTGTCGATGTAGACGGAGTCGCCGGCCCCCAGCTCCTGGCGTTCGTCGTCCAGCCACTGGGTGATGCGGCCGGCCTTGACGATGATCATCTCGTCCTGGTCGGGGTGCTTGTGGAAGTCGTGAGCTTTGCCCGGCGCGAGCGTGACGTCCATCACCACGAAGGTCTTGCAGCCGGTACTCGGGACGTCGGCGCGCATGCCGGCGCTGCCCCAGTCGAAGTCCGCGATCGCAACGTCACCTTGCATGACGAACCTACTCATCTCACCCTCCTTCTAGACGGGAATGGACTTGAAACGGCGCATGTTCTCGGTCATCGCGACCTCGGTCGGCAGCCGCTCCATCGACGAGGCGCCGAAGAAGCCCACGATGCCCTCCGTGCGCTCGAGAATGTACGCCGCGTCGTCCGGCTCTGCGATCGGGCCGCCGTGGCAGAGGACGATCACGTCGGGGTTGACCCGCTTGGCAGCGTCGTGCATCCCCTGGATCAGTGGCACGCAGTCGTCCAGCGTCTTGGCGGTGTCCGCGCCGATCGAGCCGCCGGTCGTGAGACCCATGTGCGGCACGAGCACGTCGGCGCCTGCTTCGGCCATGGCGGTCGCATCGTCCTCGTCGAAGACGTAGGGCGCCGTGAGCAGGTCGAGGCCGTGGGCGATCCTGATCGCGTCCACCTCGAGCCCATACCCCATCCCGGTCTCCTCGAGGTTGACCCGGAACGTGCCGTCGATCAAGCCGACCGTGGGAAAGTTCTGGATCCCGCTGAAGCCCATCCGCTTCAGCTCGGCGATGTAGACCGGCATCAGGCGAAACGGATCGGTGCCGCAGATTCCCGCCAGCACCGGGGTCTCCTTCACGATCGGCAGGACCTCACGCGCCATGTCGACGACGATCTCGTTCGCATCGCCGTACGGCATCAGCCCCGAGAGCGACCCCCGGCCACCCATCCGGAAACGGCCCGAGTTGTAGATGATGATCAGGTCGCTTCCGCCTGCCTCGGCGCACTTGGCCGACAGGCCCGTGCCGGCGCCGGCGCCGATGATCGGGCTGCCTGCGTCGATCTGGGCCCGTAGCCGCCCGAGTGCCTCGTCCCTGGTCATGACGCCTGCCCGATCAGCTCGTGCAGCCGGTCCGCCATCGCGAGCGCGAAGGCGGGATCGTTGACGTCCGTATCGAGCTCGTGGAGCTCCACCTTCGACGTGTCGAGCGTCGAGCGGATCGTCTCGAACAGCGCCTCGTCGGCCTCGGGGTCGTAGAAGCCCTGGCCCTCGGTCGCGATCGCCGAGACACCCCGGAGCGGGACGTACAGCACCGTGGGGCCGATGGCGGCGTTGAGCTTCTCCGCCACGATTCGCCCGATCTCCCGACATTCGTCTGGCGTCGTCCGCATCAACGTGATCGTCGGGTTGTGGACGTACAGGTTCCGGTTGCGGTAGCGCTCGGGCACGGTCTCCATCGGCCCGAAATTGACCATGTCGAGCGCTCCGAGCGAGACGACCTGAGGAATGCCGGTCTTGCCGGCCGACTCCAGCCGTTCGGGCACCGCGGCCAGCACTCCGCCCGCGACGAGGTCGCAGAACTCGGTCGTGGTGACGTCGAGCGAACCCGTGATGAACCCGGCCTTGATCAACTCCTCCATCGAGCCTCCACCCGCCCCGGTCTGGTGGAAGACCAGCACCTCGTACCCGAGCTCCTCCAGCCGCTCGCGCGCGACCGTCACCGCCTGGGTGGTGACCCCGAACATCGAGGCGGTGATCAGCGGCTTCTCCTCGCCCAGCGGGGGAACTGCGGCCTTCGCCATGCCCGCGAGCGCGGCCGCCGCGTTCGTCATGATCTGCGCCGAGATCCTGTTCACGCCGGCGATGTCGACGACGGAATACATCATCGTCACGTCGACCGAGCCGACGTACGGGCTCGTGTCACCCGAGGCGACCGTCGAGACCATCAGCTTGGGAACGCCGATCGGCAACTGCCGCATCGCGTAGGTGGCGAGCGAGGAGCCTCCGGAGCCCCCGAGGCCACCGATCGCGTCGAGCTTGCCTTCTGCGTGCAGCCGCCCCACGATCTCGGCCGCACCCCGGGCCATCGTCTCGATCGCCGCGCCGCGATCGCCTGCATCGGCGAGCGCCCGCACATTTGCGCCCGCAGCCCCAGCCACCTCCTCGCGCGTCACGTCGGGGCTCGCGAGCGGCTCTCCGACGATGCCGGCATCGACGAGGAGAACGTCGACTCCGTTCTCCCGGATCCGATCGGCGAGGTAGGCGTACTCCTCCCCCTTCGTGTCGAGCGTTCCCACGAGCACGACGGTGGGCATCAGCTGCCTTCCTTTCCTGACTCGACCGGTTTCCAGGCCGGGCTGGAGTCGTTGTCCTCGGGGTTCGTGAGTCGCTGCTCGGCGCTTGCGAGCGTCGTGACGACGATCGCCCCGTCGCGCGAGAACGCGATGTCGCCCCCATCGGGCGACCACGCCGGCTCGAAGGAGTCGGCGTCGGACTTGCCAAGCTGTCGCACCCCCTTGCCGTCGACACCCACCGTGAAGATGTCGAACGGCGCCCCACCATGGTCGGAGGCGAAGGCGAGGCGCTTCGAGTCGGGGGCCCAGGTCGGCGTGTAGCTCTTGGCGTCGAGCTTCGTCACGCTACGCCGATCCGACCCGTCGGGGTGCACGACCCAGATCTCGCGGAAGTCACTCCCCGAGGCTCCGTGGGTGTACGCGATCCAGTTCCCGTCCGGCGACCACGCCGGCTCGCCTTCGGCCGTGATGTCGTCGGCGGTCAGCCGGCGAGCATCGGTGCCGTCGGCGTTCATGACGTAGAGACGTTCGAGGGCCGTGGATCGCGAGAACGCGATCTGCGTCCCGTCCGGCGACCAGCTCGGATGCCGGTCGTTTTCCTTGGTCGACGTCAACCGGGTCGCGCCCGTGCCGTCCGCGCCCATCACATAGAGGTCGAACGTCCCCTCCCGGGCACTCGCGAAGGCGATCTTGGTGCCGTCGGGCGACCAGGCGGGCTCGATCTGGAACTGGATCCCGTTCAAGGTCGACGTGTCGCCCGTTTCCTCGGTGAGGCGCGATCCTCCCGATCCGTCCGCATTCATCCCGAAGATCGCGTAATCACCGTCCTGAGAGCTGACGAAGACGATCGCGTCGCCGGCCGACCCCGAGCCACCGCACCCGGCGACGAGGAGCAGGCAGCCGATCGCGCACGCGGCGAGAGACGCTCTGGTCAACACGGAAGTTCGCGAGGGCCCAAGCTCTGAAGCCTACTTGGCAAGGGGCTCCACGCCGAGGTAGCGCCGCTGCAACTCAGGATCACCAGAAAGCGTGGCGGCCGTGGTTTCGGTCGCGATGGTGCCCGCGACCATGATCAGCTGCCGCTCGGCAAGCGCTGTGGCCACGCCGAGATTCTGCTCGATCAGCAGGATCGCGAGCCCCTCGCGCTCGAGCCGCTGGAATGTCTCGATCATGGTTTCGATGATCGCGGGGGCCAATCCCTCGGACGGCTCGTCCATGATGAGCAGGCGCGGGTTCGTGACGAGAGCGCGGCCGATCGCGACCATCTGCTGCTCGCCGCCGGAGAGTTCCGCGCCGCCGTTTCGCTTCCGCTCCGCGAGCCGGGGAAAGAGGTCGTAGACCCGATCCGGCGTCCACCCGCTGCCACCGTCCTCGGACGAGCCCCGGGCGGCGATCTTCAGGTGCTCGTCGACTGTCAGGGACGGGAACAGGCGCCGCCCCTGGGGGACGTAGCCGATCCCGTCCCTCGCGATCCGATAGGAGTGGCCGCCGACGATCTCTGCGCCGGCAAAGCGAATCGAACCGACCGCAGCGGGCGGCGAGATACCCATGATCGCGTTGCACAGGGTGGTCTTGCCCATTCCGTTGCGGCCCAGGATCGCAACCGACTCGTGCCCCATCCGGAACGCCACGTCCTCGAGTGCCCGTGCCTTCCCGTAGAAGGCATTCAGGCCCTTGACCTCGAGCAGCGGCTCGGTCTCGGGGGCGGGCGCGGGAGGAGCGGTGACGGCGGGCTGCGGCTCACTCATGTGCGTGCCCGCGGCCGAGGTAGAGATCGTGGACGGTCTGGTTCGCGCGGATCTCGTCCGGCGTCCCCTCGACGATGACGCGGCCGTCATGCATCATCGTGACACTGTCCGCGACCGTGAGCGCGATATCCATGTCGTGCTCGATCAGGATCAGGGTGATCGACCGGTCGAGCCCGAGCAGGATCTCCGTGAGCAGCCCGCGTTCGCCGCGGGACAGCCCGGAGGCGGGCTCGTCGAGCATGAGCACCCGGGGGTTCACCGCGAGTGCCATCGCGATCGCTACCTGGCGATGCTCGCCGTGAGATAGATCGCCGACGCGCTCCGCGAGCTTGTCGTCGATCGCCACACGACCCGCGGCGACTCTCGCCCGTTCCCTCAGCGCGCGATCGCGGGCAGGCCGGCGGATCGAGCGCAAGCGCCCCCCTTCGGCCCCGACGATCGCGAGGTAGATGCTGTCCTCGACGGTCAGGCCGAGGAAGAGGCGGGACTGCTGATAGGTGCGGGCGAGCCCGAGCTTTACCCGAGCCCGCGCGGGTCGCCCCGTGACGTTACTCCCGAAGAGTTGGATCGTCCCGCCCGACGGCGGCAGGTCGCCGCAGATGACGTTGAACAGTGTCGTCTTGCCGGCGCCGTTCGGGCCGAGCACCGCTCGACGCTCGCCGTGAGCGACGTCGAGATCGACGTCGCTCACGGCGAGCAGGCCGCCGAAGCGCCGGCCGACCCCCCGCAAGCGGAGGATCGGGCCGGCGTCAACGGCGGGTGATGCTGCGTCGGTCACTGCGTTACTTGATGATCGTCTTCGTGACGCGGCCGTCCTTGACCTCGCGGATCCTGCCCTGCCACGGCAGCTTCTTCTTCACACACTTCGGCTGCGTGCGGCCCGGCGCGGGGCTGTTCTTCGTGAACAGGCCGCCGAACGTCTGGTTCACGTTCGGCACGTACCCGGTCAGCGTGATCGCGGGCCCACCGTCAGCACCCTTGATGATCTGAACCGGCCACTGATCCTGGATCGCCTGGCGGTTCGCGTCCAGCTTGACGCGGCCGTTGTCCGAGATCTCCATCGGAGCGAACATCGACCGCGGCATCGCTGCTTGCAGCTTGGCGCCGACGGCGCCGTTGGACTTCTTCAGGCCTTCCACCAGCGCCCGCGCGCCCTGGTAGTAGTTGTAGAAGAACCCATCGTCCGCGGGCAACCCCGGGTACGTCTTGGCGACGAAGGCCTTGTACTGGTTCAGGGCGGTGAAGCCCTTCAGGCCGGGCGCCGTACCGAAGCCGCCGACATACGCACCGATCATGCGCGGTGCGACGTCGTCCTTCCCGGTCAGGAACCAGAGGAACAGGTTGCCGGAGTGCTGTTTCGCGTTGATCGGGCCATAGGCCTGTTCGAACGCCTTCAGCGCCGGGCCCGTGCCGGTTCCGCCGACGACCCAGAAGTAGCCGTCAACGGAGCCCGGTGCGGGCAGCTGACGGACGTACGACGAGTAGTCGGTCGTGTTCAGCGGCGGGAACACACGCTTCGTGATCTTGCCGCCGATGGCGCAGAAGTCGGCGATGATGCCGGCCCCCGACGTCCATCCGAACGAATAGTCGTCCATGATGATCGCGGCGGTGCGCCAGCCGAGCTTCTTGTAGACGATCTCGCCGAGGCCAGCGTTCCACTGGGCGCCGTCGCCGTGGTAGCGGAACAGGTTCTTCGGCGCGATCTGCAGCGTCGGGTCCTGCGACCCGGCTGTGCCGATGATCACGGTCTTCGCCGGACGCGACTTCACCCAGTTGGCGATCGCAACTGCCTCGTCACCCGAGAGCGGCCCGACCAGGACGTCGGCCTTGAGCTGCTGCATGAGGCGCCTGACTTCCTTGAGCGCCGTCGCCGGAGTGTCGTCGCCGCAGCCGTAGCCGACGATCTGGACGTTCTTGCCCCCGGCCTTGATGCCCGTCATGCCCGCTGACGGCTTCTTGCTGTTCTTGACCTTGCCGCCTGCGAACTGGGCGAACGCGGTCTGAGCGCCACCGATCCCGAGCTCCTGCGCGAACCCGAAGGCCCCCTTGCAGTCACTCATGACCGCCACCCGAACCACGCCAGTCGCCGCCGTCGACGACGCGACCATGACCACGGTAACCGTGGCTGCGATCACGCCGATCGAGACGAGGAGGCGGAATGCCCGCCCCTGTCGTCGTTTCATTGCAGTCCCTCCTTCGTTGGATGCGCGGAAAATGTTCCCTGATAGCTGTTGCCGTCTGTCATCGAACCGACTTCACCCTCCCTTCCCTCCTGCCTCAACTCGCCGCGCTCGCCTCAGCCGCGGGCTGCTTGGGCTCCTCCCCACGCGCGAGGCCCCAGATTCTGTCCCAGATCCCGACCAGACCGTCCGGCGAAGCAATCACGATTGCAAGGAAGACGACGCCGATGACCGTGTTGAACGTGCCGCCGACCCCCGGCAGGCCGCCCGAGGGAATCCGGTTCGTCACCTCGTTGTTGATCACGATGTAGGCGAACGCACCGATCCAGGCGCCCTCGATCCGCCCGAGCCCGCCGATCACCGCGATCACGAGCAACTCGATCGTCGCCTGCAAGCCGATGTTCGACGGCGAGAGCTGGCCCGACCACCAGGCAAAGAGCACCCCGGCGACAGCCTGCCACGAGAGCGCCGATCCCGAAAGCGAGCGTCCGGTGCAGCGCCACGTTGTACCCGAGCGAGGCCATCCGCGCGGGCTCGTCCCGGATGCCCTGGAGCGAGATCCCGAAAGGCGTCCGCACGAGGTACCGGATCACCCCGTAGGCGACGATGGCGACGCCGAACGCGATGTAGTAGAGCCGCTGGCGGTCGTTGACGACGTCTCCGACGAATCCTGGCGTGTACTTGTCGACGCCGGCGATCGGGGAGAAGCCGCCGACCTGCGTGACCTGGCTGACGAAGAGGTACGCGATCACCGAGTAGGTGAGCGTCAGCATGAGGAAGTAGATGCCGAAGCTCCTCGAGGCGACGGCGCCGAAGACGATCCCGATGCCGACCGTGAGGAGGATGGCCAGGACGACGGCGAGCGACGGATTCCACCCGAGCAAGAGACCCTTCGTCTCACCGCCCGGGACCCGTTCGGTGACCATGTTCCCGAGCGCGTACCCCGCGATGCCCATCAGGCCCGCCTGGGCCAACGAGATCATCCCACCGTAGGCGGAGAGCAGGACGAGGCTCGCCGCCCCGATCCCGAGGATGAACGTCTGGGTGAGCACCGTGTCCAGCCAGAACTTGGAGACGAGCAGCGGCGCCAGCAACGCGAGCACGAGCACCCCGACGCCGATGCTCCGCTCCACGAGAGTCTTCGTGCCGGCAAGGGTCATCCGGTTCTCCCGAAGAGCCCTTGGGGCTTGAAGGCGAGCACGATGGCCATCAGGACGAAGGTGAGCACGGGCGAGTACTGCGTGCAGCAACCGGAGCCGGAGACCGGCAGGTACGTGACCGAGAATGCCGTGACGAGGCCGAAGAGCAGCGACCCGGCGACGGCGCCGAGCAGCGACCCCATGCCGCCGATGATCACGACGACGAGCGAATACAGCAGCCAGACCCCGTCCTGCCCCTGCGAGATGTTGCCCTGAGAGGTGCCGACCGTTGCACCGAGCGCGACGAGCGCCGCACCGACACCGAAGGCGACGGCGAAGAAGACCTGGATGTTGATCCCGATCGCCGAGGTCATCTGCGGATCGTCGACTCCCGCGCGGATCACCATCCCCGTCCTCGTCCGGTAGAGCCAGAGCCAGAGCGCGATCCCGACCGACACGCCGAGGGCCAGCATGACCAGCCGCGCGAGCGAGTACCGCGTGTCCCAGACATGGAGGTCGACGAGGCGGTTCGTCCAGCCGGGCCATCCCAGGCTGACGGCGTTGCCGCCGAACGGCTTGGTGCCCTCGGGGACGCTGCGCGGGAAGTGCGCAATCACCTGGTCGGCGACGATCACCGAGATCGCGATCGTGATCAGCGCCTGCCGGAGATCCTGGCCCTGGTTCCAGCGGAGGAACAGCTGCTGGATCACGACCCCGAAGACCGCGATGATCCCCATCGCGACCAGGAGCGGGACGACCCATTCCAACGTGTTGACGTCCGCCGGCTGCACGGAAAAGCCCTTGCCCGTCATCCGCTGCTGGATCTCGTAGGCGATGTAGGCACCGAGGAGATAGAGCGAGCCGTGGGCCATGTTGACCGTGCGCATGAGGCCGAAGATGAGCGAGAAGCCACTCGCGACGATGAAGAGAAGACCGGCGAACGTGATCGCGTCGAGCAGCGTGTAGACGAATGCGCCCGGGTTCTCGATCGCCGAGCCGGTGTTGGTCGACCGCCAGCCGCCCATCCCGAATTCGTCGACGGGCTTCGTGAGGACGACGACGTAGAGCAGCACGAAGCCGACCACCGACCCCACCACGAGCCGCGGCAGCAGGGAGCGGGCATCGACGTTGCGGAGGCGCTCGCTCATCCGCCGGGAACCCTATCGGGATGCCTCGTGCAATTCAACATTCGTAAGCGATTATCGATTCTCTTGACCGGGCCCGCAGCAGACCCTAGCCTGACCTGGAGACACAACGACGACCCGAGGAGCCTCACGCCATGAGCACAACGACCCGTACCGTGATCCCGTTCGAGTCGATGGATCCTCTCGCGATCGGGGCCACCGACGACGAGTCCAAGAAGCACCGCGACACGCTCGAGCTCGAGATCCCGACGGCGAACCTCGTGGCCGACATCCGGCCCGAGGAGCCGGCGCCGGTGACGGACGTGGCTGCCGCAGCGCGAGCGGCGCTGCAGGAGCCCTTTGACGGGCCGTCGTTCGCGGACGTCCTGGCGGGGAAGTCGAGCATCGCCGTGATCATCGACAACCAGTTCCGACCCACCCCCTCGTCGAAATTGCTCCCTAGTGTCTTTGACGCGATCGAGGCGGCGGGAGTTAGCGACGTCCGGGTCGTGTGCGCGAACGGGAAGGTCTTCCCCATGTCCGAAGCGGACATGGAGCAGAAGCTCGGGCGCGACAACCTGGCCCGCATGGAGGCGAACGGCTGGCCGTTCATCCAGAACGATCCCCAGAACCCCGACGCCTA
This sequence comes from uncultured Thermoleophilia bacterium, assembly GCA_963795175.1. Classification (GTDB taxonomy): domain Bacteria; phylum Actinomycetota; class Thermoleophilia; order Gaiellales; family Gaiellaceae; genus Gaiella. Next base: position 191,602 of record CAWCGR010000001.1, read on the forward strand.
CACGTTCGTCGGCGTCTCGTCGGGCGGCACCCCCGTCTGGCTCCTGACCGACGTGGCGTCGAGCGATGTCAAGATCACGATCGGCCAGGCCCAGGCGAACCACTGGGGTGCGGGCGGCGGCGGAAAGCTGATCCTGCCCGGCGTCGTTTCGGATGCGACGGTCGAGTCGAACCACTGCGCCTTCGTCACCTCGCCTCAGACGCACTACGGCGCCTACGTCGGGCCGATGCGCTCGGATATCGACGAGGTCGCGACGATGTGCGGCCTCGACTGCACGATGAACGTCATCCTCGACACCCACGGGCGCGTGATCGACTGCATCTTCGGCTCGCACCCCGAGGCACATCGTGAGGCCATTCGCCGCTTCAACGCGATCTACGCGTACGACAGCTGGGTCGAGGAGAAGGGGCAGGCCGACATCGTCATCTGCGGCGTCTTCGCCCCCACCGACCACCTGTTCTTCCACACCGGCTGGGGCTGCATGTCGGCCGACCTGGTGTTGAAGGACGGCGGCACGATCATCTACACGAGCCCGTCCCCCGGCGTCTCGACCGCGATCGGCGACTTCCCCGGGTTCGCCCTGATGGATCTGATGAAGCCCTACATGCCCCCGACCGCGGAGAACTACCAGCGGGTGCTGATGGACATCCACAAGCGCGAGATCCAGATGTGGGCCGGCTGCATCTGGGTGCCGATCTACGAGGTCATGACCCGTAAGCACCTCACCGTGGTCACGCTCGAGGAAAACCTCGAGATGGCGGCCGACATCGGCCTCGACGCGACGACGTCGCTGGACGAGGCGTTCGCCGCCGCGATGGGGCGCCACGGGCCCGATGCCAAGGTGGCCGTGCTTGCCCTATGCCCGGTACCAGCTGCCGCGTAACGCCGTGCGAATGCACGGTGCGGACGCGCCGTTGTCGGTGGTTGCCGGGGCGGTGTAGCGGGGCTCGTCGGCGCGCGGAAATCGGGGCCTTGCCGGGCCGGGATGTTCGTCCGCGGTGCTTTGTAGTCTCTTGCCTCCATTCGTCCCATCAGCTGCGCAACGAGGAGGCACGTGTGAGCTCGCTCGAAACATCCCCTGCTCCCGACACAGGCAACCGTCGGTCGTGGATCGACCGATGGGCGCCGATCGGCGGGCTCGCGTACGTCGCCGCCCTGATCGTGGTGTGGGCCAATCCCGGGCTCTCCGATACGGGCGACACACCTGCGGAGGTGGTGGCAAACGCCAAGGACTCCGAGGCGTGGCTCGTCGCCACGGCGATCCTCGTCCTCGTGATGTTGCTCATGCTCACCTGGTTCGTGTCGGGTGTCGCGGCACGGGTGAGCCGCGTCGCAGGAACGGCCGAGGTGCTGATCGTCGCGATCGCCGGCGGCGCGTTCGCGATCCTGAACACGACCGCGCTCTTGATCTGGGTCAGCCCGCTGGTCGACATCGAGGACGATCCTGCCCGGGCGCTCTCCCAGGCAGACGCGTATCTGATGATCGACGACACCGGGTGGATGATGCTCGGCGCCTCGGGCGTCGCCGCCGCTGTGATGATCATCGTCGCATCACTCGCGACACGCCAGTCCGCCTCCGTGCCGAGCTGGCTCAGCTGGCTGGGCGTCGTCGCAGGCATCGTGTCCCTTGCGACCGTTGCCTTCATCGGGATCTTCGCCTGGATGGCCTGGATCGCGGTCGCGTCGATCCTGTTGCTCGTCCGGCGGGCCTGACGGTGTGCCGTGCCCGGGCGGACCTCCGCGGTTCGCCCGGGCACGGCACACTTGTGATGTGAGCGGCGATGCCCGTACGCGGATCCCCGGGTTCCGTCCTGCCGACGGGCTCGACGAACGGCACTCGGCCGAGCAGATACGCGGCTCGACGACGATCCTGGAGATCCTCCGCATGTACCCGGACGGCCGTGCTGCGCGGCTGATGTCGCGGATCTACTGGCCCTGTGCGCACTGCGGCGGTGCCGTGAGGGAGCCGCTGACGATGGCCGCTCTCCGCCACGGCCGCGACCCTCGCGCCGTCCTTCAGGCGTTCCGGGCGCTCGACGGCGCTGGGCCGACCGACGATCAGGTGGCGCTCGCCGCCGCGCAGCAGCCGCGCTGAGAGTGTTACGTTCGACCCGTGGCACGTCCTGAGCCTGCGACCACGGAGGGGCCCTGGGTCGGTCGGAGCATGCTGCGCGTCGAGGACGATTCCTTGCTCCGGGGCGAGGGCCGCTTTCTCGACGACCTCGCGCCCGTTGCTCGCAGCTCCCACGCAGCCGTAGTCCGGTCCCAGCTCGCACACGCGCGGATCACCGTCGATGCATCGGCGGCACTGTCCGCTCCGGGGGTCGTGGGCGTGCTCACCGGCACGGACGTCGCCAGGCTGTCGCGGCCCTTCCCGGCGGGGATCGATTCGGGGACGCCGAACTACGCGGCCGCGATCGACACGGTGCGCTACGTCGGCGAGCCGATCGCCGTCGTCGTCGCAACCGACCGCTACCTCGCCGAGGACGCCGCCGAGCTCGTCCAGGTCGACTACGACCCGCTCGAGCCGGTGCTCGATCCGGTCGCCGCGTCCGAAAGCCCGGTACACGACCGCTCGTTCGCCTACGGCGATGTCGAGCAGGCGCTCGCGGCAGCGGACGTGGTCGTGCGCCAGACGTTCCACTTCCCCCGCTTCACGTGCATGCCCGTGGAGTGCTACGCCGTCGTCGCAGACTGGGACGAGGGCGCCGGGCGCATGACCGCGTGGGCGAACTTCCAGGGGCCCTTTACGCTGCACGGCGTCGCGGCCGCCGCGCTCGGCCTCAAGGGCAACCGGCTGCGACTCCTCACACCGCCTGACTCGGGCGGCTCGTTCGGGATCAAGTCCTCCGTCTTCGCCTACGTCGTCTTGATCGGCCTCGCCGCACGCCACCTCGGCGTGCCGGTGACGTGGGTCGAAGACCGGCTGGAGCATCTCGCCGCCAGCGCCGCCTCGACAGGCCGCACGACGGAGGTCGAGGCCGGCTTCACGGCCGACGGCCGCCTGGTCGCACTGCGCTACGACGCGATCGAGGACGTCGGGGCGTACGTGCGGGCGCCGGAGCCGGCGACGCTCTACCGCATGCACGGCTCGCTCTCGGGGGCCTACCGGGTCGAGAACGTCGCCGTTCGCAACCGGGTCGTGCTGACGAACACGATCCCCTCCGGCCTCAACCGGGGCTTCGGCGGGCCACAGCTCTACCTCGGCCTCGAGCGCACGATGGCCATCGCGGCGGCCCGGCTCGGGCTCGACCCTGCGGAGCTAGCCCGCCGCAACCTCGTGCCGGCCGAGGCGATGCCGTATCGGACGCCGTCGGGCGCGCTCTACGACTCCGGCGACTACGAAGCCTGCCTCGACCGGGCCCTCGAGCTCGCCGACTACGAGGCGCTTCAGGCACGGGCCGCCGCGGCGCGCGCCGAAGGACGCCTCGTCGGCGTCGGTCTCGCGTGCATCGTCGAGCCCTCGATCTCGAACATGGGCTACATCACCCTCGCCCAGACCGCCGACGAACGGGCACGCTCGCTTCCGAAATCGGGGAACGCCGAAGGCGCCTCGATCATGATCGACCCGCTCGGTGGGATCACCGTGCGGCTCGCCTCGACGCCCCAGGGGCAGGGGCATCGCACGGTCTGCGCCCAGGTGGTCGCCGACGTGCTCGGCTGCGATCCGGGCGACGTCGCCGTACTGGCCGAGATGGACACCGCGAGCGTGCCCTGGAGCGTCGCCTCGGGCAACTACTCCTCGCGGTTCTCGGGGGTCGCGGTGGGAGCCGTCCACGCGGCCGCGCTGAAGCTGCGGGCGAAGATCGACGCCATCCGCGCCCACGCCGGCGACGACGACCTGTCGCTCCGCCGGGTCGCAGGGATGGCGCACTGGAACCCGGAAGGGCTTCCGGCCGGGGAGGAGCCCGGCCTCGCCGCGGTCGCGTTCTGGGCGCCGCCGACCCTCGACCCGCCCGACGCCGAAGACCGGGTTGCCTCGTCGGCCTCGCACGGCTTCATCGTCGACGTCTGCGCGGTCGAGGTCGACCCGATCACCGGTGAGGTGGCCGTCCTCGACTACGTGACGGTGCACGATGCCGGCAGGCTCCTCAACCCGATGCTGGCCGACGGGCAGGTGCTCGGGGGGTTCGCCCACGGCGCCGCAGCAGCCCTCTACGAGCACCATGTCTACGACGAGTCGGGCAACCTGATGACGGCGTCGCTCGTCGACTACCTGACCCCGACTGCACCGGACATCCCTGCGCTTCGGATCGGACATCTCTCCTCCCCGTCGCCCGTCACGGCGCTCGGCGCCAAGGGGATCGGCGAGGGCAACACGATGAGCGCGCCCGTCTGCATCGCGAACGCCGTCGCGGCCGCGATCGGGCGCGACGACGTCGAGCTGCCCCTCACGCCACCCCGTGTCTGGGAGCTCCTCAACGGGTCGAAGCAGCGGTCGTCGTGAAGCCGGTCGCATTCGAGTACCTCGCTGCCCGCTCCGTCGCCGAGGCCGTCGAGGCGCTCGCGGGGGACGAGGACGCGAAGCCGATCGCCGGCGGCCAGAGCCTCGTGCCGGCCCTCAACATGCGGCTCGTCCGGCCGACGCTGCTCGTCGACCTCAACCGCGCCGGTCTGGACGGGATCGAGGCGAACGGCGACCTCCGGATCGGCGCCACCGTGCGCCAGATGGCGCTCGAGCACGACGTTCGAACGCACCCGTTGCTGCGCGAGGCCCTTCCCCACGTCGGCCACTTCGTGACGCGGAACCGCGGCACCGTCGGCGGCAGCGTCGCACACGCCGACGGGGCGGCCGAGATTCCCCTCTGCCTCGCCGCGCTCGGCGGTGCGATCGTCGCCGAAGGCCCCGCGGGCCGCCGGGAGATCGCACCGGACGCGTTCTTCGTCACGCACTACCTGACCACCCTCGCTCCCGGCGAGCTCGTCGTCGCGACGACATGGCCGCCTCCGGCCGAGCACGAGGGCTCGGCGTTCGAGGAGTTCTCGCTCCGCGCCGGCGACTACGGTCTCGCCATGGTCGCCGTCGTGCTGCGCCGGGTCGACGGCCTCGCCCGCGACGTCCGGATCCGGGTCGGCGCCGTGAGCGACCGGCCGACGGCGCTCGCGACCGTCGAACGGGCGCTCGAGGGCACCCTCCCCACGGCTGCGGCCGCACGGGAGGCCGGGCAGCTCGCGTCGGCGGAAGTCGACCCACCGGGCTCGATCCACGCCTCGCCCGCCTACCTCCGGCATCTGACCGGGTCTCTCGTCGAGCGAGCCGTCCTCCGGGCCTGGGAGCGGGCAGCATGACCGAGATCTCGCTGACGGTGAACGGCCGGCCCGTGGTCGCGGACGTCGAGCCCCGGCTGCTCCTGACCGACTTCCTCCGGCACCGCCTGGGGCTCACCGGCACCCACGTCGGCTGCGAGCACGGTGTCTGCGGTGCCTGCACCGTCCGGCTCGACGGTGTCTCAGTGCGCGCCTGCTGCCTCCTCGCGGTGCAGGCCGACGGGTCGAGCGTCGAGACGGTCGAGTCGCTCGCGGGCGACGCGCTGCTCTCGCCCCTGCAGGAGGCCTTCAAGCGCCACCATGCGCTCCAATGCGGCTTCTGCACACCCGGCATCCTGATCGCGGCCGACGATCTCCTCTCGCGCGGCGCGCCGACCCGGGAGGAGATCGTGGACATGCTCTCGGGGCAGCTCTGCCGCTGCACCGGGTACGCGCCCATCGTGGCGGCGATCGAGGACGCACGGGACGGCATGGCGCAGGGAGACGGCGGCACGTGAACCTTGCCCAGTCGCTACTCGCCGCCTGCGAGCGGCATCCCGAGCGCGAAGCGTTCCCGGGCCTCCGCTACGGCGACCTCCTGCCGCAGATCCGGAAGATCGCCGGCGGGCTCGGCGTCGCGGAGGGAGACCGCGTTGCGGTCGTGCTCGACAACCGTCTCGAAACGGCTCTCCTCTACTGGGCTGCACAGTGGGCGGGCGCGGTGATCGTGCCCCTCTCGTGGCGGCTCTCGGAGCCGGAGCTCGACTACTGCGTCGACGACTGCGGTGCCTCGCTCGTGCTGCGCGACGGCGACCCGCTCCCCGATGGGCCCGAGCACCCCGGCGCTCTCACCCGAGACGAAGCGGCGATGTCGTTGATGCTCTACACGTCGGGCACGACGGGACGGCCGAAGGGGGTCCCGCGCTCGCACAGGGCAGATCGAGCGGGAGGCTGGTCGCAGGCGCTCCAGCACCGCTACGGCCCCGGCGACCGCACCCTCGGCGTGATGCCGCTCTACCACACGATGGGCATCCACTCGCTCGTCGCGATGCACCTCGTCGGGGGCTGTTTCGTCCCGCAGGCGCGCTGGGAGCCGGCCGAGGCGCTGCGGTTGATCGAGGAGCAGCGGATCACGTCTCTCTACCTGGCGCCGACCCTCTTCCACGACCTCGTCCACTGCGACACGTTCGGCGACCACGACGTCTCGTCGGTGCGCGCGCTCGGCTACGCAGGCGCGGCGATGACATCGACGCTCGTGATGCGTTGTGCCGAGGCGTTCGCTCCCGAGGTGTTCGTGAACCACTACGGCTCGACCGAGGTCTACACGTTCTCGATCGGCCCCGACCAGGTCGCGAAGCCCGGCTGCGCCGGCCGGCCCGCAGTCAACACGCGCCTGCGGATCGAGGCGAACGGCGAGATCTGCGTGCACCTGAGCTCGGACGAGGCGTTCTCGGGGTACTGGCAGCGGCCCGACGCAGATGCGAAGGCGATTCGCGACGGCTGGTATCACACGGGCGACACCGGCCATCTCGACGCCGACGGCGACCTCTGGATCGACGGGCGCCTCGACGACATGATCGTCTCCGGCGGCGAGAACATCCACCCGCTCGAGGTCGAGGACATCCTGGCCGCGCATCCCGCCGTCGAGGAGGTGGCGGTGATCGGCGCCGCCGGACGACCGGCTCGGCAGTCGCGTCGTCGCCGTCGTCGTCGGCGAGGCCACTGCCGAGGAGCTCGACGCACACTGCCTCGCGTCGCAGCTGGCACGGTTCAAGCGCCCGCGCGAGTACCGTCGGGTGGCGTCGCTTCCGAAGAGCGCATCAGGGAAGATCCTGCGCAGGGCCTTGCGCGACGAGCCAAAGGAGAGCGAGTGAGCGAGTACGACGGGTTTCGCATCGCGAAGGATGCTGCTACCGGCGTGGCGACGATCACGCTGGACGTGCCGGGCAAGTTCAACCGCGTCTCGATGCTCGCACGCGACCAGCTTGCCGGGCTCTTTGCGGAGCTCGACGGCGACGACGCGGTGCGGTTTGTCGTACTCACGGGCGCGGGCGGGCAGTTCACCGCAGGGGGCGACATTGCCGGGTTCCTGACGAAGTCTCCCTGGGTCGTCTCGCAGCTCGCGAAGAACGTCGCCGCCCCGGAGCGCTGCTCGAAGCCGGTGATCGCAAAGCTCCAGGGGTACGTGTTCGGGGTCGGGCTCGAGCTCGCGCTGGCGTGCGACTTCCGCGTCGCCGCAGACGACGTCCAGATGGCGCTCCCCGAGGCGACGATCGGGATGATCCCCGGCTCGGGCGGGACGCAGCGATTGGCGCGCCTCGTCGGCGTGGGCCGGGCGAAGGACATCATCATGCGCGGTCGGCGCGTGCACGCCGAGGAGGCGCTGGCGCTCGGGCTCGTGACCGAGGTCGTCGCCTCGGACGCGCTCGACGAGACCGTCGCCGGGCTCGTCGCGGAGCTGTCGCGCCACTCCCCGCTCTCGCTCGCGATGGCGAAGCGCGTGATCGACACCGCCTACGACGCTCCACTCCACGTCGGCCTCGAGCTGGAGGGCCTCGCTTACGGTCTTCTGCAACAGACGCACGACTTCCACGAGGGCGTCGAGGCGTTCACCGAGAAGCGCCGGCCCGAGTTCGACGGGACCTGAGCCCGGCTGGCGGTCGGAGACCGCGCACTCGGGCACCCGCCTCCGCCGACGAGGATTTCCCCATCCTCGCGCGTCCGGCCGGGCGCGTCAGCGCCGCTCCCACGCGAGACCCGCTGCCAGCACGGTCTCGTCGTGTGGCGCGATGAACTGCATGTTCCCGACTGCGAGCCCCGCCCAACCGATCAGATTGACCCAGCGCAGGAATGACGACAGCGGCAGTCTCACGTCGAGCTCGTCCGCGTCCTCTGCGGGCAGCTCGATCGCATAACACGGGCTCACGTAGAGATCGACCGTGGGCTCGAACCGGCGCCAGTGGTGGAGTGCGTCGTAGGCAGCCTCGATCTCGGCAGCACCGACCCGCTGGGCCGCCTCGAGCTTCGGCCTGATCGTGGAGGCGTATTCGTCGGCTCGCGCCGGGAAGGTCTCGCGATGACTCGTCGCCGCTTCGTGGAGGAACACCGGCCACATGTCGGCGCGAGCCGGGGGAATCGTGCTCTCGACGACCCGTGCCCCGAGCCCCTCGAGCTCCTCGACCCACACCTCGGCATCGTCACTCGACTCCGTCTCGCGCCCGTCGGCGAGGTCTGGCGCGCGCCGGAGCAGCCCGACCGTGAGCCCGGAGAGCGACGGTGCCGGCACGGAGCCTTCGGAGAGGACCGACCAGAGCAGCGCCGCTTCCTCGACCGTCCGTGCCATTGGCCCGACCGTGTCCAGGGACGGACAGAGCGGGAAGACTCCGTCGAGCGGCGCGCGTCCCCACCGGGGCTTCAGCCCCACCGTGCCGCAGGCGGCCGACGGCAACCGGATCGAGCAGCCTGTGTCGGTGCCGATCGCGAGCTCGACGAGCCCGGCTGCCAGCGCGGCCGCATTGCCCGACGACGAGCCGCCCGTCGTCTTGCCCGGATGAAGCGGGTTGTGGACGGTGCCGTACCACGGATTCGCGCCAAGCACCCCCCACGCGAACTCGGGGAGGTTTCCCTTCCCCACGATCACGGCGCCCGCCGCGAGGGCGCGCTCGACCACGGTGGCGTGGCGCTCCGGTACATGCTCGGCGTAGATCTGCGACCCGTACGTGGTGCGGATCCCCGCGGTGTCGATCAGGTCCTTGACGAGCATCGTTCGTCCGGCGAGCGGGCCCGTGTCAGCGCCCCGCAGAGGCTCGTCGAGCCATGTGATCGCGGCGTTGAGAGGGTCGTTCACGGTCTCACTGCCACGGCGTCGATCTCGATCAGGGCACCCGGGACGGCAAGCGCGGACACGCTCACGAGCGTACCGGCCGGACGCACGGGGCCGAACGCACGGTCGAAGGGCTCCTCGACGGCGGCGCGATCCTCGATAGCGGTGAGGTAGACGTTGACGGAGACGAGGTCGGCCGTGGCGCACCCTGCCTCCGCGAGGATCTCCCCGAGGTCGGCGAGGACGTGTCGCGCCTGCTCGGCCGCGTCTCCTTTGCCGACGAGCGCACCGCCGGCGTCTACGGGCAGCACACCCGCGACGAAGACCACGCCGTCCGCCGCGACGGCATCGGCGGCATGCGAGAGAACGGGCCGTGACGCGAGCGAGAACTCGGCCCGCCGGGTCACGACGGGATCAGCGCCACACAGTCGACCTCGATCTTCGCGCCGGGGATCACCAGCGCGGAGATCTCGACGAGGGTCGAGGCCGGACGCGTGTCGCCGAAGACCTCCTGGCGCACGGGGTTGACGAGTGGTCGGTCGCTCACGTCGGTCAGGTAGACGGTCACCTTGACGACATCGGCGAACGTGCAGCCTCCCGCGGCGAGGACGGCGCGCATGTTCTCGAAGACACAGCGGGCCTGCACGACGACGTCGTCGCCGCCCACCAGCTCTCGTCGCTCGTCGACCGGGACGATGCCCGAGACGAACAGGAACCCTCCCGCCGCGACGGCGTCGGTGAAGTGCGAGATCGGCTCGGCCTGCCCGGCGACGCGGATTTCACGGCGTTGCAGGGGCGAACTGGTCATCGATCGGTCTCCTCACGTCGGAAGATGGTCGCTCGATCCTATGGCCCCGCCGGCTCGGCACGCGCCTGCTCCCGGATCTCGGAGAGCGTCTGCCGTGGGGTGAGCGCCTCGGGGTCGACGCGGAGCTCGAGCAACGCCGGGCGGCCCGAGTCGATCGCGTGATCGAGGGCGTCGGCGAAATCCTGCGTGCGCTCGACCACGGCGCCGTGGGCGCCGAACGCGCGCGCAAGCGCGGCGAAGTCGGGATTGACGAGATCGGTACCCGAGACCCGCCCGGGATAGTGGCGCTCCTGGTGCATGCGAATCGTCCCGTACATGCCGTTGTTGACGACGAGCACGACGATCGCCGCCTCGTACTGCACCGCGGTCGCGAGCTCCTGGCCCGTCATCAGGAAGTCCCCGTCCCCCGTCATCGCAACGACGATGCGCTCGGGGAAGACGAGCTTGGCGGCCACTGCGGCCGGAACGCCGTAGCCCATGGCGCCGCTCGTCGGAGCGAGCTGGGTCGGGTACTGCGTGAACTCGTAGAAGCGGTGCGTCCAGACCGAGAAGTTGCCCGCACCGTTCGCGAGGATCGCGTCGGCCGGCAGCCGCTCGCGAAGGACGGCCATCACATCGCCCAGGTCGAGCTCGCCGGGTGCCGGTGTGTGGCGGAGGTTGTCGAGGTACTCCTCCCGCGCCTCCAGGGTGCGCTGCGCCCGTGGGCCAGGCTGGAGCGGCGGCGTCGCTCCGAGCGCGACCGCGAACGCATCGGGTGAAGCGGAGATCCCGAGCGCGGGCGCATAGACGCGCCCGAGCTCGTCGGGGTCGGGAGTGACGTGCACGAGCGCCTGGGAGGGGTTCGGCACGTCGAGCAGCGTGTACCCGGCTGTCGTGATCTCACTCAGCCGGTCGCCGATCGCGAGCAACACGTCCGCCTCGCGCACCCGCCGGGCGAGGCGCGGATCGGCGCCGAGCGCGAGGTGCCCGACGTAGGCGCCGGCGGCATTGTCGACGTAGTCCTGCCGGCGCCAGCCCGAGGCCACGGGCACGGCGCCCGCGGTGCACCATGAGGTGAGCTCGGCGTGGGCCCGACCGCTCCACGGCGCGCCTCCCACGATCACGAGCGGCCGCTCGGCTTCCTCGAGCAGGGTGCGGGCTCGCGCGATGTCGTCGGGAGCGGGCCGCACCCGGCCGCTCTCGTACGGCCGGGCGTCGGCCGCGGCGGACTCCTCGACGAGCATGTCCTCGGGGAGGGCGAGCACGACCGGCCCCGGCCGCCCCGCCGTCGCGACGTGGAAAGCGCGCGAGATCAGCTCCGGGATGCGGTCGGAGTCGTCGACCTGCTCGACCCATTTCGCCATCGGCCCGAACATCTGGCGGTAGTCGATCTCCTGGAAGGCCTCGCGGCCCATCATCCCGCGTCCGACCTGCCCGATCAGCAAGATCAGGGGCGTCGAGTCCTGGAACGCGGTGTGGATCCCGCCGGCGGCGTGCGTGGCGCCGGGGCCGCGCGTGACCATGCAGATCCCGGGCCGCCCCGTCAGCTTCCCGTAGGCGTCCGCCATGGTCGCCGCGCCGACCTCGTGACGACAGGAGATGAACCGGATCGGCGCATCGTGGAGCGCGTCGAGCACGGCGAGGTAGCTTTCGCCGGGGACACCGAAGGCGACGTCCACGCCGTGGACGACGAGCTGGTCGACGAGGAGCTGCCCGCCCGTCCTCACGTCAGGGTGAGCTCGTGCTCGAAGTAGACCGTTGCCTTCTGCAGTTTCGGGCGATCCTCGTCGGCGGGGTCGACGTAGCGGATCGTGCGCTTCCCGGCCCACTCGGCCGGGAGGAGGAGGACACGCACGAAGGCGGTCTCCTGGTGCGGCGATGCCTCCGCCAGCACCGGATCCGGCCCCGCCTCGAACCAGGCGCCGCCTCGCCCGTACGACGCCGAACGACCTTCGGTGTGGATGTCGAGCCTGCCGTGGAGCAGGTAGCGGATGCCCGGGCCGGGGTGGGTGTGCGTGTGCGCGATACCTCCGGGTGGGAAGTCGACGCGGTCACACCGGATCACCCAGTCCCCGAAGGGGTCGAGCTGGACGCGGCGCGAGAGAAGCGCTCCCTCGGCCTCCTCCGGCGTGTCGTCGAGCTGCCAGACGAGTGCGTGGCCCTCGACCTCCGCGACGCCATAGTGGGCGGCGTCCTTCGCGACGTCGTAGACGACGCGGTGGCCGCCGATCGTCTTGGCACCCGTCTGGAACTCGTAGAGGGACAGACGCATGCGGCGACTGTATCGGGATGCCGGCGGCCCGACGGCGGCAGGCCCGGCTTCAGGATCACGCGAAGCCGCGGCCTAGTGAAACGTCTGGCCACCGTCGATCACGATCGTCTGGCCGGTGACGAAGCTCGACCCGGCGCTCGCGAAGTAGACGACAGCGCCGACGACGTCCTCCGGCACCTGGTCGCGCTGCAGTGTCCTCGCGGCAACGGAGACATCGCGAAGCTTCTCCACCACCTCGGGATGCGCCTCTACCCCCGCCGACATCGTGAAGCCGGGGGCGACGCAGTTGACGAGCACGCCGTCCTTGCCGACCTCCTTGGCGAGCGCCCGCGTGAACGCGACGATGGCGCCCTTGCTCGTGACGTAGTGGAGCAGGAACGGAACCCCGCGGAACGGCGTGCCCGACGAGATGTTGACGATCCGACCGCCGCCGTTCCGCTGCATCACCGGCACGACCGCGCGGCAGGTGAGGAACATCGACGCGACGTTCACGTCCATCACCTGCCGCCACTCGTCGAGCGGGATCTGCGTGAAGGGGCGCATCGCGAGGGACGCGTAGAGGCCCGCGTTGTTGACGAGGATGTCGATCGAGCCGCACCGCGCGACGGTCTCGTCCACGAGCGCCTGGACGGCGGCCTCGTCGGCGACGTCGGCTGTCAGGCCGACTCCGTCCGGGAACGCCTCGGCGGCGGCTTCCGCGCCGTTCAGGTCGGCGACCACGATCCGGGCTCCCTCGGCGGCGAGGCCGTGCGCGATCGCGTTGCCGATGCCCTGGGCCGCCCCGGTGACGATCGCGACCTTGCCGTCGAGCTGAGCCATGCGGCAGGCTCCTACTGGAGCGGCGAGAACGGGGTCGGAGTGAGGATGCGGTTCTGCTGCGTGTGGATCAACGGCTGCAACTGCACCATCACGGCCTTCCAGTCGTCACGGGCCTGCAGGGCGGCCCGCCGCTCCTCGCGGTCGGCGAAGCTGTCGTAGCGCCACATGCTCGTGTACGTCGAAAGCGCACCGATCTCGGTCGTGAAGGCCGCGACGAACCCGCCGAGTACCTCCTTCTGGATCGGGATCCCTTCGTCCTGGTAGATGCGGACGACCTCGGGCAGCTTGCCCGTGTAGACGTGGTAGTCGCGTTGCTCGACGATCACCATCAATACCCCTCCCCGATTCCACCCATTGCGAGGTACTTCAGCTCGACCCAGTCGTCGACGCCGTAGCTCGAACCCTCCCGGCCGATGCCCGACTCCTTCATCCCGCCGAACGGCGCCATCTCCGAGGAGACGAAACCCGTGTTGATGCCGACGATGCCGTACTCGAGGCCCTCTGCGACCCGCCACGTGCGCGCGAGGTCCTGCGTGTAGAAGTAGGCCGAGAGCCCGTAGGGCGTGTCGTTCGCGATCGCGACGGCTTCGGCGTCGTCCGTGAACCGGTTGATGCCGGCGACCGGGCCGAAGGTCTCCTCGCAGCTCATCGCCATCGACATGGTGACGCCCGTGAGCACGGAGGGCTGGAAGAACTGGCCCTCGATGCGGCTGCCGCCGACGCGGAGCTCTGCGCCCTGCGCGACGGCGTCTGCGACGTGGCGCTCGACCTTGGCGACCGCGGGCCCGTCGATCAGCGGGCCGACCTGGGCGCCCTCGGTGAAGCCGTCGGCGACCTTCAGCGCGCTGACCGCCTCGATGAAGGCCGAGACGAAGTCGTCGTAGATCCCGTCCTGCACGAGGAAGCGGTTGGCCGAGATACACGTCTGGCCGGAGTTCCGGAACTTGCACATCATCGCCCCCGTCACCGCGGCGTCGAGGTCGGCGTCGTCGAAGACGATGAACGGCGCGTTGCCACCGAGCTCGAGCGACACCTTCTTCACCTGGGCCGCGCACTGCGCCATCAGGAGCTTGCCGACCTCGGTCGAGCCCGTGAACCCGAGCTTGCGCACGATCGGGTTCGAGGTCAGCTCACCACCGATCGCGGGCGCGTCCGACGCGTCGCCCGTGACGATCGAGAACACGCCTGCCGGGATGCCTGCCTCCTCTGCGAGCGCGGCGATCGCGAGCGCGGTCAGCGGCGTCTGCTCGGCGGGCTTCAGCACCATCGTGCAGCCGACGGCGAGCGCCGGCGCGGACTTGCGGGTCGGCATCGCGGCGGGAAAGTTCCAGGGCGTGATCCCCGCAGTCACCCCGATCGGCTCGCGCAGCGCCACGATCCGCCGGTCGGGCAACGGCTGCGGAATCACCCGGCCGTCGAGGCGCTTCGCCTCCTCGCCGAACCACTCGTAGAACGAGGCGGCGTAGCCGATCTCGAGCTTGGCCTCGGCGAGCGGCTTCCCCTGCTCGCGAACGAGGAGCGCCGCGAGCTCGTCGGCGTGATCCATCATCAGGTCGGCAAGGCGGCGCAGGATGCGCGCTCGGTCCTTGGCGACCCGATGCTTCCAGGCGGGGAGGGCCCGCTCGGCCGCCTCGATTGCGCGCCGCGTCTCGGCGGCGCCCATCCGGGGGACGTTCGCGATCGTGTCGCCGGTGGCCGGATCGAGGACGGGGAACGTGGCGCCGGAGTCGGCGTCGACCCAGGCGCCGTCGATGTAGGCCCGGTCGCGGAGGATGCCGGTCTCGAGAGCTGTCATGCGCCTGACGATAGCGGCTCGTTCGCTTCGGTCCGCGCTCCTCGCGATGCGATACTGGCGTGGTGGAGCCACAGTTCGTCCACTTCGACTCGATCGCCCCGTTCTCGCTCATCGACGGCGTCGAGGGTCGCCCTCTCTTCGGCGAAGGCGTGATGATGAACGTGATCGAGTTCAGCCCCGGCGCCACGGTGCCGTTGCACAGCCATCCGCACGAGCAGCTCGGGATCGTGCTGCGCGGGATGCAGGCGCTCGTCGTCGACGGTGTCGCCCGCGAGCTCGGACCGATGGAGGGCTACGTCCTCCCCGGCCACGTCGAGCACTCGGCGTACTGCGGGCCGGAGGGGGCGACGGTGATCGACATCTTCTGTCCCGTTCGGGAGGACTATCGCGATCGTTGGACCGCCGTCGCCGGCGAGCGGCCGCCACAATGAGTGCGTGAGCCAGACGATCGAAGCGCCGGCGGAGGTCCGGCTGCCGGAAGACGACGAGGAGTTCCAGCACGACCCACCCTGGGTGGTGATCGTCTGGAACGACCCGATCAACCTGATGAGCTACGTCACCTTCGTGCTCCGCAAGCTGTTCGGCTACTCGTTGGAAGAGGCGACCCGGCTGATGCTGCAGGTGCACCACGATGGCAAGGCGGTCGTCTCGTCCGGCGAGAAGGAGAAGGCCGAGTTCGACGTTGCACGCCTCCACGCCCACGGCCTCTGGGCAACGCTGAGGCAGGACTGACGTGAACGGCCGCCGGATCGAGCGCGACCCCGACGGCGGCTACCGGCTGCGGCTCCCCGTGGAGGAGCAGGATCTGCTCCGCTCGTTGCCCGCGCAGCTGAGGGAGGTGCTGAGGACCGACGATCCCGGCCTGCGCCGCCTCTTCCCGCCCGCCTACGCCGACGACGATGCCGCGAACGACGAGTTCAGCCGTCTGATGCGGGCGGAGCTGCTGGAAGGAAAGCTGATCGCGCTCCGCGTCGTCGAGGAGACTGCCGGCGCCGACCGCCTCACCGCGGAGCAGCTCGAGGGTTGGCTCGGCGCCCTCGAGAGCCTCCGGCTCTACCTCGGCACCCAGCTCGACGTGACGGAGGCGACCTACGACGAGCTCGACGAGGACGACCCGGAGGCGCCCGCCCTGGTGCTGTACGGCTACCTCAGCTGGCTGCAGGAGCAGGCGGTCGAGGCGCTGTCGGCCGGCCTGCGGTGACGACGCTCAGGGCTCGACGAGAACGCGTCCGGCCGGGAGCGCGAGGCTCGCCTGCACCGCCTCGTCGATCCGGTGGAGCGGAAACACTTCACCGAGCAGCGATGCGAGCTCGAGGCGGCCCGCCGCGACGTGCCCGAGCAGGAGCGGCAGCGCCACGGCCGGGTCCTCCGAGCCGTACATCGTCCCGGTGAGGAACTTCTCGCGGCGCAGGAACTCGCCCGGATCGAGGTCGAGGCGCAGGCCCGTCGGCGGCAGACCGACCATCACGGCCGTGCCACCGCTCCGCGTGAACCGCAGCGCCGTCGCGCTCGTCTCGGGGAACCCGACCGCGTCGAAGGCGTAGTCCGCGCCCTCGGGCGCGACCGCCGCGACCAGCTCCTTCAGCTCGTCCGGGTGCACCGCGTGGGTGGCACCGAGCTGCAGCACCTGCCGACGCCGCGCCTCGACCGGGTCGCACGACCACGATTGCCTCGCAGCCGGCGATCCGCGCCCCCTGGACGACGAACTGTCCCACCCCACCCGCGCCGATCACGAGCGCGACGCCCCCCGGCGTCGCGCGGGCGGCGAAGAGGACGGCACCGACTCCGGTCAGTGCCGCGCAGCCGAGGAGTGCCGCCTCCCGTAGCGGCACGAGGCCGCCGGTCGGCAGGGCCACACGCGAATCCACGACGACGTGCTCCGCCCAGGCGCCGGTGGCGGTACCCCGGTAGACGGTCTCGCCGGCGAGGGACATCCCCGTCGTGCCGTCGACGAGCGTGCCGTTGCCAATCGCCCGGTGCAGGGGGACGCAGGCAGCAGGTCGGCCGCGCGCGCAGTCGGCGCAGTGCCCGCAGGACGGCGCCCACGAGAGCACGACCTCGTCCCCGACAGCCACCGACGTGACCGCGTCCCCAACGTGCTCCACCACGCCTGCCCCCTCGTGCCCGAGCACCATCGGGGTCGGCCGCTGCCACTCGCCCTTCACCTGATGCAGGTCGGTGCCGCAGATGCCGACCGCGGCCATGCGGACGACGACGTCGTTCGAGCCGGGCTCCGCCAGGTCGAGCTCGACGACCTCGAGCGGTTCCCCGACCGAACGGAAGAGCCCGGCAGTCGTCTTCATCGGCGAGCCCTCATGGGACGTTTCGGCATCTCGTGCAACGGATCGCGCTCCCCGTTCTCGGTGGTACGGAGGTTCACGAGGAACCGTAGGGTCAGGCTTCAGGGACTCGCGCGAGGCGGGACCCCCGCTCGGGGACCCCGCCTCTGCGGACTACGTCAGAGCGGCTTTCACGGCCGCGCAGTTCGTCACCGTGGAGACGTTCTGGAGCGCGAAGTTGATCGAGGCGTTGTGCCACTCCGCGTTCATCGTCGAGCACCCGTCCTCCGGCACGACCATCGCGAAGCCCTTGTCGGCGCCGGTGCGAGCGGTGTGCTCGATGGACATGTTCGTCCAGGCGCCCGTGATGATCACGGTATCGCGGCCGAGGCCCGCGAGCAGGCTCTCGAGCCGGGTGTCGTGCCAGCCGCTCATCCGCATCTTCTCGACGACGAAGTCGCCCTCCTGCGGCTCGAGGCCGTCGGCCGCGGCGGCGCCCCACGTCCCGCGCACGAGCGCGCCCGACTCCTTCACGCCCGCGAAGAGCGGCGCGTTCTGCTTCAGCCCGGGTGCGCCCTTCTCGACGATGTAGTGGACGTGGATCACGGGGATCCCCTTGCCGCGGCAGGCGGCGGCGAGGTCGGCGACGTTCGCAACGACGTTCTGCTCCTTCGCATGCACCGGCGAGCCGGAGTCGGCGAAGGCGCCGCCCTCGATGATCACGTCGTTCTGCATGTCCTGGACGATCAGGGCGCAGCGGCCCGCGTCGAGCGTCAGTTCATCGGTCATCGCATCCTCCTATCGCATGTACGGCTCGCGCCGGGGGCCGACCTTGGTGCGGATCGTGTAGACGGACGACGTCGAAGGGATGAAGAGCGTGTGCCAGTCCGGTCCGCCCCAGGCATGGTTGCCGATGTTCTCGGGCACCTCCACCGTGCCGAGGTGCTCGCCTTCCGGCGAGATCACCCAGAGGCCCTTCGGGCCGGTCACCCAGATGTTGCCGAGCTCGTCCACCTTCATCCCGTCCGGGATCCCGTCCTCGATCACACCGGTGCCGATCCCCTCGAAGAACATGCGGCCGTTCGCGAGCGTGCCGTCGGCGTTGACGTCGAAGACCTTGATGTAGGCGCCCGGCGTGTCGTTGATGTAGAGCAGCTTCTCGTCGGGCGAGAAGCAGAGCCCGTTCGGCATCTCGAACTCGTCCTGCGCCACGGCGAGGTCGAGCTCGTCCTGACCGCCGCCCGGGGGGATCCGAAAGACGCCTTGCCAGCCGAGCTCCCGCTCGCGCTCGACCCCGAAACCGGGGAAGCGCCCGTACCACGGATCGGAGAAGTAGATCGTGCCGTCCGAGCGGACGGTGACGTCGTTGGGGCTGTTCAGGTACTTCCCCTGCCAGTGGAACGCGAGCGTCTCTCGCACGCCGTCGGTGCGCTCGCGGACGAGCGAGCTCGTCACGTGCTCGCAGACGAGCAGGTTGAGGTCGTGGTCGAGCGTCATCCCGTTGCACTTGAACGACGGTTTCCGCACCTCGGTGACGGTGCCGTCGAGCGTGACCTTGCGGCGGATGTCGGCCGGCATGTCCGAGAAGTAGAGGACCTGCTCCTCCGGATGCCAGATCGGGCCCTCGGTGAACGTGAAGCCGGTCGCGAGCTGCTCGACCCCGGAGCCCTCGTCGACCAGGTCGTAGATCGCAGGCGATTTCGCGTCAATTCCGGGCACTGCCGTTCCCCTTTCGTGACGGAGACTGTCGCTGCGACGCTAACACGCTGCGGGCACGATCGTGTGGACTGCGAATCCGTTCTAGGAGACTTCGACGTGAATGCGCTGCTTCGAGTCGCGCAGCGGGCCGCCGCCCCGACCGGCGCGCACGGCGAGGATCTCGGCCAGGATCGCGAGCGCCGTCTCCTCCTGGGTGTCGGCGCCGATGTCGAGCCCGCACGGGCCCATGATCCGGTCGAGTTGCTCCTCGGAGACGCCGGCCTCGAGGAGGCGCCCGCGCCGCCGCTCGGTGGTGCGGCGCGAGCCGAGCGCGCCGACGTAGAACGCCTCGCTCTCGAGCGCCGCCTTCAGGGCGGGCTCGTCGAACTTGTCGTCGTGGGTGAGCACGACGACCGCCGTCTGGTGGTCCGGCACGATCTCGGCGAGAGCTTCCTCCGGCCACTTCTGGATCAGCAGGTCGGCCGAGGGCATCCGCTCCGGCGTCAGGAACATCGCGCGGGCATCACCCACGATCGCCGTCCAGCCGAGCAGCTTCGCCGCCCGACAGAGAGACTCGGCCGTGTCGACGGCGCCGTAGACGAACAGCCGCGGCGGCGGCCCGTACCACTCGGCGAAGACCTTGTTGCCACTCTCGAGCGAGAGCAGCATGTTGCGCCCCCGGCGGACGAGCTCGTCGAACTGATCCGTGGCCTCCACCGGCACGCCGCCGCCGATCCGCTCGCCCGTCTCGAGCACGAGCTCCTTGCCGCCGAGACCCTCCCCCTCGACGACCGTGAAGAGAACGCCTCGCTCGCCCGACGCCTTCAGCTCCGACAGCCGGCGGAGGAAGCTCACTCCAGCTCCTCGACGAAGACGTCGATCTCGCCGCCGCAGGGAAGCCCCACGCTCCAGGCCATGTCGTCCGTGATCCCGTAGCTGAGCATCTTGGCCTCACCCGAGCGCATCACTTCCATCGCGTTCTCGAACACGTCGCTCTCGACACATCCGCCGGAGACGGAGCCGCACATCTTCCCCGACTCCGAAATCGCGAGGCTCGTGCCGACGGGGCGCGGCGCGGACCGACGGGTCGCGACGACGGTCGCGACGACCACCTTCTCGCCGGCCTCGCGCCAGCGCTCGACCTCGTCCAGGATCTCTTTCACGCTGCGTGCCTCCTCTCGATGCCGGCGAGCACGGTCGCCAACTCCTCAAGACTCCTCAGATTATGGCCGGAGAGGAACCGGTCGACGTACGGCAGTGCTGCCCGCATGCCGCCGGCGAGCGGCTGATACTCCGGGTTGCCCTTCAGCGGGTTGACCCACACGACCGCATAGGCGGCGCGCGCGAGCCGGGCCATCTCCCGGCCCACGAGCTCGGGATCCTGCCGCTCCCAGCCGTCGGAGACGATCACGACGACCGCCCCGCGCGAGAGCGCGCGCTTGCCGTAGACGTCGTTGAACTCCTTCAGCGACGCCCCGATCCGGGTGCCGCTGCCCCAGTCGGTGACGGCCTCGGTGCACTTCTCGAGGGCAGACTCGGGGTCGCGCGTGCCGAGCTCGGCGGTGAGCCGCGAAAGCCGGGTGCCGAACGCGAACGCCTCGACGCCGGGGCCCGAGCCGACCGCGGCATGGAGGAACAGGACGAGCGCCCGCGCGTAGGCGTCCATCGAGCCGGACACGTCGCAGAGCACGACGAGCTTCCGGGGGACGTTCTTGCGGGCGCGGTAGGGACGATCGACCGGGTCGCCGCCCGTCCGCAACGATTGCCGGATCAGCCGGCGCATGTCGAGACGGTCGCCGCGCGGGTCCGCGCGCCGGCGCCGCGACGAGCGCAGCGGGCGGTGCCCGGCGATCGCGGCGATCAGCCGTTTCACGCGGTGGTACTCGTCCGGGGTCATCTCGGCGAAGTCCTTGTCGCGCAGCAGCTCGTGGCCCGAGGCGCCGAGCTCGAGCGGATCACCCTGCTCGTCGTCCGGCTCGCCGCCTGCCGCGTCGGAGAGCGTCTCGCCGATCTTCTCCTGGGCCAAGGGACTCTGGGCTGTCCGCACCGGCGGCAGGACGGGCGCCCGCAGGAACCAGGCATTGAAGGCGCGATCGAAGAGATCGAGCTCGTCGTGGCGCGAGACGAGAGTCTGCCGGAGGGCGAAGTAGACGTCCTCCTGCCGGGTCAGGTCGACCGCGGCGATCCCGCGCAACGCGTCGGCGACGCGACCCGGCCCGACCTCGAGGCCGACCTCTCGCAGGACGCGACCGAAGGTGACGACGTGCCGGACGACAGCGTCGGCCATGCGCGCCTACCTCGCCGCGGTCGTTCGCGCCGTATCGACGAGATGCGCGAGCGTCTCGTCGCGTACGGCTTCGATGTCCTCGCGGTACTTGAGCACGGAGCCGAGCGTCTGCTCGACCACGTCGGCGTCGATCTCCTGGCGGCCGAGCGCGTTGAGCGCCATCGCCCAGTCGATCGTCTCGGCGACCCCCGGCGGCTTCGCCAGGTCGAGACCGCGGAGCTCCCGCACGAATGCCGCCGCCTCTGCGGCCAGCCGCTCGGAGATGCCGGGAATCCGGATCTTGACGATCTCGATCTCGCGGTCGATCGACGGGTGCCCGATCCAGTGGAAGAGCGCGCGGCGCTTCAGTGCGTCGTGGAGCTCCCGCGTCCGGTTGGACGTGAGGATCACCGCCGGCTTGCGCCGGGCGCGAATCGTGCCGAGCTCGGGAATCGTGATCTGGAAGTCGGAGAGCACCTCGAGGAGGAACGCTTCGAACTCCTCGTCGGCCCGGTCGATCTCGTCGATCAGGAGGACGACCGGCTCATCCGAGTCGATCGCCTCGAGGAGAGGCCGCCGGATGAGGAACTCGGGCCCGAACAGCTCGTCCTCGGAGACCGTCCCCTCCTGGGCGGCGCGGATGTGGAGCAACTGGCGCGGATAGTTCCACTCGTAGACGGCATGCGCGACGTCGAGCCCCTCGTAGCACTGGAGGCGGATCAGCCGGGCAGATGTCGCGGTCGCGAGCGCCTTCGCAGCCTCGGTCTTGCCGACGCCCGCCTCTCCCTCGAGCAGGAGCGGCTTCTCGAGCGCGAGCCCCAGGAAGAGCGCGGTCGAGAGGCCACGGTCCGGCAGGTAGTCCGCGGCGCGGAGGGCCGTCTCGAGCTCGTCGATGGTGCGAAAAGCGCTCACCACGGGAGCGTAGCGGCGTGGCGGCAGCCAGAAGGGGATCGGCGGGTTCCGTTCCCGGTCGAGCGGGTAGGGTCGCCACGTGAATGTCGTCGAGGCGGTCGATCTCCGGCGGACCTACAAGACCACGACCGGGACGATCCGCCGTCGTTCGCTCGAGGTCGAGGCTGTGCGTGGCGTCAGCTTCTCGATCGCGGAAGGCGAGCTCTTCGGCCTCCTCGGGCCGAACGGCGCCGGCAAGACGACCACGATCAAGATGCTGATCACCCTCCTGATCCCGACCTCGGGCGAGGCGAGGGTGCTCGGGCGCGACGTCGTCAAAGACGCTCGCTGGGTGCGCGAGCGCATCGGCTACGTCTTCGGGGGCGAGCGCGGGCTGTACGAGCGCCTATCCGCCCTCGACAACCTTCGCTACTTCGCGGAGCTCTACGGTGTCGCGCCCAAGCGACAGCGGCCGCGGATCGACGAACTGCTCGAGCTCGTCGGTCTGAAGGGACGGGAGCAGGAGCGAGTCGAGGGCTATTCGCGCGGGATGCGCCAGCGCCTGCACATCGCGCGCGGACTGCTCCACGATCCACCGGTCGTCTTCCTCGACGAGCCGACGATCGGCGTCGACCCTGTCGGCGCGCGTGAGCTCCGGGCCACGATCTCCTCGCTCACGCAGGCGGGCAAGACCGTCCTCCTGACCACGCACTACATGTTCGAGGCCGATGCGCTCTGCAACCGGATCGCCGTGATCGCGAACGGCGAGATCGTCGCGGAAGGGACGCCTCAGCAGCTGAAGTCCCGCGTCGCCGACGGCAGCGTCGTGGAGGTCGAGGTCTTCGGCATCGAGGAGCGCTCGACCGAGCTCGTGCGCCAGCTCGCAGGGGTCCGAGCGGTGACGGTCGAGAATCGGGAGCAGAAGCAGCTCCTGATCGTGCAGACCGAGCCCGGGCTCGAACTCACCCACTCGATCCTCTCGCAGCTCGACGGCGTCACGGTCGGCCGCGTCTCCTCGCGCGAGCCGACGCTCGAGGATGCGTACGTGGCGCTCGTCACTGCCGCCTGATGATGCGCATCGCGCGGCTCCTCTGGGTGGGATGGCTCGTCCACATGAAGATGCTGACGCGCTCGGCGTTCAATTTCTGGCTCGGGATCGTCTATCCGCTCTTCTTCGCGACGGCCGCGTTCCTCATGTTCCAGTCGGGCGACGACCCGAAGCCGCTGCTCTACGCGTCCCTCGGGGCGGCGGTGATGGGCATCTGGGGGGCGACGAGCACGTCCGCGGGAGCGGCGCTCGCTCGCGAGCGCTGGCTCGGAACGCTCGAGCTCCTCGTCACGGCACCGGCGCATTTCGCGCTGATCCTGCTCCCGGTCACGATCGCGATGGCGACGATCGGGATCTACAGCATGATCGCGACGCTCGCCTGGGGACGACTCGTCTTCGGCATCGAGCTCGAGGTCGGCGACCCGCTCGCGTTCGTGCTCGCGGTGCCCACCACCGTCGTCTCCATCGGTGCCCTCGGCTTTCTGCTCGCCGTCGCGTTCGTCCGCTTCCGTCAGGCCTGGGCGCTCGGGAACATGCTCGAGTACCCGGTCTGGCTCGTCTCCGGCTTCCTCGTCCCGCTGACGCTCTTTCCCGGCTGGGTGCGGCCCATCTCATGGGTCCTCGCGCCGACGTGGGGCATCAGCGCAATTCGCGGAGCGGCGCTTGGGGGCTCACCCTATGGCGACATCGCTTTGGCGCTGCTCCTCGGCACGGGGTACACGCTCGCCGGGATCCTCCTGCTCGAGCGGGCGCTCCGCTCGGCCCGCGTCAAGGCATCGCTCTCCCTCTCGTGACGGGGGCCCGCGTCTTCCTGATCGGCGGCCTGATCAGCTACCGCGCGCTCTTCGGCTGGCTCTCGCCCTGGGTCTTCATCCCGAGCCTGCTGGTCGCCCCGATCTTTCAGATCCTCCTCTTCGTCTACATCGGCCGCTCGGCCGCGCTCGAGTCCGATGAGTTCTACGTGATCGGGAACGGGATCCAGTACGCGGCGATCCCGTGCGTCTTCGCGATGACGCACATCATCGCCGGCGAGCGCTACCAGCAGACGCTCGGATCGATCCTGATCACGCCCGCCCCCCGCCTGCCGCTCTTCGTCGGCCGCGCGCTGCCGGTCGTCGTGAACGGGTTCTTCGTGGCGGCCTTCGGGCTCGTCGTAGGCGGTCTGATCGTCGGGATCGACGTTCCCACCGGGGCGATCGGGCCGCTCGTGCTCGTCACCGCCGTGAGCGCCGTCTCGTGCACCGGGCTCGGGCTCTTCAGTGCCGGGCTCGGGCTGATGGTGCGCGACACTGCGGTGCTCTCGAACGTCCTCTTCGGGATCCTGCTCGTGTGTACCGGCGCGAACGTCCCGCTCGACGCGTTGCCCGGTTGGCTCCGCACGCTCGCGAGCGGAATGCCGTTCACCCACGGAATCGCGGCGGCACGACTGCTCGCGGACGGCGCCTCGTTCGGCGAGGTCAGCGGTCTCGTCGGCGCGGAGGCCCTGGTCGGCGCCGTCTACGCCGTCCTGGGGTACCTGGTCATCCGCGCGCTCGAGCGGCACAGTCACCGGCACGCAACCCTCGACCGCGTATAGCGGGTCTACTACGCTCGTTCCGTGACGACGGTCGGCCATCTCGAAGCACCCGGCAGCCCCGAAGGCGAGGCTCGGGCCGGCGAGATCACCTATCTCGAGGCCATCCGCGCCGCCCTCCAGGATGCGATGCGCGAGGACGATCGCGTGTTCCTGCTCGGCGAGGACATCGGCGCCTTCGGGGGCGCGTTCGGAGTCACGGCCGGTCTGCTCGACGAGTTCGGCGAAGCCCGCGTGATCGACACGCCGATCGCGGAGGAAGGCTTCGTCGGAGCGGCGATCGGCGCAGCGTGGATGGGCGAGCGACCGGTCGCCGAGCTCCAGTTCGCCGACTTCATCACGTGTGCCTTCGACCCGATCGTCACCGTGGCGGCCAAGACGCATTGGCGGTCGGGCCAGGCGATCCCGATCACGATTCGCTGCCCGACGGGCGGCGGCGTTCGCGGGGGACCGTTCCACGCAGGCTCGCCCGAAGGCTGGTTCGTCGGCACTGCGGGCCTCAAGGTCGTCTGCCCCGGCACGGTCGAGGACGCATACGGACTGCTGCGAGCGGCGATCGACGACCCCGACCCCGTTCTCTACTTCGAGCACAAGCGCCTGTACCGGACGCTACGGGCACCTGCTCCGCGCGCCACGCACCGCACCCCGATCGGGCCGGCGGCGATCGCCCGCCCGGGGGGCGACGCGACCGTGGTCACGTACGGCTCGGGCGTCGGGACCGCGCTCGGCGCGGTCGACGCGCTGGGCGCCGACGTGGAGGTGGTCGACCTGAGGACGATCTGGCCGCTCGACGAGGCGACGATCCTCGCCTCCGTCGCGAAGACGTCGCGGGTCCTCGTGCTCCAGGAGGCCGCCCGCTCGACGGGTGCGGCGGGAGCGATCCTCTCCCTGCTCGCCTGCCAGGCCTTCGAGCACCTCGATGCTCCTCCCGCTGTGCACGCGCCTCCCGACACGCCCGTCCCCTTCGCGCCGGAGCTCGAAGACGCGTACATGCCGTCGGTCGAATCGACGCGCACCGCCCTCGACCGGTTGCTCGCCTACTGATGACGATCGAGCCCTGTGCCGAGACACCGTCGGTCGGCCCGGAGGAGCGCGTGGCGCTGTTCCGCCTCGTCCTCCTGCAACGGATCTTCGAAGACCGGGTGTTGGCCCTCTACCGCCAGGGTCGCGTGCCGGGCTCCGTCTACACGGGGCGCGGCCAGGAGGCCGTGGCAGCGGGGGCGGGTCTGGCGCTCGGGCCCGGCGACGTGGTCGCACCGCTCAACCGCGAGCTCGCCTGCCACTTCGCCCGTGGCGCCACCCCCGCCGACGCCTTTCGCAACTTCTTCGGCAAGGGCACGAGCCCGACGTTCGGCCGGGACGGAAACATGCATTTCGGCGCGCCCGAGCGCGGCGTCTTCCCACTCGTCTCGATGCTCGGCGACCTCGTCCCCCTCGTCGCCGGAGCGGCTCTGGCGTTCAAGCGCCGCGGCGAGCCGAAGGTCGCGATGACCTTCCTCGGTGAAGGCGCCTTCTCGGTCGGCGACACGCACGAGGGGCTCAACCTCGCGGCGGTGTGGCAGGTGCCTGCGGTCTTCGTGATCCAGTCCAACCGCTACTCCTACTCGACCCCGGTCGAGCGCCAGATGGTGAACACCAACATCGCGCAACGCCTCCAGGGGGGCTGGTCGATCCCCGCGCAGCGCGTCGACGGCACCGATGCGCTCGCCGTCCTCCACGCCGTCCGGGCCGCGGTCGAGCGGGCGCGGGGCGGCGGGGGCCCGCAGGGGGTCGAGGCTCTCTCACTGCGCATGCACGGCCACGCCGCGCACGACGACTCGCGTTACGTGCCGGCCGGGATGCGGGAGGACTTCGCGGCGCGATTCGACCCGGTCGCCCGCCTCGCAGCGCGGCTCGCACTCGACGGGCTGCGCGCGGACCAGATCGACGGCATGCGGGAGTCCGCCGCGGCGGAGGTCGAGGCGGGACTGGAGGAGGCCGAGCAGGCGGCCGCCCCCGACCCGGCGACGATCGAGCACGGCGTCTACGCAGCGCCGCCGTTCCCGCCTCGCCCGGTCGGCTAGACGCGGGCTACGCCGGCAGCAGGCCGCGCAACATCAGGTCGATCAAGGCCTGCCGCGCGCGAGGCGGTTCCCAGTCGTGCGAGCGGCGGAGGTGACGGTAGGAGCGGTCGACCGCGTTGACGAGAACGGTCGCCGTCTCCTCGATCTCGACGTCACGGATCGAGCCGTCCGCGATCCCGTCGGCGAGCAGGCGCTCGATTGGGTTGATGTAGCCCCGCCGGGAGTGCATCTCGTCGGTCGGCTCGTGAAAGAAGCGGCGATCGGCCTCCTCGTCGAGGGCGGACAGGAACGGGAGGTGATCCTCCGTCACCTCGCACACGGCCACGAGGGTCGCCTGGAGCCGCTCGGCGCCCGTGCCACGACCCGTCACGGAGGGCCAGAGCGCGGCCCGGAACGCCTCCTCGTAGTCGCGGGCGAGCAGCGCGAAGATCTCCTCCCGGCCGAGCCTGCGCCGGTGGAGGGTCATCCGTGAAACCCCCGCCTCCTCCGCGATCCGAGCGAGCGTCGCGCCCTGCCAGCCGAAGTCGGCGATCGCACGGCGTGCTCCGTCGATCACGCGCTGCTCCATGCTCCCGACCTGCGCCATCGCCGCTGGGACGATACCGTTGCGCTGGTGATACATCAATGTCACACTGCTTGAAACCCCGAGGCCGGGCCCGCCGAGGGACCGGCCACTCCGAAGGAGGCCGCCACCGTGCCGATGATCGAGGTCAAGCTCTACGACCGCCGCGTCACCGAGGAGTCCGTGCCAAAGATGATCGAGGCCCTCACCACCGCCCTCGCCGAGTCGAGCGGCGCCGCGCCGGAGCACATCCAGGTCGTGATCCAGGGCGTCGAGCCCCGTCATTGGGGCATCGGCGGCAAGCAGCAGGCCTGACAGGGCGAGGAACGAGAAAGGATCGAGATGACTCCTGAAGTGCTTGTGCCCGCCTCACCGGCCGAAGCCATCGAGCTGTTCGGCGACGGTGACGGCACCACGGTGCTCGGCGGCGGCACCATCGTCGTGCCCGAAATCACCTACGGCCGCCTCGACCCGGGCCGCGTCCTGTTGCTGTCGCGCGCCGGCCTCGACGCGGTCAGCGTCGACGGTGACACGGTCACGATCGGCGCCACGACGCCGATCAACGCGCTGCTCGAGCTCGGCGTCCCCGCCCTCGCCGACTGCGCCCGCAACCTTGCCGACTACGAGATCCGGGGGCAGGGGACGGTGGGCGGCAACCTCTGCGTCGGGACCGCCTTCGAAGCGCCGCGCGGCGACCTGCAGGGTTGTCTGCTGGCCTTCGACGCGCGGGTGCGGTCGGCCGGTGCGGACGGTGAGCGAACCGAGCCGATCGAGGACTTCCTCGCCAACCGCAAGAAGCGGCTCGTGCTCGACGTCAGCTTCAGCCGGCCTGCCGCTTCGGCGTTCGCAGCGCTCGCCTACCCGCACACGCACGAGTACACCGTGCTCGCGGTCACCGCTGCTCGCGACGCCGACGGCACCACGCGGCTGGCTGCGACCGGTGTCGCCGGCACGGGCACCCGTCTCCGCTCGGCAGAAGCGCTCGCCTCGGATCCCGCTGCGGCGGGCGCGGCGGCGAGTGGCGACGTCACCTTCGCCGACGACGCGCTGGCCTCGGCCTGGTATCGCGAGCAGACGTTGCCGGTGCTCGTCCAGCGTGCTCTCACCCAACTCGAGGAGACCGCATGAACCTCCAGGTCAACGGTGTCGATACCACGATCGAGAGCGGGCCTCTGACGAGCCTGCTCGACGTCCTGCGCGAGGAGCTCGGTGTGACGAGCCCCAAGGCCGGCTGCGAGCAGGGGGGCTGCGGTGCCTGCACCGTCATCGTCGACGGTGAGCCGCGACGCTCCTGCCTGACACCGGTCGCATCCGTCGCAGGAGCCTCGATCACCACCGTCGAGGGGATCGGCTCGCCCGAGCACATGGCCCCGATCCAGCAGGCGTTCACCCATCACTACGCAGCGCAGTGCGGCTTCTGCACGTCCGGGATGATGATGGCCGCGCACGCGTACATCGATCGCGGTGGCAGCGACGACCGCGAGGCGATCCAGGAGGCCCTGGGCGGGCATATCTGCCGCTGCACGGGGTACGTCAAGATCATCGACGCGGTCGCCGCGGCGGCACGTGGCGAGTCTTTCGACCTCACCGTCACGGCAGCAGGTGCCGCGATGACGAACCTCGGAGGTGTGGCATGAAGGCGGTCGGCGCTCGTGTCCCCCGCTACGACGGCGTCGCCCATGTGACAGGCCGCACGGTCTTCGTCGACGACGTCCGGGTGCCCGGAACGCTGTGGGTGAAGGCGTTCCGCTCACCGGTGCACAACGCCAAGATGTCGAACCTCGACACGAGCAAGGCCGAGGCGATGAACGGCGTCCACGTGGTCACCTGGAAGGACGTCCCCCTGCTCGAGTACGGGCACCTCTCCGCGCTCGGGATCCCGGCGGACGAGCCGCTGTTCGCGAAGGACGAGGTCCGCTACCTCGGCCAGCCGATCGCGGCCGTCGCCGCTGCGAGCGAGGAGGCCGCTGCAGCCGCCGTCGCGACGATCACGGCCGACTTCGACGAGCAGCCACCGCTGTTCGACGTCCGCAAGGCGTTCGACGCGGACGCGCCCCAGATCCACGCGGAGGGCAACTGGTATAGGCACTTCGAGAACGAGATGGACCGGCGCCAGATCCGCAAGGGCAACGTCGAAGAGGCGTTCGAGCGGGCCGACCTGATCGTGCAGGGCGTCTACCGCCCGGCCGCGATCGAGCACGCCCCGGTCGAGACGCAGGTCTGTCAGGTGGTGCCCGAGGCGAACGGCCGGCTCACGATCTACTCGTGCACGCAGGCGCTCTACTTCTCGATGGGCGTCGTCGCCGCACACCTGCAACTGCCGTTGAACAAGCTCAAGGTCGTCGGCGGCACGGTCGGTGGCGGCTTCGGCGGCAAGGTCGACACGGCCACCGAGACCATGTGCGCGCTGCTTGCGCAGAAGTCCGGCAAGCCGGTGAAGTGGCGCTGGACGCGCGAGGAGGAGTTCCTCTGCTCCTCGACGCGGGCACCGTGGCACATGGAGATCGCGGACGCGGTGACGAAGGACGGCTGGATCCTCGGCCGCAAGATGCTGACCCTCCACGACGCGGGCGCCTACGCCCGGTTCTCGCCGTACGGGCTCACCAAGCACAGCTTCCACCACACGGGGGCCTACTCGATCCCGAATCTCGAGTTCGACGGGTACGTCGTCTACACGAACCGCACGCCGACGACGGCAATGCGGGGCTTCGGCGTCACCTCGGTCTCGTTCGCGACCGAGACGCACATGAGCCGGATCGCGCTCGAGCTGGGGATCGACCCGTTCGAGCTCAGGCTCAAGAATGCGAACCGGATCGGCGACACCTCGCCGAACCAGATCCCGTACACGGATCCGTCCACCGTGCCGACGATCCTCGCGATCGCCGACGCCGTCGGGCACGATCTCACGTCCGAGTACACGTCGATGACCCGCGACCAGCGAACCGGCGACCTCCTTCCGGAGCATCTCGTCGGCCAGCTCGGAGATCCGGAGGCTCACCACTGATGGCTGTCCACAAGGGCCGCGGCTTCGCGGCGATCGAGTACCCCACGGGGATGAACCAGAACGGCGACCCCTCGCAGGCCTGGATCAAGGTCAAGCCGGACGGTCGCATCGACGTCTTTGCCGGAACGTCCGACATCGGAAACGGCTCGAAGACGATCCAGTCCCAGATCGTGGCGGAGACGATCGGCGTTCCGTACGAGTGGATCACCTACGACAACTCGAACACCGACTCGTCGCCCGTCTGCACGGGCACGTTCGCGTCCCGAGCGACATTCGTCGCGGGCAAGGCCGTCGAGAAGGCAGCCGAGAGCGCCCGGCAGAAGATCCTCGAGATCGCAGGCAAGGAGCTCGAGATCGACCCGTCCGACCTCGAGATCGTCGACGGCGAGGTGGTGGCCAAGGGGGCTCCGCAGAAGAAGATCAGCGTCCCCGACGTCGCGGCCGCCGCGACGTGGACCTATGGCGAGCTGATCACGGGCACCGGCGCGCAGTTGAAGCCGTACGCCACGATCGTGGAGCCCGAGACGGGCAAGGTCGACCTGCCGCCCCACTCCGCGATCTCCTATGCGTCGTGCGCGGCGGAGGTCGAGGTCGACGACGAGACCGGAGTGATCACGGTCACCCACCTGTGGCAGTGCTACGACGTCGGCAAGTCGATCAACCCGACGCTGGTCGAAGGCCAGATCGAGGGCGGCGCCGTGCAGGGCCTCGGCCTGGGGGTGCTCGAGAACTGCTACCCGTACTACCCGTCGGTCGACCATCGCGGCTCGCAGTTCGGCTCGTACCTCGCACCCGGGATGGAGGACTTGCCCCAGATCGACACGATCATCATCGAGAATCCCTCCACCGACGGGCCGTACGGCGCCAAGGGCATAGGGGAGATGGCCAACAATGCCCAGCCGCCCGCGATCGCGTCCGCGGTCTACGACGCCGTCGGCGTCTGGGTGACGGAGCTCCCGATCACCCCCGAGCGGGTGCTGCGCGCGCTCAAGACGAAGAGCAACGGCGGCGGCGAGCCGAAGCGCGACGGGAAGACCGTCGTCTACGACAGCGAGTTGTCCGTCAACACGGTCGGCACCGGGCTCACCTTCGGCGCCGCCGCCTGATGGAGGGCTCGCCCTTCCGGTCCTTCGTCGGTGTGGAGCCCTTCCCCATCTTTCCGGGGGTGGGGCTCCACCCGATTGCCGGCGACCAGGTGTTCCTGGGCCGGGTCGTCTACGAGCCGGGGACGACCGTGCAGCGCCACAGCCACGAGCACACGGAGCAGGCGATGCTCGTGCTCGAAGGGTCGCTGACGATGACGATCGGGAGCGAGACCCGCCGGCTCGGACCGGGCGACGCCTGCGTGGTCAACCGCGGCATCGAGCACGAGCTCTACTCGGAAGCTGGAGTCACGTTCGTCGAGGCACTCTCGCCGGTCCCGCTCGACCACATCGGCGACCGCGAGCGCGACCTCGTGCTCGGCGACCTGAACGGCTCGCTGCACGTCGAGCGGTAGTTGGCTGCGAGCGGCAAGACCGCCCTGGTCACGGGGGCAAGCCGAGGCATCGGTGCCGCCACGGCGGCCCGGCTGCGGCAGGACGGCTGGACGGTCGCCACCGCCGAGCGGGCGACGGGCGTCGACCTCGCACAGCCTGGCGCCGGTGCAGCGGTCGTCGAGGGCCTCGACCGGATCGACGCGCTCGTCTGCAACGCGGGTGTGGCCGTCCGCAAGGGCTTTCTGGAGACGACGCCCGCCGAGCTGAAGCGCGTGCTCGACCTCAACCTGACGTCGGTCTACGAGCTGGCGCAGGCCGCCGCCCGACGCATGGCGTCCGGCGACGGAGGCTCGATCGTCCTGCTCGCGTCGATGATGTCGTTCCAGGGCGGCTTCGACGTCTCCGCCTACGCGGCGTCGAAGGGCGGCGTGGCGCAGCTCGCGAAGGCACTGTCGAACGAGCTGGGAAAGCACGGGGTGCGCGTCAACGCGATCGCGCCAGGGTACGTCCGCACGGAGATGACGGCCGACATCGCGGACTGGCGACGGGCGGAGATCGACGCCCGGATCCCGCTCGGGCGCTTCGCCGAGCCCGAGGAGATCGCCGACGTGATCGCCTTCCTCCTCTCGGCCGACGCGCGCTACGTGTCCGGCGCGGTGATCCCGGTCGACGGCGGCTACCTCGCTCGCTGAGCGTCATAGGATCGGTGCTCCCACGAGCAAAGGAGCCCACCGTGCCGCTGATCCGCGTCGAACTGTTCGATTACCGCGTCACGCCGGAGGCGAGCGAGAAGATCATCGCCGCGATGACCGACGCGCTCTGCGAGGCTGTCCACCCGGGCCTGCGCGACCACACCTGGGTGATCGTCGAGGGCCACGACCCGAAGAACTGGGGTGTCGGCGGCAAGCCGTGGCCGGTGGGCGAGATGCCGCCAGGGCCGGCCTGAAGGACGAGAGCCTGTCCCGATCCTGCGTCGGGGCGGCTGTGGCCACGATAGAGAGGGAGTAGCCGTCGCGAGCGTCGGCGGGGTGGGCGACCTCCGGGGACGCGACATCCTTCCCGCCTTCAGGGCGGGACCGGTCGAGCGGGCAGAGACCGGCCTCGACGGCGTCGGGCACGTCCACCTGCAGCACGCGAAGCGCCCGGGCTGCCGAGCCGCGCGCCCCGTCCTCTTGCGCCACTGAGATCGTCTAGCGTGGGTGCCGTGCTCGCGACCGAGGATCTGTGGCGCGCGTGGACGTTCCAGCCGCTCGTGACGGGAGTCGGCCTGCTCGCGATCGCGTTCTTCCTCCAAGGCTGGCTGCGGTTACGCCGTCGCCGCCGTGATCTCGCCCCCTGGCGCCGGATCCCGCTCTTCGTCGCGGGCGTGACAGTGACGGTGCTCGCGATCGTCTCCCCGATCGACGCGATCGGGGAGCGCTATCTGCAGACGGCCCACATGCTTCAACACGTCCTCATCGCCGACCTCGGCGTCGCGCTGATGATCGTCGCGCTGCGGGGGCCGCTGACCGTGTTCTTCCTCCCGCGCGACCTGCTGGCGCCGCTCGCCCGGGTCGGCTCGTTGCGCTCGTTGCTGCGGGTGCTCCTCCGCCCCCGGGTCAGCTTTGCCGTATGGGTCTTCGTCCTCGTCGCCTGGCACGTGCCCCGGTTCTACGAGGCGGCCCTGACCAATCCGTACTGGCACGACCTCATGCACGTCAGCTTCGTCCTCGGTGGCGTGCTGCTCTGGACGCAGATCATCGACCCGTCGCGGCATCATCGGCTGACGACGGGCGCGCGGCTCGGCTTCGTGACGCTGGTCTTCTGGACGAGCCAGGTGATGGCCTACGTGATCCTGTTCGTCCCCCGCCCCTTGTATCCGACGTACCTCGAGGCGCCAGACCGCCTGCTCGGTCTCTCCCCGATCGTCGACCAGAGGCTCGCCGGCCTCGTGATGATGGTCGAGCAGGTCGGCACGATCGGTCTCGCCTTCGTGTTGCTCCAGCGCGCAGCGCGCCGCGAGAAGGCGCTGCTCGAGATCCGCGCCCAGCAACCCGCCACCTGATGCCGTCGGCCTGGTCGTTCACGTTCGAGCCGCTGTTCGCGGTTCTCGGCGCCGGCGCCGTGTGGGCGTATGCGCGGGCCTGGAGGCGCGGGGCAGCGGGAGCGTGGCGTGCGAGCGCCTTCGGGGCGGGTGTCCTCCTGATCGTCGCTGCCCTCAACTCCCCGCTGGAAACGATCGCGGTCGAATACCTCGTTCTCTTCCACCTGCTTCAGAACGTCCTCATCGCCGACTGGGCGCCACCGTTACTCCTGCTCGGGCTCTCGCCCGCCATGCGCGCAGCGCTCGCGGCGCGCGGGGGGGCCCCGTTCGCGCTCGTGACGCGGCCCCAGGTGGCGCTGCCCGTCTGGCTGATCGGCTGGTACGTGGTGCATCTCGGCGGCGTCTACGACCTGGCGCTGCGCAACCCCTGGCTCCTGAACGTCGAGCACCTGTTCATGATCGCGATCGGCCTCGTCTTCTGGTGGCCCGTGCTCACCGACGAGCCTCGCTCGGTCCCGACGCTCGCCCGGATCGCATACGTGTTCGCGGCCTTCGTCCTCTCCGCGTTCCTCGGCCTTGCGCTCACGTTCGCTCCTCCCCTCTACGAGTACTACCAGGAGCTGCCGCACCGCCTCTGGGGCATCTCGGCAGCGAAGGATCAGAACCTCGGCGGCATCCTGATGACCTCTGAGCAGGCCCTCGTCCTCTTTGCCGCGGTCGTGTGGCTGCTGGTCCGCCTCTTTCGCGAGGAGGACGAGGCAGAGGAGCGCCGCCGGGCCGAGCAGCGCGCCCGCGGCGTGCGCTAGCCACGCGCTTGAGCTAGCGGGGGACTGCGGGCCGGACGAGCTGGAGCTCGACGGGCGCTGCGCCGCGCCGGACGGCGAGCGTCTCCCGCGCATGGAGCAGGGTCGTGCGGACGATCAGCTTCGCGCGCGCGAAATTGTCGAGCTCGGTCGGGACCGGCCCGACGCGCTTGCCGAGGGCGTAGCCGGCCGCGTTCCGTCCCATCGCGCGATAGCTCTCGAGCGTGTAGAGCGGCGACATCCCGAACAGCTCGAGGTTGTCGAGCGGCTCGAGGTCGGCCCGGTGGATCACCGCCGTCCCCTTCGACTGGATCCCGAGCGCGACGCCCGATCCTGCCAGGCGGGCACCATCGTGCGCGATGAACGCCACGTCGGCCACGCGGAGCACGCGCACGAGCCGCGCGACGCCACCGACCTCCTCGACGCCTTCGGCGAGGGCGGCGAGCACGTCGCCGTGGTCGAGGCCGTTGATCGTCTCTCGGATCCCGTCCCCGAAGGCCGGCCCGACCGCGATCACCACCTCTGCCGCGTCCGACCCGGAGACAGCCTCCCCCACCGCCGCCACGATCGCCTCGCCGGGCACGGCCGCAATCGCCTCGTTCGCGGCGTCGACCACGTGGGGCAGTGCCTGCAACCGCTCCCATCGCGGTCCATCGAGGCGATACCCGGTGGCCGGGCCCGAATACAGGTTCGGGTCGTTCACCGCGGAGTGGACGAGCCCGTCGGGGTCGATCACGGCCGAGGTCTGGAGGTAGTCGGCGGAGACGCGCTGCCTCTGCATGCCGACGATGGCGCGGGCGATGTCCTCGAATCCGCGCCGGTCGAGCGCGAGCGCGACGTCGAGCCCGGACACCTTGCGTTCGAGGGCGAGGTCGGCCGCTTCGACGTCTGCAGCGCGATCGCGGTCGGGCATGTCGTCGGCGTCGTAGCCTGTCGTGGCGCGCGCCACCTCGGCATCGGTCACGGGCGGGAGCCCCAGCTCGTCGAACACGGCCTGCACCGCCCGGGCGGCGCGGCTCCGCACGCGCGTCACCTCCGCCTCGTCGACCGGCTCGATCCCGCCGTCGACTTGCCAGTCCCGCTGGATCGTGAGCCACTCGTCGAGGTCGTCGGCGTCGTAGTTGCCGCCGCCGAACGTGTTGTCGTGACGGGGCATCACCGAGTAGCCGGACGTGACGAAGTCCGTGCCGGGCAGGAACTGCCCCATCAGCTTGGCGGTCTTGCGGATCGCGGAGTGCGACGCGATCGCGTCGTTGCCCGAGGCCACCTCGAGGTCGAGCCAGGCAGCGATCACGTTCTCGGCGAGGATCGCTCTCGTGCCGCCCGGCAGTGCGAGGACGAGAGCGACGCAGGAGATCGAGCCGTTCTGGACGCCCTGCGAGCCGGCCGCCCGGACGACGGAGATGCAGCGCGCCTCCAGGTAGAGCATGGACTTCCCCTCCGCGTAGCCCATCAGCGCCTCGGAGCCGGTGCCGGAGGTGAACCGCACCTTCACGCCCCGCGAGGCGTAGGCCGCCCCGAGGAACGCCTTCGACCACGGAGTGTCGTCACCGTCGACGAAGACCTGCTCCGTCCCGTAGACGGAGAGCGTCTCTGCATAGGTGACGAGCCCGTTGATCGCGAGGGCCAGGTTCCGCCGCTCCTCGACGGCGCACTGCGTCATCACGCCGGGGCGCGCGGTCTGGGAGCCGACGAGCAGCGAGATCGCATTCAGCGGGGCATAACGCGCGACCCCGACCGTCGTCTCCAGCTCCGCGAAGCCGCGGGCCGACGCCTCCGCGGCGTCTGCTGCGAGCAGTGCCGGGCTCTCCTTCAGGTTCGTCACGTGCGCCTGGTTGGCCGGGACGCGGCGGGCGCGCAACTTCTTCAGCGCGAACATCAGCTCGACCGGGTCGAGCAGGCCCGCGACGCGGGCGAGCTTCGCCGGCGTCAGCCCACGTGCCAACCTGACGATCTCGGAGCGAGGCACGTCGACGTCGACGAGCATCCGGGCCAGCTCCACGTCGGCAAGGGCCATTGCCTCCGCCGCCACCTCGAGGTCGAACCCATGCGCGACGAGGAACCGATCGATCACGTCGAAATCGGCCGCGTCCTTCCCGTCCATCCGCACGACCGCTCCGTCCCGGATCACGAGCTCGGGCTCCGGGTCCGCCGGCCCGTTCATCGCCACGAGGCCGAGCTCGGGAAGCGGCGTGACCAGAAGCTCGCGCCGGAGCTCCTTCGCGGCTCGCGACGCGAAGCGGGCTGACGCCTCAGACACCGGTGAGGCCCCTCTCCACGTAGGCCGCCGCGGCCTCGCGCACGAACGCGGCGGTGAGCGGCGCCTCCCATTCGTCGAGCCTCGTCGCCCACGTCTCGAGCTCGTGCGCGGTCGAACGTCCCGGGCGAAGCGCGGAGTAGATCTCGAGCAGCCGCTCGTCGGGGACATGCGTCAGTTCGGCCGCACGGTCGAGGTTCTCGGCGAGCTGAGCCCGGCCGGCGGCCCTGGCGACCGCAGCCTGCCGCGCGAGCGTGGCGGCGGTGGCACGCATGTCCGCGGCGACCAGCGTTCCCGCGCGCGCCGCTTCGAGCGTCACCTCCTCGAGCGCGAGCCCCGACGGCGTCTCCACTAGATCCGGACGCCGCGAGCCGAGCGGGTAGTCGACGGTTGGGTCGAAATGCATCACTGAAACTTTATAGGCTTAGCGATATGACAAACGATGATCGATTCTTTGGTCGTGTCGCTTTCGTCACCGGGGCCGCGAGCGGCATCGGGGCCGCAGCGGCGAAGCGCCTGCTCGCGGAGGGAGCGCGCGTGGCGGCCTTCGACCTCCGCCCCGCCGGGCTGGACGGCACCCTCGAGCTGACGGGTGACGTGTCGGCCTCCGCCGACGTCGAGGCTGCGGTGGCGGCTGCCACCGCGGAGCTCGGGCCGATCGACGTGCTCGTCTGCTCGGCCGGGATCCCTGGCGCCTCGCTTCGCACCCAGGATGTCGACGACGCCGAATGGCGGCGCGTGATGGCGATCAACACCGACGGCGTCTTCTGGTGCAACCGGGCCGTGGCGCCGGGAATGGCCGAGCGCGGCTACGGCCGGATCGTCAACATCGCCTCGATCGCCGGCAAGGAAGGCAACCCGATGGCGGCTGCGTACTCCGCCTCGAAGGCCGCCGTGATCGCGTTGACCAAGGCCGTCGGCAAGGATTTCGCGAACTCCGGCGTGCTCGTCAACTGCATTGCACCCGCCGTGATCGAGACCCCGATCCTGGAAGGGCTCTCGCAGCACCACGTCGACTACATGGTGGAACGGATCCCGATGGGTCGCATGGGGAAGGCCGAGGAAGTCGCCGCGCTGGTCGCCTGGCTGGCGAGCGAGGAGTGCTCCTTTTCGACGGGCGCCACCTACGACATCTCCGGCGGCCGCGCCGTCTACTGATGCCCCACCCCCGCTGATGCGCCGGGCCCGCTTCCGCGACGGTAACGGCACCGTCCATGACGGCATCGTGGGATCGTTCGAGGGTCGGCCATGCCTCGAGTCCGCCGCCGGCGTGCGCGCCTTCGTGGTCGACCTGGACACACTGGCGCTCGAGGCGCCTGCCGCGCTCGTCCGCCCCGTCGACCCGCCGGAGGTGTGGTGCGCTGGCGTGACGTACGAGCGGAGCCGCGATGCCCGGATCGAGGAATCGGGCAGCGACGTCTACGCGCTCGTCTACGACGCCGACCGTCCGGAGCTCTTTCTCAAGGACGCCCAGTGCCGCCGCACCGTGGGCCCCGACGAGCCGGTGGCGATTCGTTCGGACTCGGCCTGGAACGTGCCGGAGCCCGAGATCGGGATCGTGCTCGGCGACGAGCTCGAGATCGTCGGCTACACGATCGGCAACGACGTCTCCTCCCGCGACATCGAGGGCGCCAATCCCCTCTACGTCCCGCAGGCCAAGGTGTTCGCGGCCGCGTGCGCGCTCGGCCCCGCCGTCTACGTCCCGGAGGACTGGGACGCACCACTCTCGATCGAGTTGACGATCCGCGACGACTCCGGCCACGAGCTCTTCGCGGGCGAGACGTCGACGGCCCGGATGAAGCGCACGTTCCCCGACCTCGTGGGGTGGCTCGTCCGCGACAACCCGGTGCCACCCGGTAGCGTGCTTCTGACGGGCACGGGCCTCGTGCCGCCGGACGAGTTCACGCTGCTCCCGGGGCACGTCGTCGAGATCCGTGTCCCCGAGATCGGCACCTTGACGAACCCGGTCGTTCTGGCCAGCGACGTGATCAAAAGGAGCTCCCGATGACCGAAATGCTGTCCGCCACCGCCGCCCGGAATTTCATCGGCGGCGCCTGGAGCGAGAGCGAATCGGGCGAGACGTACGAGAAGCGCAACCCGTGGCGCCCGGACGTGGTGACCGGGGTCTTCGCTGCCTCGACCGCCGACGACGCGCGCGCCGCCGTCGCGGCTGCCCGCGACGCGTTTCCCGGTTGGGCTGCTCTCCCCGCTCCTGCGCGCGCGGCGGTCTTCTTCAAGGCCGCGGACGCGATCGAGGCGCGGGTCGAGCAGATCGCGCAGGACATGACGGCAGAGATGGGGAAGCCCATCCGCGAGGCACGCATGGAGTCGGCACGCGCGGCGGCGATCCTCCGTTACTCGGCCGGTGAGGCGTTCCGGCCGGCAGGCGAGGTGTACGAGCCTTCGGCCGCGAACCAGACCCTCTACACGCGCCGCCGTCCGCTCGGGGTCGTGGCCCTGATCACGCCGTGGAACTTCCCGGTCGCGATCCCTGTCTGGAAGCTGGCCCCTGCCCTGATCTACGGCAACACGGTCGTGCTCAAGCTCGGCTACGAAGCTCCGCGCACCGGGCTCCACATCGCCGAGTGCTTCGCCGAGGCCGGGCTCCCGGCCGGCGTGCTCAACGTGGTCACCGGAGCTGGATCGAAGGTCGGCGCCGAGCTCGTCTCGAACCGCGACGTGCGGGCCCTCTCGTTCACCGGCTCCGTCGCCGTCGGCCATGCGGTGCGAAACGAGGCGACCGCCCGCAACTGCCGGGTCCAGCTCGAGCTCGGCGGCCACAACCCCTTCATCGTGATGGCCGATGCCGAGCTGGAACGCGCCGCCGACGCCGCCTTCGCCGGAGCGTTCTGGTCGGCGGGCCAGAAGTGCACCGCGACCCGCCGTATCCTCGTCCAGGACACCGTCTACGACGCCTTCCGCGAGAAGCTCCTGGCCCGAATCGCGGCGGGGAAGGTGGGCGATCCCGCCGATCCGGCGACCGAGGTCGGCCCCGTCGTCGCGGCGGGCCCGTTCGACGACGTGATGGCGGCGATCGAGCGCGGGCAGGCGGAGGGCGGCACGATCGCGGCAGGGGGGATCCGCGCCGACGAGGACGGTTACCTGATTGCGCCCACCGTCTTCGAGAACGTCGCGGACGACGCGTTCCTCTCGTGTGAAGAGGTCTTCGGGCCCGTTACCTCGCTCTACCGGTTCTCGGGCCTCGACGAGGCGCTCGAGCGCGCGAATGCGGTCGACTTCGGCCTCTCGGCGGCGATCTTCACGCGCGACCTGTATGCGACCCAGCGGTTCGCCAACGAGCTCCAGGCGGGCATCCTGCACGTCAACTCCCAGACTGCGGGTGCGGACGTCCACGTCCCGTTCGGAGGGCTCAAGGGCTCAGGCTGGGGGCCCCACGAGCAGGGCCGCGCCGCAATGGAGTTCTACACCGAGACGGTGACCGTCTACCAGGACGCTCCACTTGGCTAGCGGCGAGCGCGTCCTCGTGACCGGTGCGCTCGGTTGTCTCGGAGCGTGGGTCGCCCGCTGCGTCCTCGACGACGGCGACGTCGTCGTCGGCTACGACCTGGGTGACGACCGCGGGCGACTCGACCTCGTGCTCGGGGACGATGCCTCCCGCGTCGAGGTCGTGCGCGGCGACATCACCGACCTGACAGCCGTCGAGCGGGCACTCGACGAGCACGAGGTCACGCGCGTCGTCCATCTGGCCGCCTTGCAGGTCCCGTTCGTGCGGGCCAACCCCCCGCTCGGCATGAGCGTCAACGTGGCGGGCACGGTGAACGTCTTCGACGCCGTCTCGCGGCGCCTCGACCGGATTCCCGGGATCGCCTACGCGAGCTCGACGGCGGTGTACAACCCGCACGATCGCTCCCCGGCCCCCGAGGCGGGAGGGACGAGCCCGACGACCCTGTACGGCGTCTCGAAGCTCGCGGACGAAGGGCTCGCCCGCGTCTACCACGCCGACGCAGGAGTGCCGTCGACCGGCCTCCGCCCGTATGTGGTCTACGGACCCGGGCGCGACCAGGGAATGACGTCCGGCCCCACGATGGCGATGCTGGCGGCGGCACGCGGCGAGCCGTTCGAGATCGTGTTCTCGGGCCGGGCGCAGTACGACTATGCACCCGACGTCGCGCGGGCCATCGTCACTGCGGCTCACGCCACGACCGGCAAGGCAGCCGTCTACAACGTGCCCGGCGCCCCGGCGGACATGGCGGACGTGGTCGCCTGCATCGAGGCCGTCGTGCCGGGCGCCGAGATCACCTGGAAGGGCGACCCGCTCCCGTTTCCGCCCGAGCTCGAGTCGACCGGATTCGACCGTGAGATCGGGCCGTTCCCGCGCACGCCACTCCGCGACGGGGTCGCCGCCACGATCGCCCACTTCCGGCAGGCCTAGATCCCGAGCCCGGGCCGCGCCCGGATCCTGAGCAGCGCAACGATGGCGAGGAATTGCACGACGAGGAAGCTCGCCGCCACCCAGAGCACGACGTCGAAAGACCCTGTCGCGTCACGGATCGCGCCGAGGAGGAACGGCGAAGCAGCCGCGATCGTATAGCCGAAGCCGAGCATCATCGCCACGAGGGCTCCGACCCGCTGCGGCGTGTGCTCGAAGTCGAGCGGCAGCGTCATCACGAGCGCGAACAGCCCTCCCTGGGCGATCCCTGCCAGCAACGCGCCTGCGTACGCGATCGACGGAGCAGCCACGAGCACGACGGCGCCGACGATGAAGAAGCAGCCGAGGACGAGCATGAACGGGCTCCGCCGGCCGGCGCGATCGGAGAGCCACGGCACCACGAAGGCCGCCGGTATCGCGGTCAGGTTCATCATCGAGAGCAGGAGCCCCGCGTGCGCCTCCGTCCAGCCCTTCTCGTGATAGGCGTCCGGGAGCCAAGCGTTGAGGCCGTAGTAGGCCGACCCCATCAGCGCGAAGATGGTGACGAGCAGCCAGGCCGTCGGGCTGCGCCACGGCAAGCGCGGCACGGTCGCGACGGGCGCGGCATGCGGGTGGTCGTTCCAGGTCAGCACGACCCACGCGACCAGGGACAGCATCGCGACCGCGGAGAGCGCGATCAGGGCCCCGCGCCAGCCACCCAGCCAGGCTGCGAGCGGGACGGCGAGAGCGGCAGAGGCCGTCGAGCCGATCTGGATTCCCGCCGTGTAGACACCGGTCCCGGCCGCAGCCTTGTGCCCGAAGTGCTCCTTGACCGAGATTGCCGCGAGCGCGTTCCCGAGCCCCATGCCGACTCCGACAGGCCAGGTGAGCAGGATCACGAGCCAGACCGACGGTACAACCGCGCGAAGGAGGCCAAAGGTGGCGATCAGGGCCAGCCCGATCGTCATCGCCCGACGGGTGCCGATCTTGGCCGCCAGATAGGCGGCGACGGGCGCGAACAGGCCCATGCAGAGCACCGGGATCGTGCCGAGGAGGCCGACGACTGCGTGCGAGGTGCCGAACGCATCCTGGACTGCCGGGATCAACGGCCCGATGCCGACGATCTGGGGGCGTAGCGTCAGGGCCGCGAGGAAGAGAGCGACGAGCGTCGCGGTGGGCCGGCTCGTCACCTCAGGCGAGAGGCGACAACAGCAGGCGCTGTCTTTGAGCGAGACGAGGTAGCGCTTCTCGGACGACGAGCTCCTGGAAATGGGCGCTCGCTCCATGCGCTTCGAGTGCAGCCTCGTCGGCGTAGCGCTCGAACAGGAAGAACGTGTCCGGGTCGTCTGCGACCTGGTACACGTCGTACTGGAGACAGCCCGGCTCGGCCCGGGAGAGCGGCGTCATCCGGCGCAGGAGCTCTGCCACCACCTCGCGCTCGCCGTCTCGAGCGACCCACGTGACCGCGAGCACGACGGTCACCGCGCGCTGCGCTTCAGATGGGCGCGCGCGAGCTTCGCCGATACCTCGACGTGCTTGCTGGCCTCACGGCCCGCAGCGCTGGGACGACCCGAGCGGATCGCTTCGATCAGCTTCGCATGCCGCTCGACCGCCAGCTCGGGCTCCATGTAGGTGCCGTACAACGAGATCGTGATCGGGCTCTCCACGCCGAGCGCCTTCCAGCTCTGCTCCAGCACGGAGTTGCCGGCCGCCTCGACGATGGCCCGGTGGAACGCGATGTCGTGCTGGACGATCGCGTTCGTGTCGCCTCGCTTGAACGCCTCCCGCATGGCCTCCAGCTCGGCCTCGAGCGCCGAGACATCGCCGTCCAGGCGCTCGGTCGCGAGCCGCGCGGCGAGCTCCTCCAGCGCCGAGCGCACCGGGTAGATCTCGAGCATCTCCACCTCACCGACCTTGCGCACGCGGGATCCCCGAAAGGGCTCCGACTCGACGAGGCGGAGCAACTCGAGATCTCGCAGCGCCTCGCGGACCGGTGCCTGGCTCGTTCCCAGCTCCTGGGCGATCCGCGTCTCGATCAGGCGGTCTCCGGGCTTGAGCTCGCCCGTCGCGATCCGCTGCAGCAGCACGTCCTTCACCTGCTCGCGGAGGACGGTGCGAGAGATCACGGTCGCAGCGGAACTCGCCGAGGCAGGGGCCACCCGGCGATCAGCCGGCAACCACGGGGTTCGTGATCTCCCCGACGCCGTCGATCTGGATCGTGACGGTGTCACCCGCCTGCAGGAGGCGCTTCGGATCGCGGAACACACCGACGCCGGCAGGAGTGCCCGTCAGGATCAGATCGCCGGCCTCGAGCGTCGAGGTGCGCGAGGCGTAACTGATGATCTCGTCGATTCCGAAGATCAGGTTGGCGGTCGTCGAATCCTGGAGCGTTTCGCCGGAGACGATTGCGCGGATCCCGAGCGCGTGCGGGTCGGGCACCTCGGACCTCGGCACGAGTGGACCGACCGGGCAGAACGTGTCGGGCGACTTCCCGCGCGTCCACTGGCCGTCGGCGAACTGGAGATCCCGCGCCGAGACGTCATTGGCGACGACGTAGCCGAGCACGGCTTCGAGCGCGTTCTCCTTGGAGACGTTCTTCACCGTTTGGCCGATCACGACGCCCAGCTCGGCCTCGTAGTCGCACTGTTCGACCACCGAGGGAATCACGATCGCGTCGCCGGGGCCGATCAGCGACGTCGTGTACTTCGCAAAGAAGAGGGGAGCCTTGGGGAGGTCGACACCTTGCTCCTCGGCGTGGTCCTTGTAGTTCAGGCCGACGCAAATGATCTTGCCGGGACGATCGATGGGCACCATGCGCCGATCCTAGCCCGTCGCTCCCGACGCTGCCGACCGGACGTGCGATTATCGATGATCGAGACTCTGCGGGTCAGGCGCGGTAGAGGTGGAAGTCCGTCCCGACCTCGTCCTCGTCCGGATCGAGAAGGACGACGACACGGCACTCCGCGTCGCCGATGGCGATCCTCTCCTGGAGCTGGACGGCCGCGGAGCCGGCATTGCGTGCGGCGATCCCGCCGAAGACACTCGACGTCATCCGGCACAGCGACGGGGCCCGCTTGACGACCTCGCCGAAGGGACACCTCCGGTTGCCGAGCACGATGCGCTTCTCGTTCGCCTCGATCAAGTAGAAGTCCCCGTCGATCGCCGCCTTGAGCCGCACGTAGAGATCACCGATCTGCTCCGGGGACAATCGGCCCACGATCTCTTGCGCACTGCGATACCCCTCCTCCATCCTCGACCCCACGTCCGTGCCGACCTGGGCGATCGCACCAGCCGCAGCGCCGACTCCGTGCTCGAGCTCGACGTGATCCGCGAGCTCGACCACCAACGCCCGCAGGAACGCCTCCCGGGGGAACGCGCCTTCGGCGTCGGCCTCCTCGGGTGTCGGCAGACCGAGCGTCCGCCGCCGTGGCGGATCGAGGCTCGGGGAGGCCGCGCGACTGATCGGGATCGCAACGCGGACGGCGGTGCCCCCGCACCGCCGTGCCTCGACCTCGAGACTGCTGGCAAT
The DNA here is from genome assembly GCA_963795175.1 of uncultured Thermoleophilia bacterium. GTDB lineage: Bacteria > Actinomycetota > Thermoleophilia > Gaiellales > Gaiellaceae > Gaiella. The sequence goes on from CAWCGR010000001.1 coordinate 236,188, forward strand.
GCTCGAAACGATGAAGAGGCCTCGCCCGCCCTCGGCGAGCGCGTCGTCCGGCAGAGACGCCCCCTCGAAGGTGAAGCTCTCACCGAGGTCGTAGACGGTTACGATCAAGTCGTCCGGCCAGTCGACTCTGACCCAGCCGTGCCCGCCGCCGTGGCGCACCGTATTGGCGACCATCTCCTCGAGCGCGAGCTCGGCCCCGGCGACGTCCGATCCCTCTGAGGCATGCCTGTCGAGAAAGCGGCGAAACTCCTGCCGCAGGGCAGTCGTTGCGCCGGGATGAGAGCCGTCGAAGTACCAGTCCACGTCGAGGGACGATACCCGTTCCTCCTGCCGACAAACATCGGGGGCCCCCTGCCGACACACATAGGGGGCCCGGCCCGGATCCTCCAACTCGGGATCCGGGTCGGAGCCACCGAGGAGCTAACGCCCCGCCGACACGTTCAGGCGCACGGTCGACCCGACCTTGACCTCGCCCGAGGTCGGATTCTGCGCCACGACCGTCTCGGCCGGCTCATCGGAAGGTACGCGGACGACGTTGGCCTCGAGGCCCAACTCGGAGAGGCTGGCCTCAGCGGCGTCGCGGCTCTGTCCCACGAGCGAGGGGACGACGACCACACCGCTTCCCTTCGAGACCTCCAGACGCACGACGGTCTCGGGCCCGGTCTCCTCGCCAGCTGCAGGTGACTGGGCGATCACGGTTCCGGCCGGCTCTTCCGAGAAGACCTTCACCACCTCGACCTTGAGCTGCGCACCCGCCAACCTGTCGCGCGCGAGACCCTCGTCGATCCCTGTCGCGTTCGGAACCGTCACGTCGGCCGCGCCTTCCGAGACGGCCACGTCGACTCTGCTTCCCTTGTCTACGTCGGTCCCGGCGACGGGCGCCTGGCGGATCACCGTTCCGGCCGGCTCCTCGCTCGGCCCGCGCGTGACGCTGGCCTGCAGCCCATCGTTTTCGAGCTGCGCGACCGCGTCCCCTATCTGCAAGCCGACGACGGTCGGGACGGCAACGGTGTCACCGCCGTCCCGACCGAAGTACCAGAGGGCGGCGAGGACGGCGAGGAGCACGACCAGGAGCACGAGGAACGCGGCCGCGATTCCGGTCCCCGGACGCCGCCGCGCCGTGGGTGTGCCAACCTCGTGCCTGTCGAGCTGCCGCTCCACCGATCCGTCCGGGAGCACACGCACGCGCTCGTCCTCGAGCACCTGGCGTGAGGCTGCCGGCTCGACGGGATACCCCTCGAGCGGCGCTCCGGGAGGGGGAACCGGCGGCCCGGTCTCCCGCACACGCTCGACGACCCTCTCGTTCTCGAGTGCGACCGTCTCGTCATTCTCGTTACTCAACTCGACGGAGTCGCTCCGTCGCTTGCTCTCGCCTCCTATGGGGTTCATCTCGATCTCTCTTTCGTCTCGACGTATGGGTCAGGGGTGCGGCCGCCACCGAGTGCGCCGACGAGCCCGACGGCCAGCGCGGCGATAAGGAGCAAGAAGAGGAACTTCGACACGGCGATCCCGCCACCGATCGCGAGGATCAGGAGGATGAGAACGATCAACCAGAACATGGATCTCCCTTCGGTGCGGTTGCGGCCTGAGGCCGTCGTACCCGCTTCCCTCGGGTGCCAATCCTGTTCTGGGGCGGAGCGACCGCGGATCGCGATCGCGACCGTCGAGGTCGGTTCCCAACGAGGAGGAACGCGGCTTCGGGGGAGCTGCGGCGCTCCCCCGAAACCGACAAGAACCTGCTACCCGCGCCGAACGGAGGTCAAACACCGCCCACGTGCCATTCGGAAGCGTCTGTCAGACCATCCGCTAAAACCATCCGCAAAGCAGATCCGGGCGCACGGATGTTTCGTCCGATGGGCACCGGGGTAGAGGGCCTGATGAACCCGTGTGCGCGCGAAGACCCTCGAGACTCGACACAATGGCCTCCTGCACAGACGCGTATCCGAGCCAGCGCCCCAGGAGCGACCTGATGACCGACCATAGAGCTGAGCGACCCCCCGAAGAGTTCGCGGTGGAGTCCTTCTCCCCCGCGCCGGGTGTCGGAGGCGTGGCCGTGCACGGTGCGGCAGATCTCCGCAGCGCCCCCGAGGTGCGGGCCGAGCTCGACATTGCGATCGCGCGGGGAACCGACCTTCTCCTCGTCGACCTGACCCAGACCACGTTCGTCGATTCATCGTTTCTCGGCGTCATGCTCGGCACGCAGCGCCGGTTGCGAGAGCGCGGTGGCTCGATCGCGGTGGTGTGCGTCAACCCGCACATCGTGCGGATCTTCGAGCTGACGCTGCTCGATCGAGTGCTGGCTGTCTCAGCCACGCTCGACGAAGCGCTCGCCCGGCTCGAGCCCCTTTCGACCGGTGACCCGCGTGCGGCCGTTTCCGAGCGCACGTCAGCGGGCCTCGGCTCCGAACAGCCCCCCGCCCGGACCGGCGTCGAGACGATCCGCCTCGAGATCCCCGCCGACCCCGCTTTCGACGCGGTCCGTCGACTCGTCCTCGGCGGAATCGGCGCTCGCTTCGATCTGCCGGTCGACCGGCTCGACGAGCTCCAGCTCGCGGTGGACGCTCTCGAGTTGCATACCGCCGCAGCCGGCCCTACGGCCAAGCTCGGTGTCACCGTCGACCCGGACGGGATCCGGGTGCGGGTCGGCCCCTTCGGGCAGGACCCTCTTGCCGACGACGGTACGAGGAGAGTCGTCGACCGGCTCGTCGACTCGACCCTGACCGGGCGCGACGAGGACGGCAGCTGGGTGGAGCTGCGCGTCGGCACCAATCCATCTGGAGCTGAGTCAGGTTGACCGTGAGCGCTCCTTCGACGAACCAGAGTGCGCTTTTCGCCGCTAGCCGTGCGGGTGACGCGGCGGCGCGCGACGCGCTCGTGCAGGAGTACCTCCCGCTCGTCCGGAGCCTTGCCGCCCGCTATGCAGGACGGGGCGAGCCGTTCGAGGACCTCCTGCAGGTCGGCTCGGTCGGGCTACTGCTCGCGATCAGCCGCTACGACCCGGAGCGGGGTGTCCGCTTCTCCACCTACGCGGTCCCGACCGTCGTGGGCGAGATCCAACGGCACTTCCGCGACAAGGCGTGGGCACTCCACGTCCCGCGCGGGATCAAGGACCTCAGCCTGCGTGTTTCCCGGCTGGTCGACGAGCTCTCGGTGAAGAACGGGCGCGCGCCCACCGTCGCCGAGCTCGCCGTCGCGGCGGATGTGGCAGAGGACGACATCGTCGAAGCTCTCGAGGTCGCGTCTGCCTTTTCGGTCGACTCCCTGACCCAGCCGTTCCCCGGCTCGGACGGTGATGCCGGCGCCACGCTGGAGGACGTGCTCGGCGGCGACGATCCCGGCTTCGCGGAGACCGAGGATCAGGCGGTCGTCAAGGATGGGCTGGCGGCGCTGGACGAGCGCGAGCGCCGGATCGTCGAGCTCCGATTCCATTCAGAACTGTCGCAGGCGGAGATCGCCGCCGAGATCGGAATCTCGCAAATGCACGTCTCGAGGCTGCTCCGCCACTCGTTAGCGGTCATGAAGGGACGGATCGAAGGCAAGGAGGACCCCGAATGACAACCAGCACGGTGCGGCTCACGTTTCCGTCACAGGCGGACTACCTGATCCTCGCGCGGCTCGCGATCGTGGGGATCGGACGCGTCATGCAGCTGGACGAGACCGTGCTTGCCGACCTCAAGCTGGCAGTCACAGAGGCCTGCGCGAACGTCGTCCGCCATGCCTACGACGGAGGTGCCGGCGAGGTCCGCATCACGTACGAACTGGGGAGCGATTCGCTTTCCGTGACTGTCGAGGACGACGGCGGCGGCTTCGATCCATCGATTCTCGACAATGCTGTCCCGCTCGAAGAGACGGTCACCGAGGGAATGGGGATCCCGTTGATTCGGGCCATCGCCGATGAGCTCAGCGTCGAAACTCGTCCGGTCGGAGGGACCACCGTGCGATTCACGAAGTCCACCGCACAGGCAACCCTCGCGTCGTAGGCGCCCCCGACGATGAGGGCGGCCAAGCGTTCCCAGGCAGGTCGAGTTTGCACCGGGGCGAGAGTGGCGGGGGCGCGATCGTGAAGAGAACGTCGTTGGCGGGGAGCGACGGTCGGGATCGAGAGCCACGACCCGGCGGCCGGGCAAGCGCTCTGACGGGCGCCAATGGATTCGCCCTCGACCTGCGCCGGGGGACATCGGTCGCAGTCGCCCTTTGCGACCGGGAAGGGCGGTTCGTGGCTGCGAACCCTGTCTTCGCCGAGGCCTGCGGCCTCGGCGAGGCGGCCTTGACCGGGGCGACGCCGGCGGATCTTTCGCTCACGTTTCCGGCAGCCTCCCACGGAGAGCTGATCGAGCGGGCCCTCGTTGGGGGCCGGCCGATAGTGGACGTCGAGACGACCGTCCCGCAAGCGAACGGAACCGCCGCTCGGAGGTGGCAGGTCGAGTATCACCCGATTCAGGACGGCGGCCAGACCACCGCCGTCGCCGTCATCGCGGCCGACGTGTCCGACCGTAACGTGGCGGAGGAGGCTCTTCGGGAGCGTGATGAGACGCTCAGGCTCACACTTTCAGAGACGCAGACGGGGGTCTGGTCGTGGACGGTCGGGTCGGACGAGATCGAATGGTCGCCGATGGTCGCGCAGATCCACGGCTTCACGGAGGGCGCGACCCCGAAGCGCTTCGAGGAGTACATCCAGCACGTCCATCCCGACGATCGAGAGACACTGTCGAGATTCGTGCAACACGCGATCGAGACGGGCGAGGGATACGAGGTCGACTTCCGGGTCGTGCCACCGAGCGGGTCGGTGCGCTGGGTGTGGACGAGCGCGAGCGTGCTCGAAGGGGCGCCCGACCGGCCGCGGCGGATCGTCGGGATCACACGCGACGCAACCAGGCGCCGCAGGATCCAGGAGCAGCAGCGGTTCTTCCGGGCTGCGGCGCGCGTCCTCATGGCCGCCCGAAACGAGGGCGAGATGCTGCAAGAACTGGCCGAGATGGCCGTCGGCAGCATTTGCGACTGGTGCTCGTTCGAACTGGTGCGGGACGGCCGCATCGAGAGCGTCGCAGTTGCGCACGAGGATCCGTCCAAGGTCGCACTCGCGCTCGACCTCAGGGAGCGAATTCCCGTCGAGATCGACGATGAGCACGGCGTTCCGAAGGTGCTGCGGAGCGGGGAGCCGGAGCTCTGGGAACGCGTCACGGAGGAGTTGCTCGAGCCGATCGTGGACGATCCGAAGCTCGTCAGGATCCTGATGGAGCTCGGACTCCACTCGGCTCTGATCGTGCCCCTCCGCGCGCGAGACGGGGTTCTCGGGGCGGTCACCTTCGTCAGCTCGGAATCCGGTCGGGCCTATTCCGCGGCCGACCTCGAGTTCGCGATGGACGTGGGAGGGTCGATCGCGCTCGCGGTCGAGAACACCCGTCTCCTCGACGCCGAGCGTCGAGCGCGCTCCGCCGCCGAGACCGCGCAGGAGCGCACGGAACGGCTCCAGAGCGTGACGGAGTCGTTGAGCGTCACCCTCACCACGAACGAGGTGATGGCCGTGATTCTCGCCGACGGACGGGCCGCCCTCGACGCCGACGGATGTCTCGTCTACACGCTCGAGAACGCTCAGCTGCTGCGAGCGGGTCGCGTCGGGCCAGATGCCGACGCGGCCCCGGAGCACCTCACGCTGGCCGAGGACGGAAATCACCCCGTCGTCCAGGCCGTGCTCACTCTGACGCCAAGCGTGGTCGACGGACGGATCGACCTCTCGCGCGGCGGCGAGCCCGACGCGCACCCGCGGCAGAGACATCTCGTCGTGCCGCTCATCTCCGGCACGGGCGGGATCGGGGCAGTCGTGTTCTCGTTCGAGCAGGAGCACTCCCGGCTGACGGCTGCCGATGAGGCACTCGCGGTCACGATCGGCCGTCTCTGCGCCGGTGCGCTCGAGCGCGCCCGCGCGTTCGAGCGCGAGCACGATGTCGCCGTGACGCTGCAGCGGTCGATGCTGCCGCACAGCCTGCCGCGGGTCGCTGGCCTGCGCGTTGCGGCCAAGTATCTGCCCGGCGTTGAGGGCCTCCACGTCGGCGGCGACTGGTTCGACGCGGTCGCGCTCGAGGGAGGTGGGCTCGCCGTGACCGTGGGCGACGTCGTCGGCAAGGGGGTCTTCGCCGCCGGCGCGATGGGGCAGCTGCGGAACGCGATCCGCGTCTACGCGCTCGAGGGCTACGGGCCGGGGGATCTGATAGCCCACCTGTGCGAGCGCTCGGACGACCTCACCAGCGCCCCATTCGCGACGGTCGCCCACGCGCTGATCGATCCGACAACGGGCACGTGCCGATACGCCTGCGCCGGCCATCCTCCCCCGTTCCTGCGACGGAGCGACGGGACGGTCGAACGCCTGGAAGGTGGCCGGTCGACACCGCTCGGGGCGGGACCGTCACCGCGCGCGGAAGCGAGCGTGCGGATCGGGCCGGGAGACGCGATCGTCCTCTACTCGGACGGGTTCGTCGAGCGGCGCGAGCTCCCGCTCGGCGACGGCCTCGACGCCCTCGAGGCCGCGCTCGCGGCCTCGAACCACAGCGGAGCGTCGGCCCTGGCCGACGATCTCCTACGCGTCCTCGATGTGGAGAGCCGGGAGGACGACGTCGTCGTGCTCGTCGTCCAGCTCGTCGCTCAGCCGGCGAATGCCCGCTCGACGGAGGGGTAGAGCGCCAGGACGCGGTCGAGCGAGGTCAGCTCGAAGATCCTCGCCGCCGGAGACGCGGGCGGGACGACGCGCAACTCCGCATTCCGCGCGCGCAGGGTGCGAAGCGCTCCTACGATCGCACCGAGGGCGGCCGAGTCGATGAACGTGACGTCGGCGAGGTCGAGCACGACGGTCTCCACATCGGCATCCTCGGTGTGCTCACGCAGCGCTTCGCGCAGTGCCGGCGCAACGAACGCATCGAGCTCGCCGTTGGCGTGAATCGCAACGGCGCTGTCCTTTCGCGTGATCCGGGTATCCAATGTGTGCCTCTCGTAAGACCTGGGCCCCGACGGCTGCCGGGGCCCAGGAGTCTAGACGCGAGTGGGGGGTGGTGCGGCTAGACGTCGCGCTCGATCACGCGATCGCGCGAGACGACGGTGTCACGGCCGAAGCCGCCCCAGCTCGACCAGAAGGCGAGGGAGAGAAGCGCTCCGATCGCTCCGACGACCATGAGGATGACGCCGACCGCGGTGATGTCCACCCCCGACACACTCGCCGAGACGGCCCACGTGAGGATCGCTCCGACTGCAATGAAGATCAGGCTGACGGTAATGCCCATGGTGGCTCCCTTCGTTGGCTGAAACCGCTCTCTGCCGGACTTTGTTACCCGGGACGCGTCCACCTAAAACGTGCTTCCGGGGCGTCAGCAGCCACGTTCGTTACGAGCGGACGGGCTCGGACCTCCGAGTAGACTCGGCTCAAATGCCTCTCTCCTCCGCTCTCCAGGCCGAACTGGGCCAACTCGTCGGCACGAGCCACGTGATCACGGAGCCCGACCAGCTGCGCGTCTACAACTGCGACGGGTTGACGGGCTGGCGCGCGATGCCGGAGCTCGTCGTCCTGCCGGCCTCGACGGAGGAGGTGCAGGGCGTCGTCCGGGTCTGCGCCCGGGAGGGAATCCCGTTCGTAGCCCGAGGCGCCGGCACCGGCCTCTCGGGGGGCGCGCTCCCCGTCGCCGAGGGAATCGTGATCTCGCTGGCCCGGATGAAGAGGATCCTCGAGGTCGACCTCGCGTCGCAACGGGTCGTCGTCGAGCCCGGCGTGGCGAACCTCGACGTCACCCGAGCCGTTTCCGGCGAGGGCTACTTCTACGCCCCCGACCCCTCCAGTCAGCAGGTCTGCACGATCGGTGGCAACGTGGCCGAGAACTCGGGCGGCGCCCACTGCCTCAAAAACGGGTTCACCGTCAACCACGTGACGGGGCTGACGGTCGTGCTCCCGGACGGCGAGGTCGTGGAGCTCGGGGGCAAGGCGCTCGAACAGGAGGGAGCCGACCTGCTCGGAGCCTTCATCGGCTCCGAAGGGACACTCGGGATCGCGACGGAGATCACGGTTCGCATCCTGCGGAAGCCCGAGGCCGTGACGACGCAGCTGGCTGCCTTCTCCTCGATCGACGCTGCGGGCGAGGCAGTCTCCGCGATCGTCTCCGCGGGCATCCTGCCGGCCGCGATCGAGATGATGGACCGACTCACGATCATCGCTGCCGAGCAGGCCTATCACCCCGGCTATCCCGAAGGGGCGGAGGCCCTCCTGCTCGTCGAGCTCGACGGGATCACGGTGCAGGTCGACGACGACACGGTCGCGGTCGACCGGATCTGCCGCGCGTGCGGCGCCTTCGACGTCAGGGTGGCGCGGGACGACGCCGAACGGGCGCTCCTGTGGCTCGGGCGCAAGGGCGCCTTTCCCGCGATGGGCCGGATGTCGCCCGACTACTACGTCCAGGACGGGGTCGTGCCCCGGACGAAGCTCCCCGAGGTGCTACGGCGGATCTCGGCGCTCTCGCACGAGCACGGCCTGCAGGTCGGCAACGTCTTCCACGCCGGCGACGGGAATCTGCACCCCCTCGTACTCTACGACGCGGCCAAGGGCCAGACCGAGGCGGCCAAGGTGCTGGCGGAGGCCATCCTCGAGGCCTGCCTCGACGCGGGTGGCTCGCTCACGGGCGAGCATGGGGTCGGGGTCGACAAGGCCTGCTCGATGCCACTGATGTTCTCGGAGCGCGACCTCGAGGCGTTCGAGCGCCTGCGGCGCGCGTTCGACCCCGACGGGATCGCGAACCCCGGCAAGGTGATCCCGACGCCCCGCCTCTGCGGCGAGGTGCCGGGGCCGTACCGGCAACATCCCATGGAGCTGTTGGGCCGTGCCGAGCGTTTCTAGCCTCGACGAAGCCGCCGCGGTGCTGCAGGCCGCGTCGGCCGGCGGCCGCAGCGTCCGGGTCGGCGCCGACCTCGACTGCGCCGGCATGCGCCGCGTGCTCGTGCACGAGGCAGGCGACCTGACCTGCACGGTCGAGGCCGGAATTCGGCTGTCCGAGCTCGAGGCGGTGCTCGGCCAGGCCGGACAGCGCCTGTCGCTCGACCCGCCGGGTGACCCGACGGTCGGCGCCTGCGTGGCCGGCAACCTCTCGGGGCCCCTGCGCCACCGCTTCGGCGCTCCACGCGACCTCGTGCTCGGGGTCACGCTCGTGCTCGCGGACGGCACGATCGTCAACGCAGGCGGCACGGTCGTCAAGAACGTCGCCGGCTACGACCTCGGCAAGCTCGTCTGCGGCTCGGAGGGTCGGCTGGCCCTGATCGGCAGGGTCAGCCTGAGGCTCCATCCCGCACCCGTCACGCGCGCCACCGTGGTGGTCGAGACCGGAGACGTCGCCGGCGTCGTCGCAACTCTGCTCGCGTCGCAGCTCGTCCCGAGCGCCCTCGACGTCCTCCACCCCGGGCGCGTCGCGGTGCTGTTCGAAGGTGGACCGGCTGCCGTGGCGGCGCAGGTCGACGAGTTGCGTGCCCGCGTCGGCGGCACGGAGGCCGACGAGGCGATCTGGGCCGAGGCACGCACACGACAGGCAGCCGCGGGTGGCCGGGCCCGGTTCGCGCCCGGAGAGCTCGGAGCCTTCCTGGCCGGCGTGCGCGAGGGGGTCGTCCGGCCGTCAGTGGGCGTCGCCTACCTTCCCGAGGCCGGGCCCGACACGACCACCGCGATGGTGCGGCAGCTCCAGGAGCGGGTGCGGGCACGCTTCGACCCGCAGGGGACCCTGGCGTGACCTCGACCGGGACGCTCCAGTCCCTCGCAAGCGACTGCGTCCACTGCGGGTTCTGCCTGCCGACCTGCCCCACCTACCTGCTCTGGAGCGAGGAGATGGACTCGCCGCGTGGCCGGATCCAGCTGATGGAGTCGCACCTCGACGGGACGATCTCGCTCAACCCGACGGTCGTCGGCCATTTCGACCTCTGTCTGGGGTGCATGGCGTGCGTCACAGCCTGCCCCTCCGGCGTGCAGTACGACCGCCTGATCGAAGCGACCCGCGAGGCGGTCGAGACCGAGACGCAGCGGCCGCTCGGCGACCGGCTCGTTCGCGGTGCGCTGTTCAAGCTCCTCCCCTACCCGCGCCGGATGGGGGCCGCGCTGCGCCTGGCGCCGCTCGGTCGCAAGCTGCCGCTGCCGGGCCGCCTCCGGGCGATGACGGACATCGCACCGCCGTGGCGCTCGACCGAGAAGCCGGCCAGAAGTACGCCCGCGCGTGGCGAGACGCGCGGGCGCGTTGGCATTCTCACAGGTTGCGTGCAGTCCGTGGTGTTCGGTTCGGTCAACGCCGCGACCGCCCGGGTGCTCGCGGCCGACGGATACGACGTCGTCGCCCCTCCTCAGGGCTGCTGCGGCGCACTCTCGATGCATGCCGGCCGAGGCGACGAGGGCCGGGCGTTCGCGCGCCGGGTGATCGAGTCGTTCGAGGGCGTCGAGACGGTGATCGTCAACACCTCCGGCTGCGGTTCCCACCTGAAGGAGCTCGGTCATGTGCTGGGCGACGACCCGGCCTGGGCCGAGCGCGCCGCGGCGTTCTCGACGCGCGTGCGCGATCTCGGCGAGTTCCTGGCCGGCGTCGAGCCGAAGGCAGCGCGACACCCGCTCGCTCTCAGGGTCGCGATGCAGGACTCCTGCCACCTCCGCCACGCGCAGCGGCTGCCGCTGTCCTCGGCGAGCTCGCTCCGGCGCATCCCGGGGGTCGAGGTGGTCGAGCCGGCGGAGCAGGACATCTGCTGCGGCAGCGCCGGGATCTACAACATCACCCAGGCCGATGCTGCGCGCGAGCTGGGCGACAGGAAGGCCGCCCACGTCCTCGCAACCGGAGCCCAGGTGTACGCAAGCGCCAACCCCGGCTGTCTCGTCCAGGTAGCGACGGCCCTCAAGCGCGCTGGTAGCCCATTGCCTGCGCTCCATCCGATCGAGCTCGTCGATGCGTCGATCCGTGGCGTCTCGGCCGGCAAGCTACGAACCACCGCGCGTCGCTGAGCTACCGCCTCACGCCGCGACGTCGACATCCCGCGGTTTCGACCGAAACCCGGTACCCGCGGCCTTCGGTCCGAGAAGGCATGGTGGCGCACGAGTCCGGACTCGTCGACACGGGCGAGCGGCTAGCCCCCCGCCGCCCCGATCGGCGCCGGCTGGAGGTCGTCGAGCCTGTCCACGCGGGCAAGGGCAGGGAACAGGCGGGACCACCCCACCGCGATCGCGACCGTGAGCACGCCACCGATCAACACGGCGGGCACGGCTCCGACGAGAGCTGCCGCGACACCCGACTCGAAGGCGCCCAGCTCGTTCGAGGCGCTGATGAACACCATCTCGACCGCGTTCACCCGACCTCGCAGCTCGTCCGGTGTGGTCAGCGGCAAGATCATCTGGCGCAGGACGACGCTCACCATGTCCACGCCGCCGCCAACCGCGAGCGCGGCGAGCGACAACCACATCACCTGGGAGAGGCCGAAGACGATGATCGTGATCCCGTAGAGGCCGACGACGGACAGCAGTGTCCGCCCGGCGTGCCGCCGAACGGGCCATCGTGTCATCACGATCGCTGCGAAGAGAGCTCCCGCAGCAGGTGCAGCCCGAAGCACACCGAGCCCCGCCGGCCCGACCTCGAGAATGTCCTTGGCGAAGATCGGGAGCAGCGCGACGGCGCCCCCGAAAAGGACGGCAAAGAGGTCGAGGGAGATCGCGCCGAGCAGGACCGGCGTCCGGCGGACGAGTCGCACACCCCCGAGCACGCTGGCCAGATCGGGTGACGTCCCGCCGGCGGGTGTTCGGCCGGCACGGAGGAGCAGGGTTCCGACGAGCGCCACGGCCGAGAGAGCCGCCCCGACGGCGTACACGAGCTCGGGGTGGAGCGCGAACAGGAGGCCCCCGACGGCGGGCCCGACGATGATCGACGACTGGAGCACGACCGACCGGATCGAGAGCGCGCGGATGAGAACCGCCCGCGGCACGAGCGACGGGGTCAGCGCCCGCGAGGCGGGCGCTCCCAGGGCCGTGGCGACGCCCGTCCCGAAGGCGAGCAGGAAGAAGGGCCAGGTGGCGCCGGCGCCGGCGCGGGTGACGAAGAGGAGGCCGATCAGCACCGCCGCGTCGAGGACGATCGCGACCGCGAGCAACGTTCGCCGGGGGAAGCGGTCGGCCAGGTGCCCGGCCGGCAGGGCGAGCAGGGGCAGTGGGAGGAACATCGCCAGGCCGACCAGCCCGAGATCGAGCGGACTGCCGCGGACGGCGTATACCTGCCAGCCGATCGCGACGAACGACATCTCGATCGCGAACGCCGTCGCGATCGCGGCACCGAGGAAGAGGACGAAATCCCGGTGCCGGAGCGGCGAGTCGCCCGCCGCTGCCGTGGCTCCGCGGTCTACGCCGCCTCGCCTTCCTCGTCGTCGTCGGCGTCGTCCTCGGGCATGTGCAGGAACTCGACCTGGAGGCGCTGGATCCGCGATCCCTCCACGACGAGGACCGTGAACTTGAGGCCGTTCGAGCGGACTTCGTCGCCCGGCTCGGCCGCCCGACCGAGCAGGTCGAAGACGTACCCGGCGACAGTGTGGTAGTCCTCGTGCTCGAGCGACGCGCCGACCTCGACGTTGAAGTCGTCGATCGGGAACGTGCCGTCGATCCGGATCGTCGTCTCGTCGACCCGCTCGATCGATTCGTCCGGGAGATCGAACTCGTCCTCGATCTCGCCGACGATCTCCTCGAGCAGGTCCTCGAGGGTGACGATCCCCTGCATGCCTCCGTACTCGTCGACGACGATCGCCAGGTGCTGGTTCGTGCGGCGGAACTCGGCCAGGAGCGCGGCCAGATCCTTGGTCTCGGGCACGACGTACGCGGGACGCAGCAGGGGCCCGAGCTCGACCTCGGCCATGGCGGTATCGTGCAGCGCCGAGACGAGGTCCCGCACGTGGAGGACACCGACGATCTCGTCGAGGGACTCCCGATAGACGGGGTAGCGTGTGTAGGGCGACTCGAGCACGGCCCTGAGCGCCTCCTCGGGCGCCATCTGAACCGAGATGCCGACGACCTCGGGCCGGGGCACCATCACGTCCGAGGCTTCCTTGTCGGCGAAGTCGAACACCTTGTAGAGCATCTCCCGCTCGTCCTGCTCGATCTCGCCGTGCATGGTCGACATCTCGAGCAGCATCTTCAGCTCCGCCTCCGAGTGCGCCTCGCCTTCGGTCCGGGCGGGATCGATCCCGATCAGCCGCTGCGCACCCTCGCTCGAGCGCTGCAGGATCCAGATCAGCGGCGCGAAGACGAAGAAGAAGCTCCGCACGGGCACCGAGACACCGAGGGCGATCCGCTCCGAGAAGCTGAGGGCGAGACCCTTCGGCACGAGCTCACCGACGACGACGTGCATGAACGTGATGATCAGAAACGCGAGCGTGACCGCGACGAACGTCCCCAGCCAGTGTCCGAACACCTCGGAGAGCACGTGCTCTCCCAGGGCGCCGATGGCGAGCGAGGTGAGTGTGACGCCGAGCTGCATCGCGGCGATGAAGTGCGGCGGGTCGCTCGTGATCTTCACCACGGCGCGGGCGGGGCGGTTGCCCTCGTCGGCGAGCTCCTTGAGCCGTGTTCGCCGCACCGTCACGAGCGCGTACTCGGCCGCGACGAAGAAGCCGTTCAAGAGAATCAGAGCGGCGACCGCGAGAAGCTGAAGGAACACCGTCATGCCCCGGTCTCCGGGGCGGCGGTACTAGAGGGAAGTTCGTCCACTGCTGCGCGGCAGTATAGGAGACGCCGACGACGTCCGGCGCCGGTCGGCGCGCGCTCGATTGCAGCGGACGGGGCGCGAACCCCGGCGGCCGAGCCCGCACGCAGCCCGGACGGCCGCGGAGCAGTGCAGTCGCGCCGCCGCAGACACCTGTCGGACGGCGAGACGCCCCTCCGACTCGCTGCCGATCGACGCGATTGACTAATGCGATGCATAACGACTCCTCATGAACTGGTATTCTCGGCCGATGGAGACGGACATCCGGGCATTGATCGGCGATGCCGATCCGGAGGCTCTCACGGCGCCCGAGGTGCTCGGCGTCATGGTCGACCGCTTCCACCCCAGGCTCTCTCTCGCGTGCTCGTTCCAGCGCGAGGAGTCGGTGCTGCTCGACATGCTGCTTCCGCTCGCGCCGGACGCCCGCGTCTTCGCGCTCGACACCCACGTTCTCTTCCCCGAGACGTACGACATCTGGCGTCAGGTCGAGCAGCGTTACGGCATCAGGGTCGAGGTGTACGAGGGCCCGTCGCTCGGGCGCCAGGCTGCTGTGCACGGCGACGCGCTCTGGTCGACCAATCCTTCGCTCTGCTGCTCGATCCGCAAGGTCGGCCCGCTCGGGCACGCGCTCGCAGGCCTGGAGGGCTGGATCACCGGCCTCCGCCGGGCGCAGTCCCCGACCCGCGCCGGCGCTCAGAAGCTCGGCTGGGACGAGCGCCACGAGCTCTGGCAGGCCAACCCGCTCGCCGACTGGACCGACGCAGCCGTCGACGCGTACGTGGCGGAGCGCGGTTTGCCGGTGAACGCGCTCCATGCCCGCGGCTATGCCTCGATCGGCTGCACGCACTGCACCGAGCCCGGCACGGGCCGCGAGGGCCGCTGGAGCGGGACCGAGAAACTCGAGTGCGGGCTGCACGCCGAAGCATGACCTCTCTCCTGCATCGCTCCCACCTCGACGAGCTCGAGGCCGAGGCAGTTCACATCATCCGCGAGGTCGCCGCCGAGCTCGAGCGTCCCGTGCTGCTCTTCTCCGGCGGCAAGGACTCGATCGTGCTGCTGCGCCTCGCCGAGAAGGCATTCCGGCCCGGCCGCTTCCCGTTTCCGCTGATGCATGTGGACACGGGGCACAACTTCCCCGAGGTGATCGAGTACCGCGACCGGCGCGTCGCTGAGCTCGGCGAACGGCTCGTCGTCGCCTCCGTGCAGGAATCGATCGACAGGGGACGCGTGGTCGAGCAGACGGGGCCGCGCGCCTCCCGCAACCAGCTACAGACGACGACGTTGCTCGACGCGATGGAGGAGCACGGTTTCGATGCCGCGATCGGCGGAGCCAGGCGGGACGAGGAGCGCTCGCGCGCCAAGGAGCGGATCTTCTCGTTCCGCGACGACTTCGGGCAGTGGGATCCCCGCGCCCAACGCCCCGAGCTGTGGAACGTCTACAACGGCAAGATCCGGAAGGGCGAGCAGGTCCGCGTCTTCCCGATCTCGAACTGGACCGAGCTCGATGTCTGGCAGTACGTGGCCCGCGAGGAGCTCGAGCTGCCGTCGATCTACTACGCGCACGAGCGCGAGGTCTTCGAGCGGGACGGGATGCTCTATGCGACCTCGGACGTGATCGAGCGCAGTGACGACGAGGCGCCCTTCACGGAGTGGGTTCGCTTCCGCACCGTCGGCGACATGAGCTGCACGGGTGCGGTGCGCTCGCGCGCCGTCTCGTTCGACGCGGTCGTCGCAGAGATCGCCGCCACTCGGGTCACCGAGCGCGGCGAGACGCGGGCCGACGATCGCGCTTCCGAAGCGGCGATGGAGGACAGGAAGCGTGTTGGCTACTTCTGATCGGGGGCGAGCCGAATCGGTGCTCGAGGGCACCGACGGCCTGCTCCGTCTCGTCACCTGCGGCTCGGTCGACGACGGCAAGTCGACCCTGATCGGCCGGCTGCTCTTCGACACGAAGCAGGTGTTCGTCGACCAGATGGAGCATGTCGAGCAGACGAGCGAGCGCCGTGGCGACGGGTACGTCAACCTGGCGCTCCTCACCGACGGCCTGCGCGCCGAGCGCGAGCAGGGGATCACGATCGACGTCGCCTACCGCGGGTTCGTGACGCCGAGGCGGCGCTTCCAGCTCGCCGACGCACCGGGCCACGTGCAGTACACGCGCAACATGGTCACCGGCGCGTCCACCGCCGATGTCGCAGTCGTGCTGGTCGACGCGCGCAAGGGTGTGATCGAGCAGACGCGCCGTCATACCCTGATCGCGTCGCTCCTCGCCGTCCCCCACCTCGTCTTCGCGGTCAACAAGATGGACCTGGTCGACTTCGACGAGGAGCGGTTCCGGGAAATCGCGAGCCAGCTCGACGAGCTGACCGCGGCGCTCGGCGTCGACGACGAGGTCGCGATCCCGATCGCGGCGCTCCACGGCGACAACGTCGTCGAGCCGTCCGAGCGGCTGAGCTGGTGGCAGGGCGCCACCCTCCTGCACCACCTGGAGGAGATCGAGCTCGCCGGCGATCGCAACCTCGCCGACCGCCGCTTTCCGGTTCAGTGGGTGATCCGGCCGATGTCGGACGACCATCACGACTACCGGGGCTACGCGGGTCAGGTGGCGGGCGGTGTCTGGCGTGCAGGCGACGACGTGCTCGTCCTGCCGTCCGGTCTGCGGACCCGGGTCGCCGCGGTCGAGACCTCGGACGGGCCGATCGACCAGGCGACGCCCGGAATGTCGGTCACGATTCGCCTCGAGGACCAGATCGACGTGCCACGCGGCGACATGCTCGTCGACCCCGACGATCAGCCGGTCAGCGCACGAGCTCTGGAAGCGACGGTGTGCTGGATGAGCGACAGCCCGCTCAAGGTCGGGGCGCGCCTCGCCGTGAAGCACACCACGCGCTCGGTGCGGGCCGTCGTGGAGGCGATCGACGACGTCGTCGAGATGAGCACCCTCGGTCGGCGGGACGCAACCGAGATGGCGCTCAACGACATAGGCACGATCAGGCTCCGCCTCTCCGCCCCCATCATGGTCGACCCGTACGACGTGAATCGCGCCACCGGCGCCTTCATCCTGATCGACGAATCCACGCACGACACGGTCGCCGCCGGCATGGTGCGGGCCGCGTCGGCGTAGGCGATAGTCGACCTTCGTCTGGCTCGCCCCGTAGAATCCTCGCGTGGCTGAAACTCCCGAGATCACGGTGCTCCTCGCCGACGATCACGAGGTCGTGCGCGAAGGCCTGAGGCTCGCCCTCCTCCGCTCCGCGCACATCCGCGTCGTCGGGGAAGCCTCCGACGGCGAGACGGCCGTGGCTCTGGCCGGCAGGCGCCGGCCCGACGTGATCGTGATGGACCTGCGGATGCCCGGGATGGACGGAATCGAGGCGACCGAGGAGATCATCCGCATCGTCCCGGACGCCAAGATCCTCATCTTCACCGCCTACTCCGAGCGCGCGCTGCTCCAGCGTGGGCTCGAGTCGGGCGCCCGCGGCTACGTCCTGAAGGAGGCGCCGCACGAGACGCTGCTGCGAGCGATCGAGAAGGTCGCGGCGGGAGAGACCTTCGTCGATCCGGCCCTGATGTCCGCGTTGACGAAGTCGCGGGACGGCGGCAGCGACGTGCTCACTCCCCGCGAGCGCGAGATCCTGCAGCTGCTCGCGGACGGGATGTCGAACGCCGATGTCGCCGCCCAGCTGTTCATCTCGCAGGAGACGGTCAAGAGCCACGTGCGCCACATCCTCACGAAACTCGAGGCCGACACGCGCACGCAGGCGGTCGCGATCGCCTTACGCGACGCGATGATCGATTGACGGAGGAGGCACACGGCAAGGCGCTCGCGGAGCGACTGCGGGCCGAGCGCCACGAGCGGCTCCGCCTCGCCGAGCTGATCCACGACGGGCCCGTTCAGCTCGTCGCTGCGATCGCTCAGATGCTCGATGCCGCACACCACGCGCT
The DNA here is from genome assembly GCA_963795175.1 of uncultured Thermoleophilia bacterium. GTDB lineage: Bacteria > Actinomycetota > Thermoleophilia > Gaiellales > Gaiellaceae > Gaiella. Next base: position 253,860 of record CAWCGR010000001.1, read on the forward strand.
CGCCGCGGGCGATGTCGACGGGGGCACCCAGATCGTCGAGCGGGCTCTGGCAGTCGCCCGCGACGCCAGTGCGGATCTCCGCGAGATCGTGAGCGGGATCGAGCCCCATGTGCTGCACGAGCGCGGTCTCGCAGCCGCGATCGGAGAGCTGGCCGAGCGCCACACGACGCGACGGGGGGTCGCGTTCGACCTCGACCTCTCCGCGGCCTCGGAGCTGGGGGACAGCGCGCGTTCCGGCCTCTACCAGATCGTGCGCGACGCGCTCGATCAGGCGGTGCGTCGCGGCCCGCCGACCAGCGTGGCGATCTCGATCACGAAAGCCGGTGGCGGGATCGAGCTGCGCGTGACCGACGACGGAGGCCTCGAGCGGCGCGAGGCCGTGATCGACGCCCTGGCCAATCGGGCGGCGGAGCTGAACGGCACCTTCTCGAGCGAGACGAACGCCACGGGCACGTTCATCGCGGTGCGGCTCCCGCCGTCCGCTGCCGGTCGCTGAGTCTCGCGCCGACTCAGTCGCGGCGGCGGCGCGACCAGGCCCCTATTCGATCGGCTCGTTCTGGACGTCGTGCGCCGTGGCGTACTCGTCCACCAGGGCGTCGATCACGCCGGCGCCCTCGGGGAACGCGTAGTTGATCTTCACGAACGGCTCCCACTTGTCGGGCAGCGCGTCCTCCGGGAAGATCGCCTCCACGGGGCATTCCGGCTCGCAGGCACCGCAGTCGATGCACTCCTCCGGATCGATCACCAGCATCCGGCCGAACTCGTGGATGCAATCGACGGGGCACACGTCGACACAGGACTTGTCCTTGATGTCGATGCAGGGCTCGGAAATGATGTACGTCATGTGCGGCCATCCTAGCGAGGCGACTCAACCATCAAAGGCGGGAACCGTCTTCAGCCGCCGGTCAGCTCCTGCACCAACTCGGTCGCCCGCTCGACGAGCGCCGACTTGACGATCACCTGGTCGAACCCGGCGGCGTGAGCGGCGCGCAGGCCGGCCGTATCGGTGTGATTCGCATAGCCGAGAATCGGGATGTCGGGCCAGTTCTCGGCCACATCGAGAGGGTCGATCCGCGCGATGTCGCAGACGACGAGATCGGGCGGATCGGCGGAATCCTTCGTCACGAGCTGGTGGCCCGGAAGCAGCCCCTCCAGCTTTCCGCGGAAGAAGAGGTCGACCCCCACGAGCAGGATCGTCGCCATGGCTGGAAGCTAGCAGGGAGGCAGGACGGTTGGGGGCGCGGCTCCGGGGCCGACGGCTCTCTCAGGCGAATCCGTCGATTCCGAGCCACTCGAGCGTGCGGTTGAGATAGATCCGGAGGACGTAGAAGCGGCCGAAGAAGAGCAGGAGCCCTAGTGCGACCATGATCGAGCCGCTGACGAACTGGATCGCGACGAAATGGTCGCGCAGCCAGCGGAACGCGCCCATCGCACGCGTGAAGACGGCGCCCGCAAGGACGAAGGGGATCGCCAGCCCGAGCGAATAACAGACGAGCAGGAACGCACCCTGCACAACGGTGTCCGCGGTTCCGGCCAGAACGAGGATCGCTGCGAGCACCGGGCCGATGCAGGGAGCCGCGCAGACCGCAAAGGCACCTCCGAGCAGCATCCGCGAGCCACGGCTACGGGCTCCCTGGACGAGTCCGGCGCCGACGAGGCGCTCCGGCCACGGGAGAAGGCCCATGAATGCGAAGCCGAACACGACGACGACGAAACCCGCGATGCGCTCGAGCAGGAACTGGTCGCGAAAGAGCCCTGCTCCCACGAGCTGGGCGCCAACCCCGAGCAGCACGAAGACGGCTGTGAAGCCGAGCACGAACGGGAGGCTGGCGAGCACCACCCTGCGCGCCGAGCCGCGGTCTGCGAGCCGATCGGCCTCGACGGCGGAGACGGCGGAGAGATAGCCGGGCACGAGCGGTAGGACGCAAGGAGCCAGGAACGAGACGAATCCCGCCACGAGCGCAACGAGGGGCGCGGTCGCAGACACCTTCGCTCAGTCCTCGAACCTGGCGAGCTCCTCGTCCAGCCGCCGCTCGAGCTCCGGATCGACGAGCTCGGGCTCGGTGGAGCCGCCCTCGCGCCGCCGGCTCCACGTCCAGGCGAGCCACGCGACGACGCCGGTGCCGCCAGCGAGCGCGCCCAGCGGCAGCAGCCATGCGAGCAGATCGAAGCCGCGCTTGGGCGGCTCCGCCAGCACCGCTGGGCCGAACTGGTCGACGAGCTGCTGCTTGATCCTCGCCCCGCTGTCGCCGGCCGCGATCCGCTCGCGGATGAACGCTTTCATCCGCATCGCAATCGGCGCGTCGGACTGGTCGAGCGTCGTCTTGCAGGTCGGGCAGACGAGCTCGGCCTCGAGGTCGGACTGCACCGGCCCTCCCGCCGCTGCGGAGCCGACGAGGATCAGCGCGGCGGCCGCGACGACGGCGGCGGCGAGCGCCCTGCTCACGGCGCAGTGCCGAGGGCGAGGCGGACGCCTTCGTCGTACGTGGCGCGGTTGCGCTCGGTGTGGATCCCGCCCTGGATCCGCTCACCGACGAGACGCCCGTTGCGGTCGACGAAGAACGTCTCCGGGAAGCCCGTCACTCCCCACTTCCCGAGCGTCGATCCCGAGCCGTCGTAGACGAGCGGGTACGTGATCCCGAAGCGCTTGGCGAACCGCTTCGCGTCCTCACGGAAGTCCTGCGCGTCGACGCCGAGCACGACGAGCCCCTGCGCGCGGTATTGCTCGTAGGTCTTCTCGAGTGCGGGCGCCTCGTCCTTGCACGGGATGCACCACGAAGCCCAGAAGTTGACGACCACGGCCTTGCCGCTCAGCTCAGCGAGGGACAGCGTCCCGTCGGCTGCTTCGAGGTAGGGGAGTGAGAACGCGGGTGCCCGGGGATGCTCTCCCTTCGCAAGGTCTCCTGCCACGCCCTCGCCGTTGCCGAACGCGAGCTTCCACGCGAGCAACGCGAGCAGGCCGACGACGGCGGCGATCGCGACGGCCTGTCCGACCGTCTTGGCGCGTCCGGTCATGCAGCGACGATGAAGACCGGCGTGCCCAGGTCGACTTTCGTGAACAGCCACTCGACCTGCGGGATCAGCATCCTGATGCAACCGTGCGAGGCCGAGTAGCCGATCGAGGCGGCGTCCGGCGTTCCATGAATGCCAACGTACGGAGCGGAGATCCCCATCCAGCGGGTGCCGAGGGGGTTGCCCGGGCCGGGCGGGATCGGCTCCTTGTCCTTCGCCCAGTCGGAGCCGCTCGGTGGATACCACCAGGGATTGAACTGCTTGTTGGTGACCTCGTAGGCGCCGAGGGGGGTCGGGTACCGCGCGAGGCCCGTCGCGACCGCGAACTCCCGGAGCAGCTTCGGCTTCTTGCCCACCTGGTAGAAGAGAAGCTTGTTCGAACCGCGCCGGATCACGATCGCCTTGCCGAGCTGGGCCGCCGTCGTTGCGGGCTTGGTCAGCTGGAACGGCAGCTTGAGCGAGTCGCGCTTCTGGGTGTTCAGGGCCAGCACGATGGCGCGCGACGCGAGGACGGACTTCAGCCGGCGCCCGGGGACGTCCCGGGTCGCAAACGGCTTCAGGTTGCGCAGCTTGATTTTCGCGTCGATGGGCTCGCGCTGGAAACGCTTGCTGAGCTTGGTGACGAGCCGCTCGACCTTCGCCCGCTTGATGTCGACCTTGAGCGGGACGGGGAATCCCTCGCGCCTGACGCGGCCCGCGAGCCTGACAGCCTGCTCGAACCGGGCCGTCGCTCCGAGCTCTGCGGGCGTGACCAGGATCCGTGCACCGGGGCCGCCGTCGAGGATGAGCGGTCTCGCGAAGCGCCGCTTCACGAGCTCCCTCGCCTCGGCCGTCGTCAGCCCGCCGACGAGCGTCTTGCCGATCGTGACACCGGCCGTGATCACCTTGGGGGCCGGTGTCGTGATCACCGGTGTCGTGGTCACCGGTGTCGTGCGTCACCGGGGCGGTCGTCGTCGTGCCCGTCGTGGTGCCGTTGTCGGCGCCGGCGCCGGGCGCGTTGGCGAGGGCGACAGCCGCGAGCAGACCTGCAACAGCGCAGGCAGAGAAGGTTGCGATCGTCGGCCCGCGATTCACGTCTGCAGTGTAGCCGCGAAGATCCTCGGATCGTTCGTGATCACGCCGTCGACGCCGGCCTCGACCACCCGCTCCAGGTCGACGGGACGATCGACCGTCCAGGCCAGCACGGAAAGGCCCGCGGCGTGCGCGCGCTCCACGGAGGACACGGTCACGAGCCGGTGCTCGAGCATCACCGCCGTCGCGCCGACGCGCCGCGCCAGGCGCGGCAGCCGAAGCGGCACCGACGCTCTCATCGAGGCGAGGCCGAGCGAGACCACCGGCCAGAGGTATGGCTTGCGCGCGATCGCGAGCTTGTCCTCGGGGTACGTGATTCCGATCCGAACTTCGGGGGCGGCGCGCGCGACGGCTCTCAGGCTCGCCAGGTGGGTGCCGCTGACGACCGTTCGGTCTCCGAGGCCGTGCCGGACGACCGCCGCGGCAAGCTCGTCGACCCGGGTGCGGAGCTTCATGTCGATGTGCAGCCCGATGTCGCGCGCCTCGTCGGCGAAGAACGCCAGCGCATCGTCCAGCGTCGGCAAGTCGGGGGCGACGGCTCGGAGCTCCTCGAGCGTGCGGTCGCGGACGCGGCCCGACGCCGCCCCGTGGCTCACCTCGTCGAGGTGGTCGGAATGGGCGAGCACGAGCGGCCCTCGCCTCAGGTCGAGCACGTCGAACTCGATCAGGTCGACGCCCACGGCGACCGCCGCGCGAAACGACGCCAGCGTGTTCTCGGGTGCGAGGGCCGCCGCCCCGCGGTGACCGATCCTGAGCACGCCCCGAGCGCGGCGGCGGAGCTCTATCACCGGAGCTGCCGATCCTTCGCCGAGAGAACCCGCAGCCAGGAGCCGCTGATCACCGCGACGAGAACCGCCTGGCCGACGACGATGGCGGCCGCCAGCCGGGCCGTGTCCTCCCAGAACACCTGGGGGTAGAGGCGCAGCAGCGTGTCCGAGTCGGCGAAGCGCCAGCTGTCCCCGTCGAAGAGGACCTGGTGGAACCGCAGGAAGAAGTCGTCGAAGCCGAGCAGGATCACCGGCACGGCGAGGGCGGCCACGACGAGCGTCGCGAGCGAGCCGAGCAGGAGGCCGCGTGGGACGACCCGGCGCCAGCGCGGCGACCTCACGAACCCGAGCGCGAGGGCGGCCACGAGGATCAGCACCGCGATCTGGGCCGTGAACGTGGCGCCGAGCAGGGTCCGGACGTCGCGCATGTGCCGCAGCTCGCGCTCACCGAACGCAGGCGCGCCGTCCGGCAGGGTCGCCCGCTCGAGCAGCCGGATGCCCTCCCCGCCCGGTTGGATCGAATGCAGCCCGACGAGCGCCAGCCGAAGGCGTTGCTCTTGCGTCAGCCCGTAGCGGTCAGACGGGAAGGCCTCGCGCTCGATCTCGTGGCGCACGAACCAGTCGGTGGCGAGCACGCGGAAGGCGTTGGCGACGAAGAGGGGCGTCACCACGGCCACGATCATCGTCGTCAGGACGACGGTTGCCACGGCGACGGGACGGTGGGATGTTCTCAGAGCCCGAAGAGGCGCTGGATCTCACGCCAGATCGTGATCGACAGGGCCACGCTGACGACGAGCAGCACGATCAGGACGAGCCAGAAGCGGATACCGGCGTGCCTCGAGCGCTTCCGACGCTCGGTGCGGGCCCTGCGGCGGGCCCGGTGCAGGCGCACGGTTTCGCGCACCGCCTCGTGATCCACGAAGGGAAGATCGGACGCGGCCTCGTCGCCGCTGGCGGGCTCGCGCAACTCGGGTGCCATCGCAGCGAAGTGTAGGTGCGCGACTCCGGGTCGGGATGCTCCATACTATGCTCGGATGGCTTCGCGACGACGATCCTTCAGCGCCGATGCGCTCCTCGAGCGCGGCATCGTCGGCATCGGCGAGCGCCTCGGGCTCGTGGCGGGCCTGGTGCTCGCGGTCTCGGCCTTCACGGGCTGGTACACGGGGCCCGGAGAGGGCGTGCGGGTGGCCGTGACGGGCTGGAACACGGGCATCTCGGGCAAGATCGTGTTCCTCATCGGCCTGGCCGTGATCCTGCTGATCGTGCTGCACGAGGTCGGCGTCCACTTCCCGCCGACCGTGCCCGAGAGCCTGATCACGATTGCGCTCGGTGCCGTGGCGACGATTCTCGTCCTCGTCCGCGCGATCTCGATCCCCGACGACTTCTTCTTCGCGGGACGAGGCGTCGGGATCTGGATCAGCCTCCTGGCCGCGATCGGCGTAATCGTGGCCGGACTGCTCGAAGCCTCCGAAGAGCTCTGACGCTCCCGCCTCGAGCCGGCTAGGCCTCCGTGCCTCGAGCCGACTAGGCCTCCGTGCCTCGAGCCGGCTAGGCCTCCGGGTCGTCGGCCGGCTCGTCTGCAGCAGGCTCGACAGCGGGCACCGTCACCGGCTCGGGCTTGACCTCGCCCTCGATCACCTTGATCTCGACGAGCGACTCGCCCTCGACCTCGTCCGCCTCCGCGCGGCGGTCGATCAGGATCGTCGATCCCTCGGAGAGATCGCGGCCGAGCACGAAGTCCGCCAGCGGATCCTCGATCAGGCGCTGGATCGAGCGCCTGAGCGGCCGAGCGCCCATCGCCGGGTCGTAGCCCTGCTCGACGAGCAGCTCCTTCGCCGCGTCGGTGAGCTCGATCGTGGCACCGTGGATCGTCATCTGGTCGCGGAGCCGCTTCATCATCAGGTCGACGATCTGCAGGATCTCGCTGCGCTCGAGCTTGTGGAACACGATGATCTCGTCGATCCGGTTGAGCAGCTCGGGGCGGAACACCTTCTTCAGCTCGCCCATGACGCGACCCTTCATGTCGTCGTAGGTGAGCCCCGTCTCGTCGCCGAGCGTGAACCCGAGCGACTGGTTTTTCGAGATCTGGGCAGCGCCGATGTTCGACGTCATGATCACGATCGTGTTGCGGAAGTCGACCTTGCGCCCCTGCGCGTCGGTCAGCTTTCCGTCCTCCAGGATCTGGAGGAGGATGTTGAAGACGTCCGGATGGGCCTTCTCGATCTCGTCGAGCAGCAGCACCGAGTACGGCTTGCGGCGCACGGCCTCGGTCAGCTGACCGCCCTCGTCGTAGCCGACGTAGCCGGGAGGTGAGCCGACGAGACGCGAGACGGAGTGCTTCTCCATGTACTCGCTCATGTCGATCTGGATCATCGCCTCCTCGTCGCCGAAGAGGAACTCCGCCAGCGTGCGGGCGAGCTCCGTCTTGCCGACTCCGGAGGGGCCGAGGAAGATGAACGAGCCGGTCGGGCGCTTCGGATCCTTGATCCCGGCGCGCGCGCGGCGGATCGCCTTGGAGACGGCCACGATCGCCGGCTCCTGGCCGATCACGCGCTTGTGGAGCTCCTCCTCCATCCGGATCAGCTTCTGCGACTCGGCCTCCGTGAGCTTGAAGACCGGGATCCCCGTCCACATCGAGACGATGTCGGCGATCTCGTCCTCGCCCACCTCGGGCTGCTCCTCGTCGGCCTCGTTGCGCCAGCTCTCCTCGAGCTCCTTCTTCTTCTGAGTCAGCTTGCGCTCCTTGTCGCGCAGCGCGGCGGCCTTCTCGAACTCCTGCGCCTCGATCGCGTTCTCCTTGTCGGCGCGCACCTTTTCGATCTCCTCCTCCAGCTCCCGGTAACGGGGCGGAGCGGACATGGTGCGGATCCTCAGGCGCGACCCGGCCTCGTCGATCAGATCGATCGCCTTGTCCGGCAGATGCCGGTCCTGGATGTAGCGATCGGCCAGCGTGGCCGCGGCCCGAAGTGCCTCGTCGGAGATCTTGCAGCGGTGATGCGCCTCGTAGCGGTCGCGGAGACCGCGCAGGATCTGGACGGAGTCGTCGATCGACGGCTCCTCGACCCGCACCTGCTGGAAGCGCCGCTCGAGAGCGGCATCGCGCTCGAGGTACTTGCGGTACTCGTCGAGCGTCGTCGCGCCGATCGTCTGCATCTCGCCGCGCGCCAGCGCAGGCTTGAGGATCGATGCGGCGTCGATCGCTCCCTCGGCAGCACCGGCACCGACGAGATTGTGCAACTCGTCGATGAAGAGAATGATGTCGCCGCGCTGGGTGATCTCCTTCATCACCTTCTTCAAGCGCTCCTCGAACTCACCGCGGTACTTCGAGCCGGCCACGAGGGCAGCGAGGTCGAGCGTGTAGATCTGCTTGTTCTTGAGCAGCTCCGGCACCTGGTTCGCGGCGATCCGCGACGCCAGGCCCTCGACGACGGCCGTCTTGCCGACGCCGGGCTCGCCGATCAGGACCGGGTTGTTCTTCTGCCGGCGCGAGAGGATCTGCATCACGCGCTCGATTTCCGTCTGGCGGCCGACGACCGGGTCGAGCTTTCCTTCGGTCGCCATCTTGGTCAGGTTGCGCCCGAACTGGTCGAGCAGCTTCGAGTTCTTCGTCTTCTCGCCGCCGGGCGCTGCTCCCGCGCCTGCCTGCCGGCGGCCGGGGCCGGAGAGCATGCGGATGATCTCGTTGCGAATCTTCTCTGCGTCGGCGTCGAAGTCGAGCAGGATCCGCGCCGCCACGCCCTCGTTCTCGCGGACGAGCCCGAGCAGGATGTGCTCGGTGCCGATGTAGTTGTGGCCGAGCGACAGTGCCTCGCGCAGCGCCAACTCGAGCACCTTCTTCGCGCGCGGGGTGAACGGGATCTGGCCGGTCGTGACCTCGTCGCCCTGGCCGACGATCCGGGCGACCTGCGCACGGACCTCCTCCACGGTGATGTCGAGCGACTCGAGCACGCGCGCGGCGAGCCCTTCCTCCTCGCGCAGCAGCCCGAGCAGGATGTGCTCCGTCCCGATGTAGTTGTGCTTCAAGGCCCGCGCCTCATCCTGCGCGAGAACGACGACCTGACGAGCCCGTTCAGTAAATCGCTCGAACAACCCTCGACCCCCTTTCGGCCGGTGATCCGAGGCTGGCGACACCCGCAAGCCTCGGGTCGAAGGTCACCTCATCGTACCGAACGGGTACGTCGTCGACGCCTGCCTTCCTGCGTCGGCCGGAGACGTCAGCGCAATGCGGGAAAAAGAACGACGTCGCGAATCGTTTCGCGCCCGGTGAGGAGCATCACGAAGCGATCGATCCCGAAGCCCAGGCCCCCGGTCGGGGGCATCCCATACGAGAGCGCCTCGACGTAGTCCGGATCCCCGCGCTCGCCGTCGACGTGGCCCGCCTGCATCTCGAACCGCTCCTGCTGCGTGGCGGCGTCGTTGATCTCGGAGAAGGCGTTTCCGAGCTCCATCCCCCCGGCGAAATACTCGAACCGCTCCGTCAGGAGCGGATCGTGGTCGGTGGCCCGGGCAAACGGCGACAGCTCGATCGGGTAGTCGTGGACGATCGTCGGCTGGATCAGCCCCGGCTCGACGAAGTGACTGAACGCGTGGTCGACGAGTTGCGTCCAGTCCCGGTCGGCGTCCGTGTCGACGCCTCTCTCCGTCAGCCGGGCCCGCAGTTCCGTCTCGTCGCGGAGCCACAGATCCTGGGCCGCGAGCGACTCGGTGAAACCGATCCGCGCCCAGGGCGCCTTCAACTCGATCGCTTGGCCGCGGAACGTGACCGCCGTCGTCCCGAGCACATCCTGGGCGACCCGCTCCACGAGCGTCTCGATCCGCGTCATCGTGTCCCTGTAGTCGGCGTACGCCTCGTACCACTCGAGCATCGTGAACTCGGGGTTGTGCTTGAACGAGACACCCTCGTTGCGGAAATCCTTGCCGAGCTCGTAGACGCGCTCCATGCCCCCGACGATCAGCCGCTTCAGATAGAGCTCGGTCGCGATCCGGAGGTAGAGGTCGCGCTCGAGCTCGTTGTGATGGGTGACGAACGGACGCGCGAAGGCTCCGCCGTACCGCGGCTGCAGCACCGGAGTCTCGACCTCGATGAACCCCTCGCCGTCGAGGTAGGCGCGCACGGCCGTGACGATCCGCGATCGCAGCACGAAATCAGCCCGTGTCTCCTCGTTGACGAGGAGGTCGAGGTAGCGCTTGCGGTAGCGGAGCTCGACGTCCGTCAGACCGTGGAAGGTGTCCGGCAGCGGCTGGGTGTTGCGCGAGAGCACCTCCACCGTCTCGGCGAGGAGTGACGGCTCGCCGCGCCGGGCGCGCGCCGGAGCGCCGCTGACGCCGACGACGTCGCCGAGGAGCACGTCGATCTCGCCGGTCTTTGCCGCTTCGCAGATCACCTGAATCCGGCCGCTGCGATCGACGAGATCGAGGAACACGAGCTTGCCCATGTCGCGGCGGGCCATCGCGCGGCCCGCGATGCGCCTGGTCGTCTCGGCGGACTCCCCCGCCTCGAGCGGCTCGCACTCCTCGCGGACGACTGCGATCTCATCGCGGTCCGGAAAGCGCTTGGATGGGGGGCTGGTGGGTTCCACGTCGGGGGTAGCTGACGGGCGGCCGGGCGGCCGGTTTCGCGCGCACGGCCGAGGCGGAGTCTACGCCAGGGCGAATCCGGTGACGCCGCTCGCCGAGCGATGCCGGAGCCGGCCTGCGCCCGCCGGCGGCGGGCGCAGGCGGCCGGAAGGGTTCAGGCGGCCTTGATCTCCATGATCTTGAACTTGAGCTTGCTGCCCTGCGGCGTCTGCACCTCGACCGTCTCACCCTTCTTGTGGCCCAGGATGGCGCGCCCCACGGGTGACTCGTTCGAGAGCCGGTGCTCGGCAGGATTGGCCTCGGCCGAGCCGACGATGTGGTACTCGACCGTCTCCTTCGCGTCGAGGTCGCGCAGCCTGACCACCGAGCCGACGGAGACGACGCTCGTATCGACCTTCTTCGTGTCGATCACGCGGGCGTTGAGGAGCCGCTCCTCGAGCTGGGCGATCTTGTGCTCCAACATCGCCTGCTCGTTCTTGGCATCGTCGTACTCGGCGTTCTCGGCGATCTCGCCGAACTCGCGCGCCACCCGAATCCGGTCGGCGACTTCCCGACGCTTGTCGGTTCGGAGCACTTCGAGCTCCTTCGTAAGCTTCTTGTAGCCCTCAGGGGTGAGGAGCACTTCCTTCAACACACGGCCTCCAAGGTGCTGCGGCAGGGCTTCCGCCCGGTTCAGGGCGTCACGACGGTCGTGAAGGGTAGCTGCAACGGTGCCACCCGTGCAAACGACCTGCATCTACGATGCAAGCCGTGTCAGTCGACCTCAGAGAGAGCTGGTTCATCGACTCCGTCGAGGTGCCGACGCGGCTCGTTCTCGCCCCGATGGCGGGGGTCAGCGTGCAGGCGTTCCGACGCCAGGGTCGCCGGTTCGGAGCCGGCCTCGTGTGCTCGGAGATGGTCTCGTGCGCCGGAATCGAGCACCGCAACGAGAAGACCCTTGGGTACCTCCGCGTCGCCTCCGACGAGCATCCGCTCGCGATCCAGATCTTCGGCTCGGATCCGGCCGCGATGGCGGAAGCCGCACGCATGGTCGAGGCGGCCGGCGCAGACCTGGTCGACATCAACTTCGGCTGTCCCGTCCGCAAGGTGACGAAGACCGGCGCCGGCGCGACCCTGCTCGACGATCCCTCACGGGCAGCCCACATCGTCTCTTCGGTCGCGCAGGCCGTCGACGTGCCGGTGTCGGTGAAGATGCGGCGCGGACTGCGCGACGGGTCTCGCGATTGTCTCGATGTCGGCCCGCGCCTCGTCGCGGCCGGCGCCTCGGTGCTCACGCTCCATCCGCGCTCCGCCCAGCAGATGTACACCGGCACGGCCGACCACGGCCTCACCGCCGAGCTCGTCTCGCTGGTGGACGTCCCGGTGATCGCATCCGGTGACATCACCTCGCGGGCGCGGGCACAGGCGGTGCTCGCGACGACGGGGGCGGCCGCGGTGATGGTCGGCCGGGGCGCGCAGGGCAATCCCTGGGCGCTGCGCGAGATCGTCGACGGCGACGCCTCCGAGCCTTCTCGGGAGGAGGTCGTGGCCGAGCTCGTCCTCTTCATCCGCGAGACGGTGCGGGAGCTCGGCGAGCGCCGGGCCTCGGGCTTCCTGAAGAAGTTCTACGCGTGGTATCTCGGCCGGGGACGCTTTCCACGGCCGTTCAAGCAGGAGCTCGTGGTGCTCGACTCGACCGAGGAGGTCGAGCGGCGGCTGATCGCGGCCGCGCCCGGCTCGCTGGAGCTGATCGAGAGACTCGAGAGCGAGCTTCCGAGCGGGGACGACGTCACCCTGGCACTCCCGATCTCCGCCTTCGGCGGGGGGTGATCCGCGCTCCCCGGGGGGAGCCAGGTGCGTGACGGATCGCGCCGTCACTGAGCCCGCGTCGCCTTCGGGCGAGCGGACGAGCCTAGGAGGCCCTGTGGGGGCCGGTCAGCGCCGTGACCACGCCCAGCCCGACGAAGACCGAGCCGGATACGTAGCGCTGGATACCGGCCCAGCGGCGGCTGACCCGAAGGCGCTCCCCCGCGGTGCCGGCGGCGAGCGCCCAGATCGAGTCCGTCACGAGCCCGAGCACCATGAAGGTGAGGCCCAGCACGAGGATCTGGAGCGACGCATGGCCTTGTGCAGGGTGGACGAATTGCGGCAGGAACGCGAGGAAGAACAGGGCCGTCTTGGGGTTGAGGACGTTGACCACCACTCCCTCGGCGAAGTCTCGCCGTCGCTGGCGCGGCGGCCGCTGGGGGCCGGCGGCCCCCGCGCCGGCGCGGCTGAGCAGCGTCCTGAGCCCGATCACGATCAGGTATAGGGCGCCGAGCACTTTGACGACCGTGAACGCGGTCGCCGATGAGACGAGGATGGCCGACAGGCCCACCGTGGCCGCCGTCACGTGCACGAGCGTCCCCACATGGATCCCGAGCACCGAGGCGAGACCGGCACCCCGACCCTGGTGGATGCTGCGGGTGACGATGTACAGCACTGCCGGGCCCGGCACCGCGAGGATCGCGAGTGCCGCGAGCGAGAACACCGCAACCGAGCCTGGATCGACGGTCACCTGTTCAGCTCCCAGACGAGACGAAGGCCGTCGAGCGTGAGATGCCCGTCCACGACCGCAATCGTGCTCGAGTGCGGTGCGACGAGGTCCGCGAGCCCGCCGGTCGCGATCACCTGGGCGTCGGCGCCGAGCTCCCGCCTGATCGCGGCGACGATGCCGTCGACCTGACCGGCGAAGCCGTAGACGACGCCCGACTGCAAGCCCCCCACCGTCGTCTTGCCGATCACGCTGGGCGGCTCGACGTAGTCGACCTTGACCAGGCGGGCGGCCCGGGCGAAGAGCGCCTCCATCGAGGTCTCGATCCCCGGCGCCAGCACGCCGCCGACGTACGCGCCGTCGGCTGCGACGACGTCGAAGTTCGTGGAGGTGCCGAAGTCGACGACGATCACCGGGGCGCCGTAGCGCTCCCGGGCCGCGACCGAGTTGACGATCCGGTCGGGCCCGACCTCGCGCGGGTCGTCGTATCGGATCGGAATGCCCGTCTTGACACCGGGGCCGACGACGAGGATCGGCGCCTGCGCCCAGCGCACCGCGAGTCGCTCCCACTCGCGGATCAGGGTGGGCACGGTCGACGCCAGGCAGATCCCGTCCACGGCGTCGAGGTCGAGCATGCCGCCGAGCAACACGCCGAGCTCGTCGCCCGTTCGGGTTCGCTCGGTCGCAACGCGCCAGTCGTCCGCGAGCCGGGCGCCGTCGTAGAGACCGAGCACGGTCTGCGTGTTGCCGACATCGACGGCGAGGAGCATCTCGGTTCCGTGGTCGTGCGAGGGGGTGAGCGAGGGCTAGGCCCCGCCCCCTACGGCGCGTCCCCGTCGTCGGGCAGGGACTCGCCGATCCGTTCGGCGAGCGACTGCGCCGTCAGCTTGGGCTCGTCGCCCTCGCCACGCAGTTCCTCGACAGTCAGGTCGCCAGAGGTGTACACCTCTGCCCGCGGGATCATCCGGGTCGGACGGTTCTTGTCCCACACCCAGACGTCCTCCATCTGCAGATGGACGAACGGGTAATTCGCTTGTGGCTCGACCTTCAGCTCGAGCCGGTTGCAGAGATACGTCGCGTCCTGGGTGAGGATGCAGTAGCGGAAGAGGCCGAAGACTGCCGTGTACTCGCGCTTCAGCTCGAGCTCGAGCTTCGCCTCGAACTCGTCGAGCTCATCGAGATGGCTCATGGGTGCGATTCTACTCGGTGCAGGAGGTCGAGCACCGGCCCGTGGCCCGGTACCACGAGGGCCGGATCAAGCTCCGCCAGCGGTTCGAGCGCGAAGCGCCGTTCATGCAGCCTCGGGTGCGGCACGGTCAATCCTGGGCTGTGGACTGTGACGCCTGCCACGATCAGAAGGTCGAGGTCGACGGTGCGGGGACCGTAACGTGGCCCCTCCCGCACCCTGCCGAGCTCGCGCTCGATCTCGAGCAGCACGTGCAGGAGCTCCGGCGGCGAGAGGGATGTCTCGACTGCGACCGCCCCGTTGAGGAAGCGCGGCTGATCGAGGTAGCCGACCGGGTCGGTCTCACGGAACGAGGAGACGCCGACGACCTCTATCCCCTCCCGCAGCCCGAGCAGCTCGACGGCCCGCGTCAGCGACGCCGACCGATCGCCGAGATTCGCCCCGAGCCCGACATACGCACGTGTCACGGCCGCAGCTTATGCGCGACCGGCCATGAGGGCGAGGCGGCAGCCCGCCCGCGACGGCCCTCACACGCTCTGCCACGCCGACCCTCCCGGACCGCGTACAACTCGGACGGAATGCGCCCGCTGCTCGTCCTCGTCGTCGCCCTCGCCGCCGCCTTCGTCGGCCTGCCGTCGGTGAGCGCCACACCCCCGCCAGCGACGACGCTGGTCGAGCTGAACCCGGCCGCGCGCTGCACGGCCGCAACGCTGGTCGTCGGCGCCGGAGGCAGATCGATTGCGCCTGCCCTCGGCCTCTACGTCGTTCCCGGTACGGCCGCGGTGGGGCTCGTCGCGGCACTCCGCGCCCGCGGCGCGTTGAGGCTGAGCACTCCCAATCGAGTCCTGGGATCGCTCGCGGTCGAGGACTTCGCCGATCCGCTGGTGGCGAGTGAGTGGTGGCGCGCCGCGATCGGGATCACGGACCTCCCGCCCCCTCCCCCCGGTCGGCCGGTGACGATCGTCGACTCCGGGATCGACGTCAGCCACCCCGACTTCCTCGGCCGGGCGAACACCGAGACGCTGAACCCGCAGGAGCCTGTGGGCATCGGCGGCGAGCACGGCACAGCGGTGGGCTCCCTGATCGGCGCGCCCGAGGACGGGGTCGGGCTCGTCGGCATCTACCCCCAGGCGATCCTGCGCTCATGGGACGCGGCCAAGGGGCGTGGCACCGACCTCGAGACGGGTGAGATCGTCCAGGGCATCCTGGCCGCGGCAAACCTCGGCGCCGGCGTCGTCAACCTCAGCCTCGGCTCCAACGAGAAGGAGTTGGTGATCGAGCAAGCGATCTACGAGGCGGTCAGAAAGGGGACCCTTGTCGTGGCCGCCTCCGGCAACGACGGAGCCAACGGGAACCCGCCCGGGTACCCGGCCACCATTCCCCATGTGCTCACGGTCGCGGCGAGCGATCGGGAGAACCGGATCGTCGGCTTCTCGGGCCGCTCGCAGTACGTCGACCTCACCGCTCCCGGAGTCGGTATCCCGATCGCGACGGCGCTCGGAAAGGGCTGGCGCGAAGGCGACGGCACGAGCTTCGCCTCGCCGCTCGTGGCGGGTGCGAGCGCCTGGGTCTGGACGGTTCGCCCGGAGCTCGACGCGACCCAGCTGTTCGAGGTGATGCGGCGATCTGCCGTCGACATCGGCGCCCCGGGCCGCGACGACGCGGCCGGCTTCGGCCTTCTCAACGTTCCCGCCGCACTCGCCTACCCTGCGCCCATCCGCGATCCGTTCGAGCCGAACGACAACATCGACTTCGTGAGCTCCGACGGCGTCTACTACAACCCCACGCCACCACTGACGACTCGCACGAAGCGCGCTGCCGTGATTCGCGCGCGCATCGATCGCGTCGAGGACCCGCGTGACGTCTACCGCGTCTGGCTGCCGAGGAACGGCCGAGTCACCGCAACCGTGTCGGCCGACGCAAATCTCGACCTGAGCTTGTGGAAACAGGGCACCGTGAGCGTGATCCAGCGGTTCGTAGGGACAGACCGGCTCGCGCGCGCTACGGGGCCTGGCCTCTCCGATCGCCTCACCTTCGCCAACGCCGGCCCGGGTCGCTTCGCCTTCCTCGCTGTCACGCCCGCGCGGGGCACGGCGGCGGCGACGTATCGCCTCCGCGTCTCCTAACGCGTCGGGCGCTCGACCGAGACAGCCGCGAAATCGACAGGCGGTTCGAGCACGACGTCCGGCTTGCGCACGCGGACGCGCACGCTCGTGACGGGCAAGTCCGCCAGGAGCGCGTCGGCAAGTGCTGCCGCGAAGGCCTCCAGCAGGTTGTACGCTCGCGCGTCCGAGATCGCCTTGACGCGGGCGACGACGTCGCGATAGTCGACGGCGTCGTCGATCGAGTCGGTGCGGGCGCCGGCCTCGTCCTCCAGGTCGAGCTCGACGTCGACCAGGAAGCGTTGACCCAGGCGCCGCTCCTCCTCGAGAACGCCGTGGAACCCGTGCAGGAGGATGCCTGCGAGCTCGATCGTCACGCGATGCTCCCGCGCTCGACGGCAGCGGCGGCGGCGAGGGCCTCGACGTGGGCAGCGACGTCGTGTGCCCGGAACAGCGTGGCGCCGCGGTCGAAGGCGGCCACGGCGGCGCCGATCGAGGCGGCTTCCGTGCCGACCCGGCCCGGCGGATCGCCGAGGATGCGAGCCAGCGTGCTCTTGCGCGACAGCCCCACGAGCACCGGTCGCCCGATCCGGCAGATGCGCTCGAGCCCCCGGATCAGCTCCAGGTTCTGGTCTGGCGTCTTGCCGAACCCGATGCCCGGGTCGAGACAGACGCGCTCCTCGGCGATCCCGGCCGCGACCGCCGCTTCGAGCCGTTCCTCGAGAAAGGCAGCGACCTCGTCGACGACGTCCTCGTAGCGCGGCTCGAGCTGCATCGTCGAAGGCTCCCCCTGCATGTGCATCAGGCAAACGTCAGCGTCCGCATCCGCGATCACACCGGCGAGCGCCGGATCGCCGCGCAGCGCGGTGACGTCGTTCACGAACGTCGCACCCAGCTCGACGGCACGGCTCGCAACCTCGGCTTTCGAGGTGTCGATCGAGATCGGCAGGCCCCGGAGCTCCTGCAGCACCGGCTCGACGCGCCGCAGCTCCTCGGCGGCACCGACAGCGTCGGCGCCGGGCCGGGTCGACTCACCACCGATGTCGACGAGAGCCGCCCCCTCGGCGAACAGACGTCGAGCAGCCGCCACGGCGGTGGCGGGGTCGAGGTTCTCGCCACCGTCCGAGAAGCTGTCGGGTGTCACGTTGACCACCCCCATCACCGAGGGGCGCGGCCAACACTCTGCCAGCGGTGGACGTCTCACGAGACGATGGAGGGTAGATGGTAGGGCGACCCGCTGGCGGGGTGAGGCGTCGTACCTCCTCCGCACAAGTTGCACCGGCCGGCCGGCTCGTGGCAGGTCCCAGGGGAGCCGCTGGTCAGGCTCTGGAGATGCTCCCGATCGGGAATCGCCGGCAGGCGAATCCTGATCTGCGGGCCGATCAGCCGCCGGCGCCCTCGGGCGGAGGGGGCTGCATCGCAGCACCCGGAATCGTGCGCGGAGCCGGACGCAGGGTCGGCTTCTTCTCCGGCGTCTCGACGAGCGGAGGCACGTCTGCGACCACTTCCTCCGGGAAGACCGTCGTCGGATCCTCACCGGCGAGCAGGCGCTCGAACTGATCCTTGTCGATCGTCTCGCGCTCGATCAGGAGCAGCGAGAGGTTGTGGAGCTCGTCCATGTGCTCGCGCAGGACGCGGGTCGCCGTGTCGTGCGCCTCCTCGATCACGCGGCGGATCTCGTCGTCGATCTCGCGCGCGATCTCTTCCGAGTAGTCCGGAGCCGAGCCCATGTCGCGACCGAGGAAGGGCATGTCGTGGTCGCGGCCGAGAACGCGCGGGCCGAGCTTCTCGCTCATGCCGAACCGCATGATCATCTGCTTCGCGGTGTGAGTCACCTTCTCCAGGTCGTTCGCGGCGCCGGTCGTGACCTCGTGGAAGACGAGCTCCTCCGCGGCCCGCCCACCGAGGGTCATCGCCATCACGGCCATCAGCGTGCCCTTCGTCGTCAGGTACTTGTCCTCGCTCGGAAGCGAGATCGTGTAGCCGAGCGCCTGGCCGCGGCTGACGATCGAGATCTTGTGGACGTCGTCCGTGCCCTCGAGGTAGTAGCCGACGAGAGCGTGCCCCATCTCGTGGTAGGCGGTGATCTTCCGCTCCTTCTCCGAGAAGAGCCGCGACTTCTTCTCCGGCCCGGCGATCACCCGCATGATCCCTTCTTCGAGCTCGCTCTGGCCGATCGTCTTGACGCCGCGGCGCGCCGCGAGGAGCGCCGATTCGTTGATCACGTTCGCGAGGTCGGCGCCGGTGAAGCCGGGCGTCTGCGCGGCGAGGACGTCGAGGTCGAGCTCCTTGCCGAGCGGCTTGCCCTTCGAGTGCACCTCGAGGATGTCGCGCCGGCCCTTGCGGTCGGGGCGGTCAACGACGATCTGGCGGTCGAAACGGCCCGGGCGCAGCAGGGCCGGGTCGAGGATATCGGGGCGGTTCGTGGCGGCGATCAGGATCACGTTGTCCTTCTGCTCGAACCCGTCCATCTCGACGAGGAGCTGGTTCAGCGTCTGCTCACGCTCGTCGTGGCCCCCGCCCATGCCGGCGCCGCGATGGCGGCCGACGGCGTCGATCTCGTCGATGAAGATGATGCAGGGGCTCGCCTGCTTCGCCTGCTCGAACAGGTCGCGGACGCGGGACGCGCCGACGCCGACGAACATCTCGACGAAGTCGGAGCCGGAGATCGAGAAGAAGGGCACCCCGGCTTCGCCGGCGGTGGCCCGGGCGAGCAGCGTCTTGCCGGTGCCGGGGGGGCCGTAGAGCAGCACGCCCTTGGGGATGCGCGCTCCCAGCGACTGGAACTTCTTGGGGTTCTCGAGGAACTCCTTGATCTCGTGGAGCTCTTCGACAGCCTCGTCGGCCCCGGCCACGTCCTTATAGGTGACCTTCGGCGAATCGGGGGACATGCGCTTCGCCCGGCTCTTGCCGAAGCTCATCACCTTCGAGCCGCCCCCCTGCATCTGGTTCATCAGGAAGATCCAGAATGCGACGAGCAGGAGGATCGGGAGCAGCCCCGTCAGGAGGGAGACCCAGACCGAGCTGCCGGTTCCCTTGGAATCGAACTTGACGTTGTTCTTGGTCAGGATGTCCTGGAACTGGATCTGCGACTGCGGGGTCGGGTAGTTGACCTTCACCTTCTGGCCGGTGTCGAGGGTGGCGCTGATCGACTGGCGGTTCGGTTCGAACTTGACGTCGCTGACGTTGCCCTGCTTGGCCTGCGTGATCAACTCGGAGTACGTGAGCTTGGCCTCGGTATCCCGCTTCGGGATCAGCGTCTGGCTCGCGAGATACACGAGCAGCACGATGACGACGAGGGGGAACAGAGCACTGCGGAAAAAGCGGTTCACGGGTATCGAAGAGGGTAGCAGCGTGGCTTCGGGCTACGGGTTCGCGGAACGGGCCCGATCGCCTGCGTCTCCGACCGGCGAGCGCGGGCGAAGGACGGGATGACCCGGCCCCCGAGCGCCCGCGCAGAAGACGGTCCCAGCAGGGACTCGTCGAGCCTCACGGAGGCGTCAGTGCGCACCGGGAATCAAATCTGGATGCAACACCCCGACGTAGGGGAGATTGCGGTAGCGCTCGGCATAGTCGAGGCCGTAGCCGATCACGAACTTGTTCGGGATCTCGAAGCCGACGTAGCGCACCGGCACCTCGATCTCACGCCGCTCGGGCTTGGTCAGGAGAGCGCACACCTGCAGGGATGCCGGCTTGCGTGCCTGCAGGTTCCGCATCAGGTACGAGAGCGTGAGGCCGGAGTCGATGATGTCCTCGACGACGATGACGTCGCGGCCAGCGATGTTGATGTCGAGGTCCTTGAGGATCCTGACGACCCCGGACGAATCCGTCGCCGCTCCGTAGCTCGAGATCGCCATGAAGTCGATCTCGCATGGGATCGTGAGCTCGCGCATCAGGTCGGCCATGAAGAACACCGCACCCTTGAGCACGCCGACGAGCAGGAGGTCACGCCCTGCATAGTCGGACGAGATCTCGGCCCCGAGAGCTGCCACGCGCTCCTTGACCGACGCCTCGTCGATCAGGATCTCGCCGACGCCCTGGGCGACCTCGCTCATTCGCGGCCCCGCGTAATGGCGGCCGGCTCAGGGCCGTTCCGGCGCGACGAGACGACGCCGTCCCACCCGGGTGCGCTCGCGATCCCCGGCACCGCGACGACCTCCCCCGCGTGAACGACCACGGGCCACCTGTCGCGCTCCCCCCTCGGAACCTTCGCGTCCACGAGGAGATCCTGCACCTTCTTGCGACGCCCTGCCAGATGATCCCCCGGAAGCCGGGCCCGCACCTCGAGATCCGGGTGCTCCGTCTCGAGCGTCCAGGGCCCCCACTCGAGCGCGCCGTCGAGCCGCAGAATCCCGTATTCGCGCACCGCGCGGATCCCACCGCCAAGGTCGGCCGCCTTCGTTCCGGCGCGGGACGCCAGCAACTCGACGAGAGACGCCTCGAGAGCGCGCGGAAGCCTCGGCCGCTCCTCGCCGAGTGCCAGGAGGTTCGCCTCGGCCCCGGGGTGGAGCCGGCGGAGCAGCGGCATGATCTCGTTGCGAATCAGGCCACGCGCGGTGTCCGGATTGGTGGAGTCGATCCTGATCGCGAGGCCGTGCGTGCGGCAATAGGCGGCGGTCTCGTCGCGGGTGAGCTCGAGCAGCGGGCGCACGACGCCGTCCTCGCGTCGCGGCCTAATGCCACGAGTCGAGCCGCTCGAGACGAGCCGGTAGAGCACGGTCTCGACCTGGTCGGTCGCCGTGTGGCCGGTGGCGCGCAGCCCGAACCGCTCGGTGGCGTCGTAGCGCAGCGCGCGCAGCGCCGCCTCCGTCGCCCCCGGCTCGACGTGGACGACCTGTGCCCCCAGGACCCGCGCGCAATGGTCGGCGTCGGCATCGGCAGCGGAGCCCCGCACGCCGTGATGGACATGCACTGCAACCACGTCGTAGTCGAGGGCACGAAGCGCATGCCAGAGGCAGGTCGAATCCGCGCCACCGGAGACGAGGCAGGCGATTCTGCCGCCGGGCTCGATCAGCCCGTGTGCTCGGATGAACGCCTCGACGCGCTCGGTCAGGGGCCGCTTCACACCGTCAGTGTGACGCACGCCCCGGTAGTCCCTCAGGGGCCGAGGCCCAGGGTCGCCGCGTCGGCGACTTCGTCGGCGGCCGGCAGCGCGACCTCGAGCGCCGCGCCGTAGTCGTAGATCTCGGCGACGATCGATGCTTCGATCTTGTTCTCGGAGCCCGGCATCTTGGTGTCGACGTCGATCGAGAGCTTGCGCAAGCGCTGCTCGGCGTCGATCCAGACGTCCAGCGGCACGGACGCGAGGCCCTCCTGGATCGCGCCCTTGCCGAGCCCACCCAGAGCCGCCCTCTGCTCGGCCGGGATCAGGTCCTCGAGCTTCGCAGGATCGAGTGTGGCCCGGTAGTGGCTCGTCTCGGCACCACGGATCGTCTCGGTGCCGACGAGCTCGATCGAGCCGGAGACGGCCTCGAGGAACGCGAAGACGTCACGCGGATCCGTGCCCGCGAGGGATCCGAACTGACTCAGTTGACCCGCCTTCGGGCTCTCCAGGTCTTTCAAATCGCCCTTGATCCACGTCTTGCCCTCCGGGAGCTGCTTCGCGAGTGGCGGGAACCTGACGTACACCGTGTCGCCGTCCTGAATCGCCTCGAGCTTCCAGTCGTCCGCGTTCTGGAGGTCACCGGGAACGATGCCGCCGAGACTCGGGCCGAGACTCGCGAAAAGCCCGGCGAGGGAGGACAGATCCAGGCGCAGGTGCGAACGCTTCGCGGCGGCGTCGAAGCCGCCCTCGGCAGCGAGCGCCAGGGGCCCTGACCCCGGCAGGCCGATCTCGACGGTGAGCGCGAACCGGGCGGAGTCTGCCGCAGCGCTTTTCTGCGCCACGGGGGTGAAGCTCGTCAGCTCGGTGGAAGCGACGTCCGAGCCCGAGCCACCGCAACCGGCGGTCACGACCACAAGCGATCCAACGAGAGCCGCGAGAAGAGCGCGGGTACGACGCATACCTCCAGTATGCACAACTAGGCGCGGGGCGGGTCATCGACGAAGCACGGGGACGAGACCCAGGCCGTCAGGCTCTCGGCCGCCCGCTCCACGCCCGCCCGGGCGAGCCGGTAGGGGGTCGCGTACGGGATCTGACCGACGCGCCGCGCCGGCCCGGCACCCTCGGCGGCGTCGAGGATGTAGCGCAGCGGGAGCCCATGGCTGACCACCAGGACTTCTCGCTCCGGTCGGGCGAGCAGCTTCGCAAGTGCAGCGGCAAGCCGAGCGGCCATCTGCACGCGAGTCTCTCCCCCTCCAGGGCAGACCGCGTGCGGCTCGTTGGCCCAGGCCCAGGTGAGGTAGGCACTCAGTGGCCCTCCCTCGAACGACCCGAAGCCGATCTCGTCGATGAGCGGCTCGGTCTCGAGAGGGACGTCCCGACCGCCGAGCGCCAGGGCCAGGGTCTGCTGGGTGCGAAGGAACGTCGAGCTGATCCCGACCTCGACCGGTACCGCCGCAAGGCTGACGCCGAGCGCGCGGGCCTCGTCCACGCCTGTTGGGGAAAGACCCTCCCCCGGAGACACGCCGTTGACGACGTCGGACACGTTCGACGCCGCGTGCGCATGGCGGGACAGGGTCAGCGTCTCGAGCACGCCGAATCCGTGCGGAGCCGCCTCACAGGAGCACCGACCGGTAGTCGAGCACGTGACGCATCCCGACGGACTCGTAGAGCGCGATCGCTGCGCTGTTCTCTGCTCGCACGAACAGGCAGACCGACGGGGTGCCTTCGAGGAGCAGCCGGATCAGGTCTCGGAGCCCGCGGGCGGCGAAGCCCTGCCTTCGGGCGGGAGGGTCGGTCCACACCTGCTGTAGCTGAACTGCGTTCGGCGTCCACGCCGACGCCTCGGCCTTGAACAGGATCACGTCGTCCTCGACCCAGAGCCAGGATCGGCCCTCCTCGATCTGGGACCGAGTACGCCACCGGAACCCGTCCGGGTCGCGCCGCAAGGGATCGATGCCGAGCTCCTCGTGGTGGGCGGCGGCGCACGACGGAAGGAGGAGGTCGAGATCGGCAACGGTGGCGGGCCGTAAGCCCGTGCCGCCCCCGCTCGGCGGCATGTCGATCTGGTAGACCGGTTGGCCGGGGCGATCGAGCCTCGGTCGGGGCATCCGGCGGCGCGCCACCTCCCACAAGTCGGTAACAGCGCCGGACTCCCCGATCAGCATTCTGGCTCCGGACTTCGCCGCGAGGCTCGCGAACGCTCCGCAGCCCGTACCCGACGGCACGATGTTGCCGCCGACGTGGCAGAGCGCCGCCAGCTCGCGGTCCGGGCCCTCGACGGCAGCGAAGCGACCCTGTGCCCGCCGGGCGACGTCCTCCAGGAAGACGCGCTCGACCGGGGAGCGGGCACAAAAACGCAGGATCTGCTCGGTCGACGGCTCGTGAAGGCGAGAACGCACGGAAGAACTCTACGCAGGCTCGGCCATGGCGTGGTCGCGTAGGCTTCGGCGCATGCCAATTCATGTTCGTGCCAACCCCGGCGACTACGCCGAAGCGTGTCTCCTGCCCGGCGATCCCCTCCGGGCGAAATACATCGCCGAGACGTTCCTCAGCGATGTCGTGCAGCGCAACGGCGAGCGCGGGATGCTCGGCTACAGCGGAACCTTCGAAGGCAAGCCCGTCTCGGTGCAGGCGAGCGGCATGGGCTGCCCCTCGGCCGCGATCGTGATCGAGGAGCTCGTCCAGCTCGGCGTCGAGAAGATCATGCGCGTCGGGACGTGCGGCGGTCTCCAGGCCGACCTGACGATGGGAGACCTGATCATCGCGCTCTCCTCGACAGGGGCGGACGCGACCTCGTCCCACTACGTCCTCGGCGAGCCCCACTCCCCGACCGCAGACTTCGGACTCGTCCACGAGGCGGTCCACCAGGCCAAGCACCTCGGCAAGCCGGTGCGGGTGGGACCGATCGTCTCGAGCGACATCTTCTATCAGCCCGACCCCGGCCTGGCAGGCCGTTGGTCGGAGCGAGGCATCCTGGCGGTCGAGATGGAGGCCGCCGTCCTGTTCACGCTCGGGGCGCTCCGGAAGATCCGGACGGGTTGCATGCTCATCGTCAGCGACGTGATCGTCGAGGGCGAGTTCCTCCGGATCAGTGACGAGGAGATGCGGAAGGCGGTCGACGAGATGACCGAGCTCGCCCTCCACACCGTGACGGCATAGGCGTCGTGCACGACGCGTCGACCGAGACCGTCTTCCTCGTCAACCCTGCTGCCGCAAACGGCTCGACGGGGCGACGCTGGCCGGAGATCGCCCACCGCGCGGCCGGCGTCGGCCTCGCGGGCGATGCCCTGCTCAGCGAACGTCGCGGGCATCTCGGGGAGCTCGCCCGGACGGCGGCCGGCCGCGGCGCGAAGCTGCTGGTCGTCGTCGGCGGCGACGGGTCCGTCAACGAGGTCGTCAACGGCCTCGCCGGCCTAACCGAGCCTCCGGCGGTGGCGCTGATCCCGCGCGGCACCGGCGGGGACTTCGTCCGCACGTTCGGGATCCCCGACGACGTCGTCGGGGCGGCACGGGTAGCTCTCGACGGCGAGACGCGCCTGGTCGACCTGGGTCGGGTGGCCTATCGAACCTGGGACGGCGGCGAGGGCGGCGCCCTGTTCGCCAATGTCGCAAGCGCAGGGATGAGCGGGGCGATCGCGCAGCGGGCGAACGACACGTCGAAGGCGCTCGGCGCCAAGGCCTCGTACCTCTGGGCCACGTTTGCCGTTTTCGCCGGCTGGTCGGCAGTGGAGACGCGGGTCACGGTCGACGGGGAGTCGCGGGCCGGCCGGATGTTCGACATCGTCGTCGCGAACGGACGGTACTTCGGCGGCGGCATGAAAATGTGCCCCGATGCGACGCCGACCGACGGGCTCTTCGACGTCGTCACGATCGGCGACGTGACGAAGCGGGACCTGGTTCTGACGATGCCGAAGATCTACCGGGGAACCCACCTACCCCACCCCAAGGCGGAGGCCCTCCGCGGGCGCGTGGTCACGGTCGAGACGGAAGAGCCGATGCCGGTAGAGCTCGACGGCGAGCAGCCGGGTACGACACCGGCGCGGTTCGAGATCCTGCCCGGCGCGCTCAGGCTACGAGTCCCCGCCGGCGCCTGACGCCCGGCGGCCGTCCCTGCTAGCCCGCGGAGGGCGGGTTCTGCTTCTGGGCGCGCTTGACGGCCGCGAGCTCCTTCTCGAGCTTCGCCACCCTCTCCTCGAGCTCTTCGACGCCGCGCGCCTTCTTCGCGAGCTCGTCGACGCGGTGCCGCAGGTCGTTGATGGCGGTGAGCGCCTTCGTTCCTCCCGGGAGCTCCTGCAGCTTCGCGATCGTCTGCTGGCCGCGATCGGCAAGCCGTGCGATCACGTCGCGCTCGTCCTTCGGTGTGTTCGTCGCGTGTGTCATGGTTCAGTCATAGCACCCCGGTCATCGCGATGAAACCCTTGCGGCGCCGTATTGTTGGCTCGTGGCCGCCGGATACACGAACGCGTACGACGTCCGCGTCCGCTTCGCCGAGACGGATGCACAGGGGATTGCGCACCACGCCGCCTACGTCGTCTGGCTCGAGGTCGCCCGCGTTGCCTACCTGGCGGAACACGCCGGCGGCTACTCGAGGATCCGTGAGCAGGGCATCGAGGCGTTGACGACGGGCGTCCGGGTCGACTACAGAGCGGTGGCCGGGTTCGACGACGTGCTCACGATCCACCTCAGGTGCGTGGACATCCGCGGCGCCCGCTTCCGGTACGAGTACCGGATCGAGCGCGACGGAAGCCTGGTCGCCACCGCCGAGACGCTCCATGCGACCGTCTCGGCCGAGACACTGCAACCGCGACGCGTACCCGACTGGTTCGTCGAGGCTATCGCTACTGCTGAGGGGAGCTCGTAACGGGCTCAGCCGGCGCCTTGGCGCCGTCGGCCGGCTGCTTCGCAGCAGGACCCGCCTTCTTCGCGCCGGGCTTCTTCTTAGCCGGCTTGGTTCCGACGCGCACGAGCGACGGCTCGCCGACGTAGTACGACCGCCACGTGTCGTCGTACAGCAGCTTCCCGTTCTTGTCGTAGACCAACCGGTGGACGCTCGTCGAGCGGGCCGGCGTACCGAACTCCTCCACCGCGCGCTTCCCCTTCGCGAGAGTGGGATCGTCCGTCTCCTTGACCGGGACCGGCCCCGTCACACGGAGCGGCTCCGCAGTCGCCTCGACGCGCCGATCGACCGGCGTGCCGTACAGGTTGACGGTGAGCGAGCCCGAGCCGACGAACGTGCGGAGCAGCAGCCAGTGATCCGTGTCGTTCGAGAACTGGAGGTCGAGATCGGGGTAGTTGACGGTCGCGTCCCGCCCGAGCGGATAGTGATCGATGTAGAGCGCGTGGTTCGCTCGGCGGTCGATCGGCAGGCCGCCTTCGAAGGCAGCGTTGAAGACGGTCGTGGAGACCTGGCAGATACCGCCCCCGAGGCCGTTGCGCAGCTCGCCGTTGATGATCACCGGCGCCTCCTGGAAACCCTTCGCGACTGTCCGCTCCCCCGTGGTCTGGTTGAACGAGAAGGTGCCGCCCGGCTTGATCAGGGTGCCGTCGATCAGCTTGGCGACGAGCTGGACGTTGTTGAGCCGGCCCGGCGTGCCGCCGTACGTGGTCGTGTACGAGGAGACGACCGACTCGATCCCCATGCCGCGCGCAACCTCCGTCGTCCGGGCGGGTTGCGCGACGCTGACCACGAGCTCGGCGGTGCGGTCGACGACCGAGAACGCGGCAGCAGCGATCGCCTCCGCCGTCGCGGCCAGGTCGAGCGCGAGGCCCGGCTCGGACGGCTTGATCGCGATCGCGCCCGACGCGGTGACCTGGAAGTGGGCGTCTTCCGGCTTCCGCGCCACCGTGGCGGCCAGACGCTCGAGGTACGCCTCCGCCTCGCCGCCCGCGATCGCGACATCCGTCTTGCCCGCGGCCGGCAACTGCAAGAGCGATGCGATGCGCCAGCGCGGTACCCGCCACCGGGTCGCGCCGGATGTGAGGCGAATCGGCGCAGAGAGCGCGGTGCGGGCCTTCGCGGCTGCATCGGCGAGCTCGCCCGCGCCGACGCCCGGCGCTGTCGCCTCGACCGGGAGCACGACTTTGGCCGAGCGGTCGAACCCAGCGAGCGCCTCGATCACGATCGGGGCGGCGGCGGCACGGTCGAGCCTGCGACCGGGCTGTTCGGCCGCAACCTGGATCGAGAGGCCCTTGCGGACGAGCTTGGCGTCGATGCCCTTCCGATCGATCGCAGTCGCGATCTGGCCGATCTTGTACGCCACTCCCGCGTCGTACGCCTCGACCTTCGGTGTCACGTCGTTGCCGACGAGGCGCCGCCAGAGCCGCTTGTACCCGCGCACGGGCGCGAAGCCGCCGTCGGTCGCGGCCGATACTGCTCCCCGCCAGTTCGAGACGACGCCGAGCTGCGACGCCGTCAGGCCGAACCGCTGTCCGCCTGCGGTGAAGATCAGCGGCTTTTCCTCGACTGCGGCTGCCCGCGCCGTGAGGACGCGCAGAGCGTCACCCCTCGAGAGCCCACCGACGTCGATGCCGGCGATGGTCGTGCCGGCCGAGAGGGTCGATCGCGAACCGGCGAACGCGAGGCCGACGAGCGTGAGGAAGAGCACGGCGGCGCCCGCCAGAAAGGCGGTCCGTCGGACCGCGATCCGACGGACTGACCGGTTCGTGCTGGGACGAGGCCGGGGGCGGTAAATCGTCGTTTCCGTGCGCACCGAAACGGGCACTTTAGCGCAGCCTTCCTACGCCACCGCGGAAATCCGGCCGACCGGAGCCGGTCGTTCCGCGACGCCCGTCCGGAGCCCGGAATCGAGTCGTCGGAACGCCTCTCATGTCGGGTCGGACCGGCGTGCGCACGTTCCGGCGGCCGCCGGCGTGCGCCTTGGCAATGATGTCTCGCACATGCCCTCGTCGACCTCCAGCCACGCCTGCCTTGGAGCGAGGTGCGGGCCACCCTCCCGCGAGCCCTGCCGGAGCCTGCGATGACGCCTCCCGCGGAGGGCGACGGAGGTGCTGCCGTGCGGCTCGAGGGGGTCTCGGTCTGGCGCTGGCACGCCGCGAGCGGCACGAGGAAGCCCCTCCTAGAGGAGATCGACTGGCAGGTCGGCGCCGGCGAGCGCTGGGCGCTTCTGGGCCCGAACGGCGCTGGCAAGACGACGCTGCTGACCGTGGTCGGAGCGGTCGAGTTCGCGAGCCGGGGGTCGGTCGAGCTCCTGGGCGCCCAGATGGGTCGTACCGACCTGCCGAGGCTTCGCGAGTCGATCGGGTTCGTCGATGCCCGACTCGGCGCGCGGTTCGCCCCCCTGTTGACGGTGCGCGAGGTCATCCGGACGGGGGCGACGGCGACCGTCGGGTACTTCGAGGAGCGCTTCTCGGGGCTCGACCTCGATCGAGCCGACGAGCTGCTCGGGACGTTCGGGCTCGGCCCGATCGGCCAACGCCGCTTCGGCGACTGCTCGCAGGGAGAGCGCCAGCGCGCCTTGATCGCGCGAGCCCTGGTCGGGCGCCCCCGGCTCCTGCTGCTCGACGAGCCGGGGGCCGGCCTCGACCTGCCGGGCCGCGAGACGCTCCTCGCCGCACTCGACCGTCTGGCCGCCGAGCAACCGGAGCTCGCGGTCGTGCTCACCACGCATCACGTCGAGGAGCTGCCGGCGTCGACGACGCACGCCCTGCTCCTGCGCGGCGGCCGCGTCGTCGCCGCCGGCTCCGTCGACGAGGTGCTGCGCGACGAGCCGTTCAGCGCCTGCTTCGGGCTCGGGCTTGCCGTCTCCCGCACCGCCGGGCGCTGGGCCGCGGCTGCCGCGGCCGGCTAGCGCTCACGCTCTCTCCCGACCGGCGCCCCGCGCGCAGGCGACGTCCTGGCCGGAGCAGGGATTCCGATACGATCTGCCCGGGTTCCTGCCCGCTCGATTCTCGCTCGCCCTCGCACTCGGAGGTGCTCCCCATGGCCCTGACGACCAACGCGCAGCCTGCGCTCGATCCACTCGACTTCCTCGCGATCGACGCACTGCTCGACGACGAGGAAAAGGCGATCCGAGACACGGTGCGGCAGTTCGTACGCGAGCAGATCCTGCCCGAGGTCGGTGACTGGTTCGAGCGCGGGATCCTTCCCCGGGAGGTCTTCACCGAGGTCGCCAGGCTCGGCCTGCTCGGCATGCACCTCGACGGCTACGGGCTCCCCGGCGCCAGCGCGGTCGCATACGGGTTGACATGTCTCGAGCTCGAGGCAGGAGATTCGGGTCTCCGCAGCGCGGTCTCTGTCCAGGGATCGCTCGCCATGTTCGCTATCTGGCAGTGGGGCTCTGAGGAGCAGAAGGAGCAGTGGCTGCCGCCGATGCATGCCGGCGAGGCGATCGGATGCTTCGGCCTGACCGAGCCGGATGCCGGCTCGGATCCCGGCACTATGCGCACACACGCCAAGCGCGACGGATCGGACTGGATCCTGAACGGCACCAAGATGTGGATCACGAACGGCACCATCGCGGATCTCGCGATTGTCTGGGCCCGGACCGAGGACGGCGAGATCCGCGGCTTCATCGTCGAGAAGGGAACCCCGGGGTTCAGCGCGCCCGAGATCCACAAGAAACTCTCCCTCCGCGCCTCGGTGACGTCGGAGCTCGTGCTCGACGGCGTGCGGGTGCCCGCCGAGAGCATGCTGCCGGGATCGACGTCGCTGAAGGGACCGCTCTCGTGCCTGAACGAGGCCCGCTTCGGGATCGTGTTCGGCTCCGTCGGCGCGGCGCGCGCGTGCTTCGAGGAGGCGCTTTCCTACTCCAAGACGCGAATCGTGTTCGAGAAGCCGATCTCCGCGTACCAGCTGACCCAGCAGAAGCTCGCGGAGATGGCGCTCGAGATCAGCCGCGGCTCGCTCGTGGCGCTGCACCTGGGCCGCATGAAGGACGCCGGCACGCTGCGTTCCGAGCACGTCAGCCTCGGCAAGATGGGGAATGTCCGTGGCGCGATCGACGTTTGCCGCAGTGCCCGCACGATCCTGGGCGGGAACGGCATCACGCTCGAGTACCCGGTGATCCGGCACATGAACAACCTCGAGTCGGTGCTCACGTACGAGGGGACGCACGAGGTGCACACGCTCGTCGTCGGCGGCGCGCTCACCGGCACCCCGGCCTTCCGCTAGCGGACGGGACCCCGCAGGGCCGGGCGCGAGCCCAGCCCCGAGGATCCGGTCGGGTGGCTAGATCGAAGCGCCGGCAGGCGCGTAGACGCCGAAGCCGGCCGGTGCCTGCTGGCCGTCAGCGGCGGGTGGCGGGCCCCAGCCACCGCGCTTGCCTTTGAAGTGACCGCGCGGTCCGCCCGTGCCGTTGACGAGGTCATCGAGATGCGCGGTCAGCCCCGCCTGCTTCTCGTCGGCCTGCGCCTGCGTCAGCTTCCCTGCCTTGACGGCAGCGGCCAGCTTCTCCGTCATTGCAGCCGTCAGCGCCTGCTTGAGGCCGTCGACCGACTTGCCGTTGGCCGTCGCGACGTCGGCAAGCGACTTGCCCGACTCGAGCTCGGTGCGCAACTCGGCCTGGGTGAGGCCGAGGAACGTCGCCGCCACCCCGAGCGAGGGGCCGCCGCCCTTGTGCCCGAAGCCACCCCCGTGCCGGCCACCGAAGAGTGGGAGACCACGGTCCTTCAGCTTCTGCTTCATCGCGTCGGCCTGCTCCTTGGAGAGCTGACCGGCCGCTACGGCGGCGTCGAGCCGATCCCCGTACGCTCCCTGGAGTGCCGCCTGCAACTCGGCGGGGGTGACGTTCAGGCGCTTCGCTGCGTCACCGAGGAATGCCTCCTGGTCGCCGCCGAGCCCGAGCCCACCACCGGCGACCGCCACACCTGAGCCCACCAGGAGCACAGCGGCGAGCGACCCGATCAGGACGGTCTTCTTCATACGCTCTGTCACGCGTTCTCCTTCGCTGGATGCCACGTCCAAGTACAGCAGCCGTACTTAGGAGCCAGCTGTGAATGTGGCGAGTCTCTTCTCGACCCGGATCAGGGAGGCGACGAGCGGTATGGCCAGGAGGATCGGGAGCGACAGGATCGGCCACAGGGCCTGGTAGCCGTCCGTCGCGGTCAGATGGGGCCGCAGGACGTCGATCAGGACGCCGGCCAGCAAGGTGCCGAAGATGAGCCCGAAGCCCTTCGTCGTCGTCGCCAGCCCGGAGATCGCGCCGCGCTCGTCGGGAGGCATCAGCTTGAACAGCAGCCCCCAGGCAAGAGTCATCACTGCTCCGGCGAAGATCGCGACGACGAAGATCACGCCGAGGTACCAGTCGTGCCACTGGGTCGCCAAGCCGCCGCCGAGCATTCCCAACCCGTAGACGACGGAGCACGCCGTGATTACCCGCGCGAGGCCGAAGCGGTCGCCCACCGAGCCGGAGACGAGCGCTGCGATCACGTACCCGCCTGCTACTGCCGCCAGGACGAGAGTCGAGGTGGAAAGAGGCTCGCCGAGCCCGACCGTGACGTAGAGGACGACGAACGTGCGCGCCCCCGCGAACGTTCCCTCCCAGGCGGCATTCGCGATCAGGAAGCGCCCGACGTCGGGATTGCGGCGGAGCACATGCCAGGAATGGCGGACGTAGGTGCCGATCCCTTCGAAGACCCGACCGTGGCCGCCGTCCTCGCGGAGAAACAGCACGGGCACGAGCAGCGCAACCGTGACGATCCCCGCGGCGACCAGGAACGGCGCCGGGTGCCAGAGGTGGAACAGCAATCCGCCCCCGATCAGGCCACCGCCGAGGGCGATCCCGCGAAACAGGTGCTGGACGCCTTGCGCCCGGCCATAGAGGCGCTCGGGCAGCAGGTCGGGGTAGAGCCCCCGGTACGGCGGTTCGTACACGTAATAGGCGAAGAAGAACGCGAACACGAGCAGCGCCGTGGTCCACAGGGTCGGCATGAACGCCATCAGGGCGAGGCAGAATCCGATCGGCCCGATCGCGACGAGCATGAACGGGCGGCGCCTCCCGAGCGGCGTGTGGAACGTGTCGCTCCAGGGCCCGATCACGAGCGGGAGGGTCAGTGCGAACAGGCCCTCGGCCGCCAGCACGGCTCCGATCAACGACGTCGAGACGGTGTACTGCCCCAGCACGGGCGGCAGGTACGCAGCGGTCGTCGTCAGCGACCAGGCGAGCCCGAAGGCGCCGACGCCGAGCTTGACGACGGTGCCGGCACTCGATGGCCCGTCAGGGCCGAGCGTCGCCGCGGACGACGAGCCCGCCGCAGACGACGTCGATGATCGTCCGCTCTGCATGCGAGACCTCCGCGTCCCCGTCCGGTAGCTGACCGAGCACCCAGCCCGTGAGGATCTCCTCGAGCCCCCCGTAGAAGATCCAGCTCGCGAGTCGCGCGTCGAGCTCGGCTCGAATCACGCCCACCGACTGACCCCGTTCGATCACGCGCTGGATCGCGGCCAGTCCCGCCTCGAACTCTCCCGCCTGTCGCTGCAGCTGAGAGCCGCGAACGACCTCGCGCACGAGGACGCCGACGAGCTCCGGATCGTTCCTCCAGCTGCGGAGCACGAGCTTCGCGATCCCACGGAGTTGCTCGTCGGCCGGCTCACCGGATTGCTCGATCTGCTCGAAGCGCTCGACCAGCACCCCCCAACTCCCGCGGAAGAGCGTTTCGAGAACGTCCTCCTTCGAGGGGAAGTAGTGGTAGAGGAGCCCGTGCGCGATGCCTGCCTCGTCCGCGATGTCGACGGCCCGCGAGGCGTGAAAGCCATCGCGGGCGAAGACCCGAAGTGCGGCGTCGAGGATGAGGCGGCGCTTCTCCTCCGTGGTGCCGACGTGGCGATCGCGGCGGGGGCGCTCTCGCGCGATTGCACGATTAGTCAAGACGTGCCCAGAATAGGCGGCGCGTCGACCGGGGCGCAACCGCGCACCGAAACACGGCGGTCCGAGTCATCCGACAGGGCCGAGCCCGAGCGCCGCCGGCAGGGCACGGAGGTCCGTGATCCGGTCGGACTCGTCGAGAAGGACATCGTCCCGGTCGAGCAGGATCGCGCGGATGCCGAGAGCCCGCGCCCCCTCGATGTCGTCCTGATAGGAGTCGCCCACCATGACCGTCTCGGGCGCGGAGACGCCGAGGGCGGCGAGTGCGCTCTCGAAGATCGACGCATGCGGCTTGGTCCGGCCGTGCGTCTTCGAACCGATCGCGACGTCGACATCGAGTCGGTGATGGCTCGCGAACTCCTCCAGATCGCGCTGTCCGTTCGAGATCAGGCCGAGCCGAAGGCCGTGGCCCCGTAGCACCTCGAGGACGGGGAGCACGTCGTCGTAGAGGTCGAAGTGGGCGTGCACCTCCCAGCGCCGCACCATGTCGGCCGCGCAGGCCCGGGCAGCCTCGGCGCCGCCGCCCATACCTCGGACGATGTCCGTCGTGAATGCGATCCAGATCTCCTCGTCGTGGACGAGCTCGGGGTGCGAGCGGAGGTCGGCAAACGCCGCCAGCCGAGCGTCCTCGTAGCGCTCGGGGTCGAGCTCGAGCCCGTGGACGAGCCCGACGCGCTGGTACGCCTCGGGCCCGAGCTCCGGCCCGGGTCGGGAGAGCGTGAAGTCGACGTCGAACAGGACGGCTCGCAGCATGGCACCGAGCATAGGCGCTCTGGCCTGTGGATCGATGAGCGAGGGATCCGATGTCGGGTCCACGGCTCGAGCCTCGTGGACGAGACGCGAGACGGCGGAGGTGCTGGTGGGGGAACCGACCAGGGTTCCCCCACCGTGTATCGGGGTGCCCAGATTCGAACTGGGGACCTCTCCGACCCGAACGGAGCGCGCTACCAGGCTGCGCCACACCCCGAGCGCTGACAGGGTACCCACTTCGTGCCGGGGCGGCCCCCTAGACTGTGCGCGTGGCCGGGAGGGACGAGATCGTCGCCTACACGAACGCATTGCTCGAAGTCGAGCGCTGGCCGGAGTTCGCCCCGGCCGGGCTCCAGGTGATCGGCGCGGAGGAGGTGACGCGGCTGGTGTGCGGCGTCTCCAGCTCGCAGGAGCTGTTCGTCCACGCGGCCGACGTGGGCGCGGAGATGGTCATCGTCCACCACGGCCTGTTCTGGCGGAACGAGCCCCTCGTCGTCGATCGCCGCCTGCGGGGACGGCTGGAGACGCTGTTCCGCGCGAACGCGTCTCTCGTCGCGTATCACCTTGCGCTCGACGCCCACCCGACACTCGGCAACTCGGCGCAGCTCGCCGCCAGGCTCGGCGCGACCGTGGAGGGGCCGTTCGCCGGCGTCGGCGTCGGATGCACGCTCGCTGCGACCTCCATCGACGACCTGGTCGAGCGCGTCCGGGACATTGTCGAGCGAGAGCCGCTCGTGTTCCGCCACGGCCCCGATCGGATCGAGCGCCTCGCCGTGTCCACGGGCGCCGCGGGGTACGAGCTGATCAGAGCCGCACACGAAGGATTCGACGCGCTGCTCACGGGCGAGCCGGAGGAGCCGAACCTCTCCACCGCGCGCGAGCTGGGCATCCACCTGATCGCGGCGGGCCACCACGCGACCGAGCGTTACGGAGTGCAGGCAGTGGCGGCTCACCTCGCCGAACGGTTCGGGGTCGCGTGGGAGTATCTCGAGGTCCCCAATCCCGTCTAGGCCGCGTGCAGGAGCCTCTTGCCGAGCCCCCGGGGCGCATGGGCCCGTCCGGCGGTTTGCGGACGTCAGGTGCCCCGGCTATCCTGGCTGTGTGATGGATCTTTTCGGGAGGCGGGCCCGTTGACCCCCGCTAGCCACAACCGAGCGTCGATCGAGCCCGACTGCGCACCTTGTGCCGGCGGGCTTTTTTGATGCTCAGAGGAGGCCCCATATGGCGAACCACCTGACGCCTGAGGAGCTGTCGAACGAGCTCGGAATCGAGCGCGAGACGATCATCAAGCTCTGCATCGAGGAGGGCGTGCCGATCTACCACGGCAAGATCGACAAGCACCTCTTCCAGGCGCAGTTGCAGGCCGTCGGCATGCCCGTGGCGCAGCACGCCTGACGACCGACGCCACGCCTTCCGGGGCGTCTCTCCCGACCACCGGGGGAGGCGCCCCGTCGGCTCTTACGGCCGTCGGGTAGCTAGCGCGTCCGCGACTTCGCCGACGACTTGGCGGCGCGCCTCGGTTTGGGCTTCGGCTTCGGCTCGCGGGCGGCGGGGCCGGCCTTCGCCGCCGCGACACTCGCCTTGAGCGCATCGAGCAGGTCGACCGCGGGAGCTCTGGCGGGCTCGGGCTCGGTCGGTGGCGGAAGCTCCGCTCCCTCCAGCTTGGCCTCCAGCAGCGAGCGGAGATCCCGACGGTAGGAGCTCGTCAGTTCGGCCGGGTCGAAGTCCCCGCCGAGGCTGTCGATGATCTGGTGCGCCAGCTTCAACTCCGGCCCTTTCACGCTCGCCTCGCCGACAGCTTCCGCGATCTCCGCATCCGAGTAGACGTCTTCGGCCAGGTAGAGCGTCTCGAGCACGAGCGTGTCGCCCCGGGCCCGCACGAGACAGAGCGACTCCCGGCCCGAGCGGACGAAGCGACCGATCGCGCCCGTCCTCGTCTCGCGCATCGCCTCGAGGAGAAGCTTGTAGGGGCGGCGCTGGGCCTGGGTCGACCCGGGCACGAGGTAGTAGGTGCGATCGCGCCAGATCGGATCGACCTCGTCGATCTCGACGAACTGGGAGATCTCGATCGAGCGCGAGTCGTCGTGCGCCTCGAGCGCCTCGAGCTCGGCCTCCTCGACGACCACGTACTGTCCCTTGGACACCTCCCAGCCCTTGACGATCTCGTCGGAGGAGAGCTCACGGTCATGCACGGGACACCACCGCTTCTGCTTGATCGGTGTCAGGCACTCACGATGCAGGAGCCTGAACGAGACGTCCGACTGGCGGGCGGCGGGCTTCGTCGCCGGCGCGAGGCCGACGGGGATGCTGACGAGCCCGAAGGTCAGTGATCCGTTCCAGGTGGTACGCATGTTCTCCTCGGTCGCGAAGCGGACATCTTCATTCTGCCCGCCTCCAGGCATTCCTACACGCGGAGACGACTAGATTGCCAGTCGTGAGCAGTGATCGCACGATCGCCCGCCTCTGGCGCGACGCCGTCGCCCGGGAGCGCGACGGCGCGGCGTACCTGGTCCAGCACGGCGATCACTGGCACGAGGTCACGTGGGCGGAGGCGGCCGAACGGGTGGAGAACCTCGCCAACGGGCTGCTGGCGCGCGGCGTCCGCAAGGGCGACGCCTTCGCAACCCTTGCCCGGACGACGCTGGAGTGGGCTCTGTTCGACTTCGCTCTGGCTCAGATCGGCGCCATCGGCGCGCCGCTGTACGCGAACAGCTCGGCGAAGGACGTCGCGTACGTGCTCGGCCACTCGGACTCGATCGGCGTGCTCTGCGAGGACGAGCAGCAAGCAGCCAAGGTCGAGGGGGAGCGCGCCTCGCTCCCGAACGTGCGCCACGTCTGGACGTACGCCGCCCTGTCAGAACTCGAAGCGGAGGGCGCGGCGTTCAAGGCCGATCACCCCTCCGCCCTCGACGATGCCGTCGCCGCGATTGCCGAGGACGACCTCTTCACCCTCATCTACACATCGGGCACGACCGGGCCTCCCAAGGGCTGCATGATCAGCCATCGCAACTACTACGCGATGGTGTCGGTGATCGACCATCTGCCGGGGTATGTGCTCCCGGGCGACCTGATGCTGCTGTACCTGCCGCTGGCCCACAACTTCGGCCGTCTGATGCACCTGACCGGGGCATACGTCGGGTACGTGATCGCATTCCTGCCCGATCCGTTGCAGACCGCCGACGCGCTCACGGCGGTGCGGCCGACCGTGCTCCCGAGCGTGCCGCGCGTGTACGAGAAGATGCACACGGCCGTCCTCGCGGCGATCGACGAGGCGACTGGCGCCCGACGGCGGCTTGCCTCCTGGGCGTTCCGCGTCGGCGGCGAGGTGGCGTCGCGGCGCCGGGGGGGCGACCCGGTCGGAGCGTTGTTGAGGCTCCAGCACCTGATCGCCGACCGCCTCGTGTTCGCGAAGATCCGCGCCCGGCTCGGCGGCCGGCTGCGGACACCGATCTCGGGGGGCGCGCCCCTCGTCCAGGAGATCGCCGAGTTCTTCGACACGATCGGGATCCGGATCCTGGAGGGGTACGGCTTGACGGAGTGCACGACGGCCGCCACCACGAACACTCCGCAGCACTGGCGGGTGGGGACGGTCGGACCGGCGCTACCGGGGTTCGAGCTGCGGCTCGAGGAGGACGGCGAGCTCCTGGTGCGAAGCGACACGGTCTTCGGCGGCTACTTCAAGGAGGCGGAGGCCACCGCGGCGGTGCTCACTCCTGAAGGGTGGCTCCGCACGGGTGACATCGCGACGATCGATGACGACGGCTTCGTCCGGATCACCGATCGCAAGAAGGACATCATCGTCACCGCGGGGGGCAAGAACATCGCACCGCAGAACATCGAGAACGACCTGAAGGCGTCGAAATACGTCTCTCAGGCACTCGTCGTCGGTGACGGAAAGCCGTATCCGGCAGCGCTGATCACCCTCGATCCGGTCGAGATCGAGAAGTGGGCCCGCCAGCGCGGTATCGCAGGCGACATGACCGTCCTCGCCGCCGACGCACAGGTGCACGAGCTCGTGCAGGGAATCGTCGACGGCGTCAACGGTGAGCGCTCGCGCTTCGAGCAGCTCAAGCGGTTCGCTGTCCTGCCGCGCGACTTCACCGCCGAGCACGACGAGCTGACCCCGACGCTGAAGCTGAAGCGACGGACGGCGATGGAGAACTTCGCCGAGGCAGTCGACGATCTCTATCGGAGCTAGCGCGAACGAGGGGTGATCCCCCCGCGGTCCCTACAGGCGCTTGGCGCCGACCCAGCCCGAGCGGTTGATGCTCGAGATCTTGACGACGTCCCCGGTCTGCGGCGCGTGGATGTACTGTCCGCCGCCGATGTAGATGCCCATGTGGCCGAGCCCGTTGAAGAACACCAGGTCACCGGGTTGGAGATCGGACTGGGAAACAGGCGTGCCGTAGCCGTAGATCGCGGCGGCGTGGTGCGGAAGCGACACCCCGACCTGCGCATACACGTACGAGACGAGTCCCGAGCAGTCGAAGCCGCTCGGACTGGATCCGCCCCACACGTACGGGACGCCGAGGTACTGCATCGCGATCCCGACGACGCCGCCGTACTGCGAGGGCGCGGCAGCGGGAAGCGGGATCGCATCGGCCGCGCCTTCGCCGACGAGGGTCGACCCGAAATCGGCGACAGCGGTGTCCGCCGCCTCGGTCCGGGACGCCGAAGCGACACGCTGCTGCGTGAGCAGGCGGGCTCGAGCCTGGGCAGCGATCTGTGCCTGCCGACGGGCCTCCTCGGCCTGGAGCTGCTGGATCTCGCTCTGCAGGCCGGCAAGCATCCGCGTGCGCTCGGCGAGTTGACCCTCGATCGACCGCTTCTGGCTGGAGCGCTGGGCGACCAGTTCCGCCTGCTTGGCGCGCGCCTCCACCAGCTTGGTGCGGCGCAGCTTCACTTCCTTGCGGAAGCGCTTCACCTCGCGCAGCACCTTCGAGTCCTGGTCGCCGACGCGCTGCACCATGTCGAGTCGCCCGAGCAGGTCGTCCAGGTTCTCCGCACCGAGGATGACCTCGACCGCGCCACCACCGTCGCCGTGGACGTACAGGGCCTTCAACCGGTCGGCGATGTGGAGCTGCGCGACGCCGAGGCTCTTCTTCGCGATCGCGAGATGACGCGTGTTCGTGCCGAGGTCGGCATCGAGCTCCTCGAGCTGGACGTTCGCGTAGTTGTACGACTCGATCGCGTGCTCCAGCTGCGCGTCGAACGCGTGCACCTGCGCCAGGACGGCCTGCGCCTGCGCGCGCTTGGACTGGATCGAGGGGTTCGCAGTGGCTTGCCCTACCGCCGTCAGAAGGATCGCAAGAAGCCCCAGTGAGGCGAAGAAGATGGCCGGAGCCTGTCGCGTTCTCGAACTATTCATAGAGCACAGTTTCGAACGTCGAAAGGCACGGCCAACCCACTGGCCGGCACCCCTCCGAGGCAACGAGCCTAGCAGGGGTGTCTGTCGGATGCAACCGGGCCATCCGAGAAAGTCCTGCAAATAGGGCGCTCGATCCGCATTGACGGAAACCGGTTTGCTACGGTCTTGCCCTTGTGGGACCGCTGATCTCGAGGTGGCAGCTCCTCGGTGCGGCCGTCATCGCCGGCGTTCTGGTCACAGGATCGACACCGACGAGCGGAGCCGGGCAGACGCCACCAACGCTCTCTGCCCAGGCAGAGTCTCTCCGCCGCTCGGAGTCGGGCGCGCTGCTCGAGCTCTATGCCGCCGAGTCCGCGCTCGCCCGCGCGCAGGCTCACCTCGACGGCCTCGAGGCGCGCTCGCGCCGGCTCGCCCGCGCCGAGCAGAGTGCCCGGCAAAGAGCCGAGATCGTCCAGCAGTCACTGCTCGCGTCCCAGGAACGGGTGGCCCTGCTACTCCGCGAGCTCTACGTCCAGGGGCCACCCGACCCGATCGCCGTGATCCTCGGTGCAACGTCGCTCGACGAGGTGATGGCCGGGATCGACGGGCTCGCCCGAGCGGCGGCACTGAACGAGCGTCTCGGCGCGGAGGCGCGGGAGCAGGCCCGGCGGCTGCAACGCGTGCGCGCAGACCTCGGCGCGCGGCGCGCCGCACTCGAGGGTGCCCGCCGGACGGCACGCGAAGCGACGGGACGACTCGCCGCGGCAGCGGCCGGACGCAGCGCCACCGTGGCGGAGCTCCGGCGCCGCCGGACGGTGACGGAGGAGCGGTTCGCGGCGCTGGAGCAGCGCGCGCGCGACGCCGAGCAGCGCTCCGCCGCGCTGACGGCCGCCGCCCTGAGCGCGAGCGCCGCTGCTGCATCGGCGGACGACGCAGCCGGCGCGGCGGCTCCGAGCTCCGATCCCGAGCCCGCGCCGATTCCGGCCCCTGCGACGGCCTCTCCGCCGGCTGCCGCGGCGAGCGGGACGCGGACGCTGGTCGTCGACGCCGTCGCGTATCACCTCCCGGGGAACACTGCGAGCGGCCTGCCGGTTGGCGTCGGAGTGATCGCCGTCGATCCGACGGTGATCCCGCTCGGCACACGCCTCGACGTGCCCGGGTACGGACCGGCCGTCGCCGCCGACGTGGGCACCGCGATCAAGGGCAACATCATCGACCTCTGGATGCCGAGCACCGCAGCCGCGCGCGCCTGGGGACGCCGCACCGTCACGATCACGATCTACGGTTGAGTCGATGAGACGCCTCCCCGTCCTGCTCACGACTCTCGCGCTCGCCTGCACGACGGTATCGGCGGCGTTCGCGGCACCGCCTGAGCCGCTCGACTTCCGGCTGACAAAGGCGCTCAGCGGTCCCGCGCTCTCACTCAGTTCGACCGCTGCGATCGCCGTCGACCTCGCCACGGGCACCGTCGTGTTCGCCCACAATTCCACGCTCCCCGTGGTGCCGGCATCCAACGAGAAGCTGCCCGTCTCCTGGGCGGCCCTCCGCCGGCTCGGGCCCGGGTACCGCTTCCACACCGAGGTCTACGGCAGAGGCGCCAAGGAAGGGCCGGTGTGGAACGGCGATCTGTACTTGAAAGGGTTCGGTGACCCGACGCTCACGACCGCCGATCTCGAAGGCCTCGCGGCCACGATCAGGCAGAGCGGGATCACGTCGGTCTCCGGCAGGGTGTACGGCGACGAGTCGTTCTACGACAAGAGGCGGGGCGCGGCGGGGTGGAAGCCCCACTTCGTCGGCGGCGAGTCCCCGCCCCTGTCCGCGCTCGTCGTCGATCGTGCCGAGGGCTGGCCCGCGCTCTCGCCGCCCCTCCTCGCCGCCCGCTCCTTCCGCGAGGCGCTGATCCGGCGTGGTGTCTGGGTCAGCGGCCGCCCCGGCCTCGGCCGCGCTCCGGGCGCTGCCGAGTCGCTCGCGTCAGACGTCTCCGTCTCTCTGACCCGGATCATCCGCGATATGAACCGGGACAGCGACAACTTCTACGCGGAGATGGTGCTCAAGCAGATCGCGGCCGCCACCGGGAAAGTCGGGACGTCGGTGCGCGGCGGGCGACTCGTCGTCGCCGAGATGCGCGCCGCCGGGATTCCCGTGGAGGGGGTGCGCATGGTGGACGGCTCGGGCCTCTCGAGCCTCGACCGGCTGACGGCGACTGCGCTCGTCGGCGTGATCAGGTCGGCGATGACCGATCCGTCGTTGCGGCGGGCGTTTACCGACTCGCTCGCCGTGGCGGGGCTGAACGGGACGATGCGGAACCGGTTGCCCGCGCTCCGCGGCCAGGTGAGGGGAAAGACGGGCACCACCAACCTCGCGTGCACGCTCGCCGGCGTGATCAAGGGCACGGTCGCGTTCGCCGTGCTCGAGAACGGCGACCCCGTGTCGTACTGGACGGCTCGCGCTGCCCAGGACAGCTTCGTCACGATCCTGGCAGCGACTCCGGCGTAGCGGCGAGCAGGGCCAGCAGGCCGTTCTCGTCCAGGATCGCCACGCCCAGCTTCTCCGCCTTCGCGGCCTTCGAGCCGGGGCTGTCGCCGACGATCACACCCGTCGTCTTCTTCGAGACGGAGTCCGACACCTTGGCGCCGAGCGCCTCGAGCGCCTCCTTCGCCTGCTCGCGACTGAAGCCCTCGAGCGTGCCCGTGAGCACGTACTGCCGGCCCGTCAATGGGCCCTCGACCGGTCGATCGGCCTCTCCCGCCTCGAACTGCAGACCGAGCGCCCGCAGGTCGTCGACGAGGGCACGGTTCTCGGCGTCCGCGAACCACTCGGCGATCAACTCGGCGCGATCCGGCCCGATCCCCTCGGCCTCCTCGAGCTCCTCCTGGGAGGCGGCCATCAGCGCGTCGACCGTGCCGAAGTGGCGTGCCAGGTTCCGCGCCAGGACCCAGCCCACCTTCGGCATGTTCAGGCCGAACA
Source organism: uncultured Thermoleophilia bacterium (assembly GCA_963795175.1). Lineage (GTDB taxonomy): Bacteria > Actinomycetota > Thermoleophilia > Gaiellales > Gaiellaceae > Gaiella. Next base: position 296,017 of record CAWCGR010000001.1, read on the forward strand.
GCACCCGGGCGAATGGTTGTGCCTTCGAGCGCTCGATTGCGTCGATCGCGCGCGCGGCCGAGATCTCCGCATACCCCTCGACCTCGAGGAGTTGTGCCGCCGTCAGCCGGTAGAGATCGGGCATCGAGCGCAGGAGCCCCTCCTCCCAGAGCTTGCGGACGAACTGCTCACCGACGCCCTCGATGTCCATCGCCGCGCTGACCCAGTGGATCAGCGTCTCCAGCCCGCGAGAGGGGCACGCGCGGTTCGGACAGCGGTGCTTGACCTCGCCCTCGGGCTTGACGACCTCGGCGGCGCACAGCGGACAGTGCGTCGGCATCTTCCACGGCACCGTCCCGGGACGGTGCTCTCCGGCCGGCCCGACCACCTGGGGGATCACATCCCCTGCACGCTGCACGATCACGAGATCGCCCTCGCGGATGTCCTTGCGGTTGATGTCCTCCTCGTTGTGCAGGGTCGCGGTCGAGACCGTGACGCCGCCGACCTGCACGGGCTCCAGCTCGGCCCACGGGTTCAGGGCACCTGTCCTCCCGACGCGGATGTGGATCCGTTCGAGCGTGGTGATCGCCGTCGACGGCGCCCACTTGAAGGCGCGAGCCCAGCGGGGCCGCTCGTGGAGGGCGCCGAGCCGCTGCTGCTGTTCGAACGAGTCGACCTTGATCACGATCCCGTCGATCTCGTAGTCGAGCTCGGCACGCCGTAGCTCCCACCGCGCGCAGGCGGCGCCGACCTCCTCGATCGATTCGAGCCGCTCGGCGTACGGGTTCGTCCGAAAGCCGCGTTCGCGCAGCCACGCGAGCATCTCGAACTGGCCGTCCGGGCCAGCGCCCTCATGGACGCCGGCGCCGTAGATCCAGAGCGAGAGCGGCCGCTCCGCCGTGACCGCCGGGTTCAGCTGCCTCAGCGAGCCGGCGGCGGCGTTCCTCGGGTTGGGGGCCTCCTTCTTCCCGGCGGCGACCTGGGCGGCGTTGAAGCGGGTGAACCCGGAGAGGGGGAAGTAGACCTCGCCCCGCACCTCGAGCAGGGGCGGGACTCTCTCGCCTTCCGGGATCCGCAGGCGGAGCGGAACGGCCTCGATCGCACGAACGTTGATCGTCACGTCCTCGCCGCGGAAGCCGTCTCCCCTGGTGGCGCCGCGTACCAGCGCTCCCTGCTCGTAGACGAGCGAGATGGCGGAGCCGTCGATCTTGGGCTCGATCACGTAGGCCACGGGCTCGTCCGTGCCGAGCCGCTTACGAACGTCGTCCGCCCACTTCTCGAGCGCCTCTTGCGTGGTCACCTTCTCCAGCGACCCCATCGGCGCCAGGTGCTCGACCTTCGTGAAGCCCGCGGCCGGGGCAGCGCCGACACGCCGCGTCGGCGAGTCGTCCCTGACCAGTTCCGGATGCGCGATCTCGAGCGTCGCCAGCTCGTCGTAGAGCGCGTCGTACGCCGCGTCGGCGATCTGCGGATCGTCCAGGACGTGATAGCGGTAGGAGTGGTGCTCCAGGAGTCGCCGCAGTTCCTCGACACGCGCGGCAGGGTCAGACAAGCGCGAGAATCTCCTCCGGGTGCCGCACGAGGGCGTCGGGGCCCTCGGCGAGGAGCCGCTCGTCCGGATGGATGCCGCCCCACCCGACCGCAATCGAGAATGCCCCGGCGTCCTTGCCTGCCCGGATGTCGAACGGGGAGTCTCCGACATAGACGGCATCCTCGGGGCTCGCGCCGAGGCGCCGCAGGGCCTCGAGCACCGGGTCCGGGTCGGGCTTGTGCCGCTCCGTGTCCTCGGCTCCGATCAGCACCTCCGTCAGCTCCTGCAGGAGCGGAAGGCGATCGAAGGCGAGGTGCACCGTTTGCACGCGCTTCGCGGTGACGATGCCGAGGCGATGGCCACGGCGGCGAAGCTCGATCAGCAGCTCGAACACGCCGCCGAACGCCTCGAGGCTCGAGTGGAGCGGCTCGTTGTGGGCGCGGTACACCTCGACGAGCTCGTCGACGCGGTCGGGATCGAGATCCCGCATCTGCGCGATCAGGCCCTGGCCGCCGATCGCGGCTCGCACGCGCGCCTCATCCGGCTCGAGCCCCAGCACGGTCAACGACGCGTGGCGCATCGAGGCGAGGATGATCGGCCCCGAGTCGATCAGGGTGCCGTCGAGGTCGAAGAGGACGACCGGGAAGCGCATGGGCCGATCGTATCGACCGCTCCGGCCCGCCCTAGCGATCGCCGTACTCGACCTGCTCGAGGTACAGCCCGAAGGGTGGCGAGGTGACTCCGCCCTCGAAGCGCCGGCGTCCCTCGAGCAGGTACGCGACGCGGGCGGGATCGGATTCCAGCATCGTGCCGACGAGCGTCCTGACCATGTGCCGGAGGAACGAGTCGGCCGTGACCGTGAAGTGGAGATGGTCTCCGCGACGCTCCCAACGCGCCTCGCGCACGACCCGGACGAAGGCCTTGTGCTTGGTTTCGGCGGGGGTGAAGGCGCGGAAGTCGTGCTCCCCGGGGAGCAGTGCGGCGCAGGCCTCGAGCGTGGGTAGGTCGACGACCCGCGGCCACCAGAGCGACCGCCGTGCCTCGAGGGCTGATCGCGTGACGCGGTTCAGGATGACGTAGCGATACGACCGCGCCGACGCCGAAAACCGCGCGTGGAACTCGGGTGGCGCCTCCTCCACTCTCAGCACCGAGACGTCCGGCGGGAGAATGGTGTTGAGGGCCTCGGCTGCGCGGTCTGCGGGGGCGCCACCGCTGACGTTGACGCTCGCGATCTGCCCCGTCGCGTGCACACCCGTGTCGGTGCGGCCGGCGACGGCCAGCCCGTCCCACCCTCTGGGGTAGATCGTGTCGAGGGCGTCGCGCAGGCACGCCTCCACCGTTCGCTGGCCCGGCTGGCGCGCCCAGCCACGGAAGTCGCTGCCGTCGTACTCCAGTGTCAGCTTCAAGGTTCCCACGGCCGGTCGTTCTACCAGGACTCAGGCGCGCCGCGCCGGCTCCACGTCGAGCAAGAGGCCGTCGACCGCGGTGACCGTGACCGCCGCTCCGCGATCGATCGGCTCTGCCGTGCGGGCGTTCCAGATCTCACCGTCGACCCGCACCTGGCCGGCTGCGACGGCCGGGTCGAGCCGGCCGAGAGCGACCCCGGGGCGGCCCACGATCGTCTCCGCACCGACCGCCACCCCGCTCCGCCCACGCCTCCGCCGGGACCACCAGATGAACACCGCCGTCTCCGCGATGTCCACGAGCGCCGCCGAGACGACGAGCAGCACGTTCCACGGTGCGGGCAGGAACAGGATCGCGATCAGGAGCGCGACGAGGGTGATCATGGTGCGAAGAGTACGGAGCGGGGCGCGCGCACGGGAGCCCCGGAACGACGAAGGGCGCCCGCAGGCGCCCTTCCGTCAGAGTGAATCGATCCGGGATCAGGCGACGGCGGCCGGGTCGTAGTCGACGAGCTCGAGCAGCACCATCGGGGCGGCATCGCCCTGCCTCGGCCCGAGCTTGACGATGCGCGTGTAGCCACCGTTCCGCTCGGCGAAGCGCGGAGCGACGTTGAGGAACAGCTGATGGACGACGTCGTTCGAGCGCAGCTCGGCGAGCGCGAGCCGACGCGCGTGCAGGTCGCCCCGCTTCCCGAGCGTGATCAGCTTCTCGGCGTACGGCTTGACGGCCTTGGCCTTCGCCTCGGTCGTCTCGATCCGGCCGTGCTGGATCAACGCACCGGCCAGGTTCGAGTACAGCGCCTTCCGGTGGGCCGAATCCCGCCCGAGCTTCTTGCCTGAACGTGCGTGGCGCATCTAGACGAGCTCCTCGCCCTTCAACGTCAGGCCGTGGGCGGCGAGCGTCTCGCGAACCTCCTCGACCGACTTGCGGCCGAAGTTCGGGATCGCGGCGAGCTCTGCCTCGGACTTCGAGGTGAGGTCGCCGATCGTCTCGATGCCGACGCGCTTGAGGCAGTTGTAGGAGCGAACACCGAGCTCGAGCTCCTCGATCGGGAAGTTCTCCATCCCGTGAGAGGTCGTGGCGTCGGAGGCCGCCTCGATCGCGGCATCGCTGAAGCCCTCGATGCTGTCGAGATCGGTGAAGATCGCCAGCTGGCGAATCAGGATCTCGGCTGCCTGGCCGATCGCATCCCGCGGCTCGATCGAGCCGTCGGTGGTGACGTCGAGGACGAGCTTGTCGTAGTCGGTGCGCTGGCCGACGCGCGCCGCCTCGACCTCGTAGGACACACGCCGGACGGGCGAGAAGATCGAGTCGATCGGAATCACGCCGATCGTGGTCTCCGAGCTCCGGTTGAGCTCGGCGGGCATGTAGCCGCGCCCCCGGCCGATCGTGAGGGTCACCTCGAGCTTGCCCTTGGCTGCGATCTGCGCGATCTCGAGCTCCGGGTTGAGAATCTCGAGGTCGGCAGGCGCCTCGATGTCGGCCGCCGTGACGACGCCCGGCCCCTTCTTCGAGATGTGCACCTCGACCTCGGGCGACTCGCCGTGGAGCCGGCAGATCAGGCTCTTCAGGTTGAGGATGATGTCGGTCACGTCCTCGCGCACACCTGGCAGCGTGGTGAACTCGTGGGCAACGCCCTCGAACTTCACGGCGGTCACCGCCGCTCCCTCCAGGGAGGAGAGCAGGACGCGGCGAAGCGAGTTGCCGAACGTGTAGCCGAAGCCCCGATCGAGCGGCTCGATCGCGAAGACGCCGCGATGGTCGTCGCCTTCTTCGCTGACGATGCGGGGAATCTGGAAGTCCATCAAGCTAGTGCGGGTTGCCAATGCGATCCTTTCGTCTACTTCACAGCGGTTCTTCGGAGCGGGGAGGGACGCCGGGCGGCCGGCTGGAGGCAGGAGCCTCCTCGAGCGTTACTTCGAGTAGAGCTCGACGATGAGAGATTCCTGGACGGGCGTGTCGATCTCGGCTCGCTCCGGCCAGCGCAAAACCTTGCCGGCGAGGCCTTCGTGATCGGCCTGGAGCCACGGCGAGACGGATGCGGTCAGATCGGTCGCGTCGCGAACGAGCGTCGCAGCGGCGCTGCCGGACTTCAGCGTGATCACGTCGTTCGGACGCACGGCGAAGCTCGGGATGTTGACGCGACGGCCGTTGACCTGGAAATGGCCGTGACGAACGAGCTGGCGTGCCTGGGCGCGCGAGCCGGCGAAGCCGAGCCGGTAGACGACGTTGTCGAGACGCGTCTCGAGCATGCGCAGCAGGTTCTCACCCGGAGCGCCCGTGCCACGGGTCGCCTTCTCGTACGTGTTGCGGAACTGCTTCTCGAGCAGCCCGTAGTAGCGGCGCGCCTTCTGCTTCTCGCGCAGCTGCAGCAGGTACTCGCTCTGCTTGATCCGGCCGCGGCCGTGCTCGCCCGGCGGATACGAGCGGCGCTCGATCGCGCACTTCTCGGTCAGGCAGCGCTCGCCCTTGAGGAACAGCTTGATGCCTTCGCGCCGGCAGAGCCTGCACTTGGGGCCGAGATCACGGGCCATTAGACGCGCCTCCGCTTCTTCTGGCGCACGCCGTTGTGCGCCTGGGGTGAGACGTCCTTGACGCCGAGAATCTCGAGACCTGCCGCCTGGAGCGACCGGATCGCGGTCTCACGACCGGAGCCGGGGCCCTTGACGAACACCTCGACCTTCTGAAGGCCGTGCTCCATGCCCTTGCGCGCACAGTTGTCCGCGGTGACCTGCGCGGCGAACGGCGTCGACTTGCGCGAGCCCTTGAACCCGGCCGAGCCGGCGGACTCCCACGCGATCACGTTGCCGTCCTTGTCGGTCAGCGAGACGATCGTGTTGTTGAACGACGTCTTGATGTGCGCCTGGCCGATGGCGATGTTCTTCTTGACGCGACGGCGCGTGCGGCCGCGTGCGGCCGCCGCTTTGCGAGGAGGCGCCATTTACTTGGCCTTCTTCCCGCGACCGACGGTCTTCTTCGGGCCCTTGCGGGTGCGCGCGTTGGTCTTCGTCCGCTGGCCGCGGGCCGGGAGGCCGCGCCGGTGACGGATCCCGCGGTAGCACCCGATCTCCGACAGGCGCTTGATCGACTGCGAGCGCTCGCGCCGGAGGTCGCCCTCCACTTCCACGTTCGCGTCGATGTACGTGCGGAGCTTGACGATCTCGTCGTCTGTCAGATCCTTGATCTTCTCGTCGGGATCGAGCTCGAGCGAGGCACAGATCTTCTGCGCCGTCGACTGGCCGATCCCGTAGATGTAGGTGAGCCCGATCTCGAGACGCTTCTGATTCGGGAGGTTGACGCCTGCGATGCGAGCCAAGTCCTAACCCTGCCTTTGCTTGTGCCGGGGATTCGTGCAGATGACCATGGTGCGCCCGTGCCGCTTGATCACACGACAGCGCTCACACATGGGTTTGACGGACGGACGTACTTTCATCGTGATCCTTGTTCGTGATTCAGCGGTGGCGAAACGTGATGCGCCCGCGCGTCAGGTCGTAGGGAGAGAGCTCGACCTTGACCCGGTCGCCCGGAAGGATGCGAATGTAGTGCTTGCGCATCTTCCCTGAGATCGCGGCGAGAACCGTGTGTCCCTCGTCGAGCTGCACCCGAAACATCGTGCTCGGAAGCGCCTCGACGACCTCGCCTTCGACCTCGATCTTCTCTTCCTTGACTGCCACCCTTCCCTCGCACGCGTTTCTCTCTGATGTGAAGCGCCCGACCGGGCGCCCCATCACTGACTCTGCTGGACAAACCCCACTGCGCAGCGAAACGGCCGCGCCGCGGGCCGCTTACTGTAGCAAACTCGCCCTCTCAACGGCGATTCCGACCCGGGGCGTGAGAATGCGCGGCCCGGAGGCCGTGATCGCCACGGTGTGCTCGAAATGGGCGGCCAGTGACCCGTCCACGGTGGAGATCGACCACTGGTCGTCGAGCAGGTACACGTCGGGCGCTCCCATCGTGATCATCGGCTCGATCGCGATCGTCATCCCCTCCGAGAGCTTGGGCCCCCGACCGGGTGGGCCGAAGTTGGGCACGTGAGGATCCTCGTGGTAGTGCCGGCCGACCCCGTGGCCGACGAGGCTGCGGATGACCGAGAACCCTGCCGTCTCGACGACGGTCTGCACCGCGTGCGAGATGTCGCCGATCCGGTTGCCGGAACGCGCCGCGGCGATCCCGGCGGCGAGTGCGTCCTGACAGGTATCGAGTAGCCGCTGCGCCTCGGGTTCGATCGAGCCGACGCCGAACGTGTAGGCGCTGTCACCGATCGCACCGTCGAGCACGACACCGACGTCGATCGTGATCAGGTCGCCGTCCGCGACGCGGTACGGGCCCGGGATCCCGTGCACGACCATCTCGTTCGGGGAGATGCAGATCTCGGCCGGATACGTGCCGTGATAGCCCTTCGACGCCGAGATGCCACCGTGCTCCGCCACGAACGCGCCTGCAATCGCGTCGAGCTCCCCGGTCGTGATCCCGGGCCGGAGGTGCTCTCCCACGTGTGCGATCGTGGCGGCGACGAGCTCGCCGGCACGGGCAATGCGCTCGATCTCCTCCGGGCCCTTCCGGATGATCATCGCGTCAGGACCGCTTGGATCTGCGCGAAGACCTCGTCGACCGTCCTGCCCGCCTCGAGCACGCTGAGCATCCCGGCCGCCCGGTAGCGGTCGACGACGGGCTCGGTCTGCTCGTGGTAGATCGCGAGCCGCCGGGCCATCACGTCGGGCGTGTCGTCGCCCCGGTCCTCCTCCGCGGCGCGTGTGAGCATCCGGCGCGTCGCCGTCTCGTCGTCGAGATCGAAGAAGAGGACGGTGTCGAGCGGCCTGCCGATCGCGGCCAGCATCTCGTCGAGCGCTTCCGACTGGACGATGTTGCGGGGGAAGCCGTCGAGCACGAAGCCACCGACGGCGTCGGGCCGGCGAGAGCCTGTCGCGGATCAGCGCAATCGTCAGCTCGTCGGGAACGAGCTCGCCGGCGGCCAGGATCGGCTCGACCTGCCGGCCCAGCTCCGACTCCTCGGAGACGGCAGCACGAAACATGTCGCCCGTCGACACGTGGGGCACGCCGTGCGCCGCGGAGATCCGCTTCGCCTGCGTGCCCTTGCCGGATCCTTGCGGCCCGAGGACGAGGACGTTCAGGTTCGCTATTTGAGGAAGCCTTCGTAGTTGCGCATCATCATCTGGCTCTCCATCTGGCGCATCGTGTCGAGAGCGACGCCGACCGCGATCAGGACCGAAGTGCCGCCGAGCGCGCCTGCGCTCGCCTGCGAGAAGCCGCCGTAGCGGATGAAGAGGCTCGGCGCCACCGCGACGGTGGCGAGGAAGAGCGCCCCCGGCAGGGTCAGCCGCGTCAGCACGCGGTCGAGATACTGTGCGGTCGGAGGCCCCGGTCGGATGCCCGGGATGTAGCCGCCGTACTTCCGCAGGTTGTCGGCCTGCTCGACGGGATTGAACTGCACCGCCGTGTAGAAGTACGTGAAGAGGATGATCAGCGCCCCCTCGGTCAACAGGTACGAGAGGTTGCCCGGCTGGAAGTGGTCGGTGACGAACTGCTGCGTGGAGGGGAGGTACTGCGCCATCGTCGCCGGGAAGGCGAGCAGGGCGGCCGCGAAGATGACGGGGATCACGCCGGCCATGTTGACCCGCAACGGCAGGTAGGTCGCGCCGCCGGTCGTCATCCTCCGCCCGACCATCCGCTTCGCGTACTGGATCGGGATCCGGCGCTGACCCTCCTGCACGAAGACGACCGCAGCGACGATGCCGACGGCGATCAGCGGGAAGAAGATCCGCTCCATCGGCCCACCGTTCCACCAGGCGCTGATCCCGAGGGGCAGGCTCGTCAGGATCGACGCGAAGATGAGGATCGAGATGCCGTTGCCGATGCCCCGCTTGGTGATCTGCTCGCCGAGCCACATCAGGAGAACGGTGCCGGTGGTCAGCGTGACCACGATCAGGGTCATCCTGCCCGCATTGGCCTGCAGCGCGTCCTGCCGCTGGAACAGGACGGCGTAGCCGAGCGCCTGCATCGCCGCCAGCGCGACCGTGAGGTAGCGCGTGTACTGGTTGATCTTGGCGTACCCCGCCTCGCCCTCCTTCTGCAGCTCGCCCAGGCGGGGGATCACGACGGTGAGCAACTGCACGATGATCGAGGCCGTGACGTACGGCATGATCCCGAGCGCGAACAGCGAGAACTGCGACAGTGCCCCGCCCGAGAAGAGGTTGAGCAGGCCGAGGATCGAGCCTCCGCTGCCGGAGAAGTAGTTCTCGATCGCGCTCGCGTTGACGCCGGGGGCAGGCAGCCACGATCCGAGCCGGTAGACGGCGAGGACGAAGGCGGTGAAGAGGACGCGACTTCCGGAGTTCAGGGACGCGCCAGGCGTTGCCGAGCCAGCTCAGCATTACTCAGCCGGTGACTCGCCGGGCGTAGCCTCGGACTCGCTCTCCGCGGCGGGCTCGACCTGCGTTGCCTCCTCCACGGACTCTGCTTCGACGTCGTCCTTGACGACGCGCTTGGCCTTGGACCTCTTCGGCTTCTTCTCGACCGGCTCGCCGCGCAGCCAGCTGACCGTCCCGCCCGCCGCCTCGATCTTCTCCTTCGCCGTCTTCGAGAAGCCGTGCGCGCTGACCGAGAGCTTCTTCGTCAGCTCGCCCGAGCCGAGAATCTTGATGTCCGTCTTCGTGTTCTTGATCAGCCTCGCCGCGATGAGAGCGTCCGGCGTCACCTCGGCGCCCGCCTCGAAGCGGGCCTCGAGATCGCGGAGGTTGACGGGTTGCGTCGACGTCCGGAACGGGCCGATCGGCATCGCATCGGCCGAGGTGTTGCCACGGAGCTTCGGCAGCCGCATGTCGATCGGCATCTGCCCGCCCTCGAAGCCGGCCGGCATCTTGTGCGAGCCGGAGCGTGCCTTCTGGCCCTTGATCCCGCGACCGGAGTACCGCCCCTTGCCGGAGCCCATGCCGCGGCCGACTCGCTTGCGGTCCTTCCGCGGCTGAGCCGGGGAAAGGCTGTGGAGATTGAGCTCCTCGGCCATTGCTACGCGTCCTTCCCTTCGACCTTGACGAGGTGGGCGACGTGCCGCAACTGGCCCGCCAACTCCGGGGACTCCTTGTGCTCGGCGCTCCGGCCGATCTTGCCGAGCCCGAGCGCGCGAATCGTGCCCTCGTGCGCCTTGCTCTGGCCGATCGTGCTCCGCACCTGGGTGATCTTGACCGTGCTCATGCGCCGAGCCCTCGGACTCGGCAGCGGCAGCAGCCGCAACCTTCGCGGCATCGTACCCTCGGGGCAGCGGCAGCACTTCGCGGATCGTCTTGCCGCGCTGGCGCGCGACGTCCTCGGGCCGCCGGAGGTGCTTGAGCCCGTTGCACGGTCGCCTTGGCCATGTTGATCGGGTTCGTCGTGCCGAGGCTCTTCGCCAGCACGTCGCGGATGCCGGCGAGCTCGAGCACGGCACGAACGCCGCCACCCGCGATCACGCCGGTTCCCTCGCTGGCCGGCCGCAGGAAGACGCGCGCGGCACCGAACTCGCCCAGGATCTCGTGGGTGATCGTGGTGCCGTGCTTCGGCACCGTGAACAGGTTCTTCTTGGCGTCGTCGACCGCCTTCGAGATGGCGAGCGGAACCTCGCGCGCCTTCCCGTAGCCGACGCCGACCCGGTCGGTCTCGTCTCCGACGACGACGAGCGCCGTGAACGAGAAGCGACGGCCGCCCTTGACGACCTTGGCGACGCGGTTGATCTCGATCACGCGCTCCTTCAGCTCTCGTGTCTCAGCTACTTCGAACGTGCTCAAAACTCAAGTCCTCCTTCGCGCGCGCTGTCGGCGAGCGCCTTGACTCGTCCGTGGTAGAGGTAGCCGCCGCGATCGAAGACGCAGGTCGTGACGCCCGCTGCCTTCGCGGCGTCGGCGAGCTTCTTGCCCACCTCGGCTGCCTGCTCGGTCTTGTCGCCCGAGAAGCCCTTCAGCTCCAACCAGCTTGCGGACGCAAGGGTGCGAGCGTTCTGGTCGTCGATCAGCTGGGCGAAGATGCCGCGGTTCGAGCGGAACACGGCCAGGCGGGGGCGCTCCGCGGTGCCGGCGACCTTGCCGCGAATGCGGCGATGCCGGCGAAGCCGCGCTTCGCGCGTCGTCAGGGTGCTCATGCGCGCTTACCAACCTTTCTCCGAACCTGCTCGTCGCGATAGCGAATCCCCTTGCCCTTGTAGGGCTCGGGCGGCCGCACCTTGCGAATCTCGGCCGCGGTCTGGCCGACGACCTGCTTGTCGGTGCCCTTGACGACGATCTGCGTCGGGACCGGCACCTCGAAGGTGACACCGACGCGCGGCGTCGACCGTGACGGTGTGCGAGTAGCCGACCGCGAGCTCGAGGTCGCTGCCCTTGAGCTGCGCGCGGTAGCCGACACCCTGGATCTCGAGGTGCTTTTCGAACCCCTTGGTGACGCCCTCGACCATGTTCGCGACGAGGGTGCGCGTCAGCCCGTGCAGCGCGCGATCGTCGCCGCGGTCGGTCGGACGCGTCACGCTGACGACGCCGTCCTCCTGGACGATCTTCATCCGCGCGGGCACCTGCTGCACGAGCGACCCGAGCGGGCCTGTCACGCTGACGGTACCGCCGGGCGACACCTCGACGGTGACGCCGTCCGGAACCTCGATGGGCTTGCGGCCGATCCGACTCATGGCGCTACCACACGAACGCGAGCACTTCGCCGCCAACGCCGCGCTCCGCGGCCTGACGGCTGGTGATCACGCCGGTCGAGGTTGACAGGATCGCGGTGCCGAGGCCACCGAGCACGCGCGGCAACCGGTCCTTGCGGCGCATAGACCCGCCGACCGGGCTTGGAGATGCGCTTCAGGTCGGTGATCACGCGCTCGCGGTTGCGGCCGAACTTGAGCTCGACGACGAGGGTGGAGAACGGGCGTGCCCTCGACGACGCGGAAGTCCTTGATGTAGCCCTCGTCCTTGAGCAGGCGGGCGATCTCCTCCTTCATGCGCGAGGAAGGCATCTGGGCGGTGTCGTGCATCGCCTTGTTGGCGTTGCGGATCCGGGTCAGCATGTCTGCAATCGGGTCGGTCAGCATTCTCTCTCTCCTGCGAACGGTGTCGTGCTGCTGCATCGAGAAGCGTTCGGGGTGACGGTCATCACCATGAGCTCTTCGTCATGCCCGGGATGGTGCCCTGATGGGCGAGCTCGCGCAGGCAGATCCGACAGAGCTTGAATTTCTTGAAGACGGCGCGCGGGCGACCGCACCGGTTGCACCGCGTGTATGCCTGCGTCTTGTACTTCGGCGTCCGCTTCTGCTTGACACGGAGGGAGGTCTTGGCCATGCCCTAGTCCCTTCTGTTCTCGGTCGCGAACGGCAGACCGAGGTGGCGCAGGAGCGCGCGCGCGTGGTCGTCCGTCTCGCGCCGTCGTCGTGATTGCGATGTCGAGGCCCCGCATCGACTGAACGCTGTCGTAGTCGATCTCGGGGAAGATGATCTGTTCCTTGATGCCCGAGCGAGTAGTTGCCGCGACCGTCGAACGAGTCCGGGATTGAGGCCCCGGAAGTCGCGGATGCGCGGCAGCGCGATCGAGACGAGCCGATCGAGGAACTCGTACATCTGGGCGCCGCGCAAGGTGACCCGGGCGCCGACCGCCATGCCCTCGCGCAGCTTGAAGCTCGCGATCGACTTGCGGGCCCGACGAACCTGGGCGCGCTGGCCGGCAATCGTGGAGAGCTCCTCGATCGCGGCGTCCATCGCCTTGGCGTCGGTCTTCGCGTCGCCGACGCCCATGTTGAGGGTGATCTTCGTCACCTTCGGGACCGCATGATCGAGTCGAGCTCGAGCTCGTCCTTGAGGGCCGGCCGGATCTCGTCCTCGTAGCGCTGCTTCAGGCGCGACACGTACGTCTCGGTCTTGGTCGCCATCAGCGGTCGACCTCCTGGTCGCAGCGCTTGCAGATAGCGGACGCGAACCGTCTCGCCCTTGATCTCCTTGACGTGGATGCCCACTGCGCGTCGCCTGCTTGCAGGTCGGGCAGACGAGCATCACGTTGCTGACGTCGAGCGGCGAGGGCTTCTCGAAGATGCCGCCGGGCGTCATCTGGTGCCGCCCATGCGCGAGGTGTCGCGGATCGGCATCGGCTTGCGATGACGCTTGACGAGGTTGAGGTTCTCGACGATGACGCGACCGTCGCTTCGGGCGCGCCTCGACGACACGGCCCTGCTTGCCGCGGTCCTTGCCGGCGAGCACCTGGACGGTGTCCCCCTTCTTGATCTTCATGTGTTGCTGCCATCTCTAGAGAACCTCTGGTGCCAGGCTGACGATCTTCATGAAATTCTTCTCACGCAGCTCGCGGGCGACAGGCCCGAAGATGCGCGTACCGCGTGGGTTCAGCTGGTTGTCGATGATGACGGCAGCGTTCTCGTCGAAGCCGATCAGCGTGCCGTCGGTGCGACCGTAGGGCTTCTTCGTCCGGACGACGACGGCTTTCACCACCTCGCCCTTCTTGACCGTGCCCTGCGGCGTTGCGGCCTTCACGGTAGCAACGATGACGTCGCCGACGCGCGCGTAGCGGCGACGCGAGCCCCCCATCACGCGGATGCAGAGGATCTCGCGGGCGCCCGTGTTGTCGGCGACCTTGAGGCGGCTCTCCTGCTGGATCACTTGGCTACCTCGACGATCTCGGTCAGGCGCCAGCGCTTGGTGGCGGACAGCGGACGGGTCTCGACGATGCGGACGATGTCGCCCACCTTGGCCGTGTTGCCCTCGTCGTGCGCATGGAACTTGACGGAGCGACGGACGACCTTCTTGTACTTCCGATGCGACTTGATCACTTCGACCTTGACGACGATCGTCTTGTCCATCGCAGCGGAGACGACGGTGCCGAGCCGCTCCTGGCTCCGGCCGCGCTCGTGCTCGGGCTTCGGGAGCCGGACGATCGGCTTGCGCTCGGTCGCCTTCGCGCGGGTCGGGCGCGTCTTCTGCGGACGAAGCGCACGGGGCAGCCGCTTCTTCTTGAGCTTCGGGCCGGACTGAGGCGCGGGGGCCGCCGGCTCCTCGGGAGCGGCCGGCTCCTCTGCGGCGGGCTCGTCCTCTACAGGCGGCAGCGGGCTCGTCGGCCGCCTCAGCCACCGGCGTCTCCTCGGCCACGACTTCGGTCGGCTCGTCCTCGGCGACCGGCTCCTCGGCGGCAGCGGGCTCCGCCTCGGCAGCGACCTCGACGGTCTCCTCGGCCGCGACAGGCCTCGCTCCGCGACCTCGGCCGCGGCGCACGGCCTCGTCGGCAGCCACGGGCTCCGCGGCAGCCTCTTCGACGGCCTCGGGCTCGCTCGGCCACGACAGCCTCCACCGACTCCTCGGCTGCGGGGGCCTCCATCGCCTCGGCCTCGGCTGCGGGGATCTCCGTCATCTCGGCGTCGGCCTCGGCGACTGCGTCCGCGCCGTCGACCTCGACGGGGGTCTTCTCGGTTTTCTTCTTTCGTTCTGCCATCTCAGATCTTCCCCAGTCGTTCACGCTCGGTCTTCACGGTCAGGATGCGTGCGATCTCGCGCTTCGCCGAGCGCAGCCGGGCGCTGTTCTCGAGCGCGCCGGTGGCCGACTGGAAGCGGAGGTTGAAGAGCTCCTTGCGGGTCTCGCCCATCTTCTCCTCGAGCTCCTCGTTCGACAGGTCTCGTAGCTCTCTAGCTCTCAAAGAGATCAGCCTCCCGCCGGACGAATTTGACTTTGATCGGCAGCTTCTGACCCGCGAGGCGCAGCGCCTCCCGGGCCAGCGGCTCGTCGACGCCGGCGAGCTCGAAGAGAACACGGCCCGGCTTGACGACCGCGACCCATCCCTCGGGTGAGCCCTTGCCGGAGCCCATCCGCGTCTCGGCCGGCTTCTTCGTGAACGGCTTGTCCGGGAACAGGTTGATCCAGACCTTGCCGCCACGCTTGATCTTGCGCGTCATCGCGATCCGGGCCGCCTCGATCTGTCGGTTGGTGACCCAGCCGTCCTCGAGCGCCTTGATCCCGAAGTCGCCGAACTGCACCGTCGTCTGGCCCGGCGAGAAGCCGCGGCGACGACCGCGATGGTGCTTGCGATGCTTGGTCCTGCGGGGCAGCAACATCAGCTCTCAGCTCCCTCGGACGGCGCGTCGGGGTGGGATCCGGCGTCACGTCGGGGGTCGTCGGGTCCGTCGTGGCGGGCGGCCTCTGCTCGGCCGGGCGCCGCGGCTTCGACGGGCGCCGTGCAGGCGGCGATCCGCCACTGCTCTGCTCGGGGCCACTTCCTCCGGCCTGCTCGCCTTCCGGACGGCCGCCACCGGCGCGCTCCGGCCGCGGGCCGCGCCCGCCGCCGGGACGCCCACCGGGCCGTCCTCCGCCTCCACCACCGGGAGCACCGCCGCCCGGAGCCGCTTGCGGCCCTTCTTGACGAGACCGAGGCCTTCCCGGTCCTGGCTGCGGCCGCGGCCGCTCTCGCGGGAGGCGCCGAGCCCTTCGGCCGCGCCACCGCGCTTGCGCCGGGCCTGATCCTGGTCGCCGAGGCGCGTCTCCTTGCCGGTCGACGTGCCCTCGTAGCCCTCGGGCATGATCTCGCCCTTGTTGACCCAGACCTTGACGCCGATGCGCCCGTAGGTCGTCTTCGCCTCGGCGAAGCCGTAGTCGATGTCCGCGCGGATCGTGTGCAGCGGCACGCGGCCCTCGGTGTAGCGCTCGGAGCGACTCATCTCGCCGCCGCCGAGCCGACCACCGCACTGGATCTTGATCCCCTGCGCGCCCGACCGCATGGCCGAGGCGAGGGCACGCTTCATCGCGCGTCGGAACGAGACCCGGTTCTGCAGCTGCTCCGCGATCGACTGCGCGACGAGCTGCGCGTCGAGCTCGGGACGCTTGATCTCGTTGATGTTGATGTGCACCGACTTGCCGGTGATCGAGTGCAGCTCCTTGCGGAGCGCGTCGACCTCGACCCCGGACTTGCCGATCACGATGCCCGGGCGGGCGGTGTAGATGTCGACCGTGATCCGCTGCTTGTCCTTGCGGATCAGGATGTCCGAGAGGCCGGCATGCGACAGCTTGCCGTTGATGTGCTCGCGGATGCGGACATCCTCGAGGATGTAGTCGGCGAACTCCTTCTTGCCGGTGTACCAGTTCGACTTCCAGTCGTGGATGACACCGACGCGAAGACCGCCAGGATGGATCTTCTGGCCCATCAGGCAACAGCCTCCTTCTTCTTCGCCGGCGCTCTTCGCGCTTCGGCTTCTCGTCGACGACAGGTGCGTCGGGGGCGGGTGCGCCGGTCTCGGCCGGCTTCTCCGCCGACCGCTTCGGCCGCGCCTCGGCTTCGGGTTCTCGCTCACGATCGAGCGTGATATGGCAGGTGCGCTTGCGGATGCGGTTGACGCGGCCGCGAGCGCGGGCGCGCCAGCGCTTCAGCGTCGGTCCCTCGTCCGCGTAGGCGGCGAAGACGACGAGCTCGTCACCGTCGAGCGCGTGGGTCGACTCGGCGTTGGCGACCGCCGAGCGCAGCACCTTCTCGATGTCGACGGCGGCAGCGCGGGACGTGAAGGCGAGGATCGTCCGGGCCTCCGGGCACGCGTGCGGCCCCGGATGTGGTCGAGCACGACGCGTGCCTTGCGGGCCGAGAGGCGAACGTACTTCGCCTCGGCGCGCGCCTGGATGAGAGTCGGCTGGATCTGCGGTGGCCATCAGCGCTTCTTCACCTGGGTCTTGTTGTCACCGGCATGACCGCGGAACGTGCGGGTGGGGGCGAACTCGCCGAGCTTGTGCCCGACCATCTGCTCGCTGACGAACACCGGCACGTGCTTGCGCCCGTCGTGGACGGCGATCGTGTGACCGACCATGTCGGGGAACACGGTGGAGCTGCGCGACCACGTGCGGATCATCCGCTTCTCGTTGGCGGCGTTCATCGCCTCGATCCGGCCGAGCAGCCGGTCGTCGATGAAAGGCCCCTTCTTCGATGATCTGGACATGAGTGGTTAGCGCCTTTCCTTGCCGCGGCGACGGCCGCGGACGATCAACTTGTCGGATTCCTTGTGCTTGCGGCGGGTGCGCTTGCCGAGCGTCGGCACGCCCCACGGGGTGACCGGGTGACGGCCGCCCTTGGACTTGCCCTCGCCACCGCCGTGCGGATGGTCGACCGGGTTCATCGCCGAGCCGCGGACGGAGGGGCGCTTGCCGAGCCAACGGCTCCTGCCGGCCTTGCCGGACTGCTCGTTGGCGTGGTCGGAGTTCCCGACCTGACCGACGGTCGCACGGCAGGTGAGCAGCACCCGGCGCATCTCGCCGGAGGGCAGGCGCAGGACGCCGTAGCCCTGGTCCTTGGCGACCAACTGGACGCCGGCACCGGCCGAGCGCGCCATCTTGGCGCCCTGACCCGGCTTCAGCTCGACGTTGTGGACGAGCGTTCCCGTCGGGATGTTGTCGAGCGGGAGAGCGTTGCCGGCCTTGATGTCCGCGGTCGCGCCCGACTCGACGGTCGAGCCGACGCGGAGACCCTGCGGCGCGATGATGTACGCCTTGGCACCGTCCGCATAGTGGAGCAGCGCGATCCGGGCGGACCGGTTGGGGTCGTACTCGATCGCGGCCACCTTGGCGGGGACGCCGTCCTTGACGCGCTTGAAGTCGATCACGCGGTACTGCCGCTTGTGGCCGCCACCCTGGTGACGGGTCGTGATGCGACCGTTGTTGTTCCGGCCCCCCGTCTTCTTGAGCGGCTCGGTGAGCGACTTCTCGGGCGCCTTCTTCGTGACCTCGTCGAACGACGAGACGGCCATGAAGCGGCGTCCCGGGCTGGTCGGCTTGTACTTCTTGACTGCCATGACTAGACCTGAGCCCCCTCGAAGATCTCGATCGTCTGACCCTCGTGCAGCTGCACGACGGCCTTCTTCCAACCGGGACGCACGCCGGCGAAGGCGCCACGTCGCTTCGGCTTGGCCGCCACCTTGATGATCCGCACGCTGGCGACCTTGACGCCGAACAGCTGCTCGACCGCCTGGCGCACCTGCGTCTTGTGCGCATCCTGGTGCACCTTGAACGTGTACTTCCGGTCGGCGAGGCCTGCGTAGCTCTTCTCGGAGACGACAGGAGCGATCAGCACGTCGGCGGCGTTCACGATGCCTTCCCTTCCACGAGCGGCAGTGCCGCTTCGCTGACGAGCACGGAGCGCGCCCAGACGATCGGCGCGACCTCGAGCTCGGAGGCCACGGTGACGAGCACGCGGTCGAGGTTGCGGAAGGACTTGATCAGCGCGATCTCGTCCTCGTGCGCGACGACGACGAGCGGCGATTCCTTGCCCCACTTCTCGACGAGCGCCTTCGCCTGCTTGGTCGACGGGCGTCGCGAACGCGGTTCCGTCGACGAGCGCGAGTGTCTCGTTGCCGACGTGGTTCGAGAGCGCTCCGGCCAGAGCGGCGCGCCGCACCTTCCGGTTCACCTTCACCTCGAAGCTCCGCATGCCCGGCGCGAACGCGACGCCACCGCCCGTGAACTGCGGCGCCCGGATCGTGCCCTGGCGCGCCCGGCCCGTTCCCTTCTGCCGCCACGGCTTCGCGCGGCCACCCGAGACGAGCCCGCGGGTCTTGGCGCCACGGGTGCCCGCGCGGTGCGCGTTCAGCTCGGCTCGAACCACCTCGTGCACGATGTGGCGCTTGAGCTCGGCGCCGAAGACGGCGGCCTCGAGCGTGACGTCCTTGGCGGCGCTGCCGCCGAGGCTCTTGACTTTCAACGCTTTCGGGGCGGCCATCAGTCGGTGCTCCTGATCTGGACGATGCCGCTCTTCGGGCCTGGAACCGAGCCCTTGACGAGCAGCAGGTTGCGCTCGACGTCGACCTGGTGGACGACGAGCCCGAGCTGGGTGATTCGCACGCCGCCCATGCGACCCGACATCTTCTGTCCCCGGAAGACGCGGGACGGAGTCGCCGAGGCGCCGATCGAGCCCGGCTTGCGAACGTTGTGCGATCCGTGCGAGACGGGGCCGCGCTTGAAGTTGTGCCGCTTGATCGTGCCGGCGAAACCCTTACCGATCGAGATCCCCGCGACCTTGACCTCGTCGCCGGGCTCGAACGCCTCGACGGTGACCGTGTCGCCGACGCTCAGCTCGGTGTCCCCGCGGAACTCGACGAGGTGCCGGTGAGCGGGCGCGCCCGACTTCTTCAGGTGCCCGAGCTCGCCCTTCGTGATCTTGCGATCGGCGACGGGCTCGTACGCGAGCTGCACGGCGGTGTAGCCGTCGGCGGCGTCGCTGCGGACGTGCGTGACGGGGCACGGCCCTGCCTGGATCACGGTGACAGCCGTAACGCCGCCCGTCTCCGGGTCGAAGATCTGGGTCATACCCAGCTTGCGTCCAAGAATGCCTTTCATCGCCAGCGCGTTCCTCTCATACCTTCTAGAGCTTGATCTCGATGTCGATGCCGGCGGGAAGGTCGAGACGCATCAGCGAGTCCACCGTCTTCGGCGTCGGGCTGTGGATGTCGATCAGCCGCTTGTGCGTGCGCACCTCGAAGTGCTCCCGCGAGTCCTTGTCCTTGAACGGGCTCCGGATCACGCAGTAGACGTTCTTCTCGGTGGGCAGCGGCACGGGGCCGGTGATCGTCGCACCGGTGCGCTGCGCCGTCTCGACGATCTGCGACGCCGAGCGGTCGAGCTGCTGGTGGTCGTAGCCCTTGAGCCGGATGCGGATTTTCTGTTGCGCCATGTGTCTGGTCTCTCTCTTCTGAGAGAGGGATGGCCTCTCCCCCGCGGCGCAGGGGAGAGGCTCGGCCCTCTACTACTTGATGATCTCCGTGACGACGCCAGCACCGACGGTCCGGCCGCCTTCGCGGACGGCGAACCGAAGCCCGGCATCCATCGCGATCGGCTGGCCCATCTCGATCTCCATCTGCGTGTTGTCGCCCGGCATGACCATCTCCTGGCCGTCCGGCAGCTTGATCGAGCCGGTCACGTCCGTCGTGCGGAAGTAGAACTGCGGCCGGTAGCCGTTGAAGAACGGCGTGTGGCGGCCACCCTCGTCCTTCGAAAGCACGTAGACCTCGGCCTTGAAGTGGGTGTGCGGCGTGATCGAGCCCGGCTTCGCCAGCACCTGGCCACGCTCGACCTCCTCACGCTTGACACCGCGGAGCAGGGCGCCTGCGTTGTCGCCGGCCTGCGCGAAGTCGAGCACCTTCTGGAACATCTCGAGCCCGGTGACGGTCGTCTTCTCCACCTTCTCGTGGATCCCGACGATCTCGATCTCCTGGCCGACCTCGATCTTGCCCTGCTCGATGCGGCCCGTGACGACGGTGCCACGACCGGTGATCGTGAACACGTCCTCGATCGGCATCAGGAACGGCTTGTCGGTGTCGCGCGTCGGCTCCGGGATGTAGGAGTCGACCGCCTCCATCAGCTCCAGGATCTTCGGCGTCCACTCCGGGTCACCCTCGAGCGCCTTCAGCGCCGAGACCTGGATGACCGGGATGTCGTCACCGGGGAAGTCGTACTTCGTGAGCAGCTCGCGGACCTCGAGCTCGACGAGCTCGAGCAGCTCGGGATCGTCGACCATGTCGGCCTTGTTGAGCGCGACGACCATGAACGGCACCTCGACCTGGCGGGCGAGCAGGATGTGCTCACGCGTCTGGGGCATCGGGCCGTCAGCCGCCGAGACGACGAGGATGGCGCCGTCCATCTGGGCCGCGCCGGTGATCATGTTCTTGATGTAGTCGGCGTGACCCGGGCAGTCGACGTGCGCGTAGTGCCGCTTCTCGGTCTCGTACTCGACGTGCGCCGTGTTGATCGTGATACCGCGCTGCCGCTCCTCGGGAGCCGCGTCGATCGATGTGAAATCGCGCGCGGCAGTGCCCGTACCGGACTCGGAGAGCACCTTCGTGATCGCTGCTGTCAGCGTCGTCTTGCCGTGGTCGATATGGCCGATAGTGCCGACGTTGACGTGCGGCTTCGACCGCTCGAATTTCTGCTTCGCCATTTCCTACAATCTCCTTCTTACGAGCCTGACTGCGAGTCGACGATGTCGCTCGCGATGGACTGGGGTACTTCGTCGTACCGGTCGAACTGCATGGTGAAGGTCGCCCGGCCCTGCGACATGGAGCGCAGGTCGGTCGCGTACCCGAACATTTCCGACAGGGGCACGCTGGCCTTGATCGACTGCGAGTTGCCGAGCGGCTCGAGCGACTCGACGCGACCGCGCCGGCCGTTCAGGTTGCCCATCACGTCGCCGAGGTAGTCGTCGGGCGTGACGACCTCGACCGCCATGATCGGCTCGAGCAGCTTCGGCTTGGAGCGCTTCAGGGCCTCCTTGAAGGCCATCGAGCCGGCGATCTTGAAGGCCCGCTCGCTCGAGTCGACGTCGTGGTACGAACCTTCGATCAACTCGATCTTGACATCGACGACCGGGTAGCCGGCGAGAACGCCTGCGTTCATCGCCTCCTGGATGCCCTCGTCGACCGGCTTGATGTACTCCTTCGGGATCTTGCCGCCGACGATCTTGTCGACGAACTCGTATCCCGCACCCGGCTCCTGCGGCAGCAGGTTGATGGTGACGTCGCCGTACTGGCCGGAGCCGCCGGTCTGCCGCACGAACTTGCCCTGGATCTTCTCGGCCGGCTTGGCCGGCGGTCTCGCGGTAGGCGACCTGCGGCCGCCCCACGTTCGCGTCGACCTTGAACTCGCGCATCAGGCGGTCGACGATGATCTCGAGGTGCAGCTCGCCCATGCCGGCGATCAGCGTCTGCCCGGTCTCCTCGTCGGAGGTGACACGGAACGTCGGATCTTCCTCGGCGAGGCGCTGCAGGCCCTGCGAAAGCTTGTCCTGGTCGCCCTTCGTCTTCGGCTCGATCGCGACGGAGATGACGGGGTCGGGGAAGGTCATCCGCTCGAGCACGATCGGTTCGCGCTCGGTGCGAGCGTGTCGCCCGTCGTCGACTGCTTCAGGCCGACGGCTGCGGCGATCTCGCCGGCGCCGATCTCGTCACGCTCCTCGCGGTGGTTCGCGTGCATCTGGAGGATGCGGCTGACGCGCTCCGTCTTGCCGTTCGTCGTGTTGAGCACGCGGTCGCCCGGACTTGATCTGAGCCGGAGTAGACGCGGAAGTAGGTGAGCTTGCCGACGAACGGGTCGGACATGACCTTGAAGACGAGGGCGGAGAACGGCGCGTCCATCGAGGCGGGCCGCGTGAGCTCCTCCTCGGTCTTCGGGTCGATGCCCATCACGGCCGGGACGTCGAGCGGGCTCGGCAGGTAGTCGATGACGGCGTCGAGCAGCGGCTGCACGCCCTTGTTCTTGAAGGCGGAGCCGAGCAGCACGGGCGTGAAGGCGCTCGCGAGCGTGCCCGCGCGCAGCGCGCGACGGATCATCTCGGGCGTGACCGAGTTCTCGTCCTCGAGGTAGCTCTCCATCAACTCGTCGTCGTACTCGGCGACAGCGTCGATCAGAACGTGGTGGTACTCCTTCGCCTTCTCGACGAGGTCGGCCGGGATCTCGCCGACGGTGAACGACTCGCCGAGATCGTCGTCGTAGGTGATCGCGTTCATCTCGACGAGGTCGACGACGCCGCGGTGGTGCTCTTCCTCGCCGACCGGGATCTGCACGCAGACGGCGGTTCGCCCCGAGCCGGTCGCGCATCGACTGCACGGCGGCGACGAAGTCGGCCCCGGTGCGGTCCATCTTGTTGATGAAGGAGATCCGCGGCACGCCGTAGCGGTCGGCCTGGCGCCACACGGTCTCGGACTGCGGCTGGACGCCGGCGACGGAGTCGAAGACGGCGACGGCGCCGTCGAGCACACGCAGGGAGCGCTCGACCTCCACCGTAAAGTCCACGTGCCCGGGCGTATCGATAATGTTGATCCGATGGTCGCGCCACTCGGCCGTCGTCGCCGCCGAGGTGATCGTGATCCCGCGCTCCTGCTCCTGCGCCATCCAGTCCATCGTCGCCGCGCCCTCGTGCACCTCACCGAGCTTGTGGGTGCGTCCCGTGTAGTAGAGGATCCGCTCCGTCGTCGTCGTCTTGCCGGCGTCGATGTGCGCCATGATCCCGATGTTGCGGACGCGGTCCAGCCCGATGCGTGATGCCGTAGTGCTCATGTCCTGTTCTTCCCCTACCAGCGATAGTGCGCGAAGGCCTTGTTGGCCTGTGCCATCCGATAGATGTCGTCCTTCTTCTTGAAGGCGCCGCCCTGCTGGTTGAGCGCGTCCATCAATTCTCCGGCGAGCTTGTCGCCCATCTGCTTCTCGCGCCGATCGCGCGCGTACTGGACGATCCAGCGGATCGCGAGCGTGCGGGCGCGACGCTGCGGCACCTCGATCGGCACCTGGTAGTTGGCGCCACCGACGCGGCGCGAGCGCACCTCGAGCACGGGGGTGACGGTCTTGACCGCACCGTCGAGCACTTCGAGCGCGGGCTTGCCGGTCTTCTCGGAGGCGAGCGCGAGGGCGTCGTAGACGATCCGCTCGGCGGTCGACTTCTTGCCGTCGAGCATGACGCAATTGATCACCTGGGTCACGAGCGTCGACCCGTAGACCGAGTCGGCCTCGAGCTGGCGCGGCTGAATCTCTGCTCGGCGCGGCATCAGCTGGCGCCCTTCTTCGCGCCGTACTTCGAGCGGGCCTGGCGGCGGTCGGAGACACCGGAGGTGTCGAGCCCGCCGCGGATCACCTTGTATCGGAAGCCCGGCAGGTCCTTGACGCGGCCGCCGCGGATCAGGACGACGGAGTGCTCCTGCAGGTTGTGCCCCTCGCCCGGAATGTAGACGCCGACCTCCATCCCGTTCGTGAGCCGGACGCGCGCGACCTTGCGCAGCGCCGAGTTCGGCTTCTTGGGGGTGGTGGTGTAGACGCGCGTGCAGACACCGCGCTTCTGGGGAGCGCCGCGGAGTGCGGGGGTCTTCGTCTTGGCCACGGGGGCCTTGCGGCCTTTGCGGACGAGCTGATTGACGGTGGGCACGCTGCTCCTAACGCTCTCGGTCTAAGGTCGGTCGTTCAGACAGGACAGGGCAGGGCCTACGCCCCGGCCACCTGCGGGACGATCAGTGTAGCTGACGCTTGCCGCGTGCGGCAAGCGAACTCCGATCGACGGTCCCGTATACAACAGCCGCCAACGTGCTTAAAGTGCGCGCACAGGGGAAGGAGTGGGACCACGACACTTCTAGTCGTCGCAGTCTTCGGTGCTATCTGTGTTGCCGGCGTTTTCGTCGCGCTCATCCTTGCCCTCAGACGGCTCGGAACAGCGCCCGTCGCGGAATCTCTGCGCGAGATCGACGGCCGGCTGGCCTGGATAGACGAGCGCATCTCGGCCGCGATCGGGGCGAAGGTCGCGGACGCAGCGGATCCCGAGACGGCGATCGGCTCGACGCTCGACCTCAAGGAGGTCCTGCAGCGGACCCTTGCCGCCGCCCGCGAACTCGGAGCCGTCGATGCGGGCCGCGCGACCGTGCGCCGACCGGACGGCACGGTCCGGACGGAGGTGGTGGGAAGGATCGCGGCGACCTCCGACGCCGCACTCGCCGGGCCCCCGGACGGGTCGCCCTTCGCGTACGGGCTTGCGAGCTGGGCCGTCTCCGGCAGCGACGAGCTGCGCGCCGGCCTGGTCGTCCCCTTCGGCGACGGCGTGCTCGCCGTCTACTCGAGGCTCGCGAACGCATTCGACGAGGAGGCTGCGAACGGCCTCGCCGCAATCGCGCGGAGGGCGGAACCGGCGGTGCAGAACGCGTTCGCGTACCTCGAGATCCAGGAACGGGTCGCCACGGACATGCGCACCGGCCTCGGCAGCGCAGGTGCATTCGAAGACGCCCTGCCGCGGGAGATCAGCACCGCCCGCCGCCACGGTCGCTCGCTCTGCCTGATCCAGATCGACCTGGACGACTTCGGCCAGGTCAACAAGCAGCACGGTCAGGCGGCCGGCGACGAAGTCCTGACCGAGTTCGGCCGCAGGCTGCGCTCCACGATCCGCGGCAGCGACTCGGCGTTCCGGAACTCGGGCGGGGCGGACGAGTTCTACGTGATCCTGCCCGAAACCTCGCGCGAAGAGGCAATTCGGAGCTACGCGCGACTCGCGTTCGAGATGGCTGCAGCCCCATTCGGCGCGATCGGCTCCGTGACGATGTCGAGCGGTCTCGTGCAGCTCCGGGCCGAGGACACGCCCGACAGCTTGAAGGCGCGCGCCGACCGTCTCGTCTACCGGGCGAAGGACGAGGGCAAGGACCGGCTGCTCAGCGACGACGAGGTGTAGGGCAGAGGCGGCTACGCTCTGCTCAGCCCGATGAGCACCGCAGCCTTCGCCCTCCTTGCCTCGGCAGCCGCACTCGCAGCCACGGGAGTGGTGGCGGCGCTCGTGCTCCGGGCCCGGCGAACGGCCGCGACGCAACTCGCCGAAGGGCTGCTGGGCGTCAGTGCCCGCATGGATGCGCTGGCAGGCGAGATCGCGACGACCGTGGAGCGCGTCCGGGAGGACGCATTGCGGGCGCGCGTGGCAGGCTCGCTCGGCCGCACGCTCGACCTCGACGAGGTGCTGGCCCGGTGTGCGGACGCGGCAGCGTCGTTCCACGGCGTCGCCGCCGCCGTCGCGACGATCGACGTCGACGGCAGGCAGCTGACGGCCGCCGCAGGGCTCGCCGTCGCGCCGGCCAGGGTGGCGGACGATCGCCGCCCGGCCCCGAGCGGAGTCGTCGGCGGCCCACCGGACGGGAGCCCGGTGCGAGCGGTCGGCATCTCCTACCACTACCTCCCGGCTCACGACGATGCAGCCGGAATGCGTTCGGCGATCGCCGTGCCGCTCGCCTGCGCGGGCGAGCACGCCGGCTTCCTGACCGTGTTCGGACGGGGCGAGGAGCCCCCTGTCGAGGGGAACGACTTCGCGCTGCTGGAAGCGCTCGCCCGCGAGGCAGGGCAGGCGCTCGAGAGCGCCCGTCGCCGAGGCTCGGGGCCCGCCGACCGCGAACGCGATCCCTTGACGGGGCTCGGCACCCGACGTGCGTTCCACGAGACCCTCGCGCTCGAAGTCGCGCGGGCGCAGCGGCACGGTCGCCGCCTCGTCGTCTGCGTCTTCGACGTCGACGACTTCAAGCGCACGAGCGTGGAGATCGGTCGCATCGAGAGCGACGACGTCCTCGCCGCGGTCGCGGGCGTGCTCCGCGAGACGAGCGGCTCTGCCGGCCTCGTGTATCGGAGCGGCGCCGACGAGTTCGCCGTGATCCTGCCGGAGTCGTCGCGCATCGACGCGGAGGCCCTCCACGCGCGAGCCCAGGCGACGCTCCGCCAGCGACCGCCCTCCCCCGGCCTCGCCGTGACCGTCTCGGCCGGGATCGCCGAGCTCGAGCCCGAGGACGACGGCGTCTCGCTGTTCGAGCGGTCACAGCTCGCCCTGCAGCGCGCGAAGCACCTCCGCAAGGGCACTGCCGCCTAGGTGAGCACCGGGTGCCCCCGTGGGGGCACCCGATTCTCGTCGTTCGTGGCCCGCGACCCGCGGGCGACGCGCTAGGCCTCTTCGGGCGTTTCGGGCGGGGCGTCCTCGACCGGCAGCTCCTCGTCGAACGCGAGCCCGAGTGCCGTCAGGTCGATGTCGCCACCGTCGCCGATCTCCTCGAGCGCGGCCAGCAGCTCCTGGGCCTCCGCCGCGAACACGGAGGACGGGAGCGGCTCCGCCGGCTCGATCGTGATCCCGCGGTACTTCTTCAGGCCCGTCGCGGCCGGAATCAGCTTGCCGATGATCACGTTCTCCTTGAGACCGAGCAGACGGTCGATCTTGCCCTCGATCGCTGCGTCCGTGAGCACCTTCGTCGTCTCCTGGAACGAGGCGGCCGAGAGGAACGACTCGGTCGCGAGCGACGCCTTGGTGATGCCGAGGATCAGCGGCTCGAAGGTCGCCTCTTCCTTCTTGGCCTTCCGGGCCGCGTCGTTCGCCCGCTCGAGTATTGCCTTGTCGACGAGCTGGCCGGGGAGCAGCGGGGTGTCACCGGCGCTCTCGACGCGCACCTTCTTCAGCATCTGCCGCACGATCAGCTCGATGTGCTTGTCGTGGATGTCGACGCCCTGTGACTTGTAGACCTTCTGCACCTCGCCGACGAGGTACAGCTCGGTCGCCGTCGATCCCTTCAGCGCGAGCAGCTCGGCCGGAGCGATCGAGCCCTCGTTGAGCGGGTCGCCGGCTTCGACGACGTCCCCCTTGGAGACGAGGAACCGCGTGCGGCGCGGGAAGCTGTACTCCTTCGCCGGAATCGGCTCACCGTTCTCGTCGAGGGCGCTCGGCACGACGGTCACCTTGATCGTGCGGTCGGCGTCCTCGATCTCGATCTTCCCCGACACCTCGGCGACCGTGGCCGCACCCTTCGGGTTACGCGCCTCGAAGATCTCGACGACGCGCGGGAGACCGTGCGTGATGTCGGCGCCGGCGACACCGCCGGTGTGGAACGTCCGCATCGTCAGCTGCGTGCCAGGCTCACCGATCGACTGCGCGGCGATGATCCCGACCGCGTCGCCGACCTCGCAGACGTACCCGGTCGCGAGGAACGTGCCGTAACACGACCGGCAGACCCCGTGCTCGCTCCTGCACTTGAGCACGGACCGCACCGGGACGCGGTAGCCCTCGGCGTGCTCCTCGAGCCCGTCGAGCAGCTCGCGGAGGATGGGCAGGGTCACCTCGGTGCCGGCAGCCGCCAGCAGCGTCTTGCCAGGCTTGCCGTCCTTGAGGGGCTTGAACACGTCGATTGCGAGGATCCTGCCGGCGACGCTCGAGTTCAGCTTGTCGTCCAGGATCGCGTCGAGCTCGACATGGTCGGAGGTGCCGCAGTCGAGATCGCGGATGATCACGTCCTGCGAGACGTCGACGAGACGCCGGGTCAGGTACCCCGAGTCCGCCGTCCGCAGCGCCGTGTCCGCGAGCCCCTTGCGGGCTCCGTGCGTCGAGATGAAGTACTCGAGCACCGACAGGCCTTCCATGAAGTTGGCCTTGATCGGGCGCTCGATGATCTCGCCCTTCGGATTCGCCATCAGGCCGCGCATGCCGGCGAGCTGACGGATCTGGTTGAACGAGCCGCGGGCGCCGGAGTTGGCCATCATGAAGATCGAGTTGGTCTGGTTGAGGTTGTCCTTCATGGCCTGGGCCACTTCCTCGGTCGCCTCGGTCCAGACGGCGACGATGCGCTCGTGCCGCTCCTCCTCGGTCATCAGGCCGCGCTGGTACTCACCCTCGAGCTTGCGCACCTGCTCCTCGTACCCGACCAGGATCTCTTCCTTGCGGGGAGGGATCACGATGTCGTTCTTCGACACGGTCAGGCCTGCCTGGGTGGCATAGCGGAACGCGAGCGACTTGATCGTGTCGAGCACGGTCGCCACCGCGTGGGCTCCATAGAGATCGACGAGATCGGCGATGAAGCTGTCCAGCTCGCGCTTCGAGAGCGGCCTGTTGATGAACGTGTGCGCGACCGAATCGGCCGTGTGCACCGCCACCTCGAGCGCCCGCTCGATCTCGACGTTGAAGATGACGCGTCCCGGGGTCGTCCGGATGATCTCGTCGTGCCAGCGGAACTCGATCGGCTCCTGGAGCTGGATCTGCCGCGACTCGACTGCGAACTCGACCTCTTCCTCGGTGCGGAAACGCTCCAGCCGCGGCTTGCCGAGCAGCTTGATGATCTTCGCGATCTCCGCGTCGGTCGCCGTCGGCAGCTCGTGGTCGCAGTAGGTGAGGTAGTAGGCGCCGAGGACCATGTCCTGCGTCGGAGTCGCGAGCGGACGGCCATGCGCCGGCGAGAGGATGTTGTTCGCCGACAGCATCAGGATCCGCGCCTCTGCCTGCGCCTCGGCGCTGAGCGGCAGGTGCACGGCCATCTGGTCGCCGTCGAAGTCGGCGTTGAACGCGTGGCACACGAGCGGGTGAACCTGGATCGCCTTACCCTCGACCAGGATCGGCTCGAAGGCCTGGATCCCGAGTCGGTGGAGCGTCGGTGCCCGGTTGAGCAGCACCGGGTGCTCTGCGATCACCTCTTCGAGGACGTCCCAGACATCGAGCGACATCGACTCGACGTGCTTCTTCGCCGCCTTGATGTTCTGCACGGCCTTGCGCTCGACGAGCCGGCTCATGATGAACGGCTTGAAGAGCTCGAGGGCCATCAGCTTGGGCAGGCCGCACTGGTGCAGCTTCAGGTTCGGTCCGGCGACGATCACCGAGCGACCCGAGTAGTCGACTCGCTTACCCAGCAGGTTCTGGCGGAACCGGCCCTGCTTGCCCTTGAGCATGTCGGAGAGCGACTTCAGGGGCCGGTTGCCGGGGCCCGTCACCGCGCGGCCGCGGCGGCCGTTGTCGAACAGCGCGTCGACGGCCTCCTGCAGCATCCGCTTCTCGTTGTTGACGATGATCTCGGGCGCGCCCAGGTCGAGCAGCCGCTTGAGACGGTTGTTGCGGTTGATCACGCGGCGGTAGAGATCGTTCAGGTCCGACGTCGCGAAGCGCCCACCGTCGAGCTGCACCATGGGGCGGAGCTCCGGCGGAATCACGGGTACGGCCTCGAGGATCATCCACTCGGGCTTGTTCTCCGACTTGATGAACGCCTCGACGACCTTCAGCCGCTTGATCGCGCGCTGCTGCTTCTGACCCTTGGACGTCTTGATCACGTCGCGGAGGCTGATCGACTCCTCGGCCAGGTCGAGGTCGCGGAGCAGATCCCGGATCGCCTCGGCGCCCATGCCGCCTCGGAAGTACTGGCCGAAGCCGTACGGCGAGCCGAACCTGTCCTTGAGCTCGCGGAACAGCTGCTCGTCGTTGACGACGAGCTTCGGCTCGAGCTCGCGGAACAGCTTCCAGGTCTCCTCGAGGCGGCGGACACCGTCGACGGCGGCCTCACGGGCGTCGTCACGGCGAGAGTCCATGTCCTGCACCATCTCGCGGACCTTCAGCGCCCACTGGCCGACAACGTCCAGGTCGTCCTTCTTCGCTCCCGGCAGCAGGCACAGGTCGTACGCCAGCTCGCGCACCTCGTCGACGGTCTGACCGACGTTCTCCTCCGCCAGCACGTCGGCGAGGAGCCCGTTGCCGACCTCACGCGCCTTGTCGAGGTTCTTCGCATCGACGCCGGCGACGATCTCGGCGTCCTGCTCCGAGAGCTCGGTGCCGGTCACGAGTGCGTCGACGAGCTTGTGGATGTGCTTGGTGATCGCGCCCTTCTTCGACCCGGTCTCCTCCTCGAGCTCCGAGCGGAGCGGCGCGAGCGCCTCGTGGATCTCCTGGGCGGCCGTCGCGACGGCCTCGATCTCGCGGGGGGCGAGCTTTCGATCCTCGCGGGTCGCCGTCTGCCGGACGAGCTCGCGGATCTTCTTGCCGTCCTCGGTCGTGAGGGACTTCGCGAGCTTGGGGAAGATGCCGCCGGCGAGCTGACGGGTCTCCTCGAGGGTCGGCAGGACCTGATCCTCGGCCCAGTTGTTGAGACCGCGGGTCCAGAACTCGTCGTCCTCGTCGAAGCTCTTCTCCTTGCCGGCGGCGAAGTACTCGCGCCGCCTGGTGAGGCGGTCTTCGACGGCGAGCACGTGCTCGTCGCGGTCGACGTAGATCTGCTCGGACTCCGCCCGCACCTTGTCCTCGAGGTCGGCGAGATCCTTGGCCCGCGCCTCGTTGTCGACGCCGGTGACGATCGACGCAGCGAAGTAGAGGACCTTCTCGAGCTCACGCGGAGCGATGTCGAGCAGGTACCCGATCCGGCTCGGCACGCCCTTGAAGAACCAGATGTGCGAGACCGGCGCAGCGAGGTCGATGTGCCCCATGCGCTCGCGGCGCACCTTCTGGCGCGTCACCTCGACGCCGCAGCGCTCGCAGATGATGCCCTTGTAGCGGACGCGCTTGTACTTGCCGCAGTAGCACTCCCAGTCCTTCGTCGGGCCGAAAATGCGCTCGCAGAAGAGACCGTCGCGCTCGGGCTTGAGCGTGCGGTAGTTGATCGTCTCCGGCTTCGTGACCTCGCCCGACGACCAGTCGCGGATCTTCTTGCTCGACGCCAGTCCGATTCGGATCGCGTCGAATTCATTGATGTCGATCACGTGTGTGCTTCGCCTCTTTCCGTGTGCTCAGTGGTCGTCAGAAATCAGTCGTCGAGCTCGACGTCGGCCAGGTCGACCTCGAGCTCCGCGTCGGCTTCGACGCCGTCCAGGGACTCGTCGGCCGCGACGGCGACGTCGCCGCCCTCCTCGACCGCACCGGCACCCTCCTCGACCTCCTGGGCCGAGAGCTCACCGGCTGCAGCGCGAACCGCTGCGGGCGAGAGGTCGATCCCGAGCTCCTCCGCTGCGCGGAGCAACTCGTCGTCCTCCTCGCGAAC
Source organism: uncultured Thermoleophilia bacterium (assembly GCA_963795175.1). Taxonomy (GTDB): domain Bacteria; phylum Actinomycetota; class Thermoleophilia; order Gaiellales; family Gaiellaceae; genus Gaiella. Next base: position 327,187 of record CAWCGR010000001.1, read on the forward strand.
CTCGACCTCGCGCCCGTCATTCGACTGGACGTGGACGTCGAGAGCGAGCGACTGCATCTCCTTCAGCAGCACCTTGAACGACTCCGGGATCGAAGGCTCGGCGATGTTCTCGCCCTTGACGATCGCCTCATACGCCTTGACGCGGCCGATCGTGTCGTCGGACTTGATCGTCAGCATCTCCTGCAGCGTGTAGGCGGCGCCGTACGCCTCCAACGCCCACACCTCCATCTCGCCGAACCGCTGGCCGCCGAACTGCGCCTTGCCGCCGAGCGGCTGCTGCGTGACGAGCGAGTACGGGCCCGTCGAGCGTGCGTGGATCTTGTCGTCCACGAGGTGGAGGAGCTTGAGGATGTACATGTAGCCGACCGTGACCTTCTGCTCGAAGGGCTCGCCGGTCTTGCCGTTGTAGAGCTTGACCTTCCCCGAGGCCTTGCTGCCGGCCGGGCGCGAATGGTCGACGTTCATCTTGATCGGCAGGTCGGTCGACTCCGCCCAGCGCACGAGCGCGTCGTCGACGTCGGTCTCGGTGGCTCCGTCGAAGACGGGTGTGGCCACCGGATGCGGGTTGGGAGCGGCGATCGGGGCCCGCGGGTTCACGCCGATCCGCGCGTCCGACTCCGCGAACACGCCGTGGGCCGCGGCCCAGCCGAGGTGCGTCTCGAGGATCTGGCCGATGTTCATCCGGCTCGGCACGCCGAGCGGGTTGAGCACGACGTCGACCGGACGACCGTCCTCGAGGAACGGCATGTCCTCCTCGGGGACGATCTTCGAGATCACGCCCTTGTTGCCGTGGCGCCCGGCGAGCTTGTCGCCCTCCGAGATCTTGCGCTTCTTCGCGACGAAGACGCGCACGAGCTCGTTGACTCCGGGCTTCAGGTCGTCGCCCGCGTCGCGCGAGAACGTCTTCACGCCGATCACCTTGCCGCCCTCGCCGTGCGGGACCTTGAGCGACGTATCGCGCACCTCGCGCGCCTTCTCCTTGAAGATGGCGCGGATCAGCTTCTCCTCCGCTGTCAGCTCGGTCTCGCCCTTCGGGGTCACCTTGCCGACGAGCAGGTCACCGGAGCCGACTTCGGCGCCGATCCGCACGACACCGCGCTCGTCGAGGTTGGCGAGCGACTCCTCCGATCGGTTCGGGATGTCGCGGGTGATCTCCTCGTCGCCGAGCTTCGTCGAGCGGGCGTCGATCTCGTACTCGTGGATGTGGATCGAGCTGAGCACGTCGTCCTTGACGAGGCGCTCGGACAGCACGATCGCGTCCTCGAAGTTGTAGCCCTCGAACGGCATGAACGCGACGAGCAGGTTGGCGCCGAGCGCCAGCTCGCCGCCGTCCGTCGACGACCCGTCCGCGAGCACGGTGCCCTTGGAGACCTTGTCGCCGAGCTTGACCACCGGCTTCTGATGGATCAGCGTCCCCTGGTTCGAGCGCATGAACTTCGTCAGGTTGTACTCCTCACGACTGCCCTTGCCCTCGACCACGATCATCTCGGCGTCGACGTCGATCACCGAGCCGCTCGTGCGCGAGAGGACGACGTCCCCCGTGTCGATCGCGGCCCTGTACTCCACACCGGTGCCGACGAGCGGCGCCTGCGGGATCATCAACGGCACTGCCTGCCGCTGCATGTTCGCGCCCATCAGGGCGCGGTTCGCGTCGTTGTGCTCGAGGAACGGGATCAGCGCCGTCGCGACCGAGACGATCTGCGAGGCGGAGACGTCCATGTACTGGACGTCCTTCGGCGAGACCATGACCGCCTCGCCGGCCCGCGACCGGCAGAGCACCTGCTCCTGCAGGAACTTGCCCGTCTTCTCGTCCACCCGCTCCGAGGCCTGGGCGATCGTGAAGAGCGCCTCCTCCGAAGCGTCGAGGTACACGATCTCGTCGGTCACCTTGCCACCCTTGACGATCCGGTACGGCGTCTGGATGAAGCCGAACTCGGACACAGTGGCCATCGAGGCGAGCGAGCCGATCAGGCCGATGTTCGGGCCTTCCGGTGTCTCGATCGGGCACATGCGGCCGTAATGGGTCGGGTGCACGTCGCGCACCTCGATCGGCGCGCGCTCACGTGTGAGGCCACCGGCACCGAGGGCGCTGAGGCGGCGGCGATGCGTGAGCCCCGCCAGCGTGTTGGTCTGGTCCATGAACTGGGACAGCTGCGAGGAGCCGAAGAACTCCTTCAGCGCGGCCACGACCGGACGGATGTTGATGATCGTCTGCGGCGTGATCGTGTCGACGTCCTCCGTCGTCATCCGCTCGCGCACGACCCGCTCCATCCGGTAGAGGCCGATCCGGAAAGCCTCCTGGATCAGCTCGCCGGTCGTCCGCAGGCGCCGGTTGCCGAAGTGCTCGTACTCGTCGAGCTCGGCCCGGATCGGGTCGCGGTTCAGCTGTGCCGCGTCCGCCGCGTAGTCCTTCGAGTCCTCGGGCACCCCGAGCGTCGTCGGCATCGCGATCAGCTTGCGTACGAGCGCGAGGATGTCCTCCGTCGTCAGGACCCGCGTGCCGTCGGGAACGTCGACGCCGAGCCGCTGATTGAGCTTGTAGCGGCCGACCTTCGTCAGGTCGTAGCGCTTCGGGTCGAAGAACAGTGCCCGCAGGAGGTTGCGGGCGTTGTCGAGGGTCGGCGGCTCGCCCGGCCGCTGCTTCTTGAAGACCTCGATCAGCGCCTCTTCCTCACGCGTCGTCGTATCCTTCTCCAGCGTGTTCTGGATGTAGACGGAGTTGTCGAACAGCGCCAGGATCTTCTCGTTCGTGCTGGTGTCGAGCTGGAAGCCGGTCGTCGGGTCCTCGAGCGGGAGAGCCCGCAACAGGGTCGTGATCGGGAGCTTGCGCTTCCGGTCGATCCGGGCGTACGCGATCCCCTTCTTGTCGATCTCGAGCTCGAGCCACGACCCACGGGACGGCATCAGGTTGGCGATGAACACCTGCTTGGTGGCGTCCTTCGGCTCCATCAGGTACGCGCCGGGCGACCGGACGAGCTGCGTCACGATCACGCGCTCGGTGCCGTTGATGATGAACGTCCCCCAGGTCGTCATCATCGGGAAGTCGCCCATGAAGACCCGCTGCTCGCGGATCTCGCCGGTCTCCGTGTTGACGAACCGCACCGTCATCGAGAGCGGCGCCTGGTACGTCATGCCGTTCTCACGGCATTCGTTGATCGTGTGCGCAGGGGGACCGAACTCGTAATCGCCGAACTCGACGGCGAGCGTGCCGGTGTAATCCTCGATCGGCGAAATGTCGTCGATCGTCTCGCGCAGACCCTCGTTCAAGAACCACTCAAACGATGCCTTCTGAATGTCGATCAGGTTGGGGAGGTCAAGGACATGCTTCAGACGTGAAAAGCTCGTGCGCGCGCGCGGCGCAACAATAGTGCTGCTCAAGGTGCGACAGCCTCCCTTAACGGCGTACAGGGTCGGAGGAGCAAAGAAGGGCTCGGAGCGGAACGACGTAGAATAGCGGACGCGCATGCGCCGCCGCAACCGCTCGGGAGCGGCGTCGGCGGAACGTCCGTGGTGGAGTATAGCGAACGGGTGCCTCCGCTGCGATTCCGGAGACACCCGCCGCTATTCACCGGCCCGACCGCTCGCGGCCGGGGTGTAGAGCGTGCTACTTCAGCTCGACGCTGTTTTGCTTGAGCTCGACTTCTTGCTACTCTGAGCTCGACGCTTGCGCCGGCCTCTTCGAGCTCGCCCTTCAGCTTCTCCGCCTCGTCCTTCGTGACGCCCTCCTTGACGGCGCCCGGGGCACCGTCGACGACGTCCTTGGCCTCCTTCAGGCCGAGGCCGGTGATCGCGCGGACGACCTTGATCACCTGGATCTTCTTGTCGCCGGCGGCCGTCAGGATCACGTCGAAGCTGTCCTTCTCCTCGGCTGCGCCTGCATCGCCGCCGCCGCCCGAAGGCGCCGCAGCGGCGACCGCGACCGGAGCAGCGGCGCTGACGCCCCACTCCTCTTCGATCGCGTTCTTCAACTCGACCAACTCGAGCACGGTCATCTTGCCGAGCGTCTCGAGCACCTTTGCCGTATCTGTTGCCATCTCGTCTGTTCCTCTCACTCTGTGGTTGTCGAACGGGCGCGACGGAGGCACTGCCTCCGGTCTACGCGTCCGTGGTCTCTTCGGTGCTCTCGCCGTCGGCAGCGTCCTCCGCCTCGGTCGCCGTAACCTCGGCGACCGGAGCTTCCTCGGCCGGTGCCTCAGCTGGTGCCTCGGCCGCCGCAGCCTCCGCCTCGTCGGCGGCAGGCTCGGTCGCCTCGGGCCCGGTTGCGGGCTCCGCGACTGCCTCGGCGGTCGCGGTCTCCTCGGGCGGCCCGGCAGCGGCCTCGTCGGGCGCCGCTGCGGCTCCGGACGTGTCGCCGCCCTCCTCGAGCTGGGCGATCCGGGCGTTGATCAGGCCGACCAGGTTCTGCAACGGCGCGTTGAGGACCCCGACGAGCTGTGTCAGCGGGGCGACGATCACCCCGACGAGCTGAGCTTGCAGGATCTCGAGCGGCGGCAGCTTGGCCAGGCTCTCGATGTCGGCACTCGAGATCGGATTGCCCGAGAGCACGCCACCTTTCAACGTGAGGATCTTCGTGTCCTTGGCCGAGTCGCTGAGCGCCTTGGCCACGGCGACGGGATTGCCCTCGGCCGCCACGAACGCGATCGCGGTCGGTCCCTCGAGCATGGCGAGCAACACGTCCGATCCTGCTGCCTCGGCGGCCCGCCGGGTGAGGGTGTTCTTCACCACGGACAGCTTCGCCCCGTGCTTGAGCAACTCGACCCGCAGAGCCGCGAGCTGGCTGTTCGTGAGCCCGCGGTAGTCGGCGACGAGCAGTGCGTCTGCCGAGCGCAGGCGCTCGGTCAGCTCCTCGATCACTCGTTCCTTGTCTGCTTTCTGCATCTTCCACCTCCTCTCGAACAGTTCGAGCCCGCACGGAGGCGGGCTCGAGAGGACGCGGTCGGCGCGGTGTCCCAGGTCTTGGGAGATCGCGAACGATGCTCTTTCGAGGCCACCTCGGCCGGGCTTCTGCCCCAGCGACGTCTCACCAAGCCGTATGACATACGGCGGAGGCGAGACGGCGCCAAACGATTGGGGCTGCCGGCTGTCTCAGGCGACGGGCATGTTGATAGACGAATCGGGTGAGGCCAGGCCTCGCCCTACTGGGTTACGGCCTCCTCGAGCTCCTCGACGATGCCGCGGGTGCGCGCCGGATCGATGTGCAGCCCCGGCCCCATCGTGGAGGTGAGCGTGATGCCCTTGATGTACCGGCCCTTGGCCGAGGCAGGCTTCGCACGGACGATCTCGTCCACGAGCGCGGCGTAGTTCTCAACGAGCGACCGCTCGTCGAAGCTCTTCTTGCCGATCGCCACGTGGACATTGGCGCCGCGGTCGGTGCGGTACTCGAGCTTGCCGGCCTTCGCATCCGCGACGGCCTTGCCGACGTCGAACGTGACCGTGCCGGTCTTCGGGTTCGGCATCAGTCCGCGCGGTCCGAGGACGCGGCCGAGCTTGCCGACGTTGCCCATCTGGTCGGGGGTGGCGATCGCGACGTCGAAGTCGACGAAGCCGCCTTCGATCTTCGCGGCCAGGTCGGCCGACCCGACGACGTCGGCTCCGGCTTCCTCGGCCTCGCGGGCCTTGTCTCCCTCGGCGAAGACCGCGACGCGCGTCGTCCGACCGGTGCCGTGCGGCAGCATCAGCGTGCCGCGCAGCTGCTCGTCGGCGTGTCGCACGTTGAGCCCGAGGCGGAAGTGCACCTCCACGGTCTCGTCGAACTTGGCGTCTTCGAAGTCCTTGAGGATCTTGATCGCCTCGACCGGCGAGTAGAGATTCTCCCGGTCGATCTTGGCGCGGGCCGCGTTGTATCGCTTGCCGTGGCTCATCCTTCGACCTCCACACCCATCGAGCGCGCCGTGCCGGCGATCACCTTCATCGCCTGCTCGACGTCGTGGGCGTTCAGGTCCGGCATCTTCGTCTCGGCGATCGAGCGCAGCTGCGCCTGCGTGAGCTTGCCCACCTTGACCATGTTCGGCTCGGCCGAGCCGGACTTGAGGTTGAGCACCTCCTTGATCAGGACGGCGGCGGGCGGCGTCTTCGTGATGAAGCTGAAGGAGCGGTCTTCGTAGACCGTGATCTCCACGGGGATGATGCGGCCGTTCTCGTGCGCGGTCTGCGCATTGAAGGCCTTGGTGAACTCCACGATGTTGACACCGTGCTGTCCGAGCGCCGGACCAACCGGGGGGGCCGGGTTTGCCTGGCCTCCCGGGATCTGGAGCTTGATGAGCGTGATGATTTTCTTTGCCATATGCGTGAGTACAGTCGGGGCTGCTCGCCCCTCCTCCCGTCTTGTCGATTAGTCGATCTTCTTGACCTGGTCGAAACCGAGTTCGACCGGTACCTGCCGCTCGAAGATGTCGACCAGGACTTTGAGCTTCTGCGCGTCGGTGTTGACGTCGACGATCTCGCCGTCGAAGTCGGACAGCGGGCCCGACGTGACCTTGACGGATTCGCCGAGCGTGAACTGGGCCTGCGACTTGGCGGCGGGGCCGCCGGCGGTGCCTGCCGTGTGAAGGATCCGGTCGACCTCGAGCTGGGACAGCGGCACGGGCTTGGCGCCCGCCCCGACGAACCCGGTCACTCCCGGGGTGCCCTTCACGACCGTCCAGGCCTCGTCGCTGAGGTCCATGTTGACGAGGACGTACCCGGGCAGCACGCGCTTTTCGGTCTGCACCTTCTGACCGTCCTTCGTCTCGATCACCTGCTCCGTCGGGACGACGACGCGCCGGAACCGGGGGGCCTGGTTCATCGAGACGATCCGGTGCTCGAGGTTCGTCTTGACCTTGTTCTCGTGGCCGGAATAGGTGTTGATCACATACCAGAGGAACATGTCAGCCTCACTGCCCGAGAAGGACGTTGCGGACGAAGGGGCGGATCACCTGATCGATGCCCCAGAGATAGGCACCGACGATGAGGACCGCGATGATCACCACGATCGTCCCCTGAATCGTCTGGGCGCGGTTGGGCCAGTCGACCTTGCGGAGCTCGCCGACCGATTCGCGGAGGAAGCCACCACGACGGCGGGACTCGTGCTCCAGCGGCGGCACCATCCCGGTGCCGCCGGCAGCAGCCGGCTGCGGCGCGCCGAGAGGCTCGCTCGACTTCTGCTCACCGGACGCGCGGCGTGCATCGCGCCTCTGCCTGCGGGTCTCGTCGGCCACTAGCGGGTCTCCCGGTGGATCGTGTGGGAGCCGCACCAGCGGCAGTACTTCTTGAACTCGACCCTGTCGGGCGAGTTCCGCTTCGACTTCTCCGACATGTAGTTCCGCCGCTTGCATTCGATGCAGGCGAGCGTGATTGCGACTCTGACTCCGGTTGCCATGGCTTCTTCTCGTCTGTGGTGGGAAAGAAAAGGGCGTGCGAGGTAGCGGCGGTAGGACTCGAACCTACGACACGCGGATTATGATTCCGCTGCTCTAACCAACTGAGCTACGCCGCCGAGCAGTCCCCCACTCTAGCAGCGCAGAGTAGCAGCGGCCCGCCGGCGCCGGCCCCTGTTCCCGGAGGACAGAAGCCGCTTGCGCAGGCGCGGCGTAGCCTAGCGCAGATCGCATTGCAAGAACGGCCGGGTCCCCCACCTCGATCCCGGCCGGTGCACGACCGACGTGACCGCCGACCGCGCTTGTAGCCTCTCCCGCATGATCCGGATCCCACCCCAGCGCGGCGGCTGGCTCGAGGTGATCTGCGGCCCGATGTTCTCCGGGAAGAGCGAGGAGATGATCCGTCGCCTGCGACGCGCGGAGATCGCGGGTCAGCGGGTCGTTATCTTCAAGCCTCGGATCGACGATCGCTACGACGCGACGGACGTCGTCTCGCACGCCGGCGCACGGATGCGCGCGGTCGCGGTCGAGCGCGTGCCCGAGCTCGTCGCCCGTTCGGCCGGGCACGACGTGGTCGGGATCGACGAGGTGCAGTTCTTCGACGACTCCATCGTCGATGCCGCTCTCCGCCTCGCGGACGGCGGCATCCGGGTCGTCGTCTCGGGCCTCGACCAGGACTTCCGCCGCCTGCCGTTCGGTGTCATGCCCGAGCTGCTCGCGCACGCCGAGTTCGTCGACAAGCTGCAGGCCGTCTGCCACCGCTGCGGGGGCACGGCGACGACGACCCAGCGCCTGCTCGACGGCAGGCCCGCGCCCTACTCGGGCGAGACGATCGTCGTCGGCGCGCTCGACTCGTACGAGGCACGCTGCCGCGACTGCCACGAGGCAGGCGCGGACGCTCTCACGCTCGTCGCCTAGGCGAGCCCGGCCACCACTCGTCGCGACGGCCGCACGCCCGCCGCGACGCCGGTTCGTCAGGTTGGCGTTGGCGCGCGGCCACGTCGGCCGGCCGCACGGACGGCTAGACCGCCTCGCGCGTGATCTCGGAGGCGGCTCCCTGGAGCACACGGAGCTCGTCGAGCGGGATGTGACAACGCATCAGGTGCCCATCCTCGACCTCGACCAGCGGCGGTTCGGTCTCGTCACAGACGGGGCCTACCCTCCGAGGGCAGCGTGTGTGGAAGACGCAGCCGCTCGGAGGAGCGGCAGCGCTCGGAATGTCACCCTCGAGCCTGATCCGCTCGCGCGGCTCCCCGTCGATCGTGGGCACGGCGGAGAGCAGCGCCTCCGTGTACGGATGGTGCGGGCCGGCGTAGATCGTCTCGGACGGCCCGAGCTCCATCAGCCGGCCGAGATAGAGCACCGCGATCCGGTCGGACATGTAGCGAACGACCCCGAGATCGTGCGAGATGAAGAGGTAGGAGACGCGCTTCTCCGCCTGGAGCTCGACGAGGAGGTTGAGGATCGCCGCCTGCACGGAGACGTCGAGCGCGGATGTCGGCTCGTCGCAGACGACGACCTTGGGGTCCCCCGCGAAGGCACGCGCGATCGCGAGCCGCTGCTTCATGCCACCCGAGAGCTGGTTCGGGCGCGCGCTGAGGTACCGCTCGGCGAGACGAACCGACTCCATCAGCTCGTGCAGCTTCGTCTCGGCCGGCTGCCCGGTCAGACCGGCGAGTCGCTTCAGCGAGCGGAGCAGGATGCGTCGCACCTGGTGACGGCGGTTCAGCGCCGAATCGGGGTTCTGGAAGACGATCTGGAGCGCCCGCAGATCGTCGGACGTTCGCTTCGTCGACGTTCCGGCGAGCTCGCGGCCGTCGAGCAGGACGGCGCCGGAGGTCGGCTTGATGATTCCGAGCAGTGCCCGGGCGAGCGTCGTCTTACCGCTGCCGGACTCGCCCACGAGTCCGAGGGTCTCGCCCGGCCAGATCGCGGCCGAAGCACCTACGAGGGCGTGGATGTCGTGCCCTCCCTGCTTGAACACCTTGCCGAGGTCGTCGAAGCGGAGCAACGGCTCAGCCACCCGGTCGATCGTGGGGAGAACCAGATCGGCGCTCGTCTCGCGCGGCAATGTCTGAGCGCGCTCGTGGAAGTGACAGCGGCTGAGATGCCCCGCGCTGACGACATGCGCCGGCGGCTCCTCGAGGTGGCAGACCTCTTCGGCCAGAGCACAACGCCCGGCGAACACACATCCGGGCAGCTCCGCGCCGACGTTCGGCATGAACCCCGGGATCGTGTCGAGCCGGCCATGGTCCTTGCGGACGCCGCCGCGTGGCACGCAGCGCAGCAACCCGACCGTGTAGGGATGCCGGGGATCGGTGAGCAGGGTCTCGGTGTCGCCCTCCTCGACCAGGCGGCCGGCGTAGAGCACGCCGACGCGGTCGCACATCTTCTGGATGATGCCGAGGTTGTGGCTGATGAACAAAACCGAGGTCTTGAGCTCCGCCTGAAGCGTCGCCACGAGCTCGAGGACCTCGGCCTCGACAGTCGCATCGAGGCCTGTCGTGGGCTCGTCCAGGATCAGCAGGGACGGGTCGATCGCGAGAGCCATCGCGATCACGACGCGCTGCTGCATGCCGCCCGACAGCTGATGAGGGAAACGGTTCATGACCGATCCGGGGTCGGCGATCTGCACGGTCTCCAGCGCAGCGCGGGCGAGATCGCTCGCATCCGAGCTGCTCGAGCCACGCACGCCGAACACCTCTGCCACCTGCTTGCCGATCCGGATCGAGGGGTTCAGGGCCGCGCTCGGGTTCTGGTACACCATCGAGACGGCGTCGGAGCGAAGCTGCCGCAACTCGCGGCCGGAGAGGTCGAGCACGTCGCGCCCGTCGATCCGGATCGAGCCCGACCGGACGAACCCGTTGCGCGGGAGGTACTGCACGATCGCAAGCGCCGCGGTCGACTTGCCGCAGCCCGACTCGCCCACGAGCCCGTAGGCCTCGCCGCGGTTGACGGTCAGTGAGAGCTTGCGCAGGACCTTTCGATCGTGCCCGCGGATCCGGTAGACGACGTCGAGATCGGTGAGCTCGAGCGCCGGCGCCGTATCGGTGCCCGGCGCCGACTCGCCCGGGGCGGCCTCCGTCATCGGTCGAGCACCTGCTGCAACCCGTCGGCGATCAGGTTGACGCCGACGACGAGGCTGGAGACCGCCAGCGCGGCGAACAGGACCGTCCACCAGTACGTGCCGGAGCTGAGCAACTGGTAGTTGTCGGAAATCTGCAGAGACCAGTCGGGGGACGGGGGCTGGACGCCGAAGCCGAGGAACGTCAGCCCCGCGACGGCGAAGATGGCATAGCCGAGCCGTACGGTCGCCTCGACGACGATCGGGCCCGTGATGTTCGGCAGGATCTCGGCGAACATGATGTACGGGGCGCGCTCGCCCCGCAGCCTCGCCGCGGCGACGTAGTCGAGCTCACGCTCGCCGAGCACGGTGGCGCGCACCGTACGCGCGACGATCGGCGTGAACGCGATGCCGATCACGAGGATCAGGGTGGCGTTCGAGCTGCCGAGCCCCACCAGAGCCGTGACGGCGAGCACGATCAGGGGGAGGGCCAGAACAGCATCGATCACCCGGCTGATCGCCTCGTCGACGACCCCCTTGAAATAGCCCGTGATCAGCCCGACGAACGTCCCGCAGACGATCCCGAGCAGCGTCGCCAGGGGTGCGATCTTGAGCGTTTCGCTGGCGCCCGCAATCACCCGCGAGAGGACGTCCCTGCCAAGCGCATCGGTGCCGAACCAGGCGGAACCGTTCGGTGCAATCAGCACGTCGGGCGTCTGCTCCAACGGGTCGTCGGGGGCGATGAGGTTCCCGAAGATTGCACAGACGACCCAGAAGCCGACGACGAGCACCCCGACGATGAGGGTCTTCGAGCGCACGAGCTCGCGCAGCGTCTCGCGTCTCGCGATGCTCCGCTCGCGCGGCTGAATCCCGGCTGCTGCCTCGGTCATCCCGCTCATTCGGCTGCCTGGAACCGGATCCGGGGATTGAACACGGAGTAGAGGATGTCCGCGAAAAGTGTGGCGACGAGGTAGATCACGCCGACGATCATCACCCCGCTTTCGAGCATGATGAAGTCCTTGTTGACGGCGGCGGTGTAGATGCGCTGGCCGATGCCGTTGTAGTTGAAGAGCTTCTCGATCACGAGGAGTCCACCGATCAGGTATCCGACCTGGGTCGCGACGACTGCGATCGTCGGCAACAGCGAGTTGCGCAAGACGTGGCGGCCGACGACCTGGCGCTGAGTCAGGCCTTTGAGGTACGCGGTCCGTGTGTAGTCGGCGTCGAACGACTCCATCACGCTCGAGCGGGTGATCCGGGCGATGTAGCCGAACAGGACCGCGACGAGAGCGAAGCTCGGCAGCAGGAGGTACTCGATTTGCGTCGCAAGCCCCGCCCCTTCCGGCGCGGTCGCCGTCACCGGCAGCCATCCGAGCGTGACGCCGAAGATGAGGATCAGGACGATCGCGGTCACGAATTCCGGGATCGCAGTCAACGAGAGCCCGGTGATCGTGATCGCGCGGTCGGTGATCCTCCCCCGCTTCAGCCCGGCGATCGTGCCGCCGATGATGCTGAGCGGCACGACGAGCACGAATGCCACCCCTGCGAGCTTGAGCGAATTGCCGAGCGCGGGCCCGAGCAGGTCGGCGACCGGCAACTGGTACTGCAGCGAGCTGCCGAGGTCTCCACGCACGAAGTGGCTGATCCAATCCCAGTACTGCACGATGAGAGGGCGGTTGACTCCGAGCGTCTCGTTCAGCGCGTCCACCTGCTCCTGCGAAGCGAACGGCCCGAGCACGTTGCGGCCGACATCACCCGGGAGCAGTTGGGCAAGCGCGAACACGACGACGCTGAGGAGAAACAACGTGACCGTCGCGAGGCCGAGTCGCTTGAAAAGGAACCTGGTGATTGCAGCCTCCCGGTCTGAGATGAGTTCCGGGGTGTCGGATGTCGCCATCCGACACCCCGGAAGGTGACTCTATGCGAGCGACGTGCGACTCAGGTAGACCTGCGCCGATGCATCGTGGTTGTACCCCTGAACCTTCGACGACCCGGCAGCGAGCGAGTTGAAGAAGTAGGGGAAGATGAACGGCGTGTCGAACAGGAGCGTCCTCTGGATCTGACCTGCGAACTTGCGCTGGTCGGAGAGGGCGATCGCCCCGAGGTACTGGTCGATCACCTTGTCGAGCTTCTTGTTCTTGTACTGCGCCTCGTTCCAGATGCTGCACGACTTGATCTCGGAGGAGAGATAGACGTTCGGCACCGACCGCCCACCCCAACCGGTCAGCGTCATGGCGCCGTTCAACCACGGGGTATTGCCGTACTTGCAGGGCGCCGACCACTGGGTACCCGCGAAGAACTGGGCATCGGTCTGGAGTTGCAGGGCCAGGTTGACATTGATCGCCTTCGCCGACCGCTGCATGATCTGTGCGAGCTGGGGCATCTCACCGTTCTTCTGGACGATGAACGGCACCTTGAACCCACGCGCGTAGCCGGCCTGGGCCATGAGCTTCTTCGCGAGCGGGATGTTCTTCTTGCGCTGCGGCACGCTTCGATTCGTCATCGGGAAGACCGGCGCGAACGGCGAGTCGTTGCCGATGTCGGCGTACTTGTTGAAGAGCGTCTTCACCGTCGCCGGGCGGTCGAGCGTGAGCGCGATCGCCTGCCGCACACGCCGGTCCTTGAGCGGGTTGTTGAGGTTGACGCGCAGCCCGACGGTCCGGTTCTGCGCCCCCCTGACCGGGAAGATCTTCACGTTCTTGTTGTTGAACAGCGCGCGAGCGTTCGCGAACTGCACCTCGTTCAGCATGTCGACCTGGCCACCGAGCAGTGCTGCGACCTGCGCCGCGACGTCGGTGTAGTACGTGATGTCGACGCCGTCGAGAGGTGCCTTGCCACCCCACCACGTCGGGTTGCGGTCGAACTTCGCACCGACGCCCGGCGTGTAGGAGACGAGCCGGAACGCGCCCGTCGCCTGCGGCGTCTTGTCGAACGTCCCCACCTTGTAGTCGGCCGGGAGGATGATCGCCTGGTAGGTCGACGAGCAGGTCAGGTACGGGAAGCTCGCGGTCGGCGAGTCGAGGTCGAAGCGCACCGTCAGATCGTCGACGGCCTTGATCCCACCCGGTGACAGGACACCCTTGTAGGCGGAGAGCGCACCCGAATCCGCGCTAACGAGCCGCTCGTAGGAGGCGACGACATCCGCTGCCTTGAGCGTCTGCCCGCTGTGGAACTTCACGTTCGGGCGGAGCTTGTACGTCCACACCGAAGCGGTCTTGTTGGGCTTCCAGCTGACCGCGAGCTCCGGGACGAGCGTGAGATTCTTGGTCGAGCGGTTGAGGAACTCCCCGGCGATACCGTCGGTCACGAGACCGCCGGTGTCGGCCAGCTTGTACGGCTCGAGATCCTTCGCGGGGGGCGGCAGGACAGCCAGACGGAGCCTGCCCCCTACCTTGCCCTGGGACTGCGCGGCGAAGGCGAGCGGTGTGTCGTAGGCGGCGAGCGCGGAGCCGACCACGCCCATGGACAGGCCGAGCACGGTCGCCTTTTGCAGGAACCCGCGGCGATCGAGCTCACCCGACGCGAACTCGTCGATCAAATCGTTCTCGATCGGCCCCGCCTGGCTCAGGCGGTACTGATCGAGCCGAAGCATCTCATCACGGTTCATGAACAATTTCCTCCCTCGGTACCCTCGGACTCCGGACCGGACGCGGTGCAGGCATTCCTATTCAGTGACGCTCCACTGGAGAGATAGTTAGATCGTAGACGGGGACGTCTGAGGTTGCTTCGAGTCGATGCGCCACTGAAACCTGGAGCGATGCGCCGCCGACCGGTGCGACATATCTCATGGAACGGATACGATATATTTCATGGTTCGAGCCTGTCAAGCGGATCGCCTCCGCACCGTACGATCAGCCCTCGCAGCCATGACCACGACCGATACCCACTCCCCGACGAGGACACCCGCGTGAGAGCTGTCGTCTTCACCGGCGCCGGAGGCAACGACGTCGTGGCGCTCGAGGAGCGGCCCGACCCCGTTCCGCAGGGCGACGACGTCGTCGTCTCGGTGCGCTACGCCGCGTTGAACCCGGCAGACATCGCCCAACGCGAAGGACGCTACCCCCCTCCCCCCGGTTCCCCTCAGGACATCGCCGGGATCGAGGTCGCGGGGACCGTCGTCGCCCGTGGCCCGACCGCCCGCCGCTTCGAGATCGGCGCCCGCGTCTTCGGCATCGTCGGCGGTGGCGGCTTCGCCGATCGCGTCCTCGTCCACGAGCGTCACGTCACGCCGGTGCCGGAGAGTCTCGACGAGCTCGCCGCGGCCGCAGTGCCCGAGGTGTTCGTCACGGCGCACGACGCGATCAGGTCTCAGGCCGGGTTGCAGATGGGCGAGCTCCTCCTCGTCAACGGCGCCAACGGGGGCGTGGGCACCGCCGCAGTCCAGATCGGCGCTGCAGCCGGGGCCAGGGTGCTGGCGACCGTGCGCACCGCCGAGCTCCGCGAGCCCGTGGGCGCGCTCGGTGCAACGGTGATCGCGCCCGACGAGATGGTCGCGCGCGCGCAGGCCGAGGGAGGTGCAGACGTCGTTCTGGAGCTCGTCGGCGCACCGAACCTCGCGAGCGACCTCGACGCGATCGCGGTCAAGGGCCGCATCGTGATCGTCGGCACCGGCGCCGGAACCGAGGCGGCGCTCGACCTCCGCAAGCTCATGGGTAGGCGGGCTCGTCTGATGGGCACGGTGCTCCGGGCCCGCACCCTGGAGGAGAAGGCGTTCGCCGTCGGAGCCTTCGCCCGCGAGGTCGTGCCCCACCTCGCCTCGGGCAGGATTGCCCCACTCGTCGACACCGTCCTCCCGGCCGCAGCGGCCACGGACGCATTCGATCGGCTCGCGCAGCCGGGCAAGCTCGGCAAGGTCCTGCTCGACTTCGGCGAGTAGCCCGCGATGGCCAAGGTCGCCTTCGTCGCCCACTGCCTTCTGAACCAGAACGCGAAGGTGATCGGAGGCGCCAAGCGCCCCGGCGTCTGGGAGCCCGTGATCGACCTCTTGCTCGAGCACGGCTGGCAGATTCGCCAGCTGCCGTGCCCTGAGCTCGCGTTCGGCGGCGTGAGGCGGTTCTGGTGGGTACGCGACCAGGCCGACACGCCGGTCTTCCGCGCCCACTGCCGGCGTCTGGCGCGAGCGGTCGCGACGACGATGGAGCCTCACGTCACCGCCTCCGACGACGTCGTCCTGATCGGCGTCGACTCGAGTCCGACGCTCGGGATCGACTACCAACCGACCTCGCCGACCTGGGGCGGCGAGCCGAACATCGGAGCCGACGACACGGTGCTCGTGCCAGGCGAAGGGATCTTCCTCGAAGAGCTTCGGGAGGAGCTCGAGCTCCGCGGGCTCCCGCTGCCGCGGCGCACGGGGATCCGACACTGGTTCCCGGAGTACGACGAAGTGGAGGAGCGCGAGAGGCTGCTGGCCCTGCTCGCGGGATCCCGAGAGGCGCAGACCGCGCCGGCGCCCACTCCGAAGGCGGAGTCACCCACCGCAGTCGGACCCACGGTCGCTGCCGACCCACGCTCGGGCAGGATCGCCGTCGTTGCCGACAGCCTCTTCTCCGGACGGCTCGGGCAACTCCGCGACGAAGGCTTCGGGATCATGCAACTGCCACCGCCGAGCACCGAGGCTGCCGCGATGGAGGAGTCGCTCGCACAGATCGCAGAGCAGATCGCGGCTTACCTCGGGGTGGGCTACGAGGTGGTTCTCGTGGACGACGGCAGTTGCGGAGCGAGCCTGGACGATGCGCTCGCGAGCCTCGGTACAGGCCCGTTGCCGCGAGCCTGAGCCGGTGCAGGCCCGCTCGACGCGTGCTTCCGCTTCGTGCGGCTAGGCGGGGCGATGGATCGGAGCGCGCAGCACGAGCAGGGCGCTGAGGGCGGCACCCACGAGTAGCGAGGTAGCGACAGCCAGCAGAATCGCGGGGCTCGTGAACACGTCCAGCAGGTAGCCGCCGATCACGGTGGTCAGCGCGATCGCCGTGTACTCGCGGATGTTCCACGCGATCGTCACTCGCGGCCTGTCCTCCGGCCTGACGCGAGCGAGGGCCCCATCGACGAGCACCGGCCACGTGCCGATGCCGAAGGCGACGGCCGTCATCGTGAGGGCGATGAAGACGATCGGAGTCTCCACACCGATCAACAGACCCGCGACGATGGCACTCACGGTGAGCATCGCGCCGACGCCCCGGCGGGCGCCGAGGCGCGCCGCGAGCCTCCCGGCTGCAAGGGAGCCGACGATCTTCACCACGGCCACGGCCGCCCCCGTGAGCCCGATCACGCTCGGCCGCAGCTCGAATACCTCGCTCAGGACGACGGGTGCGAGGCTCACGAGGATGCCCATCGCCCCGACGAGGAACAGGTCCGGTGTCTGCAGGGCAAGACCCGCGAGAGGTGTCAGACGCGGGCGTGTGACGACATTCGCAGTCGAGTGGCGCAGCCAGGCGACAACAGCCGGCATGGCGGCGAGGGCGGCGAGGGCACCGATGAGGAAGGTGAGGCCGATCCCCGTCGCCTTGTCGGCCCCGAGCGCCCTGAAAGCAGCCACGCCGAGGCCGGTCAGAACACCGCCTGCGATGGTGCCGGCCACGTACATCGAGTACTGGAGGACGAAAGCCCGCTCGGAGCCCTTGCGGCCGGCCCGTCGGCCGAGCGCTGCCTGCACCCCGACCCAGAAGAGCCCGTGCCCCGCCCCGTGGACGAACGCACCGAGCGCCATCGAGCCGACCGACGGCGGCAGCACGAGAATCGCCGCACCGACGGCGACGATGACGAGCCCGTAGGCGACGCCCGCCTCGGGCCGTCGCAGGAGGAGCGCGGACAGCGCTCCGGCGGAGATCGCGACCGTGTTGAGCGCGACGAGCGCTCCGGCGAGGAATGCCGATCCTCCCTCAGCGAGAGCGAGCAGCGGCAGGGCAATCGCGATATTCGAGTAGGAGATGCCCTGCCCGAGCGAGGCGAGCCCGAGTGCGCGCCTCGTGGGAGTCAGGAGCGGCTGCTTGATGCCCTCACCTGGTCTGCGACCCGACCCGCCTATGCGTGCACGTCCTCACCGTCGTGCATCATATACGGGATATAAGGTGCTATCCTTGGAGATGAGATGAGCTCTGGACTGCACGACCTCGGTGCGGCGTCCCCACCACCGTCAAAGGGTAGTGATCTCAGCCTGAGCGGGCTCAGTGAGCTCCGCTCCTCGAACCTGGTCGACCTCGTCTTCGACGAAGTTCGCGCTGCGATCCTCGACAAGTCGCTCGCCCCCGGTCTCAGGATCACCGAGGCAGGGCTCGCGACCCATCTCAACGTCAGCAAGACCCCGGTCCGCGAAGCGCTGCTGCGCCTGCGCCAGATCGGCCTGATCGAGGACGACGGACGCCGTGGCGTCAGGGTGATCGCGCCGTCCCGCGCGGCGATCGAGCAGGCATTCGAGATCCGCGAGGCGCTCGAGGCCTTCACCGCCCGCACCGCAGTCGAGCGGGCGACCGCCGTCGAGCGTGCCGCGATCGAGGAGGCGGCGCAGGAGTCGCTCCGGGCCGCGGAAGCCGGCGACAGGGACGGATTCAGTCGCTGGGACGCCACGTTCCACCAGCGCATCGCGGCCACGGCCGCCAATGAGCGGCTGGAAGGCCTCCTCAACGACGCGGGCGCCCTGATCGCGACCCTGCGCAAGCGCGACCTTCCCCATGCCCGCGCCTCGGTCGAGTGCGCGCAGGGCCACGTCGCTGTCTCCGCGGCGATCCAGGCGAACGACGGGCATGCCGCCGCAGAGGCGATGCGGATCCATCTCGGACGCGTCAAGGACTACGTCCTCGAAGCACTGGCCGACGTCCTCGAGGGCCCCGGCTCGTCCGACTGAGTCGACCCAACACATCAACGTCAGGAGCACCTCTGTGAACAGCATCCCCTTCAAGGCCCATGGCGGGCCGGTACGCGACTTCGTCGGCTACGGGAGGACGACTCCGGAGGTGCAGTGGCCGGACGGCTCTGCCGTAGCGGTGAACCTCGTCCTCAACTACGAGGAGGGAGCCGAGTACTCGCTGCTGGACGGCGACGAGATCAACGACACCTGGGGCGAGTACTCGTACCAGATCCCGCCCGACGTCCGCGACCTCGGCACGGAGATGCACATGGAGTACGGCAGCCGGGTCGGCGTCTGGCGGCTCGCGCGGATGTTCGACGAGTACGGGATCGACATTTCGGTCGACGCGCCTGCCGTGGCACTCGAGCGCAATCCCGAGTTCTGCGACTGGATCCGCGGGTCGAGCCACGACGTGATCGGGCACGGCTACCGCTGGACCGAGGACTCGCGGATGACGCGCGACGAGGAGCGCGCCTACCTGCGGCTCGCGGTGCGAGTCGATCGAGCGGACGACCGGCCAGCGGGTCGAGGGCTGGATCGTGCGCTCGTTCCCGAGCGTCAACACGCGCGAGCTGCTGGTCGAGCACGGAGGGTTCCTCTACGACTCGGACTCGACGAACGACGAGCTTCCGTATTACGTCACGACTCTCGGAAAGCCGTTCCTGGTGCTGCCCGTACTCCAAGGTCTACAACGACGTCGCGCTATCTGATCGCGCCGACCTATGCGACGCCGCGCCATTTCTTCGAGAACCTGAAGCTCGGGCTCGACTACATGGTCGAGGAGGCCGACCAAGGGTCACGGCGGCCGCATGATGTCGGTCGGGCTCCACGCCCGCTGGAGCGGACAGGCGAACCGCGCCACAGCGGTGCGGGACTTCATCGAGTACGTGCTCGAGAAGGACGGCGCCTGCTTCATGCGCCGCCTCGACATCGCCCGGCACTGGCTCGAGAACCACCCCCCGGAGGCGTAGCCGCCATGGGAGTGGAGAGCATGCCGCAGCAGACGGCCGGCTGCGAGGCCGGGTCGCCATCGTCACCGGGCGGCAGCTCCGGGATCGGTCGCGCCATCTGTCGCCTCTTCGCGGCCGAGGGCGCGGACGTCGTGATCGCCGACCGCACCGCCGACGTCGTCGAGGGCGGAGAGCCGACGAGCGACCTCATCGCCGCCGAGGGAGGCGCCGCCACCTTCGTGCGCGCCGATCTCGGCTCGTCGGCGGACATCGCGAGCCTCGTCGACTCCGTGCTCGACCGTCACGGGCGGGTCGACGTCCTCGTCAACAACGCCGCCACCTACGTGGGCAAGCCCTTGCTCGAGACGACCGAGGAGGAATGGAACCGCGTCTTCGCCGTCAACGTCACCGGGGTCTTCCTGCTCACGAAGGCTGTCGTCGCCCAGATGATCCAGCAGGAGGCCCGAGACGGAGTCCGGGGGCGGATCGTCAACATCTCGTCCCAGCACGGAATGATCGCCGCGCCCAAGGACATCGCCTACGGGACGTCGAAGAGCGCGATCGTCTACATCACGCGCCAGATCGCGAGCCGACTACGCGGAGGCCGGGATCATCTGCAACGCGGTCGCACCGGGCAAGATCGAGACCGGTAAGGGAGGGCGCGAAGACGAGCCCGAGTGGACCGACTACTGGCGCTCGCGCACGCCGATCCCCCGCCTCGGCGTGCCGGACGACGTCGCCCGGGCGACGCTCTTTCTCGCGAGCGACGAGGCCACGTACATCACCGGCGCCAACTTGATGGTCGACGGCGGCTGGAGCGCGAGCTGAGGAAGTCGTCGTGAGGATCGGGATCGTCGGCGCCGGCTGGGCCGCGACGGAGCACTGCCGGACGCTCGTGCAAGCGCGCGGACGTGACGATCGCTGGGGTCGTGGACCCGGACGAGGCTCGGGCCGCGGCGCTCGCACGCGTCCACACCGCGGAGCCGTACGCGACGACCGCGGCGATGCTCGCAAGCGCGCAGGTCGACGCCGTCGTCGTTGCGACTCCTCCGGGAGCGCACCGCGAGCCTGCGCTCGAGGCGATCGATGCTGGCGTCGCGGTCTTCCTCGAGAAGCCCATCGCGAGGTCGCTCGACGATGCCAGAGCGATCGTCGCGGCCGCCGAGACGTGCGGGCGTGGTGTGCGCAGTCGGCTATCAGTGGCGGGCGGTACCGGCGGTCGGGTCACTCGTCGAGCTGCTGCGCACGGAAGGGCTTCGGTTCCTGGCCAGCGAAGGCACGGGGGTCACGCAGGCTCGCAGCTGGTTCAAGGAGAAGTCTCTCTCCGGGGGGCTCCTGGCCGAGCGGGCCAGCCACCACGTCGACCTCCAGCGGCACATCGGCGGCGAGGTCGTCTCCGTCCAGGCGGCGGCAAGTGCGCTCGCGATCGGAGGGAGCGGGCACCCGGAGGCGACGGACACCGAGACGGCGTTGGCCCTGATCCTGCAGTTCGCGTCCGGTGCGCTCGGCTCCGTGCAGGTTCTCTGGGTCGACGAGGGGTACCCGAGCCGCCATCACCTGACCGCGCTCGGATCGGAATCGCGGTTCGAGCTCGAGCTCGATCCGGTCTTCGCGCTGCGCCGCAACGCGAAGCCGGTATCGGCGACGGAGCCGCTCGGTGGCCACGCCTTCGCGGCGGGCCTGCTGCGGTTCGTGGAGGCCGTCCGCCGGAACGATCCCTCCGCAGTCGTGTGCGATGCACGCGACGCCGCCGGGACCCTGGCCGTCATCGTCGCCTGCGAACGCGCGCTCACGAGCGGCGGTGCGGTTGCGGTCGAGCGGCTCACGCCAGAAGGCGCCGGGCCATGACTCCCGCGAAGCGGATCCTCGTCACGGGCGCGGCATCGGGAATCGGGCGATCCGTCTGCGAGCACCTCGTGGCCGACGGCGCCGAGGTCGTCGGGGTCGACCGCAACGCCGATGCGCTCGAGGAGACGATCGCTGCGCTCGGGACCTCCGCCACGGGAGTGACTGCCGACGTGGCCGACTGTGCCGACGTCGAGCGAGCTGTCACCGAAGGCGGCTCCAGGCTCGGCGGGTTGGACGGAGCCGTCAACGTGGCCGGGATCGGCGGCTTCTCCGGTGACGTGACCGTCATGTCTCCCTCCTTCTGGGACGAGACGCTCGCCGTCAACCTGTCGGGTGTGTTCCACGTCTGCCGGGCAGTCATCCCACTCTTGCGTACCGCAGGGGGAGGGGCGATCGTCAACGTCAGTTCGCAGTACGGCCTCGTGGGGTGTATCGGCAGCGCCGCCTATTGCGCCTCGAAGGCCGGCGTGATCGGGCTCACGAAGGCGCTCGCGCTCGACCACGCCGCCGACGGGATCCGGGTCAACTGCGTCTGCCCCGGCCCGATCGACACTCCTCTGCTCGCGAGGAGCCATGCTCAGGCCGACGCCGGGCTGCGGGAGGTGGAGCGAACGCGCGGCCGGCTCGCGCTCGGCCGGCCGGGTTCGCCGTCGGAAGTCGCCGAGGCGATCCTCTACCTGCTCGGGGCAACGTTCACGACCGGCACGATCCTCAACATCGACGGCGGTTGGACAGCAGGGTGAGTTCGGTATCTCGTATATGTTGGGTTCCATGACCTACGATCTCGTCATCCGGGGCGGCACCGTCGTCACCAGCCACGACACGTTCGTTGCCGACGTCGGAGTGCAGGGCGAAGTGATCGCCGCAATCGGCGAGCGCCTCACCGGCAAGAAGGAGATCGACGCCCGCGGAAAGTATGTGATCCCGGGTGCGATCGACAGCCACGTCCACATGCGGACGAACCGCGCGCACGACATCTACGACGACACGTTCGAGACCGGGACGATCGCCGCCGCCTTCGGCGGCGTCACGACGATGGTCGACCAGGCGCAAGTCGAGCCAGGCACGACACTGCGGGACGGGCTCGACAGCCGGCTGGCCGAGGCTTCCGCGGCGCTGATCGACTACAGCTTCCACGTCAACCTTCGCGAGGCGAGCTACGAGCGCGTTGCCGAGATTCCCGCGATCGCGGCTTCCGGCTTCCCGAGCTTCAAGTTCTTCATGAACTACGACACGTACGCGATCCCCGACGAGATCATCTTTGCGGCGATGCAGCAGGTCGCGCAGTGCGGCGGGCTCTCGATCGTGCACGCGGAGCACCGGGGGATCATCGACGAGCTCGAGCGCCAGAACGTCGCGGCGGGCCGCACGGGGCCCGAATGGCACCTGAGCGCGCGTCCGAGCGCGCTCGAGGGCGAGGCGACACACCGGTCACTCGTGCTCGCCAAGCTCGCTGGCACGCGCGTCCTGCTCTTCCACATGACGGCGGCCGAAGCCCTCGACGAGCTCCGCGCCGCCCGCAGCCAGGGGCAGGAGGCCTACGGCGAGGTGTGCACGCAGTACGTGCTGCTCGGCGACGAGGACATCCTCGATCCGCTCCGGGGCACGGCGCTCCGATTCAGCCCCCCGCTACGGACACCGGAGCACCGTGAGGCGCTCTGGGCGGCGCTGGCGGACGGCACGCTCGACGTGATCTCGACCGATCACGGCCCTCGCCGGCGAGCACGTGACGCCGACGGCAACCTGTACACGCCGCCCGGCACGAGCGGCATCGAGGTGCGCCTGGCCCTCTTCCATACCTT
Organism: uncultured Thermoleophilia bacterium; assembly: GCA_963795175.1. Classification (GTDB taxonomy): domain Bacteria; phylum Actinomycetota; class Thermoleophilia; order Gaiellales; family Gaiellaceae; genus Gaiella. Next base: position 350,046 of record CAWCGR010000001.1, read on the forward strand.
CGGGGTGCTCGGCAAGCGGATCTCGCTGAACCGCTGGGTCGACGCATGCTGCACCCGCCCTGCGGTCGTCTGCGGCCTCCCGACGAAGGGCCGAATCCAGGTCGGCTACGACGCCGACCTCGTCGTCTTCGACCCCGAGCCGGAACTGACGCTCTCGCACGACGTCTTGCACTCGGACATCGACTACTCGACCTACGACGGCATGACGTTGACGGGCCTGCCGGTGACGACGATCAGCCGGGGAGAAGTGCTCGTCGAGGATCGAGAGCTCGTGGCGGCACCGGGTCGCGGCAGGCTCGCCCCCCGGGGCTACCCGAACGCGGTCAGCTGACGCCGCTACGCGTCTGAGCCCGTGTCCCGGCGCCAGGCTTCGGCACGCTCGTACGGCAATCGCTCACCTGCGACGGGACGATGCTCGACCGTCATCTGCCGCCGGGCCGCCAACGGAAGCGCCAGGTCGGCGAGCAATTCGCGCGCGTCATAGCCGCGCTCGGCAGCCTCTCGGTCGGTGGTCGCGAAGACGACGCGGGTGACACCTGCGAGCAGGGCGGCCGCCTGGCACATCGGGCACGGCTCGGTGCTCGCCACGAGCAGTGCCCCGTCGAGGCGGAGCGTTCCCAGGCGCTCGCACGCGTCCCTGATCGCCGTCACCTCGGCGTGAGCAGTCGGATCGCCGGTCGCGAGGCATGTGTTCACCCCCTCTCCCACGGCCGTGCCGTCGACGACGACAACGGCGCCGAAGGGCCTCCCACCGGTCGCAGCGTTCTCGGCCGCGAGCTCGATCGCCCGGGCGAGCCAGTTCGCGTCGCTCGCGTCAGCGGAGGATCCGGTCATCGGCCTGTTCGATAGCGATGAGTGCAACCCCGGATTTCCAAGGGCGGTAGTATACGAGATATGGGGCACCAGGTAAGCCTCGTCACCGGAGGTGCGGGCTTCGTCGGCAGCAACCTCGTGCGCCGGCTGCTCGAGTCCGATCAGGAGGCGCGAGTGATCGTGCTCGACAGGGCGGTCGACGGCCTCGCCGAGGACCTTTTTGCCCCGTTCGAAGATCGCGTGCGCGTCGTGCTCGGGGACATCACGGATCCCGCGGCCCTCGATCGGGTGCCCGGGCTCGACGAGGTGACGCGGGTCGTCCACTGCGCGATGGTCGCGCACGTGCCTGCGTGGGAAGTCGCCGACCCGTCCCGCTTCATCCACGTCAACGTGGGCGGCACGGCAAACGTGCTCGACTGGGCCCGGCAGATGCCTGCCCTCGAGCGGTTCCTCTATGTCTCGAGCGGCGGCGTCTACGGCGACGCCACCGAGGAGAGTCCCGGCGAGCCTCAGCCGGAGGCCGGCCCCTTCAACCCGCCCGAGCTCTATGCGATCTCGAAGTACAGCTCGGAGCTGATCTGCCGCCGCTACGCCGAGCTGTTCGACTTCGATCTGAGGATCGTACGCCTGAGCTGGGTCTTCGGCCCGATGGAGCGGGTCACATCGGGCCGGACGCTGATGTCGCCGCCCTACGCGATCGCCCGCGCGATCCTCGAGGACAGGCCGGTCACCGTGAGACGGCGTGCGCTCGAAGCGGTCGGGGACTTCCTGAGCTCCGAAGACATCGCCGGCGCGCTCGTCGCCCTGCTCGACGCAGCCGAGCCGGCAGCGTCGACCTACAACATCGCAGCCGGAGAGCTGACGAGCTTCCAGGCGCTGCTCGACGCGGCGGCCGCGGCTCATCCCGGCGTGCGCTTCTCGGTCGTCGACGACGACAGCGCTGTCGACCTCGACCACGATCCGTCCCTGCGCCGTGCCCGCTGGAACGCGTACGACATCAGCCGCATGCGTGGCGAGTTCGCCTGGGAGCCGCGGCCGCTTCAGGAACAGCTCACCTCGTACTTCGCCTGGCTCCTGAAGGACCCGGAGCGCCGTTGCCCGGCGGTCGCCGCGACGGAGGCGACCTAGCCGTGAAGTTCGGGATCCTCCTGATCGCGCCCGACGTGTCGGGTGACCCCGAACGCGACTTCGCCGAGCTCCTCGAGCAGGCGGTCGCGGCAGAGGAGCTCGGCTACGACTCGATCTGGGTGACCGAGCACCACTCCCGCTTCGGCGTCGTCGGCTCCCCGGCGGTGCTGCTCGCCGCGATCGCGATGCGGACGAAGCGCGTCCGGCTCGGTTCGATGGCCGCGATCCTCCCCTATCACCGCCCGATCCACGTCGCCGAGAGCTACGCCCTCGTCGACGTCCTCAGCGGCGGTCGCCTCGAGCTCGGTGTGGGCCGCGGCAACCTCGCCTCGGAGGTCGAGCTGCACGGCGTCGACCCCGCGACGAGTCGAGCCTCCTTCTGGGAGAACCTCTCGCTGATCCGCAGCCTTTGGGAGTCCGGCGAAGCTCCGGACGGCACCGTCACCTACCCCCGCCCGCTGCAGCGGCCCGTTCCGATCTGGGTCGCGGCGAACGGTCTCGAGACGGCGCAGCAGGCAGCGCAGCTCGGCCTCCGGATCGCGACGTCGCCGTCGGGCGGCGACCTCGACGCCTACCGGCGCAACATGCTCGCGATTCGGGCGATGCTCGAGGCCGGTGGCCATTCCCCCGAGGCGATGGAGTTCCCGCTCTCGACCTTCGACACGTACCTCGCCGCTACCGAGGCGAGAGCGGCTGGCGAGTTCCGCGAGGCCGCGTTCCTGATGCATGGCCTGATGAGCAAGTCAGGACGGAAGGAGCCCGTTGCGGCGACCGCCGCGGGCCTGGAGGACGTCGCGGCCGCGCTCGGGACCCGGGTCGTCACCGATCCTGCGGGAGCGATCACGATGCTCCGTGGGCTCCGGGAGGAGATCGGCCTCGCCCATTTCGTCGCGGCAACGGCGCAAGGCGGCCTCGCGCACGAGAAGGTGCTCTCCTCCATGACGCTCTTCGCCGCCGAGGTGATGAGCGTGCTGCGCGCCGACGAGGTGCACGCTAGCGTCCACGCCGATGCCGATGCCTGAGACTCCAGTGACGCGCGCGAGGCAGGGTCGTTACGCGGGCTCCGTGATCGACTGCGACGTCCACCACGAGTGGCCGACCCCCAGCCATCTGCTTCCCTACTTCTCGGAGGGCTGGCGTGAGTACGTGACCGGCCCACGCCGCGCCGTCGCGAAGATCGACTCCGTCGACGATGCACTGATGCCGCTCGTGCCCGGACAGCTGTGGAACAACCCACTCTGGGGCTATCGGCCCGAGGCCTACCCTCCCGGGGGCGGCGCTCCCGCATCCGATTACGACCTGCTGCGCGAGCAACTGCTCGACCCGAACCTCACCGAACGCGTCGTGCTGAACTTCGAGTCGGGCGGCTATATCGGAGCGCTCACGAACCCGTACTTCGCGAGCGAGGTCGCGCGTGCGGCCAACGACTGGACGATCGACAACTGGCTCTCGCACAGCGACACGCGCCTCTACGGCTCGATGGTGGTCGCCCCGCAGGATCCGATCGAGGCGGCGGCGGAGGTGCGCCGAGTGGGCGGTCACCCGCGCATCGCACAGGTGCTGCTTGCGACCTCCGGGCTCGGCAAGCCGTTCGGTCACCCCGTTTACCACCCGATCTACGAGGCAGCCGCGGAGATGGGCCTGCCGATCGGGATCCATGCCTACGGCGAGACCCAGCCCGGTCACAACGTCTCGCCCCACGGGAGCGGGATGCCGAGCTTCTACTTCGAGATCCAGACGCTGGCCTCGCAGGGGCTCGCGACCCACATCACGAGCTTCGTCGCAAACGGCGTCTTCGAGAAGTTCCCGGCTCTCAAGCTCGTCGCGATCGAGTCGGGCGTTGCCTGGATGCCGGGCCTGATCTGGCGCCTGGACACCTCCTACAGGGCGGAGCGCTGCGAGCTGCCCTGGCTGAAGCGCTTTCCGAGCGAGGTAATCCACGAACACGTCCGCCTCACGACGCAGCCACTCGAGGAGCCCGCGAGCAGCGAGCAACTCGTCGACGTCCTCCGGGCCTTCGGCGCCGAGGACATGCTCCTCTTCTCCTCCGACTACCCGCACTGGGATACGGACGAGAAGGATCACATCGCCCGGGTGCTTCCCTCGACGTGGCTGCCGAAGGTGTTCCGCGAGAACGCGATCGACTTCTACGGCTGGGACGACCTGCGAGCGCCGTGAGGGACGTCGGCGCGCTGGAGTCGTTCGAGGAGCGGTCGATCCGCCTGATCACGGTCGGCACGCGCGAGATCGGTGTGATCCGGTGGCAGGGGAGCGAGGTCTATGCCCTCCACAACCGCTGCCCGCACATGGGCGGGCCGCTCTGTAGCGGCACGCTCGGGGCGCTACGGGAGGGAACGCCTGGCTGCATCTCGACCGAGGACATCCCCGTGATCGCGTGCAGCTGGCACCACTGGGAGTTCGACGTCTCGACAGGGCACTCGCTGTACGACGACCGCTACCGCGCGAAGACGTACGCCGTCGAGGTGCGCGACGGGCGGGTTCTCGTCGACATCAAATGAGAAGCATCGTCCCGCTTCGGTGACGGCGCGACGCGGCAACGACAACAGGGAGGACAACTCGAATGACGAAGGACGACGCACAGGCGGAGGTGGAGCGACTCTACGGGGAGTGGATGGATGCCGCCGCCGGCAGGGACAGCGACTGGTACCGGGCCAACCTCGCGGCCGAGTTCGTCTACATCACCTACGAGGGGAACATACGCACGCTCGACGAGCTGATCGCGGTCAACAAGCTGTCGAAGAACAGCGCCTACCGCCTCCTCGACGTTCGCGGCGCACGCCATGGCGACGTCCTCCTCGCGTTCGGCACCTACACGGGCAAGGGCGAGCTCGACCCGGAGGTGCCTGCGAGCGAAGAGCTGCGAGCGATGTACGGCCGCGCGTACGGCGGCGGTGTCGAGCTCGCATTCTCGGGCTCGTGGGTCGAGCGGGAAGGGCGTCTGCAATGCCTCCATCTGCACACGACCCAGGTCCTCTGACCGGGGTGCCTCACTGCACGCTGCGCTTCAATCGGGAGCGCGGAGGACGGGCGCGAGCTAGGGATCCAGTTGGGGTCGTCGTCCCCTTAGGCACCGCTATAGAACGGGCTCTTGAGTGAGTCGCGGTCAGCGACGAGCTTGGCCGCCGCCTCGGGGTCGCGACCCTCGACACACATACGGATCGCTTTACCCACCGCTTCACGGGCCGCCTTCCGCACCGCCGTCTCGTCATCGGCCGACGCGTCGATCCATACGGCGACGAGCACGATCAGGTCACCGGTCGCTTCGATCAGGCCGGCGGCGACAGAGTCGAGAACCGCCTGGCCGATCCCGAGTTGCGCCGCGCCCCACGTGAAGGTCTCGATATGAGGAGTCGTCGCCGTGGTCTTGTTCATCATCAGTGTCGGCGGCCAGATCGGCTGGTACTCGGGCTGCGACGCGCCGACGCAGCAGAGGACGGGTGAGTGCCCCGGTGAGGGGTGGGCGAACATCGAGATCGCGGCTGCCGCCGTGGCGCTGCCGCGGTGGGCGAGGACGACGTTCACGTGGGCGCCGTTCGGGGAGAGGCCACCCCAGCCTTCACCGATGCGGCCATCGAGCTCATGCAGGTTCATGCTGTTCCTCCATCACGGGCGGAAAGGGCCGGATCGAGGACCGCGCGCAGCGCCTCGCCGGAGTTCATCAATGCAAAGGCCGTCTCGACATCCTCGAGCGGGAGCCGGTGCGAGACGAGCCGGTCGAGCGGCAGGTGGCCCGCGAGGTAGGAGTCGAGGATCTTCGGGAAGTCGCGCTCCGGCCGCGCCGAGCCGTAGATCGAGCCGAGCACGCGCCGCTCCATCCGTGGCATCGTCAGTGCGGGCAGCGGAATCACCGTATCGCCGCGGGGAATGCCGATCAGAACTGCGGCGCCACGCGTCCGTGTCGCGAGCACCGCCGCGAGCATCGCCTCGCCGTGGCCCGTCGCCTCGATCGCGTAGTCGACGCCGCCTCCGCTGGCCTCGCGGATCGCCTCCGCGGTCGCCTCGGCGCTTCCCGCCCAGACGACGCCCCCCGTGGCGCCGAACGCCTTCGCCGCCTCGACCTTGGCGCTGTTCACGTCGACGGCGATCACCGGCTCGGCGCCGACCGCGACGGCGGCCATCAGCGCCGAGAGGCCGACACCCCCACACCCGATCACGGCGACACGGTCGCCCGGCCGGACCCTGGCCGTGTTCCAGACCGCCCCCACCCCGGTCGTGACCGCGCAGCCGACGAGGCTTGCGACGTCGAAGGGGACGTCCTTCGAGATCGGCACGCACGACCGCTCCGGCACGATGCATGCCTCGGCGAACGTGGAGAGGAAGCAGTAGTGGTAGACGGTCTTGCCCGCGCGTGACAGGCGAGACGTCGAGTCCATCAGCCCGCCCGAGCCCATGATCGGCCAGATCGTCGAGCACAGTTGCGGCAGGTCGCGCGCGCATTCGCCGCACTCACCGCACGACGGCGTCCACGACAGGGTCACGTGGTCACCGGGACGCACGCGCGTGACGCCCTCGCCAACGGCCTCGACGACGCCGGCACCCTCGTGCCCGAGCACCACCGGCCACGGCGATCCCGAGGTTCCGTCGACCGCGTTGTAGTCGGACCTGCACACGCCGCTCGCCCCGATCCGAACGAGAACCTCGCCGGCCTGGGGACCTGCGAGCTCGAGCTCTTCGACCTGTGCTGCCCGGCCGGCTCCTTCGAGCACGACCGCCCGGATCTTCACGCGTCGACCGCCGCCTTCTTCTGCAGCGAGCGCAGTTCCGTGAGGGGAATATGACAGCGCATCAGATGACCGGGCTCGGCCTCGACCAGCGGTGGCTCGGTCGTCTCGCACACAGCTCCGATCTTACGCGGGCAGCGCGTATGGAAGACGCACCCACTCGGCGGGCTCGCGGCGCTCGGGATGTCTCCCTCGAGCTTGATCCGGTCGCGGCCCCCGCCGTCGATCGTCGGAACCGCCGAGAGCAGCGCCTCGGTGTACGGATGGTGAGGCCCGTCGAAGACGACGTCGGCCGCCCCGACCTCCATCAGCCGCCCGAGATAGAGGACGGCGATCCGGTCGGAGATGTAGCGCACGACGCCGAGGTCGTGCGAGATGAACAGATACGCGACCCGGTGCTCGGCCTGGAGCTCGACGAGGAGGTTCAGGATGGCCGCCTGGACCGAGACGTCGAGAGCCGAGGTGGGCTCGTCGCAGATCACCAGCTTGGGATCGCCGGCGAAAGCGCGGGCGATTGCTACCCGCTGCTTCAAGCCGCCCGAGAGCTGCACGGGCTTCTGCGTCAGCGTGCGCTCGGACAGCCGCACCTGTCCCGCGAGGGCAGCGGCCCGCTCGTCCGCCGCCGCACCCTTCAGCCCTGACAGCTTGCGCAGCGAGCGCGTCAGGATCCGGTTCACCGAATGCCGCCGGTTGAGGGCCGAGTCGGGATTCTGGAAGACGATCTGGAGGTCCCGCAGCTCCTGCTGCGTCCGCTTCGTGAAGCGCGGTTTGAGCGTCTTGCCCTCCAGCGTGACCGTGCCGCTCGTGGGCTCGACGATGCCGAGCAGCGCGCGCGCGAGGGTGGTCTTGCCCGAGCCCGACTCCCCCACGAGCCCGAGCGTCTCGCCCGGCCAGATCGAGCCGGTCACCCCCACGAGCGCGTTCACGTCGTGCCCGCGTTGACGGAAGACCTTGCCGAGGTCGTCGAGCGCGATCAGCGGGGCGCCATTCCGTTCGACGGCCGGGAGGTCGATGCTCGCGGCCTCCTGCCGCGGGAGCGACTGCGCTTGGTCGTGGTACCAGCAGAGGGCGCTGTGGCCCTCGGCGAGCCGGGCGCGCGGCGGCTCCTCGGTGTGGCAGCGATCGTCCGCGAGCAGGCAGCGATCCGCAAAGACGCAGCCCGGCAGAACGGCGCCGAGCTGCGGCAGGAATCCCGGGATCGTGTCGAGCCGGCCGCGATCCTTCCGCACGCCGCCGCGGGGAATGCAGCGGAGAAGCCCGACGGTGTAGGGATGCCGCGGATCCTGGAGGACGGTCTCGACCGGCCCCTCCTCGACGAGGCGGCCCGCGTAGAGGACTCCGACCTGGTCGCACATCTTCGAGATCACGCCGAGGTTGTGGCTGATGAAGAGCACCGAGGTCTCGAAGGTCTCCTGCAGGCTCGAGACGAGATCGAGCACTTCCGCCTCGACCGTCGCGTCGAGGCCGGTCGTGGGCTCGTCGAGAATCAGGAGCGCCGGATCCTTCGCAAGCGCCATCGCGATCACGACCCGCTGCTGCATGCCGCCGGAGAGCTGGTGCGGATAGCGACTCATCACCGACGAGGGGTCGGCGATCTGCACCTTGGTCAGCACCTCGCGCGCCTTCTCGGTCGCTTCCTTCCGACCGACGCCGAGGACGGTGTAGGCCTCCGCCACCTGCGCGCCGACCCGGATCCCGGGGTTCAGCGCGGTGCCGGGATTCTGGTAGACCATCGACACGCGACGCGCGTGGTAGTCACGCAGCTCACGTCTCCCGAGCGCGAGGACGTCCGTCCCGGCGACGGTGACGGAGCCGCCCGAGATGCGTCCGTTCCGCGGCAGGTACCGCACGATCCCGAGCGCAGCCGTGGACTTGCCGCAGCCGGACTCGCCCACGAGCCCGTACGACCGGCCACGCTCGATCTCGAAGGAGATGCCGCGCAGCACCGGCCGGTCGATCCCGCGCACGCGATAGACGAGCTCGAGGTCCTTGACCTCGAGCGCGAGCTCGGTGTTGGCACTCATCGCTCGTACACCTCGCGGATCCCGTCGGCGACGAGGTTGACGGAGACAACGAGGCTCGCGATCGCGAGCGCCGGGAAGAACGTCATCCACCAGTAGGGATCGACCAACGTCCAGTACTGGTTGATCTGGGCCGCCCAGTCGGGCGACGGCGCTGCGACGCCGAAGCCGATGAACGTGAGCGACGCAACGGTGAAGATCGCGTATCCGAGCCGCACCGTGAACTCCACCACCACGGGCGACATCACGTTGGGGAGGATCTCGGAGAACATGATGTAAGGCGCCCGCTCACCACGGAGCCGCGCCGCCTGGACGTAGTCCAGCTCCGCCTCCGAGAGAACGGCGGCCCGCACCGTGCGCGAGACGACGGGCGTGAAGATGAGACCGATGATCAGGATCACGACCCAGGTGCCGCTCTTCCCGACCGCGGTCACGATCAGGATCGCCGTGATGATCAGGGGAAGTGAGAGGACGGCGTCGATGACGCGGCTGGCGATGTCGTCGACGAGACCGCGGAAGTACCCGGTGATCAGCCCCAGAATCGTCCCCAGGACGGTTCCGAGCAGCGTCGCGGCAGGGGCGATCAGAAGCACGTTGCGGGATCCTGCGAGGACGCGCGAAAGGATGTCTCGGCCGTTCGTGTCCGTGCCGAACGGATACGACCACGTCGGCTGCAGATTGGTCGGGAACTGGTTGTCGAAGACCGGATCGTGGCGCGCGACGATGCCCGGGAACGCCGCGCAGAAGACCCAGAAGAGGACGATGATGGCGCCGAAGATCACGGTCGGTGACCGAAGCAGCAGCCGCAGCCGCTCCGCCCTCGCGGTGCGCGACTCGGAGCGGGTCGCCACCGGCGCCGTCGCGTCGACCGACGTCATTCGGCACCGCCGAGACGAATGCGCGGATTCAGCATGGCGTAGAGGATGTCAGCAAGCAGGGTCACGACGAGATACGTGATCCCGATCACGAGCACGCCGGCGGTGAGCAGCGGCAGGTCCTTCTGACGCGCGGACTCGTAGATCAAGCTGCCGACGCCCTGGTAGTTGAAGAGCACCTCGACGACGACGAGCCCACCGACGAGATAGCCCACCTGGACGGCCACGACGGCGATCGTCGGCAAGAGCGCGTTGCGGAGCACATGTCTCCGGATCACCACCGTGGAGGACAATCCCTTCAGGTATGCAGTACGGGAATAGTCGCTGTCGAGCGCTTCGATCATGCCGGCGCGGGTGATGCGGGCGATGTACCCGAACAGCACGAGCGTGAGCGTCATCGCCGGCAGGACGAGGTACCTCAGCTGCGTCAGCCAGCCGGCACCCTGCTCCCACTGGGCCGTGACCGGGAGCCAGCGCAGCCAGATCCCCAGTCCCAGGATGAGGAAGATCCCGGAGACGAACTCGGGCATCGCTGCGAGCGACAGCCCTGTGATCGTGATCGCCTTGTCGGTAGGCCGCCCGTAGCGGAGCCCGGCCACGATCCCACCGATGATCGAGACCGGGACGCAGATCAGGAACGCCACGCCCGCGAGCTTGAGCGAGTTCGAGAGAGCGGGCGAGAGCAGTTGCCAGGCAGGGACCTGCTTCGAAAGGGATGTCCCCAGGTCACCGCGGAGCAGACCGCCGGCCCAGTCGAGGTACTGCGTCAGCAGCGATCGGTTCGCGCCGAGCTGCTCGTTCAGTGCATCGACCGACTCCTGGGCGGCGAACGGGCCGAGGACGGCGCGCCCCACGTTGCCCGGAAGCACCGACGACACCGCAAAGACGATCAGGCTGAGCATGAACAGCGTGATCAGGGCGAGACCGAGGCGCTTGAGCAGGAAGCGGGTCACGAGTGTGGGGTCTTCGGTGTCCTGGGTCGAGAGACACGGAAGGGGCGGGCGCCGGCCGGGGATTCAGCCTGCGCCCGCCCCTTCCCTTGATCGTCAGGCGAGGCTGACCTTCGCCAGCTTCATGTGCGACAACCCCTCGGGCTGGTAACCCTTCACCTTCGAGGAGCTGGCCGTCACGTACTGGATGAAGTAGTCGGTCATCACCGGCGTGTCGCGGAGCAACAGACCGGCCATCCGCTTCGTCGCCTTGCGCTGCGCCGCCAGCTCGGCGGAGGCGAGATAGGTCTTCGAGAGCGAGTCGAACTCGGAGTTCTTGTAGTGCGACGCGTTCCAGTCACCCGTCGACATGTAGCACCGGGTGAGGTAGATGTTCGGCACACCGCGAGCTCCGTACTCGGTGAGGCTGCAGGTCCGGTTCAGCCACGGCGTCGTGGTGGCGTAATCCGCCCCGGCCGGCTCCGAGTCGTAGTACTTCGAGACGTCCATCATCTCGATCCCCATGTCGACGCCGGCCTCGCGGACATAGGCCTGGATCGCCGCTGCGTGATCCGCGTGATCGGCGAAGGGCCACGTCGTCAGATTGAACTTCAGGTTCTCGGCTCCGGCCGCCTTCAGCAGCGCCTTCGCGAGAGTGACGTTCTGCTTCCGCTGGCCGATGTTCTTGTCCGTGGACGCGAAGCCCTTCCAGAACGGGTTGTCGTTCCCGACCTCGGCGGCACCCAGCATCAGCTTGGAGACCTCCTGCGGCCGGTTGACGCAGAGCGCGATCGCACGGCGAACCCGCGGATCCCTGAGGGCGCCCTGGTCGGTGCGCATGCACACCTGACGGTGGGCGGCCGTCGGAAGATTGTACGTCGTGTACTTCTTGTTGTTCTGGAACGGCAGCGCCTCCTGCGGCGTCAGCTGCATGCAGAGGTCGATCTGCCCGGCTCGCAGCGCCAGCACCATCGGCGCCGTGCCCTGGTAGAACGTGACCTTGACGCCGTCCATCGCCGGACGCCCGCCCCAGTAGGCCGCATGGCGAACGAGCGTGGCGCTCTTCTTGTCGACGTAGTTCGTCAACTTGTAGGGACCGGTGCCGATCATGCCGCTCTTGGCCCAGGTTCCGGGCTTCGCCGCGATCGACGCAGGCTGAATGATCGCCTGGTACGTGGTCTGGCTGACGAGGTACGGGAAGACACCGATCGGCGACTTGAGGCGGAAGACGACGGTGTAGTTACCCTGCGCCGACACGCCCGAAGCGTCGTAGAACGGCGTCAGACCGGCGTTCGTCCCCTTCGCGGCGACGTACTGCTTCATGCTGGCGACGACGTCCTTCGCGGTCAGCGTCTGACCGTTGTGGAACTTGACGCCCTTGCGGATCTGGAACGTCCAGACGGTCGCATCGGCGTTCGGCTTCCAGCTGGTCGCGAGATCGGGTTGGATGCTCCCGTTCGGCGCCGTGAACGTCAGGTACTGCCCAGGGATGCCCGCCAAGGCGAGCGAACCGGCTTCGTTCAGCAGATACGGCTCGATGGAAGCGCCGAAGGACGAGACGCCGAGCCGAATGGTGCCACCGGCCTTCACCCGGCCGGTCTGGGTCACGGCCTTCGGCGCGGCGCCGGCCTCACCCACGAAGGTGAGAACCCCGCCGAGGATGCCTGCCGAGATGCCGAACATCGCACCGCGCTGGAGGAACTCGTGCCGATCCATCTCTCCGGCGAACATCTCGTCGATCAGAGTGTTCTCGAGCGGCCCCGCCTCGTGCCGGCGGTAGTGCTCGATCCGCCTCGCTGTCTCTCGTTCCATGAAATCTCTCCTCGCCTTAACTGGCTCTGGACAATCGGACAGGATGTAAATGTGGACGACGGTAGACCCGTCTATGTTAGGAATGGCACTTGCTGACCCCGATCGATTACGCGAACCGAGACGCCGTCCCACCCCCAACCTGATGTGCTCTTATCTCAGATGGGCGCCTGGCAAGTCAAGCATTCCTCCTCCCTCCGCGTAGGGCACAAGGCCACTGGCTCTCGTAGCGTCGTGGCGGGGGTTCACGGCGTCGACCGTTGCCGGGCGCACCTGCGCTCGTCTGCAGCCCATCGTCAGCGGCCTCCGGCCGGCAGCCCTGCTGCGAGGCGCTGCTCGAGCGGGGCGAGGTCGGCGGTGATCGCCTCTCCGGCCCGGGTGAACGGCACGAGCTCGCGCACGGCCTCGTAGACGAGCGTGGTTCCCCGGCCAAGGCGGCCGCTGCGCTCGCGAAGGTCGACTCCCTGTGCCGCGCAGACGAGCTCGACGGCCGTGACGTGATGGGCGAGCGTGGCCATCTCGCCGAGCCGGCGGCTCGAGAGAGGGGTCAAGACGATGCGGTCGTCGATTCCCTCGTCGATGCTCGTCGTGGGCGTCTCGAGCGAGACCGGCGCCGCCAACAGCCTCAGCTCCGCTGCCGCGGCCGCAGAGCTGTACGCGAGCATGGTGAGCCCATCGTCGAGCTCGTCGTCATGACGAAGGTAGGTCGCAAGCCCGCTGAACCGTGCGTCCAGGAGCTTTTGCACGCGCTCGGCCGCGATCGTGACGGTATGGGCGAGCCCGAGCCGGGCGTAATCCAGGGCGATCGCAATCGGCGTGGAGTCGAAGTTGCCGGAGGAGACGAGCTCGTTCGTAGTGAGCGAGACGAATGGGTTGTCGCCCGAGGACGCGAGCTCGATCGAGAGCTGGGTGCGCGCGTGCGCAAAGGCGTCCCTGGCGGCACCGTGCGTCTGCGGAACGACGCGGAAGGAGAGCGGATCCTGGAGCTCGCGCGCGATCTTGCCGTCGAGCAGCTCGCCACCTTCGAGCAGCCGGCGGAGGTTCTCCGCGGTGGCGCGGGCTCCGGGATACGGACGCACGTCGGCGATCTCGGGCCGGATCACCGTCGTATTTGCGAGCACGGCCTCGTAGCTCAGTGCGGCGGCCGCATCGAGGCCGTCGAGCGCCACCTCCGCAGCGACGAGCGCCACGCATGCCCAGCCGACCGAGAATGCGTTCGCGCTCATCATCGCGCGCGCCTCGCTCGCCTCGGCCACGATCGGCTCGAGTCCGGTCGCAGCGAACGCCTCGCTGTCGATTCCCTCACCCATCAGCCCCGCCGCGATCGCGCCGAGCGGAGCGAGATCCGACATCCCGAGAGACCCGACCGTGCGGACCGACGGATGGAAGCCGGCATTGAGCGCGGCGACGTAGGCATCGGCCAGAGCCGGCCGAGCGGCCGACCGCCCCTGCACGAAGCCCTGCGCGCGCACCATCATCGCCGCCCTGACGACGGACTCGTGGACGAGCGGGCCGTGTCCGACGAGGTGACTCAACACGCTCGCGCGATTGAACTCCCTCTGTCGCTCTGGCGGAACGGCGACGCGCTTCATCGCCCCGAACCCGGTCGTCAGTCCGTAGACCCGGTTCCCGTCCTCGAGCGCCTGCTCCATGATCTCGCGCCCGGCCTGCATTCTGCTTCGGGCCCCCTCGCCGACGGAGACGGGGCGCCTCCGAACGGCGACGTCGAAGACGTCGTCCACCGAGACGGGTTGGCCATCGAGGACGAGCGCGGGCTGAGACATCAGGTGAATCCTTTCCTACTGCAGTCGGGGGACGTGAACCATGCGGAAGTTCGCTAAACGCGGGCAACGGGACGGCGCGGCCACGCCGAGCGCGCCGACCGGTCGTCCCCGTGCTGAAGCTCCTAGAACCAAACGCTCTCGGGGTCGGCGCGGAAGTTGTCGCTGTGCTCACCGGGGCCCGGCGCAACCGGTGCAGGGGCACCCGGTCTCTGCGGCCAGGGCGGCCCGCCTGCGACGAGACGTCCGGCGGGGGACGGGAGGTCGCGGAGCACACCCGTGTCCCAGAGGTCTTTGCGCCCGATCACCTCATCGTCGCCCATGACCCGAACGCACGCGATCCCGGCACGCCCGAGCCGGTGTGCCCAGGCCGCGGAGGAGCTCCGGGCCATGATGTGTGCGATCTCGGCCTCGATCGAGCCACGTGCAGCGATCCGGTCGTCGAGGCGTCGCAGCGCCTCGTCTGCGAGCAAGGACGAGTCGAGCAACTCGACGAGATTCCGCCAGGCGGCCTCGTCGTTGCAGGTGAGGGCGACATGGCCGTCCGCCGTGCGGAAGACAGCGTCCGGCACGCAAGGCGCGTCCGTTCCCCCTCCGAGGACGTCGCCCATCGCCTCCAGCATGGAGGTCTCGATCCGGACACCGGCACCTGTCGCGTCCCGCTGCAGCAGGGCCGCACACGCGGCCTCGGCAACTGCACACGAGGTGACGAGGTCGACGAGCGCGTAGTAGCGCAGGCGCCGCGGCAGACCATCGCGTGGGTCCGCGTTGAGGGCTGCGAAGCCGCTGAACGCCTGCATGTGGGGATCCGTGCACGGCTCGCCTGCAAGCGGGCCCCGCGATCCGAACCCGGTCACCGAGCAGTAGATCACGCCCGGGTTGAGTGCCCGCACGTCCTCGACCCCGAGACCGAGCCGTTGGAGGGCACCGGGCCGGAAGTTCTCGATCACGACGTCCGCGCCCCGGACGAGCTGCCTCGCCAGGGCGAGGTCTGGCTCGTGCTTGAGGTCGAGTCTGATCGAGCGCTTGCCCTGATTGATCGCGAGATACGTCGTGCCGATCCCGTTGACGGTGGGCCGCACTGCGTGGATGAACTCGTTCGGTGCCTCGACCTTGATCACGTCGGCCCCGAGCCACGCCAGCAACGTGGCCGAGAACGGTCCCACCCCACCGACTCCGAAGTCGACGACCCGGATGCCTAGGAGTGGGCGGAACGGATCGATGTCGCGA
The DNA here is from genome assembly GCA_963795175.1 of uncultured Thermoleophilia bacterium. Lineage (GTDB taxonomy): Bacteria > Actinomycetota > Thermoleophilia > Gaiellales > Gaiellaceae > Gaiella. Next base: position 365,374 of record CAWCGR010000001.1, read on the forward strand.
ACCGCCCGGCCGGGCACCGTGCCGGGTGACACCGTCCACGGCAAGCCGCCTGTCACTCGCTCGCGCAGTCCGAGAGCCTCGGACTGGGGGTGGCCGAGGCACTGCTCGACGCTCAGGAACGGCACCGACGACCCTCCGTGCTCGCGGATCAGTGCGATCGCCTCCGCCGTCGAGCGCTCTCGGAGCAACCGCTCGTACACGGATCGCGCATCGTCGACGTCGTCGCCCCAGCCGACCGTCTCGTACCACCGCGGCGCGTAGTCGTCGATCACTCGCCCGGGAAGTCCCAGGGCCTCGACGAACGAGCGCCAGCTGGCATCGCCCGTGAATGGAAAGTCCAGGGTGATACGACCGTCGCTCGTCGCGTAGCCCGAATCGACGAGCCGCTCGCGCGAGCGCACGTGGGTGCCCGTCCACTCGTCGGGACGTGTCCGGGCGGCCCAGATGATCGTCTTCAGCGTGGAAAGCGCCCGCACGGGCGAGAGTGGCACCCGGATCGGGCGCTCGCGACCGCGAAGCGCCGCCAGGGCCACCAGAGCCCCACAAAGGCCCGCCGTCACCGACGCGATGTCGCTCCCCGTGCGGGTGGGCTCACCGCCGAAAGGGCCGACGTAGTCCGTCAGCCCGAGCGCGGCCTGCGCGGTCGTCTCCGAGGCCACGAGGCCTCCTCCGAGGAGCTCGTGATCCTCGGGCTCGAGCACGACGTCGGCCTCGCCCGCCGTGCCGGCGTGCGCGCCGAGCCGCTCGAGGTGACGCACGCAGGTGGCCGTTGCGCGTGTCTCGCGCTCGGACGCGACGACGATGCCTTCCAGAAGGCTCACGTCCACTCCAGCCCTTCGGAAAGCTCGCGGCGGACGATCTTGCCGGTCGGCGTCCGCGGGAGGCGATCCACGATCACGAGTCGCTCGGGCCATTTGATCTTCGCGAGCGCTCGCGCTTCGCAATGGGCCCGCAACTCGTCGAGCGTCGGCTGCTGCTCGCCGGCGACGACAGCAGCGCCGATCAGCTGCCCGAGCCGCGGGTCGGCAACGCCGATCACCGCCACGTCGCGCACATTCGCTGCATCGGTGAGTGTCTCCTCGACCTCGAGCGGCGAGATGTTGACGCCGCCGCGGATGATCAGGTCCTTGCTGCGACCGGTGATCGAGAGGAAGCCGTCGCCGTCGATCTCGCCCAGGTCGCCCGTCGCGTACCACCCGTCGGCACGGAGGCTCCCCTCGTCGTCACCTCCCCAGTACCTGTCACAGACCTGGGCTCCACCCACGTGGATCTCGCCATCGACGATCCGGATCTCCATGCCCTCGAGTGGCCTGCCGACCGTCGTGAGCACCTTGGCGCGAGTGGATCCCGGCGGGCACGTGGTCACCGCACCGGCTTCGGAAGTCCCGTAGTAGGCACTCGCGACGTCGGCCCCGAGCGCGCTCTCCGCGCGCGCCAGCAGGGCCGGCGGCACCGGCGCGCCGCCACAGAGGAAGTGGCGCAGCGAGGCAAATGCGGTCGAGCCGCTCTCGGCGGCCTCGACCACATCGACCAGAAACGGCGTCGGAGCCGCCACGAAGGTTCCCCGCGCGGCCCCGACGAACGGAGCCGCGACCCTCATGTCCCAGCGGGGGACGATCGCCATCGGGCACCCGGCGCGGAGGGCGAGCTGGAGCCCGTAGGCGAATCCGATCGCGTGCCCCAGCGGGGCGGCGACCACGACGACGTCGTCGGCCCCGAGCCGATAGCGGTCGATCATCGCCTGCACCATCAGGGCGAGGCTCTCCTCGGTGTGCACCGCACCTTTCGCCGATCCGGTCGTACCCGAGGTGAAGGCCAGCCAGGCGACATCGTCGCTCGTCCTGGTCGTCGGCTCCGCCCGTCGCCCACTCTCGGCACGGGGCTCGGTTACGAAGCGACGGTCGCCCAGGGAGACGAGGGCGTCGTCGTCGGCCGCTTCGCGGTCGAGAACGACGAGACGGGCGTCCGTCTGCGCGACGATCTCCACGAGCTCCCGACGCAGCTGGGCCGGCAGGTTGACGAGCACCGCGCCACGGACGCGAACCGCGAGCTGCGCAACGACGCAGGCAACGGAGTTCGGCAGCGCGACGACGACCCTGTCCCCCGGTCCGACACCGCGTTCGCCGAGCTCGTAGGCGCGCTCGAGCACCGACTCGGCGAGCTCGCCGACCGTCACTGCACCGTCCGGCGAGAGGACGGCGGGCTCGTCGGGTGAGCGCTTCGCGAGAGCATTCCACTCGGATTCAGCCACGGCCGCCACGATGTCCGCAGGTTATGCGGCCTCCCGAACCTGAAGCTCGGGTAGAAGCTCGGCGGCGAAGCGCTCGATCGTGGCGAGCGTGCGCGTGGCGGCCGCCGGGGTCGGATCGAGCGCGACGCTCTCCTCGTGCAGCATCCCGAGCGCCAGATGTTCGACGCCTGCATCGGCGAACTCGCGCAGCTGCTCGACGCAGGTCTCGGGTGTGCCGTAGACGCAGTACTTGTCCACCCAGGGCGAGAAGTCCTGTCCATAGCGCCACGAGAGGTCCTCGACCGCGAGCGCACGCGCCTTGTCGACGGAGTCGTGCATGCTGACGTAGACGAACGCCGACTGGACGAAAGGATCCCGCAAGTCGCCACCCAGCTCGGCGGCCTTGTCGCGGACCTCCTGGAAGGCGTCGCGGCAGCGGTCCGGGGAGTACATGTACGGCATGTAGCCGTCACCGAGCCTGGCTGCCCGGGAGATCGCGGCGTTGCTCCGCCCCGCGAGCCAGATCGGTGGGCCCCCCGCCTGCAGCGGCTTCGGATCCATCCAGACGTCGTCCAGCTGGAAGATCTCGCCGTCGTACGAAAAGTGGTCTTCGGTCCAGTACTTGCGCATGACCTCGATCGTCTCCGCGGTGCGCTTGCCCCGCCGCTCCATCGGCACGCCGCACGCTTCGAACTCCTTCGGGAAGTCGCCGCCGACGCCGGCGACGACCACCAGCCGGCCACCCGACATCCGATCGACGGTGGCGAGCTCCTTCGCCAGGATCGTCGGGTGGCGGAGCGTGACCATGATCGCCGCCGGGCCGATCGTGATGTGCTTCGTGACCGCTGCCATCCCGGCGAGAACCGGGACGCAGTCGAGGATCGGGCGGTGGAAGACGATGTGCTCGCCGGTCCAGAGTGAGTCGAACCCGAGCTCTTCGACCGCCTGGAAGCACTCGGACGGCCACCAGACGCCGCCGCACGTAACGCCAATCTTGGTCATGATCCTCCTCCGCTGTCGCGCCGCTCGACGGTATATCGCTCGACCTTCTGGAAGTCGACTTCGACTCCGAGCCCCGGAGCGTCGCCGAGGAGGAGCGAGCCGTTCTCGAACGGGAAGGCCTCGGTGACGATGTCGTCCTGGAAGTAGCGGCCCGCCGTCTTGGTCGTGAACGCGCCCGCGGGGGCGTTCACCGGAATCACGCTGGGAAGCAGTTCCGCCGGCGAAGCCAGGGCAACATGGAGGTTCGCCGCGTTGCCGATCCCGAGCTCGAGCGCGCCGTTGAGATCGTGCGGGATCCGAGCCGCAGCCGCGATGGTGCACACGGCCCTCGCCGGGGCGATCCCGCCCGGCTTGCCGACGTAGACCGAGATGAGGTCGACGGCGCGGCGCTGGACGAGGTCGAGCGCGTCCGCCGGCGTCCAGCACGACTCATCCGCCATCAGCGGCAGCGGCGACGTAAGCCTCACCTCTTCGAGTACGGCGACGTCGAGGGTCGGCTGCTCGACGAAGTTCGCGCCTGCGTCTGCGAGGGCCTCGAGCGTGCGGCGCGCGAGCGCGCGTGTGGGATAGCCGCCGTTCGCGTCCAGGCGAAGCAGGACGTCGCCACCGAGCTCGCGGCGGAGGGCGCCGATCAGCTCGATGTCACGGGCGGGATCCGCGCCTCCCTTGACCTGGAGCGCCGTGACGCCGTCTTCGATCGCGGTGATCCCCTCGCGGAGAGCCTCGTCGACGGGCATCAAGCCGATCATGTGCGCCACCGGGACGGCGGTGCGCGCAGCTCCACCGAGCAGGTCGTAGACCGGCACGCCGAGCGCCTTGCCGACGAGATCGTGGACGGCGATGTCGACGAGCGCCTTCGCATAGGGGTTGCCGACGACCAGGTCGTCGAGACGCGCGGAGAGCTCACCGAGCTCGAACTCGTTCTCCAGCAGCCAGGGCGCGAACTGCTCGTGCACGATCGCGGTCACGCCGGAGGACGTCTCTCCGTGGCGCCGCCCGTCGAAGCTGCCCCAGTCGCGAAGCGCGACGATCTCTCCCCAACCCTCGATGCCCCCGGCGCGGATCCGGATCAGGACGAATTCCCCGAGGGGCCTGCTGAGCGAGAGCCAGCGGAAGTCCGTCCGCGAGGGGACGTTGATCGTGAACGTCTCCAGCTGTTCGAGCTTGAGTCTCATGAGCTACCCACTTCGATGTCGAGGATGAGGTTGCCCAGGTCGTCGACCTCGGCAGTCGCGAACGACGGAATCAAGGTCGTGGTGTCGAGCTGGTGCACCACCGCGGGCCCGGCGAGCCTCGCTCCCACGGCGAGCGTGTCGCGATCGTAGACAGGAGTGGGGACGCGGCCACGCTCGAGGTCGTAGACGAGGCGTTCGCCGACGGGCTCCGCGCCACCGTCCGCCGTGGGCTTCTGCTCGGTGGCCCGGCGTTCGAGCTCGGCACGCGCCGCCACGCGAACGGTCACCACCTCACACGGGTCGTCCGGGCTCGAGAACCCGTACGACCGCTCGTGCAGCTGATGGAACCGGTCCAGGAGCGCGTCCACGGCGGCCTGGTCGAGCGGACCCGCTCCGAGCCCGACCGCGACCTCGTAGGCCTGGCCCACGTACCGAACCTCGCAGCTCCGCTCGAACGCGACCTCCGCTCCGGCGATCCCGCCGTCGGCCGCGAACTCCACCCGTGCTTCCTCCTCGAGCATCTCGAGGGCAGTGTTCATCGCGCTCGCCAGGGCGGGATCGTCGCTCGCCCGCACGTCGCTGAAGGAGTAGTCGAGACGCACGTCCGAGCCAAGGAATCCCAGGGCCGAAAGCGTGCCGGGGTGCGCCGGCACGATCACCGTCCGCATGCCCAACCGACGCGCCACCTCGGCCGCGTGCAGCGGCCCCGCTCCACCGAAGGCGATCAATGCGTAGTCGCGCGGGTCGTCACCCCGCTCGCGCAGAGCCACCCGGGTCGCACGCTCCATCGCCGCGTTCGCGACCTCGATCACGCCGGCGGCGGCCGCATCGAGCTCCATCGAGAGCGGCTCGGCGAGACGCCCGCGCACCACTTCCCGGGCAGAGTCGCCTTGCAGCGAGAGGCGACCGGCGAGCGAGAACGTCTCGGTCAGCCGGTCCAGAACGAGCTGGCAGTCGGTCACGGTCGGCTCCAGGCCACCGCGGCCGTATGCCGCCGGCCCCGGATCGGATCCCGCAGACTCGGGGCCGACGCGCAGCGCTCCGGCCGCGTCGAGCGAGGCGATCGAGCCGCCTCCGGCACCGATCGAGTGAACCTCGATGCTCGGGATCCTGATCGGCAGGTCGCCGATCGAGAGCTCCGTCGTCGAGCGGGCCTCGTAGTCGCTGATGATCGAGACGTCGGTGCTCGTACCGCCCATGTCGAAGCCGATCACGTTCGGGCGCTCGAGCGCGCGGGCGAGATCGACGCACGCGACGACACCGCCGACCGGGCCCGAGAGCGCGAGCGTCACCGGCCTGGCCCGGGCCGCTCGCGGCGTCAGCGCTCCGCCGTTCGACTGCATCACGAACAGGGCCGCGTGCTCGGCCACCTCGCGCAGGCCGCTCTCGAGCTTGACGATGTACTCGTCGATCAGCGGCATCAGCGATGCGTTCAGGGTCGTCGTCGAGGTCCGCTCGTACTCCCGCAGCTCGCGTGAGAGCTCAGAGGACGCGCACACGAACCAGCCGTTTCGCTCGCGCAGGATCGCGGTCATCGCACGCTCGTTCGTCGGGTCGCGATACGAGTGGAGGAACACGACTGCCACGGACTCGACCCCGTTCTCGTGGATCGTGTTCGCAAGATCTGCGGCCGCGGCGGCGTCGAGCGCGACGAAGTCGGCGTCCCGCACCCCGACCCGCTCGGGCACCTCGTAGCGGAGCTCGCGGGGGACGAGCGGGACGGGCGCCTCGATGAAGGGGTCGTAGAGCTCTGTCCGCCAGTGGCGGGCGATCTCGAGCACGTCCCGGAAGCCCTCGGTCGTGATCAGCGCTGTCTTGGCGAGCCGCCGCTCGATGATCGCGTTCGTCGCGAGCGTCGTGCCGTGGAGGAGCAGGCGCACCTCGTTCAGCGGGACGCCGAACTCGTCCGAGAGGGCGTGAAGGCCGGCGAGCACGCTCGAGGCCGGCTCGGCGCGCGACGACGGCACTTTCAGGTGCCGCAGCCGGTTGTCCGGCCCACCGACGGCGACCACGTCCGTGAACGTGCCGCCGATGTCGACGCCGACGAGCCAGGAAGCGCTCACTGGGCACCACTCCCGGCCGCGACGAAGTCGTACTCCCGCTCGGCGGCTTCCGCTGTGATCTTGCCCTGGACGACGTCGCGCTCGAGCGCGTCCCTGTCGCGCTCGAGCGGATCTCCGAGCCCGCCGCCGCCCTGCGTCAGGATCGTGACCTTGTCACCTGCGAAGAGCTGGATCCCGAGCGTCTTGCCGGGCAGCTCCCGTTCCACCCCGTCGTGCTCGACGATGATCTTGGCGGCCGCGCCCGGTAGGCCGCCGTGAAGCCCCGGCGGCGGAAACTTGATCCGGTCGAACTGCGACGAGAGCTCGCAATCGATCAACACCTCGAACGACCTCTCGGCACCGAGTCCTCCGCGCCACTTCCCGGCGCCACCGGAGTCCGGTCGTAGCCGGTAGCTGAGGAGCCGCAGCGGGAACTCGTTCTCGACGAGCTCGATCGGGTTGTTGGCGAGATTGTGGATCCCGGCCGAGAGGCAGTCGGGACCGTCCATGCCCGTCCGGCCTCCCCAGCCACCCACCTCGATCTCGAACTGAACGTTCGCGCGACCCGCGTCGTCGTATGCCGAGAGCACGTAGACGTTCGAATTCCCGTAGTAGGGCGCCATTGCGCGCTCCGGCAAGGCGAGGGCGAGAGCGGACATGACGACGTTGGCGATCCGGTGCGTGATCACGTTCCGGCCCACGACCGGGGCAGGCGAGAGCGGGTTGACGACCGTCCCCTCCGGTGCGACGACGATGATCGGCCTGTAGGCGCCGTCGTTCGGTGGCACGCCGGGGTCGAGGATCGCCGTGACGGCGTAGTAGACGGCCGACTCGGTTGAGGCGATCGGGCAGTTGATCGGGCCGCGCGTCTGCCCGGACGTCCCGGTGAAGTCGACGACGAGCGAGTCCCCGTCGCGCCGGATCGAGACGCGGATCGGCACCGGCTCGTCCTCGAGCCCGTCGCCGTCGACGATGTCCTCCGCCGTGAACGTCGCGTCGGGCAGCGTCGCGATTGCCGTCCGCATCCGCTTCTCGGAGAGGGCGACGAGCTCCTGGGTGCCGGCAAGGAGTGTCGCGGCGCCGTAGCGGCGCGCGACGCGCTCGACCTCCGACCCTCCGATCGACAACGCCGCGATCTGCGCGCGGATGTCGGCAAGGGTCTTGCGTGGCACCCGGATGTTCGCCTCGAGGAGGGGGAAGAAGATCTCGTTCGGCACGCCTCCCTCCATGATCCGCATCGGAGGGAGGCGGATTCCCTCCTGGTAGATCTCGGTCGCGTCGGCTGCGTAGCTGGCAGGCCCGCGGCCGCCGACGTCGAGATGGTGGGCGAGGGTGCCGGTGATCGCGACGAGCACGTCGTCGACGAGCACGGGCGCAAACGTCTGGATGTCGGGAAGATGCTGACCGCCGGAGTAGGGGTCGTTGGTGACGTACACGTCACCTGCCCCCCAGTCCTCGATCGGAAAGCGAACCAGGATCGTCCGCAAGGCTCGAGTCATCGAGTTGAGGTGCATCGGGATGCGCGTCGACTGGGCCGTGATGCCGCCCGTGACGTCGAACACGGCGGTCGAGTAGTCGAGCATCTCGCGCACGACCTGCGACTGCGCCGAGCGCTCGATCACGGTCGCCATCTGCTCGGCGGCCGCAGCCAGCCCGTGCCGGATCACCTCCAGGGTGACCGCGTCAAGGACAGTGTGCTCACGCTCGACCGTCTCGCCTGGGGCGCTCATCCGAAGCTCCATCGGTCTCCGCGGGGTTGAAGGCGGTTGTGTTGGCGATAGGCCATCGAGTATCTCTTCACGTAAGTCTACAGTATTTAGTATACAAGCTAGAGGCCGAGGTAAGTCTTGCGTAACTCTTCGTCATCGAGCACGTCCTCTCCCGTCATTGCCACACGACCGTTCTCGAGTACAAACACACGATCGGCGAGGTGAATCGCTCGCGCAGCGTGCTGCTCGACAAGTATCACCGTGATGCCGGAGCGCCCGATCTGCTCGACGGTCTGGAATACCTCTTCGACCAGGAGTGGGGCGAGGCCGAGCGAGGGCTCGTCCAGGATGAGTAGCCGCGGCCGTCCCATGAGCGCCCTCCCGATCGCGAGCATCTGCTGCTGGCCTCCGCTCAGACTCCCTGCGCGCTGGCCGGCGCGTTCGGCGAGGAGAGGAAAAAGCGCGGCAACTTCGTGGAGCAATGCTGCGCGCTCGGCACGACTCTTGCCATATCCGCCCATCTCGAGGTTCTCGCGCACCGTGAGCCCGCTAAAGAGCTGGCGCCCTTCGGGTACGTGGACGATTCCCTGGCGAGCGATCTCGTGCGGCGGAGTCGAGCTGATGACTCGACCGTCGAAGCTGATCAAACCGCTCGTCGGCCGGATGAGGCCAGAAACCGTACGCACTAGCGTGGTCTTCCCGGCGCCATTCGCCCCGAGGATCGAGATGATTTGGCCCTCCTCAGCCTCGATGCTGACGTCATCGAGAACGTTGAACCGACCATAACCGGCACCGACGTTTCTGACAGAGAGGATCAACTTGGCGCCTCACCCAGATACGCCTCGATCACGTGCGGATCCTGGGTGACAGTCTCAGGAGCGCCCGCCGCAATCACCTTGCCATGGTGGAGAACGACGATCTCACTGGACACCGCCATCACAGCCGCCATGACGTGCTCAACGAGCAGCATCGTCATCCCCTCGTCTCTCAGCTCACGGAGCAAGCTGAGGAGCGGCTCGCGTTCAGCGACGCTCAGTCCGGCCAGAACTTCGTCGAGCAAGAGAAGTCTGGGCCGCAGCGCGAGTGCACGGGCGAGCTCCAACCGTTTAAGGCCTACAGTGGAAAGCTCCCCCGCCGGCCTGCCGATCCACTCGTCTAGCCCAACCTTGGCCGATACTGCAGCGGCTTCGGCGACGGCATCGGCCCGACTCGTGTGGTGTACCCACGCTGCAGTAGCGATATTCTCGAGCACAGTCATGGACTTGAACGGGCGCATCAGCTGAAACGTCCGCGCGATGCCACGCCGTGCCACCCTGTCAACCGAGAGACCGTTGAGCACCTGCCCGTCGAAGACGATGTCACCATCCGTCGGTGAAACACGGCCCGACACGACGTTGAACAGCGTCGTCTTACCCGCGCCATTTGGACCGATGAGACCGACGATTGACCCATGCTCGAGTCCGAAGCTCACGTTGTCGAGGGCGCGCAAGCCGCCGTATGACTTCCCGACCCCTCGTACTTCGAGGATCACCTTGGCCTCCTGCGTAGCACGAAGCTGCCCACGACGCCCCGGGGCAGGAAACGAACGATCAAGATCAAGAGGACGCCGTAGATGAGGAGGTTCAAGCCCACACGATTTTCGAGGAACGAGAGCCCAGGAAGAGGATCCCTGACCAGGCTCGTGGTCAACTCGCCGAGGAGTACGACGAGGGCGGCGCCTACGACCGGACCCCAAATAGTTCCGGTTCCACCGATCACCGCCCCAAGGAAGATTTCGACAGATACGCCCGGGCCGAACGCGAGATCGGGGTCGATGAAGAAGAGGAACTGGAAGTAGAATGCACCGCCTATAGCCGTGATCGCTCCACTGAGGGCAGCTACGAAGAGTAGGTGACGCATGACGTTGATTCCCAGCGACTCAGCGGCGTCTTCGTCATCGCGGATTGCGACGGTGAACCGCCCTCTCTTACTACGGGCGAAGGCGACCACGATGACCAGCGTTGCGGCAAGCATCGCGAGCGCTGCATAGAAGTAACGCGGCGAATTGGGTGCGAACTGGAGCATCCACCACGAGGGCTCGGCGAGCACCGGAACTTGGAGGCCGAGGCTACCCTTGACCAGATCGAGGTTGGCTACGATCAACCGGAGCATCTCGGCGAACGCAAGCGTCGCGAGAGCGAAGTACGCGTGCCTGAGACGGTATCGGAGCGCCAAGTAGCCTGTCGCAACGCCGAATACGCCCGCGAACGCCGCGCCGACAATCATGCCTAGCCAGGGCGAAATATCATGCTCCGTGAGGAGATAGGCGGTCGTGTAGGCGCCGAGGCCGAAATACGCAGCGTGACCGAAGCTGAACTGACCGGAGAAGCCGCCCATCAGGTTCCACGCGGATGCAAGGAGCGCAAAGAGGAGTATGCGTACCGCCACCTCGCGACTCGACCCGGCCGCGACGAGCGGGACTGGTACGAGAGCCAAGATCAGAAGCAGGATCCCAACGAGGTTCCGGTCTACCTCTCGGAGTCGGTGTCTCACTCGGCCCCCTTGCCAAGCAACCCCTGTGGACGGAGAAACAGCACGAGCAGGAAGACGACGAAGACCGGAAGGAGCTTGTTCTGATCCGGGAAGACGGCAGCTCCGACTTCTTGTGTGAGCCCGATCACCAGGCCTCCGAGGAGTGCGCCGGGAACACTTCCGAGTCCGCCGAGCACGACAACGACGAAGGCGATGATTCCTAGCGGCGTACCAGTCGCAGGATCGAGTGATTGGGAAGGGAGCAGCAACACTCCGGCGGCACCCGCGCAGGCGCACCCGACTCCAAAGGTCAGCATGTAGATCCGGTTCACGTTGATCCCGACAAGCGAAGCGCCAACTGGATTGTCGGAGACCGAGCGAATCGCAGTGCCCAACTGCGTCATGCGGAGAACGACGAAGAGTGCACTCACCAGGATGAGCGATCCGAGAAACGCGATGAGCTGTGGCAGGAGCACTACGCTGCCGAAGATGCGGATCGGCACGCCTATTTCGAAGACACCGAGATCTATCGGTGAATATGCGTAGCCCAACTCGATCGAGCGGGGGGTCGAGCCGAACCCGAGGCGCAGGGCGTTCTCGATGACGATCGACAACCCGAGGGTGGCGATGAGGCCGGCCTCGACAGGTCGTCCCATCAATGGGCTCAAAATCGCCTTGTGGACCGCCGCACCGACGATAAACAGCACGACGAGGATAACTGGGAGCGTGAGATACACGTCGAGCCCCGTGGTTTCGACTACGACGTAAGACGTGTACATGCCAAGCGTTATTAGGGCGCCCTGCGCGAAGTTGATGATGTGAAGGACGCCGAAGATGAGCGTAAGCCCGATCGACACGAGGCCCAGGACGCCTCCCGTCAACACACCGGTCACAATCGCCTGGACGAGAACCGGCCGTTGATTCCCCACGGTGAGCTCCGTGATTTGGCTCCACTGGGAGACCACGATGGCCGCCAGCCCGAGAAGAGCTATCGCGCTCCGAATCGCCGCCCGTCGGAAGATCGGGCGGCGATTCAGAAACGGGAAGTTGTTTGCGGCACCGGGCCTAAGAGGCATTGTCAGCCCGTCGATCCAGCGTCATAACGCTAGGGCTTGTTCCAAGGCACGCCCGGGATGATGGGAGTACGTCGAGCGAAGGCGTTCGGCCAGACCGGCCAGGCCTTTCCCTTTTGAACCTGCAGAACCACTGGGTTCGAACGGCGGTTCTCACCGCTCGAGTCGAATGCGATCGGTGCCTCAAATGCCATCAGCGAATCCGTGATCTTCGTCTTCGAGAGCGCGTTTCGAAGCGCCACGCGAATGTTCGCTTTCGAGCGGTTGAGCAGCCGACGATCGGCCTTCCCGGCGCGCTCGAGAGCATCCGCGAGGACCTCCACCGACTGGTAGGTCATCATCGCCGAGGTCCGCATGCTTGCCTTATTTATCTTTGTGAACGCCTTGAGGATCGCGGGAACACGCTTGTTCTTGTAGTTCCAGTAGTAGTCGGTATCCATGACGAGCTCGGACGCAGGCCCCACGGTGGACACAAATCCGGACTGAGAATAGGCGCCATGCGAGACGCCGTAGTAGACCTTGACGCCACGCGGGGAGACCGCCATCGCATCACGCGCGATCCGCGTTCCGTCACCAAAGTAGCCCGTCGTCACCAGCACATCGGCCCCGGACGTCGAGACTCGCGTGAGCTCGGTCGTGAAGCTCTGAGCCCCGAACGCGTTGTAGGTGATGTCTGCCACGACGGACATCCCCAACCGTGCTGCCTCGGTCTTGAAACCGGCAAACACACCCGTGCCGAAAGCGGTCTGCTCGTGCATGTACGCGATCTTCTTGAGCGATTGACCGGAACGACGCGCCATGGCGTCGAGGTACTGAGCGCTGATTCGGCCAAATGCGCCCGCATTAGGCCCCACCCGAAACGTGTAACGACTGGAGGCATTGATCAGCGCGTCGTCGACGGCAACGTCGATCACGAACGGAACCTTGCTGCGCTCTGCAAGCGCGGCGATACTAGCGGCCGTCGCAGACTGGAACGTTCCGACGATCGCAACGGTGCCCGCGTCGATCACCCGCTGGCCCTCCGTCTGCGCCACATCGGGCTTGGCCTGGCTGTCCCCCGAGAGGAGTTCGAGCTTCGCGCCGCCGAGGGACTTGATTCCGCCCGCGGCGTTGATCCTCGCCACAGCCAGCGATGCAGCTTGGTTCATCTGAACCCCATCGAGCGCGAGAGCGCCTGTCTGCGGGTGAATCGCTGAAATCTTGATTGTCTTAGCGGCGGCCACCTTGCCCGCCGAGGACTCAAGCGCAATACCCGTCGATCCCGCAGAAATTGGTGCAAATACTAGACCGAAGAGAACAACGATGAGGTGCATGCGTCGCATGGCGGTGCCTCCTTGAGCGTGGGCGCGAATCGGAGAACGGGCACCGACTATCTCACATGAACTCTTTGGTGTCCAGCATCCTCCATACTGTGTACGCGCTGTCTCATCCCGCTGCACTCCATCTGAGCACCCCTGGTTGTTAAGGCTCCACGCCAGACAGAAGCCGCCGACCGCGATGATTGGAAGTGAGAACTCCTTAGCGGTCTGGCGGCTGTATCCTCGCCGGAATGAGCGCCTCAGAACCACCCTCGGGCGAACTTGAGATCCCGCCCTCGTATCCCGAACTCGTGCGCCAAATGCTCGAGACGGAAATCATCGAAGGCCGCCTTCCCGCCGGGACGCGCGTCTCCGAGCACGATCTCGCCGGCCGGCTGGGTGTCAGCCGCACACCGATCCGGGAGGCTATGCGAGTCCTCGAAGGCCAGGGGCTGATCGTCCGCCACCGCGGCAAGGGAACATTCGTCGCCCGCCTCACGACGAGCTCGGAGGCCAAAGCGCTCTACGAGACGCGGGCGCCTCTCGAAGGATTCCTGGCCGGTCGCGCTGCCGAGAACATGTCGAGTACGGAGATCACGGATCTGGAGCGGCTGACGGCGGCCTTCCGGGCGGCGATTCCCGCACGGGCAGACAATCTCGGCGAGGCGATCAAGATCGATTCCGAGCTCCACTGGCACATCTACGACGCGGCCCGCTCCGAGCTCTCCTCGATCGTCCGCAGCTACTGGGGCCGCCTCCTGCGCGAGCTCTACGATCGCGCCTACCTGGGCGAGTCGCCGATGCAGTTCGCCGAACAGCACGAGGAGATCCTTGCGGCTCTCGCGGCCCGCGATAGCGGCGCGGCCCGCGCCGCGATGGAACAGCACATTCGCAGTGGGTGGGAGGCCGTGCGCTCGAGTTACGCCACGTGAGCTACGTGTATACAAAACTCTGTCGACCGTTGGTTACACTCGGTAAGTGAGGACGCCGCCATGCTGAGGGGTGAGGTCGCGACGGTGTCGCAGCTCTGCCGCGGCGGCGCGCGTCGGGCACCCGATCGCATCGCGATCCAGACAGCGGAGCAAGGGATCACATTCGCGGAGCTCGACCGGCGGACCGAGTCGCTCGCGCGCTTCCTGGTCGAGCACGTCGGGACCGGCGAGCGCGTCGGCATCTACTGCTCCAACCGGATCGAGTGGGTGGAGAGCTACATCGCGGCACACAAGGCGGGTATCCCAGCCGTCCCGATCAACCATCGCTACCGCCATCGCGAGCTCGAGCACATCCTCCGCGACGCCCGGCTCGGTCTCGTCGTCCACGACGAGACCTCTCGCGATGACGACGACGTCCAGCGGCTGCTGGCCGGCATCGCCACGCTCGAAGTCGGCCCGACGTACGAGCAGGCAGCGACCGGGCCCGCCGATCCCGTTACGCCCCGGCCGACCGAGGAAGACGTGATCGTCTACACCTCCGGCACGACCGCGCTTCCGAAGGGCGTCGTCTACACCCGAGACACGCAGGTGACTTCGGTCTGTGTGCCGCAGCTGATGGCGGGCTACGACCCCTCCGACCGCTTCCTCCTGTTCACGCCGCTGGCGCACCGGGCCACGCAGCCGCTGCTGCTCTGCGCGCTCTTCATGGGCGCGACCACGTACCTGCTCGAGCGCTACAGCCCCGGTGCGCTCGTGGATGCCGTTCGCGACGGGGGCGTCACGACGCTGGTGGGCGTCCCCACTGCACTGCGTGATCTCCTCGCGCTCCGACGCGCCGAGGAGCTCGAACCGCTCGAAGGCGTGCGACACGTCCTGATGACGGGCGAGACGGTCGGTGCGGACCTCCTGGCGGAGATCATCTCCCTCTTCCCGAATGCGCGCTTCAGCAGCGCGTACGGCAGCACGGAGGCAGGGCTCGTGACGTACCTCGACCACGAGTACCAGCTCTCGCACTCCCGCTCGTGCGGCCGCGTGCTCCCGGGAGTCGAGATCCGGCTCGTCGCCGAGGACGGCAGCGACGCCGGGGCCGGCGAGCCCGGTGAGATCCTCGTCCGGGCAGGGGCGCCGGGCACGTACACGGTTGCCGCCGGTTATCTGGGAGCCGAGGGGGTCGAGCCCTTCACCGACGACGACGGCTGGTTCCACACCGGCGACATCGCAACCGTCGACGGCGACGGGTTCTTCGTGATCGTCGACCGGAAGAAGGACATGATCCTCTCCGGTGGGATGAACATCTCCTCCAAGGAGGTCGAGGAGGTCGTCGCCTCGCACCCCGACGTCCGCGAGGTCGCCGTCACGGGCGAGCCCGACCAGCGTTTCGGGGAGCGGGTCGTCGCCTGGATAGTGCGCCAGCCGGGCTCGGACGTGCAGCCCGAAGCGATCATTGCCCACGCAGCGGCGCAGGCAGCGTCCTACAAGAAGCCCAGTGTCATCCACTTCGTCGACTCTCTCCCCCGCTCTGCGACGGGAAAGGTGCTCAAGCGAGCCCTGCGGGACGGCGCCGGATCGGCAGCCTCAGCGAAAGGAGCCCAATGAACGTCGACGACCTCGTGGCGATCGATATCCACACGCACGCCAAGATCCCGATGAAGGGAGAGGAGGATCCACTCACGCGCGCGCAGCGCCTCGAGGCGACGAAGATGTTCAAGGCGGATGTCGACACCGCCGTGACCGTGCAGGACGTCGTCGACTACTACCGCGAGCGCAAGATGGCGGCCGTCGTCTTCGGGGTCGACAGCGAAGCGGGAACGGGCGAAGTGCCGGTCTCGAACGAGGAGATCGCGGAGATCGCCGCGGCGAATCCGGACGTCCTGATCCCCTTCGCCAGCATCGACCCCTGGAAGGGCAAGTTGGGGGCGCGCCACGCCCGCCGCCTGATCGAGGATCACGGCGTCAAGGGGTTCAAGTTCCACCCCAACATGCAGGCGTTCTTCCCGAACGACCGGCATGCGTATCCGCTCTACGAGGCGATCGAAGAGGCGCAGCTACCTGCGCTCTTTCACACCGGCCAGAGCGGGATCGGGATGGGCCAGCGCGGAGGGGGCGGGATCAGGCTCAAGTACTCCAACCCGATGTACGTCGACGACGTCGCGGTCGACTTTCCCGACATGCCGATCGTGCTCGCGCACCCGTCGGCGCCCTGGCAGGAAGAGGCGATCGCAGTCGCGATGCACAAGCCGCAGGTCTACATCGACCTCTCGGGCTGGTCGCCGAAGTACTTTCCACCCACCCTCGTCCATCACGCCAACACCCTCCTCAAGCACAAGGTGCTGTTCGGCTCGGACTTCCCGTTCATCACGCCTGAGCGCTGGCTGGCCGACTTCGAGCAGGCCGGTTTCCGGGACGAAGTGAAGCCGCTGATCCTGAAGGAGAACGCGGTGCGCCTGCTCAAGCTCAACGAAAGGAACGACACATGACGGCGATGTACTTCGAGGACTTCGAGGTCGGGGCGACGTTCGCGACCGCCGCACGCACGATCACCGAAGCGGATGTGATGACGTTCGCCGGCGTCTCCGGCGACTTCAACCCGCTCCACGTCGACCGGGAGTTCTGCAAGACGGGGCCGTTCGGCGAGCCGATCGCGCACGGGTTGCTCGTGCTCTCGATCGCGTCGGGCCTCGGGGTTCAGACCGGCATGTTCACGGGCACGAACCTCGCCTTCCTCGGCCTCGAGAACTGGCGGTTCGTGGGGGCGGTCAAGTTCGGCGACACGATCCGGATGGAGTCGACCGTGGTCGAGACGCGTCGGACGAGCAAGAAGGATCGCGGGATCGTCAAGATCGAGCAGGAGATCAAGAAGCAGGACGGGGAAGTCGTGCAATCGGGCGTCTTCGTGTCGCTCATGGCCGCCCGCACGCTGGGCGAGGACGAGGAAGGGAGCTAGATGGCGGGAGTCGAGGGAAGAAGCATCGTCGTCACGGGAGCGGGCGGAGGCCTCGGGAGGCGGCATGCCCTGCTCCTCGGGGCGCACGGTGCGCGAGTGGTCGTCAACGACCTGGGTGCGGCGCTCGACGGATCGGGCTCGACGCAGTCGGCGGCCGACGGCGTCGTGGCCGAGATCGTCGCGGCCGGCGGGGAGGCGGTCGCGAGTCATGACGACGTCGCGACCTCGGACGGTGCGGCCGCGATCGTGCAGACAGCGCTCGACGCGTTCGGCCGGATCGACGGCGTCGTCAACAACGCCGGAATCCTGCGCGACCGGTCGTTCCACAAGATGTCCGACGACGAGTGGAGCTCGGTGATCAGGGTTCATCTGACCGGCTCCTACAACGTGACCCGGGCGGCGATGCCCCACTTCCGCGAGCAGGAGTATGGTCGCGTACTGGTGACGACCTCGGTGACGGGGCTCTTCGGCAACTTCGGGCAGGCGAACTATGGCGCCGCCAAGTTGGGTCTCGTCGGACTCGTCAACACGCTCGCGATCGAGGGAAAGAAGCTCGGACATCCTGGTCAACGCCGTCTCACCGATCGCGACGACGCGGATGTCCGAGGGGATCCTGGATCAGGAGTTCGACCCGGATTTCGTCTCCGCACTGGTCGTCCACCTGATGAGCGAGGAGTCCACGACGACCGGCGAGGTGATCCACGCGGCGGGTGGCCGGTACTCCCGCGTCCGTTACGCGGAGTCGGCGGGCGTCGAGTTCGGGGCGGTGCCCAGTCCGGCCGAGCTGGGCGCGCGGTGGGACGAGATCATGGACATGTCCGGGGCCAGCATCGTTCCCGACGCGTAGTCCGGCGGGAGGCCCGGGCGGGAGCGAGCGTCGAGAGCGCAGCCGCCGAAGGCGTAGGTGCCGGCCGGTGCCGGGCACCTACGCCGTGGCTACGCGGTGATCTGGGCCGGGAACCCCGGTGCGCGCAATTCGGTCCCGACGGCGTCCTCCAGCAACTTGACGACCATCGGCGACCAGGCCGAGCCGCCGTAGGCCTCCCGCGCCCTGATGAAGGCCTGCTCGACCTGGGTCGCGAGCTCGAGTGGCACGCCGAGCTCGTCGCCGAGCTCGTGCGCGAAGCCGAGATCCTTGCAGGCGAGATCCATCGTGAAGCCGATGTCGTAACTGCCGTTCAAAATCACCTGGCTCTCCGTCTCGTGCACGAAGCTCGTGCCCGAGCTCGCCCTGATCACCTCGAACGACTGGGCGAGGTCGAGGCCTGCCTGCTGGGCGAGCATCAGCGCCTCACCGGCGGCGACGAGGTGGATGAACGCGAGCATGTTGGTGATCACCTTGATCACCGAGGCCCGGCCGAGCTCGCCGATGTAGAAGACCTTGCCGCCGATCGCCTCGAAGGCCGGCAAGTGGCTTGCGAAGACATCCCGGTCGCCGCCGACGAGCACCGTGATCTCGCCCGAAGCGGCAAGGTGGACGCCGCCCGTGACCGGCGCCTCGAGGCAGCGGACGCCACGCCGTGCTGCGAGCGCCGCCAGCCGCTCGATCTCGTGCCGGTCGTTCGTGCTCGAGTCGATCCACGTGCCCCCGGCCCCGAATCCGGCGAGGAGGCCGGCCGGCCCGGTCAGGACATCGTCGACTGCACTCGGGGAGGGCAGGCACGTGAAGACGCTGTCGGAGGCAGCGGCAACGTCGGCCGGGGAATCCGCCCAGACCGCGCCCGCCTCGATCAGCGGGTCCGCAGCGGACCTGTCGCGATCGTGCACGGTGAGCGGGAAGCCTGACCGGAGCAGGCTCGCCGCCAGGTGCCGACCGAGGTTCCCGAGCCCGACGAAGCCGAGCCTCAGGCTGCTCTCGCCCGGTGGTGGCTCAGGGGAGGACAACGAGCTTTCCGAACTCCTCGCCGCGCTCCATCCGCTCGAACGCAGACTTGGCGTCGGCAAGGGGATACTCGGAATCGATCAGCGGCCGGGTGCCCGTCAGCTCGAGGAGCGCGCAGACCCGATGCAGCTCCCCGATCGTTCCCATCGACGAGCCGACGACCGAGAGCTGGCGCCAGAACATCCGGGCCAGGTCGGCCGACGGGTCGGGCCCCGAGGTCGCGCCCGCGACCACGACCGTGCCGCCCGGGCGCAGGGACTTGAGGGAGTGATCCCACGTCGCCTTGCCCACCGTCTCGAGTACCGCGTCGACGCGGACGGGAAGCCGCCCGCCCGGCTCGATCGCGCCCAGTGCTCCGAGCTCGACGGCCCGCACTCGTTTTTCCTCACTGCGGCTCGTCACGTAGACGGCGAGCCCCGCGGCGCTCCCGATCAGGACAGCCGCCGTTGCGACGCCGCCCCCCGCGCCCTGGACGAGGACGGATTGCCCGGGCTGGAGCCGCGCCCGGCCGAACAGCATGCGATACGCGGTCAAGTAGGCGGTCGGGATGCATGCCGCTTCGGCGAAGGAAAGCGAGGCCGGCTTCGGCACGAGATTGCGCGTCGGCACGGCAAGCCGCTGGGCGAGGGTTCCCTGCACCCCGCGCTCCGAGAAGACGTGGAAGTCGGGGGAAAGCGTCTCGTCCTCTCCCGGGCCGGCGACACCCAGCACGCCGTGGACGATCACCTCGGTCCCGTCGGCCGTGACGCCGGCCGCGTCAGTGCCGAGTGCGAGCGGCAGGTGCTCCTCCGTGACACCGACACCCCGCAGGCTCCAGATGTCGTGGTGATTCAGCGCCGCCGCGCGCACCTCGATGATCTCCCACCCTGCCGGAGCGGTCGGCTCCGGGATCTCGACCACCTCGAGCCCCGCGAGCGGATCCTCGCGGTCGATACGGACACAAGCAGCTGCGAGCACGTCAGGACCTCCAGGGGTCGGGGCGCGGGCCCGGCGGTCGGACCGCGCGTAGAGTCGGGAACGGTATCCGCCTCCGACGATGTTGTGTCGCATACGCTCTCCCGACCGGTGCGTACCAACGACTTCAGCGCAGCAGGAGGGAACGGGGCCGTCCCTTTCGACGGACATCTCGGCCAACCTCTCCGGGCGACGACGTCATCGAGGTGCGGCTCGACGTCGCCGACGCGGAAGCCTGAGAGGCGAAGCTGTGGACGGGGGTGGGTTGGATGACAGAGGAAGAGCGCCCCGCGGTTGGCCGCCGGTCGCGCGCCGACCGAGCCGACCGTCGCAGCGCGCGGCAGCAGCGCGCCGGGTTCGGGGCCGCGCAGCTGCGGAACCATCTCGGCCCGATCGGGCTCCTCGACGAGGAGCAGCTGACAGCCGTCCACGAGGCGTCGCTGAGGCTGCTCCAGGACGTGGGGATCGAGTTCATGGGCCCGGCGGCCCGCGACGCATTTCGCGCGGCGGGAGCGATCGTCGACGACGAGAGCGGACTTGTCCGGATCCCGCGCGAGGTGGTCGAGCAGGCGATCGCGAGCGCTCCCGCCCGGTTCCTCGTCACGCCGCGTGGCGCCGAACGAGCGATCGAGGTCGGCGGCGACCATGTCTCATTCGGCCTCGTCGCCGGGCCGCCGACCGTGCACGATCGGGTGCGGGGCAGACGGGCCGGAAACCTCGACGACTACATCTCGCTCGTCAAGCTGGCGCAGAGCTTCGACGTGATCCACTTCATCGGCAATCAGCCCACCTCTCCCCAAGAACTGCCTGCCGGGACCCGTCACCTCGACACCTATCGCGCGAACGTGACCTACACCGACAGGACGTTCCACTGCCTCGCGATCGGACGCGAGCGGACCCTGGACGGGATCGAGACGATGGCGATCTCGCGCGGACTGACCCGAGAGCAAGTGATCGACGATCCCTGCGTCTTCACGATCATCTCGGTCAACTCGCCGCGCCGCTTCGACGAGGCGATGAGCGATGGGCTCATGACCATGTCCGAGCACGGGCAGCCGGTCGTCGTCACCCCGTTCACCCTGATGGGCGCGATGACGCCCGTCACGCTCGCGGCGGCGCTCGTGCAGCAGAACGCAGAGGCGCTCGCCGGCATCACGCTGACCCAGCTCGTGCGCCCGGGGGCCCCGGTCGTCTATGGCGCGTTCACGTCGAACGTCGACATGCGCAGCGGTGCGCCTGCGTTCGGAACGCCGGAGAACGCGCGTGCGACGATCGCCGCCGGCCAGCTCGCGCGCCTGTACGGCCTCCCGTACCGGGCAAGCAACGCGAGCGCCAGCAACGCGCTCGACGCCCAGGCCGCGTACGAGTCGGAGATGTCGATCTGGTCGTCGATCCTGGGGGGCGCCAACCTCGTCTATCACGGGGCGGGCTGGATGGAAGGCGGCCTGACCGCCTCGTTCGAGAAGGTCGTGCTCGACGTCGAGATGCTCCAGATGATGGCGGTCACGATGGGACCAGTCCTGGACGTCGACGCCCGCGAGATCGCAGAAGGCGTCGATGCGATCGCCGACGTCCCGACCGGCGGCCACTTCTTCGGCTCCGAGCACACCCTCGCCCGCTTCGAGACCGCGTTCTACCGCCCCATCGTCTCGGACTGGCAGAACTACGAGAACTGGGAGGCGAGCGGCTCCCTCAGGGCCGAGGAGCGGGCGACGCTCGTCTGGCAGGACGCGCTCGCAAGCTACGAGCAGCCTCCGCTCGCGCCGGGCGTCGCCGAGGCGCTCGACGAGTTCGTCGCCCGGAGGAAGATCGAGCTGGCGGATGTCGACCACTGACGTGCAGGTGCTGTTCGTGATCACCGAGCACGAGGGAGCGTTGACGGAGGAGCGCCTCGGTCAGTACGAGGCGGTTCGCGACCGCCTCGCTTCCCTCACCTCCGCCTCTGTCGTGTCGGCGCGGTACGAGAAGCTCGACGCGATCGAGGCCGACGCGGTCGTCCTCAGCGGGTCGTACGCCCCCTGGGCGACCCACGACCAGGCGAGGCTCGACCGCTTCGTCGCTCTCCTGCCCTCCTACGCGGGCCCGATGCTGGGTATCTGTGCCGGCATGCAGATGCAGGTCCGGGCGGCCGGCGGAGCGATCGGCAGGGCACGCCGGCCGTCACGGGGCTTCAACCCCGTCGACGTCGCCGACGACTCCGATCTCCTCGAGGGTCTCGGCCCCCGCTTCGAAGTGCTGGCCCACCACGACGACGAGGTCACGACGCTACCGCCCGGGTTCCGCGTTCTTGCCTCGAGCGACGAGTGTGCGGTCGAGGCGATCGCCGCGACGGACCGTCCGTGGTGGGGCACGCAGTTTCACCCGGAGCAGTGGGACGACGAACATCCTGCCGGGAGGACGATCCTGAAGCGGTTCCTCGCGCTCGCCGGGTTGTAGAAGCCCCGCCGCAGCGAACGCGTCAGGCGTCGCGCTCGTCATCGCCCCGACCTGGGAGCCAGCCGGCCCGGTACTTCACGAATCGCGATCTCGGCAGAGCGGCGCGCACCTTCGCGTACGCCTCGGCCGGCACGGTGGTCGCCGCGACGACGCTGGCGCCGTATTTCGCTGCGGCTTTGCAGACCGAGTAGACGACTCCACCGAGGCCACGACCACGCGCGCCGACGCCAAGGACGACGCAGGCCTGATCCGCGCCGGCAACGATGATGTGATCCGTGCCGGCCGGGCAGTAGAAGAAGTCCCATTCGCCGAGCTGCCGCTCCTCACCCTCGACGATCAGCGTGCATTTGCCGGCGAGCACGAGGAACGCCTCCTCCGCGTTCTCGCGGTGGTACATCCCCATCCGCTCGCCGGGCTCGAAGACGCTGACGTTGATCCCGAACTGCGGGAACCGCCTCTTGCCCTCGAAGGTGCAGTAGGAGCCGAGCGGCCCCTCGTCGCGCCAGCGCGACGAGCGCGCGTTGACGACGAACCAGCCGTCTCCGTCGACGACGAGGCCGTGCTTGCTCTTCCGAAGGGGCGCCTCGGGCATGGGGACAGTGTGACGAAGGCCCTGGCTACACGGAGCGGGAGCGGCGCCGGAGGCCGAGGGTCGCGTGCACCGAAAGGCTGGCCCGACCTCTGGACTCCGTCCGGGCCGAACATGGACATAAGTTTGACAAACCCGACCGGTGTCTGCTATAAAATCCTCTACATAACCTGGACAAGATCGAAAATCGGCAAGGAGGAACTCGTATGTCAGTCGCAAGCCCCGGCTCCACTCGCTCGTCCCGGCTCTGGTCGCGCAGCGACACGAGCTCGCGGATGCTGCTGCTGGCGGCGGCCGCGATCTCGTTCGTCCTCTCCGTCTCGCTGTGGTTCGCGGGCAACGAACTCCAGGGCATCTTCGTAGGCCTCTGGGTTCCGTCGATCCTCTCGCTGGGCGCCATCGTCTTGCCCCGAGGAGGCGGTCGCCGATGAGCAATCTTGTCCTTTTCATCGTGGGCACGTTCGTGACCCTTCTCGTTGCCGGAGCGATGTGGATCGTCGTCTGGGCGGCCATGATCGACGGTCGCGACGAGCACGAGCGACTCCGGGCAGAACGTGAGCAGACCCGCGAGAGCAAGGTCCGCGTCGCCTGATACGGCGCACGGCATCCCCATCGATCAACCGATCTCAACCGATCTCAACCGAAGGGAAAGCACACCATGAGGAAGTCAATCGCAGCACTCGTAGCCGTCGTGCTCGCCGTCGCCGGGCTCACCGGCGCCGCGACCGCCTCGTCGGCGAAGTCGAGCGCCATGAACGACGACAACATCGTTCAGACCGCAGTAGGGGCGGGGCAGTTCAAGACGCTCGTCTCGCTCGTGAAGAAGGCCGGGCTCGCCGGCACCCTGCAGGGCAAGGGCCCGTTCACGGTCTTCGCCCCGACGGACGCGGCATTCGCCAAGGTCCCCAAGGCGACCCTGACCGCCCTCGGCAAGGACAAGGCCCTGCTGAAGAAGGTGCTTCTCTACCACGTCGTCAAGGGCAACGTGACCGCGAACAAGGTCGTCAAGCTCAAGTCGGCGACGACCCTCAACGGCCAGACGGCGGCGATCCGTGTCACCGGCACCAAGGTGTTCGTGGGCGGGGCACGCGTGACCACGGCTGACGTCAAGGCGTCGAACGGCGTCATCCACGTGATCAACAAGGTGCTGCTGCCGCCGAACATCGTTCAGACCGCAGTCGCGGCGGGGCAGTTCAAGACGCTCGTCTCGCTCGTGAAGAAGGCCGGGCTCGCCGGCACCCTGCAGGGCAAGGGCCCGTTCACGGTCTTCGCCCCGACGGACGCGGCATTCGCCAAGGTCCCCAAGGCGACCCTGACCGCCCTCGGCAAGGACAAGGCCCTGCTGAAGAAGGTGCTTCTCTACCACGTCGTCAAGGGCAACGTGACCGCGAACAAGGTCGTCAAACTCAAGTCGGCGAAGTCGCTCCAGGGCGACCGGCTCCCGATCCGGGTCACCGGCGGCAAGGTGTTCGTCGACGGAGCACGCGTCGTCACGCCCGACGTCAAGGCGTCGAACGGCGTCATCCACGTGATCAACAAGGTGCTCATCCCGATGGCTGCCTAGCACCACGCTCGACAAGCACCACGCTCGCTCCGCCGCGGCCGCAAGGCTGCGGCGGAGCCCGTTCTAGAGGCTTTCTGCGCTCACGGGGAGCCCGCGCGTCGGGGGCGTCAGGCCGCGCCGAGGAGCTCGTCGGCGTAGGTCATCGCCACCCGGCGCATGATCCCTCGGTCGTCCGGCTCGTAATGCCCCATGCGCCAGAGCGCGGGCGAGTAGCAGTGGATCGAGACGGCGGGCTCGCCGTCGGCGTAGCGGACACCGTGGATGTAGGTGGCGTCGAAGTCGAAGCAGCCGCCGACCTCGTGCCGGTTGGTCTGCTCGCGGATCCAGCCGTCCTCGTCGCGGTGGAAGTAATCCTCGAAGAGCGCTCCCTGGACGACATGGACGGCTCCCTGGGAGCGGTCGTGGTCGTGGTAACCCGTGTCCTGGCCATCGGTCCAGCAAATCAGCCAGACGTCGATGTTGGGGTCGCGATACATCTGGACGTAGTGTCGCTCGAGGAGGCTGAGGCAGACGTGCTCCTGCCAGAGCGAACTCTCGTCCGCGATCGCGGCGGCGACATCGACGAGCTCGGGGCGGGACAGGTCGCGATCCGGCTGCAGGCGCTCCGCCAGCCACGTCTCGATGGTCTTCACGTGGTGAGTGTAAGCAGGTTGTCCAGACGGACCAGGCGTTCGACGGACTCGCCGAACCCGGCCAGCGCAGCTGCCGCGTGGGAGGGGTCGACGACCGGCGCATCGGTGCCGAAGACGAGCTGTTCGACGCCGAAGGTCTCGATGCAGAGCTCGAGCGCGCGCCGGCCGTACGACGCCGTGTCGAAGTAGACGTTCCGATGCAGGGTCGAGCGAACGTCGACGCCGCGTGACGCAAGCCGCTCGAGCTGGATCGGGCCGCCGCCGGCGAGAATCGCGAACACGACC
Source organism: uncultured Thermoleophilia bacterium (assembly GCA_963795175.1). Taxonomy (GTDB): domain Bacteria; phylum Actinomycetota; class Thermoleophilia; order Gaiellales; family Gaiellaceae; genus Gaiella. The sequence goes on from CAWCGR010000001.1 coordinate 390,632, forward strand.
TTCACGTCGGGCCACCGCTCCTGTCCGGTCGCTACCCAGGCCAGGTAGGCGCGCTGCATCTGGCTCGTGTAGTCGACGAGCGCCGGCCACCATGGCGGCGCCCCGACGGGCGGCGTCCAGGACACCGGATGCACGAAGAGGAAGCCTGACCCGTCGAGATCGGCGAGCGTCGGGGCGAGGGCGTCGAGGTCGTCGAGCCGATCGGCGCCGACCGAGACGCCGACGAACCCGTCACGGAGGCCGCGAACGGCGAGCGGCCGTATGCGTCCGCCCGACTCTGCGGCGAGCTCGAGAATGCCCTCCTCCCAGATCTCCTCGAGCTCCTCGCGCTCGTCGCGGTCGATGACCTCGAGCCCGAGGGTGGGCTGCAGGCAGACGATCGCCGCATCGAGCTCGGCCCGGTCGAGGAGCGCGAGGCGGTTCTCCAGCGCGTGATCGGAGGGATCCAGTTGCGACGAGCCTTCAGGGTGATGAAGGGTCTCGCCGTCGATGTAGGGCACCGTCTTCCGCCGGGCGAGCGCCTCGAAGAAGACTTCGGGCCACAGATGCTGGTGGACGTCGATTCCCGCCATCGTCAGGAAAGAATGCCTCCTGAGCGGATCTCCGCGACGAGCGGTTCCAGATCTGCGACGGGGGCCCCCTCCTCGAGGAACGGCACGGTTCGCCGTACCGCCTCACGCAGCCGAGCCGTCCCGGTCCCGAGGCGATCCCCGCGGAGGTCGCACGCCTGGGCCGCGAACATGAGCTCGATCGCAGCCACGCGGGCACCGAGCTCGACCATCTCGGCAAGTCTCCGACCGGCGAGCGGTGCGCTCGTCATCCGATCCTCGATCCCCTCGGCCTGGGTCGTCGACACGAGCTCGAAGGAAACGGGCTGGGCCAGGAGACGGGCCTCGACTGCGATCGACTGGACGGCGATACCGAACTCGCTCAGCGCGCTCTCCGGCAGCCGCGGCCGTGCGCCGAGCCCTTCGGTCAGTCCCGTCAGTTGCCGCTGGAGGAGCTTGACCGAGCGTTCGGCGGCTGTCGAGATCACGGGCGCAAGCGCGAGCCGAGCAATGTCGAGAGCGGTCGCGAGTGGCTGCATCTCGAAGTTGCCGACCGAGATCACGCGCCCCTCGTCGACAACGACGAGAGGGTTCGACTGGGCGGCATTCAGCTCGATCGACAGTTGCGTGCGGACGAAGCCGAAGGCGTCGTGAGCGGCGCCGTTCTGCTGCGCGATCGTCCTGAACGTGAGCGGATCCTGCAAGTCGCGTGCAGCCACCTCGCTGCCGTCGAGCAGCGTGTTGAGCCGCGCGAGCGTTGCCTGCAATCCCGGATAGGGACGTGCATCCCCGATCGCCGGGTGGACGGAGTTCCGATTGGCGCCGAGGGCCTCGAGGTCGAGTGCGGCGGCGTGGTCGAAGACGTCGAGCAGGATCGAGGCATCGGCGAAGGCGAGCGCTCCCCACCCGGTGGCGTAGGCGCTCTGGTTGAGGAGCGCGATCGCCTCGCCGGAGGCCAGCTCGAAGTCGTCGAGGATCCCGTCGGAGAGGTCGGCCATCTGGGCCAGGTCGCTCTGGCCGATCGAGCCGAGGGCCCGGAGCACCGGTAGCCGTCGCTCGTTCAGGGCTGCGACGAGGTGCTCGGCGAGCGCGGGCCGCGCCACGGTCGTCGCGCGGGCGAGCGCATTAGCGAGTCGGAGCGCGGTGGCGCGAACGACGTCGTCCGGGACCGGCGTGCCCTGCGAGATCCGGTGCTGGCGCACGAGCAGGCGATCGTGATCAGCAGCGACGACGTCGAAGACCTTGCGGCTGCCGACGCCCGTGGTGACGCCGTAGGCGGGAGTGCCATCGGCGATCGAGCGGTCGACGACGGCGCGGGCGCGCTCCATCGCGGCGAGCGCGGAGGGGGCGATCTCGACGAGCGCATCGCCTCGTGCGACGGCGAGCACATCGTCGAAGGTGAGGTCGGAGCCGGTGAGGGTGACCGAGGGCATCTCGCCGATCATCGCAGCAACGGCACCTCAGACGCGCCGGGCAACCGCGCTCCCGAGCGCGCAGACGGCGAAGCCGGCGGCGGCGACGAGGACGATCGTGCCGCCGGGCGGAGTGTCCGCGTAGTACGCGAGACAGATCCCCGAGATGACCGAGCCGAGCCCCAATGCCATCGAGAGCAGGAAGGTCGAACGCAGGCTCCACGCGACCCGGTTGGCCGCGATCACGGGCAGCACCATCAGTGCCGCGATCAGGAGGATCCCGACGACGCGCATCGAGACGGCGACGGTGAGAGCGGCGAGCACGGCGACGACGACGTTGAGCCGGGTCACCGGGACGCCGGCGACGCGGCTCCCTTCCTCGTCGAGGACGGTGGCGACGAGGCCGCGGAACAGGGCTGCGATCGTGGCAAGCGCCCCGATCCCGAGCACGAGCACGGTCCAAAGATCGTCGTGCGTGACCGTGAGGATCGAGCCGAAGAGGAACTGGAAGAGGTTGACGTTGAGCGCGCCGGCCTGGGAGACGAGGACGACACCCGCCGCGATGCCGGTGTAGAAGACGAGCGCGAGGGCCTGGTCGCCCGCGGTCCCGCCGCGGGTGCGCAGCCACTCGATCGCGAGCGCGCCGAGGACGGCGGCGATCAGCGCCGTCAGCACCGGCGAGATGCCGAGCAGGTACCCCACTGCGACGCCGGCGAACGCGACGTGGCCTAGCCCGTCGCCGATCAGCGAGGCCTTCCGCTCGACGAGGAAGAAGCCGACCGCCGGCGCGAGCAGCCCCACGACCGCACCGGTTGCGAGCGCGAGCCGCATGAACTCGAGCTCAAGCATGGTGGTGTGAGGGGTCGTGCCACACGCCGGGAAGCTCGCGCGGGGGACCGTCGTAGACGATGCCGCCACGAACGAGGACGATCCGGTCGACGACGTGCTCGACGGCGCCGAACTCGTGGGAGACGTACAGGATGGTGACGCCGAGCTTGCTGCGCAACTCCTCGAGCAGCAGGCCGAGCGATTCCTGCGAGGCGGCGTCGACGCCGGTGGTGGGCTCGTCGAGTGCGAGCAACGCCGGCTCCGAGGCGAGCGCCTTGGCAATCAGCGCCCGCTGCTGCATGCCGCCGGAGAGGGTCTTCAGCGGGGCGTCCGCCCGGCCGGCGAGACCGACCGTCGCGATCGCCTCTGCCACTGCCTCGCGGTCGGGCCGCTTGAGTGGCCCCCAGATCCCGGCGGAAGCGAGCCTGCCCGTTGCCACCACCTCGCGCACCGTCACGGGAGCCTCGCCCATCAGTCGCGACCGCTGTGGGAGGTACCCGATGCGCCCGCCACCGCCTCCCTTGCCCGCCGTCCGGCCGAAGACCCGCACCGTCCCGGCCCCGGGCCGTTCCAGGCCGAGCACGAGCCGGAGCAGCGTCGTCTTGCCGCCGCCGTTCGGGCCGGCGATGGCGACGAACTCGCCGGCGCCGACGGACAGCGAGACCTGATCGAGGACGGGCAGGCCGGGCCGATAGGCGAACGAGAGGCCTTCGATCTCGACGACGGGGGTCACGCGGTGCATCCAAGCGCCGTTTCCAGCGTGGCGAGGTTCGTGCGCATGACGGAGAAGTAGTCGGCCCCGGCCGCGAGCGCGTCCTCGCCGAGGCCCTCGAGCGGGTCGAGTAAGGCCGTTCGAACCCCGGCTTCGCGGGCAACGGTCTGCGCCAGTTTCGGCGAGACGAGAGTCTCTGCGAAGACGGTCGTCGCGCCGGAGCGACGAACGAGGTCGACGAGCTTCGCAATCCCCCGGGCCGACGGCTCCGCCTCGGGCGCCAGCCCCTCGAGCGGGATCTGCTTCAGGCCGTAGCGCGCGGCGAGATGGCCGAACGCAGCGTGGCTCGTCACGATCGCATGGCGCTTGCAGTGCGCGAGCCCGCGCCGATAGTCCGCGTCGAGTCGCGCGACCCGTTCGGCGACACGCGCGGCTGCTTCTTCCCTCCCGAGGGCCTCGCCGACCGCGTGCACCATCGCCGCAAAGCGGATCGGGTCGAGCCAGACATGAGGGTCGCCGACCGGCTCTCCGGCGGGGCGCCGTGTCGCCGCGAGGACGTCGAGCGAGGGGCCGCTCCGCTCTCGCAGCGCCGTCTCGAGGCCAGGCATGAAGCCGCCGCCGACGTAGAGGACGAGGTCGGCGGCAGCCACCGCCCTCACGTCACCCGGCGTAAGCTCGAGATCGTGCGGCTCGGCTCCTGCGGGCGTCAGGTTCCTCACCTCGACGGCCTCCTGCCCGATCTCCTGGGCCGCGAAGGCGAGGGGGTAGAACGCTGCCACGACCTGCTCCTTGGCGCCCGCGGTGGCCGACCCGGCCGAGCCGCACCCCGAGAGCACGAGCGCAGCGGTGACGCCCGCCCCGCTAAAGAGAATGGTTCTCGAAAGCACGGGGATCAGACTAGCAGCAAGTGAGAATCGGTATCATTAGACGGATGCACGGACACGACACCGGTTGGAGTGCACGCGCGCTCGCGAGCCTGCGAGCGGAGGGCCTCCGCAACGGGGGCGCCCGCCGGGCCGTGATCGAGCACCTCGGCTCGCAGAACTGCTGCCGATCCGCGCAGGAGATCTTCGACGGGATCAGCGGCGGTGGCGGTCGCGTCGGGATCGCGAGCGTCTACCGCGCGCTCGACCAGCTCATCGAGCTCGAGCTCGTTCAGCGCGTCGAGCTGGGAGACGGGATCGCCCGGTTCGAGCCGTCCCGCTCGGGGGACCATCACCATCACCTGGTGTGTGACGACTGCGGGAAGGTCGAGCCGTTCTCCGACTCCGGGCTCGAGACGGCGCTCGAGCAGGCCGCGAGCCGCCTCGAGCTCGGCATGCGCTCGCACGAGGTCGTCCTCCACGGCCACTGCGGCGACTGCCGCTAGACGGTCGCCTCCGTTCGGGGAGAGCGCCGCCGCGACCGGCCGAGAAGTGCGATGCTCTCCACATGGCCGACACGATCCTGATCGGGTTCGACCAATCCGACGGCGCCAGCCGGGCGCTCGACCGCGCGATTGACGAGGCACGAGTCTCGGGCGACCGGCTCGTCGTGCTCGCCGTCCTGGAGCTTCCGTTCGACCCCGAAGGCCCGCAGAGCTTCGGAAGCCTCACCGAGGAGGCGAGCATGATGCCGCTCGTCGAGCCGCCCGAGCTGGGGCCGGTCCTCGCCGAGGCCAGGGCGCGGATCGAGGCGGCCGGGATCGAGGCCGACTACGTGTGGGCGGCAGGCAACGTGTCGGAGAAGATCGCCTCGACGGCACGTGACCTCGACGTGCGGCTCGTCGTGCTGGCCGCGGGCCATCACGGCATGCTCGGCCGGCTGCTCGGCGCCGACGTGGTGAGCGAGGTCGAGCACGAGCTCGGCGAGCTCCGCACGGAAATCGTCGTCGTCGACTGACGCGAGGCCCAGATGCAGATCACCCGGATCCGCGCATACCGGCAGCTGCAGCCGTTTCGCCGCGGCAATTACGCGATGGGGCACGTCGGATCGGCCGCCTTCGACTCCACGCTCGTCGCCCTCGACACCGACGAGGGGATCACCGGCTGGGGTGAGATCGCGGTGATCAGCGCTCTCTACGCCGACTCCTTCGCCGCTGGAGCGCGCGCAGGGATCGGAGACCTGGCCCCCCACCTGCTCGGCTCCGACCCGACGCAGCCGCGAGCCGTCGCCGCCGCACTCGACGGTGCGATGCGAGGACAGCCGTACGTCAAGTCGCCGCTCGACATGGCCTGCTGGGACGTCGCCGCCCGCGCGGCGGGCAAGCCGCTGTGCGACGCGCTGGGTGCCCGCTTCGGGGAGACGGTGCCGCTCTACAACGTCGTCACCGTCCTCCCTCTCGACGACGCGGTGGCGCTCGCGCGCGAGCTCGTCGGCGAGGGCTATCGCCGCCTACAGGTCAAGGTGGGAACGGATCCCGTCGCCGACGCGGAGCGCCTGGGAGCAGTCCGGGACGCCGTCGGCGACGGCGTCGTCCTCTACGCCGACGCGAACGGGTCGTTCACGGCCGGCGCGGCACGGCGCTTCCTGCGGGAGACGCGAAGCCTCGACTACGTCCTCGAGCAGCCGTGCCGCACGTATGCCGAGTGCGCCTCGGTCCGGCCGGCGACCGATCGTCCGCTCGTGCTCGACGAGTCCATCGTCACGCTCGACGACCTGCTGCGCGCCCACCGCGATGGCGTCGCCGACGGGATCACGGTCAAGCTGCAGCGGGTCGGCGGCATCACCCGCGCGCTGCTGATCCGCGATGTCGCCTGCGAGCTCGGCGTCGACGTCACGGTCGAGGACGCGGGCGGAGCGAGCCTCGTCACCGCCGCGGTCGTGCACGTCGGGCTCGGCACGCCGGAGCGGCATCGGGTTCACACGTGCGACTTCCACACCTGGGTCGGAAGCGACCACGGGTCGGGATTGCCGCCACGCGCAGACGGCGCCCAACGACCGCCGACCGGCCCGGGGCTCGGGATCGAGGTCGACGTCGGCATGCTCGGTGATCCGGTCGTGGACGTCAGCTGAAGAGCGCTGCGCGTACGATGGCGCGGGTCATACCGAGGGGGCATACGTGTCAGAGAGTCCGAGAGAACGGCGGGGCCGGCGAGCCCGAACGGGAGCGCAGGACCGGCCGGCGCCGATCCGCCGGTCGCTGAGCTATCGCCGGCTCGAGAACCCGTTCCCGCCGACCGAGCTGCTCAGTGCCGACCAGGTCGCCCATCTCCACGCCTCGGCCCTGACGATCCTGCGCGAGCAGGGCATCCGCGTGCTGCTGCCCGAGGCCAGGGCGCTCCTCCGCGAAGCGGGGGCCGATGTCGACGAGACCTCGGAGCTGGTTCGGTTCGAGGCCGAGCTGATCGATCGGTCGCTGGCGTCGGCACCGAGCTCGTTCGAGCTGCTCGGCCGCTCCCCGGAGCGCACCGTCACACTCGGCGGACGCCACCTCGCCACGGTTCCCGTCAGCAGCCCGCCCGCTGTCAGCGATCTCGACGGCGGGAAGCGATCCGGGAACCTCGCGGACTTCCGCGATCTCGTCCGGCTGACGCAGCACTACGACGTGATTCACGTGACCGGGCCGTGCGTGGAGCCGCAGGACGTTCCGGTGCAGTTCCGGCACCTCCAATCGGGGCTCGCGTACCTGACGCTCACCGACAAGGCGCCCTATCTCTATGCGAGGGGCAGGGGGCAGGTCGCCGACGGCTTCGAGATGTTCCGCATCGGCTACGGGGTCAGCGCGGCGGAGTTCGCCGCCGCCCCACGCTGTTACACCGTGATCAACAGCAACTCGCCGCGTCAGCTCGACATCCCGATGTGCATGGGCATGATCGACTTCGCCGTTGCGGGGCAGGTCTCGATCATCACCCCGTTCACCCTCGCGGGCGCGATGGCGCCGGTGACGCTGGCCGGGGCGCTCGTGCTCCAGCACGCGGAGGCGCTTGCGGGGATCGCGCTCACGCAGGCTGCCCGGCCCGGGGCGCCGGTCGTGTACGGCGCCTTCACCTCGAACGTCGACATGAAGTCCGGTGCACCCGCGTTCGGGACGCCCGAGTACTACAAGGCGGCTCTCGCGAGCGGACAACTCGCCCGCCACGTCGGCCTGCCGTATCGCTCTTCGGCGCCGAACGCCTCCAACGCCGTCGACGCGCAGGCCATGTACGAGACGATGATCAGCCTGTTCGGCGCCGTGATGGGCGGCTGCAACGTGCTCCTCCACGCGGCCGGCTGGCTCGAAGGCGGTCTGACCGCGTCGAAGGAGAAGTTCGTCCTCGACGTCGAGGTGCTGCAGATGCTGGCGGAGATCTTCCAGCCGCTCGTCGTCGACGACGACGAGATCGGGCTCTCGACGATCGCCGAGACGGCGCCCGGCGGCCACTTCTTCGGCGGCGAGCACACGCTCGCGCGCTACCGGACAGCGTTCTACGAGCCGATCGTCTCCGACTGGGCCAACTTCGGGCAGTGGACGGAGGAGGGCGCGCGTGACGCAACCGTGCGGGCGAACGAGGTCTGCAAGCAGGTGCTGGCCGAGTTCGAGCCCCCTCCTCTCGACGACGCGATCGCTGCCGAGCTGGACGAGTTCGTCGAGCGGCGCACCGCCGAGGGCGGCGCTCCGCCCGAGTCGTAGGCTGTTCCCGGCCGGGCGTTCAGGCGCTTCGGCCCTGCCGATCAGGGTCCACCCAAGCGGCGAGGCGGCCGCGAACTGTCGTAGATCCCCGACTGCCACTCGACGCCGGACGCGCTGCGGCCGACCGGCCGATCCGGGGCGACGTGTGAATTGGTCTGATAGTACGATGGCCGAGACGCGCCATTTCGACGCTGGGCGCCATGCCGGTCGCCCGCGCCGGCCGGATCACGAAGGGGTAGCGAATGGCAGAGAGCAACCGAGGTGACGCGCTGACGACGTCGTTCGACCACCACGAGCCTGCATTCGTCGAGGATCCGAACCCCGTCCTCGCCGAGCTCCGGGAGCAGTGCCCGATCGTCCACAGCGACCGCTACGGCGGCTTCTGGCTCCTGTCGCGCTACGCCGACGTGACCGAGGCGGCGATCGACTGGCGCCGGTTCACCTCGAGCGTCGTCGGGACGACGGTGATCCCGCCGAGCCAGCCTCGCGACTACCCGCAACTCCCGATCGAGCTCGACCCACCCAAGCACACCCTTTACCGGAGCATCGTCAACGGGATCTTCGCGAAGAGCAGGGTCGAGGCCCTCCGGCCCGAGCTGCACGAGCTGGCGGCGTCGCTGCTCGAGCCGATCGTGGCCCGCGGCAGCGGCGACTTCGTGAGCGAGTTCTCGACCCCGTTGTCGCTCGGCACGCTCGGCATGTTCATGGGGCTGCCGGTGGAGGATCAGCCGAAGTGGGCCGACTGGGTGCGGCGGATGTTCGAGGGCTCGATCAAGGATCCCGAGGCGCAGAAGCGCGCCGGGGAGGAGTTCGAGGAGTACCTGGACCGCCTCGTGGCCGAACGCAAGGAGAACCGCGGCGACGATTTCATCAGCCTCCTGCTCGAGACCGAGGTCGAAGGTCATCGCCTGACCGACCTCGAGATCCGGGGCTTCGGCGTCGTCATGCTGATGGCCGGGCACGAGACGACCGCAGGCGCGATGTCGATGACCACGAAGTTCCTGGCGGAGGAGCCCGACGTCCGGAGACAGCTCTTCTCGGAGCCGACGCTGATCCCGAGCGCGGTGAACGAGTTCCTCCGGCTCTTTCCCTCGATCCAGATCTTCTGCCGCAACGCCAGCGACGACCTCGAGCTCCACGGCGAGAGCATCGAGAAGGGCGAGGTCGTGGCACTCGCCTATGCCGCCGCCAACCGCGACCCGCGCGAGTTCCCCGAGCCGGACGCCTGCGTGCTCGACCGGAAGCCGAACAAGCACGTCACGTTCGGCTACGGCCACCACCTCTGTCTGGGTGCGAACGTTGCCCGGCTCGAGATGGCCGTGATGCTCGCAGAGCTCGCGCGCCTGCTGCCCGAGTTCCGGCTCGATCCGGATCAACCCGCCGTCTGGCGGGCTCGGGGAGACGTCCGCGGCCTGCTCTCCCTCCCGATCCTGGTGGGCAGCTGACCATGGCGACCACGACCGTCGACGCCCTCGTGCTCGAGCGCATCGGTGACATGCCCCGGATCGAGCCGGTCGACGTGCCCGATCCGGGCCCGGGCGAGGTCCGCGTGCGCATGCTCGCGGCCGGCGTCTGCCATACCGACCTCGCGGCTCCGAGAGATGCGTATCGCGCGCCGCTCGTGCTCGGCCACGAAGGCTGCGGCGAGGTCGAGGCAGTCGGCGAGGGCGTCGAGAGCCTCTCGGTCGGCACCCGCGTGGCTCTCTCGATCAAGTCGCCGTGCGGCCGCTGCCGCCAGTGCCTCGCCGGGCGGCCGGCGTTCTGCGCCCACGGCCTCGACCTTCGCGACGGGGCGACGCTCTGGCGCGGCGAGCCCATCTCGGGATTGCTCTCGCTCGGCTGCTTCAGCGACCTGATCGTCATCCCCCCCGCCGCTGCGGTTGCGATCGATGACGACCTGCCGGTAGAGCAGGCGGCTCTTGTCGGCTGCGGGATCGCGACCGGTGTCGGCGCCGCCCTGAGCTGCGCTCGGGTGCAGCCGGGAGCCGTCGTCGGGGTCTGGGGCGTCGGCGGCGTCGGGCTCAATGTCGTCGCAGGCGCGCAGATCGCCCAGGCAGGGACGATTGCCGCGATCGACCCCGATCCGTCACACCTCGAGCGGGCAGCGGCGCGTGGCGCCACCATGCTGCTCCGTCCGGAGGAGGCTGTCGAGGCGCTGTCTGACATCGGCGGCGTCGACGTCGCCTTCGAGGCGGTCGGACGCGAGACCGCGTTCCTGGCTGCGCTCGAGTCGCTGGCCGTCGGCGGCGAGCTCGTCGTGCTCGGCGGGATTCCGGTCGACAGCCTCGTCTCGATCGCACCCCGCACGATCCTGCGCAAGCAGCTGAGGGTGACGGGCTGCATCTACGGCTGGATCGACCCCCAGGTGGACCTTCCCCGGTTCGCACGCTGGTGCGCCGACGGAACCATCCCGGTGGACGATCTCGTCACCCGGACGATCGGCCTCTCAGAGCTGCCCTCCGTGTTCGCCGAAGAGACGACGCCCGGAGTCCGAACCGTCGTCCGCTTCGCCTAGTCCGCCGGCGAGAGAGCCCCGCGCACAGCAGCCGCGACCTCGTCGATCGCGCCGCGTGAGCGGTCGAATACGGCGGGCATGCGGAAGAAGCCGTGGATCATGCCGTCGTAGCGGCGGAACTCCACCGGCACGCCCGCAGCGCGGAGCGCTTCTGCATAGGCCTCGCCCTCGTCGCACAGCGTGTCGTACTCGGCGACGAGCACGAACGCGGGTGCGACACCGTCGAGGTCGGCGCGGAGCGGCGAGAGGACGGGCTCCACCCTGGCAGCCTCGTCAGGGACGAAGACCTCCCAGAACCAGCGCATCGTCGCGGCCGGGAGGTTCGCGATCTCGGCGTGCTCGCGGTACGACGCCGTGTCGAAGGAGTAGTCGGTGATCGGATAGACGAGAACCTGCAGGGCGAGTGCCAGGCTGCGGTCACGGGCCTCGAGTGCCATGAGCGCCGCGAGGTGTCCACCCGCGCTGTCGCCCCCGACGGCGATCCGCGGAAAGCGCTCCGCCGCCCACCGGGTCGCCGTCCAGGCGTCCTCCACCGCGGCCGGGTACGGATGCTCGGGGGCGAGCCGGTAGTCGACACTGACAACGGCACAGCCGGATCGCGCGGCAAGCGCCCGGCACAGAAGGTCGTGTGAGTCGAGGCTCCCGAGAACCCAGCCTCCGCCATGGAAGAAGACGAGCGCAGCGCCGTCGGCACCGGGGTCGTAGACGCGCACCGGGACGCCATCGGCATCGTTGTCCTCGACGGACGCGACGAGATCCGGTTCTCCGAAGAGCGCCCCGGCACCGTCGTCCATGGCGCGACGGACCTCCTCCAGGTCGCGCTCGCGGATCGGAGGAAGCGCCAACGCCTCCAGTTCCTCGAGGTATGCCTGGGCTTGCGCGTCGAGCACGACGGTAGGATAGTGGGATGAGCGCTGCTCCGAAGATCACCGTCGACCCGCTTCTGTGCATGGCATCCGGCGCGTGCGTCGCCGCCGCTCCCAACACGTTCCGCATCGACGAGGCACAGGACGTCTCCGTCGTCGTCGACCCGTCCGGCGATCCCCTCGCCGACGTCCTCGCCGCGAGTGACGGGTGCCCGATGGGCGCCATCACGGTCGAGACGGACGACGCGTAAGCCGCTCCGGCTGCGCGGCGACGCCCCGTTTCGCCCGGACGCTTCTTCCGTCGCTCCCACGGCCGGTCGAGTACGTTGAAGAGGTGCACGCGGTCAATCGCACCGTCTGCGGCGGCTGCGGGAACAGTCGGGGCTGAGCTGGCATGGGCTTTCTCGTAGGAGTCGACATCGGCGGCACCTTCACGGATTGCGCCGTTGTCGGCGACGACGGCGCGGTCACGGTCGGCAAGGCGCCGACGACCCGGAACGAGCCGGCACAGGGGTTCTTCGCGTCGATCGAGGTCGCCGCGCAGCAACTGGGCCTCACGGGTGCCACGCTCCTCGAGCAGACCGATCGCCTGGCCCACGGCACGACGTCCGGCACGAACGCGGTCGTGACCCGTCAGGGAGCCCGCGTGGGCCTGCTCGCGACGCGAGGCCACGCCGACGCGATCCGGATCATGGACAACACGGGTCGAGCGACGGGCGTTCCGCTGGAGCAACTCCTCCATCCGCCGAGCTCGAACCTGCCGGCGCCGTTCGTGGAGCGAGGTCACGTCAGCGAGATCACGGAACGGATCGACTACGCCGGCGACGTGGTCGTGCAGTTGGCCGAGGACGAGGTGCTCGCGGCGGTCGCCGACCTCGTGGCTGCCGGCATCGAGGCGCTCGCCATCTCGTTCCTGTGGTCGTTCATGAATCCCGCCCACGAGCTCCGGGCGGCCGAGGTGATCGCATCGGCGCACCCGGATCTGCACGTCTCGCTCTCGCACCGGGTGGCACCCCGCGTCGGCGAGTACCCGCGCACCGCGACCACGATCCTGAACGCCTACGTGGGGCCGATCATGAGCGAGTACACCCAGGCGATCGAGGCACGCGCCCGCGAGCTGGGCTACGCCCACGACGTCCTCTTCATGCAGTGCAACGGCGGTCTGGCACGCGGCACGAGGGCTCGCGCGACGCCGATCCTGACGCTCCAGTCCGGCCCGGTCGCAGGCGTGATCGCGACGGGTGAGTTCGGCCTGGCGATCGGGGCGCCCGAGGTGATCACGACCGACATGGGCGGGACGACCTTCGACGTGAGCGTGATCGAGGACGGCGTCGCACTCGTGCGGGACGAGACCGTGATCGAGCAGCATCGGCTCTTCCTCAACATGGTCGACGTCCAGTCGCTCGGAGCGGGCGGCGGCAGCATCGCCTGGGTGGACGAGCTCACGGGCACCCTGCGCGTCGGCCCGCAGAGCGCGTCCGCCGATCCAGGCCCGGCGTGTTACGGCCGCGGCGGGACGGAGCCGACCGTGACCGATGCGGATCTCGTGCTCGGCGTGTTGGACGCCGAGCGGTTCCTGGGCGGTCGGCTCAAGCTCGACCGCGCCGCGGCGGAAGCTGCGATCGCACCACTGGCCGAGTCCCTCGGCCTCACCGTTGACGAGTGTGCCGCGGGCATCGTCAGGGTCGTCGACGCACGGATGAGCGACCTGATCCGCTCCATGACGGTTCAGCGCGGCCTCGACCCGCGCGCCTTCACCGTCTACGCGTTCGGCGGTGGCGCCGGCGCCCACGCCGGCCTCTACACGCAGGGACTCGGGATCGACCGTTGGGTCGTCCCGCTCCGCGACGCAGCCTCGGTCTGGTCTGCGGTCGGTCTGGCCACCGCAGACCTTCTCGACGTCTACGAGCAACCGCTCGTCCTCCGTGACCCGTTCGACCCGGCCGCCCTCAACGAGGCCTACGAGACTCTCGAAGCCCAGGCTCGAGAGGAGCTCGGCGACCAGGCCGCATCCGTGGAGGAGGTCAGCTTCGAGCGCTACGCGCGCTGCAAGTACGGACTCCAGGTGTACGAGGTTCAGGCGCCGGCGCCGCCGGGGCGTCTCGACGAGGCCGGCGCCCAGCAGGTGGCAGCGTCGTTCGAGGACGTGTACGCCCGACGGTACGGCGAGGACGCGGGGTACCGGCAGGCGGGCATCGTGCTCACTGCCGTCGGCCTCCGCGCCAACGGGCGCGTCCGCAAGCCCGCCGCGGCCGAGTTGGCCACCGCCGAGCCGACGCCGCCCGCCGCTGCGAGCCTCGGCGAGAGGCCCGTGTACTGGTCCGAGTCGCGCTCGCGGATCGCGACGCCGGTCTGGCGCGGCGAGCACCTCCTGCCGGGGAACGTCGTACCCGGCCCGGCCGTCGTGGAGCTGCCCGATACGACGGTCCTCGTTCGCCCCGGTGCGAGCCTCACGATCGACACGTTCGGAAACGCAGTCGTCACGTCCGGGGCGCGCTCCGGCACGGCCAACGGGGAGGCGGAATGAGCACGAGCGAATACGCGCGGCGCTGGTCGTCGCTCGCCGACGGATACATGCCGCCGGACGAGCTGGTCGTCCCCGAAGGGCTCGTCCTGCACAGCGAGCACGACGAGGAGATCGACCCCGTTACCTACGAAGTGCTGCGCTCGCGCCTCTGGTCGATCAACGAAGACCATCTGAACACGGTCCGGCGGATCTCGGGCTCCGGCGTCACCGTGTACGTCTGGGACCTGAACACCTCGATCCAGACCGAGCTCGGCGACGGGGTCGTGTTCGGGCCGGGCATCCTCTTCTTCGCCGGCTGCGCCGACCTCGCCGTGAAATGGACGATCGAGCACCGAGGCGGCAATGTGGGCATCCGCGAGGGTGACGTGTTCGTCCAGGACGACCCGTGGGTCGGCACCAACCACCAGATGGACGTTGCCGTCTACGCGCCGGTGTTCGTCGACGGCCGCCTGTTCTGCTGGGTCTACAACTGCGTCCACCAGCAGGAGCTCGGCGGGGTCGAGCCCGGTGGATTCGTGCAGCAGGCCCCGGACACCTTCTGGGAGGCGACGGCGTTCCCGCCGATGAAGCTCGTCGAAGGTGGCGTCTGGCGCGAGGATCTCGTCGATGCCTGGATCCGCCGCTCGCGGATGCCAGAGCTCTGCCTGCTCGAGCTGAAGTCACAGGTGTCGGGAGTCGAGTTCGCCCGGGCGCGGATCACGGAAGCGATCGAGGACTACGGGCCGACGGTCGTCAAGGGCGTGATGCGCCGGATGATCGACAACACCGAGCGTGTCGTCCGCAACAGGCTCGCCAGCATTCCCGATGGGGAGTGGCGAGACGTGCGCTACTGCGCAGGCGGCCTGCCGGACGACAAGAGCCTGCATCGGCTCGAGCTGACGATCGAGAAGCGCGACTCGACGCTCACGTTCTCCAACGAGGGCAGCGACGATTCCTACGGCTCGTTCAACATCCCGGTCGGAGTCTGGCGCGGAGCCGTCCTCAACGCAGCCTTGCCGCTGCTCGCGTACGACCAGTACCTCTGCGGCGCCGGGGTCTTGCGCTGCCTGCGCTTCGAGCCGCGGCTCGGCGCGATCACCTCGGCGCGACACCCCGCGGCCGTGAGCACCTCGCTCGGCACGACGAATGCGATCAGCCAGGCCATGCACCTGATCAGCAAGATGCTCGGCACGTCCGAGACCGAGAGCCGCAACATGCTCGCGGCATCCGCGCACCATACGCAGGTGTACACCCTGATGTTCGGCGTCGACCAGAACGGCGACCCCTACGGGAACTTCCCGTTCGACGGCATCGGCGGCGGGTCGGGAGCGTTCTCGTTCCGCGACGGGATCGACCACGGCGGCAGCATCATCTCGCCGAAGCTGGGGATCGGGAACGCCGAGGAATGGGAGCGGGTGATCCCGTTTCTCTACCTCTACCGGCGCGAGGTGGCGTCGGGCGGCGGCCACGGTCGCTGGCGCGGCGGTGCCGGGATCGTGACCGGCTGGACCGGTCACAAGACGGACCAGTCGTTCATCTCCTCGGGTGGGCTGATGCAGTCGGCCACGCAGGGGAACGGGAGCTCCGGCGGGTATCCGGGCACGGGCGGCACCTTCTGGTCCGCGGCCCAGACCGATATCGCGGCCTTGCTAGCGGCAGGGACGCTCCCCGCCACGCCGGACGAGCTGCGCGAGCTCGCCCCCGGAGGTGGCGCGCCCCCACCGAAGAAGTTCGACAACCCGCTCGCGGTCGGCGACCTGTTCGAGGTCATGCCGCCCATGGGAGCGGGCCACGGTGATCCGTTGCTGCGCGAGCCCGCGCGCGTCGTGGAGGACGTGATCCGGGACCGCGTCACGGTCGCCGACGCCGAGCGCATCTACGGCGTCGTCCTCGACGGCAGCGGAGCCACCCTCGACGAACCGGCCACGGTCGAGCGGCGCCGGGCGATCCGGCAGGCTCGCCTGGACACCGCGCGACGGCGGCCCGACGCCTCCCTCGGCAAGCTCGCGCCGGTGAACGGCCAGGTCGCCCTCGCCGTCGAGGGGGTCAGAATCGGCTCGGCTGACGGGGCAATGAGCCTGGCGTGCGCCCACTGCGATGAGATCCTCGGAAACGCTGCGAGCGGCTACCGCAACGGCTGTGCGGTGATCGAGATGCCTCTGACCGAGATCGACCCCCGGATCTTCATCGATCCCCGCTCCCAGGTCGACGACGACCTCGTCCTGCGGCACTTTGCGTGCCCGAGTTGCGCAACGTTCCTCGATGCCGACGTCTGCCGGCCCGACGACGACGTGTACAACGACGTCGTCATCCTGCGCGTCCCCGGCTAGCTCGACGCCGGGCGGCCCGCCCGGCTGCGCGTTTGGCATTCGAGTCGGCCGGGAACCATCGGGAGACAGCGCCTGCCGCATCGTGGCGCCAGGCCCGCCATCCAGGGGGAACCACATGACGAGGGCAGCAGAGGAACAGGGGCAGACCTCACCGGACGTCAGCGCGTCAGGTGGCGAGATCAAGGGCGGGCGGCATCCCGCCACTCCCGTCGCCCTGCTCGGCGGGACGGCGATGACCCTGCTGATCCTCTTCGCAGTCGCGGTCGGGATCGCAGCGATCGCCTACGTCATGGGTAGCTGATCGACGTCTTTCTACTTGACGAGCGAGAGCAGCTTGAACATCGGCAGGTACATGCTGATGATGATCACGCCGACCATGATTCCGACACCGACCATCATCATCGGCTCGATGATCGAGGTGAGCGCCTGCACTGAGGCGTCGACCTCGTCCTCGTAGAAGTCGGCCACCTTCGAGAGCATCTTCTCGAGCTCGCCGGTCTCCTCACCGATCTTCACCATCTGGGCGATCATCGGCGGGAAGACGTCGCTCTCGATCAGCGGCTGCGCGATCGAGGCACCTTCCTCGACCCGATGTCGAAGGACGGCCGTCTCTTCCTCGACGACCCAGTTGCCCGACGTCTGCGCGGTGATCTCGAGCGCTCGCATGATGTCGACACCGGATGCGATCAGGGTCGCGAGGGTCCGCGACCAGCGTGCCATCGCGACCTTGCGGACGACCGAGCCGATCTGCATCGGGATGCGCAGCTTGAACTTGTCCCACGTCGCGCGACCCTTGTCCGTCTTCTTCCAGCGGCGGAAGCCGAAGAACGCGCCGACACCACCGCACAGGACGAAAAGGACTCCCGGAATCGGGACGCCGGGGAACCACGGGTGTCGCAGCGCGTTCGATGCGTAGAGCACGTACTGCGTCAGAGTCGGAAGCTGGCCTCCGAGCTGGTCGAAGATGTTCACGAAGATCGGGACGAGGAACATCAGCATGCCCATCATCACGAGGGTCGCGAACGTGAGAACGACGCTCGGGTAGATCATCGCGCCCTTGATCCGGCGCTTGATCTTCTGCTCCTTCTCGATCTGAATCGCGACACGGTCGAGGACGGTGTCGAGCACACCGGCTGCCTCGCCGGCTTCGACCATGGCGACGTAGAGTCGGCTGAAGACCTCCGGGTGCTCGGACAGAGCCTCCGACAGGAGCGCCCCGGTCTCGACCCGCTCGCGGATCTCGTCGATGACCGTTGCCAGCGCGTCGTCGTCGGTCTGCTGCTCCAGGATCACGAGCGCGGTGACGACCGACAGCCCGGCCTCGATCATCGTCGCGAACTGACGCGAGAACACCTGCAGGGACTTCGGCGCCACCTTCTTGGCGAACATCCCTGGCTTGGCGGCCTTCCCCGGCGTGCTCCCCTTCACCTCGGCGATCTTGTCGGCGAGCAGGCCGTTTCCGAGCAGCGCGTCACGGGCAGCCGAGACATCGACAGCCTGAATCTCCCCGGCGAGCATCGCTCCCTGGGAATTGATGGCGCTGTAGGCAAACTGCGGCATCTACCTCTCCTATCGGCAGACGAGAGTCACGAGTCGAGGGGTCACGGCGCTACCGTGACGGGCGGCGTGGTCGAGGAGCCGTCAGTGGCGTTCGTCGCCGAGACGCCACCCTCCTGGCCGGTCGTGAAGCCCTTGATCGTCTCGGGAGCGGTGCCGGTGAAGACCACCTTGAGCTCGTAGCGGACGCCCGTCGCCGTGTTGACGAGGGTTACCTTCTTGCCGCGATTGAGCGTGATGGTCTGGCCGTCATCGAACGACCCGCCCGCGACGCCGATCTTGACGGTGTTCTTCGTCATCCCGCGGACGACGAAGACGGGCTCGTCCTCGGGGAAGCCCTTCTTCAAAGTCACCTGCTGCGGCTTCCCGTCGAAGTTGATCGTCGCGAACGCGATCGGCATCTTCGGAGCGTCCGCAGGGGCGGGGCCGCCGGTCACCGTCGGCGACGGGGAGGCCGGGGCGTTCGTGACTCCGGGAACGGCACCCGTCGCGGCAGTCCCGTTGTCGCCGGCGGCAGCGGCGCTGCCGTCGTCGGTCGACACGCCCTGGACGAACGGATCCTTGTCGTCGAACATCACGAAGGACGCAAGCTGGTGATCGGCCGGGCGAACGCGGGCCGGACCCGGAAGCGCGACACCGGAGACCGAGCCTGCCGGCTTGCCTCCGCTCACCGGCGGCGTCGAGGTCGGAACGGGCGCAGGCGCGGTCGACACCGAACCTTCCGTCTCCGTGACCGCGGACGCATCTTCCACCGGAGCAGCGTCGGACTGGGCTCCGCCCTTCATCAGCTTCGGGCCCTGGATCGCTCCCAGGCCGAGCAGCAGCACGGCACCGACGATGAGGATGATCTTCTGCTTCTTCGCCTTGGCGGCGGCCGCCTCTTCTTTGTTCTTGGCCATCAGGGAGTCGCTCCTGCCGCGACCGTCCCGCTGGAGGACGCGTCGATTGACGTTGAGGGGGACGAGCTAGGGGGAGCCGTCGGGCTGTACGAGTAGGCGTTCAGCGTCAACGCGGCCTTGACAACCGGGAACTTCGCGGGGCTGTCGGGCGCCGAGACGACGACCTGGGACACCGAGTAGAGGCGGCCGCGGGCATCGAGCCGTCCTCCTCGCACGGTGACGAGCTTTCGCACATCACCGAGGAACTTGGACACGTCGCCGAATCGGCCCTGCACCACGATCGAGAGCGGCTGCAGCGTGAATCCGGTTCCCGGCACCGCTCCCGACGGCTTGATCGAGTTGAAGGCTAGGCCGTCCTTCACCGCCAGCCGGTTCACCTCGAGCAGGATGCCCGACATGTCCGTGCCGTTCGGCAGGGCCTTCGTCAGCCGGTACAGATCGCTTGGCTTCACTGTGACGTTGACGGACGGGTTCGCCAGAGCGGCGCGCCGCTCCGCGAGCTGGGCCTGCGAGACTTCGAGCTGTGTGCCGAGCTCGGCCGCCTTCGACCGCTGCGGCGACACGAGCAGGAGCCACGCGACCGCGACGAAGAGCAGGCCGGCGGCGATGCCCAGGCCAAGCTTTCCTCGCGGAGAGCGAAGCAGTTCACTCATGACGCACCTCCGGTCTGATTCAGGTCGGCAACGATCAGGAAGTGGAAGACCTTCTTCGACCCGACGACCTGGATGTCGCTCGAGGTCAGAGTCACCCGCTGCAGGGTCGGCAGGGTTGCGAGCCGGGCCAGCAGAAGAGCGACGTCGGGCTGTGAGTACGTGTAGCCCTCGATCGAGACGGCGCTGGGTGCGGCCGGCGCCTCACCGGGCACCGGTGCAACCGTCGTCGGCGTCGTCCCGTCGGCGACCACGCCGGCTGCGGGCTGGGTGAGCGAGAGGTTCGTCAGCCACACGTTGGCGGGCAGGACACGTGACATGTCGCGGAAGACGGCATCCCAGGCGACGCGTCCGCCGAGGAGGCTCGCGACCGCGGTCGCCCGTGCTGCCTCCTCGCCGGCCAGGGCAGGATCGATCGTCGGCCTCTGGGGCGCCGGCAGGGTTGCGATCTCTGCATCGATGGCGGAGAGCTCGGTCTGCCGATCCGAGACGCTCCCGTGCGCTCCGAAGTACAGGATCGCCATGGCCGCGATCGGCAGAGCGACGGCCACCGGACCACCAACGGCCTTGACGCTCTGCGTACGGCTCCGGCGTGCAACCGCTTCCTTCGGGAGCAGGTTGATGCCGCGCGTCGAGTCATCCTCGATCGCGAGACCGATCGACACCGCCAGCGAGCCGCTCGAGGCCTCGAGCGCGGGATCGAGTGCGTCCGACCGACGGACACGGCTAAACGGATCGCCGACCGAGACACCGACACCGATCATCTGGTGCAGGGCTTCGTCGAGGCCCTCCAGGTGCGAGGTGCCGCCGGTGATCACGATGCCACCGATTCCGAGCGACTCCGGCTGGGTCTGGTAGAACTGAAGCGAGTTGACGAGCTCGCGTGCGAACGGCGTCAGCCGCTGACGAATGGCGTCCGTAGCCGTCTGGCGGGCGATCTCGTCGATCGGGTCGTACTGACGTCCAGGACCTGACAGCGAGAGGTGCCGGAGGATCGTCGTCGCCTCGGCGGGGAGGACGTCGAGCGAAGATGCGATCGCGTCCTGCAGTGCCGCGCCACCCCAGTCGAACACACGGGTGAACTCGGAGACGCCGCCACCCGAGACGAGCAGCGTCGACGACTCGTGGCCGATCGCGACGACGACCGATGCGGTCTCGACTGCGTCGGCGACAGGCGCCGCCTTGGGCTCGACGAAGGCACGGAGCAGACCGAGCGCCTCGAGATCGATGCCCGCAAGTCCGATGCCCGCTTCCGCTGCGACCCGCAGGTAAGGCTCGACCTGATCGCGCGGGGCGACGACGAGGAGTACGCGGCGCACCTGCGAGCCGTCCTCGGCCTTGCGCTCACCGAGCACTCGGTAATCCAGCACGGACTCGTCGAGCGCCACCGGAAGAACCTCGTGTGCCTTGAACCGCACGGCGTTGTCGAAGCGCGCCTCGTCGTCGATTCCTGCAATCTCCAGGGTGCGGACGCCGATCCGGTTGCTCGAGAGGCCGATGCGAACGTCGGTCCGCGGAAGCTTCTCCTCGTCGAAGAGCTCCTTGATCGCGGTCGCGAGCGCGTGCTCGTTGCGGATCTCGCCGTCGACGACGATCCCCGTCGCAAGCGGCCGGCGTGCCAGCGAGACGAGCTCGTTGCCGTCGGCCCCGTCGACCACGACAGCAGCCGCGATCTGGGACGCGCCGATCTTGAGGCCCACGACCTTGCGGCCCTTGCCCCCCTGCGACTGGCCGCGCCTGGACGTCTTCGTGCGCGGAGCCTTCCGCTTCAGGGCAGCAAGCCGCCCGCCGCCCGTGGGGGCATCCTCGGAGGAGCTTTCGACAGGCGGAGCCTCGCTCGTGACGGCCTCGGGCTCGGCCGAGTCCTCACCGGCAGACGTCTCGGGCGTCGTATCCTCGGCGACGGCAGTCGTCTCCGCCTCGGCGACGGCAGTTGTCTCCGCCTCGGCCGCGACGTAGCCCTCCGTCGAGATCTCGTCACCGGGAACATGCGCGTCACCCTTAACGGCATCCGGCTCTTCGGTGGCACGGGGCTTACGGCGTAGGCTCAGCTCGCGCTTGTAGAACGCGACCCGCTCCGGCGCGGCCGGCAGGTCGGCGACGTCCTTCGCGTCGGCGGCGTCCGCCACTTCCGTGTCGTCGTCGGCGGCGGCGTCGGCCTCGATCGTCGTGTGATCGTCGCCCGTAGGCAGGTCCCAGACCTCAGGGGCCTCGGCGACGTGCTCCGGCGCGTCATCGGTGACAGGGGTGAAGACGAGCTCCGGCTCGGCAAGGCTGGGCGCGCTCGCCTCGCTCTCCGGGAGCTCCCAGAGGTTGGGCTCGCTGTTGAGGTCGGCATCGGCCACAACCTCGATCTCGTGCACCGGGGTGAGCTCCACCGGCTCGGCGACCTCATCGGCCTCGGGCGCGAACTCGGGCTCGAGCTCGGCTGCGACCTCGATCTCGATCTCGAAGGCATGCTCGTCCTCGACGGTCTCGGCGATCACGTCGGCGCCGAACTCGATCTCCGACAGCTCCTCTGCCTCGATCGCAGCACTCTCGTCCTCGGCGGTCGCGCGCTTGCGGCGCAGGCTCAGCTGGCGCTTGTAGAACGGCACGCGCTCCGACGTCTCGGGCTGATCGGCGGCGTCGGTTTGCTCGCTGTCCGCAGCCAGTGGCGCATCGTCCTCGATCTCCGACGTGGCGGGATCCGCCTCGGCAGGCTCGTCGTTCGACGCGTCAAGTGCAGGGCTCTCATGCCTGGGCCACCACGTCCGCGTGCTCGGAACGACGGGCTCGACCTCGCTGTCCTCGTCCGAGGCCACGATCTCGGCATCGTTCTCGATGGGCAGGTCGAGCTCGAACTGCTCGGCAGACTCGTCCGTCGATGCAGCGACAACTTCCTCCTCGGAGACGGTTCGCTTGCGGCGCAGGCTCAGCTGGCGCTTGTAGAACGGCACCCGCTCCGGAGTCTCGGGCTGCTCGGTGTCGTCGACCTGCTCGTCCTCCGACGACAGCCAGGCCTCGTCCTCGGTCAGCTCGGACGCCGCCTGCGGCAACTCCACAACCGGCTCCTCCTCGAGCTCGACCTCGGCCCCAACCGGCTCGAACTCCTCGACGAGCTCGTCATCGACGTCGAGCTGCTCCGAATCGCTCTTCGCGCCGCCACCAACGAGGCGCTGCCACAGCGACACGCGCACGGCCGGCTCCAGCTGCTCGGTGTCGTCGACCTGCTCGTCCTCCGACGACAGCCAGGCCTCGTCCTCGGTCAGCTCGGACGCCGCCTGCGGCAACTCCACAACCGGCTCCTCCTCGAGCTCGACCTCGGCCGCAACCGGCTCGAACTCCTCGACGAGCTCGTCATCGACGTCAAGCTGCTCCGAATCGCTCTTCGCGCCGCCACCAACAAGGCGCTGCCACAGCGACACCCGCACCACCGGCTCCGAATCCTCGACCTCGAACCCGGCAACCAGATCATCAGCCTCCGGCGCCCGCCACCAGGCCTGCACCGGCTCATCCTCGACCGGCTCAACCGCGACAGCCTCCGCCACGACCGGCTCGTCCTCGAGCTCGACCTCGGCCGCAACCGGCTCGAACTCCTCGACGAGCTCGTCATCGACGTCAAGCTGCTCCGAATCGCTCTTCGCGCCGCCACCAACAAGGCGCTGCCACAGCGACACCCGCACCACCGGCTCCGAATCCTCGACCTCGAACCCGGCAACCAGATCATCAGCCTCCGGCGCCCGCCACCAGGCCTGCACCGGCTCATCCTCGACCGGCTCAACCGCGACAGCCTCCGCCACGACCGGCTCGTCCTCGAGCTCGATCTCGGCCGCAACCGGCTCGAACTCCTCGACGAGCTCGTCATCGACGTCGGGATGCTCCGAATCGCTCTTCGCGCCGCCACCGACGAGGCGCTGCCACAGCGACACCCGCACCACCGGCTCCGAATCCTCGACCTCGAACCCGGCAACCAGATCATCAGCCTCCGGCGCCCGCCACCAGGCCTGCACCGGCTCATCGTCCAGCTCGACCTCAGCCACAACCGGCTCGTCCTCGAGCTCGACCTCGGCCACGACCGGCTCCTCGACAGACTCCTCGAGCTCGCTCACAAACTCCTCGTCATCCGAGACATCGCTGGAGCGACCAAACCCAAGCCGCTGCCACAACGACACCCGCACCACCGGCTCCGAATCCTCGACCTCGAACCCGGCAACCAGATCATCAGCCTCCGGCGCCCGCCACCAGGCCTGCACCGTCTCATCCTCCAGCTCGACCTCAGCCACAACCGGCTCGAACTCGGCCTCAGCCACAACCGGCTCGTCCTCGAGCTCGACCTCGGCCACGACCGGCTCCTCGACAGACTCCTCGACGAGCTCGCTCACAAACTCCTCGTCATCCGAGACATCGCTGGAGCGACCAAACCCAAGCCGCTGCCACAACGACACCCGCACCACCGGCTCCGAATCCTCGACCTCGAACCCGGCAACCAGATCATCAGCCTCCGGCGCCCGCCACCAGGCCTGCACCGGCTCATCCTCCAGCTCGACCTCAGCCACAACCGGCTCGAACTCGGCCTCAGCCACAACCGGCTCGTCCTCGAGCTCGACCTCGGCCACGACCGGCTCCTCGACAGACTCCTCGAGCTCGCTCACAAACTCCTCGTCATCCGAGACATCGCTGGAGCGACCAAACCCAAGCCGCTGCCACAACGACACCCGCACCACCGGCTCCGAATCCTCGACCTCGAACCCGGCAACCAGATCATCAGCCTCCGGCGCCCGCCACCAGGCCTGCACCGGCTCAGCCTCAAGCTCATCCTGCTCGACCTCGACAGCCTCCGCCACAACCGGCTCGACCTCGAGCTCGACCTCGGCCACGACCGGCTCCTCGACAGACTCCTCGACGAGCTCGCTCACGAACTCCTCGTCGTCCGAGACATCGCTGGAGCGACCAAACCCAAGCCGCTGCCACAACGACACCCGCACCACCGGCTCCGCATCCTCGACCTCGAACCCGGCAACCAGATCACCAGCCTCCGGCGCCCGCCACCAGGCCTGCACCGGCTCAGCCTCAAGCTCATCCTGCTCGACCTCGACAGCCTCCGCCACAACCGGCTCGACCTCGAGCTCGACCTCGACCGTGTCGGACAGAGTCGGATCGGCGTCCGCCGTGATCTCCTCGAACGCCGGGCCCTCCGACGAATCGCTCCGCTTCCGCCTGAACCCGATCTCACGCTTGTAGAACGGGACCCGCTCGGACACATCCGTGTTCTCGTCCTCGGAGCCGATGCTCTCACCGAGCGCCCACGAGTCTTCCGTGCCGCTTGAAGGAGCTTCATCCGGCAGCGCGCTCGCCTGCGGCCAGTCGTGGTGCCGTTCGTCCGGCGCCGACGATCCGTCCGCCCGACTCGCAGCCGTGTTCTCGGGAGGCGCGAATCCGATCGGGTTGCGCTGCGGATCGCCGGTTCCCCAGGCGACACCGCTCTCCAGGCCACCGGACTCGAGGTCGGCCTCGCGCGGCCACGGGCCGAGCGGGTCGCTCATCCGGGACGGATCGAACGCCGACGCGGGCTGATCACCCAGTGGCCGCGGACGGCCGAAGAATCCATGGTTCCAGAGAGGCATTGGCAGTTAGCTCCCGGCCACCCGAAGCGTCGCGCCGAGAGCCGGCGTTTCGGCAGGGGTGACATCGTTGGACAAAGAGGCCGTCGAGACGCCTGCGCGCTCGAGTGCCGCCACAAGGGCGTCGGGTCGGCTGGAGCGTCCAACCGCTTCGGCGACGGTGATGAGCTTCTTCTGGACGAGCTCGCCGAGCGACTGCTCCATGGTCTGCATCCCGCGGCGCCCGCCGGTCTGCATGTACGAGTAGACCTGCTCGATCTTGCCCTGGCGAATCAGGTTGCGGATCGCGTCGTCGAGAAAGAGGATCTCGAGCGCTGCGACACGGCCCTGTCCGTCAGCGGTCGGAACGAGAGTCTGGGTGACGATTCCCTGCAGCGTGCCGGCGAGCTGCATCCGCACCTGGGCCTGCTGCTCGGCGGGGAAGACGTCGATGATGCGGTCGATCGTGCTCGGTGCGCTCTGCGTGTGGAGCGTGCCGAAGACAAGGTGTCCCGTCTCGGCAGCGGTCAGCGCCGTCGAGATCGTCTCGAGGTCGCGCATCTCGCCGAGCAGGATCACGTCGGGGTCTTGACGCAGCGCGCCGCGGAGTGCGTCGGCGAATCCAGTTGCATCCTCGCCGACCTCGCGCTGGTTGACGATGCAGCTCTTGTGGTCGTGGAGGAACTCGATCGGATCCTCGATCGTGATGATGTGATCCGTTCGCGTCGTGTTGATCTCGTCGATGATCGAAGCGAGAGTCGTCGACTTGCCCGAACCGGTCGGGCCCGTCACGAGCACGAGGCCGCGCGGGCTCCTCGCCAGATCGTGCAGGCTCGTCGGGAGCCCAAGAGCCTCGAGCGTCTTGATCTCTGTCGGGATCGTGCGGAACGCAGCCGCGAGGCTTCCCCGCTGGTAGTAGGCGTTGACACGGAAGCGAGCGAGCCCGCGGATTCCGTAGGCGAAGTCGATCTGCCTGCCGATCTCGAGATTCTTCTGCTGCTCGGTCGTCGTGATGCGGTAGACGAGCTGCCGCATCAGGTCCGGATCCAGCACCGGGAACTCGGACATCACCTCGATGTGTCCGCGACGGCGGATCACCGGATGAACACCCGACGTCAGGTGCAGGTCCGAGGCGCCATGCGCCACGGCCTGCTCGAGCAGGGTGTCCACGGACAGAGGGGCAGTCACAGGAGTGTGCTCAGAAGGCTCCACGGATGCTCCTATCGGCAGGGTTCCCCCCGGCCTTGAGAGGCGACTGCAAACTCGTCTCCAGCCGCTGTCAATGGTGGTCGTGAACCCCTTGCCACGACTTCGCCCACCGCCGGACGGGGCAAAGCCGGCTCACCCGCAAGGGGTCATGCCGACCGGCGCAGGTCACTCAGGCTGCGCACCCCGATCACTCGGGCCGGGTGATCCTCTTTCCCCAGGACGGTCTACTGTCGCCGGGGGTTCCGGTCGATAGAAGGTCGAGTCGATCTTCCCCGGCAACAGGAGCGCGAGCGGATGCAGCATTCGAGATGCGAGCAACCCGGAGGGCCCATGCAGGACGAGTCGGGGTTCACCCTGATCGAGCTCCTGACCGTCCTGATGATCCTCGCGATCCTCCTTACGATCGCGGTCCCCGCGTTCCTGTCCAGCAAGGACCGCGCGAGCAAGCAAACCGCTCAGGCCAACGTCCGCGGGGCGGTTCCCGTCGTCGAGACCTATTACGCCGATCACGGCACCTACGTCGGGATGGACGCGGCGGCGCTTTCCGCGATCGATGCCGGTGTTCACATCATCGTCGTCTCCGCCGGCGCCTCGACGTACTGCATCAAGAACACGCAAAACGGCTTCTCCTATTACAAGGACGGGCCGAACTCCGGGATCACGGCCTCCGCCTGCACTTAGGCAAGCGCGGCCGCTGTGAGGCGATCATCCGCAGCGGGGGAGCTTCTCACTCACGAATCACCCGTTTGGGTCAAGCGGGGATCGGGCGATCTGACCGATAGAGAAGACGTCGGTTCAACCCCCCTAGTAAGGAGCACGTGCATGTCTTCGTTCATCTCCAAGCTGCAGAAGCGGCTTGCCAAGGAGGAGTCGGGCTTTACGCTCATCGAACTCCTCATCGTGCTCGTGATCATCGGCATCCTGCTGGCGATCGCGGTGCCGTCGTATCTCGGCTTCAAGGATCGTGCAAACAAGGCCGCCGCGCAGGCGAACGTCCGCTCGGCGGTTCCGGCTGTTGAGGCGTACTACGCCGACAACGGCACCTACGTCGGCATGAACGCCACGACCCTCGGTGCGATCGATGCCGCCGTCTCGGTCACGGTCGTCTCGGCCGCTGCCGCCACGTACTGCATCAGGAACACGCAGGGCGGCTTCTCGTACTACAAGAACGGGCCTGCCGGAGCCATCTCGGCGACCGCCTGCACGTAGTCCGACCAGCACACAGGATGACGCCAAGGGGGCGCGGGAAACCGCGCCCCCTTTTCGTTGTCGACAACGAGCCGCGATCTTCCTGGCGCTCACCCTTCCGCCCACGGCAACCTGGCGGCGTTCGCAACCTCGTCGCCGCGCATCCTGCCGGCGATCGCGGTGCCGTCGTGCCTCGGTTTCCAGGATCGAGCGCGTAGACGAACGTCCGCTCGGCGATCCCGGCCGTCGAGGCGAATCCCGACGACAACGGCACCTACGTCGGCACGAACGCCACGACCCTCGGTGCGATCGGTGCCGCCGTCTCGGTCACGGTCGTCTCGGCCGCTGCCGCCACGTTGCCCAGGGCTCTCGTGTGCCCCGGGCATCGGTGCCGCCCGGTCGCCGGGGCGCGTCCGCGCTCATCCGCGAGCCCGACAGCTCGACCGCGAAATCGAGCTGCGTTTGCCGGTAAAGGTCGACGCCGTCGCTGCCGATACGAACAAGGTGAACACAATCGTCGCCACCTCAAAGCGTGTCCCCCGCCCCGCCCTGATCGGCATCGTCGTACTCGTCGCCGCATTCGCAGTACTGATGGTCGCCCGTGTCGGCTTGCAGGGCAGCTCGACAACCACGGTCACCCCGGTGACGACGACGCCACAGGCGTCTGCCCCGAAGCGGTTCACGACAACTCCGGCGAAGCCGAAGGTCGTTCTCCTGCCGGGTCTTCCCGACAGCGTTGCTCGATCTCTCCGCCGATCTCCCGTCACGGTCGTCTCGCTGTACATGGGCCAGGCGCCCGGAGACCACCCCTGGCTGACGGCAGCGCGCACGGGCGCGCGGCAGGCGGGAGCAGGCTTCGTCGCGTACAACGTGGGAAGCGACAAGGATGCCGCCGCTATGGCCTCGTTCGCAGGCGCGGTCTCCTCTCCGGCGATGCTCGTCGTCCGGCGGCCCGGCAAGATCGTGACCCAGATCACGGGCCCGGTCGAGAGTGCAGTGGTCGCCCAGGCCGCGCACAATGCCGGCTCGCGTCGTTGAGCACGAGCCCTTCTGATCAGCCTCTCTCGTCCGGCTTGTCCGGCTCGGGAGCGAAGGCGCTGTTCCAGCACGAGGTGCGGCTCGAGGGCCGCGTTGTCGCAACGTTGCGAGGACGCGCGACAGCGACCGGGGTCACCGTCGATACGGACGTGTTCCCGATCACGCAGGCGGCAGGTGGAGAGGGCATCCGTCGCCCGTTCGACTTCCCGGGTGTGAGTCAGGCCCGCCGGTTCGTGGACGAGACGCTCGTCGCCTTCGAGTACCTCAACTGCACCGTCTCCTAGAACGGCGCCGCCACCGAAGCCGGCGCTGCGACGCGGCCCGGGGTACGCGCTGAGCCTCGAGCGTCAACCCTGACGCCTCGACTGTTGCGCGACCGCGGCGCGCCGATTGGCGGGCCGAGATCACCCCGGAAGGTTCGAGCCGGGCTCGCGCCCGGTCGCAACTTCACGCCACCGACGTACGGGTTCGATGGGCGCGCCCGGCTCGTCGAGCGGCACTCCCGCGTGCGCGCGTCAGGCGGTCGAGACGACGCGAGCGAGCTCTTCGAGGGAGATCAGGCCGGCGGCGGCCTTGGCGATCCCGTCATCCCACAGCGAGCGCATCCCGGACCCCGCCGCGGCACGCTCGATCTCGTCGCGGCTCGCGTTCTGGGCCGCGAGCATCTCGATCTCGTCGGTCATGACGAGGAGCTGGAAGACACCCACGCGGCCCTTGTAGCCCGTCCTGTTGCAGCGAGGGCACCCGACCTTGCGGTAGAGCACCATGCCCTCGCGAGCCGCCGCCAGGTCGGGCGAGATCCGCGCCGCATGGAGCTCCTCGGGCGAGGGCGAGTACATCTCGCAGCAATTCGCGCACAGCTTGCGCGCAAGCCGCTGGGCGAGCACGGCCGAGACGGCCGATCCCGTCAGGAACGGCTCCACTCCCATCTCGTTCAGCCGGGTCAGAGCGCCAGGCGCGTCATTCGTGTGGAGGGTCGAGAGGACGAAATGGCCTGTCAGCGCCGACTCGATCGCGATCTTCGCCGTCTCGCCGTCGCGAACCTCGCCCACCATGATCACGTCGGGATCCGAGCGGAGGATCGAGCGAAGCGCGGCGGCGAAGGTCATCTCCGCCTTTACGTTGATCTGTACCTGGTTGATCCCGTGCAGCCGGTACTCGACCGGATCCTCCACCGTGATGATGTTGATCTCGGGGCGGTTGATGTCGGCCAGCGCGGCGTAGAGCGTCGTCGACTTACCCGAGCCTGTCGGGCCCGTCACGAGCAGGGCCCCGGTCGGGCGCCTGATGATCACCGCCAGCTTCTCCCGCATCGCCTCGGACAGGCCGAGCGACTCGAGCGTGGGCGTCGTGCGCGACTTGTCGATCAACCGCATCACGACCTGCTCGCCTTCGACGGTCGGCAGCACCGCCACGCGGATGTCGAGCATGCGTCCGACCGCCTTGGCGGCGAGCGAGATCCGACCGTCCTGCGGCTTCCGGCGTTCCGCGATGTCGAGCTTGGCCAGGACCTTCAGCCGGGTCGTGACCCCGTTCGCCATCCGCTTCGGGATCCGCTGCGATTCGGCGAGCACGCCGTCGATGCGCACGCGCACGAGCAGCGCATCCTCCTGAGGCTCGAAATGGATGTCGCTCGCTCCGTCGGCGGCAGCCTGCATGATGATCGAGTTGACGAGGCGGACGAGGGGCGCGTCGGAGACTCCGTCCTCGGCCTCCAGGTCGGCCTCGACTTCCTCGATGACCTCGAGATCCTCGAGGGCCGACTGGGTCTCGAGGGCCTCCGAGCGGCGCATGAACTTCTCGAGCTCGGCGAGGATGTCGTCGCGGCTCGCGACGCCGATCTCGACCGGGTGGCGGCTCGCAAGTCTGATCTCGTCGATGCCGTGGACGTTGGAGGGATCGGCGATTGCCACACGGAGCCGGTCGCCGGTGCGCGCGACGGGAACGGCGACCACTCGCTGCAGCGTCGCCAACGGCAGCAGTTCGGCCGCATCGGGTGAGACCCGCTCCTGCCGGAGATCGATGTAGGGGAGGTCGTGGCGGCGCGCAAGCGAGCGGGCGATTCCCTCCGCCTGCGCAAACCCTTCGGCGCGCAACGCGTCGGCCAGCGTGCCTGTCCCGGCACGACCGCGGGCCGCGGCGAGCCTGTCGCGCGGAAGCAGATCGGCCGTCTCGACGAGATCCGCGACGAGGTCCGCCACCGTGCCGAAGCCCTCGACGGGACGCGGAGCAGGCGGAGCCACGGTGCGATCACCGAGGTTCGTCGACGTTCGCAGCGGTCCTGCGGGCTCGAAGTTCATGCCTGATCTCCTCTCAGCGTGTATCGGCAACCGTCGGAGTCGGCTGGAGGCCCGAATGGAGGAGAGCCGTCGCAGCGACTCGGGCCCACGAGCGCCAGCCGGCCGTGCGCTCTACCCGAACGCCCCGAGATACGCGTCGAGGATCGCGTCACCGAAGAAGAGAGCGACGACCGCGCCAAAGGCGAGGAACGGTGCAAACGGGATCGCCATCTTGCGGGCCTTCGAGCCGTGGCGGGCGGCCAGGGCCGCGGCGGGAACGAGTCCCGCGATGCATCCGATCATCAGTGCCAACGTGACGGAGCGACCGAGCACCGCGCCCAGCAGGAGCGCGAGCTTGACGTCCCCCATCCCCATCCCCTTGGGGTAGGCGAGGGCTGCAGCCAGCAGGAAGCCGGACGCTCCCACCGCCCCCAGCACCCATTCGGGGCTCGGATGGAGCGCCGTCTGCGCGACGAGTGCGACCACGGCGGCGGGAAGGACGATCCGATTGGGAATGATCCGGTGATCGACGTCGATCGCCGCGAGCACGACGAGCACGACGCAGAAGCCGGCCGCGACGACCGTGTCGGCGCTCGCCCCGAAGGCCGCGATGCAGCCGCCGACGAGAAGCGCCGTGAGGAGCTCGACCGCGAGGTACCTGACCGAGATGCCCGCCCCACAGTGTCGGCAACGACCGCGGAGCAGGAGCCAGGAGACGACCGGGATGTTGTCGCGGCGGCCGACCTCGTGGCCGCAGTCCATGCAGGCCGACGGGGGGCTGATGATGGAGCGACGCAGTGGCACGCGCGCCACGACCACGTTGAGAAAGCTCCCCACCGCGAGGGCCGGCAGGACGGAGGCGATCACGAGCAGGCTCATGGAATCGTTATCGGCAGCTGGATCCGCCTGGTTGAGGCGGGCGGGCTGCGCCGGTGCCGACGCGTAGCCCGCAGGCAGATCTAGCTCGCCGGCAGCTCGCGGAACATGGTGATCGTGTAGCTCGGGTCGATGGTCGGGAACCAGGGCGGCGACAGGTATTGCAGCGAGTCGTCCCAGACGTAGTTGCGGTTGCAGTACCGCCCCGAGAAGGCGCCGCCGTCCGCCGTCGCCGACGACCCGCGATGGTTCATCGTGTTCGGGCTCGACGAGCAGCTCGGTCCACTGCCAGAGGACTTCCACGTTCCCGCCTGCGCGAGCACCGCCGCACGCCAATCGAGGTCGAGGGGGGCCCAGGACGCGGTGATCACGTCGTTCTTCGCCTCGAGCCCGAGCACGTTGACCCCGAAGGACGGCGTCGCGAACGAGCCGCCGTCGCCGTCGTAGAAGATGTTGTTGCCGATCACGATGTTGTTCTCCGCAGCGATCGTGACCCGCCCCTTCAGGGTCCCCTGCACGATCACGCTCTGGTTCGAGTAGATCGCGCCGTTGCTCGGAACCGCGAACGGTGAGCCCGGGATCGTCGTGCACGTGGCGGAGGGGTTCGTCGTGTCGATGCTGCCTCCGGTGCACCCCGAGACCGAGATCGTGCCGTTGCTGTTGAGGGTGAGCCAGTGCGAGGACCGGCTCGACGTCGCGATCGTGACTCCGTTCGCGATCACCGACGTCTGCGAGAGGTAGATGCCGCTGTTCGAGGCCGCGGAGGCGATGTCGGTGAACGACGTCAGGAACGAATTGAAGTTGATCGGATTCGTGAGCGGGCTCGGGGGACTGTAGAGGTCCGAGTAGGCAGAGGTCGAGCTGCTCCCGTCGAATCCCATCGCCCCACCCTGGAAGTCGACCGTGCCGGAGCAGGTGCTCGAGCCGACGCAGCCTGTGGCATAGGCGTTGCCGTAGGCGGTGCCTGCGTGGACGACGTTGCCGTTGGCGTAGATCGGGCCGGTGGTCGTGGCGCCCGACCCCCAGCTGACGTTGCCGTCCACGATCCGCTGGAAGTCGGCGATCGTCGACTGCTTCACGATCGCCTGCACGATCCGCGTGTCCTTCGGATTGCCGATCTTGCGACCGGTCGAGAGGATCGTGACGCCGGGCTGGGTGGGGCCCGGCGGGGTGATCTGCAGGTTGTACTCGAAGCCGTTACCGAGGCTGCACCAGTGATCCTTCCCGTTCGGGCTGGCGATCCACGTGGCCCCGTAGTTCCATGCCATGGGCGCAGGCTTCGCATTCGCGTCCCGGCACCACGAGCTGGGCGCCGGCGAGGCACCGCTCGAGGAGACGAGATTGCTCGTGCCGCCGGAGCCGTCGTCGCGACGGGTCGACTCGGCCGGGTGCACGTAGTGGACGTAGTAGGAGCGATCCTCCGAGAGCTTCGCGATGTAGTCGTCGAGACCAGCTTCGGCGGCCTCGAACGACGACTGCTTCGTCACGGACTGCGCGCTCCGCGCCGACTCTGCAGTGACCGTCTCGATGATCACGACCGACAGCGTCGCGAGGAGGGCGATCCCGAAGACGACGAGCACCATCGCAATCCCGTCTTCGGCTCCGAGCCGCTCGCGCAACCGCCTCACGCTGCGGGCCTCAGAGAGACACGGGTGGTGTAGAGCAGCACCTTGTTCCCGTTCGAGGTGGGCGCAACGCTGAATGTGATCTTGACCGCCCTGACGTTCGCAGCGACCGACGTGACGGCGCCACCTCCGTCGTAATAGGTGAAGAACGGTGTCGCCGTCGTGAGAATCCCACGCGCGACGGTCGACCAGGCGCTCAGGGCCGGGATCGACCACGGAGAAGCGGTGTTCGTGCTCGTCGCCCGTGCTCGCTGCAGCTGACCGCCGGTGACCTGGTAGGCAATGCGCCTCAGGCGCAACGGCTGCCCACGGTCGGGGGAGAGGAAGGTGAGCTGCGTGGAGGTCGCCGTGGAGACGCGGAGCAGACTCGTGTCACCGGCCTGGGTGGCCTGCCTGAGATCGGCGACGAGGGCATCGGCCGCGGCCCTGACCTCGGTCTGGAGCACCGACTGCTCCTGGATCTGGCTGCTCTGCCCGATCGTGGAGCCGACCACCGTCGCGAAGGCCGCGAAGAAGATCCCGAGCACGGCGATCGAGACCATCATCTCCATCAGGGTGACCCCCTTCTCGGAGCCCAGCCTGCGGCCGAAGCGGATTACGGCAGCGGACATGCCGCTCCGCTCACGTTCATGTTCAGCGTCGTGCTCGTGTTGCCCGTACCGGTCGAGCTGACGCCCGTGTTGGTATCGCTCCTGTAGGTGGAGTAGAGGGAGCAGTTCGAGAGCCAGACGCTGACCGTGTACCCGCCCGATCCGGACGGGACGGTGATCGCCGAGACGACTCCGCTCGCGTTGGTGGTGTAGGTGCCGCCGTATGTGACCGGCGAGCCATTCGGGCCTCCGGTGATCCGGATCACGACCGAGGTGTTGGCGAGAATCGAGCCGTTGCGCTGCACCGTCGCCGTGATGGTCTTCGTGGGGGTCAGCGCGGGTGCCACGGTCGCAGTTCCTCCTGACGCGAGGCTCGTCACCGTCGCGCTGCCGCTGCCGCCGTTCTTGGTGACGGTGACGGTGTACGGATAGCTCGACGTCGTCGCGGGAACAGCCAAGGTCGCGGCGCCCGAGGAGTCCGTCGTGTCCGTGTAGGTCGTGGGGGAGTCCGGCCCGCCCGTGATCGTGACGGTGGCCCCGTCGGCGGAGCGGCCGGCCCACGTTGCCGTGTTGATCGAGATCGTGCCCTGCGGCATGACGAGGCTGATGTTGGTCGTCGGTGAGGTGTTCACGGTCTGGCTCGTCAGCGTCTTCGTCTGACCGTTCTTCGTCGCCGACAGCGTGTAGCCGGAGCCCCGGGGAACGTTGCTGAAGGTGACCGTGCCGCCGCTCGTCGTCGTTCCGGAAACCGGCGAGATCGACATCGGGCCGCCCGACAGCGTCACCAACGCGCCGTTGACCGCAGCCCCGACCCACGTCACGGTGGAGAGGAGCGAGACGGTGGGCAGGTTCAACGCGACCGTGGTCGTCGAGCCGCCGACGACCGTGGTGCCGGCAGAGACCGACTGGCTGCTCTTCGTCGCCGTCAACGTGTACCCGGGCCCGCCGGCGAGGTTGGAGAAGATCACCTCACCGTTCGCGTCCGAGGTTCCCGACAGGTTCACGGTGGCAGGGCCACCCGTGAGGGTCACCGTCGCACCGGAGACCTTCAGCCCGGCCCAGGTGACCACGGCCTTCAGCGCGCCGGTGGGAAGGGCGAAGTTGACGTTCGTCGTCGCTCCGCCGGCGACGGTCGCCGACTGGCTGGCCACGCTCGAGCCGGCGGAGACCGTGTAGCCGGAGCCGGCGGGCAAGTTCGCGAACGACGCGATCCCGCTCGCATTGGTGGCGATCGTCTGGGGCGCGAGCGAGCGGGGCCCGCCGCTGACGGTGACGTCGTGACCCGAGACGGCATAGCCGGCCGAGGTCACGGTCGCCTTGATCGTCCCGAGAGCGTCTGCGACGACGTTGGCGGTCGCCGTGAGCGAGTTGGGATAGTCGGAGAGGTTTGTGGGAACCGTCTGGGTGACGACGCTCGTGTAAAAGTTGGCAGCTGCCTGGTTCGTGACCGTAATCGTGTAGGACGCCGGCACGAGCGGCTCCGTGGCTCCGGTAGACGAGTTCGTGATCGTCGTCAGGGTCAGCGGCGTGCCCGTGTAGGTGTAACTCTGAGAGCCTCGGGAGTTCGCCAGCGTGAAGACCACGTTGCCGACGAACGGGGTGCCGTCGTTGTTCTTGAAGTTCGCCGTCAGGGTCACGGGCTTGTAGACCTGCAACACCTTCGTCGGCGTGTTGGCGCCGGCCGCAAGCTCGAAATGCGTGACGCTTGCGTCGGGGAGCTGGATATAGCCGTTGTTGTCCGGCGCGACGAGGTCGTAGAACTGCGCAGTGCCGGTGGCGGTCAGTCCCGGGAACCGGATGTCGCCGCTCGCATCCGTCGTGTCCGAAAGCGGCGAGCTCGGCCCGTTCTCCAGCCTCACGGGCGCATTGGGAAGCGGCGCGTTGGTGTAGAAGACCTGGACGCGGGCGTTGACGACGCCCTTGTCGATACCGCCGAGGGCTGCCCGCTGCCGCGGCCCGATCTGGGTGCTCTGGGTGGCGAGCACCTTGGACGTGCTCGACCGACTGACCGTGACGACGGCGTTCTTGTAGCTGGTCTTGGTGTCGATCGCCGTCGGCACACGATCGTCGACCCAGCTGATCTTGACCTGCACCGTGAAGCCAGAGGGAACGGTCGGGCCGCTCTGCGCCGACTGGTCGCCGTTCGCGTTGACGATGCCGGACGGGTTGCCGCCGGCGATGCCGACATCGGCATAGGCGAGCGATCGGATCCACTCCAGCTGCGTGTTCCCGATCTGCTCTGCCGAGGTCTTCTGGGTCGCGAGCGACCGGATGTTGATCGAGGACGTCAACACACCTGCGACGGCCGTCGCGACCGTCGCGAAGATCGCCATCGCCATCACCGCCTCGATCAAGGTGAAGCCGCTCTCGCTACGGGCGCGCGGCCACAGGCGCGAGAGCGCTCGCCGAGTCACATCGGGCCGCACGGGGAGAGACATACGCATCAGCATCGGGTCGTTGATCGAGATCCGATACCCCCTGAAAGGGGATGGGCCACCGCCCCTACCGCAAGCCCGAGATCAGCGGCGCGGAGTCCTGCTCGTCGCCTGAGCCCGAGCCGTTTTCCGCCGCCCGCTCGCGCTCGAACGCGGCCTTCGCCTTCTCGGCCTGCTCGAGGGCGACGAGGAAGTCGTGCTGGTTCGTTGCCGCGTTCGCCGCGACGCCACGCTCGACGGTTCCCGCGAGCACGAGCTCGATCAGCGACTGGGCGAAGGTCTGCATCTGGAAGAACTCGCCGGCGCCGATCGCGTCCGTGATCTCGTCGGGGCGGTTCTCACGGATCAGATCCTGGATCCTGGCGTTCGTCACCATCACCTCGATCGACGGGACGCGGCCCTTGTCGAGGCGCGGTAGGAGGCGCTGGCTGACCACGCCCCGCAGCGTGCCGGCGAGGATGGAGCGGATCTGCTCCTGTTTCGCAGGCGGGAAGAACTCGATCATGCGCGAGATCGTCTCGGCCGCGTCGATCGTGTGCAGGGTCGAGAAGACGAGATGGCCCGACTCGGCGGCCTGCAGCGCGGTGTGCGCCGTCTCGGTGTCGCGAAGCTCACCGATCAGGATCACATCGGGGTCCTGACGCAGGACGCGACGCAGAGCCTGTTCGAAGCTGGCCGTGTCGAGGCCGACTTCCCGCTGGTTCACGATGCAGCTCCGGTCCGGGTGCAGCATCTCGATCGGATCTTCGATCGTGACGATGTGCTGCCGCCGCGTCCGGTTGATGTGGTCGATCATCGCCGCGAGGGTCGTGGTCTTGCCCGAGCCGGTCGCTCCGGTCACGAGGACGAGCCCGCGCCGCTCCTCGGCCAGCCGCCCCACGCCGGGCGGAAGCCCGAGCGCGGCGAAGTTCGGGATCTCGCTCGGGATCACCCGGAACGCGAACGATGTCGCGCCGCGCTGGCGAAAGCCGTTCACGCGGAACCGCGGCAAGGAGGGGTGGGAGAACGCGATGTCCAGGTCGCCCGTGTCCTCGAACGACTCCCGCCGCCTCGGCGAGATCGCGGTCACGTGGTCGAGCACGTCCTCGAGGTCGGTCTCGGTCAGCGGCTCGACCGCCTCCATGTACGAGAGATCGCCGTCGAGACGAAGCACCGGCGGCTGGCCGAGCTTGAAGTGGATGTCGCTGGCGCCGCTGTCGACGGCGCCCCGGAGGAGGGCGATCAGGTCGGTCACGTCCCGAAAACCATCGGCAGTGACCGCCGCCACCTTTACCTTCTTTCCCCTGCTGGACGCCCTCCGGAGTGTCGCGTCAGGCCCGGCGGGCGACGCGGGCCACGAGTCGCAGCGGCGGTCGCGCCAGCCCTCGCGCCTCGTCCGGGTGCCGGACATCCCCCTGGAGGAGCCCGGCGACGACGCCGAAGACGCCGGGAGAGCGCGCAGCCCAGAAACAGACCGCTGGATGCCGGTCGAGAGCCCGTTTTGCCACCCAGGACGCGGCCGCGTGGTGGTCGAGCGCCTCTGCGAGCGCGGCTGGATAGCGGCCGATCTCCCCGGCGAGGATCGCATCGGCGGCGAGGCGCGCCGAGGTGAACGCCTCGTACATCCCGTCACCCGAAAGGGGGTCTACCAGCCCCCCTGCGTCCCCGACGAGGACGACGTTTCCGCGCGCCGGGACGGCAACCCCGAGCCGCCTCATCGGGAGCCGGTGGCCGCGCACATCGGTGATCGCGTCCGGATCGACCGAGTAGGCGGCCGCGAGGCGAGCCAGGTGCTCGCGCAGGCTGGGCCCCTCCGTCGCCCAGCCGCCGACGCCGAGGTTGGCGTGGTCGCCCTTGGGGAAGAGCCAGCCGTACCCGCCCGCGGGAGCCCCGAACTCGATCACGGCCGTCGTCGCGTAGCGGTCGGCGTCGAGGAGCTGCCAGGGGACGTTCCCCTCGAGCGCGACGCCGCGGACGATTCCCTCGTCCAGCCCGGCCTCCTTGGCGACGACGCCGTTGGCGCCGTCGGCCCCCACGAGCGTGCTTGCCTGCACGGCGACCCCGCCGACGATCGCCGACACCTCGTTCGGGCCGAGCTCGATCCGTTCCACGCGCGCTCCGTCCCGGAAGACGGCGCCCGCGGCGGCTGCCTGCTCGGCGAGATACGCGTCGAGCCGGCGGCGCTGGGTCATCAGGATCAGCGGCTCGCCGCTCGTCCGCCGAAAGCTTCGGCCGTAGTGCAGTCGGAGCTCGAACGTGTGCACGACCCGCTCGACGACCGGTGTGATGTCGCAGGGCGCCTGGCGCAGCGCGCGGCCCGTGACGCCGCCGCCGCAGGGCTTGTCGCGCGGGAACCGGGCGCGATCGGCGAGCAGCACGCTCGCTCCGCCGCGGGCGAGCCGGATCGCCGCTGCCGACCCGGCCGGCCCCGCCCCGACGACCAGGACGTCGTAACGCTCCATGGCTCGAGTATGCAGGCTCCGGCCGAGCCGTTGGGTGCTGGGGTCGAGATCCGCGCTGCGGGTGCCGATGCACATGGACGAACGCCGCCGTCGAGGCGGCTACACTACGCAACCGCGCAGGGGTTCCCGAGTGGCCAAAGGGGGCGGGCTGTAAACCCGCTGGCTCAGCCTTCAGAGGTTCGAATCCTCTCCCCTGCATCGAGTCGCCGACGACGCCACCCGCAGGTCGGCTAAGCTCCGGCCGTTCGCCCTCTTAGCTCAGTTGGTAGAGCACCTCCATGGTAAGGAGGGGGTCGCCGGTTCGAGTCCGGCAGAGGGCTTCGCCAATATCCTCGCAAACCCGGGGTTTCGTTACGTTCGTGACTGCACGCGGTCAGGATCTCGTCGCATGCGGCCAAGATGTGGCCACTTCAGACTCCCTTGATCAGAGTCTTGGCGACCCTCTGCCCGAACCTTGAAGTTCCGCGATTGCGTGGGGCGTGAGTCGAGAGCAGCGTTTCGAACTGATGTCCACCTCATCGAGATTTCCACCAGGCCCGTGACGAAGGCCTCCACCACGGCCAGGCCGTTCCCGACCTGCGTCGACCATGCACGGCGGGTTGAAACCTGGCTCACAGGGAAACCACAGGATGCTCGTCGACAATGCCCACATGGCACGAATGCGAACCGGCGCGACGCGGCCACGAGCCGTTCTCCTCCTCGTGGTCGCGCTGGTCGTACTGACGGCTGGCTGTGGTACCTCGTCGGACACCACCGACGCCGCGGCCGGCGATCCGACGACGTCCGGGCGCAACGACCCTGCCACCCGATCGACGTTCAGCGTCGATGTGTGGGCCGACAACTGGATGGCCGTCTATGTCGACGGGGAGCTCGTCGGGCGAGGACTCGGTCCCCATCACCACCGAGCGTTCGTTCAACGCCGAGACGTTCACGTTCGAGGCGACGTATCCGTTCACGATCGCGATCGAGGCCAAGGACTTCAAGGAAACCGACTCCGGCATCGAGTACATCGGGCAGCCGAACCAGCAGATGGGCGACGGCGGCCTGATCGCGCAGGTCACCGACACCTCCACCGGCGAGGTCGTCGCGACGACCGGTTCCGACTGGACGGTGCTGGTGGTCCAGCGGGCGCCGCTCAACACCGATTGTGCCGACGATCCCGATCCCGACGCCACCTGTGAGCACGAGAGCATCGCCACGCCCTCGGACTGGGCCGAGGCCGACTTCGACGACTCCGGCTGGGCCGCCGCCACTGAATGGACCGCGGAGGAGGTGAGCCCGAAGGACGGCTACGACGAGATCGACTGGGCCGGCAGCGCCCAACTGATCTGGGGCCCGGATCTGGAAGTCGACAACACCGTTCTCGTGCGCTTCTCCGTCGGGCGGATTCCATGAGAACGAATCGATCGCCGATTTTCACGCTCACAACGTCCTCACAGTGAACCGTCTACTTTGACTCGAAACGTTCAGGAGGTCTCGATGTTCTCAACTTCCCCCATCCGGTCACTCATGGTGATCGCGGCCACGCTAGGCGTGCTTGCGTCGTTCGGATTCGTGCTCGCGGGGTGCGGATCGTCCGATTCGGGAGCCACCGACACCACCACCACCGACTCGACGACCGGATCGACGACAGCCACCTCGTCGACGACTGAGGGAGTGGACGTTGACGGGTTCCTCGATGGTGCGCTCGCCGAGGACGTGACGACGGAGGACTGCACCCTCAGCGGCGGCAAAGAGACCACCTGCTACCGCATCACCGTCGCCGGATACCCGACCGACCACGACACCGGGCCGTTCTGCCCGGACACGATCACCGACAGCGCAGCTGCCGGAGGCATCTGGTTCGACGGGAACGCCGTGTACGACCTTTCCGGACAGTTCTTCAAGGATCTCGCCACGACCTACGACGACGACAACTGGCGCATGTACGACGACGCGGGCAACGTCCTCGTCACCGAAACCGCCGCGGAGTTCGAAGCCGCTGCGCGACCCGACGTCGATCCCGCCCTCCAGAACCACTGCGTCGAGGGACGACTCGCATGGCTCGACAACGGCGAGCCGATCACATCGACGGTGCTGATCCCGGTGACTCCCGTCGCGGCGGAGAGCAGCTCGACGCCCCGTGGGAACCAGGGCGTCACGCTCGACGGAGTCGTGATCGCAGCGTCCGCTCCCGTCGATGCCATCCTCGGCGCCTACACGATCGCAGCCTTCGACGACTGCGGCGGCCACTACAACCCCAACGAGGGGTACCACATGCACGGCGCGACCGGCTGCTCAGAGGTCGGCGAGGCCGCCGAGGGAGACACGCCAATCTTCGGCTACACGATGGACGGCTACGCGGTGCACAGCCCGTTCGCGGACGGCGCAGAGCCGACGGACCTGGACGAATGCAACGGCCACACCACCGACGCCGACGGGTACCACTACCACGCCAACAGCGCGGAGAAGAACCAGGTCGTTCAGTGCCTCATGGGTCAGACCGTCGCAGGCACCGACGGCCCCGGAGCGGGTGCACCGCCCGGCCGTGACCCACAAGGTTGACCGACCAGGAGCAGCAGCCGGAGCCAGCTCGCCCTGCCTAAAACGTGACCAAAGGTGGACACCCGCCGTGGAAGCGGACCGCTCGTCGCCGACGCCGCCGATCGCGAGGTTGCGCACGAATATGGAAACGGCGGCGCGGAGCGGGCGTTGGGCCGCATCGCACGACCGAGCCGCCGGCGGTAGGGCTCCAGATCGACGTCCACCAGCCGCGGCCACAGGACGGCGAGCATGGTCTTGCGGGCCGGTCTATGAGCTGATGGCGGTTGCCTGTTGGAGGAGGACGTCGATTTCGGTGAGCGCCGGGGTTGCCTGCGGCGAGCTCGGTCTTGCGGCTCGGTCTATGAGCTGACTGCGGTTGCCTGCTGAAGGAGGGCGTCGGTCTCGGCGAGTGCTGGGGTTGCCTCGAGTTTCTGGAAGATGTCGCGGGCCTTCAGGAGTGGTGGGCCGGCCTGTGAGGGGTGGCCCTGTGCGAGGAGAGTGCGGCCGTGGCCGAGGTGGGCGTAGGCCTGTTCGGTGAGGACGCCGAAGGCCTGCCAGCGCTCGGCGGCGTCGGCGTAGCCGTCGGCGGCGGCCTGGTGATTGCCGTGGGCTTCGTCGAGGGCGGCCCTGGCGGCGGTGAGGGCGTGCTCGTGGTAGGGGCTGTGGGCCTCGACGCCGTCCGTGAGTTGCCGAGCGAGCTCGGGGCTGCCGAGCGCGAACGCGGTGCGGATCATCAGCGGCAGGCGGGAGGCGTAGTTGGGGCTCTTGCGGATGTTGGGGGTCGTGATGATCTCGGTCAGGAGCGCGGCGGCCCGATCGTGATTGGCGAGGGCCGTGTGGGCGAACGCCACCGTCGCATGGCTGTTGACGATGTGCTCTGGGCCGCCGCTGTCGCGACTCGTCGTTTCGAGCCAGTCGAGCGTCCCCGCTATCTCGCTCGCCTGTCCGCGGAAGGTGAGGATCAGGGCCTGGGTGGCTCGCACCTCGGCAAGGCCGAGGGTGTTGCCGCCCGTCTCGAGCTGAGCCGCGAGTTGGGATGAGAGCTCGTCTGCGAGCTCGAGTGCCTGCCCGTGCTCACCCGCATCGACCAGACCATCGAGCAACCCTGTGGTGAGCACATCGACGATTCCGGTGAGACCACGCGGTTGGGCAAACGCGATTCCCGCCCGCAGTATCTCCTGGGCGGCGGCGGGGCCCTCGAATGCCCCTACCACGGTCGAGAGGTTGTTGTGGAGGAGGCCGACCTCGCGCCCCTGACCTGCCCCGGTGGCGAGCACGACCGCCTCCCGCATCTCCTCGACACCACCCCGGTCGCCCAGGCTGCAGCGCGCCAGGCCCTTGTAGCCGAGGGCGCGGGCACGCCGCCCCAGCCCGAGCTGTTCGGCCAACGCGAGCGCCTGGTCGGCGTAGCCCATCCCGACCTCGTAGCGGCCCTGCAGGATCTCGGCGCGGGCGAGCTCGGTGAGGGCGCCAACGAGCTCGGCGCCCGGTTCGAGCGGCTCCAGCAGTGCCACCGCTTCGCCGGGGAGCTCCCAGCCACGCGAATCCCCGAGCCGAAACAGCACCATCGCGAGCGTGCCCATCGCCCCGGCAGCAGCCCGTGGGTCACCAGCGTCGCGGAACAGTCGAACCGCCTCCTCCAAACCCTCGGCGGCTTCCACGTAACGACCGGCATGGTGGGCAGCCTCCCCGAACCGTGCCAGGGCGGCGGCGCGTTGCGGGTGGCCTGCAGGGGTGAGGACGAGTGCCCGCTCGAAACTCGCGAGCGCCGCCGTCGTGTCCAATCCGAGCGCCCGCTCGCCCGCAAGTCCGAGGAACCGCAGTGCCGGCGCCTCGAGCTCGGCAGCCTGGTCTGTTTGCCCCGCCGCCTGGGCGAGGTCGATGGCGGTGGCGTAGTGGTAGGCGAGCATGTCGGCGAGGTCATCGACCCGTTCGGGCGCCTTCGACTCGATCCACGACGCAGCGGCAACATGACGGGCGGCTCGGGATGTGCGGAGGAGCTGGTTGTAGGCCACATCGCGTGCAAGAACGTGCCAGAACGCGTACTCGGCCTCACCCTCCATCGACGAACGACGTGCGGGCCGCACGAGCTCCTTGCGCGACAGCTCCCGCAACATCGCCGTCACCTCGGCCGCGTCGCGCTCCCCCATCGTCGCGACCGCACCAGCCCAGAACACCTTGCCGATCACCGCCGCGTCCGCCAGCAGCGACTTCGCATCCGGCTCCAACGTGTCCAACCGAGCCGCGATCAGGGCTTGCACCGAGTCGGGGAACGGCACCTCCGCACCTTCCCGGAGCTCCCAGCTCGACCCGTTCTGCACGAGCAGATCCCTGTCTCGCAGCAGCCGGACGAACTCCTCTGCATACAGGGGGTTGCCGCCGGCACGCTCCAGGATCGGCTGCTGCAACTCCGCCGGGATCACCGCAGCATCCAACAACGCCGACACGAGCCGCGCTGTCTCCTCGTCCGTCAAGGGCGCCAGACTGATCGTGTTCACGTTCCGCATCCCCGCCGCGTAGTCGGGATGGTGCTCGTACAGCTCCGGTCGAGCCGTTCCGACGAGAAGCAAAGGGACGCCCTCGGCGAGATCGGCCAGATGCTCGAGAAACGCGAGCATCGCCGGGTCGGCCCAATGCAGGTCCTCGAACACCAATACCGTCGGATGCTGCTCCGCAATCCCTTCCAGGAACCTGCGCCAGGCCGTGAACAGCTCCTCCCGCTCGGCATTCGAGGTGGCCTCTATCCCGAGCAGCGGCAGCAACCGCTGCTTGAACCACTCCCGCTCCTCGCCCTCGG
Organism: uncultured Thermoleophilia bacterium; assembly: GCA_963795175.1. Lineage (GTDB taxonomy): Bacteria > Actinomycetota > Thermoleophilia > Gaiellales > Gaiellaceae > Gaiella. The sequence continues at coordinate 434,629 of CAWCGR010000001.1, forward strand.
GAAGGACCGCGTCGAGCTTCTCCCGCGCCACCCCGGGTGAATCCGACTCGAGGATCCCGGTGTGGGCCTTCAGGATCTCACCCAACGCCCAGAACGTGATCCCCTCCCCATACGGCAAACACCGCCCCTGCCGCCACCTCACGAGCCCCGGGCGCCCATCGATGTAGGCGCCCAACTCGGCCACGAGACGGGTCTTGCCCAATCCCGGCTCGCCGACCACCGTCACCAACTGCACACTGTTCGCCGCCACCGCCTTGTCGAACACCCCCTTCAACAGGGCCAAGTCGATCTCACGGCCCACGAACGGCGACCCGTGCGTGCGCGTCAAATCCGTCCCGAACCGGGCTCGCGACGACTTCGCGTGAAACACCCTGACCGGCTCGGACTTGCCCTTCAACGTTGCGGGCTCGAGCTCCTCGTAATCGAACACGACCCGGGTTACCTCGTAGGTGGAGATGCCGACGGCGACGCCCATCTCGGGCGCCACCGACTGCAATCGCGACGCCGTATTGATCGCATCCCCCGCCAACACCCGCTCCCCCAAACCCGGGTTCGCACCCAGGCGCACAAGCGACTCACCCGTATTCACTCCGACCCGCAACCGCAGCGGCGCCCCACCGACCGCCACCAGCTCCTCCGCACCCTCCACGATCCGCAGGCCTGCCCGCACAGCCCGCTCGGGATCATCTTCGTGCGCGGCAGGAACCCCGAACACGCCGACGACAGCGTCGCCGATGAACTTCTCCACCACCCCACCATGCCCCTCGATCCGGGACCGAGCCATCACGGCATACGCGCTGAGCATCTTGTCGACGTCCTCGGGATCCGCGTTCTCGGAACTGGCGGTGAACCCGATCAGATCGCAGAACAACACGCTCACGACCTTGCGCTCCTCGGCGACGACACGCGCAAGCGCACCCAGGGGAGCAGCGCACTCCATACAGAACTTCCCGCCGTCCGGGTTGGCGTGACCGCAGGAAGGGCAGGCCGTCATCACCCGGAGCCTACGCGCCCCCGAACCACCACGCAGCCTCGCCACAGAGCCCAACGAAACCACTCCATCACTCGCCGATCAGCACCCGCTCTGCCCGTCGCCGACTCCCGCTGCCAGCATTCCGGGCAGAGCCTGCCCCTGACCCGTCGGGGCGTCGCCGGTTCGAGCCCAGCAAAGGGCTTGAACGCGCACGCGCGCGTGCATGTGATGGGGAAAGCAGCCGGAGGCCGAGCCCAGCGCAGAACCCGTTCTCGGTGGAACCGTGCACCATGCGCTACAGGCCCAGCTCCGAACCTACCTGCGGATGGGAGTGACGACCCTGCGCAAGACGGGATCGTTCGGGGCCTGGTCCGACGCACCGGTGCCGACTGAAACGAAACTCGGCGGCCTCGCGCCGAGGCGAGGACCGTCGAGCTTGGCTGGCCAAGCAGCTGGGCGTTGCCCCTCAGCCGGCCGCGTCAGCGACGTAGGCCGCGACCGCCTCGATCTGCTCGTCGCTCAGCTTCTCGGCGTAGGAGGGCATGACCCCCAGCCCGGTGCGAACCGCCTGCGCTACCCGGTCGCTACTCGGCTGGAGCTCGTCGAGGTTCGGACCTACCTTTCCCGAAGCATTCGCGTCCGCGAGCGTGTGGCAGGTGCCGCAGGTCGGTTCGGCGACGTTCACAAAGACCTCGCGGCCGGCATCGGCGTCGCTCCCAGCAGCCTCACCGCCACCGTCGCCGCCGCCGCAGCCCGCGAGGAGGAGCGCCGCAGCCAGGGTCGGCAGAGCGATGCGATGTAGTCGCCTCATCCGATCACCACTTTAACGGCGTGGTCGCGCCAACCGTTGTGGGCGTAACCGCGGTGGTTCTCGACCCGCTGCTCGGGCTGAGCGTTTCCTTCGGAGTCCGTCGCGCGCGACGCGATCACGTACTCGCCGTCGTCCGCGTCGAACTCGTAGGTGAAACGGCGCCAGGCGGTGGCGCCTAGATCGGGACCGTAGAGCTCGGCGTCACGCCACGTCTCGCCGCCGTCGGTCGACACCTCGACGCGGTCGATCGATTGCTCCCCCGCGAAAGCCACACCGACGACGCGCACGGTGCCCGACGGCACGTCGGCGTCCTCGAGTGGCGAAGTGACGAAGGACTTGACGTTCATCTCCCACATCGACGGCTGGTCGGGCGCTCCGTCAACGCCGATGGGGCGGAAGCGATACCCCGTCTGCTGGATCGCGGCCTTCGACTCGTCGGCGGTGAACGCTAGACGACGGACGAACTTGACGTGGTTGACGCCGTAGTATCCAGGGACGATCAGCCGCAGCGGGCCTCCGTTCGCGAGTGGTATCGGCCCACCGTTCATCTCCCAGGCGAGCAAACAGTCCTCGAGCCCCTTGTCGATCGGCACCGAGCGCTCCACGATCGCCTCGAGCTCGTCGATCCCCTCCGGCAGCGGATCGCCGCCGGTCGTGGTTAGGAACCGCATGCCGTCGGCTGCTCCCCCGCGATCCTCGGCAAGCGTCCGTACCGGGACGCCGGTCCACATGACGTTCGCGCTCGCGCCGACCATCCATTCGGAGCCGGAGGGGTCGTGCTCGAAGAAGCCTCGGCCGTTGCCGGAGCACTGGATCACACAGGTGACCGTCGCAACGCCGAGTCGCTTCAGGTCGGCGACGCTGACCTCGCCCGGCGAGGCGACGCCTCCAAGGTCGAACGTCCAGCCGTCAGGATCGTCGAGGACCGACTCGTCCGGCAGCTCGAGGTTCTGGCGGACGAACATCAGCGACGACGCGGTGAGAGCGGACGAGCCGAACCGGTCGCGCCGTGTCTCGAGCGTGTAGGGAGAGGTGCCGTGTGCGATGAAGTCGTCGCCGTTCTTGCCGGACGGAAGAACGCCCGGCTCGACCGCCTCGGACTCGCGGCCGTCGTCGTCGTCCTCGAGCGCGCGTGCGAGCCCGAATCCGCCGAGACCCCCGAGCAGCAGTCCACCGGCGCCGATCGCACCGCCGACGAAGCCACGACGGTCGATTCCTCCTTTCGACTCGCGCGGCTGCTGCGTGTCCATGAATTGTTGCTTACCCCCAACGCCTGCGCGGTAAACCACCGCTGCAGCCTTGTTTCCGCAGGATCGTCCTTGCTTTCGCTAAGAGATACCGCGGGTCGCCGGTTCGAGTCCGGCCAAGGGCTGCCTGATCCGAGGCGACGTGTGTGCTCCTGCGGTTCTCGCTGCTCCGACCGGGGACGCTCCTGCCACGGGCGAAACAGCATTCGGATTAAGGTGAACGATGGAGATCGAAGCTCTCGCGCACCGCGTGCCTGCGCTCTTGAACGCCCCGGCGGCCGAGGCGGGGCGGCTCTACCTCACGAACGCGCGGCTGTTCGACGGCACCGGCTCGCCCGTGCGAGAGGCCTCCGCGGTTCTCGTCGAGGCCGGGCGGATCACTCGCGTGGGCGACGCCTCTGACGCCGTCCCGGAGGGAGCGCTCGTCGTCGACGTCGAGCACAGGGTCGTGCTTCCGGGCTTGATGGACGCGCACGTGCACGTGATGGGGAAGCAGCCGGAAGCCGAGCACGGCGCGGAGCCCATTCTCGGTGGCACCGCGCACCACGCGCTCCAGGCGCAACTGCGGACGTACCTGCGCATGGGAGTGACGACCCTACGCGATTGCGGATCGCAGGACATGCAGCCTCAGGAGGCCCGACAGGCGATGCGATACGGCCTGTTCCGTGGCCCGCGACTCCTGACCTGCGCGAAGATCATCTCCGCCACGGCGCCGGGCGGGCGCTTCTACGGCACGATGTACCGCGAGGCCGACGGTCCGGACGATTGCCGGAAGGCCGTCCGCGAGCAGATCCGGATGGGCGCCGATTTCGTCAAGATCATGACCACCGGCGCGCGCTCCAACGAGCTCGAGGATCCGGAGCCGACGCAGTTCACCGACGCAGAGTTCGAAGCCATGGTGGACGAGGCTCACCGCCTCGGCTACAAGGTCGCGGCACATGCCGAGGGGCTTCCGGGCTGTCGCGCGTCTGTCGTTCACGGGATGGACACGGTCGAGCACGGGATGTACCTCAACCAGGAGCCGGAGTTGCTCGAGGCGATGGCGCGGAACGGGCAGCATCTCGTCCCGACGATCACGGGCTACTACTGGATGGCCGGCTACGGCTCCGACGTGATCGATCCCGACGGCGCAGAGGCCGGGCCCGATCTGACACCGATGCTCGCCGAGCTCGCCGAGCACAACCTCCGCGAAGGAACCAAGAGCATGCGTGTCGCCCGCGACGCGGGCGTGACGATCGCGCTCGGCAGCGACGGCACCGACGTCTCCATCGAGCTCCGTCGGATGATCCACCATGGCCTGACACCGGTGGAGGCGTTCGTCGCCGCGACCAGGAACGCTGCGGACGCCATGGGGATCGGCGACCAGGTCGGCACGATCGAGCCCGGCAAGCTCGCGGACATACTCGTCGTCGACGACGACCCGCTGGCCGATCCGGCGCTCATCTCGGATCCGCACCGAATCTGGCTGGTCGTCCAGCTCGGAGCTCTTGCGGCCGGCGCAGCCCTCGAGAGCTCGCCGCCGGGCCGGCACGCGACGCGCTGAGGGGATCACGCGCCGAGAGCACCGACTCGCGCGCCGTGGCTCGCGGACGATTCCGCTTCACGGAACGCGTCGCAGGAGCCTGAGGCGGTGCGCGGTGCGGAGCCGCCCGCTCAGGCGAAGCCGAGCAGAGCGTCCGCGATCCGCTCGCCGACGAGCACGGCAGGCACGTTGGTGTTGGCGCGGGGAATCACCGGCATCAGCGAGCAGTCCGCGACGACGACGCCGTCGAGGCCGCGCACTCGCCCCGCGCCGTCGCACACGGCTCCTTCGTCCGTGTCGGAGCCCATCGCGCACGTGCCGACCGGGTGGTAGTAGTGCGCGTGGAACGACTCGATCGGCAGGTCGACGCTCGGGTGGATCTCGTCGCCGATCAGCGCGCGGAGCGGCTCGGTGGCGGCGAGAGCACGTGCCTGCGCGATGCCCTCGGCCAGGACTGCCCGGTCTGCCCCGGCGGAATCGGACAGGTAACCATGGTCGAGCACCGGCGCCGCCTCGCAGTCGGGGCCGCTCACCCGCATGCTCCCGCGGGATACGGGCTCGAGCGCGGCAACGACGAGCAGGACGCGACCCTCGAGCAGGCTGTCGGCATGTCCGGCGACCGGGAAGAGGTGAAGGTCGTAGGGCCCTCCGGCACGGCTCGAGCGCAGCTTGCCGAGGGTCTGCTCCTCGGGCGTGAACCGCACGGCGGCCGACGCCGCGAGTGCCTCCCGCAGGCGCTCCGAGCCGGCGAACTCGAGCTCGACGATCGGGTGGTCGTGGAGGTTGTGACCCACGCCGGGCGACTCGACCACCTGGCGGGATACCGGCGGCACGAAGGTCGGCGGCAGCCCCGACACCGGAGCGCTGCAGGATCGACGGCGAGCCGTAGGCGCCCGCCGAGAGCACGACCGTGCCGGCACGGAGCACCACTTCCTCGCCGTCCCGCCGGAGGATCACGTCGACTCCGCCCCTCGTCGAGACCAGCCGGTCGCACGTGGCGCGGTCGAGGATCGTCAGGTTCGGCCGGGCCCGGGCGGGGTCGACGTACGCGAATGCGGCGTTGACCCGAACGCCTGCGTCGATGTTGACGGGCTCGATCCCGAAGCCGAGGCCACCGTCGAGCGCGTCGAGGTCGTCCGCCCTGGGCAGGCCCACGGCGGCGGCGGCTTCGAGACAGGCGCGGTGGAACGGGCCAACCTCGTCCTCGCGATACGTTCGGACCTGGAGCCGGTCGAGGGCACGCGCCAGGGCAGGCCGGATCGCGTCGGCACGCCAGCGATCGTCGCCCGTCAGCGCCGCCCACGCGTCGTAGTCGGCGGGGCAGCCGACAGCGACGACGCAGCCGTTGTGCGCCGAGCAGCCGCCGATCACCCTCGCTCGCGGGAATGCGATCGGATCGCGCCGCGGGAGCGGGCCGCTCTCGTAGCCCCAGTCGTGCGACGTCACGAGTGCTCCACCGTCGAGCAGATCGGCGGGCCAGCGTCCCGATGTCCTCGGCCCGTAATCGGGGCCCGCCTCGACGAGGGCCACCTGGGCATCGCTCTCGGCCGCCAGCCGGCCTGCCACGACGCAGCCACTGCTGCCTCCGCCGACGACGACGACGTCGAAGGCGGGCCCGGGCGTCATGCCTCCAGTATCGCACCGGGCTCTCCGCCGGGCGTATCCTCGCGATCGCCTCCAGCCCGTCGATACGCTGCTGCGATGAGCCGCCCCTCGAACGCGCCGTCTCCCCGCACCCGCGTCAAGCGGGTGCACGAGAACGCCGCCTACGACCGCGCCACGATCGACGCCATCCTCGACGCCGCCCTCGTCTGCCACCTCGGCTTCGAGCGCGAGGGGCAGCCCTATGTGATCCCGACGCTGCACGCGCGCATCGGCGACCTGCTCTACGTCCACGGCTCGGCTGCGAGCCGGACGGTGCGCGCGCTCGGCGAGGGCATTCCCGCCTGTGCGACGGTGACCTTGCTGGACGGGATCGTGCTCGCTCGCTCGATCTTCGAGCACTCGATCAACTACCGCTCGGTCGTCGTGCTCGGGATCGCAACGCCCGTCACCGACCCGGACGAGAAGCTCGCCGTGCTGAAGGCGTTCACCGAAAAGCTGCTGCCCGGTCGCTGGGAGGACGCGCGGCCTCCGACCCGCAAGGAACTGAAGGCCACGGGGGTGCTCGCCCTGCCGTTGAACGAGGCCTCGGCCAAGGTCCGCACCGGCCCGCCCGACGACGGCGAGTCCCCCGACGCCGCGCTCGACGTCTGGGCGGGGCACATCCCACTGGTCGTGCAGGCCCTCGCCGCTGTTCCCGCGCCGGAGCTCCGGGAAGGGATCCCGCTCCCCGAGTACGCCGGCCGCTACACGCGACCCGGTCTCACGGGCTGAGCCTGCCGGCAAACGGGCCCGATCGGTGTAAGGGTCGCCTTACATTCCGGGTGCGACGGTAGGCTCCCGCCGTGGACTTCGACACCGTCGTGATGAAGTTCGGCGGCTCGTCGGTCGCCGATCCGGACAAGATCAGACATGTTGCGCGCCGTCTCGTCGAGGCCAAGCAGCGCGGCCTGCGGGTCGTCGGAACCGTTTCGGCGATGGGCAAGACAACGGACGGCCTGATCGACCTCGCCCACCAGGTGTCTCCGACGCCGAACGTGCGTGAGTTCGACATGCTGCTCTCGACCGGCGAGCGGATCGCGTGCGCGCTCGTCGCGATGGCGATCAACGACCTCGGCCAACAGGCGGTGTCGCTGACCGGATCGCAGGCAGGGATCCTCACCGACGCCTCGCACATGAAGGCCAAGATCCGCGAGATCCGGGGAGACCGGGTCCGCGACGCGCTCGATCAGGACCGGATCGTGCTCGTCGCGGGCTTCCAGGGCTTCTCACGCGACACGATGGAGATCACGACGCTCGGCCGCGGCGGGACGGATGCGACCGCGGTCGCGCTGGCGGCAGCGCTCGGGGCGGCCTGCGAGATCTACTCCGACGTGCCGGGCGTGTTCACGGCCGATCCCCGGATCGTGCCGAACGCCCGCAAGCTGGCAACGGTGTCCTACGAGGAGATGCTCGAGATGTCCGCGTCGGGAGCGAAGGTCCTGATGTTGCGCTCCGTCGAGCTCGCCCGCAGTCATGGTGTTCGTATTCATGCCCGCTCCACGTTCTCGGACGAGGAGGGCACCTGGGTTCAGGAGGGAGCTTCGATGGAGCAACCGATCATCTCGGCCGTTACCCACAGCGAGAACGACGTCGTCTTCACGTTGTCGGACATCCCCGACCGGCCGGGTGTGGCCGCTCTCATCTTCGATGCGGTAGCGGCCGCACACGTGAACGTCGACACGATCATCCAGAACGTCGTGCACGGCAACGCAGAGGTCTCGTTCTCGGTGCCGACCGAGGACGTGGCGGCGACGACCGGAGCGCTCGACGGGACGCGCGCGGAGCTCGGCGCGTTCACCGTCGAGCAGAACCACGACCTCGGCAAGGTCTCGCTGATCGGGGCGGGCATGCGCTCCAACCCCGGTGTCGCGGCGAAGATGTTCCGCACGCTCGCCGACCACGAGATCAACCTGCAGATGATCTCGACGTCGCCGATCAAGATCTCGTGCATGATCGCACGCTCGGAGATCGCCGACGCCGTGCGAGCCCTGCACGCCGCGTTCGAGCTCGACCAGGAGCCCATCCCCGAGTAGGGCGAGCCTGACGCGGCCACGACCGTCGCGGCCGCGAACGCCCGCGATCGAGCCCATCGGGAAGGCTCTACCCCGTCGCCGCCGAATCACCCCAACGATGGAGATTTCGCATCGCACGACCCAGGCGATCATCGCCGGCGCCATCGGGCTGGCGATCGTGGTCGCCGTCCGCTTCACCCTCGAGTTCGCGTACAAGCGCTACGAGCGGAGCCTGAGGCAGCGCGATCCGGCGGCGGTGCCACGCCGTCGCACGACGTTCAACTTCGTCAAGCGCGTCGCGGTCGTGATCGTGGCCGTGATCGCGCTGCTCAACGTGCTGTCGCTCTACGACGTCACCTCCCAGATCGGCCGGGCCTTGCTCGCTTCGAGCGCCGTGGTCGCGCTCTTCGCCGGCCTCGCCTTCAGCACTCCGCTCTCGAATCTCGGTTCCGGCCTGCTCGTCGCGTTCACGCAGCCTCTCCGGCTGGGCGATCGGGTCTCGATCGCCGGTGAGACGGGCTTCGTGGAGGAGATGGATCTGATCTACACGACGCTCGTCACGGACGACGCGCGCCGAGTCTTCATCCCGAACACCCAGCTGACGACCGGGATGATCGACAACCGCACGATCAAGGACCCGCGGCGCACCGTGGTGGCGCAGTTCCCGGTCGCGATCGAGACCGCGATCGACAAGGCGCGTCTGGCTCTCGAGGGCACCGTCGCGAGGTTGCCCGGAACGGTCGGCGATGCGCGCGTCCGGGTCGGGCAGATCACCGAGAGCACGGTCTGGCTCGAGGCGACCACGCATGCGCCGCTCGATGCGGATGTCGGTGCGCTCTCGAGCGAGCTCCGGGAACAGGGCCTCTGCGCGCTCCGCGAAGGCGGCTTCCTGGCCGGCTGAGACTGCCGGTCGGGCACCGCCGAACGAGCACGGCCGAACGAGCATCCGCGCCGGTCGAGAGCGCTGACCGTGCAAGAACTGCTGGTGTCTCCCCGACGAGCGAGGAGACACCAGCGATTCCGGCTAGACGCAGTTCCTGAGCGCCTGGGCCTCGGGCAGGCCCTCGAGCTTCTTCAACGTGTTGTTCTCGATCTGGCGGATCCGCTCGCGCGTCACCCCGAACGCCTGGCCCACTTCCTCGAGCGTGCACGGCTGGGTGCCGCAGAGCCCGAACCGCAGCTCGATCACCTTGCGCTCGCGCTCGGGCAGGGAAGCCAAAGCCATGTCGATGTCCTCGCGTCGGAGCGACACGGAGGCGGTGTCGAACGGGGACTCGGCCGAGTCGTCCGGGACGAAGTCGCCGAGCGACGAATCCTCCTCCTCGCCGATCGGCTTCTCGAGCGAGACCGGCAGCTGCGCCATGCGAAGGATCTCGCGCACCTCTTCGGTCGGGATCTCGAGCTCCTCGGCGATCTCCTCCGGCTTCGGCTCACGGCCGAGGCGCTGGACGAGCTGACGCTCGATGTGCACGACCTTGTTCAGCTTCTCGACCATGTGCACCGGGATGCGGATCGTCCGCGCCTTGTCCGCGATCGCACGCGTGACGGCCTGGCGGATCCACCAGGTGGCATAGGTCGAGAACTTGTAGCCCTTGCGATGGTCGAACTTCTCGACGGCCCGGATCAGCCCCAGGGACCCTTCCTGGATCAGGTCGAGAAACGACAGGCCGCGCCCCAGATACCCTTTGGCGATCGAGACGACGAGCCGCAGATTGGCCTCGATCATGTGCTGCTTCGCTCCCATGTCGCCCCGCTCGATGCGCTTCGCGAGCGACACCTCCTGATGGGCGGTCAAGAGCGGAACCTTCCCGATCTCGCGAAGGTAGAGCCTGAGCGAGTCGAGTGACGGCTCGACGCTGAGGTCGAGCTTCGGCGCCGTTTCCTTCTCGTCCTCGACCGGAACGGGCTCGTGCGGCAGCCGCTTGTGCTGCTCACCCTCGACCAACTCGATCGAATGATCGATCGCGTACGTCGTGAACTCTTCTAGCTGCTCCTTCGTCAACTCGACATCCTCGAGTGCGTTGACGATCTCGTCGTAGGTGAGGAATCCCTTCTCCTGCCCCTGCTCTACGAGCTTGTGCAGTTCCTCGATGTCTGGCAGAGCGATCTCGACGGAGAGCATGAACCCCTTCCCCTCGCGGTTGACAAGCACGAGCGATTCGTTCCGTTGACGCCGACCGCCGATCTCCCCGACCGGCCCATCCCCCTTGCAGGTGGCGAATCCTATACGCGAACTCGGCGATTTTCTACACGACTTTTGCGGCCGGCCTTCAGCTCTCCGACACGTTCGCCACGGCTGTTTTCCAGGCTGACGATGCCGAGCTCACCGGTCTCGAGCCCCAGCTCTCCGAGGAATGCGGCAAGTGCAGGACGAATCGCGCGGAACGCTCCGTCCTCGACCTTGAGCGCGACCCCCAGTCCATCCTCGGACGACGCGCAGAAGAGTCCTTCCGCTCCTCCCTTCGCCACCCAGCCGGGGAGCGCGCCGATCAGCAACGCGTCGGCTGCGACGGGACCTCGCAGCATCTCGGGGTGGGCGCGCATCGCCGCGACGACCCGCGCGCCTCCCTCGAGGGCCGGCAGGCGGGCGAAGGCGTGTGCGCAGCGGTCGAGCGGCAAAGCGAAGGTCGAAACGCCGCACCCGTCCACCTCGACGGGGATCGCCGCACGATCCACCTCCGCGGCGGCAGCCACCTCGGCCAGCAGCTCGGCCTGCAGAGGATGCGACGCGAGCCGGTAGCCGGACGTCGGGTAGCCGCAGGCGTGACACACGGCGAGGAAGCCCGCGTGCTTCCCGGAGCAGTTGTGCTCGATCGGGGTCGGCTCGGGCCCGGTCTCGAGGTCGGACTCCGCCGCGGGAGCGGCCGCGAGCAGCGTCCGCACCGCCTCCAATTGCTCAGGGCTCGCCAGGTGCGACGCGCAGGCGATCGCCATCTCGCGATCGCCGATGTCCGGCCGACTACGGGCGAGCAGCAGCGCCTGCAGCGGCTTCGCCGACGAGCGGAGAAACGTCTGGCGCCGGGGGTCGCCGGCCTCCGCGACGATCCTTCCGTCCCGAACCGCGACCGCGTGAACCGTGTGCACGGCTTCGACGACCTCGCCGCGCATGACGTCGACCTGCAGCGGAGCTGCCATTGCCGCGAGACTATGCGGAATGCCCGAGTTGCCGGAGGTCGAAGCATGGGTGCGCGAGCTCGACCCGCTCGTCGCGCGCTCGCCCGTGGCGAAGGCCGGCCCGGCTCACATCGCCACGATCAAGACGTTCGACCCGCCCCTCGCGGCCCTCGAGGGCCGAAGCCTGGCGGGCGCGCGGCGCCGGGGCAAGAACCTGCTCTTCCCGAGCGCGGACGGCGAGCTCGTCCTGAGGGTGCACCTGATGAGCGCAGGCAGGCTCCGCTACCACGAGCCGGGGGCGAAGACGCCGAAGACGCCGATGTTCAGGCTCACGTTCGCCGACGGCGGCGAGCTCGTGCTCACCGAAGCGGGGAAGAAGAAACGCGCCGGAGTCTGGTTGCTCACCCCGGCCGGGCTCGAGGCGGAGCTTTCGCATCTCGGCCCCGACGCTCTCGGCCTCGGGCGCGCTCGGCTCGCCGAGATCGCCGGTCGTGAGCGCCGCCAGCTCCACCCCCTTCTGCGCGACCAGCGCGCGATCGCCGGCATCGGCCGGGCCCATGCGAACGAGATCCTCTGGCTCGCGCGGCTGTCGCCGTTCAAGCTTTCGACGGACCTCGCCGCCGACGAGGTCGACCGGCTCTCGGCGGCGATCGACGACGACCTCGGCCGGGCGCTCGCGCTGCGCGAGGCAGGCAAGGGCGATGCCGACGTCTACCGGATCCACGGGCACTTCGGGGAGCCGTGCCCGCTCGGGCACGACACGCTCCGGCGGGTCGCGTTCGAGGAGCACACGATCACCTACTGCCCGACGTGTCAGACAGGCGGCAAGGAGCTGAAGGACCGGCGCCTCTCCCGGCTGCTGCGTTAGGGCCGCTGGGCCTCGCTTCGGATCTGCCGGACGGCCTGGCGCCGACCGGGCGCCCGATGGCTCGATGCGAGGCCCTGGGCCGGCCGACGATCGCGAGGGGACGATGCGCCGGCGAGCACGCTGCAGCAGACCCTCCGACTCCCGTAGCGGCTGCGGGCAGCCTCCGTCGCCCGCCCGAATCGCCGCTGCTACGTTCCGGAGATGCCGGACCAGCCGCACCTCGTCTCGGACATGCAGGCGTCTGCGCCGCCCGTGGAGCTCGCCCTCTCGCGTGCAGGGGTCACCGGCGTGCAGAAGGCGATCAGGATCAGGCGCGGAGGCGCCGAGACGGTCATGGCCGCCGAGATCGAATGCACGGTCGACCTCGCCCGCGGACAGAAGGGCGTCCACATGTCGCGCTTCCCCGAGGTGTTCGACGAGGCGATCGGCGAGGCGGTGCTCGGCGAGGCGCGGATCGTGGAGGAGATCGCCGAGGTGATCGCGCGGAACATCGTCGAGCGCCAGGATGCGGCCAGAGCCGAGGTGCGGATCACGGCCCGGTGGCCGATGCGGCGGACGACGCCCGTCAGCAAGCTGCCGACCCAGGAGATGGTGTCTCTGATCGGGATCGCCGCGGCGACGGCGCGAGAGCGCGCGACGCGTCGTCGGCGTCGAGGCGACGGGGATCAACGCCTGCCCGTGCGCACAGGGGCTCGTGGCCGGCCGGGCAGCGGAGCGGCTCTCCGAGGCAGGCTTCCAGCCGCGGGACATCGAGCAGATCCTCGAGCTCGTCCCGATCGCGACGCACAACCAGCGCGGCCGCGGCACGCTCCTCGTCGGCACCGCGAGCGACATCGATGCCGAGACCCTCGTCGACCTGGTCGAGCGCTCGATGAGCGCGCCCGTCTTCGAGTTGCTGAAGCGCCCGGACGAGCTGTTCGTGGTCGAGCACGCCCACCTCCAGCCTCGGTTCGTCGAGGACTCGGTCCGCGTCGCGCTGAAGGCGCTGCTGGACGAGGTGCCGTCGCTCACGGACGACGACTTCGTCTTCTCACGCCAGGTCAACCTCGAGACGATCCACGACCACGACGTCCTGGCCGAGCGCTGGGGGACCGTCGGCGAGCTACGGACGGAGATCGAGGGCGGCGACCTCGGCCGTCAGACCTCGCTCGCCGACTGGCTCACGAGCCCGTAGCGCCGCGGCTTCGGCGCGCGAAGCGCGACTCGGTGCCGTGGAGCAGCCGGCCGATGTTCTGCCGGTGGACGACGATCACCGCCGCCCCGGCAGCCGCAGCGAAGATGATCGAGGGGGTCGGCTCGCCGAGCACGACGCAGAGGACGGGGAGCGCCACCGCCGTCGCGAGCGAGGCGAGCGAGGCGTAGCGGAAGAGCACGAACGTGGCGATCCAGACGGCGAGCGTGAGCCCGGCGGCGAGCGGGACGAGTGCGAGGGCGACGCCCCCTGCCGTGGCCACCATCTTGCCGCCCTTCGTGAACCCGAGCCAGATCGGCCGAGCGTGGCCGAGCATCGCGGCTGCGCCGGCCAGCACGCCGACCCATTCGCCCCCCAGCCAGAGCCCGACGACCGCGGGCACGAGCCCCTTGACGATGTCGAGGAGGGCGACCGGGATCCCGAGCTGGCGGCCGTAACTTCGCCACACGTTCGTCGCACCGATGTTCCCGCTGCCCTGGGCCCGGATGTCCTCGCCCCGCAGAACGCGGACGATGACCACGCCGAAGGGGATCGAGCCGATCAGGTAGCCCCCGGCGACGATGAGGGCGTTCGCGATCACTCCGGCGCTCAGGCGGTCGGGATCCCGTACGTGGCGATCCAGCCGTTCACGACGCTCCAGTCCAGGTTGGCGAGGAACGCGTCGATGTAGGCGCCGCGGTCGGTCTGGAAGTCGAGGAAGTACGCATGCTCATAGGTGTCGAGCGCAATGAGCGGCGTCGCATTCCACACCGGAAACGTGTTCTGCGCATCGCCGATGTAGTTGAAGAGCCTGCCCTCGTCCCAGTCGTAGGCCGTCCAGGCCCAGCCTCGCCCTGCCATTCCGGTCGCCTTCAGGTCTTCGCGCCAGGCCGGCACCGAGCCGAAGTCGCGTTTGATGAGACCGTCGATCGGTCCAGTCGGGTCGCCGCCTGCGCCGCCCAGGTGGGCGAAGTAGATCTCGTGGTTCTTGATCCCGCCGACGGCGAAGCTGAGCTCGACCTTGAGTGCACGGAGCTCCGAGAAGGTCTGGTTCGCGCTCGAGCGGTCGACGGCTTCGAGCCGCGTGAGGATCTCGTTCCGCTTGCCGACGTACCCCTGGTACAACCGATGGTGCGCCTCGATCGTGGCGCGCGAGATGCCGTCGAGCTCGAGCAGCGCCGGCTGCAGCTCACGCGGTTTGATGTCGACGGTCGTGGGCACGAGAAACCTCCGGCTCGAAGATGCAGCGCAGCATATCCTTGGAACGGAAACCGAACGAAGGAGAAGGAATGGCGTATCAACTGCCCGATCTGGCGTACGCGTTCGACGCGCTCGAGCCCCACATCGACGCGAAGACGATGGAGATCCATCACGACAAGCATCACGCCGCCTACGTGACCAACCTCAACGCGGCGCTCGAGGGCACCGAGTGGATGGACCGACCGATCGACGAGGTGCTGGCGAACCTCGATGCCCTGCCCGCGGACAAGCAGGCGCCGGTCCGGAACAACGGCGGCGGCCATGCGAACCACGCCCTGTTCTGGGAGTCGCTCTCGCCCGACGGCGGCGGCGAGCCAGGGGGTGCGCTCGGCGAGGCGGTTCAGGCAGGCTTCGGTGGCTTCGACGCGCTGCGCCAGCAGATGATCGACGCCGGCGTCAAGCGCTTCGGCTCCGGCTGGTCATGGCTCGTCGCGGACGGCGGCAGTCTCGCCGTGATGTCGACCCCGAACCAGGACTCACCGGTGATGGAGGGAAAGACGCCGCTCTTCGGGATCGACGTGTGGGAGCACGCGTACTACCTCAAGTACCAGAACCGGCGGCCCGAGTATCTGGAGGCGATCTGGAACGTCGTCGCCTGGGACGCAATCGGCGCCCGCTTCGAGAGCGCCGGCGGCTAGGCACGGGGAGCGGGAGCCCGGGGCAGCTGTCCCGGGCTCCCGCTCTCCCGGCGCCGGCTCCGTCGTCGAGGCGGCCCTGGCCCACCGCCCGGCGACCGTCCCTCCGGGCGGCGCGGTATCGTCGGAGACATGTCCGAAGTGACTGTCCGCACGCAGTACGAGGACTTCGCACGCCACGTGCTGGCAGAGGGCGTGGCCAAGCACGACCGCACCGGCACCGGCACCGTGAGCATCTTCGGCTACCAGATGCGATTCGACCTGGCCGAGGGCTTCCCCCTCGTGACGACGAAGAAGGTGCACTTCCCCTCGATCGCGTACGAGTTGCTCTGGTTCCTCCGCGGCGACGGCAACGTCCGCTGGCTGCAGGAGCACGGCGTCACGATCTGGAACGAGTGGGCCGGCGAGGACGGAGACCTCGGCCCCGTCTACGGCGTCCAGTGGCGGAGCTGGCCCACGCCCGACCGCGGCAGCATCGATCAGATCTCCGAGGTCGTCCGCCTGCTGCGCGAGGAGCCCGACTCGCGACGCATCATCGTCAGCGCGTGGAATGTGGCCGACCTGCCGGAGATGGCCCTGATGCCGTGCCATGCGTTCTTCCAGTTCTACGTCTCGGACGGCCGGCTGAGCTGCCAGCTCTACCAACGCAGCGCCGATGTCTTCCTCGGCGTCCCGTTCAACATCGCCAGCTATTCCCTGCTCACCCACATGCTCGCGCAGCAGTGCGACCTCGAGCTCGGGGAGTTCATCTGGACCGGTGGCGATTGCCACGTCTACGACAACCACCGCGAGCAGATCGAGACGCAGCTCGCCCGCGACCCGTTTCCGTTCCCGTCGCTCGCGCTGCGCCGCCGCCCGCCCTCGATCTTCGACTACGCGTTCGACGACTTCGAGGTCGTCGGATACGAGCACCATCCGGCGATCCGCGCGCCGGTCGCGGTGTGAAGGTCTCCCTCGTCGCCGCGCTCGCCCGCGGCGGTGTGATCGGGCGCGACGGCACGATCCCCTGGCACCTACCGGAGGACCTCGCGCACTTCCGCGAGGTCACGATCGGGCACCCGGTGGTGATGGGCAGGAGGACGTGGGACTCGCTGCCCGATCGCTTCAGGCCGCTGCCGGGCAGGAGGAACGTCGTCGTCACCCGCACGCCGGGCTGGCGGGAGGAGGGAGCCGAGTCGGCCGGCTCGCTCGAGGAAGCGCTTCGACTGCTCGAGGGCGCTCCCGACGTCTTCGTGATCGGAGGAGCACAGCTCTACGCCGCGGCCCTCCCGCTTGCCGACGAGCTGCTCCTGACCGAGATCGACGCCGAGATCGCCGGGGACACGTTCTTCCCCCGCTTCGATCATGCCGTCTTCCCCGAGGTGGAGCGCGAGCCGCGCATCGCGGCGGACGGGACGTCCTTCGCGTTCATCACGTACCGCCGTCGCCCCGTGGCGTGAGCGTCCCCCTGATCGGCACGAGCGGCTGGTCGTACCCGTCCTGGCGACCGGAGTTCTACCCGGCCGGCACGAGGCCCGAGGACTTCCTCGCGTACTACTCCAGCCGACTGCCCGCGGTCGAGCTCAACGCGACGAAGTACCGGCTGCCGTCCGAGGAGCAGTTCCGCTCGTGGGGGCGCCAGACCCCGGACGGGTTCAGGTTCGCGGTCAAGGCACCGGACGGGGTCGAGCGCCGGCTGGCGACCTTCGAGGAGCGCGTTCGCTGTCTCGGCGACAGGCTGGGTTGCGTCAGGGTCGTGGTCGAGCGCCCGCGGGACGATGGCCTGCTGGAGCTCCTGCTCGGCTCGGTCGATCCGTCGATCCGGTACGCCTTCGACCTTCGCCACGAGAGCTGGGACGGCAGCGAGGAGAGGTTGGCGGAAATGGGGGCCGTCCGGGTCGGCGACCCGACGAGCGGCGCCGGCTGGGCGTACCTCCGTTACCGCGAGCTCGCCTACGGTGAGGAGCAGCTCGTCCGGATCGCGTCCGAGCTCGAGGCCGCGACCGCGGGTGGTCGCGAGGTCTTTGCGTTCTTCCGCCACGGGGACGCCCCGGAAGCACCGCGCTCGGCTTTGCGCACGGCGGAGCTCTGCCGGGCGTCGTAGAGCCTCAATCCGGCAGAACTGGCATCGCGATGCCGGGATCCCGGTGGAGCAGGACGGCCCGCTGGATCGACTGCGACCCGAACCGGTCGTGGATCTCGTCGAGCGCGCGGTCGAGGGCGGCATCGCTCTCGCCCGCGAAGGGGAGCACGAGCTGCATCCGGTCCTCGTCTTCGAGATTCGTGACGGAGATACCGACGAGGGTGAGCCCCTGCGACGCGATCAGCGGCTCCGCCGTGGCGAGCAGCTCCCTGGCGGAGGCGAGGATCGTCCGGGTGCTCGCGGTCGCGTCGGGGAGCGTCTGCGACCGCGTGATCCGGGTGAAGTCGCCAAGGCGAAGGCGGAGGACGATCGTCCGGCAGACCCTCCGACCCGACCGCAGCCGCTGCGCGACACGGTCGACGAGCCCGACCAGGGCGGCATCGATCTCGGCCGCGGATCGTGGCCTCCGGCCGAGAGCGCGCTGGCCTCCGATCGAGCGCCGGCGACGGCCCGTCCGCACGGTCCGTGAGTCGCGGTTGTGCGAGAGCGCGTGCAACTGCCGGCCGGCCGCCCGTCCGACCATCCAGACGAGCACGTTCTCGTCGAGCCCGGCCACCTGGCCGACCGTGGTGATCCCGTAACCGTGCAACCGGGCCGACGTCACCTTGCCGACACCCCAGAGCCGCTCGACGGGAAGCGGGTGGAGGAATCCGAGCTCGTCGTCCGGAGGCACCACCAGCAGCCCGTTCGGCTTGGCGACCGCGCTCGCCAGCTTGGCCAGGAACTTCGTGCGCGCGATCCCCACCGTGATCGGGAGGCCGACCTCCTCCAGTACCCGCTCGCGCAGGCGCACGGCGATCTGCTCCGGTGGACCAGCGAGGCGACGAAGACCCCTGACATCGAGGAACGCCTCGTCGATCGAGAGCCCTTCGACGAGCGGTGTCATGTCGTTGAAGACCTCGAAGACAGCCTTGCTGGCCTCGGAGTAGGCGGCCATGCGGGGAGGCACGACGACCGCCTGGGGACACAACCCGAGCGCCTGGCGACCACCCATTGCCGTGCGGATGCCGTAGGCCTTTGCCTCGTAACTCGCGGCGAGCACGACACCGCCGCCGACGATGACGGGACGACCGCGGAGCCGCGGATCGTCACGCTGCTCGACGGACGCGAAGAACGCGTCCAGATCGGCGTGGAGGATGGTGACTGTCTCCGACACGAACACATGTTCGCACCGGGCAGACGGTGTGTCGAGCCCCTAGGCGCCTGCGAGCTCGAGGACCGCCTCGCGGAAGACGGCCGTATGGAGATCGACATCGGCCTCCGTCGTCGCCGGCGACATCAGCGCCATGTTGTGGAACGGCGTCAGCAGGATGCCGCGATTCAATGCATGCAGGTGCATGTAGCGCTCGAGCGCGAAGTCGCCGGCAGCGTGAGCCTCGCTGCCGTTCCGCGGGCGCTCCGGCCCGAACAGGTACTCGGCCCGGCAGCCGAGCCGGGTCACGTGCCAGGGCAGGCCGGCCTCGCCGATCGCGTCCTCCACTCCGGCAGTCCAGCGCTCCGCCAACGGGATCATCCGGGCGAAGGCATCGGCGGTCAGCACGTCGGCGAGCGTCGCACGCATCGCCGCGAGCGACAACGCGTTCCCGGCCAGCGTGCCGCCAACCCCGCCGACGTCGACGTCCTCGAGCTCGATCGAGGTTGCGATCCGCTCGGCCAGCGTGGCCGAGAATCCGTAAGCGGCCGCCGGCACGCCTCCCGCGATCGGCTTCCCGATCGTGAGCAGGTCGGGCTCGAGCCCCTCGGCAGCCGTGTACCCGCCCGGCCCACAGCAGATCGTGTGCGTCTCGTCGATCGCGAGCAGCGTCCCGGCCTCGCGCGTCAGCAGCCGGAGCGCGTCGTGGAAGCCCGGTTCCGGGTGGACGATGCCGATGTTCGTCAGCGCCGGCTCTGCGAGCACGAGCGCGACGTCACCCGTCGAGAGCTCCCGTTCGAGCGCCGCCGCGTCGTTGAACTCGACCACGCGTGTCGTCTCGGCCGGGTCGACGGGCGGCCCCAGGTTGCCCCGACGCGGGCCGACCCGGCCGTCGACGAGGGTGGCGAAGGTCTCGTCGACGGTGCCGTGGTAGCACCAGTTGAAGACGAGCACCTTGGCACGGCCGGTGACGTGTCGCGCAAGGCGGATCGCGAACCGGTTCGCGTCGGTGGCGGTGAGCGCGAACTGCCACATCGGCAGCCCGAACCGCCGTGCCAGCTCCTGCGCGACCCAGGCCGCGTCTTCGGTGGGGAGCATCGTCGTGATCCCCCTGGCGGCCTGCGCCTCGATCGCTCGCAGGGTGGCGGGCGGGGCGTGGCCGCTCATCGCGCCCGTGTCGCCGAGGCAGAAGTCGACGATCTCGTGTCCGTCGACGTCGACGAAGCGACTGCCCGACGCCTCCCGCACGAACAGCGGGAAGCCACCCGGCCACTTCGCCATCCAGTGCATCGGCACGCCGGCGAGGAGGTGACTCCTGGCGGCGGCGGCGAGCTCGGCCGAGCGGGGATGAGTCGCGAGGAACCGAGCCTCCTCGCGGGCGGTCAGCTCGGGGAGGCGCTCGGCGACGGTCACGGCGTCGACCACGCCGTGCTGGAGACGTCGACGACCGTTGCCGCCCCGTCCACCGGCAGCTCGACGCCGCTGACGTAGCTCGCTGCGTCGGAGAGCAGGAACGCAACCACGGCCGCCACCTCGTCGGCGGCGGCCGGTCGCCGCAGCGGCACGTGCTCGTGCGCGATCGCATAGGCACCCTCCCGATCGGTCCCGCGCAGCGCCGCGAGACCGTCCATGTCGGCATCGCCCATCGGCGTCCTGACCCAGCCGGGGCAGACGGCATTCGCCCGCACGCCGACCGGGCCGTAGTCGCGTGCGATGCTCTTGCACAGCATCACGAGCCCGGCCTTCGAGGTGCAGTACGACGCCCAGCCCGGTCCCGCGCGCATCGCGTTGACCGACGCGATCCCGACGATCGAGCCGCGCCGCTCGACCAGCGCCGGCAGCGCCGCCCGCGCCACCAGGAAGGCTCCGGTCAGGTTCGTCCGCATCGTTCGCTCCCACCCCTCGAGCGTCTCGTCGGCCGCAGCCGCCGAGTCCCCGATCCCCGCGTTGAGGACGAGCGCGGAGACTCCGCCGAACTCGGCGCGGGCTGCCTCGACGAGTGCGTCGGCGTGCTCCGGGTCGCCGACGTCGCCCGGGACGACGACGGCCTGCCCGAGCTCCTCGGCCAGAGCGTCGAGGGGCTCGCGGCGCCGGCCGGAGAGCACGATCCCGAAGCCGTCGGCCGCGAGCCGGCGCGCACACGCGGCACCGATCCCGGATCCCGCCCCCGTCACGATCGCGCCGCCCACGCCGACGATGCTACGCAACGGGCGCGGTAGGCTCGGGGCCATGGAGCCGAGACTGGACGCGATCGGGATCGTGACGGCGGACATGCCCGCCTCTTGCCGCTTCTATGCCCTCCTCGGCGTCCCCGTCGAGAGCCCACCCGAGGACGTCGATCATCACGAAGCGAGGCTTGCCTCGGGCATCCGCATGATGTGGGACGCGCTCACGCTGATCAGGCAGATCGATCCCAACTGGACGCCCCCGTCAGGGCAGCGACTGGCTCTCGCTTTCCACTGCGATTCGCCGGTCGGCGTCGATCGGGCCTACGCGGCGATCGTCGCCGCGGGCTTCGACGGAAAGAGTGAACCCTGGGACGCGTTTTGGGGACAGCGCTACGCGCAGGTGATCGACCCCGACGGCAACGTGGTCGACCTGTTCGCTCCGCGCTAGCGTCGTCGGGTGGGCGACCGCGAGCTCAGGAGCCGAACGCGGCCCTGACCGGATCGAGCCGCTCCGGCACGAGGCGGTAGTACGCCCACGTGCCGCGGCGCTCGACGTCGACGAGGCCCGCCTGCTTCAGCACACGCAGGTGATGGGAGATCGTCGGCTGCGAGAGGTCGAAAGTCGCCGTCAGGTCGCAGACGCACACCTCGTCCAGAGCCGCGAGCCGGTTCACGATCGCGACCCGCGTGGGGTCTGCGAGCACCTTGAACAGACCGGCCAGCTCGGCCGCGAGCTCGGTCGGCATCACCGGAGTCGAGGGGGAGCAGCAGAGAACGGGTTGGACGACGGTAAGAGTCTTCATTGACGTTCATCAATATATCATCTACCTTCTATATCGACATCCATCAATGAAAGGAGGAGACATGCTCGCATACGGTTGTTGCGAGGGTTGTTGCGGCGGCGACGACGGCTGCTGCTGACGAGCGGGCAGGGTGGCCGTGCCGACGCATGGCCCGGTCACCCTGAACCGTGGTTGTGGCGTCGTTCCCGGTCCCTGCCGGGCGCCCCGGGAAATCGGCCGTCGTGCCGGGGGCCGTGCGGCGCTAGGAGGCGCGAATCGCGACGACCGTCGCGTGCCAGGAGCCCTTCGGGGCAGGCACGTCGACACCCGTTCCGACCTTGGCGCCCATCAGAGCGCCCCCGAGCGGCGAATCGGGAGAGACGCCGCCGACGCTCGAGATCTCGATCTCCATCTTCTCGCCGTTCTCGTCCTCGATCTCGACGATCGAGCCGACACCGACCGTATCGGTCGAGTTGTGCTCGACCGTGACGGCGTGCTGGAGCTTGTGCTTCAGCCTCGCGATCCGGGCCTCGAGCAGTCCCTGCTCGTTCTTGGCCGCGTGATATTCGAAGTTTTCGGAGAGGTCGCCGAACTCGCGGGCGGTGGCGATCGCATCGACCGCCGCTTTCCGCTGCGGGCCTTCCATGTCGGCAAGCTCCGACTCGAGCGCCTCGCGCTGGGCCTGGGTGAGTTGCTGTCCTTCGAGTTCGCTCATCGGGCAAGCCTAACCGGGTTTGCGATCTCGTCGCGTCGGTAGGCCCCCGGCGCCCGGCGGCCGACCAGCGCCGGCTGTAGGGTCGCTCTCGATTCGCCCCAAACGAGAGGAGCCCGTTGTCCCGTCTCAGGCCACTCCCGATGTTGCTCGCCGCGCTCCTCGCAGCCGGCGTCGCGACATCCACCGCAGCCGCCGCGCCCCTCGCGGGGCAGAGTTGCAACCTCCGCGGCTCGTGGGTTGCGAGCACCGCCGAAGCGAACCGCTACTTCCAGGAGATCAACCCGACCACGACCGGGATCAAGGTCCAGTCCGGTGCGTTGTCGGCGAACTTCGCCGGCGGGAAGTTCACGTTCGGCTCCCTCGGGCTGAAGCTGAAAGGAAGAAAGGGCGCGACGACGATCCGGCAGGAGATCGACATGCAGGCTGTCGCCCCCTACACGGTGCACGGCTCGCAGCTGCGCCTCGGCCCCGGCTCCTACAAGCTTCGATACATCAGCGTCGTCGTGAACACGTCGAGCGGGTCGACCATCCCCCTCCGGCTGCCGAACACCGGCGTGCGGACCGCCGCCCGCAGCTTCCCGTACTCCTGCACGCAGAACACGCTGCGCCTGCGCGTTCTGGCAGGCGCGACCGGCGTCGCGGTGACCCTGACCCTCCAGCGCGACCGGGGTTAGCGGCCGACGCGTCGGGGCCCGCCGTGCGGCGGGTCCCGGCGTCGGCCCGACGTTCGCTAGAAGAGCCCCACCGTCTCGCCGTGCTCGTCGATGTCGATCGCGAACGCGGCCGGCTGGGCGCCGAGCCCGGGCATCTGCAGCATCTCGCCGCAGAGCGGCACGAGCATGCCGGCCCCGGAGTAGACCCGGATGTCGCGAATCGGCACCACGAAGCCGGTGGGGCGGTTCCTCTGGGTCGGGTCGTGCGAGAGCGAGAGGTGCGTCTTGGCCATGCAGATCGGCAGATGCGCGAGCCCCTGCTTCTCGTACCGCGCGATCGCCTCGAGCGCCGCCGGGGCGAGGTCGATGCCGTCGGCGCCGTACACCGTCTTGGCGATCTTCTCGATCTTGGTCGCGATCGGCTCGTCGTCCGCGTAGAGCATCTGGAAGTCCGACTCGGCGTCGGCGGCAGCTGCGACGACCTCCGCGAGCTCGGTCGTGCCCGCCCCACCCTCGCCGAAGCCGTTGTGGATCGCGGCACCGAAGGCTCCCGCCTCGATCGAGCGCTCCTTGATCAACTCGAGCAGCTCGGGCTCGTCGTCGGGTCGCGTGTTGATCGCGACCACCGGCTGGATCCCGAACGCGCGCACGTTCTCGATGTGCTTCGCGAGATTCGCCATTCCGGACTCGACCTCGGACGCCATCTGCGACAGGTCGGCCTTCTCGCGCCAGTCGCCGCCGCCGTGGTGACGCAGCGCTCGGACGGTCGCGACGACGACGACGACGTGCGGCCGTAGGCCACCGACGCGACAGACGATGTCCATGAACTTCTCCATCCCGAGATCGGCAGCGAACCCGGACTCGGTGATCACGAACTCGCCCAGCTTGAGAGCGACGCGGTCGGCGATGATCGAGTTGTTGCCGTGCGCGATGTTCGCGAACGGGCCTGCGTGCATGAAGCACAGCTGGCCCTCCAGCGTCTGCACGATGTTCGGCTTCAAGGCGTCCTTGAGCAGCACCGCCATCGCGCCCGCGGCCTTGATGTCGTCGGCCGTGACCGGGTCGCCGGCCGGCGAGTAGCCGACCGTGATCGCGCCGAGCTTGCGGCGGAGATCGGCCAGGTCGGTGGCGAGCGCCAGGATCGCCATCACCTCGCTCGCTGCCGTGATGTCGAAGCCCGACTCGGCCGGGATGCCGTTCTTGGCGCCGCCGAGCCCCGAGACGATGTTCCGGAGCGAGCGGTCGGTGACGTCGATCGCGCGGCGCCAGGTGACGGTGGCGATCTCGGGCTCGTGGCGGTGGAAGCGATGTGCGTCGACGAGCGCCGAAAGGAGGTTGTTCGCGGCGGTGATCGCGTGCAGGTCGCCGGTGAAGTGGAGGTTGATGTCCTCCATCGGCACGACCTGGGCATATCCGCCGCCGGCGGCGCCGCCCTTGACGCCGAAGACGGGGCCGAGCGACGGCTCGCGCAGCGCCAGAACCGCGCGACGACCGATCTTCCCGAATCCCTGGGTCAGCGAGACGGAGGTCGTCGTCTTGCCCTCTCCCGGCGGCGTCGGCGTGATCGCCGTCACGTTGATCAGCTTCCCGTCCGGGCGATCGGCCAGGCGGTCGAGAATGGAAAGGTCGACCTTCGCCTTGTAGCGGCCGTACAGCTCGAGCTCATCCGGCTCGATCCCTGCCTCGGCTGCGATGTCGGCGATCGGGCGCATGGCGGCGGCCTGCGCGATTTCGAGACTCGAGAGCATGGACTACGTTCCTTTCACGTCACGTGGCGAGCCGGCCGCGAGCGGGCGGCTTCGGGATCGTCCGCCGGGGGCGGGAGCTTCGCGGTCGGCGTCCGCGAGAGCGGATGACGACTTGGCGGGATACATCAGTGGCTCACGGCTGCAGCTGCGAGCTCGGAGACGAGGTTGTCGGTGTAGAAGCGCTCGAGCTTGAAGGGCTCGATCAGTTCCGGCGTCTTCCCCGTCGCGATCAGCTCGGCCAGCGTGACGCCGGTGATCGGCGCCGCCTTGAAGCCGTAGGTGCCCCAGCCGCAGTCGACGAGGAAGCCGTCGACCTCGGTCAAGCCGATGATCGGACTGTAGTCGGGGCTCATGTCGCAGAGGCCCGTCCAGTGGCGCAGGATCTTCGTCGCGTGGAGCTGCGGGAAGAGCTCGAGGATGTGGCGGCACGCGTACTCGATGAACGGGAACGTGCCCTTGTTCGAGTACGTCGGGTACGGCTCGACCTCGGCGCCGATCAGGAACTCGCCGCGATCGGTCTGGGAGCAGTAGATGTGCATCTGCGCCGAGACGATGATCTTGTCGAGGAACGGCTTCACGGGCTCGGTCACGAACGCCTGCAGGATCGAGCCGGTGAGCGGGAGCGGCACGCCCGCCATCGCGGCGACGGGTGTCGACCAACCCGCGGTCGCGCTGAGCACGGTCCCGCACGAGATGTCGCCCTTGTTGGTCTTGACCCCGCGCACCTTGCCGTCACGCACGTCGAAGCCGGTCACCTCGACGCCCTGGTGGATCTCGGCGCCCCGGCGGCCCGCCTGCTTGGCATAGCCCCAGACGACGGCGTCGTGGCGGATGATGCCGCCCGGCGGATGGTAGAGCGCACCCTGGATCGGCCAGGTCACGTCCTCGCCGATGTGGATCTGCGGGCAGAGCTTCTTGACCTCCTGCCGGTCGATCACGCGGCTGTTGATCCCGAGCAGCTTGTTCACCTCGGCCCGCTCGTTCTGGACGACGAGGGAGCGATCCGAGTGGGCCAGCGTGAAGTGGCCGTGCTGGGAGAACATCATGTTGAAGTCGAGATCGGCCGAAAGCTTCTCGTAGAGCTTCACGCTCTCCTTGTAGAACGCGGCGCCCTCGGGCGTGCGGTAGTTCGCCCGGATGATCGTCGTGTTCCGGCCGGCGGCGCCCGAGCCGATGTAGCTCTTCTCCAGGATCGCGACGTCGGTGATGCCGTGGTGGATGGCGAGGTAATACGCGGTCGCGAGGCCATGCGAGCCGCCACCGACGATGACGACGTCGTAGTGCTTCTTCAGCGGCCCGGGGCGCTTGATGATCTCCTTGGGGAAGAAGATGTCCTTCATGCCACGCCTCCCGGCAGCGCATCGACGCCGACGGGGCCGCCGCCGACAGCTGACGCCCGGTCGACGGCGACGTCCCAGACGTAGTGGCCGAGCTCCTGCGCGCAGAGCACCCAGTAGCCGCCGTCCCGCTGCAGGACGTGGCCCTGCACGTGGGCGATCTCGCCACCGGAGGGGAAGTGGTGCAGGTGCGTCATCCGTCGCAGCACCGTCTCGGCCTCGGGGCCGGCGAGCGCGATCACCGAGTACGCGCCGGTGACATCGAGAGAGAACCTGTCCCCGATCCGGGAGCGAACCGAGGCGGCCTGCGCGGGCCGGCAGAGGACGAGAGCGCGCCGCGGCGAGATCGGGTACCAGATGATGCCGTCGCCCTCGATCGCGTCACCGGCCGGGCGCACCTCGATCTTCGTCAGATGAGAGAGGTCCGCGACCGCAGCAGCGGCCCGGCCTTCCTCACCGGGGATCGAGACGGGCACGAGCCAGCCGTCCCGCTCCTCGAAGGTGGCGTCGAGGTCGCGCTGAGCGCGGTCGATCGCCGAGCGCGCGATCGGGTGCGACGCACCCTGATCTGCGGCCGCGTCGACCGAGATGAACGAAAGGCTGCTCACGACTTGACCCTCTCTCCCGCTGGATCGTAAAACGCTCCCAGGTGAATGGTCATCGAGACGGGGCGATCCTTCACCTGGACGTCGAACCGGCCGCCGTCGACGGCGAGCTCGTTGGGGATGATCGCGAGCCCGATCACCTTTCCGAGCTCGGCACTCCGTCGCACGCTCGTGACGCGACCCGAGGACTTGCCGTTGACGACGACCTGCCCGCCCTCGACGGGAATCGCTCCGGTCGGGCTCTCGAAGCCGACGAGCATCCAGTCGAGGCCTCGGTCGGCGGCCTGCTGCGTCGCCCACTTGCCGATCCACTCGAATTCCTTGTCGTTCTTCACGAGCCATGGCATCGCGGCCTCGTGCAGGTTCGACTCGGAGTCGGTGTCCTGGCCGATGATCACATGGCCCTTCTCCAGGCGCAGGATCCGCTGCGGCTCCAGCCCGAACGGCTTCGGATCGAGGTCGGCGGCTTGCGAGAAGATCGAGTCCCACACGTGCTCGGCGAGCGGGCTCGGGAAGTGCAGCTCGTAGCCGAGCTCGCCGACGAACCCGATCCGCAGGGCGAGGGTCGGAACCCCGGCGACCGTGACGTGCTTGGCGTCGAGGTACCCGAAGCCGTCGGCCGAGAAGTCGTCGTCCGAGACCCGCTGCAGCGCTTCGCGCGCGTTCGGCCCCGCGACGTTGATCGCGGCGAGCGCCCCGGTCAGGTTGGCGAACTCGACGTCCATGAACCAGACCGCGTTCCACCAGGTGAACCACTGATAGACGCCGTCTGCGCCGGTGGAGGTGGCGGAGACGTAGAACGTGTTCTCGTCGACCCGGGCGACGACGCCGTCGTCCATGATCCGCCCCGCGTCGCCGGTGAGGACGCCGTAGCGGGTGCGGCCGACCTTGAGGTCGGAGAATCGGTTGGGATAGACCCTGTCGAGGAACGCACCGGCATCGGGGCCAGTGACCAGGATCTTGCCGAGCGTCGAGACGTCGATCAGGCCGAGCGCCCGATGCACGTGCTGCGCCTCCGCGGCGGAATCGGGCCCATAGGAGTGCGGCCGACGCCAGGCGCCGGTCCACATCATCGTGCCGCCCATGTCCTTGTGCCGGTGGTGGAGCGAGGTGCGCTTGCGCGGCTCCTGCGGCGGGCCGGCGAGCAGGCCCATCGAGATCGGGGTGTACGGCGGCCGGGAGGTAGTCGTGCCGATCGTG
The DNA here is from genome assembly GCA_963795175.1 of uncultured Thermoleophilia bacterium. Lineage (GTDB taxonomy): Bacteria > Actinomycetota > Thermoleophilia > Gaiellales > Gaiellaceae > Gaiella. Next base: position 462,348 of record CAWCGR010000001.1, read on the forward strand.
TTCTCGTCGATACCGGTCGTCTTGGCGTAGACGCGAATCGAGTTGGTGTGGCAGAGACGGCCCTGGCACGGCCCCATCGTCACCGTCGTGTACCGCTTCGAGAGCTCGATCGAGTCGAAGCCCTCGGCGATCGCGTACTTGAGATCCTTGGCCGTCTGGTCCTCGCAGAAGCAGACGAAGCACTTGTCGCCGCGATAATCGAGGATCGGGCTCGGCACGGCGGGCTCGCCGATGTCGCCGGTGACGGCACCGACCGCCTCCACCTGGGCGGGGAGATCCGTCGGGACGAACACCCCGCGGCCCTCGTCGTAGGCGACGCGAGCACCCGCCTGGGCGAGCAGCTTGTAGTTCGGCTGAGGGCTGCCGGACATGACGAGCAGGTCGGCCTTCACGTGCCGGCCACCGATCGTGACCTGCGGCGACCTTGCCGCCCTTGCCCTGGGCTTCGATCGTGGGGCTGCCCTCCTCACGGAAGTCGACGACGCGTGCCAGCTCGACGCCGGCAGCTTCGAGGTCGGCAGCTGCCTGGAGGCCGCGATCGTCGACGGTCAGGACGACGGCCCGCTCGCCGGGCTTGATCGAGAACCCGTTGACGAGGCGGCGCACCGCGTCCGGCAGCATCACGCCGATGAGGTCGTTGCCCGGGAAGACGAGAGGCTGCTCGACGATCCCGCTCGCCACGATCACCCGGTGAGCGCGGAACTTGAGCAGGAGGTTGCCGTACGCGACGGGCACGAGACCCTGCTCGAACAGCCCGATCGCGATCGCAGGTGCAAGCAGCTCGACACCCGCCGCGAGGGCCTGGCTGCGCAACTCGGCAGCGGTCTGGATCCCCGAGCGGTCGGCAAGGAGGGAGCCGCCGACGTCGTAGCCCTCGTCGATCACGACGACCGACTCACCGCCCCGAGCAGCAGCGGTCGCGGCCTCGAGGCCGGCCTGGCCCCCGCCGATCACGACCACGTCGACGTGACGATTCTCGACGTCGACCCGTTCCTGGCGCGAGCCGTTCGGATCGAGCGGGCCGAGGCCCGCCGCTCCGCGCAGGATCTTCTCGTACAGCGGCCAGAGCTTGCGGGGGCGGATGAACGTCTTGTAGTAGAAGCCGGGGGGCGTGAACGGGCCGCCGAGCTTGTCGGTCACCTGCATCAGGTCGCGCTCGAGCGAGCCGAGGTAGTTCTGGCCCTTGACGACCGCACCCTGCCGCAGCGGCGTCGTGCAGACGCGCACGCTGGGGATGCCGTCGACCGTCATCTGGCAGTTGGCGCAGTGCCCGGAGCAGCACTGGAGGCCGCGCGGGCGGTGGTACTTGAAGCTGCGCGAGAAGACGCGCTGCCCCGATGCGTAGAGCGCGGAGCCGATCGTGTCGCCCTCGAATCCCTGGGCCGCCTTGCCGTGGAAGGTAAAGAAGATCGGCTGAGAGCGGTCGATCCGCTCGCCTGCCTGTGGGTCGAGCCGGCTCATGCCGCAGGCTCCGGGTGCCACGTCTTCTCGACCTCGTTCGTGTAGGTGTGCCGTTCGGCGAGGAACCAGTCTTCGCAGGTGCGGCAGAACCACCACTCGCGGTGGGTGCCCCACTCGTTGCGCTTGAAGTAGATGTACTCGTTCAGCTCCCGGACGGTCGGCGTCGACGTCGGGCGCTTGGTCGTCTCACCGGCGCAGCGAAGCTCTTGCACTTCGCGCGGGCCACAGTTTGGACATGGGACGAGCATTGACATATATTTCGCCTAACGGAATAGCGTGCTATCAGTGGAAAGAGAGTAGCGGTATGCCGCGAACGGGTCAACCCTCAACCCGCGATGTCGAAGCAACGGTCCGCGCGATCGAGATCCTCGACGCTCTCGCCGACGGCGGCGAGCTCGGCACCACGGAGGTCGCCCGGCGCACGGGCATCAGTCCCAGTACCGTATCGCGTCAGCTCGGCACGCTGAGCCGGTCCGGCCTCGTCGAGCACGTCGCAGCGACCGGCCGATATCGGCTCGGAGTGCGAACGCTGCGCTACGCGAACGCGGTGCTCGGCCGGCTCAACCTTCGCGACCTGGCCCGCCCGCACCTCGAGGAGCTCGTCGAGAACGTCGGCGAGACCGCCACCCTCTCACTGCCCGGCGACGGCGACGCGATCACGGTCGATTTCGTCCCGACCGACCGCTACCTGCAAGGCGTGACCAGGCTCGGTCGACCGAGTGTCGGCCATGCCTCGTCGGCCGGCAAGGTGATGCTCGCCTACGGCGACGTCCCGCTCCCGCGCGGCCGGCTCGAGGCGTTCACACCACGCACGATCGTCGACCCACGGGCTCTCGTCGAGGAGATCGAGCGCGTGCGTGCGGCCGGTTACGCCGAGGCGGTCGAGGAGCGGGAAGCCGGGCTCTCGGCCATTGCCGCTCCGATCTGGAGTGCGTCGGGAGGGCTCGCGGCCGTCGTGGCCCTGCAGGGGCCCTCGAGCCGCTTCGACCGCTCCGCGCTCGACCGGGCTCTGCCCCTGCTCGTCGCCTGCGCGGATCGCATCTCGAAGGCGCTCGGGTGGGCCGGTTGATCGGTCTCGGCGTCGACGCCGGACGAAGTGGCACGAACGTCGGTACCGTGCCGCTGGTGGCAATTGTGTCCCGCTATGGACGATTCTCGCTTGACACGGCCCCCCATCCGCGCGTAGACACGGAGTGGCACGATTCGAGTTCCAGCTCGTACCATCAGACCGATCCAATGGCATCAGCCGAAAGAGGAGGCGCGTGTGGCCACTGATCTCGACCGCTTCGTCGCAGCAGACGGGCGCGACGCCCTTGTCGCGGAGGTGAGGCGTCGCATCGACGCCGAAGGCATCACCTACATCTACTACCAGTTCGTCTCCGTGACCGGCCGGATCATGGGCAAAGGCGTCCCCGCTGCGCACTGGGAGAGCATGGCCTCGAAGGGTTTCCAGCTCGTCTACGGCTCCACCGCGAACCTCTTCACCGACCGGCACGGCGAATACATCGGCTACGGCCCCGAGGCAGCCGAGCTCGTCGGGATCCCCGAGCCCGAGACGTTCGAGGTGCTGCCGTGGGACTCGAAGGTTGCGCGCGTGTGGTGCACCTGCTTCCGGAATCGCGAGGAGCTCGAGAACCCCGCCGCCTTCCTCACCTCGGACTGCCGCGGCAACCTGAAGCGGATCCAGGCCGAGTTCGAGGCAGCAACCGGCCTCCACCTGCGCGCCGGCACGGAGCCGGAGATGATGTGGCTCAACATGAAGCCGGACGGGACGCCCGACGTGAGCGGCGTCACGAAGCCGTACTGCTACCACATCGACCAGTTCAGCGAGCTGCAGCCGATCATCCACAAGGTGGTCGAGTACGGCCAGGCGCTCGGGCTCGACATGATCCAGGGCGATCACGAGGACGCGCCAGGCCAGATCGAGCTCAACTTCAACTACGACCGGGCCGAGAAGACCGCCGACAACCTCTCGACCTTCCGCCAGATCTGCAAGCAGGTCGGCCGCGAGCTCAACGTCTTCCCGTGCTTCATGCCGAAGCCGTTCATGGGCGTCTCGGCCAACGGCTGCCACCACAACATCTCGCTCTGGCGGGGCGACGAGAACGCCTTCATGCCCGAGACCGACGACCAGCGGCTCCCGAGCCAGGTCGGGCTCTGGGCGATCGGCGGCATTCTCGAGCACCTGGGAGCGCTGACGGCGATCTCGTCGCCGACGGTCAACTCGTACCGCCGGCTCTGGGACACGGGCTTCTGGGCGCCCGTCTTCGCCGACTGGGGCTTCCAGAACAGGACGACCGCACTGCGCGTCTCGGCACCGGGCCGGTTCGAGTACCGCTCGGTCGACTCGGCCGTCAACCCCTACCTCTCGTTGTCCGCGCTGATCATGGCGATGTGGGACGGGATCGAGCGGAAGCTCGACCCGGGCCAGCCGGAGGAGCGGAACATCTACGCCGCCATGGAGGCAGGCAAGGAGGTCAAGAAGATCCCGATGACCTTCGGTGACGCCCTCGACGCCCTCGAGGCCGACGAAGTCGTCAAGAAGGCGATGCCCGGCGAGATGTACAACGTGTTCATGCACTACAAGCGCGACGAATGGGAGCGCTTCTGCGCCACCGTGACCGATTGGGACGTGAACGAGTACCTCGACATCCTTCCGTGAACCGCCCGTCCGGTGCCGCCACGGCGGCACCGGACGCGGGGGGCGAGCCGTCGTCGGCAAGATCCCTGTAGCGGATCCATTCGCAGCCGGCAGTCACCGAGCCGCGAATGGCGGAACCGACCGAACGCACTGGAGCTAAATGACATGTGTGGAATAGCCGGAATCATCTACAAGGACGGTGAGCATCCGATCGGCGCGGAGATGACGCGGATGCTGCAGTCGATGAAGCACCGGGGACCCGACTCGACCGGCTATGCCCTCTACGGCCAGCCCTCGAACCTGGTGATCATGCGCTACAAGCTCGCGGACGCGAACACGCCGCGTGACTTCGAGTACGACGACCGGCTGCGCCGACATCGGGCCGAGGTCGAGCGGCGCCTCGCGTCGCTCGGCGCCGAGGTGAAGGAGTTCGTGGAGGAGAACGAGTACGCCTTCCGTGTCACGCTCGCGTACGACGGCGACCTGAAGCAGCTCGCGGACTACGTCGAGGACGTTCCGGATGCCGAGGTGCTCTCGCTCGGCTACTCGCTCGAGATCGTCAAGGATCTCGGTGACGCCGAGTCGGTCGCCGGCGGCTACCACCTGAGCGACTTCAACGGGACGCACGCGATCGGCCACGTCCGCATGGCGACGGAGTCGGACGTCGACATCTCCGGCGCGCACCCGTACTGGGCGTATCCGTTCTCCGACGTCGCCGTCGTGCACAACGGCCAGCTGACGAACTACTTCCAGTGGAAGCGCCGGCTCGAGCGGTCGGGTCACCGGTTCCAGTCCGAGTGCGACTCGGAGATCATCGCCGTGTACCTGGCGCGAGAAGATGAGCGAGGGCGCATCGCTCGAGGACGCGATGCGCCAGAGCCTCGAGGAGCTCGACGGGGTCTTCACCTACATCTGCGTCACCAAGGACGCTCTCGGTGTGGCGAAGGACGAGATGGCCGCGAAGCCACTCGTGCTGTACGAAGCCGACGACCTCGTCGCGCTTGCCTCGGAGGAGATCGCGATCCGCGCGATCCTCGACCACGAGATCGACACCTACGACCCGTACGAAGGGGAGGTGCTGGTATGGCAGCGCTAGGCGAGCACGCGATCAGCTACGACGCGCGGGGGCTCGCCGAGCCCGACGCGGCCGTGCCGAAGGTCTCCGAGATCGACGGCGCGACGGCCGAGTTCGACGCCCACGACCTCACGACGCGGCAGATCAACCTCGAGCTCCGCTGGCTGATCAACGAGCAGGGCGTGACCGACGTGACCGTGCGCAACCCTGGCTCCAAGCACTCGCTCGGCGTCGGCATCCTGACCCGCTGCAAGATCACGTTCGACGGCAGCCTCGGCTACTTCGGCTGCGGCATCATCGACGGCCCCGAGATCCACATCAAGGGCCGCGTCGGCTGGTCGGCCTGCGAGAACATGATGTCCGGCGTCGTCGTGATCGACGTCGAACGCCGGCTCGCTGACGGGCGCTGCGTTCCGCGGCGGCGACCTCGTCGTCAAGGGCCGGGTCGGCGCCCGCACGGGCATCGACCAGAAGGGCGGCACGATCATCGTGCTCGGCAGCGCCGGCTCGATGAACGGGTTCATGATGCAGCGCGGCCGCCAGATCATCTGCGGCGACGTCGGCCACGGCCTCGGCGACTCGATGTACGACGGCACGATCTACGTGGGCGGCAAGGTTCGGTCGCTCGGGATCGACTGCGTGCCCGGCGAGTGGACCGACGCCGACACGGAGTTCATCGAGCGGAAGTTCGGCATCTACGACCTCGGTGCACCCCCGGAGCTGCAGAAGTTCGTCTGCGGCAAGAAGCTCTACAACTACGACAACCTCGAGCCCTCCGAGCGCAAGCTCGTCCTTTAGGAGTCACATGGCCGACGAGACAGCACCGAACAACAAGACGGTCCTCGGGCACAGCCGCATCTTCACCCCCGAGGTGATGAACGACATCCACATGAAGGCCGAGCTCGGTCGCTACCGCATGCGTGGTTTCTCGATGTTCAAGCCGATCCCGCACTGGGACGAGCTGATGTTCATGCCGGGCACGCTGACCCGGTTCGTGATCGAGGGCTACCGCGAGAAGTGCGAGACGAAGACGATTCTCGGCGCGCGCTTCGCCAAGAAGCCGATCGAGCTCGACATCCCGGTCTACATCACCGGGATGAGCTTCGGGGCCCTTTCGCTCGAGGCCAAGATGGCGCTCGCCAAGGGCGCCTCGATGGCGGGCACCGCGACGTGCTCGGGCGAGGGCGGGATGATCCCGCCGGAGCGCGACCATTCGACGAAGTGGTACTACCAGTGCATCCAGAGCCGGTACGGGTTCAATCCGCACCACCTGATGCTCGCCGACGCGGTCGAGTTCTTCATCGGCCAGGGCTGCAAGGTCGGCCTCGGCGGCCACCTGATGGGCCAGAAGGTGACCGAGCAGGTCGCCGAGATGCGGTCGCTGCCGGCCGGCATCGACCAGCGCTCGCCGGCCCGCCATCCCGACTGGCTCGGCCCCGACGACCTCTCCCTGAAGATCCAGGAGATCCGTGAGGCGACCGACTACCAGATCCCGATCCAGCTGAAGCTGGGCGCCTCGCGCGTCTACGACGACGTGCGGATGGCGGCGAAGTGCGGCCCCGACATCATCTACCTGGACGGCGCCGAGGGCGGCACCGGAGCAGGCCCGCACATCGCGACCGAGGAGACGGGTATCCCGCTGATGGCGGCGATCCCGGAAGCGCGGCGGGCGCTCGAGGACGTCGGCCTGGCCGACGAGATCGACCTCGTCGTCGCCGGCGGAATCCGCAACGGCGGCGACATCGCGAAGGCGATCGCACTCGGTGCCAAGGCCGTCGCGATCGGCCACTCCGCCCTGATGGCCCTCAACTGCAACAAGGAGATCGAGGGCGTCACCGACTACGAGGGCACCGTCGGCGTCCCCGCCGGCAAGTGCTACCACTGCCACACCGGTCGCTGCCCCGTCGGCGTCGCAACCCAGGATCCCGAGCTGCGCAAGCGGCTCGTCGTCGAGGACGCGGCCGAGCGGGTCTACAACTTCCTGCACACCCTCACGCTCGAGGTCCAGATGCTCGCGCGCGCCTGCGGGAAGACGAACATCCACTCCCTCGAGCCGGAGGACCTCTGCGCCCTCACGGTCGAGGCGGCGGCGATGGCCAAGGTGCCGCTCGCGGGCACGGGCTGGATCCCCGGGGTCAGCGAAGAGCGGACGCTCGCGAAGATCGAGCGGCTGCTGGAGCGGCACCTCGAGTTCCCCGTCGACTACCTGCCGACCGCCGAGGAGGTGGCCCGGTGAGCGACCAGGGACGCAAGGATCTCCAGTACAGCGAGCCCGAGAAGATCACCGGGATCGACGCCGAGTTCCTGGCCGGGAAGCGCTTCCCCTACCAGGAGGACATGTCGCTCGTCGAGGACATCGATCTACTCGCCTCCACCCCCGGCGGCGACATCAACTGGCTCGAGGACATCGAGCTCCTCCAGGAAGACGGCACCCCCGCCGTCTTCGACCGCTACTCGAACTCGTTCCTCAAGATCTACTTCCCGATCCCCGCAGGACGGGAGAACGAGCTCGCCCGCAAGGTGCTGATGAAGCATCTCCAGGACGGCAACTCCTACGGAATCCAGCTGAAGGAGAAGCACTGCAAGTTCCCGCAGCCCGAACTCGGCCCCTGGGTCGCCGACTCGAAGACAGTCGGCGCGAACTGGAAGGCACCCGTGCTCGAGGGCTGGGAGGCTCCGCTGCACTAGCCTCTCCGGGGCGGGATCTGCGCCTTGCGCAGGTTCCGCCCCGGAGGGCGAGAACAGGACGCGGCCGCCATCGGCCGTGTTCCGCACCAACACCGCAACGACATACGAGTCGCGTCCCTGCGTACCATGAGCAACAGACCGCGCCCGAGTTGGAGGTACTGAATGTCCGAGAAGATGTGGGGAGCCGAGCCGTTCTGGGGCCTCGGTTACGACTGGGACCCGGACTGGGTCCTGACCGATCGCCAGAAGGGCCTACGCGAGACCCTGATCAGCCTCTGCGAGCAGGAGATGCGCGCGAACGCGAAGCGCTCCGACGACGAGTTGCTCTACCCCCGCCGGAACCTCGAGCTGCTGGGCGAGCACGGATTCCTCGCGCTGACGGTGCCCGAGGAGTACGGCGGCCTCGGCGAGAACCACGTGGCGTTCTCGATGACGTGCGAGACGATCGCGCGCTACGGCTGTGCCTCGACCGCGATGTGTTACGTGATGCACATGGGCGCGGTGCAGGCGCTGATGCTGCGGCCGACGCCGGAGCTGATCGAGAAGTACATCCGGCCGCTCAACTCGGGCCTGATCGGCACGCTCTCGTACTCCGACCCCGAGACCGGCTCGCACTTCTGGTACCCCGTCTCGTCACGCGCGGAGCGCCAGAACGGCGGGTACAAGATCAACAAGAAGGCGTCCTGGACGACATCGGGCGGCTTCGCCGACTTCTACGTCCTGCAGACCACGAGCCCCGACTTCAAGGGCTACGACGACCTCTCGGTCTTCGTCGTCGACAAGGAGCACTGCGAGGCCCAGCCGTCCCTCTGGGATGCGCTCGGGCTCCGCGGCAACCAGTCCGGGGCGATCTCGTTCACCGACGTCGAAATCCCGGGGACCCAGCTCGTCGGCCCGGAGGGAGACGGCGCCGTCTCGAACGACGAAGCGGTCGATCCGTGGTTCCTGGTCGGCTCCTCGTCCGTCTGGAACGGGCTGGCGCTGGGATCCATCGACATCGCGAAGCGGCACACGACCCGCAAGCGCCACGTGGACGTCGGCATGCGGGTCGCCGACTACCCGACGATCCAGGACTACGTCGGTCAGGCCGTGATGGAGACGAATGCGTCGCGGCTCTTCGTGCTCTCCGTCGCCCAGGCGTTCGACGAGGCGACCGAGAACAACACGATCGTGCTCGAGCCCGGAGCGCTCGCGCGCGGCAACTTCCTCCACTGGGCCTGGCAGATCAAGTTCATCGCTGCCCAGAACACGGCCAAGGTGGTCGACAAGATGCTGCACGCGTGCGGTGGCTCCGGCTACAAGCGGGACATGGAGCTCGAGCGGTACGTCCGCGACGCCAAGGCCGGTTGGGTGATGGGACCGACGAACGAGGTGCTGCGCCAGTTCGTCGGCAAGGCCGTGTTGCTCGGGTTCGAATCGCTCGACTACTGGAACCAGAGCTACAACCGCCGCGCCGTCGAGAACGAGGTCAAGAAGCTCGACGCCGCAGCGAAGCGAGAGCTCGCCGAGCAACTTCTCGCCGAAGCCACCGAGGCGGAGGCAAAGGAGCCGGCGAAGGCCTGATGGCCGTCGCAAGCCGACCGCGCCTGCTCGTCCCGGGTCTCCTACCGCGAGATCCGGGGCGAGAGACGGTCCGCGTCCGGCCCGGCGGCGAGACCGTCGTCGGCCTGGGGCCGGACGACAGCCTCACGATCAGGGACATCCACGGCGGCCAGCAGGCGCGAATTGCCGTCGTCGGCTCGAACGGCGCCGCCGACCACGCGGCACTCGGCCTCGCAGCCGGAGTCGTCGAGCTGTTCGGACCGGCGTCGCCACCCGGCTCGGAGGAGACCTTCCGGGCCGAGCGGGACGTCGTCGTGCGGGTCAGTGCGCCGGCCGGCACGCCGGTGATCGAGGGCGGGACGCCGGCGTCCGACCTCCAGCTCGAGATCGGCCGGGCGCGGCCGCGGGCGGAGAGCGCGCAGTACGGCGTCCCCGAGCCGCTGGCCGAGCCGCGCCTCGACTTCCAGGTCGACCGCGCCTCCGCCCTCGTGTACGAGGTCAAGGCCGGCGAGTACATCCAGGTGATCGACGTGCAAGGCAGGCAGTGCTCGGACTTCCTCGCGTTCAGTGCCCCAAAGCTGCAGGCGGGCAAGGAGCGCGGACTCGATTCGACGGCGACCCGGTCGCTGATGGGGAATGCGTACCCGTCACCCGGCCTCCACTCGAAGTTCTTCGACCAGGACCTCGAGCCGCTCGTGGAGGTCGTGCGGGACACCGTCGGCCGCCACGACACCTTCGGGCTCGCATGCACCGCCAAGTACTACGAGGAGATGGGGTACTTCGGGCACATCAACTGCTCCGACAACTTCAACGCGCAGCTGACGCCGTACACGATCGAGCCGCGCAAGGGTTGGCCGGCGATCAACTTCTTCTTCAACACCGGCTTCGATGCCAACAACGTCTATCTCGTCGAGGAGTCATGGTCGCGGCCCGGGGACTACGTCCTCATGCGCGCGATGACCGATCTCGTGTGCCTCTCGAGCGCCTGCCCCGACGACATCGACCCGGCGAACGCCTGGGTCCCCACGGAGGTCCACGTGCGCGTCTATCCCGCCAAGGAGCGCTTCTCGGCCGCGATCGCCCACCGGGTCACGCCCGACGCGGAGCCGAAGCTCACCCAGGAGACCGGGTTCCACACGAAGACGTCGGAGCTGACCGGCCGCTTCACCGAGTACAACGGATACTGGCTGCCGACGTCCTACGACAATTTCGGCGCAGTGGCCGAGTACTGGGCGTGCCGCGAGAAGGCTGCCGTGATGGATCTCTCGCCGCTGCGGAAGTTCGAGATCGTCGGACCGGACGCCGAGGCGCTGATGCAGGCGACGATGACCCGCGACATCCGGCGGCTCGCCGACGGCCAGGTCGTCTACACGGCGATGTGCAACGAGACCGGCGGCATGCTCGACGACGGCACCGTCTTCCGGCTCACGCCCGACAACTTCCGCTTCGTCGGCGGGGCGGAGTACGACGGGGTGTGGCTGCGCGAACAGGCCGAGCGGCTCGGCCTGCAGGTCTGGGTGAAGGAGTCGACCGACGATCTCCACAACATCGCGGTGCAGGGACCGGCGTCCCGAGAGATCCTCTCCCAGATCGTCTGGACCTCGCCGGCCCAGACGCCGTTCGCGGAACTGAAGTGGTTCCGCTTCTCGATCGGCCGCCTCGGCGGCCCTCAGGGGCTGCCCCTGATCGCCTCCCGCACCGGGTACTCGGGCGAGCTCGGCTACGAGCTCTTCTGCCACCCGAAGGACGCGCCGGAGCTCTACGACGCCGTGATGGCCGCCGGCGCCCCGCACGGAATCGCGCCGCTCGGCCTCGACGCGCTCGACATGCTGCGCATCGAGGCCGGCCTGATCTTCGCCGGCTACGAGTTCGACGACCAGGTCGACCCCTTCGAGGCCGGCATCGGCTTCACCGTCACGGCTGACAAGGACGACGACTTCGTCGGACGCGAGGCGCTGCTCGAGCGGCGAGCCCATCCGCAGCGGACGCTCGTCGGCCTCGAGCTCGAGGGCAACGAGACCGCAGGTCACGGAGATTGCGTGCATGTCGGCCGCTCGCAGATCGGTGTCATCACGAGCGGGACACGGTCGCCGATCCTGAAGAAGAACATCGCTCTCTGCAGGATCGCGGTGCAACACGCGGAGGCCGGTACCGAGGTCGAGGTCGGCAAGCTCGACGGCCACCAGAAGCGGCTTCCGGCAACAGTGGTGCGCCTGCCCTTCTACGATCCCGAGAAGCTCCGGCCACGCAGTTGATCGACTCGTTCGCCCCGGAGCAGATAGAGGCGTTCGACCGCGACGGATTCCTGATCGTCGAGGAGGGCCTCGTTTCGCCGCGGGCGCTCGACCTGCTGCGCGAGCGCTACGAGCCGCTGTTCCAGGGGACGTACGAGACGGGGATCAAGCCGGACGAGGTCAACTGGGTGCCGGGGCGCGACCCCGAGGATCGGACGCGGCAGATCTGCAACGGCTGGCGCGCCGACTCGGTGATCGCCGCCCAGGTGCTCTCGGAGCGGACCGGCCGACTCGGCGCACAGCTCGGCCGCTATCGGGGAACCCGGATGCTGCAGGACAACGTCCTCTGGAAGCCCCCGGGGACGAAGGCGATCGGGTTCCACCAGGACTCCTCGTATGCCGACTACCTCGTGCCCGCGGAGATGCTGACGTGCTGGATCTCGCTCCACGAGACGACGGCGGACGCAGGGCCGATCGAATACGTGCGCGGCTCGCACCTCTGGCCGAAGTCGCCGCCGTCACGCTCCCAGTTCCACGCGCCCGACGACTGGCTCGCGCCGGCGCGGGAGGCCGCCCCCGAGGGCGTCGAGCTCGACGTGGTGCCCGTGGTCGTGAAGCCGGGCGGGGGCGCCTTCCATCACGGTCTCACGTTCCACGGCTCCGCGCCGAACACCAACGCGTCCGTGGCCCGGATGGCGCTCGTCACCCACATGCTTCCGGCCGAGGTGCGCTTCCACGAGACGAACGTCGACCTCATCTACTCGCGCTACCGGCGCCACGGCGATCTCTCGCTGGACGAGTCGTTCTTCCCCGTCCTCTGGGACGAGAGCGGGTACCGAACGCCGTGGCTCGCTGCGCTGCCCGAGATCGACTGACCGTCTGACGACGACCACTGGGCCGGGGGCGCCACGGGTGTGCGCCTCGGCCTCGATTCGGGGCCTCTCAGCCGGTCTCGCGGAACCGCCCGGCGAGGATCTCGAGCAGAGCGACGGCTGCGCGCGGCTCCGCCGTCAGCCCTTCGATCAGCTCGGCGCGCGTGATCGCGATGCACGTCGTCTCCGTCTCGGCCGTCACGTTCGCAAGCCGGCCCGAGCCCGGATCGAGCACCTCGAGCTCCCCGATCAGCTTGCCGGCACCGAGCGTCAGTTTCCGACCGGGCCGCTCGACCAGGACCGAGCCGGAGGTGATCAGCATCAGCGTGTCGGAGACCTCGCCGCGGCGCATGATCGGCTCGCCCTCGCCGAACCTGACCTCCTGGCCGCGGTGGAGCAACTCGTCGAGCAACTCGCGGGGGAGCCGCGAGAACAGCTCCGGCTCCCCGAGGACGCGCTCGTAGCGGCCGCCGTGGAAGAGCAGCGGCTCCCCTTCCCCGTAGCGGGCGTACTCGACATGCCCGAGGAAGAGCGAGTGGTCGCCGCCCCAGTACGAACGCACGACGCGGGCGACGAAATGGGCCAAGGCGCCGTCGACGAGCGGCGTCTCGCGCACGACGGCGAACTCGGGTGCCTCCCGGTCCTGCGCTCTGCCGGCAAACAGGTCCGACAGCTCGGTCTGGCCGTGGGCGAGCACGCTGACCCCGTAGCGGCTGCCCTCGTGCAGCATGCTGCACAGCCTGGCGCGGCGGTCGAGCGAGATCAGGACGAGCGGCGGGCTCAGCGAGACCGACATGAACGCGTTCGCGGTCATCCCGTGAACCTGGTCGCCGACACGCGTCGTCAGCACGGTGACGCCGGTCGCAAACATCCCGAGCGTGCGGCGTAAGGCGATAGCGGGGTCGCCCTCGAGATCGCCGACGTCGATCGCCTCCGAGACCGGGACATCGTCGAAGGCAGAGTCACCGAGGCCTTCGAGCGCCCCGGGCGCAAAGCCGCGCAGGACGACGTCGAACTCCTCGGGGGGCGGCGCCTCGGTGCTCACGGCCCCATTCTACGGCGTACGGCCATAGAGGCCGGCGAGGCTCGGTGAGCCCCGCCGGCCGACATGGAAGGCCCTAGGCGACCGGCGCGCCCGTCCGGGCAGCCGGAGTCTCCGGCGTCTGGGGCACGTCTTCCCGCCAGTGCGGCATCTCCTTGTCCTGCACGATGCGGCGGAAGAAGAAGAGCAACAACCCGATCACGAGCACGCCGAGCCCGATCGTCTTCTCCTTCGTACCGCCGTAGCCACCGGCCGCGTTCTGGAACCAGCCGAAGCCGACGACGGTCAGGATCAGGCACCAGACGGCAAGGATGCCCGCGATCGGCGTCCAGATCGGGCCGAGCTTGATCGGACGTGGCCAGTTCGGCCGATCCCGGCGCAGCAACACGAACCCGGACAGCGCGAACATGTGCGCCAGCACGTACCCGAGGTTGCTTGCGGCGAGGATCCCGAAGATGTTGCCGACGAGGAGGACGAACAGGATGTTGACCACCATGTCGACGGTCATCGCGTTGCCGGGGACGTTGAACCGGTTCAGGATCCCCAACTGCTTGACGGTCATCCCGTCCTTCGAGATCCCGTAGAGCGCTCTACCCCCGTCCGCCGTCGCGGTGTTCATCGTGATCACGAAGCTCGCGACGATGCTGAGCACGAGCAGATCCTTGAGGAACTCCGAGTTCGTACCGAGGATCGACAACATCCCGCCGACATAGTCGTATCCGGCCACCTTCTCGGCGCCGGCGCCGCCGACGAACGCGATCGGAAGGACGATGTAGACGACGAGCGAGAAGAGCGCCGCCGAGCGCAGCGCGAGCTTCGTGTCGCGGACGGTGTCCTTGTACTCGGGCGCGAAGGTCGCACAGACGTCGACGCCCCAGGCCGACCAGCACATCAGCCAGAGCCAGACGAGCGCGAGCTGCATGCCACCCCACGACTGGCCGGCGTTGCCGATCGAGTTCTCGAGGTTGCCGCTGTCGAACGACCCGTTGATGAACGGGTAGATCATCATCACGAACAGCGGGATCATCAGCAGGATGCCCGCCGCGTACCCGAAGGTGACACCGACCCGGGTGCCGTAGACGTTGAAGAGCCAGACGCCGAGGATCAGGCCGACGGCGATCAGCGCAGGCAAGCCCACCTCGGTGAGACCGAACATGGAGAAGTAGCCGTCGCCGGCGAGGTAGCTACCGCCCGGCTCGCCCGAGAACCACGCGCCCTGGACGATCGAGCCGATGAAGAGCCCGTTGACCGAGAGCACGACAGACCACCCGATCCAGTAGCCGAACGTGGCGATCGGGCCGATCAGGGTCGTGTATTTCCGCCAGGCCTCGTGGGCGTAGAGCGCGATCCCGCCGGACTTCTCGGGGAACATGGTCGCGAGCTCGGAGTAGATCGTGTTGATGAAGACGGCGACGATCGCCGAGATCCCCCACAGGATCGCGGCACCCCAACCACCGAGGTCGCCGACGGAATAGCCGAGCGAGCCGAGCAGGAACCCGGGGTTTGCGAGCGCGATCACGAACCCGTCGTACCACCGAAGCGTCTTGAGCAGGTGACGTTCCTCGACTACTGCAGTTGCCACGTTGTTACCTCCGTTTGGTTCCGGGAGTTGGTGGCGCCGCTCGGCGCTCCGGGACGCGAACGTACCACGGTGTCCGGACGGTTTCCACCGCTGTCGAGACGCAATTGCCGGGAGGGCAACTGGCCTGAGAGGTACGATCGAGCCATGCGCCGCGTACCCATCACCGTGACCTGCGACTGCGGGGTGATGAACGAGGTGGCCTACGGCGAGAAGTGGCACTGCGACTCGTGCGGGCGCACGTGGGACACGAACCAGATCTCCCAAGCGGACTACGACGCCGTCGTCGCCCCCGTGCGCCGCTACCGGCTGCTCGTGCTCGGCCCCCCTGTCGTCCTCGCAGTGATCCTCGTGCCGCTGTCGATCTACATCGGCCTTCAGTTCGCCTTCCTCCTGTTCGTGCTCGTGATGGCCCACGGACTGCTCGTCGTGCCCCAGATCCGCAAGCGGACGTCGGCGGCCTCGCGGGCCTCGGCCACCGCCTGGAAGCTCAGCCCGGAGTAGTGGTGCTGGGTACGCGCCGCACGCGCACGACGGCGGACATCCCGGCCGTCTCGGCGAGCCGGCCCGTGATGCTCGTCACCTTCGACGTGCCCTTCGAGGCGGCCGCGGCCGAGCTCGCGGTCGATGCGGCCGTCGAGTCGGGCCAGCGGCTGATCGTCGTCAACGTGGCAGAGGTTGCGTTGGGCCCTATCTCGCTCGCGATGAAGTACGAGTACGCCGGTTCGCCTGACGTCGAAGAGGCCCTCCGGGCTCCCGCCGAGCTGGCTCATTCATTGGCGGTCGAGGTCGAGCGCCTGCGTCTCTGCAGCCCACGTCCGATCGACGCGCTCCTCGAGCTGGTGGGAGAGCGCTCGCCGGGGCTGCTCGTGATCGGCCCCGACCGTGGGCGCTTGACCCGGAGGAAGTACGCCAAGTTGACGAAGAAGATCCGGGCGCGTGCCGCCTGCCTCGTCTGGCTGCCCGCGTGAGGGGCTAGGCCGCGCGCCAGCCGAGAGCGGCCGAGAGCGCGGCGACGTGCTCGAGCACGACGGGGGTCGTAGCCCGCAGCGCCCGCGCGTCGAACCGTGACGCCGGGCCCTGAACGCCGACGATGCCGACCAGTTCGCCGCGGCTGTCGAGGACGGGGGCGGCGACGGCAGCGAGCCCCGGCTCGCGCTCCTCCCGCGCCTCGGCGTATCCCTGCTTCCGGACGCGCTCGAGCTCTTCGACGAGGCGCTCGCGGGTGGCGATCGTCCGCGGCGTGAAGACGGCCAGCGGGTCCGACGGCAGCTCGACCTCGCCGAATGCGAGCATCACCTTGCCGACCGCGGTTGCGTGCCCGACGCTGGGGCGCCCGAGTTGAGCAACGCTCTGGACGACGGACGAGCTGTGCGCGAAGTCCACCGTGATCGCGTCCTGCTCGCCAGGGGCCGAGAGCGTGGCCGTCTCCCCGGTCGCCCGGACGAGCTCTTGCAGGTGAGGGCGCGCCAGCGCTCGGAGGTCGAGTCGGCCGAGAACCCTGTTGCCCAGCTCGACGAGCCGGAGCGAGAGGCGGTAGCGGCCACTCTCGGGTATATGCTCGACGAAACGAGCCGTTGCGAGCGTCGCCAGCAGCCGCGACACGGTGCTCGCGTTGATCCCGGTGCGGCGCGCGATCTCGTTCGTCCCGAGGTCGCCCCCGTCCGCCAGAGCGTCGAGTACCTTGAACGCCCGCTCCACTGCGGCGACGTGACGGACAGCTGGTTGACCGGTGCGAGCCATGCTACTCTCCTTCTACCATCATTTTGACACGCCATTGCCCGGGAGGCAATTGACATGATACCCGCTTCTTCACGCTTCGTCGTCATCGGTGCCGGCATGCACGGTCTCTCGACCGCCTATCACCTCGCCGTCGAGCTCCGGCAGCGCGGCTCGGGCTCCGGCTCGGACATCGTCGTCGTGGAGAAGTCCGGCCCGGGCGCGGGAGCGACCGGGATCGCCTGTGGCGTCGTCCGCAACAACTACTTCCAGCCGGCCATGAGCGAGCTGATGCAGGCCTGCGTCGAGGTCTGGGAGTCCGACCCGGAGGCCTACCACTACAACAGCG
This sequence comes from uncultured Thermoleophilia bacterium, assembly GCA_963795175.1. Taxonomy (GTDB): domain Bacteria; phylum Actinomycetota; class Thermoleophilia; order Gaiellales; family Gaiellaceae; genus Gaiella. The sequence continues at coordinate 479,550 of CAWCGR010000001.1, forward strand.
TCGGCTACATCGCACTCGGACCGAGCGTCCAGGAGGGCGATCTGACGGCTGTGTTCGAGCGCCACCAGCGCATCGGCTACCGCTCCGACCTCTACGTCGGCGAGGCCGAGGTCGACGCGCACATGAAGGCGCTCTTTCCCGACTGGCGGGCCAAGGGCGTCACCGTCTGCCTCCACGAGCACCAGGGTGGCTTCGCCTTCAACATCGAATCGGTCCTGGGCCTGCGCGACAAGTGCCTCGCCGAGGGCGTCCAGATCTGCACCGAAACGGAGGTGACCGGCTTCGAGTTCGGCGACGACGACAGCGTCACCGCCGTCGAGACCGACAAGGGCCGGATCGCCGTCGGTGAGCAGGTCGCGATCGCGCCCGGACCGTGGGCCAAGCGCTTCTGGGGCATGCTGGGGCTGCCGATGAAGATCGACATCCACACCCCCTCCGGCGACGTCGCCCGTGATCAGCCGATGTGGACGTACTGGAACCTCCAGGAGGGCGAGATCACGGTCGACCCGCTCATGTTCGACCTGGCGGACGGCAGCGCGCCGCCCGTGATCCATCTCGACACCGACGCGCCCCTGTACACCGACGACGGCCGGCTGATCACCGACGAGCTGTGGGGGATCTACTACAAGCGAGACCGCCACGGCGTCCAGGGCGGAGCCTCGCCCCTGACGGTCGACGGCGACGTCGAGCTCGATCCGTACCCCTCCACCACGGACGTCGACGACAGCTTCCCCGACATGTGGTGCGCCGCGCTCTCCCACGCGATGAGCCGGTTCGAGGGCTGCCGCGCCCTCTACAAGCAGGCGCGTTCCGGCGGCGTCGGCTCGTTCACGGCCGACAACTTCCCGGTCTTCGACTACCTGAAGCCGAACGTGTACGGCATCCTCGACTCGAACCACGGCTACAAGATGATCGGCGTCGGCCGGGAAGTCGCGCGTGTCCTCTGCGGCGACTCGGCTCCGCTCCTGACACCGTTCCGGTTCGAGCGCTTCGCGACGGGTGACCTGCACCCCGTCTCGAACTCGCCGTACCCCTGGTCATAGGCGGCTCCGGGCCCGTCCCGCCACCCCCGACTTGCACATAGGCGTCCACTCCCGGAGGATGATGAAGTGCTGATCCTCCTCCTGCTCGGCCACACCCCGCTCCTGATGCTGCTCACGCTGGCGGTGGCGCTCTATCTCACCGTGATCGAGTTGCGCGAGTCGCGGCCTCATTTCCTCTGGTGGAGCTGGTGGCTCCTGCTCGTCTTCATGACCCATTTCCCCGGCTACCTCGCCCTCCGTGTCTACACCTTCATCGAGCGACGCCGCACCGCCAGCGCGTAGCCGCGATCTTCGCGACCGCCCCCTCGGGCGCATCGCGATCATCGTCGTCGTGCTGCTCGTTGCCGGCCTCTCGGCGCGGGCGTGCGGCGGCGGTCGCGAGGGCCCGCTGACGAGCGACCAGGCGATCGAGGCAGCCCGCAAGGTCGTCGTGATCGAGAGCAGCGGCGTCGTCGTGCGCTACGTCAACCAGGGCATCCCGCCGACCGGGACGTGGATCGTTTCCTTCTACACGGGGCAGGCACGGAATCCGGCAACGGCCCAAACCGTGCTCGTCGAGCGCCGAAACCGGGCGGATTCTCGACGACGGGCTCTAGGCGCGTATGGAGCATTATCCACACAAACAGCCGCTGAACTATAGTCATCTTCGACATAGAAGCGGGGTCGCAAGCCTCGTACGCTCTCGCCCAACGTGACCCTACCCGGCGTAGGAGAGTGAGATGACTTTGTCGTTGTTCAGCGCGTTGCTTGCGGACGTAGCGTCCGACATCAAGGCGCTTCAGGATCAGGTAAAGCTCGATTCCCAGATCCTGGCCGAGACGTTCTACTTCTGGACCGTCGTCGTCATGTGGTTGATCCATGCCGGCTTCATGGCCTACGAAGCTGGTGCCGCGCGACGCAAGAACGTGATGTCGACGGCGATGAAGAACATCCTCACGATCGCCGTGGTGACGCCCACGTTCTACTACTTCGGCTGGTACATCTACGGCTGCATGGAGGAGGGCTGGCCGAAGAGCGGCCATGCGAGCCCCGACGCGTTCCCCGGCTTCTGCGGGCTGACGGCGCCGTGGAGCTCCGGGATCGGGGCCGAACCTCTCGGACCACATCAGCGGCGTCTTCTTCCTCGCGTTCCTGCTCTTCTCCTGGACGACCGGCTCGATCATGTCGGGCGCGCTGATCGAGCGGATCAGGCTGTCCGCGTACCTGATCCTGACCGCGCTGCTCGGCTCCGTCGTCTGGATCCTCGACGCCGCCTGGGGCTGGAGCTCCGGCGGGTGGCTGGTGACGCGCTTCGGCTTCCACGACGCGATCGCCTCGGCCGTCGTCCACGGTGTTGCCGGCATGTTCACGCTCGGGGTGCTGATCAACCTCGGCCCGAGGATCGGCAAGTACGACATCAAGGGCAGAGCCCGTACCTTCAGAGGCCACAACCAGCACCTGACGCTGCTGGGGCTGATGCTGATCTTCACGGGTTTCTACGGCTTCTACGCCGCCTGCCTCGTGATCCAGTCGACGACCTTCCCCGGCTGGCTCAACATCTACCTCTCCCCGACGACGCTCAGCGCGATCGCGTGGGTGATCACGATCGGCTTCGCCGGCGGGTTCACCGGCGGGTGGTTCGCGAGCAAGGGAGACCCGTTCTGGACGCTGTCCGGCGGCCTCGCCGGTGTGATCACGGTCTCCGCCGGAGCCGATGTCTACCACCCGTCGCTCGCCTACCTGCTCTCGTTCTCGGGCGCGATCGTCGCGGTCTGGGCGGGCAAGGCCATCGAAGAGCGATTGCGGCTCGACGACGCGGTCGGCGCGATCGCGGTGCACGGCGTCTGTGGCTTCTACGGCGTGCTGCTGGTCGGCATCTTCGCCGGCGGGTATCCAACGGGCATCAACAATGTCGAGACCTCCCTCGGCGGCCAGCTGATGGGGATCATGGCGTTCATCCCGCTCGCGTTCCTCCCGGGCTACTTCGTCAGTCTCGCCCTGAAGAAGCTCAATCTCCTGCGCGTGCCGCCCGAGGTCGAGCTCGAGGGCCTCGACATGGCCGAGTTCCATCAGGACTTCTTCCCGGAGTTCGAGTCCGTCCGCGAACGCATCACCAGCCCGGACGGCGAGGTCCTGGATGCCGCGCCGATCCTGATCGACGCCTACGACCGGTCGTCGTACGGACGGGCACCCGCCCGCTCCGGAGCCGAAAGCTAGAGAGGAGGCGAGGATGTTCGACGCATTTCCCTATTCCAGCTGGGACGGCGTGACCGGCGACTTCTGGACCTACGGCGGCGCCGGCTCGACGGGCACATACATCCTGACCGTGCTCGGGATTCTGCTGATGGTCGCATCGCTGATCGGGTTCGTCCGCCAGGAGAGCATGCGGTTGAGCGAACAGGCAAAGCGACTGCGCCAGGACGGCATGCTGGCGCGAATGCGCCCGGAGACCGCAGCGACCCCAGCGCCACCGACCACCGAGTAGGAGGACGAATGAACGGCAAGCAGATCGAGTTCCCGCCCGAGCAGACGAACGACAAGCGCGTCGGGCCGGTCATGGTCGGTGTCTCGCTGGTCTGCGTCGTGATCGTCGTCGTGCTCCTCCTGGCAGGAGTCGAGGGGTCGTTCATCGGCCCCTGGTAGGCCTCGCACCCGGCGAGCCGCTTCCGGGCGGCTCGCCGGGGTAGCGCCACACCGCCGCGCACTACGCCCCGCGCGGCACCGTCCGATCCCGGCTTGCCCGTGGCTCAGAGTGCGGTCTGACCGGGGATCCAGCTCGTTCCCGCGAGCGGGACGCGGGCCATCGCGGCGGCTTCGATCGTGAGCGCGACGAGGTCTTCGGGCTCCAGGTTGTGGACGTGCGACTTGCCGCATGCCCGGGCCAGAGTCTGCGTCTCGAGGGTGAGCACGCGGAGGTAGTTCGCGATCTTGCGACCACCGAGCTCGGGGTCGAACCGGGCCGAGAGCGCGTCATCCTGCGTCGAGATCCCGGTCGGGTCGCGGCCCGCCTGCCAGTCGTCGTAGAAACCGGCCGAGCTGCCGATCTTCGCGTACTCGGCTTCGTAGTCGGGGCTGTTGTCGCCCATCGCGATCAGTGCTGCGGTCCCGATCGAGACGGCGTCGGCACCGAGGGCGAGGGCCTTGGCGACGTCCGCCCCGCTCCGGATCCCGCCGGAGACGATGAGCTGGACCTCGCGATGGACGCCGAGCTCCTGCAACGCCTCCACCGCTAGCGGGATCGCACACATCGTCGGGATCCCGACGTGCTCGATGAACACGTCCTGGGTCGCCGCCGTGCCTCCCTGCATGCCGTCGACGACGATCACGTCGGCGCCGGCCTTGACGGCGAGCTGCACGTCGTAATACGTCCGGGTCGCACCGACCTTGATGAAGATCGGCACCTTCCAGTCGGTGATCTCGCGCAACTCGCCGATCTTGATCTCGAGATCGTCCGGCCCCGTCCAGTCCGGGTGGCGACACGCGCTCCGCTGGTCGATGCCTTTCGGCAGGTCGCGCATCGCGGCCACTCGGTCGGAGATCTTCTGCCCGAGCAACATGCCGCCGCCACCCGGCTTCGCACCCTGGCCGACGACGACCTCGATCGCGTCCGCCTTGCGCAGGTCGTCGGGGTTCATCCCGTAGCGGGACGGGAGCAACTGGTAGACGAGCAGCTTCGAGTGCCCTCGCTCCTCGGGCGTCATCCCGCCGTCGCCGGTCGTGGTCGAGGTCCCGACCTCGCTCGCGCCGCGGCCGAGGGCCTCCTTGGCGGGGGCGGAGAGGGCGCCGAAGCTCATCCCGGCGATCGTGACGGGGATCTTCAGCTCGAGCGGGTTCTTCGCATACCGGGTCCCGAGCGTCACGTTCGTGTCGCAACGCTCGCGATAGCCCTCGAGCGGATACCGCGAGACGCTCGCACCGAGGAAGAGGAGATCGTCGAAGTGCGGGACTTTCCGTTTCGCGCCGAAGCCCCGGATGTCGTAGATACCCTCGCGGGCCGCCCGCTGGATCTCGGCGATCACGTTGCGGTCGAACAGCGCGGATTCGCGCAGGCCGGGTTGCCAGCCGCTCATCAGTATGCTCCCGCGTTGTCGATCGTGAAGTTGTAGAGCTGCCGGGCGGAGCCGTAGCGGCGGAAGTCGCCGGCCTCGACATCGTCGATCCCGGCCCGCTCCAGCAGGCCGCGCACCTCCGCGACGTGCTCGTCCCGCATCTCCTTCTCGATGCAGTCAGTGCCGAGCCCGGCCACGGTGCCGCGGACGTAGAGGCGGGCCTCGTAGATCGAGTCGCCGAGGGCGTCGCCGGCGTCGCCGCAGACGACGAGTGAGCCGGTCTGGGCCATGAACGCGCTGAGATGGCCGACGGAGCCGCGAACGACGATGTCGACCCCCTTCATCGAGATCCCGCAGCGGGCCGCCGCATCGCCGTGGACGACGAGGAGCCCCCCGTGCGCGGTGGCACCGGCCGACTGGCTGACGCTGCCCTCCACGACGACCGTGCCGGACATCATGTTCTCGGCGATGCCCGTGCTGGCATTGCCGTGGACACGGACGCGCGCGTGCTTGTTCATGCCGGCGCAGTAGTAGCCGACATGTCCGTCGATCTCGACATCCAGCTCGGCGTCGAGCCCACACGCCACCGCGTGCGCCCCGCGCGGGTTGACGACGCGCCACCGCGTCGGCCCGGCGCCCGTCAGCGCCACGTCGTGCAGGCGCTGGTTGAGCTCCCGAAGCGGCGTCACGGCGAGATCGACGACCTCTGCCTCGCTGGTCGCGCTCACGTGACCGCAGCCTTCTCCCACACGTAGACGATGCCCGGCTCGGGCTCCCACATCCGCGCGTCGTCCGCTCCCGGGAGCACGGCGATGGCGTGGTACTCGGACGCCATCGCCACCCAGTCGTCCGTCTCGGCGAGCACCGCCGGCTTGCAGGCGATCGGATCGCGGAGGACGGCGAACCCGTCGGCTGTGCCGATCGCAAACGTGTAGAAGCCGTCGAGGTCCTCGAGGCACCCCTCCAGCGCCTGCTCGAGCGAGGCGCCTTCGCGAAGTCGCCACTCGAGGTACCCGGCAGCGACCTCGGTGTCGTTCTCGGTCTGAAACTCGATCCCTTCGCGTCGCAGGGCCCGGCGCAGCGTGTTGTGGTTCGAGAGCGAGCCGTTGTGGACGAGGCAGAGGTCGAGACCGGTCGAGAACGGGTGCGAGCCCTCGGTCGTGACCCGGCTCTCGGTCGCCATCCGCGTGTGGCCGAGGGCGTGCGTGCCCTGCAGGTTGACGAGCTCGAACTCCTCGGCGAAGACCTCCGGCAGGCCGATGTCCTTGTAGATCTCGATCACCTGGCCGGCGCTCATGATCCGCAGATCGTCCCGCGCGGCGCGCACGCGGGCCTCCGCCTCCGCCGCCTCGGCGGGGACGACGACCACACCGTGGCTCGCGCGCACCGAGTCGACCTCACCGCCGATCGCGGCAGCGACGGCACGCCAGTCCTCACCGGTGTGGGGCGAGTAGAGGGTCAGCTTGGTGAGGCCCGAGGTGACCGGGTCGCGGTAGACGGCGACACCGGCACTGTCCGGCCCTCGGTCGCTCATCTGCGCGAGCATGGCGACGAGGTGCTCTCCGAGGCGTTCCTCGATCACGGGCGACTTGGCGAACAGGCCGACGATTCCGCACATGACGGCTCAGTCCCTCGCCTTGCGGGTCTGGGGGCTCGGCGTCGTCATCAGAAGCGAGTGAGGTACTCCCGGACCTCCCAGGCGCTCACCTGCTCGTGGTAGCGGAACCACTCGTCCCGCTTGACGCGCAGGTAGTAGTCGACGTACTCCTCGTGCTCCCGCGTTCGTCCGAGCGCCGCCCGCAGCACGTCGTCCTGCTCGAGCTCGGTGCAGGCGTCGAGGAGGTTGGCCGGCAGCGCGCGCAGGCCGCGAGCCGTCAACTCGTCGTACGAGAAGCTGTAGAGGTTCTCGGAGTTCGGCTCGCCCGCGTCGATGCTCTTCGCAACGCCGTCGAGGCCCGAGGCCAGCACGGCGGCGGCGGCGAGGTACGGGTTGCAGGAGCCGTCGACGGTCCTGTCCTCGATCCTCCCGGGGGCGGGGATGCGGAGCATCTGCGTCCGGTTGTTGTAGCCGTACGAGATCCAGACGGGTGACCAGGTCGCGCCGCTCGACGTCGAGCCGAGCTTGAGGCGCTTGTAGGAGTTGACGGTCGGCGCGGTCAGAGCGCTGTAGGCACGCGCGTGCGTCTTCAGCCCTCCGATGAAGCCGTATGCGAGCGACGAGAGGCCGAGACCGCGCGGATCCGACTCGTCGAGGAAGACGTTCGTGCCGTCCTTCCAGAGTGACATGTGGAAGTGGGCGCCGTTGCCGGTCAGCGTCGTGAACGGCTTCGGCATGAACGTCGCGATCCGCCCGTACTCCTCGGCCAGGGCGTGCACCATGTAGCGGAAGAAGATGGCGCGATCGCAGGTGACGAGCGCCTCGTCGTAGTCCCAGTTCTGCTCGAACTGGCCGTTCGCGTCCTCGTGGTCGTTCGCGTAGTTCCCCCAGCCGAGCTCGTTGCAGTAGCGCGAGACGGTGGTGAGGAACTCGTACTGGCGGGTCAGGCCGGCCATGTCGTAGCAGGGCTTCTCGAGCGTGTCGAGCTTGTCCGAGATCTCGATCGTGCCGTCGGCGTTGAGGTCGACCAGGAAGTACTCGAGCTCGATCCCGATCTTGAACTCGTAGCCCTGTGACGCGGCATCGGCGAGGACGTGGCGAAGGATCGTTCGAGGGCAGTACGGCCAGGGCTCTCCCTCGACCGTGACGTCGCACGCGAAACGGGCCAGGTTCGGCTTCCACGGTACGAGGGTGAAGCTGTCGAGGTCGGGGATCGCAGCGATGTCAGGATCGCTCGGGAGCTGGCCGATCTCGCCGGCGGCGAAGCCGGCGAAGCCCGCCCCGTCCTCGACGAGGCCGTCGAGCTCCTGGGCGGGGATCAGCTTGGCACTCGGCCGACCGTACATGTCGACGAACTGCGCGAAGAGGAACTCGACCCCTCGGTCGGCGATCGTCTTTCGTACGCTCTCCAGCTTTGCACCATCGATGGCCATATCTGCGGATCCTCCTGATTTCGGTCCTTCGGTCTTATCAGCCCAGCCTCGGTGGGGCGATGGCAAGAGCCTCCATCCTAAGGACCCCGACTATGGGGAATGGCTCTACCGTGCGTTCTGGGCGAGGCGCAAACGGACGAGCTTGACGGCGATCTCGATCATCAGCCAGTCGTCGCGGCGCAGGTCGATCCCGGAGAGGTCGCCGATCCTGCGCAGGCGTTGCCGGAGCGTGTTGGTGTGGATGTAGAGCGCTTCGGACGTCCCGGTGATGCTGCCACGCCTCGCAAGGAACTCCTCCAGCGTCGGCAGCAATGACGAACCCCGCTCCGCGTCGTATTCGGCAAGCCGGGTGACCGCGTCGATCGTCGCGTCGCGCAGCCCGCCCCCGGCCGCAATCGCGAGCAGGTACTTGTACGCCCCCAGCTCCTCGAACGCGACGACCGTGTCCTCGCGCCCTAGCAGCCGCGCTCCGAGCAGCGCCTGCCGCGCCTGCTCGAATCCCTGGGCGATCAGCGCCACCCCGCAGCAGGCGTTGGAGAAGCCGATCGAGACCGGGGAGCTGCTTTCGCCGTAAGCGCGGCGGATGCCGTCGGCAGCGGCCCGCTCGCCGCTCGGCGGGATGCGGAGCAGCCCGCGCAGCAGGTTCTCGCGGCGGTCGAACAGCGAGTCCGGCACGAGCCAGGCGAGAGTCCGCTCGAGCGCGTCGTCCACCGTCTCGGCTAGCAGCACGAGGCAGGGGGCCTCGAGGTCGAACCCGAGCCGCGAGGCCCGTCCTTGCGTGGCGCCCCCGTCGCGGCCGGCCTCCAGGTCCTCGAAGAAGTCCTTGGTCAGGTTTCGCTCGGTCAGCCGCTCGATCAGCTGGATGCGCTTGATCCCGACGGCGATCTGGTTTGCCACGGCCCCCGCGATCTCGACGGCGGCGCTCTTCTCGGCGATCAGCAGCCCCAGGAGGTCGTCGCCGGCGACGAGAGGGATCGAGAGACGAGAGGCCCTGCCCTTGCGCCCGAGCTCCGGAGCCAGCTCCGCAAGCGTCATCGTCTGGCGCACATGACCCGACCCCCCGACGGGCGAGGACGCCCGCAGGGCGAGATCCTCCTCCACCGGGTCGAGCATGTAGATGTGGCAGGAGGCGGCCTGCAACAGCGCTCGACCGTGGGCGGACACAGCGGGCAGCAACTCGTCGATCGAGCTGGCACTGGCGATCACCTCGGCCAGCGCAGTGATCGCCTCGAGCTCCCGCACCCGTACCCGAGCTTCGTCGTAGAGCCGCGCGTTCTCGATCGCTCCGGCAACGAGCGCCGCGCTCGTGACGAGAAAGTCGACTTCGGCCTCCGTGAACGACCGCGGCGCCACGGTGTGGGCGCTGATCACGCCGATCACGGTCCCGTCCCGCGCCGCGACCGGCACGCTCAGGAGCGATTGGAAGTGGTGCTCCTCCAACTCCGGGACGTACTCGACCCGCGGATCGGCGAGGAGGTTGTCCGGGATGAAGGCCGGTTCGTTGTGCTCGGCCGCCCACCACGCGAGCCCCCGGGGACGTTCGAGCGCGATCTGGCCGACGAGGTGCTCGTACGGCTCGCCTGCGGCGCGCAACACGAGCCGCTGCCCGTCGTCCTCGACGAGGTAGACGAAGCACGCATGAACCTCGCTGCCCTCCGACAGGAGCCGTACGACCGCACGCAGCACGTCCTCGAGCTCGAGACTCGACGCGACGGTCGAGACGATGCGTGCGAGAGCGGTGCCGCTGTCGAGGTCGCTGGTGCTCACCGTCGCCATCGTACGACGCGGACGGCTCAGGGGAAAGCCGCAGCGAGCAGCGGGTTTTTTCCGGTCTACCCGAAAGCCGGCCGGTCTACAGTGGAAACGGAGACCTGCAAAGGAGGAAGACGATGAAAACCATCGTTGTCGGCTATGACCACACCGAACCGTCCCAACGGGCGTTGCAACGCGCTGCAGAGTACGCCCAGGCGTTCGGCGGCTCGCTCGTGGTCACGAGCGTGGCACCCGTGCACATCCCGGTCGGGCGCGGCAGCAGCGGGCCCCTCGACCCGACGGACTCGCTCGAGATGCACGTGGACGAGTTGCACGCGGCGGAGGCGCAACTCGAGCGCTTCGACGTCGAAGCCGAGTACGTTCCGGCGATCGGCCAGCCGGCCGACACCATCCTCGAGCTCGCGGCCGATCGCGAAGCCGAGATGATCGTGGTCGGTACCCGGGAGATCGGGCTCGTGCAGCGCCTGTTGACCGGGAGTGTCAGCGCATCCGTGGCCCGCCGCGCAGGGTGTGACGTGCTCATCGTGCACTGACGCCCGCCTCGCGTCCGCCTACCGCGAGCGCCACGGCGGCGAGGACGAGGGCACCCGCCCCCGTCGTGGCGACGCCGTGCCAGCCGTGGGACTGCCACGCCAGCCCGGGCAGGTAGGCGCCGAGGGCGCCGGCGCCGTAGTAGATGCTGAAGTACAACGCCGTGGCCGCACCACGATCGTGCCTCGCGACATCGCTGATCCCCAGCTGGGTCGCCGTGTAGCCCGTGAACATCGCCAGGGCGACGCACGCAAGACCGAGGACGATCAGCGGGAGCAGGTCGGGGAGCGTCAGGGCGACGCCGAGCGCCGAGAGCGCGACCGTGGCGAGAGCGAGTCTCCACCACCCGAGCCTGTCGGCCAGACGACCGGCCAGCGGTCCGGTCAACCCTGATATCCACAGGAGAAACACGAGGCTCGCGGCCGCCACCGAGTACGAGAACGGCGGCTCCTCGAGCCGGTAGGTGACGAACGTGAACGTGCCCACGAACGTGAAGAAGAGAGCGCCGCCGCCGATGGCGACTCCGATCAGCCGCACGTTGACGAGGTGATGGCCGATGCCGCCTCCGCGCGGTGGCAGTTCGGGCTCGGGCAGCCCGCTCCTCATCGCGAAGGCCGCTGCGAGCGGGAAGACGGCGAGCGCACCGATCGCGGCCCGCCAGCCGACGAGGGCGCTGGCAAGTGCGACCCCGAGGCGTCCGATCAGGCCCCCGGCGACGAGCGACGAAACGTAGTACCCCATCGCTCGGGCTCCGATCTGCGGCACGAACGCCTCCACCACGTACGGTGCCCCGACGGCCAGCAGGCCCGGCATGCAGAAGCCCTGGAGCGAGCGGAAGACGAGCAGCGCCTCGAAGCCGGGTGCGAGCGCGACCCCGACCGTGGGCGGCACGAGCAGGAGGCTGGCGATCCGGAACGAGCGAGGGCGGCCGATGCGATCGGAGATCGGCCCCCAGGCGAACCCTCCGATCGCAACCGAGACGACGACGACCGAGATCGAGAGCCCGGCGCGCGAGGGGCGACGCCGAAGTCGCGCGAGAGCTCCGGCAGGATCGCCTGCGTCGAGTACATCGTCGCGAACATGCCCGCGGCGCCGAGCATGAAGCCGAGGAGCGGCTTGCGCAGTTGTCGGGGGCCGCTCATCGTTTGACGGGGTCGGCGGCCGGGAAGACGGCCACGGTCAGTGCCGCGCGACGGCTCCCAGATGCCTCTCGTAGGCACCGCTCTCGACGATCTCGCCGATCTGGGCGATCGTGAACTCGAGCTCCTCGTCGGAGTTGTAGTAGTGGGGTCCGAGTCGGATCCCGGCGTCGGGCCGGAAGTCGCACAGGATCTGCCGTTCGGCCAGCTCCTTGTGCACGGCCGCGAACTCCGGCACGGCGACCGTCACGGTTCCGCCTCGACGCTCGGCGCTCCTCGGGCTGCGAATCTCGAACCCTGCCTCGTCCGCCCGGTCGATCAGCAACTGCGTCTGACGGAGCGAGTTCTCGCGGATCCGCGTCACCCCGACCTCCTCGATCAGGTCGTAGCCCGCGGTGGCGGCGTAGAGCGCGGGCACATTCGGCGTGCCGGTGAGGAAGCGTGTCGCCCCGGCGGCGTACTCCATCTCCTCCTCGAAGCCGAAGGGCCGCTCGTGGGCCTGCCAGCCCGTGAACGTCGGCTGGAGCCGCTCCGCCAGGTCGGGGCGGACGTAGAGCCAGCCGTTGCCGGGGCCGCCGTTCAGCCACTTGACCGACCCTCCGACAGCGAAGTCGACGTTCAGCTCGGTCACGTCGAACGGGACGATGCCGGCGCTCTGGTAGCAATCGAGGATCACGTGCGCGCCGACCTCGTGCGCGCGCCGGATGATCGGCTCGATCTCCTGGATCTCGCCCGTCTTGAAGAGCACGTGGCTGATCGGGACGAGGAGCGTGCGCTCGTCGATCGCGTCGACGACGGCGCCGTCGTCCTCGCAGACCACGACCTCGAGACCCGGCTGCGCCTGGTAGAGGTAGCGCACCGAGGGGAAGTTGCCGCGCTCGTAGACGACGCGGTTCCGCGCCGGGTCGAGCGGGAAGAACGAGGAGAGCACGACCGCCTCGGCCACCGCGACGTTCTGGTGCATCACCGTCGTTCCGGGCACGCCCCCGATGATGCGACCGACCTGGTCGCCGACGGTCATCGGCATCGTCCACCAGCCCTCGCCCCAGGAGCGGATTCCTCGCTCCTTCCACATCCGTGCGTACTCCGCCAGACGCTCCTCCGCGCGGGCAGGCATTGCCGCGAGGGAGTGATTGATCAGGTAAGTCGTGTGCCCGAGAATCGGGAACTCGGCGCGGTAGTCGAGCAGGGGGCGCATCGTGCGAAAGCCTACTGCGCCCGCACCGGTCAGGCGATCCGCTTGAGCAGCCCGAGCGCCTGCTGATTCCACGGCACCCGATGGGTCGTACCGGCACCCCGCATCTCGTCGAGATGCGCCAGGTACCAGTCGTACGTCGCGCACAACGTCTCGGCGTTCGAGAAACGCGGCTCCCAGCCGAGCAGATCCCGTGCCAACTCGATCGAGACGAACGAGTCCTTGTGGGCCGTCTTGTAGTGCCACTCGGCGAGCGGGGACAGCCGAGCCAGCTCGAGCGCGCGCAACGAAATCTCGGCGGGCCTGACCGGAATCGACCGCAACCGTGAGCCCGAGCCGGCGTGGTCGATGAGGGCCTGCAGGTCGTCGCGAACCGTCCCGAACGAGCCCGCGCCCACGTTGAGCGCCACACCACCGACCGGCGCCTCGAAGGCGCGCACGACGGCATCGACGAGGTCCTCCACCGCGAGCAGCTGGTAGCGGTTGTCGCCGGCGCCGAGGATCGGGATCCGACGGCCTTCACGGATCCAGTCGAACAGGATCTCGAAGACGCCGAGCCGTTCAGGGCCGATGAACGTCTTCGGTCGCACGACCACGACCTCGAGGCTGCGCCTGCCGAACTCGACTGCCAGCCGCTCGGCCTCGATCTTCGATTCTCCGTACCAGCCGACGCCGACGAGCGGATCGTCCTCGTGGATCGGGTGGCGCTCGGGGACGCCGTACACGGCGGTCGAGGAGATCAGCACGACCCGGCGGACACCCGCCTCGAGCGCCGCTGCGAGGACGTTCGCGGTTCCCTCGACGTTGACCGAGCGGATCGCCTCACGCGACGACTGGATCGGGAGGGCGGCGGCCGCGTGGACGACGACGTCGGCGCCGGCGACGAGCGCCTTGACGTCCTGCTCCGAGCGGATGTCGCCGCGGATCTCTTCGACGCCGCGCTCCAGCTCGGCGTCCTCGAGCGGCGCGACGTCGAGCGTGCGGACGCCGCCCCCGCCCGCGAGCACCCGGCGAGAGAGGTGGAGCCCGAGGAACCCGGCCCCACCGGAGATCGCGATCAGCGTCACGGGGTCAGGTTAGTGGCTCGCCGCCGCCTCGACGCCTCCGGTCGGCTCCACCGCCGGTGGCTGGGCGTTGACGAGCATCGCGGCGAGCAGCAGGACGACGATCGCCACGGTGCTCTCGCCGATCAGGCTGCGACGGATGCCGCCGCCGCCCGCGTCGCCCCGTTCGAGCCGCGGGCGAACGACGAAATGGTGGACGCCGCCCCAGGCCAGCGCGACGCCGACGATGGCGAGCTTCACGAGGAGCGTCTGGCCGTAGCCCGTCGACCAGAGGTCGGACACGGCCGGGAGCCGCGCGATCGAGAGATACGTGCCGGCCAGCATCAACACCGCCACGAGCACCATCGCGATCCGCGAGAAGCCGAGGAAGGCGGACCGGCGCAGCGCCGGGGCGAGCGGCCAGACGCAAGTAGCGAGCGCGACGAGACCGCCCACCCACAGCGTCGCCGCGGAGAGATGGAGCCAGTCCGCCAGGCCCGTCAGGAAGGTCGAGTTCGGCTCGACGCCCTGATGCCCGGAGAGCGAGAGGCCGGTCGCGAACCCGAGCCCGACGACGAATGCCGGCCACAAGAGCGAGGGCCGGTCGAAGATCCAGGCGAGGAAGACGAGCGCCGTCACGAGCGCGTAGCCGAGCGTCATCGCGATGAACGCGATCCCGAAGCGCGTCTTGTTCGCAAGCGGGGAGAGGTCGCCGTAGAGCAGATCGACGAACGGCACCTGGAGTGCGTCCGCCGCCCTGCAGGATGAACGCCGCGATCCCGACGTTGAGGACGGCGATCCCGCCCCCGGCGGCGACGAAGTAGAGCCGGTTCGAGAGCCGCTTCGGCAGGGGGTCACGAAGCACGAGCAGCCGGAGCCCGATCGTCCCGATCAGAGCCGCAAGCCCGACGAAGTAGGCCCAGCGCGCGACGTCGTCCGTCCAGTTCGGGCCGACCGCGCCGAACGCCTCGGTCGGAGGCGGCGGCTCGACGCCGATCCCGAACGTGAAGACGCCTGAGCCGGTGTGGCCGTCGGACGACGTCGCCCGCCAGCGAACCGTGTACGCCTCGCCCGGGGGCAGGCCGTCCACCGGCACCGTGATCACGCGCCCGGTGCTGCTCGCCACGGCGAGGCCCGAGTACTTCTGCCCCTCCGCCGAGAACACCTCGATCGCCCGCGGTGAGATCGTGACCGTCTGGTCGAAATGGAGCTCGATCGCCGTCGGAGGGGCATCGAGGCGCGACTGCGTCGGGGGCGATGTCCCGATCAGCGACGCGTGGGCGAAGGCAACGCCCGGGCACGCGAGCGCCACGCAGACGACGAGGGCGAAGCGTCTCATTGCGGGCCTGCGAACTCGGACAGATGCCCGAAGATCGGGGCGACGTTCCGGTCGCAGAACAGCATCACGGCGAGCACGACCCAGGTGAGCGCGAAGCCGGCGCTCCAGGCGGCCCGGCGCGGTTGTAACACCTGCGCGACCGGGAAGACCGCCGCCACCAGGAGCGTCCAGCCGATCGCGTGATGGAGGAAGGCCGACCGCGAGAAGAGCCAGGGATTCTGCTCGTGGATCAGGAACGCCGCCGCGCTGACGAGCAGCGCGACCGAGAGCGACAGCGTCCACCAGCGACTCGTCAAGCGCCCGCGCACGACCGCCAGCTGGATCGCGCCGGCCAGCATGGCGACCTCGGCCCACGAGGCATGCGCCAGCATGTGCAGGGTCGAGTTCGTGAAGAAGACCGCCACCGGCCAGAGCAGGACTCCGATCGCGAACGCGAGCGAGGGCCACAGGTACTGCCGCCAGCGGCGCATCGCGAACACGTCGGGCCCGACGATCGTCTCGGCCAGGAGGATCAGCCCGAGCAGCAGGAAGCCGGCGCCGAACGCCCAGTGGACGAGCTCAGCGCTTGGTGTCATGGGACGAGGAGCGACGAAGGTCGTCGATCAGGCCCGGGGCGATCGCGAGCGAGAAGAGCAGGCCGACGCCGATCACGAGCAGCGGTGGCTGCACGAGGTAGTCGTAGAAGCCCTTGCCGACCGGGTCGAGGAAGACGATTCGGTACGGCTGAAAGATCGCCCAGACGATCCCGCCCAGGATCGTCACCGGTCCGAGCGACTCGACCGCGAGCGCCCGCCGCGATGGATACCTGAACTTCTCCCGTTCGCTGGCCCGCTCGAGTGGGCCGACGATCTCCGAGCTCATGTTGCCTCCCAGGGCTCGCCTCGACGCACACTCTCAGTCTGCCGTCAACTACGCCATCTGGCAACCCGGGCTCGCCCGAAACAGCTCCCAACGGCAGGTGAAGCGCTTCGGTTGGCTGCGCGGGAGGATCAGAGCCCGTACGCCTCGAGCAGCTTCAGCCACAGCTCGCTTCTGGTCGGGAACGCCGGTATCGCGTGCCAGAGGTCGTCGAGCGTGACCTCGCCGACGACCGCGATCGTCGCTGCATGCAGCGCCTCTGCGATCTCGGCTCCGGTGATCGTGGCGCCGACGACGACCCTCCGCTCCTCGTCGACGACGAGCCTCGCCGTCCCGGCGGCGCCGCGCCCCACGAACGACCCACCTGCGTTGGCGCTCGTCCCCACGTCGACATGCCGCACCCGCAGGCCGGCCTCCTGCGCCGCCGCCAGCGTGAGCCCGACGGCGCCTACCTGGGGGTCGGTGAAGATGACGCGCGGCGAGCGCTTGCCGTCCACGCGCAACTCGACCTCGCGGCCGAGGATCGTGTCGGCAGCGAGCCGCGCCTGGTACTTGCCCATGTGCGTGAGCAGAGCGCGACCGTTGACGTCGCCGACCGCGAACAGCCACGCGTGCCCTGGCACGCGCAGGTCGTCGCCGACCTCGAGTGGCCCGCCGGGCTGGAGCCCGATCGACTCGAGCCCGATGCCCTCCGTGCCGGGGACCCGGCCGAGCGCGGCGAGCACCTCGTCCGCCTCGATCGTCGAGCCGTCGTCGAGCTCGATCGTGACCGTGTCCGACCGCGAGACGCGCACGGCCTCCCGCTCGAGCCGAACGTCGACGCCGCCGGCCCGCAGCGCCTCGAGCACCTGCTCGCCGGCGAACGGCTCCTCCCGCTCGATCAGGCGCTCCCCGCGGTGGATCAGCGTCACCTCCGAGCCGAGCGCAGACCACGCCTGGCCGAGTTCGACTCCGACGACTCCCCCTCCGACGATCGCGAGCCGGCGCGGCACCTCGGTGGCGGTCGTGGCCTCGATGTTCGTCCAGGGCCGGGCGTCCCGGAAGCCCGTCGATGTCGGGGATGCGGGCCGCCGACCCGGTCGCGACGATCACCGCCTGCCGCGCCAGCAGCGTCTCCTCTCCGACGATGACGCGGAACTCACCGTCGAGGCGGCCGCGCCCACGCACGAGCGTGACCCCGCGCTCCTCGAGCCAGGGCAGCTGCCCAGCGTCGTCCAGGTGCGCGATCACGTCGTCCCGCCGCGCCAGCACCGCGTCGACGTCTATCGGCGCCACCTCGAGCCCGGGCACGCGAGCGACTTCGTGCGCCAGCTCGACGGGACGCAGAAGCGCCTTCGACGGCATGCACGCCCAGTACGAGCACTCTCCGCCGACGAGCCTGTCCTCGACGATCGCGACCGAGAGGCCGTTCTGGCCGAGCCTGCCGGCGGCCACTTCGCCCGCGACACCCGCGCCCAGCACAACAACGTCGAACTCGCGCACATTGCCTCCCGTCGATCGTCGAGCGTCAGTAGCCATCAGTCCCGTCGCGGGCCACGGCGTTACGCGGCCAGGGGCGATCCCCCTGCTCCGTAGGTACCCGGTGCGAACGGGCCGAAAACACGCCCGCTCATCGAGTGAGGCCGCCGCCGCGCGACACCTTGACCGCACGCGCGCCGAAATCCGCCTTCGAGAGCGTCCGCACGATTCCGTGGGCCCGCTCGGCCGGGTCGAGCTCGGGCAGCCCCGTAGCGACCCAGCATCGTCGGCACCAGCGTGCCGCTGTCGAAGGCGCCGTCGCCACGAAGGGTGATCCGGAGGATCCCGCTGACGGAGAGCGGGCCGCCGAGGGAGAAGACCTTGTAGCCGGCGAAGTTCCCGAGCGAGTACGCGATCAGTCGCCCGCGGTACCACTCCATCCCACGCAGCACGTGCGGTCCGTGGCCGATCACGAGGTCGGCCCCGGATTCGACGACCGCGTGCGAGAAGGCGACGACGTTGCCTCGGTTCTCGCCCAGGTACCTCTCCGTCCCGGGCCGGACATGCGTGTGGTCGACGCCCTCGGCACCGGCGTGCATGGTCACGATCACGACGTCGGCCGTGGCAGCGGCCTTCTTGACGAGCCTCCTGGCGGCAGGGATGCTCGTCAACGACTGCGCCCAGCGGTACGGAGCGAAGCCGACGATCGCGACCTTCATCTCGCCGACCTTCTGATAGGCGATCTGGCCGGGGCGGCCGGTCATCGCGAGCCGATGGCGCTCGAGCGCCGCGATCGTCTGCGCCTGCCCGGAGCGGCCGTAGTCGAACGCGTGGTTGTTCGCGAGGTTGAGGACGGTGAAGCCGGCCTTCTCGAGCCACGCCGCGTAGCTCGGCGGAGTCTGGAACGCGTAACAGTTCGTGCTGCCGGCACCGCACTTCGAGCTCCCGCCGACGGACAGCGTTCCCTCGAGGTTCCCGAGCACGACGTCGCCGGCGAGATCCGCCGTGACCGCGTCGAAGAACGTCCGACCTCGTGCCGGCGGCGGGTTCGACGTCGTCCCCATCACGATGTCGCCCACTGCCGCGATCGTGACCACCCCGGCCGGAGTCGCGTTCGCCGCCCGCTTCTTGGCAGCGGCCTTCGCGGCCGCAGCCTTCGCGGCAGCGGCCTTCTTGCTCGCAGCCGCCGGCGCCGACGCCTCGGCGCGCGCGGCGACGGGTGCCGGCGCGCCGTGGACGAGCAGCGAGAAGATAAAGCCGACGGCAACGACGACGGCGCCTGCTCGAAGCAGGAGTGCGAACGGCCGCATGCGCGCGGGCTAGTTGCGGTTGCCGAGAAAGATCAGCGCGTAGTACGCGAGCTGCGAGAGCGCGGCGAGCGCGGCGGCCACATACGTCATCGCAGCGGCACTGAGCACCTGGCCCGTGCCCCGCTCCTCGGCGCCCGTGACGAGGCCGAGCGAATGGAGCTGCTGCTTCGCGCGCCGGGAGGCGTCGAACTCGACCGGCAGCGTTACGAGCTGGAACAGCACCACGACCGCGAACAGGATGATCGCGAGCTTCGCGAGCCCGGTGATCTGCGCGAAGATTCCGATCATCAGCAGCATCAACCAGGCGTTGGAGGCGAACGAGACCGCAGGGAACATCGCGCTGCGCAGTCGGAACGGCGCATAGGCCTTTTCGTGCTGGATGGCGTGGCCGACCTCGTGAGCCGCGATCGCGACGGACGCGACGGCGCGGCCGTCGTAGACGCCCTGCGAAAGATTGACGGTTCGCTGCCGCGGGTCGTAGTGATCGGAGAGCGCGCCGCCGGGGGCCTGGTTCACCGGGACGCCGGCGAGGCCGTTGTGGTCGAGGATCAGCCTCGCGACCTGCTCGCCCGACATGCCGTTGGCGACCGCGACCTGCATCTGCGCGGCGACCGTCGTCTTCAGCCGGTGCTGGATCACGAAGCCGATGATCATCGGCGGGATCAAGAACGCGAAGTACAACCCGAAGCTACCCATGGCCGGATGGTACCAAGCAGATGCGCCGTCTCTGCCCCCTGTACCGCGCCTGGCCGGCCGGACGGCCGGCTCGGGACGCGGATGCCGGCACCGTGTCTGGCATCGCTGCCCGTTTTGGTACGTTGCGGGACGAAGCGTCGACCATCATGAGCGGTCGAGGGAACTGGCCCTGCGACACCGCCGCAACCGGGACACCCGTCCGTCAGGTGCGAACTCCAGCCGCGAACCGGCCGTCCCGGGCGAGGAGCGGGAAGATGGGAAGACGCAGCACCCGCCGCCGGCGGGAGCACTGAAGGCCCCGGGACGCGAGTCAGGGGCCTTTGTCGTTCCCGGGACTCGATACCGCCGGCTGGCGGAGAGGAGATGACCAGATGAGCGAGCACAGGCAAGAGACGATCGCGCTGCACGCGGGCCAGGTGCCCGACCCCACGACCGGTTCGCGGGCCGTGCCGATCTACCAGACGACGTCCTACGTGTTCGAGGACACCCAGCACGCCGCGGACCTGTTCGCGCTGAAGGTGCCCGGCAATATCTACACGCGGATCATGAACCCGACACAGGACGTGCTCGAGCAGCGCGTCGCTGCCCTCGAGGGCGGTATCGCGGCCGTCGCGACCGCGTCCGGCCAGGCGGCCGTCACCTACGCGGTCCTGAACCTCGCCCGCGCCGGTGACAACATCGTCTCGGTCTCGACCCTCTACGGCGGGACGTACAACCTCTTCGCCCACACGCTGCCGCAGTACGGGATCGAGGTGCGCTGGGCCGACCCCGACGATCCCGGTGCCGTGGCGGCCCTGACGGACGAGAACACGAAGCTCGTCTTCGCCGAGACGATCGGCAACCCGAAGCTGAACGTGATCGACGTCCGCGCCTGGGCCGACGCCGCCCATGCCCAGGGCCTGCCCCTGATCGTCGACAACACCGTGCCGACACCGCTGCTCTGCCGCGTGTTCGATCACGGCGCCGACATCTCCGTCCACTCCGCGACGAAGTACATCGGCGGCCACGGCACGACGATCGGCGGCGTCGTCGTCGACTCAGGCAACTTCGACTGGAGTGCCAACGCGGATCGCTACCCCGGGCTGACGAAGCCCGACCCCTCGTATCACGGCGTCGTCTGGACCGAGGTGCTCGGCCCGGCGGCGTACATCGGCCGCGTCCGCACCGTGCTGCTGCGGAACACGGGAGCGGCGATCTCGCCCTTCAACGCGTTCCTGCTCCTGCAGGGGCTCGAGACCCTGCCGCTTCGCATCGAGCGTCATGCCGTGAACGCGCTCGCCGTGGCACGGCATCTCGAGGCGAACGACGCAGTCACGTGGGTCAACTATCCCGGCCTCGACTCGAGCCCGTACAAGGGCGTCGCCGACCGCATCCTCACGGGCGGCTACGGCGGGCTCGTCACGTTCGGCATCCCCGGGGGCCGGGAGGCGGGCCAGACGTTCATCGAGAGCCTGGAGCTGTTCAGCCACCTCGCGAACATCGGCGACGCCAAGTCGCTCGCCATCCACAACGCCTCGACGACGCATTCGCAGCTGAACGAGGAGGAGCTCGAGTCGTCGGGCGTGACGCAGGACACGGTGCGCCTCTCGGTCGGGATCGAGCACATCGACGACATCGTCGGCGACCTCGACCAGGCGCTCGCGAAGGCCGCGGTTCCGGCAGCGGTCTGAACCGCTCCGTGCCACGATCGCTCGGATACGTCGAGACACAGCGGGTCGTCCTCTTCACCGAGGACGACCCGCTCGTGCTGGAGTCGGGTCAGCGCCTGGCACCGGTCGAGGTCGCCTACGAGACGTACGGCACCCTCGCTCCCGATGGCTCGAACGCCGTCTTCGTCTGCCATGCGCTGACCGGTGACGCGCACGCCGCCGGTCATCACGGCGATCCCGATCGCCTCGGCTGGTGGGACACCTTGATCGGGCCGGGGAAGCCGCTCGACACCGACCACCTCTACGTGATCTGCCCGAACCTGCTCGGCGGGTGCCGCGGCACGACCGGCCCCTCGTCGATCGACCCGGGCAGCGGGCGCCCGTACGGCCTCTCGTTCCCCCACTTCACCGTCGGCGACCTCGTCGCCGTCCACCGCCGCCTCCTCGACCGGCTGGGGGTCTCACGCCTTCACGGCGCCATCGGCGGCTCTCTCGGAGGAATGCAGGTGCTCCAGTGGGCGATCGACCATCCCGACGAGATCGAGAATGCGATCCTCGTCTGCGCCTCGGCCCGCCTCAGCGCGCAGAACATCGCCTTCTCGGCCGTGGCGCGCTCCTCGATCGTCAACGACGAGCATTTCGCGGGCGGTGACTACTACGGCACGGGCCTGGCTCCGCGGGTCGGTCTCGCGGTGGCGCGGATGATGGCGCACATCACGTACGTCTCGGAGGAGAGCCTGCGGCACAAGTTCGGGCGGGAGCGACTCGGTGAGAGCCCGACGTTCGCGGTCGACTTCCAGGTCGAGAGCTACCTGGAGCACCAGGGGCAGAGCTTCCTGGAGCGGTTCGATGCGAACTCGTACCTCTACCTGACCCGGGTGATGGACTACTTCGACCCGTTCGCAGACGAGGACGCCGCGGTCGCGCGGCTGAGCGACGTCTCGACCTCGTTCCTGGTCGTCTCCTTCGACACCGACTGGCGCTTTCCGACGGCACACTCGCTCGAGATCGCACGGGTGCTGGAGCGGGCTCGCTGCACGTTCCGCCGCGAGGAGGTCAGCTCACCCTGGGGCCACGACTCGTTTCTCCTCGAGGTGCCGCGCTACCACGAGCTCGTGAGCCGGCAACTCGCCGCCGTGCGCAGCGCCACCTGAGCGTCAGGCGAGCGCGGCCGCGATCGCCGCGAACGCGCGATGGTGGTCGCGGGTGACGAGCGGGTCGAGAGCCTTGGGCAGGCTCGAGAGCTTGGCGACGACGACGTTCGCGGTCGGGTCGATCCAGAGAAACTGTCCGTAGATCCCCACCGCGAGGAACGGCTTGCCCGCTTCGCCGGTGCACCACCACTGCGACCTGTAGCTCCCCCGCGGATAGGCGCGCGCGAAGTCTGTCCCCTCCATCAGCGCAGCGTCGGCACCGCCCCGGATCCTCGTCGCCCAGGCGGCCGAGCACGCGCGGTGGTCGCCGGCGCCGCCGTCGTCGAGCACGAGTTGCCCCAGCCGAGCGAGGTCGCGCAGAGAGACGGACACGCCGCCGTTCGCAAAGCCGAACCCGGCCGCATCGACCGTGACGAACGCATCGCACTCCGCCCCGATCCTCGTCCACAGCCCCTCGGAGAGGAGATCCGGGTACCGCCGCCCGCTCGCGCGCTCGAGCACCCAGGCGAGCACGTCGGTCGTGGCCGAGCAGTACTGGAACGACAGGCCGTGCTGGCCCGCGCGCCGCAGTCCGCGAAGGAACGCGTACGAGTCCTCGGGGTCGTCGATCCGCCGTGGACGCCAGCCGGCTGCCCGATCCTGGGCTTGGACGTCCGAGTCGGGGTCGGCGTATTCCTCGTTGAAGTGGACGGAAGCCGTCATGTCGAGCAGCTGCGAGACCGTCGCGTCGCCGTGGGCGGACTCCCAGAGCTCCGGGACGTACGCGGAGACCGGAGCGCCGAGGTCGACTGCGCCCGACTCCACGAGCCCGCCGGCGAGCACGCCGCAGAGCGACTTGGAAATGGAGTGAAGCAGGTGCCTCGACGCCGGCTGCATGTCGTTGAAGTACCGCTCGTACACGAGCTGCCCGTCGCGGAGGACGAGAAAGCCGTCCGTAAACGTCTCGGGCAGGAAGGCCTCGAGCGTGGTCGCACAGGCAACCCCGTCGAGTGGCAGGGGCCCCAGATCCTGTGGCGCCGGCGGCAGAGGCAACACCGGCCCGGTGCCGCGGGAGACGACGGCTGACGGCACGAGCTCCCCGACGTGCTGATACGCCCACCGGTTCCTTGGCCCTTCCTGCCAGTTGCTCGAGATCGTCACGAGCTGCGACTCCTCCGGCGGCGATCCGGCCATCAGGCCGAGGTCGCTCGCCGTCGCGGGCGACCGCGGCTCGCCCGCCGCCGAGCGTGTCTCGGCTCGCGCCATCAGAGCCCGCCTTTCGTCTCGGCGAAGTGGCAGGCGGCAAAGTGGTCCGCGCCTACCCTCGCCTGCGCAGGATCGGTCGTCTCGCAGGCCTCGGGCCTCCCCAGCTCGTCGCGCAGCGCGCAGCGCGTGTGGAAGCGGCAGCCCGACGGGACCGCCCACGTCGAGGGCATCTCGCCCGTGATC
Source organism: uncultured Thermoleophilia bacterium (assembly GCA_963795175.1). Taxonomy (GTDB): domain Bacteria; phylum Actinomycetota; class Thermoleophilia; order Gaiellales; family Gaiellaceae; genus Gaiella. Next base: position 503,224 of record CAWCGR010000001.1, read on the forward strand.
GGTGGCGGCTCGTCCAGCGTGGCGCTCCCTCGCCCGCGCGTGCTCGCAAGCAACGCGCGCGTGTACGGGTGGCGGGGATTGGCGAGGAGGTCGGCGGCCGGTCCCTCCTCCACGATCCGCCCGAGGTACATGACCCCGATCCGGTCGCTCAGGTGCCGCACGACCGAGAGATCGTGCGAGATCAGGAGATACGTGAGCCGATGCTCGTCCCGGAGCTGGACGAGAAGGTTGAGAATCTGCGCCTGCACGACGATGTCGAGCGCCGAGGTCGGCTCGTCGAGGACGACGAGCCGTGGCCCACTCGCGAGCGCCCGCGCGATCACGACCCGCTGGCACTGCCCGCCGGAGAGCTCGTGCGGATAGCGGCGAAGGTGGACGGATGAGAGCCCGACGTCGTCGAGGAGCTTGCCGACACGCTCGCGCAGCGCTGCGCCGCGCGCGAGTCGGTGGGTCGTGATCGGCTCGGCGACGAGGTTGTCCACCGTCATCCGCGGGTTGAGCGCTGCGGTCGGCTGCTGGAAGACGAGCTGGATCTGCCGGCGCAATCCGCGCCGAGCCGCTGCGTCGGCCTCGGCGAGATCGACTCCGTCGAAGAAGATCGACCCGCGCGAGAGCGGCGTCAGTCCGAGCACGCAGCGCGCCACGGTGGTCTTCCCCGAGCCGGACTCGCCGACGAGGCCGAAGACGCGCCCTTGGGGAATCGCGAGGTCGACGCCGTCGACGGCCCTGATCGTCGCCTTCTTCCTCCCCGTTCCCGGCACCGGGAACTCTTTGGCGAGGCCCTTCAGCTCGAGCAGGTTGGCGGTCACAGGGCATCCCACCTGTGGCACGCGGCCGTTTGCCCGCCGCCGACCGGCACGAGCGCAGGCCGCTCCTCGAGACAGCGTGCGACCTGCAACGGGCAGCGAGGCGCGAACGGGCAGCCCGGCGGCTCCTCGAGATCGCTCGGCACGACCCCGGGAACGGTCGGTAGGGGCGAGCCGGGCTCGGCGCGCCCGGGCAAGGCCTCGAGCAGGGCCCGGGTGTAGGGATGTCGCGGCCGCGCAAGCAGCTGCGCCGTGGCGCCGAGCTCGACGACGCGTCCGGCGTACAGCACGGCGATCCGATCGCAGAAGTCGCTGACGAGGTCGAGGTCGTGGCTGATGAAGAAGACGCCGAAGCCCTGCTCGCGCTGGAGCCGCCGCAGGAGGCGAAGGATCTGCTGAGCAATGGTGACGTCGAGCGCGGTCGTCGGCTCGTCGGCGATCAGCAGGCTCGGGCGGCAGATGATCGCCATCGCGATCATCGCCCGCTGCAGCATTCCGCCCGAGAGCTCGTGCGGGTAGAACCGCATCACGCTGCCGGGGTTCGGGAGGCCGACCGCGTCGAGCGTCTCGGCAACCAGCCGGTTTGCCTCCTTCTTCCCGACCCCCAGATGCCGCTCCGCGACGAGGCCGATCTGCGAGCCGACCGAGAACACGGGATTGAAGCTGGTACCGGGGCTCTGGAAGATCATGCTGATCCGGCGACCGCGAATCTTCCGCAGGTCCCGCGCGGACAGGCGCAGGAGATCCTGACCCTCGAAGGTGATCCGCCCCGATGCAGTCGCGCTCGCTGGCAGCATCCGCAGCACCGCCAACCCGGTCATCGTCTTGCCGCACCCCGTCTCGCCGACGACGCCGACGGCTTCACCGGCAGCGACGTTCAGGCTGACGCCGCGGAGGGCCCGCGAAGTGACCGAGCCGTCCCGGGAGAAGTCGACCCTGAGGTCGTCGATCTCGAGCAGTGTGCTCACCGGGAGTCCGTCCGTGGGTCGAGGACGTCACGCAACGCGTCGCCGAGGAGGTTGAACCCGAGGACGGCCGCGAAGATCGCGAGACCCGGGAACGTCGAGATCCACCACTCGGTCACCACCGTCGTCCGTCCATCGGCGACCATCAACCCCCAGTCCGCCGTGGGCGGCTGCGCCGCGAGGCCGAGGAAGGCCAGCGCGCCGACAGCCAGGATCACCGTGCCGGCATCGATCGTGGCCTGGACGAGAATCGGGGTCGTGGCGTTGCGAAGCACATGCCGCACCAGGATCACCGGCTCGCGCACGCCGTAGACCCGGGCCGCGTCGATGAACGGCTCGTTCCTGAGCGACTGGGTCACGGTTCGGGCGAGGCGCGCGTACCACGGCCACCACGAGATCGCGAGCGCGAGGCCGGCGTGGAAGAGGCTCGCGCCGAGCGTCGCCGCGATCACCATCGCGAGCAGCAGGGGCGGAAACGCGAGGAAGAGGTCGGTAAAGCGCATCAGCGCCTCGTCGAGCCACCCACCGCGATAGCCGGCGACGAGCCCGAGCGGAACGCCGATCAGGACGGCGAGCAGGACGACGGCCAGGGCCACCCCGAGCGCAGGTCGGCCTCCGAAGATGACGCGGCTCAAGACGTCGCGGCCGAGCCGGTCGGTCCCGAACGGGTGGTCGAGGCTGGGCGGCAGATCGCGCGCCGCAACGTTGGCGGTGCCCCGCCCCTGCTCGGGGAACGGCGCCACCAGGGGAGCGGCGAGCGCCGCCAGGACGAGCACAGTGATGATGCTCGCCCCGATCAGCGCCCCCGGATGGCGACGGAGGCTCCGCAGGGCGCGCGAGCGCATTCTCGAGGAGCGCACTGCCTCCGGCAACAGCTCGGGAGATTCGAGGCTGACGCTCACTGGAGCCTGATCCGCGGGTCGAGTTTTGCCTGCAGCAGGTCGACGACGAGGTTGATGAAGAGGAAGACCGTGGCGCCGAGCACGGTGATCCCCATGATCGACGGGTAGTCGAGATTGAGCAGGGCGCTCGTCGAGTACTGCCCGATCCCGGGCCAGTTGAACACGATCTCGACGAAGAAGCTCCCGGTCACGAGATATGCGAGCGAGAGCCCGGAGACCGTCAGGGTCGTCGGCAGCGCGTTACGCAGGGCGAAGCGCCAGAGCACGAGGCGCTCAGCAAGCCCGAACGTCCTCGCCGTGCGGATGTAGTCCTGGCCGAGGACGTCGAGCATGGCCGCACGCGTCATCTTCGTGATCAGCGCCGCCGGGTAGGCGGCGAGCGCGAGCGTCGGCAGGACCAGATGGCTGGCTGCATCTCGAAGCCCGGCCACGTTTCCGGTCACGAGGGAGTCGAACAGGTAGAAGCCCGTGACGTTCGAGATCGGGTCGAGCACCGATCGCTCCAGGCTGAGGCGACCGGTTGCGGGCAGCAGGTGCAGCCACTCGGAGAAGAGCACTTGGAGCAACAGTCCGAGCCAGAACACCGGCATCGAGATCCCCACCACGGAGCCGACCCGCGCGCCGACGTCTGGCAGCCGGCCCTTGTGGTGGGCGGCGAGGACGCCGAGGGGAATGCCGACGATTATGGCGAGCGTCATCGCGAGCAGGATCAGCTCGAGGGTCGCCGGCAGCCGGTCGGCAATGCCGCCGAGAACGGACTCCTTCGTCGCCAATGACCTTCCCCAATCGCCCCGGAAGAGGTCGCCGATGTAGGAGAGGTACTGCTCGTACAGGGGTCGGTCGAGCCCCAGCTCCTTCGTCACGCGCGCGAGCTCGGCGGGCCGCGCGAGCGGGCCGATGTAGACCACTGCGGGATCGGAGGGCACGACGCGGGCGAGCGCGAACGTGATCGTCGTGATCCCGAACAGGGTCAGGAACGAGGCGAGGAGCCGCCGGCGCAGGAAGGGCAGCATACGGCGGCTCCTCTATCTCGATCCCGGTCTGTCGTCCCTAGCCGACCTGGTGCATCGCGTAGACGAATTGCACGAACGGGTAGTTGATGTTGAGCGCCCCGTCCGTCTTGACCGACTTGCTGGCGACGAGGATCGCGTCCACGTCGTAGAGGAAGAACCCTGCCGCCGCTCCCCAGAGCGAGTACATGGCCTTCTCGTACGTCGCCTGAGCAGCCTTCTTGTCGGTGCCGAACTGCTCGCCGGCGGTGTCCACGAGCTTGTCGTACAGCGGACTCTTGATGTAGCTGAGGTTGAAGAACGGCTTCTTGCTCGAATGGAAGAGCGACCACAGGTTGTCGGAGCCCGCGTCGCTGTACGTCGGCCAGTAGAGGAGCAGGAAGATGTCCTGCGCCTTGCTGGGGTCGTCCTTCGCGAGCTTCCACTGCTGGTTGAAGAGCAGCGGCTTGACGTTCACCGTGACGCCGATCTTCTTGTACGCGTCCTTGATCAGCGGGGCGAAGCGCGCCTCGGCGGCGTTCTCGGCTGCGTAGGTGAGTTCGAGCGTGAAGCCACCGCCCTTGTGCCCGGCCTGGGCAAGCAGTGCCTTGGCCTTGGTCAGGTTCTGGGTGTACTGGGGCGTCTTGTCGCTGTACGGGAAGATGCCCTTGGGCACTGCGCTGCGGGCCTGCGTGCCGTAGCCGCCCGCTCCGACGGTGAGGATGTCCTTGTACGGGATGGCGTACGCGAGCGCGCGCCGGACGAGGACGTTGTCGAGCGGTGGCCGCGTCGTGTTGAAGAAACCGAGGAAGCTCAGCGACGAGGGATCACGCGTCACCTTGAACGCCGCGTTCTTCGCCAGCTTCGCCAGGTTCTCGACCGGGATCGAGGTGGCGATGTCCACCTGCCCCGACTGCAGCGCCTGCTGCTGGACGATCGCCTCGGGCGTGATCTGGAAGACGACGTTCTTGAACTGGGTGTTCTTCCAGCCGCCCCAGTAGTTCGCATTCTGCGCCAGCACGACCTGCTTGCCCGAGGCGTACGACTTCAGCGTGTAGGGGCCCGTGCCGCAGGCACGGCCGGACTCGAAGTAGTTCGGATCGGCGGCAACGGCCTTGAGCGCCTCCGGGCAGACGATCCAGGCGCCGTTCTCGGACGCCGCCACGAGCGACATCGGATAGGCGTACGAGAGGTTGAAGACGACCGTGTAGTCGTTCGGGGCTGCGATCGAGGTGACCGGCGCCCAGATGAACGAGGCGCCGCCGCGCTTCCGGGCCGCATCGAGCGAGTCCTTGACCGCCTGGGCGGTCAGCCGCTCGCCGTTGTGGAACTTCACACCCTGCCGGAGCCGGAACGTCCAGGTCTTCCCGTCCTTGCTCCTGCCCCAGTTGGTCGCGAGACCGGGGCGAAACGCCTTCGCCGCGCCGGGCGGATTCGCATAGACGAGGGGCTCGTAGATGTTGGCCATGTAGAGGACCTCGGTGGAGAACGACTTGATCGGGTCCCACGTCGTCACTCCGGCCGTCGTCGCGATCCGCAGGAGCGCGGTCGACGACTGCTGCTTGGCCGTGCCCGCGATCGACGCCGTCACGGCGACGAGCGCGACCGCCACGACCAAAAGCGGCGGGAAGAGCTTCCACTTGCGCATTGCGACTACCTCCTGGTTGCCGTCAGCTCGAGAACTGCACGGCCTTGGACTCCGCTTCCGGCACCGAAGTTGGCTCGGCGGCCGCGGCCCTGACCCGGGGACTATCACCTACCCGACCTATAGTGTCCAATACGTAATCGGATACAGAACGATGCCTGGGAGGCATTGATGGAACTGCGGACACTGCGGTACTTCCTCGCCATCGTCGACCACGGCTCGGTCACCGCAGCGGCGCGGCACGTCCACATCGCCCAGCCCGCGATCTCGCGCCAGGTCCAGGCGCTCGAGGCGGAGCTCGGTGTCGACCTCTTCCTGCGGGACGGAAGGCGGCTGCGGCCGAGCCCCGCCGGCCGCCGGCTGCTGCCGATCGTCCGCGATCTCGTGGCCCGGGCGGACAACGCGCGGGCGATGATGACGGCGCTCGCCCAGGGAATCAACGTCAACCTGACGGTGGCAGCGCATCCGACCACGATCGCCGACGTGATCGCCCCCTTTATCGCCTCGCGCCGGGAGTCGCTCGCGACGCCGACATTCGTGGTCGCGTCTGCCGACGCGGCCTACGAGGCACTCGCGCGGGCCGAGGTCGACCTCGCGATCTCGACGAACCCGCCCCCACGCGACGCGGCGTCTCAGCTCGTCGCACGCTTCCCGATCTGGGCTCAGGTCCCGTCGAACCACGCCCTCGCCGGACACGAGCGCGTGGCGCTCGCGACGTTGCTGCGCCAGCCGCTGATCGTCCTCGACCTCACGCACGGCACCCGGCGGGTGTTCGAGGACGAGGTGCGCCGTGGGGGAGACTCATACCGCGTCGCCGCCGAGGTGAGCGTGCCGGGGATCGGCCAGGGCCTGGCCGCGGCGGGGGCAGGCGTCGCGATCCTGACCGACGACCCCGCCTACGACCTCCACCGGCTCTACATCGACGGCGCCGATGGCTCCCTGGCGATCTCGCTCCATGCCGTGTGGGACCCCACCCACTACTCGGCGACCGCGATCCGCGAGTTCGTGACGGCGTTCACAGCCCATACCGCCAAGCTGTCCGAGGGACTGTTGCAGCCCCGCCGTCGGGCCGGAAGGCAGCTCCACGCTTGACTAGGCTGAAGCATGGAGTTCCGCCGCGTCGACAACCTGCCCCCGTACGTCTTCGCGGTCATCCGCGACCTGACGCTCGAGCTCCGGCGCGGCGGGGACGACGTCGTCGACCTCGGCTTCGGGAATCCCGACCTGCCCTCCCCCGACCTCGCGGTCGCGAAGCTCGCCGAGGCGGCCCACAACCCGCGTAACCACCGCTACTCGGCCTCGAAGGGGATTCCGAACCTCCGACTCGCCGCGGCGACGCTGTATCAGCGCAAGTTCGGGGTCGAGCTCGATCCCGAGACCCAGGTCCTGAACACGATCGGTGCCAAGGAGGGTCTCTCACACCTGATGTGGGTGCTGCTCGAGCCGGGCGACTCCGCGCTCGTGCCGAGCCCGAGCTACCCGATCCACATCCACGCCCCGATCCTCGCCGGCGCCTCCGTGACCCGGGTTCCGATGGGGGCGGACGAGGACCTGTTCGCCAACCTCGAGGATGCCTGGGAGCGGGCGCAGCCGAAACCGCGGGTCGTGATCCTCTCGTTCCCGCACAACCCGACCACGGCGACGGTCGATCTCGCGTTCATGGAGCGCGTGGTGGCGTTCGCCCGGACACACGAGCTGCTCGTCGTCCACGACTTCGCGTATGCCGACCTCGCCTTCGACGGGTACGAGCCGCCCTCCATCCTCCAGGTACCCGGCGCCCACGAGGTCGCGGTCGAGCTCTACACGCTGACGAAGTCGTTCTCGATGGCCGGCTGGCGGGTCGGGTTCGTCGTCGGCAACGCTCCGGTCGTCTCGGCTCTGGCGCGCCTCAAGTCGTGGCTCGACTACGGCACCTTCCAACCGATCCAGATCGCTGCGATCGTGGCGATGAACGAGCTGCCCGGGTACCCGCGGGACGTCTCGGCGATCTATCAGTCGCGGCGCGACACGCTCTGCGACGCCCTCGCACGGGCGGGCTGGTCGTTCCCGAAGCCGAAGGGGACGATGTTCGTCTGGGCTCCGATCCCGGAGCGGTTCCGCGAGCTCGGCTCGCTCGCCTTCGCGGAGAAGCTCGCACGCGAGGCGAAGGTCGCGGTGTCGCCGGGAGTCGGATTCGGCGCCGACGGCGACGGGTTCGTTCGCTTCGCCCTCGTCGAGAACGAGCAGCGGATCGGCCAAGCGGTGCGCGGAATCCGCCGGGTGCTCGAGCAGTAGAGCGGGTTCAGGCCCCGGCGCGCCGCCGCCGCAGGGACGGCTGCGGGTTTTGCGCAACTGCAACACTGGACCCGTGCCACTGCCCGAGTTCCTCCTCGCGATCGCCATCGCCGCCGCCATCTCGATGGCGACCTTCGCCCATGCCGACCGCAACGGCAGCACGCACGCGACCGCGTGGGGGATCGGCGCCTTCCTCGCCGCGGGCCTCGTCGTGCCGATCTACTTCGTGCGGTTCTGGGTTCGCCGGCGCCGGGGCCGGCGCGGCGCCTAGCCCGGGTCGGCCCGACGATGACCAGCGACCTCCGCGTCAGCCACGGCGCCGGCACGCCGGACGACGAGTGGCTGCGACCGATCGACCTGATGGTCGACTCCGACGCGCCCGAGCAGATCGCCCTCGAGCTCGGGCGCCGGCATGCGCTGTATCTCCGCGAGGCACAGCGGCTCCTGGTCGAGGGGCACGTTCCCGACGAGCAAGGGTTGGCCGACGGGATCTCGGCCGAGACCCGCCGGTACCTGCGCTCGCACCCGTGGCTTCGCCACGCGACGCTCGAGCCGGCGATCGCAGCCGCGGACTCGGCGGCGCTCGCGGCGCTGAAGCGGATCGTGGCGCGCGCCGCTCCTGTCTCGCGCCCCGCTGCAACCGCGCCCGCAGCGAGACCGGTGCGTCGCCTGGCGCTCCAGCCGTCGGCGACCATCGTCGGCAACATGGCTGTCCGCAAGAAGCCGACCGAGCGTGGACTCCAGCTGTCGTGGGATCCGGCGCCGAACGTGAGCGAATGGAGGCTACGGATCAGCCTCCGGCCCGATCCCCGGCAGGACTATGTCGAGGGGGAACTGGTCACGCTGCCCTCCGGCACGACGGCGTTTGCGGTCGAGCTCGACGACGATCCACGCCGGATCACGATCCACGGCCACGACCGGGGCGGCAAGATCGTGCGTCGCGCCATCGTCTCCGCGCTCACGAGCGGCAACAGCGGCACCCAGTGGAAGCGGCAGGCGACGGCGAGCTAGAGCGGCTCGACGACGGCCACGGCCTTGGCCTGGCCGCCGACCATGAACGCAAGCCCGTGACCGCCCTCGGCGCTCCAGCGGGCGAGGTCGACGCCGTCGACGAGGTCGAGGGGGTCGCGGAAGTCGAGGCGGGCCCGATGGGGGCGGGTCAGATCGATTCCGTCTTCCCGCGTCAACCGATCTTCGACCGCCTGCCAGTGAACCGCGTTGTTGACATGCCCGTGGGCGTCGATGTCGGTGGAGCGGAGCACCCAGGGCCGTCGCAGCGCGGTCGTCGGCGGAAGGGGGAGCTCGAGCTTCGTCGAGACCGACCGGCCACGGGCCGCGGCGGCGTAGGGCGGGAAGTCGCCGATCCGAGCGGGCCGCTGGGCCGCGTCGAGGTGGATCCAGACGCTGTCGACCTCGATGTGCCCGCCCGCATCGCCCGCCACCGACCAGCGCCGGCCCGCTGCGATCGCTGCCACACCGCTGCACCACGAAACGATCTCGACCTCGCGATCGCGCAGGAGCGGTGAGAGGACGTCGACCTGGATCTTCCTCAGGAACCAGAGGTGCGCAGGGGTGCCCCACCCCGTCTCCTGGACGTCGTCGATCGCCGCGTCCTGCAGGAGCCTGGCGAGCGCGTCGAGACGCACCCTGCCGGCCGCGTCCATGTCCGAGAGGCGCACCCGGCGGCGTGTCGTGAAGGTTCGCGCCTCTGCGGGCCGTTCGAAGCGGGTGTCGAGCATCTCTCAGGCGAGCTCGTCGCGAACGGCGCCGAACTGCGCCACCGCGAAGTCGATGTCCTCGAAGGAGTGTGCGGCCGAGAGCTGCGTGCGGATCCGCGCCTCCCCGCGGGGCACGACCGGGAACGAGAAGCTGACGGCGTAGACACCGCGCGCCCAGAGGCGCTCCGCGAACGCGGCCGCTACTGCCGCGTCGCCGAGCATGACGGGCACGATCGGGTGGGTTCCTGCCACGATCGCGAACCCCGCATCGTCCATCGCGGTCCGGAAGCGGGCCGTGTTGGCCCAGAGGCGGTCGCGGAGCTCCGGCGAGCCCTCGACGAGCTCGATCGCGCGCAACCCGGCCGCCGCGATCGGCGGTGCGACGCTGTTCGAGAACAGGTACGGGCGTGCGCGCTGGCGCAAGAGCTCGATGATCTCGCGCCGGCCCGAGACGTATCCGCCCGACGCGCCTCCCATTGCCTTGCCCAGCGTGCCCGTGAGGATGTCCACGCGCTCCGTGACCCCGTGCAGCTCGGGCGTCCCGCGCCCATTCGGCCCCACGAACCCGACGGCGTGCGAGTCGTCGACCATCACGAGCGCGCCGTGCTGCTCCGCGAGGTCGCAGATCCCGGCCAGGTCGGCGATGTGGCCGTCCATCGAGAACACGCCGTCGGTCGCGATCATGCGGGTATGGGCGCCGGCGGCTTCCTCGAGCCGCGCACCCAACTCGTCCAGGTCGCCGTTGGCATACCGGAAACGTGCGGCCTTGCAGAGGCGGATCCCGTCGATGATCGAAGCGTGGTTGAGCGCGTCCGAGACGACCGCGTCGTCCGGGCCGAGGAGTGCCTCGAACAGCCCGCCGTTGGCGTCGAAGCACGAGCTGAAGAGGATCGTGTCCTCGGTACCGAGGAACTCCGAGAGCCGTTCCTCGAGCTGCTTGTGGAGCGTCTGCGTGCCACAGATGAAGCGCACCGATGCCATTCCGAAACCCCACCGCTCGAGCGCCTCGCGCGCCGCCTCGATCACCGCCGGATGGTCGGCCAGCCCGAGATAGTTGTTCGCGCAGAGGTTGAGCAGGCCTCCCATCCCCTCGACCTCGACGTGCGCCGACTGGGGCGATTCGAGCACGAGCTCGCCCTTGTAGAGCCGCTCTTCCCTGAGCCGGTCCAGCTCCCCGGTCAGCTCGTCCTGTAGCGATCCGTACACAGCGTCCTACCCTCCTCTAGAGATCGGTCCAGTCGAGTATCACCTTCCCGGAGTCTCCCGAGGCGGCCACGGCGAACCCTTCCTCGAAGTCCCGGTACGAGAACTCGTGGGTGATCACGGGCCGGATGTCGAGGCCGGACTGGAGCATCACGGACATCTGGTACCAGCTCTCGTACATCTCGCGGCCGTAGATCCCCTTCAGCGTCAGCATGTTGAAGACGATCGGCGTGAAGTCGATCGGCACCTCGCCGGTCTGGATCCCGAGCAGCGCGATCCGGCCGCCGTGTGCCATCGCGGGGATGAGCCCGCGGAGCGCCGCCGCCTGGCCGGACATCTCGAGCGCGACGTCGAAGCCTTCGGTCATCCCGAGCTCCTGCTGGATCGCGTCGAGGCCGGCCTCGGTCGGGTCGACCGCGGCCGTCGCGCCCATCGTCAGCGCGAGCTCGCGCCGGTAGGGATTGGGGTCGGAGACGACCACGTGCCGGGCGCCCGCGTGCCGGACGACCGCGACCGCCATGCAGCCGATCGGGCCGGCGCCCGTGACGAGAACGTCCTCACCGAGCACGGGAAAGGTCAACGCCGTGTGCACGGCGTTCCCGAACGGATCGAAGATCGCGGCAACCTGCTCGTCGACCCCTGCCCAGTGGTGCCAGATGTTCGTCATCGGGAGGGCGACCAGCTCGGCGAACGCTCCCGGCCGTTGGACGCCGAGCCCGATCGAATGCGCACAGAGGTGACGCCTCCCCGCCATGCAGTTGCGACACCGCCCGCAGACCACATGGCCCTCCCCACTGACGATGTCGCCGGGGCTGAAGTCGTTCACGTTCGAGCCGATCTCGACGATCTCGCCGACGAACTCGTGGCCGATCACGAGCGGTACCGGGATCGTCTTCTGGGCCCAGGCGTCCCAGGCTTGGATGTGCAGATCGGTACCGCAGATGCCCGTCTTCCGAACGCGAATGAGGACGTCGTTGATCCCGACCTCGGGCTCCGGGACGTCTTCGAGCCAGAGCCCCTGCTCCGCCCGCGCCTTGACGAGTGCTCGCACCGCTCTCCTCTCCCCGTTCCGGTTCCGGCCACCGCTCAGGAATTCCCTGCTCGATTATCTCCCTCCCGCCCTGGCCACGCGCAGCCAACCCGTCCCGGAACCGGGAGAATGGCGGCATGGACGAGGGCTTCATCCTGCTGCTCGTCGGAGCCGTCCTGGCCGCGAGCATCCTCGTCGGGCTCGGCGCCTCCCGCGCCGGCGTGCCCGCCCTCGTCGCCTTCCTCGCCCTCGGGATGGCGCTCGGCTCGGACGGGCCGGGCGGGATCGAGTTCGACGACCCCACCGTCGCGCGCTCCGTCGGCATCGTCTGCCTCGTCGCGATCATGTACGAGGGTGGGCTGTCCACCTCGTGGCGGCGGATGCGCCACGTTGCCGCCCCTGCCGCCCTGCTGAGCACGGTCGGCGTCGTCGTAACGGCGCTCCTTACGGGCGCGGCCGCGCACGTGCTGTTCGACCTGAACTGGGTGGAGTCGATCCTGCTCGGCGGCGTGGTCGGGTCGACCGATGCCGCCGCGGTCTTCGCGACGCTCCGGAACACGCAGGCCCGGCGGCGGCTCGCGAGGACGCTCGAGGGAGAGACCGGTGGAAACGACCCGGTGGCGATTGCGCTCACGATCGGCCTGATCGAATGGATCCAGGACCCGACGTACAGGCTGGACGACCTGGCGCTCCTGATGGTGCAGCAGCTCGGCCTCGGGCTCGTCGTCGGGGTGCTGCTCGGGTTGGCCGCGTCGCGCGTCTTCGCAAGCCTGCCCCCCTCGGTCGGGTCGTTCGCCCCGGTCGCGTCGGTCGCCGCGGCGGCGCTCTCGTTCGGCGCGGCCGACGTGATCGGGGGGAGCGGCTTCCTCGCCGTCTACCTCGTCGGGCTGGCGGTCGGCAGCACTCCTTCGCGGTATCGCGCCCAGCTCGTCGGTTTCCACGAGGGCGTGGCGTTCCTGGCCCAGGTGACGATGTTCGTCGTGCTCGGGCTGCTCGTGTTCCCGGGCGACCTGCCGGCCGTGATGCTCTCCGGGCTCGCGATCGCCGCGCTCCTCGCTGTCGTGATCCGACCGATCGCCGTCTGGGTCTCGACCGCCTTCAACGACTTCACCGCCCGGGAGCGCGCGTTCCTCGGCTGGGCGGGCCTGCGCGGCGCGGTGCCGATCGTGCTCGGCACCTTCGTCCTCTCCGAGGGGCTCGCCAACGGGGAGACGATCTTCAACGCCGTCTTCTTCGTCGTGCTCGTCTCGGCGCTGGCACAGGGGACAACGGTCGAGCGCGTGGCCGGGCACCTCAAGCTGCTCGATCCTCCGCCTCCGACCGTGCGCAGCCCGATCCAGGTCGACCACGGCGCGTCCCTCGACCTCGTCGAGTTCGACGTGTCGACCGACTACGCGATCGCAGGGGCGGCGGTGCGAGAGCTCGGCCTCCCTCGGAGCACGCTCATCGCTGTGATCGCCCGCGGCAAGGAGACCATCCCGCCGCGCGGCAGCACCGTGATCGAGCCCGGCGACCGGCTGTACGTGCTCACTCCGCGAGACGCGAGAGCGGCGCTCGAAGACGCGTTTCACCGGTGGCGCCGGCGCGTCTAGCTCCACCGACCGGCGCGGCGACTACGCGAAGCGCTCCAGCACCTCGCCGTAGACGAGCGAGAAGTCGACGCGCCAGTGGAACGCCTCGATCACATCGAGCACCGGCAGGAGATGGATCGGGGCCTGCGCGTTCGGCCGCAACTCGACCGTGCCCGGGCCCTTCCACACCTCGTGGATCTCCACGTCCGCAAGCGTGCGCGCGGTGAGCTCCGAGACCGAGGCCCCCGACCCGTCGACCGCCGGGATCAGCTTCAAGTTGAGATTGGTGCGGAACGGAGCGTGTCTCTCGAGGTCGTCAGGCGTGCCGGCTTGCTGCTTGTACGGGGTCGTCGCGGTGAGGATCTCGATCCCGTTGCGGCTCACCCTCCCCACGAGCAGGTCGCCGTCGGCGGCGAGCGTGATCGTGCCGGCCTTCTTCGGCTGGCCGTAGATCTCGCGCCCCGCGGAGACAGGCCCGTCTCCCTCGACGAAGAGCAGCGGCGAGTAGGCCCCCACCGTTCCCGTCGCGGCGTGGAGCGCGGGGATCTGGATCGCGGACTCGCCGTACGCACCGAACCACTCTGCGTCGTGCATGCGGTAGATGTGCACGAGGACGAGGTCACCGACCGGAGTGAGAGGTTGCGGCAGCATCCGCTCCACTGCGGCTGCGTCGCTCCGGTAGACGACGGTCAGGATCTCCGTGTTCCGCATGCGCAGGGGCAGGCGCGGCACGAGGGGCGCTCCGAAGGGAGTGCCGGCGATTGCGCGCGGGTCGTAGCTCACCGGGACATCGTGCCTCGGCCGCAGGACCGGCGCGACGGAACCGCGGGGCGCAGGGTGCCGGAGTGGGTCAACGTGGTCGGAACGCTCATCCGCCGGTCCTCAGCGATGCCCCGTCGGCGGGATCGAAGAAATGGGCACGCTCCATGTCGACGGCAAGTCGAAGCTGCTCCCCCGGGGCGGGGTGGGTGCGAGGGTCGAGCCGCGCCACGAACGCCCCGCGCAGCGCCGCCTCGGACTCCCGCCCGATCACCTCGGCGTCGACACCCTCGGTCCGGAAGTAGACGAGCGTCTCCGACCCGAGCTGCTCGGTGATCTCGACCGTGGCGGGAAGCGCGGCTCCCCCGTCCGCGACGCGCGCGTCCGCGAAGTGCTCCGGTCGCAGCCCGACCAGCATCTCGCCCTCGCGTCGCCGTAGCTGCGCTGCCACTGCGCCCGGCAGCGGCAGCGTCACGTCGCCGCACCTCAGCGTCGTGCCGTCGCTGTGGACGAGCAGGAAGTTCATCGCCGGGCTGCCGATGAACGATGCGACGAAGGTGTTGGCCGGCCGGTTGTAGAGGACTGCGGGCGGGTCCACCTGCTGCACGATCCCGCGGTCGAGGACCGCGACGCGCTGCCCGAGGGTCATCGCCTCGACCTGGTCGTGGGTCACGTACAGCGTCGTCACGCCCAGCCGCTGATGGAGCCTGACGAGCTCGGCCCGCATCTGGACGCGGAGCTTGGCATCGAGGTTCGAGAGCGGCTCGTCCATCAGGAACGAGCGGGGATGCCGGACGATCGCCCTCCCCATCGCAACGCGCTGCCGCTGTCCGCCCGAAAGCGCCCGCGGCTTGCGGTCGAGCAGCTCCTCGAGGCCGAGCAGGGCCGCGGCGTCGGCGATGCGCCGCTCCCGCTCCGGTTTCGGGATTCGCTGCGTCTCGAGCGGGAACCCGATGTTGGCCCGCACGGTCATGTGCGGATAGAGCGCGTAGTTCTGGAACACCATCGCGATGTCCCGCTCCACCGGGTCGAGGTCGTTCACGACGACGTCGCCGACGAGGATCTCCCCGGCCGTCGGCTGCTCGAGCCCGGCCACCATCCGCAGGGCGGTCGTCTTGCCGCACCCCGAGGGACCGACGAAGATCATGAACTCGCCGTCCTCGATGCGCAGGTGGAGATCGTCGACGGCGACGGTGCCGTCGGGGAACCGCTTCGTCACGCCCCGGAACTCGATCGCTGCCATTACGTCAGCCTGAGCCCTTCGATCGCGTCCGCCGCGAGCTCGAGCTCGGGTCCCGGGTCCGCGCTGGAACGCTCGGAGAAGGACCGCCCCTGTGCGCCGTCGGCCCGGGACGGATCGCCGGCCATGACCCTCACGCTCGTTGAACCGGGAATGCGCGAGCGGGAGCATGCATGATCCCGGACACTATCCAGCTGATCCGACCGGCGAAGAAGAAGGAGCGTGGAAGCGATGGGACGATTCCGAGGCGACGGCTCGGCGAGGCTGCGATGACGCTCCTCGAAGGCCGGACGGCGCTCGTCACCGGCGCCGCGAACGGGATCGGGCGCGCGATCGCCGGAACGCTGGCCCGGGAGGGGGCACGGGTCGTCGCCGTCGACCGCGAGGAGCTGCCCGATCTCGGTTCGTCCGTCCAGCCGCTGCGCTGGGACCTCTCCGACACGCCGTCCCTCGCGGCGCTCCTCGACGAGGCCGAGGCGGCCGTCGGGCCACTCGACGTGCTCGTCAACAACGCCGGCGTGTTCGAGCCCTCGCTCGCGGTCGACCTCACGCTCGAGAGCTACCAGCGCGTCCTCGCCGTCAACCTGCACGCACCGATCTTTCTCGCCAGCCGTGCCGCCCGCGGGATGGTCGAGCGGGGCTACGGCCGCATCGTCAACATCACGTCGATTCACGGCCGCTTCGGCGAGGAGGCGGCGCTCTCGTACGACGTCGCGAAGGGCGGCCTCGATCAGGCGACACGAACGCTCGCGATCGAGCTCTCCCGGCACGGCGTGCTCGTCAACGCCGTCGCCCCCGGCTTCGTCTCGACCCGGATGTCGATCGTCGACGGCAAGGACGAGCTCGAGAGCGACTGGTTCAAGGAGGTCTACCTCGAGCACGGCAAGCTTCCGATCCGTCGCCATGCAATGCCGGCCGAGATCGCGGAGCAGGTGGCATGGCTCGCGAGCGAGCGCAACACCTACGTCACCGGCCAGGTGCTCACCGTCGACGGTGGGCTGACGGTGACCTTCTGATGCCGGGTCGCCGGGAGAGGGCGCGCGCCGTGACCGAGCAGCTCGAAGCGGATGCGCTCGCCGTTGCATCCCCGTCCGCTGTCACCTGGCTGACCGGCTTCGCGCCCGAGATCGAGACGGGGCCGAGCCCCTTCGCCCTGTCGCCGATCGCGATCCTCGGAGCCGGCCCGACGCCGATCCTGGTCGTCAGCGAGGACGAGGCCGAGGCCGCTGCTGCGACCGGGTGCACGGTCGCGACCTACGCGGGGTTCGGCATCGGCTCTCTCGACCCGGTCGGCGGGGCGGGCCGTGCGTTCGCGGCGCTCCTCGACGGCCCTCGCCTCGCGATCGACGCCGGCGCGTTCCCCGCCGCGCTCGTGCGCGACCTCGACTGGGTCGATGCCACCGATGCTCTGAGCCGGGAGCGCGTCGTCAAGGACCCAGACGAGATCGAGGCGATCCGCGCGTCGATCGCGGTGTGCGACGCCGGGCAGGCGGCCGCACGCAGCGGCGCCCGGCCCGGCATGTCCGAGCTCGACCTCTGGGCGCACGTGCGCGGTGCGCTCGAGCGCGCCGCCGGGGGCAGGATCCCCGTACTCGCAGACCTCGTCTCGGGCCCCCGCACGACGGAAGTCGGCGGCCCACCGGGCAGCAGGATCTTGGCGGAGGGCGACATCGTCCTCTGCGACCTGGTTCCGCGGGTCGCGGGCTACTGGGGCGATTCCTGCGCGAGCTTCGTCGTCGGAGAGCCGACGGACGCGGCGCGTGAGGCGCACGAGCGGGTGCGCGACGCGCTGGCGCAGGTCGTGGCGGCGATTCGACCGGGCGCGGTGGCGGGAGAGCTGGACGCGCTTGCGCGCGGCTCACTCGACTTCCCGCATCACACGGGCCACGGCCTCGGCACGACCGCTCACGAGGAGCCACGCCTCGTCCCTTCGTCGCCGATGGTCCTGGAGGAGGGCATGGTCGTTGCGATCGAGCCTGGCTCATATGCGGGTCTCGGCCTGAGGCTGGAGCAGGTCGTGCTCGTCACCGCCGACGGGTGCGAGATCCTCTCGGGCCACGACCTCGGCCTCTGAAGCGCAGGCCCTTGTTGCGCCGGTCCGGTCGAGGCACGAAGATGGTGAATCGAAATCCAACGAGGAGGGCTGGAAGGATGTACCGCAAGCTCGGGGTCGCCGTGATCGCCACGTGTCTGGCAGCAGCGCTGTCGGCCACGGTGGGGCTCGCGTCGCGGTCGTCGCAGACACAAGGCGCGTTTCCGACCGCCGACGTCAATCTGACGATGTGGTGGTGGGGCGAGCAGGAGGCGGCAGGCGCCAAGGGCTGGCTCGCGCAGACGATCGCCCTCTACCAGAAGAAGCATCCGAACGTGAAGATCAAGACCGTCCTGCAGACGACCGACGGACTCGTCCCCGCGTTCAAGGCTGCGGCGGCAGCGAAGAAGGGGCCGGACATCCAGTACTTCTGGGGCGGGATCTGGTCGCTCGAGGATGCCTGGCTCGGTAACACGAAGGCCGTGTCGGACTACATCCCGAAGTCCGAGCTCGCCCATTACCTGAACGCGAAAGAGGACACCTACAACGGGAAGGTGTGGACTGCGCCGTGGTACGTCCAGCCGTCGTTCCCGGTGCTCTATCGCAAGGACGTGATGGCGAAGGCCGGTGTGGCCGTGCCGAAGACGTGGGGCGCGCTGCTCAAGTCGTGCGACCGCCTCAACGCGAAGGGCATCACGCCGATCGCGGGCGGGATCAAGGACGGCTGGTTCGGCGGTTGGCTGTTCTCGATCATCGGCGCCCAGGGGATCACGTCGATCAGCGACGTGCTCGACGCGACAACGGGCAAGGCGAAGTTCACCGACCCCAAGCTGGCCGCCTTCTGGACGCGCCTGCAGGAGATGCGCAACCACAAGTGCTGGAACGACGACATCAACTCGCTCGAGCTCTACCAGGGCCAGCAGCGCTGGGCAGAGGGCAAAGCGGCGATGACAGTCGTTGCCGGCTCTGACGTGAAGAAGTTCGTCAAGCAGGTCGGTGTCGCCAAGGTGGGCGTGATGCCGATGCCGAAGTGGGGCAACGGCCCCTACGCCGGCAAGCTCGGCTCGACCTCGCAGACGGTCGGCATCACCTCCTGGACGAAGCACCCGGAGGTAGCGGCCGACTTCATCATGTTCATGCACACGCCCGATCGGATGGCGGCCTGGTTCAAGACGACCGGGGCGTTCCCGGCAGACGACAGGTTCAACACGAAGCTGATCACGCTGCCGCAGCAGAAGGTGCTCTTCAACCTGGTCAAGAACGGATCTCCGTACCTGGAGAACTTCATCCCGCCGGAGCTCGACGCGAAGGCGTTCTTCGCCCAGTCCCAGCTCCTGCTCGGTGGCAGCACGACTGCGGCGAAGGCTGCCGCGGAGACCGAGAAGATCGCCCAGCGGATCCGGCTGACGCAGCGGAAGCAGATGGCGAACTTCAAGACGTGGGCCGTCTCGTACCGCTAGGCCCCAGCTCGCGCACGGTGTCGGGGGTCGCATGACCTCCGACACCGTCGCTTTGCCACGCCCCGCCCGACGGAGGCGATTCCGGCCGGGACGATTCGAGCCGCTGCTCTGGATCGCCCCCGCGCTCGCCGTCGTCGTCTTCGTGTTCGGGTACTCGATGGTCGAGCTCGTGCGGACGGCTCTCCGATTCGAGGGCGCCTGGACGACCGAAAACTTCAGGATCACCTGGACGGACCCCACCTTCCGCACCGCGATCGGTCACAACGCGCGCCTGCTGATCGCGGTACCGATCCTGGTCGCCCTCGCCCTGCTGCTCTCGATCCTGCTGTTCGAGGGCTTGCGTGGCTGGCGCTTCCACCGCTGGGCCCTGTTCCTGCCGTACATCCTCGCGATCCCGGTGATCGGGGTCGTCTTCGGTCAGCTGCTGCAGTTCAACGGGCTCCTCAACGAGCTGCTTCGGGCGGTCGGCCTCGGGAGCCTCGCGCAGGACTGGCTCGGCCAGCCGCGCTGGGCGCTGTGGACGATGACCGCGGTGATCGTCTGGCGCGAGCTCGGCTTCGGGATCGTCCTCTTCCTGGCCCGTCTCCTCTCCGTCCCGTCGGACATCTTCGAGGCCGGGCGAATGGACGGTGCCCGGTTCTTCCGCCTGCATCGCCGGATCACGGTCCCCCAGCTGTCGGGTGTGATCGTCTTCTACGTCGTGGTCGAGGCGATCACGATGGTCTCCTGGGTCTTCAACTACGTCTACGTGATGACGAACGGCCAGGGCGGTCCCGGCGATGCGACCCAGGTGACCGAGCTCTACATCTACCAGACCGCTTTCCAGTACCAGTCGCCCGAGATCGCGGCCGCCGCCGCGACGACGCTGTTCGCCGTCACCCTCGTCCTGATCGTGGTGTTCTTCCGCGTCCAACGCCGGTCGAGGATC
The DNA here is from genome assembly GCA_963795175.1 of uncultured Thermoleophilia bacterium. Taxonomy (GTDB): domain Bacteria; phylum Actinomycetota; class Thermoleophilia; order Gaiellales; family Gaiellaceae; genus Gaiella. The sequence goes on from CAWCGR010000001.1 coordinate 522,746, forward strand.
GGGATCGATGAGTAGGTCGTCCTTCGTCGCGAAGGTGACGAGGCACGGCCTGCTGACCGGCGCGAGCCTGATCGCCCTCTTCCCCGTCTACGTGATGATCACGGCGGCGTTCAAGTCGCAGGCGGGCTTCCTCGCGCACCCCTGGGCCCCGATCGCGGACCCGACACTCGCCGGGTACCGGGCAGCGATCGGCGATCAGTTCCCCCGCTGGCTCGGCAACACCGCCGTCCTTTCGTTCTCGGCCGTGGTGGTCACGCTCCTCATCTCTGCACTCGCGGCGTGGGGTTTCGCGCACTGGGCGTTCCGGGGCCGCGACACGGTGCTGGGGCTCCTGGTGGCGCTGATGGTCGTGCCGCCCGTCGTCCTGCTCGTGCCGCTGTTCGTCTTCGGCGTCCGGATCGGACAGATCTCGACCTTCCGGCTCGTGATCCTGATCTACGTCGGGCTGATGCTCCCCTTCTCCGTCTACATGCTGACGAACTTCTTCCGGACGATCCCGATCAGCATGATCGAGGCCGCTCGGATCGACGGCGCCTCCTCCTGGCGCGTGTTCCGGCGGATCGTGCTGCCGCTGTCGGCTGCACCGCTCGTCACGCTCGGCGTCGTCAACCTGCTCTGGGTCTGGAACGAGCTGCTGATCGCGCTGGTCTTCCTCCAGGACGACTCCAAGAAGACGCTGATGGTCGGGATCACCGGGTTCCAGAGCCGCTACAGCCTGGACGTGCCGGCGATCATGGCCGGGCTGACGCTCGCAACGCTGCCGATCGTGACGGTCTACATCTTCGGGCAGCGGTTCTTCGTTCGCGGACTCGTCGCCGGCGCGCTGAAGGGAGAATGACCGCGTGGTCTCCGCGATCCACCACACCGGGCTGACCGTCTCGGACCTCGATCGGGCTCTCGCCTTCTACCGCGACGCGCTCGGGCTCGAGGTCGTGATGGAGCAGGAGAAGGCCGGCGGCTACCTGGCCGAGATCACCGGCTATCCGGAGGCGCGCGTCCGGATGGCGCATCTGGCGACCGCTTCGGGAGCTCGCATCGAGCTGTTCGAGTACCTCGAGCCGAGGGGAAGGGACGAGCCGCTCGAGCCGCGCGACGTCGGCATCACCCACGTATGCCTCGTCGTCGCAGACATCCACGACGCGTACGCGAACCTCGTCGCGGCCGGGGCCGAGCCGTTTACCGAGCCGATCCCGATCGACACGGGTGCGAACGCGGGCGCGTACGGGCTCTACGTTCGCGACCCCGACGGAATCGTCCTGGAGCTGTTCCAGCCGGCGCCCGCGTGACCTCCGCGCGGCTCGTCGATCCGACGCTCGTGCACGACGGCGTCCCGGGGCTCGCCCTGCAGGGCGAGCGCCTGCGGCTGACGCTGTTCCCCGAGGCGGGCGGGAAGATCCTCGACCTGGTGCACCGGCGAAGCGGCGTCAACCTGCTCTGGCAGAACCCCCGGGTGCCGCTGCGGCGCACCTACCCCGGCGCGGCGTTCGACGACGTCTGGTGCGGGGGCTGGGACGAGCTGTTCCCGACGGACACACCCTGCGTGATCGACGACAACACGTTCCACGACCACGGAGACCTGTGGCACGGCGCCTGGGACTGGTGGGTCGAGTCCGACGACGGCGAGGAGGCGACGGTCGCCCTGCGCCGCCATGCCGTCGCCTTGCCGTGCCTGATGGAGAAGTGGATCACGATCCAGCGCGACTCCCCCGACGTCTCGTTCCGCCACCGGCTAACGAACCTCGGCACGCAACCCGTGCCCTACGCCTGGAACCTCCACGTCGCCCACGCAATCGGGCCAGACTCGCGCATCCGGCTGCCGGTGGACGGGCTGCAGGCGGTGGCCGCCCAACCCGGCCGCTTCGCGGACGAGGCGATGCCGCTGCGGTGGCCGCTCCACGGCGACGTCGACCTTGCGGCCATGCCCCCCGAAGACGCGGGCCTGACCGAGTGGCTCCACACCGTCGGCGTCCGGGAGGGCTGGTGCGAGGTCGTGCATCCCTCCCGCTCGGTCGGCCTCCGACTCGCCTTCGACCCGGAGGTGTTCCGAACGACCTGGCTGTGGGGCGTCTACGGAGGCTGGCGCGGGCACTACGTTTTGCTGACGGAGCCGTGCACGAGCCCTCCAGGCGGGCTGGCGGCGAACGTCGCGGACGGGACGGCCGCCTGGCTCGACCCAGGCGCCGTGCTCGAGACGCACGTCACGGCGACTGTCGTCGATGTCGCAGGTAGCGCCTGACCGTGGATCCGCGCCGCGGACGCATCCATTCCACGCGAGGGCGGCGGTGACGACGATCCTTTGCTGCCCGGACAAGTTCCGCGGCAGCCTCTCCGCCCCCGACGCGGCCGACGCCCTCTGCGCCGGGGTGCGCCGCGCGGGGCTCGAGGCGCGCGCGCTCCCGCTCGCCGACGGAGGCGAGGGCACGCTTGCCGCGATCCTCGGATCGTCCCGGGGTACGCTGCGGCGCCTGCGTGTGACCGGCCCGGCCGGTACGCCGGTCGAGGCGGAGTGGGCGGAGCTCGACGACGGTACGGCGGTCGTCGAGATGGCTCGCGCCAGCGGGCTCGCGCTCGTCGACGCGAACGATCCCCTCACGGCGACGACGTACGGCACGGGCGAGTTGATCGCCGCCGCGATCGCCGCCGGCTGCCGCAAGGTGATCGTCGGCGTCGGGGGCTCGGCCACGGTCGACGGCGGTCTCGGCGCCCTCGACGCGCTCGGCTGGTCGCTGCGGGGCGCCGACGTCGTCGTCGCCTGCGACGTGACGACGGACTTCCTCGACGCCCCGGCCGTCTTCGGGCCGCAGAAGGGCGCGACCCCGGCCGACGTCCGCGTGCTCGAAGACCGCCTGCGAGCGCTGGCCGACCGCCTCGGCACGACGTTCGGGAGGGAGGTCACCGGCCTGACGGGTGCCGGCGCCGCCGGCGGGCTCGCGGGGGGTCTGGCGGCCGCGGGCGCGACGCTCGCCGGCGGCTTCGACGTCGTCGCGGAGGCGGTGGGATTCGCCCCGGCCTTGCAAGAGTGCTCCGCAGTGATCACCGGGGAGGGGAAGGTCGACGCTTCGACGCTGAGCGGAAAGGTCGTCGCGCGGGTCGTGGCGGCCTCGCGCGAGCTGGCCCGACCGGTCGCCGTCGTCACGGGAGAGCTGGCAGACGGGATCGAGCTCGACGGCGTCCCGGTCGTAGCGCTGGCCAGGGCCGAAAACGGTGACACGTTCGCCGACGCGGCGAGGCTCGTCGAAAGCGCCGCCTACTCGCTCGGGCCGCAACTGGCCGGCGACCGGTGACCATCCGCCTCTGCTTCCCTGCGCCGCGCCCGGCTCGCACCGCGCGCCCAAGTGGCTCTCAGCGGGTGCACAGGCAAGCCTGTGATGCTGAACCGGCACAACGCGAGATGCACATGACCGGAGCCCCATGAGGAGCCCGGCGGTGCATCGGAGACAGCACGAAGCCCCGGTCCTCCCCCTCCTGGCCGGGGCTTCGTGCTTTCAGGCCCGTCGTCGGTGGTTGCCTGGTGGGCTGCGCCTCCGCTGGTAACGCGGGCTGGAAGGATGTCGACATGCGCCGCGATGCCATCGCCCTGATCCCGGCCCTTCTCGTACTCGTGGTGGTGGTCGGCCCCGCCCGCGCGGCTGGGGGCTTCACGCAGACGTCCTGGGGTGCCTGCACGGCGATCCTCGCCGCCTACGCTCTCACCGTCCTCGTCGGTCGCGAGGTTCGCCTGGGTCGACTCGAGCTGATCGGGTTGGGGGGGTGGCTCCTGCTCGGCGTCTGGACGGCGCTTTCACTGCTCTGGAGCTCGAGCACGCCGCTGACGGCGCTCGGGCTGGAGCACGCGCTGCTCCCGGTCGCCGCGGTGCTCGCCGCGCTCTGCGCGGTCCGACCCGCGACTGCGCCCCTTCTCGCGGTCGGCGTCTTCGGCTCGGCTTTCGTCATCGCATTGCTGGCACTGCTCGACGGAACGGATCGGGCACTGGGATATGCGAACGCGGTCGGGCTCGTCTGCGTCGTCGGGGCACTGCTCGCCGGGGGCTGGGCGGTCGAGCGCCGTGACGCGATCTCTCTCGTGGCGCTCGTCCCGATCGGGATCTTCGGCGTAGCCGCAGTGCAGGCGGACAGTCGTGGCGCGACGCTGGCCCTCCTGGGGGGCGTTGCGACGGCGCTGGCGCTGCGGTTGCCACGACCGGCGGTCGCGACGTTCGGCGCCCTCGCGGTCGGCACCGCCGTGATCGTAGGGCTCGCGCTCAGCAACGGTCGCCCGCGCTCTTCCTACTGGGAGGCGACCGCGGCCGAGGTCGGACGCGAGCCCCTGCTCGGCTCGGGCGCCCGTACGTGGTCGCGGGTGTGGCTCGAGCATCGGGACGCCGACTTCACGGCAGTCAACGCGCACAGCCTCTACCTCGAAGTGTTGTCGGAGCTCGGCCCGCTCGGGCTCGCGTTGCTCCTGGTCGCGTTGCTCGCACCCCTGGCCGCAGCTGTTCGCGCGAGGCGGCAGCCGTTCGTGCCCGCGATCACCGCGGCCTACGTCGCCTTCCTGCTTCACATGGCGGTCGACTGGGTGTGGCAGATCGATGCAGCCGCGCTCACCGGGCTCTTTCTCGGCGCCGCGTTGCTGGTGTCAGCCCGCGGTACGACCACTCCGCTTCGTCGGCTGCGGGCACTTCCGGCGGCCCTCGCCGCTGCGACGATTGCCGCCGCGGGGGCCGTGGTCTGGGCCGGAGGGTTCTACGGCACAGCGGCACAGGAGTCCCTGCGCTCGGCCGACTGGACCGCCGCCGAGCGCGACGCGATCCGGGCCCACTGGCTACAGCCGTGGGCATCCGAGCCGTGGCGCCTGCGCGGTCAGGCGGAGCTGGCACAGGGTCGAAAGGACGAAGCGGCCGCGAGCTTCCGCCGCGGCCTACGACTCGACCCCGGCGACGCAGAGCTCTGGCGCCTGCTCGCCGGGGTCAGTAGTGGAGCCGAGTTGCGCCACGCACGAGATCGCGTGGCGCAACTCGATCCGAGAAGGGAACTGACGACCTAGCGCGTCAGCCCGAACTGCACGAGGCGGCGGGTCGAGACGCCACCCAACGGGTCCTCGCCTGACTTCCGGGCCCGAACGAAGGCCTGCACGTTGTAGGCCGGATCCTTCGGGAAGTCGGCCTGCGGCACCATCGTCAGCGTGACCCAGCCGTCCTGACCCGTGAGCTGCTCGGGCGGCGTGCTCGTCACTTCGGGCGTCGTCCGCACGAAGACGCTCGCGCCGCGCACGACGAAGCCGCGGTTGTCCTTCACCTTCACGCGCACGCTGATCGGCCCCTTCGAGAACACGCGCACGGGGTTCGGGGTGAACTTGACGTCCGCGATGATCAGGCGGTGACCAGCAGTGAGGCTCACGCTCGTGACCGGCAGAGAAGTCTCACCGTTCGGGAGCTTGATCTCACCGGCCGTGGCGGGCGGCGGAACCGGGGTGGTCGAACGAACGACGACAGCCGTCTGGCCCGAGGTGACGCCTGTAGCACCGTCGTTGTTCGTCGCGATCACCCGAGTGCGGATCGTCTTGCCGACGTCCGCAGCGTCGAGCTTGTAGGTCTTGTTGACGGCTCCGGCGATCTCCGCACACGCGTTGCCGGCGGGATCACACCTGTGCCACCGATAGGCGAAGCTGCTCGCCGCGGTCCAGGATCCCTCGTTCGCCGTCAGGGTCTGGCCTTCGGAGGCACTGCCGGAGATGGACGGTGCGCTGGTGTTGACAGGCGCGTACTGCGCCTTCGACGCGGTCACCGTGTTCGCCGAGCCGATCGTCGCGAAGCCGGCGACCACGAGTGCCGCCGCCACGAGGACGCCAATAGTCCGGCCGACACGCGTTCTGGAATTCAATCTGGATTTCATCCCGCTCTTCCTCCTTGATTAATGAAACGCTTTAACGCTACTATTTACTATCGCAGAACCCGTATACCCGGCTGTAATCCCTTACAGAATGCGTACCCGCCGTGAGAGGGTGAACGACGTGTTATCGCGACGAGCGGTCGAGGTCGCCCGACGACTGGTTGCCGCTCCCGATCAGCTCACCGATTCCCCTGTCGCGCACGTCTGCGATCAGGTAGGCCGGGCTGCCGTCGGCGTGTTTCTCGCTCCAGGCGAGCAATGAGCCGCCCCTGTCCGCGAGCGTTACGCTCGCTGCCGCGACGAGGGCATGCGCCGTCGGGGTGAGGCTCTCGACGCGGCTCAGGTCGAGCAGGATCACCCGCGCAGCGCCCTCGATCGCCTCGATCAGCTCGGCCCGAAGCGCGTCCTCCGCTTCGTCGAGGATGGCACCGCGCAGGACGATGACGCGCGTGGCAGGCCCGACGTCGACCGTCTCGACGCTGGCCGGCTCTACGGCCGCGGCCGCGTTCGGCGACTCGGCTCGTTGCGCATCTTGGTCTCTGACTTCCACGCGATCAGGCTAGGCAGCCAGGATGGGATGTGAAACCCCTTCCGTGAGGCTGCCGTCAAGGTCGTGTCAGGACTTGCTCGCGGCCCGCCGAGCCCGCCTGTCCGGTGGCGAGCTTGTACCCGATCCCGCGCACGGTCACGATCCGCTCCGGATGCGAACGTGAGCGCTCGACCTTCGCCCGCAGGTTTGCGATGTGCGTGTCGCACGCACGCGCGTCGCCCACGTAGGCGCTCTGCCAGAGGTGCTCCATCAGCTGCGCTCGGCTGAACACCTGCTCCGGGTGATCGACGAAGAGCAGGGTGAGCCGGAATTCCGACGGGGTCAGCTCGACCTCCTCACCGTCAACGGTGACGCGGTGCTGGTCGAGGTCGATCCGGATGCCCGGCCGCCTCGCGCGTGGCGCCACCGGCCCCGCGGTCGAGCTGACGGCGGCGCAAGGATCGCGCGGATCCGACTGAGCAACTCGGCCACCGAAAAGGGCTTCGTGACGTAGTCGTCGGCCCCGAGCTCGAGACCGAGGACGCGATCGATCTCGGCGTCGCGGGCCGTCAGGAGAATGATCGGTACGTCGCTCTCGCTCCGGAGCTCGCGACAGACGTCGAGCCCGCTCTTGCGAGGCATCATCACGTCGAGCACGACGACGTCGAACCGCTGCTGGCGCGCGAGCTCGAGTCCCCGCTCCCCGTCGCTCGCGACCTCGACCTCGAAGCCGTCGCGGTCGAGGGCGTAGCGAAGAGGGGCCAGGATGTCCGGCTCATCGTCGACGAGCAACACGCGAGCGCTCATGTGATCCTCCATTCCCGGCCCGGGTCGGTCATGCAAGGCCGGTCGCCACCGGTCGCCGCGCCATTGTGCCAGCGGCGATCGGACCGCAACGTCAGCGACCGGCGCCCGCGCGGCGCAGCACGATTCGCGCAGTCGTTCCTTCGCCCGGCTTCGTCTCGATCTCCAGCCGGCCACCGACGGCGCGCGCCACCTCGCGCACGATCGAGAGACCGAGCCCGAAGCCTTCCGAATCCCTGCTCCCCTGGCGGAAGAACCTCTCCACGACACGCTCCGCCTGCGCCGGGCTCATGCCGGGACCCCGGTCACGCACCTCGACGACGACCGAGTCGGCCCCATTCGCAAACGCGGACACGACGAGATCGGAACCGGCCGCGTAGCGGCGGGCGTTGGTGACGAGGTTCTCGATCGCCTGCCTGATCAGATCCTCGTGGGCGAACGCCACGACGTCGGCCTCCGTCTCCAGCGAGGACGGCTCGATGTCCATGTCGACCGCGATCTCGCGAAGGAGCCGGACGACGTCGACCTCGGCGAGCGTCAGCGGCTCGGCACGCGTCTGCGCGCGAGCCAGCGTCAGCAATGCCTTGTCCAGGCGGCCGAGACGGTTGGACTGGCGCTCGATCAGCGCCAGAAAGCGCTCCAGCTCCTCGGGCACGTTCTTCGCGCCCTGTTGCAGGACCTCGACCGCGCTCGAGATCGCGGCCACCGGCGTGCGCAACTCGTGGGCCGCGTTGGCGACGAACTCGCGCTCGGCCCGTTCGCGTCGTTCCTGGGCGGTCACGTCCGTGACGACGAGCACAGCCGTCTTGGCGCCCACCGACGGAATGCCGGTGACGACGTAGGTGTGCTCCTCTGCGGGAGCAACCCTGATCGTCGCCGGTTCCGCTCCGGCGGCGAAGAGGCCCTGGGCCAGCAGGCGGAGGTCGTGCGTGGGCCACGGGCTCGGGAGCTTGCTTCCCTCGAGCACGTCCTCGCCGAGCAGGACCGAGGCGCGAGCATTCGCGACGACCACCGTGAGATCTTCGTCGACGCCGATCACGCCCTCGTGCAGGCGCTCGATCAGCGACCGCAGCTGGTCGCGCTCGCGCGCGAGATCGTCGAAGGAGGTGCGCAGGCTCCGGCGCATGACGTCCACCGCGTGTGCCAGGCCGCCGAGCTCGTCGGGGAATCGGGGCTTCAGCTCGTCCTCGAAATGGCCGCCTGCGATCGCGTCTGCCGCCGCGCCGATCCGCCTGACACGAGTGGTGATCAGGACGGAGATGAGGACTCCCGTCACGGCGCCGACGAGCGTCGCCCAGGCGGCCGCGACCCAGCTGCGATCGCGGACGATCGAGGCCGCGGCGACGAGATCGGGGCGGGCCGCGACTTCGACGAGTGCTGCGGCGGGCCCGGTACGGAGCGGCAGCGCGACGGTGATCCGACGCCCTCCGTCGAGGCTCTCGACCCGACGCTCGCCGGCGAGCGCGCTTTCGAGCAGCTCGGCGCGATTGTCGACGGAAGCGAAACGGACGCCCTGCGAGGAGCCTGGGCTGAGGAGGACGCCGTTCTCGTCGAGCAGGAACAGCGCCACGCGGCGCCTGCGCGCCTGTTCGGCCGCCAGGGTGCGCGCGGCCGCGACGGTCTTCGCTCCCCCGATCCGGGCGGCGGCGCCGACTGCGCTTCCCGCCGCGAGATCCTCCGCCCGAGCCCGCAGCGCCGACTCGCTCTGGGCGCGAAAGACCTGGGTGACGGCGATCGCAGTCACCGCCGCGACGACCGCGAAGGCGAGCGGCAGCCACCACCGGATGCTCACGAGTCGGGAGGCGCGCATCTGCACGCCAGTATGAGGCTCGCCGCCGGGCGACGGCTCGAGCCCTGCCGGACGAGGAGCCGTCAGACGCTGAGCAGCCCGGTCTCCCATTCCGGCGCCTTCCCTCCCGCGGGCTCCGCTGTCTTCCGGGCGAGCTCATGCCACAGCTTCGCGCCGACGGCGAACGAGCACGCGGCCTCGAACCCGGCGCGCAGGTGGCGCTCGTCGAGGTCGAGTGCAGGGATCTCGGTCATCTCGCTCCTCCCTTGGATGATGCGGTGAGGCCGGCCACGTGCAGTTCAAGGTACGACGACGAAGTCGACCGCGCCGCCAGGCGGGCGAGGAGCCTGCGAGGATCGTGTCCGGGTTCGCTCACGGAAGACGGCCGGGCCGGTAGATCCCGCCGCCCGTGCCACAGCCGGACGTGCGAGACCTTGAGGGAACGCATACACGATCCCCGCAGGCTCCTCGCCCGCCTGGTAGCGAAGCTGACCTCGTCGGCCCACGCTTGTAGCGAGCAGACTCCACGACCGTCGAGCCCGACGGAACAGAGAGGGATCCTATGAGCCGACTCACGATCGGAAGAGATGGGGATATTGCCTCCCTCCACGAAGCCGAGGACTGGCTTCAGAGCCGCGACGACGCTTCACCGCCGACGCGGCCGCGCGGCGGCGTGCCGGAGATCTCTCGCCCGGCATCGTTCGTCCTGGCACCGACACCGTCCGCGCCTCGAGGGGGACGGCGGTTCCCGATCGTGCGACTAGCGCTCGCCGTCCTCGTCGTGGGAGCCGTCGCCGCCGGGCTCATCGCCGGCCGTGAGCCGAGCGAACCGACGATCGTGAATCTCGACTCCGCGCCGGCAGCTCCGGCTGCCGTGGACGCGGCAGTACCGGCCACGAAGCGACCCGCCACCCCTGCACCGTCGCCGACCGTCGTCCTGCCGGCTCGCGGTCGGCTCTGGACGGGCGACAAGGGCGCTGCGGTGACCCGTCTGCAACAGGTGCTGGTCGCTGCGGGGCAGGATCCCGGCAAGGCGGACGGGGTCTTCGGGCGCCAGACCCGCCTGGCCGTGATCGCCTTCCAAAAGGCACAAGGACTCGTCGGGGACGGGATCGTGGGAAAGAAGACTGCGGCCGCACTCAACGCTGCTGCGGCCGACCGCGTGGGCCGCTGAGCAACCCCCACGCCGAGGCTCGACAGCGCTCGCTGCCGACAGGCAGCCAGGTCAGCGTGGAACGGTGGCCGTGAGTGTCGACTTGCGCCCGTAAGGATCCACCGCGACGACGCGGAGGGTGTACGGCCCGGGCGCCTTCCACTGTGCGGCGGGAACGCGGAGCCTGATCGGCAGGCTGCCCGGCGCGAGCTGCAACGCCTGCAGCGTCTTCGCAGGCTTCCCCTTCAGCCACCAGCCGATCCTGGCCCCCTGCTGCGGAAGCATCAGCTTCGCTCCGTTCGCCGCCGTCAGGCTCACGTAGAGATGGGCCTGGGTGTCGAGGGTGATCCGGACGAGCGCGATGCCACCACCGCTCGTCTGGGCTGCGGCTGACGGCGTCGTGGCGAGGGCAATCCGCGGCCTCGACGTCGTCGTGAAACGAGGATCGCCCCAGCGCCCCGCCGCGAAGAGCGCAATCCTGCCACCCGTGCGCGTCAGAACATGAAGCGTTCCGGCTGCGTCGCGGTAGGCCCCGGCGTCTTGCCCGGCGGGGAGGATCGGTGACGGGAGCTCGCCGAGTGGCTGCCAGACGCCCTTGAACGGCAAGATGCCGGGTACGACGTCGGCCGGAGCCGAGGCGTATTGCACGTCGATCGGCCAGGGGAGCGGACTGGGTGCTCCGAAGCTGAGCCGGGTCACGGTTCCCTGGAGCGCCAACTTGCTCGTGATGTCCGCAAGGGCGACGGCTGCGCCGTCGGGGAGGGCTCCCGGCTGCCAGGTCGCGGTAGCGACCCCGGCCCTCGTGACGATGGCACCGGCCTGGCCGGCCCGAGCGACCGATGTCGCGGTATCCGGCGCCGGCACGGGAGCAGCCGTGACGACGGGTGTGAGCGGGGACGTGGCCGAACCGGCGCCTCCCTTGCCGAGCGCGGTGACGGTCAGCGAGAGCGTGAAGTCGATGTCGCCGGGCGTGATCGTGTAGCTGCTGCCCCCGGCAGCCGGGATCGTGCTGCAGGCCGTCCCGTCCGTGGAGCAGCGGCGCCACTGATAGGAGAACGACGACGGCGAGCCTGCCCAGCTTCCGACGGAGCCGGTCAGCGTCTCACCGACCTGGGTTCCGCCCTGGACCGACGGCAGCTTGAGCGCTCTCGGCGCCGCTCCCACCGGGGCACCGGAACCTGCGACGGCGAGCGTCTGGGCCGATGTTGCCGAGGCGGCACCACTCGAGCTCGTGGCGGTGACACTGACGCGGAGAGCCCGACCTGCATCCGCCGCGGTCGGGCTATACAACCCGGAGGTCGCGGACGTGATCGGCGTGCAGTTGCGCCCGCTCGCATCGCAGCGCTGCCATTGGTAGGCGAACGAGATCGGCTTCCCGCCGCCCCAGGTGCCGGGGACACCGGCGAGCGGCCTCCCCACCTGAGGCGTTCCCATGATCGTGGGCGCTGCAACACCGACCGGGGGGCCGGCAGGATAGGCGGGAACACTGACGCTGGCCAGGCTCGAGCCGTTGAAGCGATTCGCATCGACGCACCCGACGATGCCGTCGATCTTCTGGCAGCTGCTCCACTGCCAGAAAGACCAGCCGAGCCCGCCCCAGCTCGCGCCCGGGAGGATCGGCAACGAGGCCTTCGTCCAGTGGGCGATCCAGAGCCTGTGGCCGGCCGCGGCAACGACCGGCGAATCGCCCACGCGCTCCTTCCAGAAGCTCGGCGACACGTAGACGATCGGCTTCACTTTGGTTCTCGTCACGACGTGCGAGAGCCAGGCCTGCGTCCAGAGCGAGAGGCGCGCGACGGAGAGGTTGCCCGTGTTCTCGAGGTCGAGGACCGGCAGGAGCTCGAAGCGCCGAGGCTCGGCGACCTCGAGGAAGTGGTCGGCCTGGGCAATCGCGCTTGCGATCGCGGCGGCGTCGGACGTGCCCGAAGGCCGTGCGAAGTGGTAGGCGCCGAACCTCAGCCCCGCCACCTTCGCCCCGGAGCGGTTGATTGCAAAGGTCACGTCGGTGAACGTCGTCCCTTCGGTCGCCTTCGCGAAGACGAACGACTGCCCGGTCCCGGCGACGGCCAGCCAGTCGATCTGACGCTGCCAGTTGGAGACGTCGATTCCCGGCAGCAGACCCGTATCGGCACGGGCGGCCTGAGCGCCGGGGGCGGAGAACACGAACGCGGAGGCCGCAAAGACGAGCAAGAGCCCCATCGCGAGCCTGCGACATCGTCCGCGGGTGAGACCCGCCTCTGTCCGTTCGACCCTCGGCATCCTCGGCGCGCAACCTAGCGACGCCGTGTTTGGGCGCTGTAATGAACGCCCCGGAGTCGTGCCCGCGTCGCTCGCCGGGGCCAGCCCGGGGTGCGGGCGACCGACCGAGCCGGCTGCGGGGTCTGCACCCAACGGGTCGCCTGCCTCTCCGCGGATGGAGCAGCGAACCGATCCGAAACCCTGGACGAATGATCGACTGAGATGGCCGAGCATGCATCCAATCGTCCCTGTGAATCCCATCCGCAGCCCGGACGAACGAGCCACGAATGATGTTTGCGCGTGCATCTAACCGGGTACGTATGTCCGGTAATCCCTCTTGTCGGGTCGACGCGTCGTCCTCACTTGAACTCCTCCTGACAGGGCCCACAACTCACCAAGGAGGTTCCGCAATGTCGGAACACCTCACACTGGAAGCGGTCGACGCCGACGGCGCCGTTCAGGAGGCCTATAACGCCCTTCCCCGCTCCTCCAGGATGAGCCTCATCAAGCGCGGGCTGGTCGTCGGCGGCACAATCGCCGTCGGCGGCATCGCGATCGGCGGCCTGCCGAAGCTGGTCACGGCCGCCCCGTCGCCGTCCCAGGACGTCGACATCCTCAACTTCGCGCTCACGCTCGAGTTCCTCGAGGCGGAGTTCTACACCCAGGCCGTGGCGGGGGGCAAGCTCTCGGGCGAGCTCCTGACGTTTGCCAAGGTCGTCAAGGCCCACGAGGTCACCCACGTCAACTTCCTCAAGTCGGCGCTCGGCTCGAAGGCAGTCAAGAAGCCGACGTTCGACTTCAAGGGAACGACCGATGACCCCGCAACGTTCCAGGCCACGGCGATCGTGCTCGAGGACACGGGAGTCGCGGCATACAACGGGCAGGGCGCCAATCTGACCAAGAAGGTGCTCGGCGCGGCCGCATCGATCGTGTCGGTCGAGGCGCGTCACGCGGCATGGATCAGGGACATCGCGGGTAAGTCGCCGGCTCCGGCCGCGTTCGACGCCTCGAAGACGAAGTCTCAGATCCTGGCCGCAGTCAATTCAACCGGCTTCATCCAGGGGTGATCATGAGCATTCACGAACAGACATCTGCTCCCGCCTTCGCGCTCGCCGACGTCGACCGTGACGGAGCGATCGCCGAGGCGATGGACACGCTGGAGCGGTTCGCCGACTCCAGGGCCGGGTTCCTGCGCAAGTCCGCGCTGGCGTTCGGCGGCGTGATCGGTGGAGGCGCGGCGCTCGGCGCACTCGCCTCTCCGGCCGGCGCCGCAACCACCGGCGACGTGGCGATCCTGAACTACGCCCTCACGCTCGAGTACCTCGAGGCTGCGTTCTACACCGAGGCGGCGCGCATGGGAGCGCTCCAGGGCGACCTCGGCACGTACGCCCGCGTCGTCGGAGCACACGAGCGTGCGCACGTGACCGCATTGCAGAAGGCGTTGGGCTCGGCTGCCGTCAAGAAGCCGACCTTCGACTTCAAGGGCACGACCGAGAGCGAGTCCGCCTTCCGCAAGACGGCTCAGGTGCTCGAGGACACGGGAGTGATGGCCTACGCCGGCCAGGCACCGCTCGTCGACTCGGACGCCGTGCTCGGAGCCGCGCTCGCGATTCACACCGTCGAGGCTCGGCACGCCGCGTGGATCCGCAACCTCAACGGCGCTAAGCCCGCCCCGGTTGCCTTCGACAAGGCGAAGTCGATGCAGCAGGTGCTTGCCATCGTGACGGCGACGGGCTTCATCTCGACGGCGCCCGCCATGACGTCGCGTGGAGGTTCGCCGTCCTTCACCGGATGAGACAACGTGAGCATGGGCGGCGAGCCGGTCTTCGGGCCGGTCTCGCCGCCGTGCTCGCGGTGCTGGCGTTCGCGGCGATCGCGGCCGCGTACGTCCACGAACCGGGCCCAGCGGCGACGCCGGGCTCGGTCGAGCTGCCGGCCCTGCCGTCGGCCGTCGCCGCGAGCTACGCGATGCCGCCGGCCACCCGCGCTACCCCGAGCAAGGAAGTAGCGGCTGGGTTCCGCTTCGGCAGCGCCACGAGCTCGTGGTTTGCGCCCGTCACCCGACCCGTCGCCGCCCGCGCCACGCCCTCCGCGTCGGCTCGAGTCGTCGCCAGGCTCGCCACGACGACGCCAGAGCGGACGACGAACGTCGTGCCGCTCGTCCAGCGCGTCCTGAGAGCGGGCACGCTCTGGGTGGAGGTCGGGCTCCCCGTGCTCCCGAACGGCACGACTGGCTGGGTGCCGCGGACATCGCTCGGTGGCTACCAGTTCCTCACGACCCGCCTCGTGGTCTCCCTTGCGTCCGAGCAGGCGACCCTGTTCCGCGGGGGCAAGAAGATCTTCTCCGCCTCGGTGGGCGTGGGCCAGTCCCGCTGGCCGACCCCGACGGGCGAGTTCATCATCCGCAACAAGCTGACTCGCTACGCCAGCCCCACCTACGGCCCGGTCGCGTTCGGCACGAGCGCACGCTCGGCCGTTCTCACCGACTGGCCGGCCGGCGGGTTCACCGGGATCCACGGCACGAATCAGCCCGGGCTGATCCCCGGGCGGATCTCGCACGGCTGCATCCGGATGCGCAACGCGGACATCCTTCGCCTCGCGAAGCTGATGCCGCTCGGCACGCCGCTCACGATCCGGTAGCCATCCGCCGATCGTCGGCGGCGGGGTCAGGTCAACGACGCGTCGGGGGCAGTTGCTGTGTCCGTACTCCCCCGCTTCGTCGCGCGTCCCGGTGTAGCGTCAGACGAGCGACCCGGAGGAGCCGATGCGACGGAGCGACACACTCCCGCCGAGCGCGGGCAGCACGACCCGCGTTCTCGCGGCAACCGCCGTCGAGGCGACGGCTCTTTCCCGTGAGGCGCGATTGCGATGAGCGCCCCCGCTTCGAGTCATTTCGAGCCCATCCCGCTGGACGCTGCCTTCAACGCCGACCGCCGGCAGTTGCCAGAACCACTGCGGCCGCCGTCCGATGAGCGCACTGCCTTCGGCCGCCAGGTCTTTCGCGGGATCCCCTTCGAGCTCGGCTCGCCCGATCGCCCGAACGTGATTCTGCTCGAAGAGGACGAGGTTCAGGTCGAGCTCGGCGGACAGCTCGCGACCTATGTCGTCTTCGTGCACGCGGTGGAGGACGCGACGCCAGGACCGCTGCCTGGCATGACCGATTTCGCGGGAGGCCTGCCCCGGGCAGGAGAGGCAGAAGGCAACCTGCTCGGCGGGCGGGTGTCGGAGTACCGCCTCGAGTACGGCGACGGCACGACGACCTCCGTCCCCGTCCTGCGCCGCTTCGCGATCCAGCAGAGCCGGATCACCTGGGGAGCGAGCGCGTTCGCCGCGCTGCCGACGGAGGAGACGGTCGTGTTTCCGATCGCGAGCGAGGCCCAGCAGCTGGGGCGGGTGTCGAGCCGTCCGGCCGGGATGGCGGAGGTCCGTCACCGAGCGGGGCGAGACTCCGCCGAGGAGCTCCTGTGGCTGTACGCGCTGCCCAATCCCCATCCCGACAAGCCGTTGGCCCGCATCGTCCTGAGCCCTCAGGAGGCACGCTCGGTCGTGTACGGGATCTCCCGCACCGAGCTCCGCGACCATCCACTGCGACGGAACGCGCGCGAGAAGCTGAGGCTGGAGCTGCCCGAGGGAGCGAAGCTCAATGCGCTCGGCGAGCTGGAGGAGATCGCGATCGACCTGGGCACCGTCATCTCGGCACGAGCGCTGCGCACCTACGACCGCGAGCGCTGGTTCGCCGGGGCACCCGACGTGCAGCCCGACCAGGCGGACGATGCGGTGACCGTCGAGTACGAGGCGCACCCCGAGGCACGGCTGTACGTCGGGTCGGGCGAGAGCCCCGTGGGCCACGACCTGGCAGAGCTGCGCGCCGACACCGCGGTGGCGATCGAGCCCGCCAGGCGCGTCGTCCGGCTGCGGGTGATCGACAAGTCGTCGCGACAGCCGGTGGCGGCTCGCCTCCACCTTCACGGCGAGGCCGGTGAGTACCTCCCGCCCAGAGGCCACCACCGCACCGTCAACCCCAACTGGTTCGAAGACAACTACGCGGAGTTCGTCAACGGCCTCAACCAGTACTCGTATATCCCCGGCGAGTGCGAGGTGGAGCTCCCGCTCGGCGAGGTGTTCGTCGAGATCACCCGAGGCTACGAGATCGCGCCCGTCCGCAGCAGCTTCGTCGTCGCGACAGAGACGGACGAGATCACGTTCGAGCTCGACCGCGTTCTGGCCTGGCGGGAGCAGGGCTGGGTCACCTCGGACACGCACGTCCACTTCCTCAGCCCGCAGACGGCGCTCCTGGAAGGCGCGGCGGAAGGCGTCAACGTCGTCAACCTCCTCGCCAGCCAGTGGGGCGAGATGTTCAGCAGCATCGGGGACTTCGACGGCAAGAGCACCCTCGGTGCCAGGGAACTGGGGGGTGACGGCGAGTTCCTCGTGCGGGTCGGTACCGAGAACCGGATGCAGGTGCTCGGCCACATCTCGCTGCTCGGCTACTCCGGCGCGATGATCCAGCCGCTCGCGAGCGGCGGGCCGTCCGAGTCGGCGGTAGGGGATGCGCTCGAGGTGACGATGGCGGAGTGGGCCAAGCGGTGCCGCGACCAGGATGGCCTCGTCGTCATGCCACACGCGCCGAACCCGCAAGCCGAGCGTGCCGCCGACATCGTTCTCGGCCTCGTCGACGCGATCGAGATGATGACCTTCAACCCGTTCGACGCCCAGATCAGCCCCTACGGGCTGGCTGACTGGTACCGGTACCTGAACCTCGGGTACCGGTTGCCCATCGTCGGAGGCTCCGACAAGATGTCCGCGGCCATGCTCCTCGGCGGCATGCGCACCTACGTCCAGCTCGGCGAGCGGCCCTTCGACTACGAGAACTGGATGGCGGCGATCAGGGCCGGCGACACCTTCGTGACCGTCGGGCCCCTCGCCCGGATGACGGTCGAGGGGTTGCCGCCCGGCTCCCAGCTCGACCTCCCCGCCGGAGGGGGGACGGTGAACGTGTCGTGGCAGGTCGAGTCGGTCAGCCTGCCGATCGAGGCGATCGAGGTGGTCGTCGGCGGCCTGACGGTGGAGGAGGTCTCGGTTCCGCGCGAGCTGTCGGCGACGGGCAGCGCCGAGGTCGCGATCGATCGATCGACGTGGATCGCCTTGCGCGTTCGCGGCAGCAATGCGGGCCGTCACGGTGAGATAGCGGCCCACACGAGCGCCGTACAGGTGCTCGTGAACGGTACGCCGCCATTCTCCCAGCCCGATGCTGTGGCGGTGCTGGAGCAGATCGAAGGCACGATCGCCTACGTCGACACCCTCGCCACACGTCCCGCGGCGAGGCAGTTCAAGCAACTGCGCGCCACGCTCGAGTCGGCCTACAACCGGCTCCACCAGGAAATGCACCGCAACGGCGTCTTCCACCAGCACAACCCGCTGCACGACCACGACGAGCACCGCGAGCACTGAGACCAACAAAGCAAGCCCTGCTCGACACGGACGCCTCTCTACGGCGATTGGCGTCGGCCGCCGATACTGGGTAGGTGATCCGAGCGTGCTCCCGAGCGTGAGCAGCCGCCTCGTCGTCTCCGAGGCTCTAGACCCTCGTGCCGCCGCCAGACCGGTGGCTGCGCGGGGCTCGGCACGGCCGGCGCCTCGGCGGCCCCTCGCGGAGGGCTGCGAGCACTTACGGCGAGAGGTCGGCGGCGTCGCCCGAACGGACGTCGACAGCCCCTCGGTGCATGATCCACGGCAGCGGTTGACGACTGCCGGCAGCGTCTCCTGGGAGGTCGAAGATGACGTCAGTTGAGATCCTTCGTCATTCGGTGAACATCGACGAGGAGGAGGTCTATGACCTGATCCACAAGCCGGTCGAGGTGCTCGAGCTCCAACCGAGCCAGTTCACCGGCCGCGTCGCTTCGTGGGCCGAGCATGCGGAGCGTCGCTATGGCGACTCGATCAACCCCGTCATGACGTACATCGAGAATGGGCCTCACAGAGTCTCGTGGATTCGTCACGAAGGCGAGGACTGGCGATCGGGCGAGCGATTCTCCACCTACCACGTCGTCTGCGACTGCATGTCCGGTTTCGAAGGCAACTCTCCGCAGGAGGCCCTCGACCACATTCTCGGTTGTGGGGCCGTCCTCCACGCGCTTCAGCGAAGGGCTGCTTTCGTCGACCACAAGTACCGGACCTGCGAGATCCTGGCTGCCCTGCGAGACCCCGATACGGGTGACTTCGAGCAGCCCAACGCCTTCCACCATTTCGCCGTCAAGACGATCGGCAATCTCCTCGAGCTGGACGCTAAGCACCCAAGGGAATGGCCGGGCAACGTGATCAACGGCGAGCACCGCGTCAGCGTGCTGGCGACGCTCTTCCAGCTCCACCCCGAGGTCGTGAAGTGGTACGGCCGGCTGCTCGAGGAGGGCGGAGTGATCGAGGACTTCGACGGGGAGATCCTGAGGCTCAAGCCCGACGCCCTCGCCGCCTAGCGTCCCTCCCGGCGGAAGCCCAGCCGACCCGAGTGTCCGGACGGGACTGGCTGCCCGCCTCGTCCGCGACCGAGCATGCCCACGTGCGCCTCTTCGCCGTCGAGGATCGTCTACCGGGGCACCACGAGCGAGTGGTTGCCGCGGGCGACGGGCAGACCGCCGAGACCAGGCCCGCCGCCGGCCCCGTCGCCGTGCCCGCCCGACCGGTCCGGCTCGACCGGACCGTGCTCGTCCGACGTGCCGCCGTGCGACTCGACGAGGAGCGCACCCCCGGTCGCCACCCCGATCGTCAGCGACATCGCCGCGACCCCGAGCGCGACGAGCCTTCGAGCCGAGATGCGCGGCACGTCATGGGCCGACTCGGCCGCGGGCTCGCCCGTTTCGTCACCCGAGCCGTGAAACTGGTGGACGACGGAGTGCCCCTGACCGCGCGCGATCAGATACCGGTTGACCGGAAGCGCGACCACGTACGCGACAGCGAGCGCCACGCCGAGCGAGGACCAGAAGAGGGGGTTCGTCAGCGGAGCGTCCATCGCCCCGGGAATCGCCAACATGACGCCGTTGTCGACGAGCTCCATCACGGCGATCGAGAACGAGTCCGCCGCAAACGCGAGTGGCAGTGCGACCGCAACACTGAGACCGGAGCGCACGAGCGGCAGCATCGTCAACGCGTAGCCGAACACGAATGCGAGGAAGACCGCGAGCGCGATCGTGGCTGGGTTGCTGAAGCCGAGCGCGGTGCCGATCACCATCCCGAGCACCTCCCCGATGGCGCAGCCGGTGAGGCAGTGGAGCGTCGCGAGTGCGGCGACGCGGTTGAGGGAGCTGCCGTGGTCGGCGTGGCTCATCGGCTGTGCGTGGGCACCCATCTCGACCTCCTTCGACTATACCCCCTATGGGTATATGGAAGAGCGATCCTAGACCACGAATCTCGCTCTGTCAAATACCCCCTAGGGGTACTAGGATCACAGAACCCTGGCCCCCCTCGGTGGCTGTTCGTTTCGCGGAGATCGTCGACCCGACAAGACGGTGCCCTGGCCAGATGGGCTGACCGCGTGTAGCACGTGGCAGCCCCTGCCGGCCCGTCCCAGCGTCAGGGGCTAGCCCGACGGGCGACTGGCCGACCTGCATCAGGTCTCGAGCGCCCGGCACCGCTCTACGAGGTTCGAACCCCGCGAGTCAGGCGGGCGCGTAGCACTCGCCTAGAGCAGCTTGGTCGGCGCGAGGACTACTGTGCGCCGCTGTCGGCCGCGGGGGGTGTGAGAAGGAGGTGGCTGTCGAGGATGGCCTGGGCGATGTCGTAGAGCTTGCGGCCTGTGTGCTGGGAGTGCTCGCGGAGGAGCTCGAAGGCGTGTTGGTCGTCGGTTGCGTGGCGTTCCATGAGGATGCCTTTGGCGCGTTCGATGACGGCGCGGCGACCAAATGCGCCTTCGAGAGAGTGGTATTCGGCAAAGCGGGCGAGGACGATGTCGATTGCGCTCTGGATCTCGCTGGATTCACCGTCGGTGATGTAGGCGAAGATGCCGCGTTTCGCGGCCTCGGCAACGAACGCGGGGTCGTCGTTGGGGAGGAGTGCGATGACGGGGCAGGTTGCCTCCCGAACGATCCGGCTGATGTGGTCGAGCGCATGATTGGCATCTTCGCCCAGCCCGACCAGGGCGACATCGGGCCTTTCCTCTCGGGTCACTTGGCCGACCATCTTGACGTCGAGGGCGCGCGCGATGACGGTATGGCCCATTTCGATCACGATCCCGGAGACGCGTTCGAGTCGGTCGGCGCG
The DNA here is from genome assembly GCA_963795175.1 of uncultured Thermoleophilia bacterium. Taxonomy (GTDB): domain Bacteria; phylum Actinomycetota; class Thermoleophilia; order Gaiellales; family Gaiellaceae; genus Gaiella. Next base: position 543,380 of record CAWCGR010000001.1, read on the forward strand.
TTCGTTCGCGATCAAGATGCGGAGATGATGCGGCTGCTCTGCGGCGCCGCCAGCGGTTCCGTCCATCTGTCGCGCCTTTGACTGGAGAGTGTGTAGTCGACCGCGGGTTGGCCGATCGGGTATGTGCGGCTTTGGCTCCCAGAGAGAGGGCCGTTGGCCGTAACCGCCCGGGTTGAGCGGCGGGTATCGACCGGATGAAGCGTCCTGCGCTCCAGACCTTACCCTGTCACCCGGCTCTTGGTAAACCTGAGATTTCGCTGATACTCTTCTAGCGCGTTCAGGTCACGAGCGCCCCGAAGTCTCCCGCCGTAAGCCCCGGTGGATCGATCGGCCACACCCGCCGACGTGACATCCGACCATGGGGGCACAGCATGGAGAACGTCACCGTCACACGTTACGGCGACCGCACTGCGGTCGTAGAACTGCGCGGCGAACACGATTGCGCGACGAGGGACGAGGTCGCCGCCCTCCTGTCCGGTCAACTACTGAACAGCGACCTCGTAGTCGTCGACGTATCCGAGGCGGGTCTTCATCGACTCGTCGCTCCTCCACAACCTCGTCAACGCCGACAAGGAGGGCCACCGAGGGCGGATCGAGCTTCGTGCTCCAAATCGGTCCGGCACCAATCGTCCGCACCGCACTACGGGTAAGCGGTCTGCTCGACCGACTCGACGTCGCCCACACCCGCGACGCGGCCCTCACGCGAGCTACAGCGCCCGGACGATAAGCCGAGAGTGCTCGGGCTCTGACGACGCATGTCCGACGGAAAGCAGTCCGCTTGTCGGCGGAACTCCCGGCCCTCAGGGCCGACGCCCGCCGACCGAACTCGGGGCGATTCGAATCTAGGGTAGGGCACCAGAATCGACCGCGCTCACATTGCCGCTTGGCCGTCAGGACGCTAGCGCCCCGCCAACCCGTCTAGGGAGCGCACCTTGGCAACACGGAGCGAGTGTTCGAGAATGGCATTCGCCCCCGTTTGGGGGATGGCGCATCCTTCGTTTCCGCCGAGTGAATATGTATGGGACGGAAGCGGATGGACTGGCTGCGGCATGCCGACGGGTTCACGTTGATCGAGCTGATGATCGTGATGGTGATTCTCGGCATCCTCATGGCGGTGGCCGTTCCCTCTTACCTGGGGATGCGTGACCGGGCCGTGGACAAGGCGGCAAAGTCGAGCATTCGAGCGGTCGTGGTCGCAGCCGAGGTGTACTCGATCGACAACACCGGGGCCAAGGACGACGTGGACGGCAAGAAGAACACCGTTGGTTACAAGGGCATGACGATTGATCTCCTGCGCGACAACTACGACCAAAGCCTGTCGGGAGACCTCAGCTTCAAAGGCAAACCGAAGGACGACAGCTACTGCGTCGTCTACGCCAGTGGCGGCACCAGTTGGAGCGCCGAAGGCCCCGCCGTCGGCCCCGACTCCTATTTCAACAGCGACAAGTGCAAGTAGCGATTCAACGGATCCGAGCTTACGGAGCCTCGGGCTGCTGAAACTGTGCACGCTGCCGACTCGACGCAGCCGACGCCTTCCCCACGTCGGCGACGCGTTTCAACGTCTACACCTGCCCGCTCATGGAGCGACCGTTGCGCATATCGCGACGACGTTGAGTTGGATCGGGAAGGCCGTCTTGTTGGTGGCCCACGCGTCGTAGGCGAAGTCTCCGGTCACATTCGGGGCGACGAAGACCTCGATGGTCTGCTGGACTCCCGAAGTGTTAGCCGCGCCCCCGATGACCTTCTTCCCCTTCGGGCACTTCGCCTGTGCCACGCTTTTGACGTTCGGGGCGATCGTGGTCGAGGCGCGCACAATCTCGTAGCCGCTGATGCCCGGATTACCTGTGGAGCCCTTCGCTCCGTTGTCGCCCTTGTCGCCCTTGTCGCCTTTGTCTCCCTTCGGCCCTGCAGGGATCTGGCCGTCGGCGAAATCGATCGCCTTCAAGGACTTGTTCTTGACCTTGCCGCTCGTGACGGCGTCACCGCGCAGCTTCGCCTCGGTGACCGCACCGTTGCGCAACTGCTGGGCGCCGACGCTGTTATTCGGGACGACCGCGTTGTAGGCGGCGTGCCCGAGAGGTGTCGTCCCGAGTACCGCGACCGCGAGCGCGGTGATCGAGATCACGAGGGGGATCCGGTCACGCATAACGCCTCCTATCCTCGACGGCCAACTGTGATCGGCAGACCCTATTCGGCGCGCAACAAAACCGGAAGCCCACGAGGATCGTCGAGGAGTCGGCGTCGGATCAAGGTCCGTGTACCGATCCTGTGTACTCTGCCCGCCTCTGAGCGGTTGTGAGCTTTCGTCGAAGGCCGGCCAAGAGCCAGCAAACACGGCGATGTGCAGGAAGTTCTTGGAAGCCGACGCGCGGACTCGAACCGCGGACCCCTTCATTACGAGTGAAGTGCTCTACCAACTGAGCTACGTCGGCGCGGGGTGGATGGTAGCTTCTTCGGCAGTCGGGGGCGTCTCCCTGAGCGGTCTGGCACGTGGGATCCTGACGCGCACGGTGAGGCCCTTGCCCCCGCCCCGCCCTTCGTTGACGACGGTCGCGCTGCCGCCGTGCGACTCCGCGATCGCCGCGGCGATCGCGAGGCCGAGACCCGATCCTCCCGCATCCCGCGAGCGCGAGGACTCGCCCCGGTAGAAGCGCTCGAACACGTGCCCGAGTTGCTCGTCGGTGAGCCCGGGACCGGAGTCGGCCACCTCGATCACGGCCTCCGCGGCGCCGTTGAGGACGCGCACGGTCGCGGCCGTGCCCGCCGGCGTGTGGGCGCGCACGTTCGCGAGCAGATTGTCGAGCACCTGCCGCAGCCGCTCACCGTCGCCCTCGACCTCGATCGGCGACGGCACGTCGACCTCGATCTCACGATCGGGGTCGAGGGTCGTCGCCGCCTCGGCCGCCTCGCGTGCCACCTCGCCCAGATCGACGGGGCGGCGATCGAGCGGCCGGCCCTGGTCGAGCCGGGCGAGCAGCAGCAGGTCGTCGACGAGCAACCCCATGCGTCGCGACTCGCGCTGAATCCCCGTCATCGCGCGCTCCAGGTCGTGCGGCCGCTCGCGCGCGCCACGGTCGAACAACTCCGCGTAGGCCCGCACCGCCGCAAGGGGTGTCCGCAACTCGTGCGAGGCGTCGGCGACGAACCGGCGCAGGCGATTCTCGGACGCGGTGCGCTCGTCGAACGCCACTTCGATCTGCCCGAGCATCGCATTGAGGGCGCTGCCGAGGCGACCCACCTCGGTTCGCGGATCGTCGTTCTCGACGCGCTGCGAGAGGTCGCCGCCGGCGATCGCAGCAGCCGTGTGCTCGATCCGGCCGAGTGGCCGCAAGCCGACTCGCACGAGCCAGAGCCCGAGCAGGAGCAGCGCCGTCAGGACGGCGACCGCGACTACGAGCTCGACGAGGAGGAGCTGGCGCAGCGTGCCGTCGGCTTCGGTCAGCGGCGCTGCGACGACGAGGAACTGGTCTGCGCCGAGCGGCTGCAGGTGCACGCGGAAGCGCACGTCTCCGGTGACGGCGCGGACGGTGAAGGGGTCTCCCCCTGGAGCCTCGGTGACGGCCCGCTCGCCCGACAGGCCCGGTTGCGGCAGCGGCGTGGAGCCCGGTCGCGTGCCGATCGCCGCCCAGCGCACGACGCCGCTCTGGTCGACCGAGCCGACGTAGATGCCGGGGTTCGCCGCGCCGATCGCATCGAAGGCACCGGGCCCGGGCCGGCCCCGCTCGAGCGAGCGCGCGATCGCCTGAGCGCTTCCGGCAGCGGTCCGGTCGACGCGGTCGACGAGGAACGATCGCAGGGACGCGTACGTCGCGATCCCCGCAACGACGAGCCCGATCGCGGTGAGCGAGACGATGACGGCGAGCAGCCGCGCCCTCAGCGACACGAGGTCACGGCTCGCGGAGCGCATACCCGACCAGCCTCACCGTCTGGATCAGCGGCGGGCCGAGCGGATCGAGCTTCTTGCGCAAGTAGCTGATGTAGGTCTCGACGACGTTCGCGTCGCCACCGAAATCGTAATGCCAGACATTGTCGAGAATCTGGCGCTTCGTCAGCACGCGACGCGGGTTCAGCATCAGGAAACGAAGTAGCTCGAACTCGGTTCGGGTCAGCTCGATCGGAAGGTCGCCGCGCCGCACCTCGCGTGTCTCCTCGTCGAGGCTCAGGTCGGCGAACCGCATCGGGCCTTCGTTGTCGCCGCGCGTACGACGCAACACGGTCTGGACGCGAGCCACGATCTCGGCGAGGCTGAACGGCTTCGTCACGTAGTCGTCTGCGATCGCGAGGCCGGCGACCTTGTCCTCGGTGGCGTCCTTCGCGGTCAGGAAGATGACCGGCACGCGCTGGTTCCCGTCGCGGAGCCTGCGGGCGATCGCGAACCCGTCGAGATCGGGGAGCATCACGTCGAGCACGATCAGGTCGGGGCGGAACCCGTCGATCGCCTGCTCCGCGGCCCGGCCTCCGCCCACTTCCATGGTCTCGAAGCCCTCGTAGCGCAGCGCGGTCGCGACGGCGTCGGTGATCGACGGCTCGTCGTCGACGACGAGCACCCGGGCGGCCACTGCTCGAGCTCGTGCGGCTTCGCTCATCTCCCTAGAGTGCCACCACTCCCTGTGAGCTGCCTGTGAGGTTCCTGTGGAGCAGGTGGGGTGCGCGGAGGAGCGGCTCAGGCGAATGCCCGGCGCAACTGGACGAACAGCGCGTCCAGCCAGAGACCCATGTTGACGTTGAACTCCTCGGCGGAGCGCCACGACTGGCGAACGAGCGCTGCCGCGGTCTCGGGAGCGCGGCCCAGGTCGAGCTCGATGTCCGCGCGGAGGTCGTCGACCCGGTCGGCATGGATCGCGGCACGCTCCGCGCCGCTTGCGACGACGACCAGGTCGCGGTACCAGGCAGCAAGCTCCTCGAGCTGGGCGAGCATCTCCTCCCTCTCGGCCCCTCGCTGGACGCGCTTGATCCGCTGCTCGGCATCCCGCTCCGAGATGTCCAGGCGGGCCACGACCTGCTCCTCGTTCTCCTTCGCAACGGCGCCTCGCCAGGACACGGCGTCGATCAAGGCCCGCGAAGCATCGCCCGGCTCGAATGCCGGATCGCGGTAGGGAGCCCGGGCGGCGGCGATGATCGCCGCTCGGCGCTCACGCGCCTCCGGGTCGATGAGGCGGCGCGCGCGGTCGAGGCGACCGCCGGCAACCCGGGCGATGGCGGTCGCCTCGGTCTCGCCGAGGGACGGCGCATGCTCGCTCAGCCACGTTCTGACGGCGCGCTCGGAGAGCCGGCGAAAGGGCACCAGCTGGCAGCGAGATCGGATCGTCTCGGGCAGCGGCCCGAGATCGTCGGCGACGAGGACGATCGTCGCGTAGAGAGGCGGCTCCTCCAGATCCTTGAGCAGCGCGTCGGCCGCGTCGTCGTTGAGCAGGTGTGCGGAGAGGAGGAGGTAGACGCGGCGGTCCGCTTCGAACGGGCGCAGGTGGAGGTCGTGATGGAGCTCCCGGACGGCGTCGATCCTGATCATGTCCCCCAGCGGCTCGACGACCCGCAGGTCGGGATGCGTGCGCTCGACGACCCGGCGCGGGTCGCCGAGGAGCGCACCGGCGAACGCGAAGGCGGCGGCAGACTTACCGACGCCGGCAGGCCCGTGGAAGAGGAAGGCGTGCGCCTGGCCGTCGCCGAGCGCCGCCGTCAGCAGCCGCTTCGCCTCGCGCTGCTCAGGAATCGCGTCGAAGGGCTCCATGGATCTCCTCGGCGATCTGCTCGGCTGGTGCGCCGCCGTCCAATGTGAGGTACCGCTCCGGAAACCGCGCTGCGAGCTCACCGTAGGCTGCGGCCACCCGCGCGCGGAAACCATCGTCCTCGCGCTCGATCCGGTCGAGCGTGCCCCCCATCCGCGACGCTGCCTCCGCGACCCCGACCCGGAGGAGAATCGTGCGCTCCGGCATGAGGCCGTCGACGGCCGCGAGGTTGAGCTCGAGCACGCGGTCGAGGCCGAGCCCGCGCGCGATTCCCTGGTAGGCGACCGACGAGTCGACGTAGCGGTCGCAGATCACGGTGGCCCCGCGCGCGAGCGCGGGCCTGATCAGCTCCTCGACGTGCTGGGCGCGGGAGGCGGCGTACAGGGCAGCCTCGGCCCAGGGCGCCATGTCCTCCCCGTGCAGGAGCAGATCGCGAATCTCCTCTCCGAGCGGCGTGCCACCCGGCTCACGCGTCAGCAGGACCTCCACCCCTTCCGCCTCGAGGCGCGCACCCAGGAGGCGCGCCTGCGTCGTCTTGCCGGATCCGTCGAGACCCTCGAAAGAGATGAACATCGCGAGGGTAGATTACGGCGATGTCGATCATCGTCACGGGTGGTGCGGGTTTCATCGGTTCTCACGTGGTCGAGGCGCTGCTCGAACGCGGCGACGAGGTTCACGTCGTGGACGACCTCTCGAAGGGCGTTCGCGCGAACGTTCCTGCCGGCGCGACCCTTCACGTGCACGATGTTCGCGACCCCCTCGACGCGATCGTGCGCGAGACCGCGCCGCAGGCGATCGTGCATCTCGCCGCGCAGGCCGACGTCCGGGTGTCGGTCGCCGAGCCACGCGACGACGCGGCAGTCAACGTGGTCGGCACCGTGAACGTGCTCGAGGCGGCGCGGCAGGCAGGCGCGCGTGTCGTCTTCGCATCGACCGGCGGGGCTATCTACGGGGAGTGCGAGCGGCCGGCCCGCGAGGAGGATCCCTGCCTGCCTCTCTCCCCCTACGGCGCCGCCAAGCTCGCGGGGGAGGGCTACCTCGGCGCGTTCGCCCGCCTCTACGGCGCACCCCACGTCGCCCTTCGGTTCGGCAACGTCTACGGGCCGCGCCAGGATCCGCACGGGGAGGCCGGGGTCGTCGCGATCTTCCTGGGACGGCTCCTGGAAGGGCAGGCGTGTCACATCTTCGGCGACGGCTCCCAGAGCCGGGACTACGTGTACGTCGAGGACGTCGCCCGGGCAACGCTGGCCGCGCTCGCCAGCGACGTCGAGGGCGTCGTCAACGTTGGCACGGGCACCGCGACCTCGGTGCTCGAGCTCTACGAGGTGTGTCGCTCCGCCGCCGGCTCGGACGCAGAGCCCGTTCACGGCGCCGAGCGCGCCGGAGAGCTCGGCCGCAGCGTCCTCGACCCGGGCCGTGCCGAGGCAGTGCTCGGCTTCCGGCCGGCGGTGACGCTCGCCGCCGGGGTCGCGGCAACGTGGGAGTCGCTCGAGTCCTGATCGTCAAGGAGAGAAGGAGCCGGAGCCCGGCAGGCGAACCTGCTTCACGTGGACGTCTCTCTCCATCAGCCCCGGCACGGCCAGCGCCTGCTCCATCCGTGGCGGACCGCAGCGATCGTGGCCGCGGTCCTCGCAGTCGTCGAACTGCTGGCACTCGTCGTCGTCGGTGGCGCGCTGCTGGCAAAGCCGGCCGCCGGGACGCCTCATCGTCCTGCGGCCAAGGCTGCTGCCAAGCCCGCCCAAAAGCCCGCCGTCGTGGCCCCTCGGGCCGCCGCCCCGGCAGCGCACCTGACCCGCAGGAAAGTCAGCGTCCTCGTCCTCAACGGTAACGGCCGCCAGGGCGCTGCGGCGTCGACGGCCTCGCGCGTCGCGAGCCGCGGCTATCGGATCAACGCCGTCGCCAACGCCCCGCGCTCGGACTTCACGCGCAGCCTGGTGATGTACCGGAAGGGCTTCGAGGGCGAGGGGCGACGCCTCGCACGCGATCTCGGGATTCGGATCGTCGGCCCGCTCGACGGTCTCCGCACCTCGCAACTGCACGGCGCCCACACGGTCGTCGTCGTCGGCGCCTGACTCAGTCGAGCGCCGACCGCGGTCTCGACCCGTCTAGCGCCGCTCGCGTCAGCGTCCGCAGGCCGGGTCGTCGGGATCGTTGACCGCATCCCTCGCGATGTCGAGCGCGCTCCCGGGTGAGAATCGACTGCCGCTCTGATCCAGCGTGTAGGCCTCGTTGAGAGCGCCGTACGCGCTGCACTGGTTGCCGAGTGCTATCTGTCGGAAGACGCCGAGCTCGTACCAGGTGTCCGGGTTCTCGGGCTGGAGGCGCGTGGCCCGCTCGTAGAGCGCCTCTGCGGCCCGATCGTCGCCCCGCAACGACGCGATCGTGGCGCGCGCGTAGAGCGGCTCGGGGGAAAGGGGGTTCAGGCTCTCGGCACGCCGGGCCGACGACGCTGCCGCAGAGAGACGACCCGCGTCCGCCTGCCGGTATGCCTCGTCGACGAACCGCCCGGAGAGCGCTGGCGCGACGAGCACCCACACGGCCGCCGCCACACAGGCCACGGCGGCGGCCGGGACCAGCCTGCGGCTTCGAGGAGCCGGCAACGTGGGGCGCCCAGCGCCGATCAGCGCGCCGGAGACGAGAGCCGCCGGCGCCGCCACTGCGAGGAAGTCGAGGTCGTAATCGACGAGGGAGTGGAGGAAGAAGGCAACGGGCAGCGCCGCGAGGCCGACTGCCGCCGCCCGCTCCCCCGGCGGTAACCGGCGGAGTGCCGCACGCAGGCCGAGGACGAGCGCAAGGACGAAAGCGAGCCCGAGCGCGAAGCCCGGGACTCCGAGGTCCGAGAGCAGTTGCAGGGGGACGCTGTGCGGCTCGGTCACGTTCTGGGCATTGCTGCGGTACTGCTTGCGCGCGAGCTCGAATGTGCGCGCCCCCGTCCCTCCTACCGGATGCGCCGAGAAGTTTTCCCAGGCCTCTCCCCACCAGACGGTGCGGTTGTTCGTCTCGAGGCTTCCGAGCCGCCCGGGTGCGTTGACGACTTCTCCCGTCCCGGTGAGCTGGTCGGCCGCCCACGAGAGCGGGTTGCCAACGCTGAGGAGGAGCCCTACGACGCCGATCGCTGCGACGACGGCAAGTGACCCGACGAGCCCTCGCGTCACCTCACGCCCCCGCTCGGCGACGAGTCGTGCCACCGGCACCGAGACGGCGAGCACGACGACCACGACCGCGCCTAGCACCATCAACACACCGAGCACGGCGCCGTCGGCGACGCGGTCGGCGTTGGCTCCACCGTCCTCGACGAGCGCCGGCCGGGTGAGCGCCCATCCGGAGACGACGATCGCGGGGCCGGCGGCGAGCGCTGTGCGGAGTGCCTGCTCGAGCCTGCCGCCCGCAAGGAGGAGCACGAGCGCGATCACGGCGAGTGCGGCGATGACCCCAGCCCGCGACTGGGTCAGCAAGATCGCGACCGTGGCCGCGTACGCGAGCACGGCTCCGCCGAGCCGACGCGTGCGACCCGACGTGGCCCCCAGTAACCAGAGCCCCAGGCCGAGCGCCGCATCCGCCAACAGCGCCAGCGCATTCCAGTAGCCGATCGAGCCCTTCAGGCGGGCGACGCGGCCGGCGTCGTCGGGCCCGATCGAGGGGATCGCCTTGCCGAGCAGCGCCCAGAGGAGAACGGCGCCGATGGCTGCAGCGAGCACGAGCGCAAGCGCTCGGAGAGGACGTCCCGGCAGCGAAGCGACCACGAGGCCGAAGAACCCGAACGCGAGCAGCACGATGCCCTTGGCGAGAGCGTCCCACGAGCGGTCGCCGGCGATCGACCACCAGACGCTGAGGCCGGTCCAGGCCACCAGTCCGACCGCTGCCGCAGCGGCCGCGAGCCCGGTTGGATCGAGGCGTGGCAGGGTAAGACTTCCCCGTGACCATGCGATCGACGCGAGGCCGGACAGGATGACCGCGACCGACCCGAGCGACGCGGTCGCCCCCGTGCCCGACGCGCCCCCGGCGAAGAACGCCCAGCCCAGGAGCACCGCCACCGCTGCGAGGACGGCCACTTCCCGGCTCGACACCACCGAGCGTGAGGCGCGGTCCATGGCGCGGCACGCTACCACCTGCGCCGCCCGGCTCCCCCGACGCCAACACTTACAATTCATTTACCCTGCTCACACGCCCGGCACAATCCCTGCCGGAAGACTGGCATCACGCTCGAGCGCCTAGAATCTCCGCGGACTCCGTGCATCGATCTCTCACCTCTCATCGCCTCTTCGGCCTCGGCCTGGCCGTGGTCGCGGCCTCCCTGCTCCTCGCCGGACTCGGCAACGCAGCGAACAAGAAAACTCCGAACTGCGCCGACCAGGTGATCGCCGACTGGTACGACGACGGTCGCGTTGGCAAGATCTACCCGCTCGAGTGCTACCGCGCCGCGATCGACAAGCTGCCGACGGACGTGCTCGACTACTCGAACGCCAAGGAAGAGATCAGCCGCGCCCTGGCGTTCGCGAAACAGGGCAAGCCGGATCCCGGCGGCGCAGATCCGACACCGGCGTCGACGACTTCCACTTCGACGACGCCCGGCACGACGGGCGCGACGAAGACCGACACGACGAGGACGACGTCCGGCAAGACTCCCACCACGCGAACGGACACGACTCCGACGGCGACCGGCACGAGCACGTCGACGACCGATACCTCGGGCCCCTCGTCCGTGCCGATCCCGCTCCTCGTGCTGGGCGGACTCGCGATCCTGCTCCTCGCGGCCGGCTCGGCCGGATATCTCCGGCGCCGGATGAACGGCGGCGACGGCACCCCGCCGACTGCTGCGTGACCGGGCTCCGCCCGGTAAACTTCAGAGACGGGTAGCGCCTCGATTTTCCTGCAAATTGCGGGAAAAGGGCGGTTGCTGCACGCAGAAGAGGCAGGTGGTGGGTGCCGTCCGACCCGCCTCCTAGCATCCCGAATCCCTCCCAGCGCGCGCCACCGCGGGACGGAGGAAGCTCTTCTTTTCTGATCTACGGACGGCCGGGAGGCAAGCATGGCAACCACGAAGGCAACACCCCAGTCAGCAGCGGCAGCGGCGGTCGAGCCCGCTGCGAGCGACGATTACGTCAACGAGGTGGTCGATGCCGGTGCGAGCGTCACGCCGCAACGGTTCTTCACCATCCCGGGACGTGATCCGTTCGACGAGATCGAGTGGGAGTTGCGCCAGGCGCTGATCCCCGGGAAGGACGGCCCGGCATTCGATCAGAAGGACGTCGAGTTCCCGCGCTTCTGGTCGCAGACGGCGACGAACATCGTGGCGCAGAAGTATTTCCGCGGCCGGATGAGCTCGCCGGACCGCGAGCGCTCCGTCAAGCAGATGATCGGCCGCATCGTCGACACGATCGGCGGCTGGGGCAGGCAGGGCAGCTACTTCGCGACCGACGAGGAAGCCGAGACGTTCGAGGCAGAGCTGAAGGCGATCCTCGTCAACCAGATCGCCTCCTTCAACTCTCCCGTCTGGTTCAACGTCGGCTTCGAGGAGAAGCCGCAGTGCTCGGCCTGCTTCATCCTCTCGATCGACGATTCGATGGACTCGATCCTCGACTGGATCCGGCGCGAAGGCGTGATCTTCCGTGGTGGCTCCGGATCCGGCATCAACCTCTCGCGCCTTCGCTCCTCCCAGGAGCAGCTCTCGAAGGGCGGGTACGCCTCCGGGCCCGTCTCCTTCATGCGCGGGGCGGATGCCTCCGCCGGCACGATCAAGTCGGGCGGCAAGACGCGCCGCGCGGCGAAGATGGTCGTGCTCGACATCGATCACCCCGACGTCGACGAGTTCATCTGGTGCAAGGCGAAGGAAGAGCGCAAGGCGCGCGTGCTCGAGCAGGCCGGCTACGACATGTCGCTCGACTCGCCTGACTGGGGCTCGATCCAGTACCAGAACGCGAACAACTCCGTTCGCGTCACGGACGCCTTCATGGAGGCGGTCGTGGAGGGCAAGGAGTGGAACCTGACCGCACGCACGGATGGCTCGGTCGTCAGGGCGGTCGATGCACGGGCGCTGTTGAAGGACATCGCCGAGGCCTCGTGGCAGTGCGCCGACCCGGGCGTCCAGTACGACACGACGATCAACGCGTGGCACACGTCCCCGAACACGGGGCGGATCAACGCGTCGAATCCGTGCTCGGAGTACATGCACATCGACGACTCGGCCTGCAACCTCTCCTCGCTGAACCTGATGAAGTTCCGCAAGGAGGACGGCGAGTTCGACGTGCCGATGTTCGAGCACGCCGTCGACGTCATGTTCCTGGCGCAGGAGATCATCGTCGGCTACTCGTCGTACCCGACGCCCGAGATCGGGCGCAACGCCCTCAGGTTCCGGCAGCTCGGGCTCGGCTACGCCAACCTCGGTGCACTGCTGATGGCTCGCGGCCTGCCGTACGACTCGGACGAGGGCCGGGCGTACGCCGCCGCGATCACGGCGATCATGACCGGCCGGGCCTACCGCAAGTCGGCTGAGATCGCGAAGCGGATGGGCCCCCACGCCGGCTATGCCGAGAACGCCGCGGCGATGCTCGGGGTGATCTCGAAGCACCGCGCCGCGGTCGGGAACATCCAGCACACGGACTCGGTACCGGCAGAGATGCTGTCATCCGCCCGCAAGGCGTGGGACGACGCTCTCGACCAGGGCGAGGTGGCCGGCTTCCGCAACGCGCAGGCAACCGTGCTCGCGCCGACCGGGACGATCAGCTTCATGATGGACTGCGACACGACCGGCGTCGAGCCCGACTTCTCCCTCGTGAAGTCGAAGAAGCTCGTCGGCGGCGGCGAGTTGACGATCGTCAACAAGACGGTGCCGATGGCCCTCGGCGAGCTCGGCTACGCGACCCGCGAGGTGGAGGAGATCGTTGCCTTCATCGACGAGCGGGGCAGCGTGATCGGGGCGCCGCACCTGAAGCAGGAGCACTATCCCGTCTTCGACTGCGCGATCGGTGAGCGCGCTATCCACTACATGGGTCACGTCAAGATGATGGGCGCCGTGCAGCCGTTCATCTCGGGAGCGATCTCGAAAACGGTCAACCTGCCGGAGCAGACCTCGGTCGACGAGGTGGGGCAGTTGCTGATCGAGGCGTGGCAGTTGGGCGTCAAGGCAATCGCGATCTACCGCGACAACTGCAAGGTGGCACAGCCGTTGTCCGGCTCGAAAGACACCTCCGAGGAGGGCCGGATCGCACAGATCCACGCGCTCGGCGGCGTCGTCGCCGCCCCGAAGCGGCGCCGGCTTCCGGACGACCGCACCGAGGTCGGCCGGAAGTTCAAGGTCGGCGAGTACGAGGGGTACATCCACGTCGGCCTGTTCGAGGACGGGACGCCGGGCGACATCTTCGTGGATATCGCGAAGGAGGGCACGACGCTCGCCGGCCTGATGAACTCGTTCATGATCTCGGTCTCGCTCGGGCTCCAGTACGGCGTGCCACTCGAGGTGTACGTCTCGAAGTTCAGCCACATGCGCTTCGAGCCGAGCGGGATGACGAACGACGCCGACATCCGGATCGCGAAGTCGATCGTCGACTACATCTTCCGCTGGATGGGGAAGAAGTTCCTCACCTCCGACCAGCAGGAGGAGGCCGGCATCCTCACGCCCGAGGTGAAGGCGCGCCTCGCAGCAGCGTACGCCGCCGGCGAGGCGTCAGCTCCGACCGCGGTCGAGGCGGCCCCGCCGGGCCAGACGGCGCTCTTCAACAGCTGGGAGGACGCCGTCGAGTGCTCGAAGTGCGGCGGCCGCATGGTGCGAACCGGTAGCTGCTACACGTGCCGCGACTGCGGCACGAACACCGGCTGCAGCTGATTGTGAACCGACACGGACGTGTCGGAAACGTCACCCTTGGCGGACCTGCCGACAAGAACATGTCAGCGGGTCCGCCACGACCTATCGGCATGAGAGTCGCTCTCATCCACGACCGTTAGCCAGGCTCTCGGCGTTGGCCCGACCGTAAACGGGCCTACGCCGAGAGCCAACCTCGATTCAGGCGTTCGGAAGGTGTGCTGCTATCCTCGCTCTCGAGGGGCAGTATCCCCGAACGGGTGCCATCGTCAGTCCGGCCGTCGCAGGCCCGGGGGCACCGGCCGTTTCCACGGCGGGAGAGACCTTCGTAGTTACGGCCTTGTCCGTTTCAACGAAGGGATACTGCGATGCAGCTCGACTTGTGGATGTGGGGAGCGTTCGGTGTGTTCGTCGTCGCGATGCTCGCCGTCGACCTGGTGTTCTTCGGGCGACGAGGCCAGGAGATCGCCTTTCGCCGTGCTGTTATCTGGAGCGTCTGCTGGATGCTGCTCGGGCTCGCGTTCGCGGGCTTCTTGTGGGTGTGGCGGGGGGAGCCGGCTGCCGGCGAGTACCTGGCGGGGTTCTTGATCGAGAAGTCGCTCTCGGTCGACAACCTGTTCGTATTCGCGCTGATCTTCACGTACTTCGCCGTTCCGATCGCGTCTCAGCGACGGGTGATCTTCTGGGGCATCGTCGGAGCGATCGTGTTGCGGGGTGTCTTCATCCTCGTGGGCGCCGCCCTGCTCGACGCTTTCCATTACACGATCTACTTCTTCGGAGCGTTCCTGGTGATCACGGGGATCCGGATGGCGCGGCACTCGCAGGTCGAGATCCACCCCGAGCGGAACCCAGTTCTCAAGCTTCTCACCCACGTGTTGCCGATGTCGAGCTCCTACCACGGCGACCGACTGACCGTCCGTGAGAGCGGCAGACGGTTGGCGACACCGATGCTCGCCGCACTCGCAATGGTCGCAACGTTCGACGTTGTGTTCGCCGTCGACTCGATCCCCGCCATTTTCGCCGTTACCCGCGACACGTTCATCGTGTTGGCGGCCAACGCCTTCTCTCTCCTGGGACTGTCGGCCCTGTACTTCGTCCTGGTCGGGATGATGGGTCGCTTTCGCTACCTCAACGTCGGTCTCGCCGCAGTCCTGATCTTCGTCGGATCGAAGATGACCCTTGCTGACGTGTACAAGATCCCGGTCTATCTCTCACTCGGGGTCATCGTCGCCATCCTCGCGATCGCCGTCGCGGCATCCCTGCTGAACCCTGCGGAGGAGCAACCTGGCACGGACGAGGGAATCGAGGCAAGCGACGACGACGGCCTCGGCAAACCGATGACACCTGCGACCGAAGAGGGGGTCTGATGTTTCTGATCGGCGTCATCCTCGTAGCGATCGCGGTTCTCTTTTCGCTGACCGCGCTCGCGGTGACCGTGGGTCACGGAAAGCGGCCATCCACTCCGAACAGCGGCCGCACTCGTTGCCATATTCACGATCGGGCTGGTACTGCTCTACGAATAGGACGGGTGCACTCCGAGCTCGAGATGCGAGACCTGCGAGTCGCTGCCAGACTCGCTCTGCAAGCTTGCCGGATTCGTCCGACGAGCGCAGATTATTCGTAGTCCGTCGCGCAGACTGCGGGGGCTACGAGCCTCCGAGCAGGAGTCCGTGGAAGCCGTCGTCCGGGACGGCCGGTCAGCCCGCCAGCGCCCCAGCGTAGATCTGCCAGGCGAGGGCGCTCTTCGCGATGAGGCTCAGGACGAGATAGCCCCACTCACCGAAGACGTAGTTCCGCCACGGCCCGATGCGCCGGTACTGGAGCCACATGTTGACCGCGAAGCTGTTGAAGAGGAGAAACAGCGAGACGAAGATCCCCCACACGAACCCGGGCACGCTGCCGTCGATCTCGGAGCCGATCAGCGAGATCCCGATCACGAGCCACGGGAAGACACCCGCAAGGCACCCGAGCCAGAAGGGGAGCCAGTCGAGCCGTTCGCGATCGACGTTGATGCGCTCCATCAGGAGCCCGAACAGGATCATCGCCGCGTTTGCCCCTGCGACCGCAACGAGCGCGCGCCCGTCGGTGACGCCCGCAAACGTGGCGATCAGGACGACCATCAGCGAGGCACTGAACGAGTACTCGATCCAGCGTGCGTAATTGACTCCTCTGTCGAGGTTCCGCTCGTACCACCCGACGATCCCGGGCGACGCGACGAGCAGGTGGTCGAGGGCGGCGAGCAGCAGGAACGCAGCCACCCACCACCGCACCGACAGGTCGAACAGCGTCTCTGCGGGCGCGAGCTCGGAGCCCGGAGGGCCCTGCGACCACTGGGCGGTGATCGGGATCGAGAGCGTGGCGCCGATCGAGAGGATCAGCAGCGCCTGAGCGCCGTGAAGAAACGCGAGGGCGAGGTTCGCTGCGCGAAGACGCACCATGTCCCGACCTACTCTACGGGTCTGGAGCCGTGCGCCTACGAGCCGGGCGGGCCTGCGCCCTCGACGAGCACCATCCGCCAGCGCCCTGCACCCTCCCGGACGGACCTCGCAGCGACGTACTCCGGCGAGGAATACCACGCCCGCGCGTCCTCGACCGAGGGGAACTCGATCACGACGAGTCGCTCCGGCTGCCAGTCGTCCTCGAGCACGGTGAGGGCGCCGCCGCGGGCCAGGTACCGGCCTCCGTGCAACTCGACGGCCGGGCCGGCGAGCTCGGCGTACCGCGCGGCCCGCTCGAGGTCGCTACGCTCGACGTCGACGATCACGTAAGCAGGCATGGGCCGATCCTAGACCACGACCGCGGGCCGCCCCTCAGCTTCCGAACCAGCGCTCCAGCCGCTCGCTTTCGAACGCGCGTTTCGCCGCCGAGTGGTCGGCACTCGGCCCATCGATCTTGACGACCGGCTCGGGCTCCGCATACCAGTCCCCCTGCACGACGCCGGCGGCGTGCTCTCCAACCTCGACGGGGCAGAACCCCCGGCCGTCGAAGGATGCAGGCGGCTCCTCGCCGCGCACGCCGGCCGCGATCGCGCGGGCCACCCGGAGACCCTGGAGCTCGGCCATGACGCCCGCCTTGGGGAGCGGCATCCCGTTCGCGAGGGGAATCAGGTTGACGTCACCGACCGCATAGACGCCCTCGTGCGCGGTCGCGAGCGTCGCCGAATCGACGGCGATCCAGCCATGCGCCGCCGCGAGACCGCTCTCGGAGACGATCGCCGGGGGGCGATGCGGCGGCACGGCGATCAGCAGATCGAACGGCTCCTCCCCGCCTTCGGCCAGGACCACCCTTCCCCGCTCGACGTGCTCTGCCTTCGCACCCGTGCGCTGCGAGACGTCGTGCTCCTCGAGCCGCGCCACCATCCACTCGGAACCGGCCCAACCAGCGTTCGGCATCAGCATCGGCTGCAGGGTCGCCACGGCGAGGTCGGTACGTCCTCGCAATCCGCGTGCCTGCAGGTACTCGTCGAGATGGAACGCGCACTCGTAGGGCGCCGGGGGGCAGGGATAGGGGGCACCGGCGACCAGGATCAGGAGGCGGCCGCCTTCGAACCGGCCGAGCGCCTCGGCGGCCTCGGGCACCCCGGCCAGGGCCCAGACGTCGTGACCGTGCTCCGCGAGGCCGGGCACGAGGTCGGGCCGGGAGACGGCACCGAGGGCAATCACGAGGTTGTCCCCCGTGAAACGCCCGCTCGTCGTCTCGGCTGCGCGCGCGGCCGGATCGATCTCGGTGATCTCCGCCTCGACGACGGTGATCCCGTGCCGGACGAGCAGCGCCCGGGCGCGACTCCCGTCGGCGATCGTCCCGATGCCGACGAGACCCCACAGCTTGCGGAGGCCCATCGTGAACTCGGGGTTGCGGTCGACCAGGACCACCTCGTGCTCCTCGCCGAGGATCCGACTCAGTTCGACGGCGGCCGCAATTCCGCCGAAGCCGGCGCCGAGAATCAGGGTCCGCGCGCTCACGACGGGCCAGTCACGCGGGCGACCACTTCCGTCTCCGTCGGTGCGAACTTGTCGACGAACGCCTGCACCTCCGCCATCCGGCCTTTGAACTCGGGGTGCGACTTCCAGGCGCGAATCGCCTCGAGGCTCTCCCAGGCCAGGAAGCTGACGAACCGCTCGGGCTCGCGCAAGTCGCGGGTCAGGAGCGCGGCGCCGGCCGCGCCGGGCATCGCCGTTGCCCAACTCGCGAACTCCTTCCAGGCGCCGACGAAGGCCTCCTCCTGGGTGGCGAACGGCATCCAGGAGCCGGTGGTGTAAAAGGCGGGATCGCTCATCCGCCGTTGAGTATCGCGCTTACGAGCCTTCGGCGCCAGTGCCCCGGGAGACTTCCTGCTCGCGCAACTCGATGCGGCGAATCTTGCCGGTCAGCGTCTTCGGGAGATCGGGTACGAACTCGACGAGACGAGGGTAGGCGTAGGCCGAGAGGCGACCGCGGACGTGCGCCTTGATTTCGTCCGCGAGCGTCTCGGACGGGTCGAACCCCTCCGCCAGGACGATGAACGCCTTGACGACGTTGCCTCGTAACGCGTCCGGTGAGGCAACGGCGGCGGCCTCGCGCACGGCCTCGTGCTCGAGGCAGGCGGACTCGACCTCGAAGGGGCCGATCCGATAGCCGGCGGCGATGATCACGTCGTCTGCACGCCCGACGTACCAGTAGTAGCCGTCCTCGTCCTGCACGGCAGCGTCCTTGGTGTGGAACCACTCGCCACCGAACGTCTCGCTGCTCGCCTCGTCGTTGCGCCAGTATCCGAGCGGATAGTGGGGATTGGACCGGGCGCGGAGGCAGATCTCGCCACGCTCCCCCTGGGCCACCGGCTGCTCGTCCTCGTCCAGGATCGCCACGTCCCAGCCCGGCATCGGCTTCCCCATCGACCCCTCGCGAACCTCGAGGCCCGGGTAGTTGGCGACGAGCGGGTAGGACTCCGTCAACCCGTAGTAGTCCAGCACCGTCACCCCGTAGTGGGCGCGGAACCACCGGATCGCCTCGGGGTTGAGCGGCTCGCCGGCGGAGCAGACGCGGCGGAACGACTGCGGGTAGCGGGCCCCCGCGCCTTCGACCGCCATCATCGATCTCATCGCGGTGGGAGTCGTGAAGACGTTCGTGACGCCGTGCCGGCTCAGGAACGCGAGCTGGCGGTGAGGGTCGAATCCGCCCTCGCGCCGGTAGACGACCTGGACGGCACCGAGCCGCCACGGCCCGAGCAGCGGCGCGATCCCGGCGGCCCAGGCCCACTCGCCCATCCCGTGGAAGAGCTCACCGTCCTGCACCTGGTGGCAGTAGGTGAACTCCTCGTGGCCGAGGATGTAGCGGTGGGCATGGACGATGCCCTTCGCGAGGCCGGTCGTCCCTGACGTGTAGTAGAGCTGGGCCGGGTCGTCGGCCGACGTGTCCGCCACGACCGGCTCCGTCGAGGCGCCGGCAAGGGTGTCCGGTCCCACCACGAGGACGTCCGGTGCCCACTCGCGCTCGAACCGGTGCGCGTTGTCGTCGTCCGTGACGAGGAGGCTGGCCTCCGAGTCGAGGAGGCGATGACGGATCCCGTCGTCGCCGTAGAGCACGGACATCGAGAGCAGGATGGCGCCGAGCTTCCAGACGCCGAAGAAGATCGCCGCCGTCTCGGGTGTGGCGGGAAGGACGACCGCGACCCGGTCGCCGCGCCTGACACCGCGTTCCGAAAGCGTGTGGGCGGCCTGGTTGGCGAGATCCTGGAGCTCACCCCAGTCGAGCTCGCGGACCGTGCCGTCGAAGCTCTCCCAGACCATGGCGCGCTTGTCGCGCGGGTGCTTGTCGCAGACGTCGGCGGCGATGTTGTACCGCGCCGGGACATCCCAGCGGTGGGTCGCGCACAGCTCTTCGTAACTCGGGTCGCTCATGCCGGCACCTCCTGCGCGTCGCTTCCGGCCGTTTCCGCCGGGCACCACGACCGATCATCGCATCCTCGAGCGGTGACGGCAGGAGAAGGGATTCGTGAGGATTCCGTGAAGGAACCCAACCAGGCGGGGCTCTCGCCGTCACTGTCGATATGGGCGACGAACACACACTGTCCGGCGAGGTCGTCTACCTGCTCTCCGAGGTCCGCTCGGAGGAGCGCGGAACCGTGTACGAGATCGGGTCGCGCGCGCGTGTCGTCGGCAGCGAGGGCGACGAGCTGACGCTCGAGATCGACGGCAGTCGAGGGGATGTCGTCAGGTGCTCGAGCACCCTCGTCTCGCGGAAGCAGCGCTCGAACGCCGCGCGCCGCCGGTTCGCCGGCACGGCGGTTTCGCCCGCCTGAGCCGACCCGCTGCTCAGGCCTCCAGCTCGATCCCTTTCTCGCGCAACTCGGCCCGGGCGGCCTCGCTCTTCCCGAGCTCGAGCCCCATCCCGCGGAGCACGGGCGCGGCCTTGGTGAACTGCACGGCGTCGTACTGCACGATCTGCACCAGGTTCCCCCATGGGTCGTGGAAGTCGAGCCCGCGTCCCGGCAGGATCTCGACTCCGGCTGCTTCGAGCGCGGCCCGCGTTGCCGCCTTGTCGTCGACCACGAGCCCGAAGTGCCGCTCCGTGCCGGCGACCTCGCCACGGCCGCGCGCGAGGGCGACGAACTGGTCTCCCATGTCGATGAACGCCATCTCGCGGGAGCGCCCCCGCAGCGTCAAGTCGAACAGCTGCCCGTAGAACGCGAGCGCCTCGTCGATGTCGCCCACCTCGAGCGCCACATGATTGATCCCGACGAGCCGCGGTCGCGTCATCCAGGCCACGGTAGTCGGTCGGCGCGCTCGCGGGCAAGCGCGATCGACCGGAGGCGTGCCTCAGCCGTCTCGGCCGGTGAGCCAGGCGTCCGCAACGTGAGCGATGTGCCGATGGTCCGTTCCGCAGCAACCGCCGAGCACGGTCAGGTGGGGTAGACGCGCTCCGAGCGCCAGGTAGTCCCTGGCCAGCGCCGCCGGATCTCCGGCATCGAGCTCCTCCGACTCGTCCAGCTCGGCGTGGCTCTTCGTCGACGCGTTCGCCCGGATCCCGAGAATGCGCTCCCACGGGCCTGGACCGTCGAGCACGTCGAGAAAGTGGGTCGGGTGGGCGCAGTTGACCATGAAATAGGCGGCGGCGGACCCGGACTCGGCGTCCACCTGCTCGATCGCGTCACCGAGTGGCTGGCCGCTCGGCAGGCGGCCGTCGGTCTCGACCGTGAAGGAGATAGCCGCGGGGACGCCCTCCGCCGCCGCCGCGCGTGCGATCCCGGTGGCCTCCTCCACGTAGGTGATCGTCAGGCCGGTGACGAGGTCGACACCCGCGGCGGCCACGACGCCGATCTGCCAGGAGTGGTACTCCTCGGCCGCTGAGGCCGTCATCAGCGTCGCCGGGTCGTAGGCGTCACCCTCCGGGCCGATGGGTGCGTTCACGATGACCGCCCTCCCAGGCGCATCCTCGCGCTCGGCGATCGCTGCCACGAAGCGCACGGCGCGCCTGTTCGCGTCGGCGAGCTGATCGAGTGAGTAGCCGAGCTGTGCACCCCAGGCCGGGTTCGCCCGCCACGTCGGCGCATCGAGCACGAAGCCCGTGTCGTGACGACGCGCCACGTCGAGATAGGCGTCGTAGTATCGCGCGAGCGCCTCCCTGCCCTCTTCCTGCTCGAGCAAGGGGAACGACGCAAAGCACGGGAGCTCGAGACCGTCCTGGAAGATGAGCGTGGTTTCCATGCCGCCGTCGGTCAGCAGCATCGTCCCTGCCAGCTGGGGTAGCGGGGCTCGCTCGGACATCGCGGAAATAGTACGCGCTGGCGGTCCGCTCCCGACGCGGTCGATCGCGCCGCCGCTCGACAGAGAGCGCCTTCTACACTCGCTGCATGCGCGAGCACGACCTCGAGTTGCTCGAGCTTCCCGCACTGCTCGAACTGCTCGCCCTCTCGACGTCCAGCGAGCCCGGAGCGCTCGCGGCCGGCCTGCTGCGTCCGACGCCGGACGGCGCCCTCGTGCGGCGGCGCCAGCGGCGGACGACCGAGGCGATCACGCTGCTCGACGAAGCCTCGGAGCCCGAGCTCGGTGCCGTGGTGGACATCCGTGGCGCGGTGATGCTTGCCGCCCGTGGCAGCACGCTCGACCCCAGCGGGCTCGCGACCGTCGCAGCCACGATCCGGGCGGGCGTGGCCGCGCGGCTCGCCGTGATCGAGCACGGCGATCTGCCGGCCCTGACCGAGATGGTGACCGCTATCGAGCCCGAGCTGCTCACCATCGCAGAGGCGATCGGGCGAGCGGTCGAGGAGGACGGGTCGGATCTCCGGGACTCGGCCTCGCCGGACCTCCGCCGCCTGCGCCGCGAGCTGCGGGAGGGCCGGGGTCGTCTGGCCGAGCGGCTCCGCAAGCTCGCTCGCGACCCGGGCCTGGCCGAGCATCTCCAGGACGACTTCGTCACCGAGCGCGGTGGCCGCCCCGTCCTCGCGCTGAAGGCCTCGGCCCGCGGCCGGGTGCCGGGCATCGTGCACGACTCGTCGAGCTCGGGCCAGACGTTGTTCGTCGAGCCCCTCGCCGCGGTGGAGGACTCGAACCGGCTGCGCGAGGCCGAGGTCGCCGAGCGGGAGGAGGTGACGCGCATTCTCCGCGAGCTCTCGGCGCTCGTAGCTACCCGGCCCGATTCGCTCACCGCCCTCGTCGTCGCGTGCGTCGAGCTCGACGTCGTGATTGCCGGTGGCAAGCTCTCCCGCGGCTGGCACGGCACGCTCGTCCGCGAGAGTGACGACGTCGTGCTGCGGGCGGCGCGGCATCCGCTCCTCGAGCGGTCGACCGCCGTGCCGATCGACCTCGAGCTCGGCAGCCTGCGGGCGCTCGTGATCAGCGGCCCGAACACCGGCGGCAAGACGGTGGCCCTGAAGACGCTCGGCGTCGCGGCCGTCCTGCATCAGTGCGGCCTACGACCCCCTGCGGCCGAGGCGACCCTCCCGGTCTTCGACGAGATCCTCGCCGATATCGGAGACGAGCAGTCGATCGCGATGAGCCTGTCGACGTTCTCGGCCCACGTCCGCAATCTCGTGGGGATCCTCGACGCTGCCACGGACCGCTCGCTCGTCCTGCTCGACGAGCTCGCTGCCGGCACGGATCCCATCGAGGGCTCCGCGCTCGCCGCGGCGCTCCTCGGCCGGCTCAGCTCCCAGGCGCGGCTGACCGTGACGACGAGCCACTACGCCGAACTGAAGGAGTGGGCGAGCGCCGCCGACGGCGCGGCGAACGCCGCCACCGGACTCGACCCCGTGAACAACGAGCCGCTGTACGAGGTCGTCCTCGGCCGCCCGGGAACCTCGCACGCGCTCCAGACGGCCGCGCGGCTCGGCCTGCCGGCACCGATCGTCGCGGCAGCTCGGGCCGCCGTCGCGCCCGAGCGGCTGCTGATCGGCGAGCTCGTGGCAGAGGCGGAGACCGCGGCGCGCCTGGCGCAGGACCGCCTCACAGCAGCTTCCGAGGCGGAGGCCGCCGCCGGAGCCGCCCGGCTCGCTGCCGAGCGCGCCGAGCGAAGCCTGCAGGAGGAGATCGAACGGGTCCGCGCTTCTGCCACGGCCGAGCGGCAGCGAGCACTCGCGGAGGCGGAGGCCGAGCTCGCCGGGGCACGTGCCGAGCTCGAGAAGCTGCGGGCGGAGATCCGGGACGCGCGCAAGCTCGAGCGACAGCGAGGCAGGGCGGCTGCGCCGGCGGCGAGCGAGAGGGAACGGCAGCGTGACCGTCGCCTGGGAGCGGCCGCGGACCGCGCCGCCTCCGTGCAGGAGAAGCTGGCGCGGTTCGACGAGCCGCTCGAGCAGACCGCGCCGCTTGCCCCAGGCGACCCCGTGATCGCCTCCGAGCTCGGGATCCGCGGCACCGTGGCGGAGGTCGTCGGCGACGAGGCCACCGTCCTCGGGCGCGGCGGCCTGCGCGTGCGCGTTCCACTCGACCGCCTCCGCCCCGACCGCGATCCGGATGCCGGCGCCGGGGCGCCCGAGCCGGCGGTGACCGTCAGGGCGATGGTGCAGAACGACGTGCCCGACGAGATCGATCTGCGCGGCCGAACCGCCCAGGAGGCGCGCGAAGCGGTGCGCGATCTCGTCGACGCGGCATCGCTAGCCGGAAGGTTGGAGGTGCGCGTGATTCACGGCCGCGGCACGGGAGCCGTCCGCAAGGCAGTTCGAAGCGAGCTCGCACAGCATCCGCTCGTGGAGGAGCAGGTGTCCGACTCGGCGGACGGAGCCACCGTCGTGCGGCTCGGCGGAGGCTAGGCCGGGAGCGTCCCGGCACAGCACGCGGGAGCAGGCGCCCGCCGGGCGCCCTGAGCCCGAAGCGGGTCCGTCGTGACCTCCTCCGCGGCACGTATCCTGGAAGGTTCGTGCCCGCAGCCGCTCCGACTCCGCCCGACCTCGCCTCCGACCGCGCGACGCTCGAGATCCTCTGGCAACAGGACCTCAGCGCCACGGTGCTGGCGCGCGAGCCTGACGGCTCGCTCTCGGCGGGAGGGCTCCACATCGGGATCCCCGAGGTCTCCGACCCCGCCAGGCTCGGGCACGGCACAACCGGGCGCCGCGTCGGCCTCACCGGACTGATCCGCCTCGCGGGCGATCCCCCGCCCGATCTCGCCCTCGGCGGCTCGGCGCGCGCCACGTTCGCCGTGATCGAGCTCGCCCGCCGGTCGGTAACGGAGGGGCTGCTCCATCCCCAGCTCCAGCAGAGCGGACGGACGTGGCTCGCGTACTGGGGCGCGACGATCGACGAGTCGGTGCAGGAGTGCCTCGATGCGATCACCGCGTCCTTGCCGCCCGTCTGCGCCGACGGGTTCGACGGCGACGGCAACGCGCTCGTTCACGACCTCTTCGCCTGCGCTGTCGACCAGATCGCGCGGGACAGCCTGGGGGCGGCCGGGATCCGGCTCGGCAACCGGCTGCTCCGGAACCGGCCGAGCGCGCCGGAGCTCTTTCTCGACGGCCTCACCTCTGCGGAGCCGGAACTGCCGTCGCATGCTGGTCTCGGAGCGCTCGAGCGCCGCATCAGCGAATGGGTCGATCGTGGCCTCGAGCGGCGATCCGCCGCACCGTGGCTGCTCAGCCTCCGCCTGGACGAGGATCCCGAGGGCTCGAGTGGCGGCTCGGGGATCGTCCTCGAGCTCTGGCTCCAGGCAGCAGACGACCCCTCGCTGGCGCTCCCGACATCGCTGCTGCACGGGGACGGCGACGCGGTGTTCTCGTTCCTCCGCTCGGCCGACCCTCGCCTCGCCGTCCACCGGCAACTCGGTCTGATCGAGCCCGTGCTCGCGGAGGGCGGCCTCGCCTTCGACCCCCTCAGACCCAGCAGGATCGAGTTGGGTGACGACGACGTCAGGTTTGTCCTTCGCACCGCGATCCCGCGACTCGAGGGGCTCGGCGTCCCTGTCCTGCTGCCACGGAACTGGGTCAGCTCGACCAGCCGCCTGCGCGTCAACCTGACCGCCACCTCCAACGTGAGGCGCCAGTCGAGCGGACTGTTCACGACCGATGCCCTGGCACGCTTCGACTGGAAGCTCGCGATCGGCGACGTCACGCTCACGGAGGAGGAGCTGGCCGAGCTCGCCGCCGCGAAGGAGCCGCTGATCCGGGTCCGGGGCCGCTGGCACGCGCTCCGTCGCTCGGAGGTCGAGAAGGCGCTCCTCTTCCTGGAGCGGCGGCGCGAGGGGTCGGTCGTCGACCTCGTACGCGCAGTCTCCGGCGTCGAGCTCGCGGACGCGGGCCTCGAGCCGGGCGAGGTGGAGCTCGACGAGGCGCTCGCGTCGCTTCTCACCGGTGGTGACGACCGGCGCTACAAGCCGCTCGGAACGCCGACGAGGATGCTGCAACCGCTGTTCCCCTTCCAGGAACGCGGCCACGGCTGGCTGCGGCTGCTCGGCGACCTCGGGATAGGGGCGATCCTGGCCGACGACATGGGGCTCGGCAAGACGGTCCAGGCGATCGCGATGCTCGCGTCCGAGCGCGAGCAGTTCGGCGCCGAGGCCTTTGGCCCCACGCTCGTGGTCTGCCCGATGAGCGTGACCCGGCAGTGGGCGCGTGAGGTGGAGCGATTCGCCCCGTCGCTGCGTGTGCACGTGCACCACGGCGGCGAGCGACTGACGGGCGACGAACTGGCCGCCGTCGCGAAAGCCAGCGACATCGTGATCACCTCATACGACATCGCCACCCGTGACGTCGACTCACTCGCGGCGGTTTCCTGGGATCGTCTCCTGCTCGACGAGGCGCAGGACGTCAAGAACCCCGCCACCAAACGGGCGCGGGCGCTGCGGAGGCTCGATGCGCGCCGGGTCCTGGCGATGACGGGGACACCGATCGAGAACCGCCTGGACGAGCTCTGGGCGATCATGGACATCGTCAACCCGGGCCTGCTCGGCTCGCGCGAGCGATTCCAGCGCACCTTCGCCCGCCCGATCGAGGCGCACGGCGACAGCGGGGCATTGGAGCGGCTGCGGGCGATGGTCCAGCCGTTCATCCTCCGCCGCCCGAAGGACAGCCCCGAGGTGGAGCTCGAGCTGCCCGAGATCACCGTCACCAAGGAGTACTGCAGGCTCACCCTCGAGCAGGCGAGCCTCTACCGCGCCACGGTCGACCGGTGGATGCCGCGGATCGAGGAGCACGAGCGCAGCTTCGGCCGTCGCGGTGCCGTGCTCGCGATGCTGAGCCAGCTGAAACAGGTGTGCAACCACCCGGAGATGCTGCTTGCCACCGGACGCCCGCTGGGTGGCCGCTCGGGGAAGCTCGAGCGCCTCGTCGAGCTGCTCGAGGCGATGCCGCCGGACGACAAGGCACTCGTGTTCACCCAGTACCCGGGCTTCGACCGGCTCGTGCCCCACCTGCACGAGCGACTCGGGCGCGAGATCGGGTTCTTCCACGGCGGCCTCGCCGCCCGCGCCCGCGACGAGCTGGTGGCATCGTTCTCGCGCGCCGACGGCCCCTCGGTGCTCGTGATCTCGATCCGGGCAGGCGGCCGCGGCCTCAACCTGCCGGCGGCAAATCACGTGTTCCACTTCGATCGCTGGTGGAACCCGGCCGTCGAGCAGCAGGCGACTGACCGCGCCTACCGATTCGGTCAGCACAAGGACGTCTTCGTCCACAGCATGATCTGCACGGCGACGCTCGAGGAGCGCATCGACGAGTTGCTCGACTCCAAGCGCGAGCTCGCCGAGAAGGTCGTTGCCGGCCGGGCCGACGACTGGCTCGGCGAGCTCGACCTCGACGCCATCCGCGCGGCAGTGGCGCTCTCGGACGAGGCGGTGGAAGCAGCATGACGATCGTCGGCGACGGACGTCCGATCTTCGCCGGCGGCGACGACGAGCGGATCGGGCGAGGTCCCTGGGCTCGCTTGCTCGTCACGTCAGTCCTCCCGGACGAAGGATCGGCGCGGGCGGAACGTGCGCGGGTGCTCGCACGCACCGGACACGTCCACAGCGTCTCGGTGGCGGCGCAGGAAGTCGCCGGAGTCGTGATCGGCTCGAGCGGCACCGAGTACCGCGCATCGCTCTCCGCCGACCCGGTGTCGCCGCGTGTGTGGGCGGCAGTCGCCGGCTCTCCCCGTGGCCGCGCGCTCTTCGAGGGCGCGCTCTCCGGCCGGGAGCAGTCGCTCCAGCTCGAGCACGCGATGACGATCGACTGGGAAGAGCCGCTGGTTCCACCGGCCCGATCGCTGCGCCACTCGTGCACGTGCCCTGACGCGGGCCGCAGCGGAGCGTGCAAGCACGTGGGCGCGCTCGCCTACGTCTTCGCCTCGGCGATCGACGATACGCCCGGGCTCCTGCTCGAATGGCGGGGGTACTCCTCCGCGGCGGCCGACCCGCCGGCGCCCGTCGCCACGTCGGCTCCGCTCGAGCGCGGAGCCGACTCCTGGATCGCGGGGCCCCTGCCGGAGATAGGCGTCGCGCGTCCCCTCCCCGTCGGCTCCGTGCTGAAGCGGCTCGGCCCGAGCGGGCTCGTGATCGACGGCGTCGACCTACGCGACGTCCTCGAGCCTGCCTACGCGGCCTTCTCGGGCCGACAGGACTGATCCCGACACAGTGAGGGGCGCCGAAGCGCCCCTCACGTGGTCGAGAGTGCTGGCGATCGCCTACGAGAACGCGAGCGCCGCCGGAACTGCCGGTGCCGAGTCGCTTGCGGGCGGGCTGAACCCCTTGCCCACGCCGAAGCCGCCTCGCTTGCCACCGTGGCCACCGTGATGGCCGCCCTTACCGCCGGCACCGAAGCCGGGGAAGGTCGCGGCCTCGATCTCCGCCTTCAACTCCGCCGCGTAGGTCGCCGTGATCTTGCCGTCCTCCACGGCCTGATCGACCCGAGCCGTCGCCTTCACCTTCCTGGCGTCGCTGTACGCCTCGTTCAGCTTCGCCTCGGTCGTGCCCAGCGCCTTGGCGACACTCGCCGCGGTCGCGAGCCGCATCGCGGGCATCCCGTCGGCGAGGGCGGCCTTCAGCGTCGCCGCCTCACTCGCGGTGATCTCGTCCGCCGCGAGCGCAGCGTCGATGCGGGCCGTCGCAGCTGCGCTGATCGCAGCCTTGAGCTTCGCCGGGGTGGAGCCGAGGCTCGCCGCCACCGACGCTTCGAAGCTCGAGCGGTCGGCAATGCGGGCGGCCTGCTTCTTGAGGCTGTCCCCGCCCGTGGCCGCGATCGCCGATCCGACGCCCACGATCAGGGCCAGCGCCGTCGCGACCGCCACCAACATGCGTACCTTTGTCCGTCTCATCATTCGTCTCCTTTCGGGAGATGTCGAGGTGAGAGACCATCGAAGCTGCGCGGCCTGAGAGCGCCCTGTGGCGGAGGTGCGGCGGCCGTGTGAGTGTCGTCCGGGCCTGCGTCGGGTTGGCAGGCCGGAGCGCGCGCGTCCCGTAGGATCGATCGGATGGAAGAGCGCGTCCTCGGCAAGAGCGGTGTCGCCGTCACCCGGATCGTGCTCGGGTGTGGGAACTTCGGTGGGATCGGCTCGTCTCCGGCCTTCTTCGGCCAGGGGACGTCGAAGGAGGACGCGTTCCGGTTGATGGACACTGCCTGGGAGCACGGGATCACGACGTTCGATACGGCCGACGCCTACGGGGGCGGGCGGAGTGAGACCTTCATCGGCGAGTGGCTCGCGACGAAGGGCCCGGACGTTCGTGACCGGATCGTGATCGCCACCAAGACCTTCAACCCGATGGACGAGGGCCACGATCGGGGGCTCGGACGGACCAGGATCCGCCGTCAGCTCGATGCGAGCCTCGAGCGGCTCGGACTCGAACGCGTCCCCCTCTTCCTCGCGCACGAGTTCGATCCCGACACGCCGCAGGAGGAGACACTGCAGGCGTTCGACGACCTGGTGCGCGCGGGCAAGATCGGCGCCATCGGGGCGTCGAACTTCAGCGGCGAGCAGCTGGCCGAGGCGGTCGAGCTGTCAGAGCTGGAGGGGTTGCCGCGCTACGAGTGGGTGCAGAACGGGTTCTCGCTCCTCGCCCAGCTCGATCGTGAGTCCGTCTTCCCCGTTTGCCGCGAGCACGGCCTCGGCTACACGCCTTTCAGCCCGCTCGCCGGCGGTTGGCTGACCGGCAAGTACCGGCGCGGCGAGCCGCCGCCGGCGGGTTCGCGGATGACGCTCCGACCCGAGCCGTATAAGGGCTATACGTCCGACCGGGTGTTCGACGCGCTCGAGCGGCTGGAGGCGGAAGCGGCGCTGCTCGGCGTCTCGATGGCCGGGCTCGCGCTGGCGTGGCTCCTCGCCGTCGACGAGGTGACCGGCATCGTCGTCGGCCCGGGCCGCGCCGAGCACCTGGCGCCCGCCTTCGAGGCGCTCTCGCTGACGCTCCCGACTGACCACCGAGACTCCCTGACGGAGGTCTTCCTATGAGCATCCTCGTCCTTTCGGAGCAGGACGTCCGGTCGCTGCTCGACATGGAATCCTGCATCGCCGCCATGGAAGGCGCGCTCGCCCGGTTGGCGCGGGGCGAAGTGGTGAACCCGCTCCGCTCGGTCATGCTGTCGCCCGGGCCAACCGTGGGCATGGGCCTGATGCCGTCGTACGCGGGCGGCGACAGCCCCGTCTTCGCGCTGAAGGAGATCGTCGTCGCACCCGCCAACTCCGAGCAGGGGCTCGATCCCCACCAGGGCGCCGTGCTGCTCCACGACGGGAACACCGGCCGGTTGACGGCGGTGCTGAACGCCTCCCCGATCACGGAGATCCGCACCGCGGCCGTCTCGGCCGTGGCGACGAAGGTGCTGGCGCGGCCCGGCTCGCGCACGGTCGCCATTCTCGGTTCGGGCGTGCAGGGGCGCTCTCACGTCCACGCGATGCAAACGGTGCTCGAGGATCCGATCATCCGGATCTGGAGCCGGCGGGAGGCACATGCGGAAGCGCTCGCCCTGGAAACCCATTCGCTCGTGGCGGCGACCGTCGAGGAGGCGCTCGAGGGCGCAGACGTCGTCTGCACGACGACCGCGGCGCGCGACCCCATCGTGGCCCTGGGGTCGCTCGCGCCAGGAGCGCACGTCAATGCCGCCGGGGCCTCGGTGGGAGGATCGCGTGAGCTCGACGCGGCGACGGTGGCTGCCGCCTCGTTGTTCGTCGACCGCCGCGAATCGCTGTTCAACGAGTCGGCCGAGTACCAGGCTGCGGTCGCCGAGCACGGAATTGGGCCCGAGCACGTGCTGGCAGAGCTCGGCGAGGTGTTGGTCGGCGCCCACTCCGGTCGCACCCGCGACGACGAGCTGACGGTGTTCAAGTCGCACGGGATCGCGGTCGAGGATCTCGCAGCGGCCGAGCTGTGCGTCGCCCGCGCCCGCGAGCGCGGCATCGGCGTCGAGGTGGACTTCTGATCCCGCTCGGAGAGATCGAGGCGGCCCGCGAGCGGATCGCCGACGTCGCGATCCGGACGCCGCTGATCCGCCTCCAGGCACCGGAGTCCCCGGCCGAGATCTGGCTCAAGCTCGAGTGCCTGCAGCCGATCGGCTCGTTCAAGATCCGCGGCGCCGCCAACGCGGTCCGGAGTGCCCCCGCAGGCGCCATCGCGGGCGGCGTGTTGACGACGAGCGCCGGCAACATGGCCCAGGGGATCGCGTGGATGGCCCGCCAGGAGGGCGTCCCGGCCACGATCGTCGCACCCGACCACGCGCCGGCGACGAAGCTCGCTGCGATCGAGCGACTCGGCGGCACCGTGATCAAGGTTCCGTTCGACCGCTGGTGGCAGGCGATGGAGGAAGGCTCGTACCCCGGCGCGGACGGCTACTTCGTGCATCCGGTGATGGACGAGGCCGTGATGGCCGGAAACGGCACGATCGGGCTCGAGCTCGTCGAGCAGCTGGACGGGATCGAGACAGTGCTCGTGCCGTGGGGTGGCGGCGGACTGACGACCGGGATCGCGAGCGCGCTCTCGGTGCTCAGCCCCGAGACGCACGTCTTCGCGTGCGAGCCCGAGACGGGAGCCCCGGTCTCGGCCTCTCTCGCGGCCGGCGAGCCGGTCACTGTCGACTATGTGCCGTCGTTCGTCGACGGGGCTGGGAGCAAGGCGCTGCTACTCCCGATGTGGGAGCGGGCTCGGCCCCTGCTCTCCGGCGCGTTCGCACCGTCCCTGGACGAGACGGCGGCAGCGGTGCGCCTCCTGGCCGAACGCGCCCGGGTGGTCGCCGAAGGGGCGGGCGCCCTCGCCGTCGCGGCGGCCATGTCGGGGCGAGCCGGAACGGGGCGAATCGTCTGCATCGTCTCCGGTGGCAACATCGACGCGGCCCGGCTGGGCGCGATCCTCGAGGGTCACACGCCCTCCTAGCCTCGTCGGCGGCGATTCCGGCGCCGCTGCTACGGCGTGTTGCTGTCCTGCGCGGAGCCCGCTCCTTCCCCAGGCCCGTGGTCGTCCCAACGGTCGTAGGGCTGAGAGAGCGGGAGCGCGAACCACGCGGCGACGAACCCGAGGCCGACGAGGACGGAGAGGCTTGCCGCCAACGGGCGTGCCAGCAAGACGTCGGTGACGAGGAACACCGAGGCCGTCATCGCCACCGCAATCGCTACGAGCCCTCCGATCGCGAGAACGTTGGAGATGCGCAGGATCCGCTCCTTGCTCTTCTCACGCCACCGCAGCCGATGGTAGGCACTCGGCGCGATCAGGAGGATGGTGCCGACGACGGTTGCGAGCAGCGCGACGATGTACGCCACCCGCTCCGTGCGATCGACGTCGAAGCGGGCGCTGAAGGGGACGACGAGAAGGAAGGCGAAGAGAACTTGCGCCCCGGGAAGCGCCACCCGGAGCTCGTTCAGCAGCTCGATCAGCTCCTTGTCCTGCTTCTCGCTGGCACCTCGCTCGTCCACGGACGCACGTTAGCGTGCGTCCGCGATGATGGGTCGCGTCGTGCCAACCATCTCGCTGACCGCGGTACGCAGGATCGCGATCGGGGCGCAAGGCTACGCCCCACGCTCCCGCTCTGCTTCGACGCGCGAGGTCGAGGCCGCGATCCGACGTCTCTCCTGCGTCCAGCTCGACTCGATCTCGGCCGTCGAGCGCAGCCACCGGATCGCGCTCGCCTCACGGGTGGGCGCCTACGACGAGGCGGCGGTCGGGCGGCTGCTCGCCGGGGGCAAGGTGTTCGAGTACTGGGCGCACGAGGCCTGTCTCCTGCCGGTCGAGGAGTGGCCGCTGTTCGTGGGCCAGATGACGGAGGGCGGACGCCGCTGGTACGGCGACGTAGGCGAGACCCATCCTCAGCTTGCCGACGAGATCCTGACCGAGATCCGGTCGCGCGGGCCCCTCGCATCGAGGCACTTCGACGGACAGAGCGAAGGTGGAATGTGGAACTGGAAGCCGGCCAAGGCGATGCTCGACCGCCTCTGGAACCACGGCGAGCTCGTGATCGCCGGCCGCCAGGGGTTCCAGCGTCTCTACGACCTGCCCGAGCGCGTGATCCCGCAGCATGTGCGCGACGCTCCCGTGCCCGACGAGGCGGAGCGGCTGCAGGCTCTGGCCCTGAAGGCGGTAACCGCACGCGGCGCCCTCACCGAGGCGGGCGTCGTCGAGCATTGGCGCCTACGCGGTGGCGTCGCTCGGATCCGGCCCGTCCTCGACGCGCTCGTCGCCGACGGCCGGCTCGAGCGCCTTCGGGTCGACGACGGCGGCCCCGCGGTGCTCGTGGCTCCCGGGTGCGACCTCGAGCCTCCGCAGCCGTCCGCGGCGGTCCTGCTGTCGCCGTTCGACAACCTGCTCTGGGACCGTCCGTTCGCGCGCCGTGTACTCGGCTTCGACCACCTGATCGAGGTCTACAAGAAGCCGCACGAGCGCAGGTACGGCTACTACGTGCTGCCGTTCCTCTGGAGAGACCGCATCGTCGGCCGGGCAGACCTCAAGTCGGAGCGCAGCGAGGGCGCCCTCGTCGTCAAGGCCTTCCACCGTGAGAGCGGGGTGCGCGCGTCCGCTGGTCTCGACGACGCGCTCGAGCGGGCGCTCGACCGCCTCCGCCGAGCCTGCGGGCTCGAGAGCGTCCGTCGCTGATGCGGTCACGCCGCAGCTGACGTCTACCATCAAGGCCATGGACTTCGAGACACGCGCAATCCACGTCGGCCAGGAGCCCGATCCGGCCACGGGAGCAGTGACGACGCCGATCTACCAGACGTCCACCTACGCGCAGGAAGCGGTCGGGGTGCACAAGGGCTACGACTACGCCCGCGTCTCCAACCCGACCCGGACGGCGCTCGAGGAGTGCCTCGCCTCGCTCGAGTCGGCCGCGTTCGGCCTCGCCTTCTCGTCGGGGCTCGGGGCAGCGACGACGATCATGCACCTCGTGGATCCTGGCGACCGCCTCGTCTGCGTCAACGACGTCTACGGCGGCATGTACCGGATGTTCTCGCAGGTCTACGAGCCCAAGGGGTACGCGTTCGACTACATCACCCCCGAGGAGGTGTCGACGAACCTGGCGGCGCACATCGACGAGCGGACGCGGATGGTCTGGGTCGAGTCGCCGACGAATCCCCTCCTGAACATCGTCGACATCCGGGCCGCCGCCGACGCGGCGCATGCAGCCGGCGCGCTCCTCGTCGTCGACAACACCTTCGCGACGCCGTATCTCCAGCAACCGCTCGAGCTCGGCGCCGACATCGTCGTTCACTCGACCACGAAATACCTCGGCGGTCACTCTGACGTCGTCGGGGGCTTCGCCGCCACCAACGATCCGTCGATCGCGGAGCGGCTCCGGTTCCTGCAGAAGTCGCTCGGCGCCGTGCCCGGCCCCTTCGATGCGTGGCTCGTGCTTCGCGGGCTGAAGACGCTTGCCGTCCGCATGCGCCAGCACTGCGACAACGCCCGCGCCGTCGTCTCCTTTCTCCAGGAGCATCCGAGCGTGGGCGAGGTGATGTACCCCGGCTTGCCCGGCCATCCCGGGCACGAGATCGCCGCCCGCCAGATGCGCGATTTCGGCGGGATGGTCTCGTTCCTCGTCGAGTCGGAGCAGGAGGCCGTCGACCTCGTGGCCCGCACCAAGATCTGGACGCTCGCGGAGAGCCTCGGCGGCGTCGAGAGCCTGATCGAGCACCCGTTCCGGATGACGCACGCGTCGACGGCGACCGGGCCGTTCGCGTCGCCGCGCAACCTCGTGCGCCTCTCCGCCGGCATCGAGTCGGCCGACGATCTCGTCGCGGACCTGGCGCAGGCGCTCGCCCCGGTACCAGCAGCCTCCGCCTGAGCCCGGCGGTCCGGGCTAGCTCCGGTGGCCGCCCGGCTGACGGTGACCCGACCGGCAGCGAATGTCAGCGTCCGATACGTTGACGGCCGTGACGCCACCGGAGCCAATCGACCTCCTCCACCAGGGCGCGACCCGCAACATCGGCTGCTACATCGTCGAGACCGACGACGGCCCGGCCCTGTTCGACTGTGGGCCGGCGAGCGCCCTGCCCGCGTTGAAGAAGGGCCTTGCCGACCGCGGCCTCGAGCTCGGTCAGATCCGGCATCTCCTGCTCTCGCACATCCACCTCGACCACGCCGGGGCGGCGGGATCGCTGGTGCGCGAGCATCCCGCGCTGCAGGTTCACGTGTCCGAGGTCGGAGCCCCTCACCTGAGCGACCCGAGCAAGCTCGAAGCGAGCGCGCGGAGACTCTACGGCGACGCTTTCGACCGGCTCTGGGGCGAGCTCGTGCCAGTTCCGGCGGCCAACATCCGGGTCGTGGGCGACGACGTTCTCGGCCTCGTCTGCTTCCCGAGCCCGGGTCACGCGAGCCATCACATCTCGCTGCTGGGCGAGGACGGGACGCTCTATGCGGGCGATTCGGCCGGAGTGCGGATCGGGCCGGCGCGCTTCGTGCTCGCGCCGACGCCTCCGCCGGACATCGACCTCGAAGCCTGGGAAGAGACGATCACTGCAACGGAGCGCCTCGCTCCTGCGAGATTGGCCCTGACCCATTTCGGTGTGTTCGACGATGTCACGGAGCATCTCGGCCGCCTGCGCGACACGCTCCAGCGCTGGGGAGAGCGTGTCGCCCACGGCATGGACATGGCGACCTTCGTGGCCGCTGCGCGAGCCGACTGCCTCGCGTCGGATCCCGACGACGTCGACGCATACGACCGCTCCGCCCCGTATGACCAGTGCTACCAGGGGCTCGAGCGCTACTGGCGCAAGCGGCAGCAGCCCTCGGGTCCCTAGTGCGCGGCCCGCTGCGACCGAGAGAGTCGTTCGCGGGCCAAGGCTGAGATGGGAGCCGACCGCGAAGCACGCGTCACGCTCGAGGCCTACGCATGCCTCTACCCCGGCCGCGTCGATCTCGACGGCGCGACTGTCCTCCGGTCGGATCAGGCGCCGGCGAGCCCGATGTTGAACCGCATCGTCGGCCTCGGTGTCGATCGGCCGGCGACGGAGGGTCTCCTCGACGAGGCCCTGACGGCGATTGGCGACGACGTCACCTGCTACGTCGCCCTTGCCCCCGGCGCCGAGCCGCCGGCCCTACCCGAGTGGCTGCGGGCGCGCGGGCTTCAGCCCGGCTGGGGGTGGATGAGCTTCCGCCGGGGGGTCCAGGCACTGCCTGCCCCATCGACGTCCCTCGGCCTGTTCCGGGTCGGGCCCGCCGAGGCTGCGGCCTTCGGCCGGGTGGTCGCGACCGGCTACGACCTGCCCGAGTCGGCCGTAGCGTGGGCCGCGACGGCCCCGGAAGCGGGATGGGACTGCTGGCTCGCGCTGGACGGCGACGAGCCTGCCGCCGCGGCGGGGCTGTTCGTCGCGGAAGGCGTGGGCTATCTCGGCTTCGCGGCGACGCTGACCGAGCACCGGGGCAAGGGCGCCCAGAGCGCGCTGCTCGCGCGGCGGATCGATCACGCGCGCGCGGCAGGCTGCGACGTCGTCGTCACCGAGACGGGCGAGATGCGTGACGACCGGCCCTCGAACTCGTATCGCAACATCCTGCGCGCCGGCTTCGCCGAGGTGGCGGTGACGGCCAACTGGCTCCGCCCGGCCCGCTAGGCGAAGCCGGTCACGAGCCAGCGCCGCCGCAGGAAGCGAGCGCCCATCAGGACGAGCCGCGTCATGATCAACACGGTCAGCGCCGCCCAGATCCCGCGCACCCCCCAGCCGGCCCAGGCCGAGAGCGACATCGCCGCAGCGCACGCGCCGAAGGCAGCCGCCATCGAGACCGCCAGATAGCGACCGTCGCTGGCACCGATCAGGATTCCGTCGAGCGCAAAGACGACGCCGTTGAGAGGCTGCATCAGCGCGAAGATCGGCCACAGCAGGGCGCACTGGGCGAGAACGGCAGGGTCGGACGTGAATGCGCGGGGGATCACATCGTGGAATGCGAGCAACACTGCCGAGAAGGCCAGGCCGACGACGACCGACAGCAGGATCATGCGTCTGCTCGCCTCATAGGCCTCGTCGGGGCGCGTCGCTCCTAGCTGCTGGCCGACGATGATCTGGCCCGCGATCGCGACGGCGTCCAACATGAACGCGAGGAAGACCCAGAGCTGGAAGGCCACCTGGTGCGCCGCGAGTGGAGCGTCACCGAGCCGGGTCACGACCACGCCGGCAAGCACGAACGATGCGATCAGGGAGACGGTGCGCACGAAGATGAACTTGCCGAGCGAGAGCAGGCGCCGTGCGAGGTCGAGCCGAATGCCCGCGTTACCCGCACCGACGCGCTTCAGGATTGCCACCGCCATCGCGACACCCATGCCCGTCTGGGCGACGACGGTGCCCCAGGCGGAACCGGCAATGCCGAGGCCGAAGCCGTAGACGAGCACGACCTCGAGGATCGCGTTGACGACGTTGCCTGCGATCACGATCACGAGTGGCGTGCGCAGATCGGAGACGCCGCGGAGAAAGCCCTGCCCGCCGATCGCCAGAAACGCCGAGGGAATCCCCAACGACATGATCCTCAGGTACGTGACCGCGTACCCGGCCGTCGCGCCCTCGGCCCCGAAGAGGCGGACGACCGGCTCCGCCAGCAAGGCGACCGCAAGCGCCAGAGCCCCTCCGAAGCCGAGCGACAGCCACAGGCTCTGCGCACCGAGCCGGGCCGCTATGCGATGCTCCCCGGCTCCCGTCGCGCGAGCGACCTGCGCCGTCGTGCCGTACTGGAGGAAGTTGAACATCGCCAGCACCGACAGCACCGTCGCGGCGAGCCCGAGCGCGGCGAGCTGAGAGCGGCCGAGGTGACCGACGACAGCCGTGTCGACGAGAACGTAGAGCGGCTCCGCGGCGAGCGCCCCGAGCGCCGGGATCGCGAAGCGCAGGATCTGACGGTCGTACGGCGAGCGGAGGTTCAAGTGCGGCGGACGACGTGCGAACCGGACGACTGTGCCAGCGCCTTGATCACGATCTCGTCGAGATTCACGTGCGGCGGGCGCGTGAGTGCAAACA
This sequence comes from uncultured Thermoleophilia bacterium, assembly GCA_963795175.1. Classification (GTDB taxonomy): domain Bacteria; phylum Actinomycetota; class Thermoleophilia; order Gaiellales; family Gaiellaceae; genus Gaiella. The sequence goes on from CAWCGR010000001.1 coordinate 580,687, forward strand.
GCACGCAATCGGCCACCTCGTCCGGCGTGACCGGGTCGAGGCCCTCGTAGACCTTGTCCGCCGCCGCCTTGTCGCCCTTGAAGCGGACGATCGAGAACTCCGACTCGACGAGGCCCGCGTCGACCGTCGTGATCCGGATCGGCCGTCCGAGCAGATCCTCGCGGAGCGCGTACGAGAACCCGCGGACCGCGAACTTCGACGCGATATAGGAGGCGCCACCGGGATAGGCCTGGCGGCCCGCGATCGAGCCCATGAAGACGATGTGCCCGCCGTCGCGGATGTGCGGCAGCGTGAGACGGGTGATTCGCATCACTCCATCGACGTTCGTGTGGACGACGCGTTCCTCGTCCTCCGCGGAGGACTCCGTGAAGGGTGCCCGGCCGAGAGCGAGCCCGGCGTTGTTGAACAGGATGTCCACTCCGCCGAGCGCCGTGACCGCCGCGTCGACGAACGACGCCGAGCTCTGCTCGTCGGTGACATCGAGCTCGAGCGCAACGTCCGCATCGACCCGCTCCACCCGACGCGCCCCGCCCGCGACACGAACGCCCGCGTCACGCAGCTTGCGGACGGTCGCGGCCCCGATCCCGGAGGAGGCGCCCGTCACGATCGCGGTCTTCCCGCTCAGGTCGTGGTCCATGGCGCTGAGCCTAACGCGCCGGGAAGGGTGGTGGCGGGGTGAGGCCTCGCCCCACCCCGCCCGCGCTAGGAGAGCTCGACGCGGTCGATCGTGACCGGTGTCGTCGGCCGGTCGCGGCCGTCCCGGTCGACCTTCTCGATCCGGTCGACCACGTCCTGGCCCGACGTGACCTGGCCGAAGACGGTGTGCTTCCCGTCCAGCCAGGGTGTCGCCTCGGCCGTGACGATGAAGAACTGGGATCCGTTCGTGTTAGGGCCCGCGTTGGCCATCGCCAACGCCCCCCTGACCACCTTGTGGTCGTTGAACTCGTCCTCGAACTGATAGCCGGGGCCGCCGGTGCCGGTGCCCTGCGGGCAGCCGCCCTGGATCATGAAGTCGGGGATCACGCGGTGGAAGATCAGCCCGTCGTAGAAGCCCTCGCCCGCGAGCTTCGTGAAGTTGTCGACGGTCTTGGGCGCATCCTCGGGGAAGAGCTCGATCTCGATCGGCCCCTCGCTGGTGTGAAGCGTTGCCTGTGTCATGGATCCGACGCTAGCAAGAGTCCCGACCTCGTAAATGGGGAGGCCCACAAAACCCGAATCGCTGCGTACACTTCGAAAAATGGCGACGACCGTGCCGCTTTCGACGCTCCCGACGGGCGAATCCTCGCAAGAGCTGGCACAGTCCTGGCGCCGACTGACGCGTGTCGCGACCGTCGTCGCGGTGATGACGGCGCCCGCGCTCGTCGTCTGGTTCACGCAGGAGAACAACTGGGGCTTCTGGACCTCCGTCGCCGCGGCGCTTGCAATCGTGATCGTCTTCCGCGGCTTTGCCGACCTCGTCTTCAGACGGCTGATTCCGTGGCCCAGCCTCTTCGGGGTCGAGAGTGCGGGCCTGCGCGAGGCGGATGTCGTCGGCCGCCGCCGGGCCTGGTTCTGGCGCTTCTGGTTCAAGGTCGGGGTCTTCGCCTCGGGCGTGATCACAATCGCGTGGCTATTCACCGGCGGCACCTGGCTGGGAGCTGCCGGGACGATGTGGAGCAAGGCCGGCACGATCCTCAGCTCGCCGCAGCTCTGGATGCAGGCCGTTTTCGTCTTCTTCCTCTTCTTTGCGAACTTCGCGATCATGTTCGGGCCGCTGTTGCTGATGAACCTGTCGCAAATGCAGTCGTTCGAGCCGGGCGACGCGGAATGGGGCGTGAAGCTCAATGACGTCCGGGGCCAGGCGGAGGCGAAGGAGGAGGTGCGCCGCGTCGTCGATATCTGGCAGTCCGGCGACCACTTCGAGCGGGCCGGCGGCAAGCGCGAGCGCGGCCTGCTCCTCTTCGGCTCGCCGGGCACCGGCAAGACGATGCTGGCGAAGGCGATCGCGACCGGATTCAACTCTCCGTTCATCTCGATGCCGGGCTCCGGCTTCGCCGCAACCTTCATCGGGATCGACGCGATCGTCGTCCGCGTCCTGGCACGGCGGGCCAAGAAGCTCGCGCGCAAGTGGGGCGGCCAGTGCATCGTCTTCATCGACGAGATCGACGCCGTCGGAATGCGGCGGCAGTCGCTCGGCGGCGCTCGGGCACAGGGGTTCGAGCCGCTCTCGTCAGCCGACGTCGAGGAGTTCCTCTTCTTCGGGCCGCTCGGCTCGCGGGACCCGTCCGGCGACCTGATCGTGGAGACGCGCGCCTGGCGTGACCGGCTCTTCGAGACGCGGGCGCCGCAGCCCCTCGGCGTCTCGGGCTTCCAGCAGCGGATGGCACACGTCTTCAACTTCATGTTCCCCGGCGGCATGGGCGGGATGGGTGGTGGAATGGCGCTGAACCAGCTGCTCGTGGTGATGGACGGGATCGACAACCCGCCGTGGATGCGTCGCACCATGACCAGCAAGCTGAACACCCTCCTCGATGCGACGTTCGTCATCCCCCGACGGCTCGGCAAGGTGAAGCTGCGCCTGCCGGCAGCCCGGCCGCGCAACGACCAGATCTACTTCATCGGCGCCACGAACGTGCCGATCGACCGGCTCGACCCCGCGCTGATCCGTCCGGGGCGGATGGGGCGTCACGTCTGGTTCAGGACGCCGAGCAAGCAGGACCGGCTCGACATCCTCGACCTCTACATCGGCAAGGTCTCGCACGACCCCGAGCTCGACGAGCCGCGCCGCCGCGACGAGATCGCCCGGATCATGAGCGGCTACTCGCCGGCGATGATCGAGCAGGCGATCTCGATGGCGCTCACGATCGCCCACCACTCGGGCAGCAACGGCTTCACCTGGGACGAGCTCGTCGAGGCCGTCACCACCCTCGACGCCGGCACGGCGATCGGCTCCGAGTACATCCCGATGGAGCGCCGCGCCGTGGCGATCCACGAGGCGGGCCACGCGGTCGCCGGTCACATCTACCTGACCGGTCGCGAATCGACCCGGTTGACGATCAAGAAGCGCGGCGACCAGGGGGTCGGGGGCCACCACTGGATGATCGAGAAGGAAGAGCGGCTCTTCTCCTTCCAGCACGAGATGTTCCACGACATCGTCTGGGGCCTCGGCGCAATGGCGGCCGAACGGGTCATCTACGGCGAGAACTCGAACGGCGTCGGCGGCGACGTGGCCAGCGTCACGGCACGGTCGGCGCTGATGGTCGGCCGGGCCGCGATGGGGCCGCAGCCGTTCCACGTGACGCCGCGGGAGGGAGAGACGGAGGAGCAGGCACGCAAGACAGTGCTCGACCGCTTCGAGAAGATCGGCCTGCAGATCATGGCCCGCTCCGGCGGCGGAGCCCCGTTCGATGCCGACCCGATCGCGAGCGTGCTCGGCGACCCGGCCAAACGGACGGTGGCGGCGCAGATCCTCGGTCAGGCGTACGTGACCGCACACAATCTCGCCGTCACGAACAGGGCCGGGATCGAGGCAATCGCCGACGCTCTCGAGGAGCGGCGCGAGATCATGGGCGACGAACTGCTGCACTTGCTGGACTCGGCGCAGGTGAAGATCCCCGAGATCGATCTCGGAGACGAGTCCGCCTGGCCGCCACTCGAGTTCTCGGCTGCGATCGGTCGGCCGCAGCAGCCGGTCGGCCCGCCCACCCAGACGGAAATCGAGTCGTGACGGAGGCTGCGGCACCGGAGAGCGGGGCGCCGGAGCAGGCATTCATCGAGGCGGAGCCGGCTCAGCCGATTGCGGCGTCGGGACGGGTCTCCCGGCGTGATCGCGCCCGCGGCGACGGGTACCGCAAGCGGTTTGCAGTCGTCTACGTCGTGCTCGCACTCGTGGCCGGAATCGCAGGCGGCGTGTTCGTCGTTCTGGTGACGCGACCCGATCCGGCGCCGCCGGCAAAGTGGTCGAGCTGGCAGCCGAGCGGCAGCGACATCTCAGAGGTCAGGCAGATCGCCGACCGGGTGGCAAAGCGCTACCGCTTCGACGGCGGCAAGCAACTCGTGGCGGCGCTGCCGAGCGCGCCGAAGGTGAGCGGTAGCGCGGGTGACGTCCCCGTCAGCGTGATCGCTATCCGCCCCGACACGTCGACCGGCAAGAAGGAGGAAGACCAGGTCGACATCGTGCCGACAACCAACAGCATCCAGTACCTCCTCTGCGGGCTCGGCGAGAATTGCTCGATCGTGGGAGGCACCGCCTCGACGGCCAGACATGCGCTCCTCCGGCGCGAAGCGCTCGAACTGGCGCTCTATACGTTCAAGTACGTCGCCAGCGTCGATTCGGTCTCCGTCTTCCTGCCTCCCCGCCCGGACGGGGAGGCGGCCGGCACGTCCGTGTTCCTCAAGAGGACCGACGTCAGCCGCGAGCTGGCCAAGCCGCTCGCCGCCACGCTCGGCCCCAAGACACCCGCGATCGGGTCGATTCCGCGGCACGAGCTCGCGACGGTCAACAGGATCACGGAGCCGAGGCTCTACTCATACGAGTATCAGCAGGCGCAGGACGGATCGGCGCTGCTCATCCTCGATCCGGTCATCCTCGGCGCCTAGCCCTGCACCCACGGCTCGTCAACGCGAAAGGGCGCCTCGACCGGCTCGACTGGTGGCCGGAACCGGTGCGGATCGAGCGGGTGGGGCTGTTCGTGACCCCCTGGTTCTTCCGCCTTCCCCGGCTCTCACGCTTCGACGGCTACGCATTCCACTGCGCGATCCTGCTGCGCTCGGCCGATGTCTCGGACGACCTCGTCACACACGAGCTCTGCCACGTGTGGCAGATGCAGCACCGCCCGATCCGGATGCCGCTCAGCTACCTCGGCACGGGCTACGCGGCAAACCAGTACGAGCGGCAGGCGCGCGCGGCCGTCGACGCTACGCGTTCAGACGGCCGTCAGCACGATCCGGTTGCCTGACGGATCGGTCACCGTCGCCTCGCCGGCACCGTGCACCACGTCGAGCCCCGCGGCCGCGGCCGCACGCAGAGTCCGGCCGAGTGCCTCGGCGTCCGGAAGCACGACGGTGAAGGAGCGAAGCCCGCGCGCACCCGGCGGGGGCGGCAGAAGGCCCTCACCTGCCCACGTGTTCAGGCCGAGATGATGGTGATAGCCGCCGGCCGAGACGAACAACGCGCCCGGGTAGGCGCGCACCGTGGCTTCGAAGCCGAGAGCGTCGACGTAGAACGCCTCGGCTGCGGGAATCGAGGCGACCTGGAGGTGGACGTGGCCCATCCGTGTCTCTGCCGGCATCCCGCTGCCGGCATCGCGCTCCGGCACAGTGGCGAGCAGGGCCACGAGGTCGAGCGCGAGCGTCGCCATCTGCAACTGCCCGTCCGCGTACTGCCACTCCTGAGGAGGGCGGTCGCGGTAGATCTCGATCCCGTTACCCTCGGGATCGTCGAGGTAAAGCGCCTCCGAGACCAGGTGATCGGACGCCCCTGTCAGCCGGTGTCCCGCCGAGGAGACGCGATTGAGCGAACGAGCCAGGTCGGCACGGGAGGGGACGAGGAGCGCGAGATGGAAGAGACCCGTCGTTCGAGGCGGGCGCGGCTCGGCGTCGGGTCGCCCCACGAGCGTGACGAGCGGTGCTCGGGCCCCCGGCGCGCCGAGTGCCACCGTGTCGGCCTCGCGGCTCAGCTCCACCAGCCCGATCGCGTCGCGGTAGAAAGCGGACTGCGCCTCGAGGTCGGCCACGGTCAGGCCGACGGCCCCCAGCGAGGTCGCGGGATCGATCGTCACAGGGGGAGCGCGGGGTCACCTACCCGGACCCGCCCTGGCTGCTCGACCTCGCCCCACACCCCGAACGGGATCGGTTCCTCTCCCTCCAGGTTCGGCCGGTACCGCTTGAGGATGCGCAGCGTGTCGAGATCGCGGATCCCTGTGGACGGATCCTGAGTCGTGACGGCGCAGCGGCCGACGAGGCCGTTCAGCCTGACGACGGCGCCCCCGATCGCTACGCGGCCACCGATCCAGCCGTCCTCGGCGTGAGGCCCGATCCCGGCGAGTGAGAACAGCATCCGGAAACGCCTGCCGTCGACGGCCCCGACGTCGGCTTCCCGAGCAAGCGTGTCGAGCGCCGTCAGCGAGACGAGCGAGACGCTGCCCTCGAGGCCACGGTCGTTGCCGAGCCCGGGCTCGTCGACCCGGACGAGCGTGAGCGGCTGCCCGGCGAACGCGCTGAGAGCCTCGGAGAAGTCACCGCCTGCGACGCGGCCCGGCACGGCTCTGCTGCCGAATCTCGACTCGATCGCGTCACCCGGCTCCACCGGCCCTGCCACGACGGACCCGTCCGGGAACCTCAGGGAGAGGAAGGTCGCGTCGTGATCGCTCGTCGCCGCGACCTGCACGAGCGGTCCGACTGCCTTGCCGTTGACAAGGCGACCGTCGGGACCGACGACGTGGAAGCGCCGGTTGTCTCGGATCCCGCTCGACTCGAGCTCGACCTCGTCGACCGAGGCGAGCGCGAGTCCCTTCACAGGGGAGTAGGCGATCGCGGCCACGGTCGCGCCGCCGTCCAGACGGTCGGAATCTGAGCTACGGTCAGCGCCCATGCGCCGTACCGTATCCGTCCGGCTGGACCTCGCGATCGCAGATCCTGCCGAGCTCGCCCTTCAGATCGCCGTCGCAGCGGGCGAGCGATCCGAGGAGCTACTCGAGATCCGGCTCGACGGGGTGCCTGTCGAGTGGCAGGAGGTCAGCGTCGCCCACGGCGGCCGGGCCCACCTGCTGACGAGCGACCGCGGACGCCTGGTGGTCCAGTACATGGCCACGATCGTGGGTCGCGACGAACCGCCGGATTGTTCCGCCGAGGACCGGCTCGTCTACCTGCGGCCGAGCCGCTACGCCGAGTCCGACCGGCTGGCGGAGCTCGGACGTCGGCTGTTCGGCGGTATCACCGGTGCCGAGAGCATCCTCGCTGCCGTCTCGTCGTGGGTCGGGCGCGAGATTGCGTACGAGCCGGGGAGCAGCCTGCCGACGCACGGTGCGGTCGACACGATGCTCGGTGGCCGTGGCGTGTGCCGCGACTTCGCCCACCTCGTCGTCGCGCTGCTGCGAGCCCGCGACGTGCCCGCTCGCGTTGCTGCGGTCTACGCTCCCGGCCTTGCCCCGATGGACTTCCATGCGGTCGCCGAGGCGCTCGTCGACGGCACCTGGCGCGCGGCCGACGCGACGCTGCTGGCGCCTCGATCGTCGCTCGTGCGGATCGCTACCGGTCGCGATGCAGCGGACACGGCGTTCCTGAACGTGCTCGGCGGCACCGTCGATCTCGTGGGGCTCGACGTCGGCGCCGTCGTGGCGGGCAGGCTGCCCGACGACGATCCGCGGGAGCTCGTCTCGCTCGGCTAGCCCTACCCCATCTCGATCTCGGGTGGCAGGCCGAGTCGCCCCATGGCTCGCAGGTGGAGGAAGTGCGAGCGCAGGGCCGCCGCGAGCGAGCGGTGGGAGGAGTACCGCACGCCGTGCTTGACGCAGTTGCGCTGCACGATCTCGGCAATCCTCGGGTAGTGCGTATGGGGCACCCGGGGGAACAGGTGGTGCTCGATCTGGAAGTTGAGCCCACCAAGCATCCACGTGAGGACGGGGTTTCGGGGGCAGAAGTTGACGGTCGTCTCCACCTCGTGCACTGCCCAGATCCGCCGCTCGCGCCGTAGCTCGTCCGCAGACGGGAAGTCGGCCTCCTCGACGCAGTGGGCGAGCTGGAACGTGGTCGCCATGATCAGTCCGGCGATCATCGTGAAGGCGAGGTAGGCAACGGCGACCTGCCACCAGGGATAGAAGAGCAACGGGATCGCTATCGCCCAGGTGATGAAGAGCGCCTTGCCGGCGAAGACGCCGACGAGATTCCAGCCGCGCGGCGCGCGCAGGGCGCTCTCGCCGATCCGGCCCCGGCCGAACGCGGCCAGATCGCCGAGCGTCTGCCAGCGCAGCGCCATGACGGTGTACATGGGCCAGATGTAGTACTGCTGGAAGCGATACCAGGGCCGGGGACGCTGGGACGGGGCAAATCGCGCGAACGGCGCCTGCGACATGTCGTCGTCGAAGGAATCGACGTTCGTGTACGTGTGGTGGGCGACGTTGTGCTTCACCCGCCAGGCGTAGCTCGAGAACCCGAGCACGACGTCTGCCGACCAGCCGACGAGGTGGTTCCAGCGACGCTGCTTGAAGTAGGCGCCGTGGTTCGCGTCGTGCTGGACGCAGAAGGCGATCAGCGTTGCTCCCACGACGAGGGCGGTGAGGCAGAGGATCGCGACGGGCATGCCAGGCCGGACGAAGATCAGGGTCGACCAGGCGATCGCGATCAGGACGAGCGCGATCGGCGCCTTGGCATACAGCGCCACGGCTCCCCGAAGGCGAGTGTGCCCGACCGACAGGTACTGCTCGACCTCGCGGCGCGTGTCCTGGATGAACGCGCCTCCGTTGTCGAACCCGAGCTTCGGTGCCGGTGCCTCCATAGGTGCTCTCCTCAAGGACGGATAGGGAGGCGCAGGGGCATGCCGCCGGCCGAATGCTCGTCGTCGTGTCTACCCAGGGTAGCGGCAGGCGCGGCGGGCGAAGCCGCGCCTTGCCAACGGTGACGCGAGACCCGCTCGATCGCGTGCAGGGGCAGGCCGTGCTCGAGACTGCGATACGTCACGATCGCTGAGGGCCGGCGGACGTTCAGGGCCGAGAAGGAGTCAGGCCCGGCAGACGCAGCGTCCTGGGATCGCGATCCGCTCGGGGAATCATCGGTGCGGGGGATCGGGCGCGAATCGAGCTAGCCGGCTTGAGGGCACACGCCGCTGACGGGCTTCCGGATCACCCGGCCGAGCTTTTCTGCCCTGTCGAAGCTCTCGATCCCGACGTACCAGACGGTTCCGCGCTTGGCGAGTGCGATCGCGAAGCCGCCTTTCTTGCGGTCCTTGTTGCGGGCGACGATCGCCGAGAAGCCGTTCTTCGTGAAGGCCGAGGTCCGGACGAGCCACTTGCTGCCGTCCGAGATGCCGTTGTCGACCTGAGACCTGTACTTCCCGCTCGCGCAGAACGTCATGTCCACCGCACTGCCGTCGCCACGCGTGCCGATGTAGCGGCCGTTGCGGATCAGCTTGGTCGCCTTCGCGTCGAGGGCCGCCTGCTGCTTAGGAGTCACCGCGGCCTCGGCGCCCGTTACGAGCACGACAGCGGCGAGAAGCGCTCCGGCCACGAGGAGCAGTCGTGCAAGGGAGGGAGTCGCCAGCCGCACATCGGCAATCATACGTCAGCCTGTCCAAAGTTTCCACCTCTGGACGGCAAGGCTCACCAGGTGAAAACAGCCCGGCAGGTACGATCGGGCGCGCCGCCCCCATCGACTAGCGGCCTAGGTCACCACCCTTTCAAGGTGGCTACACGGGTTCGAATCCCGTTGGGGGCATGCCGAGCGCGCAGCATCGCTGCGTCGGGGGCCCCTCCCGCCGATCCTCTCGGCCGCCGGCTCCCTGGAGGCATCGTCCCATCCCGCGGCCGAGCCTCCTTTCAGGCTGAGTGCTAGACGTCCCGGTGCCTGGACGCTCGGAGCTGGCTGCAGCGGTGGACGAGCTTGGACGCGACCTTGTTGGGGACCAGGAAGCTCGAATCCCATCCAGCAGCGTAATCGTCTTCGACGCCGAGCACCGAGTCCCGCCCCATCGGCAGAACCTTCCGGACAAGCCTGTCGATCGCGAACCAGGCGGCGGCGTTCCAGTTCTTGAGGGTGGACACGAGGACGTGCGGGCGTTGTACGACGCCGTCCTCCTGGTCCCCGATGCTCCAGACGCCTCGGACGCGCGCCACTTCGACTGCGCCGAGACCGCATCTGCCTGCAAGCGCGACCACGACATCCGACCCGTCGTCGACCTGCCTGTTCGCGAGGCGTTCGCAGGCTGTGGGGTCATCGACCTCGTGTGAGTAGTCGACACGGACGGCTACATCTGGGTTCGTTTCGCTCAGGCCACGCTTGAACCCGGCAAGCATCCTGCCGGTTTCGCGATCGGCCTCGGCAGCGACGACCGAGACCCGGTCGATTCGGTCTCTCGAGGCGTTCAGCGTCGGCATGATTCCGCTGAGATAGCCGGCGAGGAAGAGGACGTCCTCCGTGGCGAAACGGATGGCGGCCGCATTCGGCAAGCCTTCCAGCGACAGATCGCTCAGGGAGGCGTCGACGAAGACGAAACGCGTCTCGGGCAAGCTGGGGACGATCTTTGCGAGGGCCTGAGCGTCGCGCCCGTGCCCGAGTGCGACGACGAGGCCTACACCGTCGTTGCGAACACGCGCCGCCACGCCGGCGACGCCTGCTTGCGGCGAGCGAGGATCGACGTAGACGACCTGGGTCTCGAGGTCGTAAAGACTCTCTCCGCTGTCGCCGGCTCTCTCCAGACCGAGCGCGGCGAGCTCGCGCGTCGGCGGCTCAGGCAGGACGAGAGCGAGCCGCTGAGCATTCGCCGGCGCCATCTGGTCGGGTCCCGCAGCCCCACCTCCACTCGCTGTAACGACGAGCGTCAGCCCTACGATCGCAGCGGCGACGAGCGTCGCCGCTGGGCGTCGCCTCCCCGCTCGGGCCGCGCTCGCCGCTACCGATGTGTTCCCGACGGCGGGTCGGAGTGAGGGATCCTGGCGGACGATCAGTCCCGACAACTGCTGCAGGTCGGCGCTCGGCTGGAGCCCGAGGTCGTCGTCGAGACGGCGCCGGGTCCTCTCGTAGGCGCCGAGCGCCTCGGCGTGCCTGCCCGAGCGGTAGAGCGCGAGCATGAGCTGTGCGACGAAGCGCTCGCGATAGGGGTTCTGCACCACCAGTGCCTGCAACTCCCCGATGGACTGCGCGTGGCGACCAACAGCGAGTTCGGCATCGAAGCGCATCTCATACATGCGCAGGCGGAGCTCTTCGAGTCGTTCCGCCTCCGCGCGGCCGGCCGAGGCAAGGGCGACGTCTGCAAGTGCCGGCCCCCGCCACATTCCGAGACCGGCGGACGCCAACTCGAGGACGCTCGCGTACTCGTCTAGCGCAGACGCGAGTGCCGCGCTCTCCTGCAGCTCGACGAACGCGAGCGCGTCCAACTGCGCGCCGTGCAGGTCGATCGCGTAACCCGCGCCGCGGCGCGAGAGAATCGGTCCAGTCCCGTTGAGCAGCTGCCGCAGCCTCGAGACGTACGACTCGAGGGTGTGGGCCGCCGACCGAGGTGGATCGATTCCCCAGACCTCGTCGATCAAGCGTTCGAGCGGCACTACCTCGCCGGCCCGGAGCAGGAGAACGGCGAGCACGGCTCGCTGCTTCGCTCCACCGAGTGCAAGCGGTTCGCCACCGCTGTGTACTTCGAGCGGGCCCAGGACGCGGAACTCAACCCCGTCGTTCGTCACATCTGTAGCAAAGCACCTTTCCGGGCTCAAGAAAAGACCCTGCGAGCCGGATCCGAGCGCGCTGCAAGCAGGTCGACGCACGCTCAGGGGGTCACCGACAGAAGGGAGCTCCCATGTGGTGCTTGCGAAAGCGGCCCGTCCGAGCCGTTGCCACTCCCACCGACCCTCGATCGACGGCCGCCGGAAGCCGGAAGCCGAGGAGAGGGCACAGGCGAGGAGTGGTAACACTCCTCGCCGCGACCGCCGCCCTCACGGTGGCCGGGCTCGCGTCGGCTACGTGGGCGACCGCCGACAAGATCGACACGATCGCCGGCAACAGCAGCGAGTTGAATACGCCGTCGCTCGACGGTTGCCCGATCCAGTCTCCGGACGGGCTGAGCCTGTACATCGCCTCGAATCGTCCCGGCGGGAAGGGCGGGCTCGACATCTGGGTGGCGACGCGAGCGACCACGGGAGCGCCGTGGGGTGCTCCGCAGAACCTCGGCGAGCCGGTCAACTCGGCCGCCGACGACTTCTGCCCGACCCCGGTCGGCAAGGGCGGTCTCTTCTTCGTGAGCAGGGAGGCACTCCCTGGAGCGTGCGGACAGGGTGACATCTACTTCACCTACCGCAACACGGCGGGACTCTGGATGGAACCGAGCCGGCTCCTCTGCTCCCCGGCCGGGCCCAACTCGGAGCTCGACGAGCAAGGTCCTTCCTGGGTGGACGTCAGCGATACGCTGCGCGGGCCGAAGCACCTCTACTTCTCGCGCAGCTCGACCTCGCCGAGCGTTCCGGGCGAGATCTTCATGAGCTCGCGCCAAAACGGAGCGCGCTTCGGTTTCGCGACCGCCGTGGCGGAGCTCAACAACCCGACGGCGAACGACATCCAGCCCAACGTCCGAGCGGACGGGCTCGAGGTCGTGCTGACCTCGAACCGCGCGGGGACGCTGGGCGGTCAGGATCTCTGGGTTGCGACACGGGGATCGCTGAGCGCGCCGTGGTCGACGCCGGTCAATCTCGGTCCCGTCGTCAACACGACGGCTGCCGAGACGCGACCGTCGCTCTCGCGCGACGGCAAGCAGCTCCTGTTCGGGCGCTCACCCGGGCCCGAAGGGAGCAGCGATATCTACGTGACGACGCGGCCCTAGACGATCGAAGCCCCGGGGCGGCGCCAACGTGTCGGCGCCGCCCCGGACAACGATCCGCGCCAAGTCACCCGCCTGCAGCTGACCGCTGGCCGCCGCACCGAGGCGTTCTCCGCCTATCCTTCACTCCGCCAGGGCGGTTAGCTCAGCTGGTAGAGCACCTCGTTTACACCGAGGGGGTCGGCGGTTCGAGCCCGTCACCGCCCATGCCGGCCCGCAGAGGTGCGATCTTCGAGTGGAGATCCTCCATCTCGAGGTTCGTCGGCGTCGCAAGGGGCGTCGGCCGCTACGTTAGACCTTCCGTGTTCGCTGCCGATTCCACCCAGATGCCCTCCGTCGGCAACGCCCCCTTTCACTCCCACCCCTCCGTTTCCGTGCTCGACGCCGGTGTCTCCATCGCCAAGGCGACGCCCACGACAGCGATCGCCCAGCCGCGGCCGGCCGACATCGGTTGAGCACGGCAGTGTTCCTGCGCTCGCGGATCTCTCCGCCGAGCGCCTCGTTCTCGCTGCTCCGCGTGGAGCTGCTGGCCGGCCTCGTCGTCGCGCTCGCCCTGATCCCGGAAGCGATCTCGTTCTCGATCCTCGCAGGCGTCGATCCACGCGTTGGGCTCTACGCCTCGTTCACGATGGCGGTCACGATCGCGATCGCGGGCGGGCGGCCCGCGATGATCTCCGCCGCGACCGGCGCGATGGCGCTCGTGATCGTGTCGCTCGTCAAGGAGTACGGGCTCGAGTATCTACTCGCGGCGACGATCCTCGCCGGCGTGATCCAGATCGTGCTCGGCGTGCTCGGGATCGCACGGCTGATGCGGTTCGTCCCCCGCCCGGTGACGGTCGGGTTCGTGAACGCCCTCGCGATCCTGATCTTCCTCGCGCAGGTACCGCAGCTGCGCAAGGGAGGCCTCGACGGCGCGCTGCTGGTCGTCGCGGGCGTCGCGATGATCGTCGTGATCCCGCGGCTCACGAAGGCGGTGCCCGGTCCGCTCGTCGCGATCCTCGTCCTGACGGTGCTCGTCGTCACGGGGCACATCGAGGTGCCGAACGTCGCCGGCGAGGGAAGCCTCCCCGACTCCTTGCCGATCCCGGGGCTTCCGTCGGTGCCGTTCTCGATCGAGACCCTGAAGATCATCGCGCCGTACTCGTTCGCGCTCGCAGCGGTCGGGCTGCTCGAGTCGTTGATGACGGCGCGGATCGTGGACGGTCTGACCGACACACGCTCGAACAAGGATCGAGAGTCGAGCGGCCAGGGCATCGCGAACGTCGTCACGGGCTTCTTCGGCGGCATGGCCGGCTGCGCCATGATCGGCCAGACGATGATCAACGTGAAGGTGAGCGGGGCCCGCACGCGCCTCTCGACCTTCTCGGCGGGGGTGTTCCTGCTCGTGCTCGTGGTCGTGGCCGGCGGCGCGGTCGGTCGCATCCCGATGGCCGCGCTCGTCGCCGTGATGATCATCGTCGCGGTCTCCACCTTCGACTGGCACAGTGTCCAGCCGGCCACGCTCCGCAGGATGCCGAAGTCCGACACCTTGATCACCGTGGTCACGGTCGTCGCCACCGTCGCCACCGACAATCTCGCGATCGGTGTCGGCCTCGGTGTGCTCACGGCAATGGCGCTCTTCGCCCGCAAGGTCGCGCACGTCGTCGACATCGAGCGGGTCGTCTCCGCCGCAGGAGACAGCGTCACCTACACCGTCCTCGGTGAGCTCTTCTTCGCCTCCAACCAGGAGTTCATCGACGCCTTCGAATACCACGACGACCCCGGCGCCGTGATCATCGACCTCACGCTCGCCCACGTCTGGGACGCCACGGCCGTGGCGGCGCTCGACGCGGTGACCGAGCGCTACCGCACCCACTACGGGACACCCGTCACCATCATCGGCCTCAACGCCGGCAGCGAGGCGATCCACGACCGGCTCTCGGGCCGCCTCGCCAGCGCCCACTGATCGGGGTCGGGCCGGGGCACCACGCTCGGCGTTCGAGCGATCAGAACGCCGAGCCTGGAATTACTTCTTCTCGCGCCGCGTCCGGAAGCGGAAGATGATGCTCGTCGCGATCCCGAGCAGCCAGCCGAGGAGCGCCGTCGCGACGATGATCCAGACGAGCGACTGGCGCGTGGAGCCGAACACCCAGCTGACCTCGACCTGCCGCGTGTTCGCGATCACGAGCGCGACGACCACGACGAGAAGGGCGGCAGCACCGCCCGCCCAGAGATAGAGCTTGGTGCGCTGCGCGTGCCGACGAATCGACTCGACGTGGGACTCCTCGCGTACCGGCGCCGGCGCTGATGGGGGCGGCGTTGACTTCGGCGGCTGCGGTGTCGGTCCGTCCTCGGTGCTCATGTCCGGGCTCTCCTCCGTCTCGGGGTCTGCCCTGATCCTACGCCGACCAGGGCCGCAGGTCACGTTCCCGTCTGCTGCGGGCGCTCGGGGTAGCCGCTCCCGGGACGGGTAGAGGCGAGGGGGTACACCTCGAGCGGGAGTCCCATCCCTTTGCCGACAGGGCTACGCGTCAGGCTCGAGCTCGAGCGCGCACGAGTTGATGCAGTAGCGCTGGCCCGTTGGGCCGGGGCCGTCCGGGAAGACGTGGCCGAGGTGGCCACCGCAAGCGGCACACGTCACCTCGGTCCTGACCATCCCGTAGCTCGTATCCGTGTGTGTCTCGACGCTCGCGAGGGAGGCCGGTTCGACGAAGCTCGGCCAGCCCGAGCCGGAGTCGAACTTGGCATCGGAGCGGAACAGCTCTGTCCCGCAGCCGGCGCATCGGTAGACGCCGGGCAGCTTGGTGTCCGTGTAGGTCCCGGTGAACGCCCGCTCCGTCCCCTTCTCGCGGAGAACCGCGTATTGCTCGGGGGTGAGGCGGGCCCTCCACTCGGCTTCCGTCAGCTCGGTCTTGTCCATGCTCATGACGGTACCGTCCCGAGAAGCCGCCGCGCGTTACACGACGACGAGCGCCACGGCCACGAACTGCGTCGCGGCTGCCGCGACGACGAGCACGTGGAACACCTCGTGGAAGCCGAACGTGGCCGGAAACGGGTTCGGCCAGTGAACCGCATAGACGATGGCCCCGGCCGTGTAGAGGGCACCTCCGACCACGACGAGCACGAGCCCCGAGACGCCGACGGCGGAGATCATCTGCGGGATCGTGATGATCCCGACCCAACCGACCCCGAAATAGGCGAGCACCGTGACCCATTTCGGCGCATGGAGCCACACGAAATTGAGCACGAGGCCGAGAGCGGCGCCCGACCAGACCGTGACGAGGACGAGCCAGCTGATCGTGCCGCTGAACGCGAGCAGCGCGAACGGCGTGTAGGTGCCGGCGATGAAGACGAAGATCGTGGAGTGGTCGAGGCGCCGCGCCCACACGCGCCGCGCCGCCGACTTGAAGGGGTAGCGATGGTAGAGGGCGCTGGCCCCGAACATCGCGGCGAGCGCCATCACGTAGATCCAGGCGGCGAAGCGTGGCCTGGCACCGTCGGCGAGGGCGATCAGGACGACACCCGCCGCGACGGAGACGAAGAACGCCCAGAGGTGGAATACGCCGCGAAGGCGTGGCTTCTCGATCGTGGCCACGACCCCATTGTGCCTGTCCGGGGGGCGGTTTACCCGACGAGGTCCGGCGCACCGGTACCGGATTTCACGCAGACTCCGAAGATGGCCACGTCGCCGGCAACCGACCTCGACCCGCTCCGGAACGCGCTGATCGCGGCGCTCGGGGCCGACCGCGTCTCGGACGGTGACTCCGAACGCGACCTTCACGCTGCCGACCTCACGTTCCACGTTCCCCGACGGCCCGACCTCGTCGTCTATGCGGAGACGACCGAGGACGTCTCCGCCGTCCTCGCCCTGGCCACGGCGCATCGAGTGCCGGTGACCCCGTTTGGCGTCGGGTCGAGCCTCGAGGGCCATGTGATCCCTGTCCGCGGAGGGATCAGCCTCGACCTCTCCCGCCTCACCCGCATCATGGAGATCCATCCGGGTGACCTCTCCGCGACCGTCTCCGCCGGAGTCACGAGGTCTGCGCTCGAGCGAGCCGCGGGCGAGCACGGCCTGCATTTCCCGGTCGATCCCGGGGCCGACGCGACTCTCGGGGGCATGGCGGCGACAAATGCCGCGGGCACGACGACCGTGCGCTACGGGAAGATGCGCGCCAACGTGCTCGCGCTCGAGGCTGTCCTGCCCGACGGGAGCATCGTGCGCACCGGCTCGCGGGCGCGGAAGACATCGGCCGGCTACGACCTCACCGGCCTCCTCGTCGGATCCGAAGGGACACTCGCCGTGATCACGGAGCTGACCGTGAGGCTGCACCCGATCCCCGAGCACGCGGTCGTCCTGCGAATCAGCTTCCCCGACGTCGAGGCGGCGTGCGCTACCGCGGCCGGGGTCGTCGGCGCGGGAGCCGGGGTGACACGGGTCGAGCTGCTCGACGCCTGGGTCGTGGCCGCCGTCAATGCCTATTCCGGCACGGCGTATCCGGAGGTGCCGTGCCTCTTCATCGAGGCGACTGGCACGCGAGAGACGGTCGCCGGCGATCTCGAGCTCGTGCAGGAGATCGCCCGCTCCGAGGGCGCCACGGAGATCGCCTTCGAGCAGGACGCCGACGCCCGCGCCCAGCTCTGGCGGGCGCGCCACGCCGTCACCCACGCTGCGGCAGCACAGGTTCCGGGCACCAAGGAGCGCGCAACCGACGTGTGCGTCCCTGTCACCGAGCTCGCGTCCGCCGTCCGCTTCGCGCGCGGCGAGCTCGAGCGGCTCGGACTCCCCGGCGGCATCCTCGGCCATGCCGGTGACGGGAACCTCCACGTCAGCGTCCACATCGACCCCGACGACGCCTCCGCCCTGGCTCGCTCGGAGGAGCTCGTGCACAGCATCGTCGACGACGCACTCGCCCGGGGAGGCACGTGCACGGGCGAGCACGGCATCGGCCTCGGCAAGATCGGAGCGCTGGAACAGGAGCACGGCGACATCGTTCCGCTGATGGCCGGCATCAAGCAGGTCTTCGACCCGCTCTGGATCATGAATCCGGGGAAGGTGCTGCGAGACGCTGGGCGCTCGGCCTAGGCCGCTTTCGAGATCCGAACCGGCTCCCAGCCGGAGCCGCGGCGCTAGCTCGCGGGTCTCGTCGCGTTGATCGGGAGGTCGTGCGGGTTCGCGTCCTCCTCCGCCCCGTAGTGGCCGACCCCGGGCCACGGAGCGAGCGTGAGCAGGAGCCGTGATTGCTCGAGCGCGCGCACGCTGTGCGGCTCTCCGGGCTCGAAGACGACCAGAGTCTCCGCGGGGCACACCTGCACCGCGCCCTCGACACCGAGCTCGATGCTCCCGGCGAGCACCTGCAGAATCGCTCGCTCACGCACACGATGCTCGCCCAGCTCCTCCTGCGCCCCCAACTCGATCAGGATTACCCGGGCCTCCGGTGTCGAGACGAGCACCTGCGGCCCGGAGGCATCGTTCCCGCCTGGCGTGTCGAGATCCCACGTCTGCATCGTCGAGCTCCTTCCGGCAACGACTGTCGAGCCACCGAGTCTAGCCCCCGCCCGTCCGACCCCGGGATCAGAGCCGAGATCGAAGCAGACGCCGCCGCAGTAGCCGGGTGGGGCATTGCCTACACTCCGCCCGGGGCCGTTAGCTCAGTTGGTAGAGCAGGGGACTTTTAATCCCAAGGTCGCTGGTTCGATCCCAGCACGGCCCATCACAAAAGACCTGGAAATTGCACTGTCTATGCGGGTTCCAGGGCCGCGAGCACCCGGGTCGAGGGGGTAGGTGAACCCTGGGCGCGCAGAACCAGCGTAGTAGCAGCGTGGCTGCGGCTGCGGCGGCCGCCTAGAGATAGCGGAACGGGTCGACGGCAGTCCCGTTGATTCGGAACTCGAGATGAACGTGCGGCGTGCTCGAGTTGCCGGTGCTGCCGACGTAAGCGATCACGGTGCCTTGCGCGACGGTAGCGCCGACCCTGGCCGCAAGCGACGAGTTGTGCGCGTAGGTCGTCGACAGCCCGTTTCCGTGATCGATGACGACGACGTTTCCGTAGCCTCGGCCGTACTCGGACCGGATGACGCGGCCCGCCGCCGACGCGACGACGGGAGTCCCGGACGAGGCGATGATGTCGATGCCCTCATGGATGCGCCCTCCGCGCGGGCCGAAGCCACTCACGACAGGGCCGGAAACGGGAAAGATGAACCCTGACGACGAGACGCTCGAGCTGCCCGAGGCGAGGGGCGCGCCGCGCTGGCGCTTGACGAGGGGGCCGATGGCGCTGGCACGCTCGCAGCCTCCTGCGCCGCGTTGATCTGCGCTGCCAATGCCGCGCTCTCTGCCCCCAATCCGTCGAGCCGATGCGCATGATCGGCGCTGTCGGCTCGGACCAGGGCCAGCGTCAGCGCTCTCACCTGGTTCGCGGCCACGAGGTCGTTACGGCCTGCTACCAAGCGGTCGCGGATGGAGCGTTGGCTTGCAACACGTCCGGCAATCTCGCGCGCCGTCGTCCGCACACCCGCACGAGTACGGGCAGTTTCCTGACGCAAGATTCCCGTCTTCTCGGCCGCTTCGGCAACGCGAGTTGCGATGCTTGCGTCCTGCTGGCCGATCTCGCCGACAAGCTCGACGGTGTCGAGGAGCTCAGCGAACGTCGTCGTACCCAGAACGACCGAGAGTACGTCCGGGGTTTCACCCATGTAGATCTCGCGGACTCGCTGCTCCAGCTGTTCGACCGCAAGAACGTGCTCGGTCTCGAACGCCCGGAGCTGCTCGGTCTGAGCTCTGAACTGCTGATTCAGTCGCCCGAGTCGCTCCATCTCGCTCGCTAGCTGCGCCTCCAGTCCCGAAAGCCGCTGCTGCTCTGCGTCGACTCGTGCCTGCACTTCACGGACGCGCGAACTGGCGGCCGAGATCTCAGCGGTGAGAACGCCCTCCTCATGCGTCGCCTGCTCGATCTTCGCTCGAAGCTGACCGAGCTCCGCGTCGACCCTTCGCTTCTCTCTTCCCGGATCGCCGGCCGCCGGTGCCACGACAAGGAGGAGGGCGCATACGCCGAGAACCCCGGCAAGAACAGGTCCGCGTAGCGTCCAGGGGCTCTTCCGGCCCACCGACGGCGGCGCGCGGTCATGATCGCTTCGCGCTGGCACAGAGGCAGTACAGCACGTACCGGCCCCTGCCCCCGAGATCACGGCCGCTCGGCTGCGCGGCCGCCTATCGCGTGCTTCGACGAATGCGCGGGCGATCGCGAGTCCGATGCCGCGTCGTCTCGCCGAAAGGCAGAGGCGCGTCGAAGCTCGCCTCGAGAAGCTGAAGCGCCCCCAGCTGCCCGGGCACGACGCGTGCCCGAGGCGCGCGGTGCTCGTGTAGATCCCGCTCACGGTGACGGGGAGGAGGTCGCGCATGGCACTCTGGGAGTGCGTCGCGACGAAGACCGGTGCCGCCCAGACCATGAGTGCCCGCAAGAGACCCGCTTCCCCCGGCATGTTCGTGACCCCGCCTCCATCGAGGACGCGCGGGCGATCGAGGCTGCGCGCGGCGTCTCTCGCAGTGGCCGTCGCTCTCGTACTGGTCGCGACGGCCGCCGGAGCCCTCGCGGTCGCGGAGCACAACAGGATCCCGGCCGGAACGTGGGTCGGCGGCGTCGATGTCGGTCGAAAGACGCCGGAGCGGGCCGCGTCCGCGATCGAGAAGGCGTCGGCGCGCCGCCTGCGAGAGCATGTTCTGCTCGACCTCGTGAGTGGGACGACGACGATCACGGGCCTCCAACTCGGGGCGACACCGCGCATCCAGGCAGCCGTCGGGCAGGCTGCAGACGCGGGAGTATTCGCGCGTGTCAAGGCCCGCCTGGGCTTCGGCGACAACCGTCGCGTCGTTCTTCTCTACGACATCAGCCGATCGCGCGTGACAGCGCTCGCCGACGTGCTCGATGCGAGGGTTGCGACGCCGGCCAGAGACGGCTCGGTCATGATCCGCGCGAACGGTACGACCGAGGTCGTCCCGGCAGTCAACGGCGGCAGGGTCGACCGCGCGGCACTCACGACTCGCCTTCGACGGTTGCCGGCCACGCTGTGTCGTACCGATCCGGACGTTGACGCCGCGGGTGTCGACAGCGGACGCCGAGCGAGCGCGGATCAGGGTTGAGACCCTGCTCTCCCAGTCGCGCCAGGTGGCGCTCGCGACGACGGCGGTCAGGCTGACGCCAGAGGTGTTGCGCAAGGCCCTGCGGTTCGAGCCGGCGGACGGCGAGCTCCTCGTCGAACTCGACCCCGAGGTGCTCGCGAAGCGCCTACGCCCCAAGTTCCGGGCGCTCGAGACGCCCGCGCGCGACGCGAGCTTCACGATCACGGCGGGCGGCGAAGTCGTGGTGCGACCCGCCGTCAACGGTCGCAAGCTCGACGTCGAGCGCATCGGTGCAGCCATCATCTCGAACCTCGACTCGACGGTTCATCGGGCGCGCCTCATCGTGGTGAAGCCGACCTTCGGTACGGCGGAGGCGACAGCCCTCAAGATCAAGGAGCGCGTCTCGGAGTTCATGACTGCCTACTCGTGCTGCGCACCCCGGGTCACGAACATCAAGCGCGCCGCCGAACTGCTCGATGGGACGATCCTCCGTCCGGGCGAGCGGTTCTCGCTCAACGAGGCGCTCGGCAAGCGCACCACCGAGAACGGCTTCCTCTCGGCTCCGCAGATTCGCGCTGGCCGTCTCGAGGACTCGATCGGGGGTGGAATCAGCCAGGTCGCAACGACCCTCTTCAACGCCGCGTTCTTTTCGGGCCTGCGCCTCGACAAGCATCAGCCGCACGAGTTCTACATCTCGCGCTATCCGATGGGCCGGGAGGCAACGATCTCGTGGGGCGGGCCAGAGTTGATCTTCACGAACACCTGGCCCGCGGGGCTGCTCATGAAACTCGATGCCGACGACGACTCGATCACGGTGCGCTTCTACTCGTCGAGCCTCGGACGGCGCGTCGAGACGGTGACCGAGAAGCCCTACGACTTCCAGGCACCGCGGAGCTACGTCAAGCTCGACAAGACGTTGCCCAAGGGGACGCGTTACGTCGAGCAGAGCGCTGGGTCCTCCGGCTTTACCGTGCAGTTCACGCGAGAAGTGTTCCGGGGCGACAAGCGGATCCGAAACGAGCGCTACACGCAGCGCTACAAAGCGCAGAACGAGTACGTCGTGGTCGGCCCGCCGAAGAAGGTGGAGCCGCCTCCGAAGCGTGGCGGGCCGCCGACTGCACCCGACGCGCAGGCGCCTGCAACGACAGCGCCCGCGGCAGGCACGGATCCAGTACTGCCCCCGCCATAAGCGGTCGCAACCGTGTTCCCCAGCTCCCCGGGCCGGCCACGGTCGCTCCCCGAAAGGCACGGCGGCGCGATTCCGGAAAGGCCCATTCGTGCCAAGCCCCGACCACGCCACAGGATCAGAGGGCGGGCGCCGAGCCGCACCGACGACGTTCAGGAGTTTCGCCACGCGCGGCCAGCCGAGCCTACGGTGAGCGTACCGACCTGTCTCCATTGACTCTGGTCTGTGACTATGCGTACAATCTCGCGTTCGAGGTGACGCATGTTCGTGAGTGCATTACCGACTACTAGGGTCAGAACGCCTGCGATGGCCGTTGTGGCGGTAGCTGCACTTCTCGCTGTGCTCCCCCTGGGAGCATCTGCTCGCGGCGTCTCCAACGACTTGCAACCCAGTCTGTCCTTCACGGCGCTCGTCAGTACCCCGGGTGCGCGGAGCACGGAATCCCTCAGGCTCTCGATCTCCCCATTCCTCTTCTGGGATGGGGGCGAGTCGGCTGACGTGAGACTTCGCGTGACACTGCCTGCGGGGATCCGGTGGGCAGCGAAGGCGCCCGGTGCCGCGGAGGGATGCACGAGAGCAGAAGAAGAGGCCGTCTGCTCGAGGAGCGTCACTCCGACATCCGGCACGAATCTGGCTGCAACGTATGGCGTTTGGCACGTCGTTGCCGAGCGAGAAGGCAGCTACACGTTCGAAGCGACGATACTCGGGTCGAGTCGGCCCGACCCCAACTCAGCGAACGACTCTGCGTCGCTGACGGTGAGCGTCAGAAATGCGCCAGGCGGTGTCACCCTGAAACCGAGGCTGCCGAAGGCCGGATCGGCCCTCGTCGCGTCTCATCGCGTCCTGATCCTGGACAACGAAGGCCGCACGTTCCCGGTCTTCGAGGGTGCGGTCACGTGCTGCCGCCCGGATCGGCCTGGCCAAGGTGAAGGCCGTGGGCGCTCTCAGCGACGGACGGGCGACCTGCAGGCTGAAGTCCCCCGCGGGCGCGAGAGGGCGCATCGTCAGCGGCACGATCCGGACGGAATCGAAGGGTCTCGTGCTGACGAAACAGTTCCGGGCTTCCCTCGGCTGAGCTGCCGGGGAGAGAGCGAAGAGGATCCCGGTGGGGTACGGCGGCTGGTCTGGTGCGCTCCCCGCGCGCGGACGATCTGCGAGACTTCCCCGGTGGATCCCGCCTCCGACTGGCCCGAGGTGGACGACGCGCTCGAGCGCGAGTTCCTGTTTGCCTCGTACCCCGACGCGATCGCGTTCGTGAACCGGCTGGCCGAGCTCGCCGAGCGCGAGAACCATCATCCCGATATCGCGATTCGCTACACGCGCGTTACGGTCCGCTGGTCGACGCACACGGCCGGCGCCGTGACCGAGCGCGACCGTGCGCTCGCGGCACTCACCGACGGCCTCTAGCCGGCACGACTGCCCTGCTCCAGTAGAGCGGTTTCCGCCTCGGCGATGCGAGCGGTTGCTCCGAGCCCGCGATAGATCTCCAGTGCCCGCTCGAGCTGGGCAATTGCCCCGTCGGCTCCAGACCGTGCCGACCACATGCGGACGTCGGCCTCCTCCAACACGCTCGGAATCCGCGCGAACGCGTCGGCTGCCGCGGCGAAGTCCCTATCCAGGAGCAACGTGGCGGCGGTCTCGTACACCGATTCCGTCCCCAATCGCACGAGCGACGAGACTTCCCCGACCGCGCCGAGGCGGACGCTCGTGAGTGCGACATCGCTCATCCACGCTCCGACCAACCCTGGTGCGAGCGCCATCTCGCTGAGCCGCATGAGCGCCTCCAACGAGACGCGCGCCGCGGCGGTGTCGCCCGCAGCCTCCGCAAACCGCGCCGCCAACGCGAGCGCAGGCAGTCGCATCTGGGGGTCGCTGCTCGCGGCGGCGAGCTCCCGAAACCAGGTCACGTCGTCGGCGCCGGGCCGCGTCCCGCGCGCATCCGCGATCAGCAGCCCGACGGCGCGCACCGCGCCGTCCATGTAGCCCGGCTCGCCTCCCTGCCGGCGCAGGTCGGCGATCTCCGCCAGCGCCTCGTCCCAGTGTCCCAGCCGATACCAGTCGTGCACGAGCTCGGCACGCAGCCATTTCTCGACGGGTCCGGCCTCCGTCCTGCGGGCAGCTTCGAGACCCTGGCGGTGGATCGCCTCCGCCGTGCGCACGTCCCCGAGTTGCTCGGTCACCGAGCCGATGTTGATGTAGGCACGCGAGACGTCGCTACTCCCGATCTCGAGCCCGATCTCGAGCGAACGCTTGATGTCGGAGAGCCCGCCGAAGTCCCCCCCGAAGCACCGTGCTATCCCGAGATTGTTGAGCGCATAACAGAGGAGGTCGCGGTCGCCGAGCTCCTCGGCTATCGCGACCGCCTCCCGGGCGGGCGGGATGGCCTCTTCATAACGCCCCGCAAGGCTGTAGTAGCGCCCCATCGTCGAAATCACATAGCCGCGCGAGTACGTTGCCTCCTCCTCCGTGACGAGCTCGCGGGCCCGCTCCAGCAAGTCGAAGTCCGACCCGCGAGCCCGGTTCCAGACGATCCGGTGCAACTCGACGAGTGCCTCGGCGGCGAGACCCTTCCGCCCCCGGGCGACGAGCCCCTCTACCGCTGCGGCGAGCTCCGCCTCGCCCCCGCCGTCGCTCGCGCTCAGCGTTCGACCGAGGGAGAAGAGGAGCTCAGGATCACGAGATTCCGGACCGGTCATCTCGAGCGCTCCGGCATAGAAGCGCGCCGCCGTACGAGGTGAGGCAAGCGCGGCCGCTCTGTCGCCCGCGTCACGCAGCGCTCGGACGGCCGGCTCCCGCAGATCGTCGACGGCAGCCCCGGCCGCCTCGCCCAACTCGATCGCGCTGAGGAGGTGGTGGACGAGCAGCTCGGAGCGATCGTCGGCCCTGCCGCCGGAGAGCGAGTCGATCCAGGCGGCCGCCTGCCGGTGACGCTGCGACCGCACCGCCCGTGGGATCTGGCCGTAGGCGACGTCACGCATGAGGCCATGCGCAAAGGCGTACTGGCGGGCGCCGACGACGGCAGAACGGCGCTCACGGCGGAGAAACTCTCTCCGTTCAAGGCTATAGAGGAGATCGTCGACTCGGCCCGGCTCGATTCCGGCCAGCTCGGCGACGGCGTCTGTCCAGAACACCTTGCCCAGCACCGCCGCGTTCTGGAGCAGCTCCTTCTCATCGCCCCCGAGGCCGTCGATGCGCGCGGCGAGGATCCCGTTGAGCGTCTCCGGCAGCGCCCCCTGCTCGCCCTGCTCCACCATGCGCACCGCCTCCTCGGCGAACAGCGGGATCCCCCCGGCCTGTGCGAGTAGCTCCGCCTGCCGCTCGGCGGTCATCAGGGCGCGGCCGACGAGGGACGAGACGAGCTGGGCCGTGTCTGCCTCGGAGAGCGGCGCCAGCGCGAGCGTGACGCCGTTGAGCTTGCCGCCACCCCAGGTCGGGCGCCGCGTCAGCAGCTCCGGCCGCGCGGTGCAGACGACGAGCAATGGCCCTTCGCCGCGGTCGGCGAGCTCGTCGACGAAGTCGAGCAGGTCGTCGTCTGCCCAGTGGAGGTCCTCGAAGACGAGCACGGCAGGGCGCCCCTCGCCGAGCGCCTCCAGGAAACGGCGCCAGGCCGCGAACGCCTCCGTGCGCCCCTCGCCGGCACCCCTCGCATCCCCGAGGCCGAGAAGCGGCCGCAGGTGTCGCGCGACCCACGCGCCCTCCTCGCGGTCGGGGATCAGGTCGGCAACCGTCCGCGCCAGCTTATCCCCGGCCTCGTCCGCGTCGTCCGACTCGAGCACGCCGGCCTGGGCCTTGACGATCTCACCGAGCGCCCAGAGTGAGACGCCCTCGCCGTAGGGCAGGCTGCGGCCCTGCCTCCACGTGATCAGCTCCGGCGTCTGCTCCGCGAACTGCAGCAGCTCGTAGAGGAGCCTGCTCTTGCCGATCCCCGGCACGCCGACGAGCGTCACGAGCTGCGGCCGCTGCGCGTCCCTGATCCGGTCGAGTGCGTCCGACAGCAGGGCGACCTCGCGCTCCCGCCCGACGAGCGGCGCCTTCGCCTGCGCGAGGTCGACGCCGAAGGCGGAACGGCGCCCGGTGGCGAGCCAGACGGCGACCGGTTCGGACTTGCCCTTTGCTTCGATCGGGGCGTACTCGTCGTACTGGATCGAGCGCTCGGTCGCGCGATAGGCCAGCTCGCCGACGAGCACACCGCCCGGCGGCGCCGCCGACTGGATCCGCGCAGCCGTGTTGATCACGTCTCCCGACACCATCCCCTCACCTGCCTCGGGCCGGGCGTCGAGCGTCACCAGTGCCTCTCCCGTGTTGACGCCGATCCGAACCTCCAGTGAGAGCGTCGGATCGGCTTCGTTCAGGTCGAGAATCGCCTCCTGGACGGCAAGCGCCGCCCGTACGGCGCGTTCGGGGTCGTCCTCGTGCGACGCGGGCGCGCCGAAGACGGCGACGACCGCGTCACCGATGAACTTCTCGACCGTGCCGCCGTGGCGCTCGAAGTCGTGTCGGAGTCGCGCGTGGTACGGCGCGAGAATCGCACGGACGTCTTCGGGGTCGAGCGTTTCGGCTCGAGCGGTCGAACCGACGAGGTCGGCGAACACGACCGTGACAATCTTCCGCTCCTCGCGAGCCGCGATTGCTGTGGGTCGTCGTGATCCGCACCCGCCGCAGAAGCCCGCATCGTCGGGGTTCTCCCGCGGGCATTGAGGGCACGTCCACATGGCCCGCAGTCTACGAGCCGAAAGGGCCTCCTGAGGCCTCGCGCTCGAAGGGCTCCACGTGGGGCGGGCTCGAGCCGCGAGCCAGCCGAGTGGCTCAGTCCTGCTCCGTGTCCTGGCGCATGCTCCGTCCCTCGCCGATCGCGAGCGCTGCGCCGACGAGTGCGAGGTGGGTGAACGCCTGCGGGAAGTTGCCGAGCTGGCGCCTCGAGACCGGGTCGTACTCCTCGGCCAGGAGCCCGACGTCGTTGCGGAGGTTCAGCAGGCGCTCGAACAACTCCCGTGCCTCCTCGTTCTTGCCCTGGAGGGCAAGCACCTCCGCGAGCCAGAACGAGCAAGCGAGAAAGACACCCTCTCCGGGTGGCAGGCCGTCGACTTCGCCGTGCTCGTCCGGTCGATAGCGGAGGACGAGGCCGTCGATCGTGAGCTCGCGCCGAATCGCCTCCACCGTGGAGACGATCCGCTCGTCGTCGGCCGGCAGGAAGCCGACGAGCGGCATCACGAGGGCGCTCGCGTCGAGCTCGTCGGAGCCGTAGTACTGCGAGAAGGCGCGCTTGTCGCTGTTCCACCCACGCTCCAGGACCTCTGCCTTGACCTCGTCACGGAGCGCCCGCCATCGCTCGACCGGGCCCTTGCGACCGAACTCGTCGAACGAGCGAACCGCTCGATCGAACGCCACCCAGACCATCACCTTGGAGTGGGTGAAATGGCGATTGGGCCCCCGCACCTCCCAGATCCCCGCGTCCTCGTGACGCCAGCCCTCCTCGAGCCACTCGAGCAGCTTCACCGACAGCGACCAGATGTTGTCGTCGGGCGGGGCTCCGTGCTTGCGCGTCAGGTAGAGCGCGTCGATCACCTCGCCGTAGACGTCGAGCTGGATCTGCTCGCAGGCCGCGTTGCCGACCCTGACCGGGGTGGAGCCCTCGAAGCCGGGCAGCCAGCCGAGCTCGCGCTCCTCGAGCCGGCGTTCGCCGGCGATCCCGTACATGATCTGAACGTCGGCGGGGTCGCCCGCGACTGCGCGGAGAAGCCATTGGCGCCAAGCCATTGCCTCCTCGCTGTAGCCGGCGCGAATCATCGCCGCGAGCGACAGCGTCGCGTCGCGAAGCCAGCAGAAGCGGTAGTCCCAATTCCGCACCCCGCCGATCCACTCGGGGAGCGAGGTCGTCGGCGCGGCGACGATACCCCCCGTCGGCGCATACGTGAGCGCCTTCAGGAGCAGGAGCGACCTGTGGATCTCCTCGTGGTAGTCGCCATGGTGCCCACAGTGCGAAGCCCAGTCGAGCCAGTAGTCCTCTGTCTGCGTCAGCGAGTCCTCGGGATCGATCTCGTCGGGGAGCTCCTCGTGGGACGGGAACCACGTCAGCACGAACGGAACGCGCTCGCCGGATTTGATCACGAACTCGGAGACGGTCGTCATGTTCTCGCCGTGGATCTCGACCGGGGTGCGGAAGCAGATCGAGTCCGGTCCCGCCGTCGCCACACGCGCGTGGTCGACCCGATGCACCCACGGCACGATGTTGCCGAAGTCGAACCGGATAGCCATGTCCGAGCGCATCGTGACCTCGCCGTCGAGTCCCTCCACGATCCTCACGATGTCCGGCGCCACCCCGCGCGGCGGCATGAAGTCGATCGCACGCACGCTGCCCTCGTCCGTCTCGTAGACGGACTCGAGGATCAGCGTGTCGTGGCGATACCGTCGCGTCGAGCTCCGCACCTCGGCTTTCGGCGCGAGCAACCAGCGGCCGTGGTCGGGAGTGCCGAGGATCGCGGCAAAACACGCACCGGAGTCGAACCGTGGGAAGCAACACCAGTCGATCGACCCCGACCGGTGGACGAGCGCGGCCGTCTGGAGGTCACCGATCAGGGCGTAATCCTCGATCCGCGGCTCGGCCCGAGGGGAGCGGAAAGCGTCAGCGGTCACCGCCACCGAGCCTACACGGCCGTTCGCAGCGCGCCGCCGTGTCGATCCGAGCCGCAGGGGCTGTCGAGCCCAACCACGCTTCGCCCACGCCCGCCGTCGACGGGAGTCGATGAGAGAATTGTTCGGAAATCCAGCCACGAGCAGGCGAGCGCGTCGAAGCCGGGTAGACAGTGGACGAACGTTCACGAGCCGACACCACGAAGGGACCTCGAATGCGCCGTCGCCGGCTACTTCTCGCTCTGATCGCCGTCACCACCGCGGCCGCCGCGATCGCCGCGGGGCTCGGTCTCGCCTCCGCCAATCCGGTCGGGAAGCTTCCGCCAGGCCCCGTGGCCACCGTCGCCACGAGCAAGGGGCAGCTCGTCGCCTTCGCGCTCCCACACCGCACCGGCGGCAACGTGTGGCGGGTCGCCCGGCCGTACGACTCCAAGGTCGTCCGGCAGACGTCCGAGGGAGACATCGGCAAGAGCGTCGTCCTCGTCTTCAGGGCGACAGGGAAGGGCACGACGACCGTCGCGTTCGCGCTCACGCGCGGCGAGACGAGCAAGGCCTACGAGTCGCGGCGCTTCACGGTGAAGGTGCGCTAGCACGGGGAACGAGGAGGGGCGGGCGGCTCGCGCGCCCCTCCGTCGTATGATTCTGAATCGCCATGGCGGCCGCGGTCATCGAATCCACCATGACCATGCTGATGCGACCGATGATCGGATCGTGCGCGGAAACCGGGGAGCAGCTCTCGGACCATCTCGACGGGACCTTGCAGCGCGGCCGGGCACGCCGGGTGGCACGGCATCTCCGCTACTGCCGCCGCTGTCGCGCGCTCTATCGGTCGCTCGCCGACACCGTCGAGCGGGTGCGGGCGCTGGGCCGCGACGACGCCGAGCGCGAGCCGAGCGACTCCGTCGCCGAGACGGTCGTCGAGCGGATCCGGCGCGAGCGGCTCTGACGCCGGCCTACGACCCCGACAAGGCGATCCGAAGCCCCTCTTCGAACCCCGCGAGATCGGTTTCGCCGACGATCTGCGTCACGAGCCGGTGCTCCTCGTCGAGGAAGTACGTCGTCGGGGTTCCCTGCAGGCCGAGCGCGAACGAGATCTCCCCGTTCGGATCGAAGACGGTCGGGTGGCTCCAGCCCCACTCGCGGTAGAAGTCGCGGGCTCCGCTCTTCGTGTCCTGCAGGTCGATCCCGATCATCTGCACTTCCGGGTGGCGTTCGACGAACCTCTGGAGATCGGCGGCCTCTGCTCTGCATCCCTCACACCACGATCCCCACACGTTCAGGACGACCGGCTTCCCGGCGTAGGAGGCGAGATCGACGGCCTTGCCCGTGATCGGATCGACGCCCGAGACGCTGACGGCCGGGCTCGACGATCGCTTCACGGCCTGCGCCGGGCCGGTATCGCGCGCTGCGATCACCCCCACCACGACGACGGCTACGACGAGCAGCGCAGCAGCGGCCACGGCCAGCCGGGCTCGGGTCCGACGGCCCGACTGCTCCTGCGGCTCTTCGCCGGGGCGGGTCTCCTGGGTCTTCCTCTCGTCCATGCGCGACTGGTTCTCCTTCTCGGGAGCTGTAAAC
Organism: uncultured Thermoleophilia bacterium; assembly: GCA_963795175.1. Classification (GTDB taxonomy): domain Bacteria; phylum Actinomycetota; class Thermoleophilia; order Gaiellales; family Gaiellaceae; genus Gaiella. The sequence continues at coordinate 610,669 of CAWCGR010000001.1, forward strand.
CTTCGATGCCGCGAGGCGAGCGGGGGATTCAGCGGCGACGCGGGGACACCGCTGCCCCGAGCGCACGCGACGGCTGACGCACCACGCGACTTTCGTGAACCGCGCCAGGTGCGAAGGGCATCCAAAGGAGGATGAGCGCATTGTCTCGACCGGTCGCAGCGTGACCTTGCTCGACCACGGTTTGCACGTCCCCGCTCCGGGAGCGACGTGATCCAGTTCGGCCCCGCCGCCTTCGCGGCTGCCTTCGCTGCGGGCTTTCTCTCCTTTCTCTCGCCCTGCGTGCTCCCGCTCGTGCCCGGGTACCTGTCGCTCGTCTCCGGTGTCGGCTTCACCGAGATCGGTGCTCAGCCCCGCCGCGTCGTCTCCTCGACCGCCGCGTTCGTCGTGGGATTCGGATCGATGTTCGTGCTCCTCGGGGCCGGCGCTGCGTGGTTCGGGGACGCGATCCTGACGAACCGGCGCACCCTCGAGATCGTCGCGGGCGTCTTCATCGTCTTCGCCGGCCTCGTCTACGCGGGCGCGCCTCTACCGCTGACGCTCCTCCGCGAGAAGCGCCTCCACTTCCGCCGCCGTGGCGGGCTCGCAACTCCGGCGATGATCGGAGTCGCCTTCGGGGTGGGCTGGACACCGTGTATCGGCCCGACGCTCGCGGCGATCCTCGCTCTCGCGGCCGCGGGCGGCAGTGCGACCCAGGGAGCGATCCTGCTCGGCATCTACTCGGTCGGGCTCGGGGTGCCGTTCCTCCTCTTCGGACTCGGCTTCACACGAGCCCTGAGCCTGGTGGCAGCTTTGCGGCGGCACCAGCGTGTCGTCGGGCTCGTGTCCGGCGGTACCCTCGTCGTGTTCGGGATCCTGCTCGCGACGGGCGAGCTGACGCGCCTCACGACCAGTCTGGCCCGCTTCACCGGGCTTCAGATCTAGGGACTCGGTGCCACGCCGTGCTCGCCCTCGGCGGGCGAACGCCGCGACCTCACGACCGCCAGCAGCCAGGGATAGAACGACGCTCCGACGCCGATCGCAGCAAGAGGCACGGCCCCTCTCGCCTCCAGGAGCGCCAACCCGAGCCCGATCGCGGCCACGAGGCTGGGCAGGCGAGCAGTCGGGCCGGATGTGCTGATGGTCGCGTACTCCTGCGGCGGCCTCGAAGTCAGGAAGTAGAGCCAGGCGACTACGAGCCACGGCAGGAGCGTCCGCGTCAGGACGAGCGCGGCGAGCCAGCCCGGGATCGCCCCGAGCGATGTAGCCGCTACGACGAAGGCCATTACGAGCAGGGTGTCGAGCGACCCGTCGAGCCAGGCGCCGAGGCGCGTCGACTCACCCCGACCGCGGGCGAGCACGCCGTCGAGCACATCGAGTGCCACGAGACCGACGAGCGCGCCGGCCAGCGCTTCGGGGTCGAGCACGAACAGCACGGGCAGGGAGGCACCACGCACGATCGTGACCACGTTGGCGAGCCCGAGCCGCCCGAGGGCCCGGCCGTCGGCGCTCTCGAGCATGCCGAGGTGCCAATCGACCATCAGCAACAGCACGATCAGCCAGGCCGTTCCGGCGACCGAGAGCGCGCCGTGGCCCGTGAGGGCGACGGCGCCCCAGGTGATCCCACCGATCGCCCCGAGCGCGAGCACCTGACGGTGCGCCCGAAGATGGATCCCTCTCTGATCGCGAGCGCGCTCGAAAGAGGCGGCGAGGAACGTGTGCCAGGCACGGGGCCGGAACCGTCCTGCCCGCAGGGCTGCGAGGACCGCGAGCGTCCAGCGCTCTCCGTCGGTGGTCACGCGCTCATCGGCGAGCGATCACGATCCCGTAGCCGAGGACGCCGTCCCGGACGGCCTCTCGCACCAGCGGGACGAGCTCGAGCCCTCGCTCGATGGCCGGGCCGAGATCGCCGGCAAACTCGGGCTGCACGAGACGAGCAAGCCTCAGCCGTGCCTCGACGCGGCTGACGAGATCCTCGATCAACGCGGGCTGCTCCTCGGCGTGCTCGATCTCCAGACCTGCGTCCTCGAGCAAGGCGGCCAGCTCGGTCAAAGGACGGGCATCGGCGACGCACGCAACCCAGGCGGCCATCCCGGAGAGCTCTTCCGGCAGCCTCTCCGTGGCGGCGACCACGTCCGAGAGCGCGACCCGCGAGCCCGGCCTCAGCACGCGCGCGAGCTCGGCGGCGGCAACCGGCTTGTCCGGGAAGAGGCAGAAGGCGCACTCGCAGAGTGCCCCGTCGACGCTGGCGTCATCCAGCGGGAGCGCCTCGGCGTCGCCCTCGACGAAGCTGACTCGCTCCGAGACGCCCGCGCGCGAGGCGGCGCTCCGCGCCGCCGCGACGTTCTCGGACGACAGCTCGACGCCGATCACACTGCACCCGAGCTGTTCGGCCGCGAGGATGGCACTCGTCCCGGGGCCACTGGCGATGTCGAGGATAACGGCGGACGCATCGACCTCCAACGCGGTCAGGAGCCTTCTCGTCAGCGCCGCGCCGCCCGGGTGGAAGCTGTCCCCGAGGAGGAACCGCACCGCAGGGTTCGAGTAGGAGGCGGCGCAGCAGGCCTTGACCTCGGCGGCGAGCATCAGCGTTCGACCCGTCGTCCGGGCGCCGCTGGCCTGTTCGCGCCGGGAGACGTCTTCGAGCCGTATCGCGTCAGCTCGAGCAGCGGCTGCAACGGGGTCGCATTGGGCACGAGGGTCGGCACTTCGACCCCGGACATCGCGGCGCGCACCTGTTCGCGGTACCCGACCGAGTTGTAGGCGCAGAACGGGATCAGCCTTCCGTCGGGCGTGATCTGCTCGACGCAGCACTTCATCAGCTGCCGCACGTTCAGCGTGTACGGATCCTGGAAGTCCTGGACGACGATCATGAACGCATGCTGCTTGATCGATTCGAGCGCCTTGGGAAGGTCGATCCCGCAGCTCTCGCAGGCCAGCAGCGCCTGCTCCACGCCCGGCGTGGCAGAGGCGGAGAACATCTTCTCGAGCGCATGCCGGATCTCCAGGTCGGGGACGACGCGGTTCGCGGCGTAGTCGAGGTACTCCTCGACGTCGACGAGGCGCGCGATCGGGAGAAACGAGCTTCCGTCGACGATCCCGTAACACATGCTCCGGCAGGTGGGGAAGCAGCAGGGAACGGGGACGAAGTCCGGCACCGCGAGCCAGTCCGGCAACTGCGCCGCGAGCGTGTGCATCACGTCGGCGTTCGTGAGCCGCTGCATCGGGTCGAACTCGACATGGCGCCCGGCGTGGGTGACCGGCTGGAAGACGACGCCCATCACCGCGGGATGGTCGACCCCGAACCGGACGATCGCACCGAGCTCGTGCTCGTTGACGTCGCGTTCGACGGCGGCCACGAGCACGACGCCGATGCCGAGCTCCGCGCAGTGATCGAGGGCCCGGAGCTTGTCCGCCCTCAGGTCCTTGCCGCGGATCGCACGGTGCGTCTGCTCGTCGAAGCCGTCGAACTGGAAGTAGAGATGAGCGCCGACGCGGGCGACCTCGGCCGCAAAACGACGGTCGCGCGCGATCCTGATCCCGTTCGTGTTCAGCATCACGTGCTTGATGCCTCGGGCGTTCGCCATCTCGACGAACTCGATGATGTCCGGATGAATCGTCGGCTCGCCGCCCGAGAACTGCACCACCTCCGGCTCACCCTCCGCCGCGACGAACGTGTCGAGCATCAGGGCGATGTGGTCGCGCGTCAACGAGTAACCGTCGGGCTGATGCCCCGAGTCGGCGAAGCAGATCGGGCAGTCGAGGTTGCAGGCCGTGTTGACCTCGATCACGCCGAGGCACGCGTGCTGCTTGTGGTCGGGGCACAGCCCGCAGTCGAGCGGGCAGCCGTCCCTGACCTCGGTCTGGAACTCGAGTGGCAACGTGCCGGGCTTGTTGAACCGGATCGTGGAGAGATACAGCTCCGCGTCGGAGTAGACGAGTGCTTCGAACGGTCCGTGATCGGGACAGCGCTTCTTCATCACGACCTGGCCGTCGCGGATGTTCACCTCGGCGTCGATCACGCGCTTGCAGACGGGGCAGACGGATCGTGTCAGCTCGAGGAAGACCTCGTCCCGGTCGACACGAAGGGGCTCGCGCGCGCTCGTTGACAATGTTCCTCCTAGACGCGGGGTGGCGGGATCATGCCCTTTTCGAGGCCGGGTCGCAGCTCATGCATCGTCCGATGCGCCACCCGGCGCCGTCGATTCCGCGGCGCGGCGCGCGAGACTCGTCAGCGGTCATGGGCCCCGGGCTGCGCGCAGCCTCGACCGCGCCGCCCGGCTGGATCACCGAACGATGCGCGTATCGGGCCGGAACGCGGCGACCGCGAACCAGAACGGCTCGTGGAAGGCCACCGGTCGTCCCTCCTCGAGCACCTGGGCCGCCCCGACGTCTGCACCGTCCGCGATCGTCGCGTCCCCGAGCGACGAGGCGACTCCCGGCGCCCAGCGGACGACGAGCTCCCTTCCCTCCAGCTCGACGGCCACCTCGCGCCTCTCACGAAGAACCGAGAACGGGATCGCGACGGCCTCGCGCTCACCTTCGAGGTACACGACGCGCTCCTTCGGGGGGAGCCTGTCGTCGTCCCCGTTCGCCGTGACGAAGAACGGGGGCGACGAGACGTCGTCGTAGCCTGCATACGGGTTACTCCCGTACGAGCGCGAGTGGCCGGTCGCGCGCGAAAGCACCTTCCCGCGTGGGTGGTCGCGCTCGAACGCCTCCCAGGAGACGATCCGTGCCGGCAGCTGTGTCAGCTTCGTGCCGGTCAGCTCCCCCACGATCGCCTCGCCCGAAAACTGCTGCCACCACGATTCTGTCTGACGGTCGTACATCACCAGGTCGGAGTTCCTCAGATTGCCGGTCGTGCCGAAGTCGAGGACCCGCCCGTTCGAGCGGCGGTCGAAGGCGATCGCCGTATTGCAGAGGGGACAAAACGTCACCGTGACCGGCAACCCGCCCACCTCGTCGTTGACGATCTCGTGCCAGATCAGGATCTGGATCGGGTACGCGCGGACGTCACCCTCGACGTCGAGCAGGATCACCGGCTCACGCGGCCTCAGGAAGCCGGCGTCGTTCACGGAGACGAACTGTGGAGCGTCGATCGCCGGAATGCCGTCCTTCGACGGGCCGCCAGACAGGAACTCGTCGAACGGGACGCTGTGCATCTCGAAATCGGTCTGCCAGCCTGCTACGAGTGAAGCGGGCGCCGGCGCGTCCGCCTGCTCGACCGACCCCGCTTTCGTCTCGGCCGAGCGCCGCTCAGTCCCTTCCGAGCCGCCGGTGCCGAACGCGAGCGCCGCCGCCATGCCGATCACTGCCGCCAGGGCAGACAGGCCGATCAGCATCGTGCGACGGCTGGGCATCAGCTTCGTTCCCATCTCCTCGGAAGCGGGGATGCAAGGTCAGATGCGGCCGTGCGTGGCTTCGATTCCATCGGCCCGAGGCGATCGGCCGACGCGTGCCTTCTAGGATCAGAGCGTGACGACCGAGGCCGAGCACGACGCAGAGCTTTTCGCAGCCGCGCGCGAGGGTGATCTCGAAGCGTTCGCCGAGATCGTCCGACGCCATGAGCACCGGTTGCGTCTCGTGGTCGGGCGGATTCTCGATGACAGCCGCGACGTCGACGAGGCGGTACAGGACGCGTTCGTCCAGGCCTGGCGCAACCTCGGCAAGTACCGGGGCGAGGCGGCAGTGTTCACCTGGCTGTACCGGATCGGCGTCAACGAGGGACTCGCCCGCCTTCGCCGCAAGCGCCTGGAGACGGTCGATCTCGACGCGCCCGCCGCCGCTGCGGTGCACGACACCACCCGCGAGACCCAGCCGGCCGAGAGCCTCGAGGCGGCTGACACGCGCGATCGCGTGCGGGCCGCCCTCGCAAGCCTTCCGTTCGACTACCGCGAGGCGGTCGTGCTGCGCGACTTGATCGGGCTCTCGAACGAGGAGGTGGCAGATGCCCTCGGCATCTCCGTCCCCGCGGCGAAGAGCCGGATCCACCGGGGCCGGATGCAGCTTCGCGATCTGCTCGAGCCCGAACTCGGCCTCTGACGGCCGCAGTGCGGGGGCGCAGCGGTCTAGACGACTGGAGAACGGGCGCCTAGAAGAGCCAGATGAGCAGCAGGATGATGATAATCAGAGTGATAACGCCGCCGCCGATGTACATCTCGACCTCCCTTCCTGTGCGTGACACGTGCTGCCCCGGTCTTACCCGCAGGGCAGCCGGGACAAACGCAGAGCGCCCGGCTGCCGACCGCGCCCTGGAGATCGACTAGAAGACGCACGAGGAGCCCACACGGAACTCCTCACCGCGGAGCCCGTGCCCGATCCGCGGGCGACGCGCGGTCGGGGGCAAGAGCGACGCGGAACGGGCGGCCGGCCCCACGACCGAACCGGTCAGGCGTGGCGGCGAGCAACCGCCGTTCTCACGCTCTCGTCCTCCCGCAGAACCGACATCGTCGTCCTCGGCGCCGTCCTCGTCGCGGCGCTCCTCAGCCTGCAGGCACGGGGCCCGGCGCCGCCGCAGGCCTGCTCGCTGCCCCGATTGCCTTGCGAGGTGGCCTGCCGCTGCCCTTGCAGCTGGGTTCGGCTGCCGCTGCCGACTCAGCGCCTATCCACTTCACCGTCGCTCCCAAGCCACTCGCTCTGCTCGCCGTTCGGCTGACCGGAAGGACGCCTCCTGCCGCGTGCGGCGTCGCCCTCGTCGCGATCGCCGCCCCGACCGCGTGGGCGGTCACCGTCGTCGGCTGAGAACGCACCGAACCACTTTCCCTCGGACGGCGAATGACGACCCGACAAACACACCATTACCCGAAGGAGCTCAACGCAATGCGCCTCACCCGAATCATCGCAACGGTCGTCGCGGCAGTCGCCGTCTCCGGCCTGATCGTCGCCGTGGCGATCGCGTCCTCGTCGAGGGACAACTCGAAGACCCACACCCACTCGAGCCATACGACGATGGCCAAAGGGAAGCTGACAGCAGCCGACCTGCGCGTCACCCTGGACAACCTGTTCGGCGAGCACGCGGTGCTCGCGATGAACGCAACCAACGCCGGGGTCACCGGCGCGAAGTCCTTCCCCGCCGCCGCGAAGGCGCTCGACGACAACTCGGTCGCGCTCTCCAAGGCCATCGCGTCGGTCTACGGCGCCAAGGCAGGCAAGGTGTTCCTCGACGGCAAGTTCATGTGGCGCGACCACATCACGTTCTTCGTCGATTACACGGTCGCCCTGTCGAAGAACGACACCGCCGGGCAGAACGCCGCCGTGGCGAACCTGAAGCAGTACACCGTCACGTTCGGCAACTTCCTCGCCGGCGCTACCGGTCTGCCGAAGCTCGCCGTCAGGAACGACCTGCTCGGCCATGTGCTCGAGCTGAAGAGCCAGCTCGACCTGTACGCGGGAGGCGACTACACGCAGGCCGCCGCCAAGTATCACGCGGCGTACAACCACATGTTCATGACCGGCGATCTCGTCGCCGGCGCGATCGCGAAGCAGAAGAACCTGAAGTAACGCCCACCGCTCGAACCGTTTCGGCCTGCGGCCCGCCTTCCGGCGGGCCGCTGCCGTTTCGCCGGGTTACGACGCTTCAGGATCCGGCGTAGAGCACGAGCGCGTCGACCACTGCCCTCAGGCGTCGCCCCTCGGGAGTGAGCGTGTACTCGACCCGGGGGGGCCGCGCGTCGACGACCCGGCGCTCGAGCACCCCGGCGGCCTCGAGCTCGACGAGACGTTGGGCCAACGTGCGCGGCGGGATCTCCCCCACGGCCTGCTTGAACTCGTTGAAGCGCGAAGCTCCTTCGTACGAGGCCCAGAGGATCGACACGGTCCAGCGCCCTTCGAGGAGGCCCGCCGCCTGGCGGACCTCCTCGGGCACCGGTCGGCAGTGGTTACACCGAGACATCGAGCGACCGAGCGGCCGGCTCGAGGGCGACGTCGAGCACTTCCGAGAGCGCCATCACCGGATGGAAGGTGAGCTCGTCGCGGACGTGCTGCGGGACGTCGTCGATGTCCGCCCGGTTCCGCTCGGGGATCACGATGTCCGTGAGCCCGGCAGCGTGCGCTGCGAGCACCTTCTGCTTGAGGCCGCCGATCGGCAGCACGCGGCCCTGAAGCGTGACCTCGCCCGTCATCCCGACGGTGTGCTTGACCGGTCGTCCGGTGAGGAGCGATGCCAGAGCCGTCGCCATCGTGATTCCGGCGCTCGGCCCGTCCTTCGGAATCGCGCCTGCGGGGACGTGGACGTGGAAGGACCTGTTCTCGAAGGTCTCGTCCTCGAGGCCGTAGTCGCCCGCCCTCGCGCGCACCGCCGAGAGGGCGATCTGAGCGGACTCCTTCATCACCTCGCCGAGCTGTCCTGTGAGGACGAGCTTCTCGCCTCCCGGAATGCTCGTCGCCTCGACGAAGAGGACGTCCCCGCCGACACCGGTGACAGCGAGGCCCGTGGCCACACCGGCCACTGCCGTGCGCTCCGCGGCCTCGCGGAAGAACTTCTGCCGACCGAGCGCGTCGCGCACGACCTCGATCCCTGCCTCGACCGGCGTCTCGACGCTCTCCGAAGCGATGCGCGTCGCCGTCTTGCGGAGCACCTTGCCGAGCTCACGCTCGAGCTGGCGGACGCCGGCCTCACGCGTGTACTCCGAGATGATCGCCTCGAGCACGTCGTCGGTGACCGTCACCTCGCCCTCCTCGAGACCGTTGCGCTCGCGCTGGCGCGGCCAGAGGTAGCCGTTGGCGATCGCCACTTTCTCGTCGGTCGTGTAGCCGTCGAACCGGATCACCTCCATCCGGTCGAGCAGCGGCCCGGGGATCGTCTCCGCCTGGTTGGCCGTAGCGATGAAGACGACATCGGAGAGGTCGACCTCGACGTCGAGATAGTGATCGCGGAAGGTCGAGTTCTGAGCCGGGTCGAGCACCTCGAGCAGGGCCGCCGACGGGTCTCCCCGCCAGTCCGCCCCGACCTTGTCGACCTCGTCGAGCAGGATCACGGGATTCATCGTCTTCGCGTCGCGTAGGGCGCGGACGAGCCGGCCGGGCAGCGCCCCGATGTAGGTACGGCGGTGGCCGCGGATCTCGGCCTCGTCGCGGATCCCGCCGAGCGACATGCGGACGAACTCGCGGTTCAGCGAGCGTGCGATCGATTCCCCGATCGACGTCTTACCGGTGCCGGGAGGGCCGATCAGGGTCAGGATCGCGCCCGACTTCTTGTCGGCCTCGATCCCACGGTCACCGCGAAGCTTGCGGACGGCGATGTACTCGATGATCCGATCCTTGACGTCCTCGAGGCCGGCGTGATCCGCATCGAGCACCTCGCGGCTGGCTTTCGGGTCGAGCGTCTCCTCCGAATGGACACCCCACGGCACGGCGAGCAGCCAGTCGAGATAGCTCCGGATCGTCTGGGACTCGGGGGAGCTCTCACCCATCCGCTCGAAGCGGCTCAGCTCCCGCTCGGCCTGCTCGCGGACGGGATCGGGCATCGCGGACTCCGCGATCTTCGTGCGGAACTCGTCGACGACGGACATCTCGTCCTCGCCCAGCTCCTTCCGGATCGACTCGAGCTGCTTCCGGAGGACGTACTCGCGCTGCTGGTTCTCCATGCCCGCGTTGACGTCGTCGCGGATCCGGCGGCGAATCTGCATCAGCGTCAGGCGCTCGCGCTGGAGGTTCAGGGCGAGCTCGAGCCGCTCGATCACGTCGACGGCCTCGAGCACCTGCACCTTCTGCTCGAACGTGAGGTCGGGCGAGTAGCCGGAGGTGTCGGCGAGGGCGCCCGGCTCGGAGATCGAGCGAACGAACGCCGCGATGCGGCCGTCGTCACCGCGCAGGTCGAGGATCTCCTCGACGACGGCGCGATACTCGGTCTCGAGCGTGCGGATGGCCTCCCCGCTCGGCGTCTCGTCCGGCCGTTCCTCCACTTCGACGAACAGACGGCCGCTCGCATCGGTCTCGGCTGCACCGGCGATCGCGCGGTGGAGCCCGTTCAGGGCCACGGCGTTGCCGCCGCCGGGGAGGCGCACTCGGTCTGTCACCTCGGCCACGGTGCCGACCTTGGCGAACTCGCCGTCGTGCTTGGGCACGAGCAGCACGCGCTCCTCGTCGCCGACGTCGACCGTCAGTGTGACGCTCATGTTGGGGAAGACGACCATGTCGTCGAGAGGGATGAGCAGAAGCTTGCTCACAGTGGGTTCACGCTCCTCGGAAAGCTCGATAGTTTCGGTCATACACGTACTAACTACAAAAACTGTACCGGTATTCCCGCCAGCCGAGGAGTGCCGGGTCGATGCTTACGGAACGCGTACAAACCGCCTCTCGCGGCTCGCGTCTCTACTCGTGGACACCGGTTCCGCATCGTCGCCTCCAGGAACCGGATCCGTCTTGCGGCCGAGCGCTCCGAGGGCCTGGCCGCGAGCAGCCGAGGGCGTCCGCTTGCGGGCGCCCTCGGTGCGATCTCGACCTCTTGTCGCCGCACCAGGCTGCCCGATGCTCCTGGGGCGACGGTGGCCGGGGTGGCGTCAGCCGCGAAAGTGGCGGAGGGCGGCCGCGGCAACTCTGCCGGCGAGCACGTCCGATGAAGAACCGGCGCCGCTGCCGCGGTAGGTCATCACGGTGACCACGATCGCGCCGCCGGGCCAGAGGACGATCCCGTTGTCGTGGCGCGCGTGGATGATCCAGCCTGCCTTGTGGAGCACGTGGACGCCTTCCAGGCGTCCGATCTCGCGGTCGAGCTTGCCCGGATCGCGGACACGGGCGAGCAGGTACAGCAGGTAGCGGGCGTCGGAAGGGGTGAAGCCCGGCTGAGCGGTGCGGAGTGGGCCACGGCCGGCGCTCGCGAGCCAGACGAACCGGAGGAGCTCAGCGAGGTCGTAGGCGGTCGTCTTCTTGCCTCGGCCCCAGCCGGGTTGGCTGTCGACGGTCAGCGGGATCCGGCCGGCCGGGGCGCGCGTGCCCGCTCCGATCGGGCTGATCAGGTAGCCGCCGTACATCTCGGTGTCGACCAACCCGAGCGAGCGCATCATCGCGTTCACGAGCGCAGAGCCGGCGGTCGTGGAGCCGCCGAAGTACGTCTCGGTGTCGTTTGCCGCCTGGTCGTCGGAGTAGGTGAGCATCTTGCGCAGGAGCCGATCGAGCGGCGATCCGAGCGCAGGCGTCCTCTCCTCGCGGGCGAGAGCAGTGACGGCGATCGCGAGCTTCAGGGTCGACGCGCCGGGGAACGTGGCGCGCGCATTCCACGCCGCCCCGGCCCCGGAGCGGAGGTCTTGCACGTAGATGGCGCACGTTCCGTCGAACGCCTGAGCGAGCCGGCGGATCGTGGCGGCGAGGCGCGGGTCGTTCCGCGGCGCCCGGAGCTGCGGCCGCGCCCGGTTGGGGGCGCCGAAGACGTGCGGCACCGTGCTGGAGCTCCGCCGGCCCGCCCGGCCGACCGTGATCACCCGCACCGGCGTCTCGGCCACGGGCAGCTTCACCCGGACGTAGAAGCGGCGACCGCGGAGGGGCAGGTCCGCCAGCGTCCGCGGCCCGGCGCGCACGATCACGCGTCGCGCGCCCGGCGCCGCCGTCCCCGTGACGATGCCGTACGAGAGCTGGTACGGAGCAGGCTGGGCGATCGCCGGTGGTGGCGGCGGTGGCGCGGCAGCGATCACCGCGGCACCGTAGCGTTCGGATCGTGCCAATCCTTGCCCACCTCGACCTGGACGCGTTCTTCGCCGCCGTCGAGGAACTGGAGGACCCGTCGCTGCGCGTGTTGCCGGTCGTCGTCGGCGGCGATCCCCAGGGTCGCGGGGTCGTTGCCACCGCGAACTACGTCGCGCGCCGGTTTGGCATCCGCTCCGCGATGAGCTCCGCCGAAGCGCTTCGGCGCTGTCCCGAGGTGGTGTTCGTGCGGCCGCGGCATGCGCTCTACAAGCAATACTCGCAGGCCGTGTGGGGAGCGATCCGCGAGGTCGTCCCTCGGGTCGAGCAGGTCGGGATCGACGAGGGCTACCTCGATGTCGGCTCGGTCGTCCCCACGTTCACCGATGCGCGCGCAGTCGCGGAGGCAGTGCAGACCTCGGTGCGGGCAGCGACGTCGCTGTCGTGCTCACTCGGCGTCTCCACGTCGAAGGTCGTCTGCAAGGTCGCCTCGGATCGCCGCAAGCCTGGCGGGATCACGGTCGTTCCGCCCGGGACCGAGGCGCGGTTTCTGGCGCCGTTCACGGTGCGGGTGCTTCCCGGCGTCGGACCGAAGGCGGAAGTGCGCCTCGCGACGGCCGGCGTGAAGACGGTCGGTGCCCTCGCCGCCCTCTCGGACGCCGAGCTGCGAGCGATCCTGCCCGGCACGGTCGGGCGCCTGCTCCGCGACAGGGCGCTCGGGATCGACCCGCGGGATCTCGAGCCCGTGACGGAGCGCGTCTCGATCTCGGTCGAGGAGACGTTCGAGCGGGACATCTCGGATCGCGCGCTGCTCCACGCCGAGATCAGGCGCCTGGCCGAGGAGCTGTCTGACCGCATGCACCGCTCGGGTGTCAGCGGTCGCACCGTCACCGCCAAGCTCCGCTACGCCGACTTCTCGATCAGGTCGCGCTCGGCCACGCTGCCTGCGCCCGTCGACGAGTCGGACCGGATCGGGGATCTCGCCTGCGGGCTCCTCGACCGGGGGCTCCGCGACCGACCGGGGGCCCTGCGGCTCGTCGGGGTCGGCGTCTCCGGCCTGTCCGAGCACCGGCAGCTGACGTTCGAGTGATGCGCGGTCGCGGTTAGAGGAAGGCGTCGTCGGGCAGCACCGCGTGGATCCCGACGACCCCGTTGACGATCTGGGTCACGCGCAGGTCGACCACGACCGAGGCGAAGCCGAGAGCCTCGGCGCGCGACATGCCGAGCTCACGTTGCATCAGGGCGAGCATTCCGTCGAGGGCGATCCTGGCGGCGCCGTCCAGCGTCGCGTCGAAGCCGAACGTGAGCCAGGCGTCGCTCGTCCTGGCGAGCGGCCACTCGAGCTCGAGGTCCTCGCGAATCGCGAGCGTCAGCTGCGCGTCGACCGCGCACTCGATCGCGGTGCCGGAGACCTCACCGTCACCCTGGGCGGCATGGCCGTCGCCGGCAGAGAACAGCGCCCCGTCGACGGAGATCGGGAGGAACAGGGTCGTGCCCGCCACGAGCTCCTTGCAGTCGATGTTGCCGCCGTGCCGCCGAGGCGGGATCGTCGAATGCTCGCCCGGCTCCGCGGGCGGCATCCCGAGCACGCCGAGGAACGGCGCCAGGCGAACCGCCCTCCCGCCGCCCCTGCCGATCCCGTCGTCCAGGTGCCACTCGATCTCGTGCGGCGGCTCCTTCAGCGTGACTCCGCGCGAGCCCGGATGCACCTCGTCGACCCTGACGACGAGGGTCTGCCCCGCGCGGGCTCCGCGAACCTCGATCGGCCCTGCGAGCGCATGTCCCGTGTCGACGTCTGGTCGTCTCGGGGTCAGGTGCTCGCCGGAGGCAAGCGTCCAGCCGGCGTCCGGGACCGAGATCCGCACCGAGTCGCCCGCCGCGACCGTCAATACCGGCGGAAGCTCCCGCGAGAACGAGCCGTGCAGGTTGAGGGCGTCGAGAGTGAGCTCGTGCACCATCCTCAGGCCTCCGAGCGCAGAACGGGTCGCTTCGACAGGGACGGGTCGCCGCCTCCGAGGCGGGAGCGGTGGTCGCGACGGAGGGTCGTCTCGCGCGCGAGACCGCCCCACATTGCCCGGCAGCGATGAACCACGACGGCCAAGGCTAGACGACCGCGTTCGGCGGCGTCCGGCCCTCGAGCAGGACGGCGCGCAACGCCGACACGCAGAGCATCCCCATTGCGACCCGCGTCTCGCGCGTGGCACTGCCGAGGTGGGGCGCGAGGACGACGTTCTCGAGGCCGAGCAGGCCCTTCTCCACCTCCGGCTCGAACTCGTATACGTCGAGCCCGGCGCCGGCGATCGAGCCGTCCCGCAGCGCCTCGGAGAGCGCGCGCTCGTCCACGACCGCCCCGCGAGCGGTGTTGATCAGGACGGCGGACCGCTTCATCGCGCCCAGCCGGCGCGCATCGATCAGGTGGTGGGTCTCCGGCGTCAGCGGCACGTGGAGCGAGACGACGTCTGCGCCGGCAAGGTGCTCGTCGAGATCGTCGTCGCGGCCGACGAGGACCGTGACCGCACCGAATGCCTCGGCCAGGCGGGCCGTTTCGCGGCCGATGCGGCCCCCGCCGACGATCAGCACGGTCTTGCCCGCGAGCGACTCGCCGAGCATGAACTCGAGCGAGAACTGCCATGGCTCTTCCCGTCGCACGAACCGATCGCCTTCGGTGACCCGACGCAACAGCGACAGCATCAGGGTCAGCGCGAGCTCCGCCGTGGCGCGGGTGAGGACATCCGGGGTGTTCGAGACGACGACACCGCGCCGGCGCGCGGCGTCGAGATCGATGTTGTTCACCCCCACGGCGTAGTTGGCGACGATCCGGAGCCCCGGGCCGGCCGCCTCGAGGTACGCGTCATCGACCGCCACGGTCAGCATCGCCAAGATCCCGTCGGCTCCGACGGGCGAAGGAACGAGCTCGAAGTCGGCTGCGAGAGCCTGCTCGATCTCGAACGGGACTTTCTCGCTGAGGTGGACGCGGGGGGCCATTGGACGCATCATTCCTCAATGGCCCAGCTCTACCACGAGGGCAACCGGCAGCTGCAGGACCGATTCGACACGCGGCGACTGGCAGACCGGATCGAGGAGCGTCTCCACCGGGATGCGTTCGACGAGGACGACCGCGCGTTCATCGAGTCGCAGGCCATGTTCTTCCTGGCGACCGCGGACGAGAACGGCCTGCCGCAGTGCTCCTACAAGGGCGGCGAGCCAGGGTTCACGCGCGTGATCGACGCCCACACGCTGGCCTTCCCGAGCTACGACGGAAACGGGATGTTCCTCTCGCTCGGGAACCTGATGCGGAACCCGCAGCTCGGGATCCTGTTCATCGACTTCTCGAGCCCGAAGCGGCTGCGGGTGAACGGCATCGCCTCGATCGCAGAGGACGACCCTCTCCTCGCGGACTACCCGGAGGCGCAGCTCGTGGTGCGCGTGCGTGCCACGGACATCCTGCCGAACTGTCCCCGCTACGTTCATCGCATGGAGGTCGTGGAGCGCTCTCGCTTCGTTCCCCGTGCCGACTGCGAGACCCCCGTGCCCGACTGGAAGCGGCGCCCGTGGTCGCACGACGTGCTCCCCGCAGGCGATCCGGCCGGCCGCGAGGACTTGCTGCCGGACTAGCGGGGCCGGCTCACCCGAGCGGGAAGAGCCGCTCGAGCCATGCCACCACGGCTGCCCAGGACTGGTGAGCCGGGTCGATCACGTCGAAGTGGTCGACACCGTCGAGCTCGACCAGCTCGACCTCGTCACCCGCCGCCCGGGCCGCTTCGGCGTAGTCCCGGCTCTGCTGCGGCGGCACCCGGTCATCGATCGATCCATGCACGAGCAGCAACGGCACACCTGCCGGCAGAAGCGCGGCCGGGGACGCGACCGCATACCGGTCGGGCTGCTCGGCCGGCGTTCCACCGAGGAGCGCTGCGCAGGCGCCGTCCCCGAGCCCGTCGGCGGCCGCCGTGACCAGATCCGCGACACCTGCCTGCGACGCAGCACCGCGAAGGCGCACGAGGGGGCCGGCGCCGGGGTGGCCGGCCGGAATACGGTCACGGGAGGCGAGCCAGAGGGCGAGGTGCCCGCCCGCCGAGTGGCCGACGGCGGCGACCCTGTCCAGGTCGATCCCCGGCAACGTGCCGAGCACGTCGACTGCGGCCGCCGCGTCCTCGAGCGTGCCGGGCCAGCCGCCGCCCTCCTGGCCGACGCGCCGATAGTCGATGTTCCAGGCGGCGAACCCCCGCTCCGCCAGGTCGTGGGCGAGCCTCGTCATCAGCGTGCGATCCCAGCCCCACCTCCAGAAGCCGCCGTGCACGAGGACGACGACCGGCCACGGCTGCTCCCCTTCACCCGCCGGCAGGTGCAGGTTGCCGACCTGGTCGGGATGGCCGCCGTAGGCGATCTGGCGGGCAAGGGGAGAGGGGCTCGGAGCCACAGGGTCAGGCGAGCAGGCCGCCGCGCCGGGACAGGGCGTCGAGCAGCGTGTCGATGTCGTCGTCCGTGTTGTAGTAGTGCGCCGCGATCCGCAGGTTCTCGTCACGCAGCGAGCAGACGATGTCCTCCTCGGCGAGAGAGGCGACGAGGCCCGCCGCGTCCGTCGAGCGCACGCACACGAGCGGTCCGCGCCGGGCGGGGTCGGACGGCGTCACGACGGTGGCGCCGAGCTCCACGAGCCCACCGATCAGCCGCGTGTTCAGCGCGGAGACGTGCGCCTCGACCGCGGGCACGCCGGTCTCCTGGAGCAGGCCCAGTCCTGCCACGCCCGCGTAGATGTTCGGTACCGGCGGCGTGCCCGCGTCGAAACGCCGGGCTGTCTCGTGGGGCGAGTAGTCCGAGATGTCCATCTCGAAGATGTCTGCGTCCGCGAACCAGCCCGTCTGGGTCGGAACGAGGCCGGCGAGCAGACCCGGCCGGACCCAGAGGAACCCGAGCCCCGCCGACGCGAGCAGGTACTTGACCGTTCCGCCCGTGACGAAGTCCGCCCCGAGCGTGCGGACGTCGAGCTCGATCGCGCCGGCTGCCTGGTAGCTGTCGGCCAGGACGAGCGCTCCGGTTGCGTGGGCTGCCTCCGCGATCGCCGCGATGTCGTTGCGGTGGCCCGTACGGTACGAGATCGTGGTGCAGCAGACGAGCGCCGTCCGCTCGTCGATCGCCTCGGCGAACTTCTCGGCCGGAATCGACCCGTCGGCCTCCGGGCGGACGTGGACGACCTCGGCTCCGCGCAGTTCCTGCGCATGCGCGATCTGGCCGATCGTGGGGAACTCGTACTCGCTGATCACGATGCGGTTGCGGCCGCCGCTCTCGAACGGCATCGCCGAGACGATCCCGCTGACACCCTGCGAGACCGAGGTCGTCACCGCGACCTCGTCCGGCGCTCCGTGCAGGAGCTCCGCGAACCCCGCACGCGCGGCCTCGGCGCGCTCGACCCAGAACTCCCACTCGGCCCCGTTCTCGTCCCAACCGGCGAGGTACTCGTCGTAGGCCGCCCTGACGCGGTGAGAGAGCGCGCCCTGGGAGCACGAGTTCAGATACGTCTTCTGCTCGAAGATCGGGAACTCGGACCGGATTGCCTCGCCGACACCGCTCATGCCTGGCCGAACCCGTACTCGGCGGCCGCGTCGGGCAGGAGGTACGCGGCCGAAGGGCTTCCCGCCGGCGTGAAGATGCCGAGCACGGCGAGCTCGCTGTCCGGGCTCGCGTTCTCGACGATGTGCACCTGCCGCGGCGTGATCCGGAATGCCGAGCCGTCGGCGAGCTCCTCGACGTCCTCTGCCAGGTGGTAGCGACCGGGCCCCCGCCAGATCCAGACGATCTCGTCGTAGAGGTGGTAGTGCCAGGGGGCCTTCCCGGGCGGCACGTAGCCGACGAACATCGTTGCGCGCCGCGAGCCGTTGTGCGGCCCGAAGAGGAGCTGGAACGAGCGGCTCCCGGTCGCCTGACCGGGCTCGACTTGCTCGATCGAGATGATCCGCTGCGGTCGCCCCATCGGCGCGTGCAGGTCCGTCGCGCCACCCAGCGTGACCCGGACGAGCGAGAGGCCCTCCTCCGCGGCGACGAGCTCCGCCTCCTCGCCGTCGAGCACGAGGGCCGCCGAGCCCGAGGGAAACGACTCCCCGTCGAGCTCGGAGCCGCCCGCGAAGGCGAAGAGGAGAACATCGTGGCCGGGGGCGCCGACCTCGCGGCGGTCGCCCGCGTGGAGATGGAGCGTCTCGAGCGCCAGCTCCGAGCCTTCCTGCGGGGGGATCTGCCCTGCGGCGCTGACGACACCCATCAGCGGCCGAGGTACGCCTTGCGAAGCTCCTCGTTCTCCAGCAGGTCGGCCGCCTTGCCCTCGAGCACGACCCGGCCGGTGGAGAGGACATAGCCGCGATCCGCGATCGAGAGCGAGACGTTGGCGTTCTGCTCGACGACGAGCATCGCCACCCCGGAGTCGTTCACCTGCTTGATGATCTCGAAGCTCCGTTCGACCAGCACCGGCGCGAGCCCCATCGAAGGCTCGTCCATCAGCAGCAGCTTCGGCTTCGACATCAGCGCGCGGCCCATTGCGACCATCTGCTGCTCGCCGCCCGAGAGCGTGCCCGCGAGCTGCGAGCGCCGCTCGTAGAGCAGCGGGAAGAGCTCGTACACCCGCGCGAACTCCTCCTTCAGGTCGGCCTTCGGCCGCAGGTACGCCCCCATCTCGAGGTTCTCGAGCACCGTCATCGGCCCGAACAGCCGCCGGTTCTCGGGCACGATCGCGAGACCGCGCTTGATCCTGTGCGAGGTCGCCAGGGTCGTCACGTCCTCGCCGGCGAGGCGGACGCTGCCCGTGCGGGGCTTCACGATCCCGAGGATCGTCTTCAGCGTCGTCGACTTCCCGGACGCGTTCCCGCCGAGCAGGCAGACCAGCTCGCCCTCCCCGACGACCATGTTGGAGTTCTGGAGGATATGGATCTGCCCGTAGTAGGTGTTGATCCCCTCGAGCTCGAGCAGCGGCACGGTCTGAGCTGGTGTCGAGCTCATTTGCGTGCCATCCCACCCGCGCCGAGATACGCCTCGACGACCTTCGGATCCGTCGCGACCTCCTCGAAGCTCCCCTCGGCGATCTTGACGCCGTGGTCGAGGGCGACGACGCGATCCGAGATGCCCTCGACGACGTGCATATCGTGCTCGATCACGAGGATCGTGTACCCCGCGTCGGTGCGGAGCTGGGCGATCAGCTCAGTGATCTCCTGGGTTTCCTTCGGGTTCATCCCGGCGGCCGGCTCGTCGAGCAGCAGCAGGCGAGGATTCGTGGCGGTGGCGCGGGCGATCTCGAGCCGGCGGCGGTTCGCGTACGAGAGGCTGTAGGCGGGCTGGTCCCAGCGATAGCCCATCAACCGCTCGCCGAAGAAGGCGAGGCGCTTCTCGGCCAGCTCGCGGATCTCCTGCTCCTCGCGGCGCATGCCGGGGGTGCGCAGCATCGAGCGGAACACGCCCGCCTTCGTGTGCCCGTACGCCGCGGCCATCACGTTCTCGCGCACGCTCATGTTGAGAAAGAGCCGCAGCGTCTGGAAGGTGCGCGCGATGCCGCGTCGCGTGATCTTGTGCGGATCGAGCCCCTTGATGCTCGAGCCGGCGAAGACGATATCGCCTTCGGTGGGGACGTAGACGCCCGTGACGAGGTTGAACAGCGTCGTCTTGCCGGCACCGTTCGGGCCGATCACGCTGACGATCTCGCCCTCGTCGACGTGAAGGTCGAGAGCATCGACGACCCGAAGGCCGCCGAAGGCCATCGAGACGCCCTGGAGGTCGAGCAGCCGCTCCGCCATCAGACGATCTCGACCCGCTTCTCGCCCAGGAGGCCCGAGGGCCGGAGGATCATGAGCGAGATCAGCAGCACTCCGAGAATGATGAACCTGGTCGGCTCCGGTTTCGCCAGCATCACGTTCTCCCAGACGAACGCAGCCAGATACAGCACCGGCGCGAGCAGAGCGAGCCGCTTCCAGCCGTGCAGCATCGTCAGGACGAGCGCCAGAGCGATGAGCGCGATGTAGGAGACCGGCGCGATCCAGCCGGCCGGGCTGCTCGGGACGATGACCCATTCGGCCATGAAGTCGGCGACACCGCCACCGGCGCTGCCGCCCGCGCCGGCGCTGCCACTGGTCCACGAGTCGTCGATCGCGCCCGCCACCGCATGCACGACGAAGCCGAAGACGAGCGTGCCGGCGGCAACCGCGGCGAGCCTGGACGAGATCCGGAAGGCGGCCAGCAGACCGAGCACGATCACGGCATAGAAGAGGATGCGAGAGTCGCCCGGGTCGCGGAGCAGCTCGAGCAGGACGCCGATCAGGACGGCTCCCACGACGACGCCGGCCTGGCTGCCGGCGCCGCCGAGGATGACCATCGTGTAGATCGTGATCAGGAGCGGAAACGAAAAGGAGAGCGGGAAGACGCTCGAATTGAGCGCCGCGAAGAACGTTCCCGTGAGGGCGGCGATCGCCGCTCCGAACGAGAAGCTCATCAGCTTCAGCCAGTTGACGGGCATGCCCATTACCTCGGCCGCGAGCGGGTCTTCGCGCAACGACCTCCAGGCGCGACCGGTACGCGACTCGTTCACGAATCGGAGCGCCACGTACACGACGACGAAGACGGCCAGGAGGACGTAGAGGTAGGCGACGTTGAAGACGCCTTCGCTGGAGGCGACCGGCAGAGCGCTCCCGAAGAAGCTGAGCGGGTCGACATCGAGGATCCCGTTCGGGCCGCCCGTGAGGTCGTTCCCGAAGACGCTGTCACCGTTCGTCGAGAGCGTCAGGAAGAGCTGGAGGAAGAACAGGGTGACGATCGCCAGGTAGTCGCCGGTGAGCCGGCGCGACGGCAGTCCGACCAGGAACCCGACGATCGCGCCCGCGAGAACGACGACCGGGATCGCGACGATCGTCGGCAGGTGGATCCCGAACTGGTCGGAGCTGAGCACCGCGTAGGTGTAGGCGCCGACGCCGTAGAACGCGATGTACCCGAGGTCGAGCAGGCCGCCCCAGCCGACGACCACGTTGAGGCCCAGGGCGAGCAGCATGTAGAGCGCGATGTCGAACGCCACCCGGCGCACGTAGCCGCTGTCGTATACGACCGGGAGGAGCGCAGAGAGAGCGACGAACGTCGTCAGCCAGGCCCACCAGGGGACGACGCGAAGGCGATCCTCGATCACCCCGAGCCTCCCACCGCGGCGCGCCAGGTTGCCGCCGTGGCGCGAGACCCATTCGTCCCGACCGACCGCCGGGCTCGAGGCGCCCTGTGCCTGCTCGGCCTCCTCGGCGCCGGCCGGCGGGCGGGTCAGCTCGTCGTCGTGTCCGCCGCTCATCTCACACCTTCCTGATGTCGGCCTTGCCGAAGATGCCCTGCGGCCGGAAGAGGAGGAACAGGATCAGGATCACGAACACGAACATGTCCGACCAGCGCGTCGAGATGTACCCCTGGGTGTACGCCTCGGCAAAGCCGAGGAGGAGTCCACCCGCCATCGCCCCCGGGATCGAGCCGATTCCTCCGATCACGGCGGCCGTGAAGCCCTTGAGCCCGATCAGGAACCCGATCGTGGCGTAGGTCGGAACACGGAGCGCGAAGAGGACGCCGCCCGCACCGGCGAGCGCGGAGCCGAGGACGAAGGCGAACACGATCACGCGGTCGATGTCGATGCCCATCATCGCGGCGGCCTCGCGGTCGTGCGAGGTGGCGCGCATCGCCTTGCCGATCCTGGTTCGGGTGACCAGGAGCCAGAGCAGGATCATCATCACGAACGCCGAGACGATCGTGATGATCCGGAGCATGCTGACGCGGACGTTGCCGATGTCGAAGCCCTCCAGGTAGAGCGAGCCGCCGTCGAGCGAGAACGCGTCGTAGTTCTTCGGGTCGGCGCCGAACATCAGCTGCATCGAGTAGGCGAGGAAGAACGAGACGCCGAGCGCGCTGATCAGCGGGGCGATCCGGGGCGAATCGCGCAGCGGCCGGTAGGCGAAGCGCTCGATCGCGACGCCGAGCACCGCGCAGCCGACCATGGCCGCGAGCGTGATCAGGATGAGAAGGAGCCAGATCGGCACGACGGGTGTCGAGGCACCCCCGAGCGCCTGGAGAGCGCCGAAGCCGATGAAGGTGCCGACCATGAACACGTCGCCATGGGCGAAGTTGAGGAGCTTCAGGATCCCGTAGACCATCGAGTAGCCCAGCGCGATCAGGGCGTAGACGCTCCCGAGGGTGAGGCCGTTGACCGTGAGCTGGATGAATGTGTCCACGCGAGGGGCGAGTCTATCGCGCTACGTGCAAAGGGCGGCCCGGCCGAATGGCCGGACCGCCCTCGCTGATGGTTCGGGCTCGGACTAACCGACGAGCTTGTACGAGCCGTCCTTCTGGATCTCGAAGATGTAGAACTTCGCGTTCAGCGGATCGTTCGACTTCGTCGAGAAGCGGAACGTGCCGCCGAGGATCGAGTTCTTCACCGTGATCCGCTTGACGTTGCGAACAACGTCGCGGCGGTCCTTGATCTGACCCTTGCCGACGTTGCACGCACGCTTGATCGCGTTGAGCGCGACCTGCACGGCGAGGTACGTCGGAGGGCCGAACGAGCCAACTGCCTGACCCGGGTTGTCCTTCTTCCAGCCGGCCACGATGGCCTTGCTGGTCGCGATCCCGGTGATGTCGGGGGCGAAGTTGGAGACGAAGGAGCCCGCGACCTTGAACTGCGACGGATCGTTCGCGCCGTCGCCGCCGAAGACCTTGGCCTTCTTGCCCTGCTCGATCAGCTGCTGGGCGAAGTTCTGCGCATCGCCCGGCTTCTGGGTCGGGAAGAAGACGAAGTCAGCGTCGTTCGGGACCTTGGTCACGAAGGACGAGAAGTCCGTCACCGTGTTCGCGATCGACAGCCGCGAGGTCGTGACGCCCTTCGCCTTCAGTGACACGTCGGCGGCGAGCGCCAGTCCCTGCGAATACGGCTCCTGGAAGTCGATCAGGACGACCTTCTTCGCACCCTTCTTGACCATGAAGGCCGCATCCGACGGGCCCTGGATGTAGTCACCCGGGACGACCCGGAAGAACGACTTCGTCGCCTCCAGCTTGGCGCCCTTGGTGAGCGACGTGCGGGTGGCCGACTCCGAGATGTGAGCCAGGCCGGCCGTGTCGTAGGTCTCGCTCGAGGCGGCAACCGCGCCCGACGTCGACGGGCCGATCACTGCCACGACGCGTTGGTCGGCCACGTACTTCTGGGCCAACGTCTGCGCCGGCGCAGGGCCTTGCTCGACGGGCGTGTCACCACGGAGCAGCTGGATCTTGAGCCCGTACCTGGGGGCAAGGGTCTTGACCGCGTACTTTGCCCAGCTGAGCTGCTCGTTACCGAGGAATCCGGCGCCACCGGTGAACGGTCCCACCATCGCGACCCTCAGGGTCTTCTTGCAGCTTACGGCCTGGGACTGGGCGGCAGCCGACGATCCGGCACCTGCCGTCGATGCGAGCGCCGCGGCCAAGAGAGCCACTAGGGCGATCACCATCCCTCCACGTTTCTTCATTCGATGTTCCTCCTTGATGGATGCAAGATGTATTGACGCCAGACGAGCCGGTTTGTTGAGCGCGCCGATCTCCGCTCCGCCCTTCCTGGCGAAGTGTCGGAGGAGTGAATCAGTCTGGCGGGTCGCAAGTCAACCCGCAGCGGGCGAGTCTAGCCGGGCGGAACCGGAGCGAGCGCCTCGATCCAGCCGGCGGTGTCGAGGAACTGGCGGAACCTCCACGCCTTGCCGCCCCGGAAGGACCAGATGTGGACGAAGGGGACGTCCAGCGCCCGACCCGTCCCCAGGGCGGTGCCGCGATAGCGACCGAGGACGACGACCTCGTCGCCGGCGTCGAGAAATTCAGCGGGATCGGCGGCGAACTCCGACCACCAGTCGCGGTCGAGCGGAGCGAAGACGTTCTTCCGTACCTCGTCGAGGCCACGGTAGGTGCCGCCGTGTGGAAGGCCCTGGGCCTGCTGCCATTCGATGTCGTCCGCCATCTCGGCCACGACCGCGTCGAGATCGCCTCGAGCGAAGGCTTCGTACGAGCGCCTGACGACCTCCGCATGCACCGGAGCAGCGTAGACGATCGCTGCCGCGGCTCCCTCGGCGTGCTCCGCACGTTGGACGACGTGGGGGGAGCCGAGTACCGTCCGGCAGGTGCCCGACCAACAGCCCGGCTTCGTGCCGCCCGATGGACAGGACGAGCTCGTGGCCGCGCTCCGCGCGGGCGACGAGGCGGCCTTCAGGTCGCTGCTCCACGAGTACGGCCCGTCCCTGCTTCGGGTGGCGCGGACGTACGTCTCCACGTGGGCGGTGGCCGAGGAGGTGGTGCAGGAGACGTGGCTCGGTGTCATCGCCGGGATCGACCGGTTCGAGGGCCGTTCCTCCCTGAAGACGTGGATCTACCGGATCCTGACCAACCGGGCGAAGACCCGGGGGCAGCGCGAAGCGCGCACCGTCCCCTTCTCCGCGCTCGATGGCCCCGACACCGACGGGTCGACCGTCGACGCCGACCGGTTCCATCGCGATGGTGCGGACGCCGGTCACTGGAGCTCGGCTCCCTCGCGCTGGTCCGATCTGCCCGAGGGCCGCTTACTCGGCAAGGAGACGCTCGCGACCGTGCAGGCCGCTATCGAGCAGCTGCCCGAGACGCAGCGAGCGGTGATCACGCTGCGGGACGTCGACGGCTGGAGCTCGGCGGAGGTCCGTAACGTTCTCGGGGTCAGCGAGTCCAATCAGAGAGTCCTCCTGCACCGCGCCCGTGCGAAGGTTCGGCGGACGCTCGAGACCTATCTGGAAGGCGAGCGATGATCACCGGTATCTGGCAGCGCATCAGGGGCCGACGAGGGCGCGTGCTGACCTGCGCCGAGCTCGTCGAGCTCGTGACCGACTATCTCGAGGATGGCCTTCCCGCCGTCGAGCGGACGCGATTCGAGCGCCATCTCGGTCGATGCGAGGGTTGCACGAACCACCTGGAGCAGATCCGCACCACGATCGCGCTCGCCGGTCGCGTCACCCTGGACGGCCTCTCCGAGGACGCCCAGGGCGAGCTGCTCGTCGCCTTCCGCGGCTGGGCCGAGAGCGGATCGGCCCGTTGAGCGGCGAGGCGGCCCGGCCGGTCGAGCTCGTCGTCGTCCCGGATGCCGAGTCGGCAGCCGCCGCGGCGGCCGCGCTGCTGGCGGCCGTCGCCGGCGTCGACGGCACGCTCGTGCTCGCGGGAGGATCGACTCCCCGTCGAGCGTACGAGCTCGCCGCCGAGCTCCAGCCTGACTGGGGCGGCGCCGCGGTCTGGCTCGGCGACGAGCGCTGCGTGCCGATCGGCGATCCGCGCTCCAATCAGCGGCTCGTGCGCGAGGCACTGGTCGACCGACTCGTCGGCCCCCCGACGGTGCACGGAGTCGCTACGGGCCGGCCGCCGGCCGAGGCGGCAGCTGCGTACGACACCGACCTCCGGGGCGAGCTGCTCGACCTCGCCCTGCTCGGGCTCGGTCCCGACGGGCATACGGCCTCGCTCTTCCCCGACGCGCCCTCGCTCGCGGAGCTCGACCGGCTCGTCGTTGCCGCGGAGCCGGGCCTCGAGCCGTTCGTGGAGCGGGTCACGTTCACGATCCCGGCGCTCGCAGCGGCTGCGCATGTCGTCTTTCTCGCCGTCGGTGCAGACAAGGCGGAAGCGGCTCGCCGCGCGTTCGCCGAGGCCCCCTCCCGAGCGACTCCCGCCAGCCTCGTTCGCTCTGCGACGGGACGCACGACGGCGATCCTCGACGAAGAGGCCGCCTCGCTGCTGCCCTGAGCGGCACGGTAGGCTCGCCGTTCGTGACGGACGAGCAGAGGTACAGAGAGCGGAGCCTGTGGCTCGACGGCGCGCTCGGCGGGTTCGCGCTCCGGGCGCCGCTCGAGGGCGAGCACGTTGCCGACGTCGCGATCGTCGGAGCCGGCTATACGGGGCTGTGGACGGCGTACGCGCTGGCGCTCCGCAACCGCGACCTGCGGATCGCCGTCGTGGAGGCGGAGACGGCAGGCTACGGCTCGTCCGGTCGCAACGGCGGCTTCGTCTCGGCGGGGATCGCCGGTGAGGCGCGGGTCTACGGCCGCCGGGCCGACCGGCAGCGGATCGTCGCCGCGGAGCGAGCGATGATCGACGGCATCGACTGGATCGGGGATGTCGTCCGCTCCGAGGCGATCGACTGCGGCTGGGTCAAGGGCGGCGCCTATCGGGTCGCCACGAGCGCACCGCAGCTCGCGAGGCTCCGGGCGGGACTCGAGGCGAAGCGCGCGCGAGGGGTGGGCGAGGAAGACATGCGGTTCGTGACCCCGGCCGAGCTCGCAGAGGAGGTGCGCATCCCGGGCGTGCTGGGAGCCACCTACACGCCGCACTGCGCCCGCGTCGATCCGGCGCGGCTTGCGCGCGGTCTCGCCGAGGCATGCGAAAGGCGTGGGGTGGTCATCTTCGAGCGCTCGCCCGCAACCGAGGTCGGGCCGGGGGTGGTCACGTGTGCCGGTGGGAGCATCCGCGCGAGAATCGTGGTGCGGGCGACGGAGGCATTCACCACCCGACTGCCGGGCGAAGCCCGGACGTATCTGCCGCTCGCGTCCCACATGCTTGCAACCGAGCCTCTCCCGGATGCGGCCTGGGAGGAGATCGGGTGGGCCGGCTGCGCTCCGATCGCGGATCAGCGCTACCAGTTCGTCTACGCCCAGCGCACGCCCGACGACAGGATCGCGCTCGGCGGTCGCGGGCTCACGTACGCCCTGGGAGGGGCGATTCGTGAGTCGGACGAGCTTCAGCCCGCGGTGCACGACAAGCTCGAGCAGGCGTTGCGGCGCCTGTTCCCCGCGGCTGCAACCGCGGCGATCAGTCACCGCTGGGGCTGCTTCTTCGCCGCTCCGCGCGACTGGAGCATGAGCGTCGCCTTCGATCCCGGCACGGGGCTGGCCCGGGCCGGCGGCTACTCGGGGCACGGGGTCGTCGCCTCGAACCTCGCCGGGCGGACGCTCGCCGACCTGATCACCGGCGTGGAGAGCGAGCTCACCGGCCTGCCATGGGTCGGCCACAGCAGCAGGCGCTGGGAGCCCGAGCCGCTGCGGTTCATCGCGGCCCGGACGATCGCGGCCGTGGCCGCAGGCGCGGACGCGGTCGAGGACAGAACCGGCCGCCCCGCGCGCCGGATCGCGCTCGTCCGGCGCTGGCTCCCGGGACGCTGAGCGAAATCACGATCGCCGCTGGCGGCAGGCGACGCGCCGAATCCCGATGCCGCGAGGCTCAGCCGCGAAGGCGGCGATAGCGGCGGATCAATGCGTTCGTCGACGGGTCGTGAGCGAGGTCGGGCTCCTTCGCCGCCTCGAGCTCGGGCACGATCTGCTGGGCCAGCACCTTGCCGAGCTCGACCCCCCACTGGTCGAAGGAGTCGATCGACCAGACGACCCCCTGGGTGAAGACGCTGTGCTCGTAGAGCGCCACTAGCGCACCGAGGGTCTCGGGTGTCAGCCGCTCGGCCATGATCACGTTCGAGGGCCTGTTCCCCGGGAACGACCGATGAGGGACGAGCCGGGCCGGCGTGCCCTCCGCCGCCACCTCCTCGGCGGACTTCCCGAACGCGAGCGCCTCGGCCTGGGCGAACACGTTCGCGACGAGGAGGTCGTGGTGCCGGCCGAGCGGGTTGAGGCTTCGTGCGAAGCAGATGAAGTCGCACGGGATCAGGCGGGTGCCCTGGTGGATCAGCTGGTAGAAGCTGTGCTGGCCGTTCGTGCCGGGCTCGCCCCAGAGGATCGGTCCGGTGTCGACCGACACGGGTGACGAGTCGAGCCTGACGCTCTTCCCGTTCGACTCCATCGTCAGCTGCTGGAGATATGCGGGAAACCGGTCGAGGTACTCGTCGTACGGCAGCACTGCGCAGGTCTGCGCGTCGAAGAAGTCGGTGTACCAGACCCCGAGCATCCCGAGCAGGACGGGGAGGTTCTCCGCCAACGGGGCGGTTCGGAAATGCTCGTCCATGGCGTGGAACCCGGCGAGGAGCCGGGCGAAGCCGTCGGAGCCGATCGCGAGCATGGTCGAGAGGCCGATCGCCGAGTCCATCGAGTAGCGGCCGCCGACCCAGTCCCAGAAGCCGAACGCGTTCGCCGGATCGATGCCGAACTCGGCCACCGCAGCGAGGTTCGTCGACACGGCGACGAAGTGGCGGGCGATCGCGGCCTCGTCGCCCCCGAGGCCCTCCAGGAGCCAGGCCCGCGCGGTGGCGGCGTTCGTCATCGTCTCGAGCGTGGTGAAGGTCTTCGAGCACACGATGAACAGAGTCTCGGCAGGGTCGAGGTCGCGTGTCGCCTCGGCGAAGTCGGTGCCGTCGACGTTCGAGACGAAGCGGAACGCCAGCTCGCGGCGGCTGTAGTGACGCAGCGCCTGGTACGCCATCACCGGACCGAGGTCGGAGCCCCCGATCCCGATGTTGACGATGGCGCGGATGGGCCTCCCGGTTGCGCCACGCCATTCTCCCGAACGCACCGCTTCGGTGAACGCGCCCATCCGATCGAGCACCTCGTGCACCTCGGCGACGACGTCGACACCGTCCACGACGAGCGACCGATCCCGCGGCAGCCGCAGCGCCACGTGCAACACCGATCGATCCTCGGTGACGTTGATCTTCTCGCCCGCGTACATCGCGTCTCGACGCTCGGCCACCCCGGCTTGTTCGGCGAGCGAGACGAGCAGCCGCATCGTCTCGTCCGTGACGCGGTTCTTCGAGTAGTCGAGGAACAGGCCCGCGGCCTCCGCGGTGAGCCTCTCGCCTCTCCCCGGGTCGGCTGCGAAGAGGTCGCGCAGGTGAGCGTCCTTCACCTCGTCGGCGTGCGCGGCGAGGGACTGCCACGCCGACGACGCTTCGAGTCCGGGGCTCATGAGGTCATTGTCACAGTCCGGCACCGTGCGGGTCGGGCTAGAAGAAGAACTGCCGCCAGGCGTCCCACCAGGTGTCGGCGCGGGAGACGATCATCCGATCGCTGACCCTCTCGACGCCCGGCCGGTGGCGGAGCGCGTCCGGCGCGCGGGTGTTCTTGTACTCGACCTGGACCTCGCACGGGCTACCCGGCAGGTAGGGCTCGACGGCCGACAGGTTCTCGAGCGCGCGACGGGCGCCGTCCTCGATCAGGCCCCGCGCCCGCAGCGGAGCGATGTTGCGCGCCGACTGCGCGCCCAGCCCTTGCTTGACGGCGACCGTGGCGAGCCCCGGCCCGAGCAGGTCCCGTGCCTCTTCGCAGGCGGCATCGTCACCGGTGACGAGCACGACGGGGCAGTTCCAGGTGCCGCAGAGCGCGGCGTTGATCCCGGTCTCGCCGACGAGAACGCCGTTGAACCAGAGGTTCTGCCAGACCTGCCCCGAGACCGTGTGGTTCATGACGCCGCGGCGGGTCCCGGCCATCGCATGCATCCCCACGAAGAGCGCGGCGTCCACCCCGTCCTCGAGGAAGGCCGTGTACTCCGTCCACTCGTCCTGCACGACGAAGTCGCACGCTTCGTCGAGCAAATCGGGGATCAGCGAGTTGAACGTCCATTCCTCGCCGGCCCCGTGGCAGTCCATGACCACGATCTCGGTCGCCCCGGCGGACTTGGCCCCGCGCACGGCCGCGTTGATCTCCTCCGTGTAGAGGCGTCGACTCTCCTCGTACATGGCCGCGCCACCCGACGTCTGCCGCGGCTTCGTGATTCCCGACACCCCTTCGAGGTCGCTGACGATGAAGACGCGCACAGCGGATAGCGTACGCCGTCGTGGAGACGGGTCTGGCGGGAAGGGGCGTCGTCGTCACCGGAGCATCCGGTGGGATCGGCGCCGCCTGCGCACGGCAGTTCGCTGCCGAGGGGGCGAGCGTCCTTATCCACTACCACCGGGGCGAGGAGCGTGCCGCAACCCTCGCGGCCGAGCTCGGCGGCGCCCCGACCGTGCGGGCCGACCTGACGAACGAGGCCGACGTCGACCGGCTCTTCTCGAGCGCACGCGAATCGCTCGGCTCGGTCGACGTGTGCGCTGCCGTGGCCGGGGTCTGGCCCAGCGAGGATCTTCCCGTCTGGGAGCTTCCCCTCGACCGCTGGGAGGAGACGATGCGGCTGAACCTGACCGCCACCTTCCTCACGGCTCGCGGCTTCCTGCGAGAGGTGGCGCGCACGGGGCACGGTTCGCTCGTTCTCGTCGGCTCGACCGCGGGAAGCTTCGGCGAAGCGGGTCATGCCGACTACGCGACCGCGAAGTCAGCCCTTCAGGGCGGCCTGCTCCTCTCGCTGAAGAACGAGGTCACGCGCATCGCACCTCGCGCCCGGGTCAATGCCGTCGCCCCGGGCTGGACCGAGTCGGCGATGACGCGCGGGCTCGTGGATCCGGAGGCGATGCGCAAGATCTCGCGGACGATGGCGCTGCGGAAGGTCGGTCAGCCCGAGGATGTGGCGGCCCAGGTCGTCATCCTCGCCTCCGACGTGCTTTCCGGCCACATCAGCGGGCAGATCGTCACGGTTGCCGGCGGCATGGAAGGCCGCGTCGTCCACGACGACGAGCAGTGAGTCAGCTCACGTCCGCCTCGAGCACCCAGAGAACCGTCTCGACGACCCGCCCGCCCGGGTACTCGATCGGAGGCTGGGGGCCGATGCGCGAGAAGCCGGCCCGGGCCGCGACACCTTCGCTCGCGACGTTGCCGACCGTCGTCCGCAGCTCGAGCCTGGACGGCCTGAGCCGCACGAAGACCTCGGCCGCAACGACCTGGAGGGCCCGCGTGGCCAGGCCGCGTCCGCGGGCCTCGGGGCCGAGCCAGTAGCCGAACTCGACCGCGTCGCCATGGAGGAAGAGACGGATTCCTCCGAGCGGCGCGTCGGTCGCGGCATCGGCGATCACGAGCGCTCCGCCGTGAAGCATCATCTGCCGGGCCAGGGCCACGTCGATCGTCTCGGGCAGCAGGAGCCGGGTGCGCATCTCGCGGTCGACGAGCCCCACTACCGCCTGTAGATCGTCTTCGCGGCCGCGTCTGAGGACGAAGTCGCCGCCGCCGATCGGTTCGGCGAGCACGGCGGCGAACACTTCGCGACCGTCGTCGGCGGGGGTGTGCCCCATGGTGGCGATCGTATGTAGAAACGGGAAGGGCGGCGATCGCTCGCCGCCCCTTCCCGACTCCTCTGGCCAAGAGATGATTGCCGTCAGTCCCCGACCCGGAGTTGATTCCGGTATCGGCACCTGGCCGAGAACCTTGAGCGACGCCGTCGGCGCTCGGGCTCAGCTGCGGGCGCAGGCGGTCACGAGCGGCTTCTGCCCCGCGTCCGCGAGCGCCTTCCGCACGGCGCTCGTGGGCACGCCGTATCCCCCGTCGCTGCCGACGCGCTGCGCGAAGGCCGTCGTGATCACCCGTCCCTGCGCGTCGACGACCGGCCCGCCGGAGTTGCCGCTGCGGATGACGCCGCGAATCGTGGTCACGAGCCTCGTGGTCGGGAACGTGCCGTACGCGTCGCGACCGACGATCTCGAGGTCGCGGCCGACCCTGACCGCGGTTTCCGCGTACGGCCCGTTGCCGGGGTAGCCGAGCAGACCACCCGCAGTGCCGACGGCGGGATCGCCGAGAGGAAGAGGACGCGCCGTCAATCCCGGCACCCGTAAGACCGCGATGTCGTTGTGCTTGTCGAACGAGACGACCGCCGCCCGCAACGAGCGGCCGTCGTTCCGGTCGACCTGCGGCGCCCGCACACCGGCGACCACATGGGCGTTCGTGACGACGAGCTCGCGCCCCGCGACCCACCCCGAGCCCTCGACCCCGAGCCCGCACGCGGAGCCGAGTACACGCACGACACTCAGCGCGGCTCCTGTCACCCCTGCGGAGTCGAGTACCTCCGGGTCGGGCGGGTCGACGCTCGCGGACGGCCCGGCCAGCGACGTGAACGGATCGATCTGGGAGAGCGTGTCGATCAGTCGCGTCGGCGGCAGCTCCTCGTTCAGCCGCGACAGGATGGTCGAGTTCTGCGCGTAGCGACGGAGCTCGGTCTGCCCGGGGAGGTAGAGCAGCACGGCCCCGACGGCCCAACAGAGCGCGAGGCCGGTCGCCGCTCCGAGGACGCCGCCGCCGAGGTTGTCGAGGAGGCGCAGCGGCCCGAGCACGAACAGTGCCCGTCGCAGGCCGCGACCGGCAGTCGATCCGATCGCGTGGCCGATCGCCGCGCCTAGCGCGCCGCCACCGAGCGCGACGAGCGGGACCCAGTGGGCGAGGCCGGAGTCGAAGAGCTCGGGCACGACGCTGGCGCCGAGGTAGAACCCGAGCGCGAGCCCCAGGAGCGAGAAGACGCCGACGACGAGCCCTCGCCGGAGCCCGGAAAGCGCGGTCACGACGACGAGGAGGGTCGCAATCAGGTCGACGGTCGACATTCCTCCAGGTTCGCAGAGAACCGGCTCTCCCCTGCGAAGGTGCCGTTCACCGCGTCCGCGAGCGCTGCCCAACCGGTCGCTCCGCCCGACTCGGACACCGCCGCTACAATCCGTCGGCCCACGGGGGCGTAGTTCAGTTGGTTAGAACGCCGGCCTGTCACGCCGGAGGTCGCGGGTTCGAGTCCCGTCGCTCCCGCTTCGTACGTGCAACGGCGGCTTGGCAGCAGCCCGTCGGCAGCGATAATGGCCCTGTCGTGGATACCGTGGAGGAACTCTCACGGGGACGCGAGGCCTATCTGACGGAGGCCTGGCTCGACGCGCACGAGTCGTTGGCCGTCGCGGATCGAGGGGCCGCCCTCGAGCCGGAGGACGTCGAGCTGCTCGCGACCGCCGCCTACATGCTCGGTCGCGAGGCCGAGTACGTCGGTCTCCTCGAGCGGGCTCACCGCGCATACCTCGATCGTGGGCACCCACTGCCGGCGATCCGCTGCGCGTTCTGGGTCGCCGTCAACCTCGCCTCCCGCGGGGAAATGGGCCGTGCGAACGGGTGGCTCGCCCGCGCCCAGCGAACCCTCGACGAGTGCGGAGGCGACCCGCTCGAGCGCGGCTACCTTCTCCTCCCGGTCGTCTTCGAGCACGAGGCGAGCGGCGCGCTCGAGGCAGCCGCTGCTACGGCGGGCGAGGCCGCGGCGATCGGGGAGCAACTCGGCGACCCGAACCTCTTCGCGCTCGCCGCCCACGAGCAGGGTCACATCCTGGTGCGGCTCGGACGCTCCAGGGAAGGCGTGCGGCTCCTGGACGAGGCGATGGTCGCCGTCACCGCCGGCGAGCTTTCGCCGATCGTCTCGGGGATCGTCTACTGCGGCGTGATCCTCGCGTGCCAGGACGCGCAGGACGTCGGCCGGGCGCGGGAGTGGACGGCCGCGCTCGCAGGCTGGTGTGGGCGGCAGCCCGACCTCGTCGCGTTCACGGGACGCTGTCTCACCCACCGCGCCGAGGTGATGCAACTGCACGGCGCGTGGCTCGATGCGCTCGACGAGGCGCGTCGGGCCGAGGAACGGTGTGTCCGCGCCGAGAACCCCGCCGCAGCGGCCGAGGCCTGTTACCGGCGCGGGGAGATCAACCGCATGCTCGGCGACCTGGACGCCGCGGAGCAGGCCTACCGGGAGGCAAGCCTTGGGGGCACCGAGCCCCAGCCGGGCCTGGCCCTGTTGCGCGTGGCCCAGGGGAAGCTCGACGCCGCCCGCGCGGCCATCGAGAGATCGCTGGCCGAGACCACCGAGGCCGGCAGGCGGGCGAAGCTGCTGCCTGCCCAGGTCGAGATCATGCTCGCCGCTCGTGACCTCGCCGCCGCCCGTGAGGCGAGCAGGGAGCTGGAATCGCTCGCCGGCGGCCAGGACGCGGGAGCACTGATGGCGATCGCCGCGCAGGCACGGGGAACGGTCGAGCTGGCCGACGGCGACCCAACCAGCGCGATCGTCGCTCTCCGGCGCGCGCTGGGGCTCTGGCGGCAGCTCGAAGTGCCGTACGAGACCGCCCGTGTCCGCGAGCTCGTCGGACTCTGCTGTCGGGAGCTCGGCGACGCGGAGACAGCGGCGCTCGAGCTCGAGGCGGCGCGAGCCGCCTACGTCGAGCTCGGTGCAGGCCCGGATGTGGTCCGGATCGACTCGCTCGCACCCGATCGCGACGCACGGCCCGACTCCCACGGGTTGACGGGGCGCGAGTTGGAGGTGCTCCGACTCGTCGCCGCGGGCCGAACCAACAAGGCGATCGCGGCCGCCCTCGTCGTCAGCGAGCGCACGATCGACCGGCACGTGAGCAACATCTTCGCGAAGCTCGGCGTCGGCTCGCGCGCCGCGGCGACCGCTGCCGCATACGAGCACGGTCTCGTCTGAGCGGCGTCTGGGTGAGATCACCCATGCGCCGGCGCCGACGAAGTTGGGTGGTTCAGCCGATGTGCAAACGCGGACGCGAGCCTAGCCTGAACCTGAATCGTCCCCCCGAGTCAGGAGGCCACACGATGCCGAGCGTATCGAGAGAGACAGCGTCGCAGCACATCGAGTTCGACGGGAACGACGTGCGGGTCGAGAACCTGGAAGGGGGCTACTCGGTCTGCTTCGAGTCACACACGGAGAACGCCGACCTCGCAGACCTGTTCCGGGGCCTGCCCGACGACCGCGCGCAGTTCCCCCGCTGGGGCTACGTGATCGCAGGGAGGATGGGGTTCCGGTTCGCCGACCGCGAGGAGGCGTACGAGGCGGGCGACGCGTACTACGTCGCCCCGGGCCACACGCCGGTGCACTACGCGGGGACGGAGATCGTCGAGTTCAGCCCGACGCAGATCCTCGCCGAGACGATCCCCGTCGTGATGAAGAACCTGCAGGAGCGCGGTGTCGCCGGAGGCGTCTCATGAACTACAAGCTCGCCTACGCGGTCGGCTTCCATCCGTGGGAGGACCTCGCCGAGCATCGCCCCTTCGCCGCCACGCTCCTCGACCTCGTCGCCCGCGAGGAGACCGGGCGCGCGGCACCATACGGACCTGCGCTGGACATCGGTACCGGCAGCGCCGTTTGGGGAGTGGAGCTCGCCAAGCGCGGATGGCAGGTGACCGGGATCGATGTGGTCGCGGCCGCCCTGCGCCGCGCCCACAAGAGGGTCGAGTCGGCCGGGGTCGAGATGCGCCTGGTACGCGGCGATGTGACCGCGATGCAGAAGGCCGGCACGGGCACCGGCTTCCGGCTGGTGCTCGACACCGGCACCTTCCACGGCCTCCGCGACGACCAACGGATCGCGATGGGAGCGGAGGTGAGCGCGATTGCCGCCCCCGATGCAACCGTGATTCTCGACTGCTTCGTCCCACGGCAGAGGGGCCCGCTCCCCCGAGGGGCGAGCCGCGCCGACATCGAACGCGCCTTCCGCGGGTGGCGCATCACGGACGTCGAGGTCGCTGACAGCGAGCCCGATCCGCTCGCGCGACTGTTCCGCTTCGACGAGCACTTCTACCGGCTGCAGCGGGCGTAAGGAGGGCGAGTCCCGTCGCTCGCGCGCCGGCAGTCCGCGGCGCTCGAGTGGTCGCCTACCGGAGGAGGAGGCCGCCGTCGACGATCACGTGCGAGCCGGTCATATAGCTCGCGAGGTCTGACGCCAGGAAGAGCGCGACGCGCCCGATCTCGTCCGGATCGCCGAATCTCCTCATCGGGATGCGCTGCGTCATCTGCTCGATCACTGACGCATCGATATCGGTTCCCTGGGCCGCAGCGACCCCTGGCGTGGTGATCCCGCCGGGCGCGATCGCGTTGACCCAGATCCGGTGCTCCGCCAGCTCGAGCGCGACGTTCTTCGTGAAGCCCCACGCACCGTGCTTGGACGCGTCGTAATGAGCGAGCCCGACCATCGACGGATGTACGGCGTCGATCGAGGTGACGTTGATGATCCTGCCGCCGCGAGCCTGGGCGATCATTTGGCCGGAGACCGCCTTGGTGCAGAGGAACACGCCCTTGAGGTTGACGTCGATCACCTTCATGAAGTCGGCCTCGGTCATCGAGGCGAGCGGGACGAACGGGAAGATGCCGGCGTTGTTGACGAGGATGTCCACGCCGCCAAAACGATCCGCTGTCTCGGCGACCATCCGCGCTACATCCCCGGGGTCGCTGACGTCGGTCGCGACCTCGATCGCGCTCCCTTCGCGCAGCATGTTTAGCTCGTCGGCAGTTGCCCTGCCGGCCGACTCGTCGAGATCTGCGACAACGATCGCCGCTCCAGCTTCGTGAAGCCTGAGGGCGATGCTCTTGCCGATCCCCATCGCCCCGCCGGTGACGATGGCGGTCTTGCCGTGCAAATCGACGAGCTCGAGAAGCGAAGCGGCCATAGGCTGACTATGGCTGCCTCGAGGAGGAGATTCATCCGGGTTCTGGCGGGAAGCCGCCAGTACTTCTCCGCAGGCGGGCGCCGGTCGGTCGTCATGGCGCAAGCGCTGAAGCGCCACACGCCCGCGGGCTGGCGCCATCACGATCGACGAGAAACTGGAGGACGTGCGGCTGCCGCCGTGCCTCCACGATCACCCGTCCGCGTCGCGAGGGAACGGGCCTCCGCGCACTGGCTTGCTCTCGATCACCCGCCGCTCGTTGTCGCGGAGGCGCGGTTCGTAATGACCGAGGAAGACCTTTCCCACGAGCTCTCGCCGGCTCCGCACCCCGGTCTTGTCGAAGACGCTCTTGAGGTGCTGCTGCACCGTGTGCGGCGACACGAAGAGGCGGTCGGCGATCTGGCCCGTCGAATCGCCGCACAGGACGAGTTGGGTGATCTCCTGCTCCCGTTGGGTCAACCCGTATGCCGCCATCAGGAGCGGCGCAATCCGCGCTGGGTGCGCAGGCTCCACGATCACCGCGACGCGTCGCGTGCGGCCTGCGACGAGCGCTGCCCCATGAAGCACGATCCAGCGGCCCTCGCGGGAGAGCACTCTCGCGACCGCCACCTCGCCCGGCGCGTCGTGCAAGTCCACTGACCGCAGCGCACGACCCGCCACGGAAAGGATCGAGGGAGGGAGCCTGGCGCCTCCTTCCCAATCGCCGTCGGGCAACTCCTCGAGCAGGCGCTCGACGCCGGGGGTCAGTGACTCGACGCTCCAGTCCTCGTCCAGAACGACCAGACCCGGAGCATCCGGTCCGTCCGGGTCTGAAGCCTCGCCGACCAGCAGCCCCCGGCGCGCCCCCTCGGCGAGATGCGGCGAGATCGTGCTCAGGAGGTCGAGCTCGAGCCGGTCGAACGGGCGCTCACCGGCCTCGCGATAGAGGCCGAGCATCCCCCACACCTCACCCGCCCGCGTCCGCAGCGCGACGAGCAGCTCCTGGTCGCCCCCCAGGGCCATGTTCGCGTGCCAGCGCGAGCTCCGCGTGGGGTCGCCACCGGTTGCCTCGTGCAGCGTGGAGATCCCGCGTTCCGAGCGGGCGACGCTGGCGATGCTGTGGAAGTCGTCCGCGAAGTACTCCTGCGCAAGCCACGTGGGCGGGAGCTCCGGAATCTCGCCGTGGTCGTAGTGGCTCGTCACCAGCAGCGACGCCGGATCGAGCGTGAACCAGCACGGCGCCATGTAGTGCGGCACAGCGGCCGAGACGGCTTCCGCTGCCTCGTCCCAGAACGTCACGAGGTCCAGGCCTTGACCGGCGAGCTCGCCGATGCGGGCGGCAACGCGTTCCTTCACATTCGGGGCCACGGGAAGATGCTACGCGCGGCGCATCGTCTTCGAAATACCAGATTTCTGGAATAGCGAGTCGGCCGTGGCCCGCCTAGGCTCGGGTCATGAGATCGGGAGCGCGCACGCCAGAGGAACTCGAGACGTTGTTGGAGGACGCATTCGTGACGCGCGACCGCACGGCGCTGGCCGAGCTGTTCGAGGAAGGCGCGGTGCTCGATGCGGGCGAGGGGCGGCAGCAAGCGCGCGGCGGCGAGGAAATCGCACGGTTCGCCAAGGCGATGTGGCAGGCCGACCGGACCTTCGTCGCCGACCCGCGGCGCATCCTCCAGGCCCGCCACACCGCACTCGTCGTGGCGGAGCGCAGCATCAACGTCGCCCGCCGCGGAAGCGACGGTGCCTGGCGCTACGCGATCTCACTCCTGTCTCTCGAACACACCTCAAAGGAGGAGCGATGACGTACGGAATGCCGCAGACGCAGGCGCTGAAGCCGGTTGCGGTCCGCAAGGACGAGGGCGAGGCTCGCTGGTGGTTCGGCGCGCTCGCCGAGCTCAAGGCAACGGCCGCCGACACCGGTGGCCAGATGACGATCGTGGAGATCACGGCGCCCCCCGGCCTCGAGGCGCCCCTGCACGTGCACCACCGCGACGACGAGGGATTCTGGGTTCTCGAGGGCTCCGTCACCTTCGAGGTCGGCGAGGCGATTATCGAGGCGAGTGCCGGCGACTACGTCTTCGGGCCCCGCGACATTCCGCATCGCTACACGGTCGGGAACGACGGCTGCCGGATGCTGTTCATCCTGCTCCCCGGGGGGATCGAAGACGTGATCAGGAAGACCAGCGACCCCGCCCAAAGCCGGACGCTCCCGCCACCGACCGAGGGCGAACACGATCCCGCGGAGATCGAGCGGCTCAAGGAGATCGTCGCCGAACACGGCTACGAGCTCCTCGTCTGAGGCGGACTCGAGTCGCCGATCGGCCTCCGGGAGGTCCGACGAGGGAAGCATGTGCCCCGTCCCCGACCAGCTCAACGTGGATGAGCTTGGTTCGTCGTCACTATCGGCACCACGTGCGACCACATCCGTCAAGCACAGGCTCTGCCCGGCGTGCAGCATCGACCTCCGGGTCGGTGCTGTCCGGTCGCTACGCCGCCGGCCATGGAGCGCCGCTTGGTCGGTGGCGGAGTCATGCTTGCGAGGCGAGCCGGCCCGATGATCCGCGTGCGGCGGCGGCCGCCGGATCCTGGTAGATTGACGTTGGCGGCGCCGTAAACAACGGTGCCGTTCGACATCTCGTCGGGTTGTCCGTTTAGCGGCCCTGCGTTACCCACACGAATTTGCGGGTAAGAGCCTTTTGGGCCGACCGCAACCAGCGCGGTCGGCGGGATTCGACTCGACTCAAGGGAGTGAAGATGACTTCATCATTCAACAACCGCCGCGTGCGCCTCGGTGCCCTCGTGGGTATGGGTGCAATTCTCACGCTCGCCATCGGCCTCGGTGTCTTTGCCGGTAGCGGCGACGCGGCACGCACCGCCGCGCCGATCAATACGGCGCCGCCCACGATCACGGGCAAGGCCGAGAAAGGCGAGAAGCTCGTCGGCAACAGGGGAACCTGGTCGAACGAGGTCGGAGACTACAACGACCAATGGGTGCGCTGCGACAAGGACGGGGGCAGCTGCTCAAACATCAGCGGCGCCACCGACCGAACGGGCTACGTCCTGAAGGGCGTCGACGTCGGGGCCACGATCCGCTTCAAGGTCGAGGCCAAGAACGGGGACGGCACGACGGTCAAGTCCTCGGTGCCGACGGCCGTGATCGCAGACACGAAGGCGACGCCGCCGCCCACCGCGAACGGATGTCCGGCCGGTACGGGAACGATCCCGATCGCGGAGCTCGGTTCGCCGGCACGGCTGGTGATCGACACGCAGCAGGCCAACCCGCGCGTCGTCGGTCGCGACACCCGGCAGGTGACCGTCCGCTACCACGTCTCGGCGTGCGGTGGCCGTAACGTCCAGGGCGCGCTCGTCTACGCGACGGCGGTGCCCTTCAACCAGCTGAGCATCCCGCCGGAGCAGCCGACCGGATCGGACGGCTGGGTTCAGCTCGACTTCCGGATGCTGCAGGGCTACCCGGTCAGCGCCCAGCAGCAGCTGATCGCGATGTTCGTCCGCACCCGCAAGCCGGGAGAGAGCGTCCTCGGCGGCATCTCGAGCCGGCGCCTGTTCTCGGTCGCGGTCAACCTGAAGGGCTGATCCGAGCGAAGAGCACGCGCGGGGTGGAGGGCCGGAACTCGGCTCTCCACCCCGCGGAGCGCCCGTAGTCGCAGCTGCCTGCACGGCGCGCCCGGTAGCTAGGATTGCCCTTCGGGCCCGGTCGGACCGGGCTTTTCTGTCCGCCGTGGCGGCGCCCGATCTGCTCTGTGACGTCAGCCCCTCACTCACCACCGCTCGTCGTGCTCGGGTTCGACGTGGGCGACACCGAGGCGATCATGGGCTGGGCCAGGGAGGGGCGGCTGCCCACCCTCGCGTCGACGCTGGAGGGCGGCTGCTGGGGCTGGATCGGCGGCCCCGAATACATCTGCGAGCACGGCACGGAGCTATCGCTGTACAGCGGGGTCTCCCGGGCCGAGCACGGGTACTACTACTTCCGCCAGCTGCAGCCCGGGACCTACGATCTGCGCCGGCAGAGCCCCCAGGAGCTCGGTGTGTTGCCGTACTGGGCGCAGCTCCGAGACCAGGGCCGAAAGGCGCTGATCGTGGACGCGCCGGAGATCGGCCTCGTGGAGGGCCTCGGCGGGCTCCAGCTCTCGAACTGGGGAGCCAGAGAGCCACTCTCACCCCCGGCCTCGGTGCCTCCCTCCCTCCTGGCGATGCTCGAGAGCGAGCTCGGTGCGCTTCCCGCCGCGGACGGCGACCACCACGTCGGACCCGGAGGAAGGGCAGCGGGTCCTGGCGCGGCTGCTCGAGCGGATCGAGAGGAAGGGTGCGGCTTGCCGACGTCTGCTGACGGAGGACACCTTCGACCTCGTCACGGCGACGTTCTACGAGGCGCACACCGCCTGCCACCAGTTCTGGCACTGTCGCCTCGACGACGGGCACCCGCTCCGACACGCGATCCGCCAGGTTCACGAGGCGATCGACCGCGAGATGGGCCTGATCCTGGAGCAGATCCCCCGAGACGCGAATGTCGTCATCCTGTCCCAGTTCGGAATGAGCGACCAGTTTCCGAGCACGGGTCTGACCGAGACGTTTTGCCGCCGTCTCGGGTACCACGCCAAGCGGCCCGCCGGCACTCCCTCTCTAAGACCGATCGACCTGGCGCGCCGACTGATCCCACAACCGGTCCGATTCGCTCTCAGCAAGCGGCTGTCGCGCGAGACGCAGGAACGCCTGCTCGCGGACCAGCTCCGTCAGGGCACCGACTGGAGCGCGACGACGGCCTTCGCGATTCCTTCTCTCTACACCGGCTTCATCCGTGTGAACCTCCGCGGCCGCGAGCCGGACGGCTGCGTCGAGCCGGGGGCCGACTACACCGCTTTGCTCGACGCGATCGAGGCGGACCTCCGGGAGTTGATCGACCCGCGCAGCGGCGAGCCCGCCGTCCAGGCCGTGCACCGCACCGTCGACGTCTTCGGCGGCGATCCACCCGTCTCGTTGCCCGACGTCTTCGTCGAATGGCGCCCTCGGCCGTACTTCCAGGATCTCGTCGTCCATCCGCGCGCCGACCTGACGCAACAGCGACCGTCCTTCTGTCCCGGCAGCGAGGAGGTGCTCTCGGGCTTCGTCGCCGCCTCAGGGCCGTCGATCGTCGGCCGCGGCGACATCGGGGAGGTGCCGATCCTCGACATCGCGCCGACGCTTCTCTCGCTGCTAGGCGCCCCTGCGCCTGCCGCCCTGACCGGGCGGGCGCTCGAGGCGGTGCTGGGAACATGACCCGCCAACTCGTCCTGCAGGGCGGCTTCCCGAAGAGTGGCAACTTCTGGCTCTACAACCTCCTCCAGAGCATCCGCCGGCACGGCGGACTCGAGAGCCCGAGCTTCATCCGCAACCACCCCATTCACCCGCTCGCTCGAACGTGGAGCCTCAGTCACGCCGACCAGGCGGACATCGATGCGATCTCGATCGAGCAGGGCGGCTGCTCGTTCCGGATCAGCGGGGTCTTCAAGGAGCCGATAACCGACATCGACGCCTACCTGCGTCAATGCAGCCACGTCTGGACGCATTCCCGGATCTGCGAGCGGAGCCTCGATGTCCTCCCCCGGTTCGACAAGGTCGTCTACATCGTGCGCGACCCGCGCGACGTGGTGAACTCCGTCTCGCACTACGTCTTCACGCCGCACTTCAGGGACAA
This sequence comes from uncultured Thermoleophilia bacterium, assembly GCA_963795175.1. GTDB lineage: Bacteria > Actinomycetota > Thermoleophilia > Gaiellales > Gaiellaceae > Gaiella. The sequence goes on from CAWCGR010000001.1 coordinate 652,156, forward strand.
CTATCCCGCCCACCACGAGACGAGCCCCGAGACGTTCCGCGCGGTCGTCCTCGACCAGATGCTGCGCGACTGGGTCGAGCACGTCGGCGGGCACCTGAGGCACCGGCAGCGGCTCGGGATCCATTTCGTCTTCTACGAGCGCCTGCTGCACGAGTTTCGCTCGGAGCTGGCCAAGCTTCTCGGCTACCTGGAGCTCGACCTCGACGAGAGCGCGGTCGCGTCGATCGAGCACGAGGTCGCCTTCGCGACCATGAGCAAGGCCAATCCGAGCCACGTGCGAAGGGGCCGATCCGGCGAGTGGGAGCACACGCTCTCCGACGCGCAGAAGAGAACTTCCGAACGGATTGCGGGACCCATGCTCGGGCTCCTCGGGTACGCGGGCCAGGGATCGCTTCCGTATGTGCCCGGGCACGACCCGGTCGCGCTCGACCGGGCCATCGGACAGGCCCGCCGGTCGCCCGTCGAGGAGGTCCGACGCGTCGTCAAGTTCGCGACCGACAGGCGGCCGCTGAGAGCGAAGGCGGCCCGGCTGGGCCAGCTCGTGCGCCAGCGGCGCGGGCAGGCGGTCTAGTCCGAAGGGCCTACCTTTGGGATCGCGCGGGAGTCGGGTGGGCTCGCCCGTTCCGTCAGGCGAATGTGATCACGCTGCGGATCCCATCCTGGGCCTCCATCAGCTCGAAGCCATGGTTGACCTCGTCCAGGGTGATCCGGTGCGAGAGGAGCGCGTCCACGTCGATCTCGCCCGCGAGCCACCGGTCGACGAGCAGAGGCACCTGGGTGCGCCCCTTGACGCCGCCGAACGACGATCCCGTCACCCGGCGGCCGGTGATCAGGAACCGCGGCACGACCTCGAGCACCTCGCCCTTGCCGGCGACGCCGCACATCGTCGCGAGCCCCCAGGCCTCCCGGGCCGACTCGACGGCCTGCCGCATCACCGCGACGAGCCCGGTCGCCTCGAAGGTGTAGTCGGCTCCGAAGCCGCCGGTCTCGGCGCGGATCCATTCGACCGTGTCGGCTCCGGCCGGCCGGGTCTCGGTGGCGCCATGATGACGCGCCTGCGCGAGCCGCTCCTCTGAGAGGTCGACGGCGATGATCCTCTCCGCGCCGGCGAGGCGGCAGCCGATCACGGCACCGAGACCGACGAGCCCGCTTCCGAAGACGACGCAGGTGGCGCCCGCCTCGACCTGGGCGGTATAGAGCGCGGCCCCGATCCCCGTCGAGAGCCCGCAGGCGAACGGGGCGCAGCCCTCGAGCGGAGCCTCGGGGCTCACCCGCGCGAGCGCGATCTCGGGCATGACCGTGTACTCCGCGAACGTGGAGGTGCCCATGAAGTGCCGCAGCGGCTCGCCCCCGCGTGAGAGCCGTGCCGTCCCGTCCGGCAGGTAGCCGAGACCCTGCTGCTCGCGGATCGCCACGCATCGATTCGTACGCCCGCTCCGGCAGTGGACGCAGTCGCCGCACTCCGGCGCGAACAGCGTGATCACGTGGTCGCCGGGCGAAACGAGCGTGACGCCGTCGCCCACGCGCTCGACGACCCCCGCGCCCTCGTGGCCGAGCACACAGGGCGCATAGCCGGTCGGGTCGGCCCCGGAGGCGGTGTAGAGGTCGGTGTGGCAGACGCCGCAGGCGGCGAGCCGAACGAGAACTTCGCCCGCCTTCGGCTCGGCGAGATCGACCTCCTGGACGACGAGCGGCTGCCCGAACTCTTCCAGCACGGCGGCGCGGATCCTCATCGCGCGAGCATAGTCGGCCGCCGGCTGTCCGATGGCAGGAGGCGCCCGGGCCGGCGTCGGGCCCGAACCGGCAGGTTTGCACGATTCAGCCCAGGAGGCGCTCGTACAACGCGAGCGTCTCGGCGGCGGCCACATCCCAGCCGAAGCGCTCGACGGCCCGGGCGCGGCCCGCCCGCCCCATCGCGGCGGCACGAACCGGGTCGGCGAGCAGCTCGTTGATGCGAGTGGCCAGCCCGGCCGCCAGCCCGGCCGGATCGAGCGGAGCGCCGGTTCCGTCGGGTCGCGCCTCGTACGGCACGAGCAGCCCGGTGACGCCGTCCTCGACGACCTCCGGGATGCCGCCCACGGCCGTCGCGACGACGGGCGCTTCGCACGCCATCGCCTCGAGATTGACGATTCCCATCGGCTCGTAGACCGAAGGGCAGACGAAGACGGTCGCGTGGCTGAGGATCTGGATCACGTCCTGCTTCGGCAGCATCTGCTCGATCCAGACGACACGTTCGTGGCCTGTGCGAGCCAGCTCGAGCTTCGCAGCCGTCTCGGCCGCGATCTCCGGAGTGTCGGGCGCCCCCGCGCAGAGGACCAGCTGGGCCTCGGCGTCGAGCAAGGGCGCCGCGTCGAGCAGATGGGCGAGGCCCTTCTGGCGCGTGATCCGGCCCACGAAGACGGCGAAGGGCCGGCCCGGATCGATGCCGTGCCGCTCGAGCGCCTCCGTCCCGAGGTCCGGGCTGTACTCGACGGAGTCGATGCCGTTGTAGATCACGCTCGTCCGCGCGACGTCCACCGCCGGGTAGCAGGCGAGGATCTCGTCGAGGTGGGCGGCCGAGACGGCCACGATCGCGTCCGCCGTCTCGAGGGCTGTCCGCTCGGCGAAGCTCGAGAGCGCGTAGCCGCCGCCGAGCTGCTCCCGCTTCCAGGGCCGCATCGGCTCGAGGCTGTGCACGGTCGCGACGTGAGGGATCCCGTGGACGAGCTTCGCCAGGTGCCCACCGAGGTTCGCGTACCAGGTGTGGCTGTGCACGAGCTCGGCCCCGGCGACACCGGCGGCCATCGTCAGATCGATCGAGAAGGCCTGGAGCGCGGCGGCGTAGGGCGTCGTACCCGCGAGCGCAGCCCACGGGCGATGCGCGACGACGGCAGGGCCGCCGGGCACAGACGGCCGTTCCTCGCCCCAGCAGTGCACCGTGACGTCGGCAGAGCGCGCGAGCTCCCGCGCGAGGTACTCGACGTGGACGCCGGCACCGCCGTACACGTCCGGCGGGTACTCGCGCGTGAGGAGCGCGACCCTCCTCATGCCTCGACGGTGACGCCCTTCTTGATCACGACGACACCGTTCGGCGACATCGGGAACCGCGCGAGGTCGGCCTGGGGATCGACCCCGACCTGAGCGCCGGGCGCGATCCGGACGTTCTTGTCGACGATCGCGTTGCGCACGATCGCACCGCGGCCGACATCGACGTCGTGCATCACGACCGATCCCTCGACGAGAGCGTGCGAGTGCACGTGCACGCCGGGCGAGAGGATCGACCTCCGCACGGTGCCACCGGAGACGACCACCCCGGCGCACGTCATCGAGTCCATCGCGGCGCCGACCCGACCCTCCTCCTCGAAGACGAACTTGGCGGGCGGCAGCTGCTCGGGCCAGGTCAGGATCGGCCAGTCCTCGTTGTACAGGTTGAACATCGGATCGACGGAGATCAGGTCCATGTGCGCGTCGTAGTAGGCGTCGAGGGTGCCGACATCGCGCCAGTAGGCGCGGTCACGCTCGCTGGCGCCAGGAACCGTGCTCTCCGAGAAGTCCCACACGCAGGCCTGCCCGCGGGAGACGAGGTCGGGGATGATGTTGCCGCCGAGATCGTGGGCGGACGTCTCGTCGGCCGCGTCGCGGGTGACCGCCTCGATCAGCGCGTCGGTGCTGAAGACGTAGTTCCCCATCGAGGCGAGCACCTCGCCCGGCGAGTCGTCCAGGCCCTTCGGGTCGCCCGGCTTCTCGCGGAAGGCGCTGACCGTGCGCGAGCTGCCGTCGGTCTCGATCACGCCGAACTCGCGCGAGCTCCCGATCGGGACCCGGATCGCGGCGATCGTGATCCCCGCACCGAGCGCGATGTGCTGCTCGAGCATCTGGCGCGGATCCATTCGGTACACGTGGTCGGCGCCGAAGACGCAGATGTACTGGGGCCGCTCGTCGTAGATCAGGTTCAGGTTCTGGTAGATCGCGTCCGCCGATCCGGCGAACCATCGCGGCCCCCGGCGCATCTGAGCCGGCACCGGAGTGACGTAGTTCCCGAGCAGTGGCGACAGCCGCCAGGTCGTCGTGATGTGGCGATGCAGGCTCTCGCTCTTGTACTGCGTCAGGACGGCGATCTTCAGCTGGCCGGCGTTGACCAGGTTCGAGAGGGCGAAATCCACCAACCGGTAGTTGCCGCCGAACGGGACTGCCGGCTTCGCGCGATCGATCGTCAGCGGCGCGAGCCTCTTACCCTCACCACCTGCGAGAACCATCGCGAAGACTCTCGAGTTCCGCATCTCGGTTGCAGCGTATGCGTTCGCGGCGGCGATTGGAAATGTCCGGCGCCCGACCTCTCTGACTGCTCCGCCGACGACGAGCGCATACGATCGATTGATGCACGAGAAGCAGATCGAGATCAGGTGGCGCGACGTCGACGCCTACCAGCACGTCAACAATGCGGTGTACGCCACGTATCTCGAGGAGTGCCGCGACGAACTGTGCGAGCGCGCGCTCGCCGGGATCGGCGACGTGTGGGACTACGTGCTGGCGCGGGTGGCGATCGACTTCCGCCGGGAGCTGACCCTCACGGACGACGCCGTCGTCGTCCGGGCCACCGTGGAGCGGGTCGGCAACTCGAGCATTACGCTGCGCGAGGAGGTACGCACGCTGGGCGGCGAGCTCGCTGCCGAGGCCGAGGCGGTGCTGGTCGCACGCGATCGAGAGACGGGGCGATCGCGCCCTCTGCGAGAGGCAGAGCGTGAGGCGTTCGAGCGTGCCGGCGGCCCTGCTTGACACGCGGCCCGTCCCCGAAGGCCGAGGGGCTCAGGCAAGCCCCGCGTCCGCGGTGACGACGAGGCCGACTGCACGCGTCGCATAGAGTGGCCGCGTGGATCAGGATCCGACCAAGCCCCCAGCCCAGGCCAATCCGACGGGACGAGCGCTGCCGACACACGGGCGGCACAAGGGCTCCACGAGCACTGCCCGCTCGGCTTTCGCCACCGTCGAGGGCCCGATCGAAGCGGACGCGTTCGTGACGCAGCGGTTCGAGCGCAACAGCGAGGGTCGCTTCGAGCGGCAGATCGCCGGCTCGCTCCTGCTCGCGACGGACGCGATCGTGGAGCGGGGACGCGGCGGCGACACGATGCGGGTCGACGTGGGCCAGTTCGACGTGCTCTGGGCCCGGTACGACAGCGGTGACTTCGGTGACGGTGACGCGACGCGGGCTCGCTACGAGATCCTCGTCGGAGGCGCACCTGCGCCGGTTCTGCTCGTCGACGTCGACCGCGAGCGGAATCCCGAGCTCGAGCGCCCGACCCACGGGCCGCAGCGCATCGTCCCCGCCTGAGCCGCGGTCAGCCGCGCACGATCCGGGCGTCGAGGCCGATCGCGCCGAGCGGCGTCACGAGGAGCGGGTTGATCTCGATCTCGGCGATCTCGGGATGTCCTGCCGCCACGCGTGACAGGGCGGCTGCGGCCTCCGCCGCGGCACGGACGTCGACCGGAGCCAGGCCGCGCGCTCCGGTGAGAAGACCGGAGCCGCGGAGCGACAGCAGCAGTGCCTCGAGCTCGTCGACGCCTGCCGGTGCCAGCGTGACCCTGACGTCCTGGAGCAACTCGGCGTAGATGCCGCCGACGCCGACGAGGACGATCGGGCCGAACCGCGGATCGCGCTTGCAGCCGACGATCAGCTCGACCCCGTCGGTCGTGTCTGCGAGCACCTCCACGGAGTAGCCCTCCGGCGCCAGCGCCTCGTCCATCTCGCGCGCAGCGGACGCGACGGCCTCGTCATCGTCGAGACCGAGCACGACGCCGCCCGCGTCCGACTTGTGAAGCAGCCCGAGGGCCTTGAGGACGACCGGATACCCGAGGCCGGCAGCGGCAGCCCGCACGTCCTCGACCGAAACGGCACGACGGGCGGCGGCGAACGGCACGCCGGCCGCCTCGAGCAGCTCACGCGACTCGAAGTACCCGTCGCCCACGACGGGAGGCTCGGGCTCGCCGGCCTCTGGCACCGCGATCGCCGGATGGAGCTCCAGCTCGACGAGGGCGGCCAGCGCCGCGATCACCCCTTCGATGTCACGGTAGACCGGCACGCCTCCTTCGCGGAGCGCGCGCGCGGGGGCCGAGTTCCAGAACATGGCCTGCGTCAGCAGCGGCCTGCCGGCACGGCCTGCCGCTTCCGCAATCGCGCGGGCGACCGCCGTCTCGGGCTCGGTAAAGGCCTCGTTCATCTCGCTGTAGCCGCCGAAATACCCCGTGAAGACGACGCTGTCGACCTCGCCGGAGGTGAGAACCGCGTCGAGCACACGCTCGAAGTTCCAGAAGTCCTGCTCGCCGACCCCGGCCAGGTCGACGGGGTTCGTGGTCACGATCCTCGGATCGATCGCCGTCAGCTGCGCTGCGAGGCCCGGCGAGAGCCGCGGGAGCTCGAGGCCGGCCGCGGTGGCCAGGTCGGCGCCGACGACGCCTGTCCCACCGCCGTCGCCGACGATCGCGACCCGGGAGCCACGCGGGCGGTGCGGTGCGAGACACGCGAGCGCGACGTCGACGAGCTCCTTGGGCGTCTTGACGCGGACGATGCCGGCCGCCCGGCAGGCGGCATCGACTGCCGCGGAGTCACTCGTGAGCGCTCCGGTATGGGAGGCGGCGGCGCGGGCGCCCGCCTCGCTGCCGCCGGCCGCGAGGAGCACCACCTGCTTGCCGAGCGCGAGAGCGGCCGCGCCGGCGCGCGCAAACGCGCGGCCGTCGCCGAAGTCTTCGCAGTACACCCCGATCACGCGGGTCGTGTCGTCCTCGGCGAAGACCTCGACGAGCTCTGCCACGCCGACGTCGGCCTGGTTGCCGAGCGAGGCGAACCGGGAGACCCCCACCCCGTAGGGAGCGGCAATCAGGCTCACCTCGAGCGCGAGGTTGCCGCTCTGCGAGATGATCCCGAGCGGACCGGGCGAGAACGGGTTCATGCCGAGATCGAGCTCCGCGGCGCCGTCGTAGACGCCGAGGCAGTTGGGGCCGAGCATGACGGCCCCCGCCTCCCTGACACGCGCGACCGCGGCCTGCTCGCGCGCCTTCCCGACTTCACCGAGCTCGCCGAGCCCCGCCGTGATGGCGATGATCGCTCGGGCGCCCACGGCGAGCGAGGCGTCGATCGCCTCCTCGAAGGCAGCCGCGGGGAGAACGACGACGACGAGGTCCGGGGCGCCCGGAAGCTCGGCGAGATCCTGATACGTCGTCTGCCCCAGGACCTCGCCCCCCTTCCGGTTGACGAGCCAGACGTCGCGACGGTGGACACCTCTGAGTGCGGCGGCCGCGATCCAGTGGCCCCACTTGGCCGGATCGCCGGAGGCGCCGAGCACGGCAACCGAGCGCGGATCGAAGAGCGGCCTCAGGTCGCGCACGCGGACAAGCCTACGTCAGCCCGGAGCGCAGCCGCACGGTTTCGCCGTGCAGCGTGCGGAAGGTCGCGCCGGCCTCGCTCGGAGGAATCACGCGGTCTGTTACGACTCGGGACCGAAGCCGCCCGATCAGGAGATGCCGGCGAGAATCGAGCCCCGGAGGCTATCCGGCAGCGCATCGAAGCAGCCGTGCTCATGGCCAAGGCCGGCTTGCTCCGGACCGCGGCCCACCTCGTGGAACGCAGGCGCGCCGAGCGGTGGGCCCTCGTCCAGCTCCGCGATCAGCGAGTCGACGGCCCTCTGATCCCACTGGGCACCCGCTCCGTCCCTGAGGATCGCACGGCCCTCGGACTCCGCCAGGGCACCACGGTAGTGGCGCGCATTCGTCATTGCATCCCACCCGTCGCAGACGCTGATGATCGCCGCCTCCAACGGGATCCTGTCTGCGGCGAGACCGTCGGGGTAGCCGCTGCCGTCGGGCCGCTCGTGGTGCCAGCGGACGAGACGCGCCGCCGGTGCGAGGATGGGAGAGGCCGCGAGCAACTCGGCACCGATCACCGTGTGCTGCTTCATGGCCTCGAACTCCCCGGAAGTCAGCTTGCCGGGCTTGCAGAGGATCCCGTCAGAGATCAGAAGCTTGCCGACGTCGTGGAGGAGAGCCCCGAGACCGAGAGCCCTCAGCTGCTCACCGACGAGCCCGTGCCGCACCCCGACGCGCATCGCGAGCTCACCGACGCGCACGACATGGTCTCTCGTGACGGCGTCCTTCTGCTCGAGCGCCGACACGAAATCGTGGACGAGCGGCGTCAAGCCGAGCTCGAGTGCGATCAGAGGATCGCGGTTGAGGACCGGACCGAGGATCGAAGCGACCGAGCGGTCGCGCCGGTGCGCAGCGCCGAGGCCGACGATCGCCCCGAGCACGGCGACCGTGTCGATCAGGTGCGCTCCCCACCAGGCGATCGAGAACGCTCCCGCCGAGAGCCAGACGAGCGCCGAGATGCCGAGGTAAAGGAAGCCGCCGGCCGCGACGAGCGAGGCCCGGCGCCGGCCGATCCGGTAGAGCTCGAGTTGTCGGCGGCCGAGAACGATCGTTCCGAGCAGCGAGACGCCCACGACGACGAAGGTCAGAAGCCCACGGGGATGCGGGGCAGGAATCGACGTGGGGGCGAGAAGCAAGAGCATCGAGGCCCCGGCAGTGACCAAGAGCGCGATCAGCGACCACGCCCGCCAGCGGAGGCCGATCGCGTGCGATAGGCGCCAGTCGGGGGCGATCAACGGCAGCGCGGTGATCATCGCCAGAGGGAGGCTGACGAAGGCCGAGACGACGGTCGCCGTGTTCTCCCCGTAGAGAATCCCCGGTGTCGTCAGGCCGTGGACGACCGACAGCGTCGAGGCGGCGGTCAACGCGGCACCGAGGATCGACACCTCGGCAAGGCTCCGGCTCCAGCCGATCCCGAGCAACGCCACGCCGCCGACCGCACACAGGACGGTCGCAACGACGACGAGCCCGAAGAACAGCTCAGGTGCCACCCAGCGCACACTGGCAACCGGCTCGAGCGAGAACAGCAGGAAGAACACGGCGCCGGGAAGGCCCAGCGCAAGCCACCCGAACGTCATAGACGGCCGATAGGACCCCACGTCATTCCCCTGATCGGTCGCAGCGCCGCCGAACTTGAGCGACGACCGCGGGCCGGAGCCCGGCTCAGGACAGCCCGCGCGCCTTGCGACTCGCCGACTGCTGCCGCTTGCCCGCCGCGAGCTCGGCCTTGCGAAGCCTGATCGAGGCCGGCGTCACCTCCACGCACTCGTCCTCGCGGATGAACTCCAGCGCCTGCTCGAGCGAGAGGGGGCGGGGCGGGATCAGGCGCACGAGCTCGTCAGAGCTCGAGGCGCGCATGTTCGTCAGCTTCTTCTCCTTGGTCGCGTTCACGTCCATGTCCTCGGAGCGGGCGTTCTCGCCGACGATCATGCCCTCGTAGACGGTCACGCCCGGAGCGACGAAGAGCGTCCCGCGCTCCTGCAGGTTGGAGATCGCGAAGCCGGTCGTCGGCCCCTGGCGGTCGGCGACGAGCGAGCCGCTCGGGCGCGTGCGCAACTCGCCGTACCACGGCTCGTAGCGGTCGAAGACGTGATGGAGGATCCCGGTGCCGCGCGTCTCGGTCAGGAACTCGGTGCGGAACCCGATCAGGCCCCGAGCCGGCACGAGATACTCGAGCCGGACCCAGCCGGTGCCGTGGTTGACCATCTGCTCCATGCGGCCCTTGCGGAGGGCGAGCAGCTGGGTGAGGACGCCGATGTACTCCTCGGGGGCGTCGATCGCGAGTCGCTCGACGGGCTCGTGCACCTTGCCGTCGATCTCGCGCGTCACCACCTGTGGCTTGCCGACGGTCAGCTCGAAGCCTTCGCGACGCATCAGCTCGACGAGAACGGCGAGCTGCAACTCGCCCCGTCCCTGCACCTCCCAGGTGTCGGGTCGCTGGGTCGGCAGGACGCGAAGCGAGACGTTGCCGATCAGCTCGGCGTCGAGCCTGTTCTTCACCTGGCTGGCCGTCAATCTCGTTCCCTCGAGGCCCGCCAGGGGCGACGTGTTGATGCCGACCGTCATCGAGAGCGACGGCTCGTCCACCTGCTCGACGGGAAGCGGGCGGGGATCGTCGAAATCGGCCAGCGTCTCACCGATCGTCACCTCGGGGATACCGGCTACCGCCACGATGTCGCCGGGGCCCGCCTCCGCGGCCTCGACCCGGTCGAGCGCCTCGGTCACGTACAGCTCCGTCACCTTGGCGCGCTCGACTGTCCCGTCCGCCCGGCACCAGGCCACCTGCTGACCCTTGCCGATCGTGCCGTTCCTGATCCGGCAGACGGCCAGGCGCCCCACATACGGCGACGCGTCGAGGTTCGTGACGAGGGCCTGGAGCGGGTGGCCCTCCTCGTAGACCGGTGCGGGAATGGTGCTCAGCAGCAGGTCGAGCAACGGGCGCAAGTCGTCGGCAAGATCGTCTACCGCGACTCCGGCGCGGCCGGCCTTCGCATTGCAGTAGACGATCGGGAACTCGATCTGGCTCTCGTCGGCGTCGAGGTCGAGGAAGAGCTCGTAGACCTCGTTCACGACCTCTTCCACCCGCGCGTCCGGGCGGTCGACCTTGTTGACGACGAGGATCACCCTCAGGCGCGCCTCGAGCGCCTTGCGGAGCACGAACCGTGTCTGCGGGAGCGGCCCCTCACTCGCGTCGACGAGCAGGAGGACGCCGTCGACCATCCGCAGTCCCCGCTCGACCTCACCGCCGAAGTCCGCGTGGCCGGGCGTGTCGACGATGTTGATCTTCGTGTCGCCGTAGCGCACGGCCGTGTTCTTGGCCAGGATCGTGATGCCCTTCTCGCGCTCCAGGTCCATCGAGTCCATCACCCGCTCGGCGACGTCCTGGTTGGCACGGAACGAGCCGGACTGCCAGAGCATCGCGTCGACGAGGGTGGTCTTGCCGTGGTCGACGTGCGCGACGATGGCCACGTTCCGGATGTCGGTCCGCTCGGCCACGCTCAGGCCGTTGCCTCGTGCCGGCCGTCCGCGCTCCGCGCGGATCGGGCATCGCCGCTCGACCGGGCGGCGCACCCCGACGAGCCGCGGGGCTGGGCGCGATTCGCGCCCCCGCGGAGGCGCACCTGATCCGGTACTAGGCTCTTCGGCACCGAAGCAGGGTAGCGGCGGCCGCAGCACCCATCTCCGTCGACGCGTTTTACATAGCCCTTACGCACGCGCCACGGCGGGCTTACGATGAACGACGACCATGCGCACATGATCTTTCGCTCACTCCGCCTTCTCACGGTCGCGACGGCAATCCTGGCGCTCGCACTCCCCGCCACGGGGCTGGCCGCGCCGCGCGCCGCGATCGACCGGGGCATCGTCCAGTCGGTCGCGGCGACGGAGATCGTGATCCGCTCGCTCGACGGGAGCGTCGTCCCGTTCACCGTCACGCCGAGGACGCGGGTCAGAGTCGACAAGACACCCTCCACGCTGGCCGAGATCAGGCCCGGTCTCGTCGCCAGCGTCCGCGCCGACCGCCGCGGCAGAGCCGTGTTGATCCAGGTGTTCGGGACGAGGAAGACGACGGTCGTCGACACCGGCATCGTCACGGACGTCGAGCGAGGCGCCCTCACGATCCGGACGGCCGACGACCAGACCGTCACCTTCGCGCTCCACCGGAAGACCCGGTTCAAGTTCCGCGGGAAGGCCGCACCCCGCTTCATCGTCCGCACGGGAGCGCTTGTTTCGATCGCTCACGTCGGCGATGCTCCGGCGACGGTGGTCTTCGTGCTCAAGCGCCCCGGAGCGTGAGCGGCAGCTCTACTCGGGGCGGGACGATCCTGCTCGTCGAGGACGAGGAAGACATTGCGACGCTCGTCAGGTCGTACCTGGAGCTGGACGGGTTCAGGGTCGTCTGGGCTGCACGCCGCGCCCAGGCCGCAGAGGCGCTCGAGCGTCACGACTTCCGGCTCGCCATTCTCGACCTTCAGCTCCCGGACGGCGACGGCCTCGACCTCTGCCGGACGATCCGCGCCACGTCGCAGCTGCCGATCGTGATCGTGACGGCCCGTGACGAGGAGGTCGACCGCATCACCGGGCTCGAGCTCGGGGCCGACGACTACTTGACCAAGCCGTTCTCGCCACGCGAGCTCGTTGCCCGCGTTCGCGCGGTCCTGCGCCGGGCAGAGCCCGACGCGACGAACGGGCTCGTCGCCGCCGGCGATGTCGTCCTCGAGCACGCGGGCCGGACCGTGTCCGTTGCCGGAACCGGCGTCGAGCTGACGTCGATGGAGTTCGACCTGCTCGCCTTCCTGCTCGCCCACCCGGGGATCGTGATGTCGCGCGAGCGGCTCCTCGAGCGCGTCTGGGGGCTCGCATTCCCGGGCGGCACACGCACCGTCGACGTCCATGTCGCCCAGCTGCGCAGAAAGCTCGATCGACCCGATCTGATCAGGACGATCCGCGGCTCCGGATACAAGGCGGTCGGGTGACGGCTGCTCGCCGCCCGTTCGCCGGCATCCGGCGCCCGCGAGGCCCCCGCTCGCTGCGGGGGCGACTGTTCGTCGGAATCGCGGCAACGCTCGCCGTCTCGACGTTCGTGATGCTCGGCGTCGGTGCCGCGCTCACCCGGCGCTCGCTCGACAACGACGCGCGCGAGGCTCTCACGCGCCAGGTGGAGCTGATCGTGGCCCAGCATGCGACGAGCCCGCTGCCACGTGGAGAGACGACGCTCGGCCGCTTCCTCGCGACCGAGCAGGAGCGGCTCGCGATCCTGACACCGTCGCAGGCCGAGTTGCTACTTCCTGCTGCTGCGGCGGAGGAGTTGCGCGCGCGGGGCCGGGCGGAAGGCACGGTGCAGATCCGCGGCGAGCCGTTCCTCTACGCGGCGCGCCTGGGCAGCGGTGACGCCATCGTCCTGCTCCGCTCGGCTCGCGACCAGTCGGCCGACTGGCACCCCTTCCTGATCGGGTTCGCCCTCGCCGCCCTGCTCGGCGCGCTGCTGGCGGGCCTCGCCGCATTCCTGCTCGCCCGCGCAGTGGCGCGACCGGTGACCCGCGTCGCCGAGGCGACCCGCCGGCTCGCCGAGGGTACGAGCCCGGCGCCGCTGCCCGTCGACGGCTCGACCGAGCTACGCCAGCTGTCGGCGGCGTTCAACGATCTCTCGGAGGAGCTGCACCGGGCGCAGGATGCCGAGCGGGCGTTCCTGCTCACGGTCAGCCACGAGCTGAAGACACCCCTGACGGCGATCCGGGGCCACGCCGAAGGGCTGATCGACTCTGTCGTGGCGCCGGACCGCGCGGCCGAGGTGATCGAGCGTGAGGCCCAGAGGCTCGAGCGCCTGATCCGCGACCTACTCGACCTGGCCCGGCTGCGGCGCCGCTCGTTCGACGTCACGCTCGTGCCGACGGACCTGGCCCTGGTAGCAAGCGACGCGGTGGCCCGCCACGCGCCGCAAGCGCGGGCCTACGGAGTCAACCTCGTCCTCGAGGCGGACGCGGCCGCCGGGGCGTTGGCCGATGCAGGGCGTGCCCTGCAGGCCGTTTCGAATCTCGTCGAGAACGCGATCCGCTGTACCCCCGAGGGTGGCACGGTCACGATCATCGCCGCTCCGGGGCGCCTCGCCGTCGCCGACGACGGGCCAGGCATCGAGCCCGACGATCTCGGTCGCGCCTTCGAGCGCTTCTATCTCTGGGAGCGCTACGGCGTCGAGCGGGCCGTCGGCTCGGGGCTCGGCCTCGCGATCGTGGCAGAGCTCGCGACTGCGATGGGCGGGCGCGTGACGGTCGCGAGCACGCCCGGCGCAGGCTCGGAGTTCGGTCTCGAGCTCGATCCTGCGTCCGTCCCGCCGCGGCCGGCTTACGTCGGTCTTACGCAGCGCTGACGAAGCGGCAACACGCGCCTCCTACCGTCCGACAGGTAACGACATCCAGACCAGGAGGACAGTGACATGAAGCGCTCATCCATCGTCGTCGCGCTCGCCGCGGTGCTGGCGACACTCGTCGCAGCGACCGCCGCGTTCGCCGGCGGCAACGGCAAGACGCTCTTCCGCTACGTCGGGCAGCTCGAGGCCGTGAACGGGTCGTCCCTCACCGTGACCGTCCAGAACGGCAACCGGCTGGCGCTGCGCTCGCTGCTCGGCCAGAGCCAGGAGCAGACGTTCACGACGGACGACGACACCGTGTTCCTCAAGTGGGCGAACGGGATCCCCACGGTCGTCGGGATCGGCGACCTCGCAGTCGACGACTACGTGACCGTGAACGTCCGCGCCGATCGTGACGCGACCCTCGCCGAGATCGGGGCCAAGGGTGCGGCGAGCGTGGGCGACCGCGGCGAGAAGCCCGCGAGGCCCGACAAGCCTCTGTTCCTGTTCCGTGGCACCTTCGTCTCGACGGCTGACGGCAAGGTGACGATCAAGGTGAAGGGCGGCAACCGCCTCGCCCTGCGGCTGATGATCGGGCAGCCCGACGAGCAGACCTTCGCGACCGGGCCCGAGACCGTCTTCCTCAACTGGGCGAAGCGCATCCCGACCGTGATCGATGCGTCCAAGCTGGAGCCGGGCAACCGGATCGTGATCCGCATCCGAGCGGAGAAGCGCTCGACCCTGGCCGAGGTCGAGGCAACCGCAGCGAAGCGGGTCGCCGAGCGCGAGCCGCGGGCCCAGCAGGCGAACCAGGACGCCCAGTCCTAGCCGACCGAGGCACGACTCGAGCGCGCCCGGCCTGAACGCCGGGCGCGCTCGTCTTCTAGAGTGGGCCGGTGGACGTCCTCGTGCTGCAGCACATCGCTTGCGAGCCCCCCGGGGTCTTCGAGGAGGTCCTCCGCGAGCGAGGAGCCTCCCTGCATCGCGTCGAGCTCGACGAGGGGGAGCCACTCCCCGGCCGGGGGCAGTCGTTCGACGCGATCGTGGCCATGGGCGGCCCGATGAGCGTCAACGACGAGGCGGAGCACCCGTGGCTCGCGGCCGAGAAGTCGCTGATCGCAGAAGCCGTGCGGGACGGGGTTCCGTTCTGGGGCTCCTGCCTCGGCGTCCAGCTGCTCGCATCGTCGCTCGGCGCCCGCGTGCATCAGGGCGCCCAGCCGGAGGTCGGTGTCCTGCCGGTGTACCCCACCGCGGCGGCAGCGGACGATCCGGTGTTTTCCTCGATCGCCTGGCCGAGGCCGACCCTGCAATGGCACCAGGACACGTTCGACCTTCCCGCCGGGGCGACGCTCCTCGCCAGCTCGCCGCAGTACCCGCACCAGGCGTTCAGGGTGGGCAGGGTCGCCTACGGCGTGCAGTTCCACGTCGAGGTCGACGCAGCCATGGCCGATGCCTGGGCCGACGTTCCCGCCTACATCGCCTCGGCGGACGCAACGCTCGGTCCGGGAGGGCTCGACCGGCTGCTCGCGGACTTCCGGGCGTCGATGGGAGAGATGCAAGCCGACGGGCGCGTGCTCTTCTCCCGCTGGGTCGACCTCTGGGCCTAGCTACGAGCGCTCGTGCCAGAGGGTGGCGCGGGCGGCGTCCCCCTCCTGGGGCCTGAGGTCGGCAAGACGCTCGATCTCCGGTACCTCGTGACGGGGAATCGACGCTGCGTCTCGATGGTCGAGCTCGATGAGGTTGCCGGCGGGATCCCGGACGTACATCTGGACGGCACCGCCGGGGAGCTCGTAGATCGCGCTCCCGAACGTGTCGTGATCGAGGGCGCCGAGCTCTCTCATCCGGCGATAGACGGCCATGAAGTCGTCGATCTCGAGTCCCAGGTGCGCATGACTCGGAGGCTCGCCGGGGCGCTCGAAGAGATGCACCTGGCCGGAGCCGGCGCGCAGCCAGACGACCGGGAAGCCGAAGTTCGGGGTCGGCAGCGGCTCCAGCCCGAGCTCGTCGACGTAGAAGCGCAACGATGCCTCGAGCGACGTCGCGACGATGCTGACGTGGTTGAGACCGGCAGCCATGCCTCCATCATCGCGCGAGCTCCTCGACCGCGCAAACCGCCGCGCCCGGGCCGGGGCAGCGCCGCCCGCCGTCAGACGGCGGCGATGTCCTCGCCGAAGTAGCGCGGCGTCAACGGCTCGCCGGTCGCCTGCTCGATCAGCCGGTCCCACCGCACCGACAGCCCCGGCGCAAAGACGCGCTCGGCCAGGAACGCACCTGCGGCCGGCCGGCCGACGAGCCCCCCGCACTCGCGCCGCAAGGTGGCGGCGAGCTGCGACGCGACGAGATGGCCGTAGAGGTAGTTGTGGTAGTAGACCGGCGCGCAGGCCATGTGGATCTTGGCTGCCCAGTCGGGAGCGTGGCGTCCCTCCGGTCGTCGCACGAGCTGGAACCGCTCGACGAGCTCCCACCAGCGTGCGTCGAGATCGCCCTCCGGATCGGCGTACAGAGAGCGTTCGAAGTTCGTCATCACGAGCACGAAACGGGTGAAGACGAGGAGGTCGGCGGCCTGCGCCGCGACCAGCCGATCCGCGATCGACTCGACGGTGCCGGCGTCGAGCCCCAGGACCTGCTCCAGCCACTCGGCGTCGCCCGCGAGTCGCCCCATCAGGATCGCGATGCCCTCGGTGACGACGAGGTGGGAGTCGCGCAAGAGCCACGGGAGCGACGACTCGAGCCCCGTGTCGAACATCGCATGCCCGAGCTCGTGGAGCATCGTGTCCATCCACTGCTGGTCGGGGACGACGTTGGCGAGCACGCGCACGTCGCCGACCCGGTCGACATCGATGCAGAACGCGTGCTGGCACTTGTCTTCGCGTGGAAAGAGGTCGCTGCGCGCGAGCACCGCGTGCGTGTCGAGCCCGAACCCGTCGAACGTGCGCTGGGCGAGCCCGACGATGTCCGCCTCCGCGAGGAACGGCCGCAGGTCGACTCCGCCCTCGGCAGGCACCTCCTGGAAGAACGGGTCGGCGTAGTGCCAGGGTGCGAGGTCTTCGACCGAGCACCCGAAGCGGGCCGCCAGTCGGACGTCGAGCTCCCCCTTCCAGCGCGCGAAGGGCTCGGCGGTGGTGGCGTCCGCCTCGGCGAGCGTGGCCAGGAGCCTGTCCTCGTCCATCTCGGCCGTGGCGACGGAGAGCGCGAACCAGTCGCGGTAGCCGAGCTCGTGGGCGGCCGAATTTCGGAGCCGGGCGAGCTCGCGGACGTCGTCCGCGACGAGCGCCCCGACCGTCTTCGAGGCCTCCCAGGCGGCGCGGCGCTCAGCGGCGTCGTCGCTCTCGCGCAGGATGCGCTTGACCTCGTTCTCGTCGACGCGGCGGCCGGCGATCTCGCCCCGATGCTGGGAGAACCGCAGCTCGACGGACGCCTCGAGCTCGATCATGCGCGTGCGCGTCACGTCAGGGATCTGCTGGGGGAGAAAGGCGTTGCGGAGCACGTCGAGCCGCCGTCGGGTCAGGCCGTCCGCCTCGGGTAGGGCGCGCTCGATCGCCGCGAATCTCCCCTCGTCCGAGAGGAAGTCCGACAGCGCCGTCTCGATCTCGATCCGCTGGCGCTCGTTCTCCTCCGTCGCGAGCACGTTCAGCTCCCACCACGCCCGCGACACCGACGCGTGGAGCGGAGCGAGCTCGTCCTCGATTCGATCGGCCAGCGCCGCTGCGGTCGTCACGCGGCGGAGTGTAGAGCGAGCAGCCGCCTCGCTGACGCCTCCTCGGGCATCGACGGCCGCGGGCTTCAGCCAGAATGTCACCAACCGATCAAGGAGACATCGCCGTCGTGTCTACGAGCAACTACGTCCAGATCGATCGTGCGCGGATCAAGGAGCTGACCAAGCGGGAAGCGGCGCGGCTGAACGACCGCACGCAGGGCTCGCGTGAGACCCTCGCCCGCGCGGCGCAGAGCCTCGTCGGCGGCGTCGCATCCTCCTATCAGCTTCGCGATCCGTGGCCGATCTACCTCTCGCACGGCAAGGGCCCGCGCATCTGGGACGTCGACGGCAACGAGTACATCGACTTTCACAACGGGTTCGGCTCGATGGTGCAGGGGCACGCGCACGACGCGATCTCGAAGGCGGTGACGGAGCGGATCGCCCTCGGGACCCATTTCGCCGCCCCGACCGAGGACGCGATCGTCGTCAGCCAGGAGCTCGCCCGGCGCTGGGGCCTGCCGAAGTGGCGGTACGTCAACTCGGGCTCCGAGGCGACCATGGACGCGATCCGGATCGCCCGCGCGGCGACGGGACGCGACACGATCGTGAAGATCTTCGGCTCCTACCACGGCCACCACGATTACGTGATGGTCTCGATCGGGGTCGAGTACGACAAGATCGGCGATCGCCTCGACCTGCAGTCGCTGCCGTACGGGATGGGGATCCCGCAGGCCGTGGCCGACATGACGGTGGCCGTGCCGTTCAACGACGCCGAGGCGATGGAGATCCGCATCGAGCGGCTCTTCGAGGAGGGGCGCCCGCCCGCCTGCGTGATCATGGAGCCCGCCATGATGAACCTCGGAGTCGTGCTGCCCGAGCCCGGCTACCTCGAGGCGGTGCGCGAACTCACGCGCAAGCACGGGGTGATGCTGATCTTCGACGAGGTCAAGACCGGCCTCTGCATCGCAGCCGGCGGCGCCGTGGAGCGATTCGGCGTCATGCCCGACCTGGTCACCCTGGCCAAGGCGCTGGGAGGTGGGCTTCCTGCCGGGGCGATCGGGGGCACGGCCGAGGCATTCGAACTGGTCGAGGCCAACAAGGTCGTGCAGGTGGGGACGTACAACGGCAACCCGCTCTCGATGGCGGCGGCGCGAGCGAGCCTGCTCGACGTGCTGACCCCCGACGCGTATGCCCACCTGGACGCCCTCAACCAGCATCTGCTCGAGGGGTGCCAGATGGTGATCGAGAAGTACTCCTTCCCGGGCTACTCGGTCGGGATCGGCTCGAAGGGCTGCGTCACCTTCTCGCCCGAGAGGATCAGGGACTACGCCTCGTTCAAGGCCAACCAGAGCGCTGAGCTCTGCGATCTCGCCTGGCTCTACAACATGAACCGTGGCATCTTCATGACCCCCGGCCGCGAGGAGGAGTGGACGCTCTCGGTGACGCACTCGTTCGAGGACTGCGACCGGTTCGTGGGCGCATTCGAGGAGCTCGCCGACGACCTGACCGCCTGACGGCCGCCGGGCAGGCTGTGAGGGCTCGACCGCGCCTGGACCGGACAGAGCTCGAATTGCGCAGCCCGTATCCTGCAGCCGTGGCCGAAGCGACGCCCGAGACCGACGCAAGGGCTCGCCCGGGTCGACCCGCCCGACGACGCGATCTCCTCGTGGCGCTCGCCACCTCCGATCTCCGCGCCCGCTACGGACGCGGCAACTGGAAGTCGCTGAAGTGGCTCCTCGACCCGTTCTTCGCGACGGGTGTCTACCTCCTCCTCGTCACGTTCGTGCTCGACCGCCCCGGCCCGGCCCGCGGCCTCAGCATCGCCTGCGCGACGGTGCCCTTTCAACTCGTGATCGCGAGCGTCGTCAACGGCCTCGGATCGGTCCAGGCGCGCCACTCGATCGTGCTCAACACCCGCTTCGATCGGATGCTGATCCCGCTCGCGGGGGTGGTAACGGAGACGATCGCCTTCTGCGCCTCTCTGCTCCTGCTCGCGACGATGATGGTGGTCTACGGCATCGCGCCGACGGGAGCGATCGTCTGGTTCCCGCTCGTGCTCGGGGTGACGGTGCTGCTCGGGGTCTCGATCGCCTATCCGGCCTCCCTGATCGGCCTCTGGTACTCCGACCTGAAGACGTTCGTCGTCTCGGCCGTGCGGACGCTCTTCTTCGTCGCGCCCGGCCTCGTCGCGCTCGACCGCGTGCCCGAAGGTGCCCGGGAATGGCTGAAGCTCAACCCGCTCACGGGCGTGTTCGAGGCGTACCGCTCGGTGCTCCTCTACGGTCATCGTCCGGCCGCCTGGCAGCTGCTGTACCCCGCGCTGTTCGCGATCGGCTTCCTCGTCCTCGTGCTTCCCCTGTACCGGCACGAACAGCGGCACTTCGCCAAGCAGGTGGACGGATGAGCGCCCGGATCGTGGCCGAGGATGTGGGGATCCAGTTTCTCTTCGATCGCCAGCGGCGCCTCGTCTCGCCGACGCTCGCCCGGGCCCGGGCGCGGCGGATCGGCTCGCAGTCGTGGGGCCTCCGCGACGTCGGCTTCGAGATCGGCGGCGGTGAGGCAGTGGCGCTCGTCGGGCGCAGCGGCGGCGGCAAGACGACGCTGCTCCGGACGATCGCGGGGCTCTACACGCCGGACACCGGGACGATCCGCGTCGAGGGCCGCATCGGCTCGCTGCTCTCGGTCGGCGCTGGCGTGATGAGCTCGCTCACCGGCCGGGAGAACGCCCAGCTGCTCGGCGTCCTGGCAGGCCTTTCGCTGAGGGAGGCGCGGCGAGCCACTGCGAGCGTCCAGACCGCGAGCGGCCTCGGCGCCGCGTTCGACCGGCCCGTCTCGAGCTACTCCCAGGGAATGCGGGCCCGGCTCGGCTTCGCCGCGGCCGACGAGGCGAGCCCGACGATCCTTCTCCTCGACGAGGTGCACGAAGCGCTCGACCACGAGTACCGCGCACTCGTGCAGGTGCGCGCTCGCCAGATCCTGGACGCCGGCGGGATCGTCGTCGCGGCCGGCCACGACCACCCGCTGCTCGAGCAGCTCTCGAAGCGGGCGCTCTGGCTCGACAAGGGCCTGATCGTCGTCGACGGGAGCTTCCAGGCGGTGCGGGACGCCTACCTGGCCGGCGCGCCCTGAAGCGTCGTGCGCCGCTGATCCGGCGGGAGCGGGATAGCATCCCGCGATGAGCACGACGACGCCTACCGGCACGATCCCGTGGGACTGGTTCGTCGATTCTGCCGTCGCCCGGCTCGAGCAGGAGACGATTTTCCGGCGCGCCTGGCAGTACGTAGGGCACACCGGAGAGCTCGCCGAGGCCGGATCGTTCGTCGCCACCCGCGCGGGCGACGTTCCGATCGTGCTCGTTCGCGGTCGCGACGACGAGCTGCGCGCGTTCGTCAACGTATGTCGTCACCGCGGCTACGTCCTCTGCGACGGCAGCGGCACGCGGGCGTCGCTGCAGTGCCCGTATCACGCGTGGACCTACGACCTCGACGGGTCGCTGCGCACCGCACCGAGGGCAGATCGGGAACCGGGCTTCCAGCGGGAGGAGCTAGGGCTCGTCCCAGTCGCGGTCGACACCTGGGGGCCCTTCGTCTTCGTCAACCCCGACCGGGACGCTGCTCCGCTCGCGGAGCACCTGGGCGATCTGCCGCGGCTCGTGGCGGAGGGAGGCGTCGACGTCGATGCGCTCGTCTTCCACCAGCGGGCAGAGGGCGAGTACGAGGCGAACTGGAAGGTCTGCGTCGAGAACTTCCTCGAGTGTTACCACTGCGCCGTCGCGCATCCGAGCTTCTCGAAGGCGATCGACGTGGCACCCGCCTCGTACGTCCTCGAAGAGCGCCCCACTTTCTCGACGCAGTACGGACTGCCGAAGAACGGCGGCGGCGGCGTCTACGACGCGACCGGCGAGGTCACCCGCTCGCAGTTCCATTTCCTCTTTCCCGGAACGACGATCAACGTCATGCCGGGGCTCAGCAACATCTCGATCGGCCCCGTGGTGCCACTCGCCCCCGAGCGCACCTACAGGTTCCTCGACTACTTCTTCCCGCCCGGCACCGACGAACAGTGGATCGCCGACTACCTCGAGCTCGACGCCCAGGTCGGTGTCGAGGACCGCGTACCTCGTCGAGCGCGTGCAACGGGGAATGCGCTCGGGGCTCCTCTCCGAGGGGTACGTGCTGCCCGAGTCGGAGCGGCTGATCGCCCACTTCGAGCGGCTTCTGGTCGCAGCGCTCGGTGGCGCTGCCGACTAGCGCGCCCGGAACTCTGGCACGATCAGTTCGATGGCCACGCGCACCGCCAAGTCCGAAGCGCGACTGCTCAACCGGGAGCTGTCGTGGATCGAGTTCAACGCGCGTGTGCTCGACCTCGCTTTCGACGAAAAGCAGCCGCTGCTCGAGCGGGTCAAGTTCTGCTCGATCTTCTCCGCGAACCTGGACGAGTTCTTCATGGTGCGCGTCGCGGGCCTGATGGGGCAGGAGGCCGCGGGCTTCGCGGTGCTGTCCGCCGACGGGCTGACGCCCAACCAGGCGCTCGCCAATATCCGCGAGCGTGTGACCGAGCTGACGAGCCGGCAGGCAAGACTCTGGAAGCGTGAGTTGCGGCCCGCCCTCGCAGCCGAGCGAATCGAGATCGTGACGATCGCGGACTGTTCCGCGAAGGAGTTGCAGCGGCTCGAGAAGCGGTTCATGCGCGAGATCTATCCCGTCCTGACTCCGCTCGCGGTGGGGGCGGGCCAGCCGTTCCCGTACATCTCGGGGCTGTCGCTCTCGCTCGGTGTGCTCGCCGTCGATCCCGACTCCGGCGAGGAGCGATTCGCGCGCGTCAAGGTCCCGGAGGGGCTCGACCGATTCGTGGAGGCGGGAACGCGTCTCGTTCCGCTCGAGTCGGTGATCGCCCATTTCCTGCCCACGCTCTTCCCCGGAATGGAGATCGCGGAGCGGGCGATGTTCCGGGTCACCCGCGACGCCGACTTCGAGGTTTCCGACGACGCCGACGACCTGCTCGAGGCCGTCGAGTCCGAGCTACGCCGACGGCGCTTCGGCGACGTGATCCGGGTCGAGGTATCCGCTTCCGCCTCGACGGGCATGCTCCAGCGCCTGCGCGAGGGTCTCAACGTCGCGGACGACCAGATCTACGAGATCGAGGGCCTCCTCGACCTCGCCGATCTGAGTCAGCTCTCACGCCTCGATCGGCCCGACCTCAAGGACGAGCTGTGGGTGCCGGTGACCCAGCCGCGGCTCGCCAGGGCGAAGGACCCGAGCCACCTCTTCGACGAGATCCGCCGCGCCGACCTGCTCGTCCATCAGCCGTACGAGTCCTTCCGGACGAGCTTCGAGGCCTTCGCGGCCGCCGCCGCGGCCGATCCCGACGTGATCGCGATGAAGACGGCGGTCTACCGCACCTCCGACGACAGTGCGCTCGTCTCGGCGCTGATCGACTGCGCCGAGGACGGCAAGCAGGCCGTCTGCCTCGTGGAGCTGAAAGCGCGCTTCGACGAGCGGCGCAACATCGAGTGGTCGCGCGAGCTCGAGCGGGCAGGGGTGCACGTCGTGCACGGGTTCCCGGACATGAAGATCCACGCCAAGATGACCCTGATCGTGCGCCGGGAGGAAGGGGGGCTGCGCCGCTACGTCCACATCGGCACCGGCAACTACCACGCCTCCACCGCGCGCCTCTACGAGGATGTCGGTGTCTTCACCGCGGACGAGGACATCGCGGCAGACGTCGCCGACCTCTTCAACTACGTCACGGGCTTCGGCCGGCCCCAACGCTTCCGCAAGCTGCTCGTGGCACCGTTCGAGATGAGGACACGGCTGGTCGAGGCGATCCGGGAGGTCGCAGCCGCAGCGAAAGCCGGCGAAAAGGCCCGGATTCGCCTCAAGCTCAACAACATCGTCGACCCGACCCTGATCGACGCGCTCTACGACGCCTCCGCCGCGGGCGCCACGGTGGAGATCTGCGCCCGCTCCGTCTGCATGCTGCGCCCGGGAGTGCCGGGGCTGTCCGAGAACATCCGCGTGCGTTCGCTCCTGGGACGGTTCCTCGAGCACAGCCGCATCTACTCCTTCGAGGCCGGTGACGAGACGACCGTCCTGCTCGGCAGCGCCGACCTGATGCCGCGCAACCTCGATCACCGCGTCGAGGTGCTCGTCCCCGTGGAGAGCTCACGCTCACGCCAGGAGCTCCAGGCCGTCCTCGACAGCGCCTTCGCCGACAACCGCCGTTCGTGGGCCCTCGCGAGTGACGGCACGTGGTCGTTCACGGAACCCGAGCCGTCGAAGCCGGGGAAGCCCGTCGACCACCAGGCCGCGATGATGCGTCGGTCCCAGTCGCGGGCTCGAAGACGGAACCCGGGCACAAGAGGGAAGGGCGACTGACGTTCGCGCGAGTGGCCGCGGCGTTCCGGTGCCGGCCGGCTGGGTGAGCGCCTACGCCTGCCAGGACTCCCAGAGACCCGCGTAGGCGCCCCCTCGCTCGATCAGCTCGTCGTGGGTGCCGAGCTCCTCCAGGAGCCCGTCCTCCACGACGGCGACGCGGTCGGCGTCGTGCGCGGTGTGAAGGCGGTGCGCGATCGCGACCACGGTGCGGCCGGTGAGCACCGACGCGAGGGACCGCTCCAGGTGCCGGGCCGCTCTCGGGTCGAGCAGCGAGGTCGCCTCGTCGAGGACGAGGGTATGCGGGTCTGCGAGCACGAGCCGGGCGAGCGCGAGCTGCTGGGCCTGCGCGGGCGTGAGGGCGGCGCCACCAGCCCCGACGACCGTCTCGATCCCGCTCGGAAGCGCACGCACCCAGCCGGCTGCGTCGACGGCGTCGAGCGCGGCCACGAGATCCTCGTCGGAGGAGCCGGCTCTCGCGAGTCGGAGGTTGTCGGCCACCGTGCCGACGAAGACGTGTTGCTCCTGCGTCACGAGTGCCACCTCACGACGGAGCGTGTCGAGCTCGAGGTCGACGAGCGGCACCCCTCCCACCTCGACGTACCCGGTCCGCGCCGGGTGGATGCCCGCGAGCAGCCGCCCCAGGGTCGACTTGCCGGCGCCCGACGGGCCGACGACGGCGATTCGCTCGCCGGGCTCGAGGTCGAGCGAGATCCCGTGCAGCACGTCGCGCCCGGGCACGTACGCGTAGCGGATGTCGTGCGCCCGCAACCGGTCGCCGTCGGGCTCGAAGCCGGAGGCCACGCGATCCGACGGGACGTCCGCCACCCCGACGAGCCGCGCGAACGAGGCTCCCCCGACCTGAACTTCGTCGAGCCACGAGAGCAGCCGATCGACCGGATCGGCGAGCTGCTGGATGTAGAG
The DNA here is from genome assembly GCA_963795175.1 of uncultured Thermoleophilia bacterium. GTDB lineage: Bacteria > Actinomycetota > Thermoleophilia > Gaiellales > Gaiellaceae > Gaiella. Next base: position 676,886 of record CAWCGR010000001.1, read on the forward strand.
CACGACGGTCGTCACCGCCCCGACCGACGCGTGCCCTGCCGAGACGAGCCAACCGCCCCAGGCGAGCGCCGCCACGACCGGGAGGACGTAGGCGACGTCGACGCTCGGGAACCAGATCGTCCGCAGGCGTAGCGTGTAGCGCTCCGCCCGGTAGGCGTCGGCCAGGTTCGCGTCGAATCGGCGCGTCCGCTCGCCTGCCAGCCCGAGCGCCTCGACCGTGCGACCCCCGTCGACGGTCTCGCCGGTGGTACCGGCGAGCGCCGCATAGGCGGCGCGCTCGCGCAGGTAGCCGGCGGGCGCGAGGCTCAGGTACCACCGCGTCCCCACCATCAGGATCGGCACCCCGACGATGCAGGGCAGGGCTGCGATCGGGCTGACCCAGACGGCGGCCCCGACGACGAGCAGGGCGGTGACGCACGCGATCGATGTTTCGGGGATCGCGAACCTGATCGTGCGCGCGAGCGCGTCGATGTCGGCGGTCGTGCGCGAGATGAGGTCACCGATCCCGGCCCGCTCGACGGTCGAGAGGGGCAGCGCCAGCACTCGGCGCATGAAGTCGTCGCGCAACTCCGCGAACATCCGCTCCGAGAGGACGAACGAGGAGCGGCGGGCGAAGAACGTGAGCACCGTCTGCGCGACGAGGAAGGCGGCGAGGACGACGACGATCCGGTCGATCCTCGCCGTGTCGATGCGCGTCTGGAGTCCCTGGACGAGCGAGCCGAGGAGTGGAGCACCGACGAGACCGGTCGCCGCGGCGAGCGCGTGGAGGATGAGCACCCCGGCCATCGCGCCCCGGTGGCGCCCCACGAGGACGAGGGCCTGTTGGCGCATCTGAGCAGGCCCTGCGATCGGGAGCAGGGTGCTCACGCGTCCTCACCCCGCGTGACGACGTGGCGGTATGCGGCACTCGTGCGGACCAGCTCCCTGTGCGTCCCTGTTGCCTCGGCACGACCGTCCGCGACGAGCACGACCGTGTCGGCGTGATCGAGCACGAGCGGGCTCGTCGTGACCACGATCGTCGTCCGCCCTGCCCGGTGCTCGCGCAGCCGGCTCGCGATGCGCGCCTCCGTGTGGGCATCGACCGCACTCGTCGGCTCGACGAGCACGAGGATCTCCGGATCCGCCAGCAGCGCCCGCGCCAGCACGAGCCGTTGCCGCTGGCCGCCGGAGAACGACCGGCCCCGCTCGTCGACGACCTCGTCGAGGCCGAGGGGAAGTGCGACGAGGACATCCTCCGCAGCCGCGACCTCGATCGCATCGGTGATCGCGTCGTCGCTCGCGCGCGCCCACGGATCGAGCTCGCTGCGCAGCGTGCCCGAGAAGATCAGAGGGTCGGGCTCGCTGACGAGGATCCGGCGGCGGACGACGTGGAGCGGGAGCCGGTCGAGCGGGACCTCGCCGAGAAGCGCTCCCGAGGGCTCCACGATGCGGCCGAGCCTGTCCGCGATCGCGCTCGTCTCAGCGGGCGAGGCCGAGACGAGGCAGGTGAGGCAGCCGGGCTCGATCGTCACGCCCGAGCTCGGATCGACGAGCGGGACGCCGACGGGAGGCTCGGTCAGCGGTTCGGCCGGGTCGAGCACCGTCCGCTCGACCGCCAGCACATCGATCATCCGGCGGGACCCGACGAGCGCGCGGGTGAACTTCTCGACCGCCTCGGCGGACGTTCTCATCGGAATCACGAGGAAGCCGGCGTAGCCGTAGAACGCAACGAGCTCGCCGGCCGTGATCTGGCCCGAGGACGCGAGATGGCCACCTACCCAGGTGACGAGCACGACGAACAGCCCCGGCAGGAGCACCTGGGCGGCGTCAAGGGTGGATTGGGGCCCAGCCACGCGGACCCCTGCGCCGCGGACGCTCTCCGACTGGCGGCGATAGCGGTCGTAGAACACCTGCTCGCCGCCGACGCCCCGGAGGACGCGCAGGCCGGCCGCGGTATCCGCTCCGAGCGCCGTCAGGAGACCCACCTGTTCGCGTTGCTCGCGCTGCCTCGCCTGCAACGGCTTGACGACGGCACTGAGCGAGAGCGTGAGCAACGGCACCCCGAGCAGTACGAGCAGCCCCAGGGTGACCGAGGTCGAGAGAAGGATCGCTGCGACGACGAAGAACGAGACGATCGCGCCCGCAAGGCGGGCCAGGATGTCGAACGCTCCCCCGGCCCGCAACGCGTCGTTGCTGACGGTCGCGACGACCTCTCCCGTGGAGTGTCGGGCGCGAACGGCGTCGCCCGTGCGGGCCACGTGGTGCCCGACCAGCTGCGCGAGCTGGAACGAGGCCTGGAGCCAGTTCTGCACCGCATAGCGGTGCCGCATCACGCCCGCGGCGGCCTGCAGGACGCCGAGCCCTCCGAGCAGGATGCAGAAGCGGACGAGGGCGTCGACATCGCCGTCGACAACCCCCTCCTGGATCGCCTGACCGATCGCGTACGGCATCAGGGCCTGAGAAACCATCCAGACGATCCCGAAGACGACCGCGATCGCGATCGTCCCGACCTGGTGTCGCCCGACCCAGACGAGCAGCCGAAGCGGCGAGCGGGTGTCCGGTTGCCCGGGATCGGCGACCGGAAGCTCGATCACGGACGAACGAGAGGCTTGTACGCGATGCGGTGAGGCTCGAGCGCCTCGGGACCGCGGGTCTCCGTCACCCAGGCGGCGTACTCGCCCCAGGACCCCTCGAACCAGGTCACCTGCGAGTCACCCTCGAACGCGAGGATATGCGTCGCGATCCGGTCGAGGAACCAGCGGTCGTGGGTGATCACCACCGCGCAGCCGGCGAAGTCGAGCAGGGCGTCCTCGAGCGCACGCAGCGTATCCACGTCGAGATCGTTGGTCGGCTCGTCGAGGAGGAGCACGTTGCCGCCGGACTTCAGCAGCTTGGCCAGGTGGACGCGGTTGCGCTCACCACCGGAAAGGTCCTTGACGAGCTTCTGCTGGTCGCCGCCGCGGAAGTTGAACCAGGAGGTGTACTGCCGCGAGTTCACCTCGCGCGTCCCGAGCAGGACGACGTCCTGGTTCTCGGAGATTTCCTTCCAGACCGTGTTCTGCGGATTGAGGCCTCCGCGAGACTGATCCACGTACGCGAGCTCGACCGTCTCCCCGACCCGCAGCTCGCCACTGTCCGGCTGTTCCTCGCCCGCGATCATCTTGAAGAGCGTCGTCTTGCCCGCGCCGTTCGGCCCGATCACGCCGACGATGCCGCCCGGGGGGAGCGAGAACGTCATGTCCTCCACGAGCAACCGGTCTCCGAAGCCCTTCGCGACGTGGTCGGCCTCGACGACGAGGTCACCGAGCCGCGGGCCTGCAGGAATGTGGATCTCGACCCCTTCGAGCTTGAAGCTCGCGTCGTCCGCGAGCATCTTCTCGTACGCGCCGAGCCGCGCCTTCGACTTCGCCTGGCGCGCCCGCGGGCTCATCCGAACCCACTCGAGCTCGCGCGCGAGCGTGCGCCGCCGCGCCGATTCCGTCTTCTCCTCGGACGCGAGGCGCGCCTGCTTCTGCTCCAACCAGGAGGAGTAGTTCCCTTCGAACGGCAGGCCCTTGCCACGGTCGAGCTCGAGGATCCAGCCGGCGACGTTGTCGAGGAAGTAGCGATCGTGGGTGACAGCCATCACGGTGCCCTTGTACTCCTCGAGGAACCGCTCCAACCAGGCCACCGACTCGGCGTCGAGATGGTTCGTCGGCTCGTCGAGGAGGAGCAGGTCGGGCGAGGAGAGCAGCAGCCGGCAGAGCGCCACCCGGCGGCGCTCACCACCCGAGAGCGTCGTCACGTCCCGGTCCCCGTCGGGCAGCCGGAGCGCGTCCATGGCGCGGTCGAGGGCCGCATCGAGACCCCAGGCGTCGTGCCGGTCGATCTGCTCCTGCACGGTCGCCTGCTCGGCGAGAAGTGCATCGAAGTCCGCATCGGGCTCGGCGAACGCGGCAGAGACGGCATTGAAGCGGTCGAGGAGGTCGCGCAGCTCGCGCACTCCGTCCTCGACGTTGCCGCGCACCGTCTTCGCCGGATCGAGCTCGGGCTCCTGCTGGAGAAAGCCGACGGTGGCGGCCGGGTGCAGCTCGGCGACCCCGGAAGACGGCTCCTCGAGGCCCGCCATGATCCGCATCAGCGTCGACTTGCCGGCGCCGTTCGGGCCCAGGACGCCGATCTTGGCGCCGGGAAGGAACGACAGCGAGATGTTCGCCAGCACCTGCCGGTCGGGGCCGTAGAACTTGTCGACCCGGTACATCGTGTAGACGTAGTCGCTGCTCATCGACCCGCCAGGCTACCGCCAGCGGGCCATCCGTCGTGCCGCGCAGTGTCGTCGGCCTAGAGGGAGTCGCTCGCCTCGTGCAGGAACTCGACGTCGCGCTCGTAGGAGAGGAGCAGCGCGGCCTCGCGCGGGGCGAGCCAGCGCGCCGCATCGACCTCGTGCTCGAACCGGAGTGTTCCGCCCTCGACCGTCATCGCCCAGTACCGCACCTGCTTCGGCCGACCCTTCCCGTCGACGTACGCGGTCCGCCCGAGATCCCGCCCCAGAGCGCACCGGAGGCCTGTCTCCTCCTCCACCTCGCGGACGGCACACTCCTCGTCGCTCTCGCCTTCCTCCGCCTTCCCCTTCGGGAACGACCAATCGTCGTACTCCGGGCGGTGGACGACGAGCACGGCGAGCCCCTCGGACGTGGCCATCACGACGACTCCTCCGGCGGCACGGACGACGTCGCTCAGCGCACGGCCCGCCGCGCTGCGGCATCGAGCTCCCGCCAGGAGCCGGGCCAGGCCGAGCGCGCAGCCGCCATCCGGTCGCGCTCGAGTTGGAGCAGCCGCCCCGCAGCGACCTCTTGCTCCGGGGAAGAAGCCGAGGCGGCCCAGCGGAGGACGTGCGCCTGGGCCACGACCGCGTCCTGGTGGTCACCGAGGATGTCCTGCAGCCGCTTGGCGACCGCGACGAACCGCTCGCCCGGGCGGCCGAGCTCGTGCGCTGCCAGGTCCGCCGCATAGCGCGCCCGCTTCACCGCGATCCGTGAGGCGTGCAGGACATCGTCGTGCGGGCTCGGATCCGAGGTTCTCGAAGGTGCGGCGCATCCTCTTCGCCTCGCGGTGGAAGATCTTTGCCAGCGACGTCGAGTTGCCTGTCAGGGGCGGTGCCGCGGCGGCCTCGATTCGGTCGAGCAGGGCACGATAGCGCTCGCTGCCGAGCGTGGCGACGACGTCCTGGTAGGCGGCTGCGCGCTCCTGCTCGAGCGAGGCGAGCAGCCCCGCTGCCGCCGTCGCGACAGGGCCGAGACCGTCGACCTCGGCGCGGAGTCGATTCAGCATCACGTCGAGGTCGCGCGCCGGACCGAGGTGCCCGCCGAGCCAGGCGAGCTCCTCCCGCAACGAGGTGGCCCAGTCGAGCTCGACGAGCGGGCGGGCCGCTCGCAGGAACGCGCGCAGGCGCCGCGTCGCGACGCGCAGCTGATGGAGATCCTCGGGATCGTCGCCGCTCCGGGTGCCGGGGTCGTGGGCCAGCAGGGCACGGTATTCCCCGGCGAGCGCGGTAGCCAGCGCGGCGGCGGGGGGCGTGCGCTTCGTGGGCGCCACCAAGCCGGCCATCTCAGGCAGGTCGAGAGCGCGATGGAGCTTCGGCTGCAGCTCGGCCGTCGGGGTAGCTCCCGCCTTGCGGAGCTCCTTCACGAGCGCCCTCAGCTCGCGCTCGTCGCCGTCGAGCAACTCGATCTCGATCTCACGGAAGCTTCGTGCCACGCGCTGCCCCTGGAGCACGGCAACGCTGTCGTCGACGATTTCGGCGCCACGAGCCCGGACTCCGTCCCTCCGCGTGCGGAGACGGGCGGCGGGAACGAGGGCGGCTCCTCGGAGGTACGCGAACAGCAGTCCGACCAGCTCTTCCGGAGGCCTGCCGGAAGCCCCTTGCACCTCCAGTTCGAGCCGAGCCGCCCCGCGCGGCAGCTTCAGCTGCCACCGGCCGACGCCGTCCTCGACCCGGTGCCGGAGCGTGACGCGATGGCGCGCCAGCCGCAGGTCAGCCGTGTCGTAGTACGTCGAGACGAAGACGCGCGTGGGCAGCCGCTCGCCACCGAGCTCCGGGAGGACGAAGCCCTCGTTCGGAACGAGCTTGATCTCGCGCTCCAGCGTCTGCTTCATGCCGCCCAAGCGTACTCGTGGCCCGCCGCCCGCCTCCTCCCGGTTCGGTTAGGGTGGGCACCGATGAAGATCTCGCTGACGCCGAAGACCACCGAGTTCTTCGTCCTCTTCGCCAGCGCCGGCGACAACGCGCTCGAGGTGGCGCGGCTCGTCGAGACCCGCTTCCGCGAGCATCCGAACTCGGGTGTGACCCAGTCCGAAGTGAAGGCTGTAGAGACGAGCGGTGACGTGATCACACGTGACCTGATCACACTGCTCAACACCCAGTACCTGACGCCGTTCGACCGCGAGGACATCTACCAGCTCGCGACCAGGATCGACGACGTCGTCGACTACCTCGAAGAGGCCTCCGACCTGCTCGGGCTGTACGGCGTCGAGATGCCCACGCGGCACGCGGTCGAGCAGTGCTCGATCATCGTCCAGGCGGTCAAGCAGCTCGCGACGGCCTGCGAGAACCTGAAAGGGATGCGGGGCGTGCAGCAGGCGCTCGTCGACTTGAAGTCACTCGAGGACCAGGGCGACCGCGTCCTCCGCGACGCGCTCGCGTCGCTCTTCCGCGACGACCAGATCGACCCCCTGATCGTGATCCGCTGGAAGGACATCTACGAGGCGCTCGAGCGGAGCCTCGACGCCTGTGAGACGGCCGGGAACGTGATCGCGAACATCCTCGTCAAGAACGCCTAGTGTCCGTCGAGTTCACGCTCGCCGCGGTCGTGGCGGTCGCCCTGTTCTTCGACTTCACGAACGGTTTCCACGACACCGCGAACTCGGTCGCGACCAGCATCTCGACGCGCGCGCTCTCACCGCGAAACGCCGTCGCGATGGCGGCGGTCCTCAACTTCATCGGCGCGTTCCTCTCGTTCAAGGTCGCGGCCACGGTCGCCAAGGGAATCGTCGAGCCCTCCGCGATCACGCTCGACATCCTGCTCGCCGGTCTCGTCGGCGCGATCACCTGGAACCTGATCACGTGGTTTCTCGGCCTGCCGTCGAGCTCGAGCCACGCGCTCATCGGCGGTGTGATGGGCTCCGCCATCGTGGCCCAGGGCTGGAACGTCGTTCAGTGGGCGGGCATCTGGCAGAAGGTGCTGAAGCCGTCGCTGCTGGCACCGCTCGCCGGGGTCGCGATCGCGTTCGCGCTGATGATCGGGATCGTCTGGGTGATCAAGCGGCGGTCGCCCTCCAAGATCGGCCGCCTCTTCCGTCGCGGCCAACTCGTCTCGGGCGGGTTCGTCGCGCTCACGCACGGGACGAACGACGCTCAGAAGACGATGGGGATCATCGCGCTCGCGCTCGTCGCCTCCGGCAACCTCGACGCGGACTTCACCCGACCGCCGACCTGGGTGGTCGTCTCCGCCGCTCTCGCGATGGCCGCAGGCACCTATGCCGGCGGCTGGCGCATCATCCGCACCCTTGGCACGAGAATCGCCAAGATCGACGCGCCCCAGGGCTTCGCGGCCCAGACGTCGTGCGCCTCGATCCTCTGGACGACCGCCCACTTCGGCTTCCCCGTCTCGACCACGCACGTGATCTCCGGCTCGGTGATGGGCGCCGGCGCGAGTCGTGGCTTTCATGCGGTGCGCTGGGGCGTTGCCGGCAACATTCTCATGGCCTGGATCTTCACGATCCCGATGGCCGGTCTCGTCGGGGGCGGCATGGAGATGCTGACGAGGCTGCCGGAAGGCGACATCGTCGTCTTCGTGCTCGCGATCCTGATCTCAACCACTGCGTTCATGGCGCGACGCTGGGAGACCCGCAAGCACATCCCGCCTCCGGCCCTCGAGAGGGCCGCCTCCTAGCACCGCGACGGCAGCCGGACGAGGATCAGTCGGTCTCCGGCCCGAGAGCGACCGTCTCGGCCGGGGTCGGGCCGTCGCCGCGGACGAACTGGTAGGCGAGCGCGCCGATCACCGCTCCCAGGAGCGGAGCAGCGAGGTAGACCCAGAGCGCGTCGAAGTTGCCGGAGACGAGGGCGGGCCCGAGCGAGCGAGCCGGGTTCATCGAGGCGCCCGAGATCGGGCCGCCGAAGAGCGCGTCGAGGCCGACGGTGCCTCCGATCGCGATTGCCGCCGCTTCGCCGACCGCACGCGTGTCGGTGGCGACGGCCATGATCACGAACATCAGGAAGAGGGTCAGGACGACCTCCCAGACGAACGATTGGCCGTCGGAGCCGGCCGGGAGCGTCGCGCCCACGTCCGCGACATCGCCGAGCGAGCCTCGCAGGAGGAGCGCGGCGCCGACCGCTCCCGCCACCTGCGCGCCCCAGTAGAGAACGGCACGCGGCCAGGGAAAGTGTCGGGTCAGGGCGAACGCGAAGGTGACCGCCGGGTTGAAGTGGGCCCCCGATACGTGCCCGACGGCATAGACCATGACCATGATCACGAGCCCGAACGCCGCCGCCACGCCGAGGTGACCGAGCGCACCGGTCTTCTCGTCGACCATGATCGCTCCGCAACCAGCGAAGACGAGCGCAAACGTGCCGATCGCCTCAGCACCGAGCGAGCGCACGAGCGGGGATACCTCCACGCTAGACCGCCTGTGCGAGCGCAACCGGCGCGGCGAGGAGGCGGCCCAGCCGGGCGAGTGCGCCCTCGACGAGCCGGTAGTAGACGAAGCTCCCGCGCTTCTCCCGCAGGAGCAGGCCGGCGTCGAGGAGCAGCTTCAGGTGGTACGAGACCGTCGGCTGCTTGAGACCGAGCGGCTCGGTGAACTCACAGACGCAGATCGCCTCGCCTCGGGCACGGACGAGCAGGTGGAGGATCTTGATCCGGTGCCGGTCGGCAATCGCCTTGAAGAGCGTCTCCAGCTCGGTCGCCTGCGCGTCGGAGAGCGTCGGCCGTGCGATCGGCTGACACGCGGCGATCCTGGGCGAGGCGCTCACCGGCGAGATCCTATCGACATGCCTCGATATCGTCGGATCACACGGGCTGGGCGAGCAGCTCGGCGACGAGCCGCCTCACCCGCCTGTCGATCTCGTCCCGAATCACGCGGACCTCCTCGAGCGAGCCGGCTCTCGCGGGATCGTCCAGCACCCACTCCTCGTACCGCTTGCCCGGAAAGATCGGGCAGGCGTCACCGCACCCCATCGTGATCACGACGTCGGCCGCGCGGACGGCCTCGTCCGTGAGCTGCTTGGGGAAAGCGCTGGCGAGGTCGACCCCGAGCTCGGCCATCGCCTCCACTGCCAGTGGATTGACAGAATCGGCCGGAGCCGACCCGGCCGAGCGCACCTGCACCCTGCCTTCTGAGCGGAGCGTCACGAGCCCGGCCGCCATCTGGCTGCGTCCCGCGTTGTGCACGCACACGAAGAGGACCGTGGCAACGTCGGCGGTCATGGCGTCCACCCGAGCGAGCAGGTCGAGCCGGGCACCGGGGGAGAAGGGCTCAGCATTGCACCTCTATCCGGAAGGATCGCAGGATCGGGAGACGGCAATCGTATCGATATCCATCAATGGGTGGGTCATGCTCCTTCGAGGCTCTTGCGCTTGCGTCCGGCGATCGACTTCGCGATCACGGTCATCACGAGGACGAAGCCGATCAACACGAGCGCGGCCGCCCAGGCTGCGGCCTGGTCGTCCGGCGACGGCGATTCGGAGAGCGTGAAGATCCGCACGGGGAGTGTCGCGAGGGCGTTGTTCACATCGACGGAGATGCTGTTCTGAGCGACGATCGACGAGGTGAAGAGGAGCGGGGCGGTCTCGCCGGCGACCCGCGCGACCGCGATCACGACGCCCGTCATGATCCCGCCGATCGCGGTCGGGAGGACGATGCTGTAGACGGTGCGCCAGCGCGGGACGCCGAGCGCCAGGCTCGCCTCGCGGAGATGCCGCGGCACGAGCTCGAGCACCTCCTGCGTCGCTCGCGCCACCATCGGCACCATCAGGATCGCGAGGCTGAGAGCGCCGTAGATCGCGCTCTGGCCGTTGCCGACCACCAGTACTCCGTAGATGAAGATGCCGACGATGATCGCCGGGACGCCGTTGAGGACGTCGAGCATGACGCGGATCACCGAGGCCGAGCGCGGCCCGGCGTACTCGGCGATGTAGATCGCGACGAGGATCGCGACCGGGACGGCGATCAGGATCGCCATGCCGATGATCAGCCCGCTGCCGACGAGCGCGTCGGCGATCCCGCCCGTCTCGCCGAACAACGCAGCGCCCTTCGTGAAGAAGCCGACATCGAGCTGGCTCACCCCCTTGAAGAGCACCGTGCCGAGCACGAGCCCGAGAATCGCCACTGCGACGAGCGCGCTCAGGAGCGCGAACAGCGCCACGAGCTTCTCCGTGCGCCGGCGCCGGCCCAGGCGGTTGGACGACACCGTGATGTCGTGCGGGTCCGATAGCTGAGCCGGCCTCATCCGGTCGACATCCTCCGGGCCTTCTGGAAGCGGTTCACGATCAGCTGCGCCGCCACATTCGTGATCAGGGAGATCACGAGCAAGATCGCCCCCAGGTAGAGGAGCGACTGCACCTCGATGTCGTTGCTCGCACCCTGATAGGTGCTGGCGATCCTGCTGGCGAGCGTGTCGGCCGGCGGGAAGAGCGAGGTCGAGATCGAGTTTCCGCTTCCGATCACCTGCGTCACGGCGATCGCCTCGCCGAATGCCCGGCCCAGGCCGAGCAGGACGGCAGCGGAGATCCCCGGAGCGGCATACGGGATTGCGACGCGCCGGATCGCCTCCCACCGGGTCGAGCCGAGTGCCTGCGAGCCGTCGGTCAGGTCCCGCGGGACGCGGCTGAAGAGCTCGCGGCAGATCGACGAAGTGATCGGGATGATCATGATCGTCAGCACGAGGGCGGCCGGCAGCATCCCGGCCTGGGACGGGTTGCCCGAGAAGATCGGCAGGAAGCCGAACCACGCCTGAAGCCACGGCTCGAGATGCTCCGCGATCCACGGACCGAAGACGAGGATGCCCCAGAGCCCGAGCACGACGCTCGGGATCGCCGCGAGCAGCTCCACCATCGTCGCGATCGGGGCCGCTAGGCGCCGCGGTGCGATCTCGGTCAGGAAGAGTGCGATCGCGATCGAGAGCGGCGTCGCGAGGAGCAGCGCGATGAACGAGGTCACCACCGTGCCGTACACGAACGCGAGCGCACCGTAGACGTTCGTGTTCGGGTTCCAGCCCTCGGTCCAGAGGAACGAGAGGCCGTACCTCTGCATCGCGGGCCACGCCAGGTCGACGATCTCGTAGGCGAGGAATGCGAGCAGGGCCGTGACGCCGACCGCCGCGACGAGCGCGACGCCCTTGAAGAGGGCGTCGCCGAGCCGGATCCCGCGGCGCTCGATAGCGGCGGGTGCCGCGGGATCCGGAGTGGCGATGCTCATGACCGAACGATTCGCTCTGCCGCTAGAGCTTCTTGATCTGCTTGTAGGCGAAGGCCTGAACCTGCTTGGGCAGCGGCTGGAACAGCAGCGGCCTGCCCATCGGCTGCCCCTGCGTGACCGTCCAGTAGATCATCTTCTTCAGCTCCGCCCGCTTCGAGGAGCGCGACGACGCGATCACCCAGGTGAACGTGGAGATCGGATAGGCGAGCTTGTTGCCCTTCGGCGGATCGACGATCGAGATGGCGCCGTTACCCGTGATCACCTTCGGCGCCGAGGCGGCCGCTGCCGCGATCCCGCGAAGGCCCGGCGTCGCGTACCTCCCTGACTTGTTCAGGATCGAGGCGAAGCTGATCTTGTTCTGCAGCGCGTACGCGACGTCCGCGTAGCCGATCGCCCCGACCGTCTTCGCCAGAACGCCCGAGACTCCCGAGCTTCCCCGCGCGCCCACGCCGGCCGGCCACTGCGCGTTGACCCCGACGCCGAACTTCGACTTCCAGGTCGGGTTCACGGTCGCGAGGTAATCGGTGAAGTTGTACGTGGTACCCGAGTTGTCGGAGCGGTAGACCGGCGTGATGGTCGTATCCGAGAGGTTGCACTTGGGGTTGATCTTCTTGATCGCGCGGTCGTTCCACTTCGTGATCTTGCCGAGGTAGACGTTGGCGAGGACGAACCCGTTGAGCCGGATGCTGCAGTTGGCGCCCGGCAGGTTGTACATCACGGCCGTCGCCGAGAGCGCCCACGGGATCTGCACGCACCCCTTGCAGTTCGAGAACTGGTCGGGCGAGAGCGGTGCGTCGGAGGCGCCGAAGTCCACCGTGCCGGCCTGGATCGCCGCGAGCCCACCACCGGAGCCGATCGGGTTGTACGAGACGTTGTAGCCGTATGCCGACCCCAGCGCCGGGATCCACTTCGAGATGAGCGGGTAGACGAACGAGCTGCCCGCTCCGCTGAGGCTCGTGTCCTTCCTGGCGGCGTCGGCCGCGGTGGCCGCCGCCGTGCCGATCGCGGACGCGACGATGGTCGCTGCGACCAGCGCGGCTACGAGAGTCTTCCTCATTGATTACGCCCCCTTCGATTTCGGTCGTGAAGTCAGGTGTGCGCCGCGAGTGTCGTCCTCGGACTCCTGCTGATGGGCAGAACTCTGGTGGCGGAGCGGTGCCGAACTGGTGAAGGCCGACGACTAGTGGGAGGCATCGGTGAACTCGTGGAACTCGCCCGTGACGATGAACGCGGTCTGCTCGCCGATGTCGACCGCGTTGTCGCCGATCCGCTCGATGCACCGTGCGACGACGATCATCCGCATGCCCCACTCCTGGGTTCCCGGCGTGCTGGCCATCGTCAGCACCTGATCGGCGACGCTCCGGTTCGTGCGGTCGATCAACTCGTCGAGATCGACCAGCCCTCGCGCGCGTTCGACATCGCGCTCGGCGAAGGAGTCCAGCGCCACCCTCACCATCTCCTCGGCCCGCTCGCCCATCTCGACGAGCCCCTCGACGAGGTCGTGGCGCGGCTCCAGCTCGCTCGCCAGCTTCGTCAGCTTCGCGACGGTGACGCACTGGTCACCGATCCGCTCGAGGTGGATGGAGTCGTGCAGGATCGCGAGGACGAGCCGGAGATCAGTGGCGACAGGAGACTGCTGGGCGAGCAACTCCCCGATCGACTTCTCGATCCGGTGGTAGCGGGAGTCGATCTCGTCGTCGAACGCGATCACCTCGTCGCACAGCTCGGCGTCCTGAGACTTCAGCACGCCGATCGCCCCCCGCAGCGAGCGCAGCACGACAGCGCCCTGCTCCTGGAGGCTTGCCTCGAGCCCGTCGAGGCTGGCCTGATACTCGACCCGGGCCACGACTAGCCGAACCGTCCTGTCACGTAGTCCTCGGTGCGCTTGTCGGCCGGGTTGGTGAAGACCTTCGTCGTGTGGTCGTACTCGACGAGGACGCCGTGGCGGCCGCCGTCGCTCTCACGCACCTGGACGCTGAAGAACGCCGTCATGTCGGCAACCCGCGCGGCCTGCTGCATGTTGTGCGTGACGATCACGATCGTGTAGTCGGACTTGAGCTGGTGGATCAGATCCTCGATCCGCGAGGTCGAGATCGGGTCGAGCGCGGAGGCCGGCTCGTCCATCAGGATCACGTCCGGCTCCACGGCGAGCGAGCGAGCGATGCACAGTCGCTGCTGCTGCCCGCCCGAGAGGCCGAGAGCGTTGTCGCCGAGCCGGTCCTTGACCTCGTCCCACAGCGCGGCCTGGTGGAGGGCCTGCTCGACGCGCTCGTCGAGCCCCTTCTTCATGCCGAGCACGCGGGGGCCGAAGGCAATGTTGTCGTAGATCGACTTCGGGAACGGGTTGGGCTTCTGGAAGACCATGCCGATGCGGCGCCGCACCTCGACCGGATCGACGTTGGGCGCATACAGGTCGCGGCCGTGGTAGGTGACCTCGCCTTCGACCCGTGCGCCCGGGATCAGGTCGTTCATCCGGTTGAAGCAGCGGATGAACGTGCTCTTGCCGCAGCCCGATGGTCCGATGAACGCGGTGACGAGGTTCTTCTCGATCGCGAGGCTGACCCCCTCGAGGGCGACGGCACCCGAGTAGCTGACCGTCAGGTCGCGGACGGCGAACACCGTTTCGCGGCCGTCGTCGCCGGCCGGCGCGCCCACCTCGGTGAGGGCGCTCGGGTCTCTCCTTGGCGTCGTCATGCGTATCAACCCGGAGCCCAGTCTCGCCACGGGCTCTCCCCCCGTGGGGGTCGTGATGGTGAACGAGTAGTGAGGAACCGGTGAAGCGCCGAAAGGGCTCAGACCGGAGCCGGGATCACGCAGCGGATCTCGAGTCCGCGCCCCTTGCCTCCGAGGGCCTCGACCGTGCCCCCGGCCTGGACGACGATGTGCTTGACGATCGCGAGCCCGAGCCCCGTGCCGCGCGATGCCCGCGCGCGATCGGCCCGGTAGAACCGCTCGAACAGGCGCGTCAGGGCGTCCTCGTCGACTCCGATCCCGTCGTCGGTTCCCCGCAGCACGATCGAGTCGCCGGCCCGTTCCACGGCGAGGGTGAAGCGCGCGCCGGGCCCGGCGTAGCGGAGTGCGTTCTCGATCAGGTTCTGGGCGATCACCCGGATCATCCTCGGCCGCATCTCGAGCTGGATGTCCTCGTCGCCCTCGACCGTCACCGCCACACCGGCGCGCGAGGCCCGCTGGTGTGCCTCGGTGGCGGCGAGCTCGAGCTCGGCCCGCACCGGCACGGGGCCGAGCGAGACGACGCGGCCGCCGGACTCGAGCTCCGAGAGAAACAGGACCTCGTCGATCAGCTCTCTTGCCGACTCGACCTCTGCCCGCGCCTGGCCGACGAGTGCCTCGACGTCCTCACCCGGCAGCACCGCGGTCTCGAGCAGCGCGAGCAGCCGGGCGAGCGGCGTCCGGAGCTCGTGCGAGACCGCTGCCGTGAACCCCGTCCGTAGCTCCTCGTACGCGGTCAGGTCGCCGGCCCGGCTCAGATAGACGAGGCGCTCCCGCCTGCCTCCGACCTCATAGGGAACGACGAGGGGGATGACCCCGAATGCGCCCGCCAGGAGGCCGTCCGGCGCCCGCCGGCCCTCGACGAGACCGTCGATCGACTGCCTCGCGCGCCGGCTCGCGAGGAGCACGGTGTCGGCGGCGTCGAGCACGATGACCGCTTCCCGGCTCTCCTCGATCAGAACCTGGGCGCGGCGGGCGTCGTCGTCCATCCTGCGACGTTCTAACAGAACCCGGGCCCGGCGCGGGGGCGCCGCGCCTGCCGCGCGCAGGCGCGCGTTCACCACTTCGTTACCATGAGATCACCCCATGACCGCCACCCGTGCGAGGGCGGGCGCGCATGATGTGACCGAATGGCGAAAGTCCTGATCATCGAGGATGACGACGTCATCGCCCAGGGGATGGCGCGGCACCTGCAGGCCGCCGGGTTCGACGCGGTCGGCGTCTCGAACGGCGAGACGGGGCTTGCCCGGCTCCGCTTCGAGCGGCCCGACGTGTGCGTGCTCGACCTGATGCTGCCCGGCCTCGACGGCTGGAAGGTGATCGAGCAGGCGCGCGGGGAAGGGATCGGCACTCCGATCGTGGTCGTCTCCGCTCGCGGCACCGAGCACGACCGTGTGCATGCGCTCGAGCTCGGCGCCGACGATTACCTCGTCAAGCCGTTCTCGATGAAGGAGCTGACGGCACGCGTCGGCGCGGCCGCGAGGCGTGGCACCCGCGCGCAGGATCCGCGGCGCGACGACGAGATCGTCATCGAGGAGCTCCGGCTCGACACGAAGAACGTGCAGGCGTACGTCGACGACGAGAGCGCGGAACTGACGCCGACCGAGTTCCGGCTGCTGTACGCGCTCGCGCTCGAGCTGGGCCGCGTGCTCACGCGCGACGAGCTGCTGCAACGCGTCTGGGGCAGACGGGCCTCGCACCGCGACCGCACGGTCGACGTGTTCATCCGCAAGCTGCGCGAGAAGGTCGACCACCGCGCCTCGGCGCACACGTTCCTGCAGACGCGCTACGGCGTCGGCTACAAGCTCGAGCCCGAGCCGAAGAACGAGCGGACGCCGGCGTCCTAGGCCCGCGCGCGCCTCACCCACTCGCGGGGCGAGGGCGTCCCGTTACGGTCGCGGGCGGTTCTCCCAGCAGGGGCTGGATCGCCGCAGCGCGTAGCTCGCAGGCCGGTTCGCGTACTTCGGGTCGACGACGCGGTTCTTCGAGCCGGTGAAGCCGGGCCCGCCGACCCCGATGCCCGTGATCCGCCAGAGGCAGTTGCGCGAGGCGATGTTCCCTACCCCGTACGTCGTGCCGTGGTAGTTCGCGCCGTGGATGCCCTTACCGCTGATGAAGGAGATGATGTTGTCGGTGACCTTGTTCCCCCGCGGGACGAAGGTCGCGTCGGCTCCGAAGAAGACGCCGGTGGCCGTGCCGTCGATGATGTTGTGCGAGACGACGGAATCCTTCGCGTTCGGGAACAGCGCGATCCCGTCGCCCGGCGTGCCCGTGACGACGTTGTTGATGATCGTCGCGTTCGACCCGGTCGCAACCCGGATCCCCGGCGCGTAGACCGCCTGGTTCGCCCGGCGGATGCCGCAGGCGTGGATCCGGTTCCCGTCGACCACGATCAGGTTTCCGTGATCGATGCGCACACAATCGCGGCTCTTGTCGACGACCCCGCCGCCGCTGACATCGCTACGGACGAGCTTGTTCTGGAAACCGCCGATCGCGACGACGGCCGGCAGGCTGTTCGCGGGCTCGAGGCCCGACATCGTCACCACGACCCTGCTGAGGGTGACGAAGTGCGAGGACTGGAGGAACTCGACGCCGTCCCCGATCGTCGCCGGCGGGCCGGAGGGGGTCGTCAGGACGACGGGCTTCGCCGGCAGGCCGCGGGCCCCGATCACGACGTGCTCCGGGAAGACGGCACCGGAGCGGAGGCAGCCCGTGCTGCCGGGCGCGAGGACCGACTGGAGCTTGGCGATCGTCTTGAACGGGCTCGCGTTCGTGCCCGCGGCGGCGTCGTTCCCGGTCGGAGCCGCCCAGGCCGCGCACACGACGGTTGCGGCGCGGCCGCCCGTGGCCGCCCCGGCCGAGGCGAGGGCGAACAAGACGACGCCAACGACGAATGTCCCGAGCACGCGCATCGACGCATCGTAAGGCGATTCGCTCGACAAATCCATCTCCGGCCCAACCGACCGCTCCATCCCTGCTGTATACTTATCAATGCTAATGGTTAGCAAGGGTAACAAAGATCCGCTGAGGGTTGCCACCGATCTTCGCCCCGTCCTCCTCCGCCTGGCCCGGGAGCTCCGTCGTGAGACCGACCAGCTCGGGGTCACTGCGCGGCAGGCGACGCTGCTCGCACTCGTCGGCGGCCACCCGAACGTGACGACCAGCGAGCTCGCGGCGGCCGAAGGCGTGAGCGTTCCGTCCATGTCGCGCCACGTCGACCGCCTCGCCGAGCTCGGGCTGCTGAGCCGCGCCCAGAGCGACTCCGACCGGCGGCGGGTGGCGCTTGCCCTGACGCCGCTCGGGCAGGAGGCGCTCGATGCCGTGCGGGCACGGCGCACTGCGTGGCTCGCCGAGAGGCTCGCACGGCTCGAGCCACGCGAATGCGACCGCATTGCCGCAGCGATCCCGTTGCTGAGCCGCCTGGTGCCCGACGCGTGAGCACGCTGTCCTATGCGCTGAACGCCCGCACGTTCCGGAGTCTCCGCCGCCACCGCAACTACCGGCTCTTCTTCGCCGGGCAGATCGTCTCGCTGGCGGGATCGTGGATGCAGAACGTGGCGCTGGTCTGGCTCGTGCTCTCCCTCACGCGCTCGCCGCTCGCCGTGGCGACGCTCCTGTTCTGCCGGTTCGCGCCGTACACGGCGCTCGGGCTCTTCGCCGGAGCACTCGTCGACCGACTCGATACGCGCCGACTCGTGATCGGGACGCAGGCCGCGGCAATGCTCGTCTCGGCTGTGCTGACAGCGGTGGCACTGACCGGAACGGCCTCGCTCCCGCTCGTCTACGCGCTGGCAGCGCTCGGCGGCGTCACGCTCGTGCTCGACGCGCCGGGACGGCAGTCGCTCACGTTCGAGATGGTCGGGCCCGGCGAGCTGCCGAATGCGGTCGCGCTGAACTCGGGCTTGCTCAACGCGTCGCGGGTGATCGGGCCGGCGCTCGCGGGCATCGTGATCGCGGCGGGAGGCGTCGGCCTCTGCTTCCTGGTCAACACGATCAGCTTCGTGGCCGTGCTGATCGCACTCCTCGCGATGCGCGATGAGGAGCTGTTCTCGGTTCCCCGGAATCGCACGGTGAAGCTCGTCGCCGGGACGCGCGAGGGGCTGGCGTTCGCATGGCGCGAGCCGCAGGTGCGGGTCGTGCTCCTCGTCGTCACCTGCGTCGGGCTCGTCGGCTTCAACTTCAACACGCTCGTGCCGCTGCTCGCCTCTGACACCTTGCACGTCGGCGCGAGGGCGTTCGGGCTCCTCTCGGCCGCCTTCGGCCTCGGCGCGTTCGCGGGTGCAATCGCAATGGCGTCCCAGGAGCAGGCGACGATCAGGGCGTTCACGACCGGCGTGCTCGGCTTCAGCCTCCTCCTTCTCGCGCTGGCGCCCGTGCACGAAGCCGTGCTGGCCGGCGTGATCCTGGTCGGCCTGGGCGCCTCCTTCACGCTTTTCCTCGCGAGCGCGAATGCGCTCGTACAGCTCGCCGCACCGGACCACCTGCGGGGACGGCTCGTCGCCCTCTACCTGTTCGCGTTCGTCGGCCTCTCGCCGTTCGGCTCGCTCGTCTCGGGATCGCTCGTCGAGATCGGCGGCACGCGACTCGCGCTTCTCGTCGGCGGCTCGGTCGGGGTGCTCGCGACAGTCCTGGCGGCGCGAGTCCTCCGGCGGCAGCTGCCACTTGCACTCGATTGAGGGAGCAACGGTCCCGGCGCCGGCGCCGATATCAGCGGTGCCCGTTCGCAATCAGAAGGAGCTAGATGACCATCTTCGGCAACCGTGACTCGGCCTCGGCGAGCGACTCGGCCCGTGACGGCGACGCCGCCGCCACGAACCAGCCGTCCCGGGTGCGGCTGAGCTTCGACGTGCCGAAGGAGCGCGACGTGATTCTGCGCGTGCATGGTGACGAGAGGATCGTCGTCGGTCGCGCCGACGGTCGGGACGATGCCCTGCAGCTGGCCCGGGATCTCGTCCGGCGGATCGAGCAGGCGACGACGAGCGGCGAGTGGCCCCAGGTCGAGGAGCGCTTCATCCGTCCCGGCGCGATCGTCTCGGTCGACGTCCAGCGCAGCGTGTGACGGCCTCGGTGCCGCAGCGTCAGGTCGCCGAAGGCCAGTGGAGGATGCCGTGACGGAGATCGACAGCTCGAAGGGCGTCGAGCCGCTCGACCGGCTCGAGGAGTGGGCCCCGGCCGAGTTGCGCCGCGTCGTCGTCCGGATGAACGACGGGGAGCTCGTCCAGCTCGGAACCGCGCCAAGCCGGGAGAGCGCCATCTCCCTGGCCCGGACCCTGATCGCGGAGATCGAGAGTCCCGCCGGCGAATGGCCGCTCGTCGGTGAGCGGTTCCTGAGGCCCGAGTCGATCGTCTCGGTCGACGTACTCAAGGCCGAGCTCCGACTCGCCTAGCGGTCGGTCAGGTGATCTCCCAGGTGTCGCCCGCGTGGAGCAACGTGGCGAGATCGCCGTCGCCTTCCGCTTCCCTGGATGCAGCGATCTGGTCTGCGACCGCCTCGTCGTAGACGGGGCGCCGAACCGACCGGAAGACGCCAAACGGCGTCGCCCCGACCGTCTCGAAGGTCAGCCGCGAAAGCGCGAAGGCGACGCTCGGCTCGACACGCGTCGGGTCGTGGACGAGGAGCCCGCCGGCGGCGGCATCGACGACCTCGGCCGATCCGTCGGCCGCCTGCCGCACGCCTCGCTCGCCGAACTGGATCGGCTCGCCGGCCTTCAGGTAGATCCGGTTCTCCTTCTCCTCCCGCACGAAGTCGAAGGCGCCGTCGTTGTAGATGTTGCAGTTCTGGAAGACCTCGACGAACGACGCCCCGCGGTGCTCCGCCGCTGCGCGCAGCACCTCGGTCAACTCCTTCTTGTCCGTGTCGATCGCCCGCGCCACGAAGGTCGCCTCGGCGCCGATCGCGACACTGAGCGGGTTGAAGGGGTGGTCGACCGAGCCCAGGGGCGTCGACTTCGTGATCTTGCCGCGCTCGGAGGTCGGTGAGTACTGCCCCTTCGTGAGCCCATAGATCTGGTTGTTGAGCAGCAGGATCGTGACGTTGACGTTGCGACGGAGGGCGTGGATGAGGTGATTGCCGCCGATCGAGAGCATGTCCCCGTCACCGCCGATCACCCAGACGGAGAGGTCCGGCCTCGCCGTGGCAAGCCCCGTCGCGATTGCCGGCGCCCGGCCGTGGATCGAGTGCATCCCGTAGGTCTCCATGTAGTACGGGAACCGTGCCGCACAGCCGATCCCGGAGACGAACACGATCTGCTCGCGCGGGATCCCGAGCTCCGGCATGAATCCCTGGACGGCATTCAGGATCGCGTAGTCGCCGCACCCGGGGCACCAGCGCACTTCCTGGTCCGACTTGAAGTCCTTCGCCGCCAGGCCGGTCGGGGCACCGTTGCCGCTGCTCATCGCTCGTTCCCCCGCTTGAAGTTGCCGGTGGCCTTCGCGAGCACCGCCTGTGTCGCCTCGTGCCCGTCCGCCCGATCCAGCCGCTCGCTCAGCTTCCGCGCCCGCTCGCCGGCCAGTGTCACCACCTGCCGCCCCTCGTACGAGACGAGGACACGGCCGTCACGGGTGACGACGGCGGCGAAGCTCATGCCTTCACCAGAGCCGTGATCGCATCGGCAAGCTCGCTGGAGCGGAACGGGAGCCCGCGGACGCGGTTGTACCCGACCGCATCGACGAGGAACTCGGCCCTCAGCAGCTGCAGCAGCTGACCCGTGTTCATCTCCGGCACGAGCACCTTCTCGTAGCTGCGAAGGACGTCGCCCGTGTTGCGCGGGAACGGGTTGAGGTGATGGAGGTGGGCGCTCGCCACCTCGAGGCCGTCGCGACGCACGCGCCGCACTGCCGCGCCGATCGGACCGTAGGTCGAGCCCCAGCCGAGCACGAGCGTCCTGGCCCCGCCGTCGGGGTCGTCGACCTCGAGCTCGGGGATGTCGGCGGCGATGTTGGCCACCTTCTGGGCCCGAACCCTGACCATGCGGTCGTGGTTGTCCGGGTCGTACGAGATCGCACCGGTCACATCGGCCTTCTCGAGCCCACCGATCCGGTGCGCGAGGCCCGGCGTGCCCGGAAGCGCCCACGGCCGCGCCAGCGTCTCGGGATCCCGCTTGTACGGGTGGAAGAGGTCGCCGTCGTTCGGAGCCGTGGCGAAGGTCGGGGCAATCGACGGGAGCGTCGCCGCATCCGGGATCAGCCAGGGCTCGGAGCCGTTCGCCAGGGCTGCGTCGGACAGCAGGTAGACCGGGGTGCGGTACTTGAGCGCGATCCTGGCCGCCTCGATTGCCGCGGCGAAGCACTGTGACGGGCTCGAGGCCGCGACCACCGGTACGGGGCTCTCCCCGTTGCGCCCGAACAGGACGAGCAGCAGGTCCGCCTGCTCGGGCTTCGTCGGCATGCCCGTCGAAGGCCCGGCGCGCTGCACGTCGATCACGAGCAGCGGCAGCTCGAGCATGACGCCGAGCCCGACCGTCTCCGACTTGAGCACGATCCCCGGCCCCGCGGAGGTGGTGACCCCGAGCGCTCCACCGAACGAGGCGCCGAGCGCCGCACCACAGGCTGCGATCTCGTCCTCGGCCTGGAACGTCGTGACGCCGAAGCGCTTGTGCCGGGCGAGCTCCTCGAGTATTGCCGAGGCGGGCGTGATCGGATACGCGCCCAGGAAGAGCGGCAAGCCGGAGAGCCGGGAGGCCGCGATCAGCCCATAGCTCAGGGCCGTGTTGCCGGTTATCTGGCGGTAGCGTCCCGGGGTGAGCCGCGCCGGCGCGACCTCGTACGAGACGGCGAAGTCCTCGGAGGTCTCGCCGTAGTTGTAACCGGCCTTGAATGCTCGGGTGTTCGCCTCGGCGATCGCCGGCCGCTTGCCGAACTTCTGCTCGATGAACGCCAGCGTCCCTTCGATGGGGCGGTGGTAGAGCCACAGCATCAACCCGAGCGCGAAGAAGTTCTTCGAGCGCTCGGCCTCGCGCGACGTCACGCCTTCGACGGACTTGAGGGCCTCGACCGTCATCGAGGTCAGGGCCACCTCGTGGACGTGGAAGCCGTCGAGCGAGCCGTCGCCGAGCGGGCTCTCCGCATAGCCTGCCTTCTGCAGATTCCGCTCGTTGAAGGAGTCCGTGTTGACGATCAGCGTCCCACCCTTCGGCAGGTCGTTCACGTTCGTCTTCAGCGCCGCCGGATTCATCGCGACGAGCACGTTGGGCTGGTCGCCCGGCGTGAAGATCTCGTGGTCGGCGAAGTGCACCTGGAATCCGGACACGCCGGGCAGGGAGCCGGCCGGTGCGCGGATCTCAGCGGGGAAATCGGGCAGGGTCGCGAGATCGTTGCCCATCAGCGCCGTCTCGCTCGTGAAGCGGTCACCGGTGAGCTGCATGCCGTCCCCGGAATCTCCCGCAAACCGGATGATCACGCGATCGAGCTGTTCGACCGGCTTGGAGATCACTGGTCTTCGCTACGCATGTCTCTCGAGAGAGGGTACCGCGCCAGGAGGAGGGCCGACCGGTCGAACCGGGTCGCCCCTGGCTCGGCGGTGTCAGCGAGCGGGGTCGGAGACCGCCGCCTGGCGGACGACGGTGATTCCGTATGCCTCGCCCGACGAGAACAGCTCGTCGGGATCGACGTCGTCCAGCCAGCCGAGAAAGTGCCGCTCTGGCTCGTCGATCGTGGAGCCGTAGACGGCCGCGCGGTCCGGCGGAGCCTCTGCCTGGCTACCGGCCGCGAGCTCTTCGAGGCGCCGCTCGGCCTCCTCCGCCGCCGGGCCCTCTGCGTAACCCTTCCCCATCCCTCCATGTTCGCACGTCTAAGAGCGGTCGGGCGGCCGCCGCGCGAGCATCACGGCCCCGGCGGCGAGCGCGAGGAAGGCGATCTCCCCGACCGTGCACGCGACCGTCGCCACCTCGCTGCCCCCGACGAATTGCACGCGAACGACCTCCAGCACGAGGGCGCACCCGATCAGGATCGCGGCAACCCGATAGAGGCCGATCCGCGCCGCGAGCGCTCTCACGCCGCTCGGCGCTCCTCGTCTTGGAGACCGCCGCCAACCGCGGCTCCGGCCAAGGCGAAGAGCACGTAGGCGATCCAGTGCACACCGATCACGTCCGTCTGCACTGCGATTGCGAGCATCGCCACCCAGGCCGCGCTCAACCAGGACGAGCGCCGCCACAGCCCCACGAGCACCGCGGCCAGCCAGGCGCCGAACGCGAGCAGGCCCACCACGCCCGTGTCGACGCCGATCTCGGTGTAGGTCGACTCCCCGGCACGCAAGGCGACTCCCGTCCGCGACGCGTTGACTCCCGCGTTCCCGAGGCCGAAGCCCTGAGGGTGCTCGATCACGACGCGGATGCCGTCGCGCAGGTTGCGCAGGTGACTCGCCGTCGAGGCGTCGCCGCCGCTGAGCGGGTCGCCGCTGACCTCGGGTGTCTTGCGCCCCTGCTCGCGAAGGAACACGAGCTCGGCGTCGGTGTAGCTCGTCGACGGCCCGATGTGTGGAAACGCCTTCACGAACCCGACCCCGACGACGAGCGATGCCGCCGCCAGCACCACGGGCAGCAGCCTCCGCTGCGCCACGGCGAGCACGACGAGGCCGAGCGCGAGTGCCAGGTACGCGGCGCGCGTGTGCGTCCAGAGCAGGCCGAGGTACGCCACTGCGGCTGCCGCCACCGTCCAGCCCGGGCGGCGGCGGGCGACCAGGAAGAGGAGGACGACGACCAGCACATAGCCGGTCGCAAGGGGGCTGAGGAAGGTGGAGACGAGCCGCCGAACCGGGTTGTCCTCGTCCCCGGTGTTCAGGACCCAGTTCTCGGGCAGCCCCGAGAGGCCTCGGTAGACGAGCCCGAGCTGCTCCTCGAACCAGCCGGGCACGCCCGAGTCACGCCACCACTGCAGCGGGACCAGGTAGACGTCGGCAAGCCCCCAGACCGCGACTGCGACGGCCACGCCGGCGAGCGCGAGCGTCAGGCGCCGCCACGCGCCGGGGCCGAGGACGACGACGCGTCCGAGGAAGTAGGCGGCGACCGGGATCAGGTGGTGTCGGGCGGCGAAGAGCTCGCCGCGCGCGGTGGCGCCTCCGTCGAGCCACCCCTGCGGAACGAGCCAGTAGACGAGCACGATCGCCGCGTACAGAAGCGCGAGCCCGGTCGGCCCACAACCGCACCGGCAGCGAACGCGTCCCCACCAATCCAACCCCTAGCGCTGCTGCCAGGAGCACGTCCTTCCATGCCGCGACGATGTCGAGCCTGCTGCCGCGGACGCCCGCCTCCCAGAGCTCCGCCATGACGAGGTTGTGCAGCGCCAGGCCGACGACGAAGATGCCGAGCGCGACAACCGGCAGGCGCGGCGTCCGGCTCACGTGATCGCCACGAGCGTCAGGCCGAGATTGACGATCCTGACCGGGACCGGGAACAGGCTGCGCAGGTCGCCCGGGCCGAGCAGGTGATTCTCACGAGCCCAGGCCATCCCGGCGAGATCGTACGCACGACCCGCGGCGGCGTCCGGCAGCCAGTGGACGAACGGCAGGCGCGTGTGCACCTCGAGCGGGAACCAGCGATTGGGCGTCGTCAGGAACACGCGCCGGCCCACGCGGAGCGCTTCCGCCACGAAGCGCCGCTGTTGCTCGGCAGCTCCGACGTGCTCGATCACCGCGTTCGAGAAGACCACGTCGAACGCCCCGTCGGGAAACGGCAAAGCCAGGGCATCGCCCTGCACGTAGGCGCTCTCGGGATAGTGGCGCCGGAAGCCCGCCCCGTCGTGGAGCCCGAGCGCCGTGATCCGGCTCGGCCAGGGATAGAGCTCCTCGAAGAAGTTGTGCGTCCCGCACCCCGACTGACCGCCTTCGGCGCCGAAGCCGACCTCGTCCGCGCCCACGTCCAGCACCGTCGTCGAGGGTGTCGGGAGCATCTCCTCGAGGAAGAGCCGGAGCTTCCGGCGGCGCGACCGCAGCGAGACGGCGTCGACGAGGTTCATCCGGGCGAAGGTACCGGGCGAAGCGGCGCTCCGCCCGGCCCGCTAGCGTCAACCCTCGATGGTCGAGGACGTCGTCACCCCGAATGGCCCGTACCGCCTACGGCTGATGTGCCGGAGCGGTGTGTGGCAGGGAGCGCTCGACGGAGGCTCGACGGCAACGGCCTGGCAGCGGCCGGACGGACGCGTCGTCGTCCGAGCCGAAACCGCCGCAACGCTCGATCGGGCCCGCTTCATGCTGGCCCTGCACGACGACACGTCCGGCTTCCACGACCGCTTTGCGCGCGATCCTCTGCTCGGCGCCGCCGCTCGGGCGCTGGTCGGCTATCGGCCCCTGCGGCTCGCAACGGTCACACATGCTGCCCTGCGCGCGATGTGTGGCCAGCTGATCGAGGCCCGGCGCGCCGCCCAGATCGAGCGGGCGATCCTGCGTCGGATCGGGCTCACCGTCGCGACCCGCGACGGTCTCGCGCCGCTCGGGCCCGCCGATCTCTGCCGGCACGGTCTCGCGGCCTCGCGGGCGGCAACGCTCGTGCGCCTCGTCCGCTCGCTCGACCTCGAGCGACTGCGCGACCACGACACCTCCGCCGTCCTCCGCCGGCTCGGCCGTGAGCGAGGAATCGGCCCCTGGTCGATAGGAGTGATCGCGCTCGAGGGGCTCGGGCGGTACGACCACGGACTCGTGGGTGACCTCGGCCTCGTCAAGCTGATGGCGTCCCTCGAGGGCCGCTGGGTCGAGCCCGCCGAGACCGCGATGCTGCTCGCACCGTACGAGGAGTGGCAGGGATTGGCAGGCAACGTCCTGATGCTGGGCTGGTCGCGTGGCCTGATCCGGGGGGCCGATCCCGATCTCGGCAGGCGGGTGCGCCTGCGGACGAAGCGCGCGGCCTGATCGACCGCTCTACACTTGCCCGATGGACGTGAACGAACGACGGATTGCAGTCCTCGGCGCGGGCAAGATCGGCGAGGCTCTGATCAGCGGGTTGCTCTCGTCCGGCTGGCGCTCGCCCGCCGACATCATCGCGTCGAGCCGGCGGCCCGAGCGGGTCGAGCAGCTCGAGGCGCAGCATGGCATCGTCGCGACGCTCTCGAACGAGGAAGCGGTGGTAGGAGCGGCGCTGATCGTGATCGCGGTCAAGCCGCAGGACTTGGAGGCGCTGCTGGGAGAGATCGGCCACCTCGTCACGGGCGACCAGACGATCCTCTCGGTCGCCGCCGCGATCCCGACGGTGGCGATCGAGCGCCACCTCGCGCCGGGCGTTCCCGTCGTCCGCGCCATGCCGAACACCCCCTCGGTCGTCCACGAGGGCGTAGCCGGACTCTGCGCGGGCGCCCACGCGGACGACGCGCACATCACGCTGGCGGAGGAGGCGCTGGCGCACCTCGGCGCCGTCGTCCGCGTACCCGAGAAGCTGATGGACGCCGTCACCGCGGTCTCGGGCTCGGGGCCTGCCTACTTTGCGCTCCTCGCCGAAGCGATGATCGAAGCCGGGCTTCTGCTCGGCCTCTCCCGCGAGATCTCGACGCAACTCGTCGTCCAGACGATGCTCGGCACGGCGCAGCAGATGCGCGATCTCCGCATCCACCCCGTCGAGTTGCGCGAGATGGTCACATCACCCGGTGGCACCACGATTGCGGCGATCCGGGAGCTCGAGGTAGCCGGGGTCCGGGCCGCGTTCCTGAACGCGATCCAGGCGGCGATGGTGCGTTCACGCGAGCTCGCCGCCGGCGGCGACTGAGCCCGTCGGCACGTGCGCGGGCAGCCGATCGCGGCGAAAGCGAAAGGAGGCCGGCGCCGCCCGCCGGCCCCCGACGGGCATCGTCACACACCGGGGGCCTCGTGTCATCCGTCCGCAGCTCCATCTGTCGTGACACCGGCGTCCTCGTAGGCACGATGCACGGGTGACGAGGCGCGACTACATCGGCCCCTCTCTGTGCGCACTCGGCGCCGTCTGCCTGCTTGCCGCGCTGGCGCTCCGGCTCGACAGCACCGGAGCGAAGGTCCTGATGGTGGCGGCTGCCGTCGCCTTCGTCCCCGGCGCCTACATCACGCTCGCGCTGGTGCGCCGCACCGTCGGCCCCCCGCGCTGAACATCCGCCACCGAGTCAGGAGGCCCCGCCCCTGCGGAGTCGTCGGCTGACGCGGTCGCTCAACGCGCGCGCCAGGCGGCGAGGACCTCCGCCTCACGCTCCGGCTCGAGGCCGACGCCTGGGACGACGGCGGTGTGCTCGAGGGTGGCGGCGACGGTGTCGTCGAGA
The DNA here is from genome assembly GCA_963795175.1 of uncultured Thermoleophilia bacterium. Lineage (GTDB taxonomy): Bacteria > Actinomycetota > Thermoleophilia > Gaiellales > Gaiellaceae > Gaiella. Next base: position 704,258 of record CAWCGR010000001.1, read on the forward strand.
GGCCTGAACTGCAGGCCGGCACCGACCGCCTTGCGCACATCGACCTCGGCCCAGGCGGCCCAGAGGGGATCGTCGACCCAGAGCGGCAGCTCCTTCGTGAGGCCCTGCGCGGTGAGGAAGGCGTCGTCGATCACCTCGACGTTGACGTCCACGTCGCGCGCTGCGCCCACCGCTGCTACGACGTCGAGCATCGTCACCGGAGGCACGGGGCCGGTCGCGTTGAACACGCCCGTCAGCGGCGAGCGCGCCCGCAGCAGCAGGAAGTCGGCCAGGTCGCGCGCGTCGATTCCCTGGAAGCGGCGGGCGAACGAGCTCGGCACGATCATCTCGCCACCGCGGGCGGCGCGATGCGCCCACCACGGAAACCGCCCCGTATGGTCGTACGGCCCGATCACGAATCCTGGCCGGACGATCGCAGACCGCTCGCCGAATATTTCTGCCACCGCGTGCTCGCAGAGAACCTTCAAGCCCCCGTAGGCACCGCCTTCGATGGACTCCGTCGTCTCGTCCTCGAGGGTCGCGAGCGGGCCATCCTCGTCGCGCGCCACCGCCAGGTCCGCGTAGACGGAGATCGTGGAGACGAAGACATATCGCTCGACCCGACCCTGCAGGAGCCGGGCGGAGTCGCCGACGAGCCGCGGCAGGTAGCCCGAGACGTCGATGCAGGCATCCCACTTCCCGGCCTCGAGCGCCGCGAGGTCGCCGTCACGGTCACCGTGCACGTGCTCGGCCTCGGGGAAGAGGCCGGAATTCGTGCGACCACGGTGAAACAGCGTCAGCTCGTCGCCGTTCGCGAGCGCAGCCTCGACGAGCGCGCGTCCGACGAACTGGGTGCCGCCGAGCACGAGCAGCTTCACAGAAGCTCCGCCACTCCTGCGAGCAGGCGGTCGACCTCCTCCTCGGTGTTGTAGTGGACGAATCCGGCCCGCACCGCGCCCATGTGCTCGTCCAGACCCAGGCGCCTCATTGTCTCGAGGGCGTAGTAGTTGCCCCACCACACGGCCACCTCGTGCTCATCCGCGAGATGGGTCGCGACCTCCTTCGAGGTGCGCCCTGGCACGTTGAAGCAAAACGTCGGGACCCGACCCTCCATCGTCGGCAAGCCGTAGAGGTCGATGCCCTGGGGGAGACCGTCCAAGAAACGCTGGCCCAGTGACCGCTCGTGACCGAGCATCGCGTCCCACCCGATCGAGTCGATGTAGTCGACCGCGGCTACGAACCCGGCGAGCAGCTCGTGCTGGCACGTGCCGAGCTCGTAACGGTGCCCCACCGGCTCGTCCGCCGCCGGACGCACCTTGTACGGGCGCCAGGATGCGAGCAGCTCCTTCTTGCCGAACGCCATTCCCATGTGCGGTCCGTAAAACTTGTACGGCGAGCAGAGCAGGACGTCGAGATCCCATGCCCCGACGTCGATGCGGCCGTGCGGGCCGTAGTGCACCGCATCGGCCCACGCGAGCGCACCGACGCTGTGGGCGAGCTCGACGACCCGGCGAACGTCGGGAGCAGTCCCGACCGAGTTCGCCGCGAGCGGAAAGGCAACGACCTTCGTCCGGTCGCTCAGTTGCGCCGCGAGGCTGTCATAGTCGAGCGAGAGGTCGTCGTTCACATCGACCCAGCGCACGACGATTCCGAGATCGTCCTGCAGCGCCAGCCACGGAGCGACGTTCCCGTCGTGGTCGAGCTTCGTCACCACGACCTCGTCGCCTGCCTGGAGCTCGCGTGCGAGGGCGCGGGTGAGGAGGAAGTTGAGCGCCGTCATGCTCTGGCCGAAAGCCACCTCCTCCGCCGAGCAGCCGAGGAACGCTCCGGCCTTCTCGTGGGCGAGATCGACGAGCGCGGACGTGCGCCGCGAGGTCTCGTAGGGAGCTCCGACGTTCGCGTTGTCGTGCCGGAGGTACGCCGAGATCGCATCGATCACCTCGTCGGGGCATTGCGTGCCGCCAGGCCCGTCGAAGAAGGCGAGCCTCCGCTGCAGCGAGGTGTAGCGGGCACGGACGGCCGTGACGTCGAACAGCGTTGCACTCACGAAAGCTCCTCCCCATTGACGTTCCAGCGGTAATCGGGCTCGAGGGTCAGCGAGGCACCGATGAAGCAGTCGCGCTCGGCCTTGGCGACGAGCTCGGCCAAAGCGGCCCGCGAGGGCGCATTCTCGAGCGAGACGTCCAGCTGGACCGTGATCTCGACGAACGCGAACCGCCCATCCTCCTCGCGGCGGGTCACGACGCCATGCGCCGTAGCGCTCGACGACGGCTCGAGCTCCGCACGGTGCGCGTGGTAGCGAAGGCTCGTCAGGACACAGCGGCAGAGGCCCGCAAGGACGAGGTGCTCGGGCGTCCAGTCGTCCTCCTCACTGCGGATCGCGGCGCCGCCGAGCGCGCTTCGGGCGGTCCAGTCGCGGTCGAGTGAGACGTCGTACGTGAAGATCCGGGCGCGGGCGCTCATCGCCTGAGCGTATACCGTCCGGACCGTCGCCTACCGTTCTGCCAATGGAGCCGCGGTTGAGGCCGTTGAGCGAGGAGGAGTGCTACCTCCGTTGCTACGGCTGGATCGGTGCAGACGACACCGTCAAGATCGTCCCCGCCGGGTACGCGCCGGAGGCTCCCGCCGCGCTGACCGAGCGGATCCGGATCGCGTTCGAGGCACGCCTCGAAGCGCGCGAGCCCGAAGCCGCATAGCCGGCCACGTGCTGCCGCCCTCGGCGGTGCCGGACGTGCTCGCACCCGGGCTCGCCGTCGTCTTCTGCGGGATCAATCCGGGGCGCTTCTCGGACGCGGCGGCGGCGCACTTCGCAAACCCCCGCAACGACTTCTGGCGCCTCCTCCACGCGGCCGGGTTCACGCCTCGGCAACTCGACCCGACGGAGCAGTTCGACCTGCTCCCGCTTCGGATCGGCGCCACCAATGCCGCCCTCCGGACGACCGCCGGCTCGAGCGACCTCAGGGCTGCCGACTTCGTGGGCAGCGCGGCACGGCTCGAGACGCTGGCGCGCGAGCTGCGGCCCGGCGTGATCGCCTTCGTCGGCAAGGAGGCTTACCGGGGCGCCTTCCGGAAGCGTCCCGAGCACGGCTTGCAGGAGCGCAGGCTCCACGAGACGAGTCTGTTCGTGCTCCCGTCCACGTCCCCGGCGAACGCGGCCGTCCCGTGGGAGGAGCGGCTGCAGTGGTTCGCCGCGCTGCACGCACTCGTGGAGGCGACCTCCTGAGCGAACAGCGCATCCGGGCGGCCGTCCGCGCGGTCGTGGTCGACCCGGACGACCGGCTGCTGCTCGTCCGCTTCGAGTTCCCGACCCGCTCGCTCTGGGCGACACCCGGCGGCGGGATGGAGCCCGGCGAGAGCCCCCTGGACGCGCTTCGCCGGGAGCTGCTCGAGGAGACCGGCCTCGTCTCGGCGGAGGTCGGGCCCCTGATCTGGACGCGTCTGCACATCATTCCCTTCATCGGGGGCAACTGGGACGGTCAGCGCGAGCACTACTACCTCGTTCGCACTCCCAGCTTCGAGCCGCAACCCCTGCATTCGTGGGAGCAGCTGAACGCGGAATACGTCCACGAGCTGCGCTGGTGGACGCCCGCGGAGCTCGCGGCTGCGACGACGGCCTTCGCTCCGACCCGGCTGCCGGAGCTGGTGCGGATGCTCCTGCACGACGGCCCTCCCGCCGAGCCGATCGACACGGGCGTCTGATCAGCCGAGGTGCGCCACCAGGCAGGCGAGCACGGTGTCCCAGCCCGTCTCGTAGTTCGCGCGGCGACTGACGCCTGTCTCGCCGAGCCGATCCCAGTGACGGTGCTCGAGCAGGACGCGGGTGCCTCCGGCGTCGGCCTCGAACCGCACTTCGACCTCCGTCGGCGCGAGTGCCGTCGGATCGACCTTCCAGGCGAGCGTGAACCCCGTCGGCGGCTCCCAGGCCAGCACCGTCGCCCAGTGCGCCTTCTCGCCGTTCGTCGCCGTCTCGAACACCTCGCCGCCCTCGTGCTCCTCCCAGATGATCTGCCGCACCTCGCCTGCATGGCGGGCGTGACTCTCGAGCGGCCACCAGGAGGCGAGGTGCCTCGTGAACACCTCGAAGGCATGCTCGATGCTGCATTGCACGTGGACGGACTTCACCACCGGCTCGAGCGTGATCGTCCCGGTCATCGTCGTTCACTCCCTTCTGCTGCCCGCTTGAAGCGGGCGAGCGCGTCGTCCCAGAAACCGTCGACCCAGTGCCGGAGCTCCAGCAGGCCGTCGGGCTCGACGGCGTACAGGTGCCTCGTGCCGTCCTTCGTGGAGCTGACGAGCCCGGCGCCCTCGAGCACCTTCAGATGCTGCGATACAGCCGGGCGGCTGACCGGCAGGATGGCGGCGATCTCACCGACAGGGACGGGCCCGTTCTCACGCACCAGCTCGAGCACCCGCCTGCGGGTCGGATCGCCGAGCGCATCGAGCGTCTTACCGTAAGCTTCCACTTACGGTAAGTTACACCTTACGCTTGCTCTGTCAACCTTGCCAGCGTTTTGCGATCGGCAGCCGCCAGTCGCGGCCGAACGCGCGCGGCCGGAGCTTGACGCCGGGTGGTGCCTGCCTGCGCTTGTACTCCGACCGGTCGACCAGCGCCAGCACGCGCTCGACCGTCGCATCGTCGAACTCGGCGAGCAGCTCCTCCCGCGACCGGTCGAGCTCCACGTACGCCTCTAGCACCGGGTCGAGGAGATCGTAGGGTGGCAGCGACTGGTCGTCGCGCTGGTCGGCGCGCAACTCGGCGGTCGGTGGGCGGTCGATCGTCGTCGTCGGGATCAGCTCGCGGCCGGCCCGCTCGTTGAGGTGCCGCGAGAGCCGGAAGACGTCGGTCTTGAAGACATCCTTGAGCAGGGCGAAGCCGCCCACCATGTCGCCGTACAGCGTCGCGTAGCCGACCGCCATCTCCGACTTGTTCCCGGTCGAGACGACGAGCCAGCCGAACTTGTTCGAGAGCGCCATCAACAGCGTGCCGCGCGCACGCGCCTGGAGGTTCTCCTCGGTCAGGTCGGGGTCGCGCCCGACGAACGAGTCCGCGAGCGCCTCGCCGAACGCGCCCACCACGCCTTCGATCGGGATCTCGCGGAAGTCGAGACCGAGGTTGTCGCTCAACGCGCGCGCGTCCCCCCTCGTCCCCTCCGAGGAGTAGCGCGAAGGCATCGACACCGCGTGGACCCGCTCTGGGCCGAGAGCATCGGCGCAGATCGCCGCCGTCAGAGCCGAGTCGATCCCACCGGAGACGCCGACGACGACATCGGCGAAGCCGCTCTTGCCGACGTAGTCGCGGATGCCGAGGCCCAGCGCGAGGCGCATCTGCTCCAGCTCGGGCGCGAACGGGACGATCGAGGGCTCGAGCGGCTCGAGCCCCGCGCGCGGCGGCGGCAACTCGATCTCCGTCGCGGCGGGCAGGTCGTCGCGGGTGCGCTCGAGCTCGCGGCGGCGCACGTCACGCAGCCGTCGGCCGATCGCCTCGACCGGGTCCACGTCGACGACGAGCAACGCCTCCTCGAACCCCGGGGCTCGCGCCAGCACCTGCCCCTCGTCGTCGAGGACGACGGAGTGCCCGTCGAAGATGAGCTCGTCCTGACCGCCGACGAGGTTGCAGAAGGCGAGGTAGGAGGCGTTGTCGCGGGCCCGGGTCACGAGCATCTCCTCGCGGTCCTCCGCCTTACCGACATGGAACGGCGAGGCGGAGAGGTTGACGATCAACTGGGCCCCGGCGAGGGAGAGATCCGTGGCAGGCGGTCCCGGCTGCCAGATGTCCTCACAGATCGTCGGTCCGACGAGCACCTCGCCGCAGCGGAGCAACACGAGCTCGCGACCCGCGGCGAAGTAGCGGTGCTCGTCGAAGACGCCGTAGTTCGGCAGGTACTGCTTGCGGTAGACCGCTCGCAACTCGCCTTCCGCGAGCACCGCGCACGCATTGGCGAGATCGCGATCGAAGAGCGGACAGCCGACGAGCGCCGTGATCCCGTCCGTGGCGGCGGCGATCTCCACGAGGGCCGCACGAGCCGCCCGGATGAAGCCGGGCCGCAGCAGCAGGTCCTCGGGCGGGTACCCGGTCACCGCGAGCTCGGGAAAGACGACGAGGTCGGCTCTCGCGCCCTTGGCCTCTCGGATCGCATCGACGATCAGGTCACGGTTCCCGCCGATATCACCGACGACAGCGTCGAGCTGGGCGAGTGCGAGCCTCACCCGGCCCGCCCATGTTTTCGACTCGGAGGCATAAACTGCACTCTACCTTGATGCACGACTCGCTCACGATCGCCCACCGCTTCCGCGGCCCACTGACCTCCGGGAACGGCGGCTACAGCGCCGGCTTGCTGGCGCAAGCGCTCGGGGGCGGCGGTGTCGAGGTGACGCTCCGCCGGCCCCCGCCGCTCGACCGACCGCTCACCGTCGTCGCGGACGGCGACCGGATGCTGCTACTGGACGGCGACGCGCTCGTTGCAGAGGCACGCCACGGTGATCCGGGCATCTCCCCTCCCTCGCCGCCGAGCTTCGACGAGGCGGTCGAGGCATCGCGCCGGGTCGGTGGCTGGGGAGCACCGGAGTTCGACGAGTGCTTCGTCTGCGGCACCCGCCCCGAAGGGGACGGGCTGGAGATCCACGCCGGTCGGGTTCCCGGCCGGGCGGACGAGCTCGTGGCGACGACCTGGATCGCGAGCGAGGTGCGGCCGGAGATCGTCTGGGCCGCGATCGACTGCCCCGGTGCGTACGCCCTCCGCGGTGAAGGCCGCGGGGAGCCGCTGTTGGCCCGGATGACGGCACGGATCGACCGGCTGCCGGCGGAAGGCGAGGCCTGCGTCGTGGCCGCCTGGCCGCTGGATCAGGACGGGCGCAAGCGCCACGCCGCGACGGCACTCTACGGTGCCGACGGGACGGTGTTGGCGGTCTCGCGGCAGCTGTGGATCGAGCCACGCCGGGACGACGGCGACACCGACAGCGGCCCGGGCCGGGCCTGAGCTGTCCTCGCCGACGCGCGAGCGGGCGGACCCGCCGCCACCCTCAGGACGGCGGCGTCCGTGGCGTCAGTGCCACGAGCAGGCCGCCGTCGTCGTCGTAGGCGGGGAAGAGATCGACGGTCACGTGCTTGCGGATCGCGGCCCTGGTCGACAGCTCCAGCTCGAGACCGAGCTGACGGACGCCCCACTCCTGGACGACGCCGATCGCCTTCGCGTCGGAGAGCTCCAGGATCTCGGCGACCTCGCGTCCCATCAGATCCCGTTCCTGGAACCCCGTCAGCTCGAACACCCCGCGGCCGGTGGCGAGCACCCGCGCGGCGCCGTCGCACACGATGAAGCCGGTCGCAGGGGCGGGGTAGTAGTCCTCCAGCAACTGAAAGATGAACCCGAACCCGCAGCGGCGGCACTGCAGGGCGTCCGAGCCGGAGAAGCCCTCGAACCCGTCCACGTCGACGGAGCGGTTCTTGCAGTTCGGGCAGATGTAGACGGGCATGACTGCCATCGTAGGCACCACCAGCGCGGCGCCGCCCCACGAGGCAGACTCACGGAATGACCGTACCGCCCGTCCTCTGGCGCCCGGACGCCGACCGCCGCGACCGCGCCACGATCACCGACTACACGCGCTGGCTCGAGCGGACGCGCGGCCTCGAGCTGCCCGACTACGCCGGCCTGTGGGAGTGGTCGACAACCGACCTGGAGGGGTTCTGGGCCTCCATCTGGGAGCGGTTCGACGTGATCGCCTCGCAGCCGTACGAGCGCGTTCTCGGCGCCCGCCCGATGCCGGGAGCGGAATGGTTTCCCGGCGCCCGCCTCAACTACGCCGAGAACATCCTCCGGATCCGCGACGACGATGCGGTCGCGATCCGCCATGCCTCCGAGACGCGACCACTCGCAGCGCAGACGCGCGGTGAGCTGCGGGCCGAGGTGGCGCGAGTCGCGGCGGGCCTGCGCGCGCTCGGGGTGGGGCCGGGCGATCGCGTCGCTGCGTACCTCCCCAACATCCCCGAAGCGGTCGCCGGCTTCCTCGCCTGCGCCTCGATCGGCGCGATCTGGTCGAGCTGCTCGCCGGACTTCGGCGCGCGCAGCGTGATCGACCGGTTCGCCCAGATCGAGCCTCGAGTGCTGCTCGCCGTCGACGGCTACCGGTACGGCGCCAAGGACTTCGACCGGATGGCCGTCGTGCGCGGCCTTCGCGAGGCGCTACCCACGGTCGAGCACACCGTCCTGCTCGGCTATCTCGATCCCGATGCCCGACCCGAGGGGCTCGGCGACGCCGTCACCTGGGGCGACCTGCGGCGAGCGGGCGAGGGAGTCCCGCTCTCCTTCGAGCAGGTGCCGTCCGATCACCCACTGTGGGTGCTCTACAGCTCCGGCACGACCGGGCTGCCCAAGGCGATCGTGCACGGCCACGGCGGCGTCCTGCTCGAGTCGCTGAAGAAGATGTACCTCCACGTCGACCTCCAGGCGGACGATCGGCTCTTCTGGTTCACGACGACCGGCTGGATGATGTGGAACTTCGTCGTCAGCGGCCTCCTCACCGAGGCCTCGATCGTGCTCTACGACGGGAACCCCGGGACGCCGGATCTCGGTGTGCTCTGGGACCTCGCCGAGCAGACCGGGATCACGTGCTTCGGGACGAGCGCGGCGTATGTCAATAGCTGCCAGAAGGCAGGACTGAGGCCCGCGCAGGGACGTGACCTCTCGGCTCTGCGGTCGGTGGGGTCGACCGGGTCACCGCTCTCGCCCGAGGGCTTCGCCTGGGTCTACGACGCGCTCGGGAGTGACATCTGGCTCTTCTCGACCTCGGGCGGCACGGACGTGGCGACCGCGTTCGTGGGCGGCGTTCCCACCCTCCCCGTCTACCAGGGCGAGCTCCAGGCACGAGCGCTGGGTGCCAAGGTCGAGTCGTGGAGCCCCGACGGGACGTCGCTCGTCGGCGAGGTGGGGGAGCTCGTGCTGACGGAGCCGATGCCCTCGATGCCCATCTTCTTCTGGGGCGACGAGGACGGCAGCCGGTATCGCGAGAGCTACTTCGAGATGTTTCCCGGGGTGTGGCGTCACGGGGACTGGATCGAGATCACGGAGCGGGGCACCGCGATCATCTCCGGCCGCTCCGACGCGACGATCAACCGAGGCGGGATCAGGATGGGAACGAGCGAGATCTACCGCGCCGTGCTCGCACTCGACGACGTCGTCGACGCGCTCGTTCTCGACCTCGAGCTCGCGGGCACGAACGGGTTCATGCCGCTGTTCGTGGTCCTGCGCGACGGGCGCGAACTCGACGACGACCTCGTCGCGCGGATCCGGAGCAGGATCCGCGACGACTGCTCCCCGAGACACGTCCCCGACCTCGTCGAGCAGATCGATGAGGTGCCACGCACGCTCTCGGGCAAGACGCTGGAGCTGCCGGTGAAGCGCATCCTTCTCGGCGCGTCAGCCGAGACCACCGTCAGCCGGGATGCGCTTCTCAACCCCGCCGCCCTCGACCACTTCGTCGACCTGGCCGGCAGGCCGCCCTTCGCCAGCTCAAGTTAGTGTCTGCTAACATACGCGCGGTACACGTAGCCGAGGGCGGGAACGGAAGTGAAGGCGCGACTGCTGGCAGAGGAGAACAGGAAGTGGCTGATACTCGCGTCGGTGTCGTTCGCCCTGTTCATGATCATGCTCGACAACACGGTCGTGAACGTCGCCCTGCCGGCGATTCAGCGCGATCTCGGCATCGGAGTGGCGGAGCTCGAGTGGGTCGTGACCGGGTACGCACTCAGCTTCGCGGTCTTGATGCTCAGCGGCGGGAAGCTCGCCGACATGCTGGGCCGGCGGCGGATCTTCCTTGCCGGGCTCGCCGTCTTCACGCTCTCGTCGCTTCTCTGCGGCCTCGCCGGCAGCGCTGAGCTGCTGATCGGCGCCCGCGTCGTCCAGGGTGTCGGCGCGGCGCTGATGATGCCGGCGACCCTTTCGATCATCACCGCAACCTTCCCGCCGCGCGAGCGCGGCGCCGCGCTCGGAATCTGGGCGGGGGTCTCGGCTCTGGCGCTCGCGATCGGGCCGCTCGTCGGCGGGGTGATCACGGAGCACGTGGGCTGGAACTGGATCTTCTACGTCAACGTCCCGGTCGGCCTGATCGGCCTGGCCGCCGCACGCCTGATCATCCCCGAGTCTCGGGACACCTCGCCCGAGCAGCGGCTCGACCTCCCCGGCCTCCTCACCTCGGGCGTCGCGCTCTTCGCCTTCGTGTACGCGCTGATCGAGGCCAACAGCCGCGGCTGGACATCGCCGCTGATCCTCGGCCTCTTCGGCGTAGCCGTGGCCGCGGGAGCCGCATTCGTGCTGCTCGAGCTCCGCCAGCGACTGCCGCTGTTCGACATGACGCTCTTCCGTGACCCGACGTTCGCAGGGGCGAACACGGTCGCGTTGCTCGTCTCCCTCGCGATGTTCGGCGTCTTCTTCTTCATCTCGCTGTACATGCAGAACGTGCTCGGCTACAGCGCCGTGCGGGCCGGCGTCTCGTTCCTGCCGATGACGTTCCTGATCATCGTGCTCGCCCCGTGGGCAGGCCGCGCCTCGGACAGGCTCGGCTCCCGCTGGCTGATGACCGCGGGGATGACGCTCGTCGGCATCTCCCTCCTCGTCTTCGCGCAGCTCCAGACGGATTCCTCGTACCTGCTCCTGCTCCCGGGCATGATCCTCGGTGGCTTCGGCATGGCGATCACGATGACGCCGATGACGGCCGCCGCGCTGAGCTCGGTCCCGCCGGACAAGGCGGGGGTCGGCTCCGGGATGCTGAACACGTTCCGTCAGGTCGGCGGCTCGATCGGCATCGCGCTGATGGGAGCGATCCTCGCGAACGGCTCGAACACGGCACTCGCAGAAGGCGGTTCACGGGTCGACGGCTTCATGAACGGCCTGCATCACGCGCTCTACGTGGCTGCGCTGATCGCGTTCACGGGCGCGGCGACGGCGGTCGTGACCGTGCGCAGCCATGCCGGCCCGCGCCCGACCGCCGAGCCTCTCCCGGGCGAAGCGGAAGCGCTGGCGTGAGCGCGGCTGCACCCGCCCGCCTGCCCGCGCCCGAACGGCGCTCCGCGATCGTCGCGGCGGCGCTCGAGGTGTTCGGCTCGGGCAGCTACGCGGGGTCGACGACGGCAGACATCGCGCGTGCCGCGGGCGTCTCCGAGCCGATCATCTACCGCCACTTCCCGTCGAAGAAGGATCTCTGGTTCGCCTGCGTCGAGGAGGCGTGGCGCCAGCTGCGCGACGCGCTCGAGCACCGCTCGGCGTCGATCCACGAGCGTGGCCTCGCCGAGGCACACGAGGCAAAAGGCTCGCCGTGGTCGAGCCCGTTGCTCCCCAATCTCTGGGTCCAGGGCGTGACCGAGGCGGGCGAAGACGACGAGATCCGCGGTTTCGTCCGTGCCCACGTCCGCGAAGTGCACGATCTCGTAGCCGCGGAGATGCGCGCCTACCAGGCGACCGGCGCGATTCCCGACGATCGCGACGCCGATGCCGAGGCGTGGATCTTCCTCGCAGGCGGCCTGCTGCGCTCGTTTGCCGACCGGTTGGGAGGCCTGCTCGGTGCGGCCGAGCTCGCCGCGATCGGCAAGGAGCGCGTGCGCTGGCTCTCGAACGACTGACGGAGCCGGGTACCGGCGCCCTGTTCAGAACGGAATCCGGAGGAGCCAGAACACGGCCATCCCGACGGCGATCGAGACCCACAACTGTCGCGTCCGCCAGGCCGCCAGCGCCGCCAGCGCCGCCGCCGAGACGCGGATCGCCCACTCACCGTTCCCACCCTCGAGATACGGCGTTACGAGCGAGGCGAAGACCGCGATCGGGACGAAGTGGAAGAGCCTGAGCCAGAAGTCCGGCAGCCGGGCACGCCGCACAAGGCCTGCGTACCGCGAGCCGAACGTGACGACGACCATCCCGCCGAGGGTCAACCAGAAGCTCATGCGACCTCCCTGGCGGCGTCCTCGGGCTGGATCGTCGGATCGGGCGGAGCAGCCCGGGTCAGGTAGGCGCCGAGCAAGCTGCCCGCGATCCCCGTCAGCAGGATCGGGAGCCCACCGGGAAGAACCCGCGCGAGCACGAAGGCGAGCAGGCCCGACGCGGCGGCGACGACGAGCTCGGCCCGAGTGCGGACGAGCGGCACGAGCAGAGCGAGGAACGCGAGCGGAAAGATGAGGTCGACCCCGAGCCGTGTCGGGTCCGGGATCGTGGCGCCGAGCAGGAAGCCCCCGAGCGTGGCGAGGTTCCACATCATGAACAGGCTCAGCTCGCAGCCCAGCAGGAAGCCGAAGGACCGCTCCTTCGCGCCGGCCACGACTCCGAAGGCCTCGTCGGTGAGGAAGAACGCCGCGACCGGCCGCTCGCGGCGCGTCAGTGGGATCTGGTGCCCGATCGAGAACCCGTAGAGAAGGTGGCGGATGTTGAGCAGGAGCGTTGTCAGCACGATCTCGGCGCCCGCGGCGCCGGCGGCGAAGAGCCCGACCGCGCTGAACTGGGCGCTGCCGGCGAAGACGAGCGCCGAGAGCGCCTGCGTCTCGAGCAGCGAGAGGCCCGCCCCGCGAGCGGTGATCGCGTACGCGACGCCGAAGGGGACGACGCCGAGCCAGAGCGGGGCAAGTGCCCAGAAGCCTCGCCTGAACCCGCCGTCCGAATCAGCCATCGGACGATCCTAGGGAAAGTGAAACGCCCCCGGCTGCGGCTTCCGGGGGCGTTTCAGATGGGGGCCGGCCTCTGAAGGCGACAGCTGAAGTTCGTGACTCTGCGGCCCAGGCACGACGCTTCTTGGTGCTGCCCTCGTTCTTCGGTGTGCCCCACGCTCCACAGCCTGGCGTGGACTGTGGTGCTTGGTAGCGAGCACCTTAGACTCCTGTCACCGAAAAGTCAAGTAGAACGGTCAAGTAATTTGCGATAGTCTTACTTCACCTATTGCCCCCGCCGCCCCGAGTGCCTGACCGGGCACTCGGGTGGGGAGACGGAGCGGGAATCGCAGTGACCGAGACGCGCCAGCAGACGAGTAGCCGGAACCGATGAGCGCACCTCCCGCGACGACCCCGGCTGTGCCCGCCTCGAGCATTGGCGAACGACTCCGGTCCCTGCGCGTTGCCTCGGGCCTGACCCAGGCGCAGCTCGCGGGCGAGCGCTTCTCGAAGGCGTACGTGAGCCAGATCGAACGCGGCTCGACACGACCAACTACCGCAGCCGTGGCCTGGCTGGCCGACCGGCTCGGGGTCGACGCCTCGTTCCTCGGCAGCGGGGTGCAGATGGACATCCAGGCCCGGATCGAGGCGCGCCTCGCGCGAGCGGAGGCGCTCGACGAAGCGCGGCGCCATGCGGAAGCGGCCGAGATCTTCGCCGGCGTCCGCAGCGAGGTCGGTGCGACGGGATCGGCCGAGCTCGAGGTGCGCGCACTCTCGGGCGAAGCGTGGGCCCGCCTCCAGGAGGGTGATCCCCGCGGCGCGGTCGAGCTTCTCCTCCTGGCGCGCGAGCTCGCGGAAGGGCCCCAGTTCTCCGACGTCGAGCGGGCGGAGCTGCTGTTCAAGCTCGGGGTCTGCCGCCACGGGCTCGCGAGCATCGCCACGGCGGCGTCACTCTTCGACGAGGCGCTGTCCCTCGCCACCCGTTCGGACCTTCCCTGTGATCAGCTGCGCGCCAGGATTCTCGTCTGGCGCTCGCGCTGCCACCGGCGCCAGCGCGACCTCGCGTCGGCCCAGGCAGATGCAGAGGCGGCGCTCGAGCTCCTCCAGGGTCGGGACGACCCCGGCGCCGGCGCCCGCGCGAACCTCGACGCCGCGCTCGTCGCCGAGAAGCAGGGCCACTGGATCGCGTCGAGGTCATACGCGGAGAAGGCACGGGCGACGTACGAAGACCAGAGTGACCAGCGCGACCTGAGCGGGTTGAGGCGCGACCTCGGCAGGCTGCATCTCACGCTCGGCCGGCCGAGAGAGGCAGCAGACGAGCTTCTGAGCGCCGTGAGCCTCGCGATCGAGGCGCACGCTCCCGTCGAAGCCGGCCAGGCTCTCGGGGAGCTCGCGACAGTCCAGCACGAACTGGGGGACTACGACGCCGCCGACGCCAGCGCCCGAAGGGCACTTGCGCTGCTCGACGAGGGTGGCGAGGCGGTGGAGGCGATCGGTCGTAGCCAGCTGGCGCTCGGTCGCGCCCTGCTCGAGCGAGCGCGCCTGGACGAGGCCGAAACATGCTTCCAGGCGGCCGACGCCGCATTCGAGCAGCTGGCGTCGCCGCGCCACCGGGCGACGGCATGGGTCGCGCGCGGCGACCTGGCACGCCGGCGCGGAGACGACGCCGAGGCGGCCAGGCTGTACCGCATCGCCGCCGAGTCCCTGCAGGACATCCACTTCTGATCCCTGGCGGCCGACCGGGCGACAGCTCGGGCTGCCAGAGGGGCCACGGCTAGACTCGAACGGTGGTTCGCGCCCTCGCACTGGCCCTGGCTCTCGTCGGCACGGTCGCGGTCGCCGGGTGCGGCGGGAGCGGCCCCAAGGCGTCCGAGTCGGCGGCAAAGACCGCCGAAGCGGGCGGGACTGCCCCCACGCTCGAAGCGCTCTGGCGCAGCCCCGGAGAGGACGTGGCGATCGTACCCGGCACGTCCGACTACGGCCCTGGTGCGAACCGGGTGTCGTTTCTCGTCGTCGACTCGAAGTCCCGCCTGATCGAGCGTCCGACGGCGCGTATCTGGATCGCCCGAGGACTGAAGCAACGCCCGTATGCCGAGACGACGGCGAAGCTGGAGCCGGTCGGGGTGCCGGGAGGCGCCGAGGCGGATGCCCAGAACATCTACGTCGCGACCGTGACCACGCCGACGGCCGGAACGTACTGGCTCCTCGCCGAGCCCGTCGGTGGTCGCAAGATCCAGGCGCTCGGGAACCTCGTCGTCCGCAAGCGCACCGCGGCGCCGGCGGTCGGTGATCGCGCGATCGCATCACGCAACCCCGTCCTTCGACCGGGCGTCGACCCGAAGACCGTCACGACGGCGGAGCCCCCGGATCGCGAGCTCCTGCGTACGACCGTGGCGGCGGCTCTCGCGGCGAAGCGACCGTTCGTGGTCACGTTCTCGACCCCACTCTTCTGTCAGACGCGGACGTGCGGCCCCGTCGTCCAGGTCGTCCAGGCCGTGGCGAAGGACTGGCAGGGCAGGGGCGTCGACTTCATCCACATCGAGGTCTACAAGGACAACGACCCGGCGAAGGGCACGAACCGCTGGGTCAACGAGTGGAATCTCCCGAGCGAGCCCTTCACATTCGTCGTCGACGGGAAGGGCATCGTGCGGGCGCGGCTCGAGGGGGCGTTCAGCACCGCCGAACTCGGAGCGGCCGTGCGCAAGGTCGCCGGTTGACGGCGATCCACCGCGGCCGGCTCATCCGACCATCGCCGCGGCCGCCGACTACGCTTGCCCGATGAGCCGCGTCCTCCAGTCCCTGCCGGTCGGCGAGCGCATCGGGATCGCCTTCTCGGGCGGGCTCGACACCGCAGTCGCGGTGGCCTGGATCCGCGAGAAGGGCGGCATCCCCTACGCCTTCACGGCTGACCTGGGCCAGGTCGACGAGGACGACGTCGCCGACATTCCCGGTCGCGCCCTCGCCTACGGCGCGGAGCAGGCGGAGATCGTCGACTGCCGCCCGCAGCTCGTCCGCGAGGGGCTCGTGGCGCTCCAGTGTGGAGCCTTCCACGTCTCGAGCGCCGGCAAGACGTACTTCAACACGACGCCGCTCGGGCGGGCGGTGACCGGCACGATGCTCGTGCACGCGATGCGCGAGCACGGCGTCGACATCTGGGGCGACGGCTCGACGTACAAGGGCAACGACATCGAGCGGTTCTTTCGCTACGGCCTGCTGGCCAACCCCGCGCTCCGGATCTACAAGCCGTGGCTCGACGCCCGGTTCGTCGACGAGCTCGGCGGGCGCAAGGAGATGAGCGACTGGCTGCTCGAGCGCGGCCTGCCGTATCGGGCCTCGAGCGAGAAGGCCTACTCCACCGACGCGAATATCTGGGGGGCGACACACGAGGCCAAGCAGCTCGAGTTGCTCGACCGCTCGATGGCGATCGTCGAGCCGATCATGGGCGTCGCGCACTGGGATCAGACCGTGGCGATCGACCCGGAGACGATCAGCGTCCGCTTCCACGAGGGCTGGCCGGTCGCTCTCGACGGCGCCGAGATCTCCGATCCGGTCGAGCTCGTGCGTGCCGCGAACGCGATCGGCGGGCGGCACGGGCTCGGGATGTCCGACCAGATCGAGAACCGCATCATCGAGGCCAAGTCGCGCGGGATCTACGAGGCGCCGGGCATGGCGCTGCTCCATATCGCCTACGAGCGGCTCGTCAACGCGATCCACAACGAGTCGACCATCGACAACTACCGCACGATGGGACGCAGGCTCGGTCGCCTTCTCTACGAGGGACGGTGGTTCGATCCGCAGTCGCTGATGCTCCGGCAGAGCCTGCAGAGCTGGATCGGGCTCGCGATCACGGGCGAGGTGACGATCGAGCTGCGCCGCGGGGACGACTACACGGTGCTCGACACGACGAGCCCGAATGCCACGTACCACCCCGACCGCCTCTCGATGGAGAACGTGGCCAGCACCTTCGGGCCGGTCGACCGGATCGGCCAGCTGACGATGCGCTTGCTCGACCTCGAGGACACGCGCGCCAAGCTCGGGCTGTACGGCAGCCTCGGCCTGACCCAGGCAGACCCACTGGAATTGCTCGGCGGCGAAGCCGGCCCCCACAGCCCGAACGACGAGGCCGACTGACGCCGGACGCCGAGCGGGGCCACGGAGCTCGCCGGGCGGCCGAGCGCACATGGGCGACGAAAAACGAAGGCCGCCAGGGGGGTGGCGGCCTTCGGTGCATCAGGGAGGAGAGGGGAAGGGGTATGACTCTCCGCCGCTCAGATTCGCTCCCACGAGCGTGACTCCTCCAGGCCGTGCGTACACTCGTTGCATGGCCGCAACGCCGACGCTCACCTCCCTCTCAAAGGCTGGCGGCTGCGCCGCCAAGTACCCGGCGGCCAGGCTCGAGAAGCTTCTTGCGGGCTTCCTCCCGGCCGAGTCGGCGGAGCTGCTCGTCGGGCTCGACCCGGCCGACGACGGCGCGGTCTATCGGCTCGACGCCGAGCGGGCGCTCGTCTTCACGGTCGACTTCTTCCCCCCCGTGGTCGACGACCCCCGGACGTTCGGGGAGATCGCTGCCACGAACGCCCTCAACGACGTGATCGCGATGGGAGGGCTGCCGCTCCTGGCGCTCTCGATCGCCGCCTTCCCGGAGGAGTTG
The DNA here is from genome assembly GCA_963795175.1 of uncultured Thermoleophilia bacterium. GTDB lineage: Bacteria > Actinomycetota > Thermoleophilia > Gaiellales > Gaiellaceae > Gaiella. The sequence continues at coordinate 721,507 of CAWCGR010000001.1, forward strand.
CCCACGGAGATGCTCGGCGAGATCCTCGCCGGCGCCGACGAGGTCGTGCGAGCGGCAGGGGCCATTCTCGCCGGCGGCCATACGATCCGGGATGACGAGCCGAAGTACGGGCTCGCCGTCGTCGGCACGGTGCATCCAGAAGGAATCTGGCCGAAGAGCGGCGCCCGCCCGGGCGACGCGGTCTTCCTGACGAAGGCGCTCGGGACAGGGCTCGTCCTCCAGGCCGAGCGAGACGGACGCGCTCCCGCCGGAGCGCTCGACGCGGCCATCGCGGCGATGCGCACGCTCGCCCGAGACGCGGCCGATGCGGCGCGGCCGTTCGCCCCACACGCCGTCACCGACGTGACCGGGTTCGGCCTGCTCGGTCACGCCTACGAGATGGCGTCGCGGAGCGGGGTCCGGATCGAGCTCGACGCGGAGGCCTTGCCTGCGTTGCCGTCGGCGCTCGAGCTCGCCGAGGCCGGCGTGCGCACGGGCGGCGACCGTCGCAACCGCGACTACTCGGGCCCCCACGTGGAGAGCACGGCGACTGCCGCGCAGGAGGCGCTCGCGTTCGACCCCCAGACGGCCGGCGGCCTGCTCGTGGCGCTCCCCTCCGAGAAGGCGGCCGTGCTGACGGCAGCGTTCGCCGCCCGCGATCTGCCATTGTTCCGAGTCGGCCTCGTCCACGAGGGATCGGGCGTCGCACTGCGGTGAACAGCTTCGAGTTCGAAGACGACCGGGCCGGCGATGGAGCGCGCGCGGCCCGGCCGCGGCGCATGCTGTCGCCGCGTCGCTTCGCCCAGGTGGCGGCAGCGGCGGTGCTGACCCTGTGGGTCGTGATCACGAGCGGGGCGGTCGTCCGCCTGACCGCGTCGGGGCTCGGATGCGACAATTGGCCCCGGTGCGGCGACAAGCCGTACCCCGAGAAGGGTGGTCATGCGGCGATCGAGTTCGGCAACCGACTCGTCGCGGTCGTCGGCATCCTGCTCGCGCTGCTCGTCTGGCTCGGCGCGCGGCGCGTCGAAGGCTTGCCGCGTTGGGTGCGAAGCGTCGCGCTCCTGACGGCACTCGGGACGGTCGCCCAGATCCCGCTCGGGGGCATGACCGTGCTCCTCGAGCTCCACCCGATCGCCGTCATGTCCCACTTCCTGCTCGCGCTCGTCGTGCTGGCCGGGGCCGTCGTCGTCGCAGTCGAGGCCTGGAGCCGCCGCAGCGGCCTCGCCGGCCCGGTCGGCCCGACCTGGCTGCGCACCGCGGCGATGGCCGGTGTGGCCGCCTGCGCCGCGCTCGTCGTCACCGGGGCGGTCTCGACGGCCTCGGGGCCCCATTCCGGCGGGGAGGACATCCGCCGCCTCGGGCTCGGGGTGACGGACACCGTGTACGTGCACGTGCGCGCGACCGCTGTGTTCGGGCTCGTTCTTCTCGCCGTCGGCGTCTTCCTCTGGCGTCGCCGCCGCGAGGTGCCGGGGCTCGCGCGCGCGGGTGCCGTCCTCTTCGGCGTGCTCGCCGCCCAGATGGCGGTCGGCGAGATCCAGTACCGGAACGCCTTGCCCTGGTGGCTGGTCGTCGTCCACGTCTTGCTGGCCGCCTCGATCTGGACGTTGACCGTCGCCATCGCCCATGCCCTCTGGCGTCCGCCCGCATCCCTGGTGGCGGGACCGCGCCAACCCTGAGACGCGGGACGCGCCCGCCGCCGGGCGGATGATCGGGGCTAAGCTCTCGAAGTGCAGAACGAGCTCAAGATCGGTGAGCGTCCGGCCCTGCGACGACCGGTCTTGATCGCCGCGTTCCGCGGCTGGAACGACGGTGGGCAGGCCGCCACGCTCGCTGCAGGGACGCTCGCAAGCGTGTGGCAGGGGCGGCGTTTCGCCGAGATCGACCCCGAGGGGTTCGTCGACTTCCAGTCGACGCGGCCGACCGTTTCGCTCGACGAAGGCATGACGCGGCGGATCGACTGGCCGGAGACGGTGTTCCACGCAGCCGCCATCCCCGGTGCCGACCGCGACGCGGTGATCCTGCTCGGCGTCGAGCCCAACTACCGCTGGCGCACGTTCACCGAGCTCGTCGTCGGGCTTGCCCGCGACCTCGGCGTCGAGCTCGTGGTGACGCTCGGTGCCCTCCTGGCCGACGTCCCCCACACCCGGCCCGCACCTGTGACCGGGGCGGCCAGCGACCTGTCGCTCGTGGAGGAGCTCGGGCTCCAACCCTCACGCTACGAGGGGCCGACGGGGATCGTCGGCGTCCTCCACGACGGCTGCCGCCAGGTCGGGATCTCATCCGTCAGCCTCTGGTCGGCCGTACCCCATTACGTGTCGCTGGCGCCGAGCCCGAGAGCGGCAAAGGCGCTCTGCGACCGGCTCGGAGAGCTGCTCGGGGTCACGATCGACGTGTCGGAGCTGGAGGCGGCGGAGTCGGCGTACGCGGAGCAGATCACCGAGGCCGTTGCCTCGGATCCCGAGACGGCGGCGTACGTCGAGGAGCTCGAGCGGCGGGCCGACACGATCGACGAGCTGATGGACGATGCCGACGACCTTCCGACGGGCGAGTCGCTCGCCGCAGAGCTGACACGCTTCCTCCGCGACCGCGAGAGTGGCGATCCGCCGCCCGAGCGGTAGCTCGCGACCGGCCCTCGTCCGGCGCCGAAACCGTGGGGCGCCGCAGGCTCGGGCTCGTTCCGAAGGCGAAGGCTAGGCGGGAGTCTCGGCCCCGGCGACGACCGTCTCCGGTGGCGCCGCCTCATCGGCAGCGGCGGCGGCCTTGGAGGGTTTCGGCGGAGTGGCGTCGCTCGGCCGGGTCGGGGTCTCCGGCTTGGCATCGCCGTCCGTCGTCGCCGGTGCGGCGGCACCATCGCCGCCGCCCTCCGGAGGGGCGCCCGCGGCCGCACCTGCGCGCCGCTTCTTCCGTCTGCGGCGGGACTTGCGAGCGGGGGCCTTCGGGGCAGGAAGGTTCTCGGCGAGCGCGTTCGCGATCTCCCGGATCTCGCCGATGTCCTCGCGTGCCTGGTCGAGGAGCGAGTTCGCGCGCGGCGTGTAGCCGTCCGCAGAGGCAAGCAGCGCCGCTCCGACGGCGAGCGGAAGCGCGCGGGCTACCTGGACGAGCTTCGCCACGTTCTCCTCGTGCCGGTGGCCCCGAGAGTTGGCCACCGCGCCGAGCAGGCGCTTCGCCTCCGGGAACTCCGCGCTGGCCCGCCTGTCCTGCGTCTTCCGCGTCGCCCGCGCGAGTCGCCAGGTCCAGCGCCCGAGAATCTGGTCGGGAGCGCTGGCCTTGCCCTCACCGACCGCGCGCAACAGGATCCTGACGCCGGCTGATCGGTCCTTCTCCCAGGGCGGGGCCTGACTGACGAGTGTGACGAGATCGTCGAAATCGGCGCGCTCGACGGGTGTGGCGACCCGGTCGGCGAGAGCCGTCATCCGGAGCCGGCGATTAGGGTTCTCGGCGGCGCAGACTGCGAGGAACGTCTCGAGCGCGCCCTTGCCCGCACGCCCCTCCGTGAACTTGCGGGCGAAGTCCGCGCGCTGGTCGAACCGAATCTGCCGACCCGCAATCGTGGCCCAGAACCGCTGCTCGTCGTCATCGAGGAACTTGGGGTCGACTCGCTGCCACTCGCGCTGGATCACGGCGAGCCGGCGCGCGACGTCGGGCGTCACGGGCACGAGCCACGGTGCCGGCGAGAGCTGGCGGCGTGCCCGCCGCTGCTGGCGGCGGCGCGGAGCCGGCGTGACACGGGCCCCTTCGCGATAGAAGTCGGCGTCGAGCAAAGCGTGGAGGGAGATCACGCGGTCGTTGTGCGTCGACCCCTTGGTGACGAAATCGACGACGATCCCCGCCTCCTTGCGGGAGTACATCCGCATGATGCGGCCGATGCGCTGCTGGTAGACCCGCCGCGAGGCCGTCGGCGCGAGATGAAAGCACACCGTCGCCCGGGGTGAGTTCCAGCCCTCGGCGAGCAGCTGGGCGTTGATCAGGACATTGATCTCTCCCCGCTCGTACGCGGCCAGAGTCTCCGCGAGCTTCACCGGAGGCGTCTTGCCCGAGACGGCTTCCGCCTTCAGCCCCGCGGCGCGGAACTCCTGCGCCAGGTTGTAGGCGTGCTCGACGCCCGCGGCATAGACGATCCCCGGCGTCGTCCCGAACCGTTCGCGGTACAAGCTCGCTGCCGCCTGGTTGAGCGCGGAGTGGTCGAGGGCAGCGGCGAGGGCGCGCTCCTCGAAGTCGCCGCCGACGATCGGGACCGAGTTGATCGCGGCCGCGGGCGGCACGCGGAGGCAGCGCAGCGGCGCGATCAGGCCTCGCCGGGCGGCATCTGCGAGCGGCAGGTCGTCGACCGAGGCCGGGAACACGTCCGAGACCTGCTTGGCGATCAACTGCTCGGTGGCGGTCATGCCGATGTAGACCGGGTCGCTGAACGATCGGATCGCGGCACTCGTCTTCTCGCCGAGCGCGGTGTGCGCCTCGTCGCAGATCACGAGCTGGTAGGCGCTGCGGGAGATGTCGCCCGCGTGGCGGGCGAACCACGCGTACGTCTGGATCGTGATCGGGTCGTTACGGAGCGGCTCCTTGCCTTCGTCGATCGCCTCCGTGAAGCGGTCGCCGTACCCTTCCGTCGTCAGGTCGCGCGTGAACTGCGAGACGAGCAGTCGGCGATGGGTGAGGATCAGAACGCCGAGGTGGCGGGCCGACTCGACGAAGCCCGCCGCGGCGATCGTCTTCCCCGACGCGGTCGGGTGACGGAAGCGGTAGCGGCGGCTCGCCCCGGGGTCCTCGCCGACGAAGGTCGGCTCGTCGAGCTCGTCCTCGAGGGCGCCGTCCTCGAGGCCGGCGTCCTCGTAGTCGTCGTCCTCCTCGTCGGCCTCGGCCCGGTCGGCCTCGACCGGATGGCCGTTGCCGTTGCCGTTACCGTTCTCGTCCGCCCCTCGCTGGTTCGACGCGATCAGCTCGGTCAGCATCCCCGCAAGCGCATCGACCTGGTGGCGCCTCAGGTCGGTTCCTGCTGCCGTCGCCGGGGTGGGCGAGGCGAGCACGCGTTCGAGCCCGAGCATGAGCCCGTAGCGCACGCGCCAGTCGTTCGACGGCGTGCGGCGGCCCGATTCGATCTCAACGAGCGCGTCGTCCAGGGCCGCGCGCCTCGCCGTTCCGGGCGCCAGGACGTCGGCGGGTTCCTCGCCAGCGTGAAGAAAGGGCTCGCCGTACCAGGCATGGGCGCGAAGCGCTGCCGCTTCCAGCCCCTCTGCCGGTTCCGACGGTGATGTCGGGTTGATAGTCACGTATGCGTGTACGCAGCAACTCACGTCGAGGTGGCTTGCTGCCGAGGTTTCGGCGCGCTCTGGTGTGTCGTAACGGTCGAGCGACGCTTCCGGGAGAGTACCGGAAATGACAACACGTTGAGGGGCGAAGTTTGCGTGCCGACGGGGCCAGGGGCGGGCAGCACCGCCACCGCCGTCCGGCGGTCGGAAGACCGCTAGCGGTGCAGGACGACCACCCGTAGGGGAACGCCCGCAACACTGCGGCCGGGCTCGCCCGCCCGGGTTGCGAGCCCATCGATCAGGTCTCGCTCGTCGTCGCGCTCGTCGATCGCGACGATGATCTCGTCTGCCGGAAAGGTGGCGAGCGCATCCTGGACGGCCAGGGCGATGTCGCCCTCACCGGCCGCGGCGGAGACGTCCTCCGCCGGCAACTCGGCAGCCGCGCTCTCCGCCAGGCGCTCTGCCTCGGTGAACGCCTTGTCGTCATTCGCAAGCCAGTCCAGCATGCCCTGACGGACGACAGGGACTATCAGCCTGACGGTGTCGTCGGGGCCGATGTGCCCTTCGAGGACCGACGCGGGATCATCGATCGTGCTGATCACGAGGATGTTCGTCACGCCGGGCTCCCCAGGCGCCGACCGAGGACGACCACGAGCGCAACGACGAGCAGAAGCAAGAGGAGCTTCGACAGCAGGATTCCCCCGGCGACCGCGAGCGCGACCAGCAGAAAGAGGAGCAACCAGGTCATCACCACCGCTCTACCCGGGCAGGGTGAATGCCAAACCGACGGCCGCCCCCGATCGGATCGCCCGGAGGACCTTACGTCGCAGACGACGCCGCCGCCGGCGCCGCTCCGAGGGCGACGCGGAAGCGCACGGCGGTTCCCCTCGGGCCGGTCCTGATCTGCGTCAGATCGGTGAGGTTGTGGACCATCCAGATCCCCCTCCCGCCCAGCGCGTCTGCAGCTGGGCGCCGGCGACCGACGAGCGGATCTCCGATGCAGCCGGTGTCGCTGACCTCGCAGACGAGTGCGCGGTCGTCCCGCCAGAGCCGGAGTCGGCCCTGTCCGCCCGCGTGGACGACGCTGTTCGCCGCGAGCTCGTGGGCCGCGAGCGCCACGTCCTCGGCATGCGCCTCGGTGAGACCGAGCGAACGAGCGAACCGCGAGACGGACTGTCGCGCCGCCGCGACCGAGGCGCGATCGAACCTCAGCTCGGTCATCGATGCAGGCGGGTTCGGAAGAGGGGCGTCGAAACGTGGGTCGAGCCACGAGCACTCGTGCGCGTCCGGATTGTGCTCGACCGCGAGGGGCTCCAGGATGTGGGGGTGGCCTCGGCGGGCCTCGGCGATGGTGGACGCGTCGAGGGCAGAAACGTCGTACGGGCACATCAGCGTGCCCGTGGCATCCGAGAACGCCAGGTTGATCAGCGATTCGTGGAGCTGACACTCGAGGAGCTCCTCCTCGGTGCGCTCGGGCCAGATCGGCTCCCCGACTCCTCGTGACGACCGCCCCGCTTCGGCGTGCTCGCCGAAGAAGTCGGCCCAGGCCGGGATGATCCGGGCAGGGTTCTTCCCGACGTGCTCCATGTCGACGAGTTGCACCTGCGAGGCGGACGAGCCGAGCGCCGTGGAGATGAGACCGAGCTTGGCTCTCCCCACCATCACCATCACGCGCTCGTCCCGCTCGAGTCCCGCCGAGACGAACCGCACTACCCCTTCCACGAAGGCGCTGGGCCCGGCGTAGAACAACGCTTCGTGCGAGAAGTGATCGCGGCCTGTGCGTGTCTCGGTGGTCACATTCGCGGCCCTCTGTGCGAACGCTACCAGAGCGATCCGCGGGCCTCCGGCCCGGCTGGGCGCTGTCTTCCCCCTTCGGTGGACGCCGACCGCGGGTCAGACGCGCGCGGCGACTGCGCGGAACCCGCCGTTCACGCCTCGGTTCCAGCCGACATCGGTCCCGGCTGCGGGGCTCCCGGCGGCGGTTGCGGCGCCGGAGCAGGGTCCGGGCTCGGAACCGGCTCCGCCGGAGCGTCAGGGGTTGGTGTGGGCTCCGATTGTGCGGTTGTGGAGCTTCTCATGGTTGGTCCTCTCGTCTCATGGTGTGGGTCACCTCGTCGACACGGAGATGGCCGGGTCGGAGTTCGCTGCTCTTTACGTACCCGTCGAGGACGCTCCCCGAACATGACGCTCCCCGTTTCTCGCGCGAGCGATGCACGTCCAGCGCGGGCTGCGTTTGCCGAGTGGCGATGGCGGGAAAGCATGTCGCGAGGCACACCATCGCACCAAGCGAACCACCACAAGGAGGCACGATGGGCAGCACGCAGATGAGCGATCCGAGGGATCTCTTCCTCCACGAGCTCGGCGACGTTCTCTACGCGGAGCGAACTCTCGTCAAGGCTCTGCCGAAGCTCAAGGACGAGGCATCGGACGATGAGCTCGCGAAGGGCTTCGAGAGCCATCTCGAGGAGACGCGCCAGCATGTGAAGAACCTCGAGCAGGCATTCGACGCGTTGGGCGAGCCGGCGAAGGCCGAGAAGTGCCCTGGCATCGAGGGGATCACGAAGGAGCACGACGACTTCGTCGAAAAGGAGTCGCCTTCGGCGGAGGTGCTCGATTCGTTCCTGACCGGTGCCGGCGCCCGCACCGAGCACTACGAGATCGCCGCCTACGAGGGTCTCGTGACGATGGCCGAGGCCATGGGCGAGGACGAGGTCGCCCGGCTCCTGGGGGAGAACCTCGAGCAGGAGAAGAAGGCGCTCGAGAAGCTGAAGAAGATCGGCAAGCGCCTGGCGCAGGACGGGGCCACGGCCGGCGCACGGTAACGAGGGACGCCAAAGCGGCAGGGAGGGCGGCCTGTGACGGCGCCGCCCTCCCTCCGGCAGGACTCGGAAAGGAGCGTTGTGATGCCCCCACGGGGAGTAGCCAAAGGATCGAAGCGAGCCCGACAGTACGAGCACATCAAGGAGTCGGAGCTCGACCGCGGTGTCCCGGAGGATGAGGCGGAGGAAATCGCGGCTCGAACTGTCAACAAGGAGCGCGCCCGGGCCGGAGAGGCCGAGAACCCGTCCGCGCTGTCCCGCAACGACATCTCGTCTGGAAGGCGGGGCGGCCTGCGCGCCCATCGGGCCGGTCCGCGCGGTCGGACGCGCGACCAGCTCTACCAGGAGGCGCGCGCGCTCGGGATCGAAGGGCGCTCCGGCATGAACAAGGCCGAGCTCGAGCGTGCCGTGACGAGGAAGAAGGGGAAGGGCCGGTGACCGACACCGAGAAACGCGGTCACCTGCCTCGGCCGCCCGAGCCCGGCATCCCCGGTCCCGACCCAGTGCCGCCGCCGGACCCCGAGCCGCCGACCGAGCCCGATCCCGTCCCGCCTCCCGTGATCTGAAGCGCACCGGCTGGGCCCGCCGTGATCGCGGCGGCGAATCGGAGGTACTACCGCGTAAGGAGTCCGACGCCGAGCTGAAAGCCGAGCTGCGCGCGATTCGTGAGCGGCTCCTGGCCGTCGAAGAGCGGCTCGCGCCCGGCAGGCAAGCCGATCCTCGGAATCGACGACGACGTCACTAGCCACCGCGGGAACCCGAGCGAGGGGCGGGGAGGTCAGACGACGATGCGGTACACCTGGAAGACCTCGGCGTACTCGCGGTTCACGTTCGTGCCGTGCACCTTGGCGAGGTTCCAGATGTACTCCGCATTCGCATAGCGGCGGTGTTGCTGCGAGGCATACCGCGCCACGGCGGCGATCTTGCGCTCGAGGTGACGCTGCTCGAGCGCGACGTAGGCCCCGTACGAGAAGTCGAAGTTGTTCCACGGGATCTCGTAGCCGAGGATCGTCGTGCGCTTGAAGGCACGCAGGCCCTCCTGCGCGATCGTCTGATGATCCTGATGGACGTCGTGGTGCGAAGGCTGGAAGACCACGTCCGGCCGCCACTCCTCCCACAGCGCGACGAGCAACTCGAGAATGTCCTGCCGACGCTCGGGAAACGTCCGAACGTCGAAGTCGTGCACGGTCAGGTTCGAGTCGGGGATCCCGAGCTCCGCGGTCGCCTCGCGCACCTCACGGGCCAGCGTGTCCGGCGGGAACCCGGGCGGCAAGGATCGGGTCGCGATCGAGAACGCGACGTACCGCACCTCGCACCCTGCTTCGACGAGACGGGCCGCCGTGCCACCGCAGCCGAACTCGCCGTCGTCGGTGTGCGGGGCGAGCACGAGCGCTCGCTGCCAGGCGTCGACCATCCGGGATGCATATCACGGTCGTCGGCGGCAGCGAAGCGAAGCGCGTTACTGTTGGCCCACCCATGGCTCACCTAGCCGCTGTCCTCGGTGCGCTCGGCGCCCCTCTCCTTCTCGTCTCGCGCCACCGGATCGTGTTTCTCGCGGGCCTCGCCACGATCGCGGCGGCAGAGATCGTGCTCGCCGTGGCCGAGTCCAGCGGCGTCTCCGCCGGCCGCATCGTGCTGGCGCTCGTCGGCCTCGCGGGGCTGGTGGTCGCCGCCGCCTTCTTCGTGCGTCGCCCCGCGCTCGTGCCGCTGTGCATCCTGGTCGTCGCGCCGCTGCGGATGCCGCTCGACATCGATCGCAGTCATCGCTTCCTGATCGCGCTGCCCCAGAACGGCGAGATGGGGCGCCTGCTGCCCCTCTATGCAGTCCTCGCGGCGGCCGCGCTCGCCGTCGCCTGGCGGGTCGTGCGCCAACCCGACCGCCTCGAGGGCCCGGCTCTCCCGACCGAGATCGCGATCCCGCTCGGTGCGCTCGCGTCGTTCGCGGCGCTCTCCGTGCTGTGGTCGTCTGCCGACGCCGCCGCCCAGAACCTGCTCCAGTACTTCCTGCTCCCGTTCGTCGTCCTCGTCGCCGTGGTCGCCCGCTCCCCCTTCCCTGCCTGGATGCCGCGCGCTCTCGCCGTCACGTCCGTCGGCCTCGCACTCCTGTTCGCCGGGATCGGGATCGTCGAGGAGCTGACCGGGAAGCTGATCTTCTACACGCCCTCCGTCGACATCGGGAATACCTATTCGAGCTTCTTCCGGGTGACGTCGCTCTTTCGCGACCCGAGCGTGTACGGGCGACATGTCGTGCTCGCACTGGCGATCGTGCTGACGGTGGCGTGGTACCGGAAGCTCGGCATCGTCCCGTCGGCGCTGCTCGTCGGGTTCCTCTTCACCGGACTGCTCTTCTCCTACTCCCAGTCGAGCCTCGTCGCGCTCTTCTGCGTCGCGGTGTTCATCTCCGTCGTCGCCGGGGACAAGGGAGTGCGGCTTGCCGCAGCGGCAACCGCGGTGCTCGTGCTCGTGGGCGGCGGCGCATTCGTCGCCGACAAGGTGGCGGGGGCGACGACCCAGCGCGTCACGAGTGACCGCTCCCGCCGCGTCGACCTGACCGCACGCGTCTTCGCACAGCATCCCGTCGTCGGTGTCGGGCTGGGATCCCAGCCCCGGGCGAGCCAGGCGATCTCGCCGAATGGCGGTCCTCCCTCGCTCTTCGTCTCGCACACGACACCCCTCACGATCGGGGCCGAGCTCGGGCTCGTCGGCCTCCTGCTGTACGCCTCCCTGCTGATCGGGTCGGCAATGGCCCTGCTGCGCGCGTTCAGGCTCGACGCCGCGTTCGGGCTCGCCGTCGCGGCGGTCTTCGCCGCGCTCTTCGTCCACTCGCTCCTCTACAGCGGTGGATTCTTCGAAGATCCGATCACGTGGCTCGTGCTCGGCGTCGCGGGGAGCTTCCTCGCCTCGCGCGCTGCTCCGAAGCGCGCCGGAGAGCCGGCATGAGCACGATCTCCCGCCGCGGCGCCTTCGCCGTCCTCGGCGTGCTCGCCGGGCTCGTCCTCGTCGCCGTGCCTTCACTCGGCTCTGACCCGTGGCCGTTCCGGGCCCCGTCGGCCACGGCGCACGGGCTCCTCGGCCCCCTCGTGCGCGCGGCCGACGGCGGCTGGGACCTCGGTGTCGTCCGGACGCCCGCCGTCCTCGCAGGAATGCTCCTCGTCGCGATCGTGATTGCAGGCTGGCGGATGGAGTCGTGGCGGCCCGCACTGCTCGGAGCTGCCTGCCTCGCGGTCGTCGTTCTGCTCACGGCGCCGGCAACCCTGCTCCAGATCGGCCTCCGTGACGGGACGGACCCCTGGTTCCACACGAACGACTCCACGTATCAGATCGAGCTCGGCGGCGAGCTCGTGCGCAAGGGCCAGACGCCCTACGGCCATGACTACTCGCACTCGGGCCTGGAGCGGTTCTACAGCTTCGACGGCAGCGTGCCGCCACCGTCGGCCGATCCTCAGGTGGCTCTGACGCACTTCGCCTATTTCCCGGGCACGCCGTTGACCGCCGCGGCCTGGAGTCTGCTGCCCTCACCGTACGACGACTATCGCCTCCTGATCCTGCTCGCCACGATCGCGTGCTTCTTCGCCGTGCTGCTGTTCGACGCACCCCTGACGAGCCGCCTGGCCGTCGGCGCGGCGATCGCCGCGGGCCCGCTCCTGGCGCGAGGTGCCTGGTTCGGGACGGCGGACGCGACCGGGATCCTGGCGCTGCTACTGGCCTTCGCCCTGCTCTCGCGCTCACGCTACCTGGGCGCCGCCGTGGCACTCGCCGCCGCCATCCTCCTGAAGCAGTTCGCCCTCGTGGCGGTGCCCTTCTTCGTCGTCATGCTCGCCGCGCGCTCCCTGCCGCGCGCGACGCTCGTTCGCGCGACCGCAGCGTTCGGCGCCGTTCTCGCGGCGGGCTTCGTCCCGTTCCTGATCGCGGATGCGGGAGCGGTCTGGAGGGACACGATCGACTACGGCACCGGGACCTACCGCATCCTCGGCTACGGGCTCTCGGCGCTTCTCCTCAACGCGGGCGTGATCGACGATCGCTACGGGCCGTATCCGTTCGGGCTGCTCGCTGTGCTCGTCTGGCTCCCGGTCACCGCGTGGCTCATGTGGCTGGCACGGAGGTCAGGACGCGACTGGGAGGCCGCCGCCGCGTTTGCGGTGTCGATCTTCGTCCTCTTCTTCATCGCGCGCGTCTTTCAGACCTCGTATCTGATCTGGCCCATCGCCGGTCTCGCAGCGGCCTTCCTGCTCGCTCAGCGCGAGCGTTCGGCGAGCGCGTAGATCCGCGTCGAGCCGGTCAGGTAGATCCTCTCGCCGTCCGCGACGAGAGGCGAGTAGTGACCGTCCGGGAAGCTCCAGACGAGCTTGCCGGTGGTGGCGTCGAGGGCATAGGTGGCGAACGGCCCCGCCTTGGCCGAGCGGACACCGTTCTGTCCGCACCTGCCGCACGTGGACAGGTAGACGAGGCCGGACATCACGGTCGGCGCTCCGTGCACCGCGGCCGGCATCTCGCGCACCCAGCGCGTGTCTCCGGTGGCGGCGTCGAGCGCGTAGAACTTGCCGTCGTACGTGCCGACGTAGATCTTCTGCTTCCAGACGGCCGGGGCCGTGTAGACGTACGACCCGACCGGACGGGCCCAGAGCAGGTGGCCCGTCCCTGCGCCGAACGCGTAGACGGTGCCGTCGGTGTTCGATGCGTAGACGCGGCCGTACGCGACGGTCGGTGTCGCGTAGAAGTACTCACGGCCGCTGCCGAAGCGTGAGAACGACCTCGACTTCCAGCGGATCGCGCCCGTGCGGGCGTTGAGAGCGGTCAGCGTGCCACTGTTGTCGCCGATGTAGATGGTGCCGTTCGCGTACGCCGCCGAGCTGTTGATCTCGCCGTCGAGCAGCGTCGACCAGACGCGCTTGCCGGTCTCGAGATCGAGGGCGTACATCTTGTGATCCCAGCCTCCGAAGTAGACGCGCCCGCCTGCGACGAGGGGCGACGACTCGGAGGCGACGGGGAAGGTCCAGACCGTTTCGCCGTCCGACTGGCGCATCGCGATCACGAGCCCGGGGACGCCGCGCGGGCCCTTGGTGCACGGCGTCGGGATGAACGTCTCGATCACGAGCCCCCGGGCGAGCGCCGGAGACGAGGCCGAGCAGTACGGGAACTTGCGCCGCCAGTGCCACTCGCCCGTCTTCGCGTCGACCGCGTAGAACACGCCCTTGAGCTGGCTCACGAACACCTTGCCGTACCCGATCGCGGGAGGGAACTCGACGTACCAGCGGGTCTTCAACATCCAGAGCTGGCGGTACGGCGGCCGATGCGCGAACGGCGACAGGTGCGAGCGGGTGTTGTCGTAGCCGTAGGTCGGCCACGGCACCTGCTGCACGACCTTCTTCGGTCGCGTTGCCGCCTGAGGCTTTTCGCTGGGCACGAACTCGACCGTGGACGAGCCACGCACCTCCTTCGTCTGGGTCTGCTCGTGGTACCACCAGCCGGCCGCGGCCGCGGCCGCGGCAAGCAGAAGCGCGGCGCCAAGCGCCACGATGATCCATCGACGTCGCGTCATCCTTCAGTTACGACGACGGTCGCTCCGACTTGATGGCCCTGGGCCGAGACGACGAGGAAGTAGCGTCCCGGCGAGGTGGGGGCCCGAAACCGGAACACCGGCACCTTCCCGACGCCCGACCGCGCGCCGAGCCGCCAGGTGACGCGCGCTGCGTCGGTGTCGACGCGGACGCTGACGGGGCCGCCGGGACGCGCTTGGATCAAGGCGGAGCCCAGCCGGATGTAGCGGATCGTCACGTCGCCGGCAGGGACCGTGAGCGAGCGGTTGCCGGCCAGGTCGACTGCTGCGATCGTCAGCCGGTAGCGGCCCGCGGGAAGTGGCTTGGCTCCCACCGTGCCGAACCAGCGCAGTTCGCCACTCGGCTGCCGGCTCGCCCCGACGACGCGCCTGACCCCGTCCACGTACATCATCGCGCGCGCCGGCTCGTCGACGGTGTAGCGCAGCGAGATGCGATCGGCACGACGGTCGCCGTCAGGGGAGAAGACGCGAGGCTGCACCGACACGACCTTCGGCTGCGGTCGCTTCGTATCGACCCGGATCGGGTTCGGCAGGTCGAACGTCTTCTCCACGAGGTCGAGGCGCACGCGTGCACGGTAGATGCCGTCGGGCACGAGCCGCCGCCGATCGTCCTTCCCGTTCCACAGGAACACGAGCCGACCGCTGCCGCCCTCGTCGATGACGAGCCGTCGCACGTCGGTACCGGACCGATCGACGATCGTGACGCTGACCACGTCGGGGTTCTCCAGCCTGAAGGCGATCTGGGCCTTGCTGGTGTCGCATCGGCACACGGGCGAGAAGAGCTTCGTCACCTGGGTCTGGCGGATCGGGCTCGTCTCGAGCTTGAGCGACTCGGTGTGGAGGAATGCCACTCCCGTGGCCACGAGCAGAGCCGCGACGAGGGCGGCTGGTGCATATCTGGCCACGCTCGGTGAATTGTAGGCCGCACAGCACTCGTGACGACCGGCATACTTCACAAAATGAAGCGTAGAGCCGACCCCTATCGCGACACGCAGATCATCGACGCACGTGCCCCGCGCACGAACCAGGCAGTCGTCGGTGTCGTGGCGCTCGCGGCCGTGCTGACCGGCTGGTGGCCACTGCTGGCGCTGCTGGCTCTTCAGCTCGCGCTCGGGCTCACCTTCGGGCGGCGCTGGTGCCTTGCGTGCGTGTTCTACTTCGAGGTTCTGCAGCCGCGGTTCGGTGAAGGCCCGTTGGAGGACAGTCGCCCGCCCCGGTTCGCGAACGTGATCGGCCTCGTCTTCCTCGGTGGTGCATCCCTCGCATACGTCGTCGGCCTGTCCACGGTGGGTGCCGTGCTGGGCGGGATCGTGGCTGCGCTCGCACTCCTGGCCGCCGTGACCGGCTTCTGCGCCGGCTGCAACGCGTTCAAGATCGGCTACGTCCTCACCGGGCGGCCGTTCGTCGCGTGCCCGCTGCCGCCGCAGCCGACCGAGGCCTAGCGCGACACGAAGCCGCTCGGATCGCGCGCGAGCAGCCGGGACTCGAGTAGGGCCACCGTCTGCGCGGCGCACGCCTCGGCGTCGGAGGCCTCCGTATCGAGAATCAGATCGGGCTCGGCCGGCTGCTCGTACGGCGCTGAGACACCCGTGAAGTCGGGCAGCTCGCCCGCGAACGCACGCCGGTAGAGGCCCTTGGGATCGCGGCGGGCGCACTCCTCCACCGAGGCGCGAACGTAGACCTCGAAGAACGGTGCGAACTCCTCGGTCATCTCCCTCGCCGTACGCCGCGCCGCGGCATACGGGGAGATCGCAGCGACGATGACCGCAGTCCCTGCGCGGGCCAGCCGCGAGGCGACCCATCCGATGCGCTCGACGTTGGCATCCCTGTCGTCTCTCGAGAACCCGAGCCCTTTCGAGAGATGCGTCCGCACCGCGTCCCCGTCGAGGAGCTCGACGTGGAGACCTCTCTGGATCAGCTCGCCGCCGACGAGGCGGGACACGGTCGTCTTCCCCGACGCAGGTATGCCCGTGAACCAGATCACGAATCCGGGCGGTGTCGAGTCCCGTTCCACAGACCGAGCATAAGGATGACCGCCTACTCCGCTGCGCACAGTGGGCGGCGACGGGCGCAGGGCAGGTCAGCCCTCGGCGAGGCCCCAGTCGAGGACGACACGCCAGCCGTCCGGGTCCGGGATCGTAATGCTGCGGCCGTCCCAGTAGGGGTTCTCGGGCTCGACGTCGCGATACCCGAGGTCGGCCAGGCGGGCCGAGACCTGCTCTGCAGCCTGCTCGGAGACGACGTAGAGGACGAGGAGGTTGTCGACGCTCGGAGCGGGGCAAGGGCTGCCGTCCGCGTGCGAGGTGAACTCGAGCTGGTAGTCGCCCCCCGGCAGCCCGAGCACGACTCCGTCGTACCCGTCGTGCGCCTCGAAGCGGCCGAGCTCGAGCAGGCCGAGCCCGTCACGGTAGAACTCGACGACGTCCTCGAGGCGATCCGTCGGTCGGGCCACGCGTACGCGAAGGACAGGAAGGCCGTCGGGCCAGGGCGTGCCGGTCACGATTCGGATGCCCGCTTGCCCACGGCGACGACGGGCGTCGCCGCGGTCCGCCGCGCATACCGAGTCACGACGAGAGTGAGGGCGACGATCAGGGAGCCCGACACGATGGTCACGATCACGGCGTTCGCGCCCGGTGGATCGAGCAGCTTGAGCCCCGAGAGCGAGAGGACGAGCGCGAGCGCCACCCGCAGCGAGCGGTCCGGCAACTTCACCGTCAGCTGGCTGCCGAGCAGCACCCCGGGGATCGAGCCGATCAGGAGCCAGCCGGTGGCGCCGAAGTCGACGCTGCCCGTGACGAGGTGCCCGAGTCCGGCGACCCACAGCAGCAGCGCGGCCTGGAAGATGTCCGTGCCGACGAGCTTCGCCGCCGTGAGCGGGAAGGCGATCATCATCACGAGGCCGAAGAACGTGCCGGACCCGACGGAGGTGAGACCGACCACGAAACCGCCGAAGATTCCGAGCAGGACCGCGATCCTCCGATCGCGCCGTTGCAGCAGAAACGGGGCATTGTTCCCGTGCGGCCGCATGAACGCCTTCACGAGGAAGCCCGTCCCGCCGACGACGAGCGCGATCCCGAGGACCCGCTGCGCGACACCTTCGTAGCCGTCGCCGTACTTCCCGGACAGGTACGAGGACAGCGCGACGCCCAGCAGCGAGGCAGGGGCGGAGCCGGCCAGCATCCACATCGTCAACCGTGCGTGGACGTGGCCGAGCTGCCGGTGCCGGATGGCGCCGAACGACTTGAAGATTGCGCCGTGGAGGATGTCCGTGCCGATCGCAACCGTCGGCTTGAAGCCGAAAACGAGGATCAGCATCGGCGTCATCAGGGAGCCGCCGCCCATGCCGGTCATCCCGACGAGCAGGCCGATCAGGAGCCCGGCGAGTGAGAGCTTCCAATCCATCAGCGGTCTGCCCGGCAGCCCACGGGAGCTACACGGCCGGCTCGGGTAGCAGCATCTCCTTGAGCGTGTCGCCCCTGAGGCCGAGCCGGAGCGTCTCGAGCGGGATCACCTCGTCCGGCGGGATGTTGCCGAGGTTCACGTTCGGGCCGAACTGCTTCACGAACCATGCCTGCGAGGCCTTCGTCGGCGCCTCGAAGATCAGGTCCCCGATAGCCACCCCGTGGGCGATCTCGTCGATCAGGCCCGTCCGCATGTCGCCGTCCTTGCGAAAGATCCCGGCCGTTCCGCCCTCACGCGCCTCCGTGATCACCTTCCAGGAGCCTGCCTCGAGCTCCTCCTTGATCCACTCGACCCACTGGTACGGGGCGTAGACGACCTCGGAGTCCTTCGATCCGACCTCCGAGAGGACGATGAAGTCCCGGGCGAAGTCGGCGATCAGCTCGAGCTTGCGGTCGCGCGGGATCTCGATTGTCCCGTCCGAGATCTCGACGTGCGCGAACCGGTGATCGGTCAGCCAGGCCTTGAACTCGTCGAGCTTGCCCTTCGCGTAGACCGCCTCGAACAGCGTTCCACCGCACACGACCGGAGTCTCGAAGCTCCGGTAGAGGGCGATCTTCTTCTCGAGGTTGTTCGTCACGTAGCTCGTGCCCCAGCCGAGCTTGACGATGTCGACGAAGGCCCCGGCCGTGTCGAACATCCCTTCGATGTCGCGGATGTTGAGCCCCTTGTCCATCACGTGAGTGAGACCGTGCTGTCGGGGCTTGCCGGGCCGGGCGGGGACGCCGAGCCAGCCGTCGCTAAAGCCGGGCATACAGCTCCTTCAGTTTGTCGTGGGCACGGGCCTGGACGTCGTGGTAGAGCGAGTTGCCGTGCGCGTCGATCCCGACGATCAGCGGGCCGAAGTCCTTGACGCGGAACTTCCAGAGGCACTCCGGCATGAGCTCCTCCCAGAGCACCTCCTCGATCTCCTCGATCTGCGTGGTCTCGAGCGCGGCGGCGCCGCCGACGATGGCGAAGTAGACCATCCCGAGCCGTTGCATCGGCTCGATCGCGACGTCGGGGAAGCCCCCCTTGCCGCAGATCGCCCGGACGCCGTACTGCGCGCCGAGGCCCTCGGTGAACCTGACCATGCGAGCGCTGGTCGTCGTGCCGATGCAGATCTTCTCGTACTTGCC
Organism: uncultured Thermoleophilia bacterium; assembly: GCA_963795175.1. Taxonomy (GTDB): domain Bacteria; phylum Actinomycetota; class Thermoleophilia; order Gaiellales; family Gaiellaceae; genus Gaiella. Next base: position 739,685 of record CAWCGR010000001.1, read on the forward strand.
CTCCGCCACCTTGCGCACGTTCGGGGCGGTGTGGAGCAGGAAGGCGCCGCCCAGGTTCATCGGCGGCTCGACCCCCTGGTCGAAGATGCGGATCTGCGTGCGGTCGCGGATCCCGATGATGTGGCCCTGCACCGTGACCTCGTCACCGGCTCGCAGCTTCAGGATCTCGGCGGGGTCGGTGATCGGGAAGGTCACTTCGTGATGGGCCATCAGAACTCCCTGTCGAAGTCGGTGGTGCCGTCCGCAGCGATGTGCGCCGAAGCCCGACGGGCGGCCCAGCACTGGTAGTTGACGGCGACGGGGTTGAGGGTCATGTGCGTGTCCGCATGCTCGATATGGCACTGGAGCACGGTCACGTCGCCGCCAAGGCCCATCGGGCCGATCCCCGTCTCGTTGAGCAGGCCGTAGAGCTCGTCCTCGAGCTGGGCGACGAGCGGGTCGGGATTCCGGGTGCCGACCGGGCGCGTGATCGCCTCCTTGGCGAGATACATCGCGTAGTCGGCCGAGCCTCCGATGCCGACGCCGACGATGCCGGGCGGGCACGGCTTGCCGCCCGCGTCGACGATCGACTCCAGCACGAACTTCTTGATCCCGACCACACCGTCGGCCGGGACGCACATCTTCAGAAAGCTCATGTTCTCCGAGCCGGATCCCTTCGGTACACACTTGACGTCGAGCCCGTCCCAGTCGGGGATGAAGTCCCAGTGCACGATCGGCAACCGATAGCCGACGTTGGCGCCGGTGTTCTCACGCGTCAGCACGTGCACCGCGTTCGACCGCAGTGGGTGCTCCAGCGTGGCGCGCTCGGTGCCCGCCCTCAGCGCCGCGTAGATGCGAGCCGGGTGGAGCGGGAAGCGCTCGCCGACGCGGCAGGTGTAGACCGCGATGCCCGTGTCCTGGCAGACGAGGTTCTTCTGCTCGTCGGCGATCGAGACGTTGCGGTGGATCGTCTCGAGGATCCTGATCCCCGTGGTCGAGGTCTCGCGGTCACGCGCCGCAGCCAGCGCGTCGCGGAGGTCCTGGGGGATGTCCTTCAGAGCCCAGACGTAGAGGTGCGCGGCCGCATCCTCGACGGCCCGATCCAGATCGGTCGTGGTTATCGTGCTCATGCGCTCGCTTTCTCCGAGGCTGCCCGTCCGGCGCGACGTCCGAAGACGACGCACTCGAGCAGCGAGTTGCCCATCATGCGATTGCGCCCATGGGTGCCGCCGGCGATCTCACCGCAGGCGTAGACGCCCTCGAGCGTGGACTCGGCGTGCTCGTCGATCACGAGGCCGCCGTTTTGGTAGTGGAGGACAGGATAGGTGAGGAGCGGCTCGCGAAGGGGGTCGATCCCCGAGCCGCGGTAGCGCCGCAACATGTAGGGGAGGGAGATCTCGGCGTCGGCCTCGGAGATCCGCGTCGTGTCGAGGTAGACCGCGGGGCGGCCGTCCTCGGTCTCGACCCCGCGCCCGGCCGCGACCTCGTCGAAGATCGCCTGCGAGACGATGTCCCTCGGCCCGAGCGAATCGGTGAACTCTTCGCGATCCGCGTTGAGGAGGACAGCGCCGTACGCGCGCGTCGTCTCCGGGATCGAGTAGCCCTGCATCGTGGCCGGCCACGCACCGCCGTTCGGGTGATACTGCAGCGCGTCGAGGTCGCGGGCCTCCGCGCCCAGGGCGAGCGCGATTCCGGTCACCTCGCCCGTCGCGTTGGGGTGGTTCGTGGAAAGCTCGTTCCGGCGCTCGGCCTCCGCGTAGCACCGTCCGCCCGCCGCGAGGATCACCGTCCCGGCGTCGATCGTGGCCGTGCCTTCGTCCTTGACCTCGAACGAGGCGCGCCAGCCGTTCTCGGCGCTCTCCAGCGCAGCCAGCGCGTGATTCGCAAGCGTGACCGCACTGCCCGACTCGTGGGCGTCGCGGAGCGCCTTCGTGATCGCATGCCCGGTGCGGTCGCCGACCTGGAGCAGGCGCCGACGGGAAGCGCCGCCGCAGCGGGCAAGGCGGTAGCCACCGTTCTCGCGGGTGAACGCGCAGCCGAGCTCCTCGAGCCAGTGGATCGCAGACTGCGCATCGCCGGTGAGCGCGGCCACCAGGCTCGGCAAGGCGGTCTCGTGGGACGAGCGCATCACGTCCTCCGCGTGGAGGTCCGGCGAGTCGTCCGGCCCGAACGCCGCCTGAATGCCTCCCTGGGCCTTCGACGAGTTGTTCGCCTGGACCGAGCCCTTGGTCGCGAGCGCGACGCGCGCTCCGGCACGCTCGGCCGAGACCGCGGCCGCGAGGCCGGAGGCCCCACTTCCGATCACGAGCACGTCGAATCGCGCAGGGTTCTGCATCGGGCCAGAATACCACTTATCGTTATGCGTTGCATTAGATACTCTTATCCCGTGGGGAGGCTTCGCCTCGAACCCGACTGGGCTAGAATCGGTCGATGCCGCAGCTCGCCGATGTGATGCGCCCGGAGTTCCTCGAGGTCGCCCCCGAGGACACGCTCGGCGAGGTGGCGGAGCGGATGAACGCCCTCAGCGTCGGGGCGGTCGTGGTCAAGGACTTCGGCACGCTGATCGGGATCCTGACGGAGCGCGACCTGCTCAAGGCGATGGCGGCTCGTGTCCATTCGAGCGAGGCGCGGGTGCGTCAGTGGATGACGGCCGACCCCGTCACGGCTTCGGTCGACACGGAGTCGGCGGAGGCGTCGCGGATGATGCTCGAGCGCGGCTTCCGGCACCTGCCGGTGGTCGACGGCGATGGCCAGGTCGTCGGAGTGGTGAGCCTGCGCCGCGTCGTCAGTGCCGTCCAGGCCGCCGCCGGCCCGACCTGAGCCCGGCCTCAGGCGCGCTCGCGCACGAACGCGACGAACGCCTCGGCGGCCCGCGTGGCGGAGCGGCCGGAGGCCCGCACCAGCGAGATCTCCCGCCTGGCATCCATGCCCTCGAGCCGGGCCTCGGCGAGCGTCCCCGCGGCGAGATCGGACTCGACGGCGCTGCGCGAGATGAACGTGACGCCGTAGCCCGCCTGCACCGCGCTCCGGACCGACTCCTGCAAGCCGAGCTCGAGTGAGATCGAGAGGTCGCGCAGCCGCACCCCTCGCTCGCGCAGCTCGTCCTCGACCATCTGACGGACGCCCGCACCCTCCTGCATCAGGATCAGCGTCTCGGCGCGAAGCTCGTCGATCGAAATGGAGCGCCCAGCGAACGCGTGGTCGGGCGGGCAGATCAGGATCACCTCGTCGCTCAGGATCGGCTCGAAGCGGACGGCGCGGTGGCGACGCGCGGCGCCGACGATCCCCAGCTCGAGCCCACGGTCGGCGACGAGGTCGACCACGGTCTGCGTGTCATGCACCTCGAGCGACACGCTCAGCTCGGGGTGGTGAAGCTGGAACTCGCAGAGGAGCACCGGCACGACGACGGCCGCGGGGCCGGTCGAGGCGCCGATCGAGAGCGCTCCGGTGAGCACGCCGTCGTCCTCGGCGGCCACCTCGTCCAGCATCTGCTCCTCGAGTTGGAGGAGGCGCTGCGCCCCACGAAAGAGTCGGAGCCCGGCCTCGGTCGGCTCTACCCGGCGCCCGGAGCGGTCGAGCAGTTGCACTCCGAGCCGTTTCTCGAGCGCGCGCACCTGCAGGGAGACCGCCGGCTGGGTGACGCCGAGCCGCTCCGCCGCAAGCGAGAAGCTGCGCCGCTCGACGACCGCGCAGAAGGCGGCAAGCTGACGGGTGTCCATAAGCAGAGCTTATCCCAGGATCTCACTTTCCTGGGGGACGCGGATCGACTCCGCGGGTCGTCACCACGGCCGGCCGGCCGTGGGACACGATACGGTCGGCCGATGAAGGTCTGGCTCGACATGACGAACTCGCCGCACGTGCCGTTCTTCCGGCCGCTGCTGGCGCTGCTCGAGCAGCGGGGGCACGAGATCCGCGTCTCCGCACGGGACTTCGCGCAGACACTGGAGCTGCTCGAGGCGGCCGGGATCGCGCACGACGTCGTCGGCCCTCCGCACGGAGGAGCCGGGCGGGCCGGCAAGGTGCGCGCGATGGGGTCGAGGCTACGAGCGCTGCGGGCCTGGGCGCGCCCGCAGCAGTTCGACCTCGCTCTTTCGCACGCCTCCCACGAGCTGCCGCTCGCGGCCCGCTCCCTCGGCGTTCGCTCGGCATACGCCTACGACTACGAGTTCGCCCGGGCGCAGCACACGCTCGGCTCGCGCGCGGCGACGCGGGTCGTCGTCCCCGCCGTGATCCCGCAGGACCGCCTCGACCGGCTGGGCGCCACGACCGCCAAGGTGCGCCGCTACCCGGGGCTGAAGGAGGAGTACTACCTCTCGGGGTTCGCGCCGGACCCTGCGGTGCTCGCCGAGCTCGGGCTCGAGCGCGACCGGGTACTGATCGTCGTGCGGACGCCACCCGAGGTCTCGCTGTACCACCGCCACGGCAACCCGCTGTTCGCCGAGGTTCTCGAACGGCTCGGCAGCGACGGCGCCGTGCAGGCCGTCGTGCTGCCGCGCACCCCGGAGCAGCGGGACGCGATCCGCGCCGCCTCGCTCCCTTCGCTCGTCGTTCCCGAGCATGCGGTCGACGCGCAGAGCCTGATCGCACATGCCGATCTGGTCGTCTCCGCAGGTGGGACGATGAACCGCGAGGCGGTTGCTCTCGGGACGCCGGTGTGGACGACCTTCGCAGGGAAGCTCGGCGCGGTGGACGAGGCGCTGATCGCAGACGGACGGCTCGTCGAGCTGCGCGACGCGGCGTCGCTCGAGCTGGTCAAGAAGACGGCGGCGCGGCCGACCGCGCCACGGGATCCCGCGTTGCTGCTCGACCTCCTCCTGTCGGCTCTCTGACGGCTGCCGGGGCAGCCCGGCCGATCAGACGATGCGTGTCGCCTCCGGTAGCGCCACGCGCTGCGGTTCGCGGACGATGCGATTCAGCGCGCCGACGAGCTCCAGCGTGTCGCCCTCGTCGACGAGGCGCTCCAGCCTCCCGAGCTCCTCGTCCAGCCACGTTGCGTCGACCGGAGGCCGTGAGATCCGCTCGATCTTCGGATGCGGGCTCGGCGAGACGATCTCGCCCTCCCCGACGAGGACCTCGTGGAGCTTCTCGCCCGGTGCGGGCCCGATCACCTCGATCGCGATCTCGCTGCCGGGCTCCTTGCCGGAGAGCCGGATCATGTTCTCGGCCAGCTCCATGATCTTCACGGGCTCACCCATGTCGAGCACGTAGACCTGCCCGCGCTCGGCGATCGCGCCCGCCTGCACGACGAGCTGCACGGCCTCGGGGATCGTCATGAAGAAGCGGGTCATCTCGGGGTGCGTCACCGTGACCGGCCCACCCCTCGCGATCTGCCGCCGGAAGATCGGGATCACCGAGCCGGAGGAGCCGAGCACGTTCCCGAACCGGACTGCGACGAATCGCGTCGCCGTCTCCGGACGATGCCCGTACGTCTCCACGATCCATTCGCAGAGCGCCTTGGTCTGCCCCATGATCGTCTTCGGGCTCGCCGCCTTGTCGGTCGAGACGAGCACGAAGCGCTTCGTCCCGAACTCGACAGCCACATCGGCGAGCGTCCGCGTGCCGAGCGTGTTGTTGCGCACGGCCTCGATCGGGTTCGCCTCCATCAGCGCGACGTGCTTGTAGGCGGCCGCGTGAAAGACGACTCCAGGCTGGTACTTGGAGAAGATCTGGCGCATCTTGACGCCGTCCTTGACGTCGGCCATGATCGGCACCCCCGCCAGGAACCCGCGCTCCCGGGCCAGTTCCCGGTCGATCTCGAACAGTGCCGGCTCGGAGTGGTCGACCATCACGAGCCGAGCCGGCCCGAGCCGCGAGAGCTGGCGACAGAGCTCGGAGCCGATCGAGCCGCCGGCTCCCGTCACCATCGTGACCTCGCCGGAGATGTACCCCGCGATCGCATCGAGATCGACCTCGACCGGATCGCGCCCGAGGACGTCCTCGACCTCGACCGGCCGCAACTGGGTCGTCAGACCCGTGTCGCCGCTGACGAGCTCCGTGAGGCCCGGCAGCGTCTTCACGGGCACCCCGGCTGCGCGTGCCGCCTCGACGATCTTTCCCCGCGCCTCGCCCGATGCCGACGGGATCGCGATCAGCACCTCGTCCGGGCGCCTGTCCCGGATCAGGTTCGGCAGGTCCGCGATCGTGCCGAGCACCCGGATCCCGTGCAGGCGCAGGTTCCGCTTGCGGGGGTCGTCGTCGACGAGCCCGATCGGCGTATACCCGAGGCCGGGGTTCCGAAGCATCTCCTTGATCACGAGCTGGGCGGCGTCACCCGCCCCGACGACGATCGCCTCCTTACCGCGCGCGACGACCTGACCGGGCCGCGGCCGCTCGAGCAGCGTCCGGGCGAGCAGGCGAGAACCGGCCACGAAGGAGAGGCAGAGGAGGAGGTTGATGAACCAGATGCCCGTCGGTACACGAGCTGGATGGAACTCGAACAGCGTGAAGATGACGAACGTCGCAAGCGCCGCCAGGGACACGCCACGCAGCGCCGACCACATGTCGCGCGTCGACACGTACCGCCACCAGCGGTTGTAGAAGCCTGCGAGCCCGAACACGGTGAGCTGGATCCCGAGGACGACGAGGATGATCTGCCAGTCGAGATACCGGTCGTAGTACACCGGCCGCCCCTGATCGAACCGCAGCTGCCAGGCGAGCACCCACGCGAGGGCCACGATCACCGCGTCGGCGGAGATCTGCCATAGCGCGTGTCGGTTGAACGGGGATCTCACGAGCTGCGAGTGGCTAAGTGATCAGTGGGAGGAAGACAGCACGCCGTCTCCCTTTCCGGTGCGTGTGGCGGCGAGCACGGTTGCGACGACCCGCTCCTGGACGTCCGCGCCGATGCAGCCCCAGAGCGGCAGGGCGAGGTTGTCGGCGGCGGCGCGTTCGGTCTCGGGCAGGGAGCCCGGCCCGTAGCCCAGGTAGCGCATCGCGGGCTGCAGGTGCAGGGGGGTCACGTAGTACGACGCGGAAGCGATCCCCGCCTCGGCCAGCGCGGCACTGATCAATGCCCGCTCCCGCGTGCGCACGACGAACATGTGGTAGACGTGGCCCGGATCGTCGAGCGGGAGGTCGACGGCTTCGCCGAGCCCGAGCTCGGCGTAGCGACCGGCCCCTTGGCGGCGGCCCTCGTTCCAGCCGGCGAGCCGGGGCAGGAAGACACGCAGCGCGGCAGCCTGTATCGCATCGAGCCGCGAGTTGGTCCCGATCAGTTCGAATGTCTGCTTGTCGCGCGAGCCATGAAAGCGCAACATCCGTACCCGCTCGGCGACCTCGTCGTCGCGGCAGGCCACGAGCCCGCCGTCACCGAGCGCGAACAGGTTCTTGGTGGGGAAGAAGCTGAAGGTCGAGCAGACACCCGTGCCGGCGACGCCATCCGCGCCGAACGCCTGGGCGGCGTCCTCGATCAAGGGCAGCCCGAGGGCAGCGAGCTCGGCAAGCGGGGCCGGGCGTCCGAAGAGGTGGACGGGCATGATCGCCTTCGTGCGTGGCGTGATCCGGTCCGCGACGTCGGCCGGGTCGAGGTTGAGGGTGGCCGGGTCGATGTCGGCGAACACGGGGGTCGCGCCCGCCCGCGCGATCGCCTCCGAGGTGGCGTAGAAGGTGAACGAAGGGCAGATCACCTCGTCGCCGGCGCCGATGCCCATCGCCTCGAGCGCGAGGACGAGCGCGTCGGTGCCGTTGGCCACGCCGATCGCGTGCGGGGCGTCGAGGTAGGCAGCGGCCTCGCTCTCGAACGCCTCGACCTCGGGACCGAAGATGAAGCGCCCCGACTCGAGGACTTCGGCGAAGCGCTCTTTCAGTTCGGGAATCAGCGGCGCGTACTGCGCCTTCACGTCGACAAGCGGAATCACGACGTCCGAGTGTACCCGCCCCACCCCGGATGCAGGGAAAACGTGAGGCTCAGCCCCTGGCCCGTCCGTACAGCGACCGCAGCCCGGCCGCGTCGTCCGGCAGGACGAGGCACCGCCATAGCGTCTTACAGGCGGCGATCCCGCACCGTGTCCCAGAGCCGACGTTCAAGACGGGCGCCATCACGACGCAACCCTTCTGATGTCCGAGCCCGAGGACATGACCGAGCTCGTGGGTGGCAATGGTCGCCGCGAGGGTGCGACTGAGCCCTCGGGAGAGAGCGACTCTGCCCTGGCCCGGCCCGAACCCCACGGTCGCCTCTCCCCGGCTACCGCCGGCACCGTAACGCACGACCACGTCGGCGCTCGAACGGCTTGGGGCGGCGGCCAGGCGAATCCCTGCGCCGACGCCATTCCAGGCACGAATCGCGTCGTGCACCGCCGCCGCGTAGCCGGTCGAGTTCCAGACGGTGACCTCGCGGACGGGCCAGGGCTTGCCCTGGAGCACCCAGGCGTCGGCCGCCGGCACGACGGCCAGCGCACAGGCGACGGCAGCAAGCGCGAGGCGCAACTCAGGCCCCCTGCATCCGTGTCCGCCGGCGGCGCACCAGCCTCCAACCGAGCCAGGCGCCGACGCCGACGATGACGACGCCGACCGCGACATCCGCGTACCGGAAGGCACTGTGGAAGCTCTCCCAGCTCGCTCCGGCGGCCCACCCTGCCGCGCCGAACGCCAGGCACCACAGCGTCGAGCCAATGATGGTCAGTACCGTGTAGCGCCGTAGCGGCGCCTCGAAGATCCCCGCGGGAATCGAGATGAACGAGCGCACGACGGGGGTGAGCCGGCCGACGAAGACCGCCCAGTCCTCCCAGCGCAGAAACCACGCCTCGGCGCGCTCGAGCTTCGCGTGATCGAGATGGAGCCAGCGCCCGTGGCGCTCGAGATACGGTCGGCCGCCGCGCCGGCCGATCTCCCAGCCCGCCACGGAGCCGATCACGTAGCCGACGGTCCCTGCCGCGACGATCGCGAGGTACGCCGACACGCCCGGAGCGAACGTATAGCCGAACAGGGTCACGGAGGCGCCGGCGATCGCTCCAGAGGCGATGGCGCCCCCGTAGACCATCACGATCTCGCTTCCTGCGGGAAAGACGGCGTCGATCAGCATCAGCACGAAGACGGCGTAGAGACCGTAGTCACCGACGAGCTGGACCAGGGGGCTCGTAATCGAAGCTACGGGCACCGCGACACTCTACTCCGTCGCTCAGCGCGTCTGTCCGACGATCCGTTGGACGCGGAAGGAGCGGGTCAGCTCGACGACGCCGAGCTCGTTCTTCGCCACGACCCGGGCGACGTAGCGGCCTCCCTTGACCGGCTTCCCGGTTCGGTCTAGGCCATTCCACGTGACCCCATGAGCGCCGGAGCCGTACCTCCGGGTGGCGAGCGTGCGCACGATCTCGCCCGCACCCGTCTCGAGGGTGACGACGACGCGCGCCGCCAGGGTGTGCTTCCAGGTGATGCCGAGCTCACGACCAGCAGGTGGCAAGAACAGCGTCTTCGAGCTGGTCGCGAGGAACCCGACGGTCGAGTTGACGAGGAACGACTGGCTCATCTCCGACGGCTGCCCGATGTCGTCGGTCGCGGAGACGGTCAGCGTCCAGCGGCCCTGCGCGGGCCCAACTGCCGAGCGAGCGGCCGGGGCGCGTGTCGCGGACGCAGCGGCCGATTGCGTGGTCGGCGGCGCAGGCGCGGGGGCCGGAACTGGAGCGGGAGCAGGAGCAGGAGGAGGGACCGGTACGGGCGCTGGCGCTGGCGGGGGAGTGGGCGCGGGCGGCGGGCTGCTCGGCGGCGGGAAGGGGACGCCATAACTCCCGGGCGGCCTCGTGACCGATTGCTCGTAGGCGATCGCGCCGTCCGGGCGCGTCAGCCGCACGGTCACGGTGGAGGGCCGTACGAGCTTGTAGCGGAGGCTCTGGCGGTCGGCGACCCCGTCTCCGTCGGGAGAGACGACGGCCACGGCCGGCTGCACGAAGACGCCCGAGTACTGGAAGAGGAGGGCAGTCGAGATCGACCGCTCCGGCTCCGAGGGACGGTTGAGGAGTGTCCCGTTGAAGGCCATCGTCGTCGAGCCGCCACCGTCGAGCGCCATCCCGGTGACGGCACCGAGCCGCACGAGCGTCTGGGCGAGCTCGAAGTTCGTCATCCCGATCGAATAGCCGGGCTGTCGCCCGTCGACCGCGACGAGGATGATCTGTCCGTCCGCGAGCTGGCCGATCGCGCTGCGCGCCGACCGTGGCCCGAGCTGGCTCGACGTGAAGAGCTCGCCGGCGCGGAAGACAGGCGCACTCTCCCGGACGATCTGGGGTCCGCCGCCGATCGCGGACACGACGCCGGGCCAGTCGGGCTTGAAGAGCAGGCGAATCGTGACGGGCTGGCCAGGACGCCCATCCGCGGCGAGGGCCGCTTTCGCCGCCCCCGTCGCAACGAGCACCGCGCCACCGGCCGGGATCGGCACGGGAGCCGTGCCGCTGCGGACGTCGACCACCGGGGCCGTCAGGTCCGCGTTCGGAATCGAGGCGGGAAACGGAAACAGCGTCGTCGCCGTGGCTCCGCGCACGGGCGGCGTCGTCGGCCCCCAGGCATCCGTGTACAGCGCAATCCCGGGCGCCAGGAAAGGTCGATTGAACCGCGTCAGCGTTCGCCTGGCGCGGGCCCCCTGCCAGGTGCCGATGAAGTCGACCCGGCGCACCTCGAGCGTGCCGTCCGTCGTCACGCCCGCGCTCGCGCGGCGGTCGGACGGCGGGCTCAGCACCTGGCCCTCGTGCATCAGCACCCCGCTCGGAAGGCCGGACTTGAGCGTGAAGAAGTCGCCGTTGATCCCCGCGCTCGTCGCAGACGCGGACGTCCGCCGCTCGATCGAGGTGAGCGTCTCGGTGCCCGTCAGCGTCCCGTTCGAGAGCACGGGCGCAAGGGTGGTGGTGCCGCCGGGCCTCGGGCCCGTGAGGATGTTGATCGCGACCGGCCCGTTCGGTGTGAACTGGACGCCGGTCTGGAACGTGACTCCCGGCCAGAGGGTCCGCGTCTCGGCCGTCGCCGGCGCGGCGAAGACGAGGGCGAAGAACAGGGTGGCGAGGAGGCGGCGTCCCATCAGGCCGGATCCAGCCTACCCGGGCAACCGAGCGCCTCCCCCAGGCCTTACAGGATCCTCATACCGGGGCCGGCGGTGGCATCCCGGAGGGGCCTGGCTCAGAAGACCTGGACGTCCCGGTAGAGCGTGTCCCTCTGCACGGGCGTCTTGCCGAGTGCGCGGATCAGGTGGACGAGCTCGTCCGTCGAGGTTCGGTGGGTCGTGCCGGCGGCCGAGACGACGTTCTCCTCCATCATCACCGAGCCCATGTCGTCGGCCCCGAAGCCGAGTGCGACCTGGCCGATCTTGAGGCCCTGCGTCACCCATGAAGACTGGATGTGGGGCACGTTGTCGAGGTAGATGCGAGAGACAGCCTGGGTGAGGAGGTAGTCGAAGGACGTGGGCATGTCCTCGTCGCGCACGACGGCGTCGAGGCGGTTGCCGTCACGCTGGAACGTCCACGAGATGAACGCCCGGAAGCCGGCGGTCTCGTCCTGCACGTCACGGACTCGCCGCATGTGCTCGACCCTCTCCTCGAGCGTCTCGACGTGGCCGTACATCATCGTCGCTGTCGTCGACATCCCGAGCCGGTGGGCGTGGCGCATCACGTCGAGCCAGTCGTCCGAGCTCGTCTTCTTCGGGGCGATGATCTCGCGCACGCGGTCGACGAGGATCTCGCCGCCGCCGCCGGGCAGCGAGTCGAGTCCCGCGTCACGCAGGCGCGAGAGCGTCTCCCAGACGGTCAGCTTCGACCGGCGCGAGATGTGCTGCACCTCGGGAGGCGAGAGGCAGTGGAGATGGATCTTGTAACGGCTCTTGATCGAGCTGAACAGGTCCTCGTAGAACTCGATCCCGAGGTCGGGGTGGTGGCCGCCCTGCATCAGCACACCGGTGCCCCCGATCGCCAGCGTCTCCTCGATCTTCTTGAAGATCACGGGCTTCGGCAGCAGGTACCCCTCGCGCGTGTCGCCGGGGCTGCGGTAGAAGGCGCAGAAATCGCAGTCGGTGACGCAGACGTTCGTGTAGTTGATGTTGCGGTCGACGATGAAGGTGACACGGGTCGGATCGACCTTGCGGTTGCGGATCTCGTTCGCGACACGGCCGACCGCGACGATGTCCCGCGACCGCAGGAGGGTGACGGCGTCGGCGTCGTCGATCCGCTCGCCGTCGAGCGCACGCTCGAGGATCGCTGCGACGGTGGGCTGTGCGAGGGCGATGCTCACCGACGGGCCCTCACGATCGCACGCCGCTGTCGCGGGCGAAGCGAAGCTCGGGGACGTGATGGAGCTCGCCGACCTCGCGGGCCATCTCGAGGAACGTGTAGAACCCCGCGCGCTCGCGCGGGCCGAAGCTGTACCGCAGCTTCTCGAAGTACCGCGCCAGGAAGCCCGCGGGGTAGCCGTAGCGCTCGCTCGCCTCGTGCGCGAGCTTCTCGGGCTCGGAGCGAGCCAGCCGGACCGAGGCGACGAGCGCGTGCTCGAGGTCGGAAATGCCCTCGATCAGCGGCTCCGGAGCGGCCCAGACGGCGAATACCATCGGCAGCCCGGTCTTCTCCAGCCAGAGGCGGCCGAGATCGTAGTGCGGGGTCGGATCTTCGAACGCACTCCTGAGAGCGGCATCTCCGATCAGCAGCTTGGCGTCGGCCTCCTGCTCGAAGGAGCGGATCTCGGCGCCCGGCAGAAGGACGCGGGTGAGTACGACGGACGTGGCGCTCTCGGGCGTCACCGCGACCGACCGCACGCGGTCGAGCGGGATCCGGGTGACGAGCTGGATCGAGTCGACCGCACCCTCGGAGGAGACGCACAGCCGCGGGAGCAGCTTCAGCGTGTCGGCGTTGCGCGCGTACTCGATCGACGAGATCGGGGCGATGTCGAGCTCCCCGTCGAGCAGCATCCGATTGAGCTGGGTCGGCACGCCGACGATCTCGTCCACGTCGTACTCGAGTCGGTGGAAGACCGGGGCCATGTTGACGTAGCTGATCCGGCCGAGCCTGATCATCGCTGCATCCACTGGACGAAGGTGACGGGGTTGCCGTCCGGATCGAGCGTCGCAAACGCGCGTGAGCCGAAGGCGGTATCCGCACCGACTCGCTCGACGGAGAAGGCGACGTCAGCCGCCACATCGCGGACGGGCGACGCCGGAATGACGCGGGTAGCGGTCACCATTTTCGGATCGTGTTGTGCACCGAGTCGCGCTGGACGGGGATCCTGCCGGCCTCGCGCACGAACCGCACGAGCTGGTCGACCTTCTGCTCGGTCTCCGTGCGCGCGCCGGCCGCATGGAAGATCGTCTCGCGCATCACGGTGCCCTGGACGTCGTTCGCCCCGAAGTGGAGACCCACCGCCGCGAGCGGCATCCCCATCATGATCCAGTAGGCCTTGATGTTCGGGATGTTGTCCAGCATCAGGCGCGAGACCGCCAGCATCTTCAGGTCCTCCGAGCCCGTCGTGTGCCGGAAGCCGCGACGCTCGAAGACCGTGTTCTCGGGGTGGAACGCGAGCGGGATGAACGCGACGAAGCCGCCGCTCGAGTCCTGCTGCTCGCGGAGGCGGATCAGGTGGTCGATCCGCTCCTCGTAGGTCTCGACGTGACCGTAGAGCATCGTGCAGGTCGAGCGTAGCCCCATCCGGTGAGCCGCGTCGTGCACGTGGAACCAGATGTCCGAGTGCTCTTTCCCCGGCGCCACGAGTGCCCGCACGCGGTCGGCGAAGATCTCGGCGCCACCGCCGGGAAGCGAGCCCAGGCCCGCCTCCATGAGCTCGCGCAGCACCTCTTCGTGCGTGAGCCCCGAGAGCGTCGTCATGTGGTGCACTTCGGACGCCGTGAAGCACTTGAGGTGCACGTCGGGAAGCTCTGCCCGGAGCGCCCGAAGCGTGTCGAGGTAGAAGTCGAAGCCGATGTGCGGGTTCTCACCGTTGACCATGTGGATCTCGGTGAAGCCGGCGAGCCGGTGCTGCTCGACAGCGTCGCGGACGAGCTCCTCGGTCGTCGTCGTGTAGGCGTGCTCCTGCTTCTGGGTCGCCGCAAACGCGCAGAACTTGCACTTGACGCGGCAGACGTTCGTCTGGCTCAGGTAGAGGTTCTGCACGAAGGAGACTTCGTCCGTGCCACCGCGGAGGCGGCGCGCCAGATCCGCGAGCTCGCCGATCTCGAGCACGTCGTCGGACTCCAGGACCGTGATCCCGTCGTCGAGATCGAGACGCTCTCCTGCCTCGATCTTGGCGCGGATCGGGGCGAGCGTGGAAGTACGGTCGAGGAGTGCCATCTGAAGTGGGCCTATCGGTTGCGGTCGACGACAGCGTCCGCCAGCGCTTCGAGCTCGTGCCGTCGGGACTCGTCGGCGAGGCTTGCCCTCGCTCTCCTAGCGTAGTCGAGGGCTACCTCCCTGGAGCGCTCCAAGGCGCCGGTCGCGGCCACGCGCGCGAGGACGCCCTCGAGCGGGCCGCCCGCGATCGCGGCGCGGACGACCTCGTCCCGCTCGGCCGCGAGCAGGAGTGGCAACGTGGGCGTGCCGTCCCTGAGGTCGGTACCGGGAATCTTCCCCGTCTCGAGCGTCTCACCCGCGCAGTCGAGGATGTCGTCGACGATCTGGAACGAGACCCCGAGCAACCGTCCGTAGTCGCCGCTGCCACCGCCGAGCAGGCACGCCGCCTCGAACAACTTGCCGGTCTTGAGGGCGCACCGCTCGAAGTAGCCGTCGACCGTCGTCTCGGGGTCGTGACGCTGGCGGCGCTGCAGTGCCTCGCCACGGGCGAGCGCCAGCGAGGCTTCGGCGAGGATCGCCACGCTCTCGACCTCGCCGTTGTCGGCGAGCACGGAGAAAGCGCGCGCGAAAAGGTAGTCACCGGCAGCGAGCGCGGCGGCGGGGCCGTATGCCGTCCAGGCCGCGGCCTTCCCGCGACGGACGCGGGCACCGTCGATCAGGTCGTCGTGCACGAGGGTCGCCATGTGGACGAGCTCGACGGCGGCGCCGGCCGCCGTGGAAGGGTTGCTGTCGGGCGGGGCGGAGAGGAACGTCAGCATCGGCCGCAACCGCTTGCCACCGGCCGTGAGCGCCTCGGCTCCGATCTCGGCAGCGAGCCCCGGATGGCCGGCGACGGAGCGGTCGAGCACCTCCTCGACCTCGCCGAGGTATTCGGCGAGCCCGGGCGCGGCCCGCACGAGCTCGAGCGTCGCGCTCATCGCGCCGTCGCCGTATGCAGGGCGACGATCGAGCCGCCGAAGAGGCGGAAGCGGGCGTCGCCGAAGCCGGTGTCCTCGAGCAGGCCGACGAGGCTCTCGGCTCCCGGGAAGCGACGGACGCTGGCGGGGAGATAGGTGTAGGCCTTCCCGCCCGGGAGCACCCGTCCGAGCAGCGGGCACGATCCGATCGAACCAGAGCGAGAAGAACGGCTTCAACGGGCCGCGCGGGCTCGTGATCTCGAGGATGGCGAGCCGGCCGCCGGGGCGCAGGATGCGCCGGAGCTCCCGCAGGCCGTCGCCGAGATCGGCGACGTTCCGGACGCCGAAGCCGACGGTGACGACGTCGAAGCTCGCGTCCTCGTACGGAAGCGCGAGCACGTCGCCCTGAACCCACTCGATCGAGTCCGACTTGCGCCGCGCCCGGACGAGCATCTCGCCCGAGAAGTCGAGCCCGGTGACGACACCGCCCTCCCGTTCGGCCGCGATCGCCAGGTCGCCCGTGCCGCAGCAGGCGTCGAGGACGCGGTCGCCGGGCCTCACCACCGCTTCGACCGTGAGCCGGCGCCAGCGGCGATCGAGCCCGGCGGTCATGACGCGGTTCATCACGTCGTAGACGGGAGCGATCCTGTCGAACATGGCGCGGACTCCCTCGGGCTGAAGCGTTCCCGTCTCGTGGGTCACGACTGGCCCCAGCGCGGGATGAGGGCGTTGTCGATCCCGATCTGGTCGAGGGCCCGGGCGACGACGAAGTCGACGAGGTCGTCGATCGTCTTCGCGCCGTGATAGAAGCCGGGTGCGGCGAACAGGATCACGGCTCCTGCCTCGTGCAGGGTGGCGAGCCCGCGCAGGTGGATCGACGAGAGCGGCGTCTCGCGCGGGACGAGGATGAGCTTGCGGCGCTCCTTCAGGGCAACGGACGCGGCCCGGTGGATCAGGTTCGCCATCGCGCCGGCGGCGAGCGTGCCCACGGTGCTCATCGAGCAAGGGCAGACGACGTAAGCGTCGACCCTGGCGGAGCCGCTCGCGAACGGGCTCTTGTAGTCGTTGATCCCGTAGACGGTGACCTGTTCCGTGGCGCCTCCGACGAAGCGCTCGAGAACCTCCTCCCGGGGCAGCGACGGGTCGCCGTAGAGCTCCGTCGCGATCACCTCCACGCCGGCGGCCGAGGCGACGAGCCCGATCTCGCAACCGGCGGCAGCGAGCGACTCGAGTAGCCGCACCGCATACGGTGCGCCGGAGGCACCGGTGACTCCGAGAAAGACGCGCATCAGCAGAGAGCGTAGACGTCGGCGCGAGCAACGGGGCCGTTAGCGACGGGCGAGCGACCACAGGGCGCGCCGCGCCGAGTGCCGCGAACGAGCCCGCCGGACCGGACGTGACCGCGACCACCGACCCGCCGGAGCGGACCCGCGGTCGGCCGGCCTACTTCTCGCCCTTCGAGGCCTCCAGGAAGGTGGCGATCTTCTTCAGGTTCTCGTCTCCCAGCGCGGCGAAGGACGGCATCGCGGAGCCCGGGACCTTGCTGCCCGGGTTCTTGAGGTGGTCGATCTGCCATTGCACCCCGCGGTTCTTGGTCCCTTCGGCCGTGAGCTCGGGGGCGCCGAGGTTCTGGCCGCCCGCGCCGAGGAAGATGTGACAGTTGAGGCAGCCGGACTCGGCGAACAGCGTCGCCCCTTCGATCGCCTCCTGATTGCCGACGAAGCCCTGCTTTTCGGCCCACTCGGGCACGAGTTCGACCGTCTCGGAGCCGAGCGCCTCCTTCGCGGTCGCGCCCTTCCAGGTCAGGACACCCATCGAGAGAACGACCAGGATCGCGGCGACGAAGGCCACCGGCCGCCGGAAGACACGTCGCTCGGGGCGCCGATCGAGGAACGGAAGCGCGATCAGGAGCATCAGGCACAGCGTCGGGATGCCGACGGTGCCAAGGATGACCGACTCGGGCCACTTGAAGATGCGGAGGAGGTAGAAGAGGAAGTAGAAGAACCAGTCGGGCCGCGGCACGAAATTGGTCGTGCCGGGATCGGCCTTGTCGGTGATGAGCGGTCCGAGCAGGCCGACGCCGTCTTCCGCATGGATCGCCGTCTCGCGCCAGATCACGGCGAGGCCGATGATCACGGCCACGACGACGAGCGACATGATCGTGTCGTGCAGCATCGCGTACGGGAAGAACGGCTTCCCCTCCTTCTCGACGTCCTCCTTGTAGCGCTTGAACTCCGCGCGCTTCTCCTGCTGCAGCTTGCTCGCCACGGGGTTAGCCCTCCTCCCCCGAGGAATCGCGGATCAAGCCCTCGCGAGACTCCTCGCCATACGTGGGCTCGGTCTCCTCGCGCGGGCGCCCGGCGGCGACCTTCGACCACGGGGGCGACGTGACGCCGAGGCGGACGACGAGGTACAGGTGGAGGCCGATCAGCGCCATCAGCCCGCCCGGGATCACCAGCATGTGCAGCGAGTAGAACTTGGCGAGGACATCGGGGCCGATCTGGGAGCCGCCCTGGAGGAACTGGGCGAGGAAGGGGCCGGCGAACGGGGCCGTCGCGTTGATGTTGATCCCGACGACCGTCGCCCAGTAGGCCGTCTGATCCCAGGGCAGGAGGTAGCCGGTGAAGCCCTCGGCCATGCCGGTGACGAGAAGCAGGACGCCGACGATCCAGTTCAGCTCACGGGGGTACTTGTAGGCCCCGAACAGGAACGTGCGAGCCATGTGGAGGAACATCAGGATGATGAACAGGCTCGCGCCCCACTTGTGCATACCGCGCACGAGCCAGCCGAGCGTGACCTCGTTGGTGATGTTCTGGATCGACTCGTAGGCGCTGTTCGGATCGGGCTTGTAGTACATCGCCAGGAACACGCCCGTCGTCGCCTGGACGAGGAACGCGGTCAGCGTCGCAGCGCCGAGCGTCTGCATCCAGTTGATGTCGCGCGGGACGTTGCGGAAGAGGAACCACTTGACGTAGCCGACGAGGCCGGAGCGCTCCTCGACCCAGTCGAGCGGGTAGAGCGCGGCGGCCTCGATCTGGGCGCGGCGGGCGGACTTGGGCATGCTCAGGCCCCCGGTACCGGTAGGGGATACAGCCAGCGTTCGATGCCGTCGACGTGCACACCGGGATACGCCGCGCGGTAGCGACTGATCTTCGCGTCCGCGCCGGAGCCCTCCACGGTGCCGACCGAGTAGTGCTTGCCGAGCACGAGGTTCCCGTTCACGATCGAGTAGGCGTAGCGGTCGAGCGAGCGCACGGGTGGCCCGGCGGTGCGGTTGCCCTCGACGTCGTAGGCGCCCCCGTGGCAGGGACAGCCGAAGCCGGCCGGCTGAACCGGGGTGAGCGTGACGCCCTCGAGCTCGACCATTCGATCCTCGAACGTGGGCCCGTTCGGCTGCACGGGGCAACCGAGATGGACGCAGCGGCTGTAGATGATCGTGAAGCTCGGCGCGTCACCTTCGCCCGGTCCGTTGTTCCGGATGTACGCGGTCCGCTTCGAGACCTCGCCTTCTCCCTGGTCGGCGATGAAGGTGGCGATCACGAACGTCCCCTCGGGGAAGTTGGAGATCGGGCCGAGATCGACGTCCTTCGTCTCGACGCCCTTGCCCACGAACGAGGGCAGCACTGCGAAGCCGATCGAAGGCAGCGTCACACCCGCGCCGATGACGCCGCCGAGGCCGATCGTGGCCACGGAGAGGAAGTCCGCGCGACCGTAGGTCTCGGCGTGCTCCTCTCCCGCGACGGGCGCGGGCGCCGGAACCTCGGGTGCGGTGGCAGGGGCGGAACGACCGGCGCTGTCACGGATCCAGAAGAGCCCGAAGGCCGCAGCGATGACGGCGCCGAGGATCGCGGCGGGCCAGCTGACGACGAGGCCGACGAGGAGAACGGCGATCCCGAGCGCGAAACCGATCGGCCAGAGGCTCTGGCCGGATCCCTGTGAATTCTCGTTTGGTTCGGTCATGCGTCGATCTCCATCGCCAGATTCAACAGTTCGCCGTGTGTCCCTGTCAACGACGTAACAACTGTGTCAGTGTCCGGGCACGCCCGCCATTCTGCACGTCCGGGCCGGAGGGTGCTGCAGGAATGTGAAACTCGCTCCAGCGGGCGTCCACGCGGGCACGGATCTCGGGGCTCATCTCGATCTCCGGCGGCCATTCCCGCCGGCCCTCGTCCGGCCCCTTTGCCGTGGCGTCGAACCCGATCTTGCCGCCGTATGCCTGGATCGTGGTGGCGTGGTCGAGCTGGTCGATCGGCCCTTCGCTGAGCAGGACGTCACGGGCCGGGTCGACGTTGGCGCAGGCGTAGAAGAAGACCTGCCCGTAGTCGTGGACGTCGACGTGCTCGTCGACGACGACGACGGATTTCGAGAGACTCATCAATCCGAGGCCCCAGAGCGCGTGCATCACCTTCCTCGCGTGGCCGGGATAGCGTTTGCGGATCGAGACGATGACGCAGTTGTGGAACGTCCCCGCTGTGGGTAGGTCGTAGTCGACGATCTCCGGCACGCTCATCCGGATCGCGGGCAGGAAGATGCGCTCCGTCGCCTTTGCGAGCCACTCGTCCTCCGCCGGGGGCTTGCCGACGACGATCGACGGATAGATCGCGTTCCGACGCATCGTGATCGCGCTGATCCGGAAGATCGGGAACTCCTCCGGTGGGGTGTAGAAGCCCGTGTGGTCGCCGAAGGGCCCCTCGATCCCGACGTCGTTCCGGTCGACCCAACCTTCGAGCACGATCTCGGCATTGGCGGGAACATCGAGATCGACGGTCTTGCACCGGACGAGCTGGACGGCCGAGCCCTTCAGGTAGCCGGCGACCATCAGCTCGCCGATGTGCTTGGGCAGCGGCGCGCTCGCCGAGTACGCGGTGACGGGATCGAGCCCGAGCGCGACCGCGACGGGGATCCGCCCGTCCGGCGCCGCGCGCAGGTCGGCGCGACCGTCCTTGTGGATCTGCCAGTGCATGAAGGTCGAGCGCCGGTCGACCTTCTGCATCCGGTACATGCCGACGTTCCGGACTCCGGTCTCCTGATCCTTCGTGATCACGGCGGGCAGCGTGATGAACGGCGCCGGGTCGAGCGGCCAGCAGCGCTGGATCGGGAAGACGTCGAGATCGACCTCGTCGCCCGTCAGGACGATCTCCTGGCACGGCGCCTTCGAGACCTGCTTCGGCATCGAGTCCGCGATCGACTTGAGCTTGCCAAGCGAGCGCACCTTGTCGACGAGCCCCTGCGGCGGCTGCAGCTCGAGGATCTCTCCGAGCTTCTCCGCCAGGTCGTCGAGCTTCTCGACCCCGAAGGCGAGGCACATCCGCTTCTCGGTGCCGAACTGGTTGATCAGGAGCGGATGGGCGGAGCCCTTCGGGTTCTCGAACAGGAGCGCGGGGCCGCCGCTCTTGACGACGCGGTCGACGATCTCCGTGATCTCGAGGTCGGGGTCGACCTCGGCCGAGATGCGGACGAGCTCACCCTCCTTCTCGAGGAGCGCGATCCACTCGCGAAGGTCCGAAGCGGGGCTCGCCACTGCAGCGTCAGTCTACGGGCGACCGGCGGCCGTGTCTGCGCGAACACGCTCGCATCGCGGGTACCCGACGGCAGGGATCGTGCGTTGTCGTCGGGCTCGAGAGAACGCGGGTGCGAACGCCGGCACGGGGCAGACGGCTCCGAGGATCGTGCGCTGCGATCTCGGGCCCGCGCCGGCGGGTTCGAGATCTGCGAGCACCTACAGCCTGCGGCCGGGGTTGCGCGCCTTGCGCTTCACGGAGAGCGAGTGGGTCAGCTCACCGAGCGCGATCACGGCGACGAAGATCAGTCCCACGACGAGCATCGAGAGCACGACTTTGCGCCCCTCTTCGGCCGCGTCGGCGAGAATCCAGAGCGAAGCGAGCATCGTGAGCGCGACTTTACCCGACCCGGAGGTCGTGCGCACGGCATGCGTGCTCGACATGATCGGCGCCGGCGGCGGAGCGGGCCAGCTCGGCGAGCCGGCTCGGGTCGCCGTTCTCGCTGAGCGCCGCCCTGGCGGCCTCGAGCTCGCCCCGACCGAGCAGTGCCGAGGTCGCGGCCCACGCCTCGGGCTCCCCCGGTCCACCACCGGCGCGTGCCTGGGCGCAGAGCGAGATCAGCTCCGCGAGGTCGCGCACCGCCTCGACGCTCCCCGTCGCCGCGATGCGCACGAGCCCGTGGGCATAGAGGTAGTCGCCGAGCAGGAGAGCCGTGTCGGAGTCCGTCGGGCCGAAGAGCCGGGGCCGACCGTAGTGGAGCAGGTACCCCTCGTAGATCGTCTCGACGCCGAGCGCGAAGCGTGGTTCGCACAGCCGCGAGAAGATGGCGACGGTCTCCCGCTCGTCGACCGGCCGGAGCGCTTCGCCCCACAGAGTGCTCTCCGCCGCCGCCTCGAGCGCGAGCGCCTCCCACAGATCGGCCTCAGCCGTCGAAGAAGGCTGCAACTGCTTCGACCGTCCTGTCGATCTCGTCGTCGCCGTGGGCGAGCGACACGAACATGCACTCGAACTGGGACGGCGCCACGTAGATGCCGCAGTCGAGCAAATGCCGGAACAGCGCCGCGTACCTCTCGGTGTCCGATCCGACCGCGTCCTCGTAATTCCGCACGGGGCCGTCATGGCAGAAGAGGGTCAGCATCGCGCCGACCCGCTGTACGTGTCCGAACGGCTCCAGGCCCGCCTCCAGCCGCGCGCCGCGCCGTTCGAGCTCCTCGTAGACCTGAGGGTCGCGGAGCCGGCGGAGCACGGAGATGCCCGCGGCGACGGCGAGCGGGTTCCCGGAAAGGGTTCCCGCCTGATACACGTCCCCCACGGGTGCGAGCCTCGACATCAGCTCTGCCCGGCCCCCGAATGCCGCCGCCGGAAGACCGCCGCCGACGATCTTGCCGAGGATGGTCAGGTCGGGTGTGACGCCGTACCGTTCCTGGGCCCCGCCGCGGGCGACCCGAAAGCCCGTGATCACCTCGTCGAAGACGAGGAGTGCTCCGCTCGCATCGCAGAGCGCCCGCAACGCCTCGAGGAAGCCGGCCGCGGGCGGCACGACGCCCATGTTGCCGGCGACCGGCTCGACGAGGATTGCCGCCAGGCCCTCGCCGTACTCGACGACGGCTGCCGCGACGGCATCGACGTCGTTGTACGGGAGCACGATCGTGTCGCGGGCGACACCGGAGGGCACCCCCGGGGTCGACGGGATGCCCAGCGTCATCAGTCCCGAGCCGGCGCTCGCGAGCAGGGCGTCGACGTGACCGTGATAGTTGCCCGCGAACTTGATCACCCGATCGCGGCTCGTTGCCGCCCGCGCGAGGCGAACGGCGCTCATCGAAGCCTCCGTCCCGGAGGAGGTGAGCCGCACCATCTCGATCGACGGCACCGCGTCGGCGATCTCCGCTGCCAGCTCGACCTCGCCCTCGGTCGGCGCGCCGAAGGTCGTGCCGCGCGCGAGCGCGTCCGCCACCGCGGCCAGGGTCTCCGGATCGGCATGGCCGAAGAGCAGCGGGCCCCAGGAGAGGACCCAGTCGATGTAGCTGTTGCCGTTGACGTCCTCGATCGACGCGCCGGAGCCGCTCCGCATGAACAGCGGCTCGTCGAGGCCGACGGAGCGCATCGCGCGCACCGGCGAGTTGACCCCGCCGGGAATCAGCCTCTGGGCGCGGTCGTAGAGCTCGGAGCGGATCAGAGCCACCGGGCCAGGTCCCTCGCCCAGTACGTGAAGACGAGGTTCGCCCCTGCGCGCTTGATCGCCACGAGGGACTCGAGCGCCGCCGCCTTCTCGTCGAGGTGCCCGGCGGCGGCGGCGGCCTTCACCATCGCGTACTCGCCCGAGACGTTGTAGGCCGCGACGGGGCAGTCGAAGCGCTCCCTGACGGCGCGGATCACGTCGAGGTAGGCGAGGGCCGGCTTCACCATCAGGGCGTCGGCACCCTCGTCGAGGTCGAGCGCGCACTCCCGCAGCGCCTCGCGGAGGTTTGGCGGATCCAGCTGGTAGCCGCGCCGGTCGCCGGCCGCCGGAGCCGATTCGGCCACCTCGCGGAACGGACCGTAAAACGCAGATGCGTACTTGGCCGCGTACGCGATGATCGGCACGTGCGGGAGGGCCTCCCGGATCGCTCCGACGCGCCCGTCCATCATGTCGCTCGGCGCGACGACCTCGGCGCCCGCTTCGACATGGCTCACTGCGATACGCGCGAGCAGCTCGAGGGTCTCGTCGTTGTCGACCTCCCCGTCGCGGAGAACGCCGCAATGGCCGTCGTGGCGGTACGCGCACAGGCAGACGTCGGTCACGACGGTCAGCCCGGCGACCTCCGCTCGCAGGGCGCGCACGGCCCGCTGCACGATCCCGTCCGCGTCCCAGGCGCCCGAGCCCTCCTCGTCCTTCTCCTCGGGAATGCCGAAGAGGAGCACCGCTCGCACACCGAGAGCGGCGAGCTCGCCGGCCTCGCGTACGAGCTCGTCCACTGAGCGCTGGGCGATGCCATCGAGGCCGGTGACGGGGCGCACGATCCCCTCGCCGGGACACGCGAAGAGCGGCATCACGACGTCGTCCAACGAAAGCCGCGTTTCCCGCACGAGCGCGCGCAACGTGTCGGTGCGGCGCAGGCGGCGCAGGCGGGTGATGGGGAAGGCGGTCATTGCGGCAAGGGTACGTCAGCGGGACTGCCGCGTGGCCCGTCCAGCTCGAGGTCGACGCCGACGCCCGACCGCATCGTCGTCCCAGGGGTCGAGCTGCAGGCGCTCCGAGAAGAACTCCCAGATCGCGCGGATAGCCGCCATCGTCGGCAGGGCGAGCAGGACACCGGCGATGCCGTACAGCTCGCCCCCCGCGAGCAGGCCGAAGATGACGAGGAGCGGGTGGAGCCTGAGCGCCGCGGCCATCACGTTCGGAACGACGATGTGCCCCTCGACCTGGTAGATGAAGACGAACAGCGCCAGCACCCACAACGCGGAGATCGGGTCGACGATGAGGGCGTAGATCGCAGGCGGCACGGCGGAGAGCCATGGGCCGATGTAGGGGATGACCTCGATCACCCCCGTCCAGACACCGAAGAGCAGGGCGTAGCGGTCGGCCCCGGGCACGAGCCCGGTGTGTCCGAGGGCCCACATCCCCACCCCTGCACTCGCCCCGATCACGGTCGAGAGGATCAACTGCCCGCGCACGTAGCCGGCGAGGGCCCGCTCGATGCGATGCGTCAGCGACAGGCCCCCGTCCGGTGGGAAGCGCCGGTCGACGATCCGTTCGAGCCGTTCCATGTCGAGCAGCATGTAGACCGCGATGACGACGATCAGAACCAGGTTGAAGAGCGCGAGCACGATCGAGAATGCCGCCCCCTGGGCGAAGTCGAGTGCTCCCTGGGTGTAGCCGGAGATCTCGCCGGCGCCGAGGTTCTCGACCCATTCGGTCGCCTGCTCCTGGATCTGGAACCGCTCCAGGCCATGGGTGTCGAGCCACTGCTGGAGCCGATCGATGTCCTGTTCGGCCCCGGTCTTTCCTGCGGGGCCCGCGACCGTGAGGTAGGAGTCGATCCGATTCGCCGCCGTGCGCGACTGGTCGACCACGATGCTCCCGAGGGCCAGGACGACGAACGCCACCGCGGTCGCGAAGATCATGAAGACGAGCCCGACTGCGGCGCCGCGGGGAAGCCGGAGCCGTTGCAGGTCGCGAACGAGCGGGTTGAGCAGGAACGCGATCGTGGTCGCGACGAGGAAGAGGAAGAGCACGTGGCCGAGCAGGCCGGCGAGCAGCCAGACGATCAGGAGCCCCACCGGGAGTCCGACGAGTTGGATCCAGCGAGGCACCCGGATCGTCGGCCCTGACGGAGCGCTCATGGGCCGGATCGTAGCCTGGCCGCCGCTCGCCAGTCTCCCTCAGGGCAGGCGCGACGTTGAGCGGGGGCGGAGCGTGCGCTACCGTGACCCGATGGCCACGCCGCGCTCTCGGCGAGCGGCCCGACATCGCGCCCGCCGGCAGCGCGCCCAGCACCGCGCTCGCCGACTGGCCGTGATCGGGATCGTCACCGCCCTCGCCCTCGTCACGCTGATCCTGACCGCGTTCGGCTCAGGGGCGCCCGAGCGCGCCTCGACCACGGTGCCGGCGCCGGCCCTGGCGATCGGCGTGCCTCCCGAGCCGGTGATCCTGGCAACGGTCGGCAACCTCCGGATCAGGCTTCCGATCGCCGCCGACGCGGTCACCGCGATCGGCTTCTACCGCTCGGACACGAGCGCACTCGAGCTGGGACCGGTCGGGCGCCAGGCCAACGAGGGCCTGCTGGCCCGCCTCTGGCGGCGGCTCGCCGGCTCCGCCCAGGAGGGCCCGGTGTGGTACCAGCTCTCGGGCGGCCCCGGCACCGAGGTGCTCGTCGTCGGCGCCGCGCCAGGCACGGACGCCTACTCGCCCGTCGACGGCACCGTGGTCTCGATCGCCGACTTCGTGATCGACGGCGAGGCCTACGGCTCGCGGATCGACGTGAGGCCGAGCGCCTCGCCGTCGGTGATCGTCTCCCTCAGCCACCTCGAGCCGGATCCATCGCTCGCCGTTGGCAGCCCCGTGCTCTCCTCGTCGTCCAAGCTCGGATCGGTCGTCGATGTCGCGGCCGTCGAGCGGCAGGCGCTCGCACGGCATGGCGGCGCCCGTGGCAACAACGTCTCGATCGAAGTGCACCCGGCGGCCGGGTCGCTCCCCTGAACATCCTCTTCATCGGAGACGTCGTCGGAAGGCCTGGACGCGAAGCGGTCGAGGATCGGCTGGCAACCTTGCGCGAGGAGCTCGCGATCGACCTCTGCGTCGTGAACGGCGAGAACCTGGCCGACGGGGTCGGGATCACACCGAAGCTCGCCGACCGCGTCCTCGCCGCCGGCGCCGACGCGATCACGCTCGGCAACCACACCTGGCGCAGGCCGGAGATCGGGCCCTATCTGGCTGTGTCGGACCGGGTGATCCGTCCTGCGAACCTTGCAGCGGACGCCCCGGGGCGCGGGATCACCGTCGTCACCGCGGCCGACGGGACGGAGGTCGGCCTCGTCAACGTGATGGGGTCGCTCTCGCTGCAACCCGCGCGCAGCATGTGGGAGCTGGTCGACGGGCTCGTGGACGAGGCCCGGTCACGAACACCGGTCGTGCTGGTCGACGTCCACGCCGAGGCGACGAGCGAGAAGGTGGCACTCGCCCACTGGCTGGACGGCCGCGTCACCGCCGTGATCGGCACGCACACCCACGTGCAGACGGCGGACGCCCGGGTGCAGCCGGGCGGCACGGCCGCGATCACCGACGCCGGCATGACCGGTCCGCACGACTCGGTGATCGGAGTCAAGGCCGAACTGGCGACGCAGCGCATGCGGACCGGGATGCCGGTGCGATTCGAGGTTGCGAGCGGCGGTGTGCGGATCGAAGGCGTTGTCGTCGAATGCGACCCCGGCAGCGGTCGCGCCACCGCGATCACGCCGGTTCGCGCTCCCTGGCCCTGAGCCGAAGCACGAGCACCGCGAAGACGCCGACGAGGACGATGTCCCTGACGAGGACGAGCCACGACGCCGTGGGGTCGAACTGCAGGACGAGATCCCAGTACGTGCGCGGAAACCACAGCCGCGTCAGCCCGCACGCGGTGACCAACAGCGCCGAGGCGATCGCGCCGCGGCGCCCGGGGACGAGCACGACGACCGCGAGCAGCCAGACGAGGAACTGAGGCGACAGCACCTTGCCGAAGGCGACGAACGCGACGACCGCCGCCGCGGCGTAACGCACGAAGCGGGCGTCGCTGTCGCTGTCGCCGCGTGCGAACCGCACCCAGACGAGCACGAGCGCCGCGACGCCGACGACCGTCGTCAGCACGGAGGCCACGCCGGCAACCGTGCCGGTCAGGTTCTGCGACCCCGACCCCGAGGCCCAGCCGAGCGGCATCGCGAAGGCGTGGTGAAGCGCCAGCAGGACGGCCGAGCCGAGACTCTCGATCTGCAGCGGGCGCCCGACCTGTCGCCAGATGCTGCGGGCGACACCGTCCGGGGCGAGGATCGCGAAGGGGAGGTAGACGAGGGCGGCGGTGGCGGCCGTGAGCGCGAGCTCCCGGAGGGCGGCGCGGCGGCCCTCTCGCCGCCACGAGCGGGCGACGACGAGGGGCAGGAGGACGGCCGGGTAGAGCTTCGTCGCGATCGCCAGTCCGAGCAGCACGGGGCCGAGGACGGCGCGCCGGTGCACGATCGCCACCACGGCAGCGAGGGTGACCGCCGCGGCCGCGAGGTCGAACCGGGTCAGGACGAACGGGCCGAGGAGCGCCATTCCGGCCCAGAAGGCACCGAGCGAGAGGGCGATCCGAGACCTCGACGCGCCGAGGATGTCGAGCGCGAGCACGAGCAGGCACCGACGCGGCTACGAGCGCGAGCACCATGAGCACCTCGAACGCGACGTCGTACCCATTCTCGCTCGAGGAGAGCACGGCTGCGGACACGAAGGGGACGAGCGCCAGCGGCGGGTACTCGAGGTGGAAGTCGCGATACGGGACGTCGCCCGACGCGATCCTCTCGCCGTAGAGCCGGTAGACCGGCGTGTCGGTGATCCCCGGGTCTCCCTCGAAGTTCCCGATGAAGACACCGACCCCCACGGCCGCCACGGCCGCAGCGACGCACACGACCAGGAGCGCACGGCCGCTGCCCATGCGACCTCTCCGACGTTGCGCAGGGAGGGCCGGCTCGAGCGGCTCGTCCGTCCGCGCAGGGAGGGCCGGCTCGAGCGGCTCGTCCGTCCGCGCAGGGAGAAGGAGCGCGAGCAGCACGAAGGGGAGGAACCAGGGAATGTAGAGGTACGACCAGTGCGTCAGGGCGAGCTCGAAGGCGACGAGCAGCGCCGCGCTCAGGGCGGCGAGGTGCAGCGGGCTCTTTCGCCGCGGGATCACCGCCGCGACGCCGGCAAGTGCCAGTGTCCCCACCTGCAGGATCAGCTGGATCGGACGCAGGTCGGGGATCCCGCGGGCGTGATACTGGCCCCAACCCCATGGAGAGAAGGGCGAGTCGCGCCCGAACTGGTAGCCGAGCGTCCTGTCGACGAAGACCCCCACCGCCTTCGTCAGGCTGGGCTCGAAGAGCAGGATCGAGAAGACGGCCGCCGTGGCGAGCACGAACCCCGCCACGAACCGGACGACCGTCCGGAGTCGCAGCCCATCGGGGTAGAGCAGCCACAGCGGCGCGAGCAGGAGCGTGGCGAACTTCGTCCAGCCAGAGAGCGCCACGGCGGCTCCCCTCGAGAACGACGAGGTCGAGAGCCAGAAGCCCCAGATGAGGAGCGCGGGCATGATCGAGTCGTTCGAGTTCGAGTTGAGCGCGTACGCGGTGAACGGAAACGCCAACCAGCCAAACGCGAGGGCGACGCCGAGCGGCGCCCCTCCGAAGCGTCGTCCGACGAGGAGGAGCCCCAGGACCGCGAGGAGATCGAAGAAAATTGCCGTCGCGTGCGCCGCCGGCAGCGAATCCCACGGCCCGTACCAGGGTAGGACCAGCGCCGCCGGGACGTAGGCGAGGTAGGCCATCGGGCCGTACGTGTCGCCGCGCGCGTTGGCCGCCTCGCACCGGCCGTTCGACTGGACCCAGTCACGGATCTCCCCCTCGCTGTCCTGCGGGCCACACGAGCGGGCCGGTGTGATCGATCGGCATGTTCCCGTACGGTGAGCGGCCGTCGAGAATCCGGTCGCCTCCGATCACGCCTGCGAGGCCGACGTCGATCACTCCGCGCGGATGCTCGAGGTTGAGGCCGACCCGGAAGCCGACGAGGAAGATCGCGGCGACCGCGATGATCCACACCGGCCACGAGAGCACGGGACGGGTCGAGCGGCCCCGGAAGCCGATCCAGCACATGCGCACGAGGAGATAGCCCAGAGGGATCGCTCCGAGCGAGGCGCTCATGAAGATCTGGCCGCGGTTGAAGAACAGGAGTGAGAGGCCGAACGAGAGCAGGGCGAGGAGATCGAGCGTGTGCCAGGAGCGAAGCCGGCGGCGGTCCACGAGGCCGAGGAAGAAGAGGAGGCTGAGCCCCGTCCACGTCCACCAGGCATTCAGAACGTTGCCACCGAACGAGCCGACCCTCCCGCGGGCCATCCCCCAGGCGACCTGCGGGCCCGTCCAGGCCTCGGACACGGTGCCGTCCCCGTCCTGAACCTTCCCGGCCGCTATCTGGCCGGCGCGACCGGACCAGACCTTCACGGTCCAGCGCCGGGTGCCCTGATCGAAGGTTGCCTCGCTCTGCGGCGAGGGCGGGTACCGGTCGAGCCAGTTGGCCACTTTCGGAGAGTCGAGAAACAGCGCCAGGACCGCCCCCTCCGTCAGGCGAGCCTCACCCGTGACGGGCGTGAAGGGCTGAAGCCCGGAGCTCCCCGTCGTGCCGGGCGCAGGCGCTGAGTCGGCAGCTCCGGCCGCGGGTGCGAGCAGCAGCGCGAGCGCTGCCACACACGCCCACCGCCTCACCGGCGGAAAGACCAGAGCTTGTTGCCGACGAAGTTGAGCGGCGTGACCAGCACGATCGCGATGGCCTGGGCGACGATCTTGCCGGCCCCGGCCGTGACGAGAAGGTGAAGGATCGCGAGGTTCGTCAGCAGTGAGGCGGTCGAGACGACGAGGAAGCGCCAGCCCTGGCGGCCGATGGAGCCACGCTCGACCCGGAACGTCCAGACACGGTTGAGCACGTAGTTGTTCGTGACGGCGACGAGAAACGAGCCGATCGCCGCTGGAATGTAGTGCAGGCCGGCCGCCCGGAGCAGGAGCGTGTAGACGACCAGGTTGACCGCGTAGCCGGTGATCCCGACGCCGCAGAACTTCGCCAGCTGCTCCCAGTTGCGACGGCGCACGAGGGCGCTCCCGACCCGCTGGGCGGCACCCTGGCTCGAGGCGGACGCGGGCGGCTCGATCACGTGGCCGAGGGTACCGGCAACAGGGCCGAATCGTCCCCTCAGGCTGCGCGGCCGAGCGCGTACGACGGCGCGGCGACTCCGAAGTGGGCGAGAACGAGCGGCGCCACCTCGACGATGCTGTCGGCGTTGCCCTCCACGCCTACGGTGACGAGCGGCACCTCGGTGTCACCCGTGACGAGCGACCCGTGCGAGCCGCCACCGACGTGCGAGCCCCCACCGAGGTCGGAGAACTCGTAGCCCTCGGTCGCCGAGACGATCACCTCGCCGGCGTTGGGATTGGCGAGGGCCGCCCAGGATCGGGCCAGCGCATCCGGGTATCCGAGGATCGAGGCGTCACCGTGAACGGCGAAGCCGCCCCCCGCCTCGGAGGGCGCGAACACGAGCTCCTCGCCCTCGCGCCGGGCGACGGCCTCGCCCCCTTCGCGGAAGAGCACGATCTCAGCCGCGGAGACCCCGTCGAGCCGGGCAGCGACCGCGCGGGCGTCGAGCCGGCACCCCGATTGCAGGTACACGTGGCCGGCGCGATTCGACGCGAGGGGGAGCACGCCCTCCACCCCGGCGTAGGCCTGCTCCAGTGAGGCCGCCTCGTGCACGTTCGTCTGGCCGTGGTCGGACATGACGACGACGGCGTATCGCTCGAGCAGCCCCTCGATCCCTCCTGCGGCGGCAGCCAGGGCGCCGACCGCCTCGTCGCACCGACCGAGGGTCGCAAGCGCAGCGTCGGGCCCGTGGGAGTGCGAGGCGTAGTCGTAGTCGGAGAGGTAGAAGACGAGGAAGTCGAAGGCGTCCCGCGTCACGAGCCAGCGCCCGACGGCGGTCGCGTAGGCGTCGATCGAGCCCGCCGGACGGTTCCGGAACGAGAGCGGGGCGCCGGTCCGATCGGAGCTGAACAGGTTGTAGAAGAAGAAGCGCTCCGGCCCGCGCACCGAGCCGAGGAACGGCAGCGCAGATCGATGCTCGCTCCGCCCCCGGTACGCCGTGAAGTTGACCGCCGCAGTGCGGTAGCCCGCGTCCGCGAGCGCCTCGAACAGGGTCACGGCCCGCTGACCCAGATGCCGCCCGTTCATGTTCACGAGGGTGTCCTGCAACGTCCGCGCGATTCCGGCTACCCGGACCGCCCCGAACGAGCTCCCGTACTCGACCACCCGCTGCTCCGAACGGTGGTACCAGGCGAGATGTGGGATCTCGTGGACGTCGCCGTGCGCCCCCGTCGCGATCGACGAGAGGCAGACGGGCGTGAGCGACGGGAAGACCGAGGTGGCACGCCCGTACGTGCCGCGGGCGGCGAGCGCTTCCAGATTCGGCGTGTGCCCGGACCCGATCGCCCCCTCGAACATCGAGGCGGTGAGGCCGTCGATGATGACGAGGATCAGCCGGCGTTCGCTCACTTCGCGAGCGAGCGGAGCCCCGCGTACTTCTCCGAGCCCTGCCGGGCGCGGCGGGCAGCGATGATCGGGAGAACGACGGCCTCGAGGTAGCCGATCACCGGCACGAGCGCCAGCAGGCCCGCGACGATCGCCGCCCCGAGCAGCAAGAACGCCGTGCCCCCCGCCGTCGCTCCGCGCCGGACCGCTCCCCGGACCACGACCGCGGCCGAAACAGCTCCGGCGACGGCGCCGGCGAGCCCGCCTCCGGCCCCGCTCCAGCCCTCGACGAGAAGCCCGACGCCGATGCCGACAGCGACGGCGCCGACAAGCGTCGCGGCAATGCCGAAGCGGAGACCTGCAAGCACTCCCGCGAAGGCGATGCCGGCAGCGACCCCGAGGCCGACGGTGATCCCGATCTCGTACCAGTCACCCATGTCCGGGACGTCAGTCTACGGATGGTCGCTCGAGTCGGCGGATCACGTCGACGCAGAACGCCCCCGCTCGAGCTCCGTCCACGACGCGGTGGTCGAACGTGACCGACACGTTGCCCATCTGGCGGATGACGACGGCTCCGTCGCGGACGACGGGTCGCGGCCCGATCCGGTGCAGGCCCAGGATCGCAACCTCGGGGTGGTTGATCAGCGGCGTCACGAGCAGCCCGCCGAGCTTGCCGGCACTCGTGACCGTGAACGTCGAGTCCCGGACGTCGTCCGGCTGCAGCGAACCGGCACGGGCCCCCGTGGCGAGCCTGAGGATCTCGGCGTCGATCTCCGCGACCGAGAGACGGTCGCAGCCGCGGACGACGGGAACGACGAGGCCCGCCTCGGTGTCGACTGCGACGCCGAGGTCGTACCGGTCGAGGAGCAGGATCTCGTCGCCGTCGATCCGGGCGTTCAGCTCCGGGTAGTCGGCCAGGCACCCGGCGGCGGCTTGGAGGGAGAGGGCGACGAGGAGGTCGAGATCGACATCGGTGAAGTCGCACTCCTCGACGAACGTGACCGCCGGGATCTCGCGGTGGGTGCGCTCGACCTGTTCCACGATCGCCCGCCTGATGCCGCGCACGGGAACGCGGCGGCCCTCACCACGGACGGCGGCGGCGCGGACGTCGGCCTCCGTCACCCGTCCCCCCGGCCCCGTCCCCGTGATCGAGCCGAACTCGACCGAGAGCTCGCGCGCGAGCCGGTGGAGCGTCAGCGCCCCGAGCGGTTCCGAGCCGACGACGGCGACGATCGGCGCCGCGGGCTCTGGCTCGGGTGCGGGCATCGTGACCGACCGGAGCAGCTGCTCGCCCACTCGCCCCGATCACGGCGAGCGTGGCGCCGACGACGGCGACGTCGCCTTCCCGCGCCACGAGCCGGAGAACGACGCCGTCGACCGGAGCGCCGATCTCGACCGTCGCCTTGTCGGTCTGGATCTCGACGATCGGCTCGTTGAGGGTGACGGCATCGCCTTCGCGGACGAGCCAGCGCGCGATCTCCCCTTCGGTGAGGCCCTCGCCGAGATCCGGGAGCGTGAACGCGTGCGCCATGTGCTCCGCAGCGTAGTGGGCGCACGACCGGCCGGCGACGCGACGACGCCGGGTCGCTAGGTGAGCACGGTCAGCGCGTCGCGCACCGCCACGAGCTCCGCTTCCTCGAGGTCGCCCAGGTCCTCGCCGTCGACCTGGACGGGCAGGGGACGGTCACAGCGGATCATGATCCGATCGACGTCGTGGGCGTGCAGTGTGGAGCCGGCGCCGGGCTGGCCGCGGATCGCCTGGAACGCGAGGTGCGGGACCGCGCGGGCTCGCACCTCGATCGGGGCGACGATGTCGAGCCCCCCTTCGAACGACGCGTGCGGCACTGCTCGAAGGCCCATCCGGCCCGCGTAGGTGTACGGCGTGCAGTTTGCGATCAGCGCGAACGCTGCGCGGCCGAGCCCTTCGATCTCGAGCGCAGGTGGGTAGCGGAGCCGATGCTCGACCAGAGCCTGGACCACGGTCCAGCCGAACGTGATGTCGCCAGGCCGCTTGCCGTCCGCGCGGCGGCCGCGAGCATCGACTCTCCGCACGAGCTCGGCATCGAAGCCGACGCCGGCGTTGAAGGCGAAGAGCCGACCGTTGATCCGGCCGAGCGAGATGCGGCGGGGCGTGCCATGTGCAAGGCGTTGGGCCGCCCTGACGGGATCGCGGGGGAGCCCGAGCGCACGCGGCAGGACGCTCGTGCCGCCGCCGGGCACGAAGCCGACCGGCACGTCCGCCTGGAGCCCGTTGATCACCTCGTTGTAGGTGCCATCGCCCGAGAAGACGAAGATCACCTCCGCCCGCGTCGACCAGTCGGCGGCGAGCTCCATCGCCTCGCCGCGCGCGTGCGTATAGACGACCTCGGTGCCACCCGGGAGTGCGCCTCGCACGGCGGCGAGCTTGCGCTCGGTGACGCCGCTTGCGAACGGGTTGACGATCAGGACGCGTGCCACGTCCACATCCTCTACGACTTCGCCTGCAATCGCGCTCCGCTGAGCACCAGCACCGTCTCGGAGCCCGGCGTCAGCTCGGTCAGGCCCCCGTCGCGCACGGTCGCCGCGGCCGAGCCCGCGAGCCTGGCCCATTCCGCTCGGGTCGCGCCCGCGACGTGGAGGGGAAGGTCAGGGTCGAGGTCGGTCATCAGCGCGGCGTGACCGACCTGGGCGAGGATCTTGCCCGCGCTCATGCCGAGCTCCGTGGCGACGACGTAGGTCAGCCCTGCCGCAGGTGGCCATTCGAGCTGAGGCAGCGGGCCTGCCTCGAGGCTGAGGGCCTGCATGCGCACGAGGACCGCGGCGCGCTCCGTGCGCCTCACCGGGGGCAGGCAGGCGACGTCACCGACCCGCTCGTGGTCGAGCTCGCGGACCGCCTCCCATTCCCGCGGCTCCGCCCGCAGGCAGACCTTGCGGAACGAGTCGCGCCACCACTCGTCGAAGCCCTCGTGCCAGCGTTCGTCGGCCCTGAACCGATCCGCGCAGCGCCGCGTCGCGAGCGCCGCGGCGCGTACCAGCTCGGCGAACGGCCGCGCCGTCCGGCGTCGCACGACGAGGTACATCACCAGCGGGTCGCGGTCGGCGGGCTCCATCTCCAGGGCAGCGTAGGCGAGTGGCCGAGGGCCGGCTCGCGGTGCTCGCTACCGCAGCAGGAAGCCCTCCCCGAGCGGGTCGTCCGGGTCGAGCACGAAGGTCGCTTCTCCAGTCCTGTACGCGCTGCCGGTGACCTCGGTCACGACCGCCGGGCGCCCGGCGAGGTCGACCTCGCCGACGACCCGCCCGGTGAAGGCGGAGCCGACGATGGAGAGGTGGCGCAGTTCGGACCCACCCGCGATCCGGCCCTCCGCATGCAGGAGCGCGAGGCGCGCCGACGTGCCCGACCCGCAGGGCGAACGGTCGACCTCGCCGTCGGCGAAGACCGTGACGTTCCTTTGGGTCAGCGGGGTCTCCTCTTCGTCCTGCCAGAAGATCACGCCGTAGAGGTCGCGCAGCTCGGGCTCGAGCGGGTGCACGAGCTCGTACTCCGCCTCCAACAGTCGTTTGAGCTCCCGGCCGAGGTCGATCAGTCGCGGCAGCTCCGCCGGCTCGACGCGCTCGGGCAACGAGGCGTAGAACGCACCCCCGAACGCGATCTCGACCGTGCGGCCCCCTACGTCGAGACCCGTCGCCCACACGAACGAAGGCACGTTGCGGAAGGTGACCGAGCGCACGCGGCCGTTGCGAACGGTGGCCACCGTCTCGAGCCTGCCGGACGGCACGTCGACCACGACCCGATTCTCGCCTTCCCGCCTCGCGACGATTCCCTCGTCGAGCGCCCACGTGACGAGCGCGATCGTGCCGTGGCCGCAGGCCGTCGAGTAGCCGGCGTTGTGGAAGAACACGACCCCGAGGTGGGCGCCGTCGTCGTTCGGCGGCACCACATGGCAGCCGTACATGTCGGCGTGCCCGCGAGGCTCGAAGACGAGCAGGCGCCGGATGTGATCCAGTCGCTCCAGGGCGTCACGTCGCCGTTCGAGCACGGTGGCGCCACGCAGCGGCTCGACCTCGCCCGTGACGATCCGGAACGGCTCGCCGCCCGTGTGGTAGTCGACCGTCTCGACCCGGGTCAAGCTAGTCGTCCGAGAAGCTCGGGTATCGCTGCGTGAGGAGGAGCATGTACCCGATCGTCTGCGCGTTGTAGCGGAGCCAGTACGCGAGGATGTCCCGAAGGCCCTGGGGGATGGTGCCCGTGATCAGGGCGATGAACCACGCGATGAACGCGATCAGCTGGGCGACGTTGTTGAGCACCGCAAGGACGATCCACGCCGGGATCGCGAGCAGCAGCCGGAAGAAGACCGTCAGCCGGCTCTGCGGCACCGGCGCCGCGATCGTCACGTCGACCGGGTACCCGGCTCCGCCGCCAAAGGCCGGGAACGGGTTCGCAGCGAGAAACGTGTACGCCGAGACATGGGTCACATAGCGGAGGTACGACGCCATGAATCCGTGCAACCCAACGGGCACGCGCCCCGTGACGACGCCCACCAGCCAGGCGACGAGGACGACGAGCCACACCGCGATCCCCCAGATGGTCATCCAGACGAAATGCGGGATCGCGAGCAGGAGCCGGAAGAAGACCGTCAGCCGGCTCCGCCGAAGGTCGTCGGTGACGAGGAGCCGGATGGGGTGGCCAGCAGATGCGCCGGCGGCGTCGGGGACCTCGGCGGACATCCGTCCTCCTGGGGCAGTTGGCCCGGAGCCGTCAGGCGCCGGTGGAGCGTGGGGGCCGCTTCTCCACGAAGGCGGCAACTCCTTCGGCGACGTCGGACGACTCGGCCGCGGCCCGCTGCAGCTCGGGAGAGATCACGTCCGAAGCCGAGGCCCCAGGGAAGGGCTCCGGCCGCGCCCAGCTTGCGGTTGGAGCTCGTCCACATGGGGCCCCGGCTGCCGCGCGGCACGGGTTCGGGTGGCAGCCGGTAGCGTCGGCGAATGTCTCCGACCAGATCCGCCGGCCGCGCGGGAGGCGTGGCGCTGAGCGCTCGAGCCTGGCTCGCGCTCTCGACGGTCTACGTCGTCTGGGGCTCGACCTACCTCGGGATCGAGCTCGCCGGCGAGACGATCCCGGCGACCTTTGCAGCATCCGTCCGCTTCCTCCTCACGGGCGTGCTGATGGCGGCGTTCGTGACGGTGCGACGAGGGCCGCGCTCCTTCCGCGTCGGCCGAACCGCGCTCGCCTCGGCCACGCTCGTCGGGATCCTCCTGCTCGGAGCGAACGCGATGCTCTTCGTCGCCGAGCGCACGGTGCCGATCGGGCTGGCGTCACTCCTGATCGCGTCGGTGCCGCTCTGGATCGTGCTGATGCGGACTGCGACCGGAGACCGACCGAGCCGGACCGCGTTGATCGGCGTCGCGACCGGGTTCGCGGGGCTCGCGCTGCTCGCACGACCGGGAGGCCACGCCGACTTCAAGGGAATCGTGCTCGTGCTCGGCTCGGCAGTGCTCTGGGCCACGGGCTCGTTCCTCTCCTCGCGCCTGCCGATGCCGCCCGACGCGTTCGTCGCGACCGCGATCGAGATGCTCGCGGGCGGCATCTTCCTGCTTCCACTCGGCCTGCTCTTCACGGGGCCGGAGTCGCTCGACCCGTCCACCTGGTCGGGCCGGTCGATCACCGGCATCGTCTACCTCGTTCTGATCGGCTCTCTCGTCGGCTTCACCGCCTACGTGTGGCTGCTCGGCAACATTCCGATCGGGACGGTTGCGACGTACGCCTACGTGAACCCGGTCGTCGCGATCCTGCTCGGCGTCGCCTTCCTCCACGAAGGAGTCTCGTGGCAGATCGTCGGCGGTGCCGCTGTCGTGCTCGCATCGGTCGCGCTCGTGATCCGAAGCGAGGCGGCCCGCGTGGTGGCGGAGCCGTTCGGGGAGTAGAGGCGGCGCGACGCGGTGCTCGGCAGGCGCTAGAGGCAGATCTCGTCGGGCCGCACCGGCACGCGGACGAGCGGCTTCCCCGTGGCGGCCCGCATCGCCGCCACGACGGCGGCGGTCGAGACCACGGTCGGGGGCTCACCGACCCCCTTGACGCCGTAGGGCGCGTCGGGCTCGGCCAGCTCGATCAGCACCGACTCCACCGGAGGCATGTCGAGCGCGGTCGGCATCAGGTAGTCGGTGAAGCTGGCGTTCGTGATGCGGCCGTCCCGTACCTGGATCTCCTCCATCACCGCGAGCCCGAGACCCTGGGCCGTCCCTCCTTCGATCTGGCCCTCGACGGCAAGGGGGTTGATGGCGCGGCCGACGTCCTGCGCCGTGCCGATCCAGACGACCCGCGTGAGGCCGAGCTCGACGTCGACTTCGGCGACGACCCGCATCGCAGCGCACGCGAGGGCGACATGGGCCCGCTCCCCGGTGACCTGGCCGTTCTCGGGGTCGAGTGGTGTCGTGCGCGCGTGACGGTAGACCCGCTCCACGTCGACGGCCGCGCCACCCGTGCGTCCCCGCTCCTCGAGTGCCGCGCGGCACGCGTCGCGCACCGCGCCGGCTGCCATCCAGGTCATCCGCGAGGCCGACGCCGATCCGGCGGAGCCGACGGTCGCCGTCGTGTGCTGCATCAACGCGACCGCGTCGGTGCCGAGCTCGGTGCGCGCCACCTGGAGGATCACGCCGGCCACCCCCTGGCCTACCTCCGCCGCGGCGCAATGGACGTCGGCGCTCCCGTCCGAGTGGATCTGGACACGGGCGGCGCACGAGTCGTCGAAGCCCTCCGAGTAACAGATGTTCTTGAACCCGACTGCAAAGCCGACCCCACGGTTGACGCCCTCGCCACGGGTCGTGTTGCCCGCTCCGCCTGGCAGCCGGATCGGGTCGCGGGGGAGCTCCTCCGGCTCCGGCACGGGAATCGCTGCCGCGGCCCGGATCGTCTCGGCGACGGGGCACGAGCCGTCGATCACCTGGCCGGTCGGCAGCGTGTCTCCCGGCCCGAGCGCGTTCAGCAGCCGCAACTCGACCGGATCGATGTCGAGCTCCGCCGCCAGCCTGTCCATCTGCGCCTCCGAGGCGAAACAGGTCTGGACGGCGCCGAAGCCGCGCATCGCCCCGCAGGGTGGGTTATTGGTGTAGACGGCGGTCGCCTCGATCAGCGCGTTGTCGACGCGGTACGGCCCTACCGCGAACGACGCGGCGTTCGAGGCAACCGCGGTCGAACTGGAGGCGTAGGCACCGCCGTCGAGGAGGATCCGCATCCGCACGTTGACGAGCCGGCCGTCGCGGGTGGCGCGGTGCTCGCACCACATCCGCGCCGGGTGCCGGTGGATGTGGCCGACGAACGACTCCTCGCGGTTGTAGACGATCTTGACGGGGCGGCTCGTGTGGAGTGCGAGCAGGGCTCCGTGGAGCTGCATCGAGAGGTCCTCGCGACCGCCGAACGCGCCGCCCACGCCCGCGAGATGAATCCGCACCTGCTCGGGCTCGAGCCCGAGGCACGGCGCCACCTGGTCGCGGTCGACGTGCAGCCACTGCGTCGCGACGTAGACGTCGACCCCGCCCTCGCCGTCGGGCACCGCCAGACCCGACTCGGGGCCGAGGAACGCCTGGTCCTGGATGCCCACCTCGTAGACCCCCGTCACCGACACGTCTCCTTCCGTCTCCGGATCGCCGTGACGGATCACCATGTGCCGGACGACGTTCGGGCGCGGGTCGTCGCGGTAGCCGTGGCCCATGGTGGGCCGGTCCGGATGCAGGGGGTCGAGCTCGGTGGCCCGCTCCATGTCGGAGACGACGGGCAACTCCTCGTAGACGACCTGGATCGCCTCCGCCGCCCGGCGCGCCTGCTCCGGGTGCTCGGCCGCGACGAGCGCGACCGGCTCGCCGTAGTAGCGAACGCGATCGATCGCCAGCACGGGCTGGTCGGCGAACTCGAGCCCGTAGGTCTTCAGGCCCGGCACGTCCTCGTGCGTGAGCACGGCGTGCACTCCCGTCATCGTCAAGGCCGGGGAGATGTCGATCTCGACGATGCGGGCATGCGGATGCGGGCTGCGCAACGTGTGGCCCCAGAGCATCCCTGCGGCCTGGAGATCGCTGGAGTAGGCGAACGAGCCCTGCACCTTGGGCGGGCCGTCGAGACGCGTGATGCTCTCACCGACCCGGCCGAGCTCGAGGGGCCGCGTGCCGGTGGCGCTCATGTGGCCGCCGCCGCTCTCCGGACGGCGTCGAAGATCTTCGCGTAGCCCGTGCAGCGGCAGAGGTTGCCGGAGAGCGCCTCGCGGATCTCGTCGTCGCTCGGGGCGGGGTTCGAGGCCAGCAGGTCGACCGTCGCGACGACGAGCCCCGGCGTGCAGAAGCCGCACTGCACGGCGCCGGCCTCGACGTAGGCTTCCTGCACCGGATGGAGAGGCTCCCCCTCGGGGGCCAACCCTTCCACCGTCGTCACCTCGTGACCGTCGGCCTGCGCCGCCAGCACGAGGCACGCACACACGAGGGTCCCGTCGAGGAGCACCGAGCACGAGCCACACTCGCCCTGCTCGCACGCGTTCTTCGAGCCCGGCAGGCCCAGACGCTCCCGCAGTACGTAGAGCAGGCTCTCGCCGCCCCACGCTTCGGTCTCGTGGGAGTCTCCGTTGACGGTGAGCGCGATCTTCACGCCAGACACCTTTCCAGAGCCCGGCGGGTCAGCACCCGCAGAGCGTGCTTGCGGTAGGCGGCCGTGCCGCGCACATCGTCGATCGGGCTCGTCGCTTCGACGAGCCGGTCGGGGAAGCTCTCGGCCTCGTCGATCGGGGCGGAAACGAGTCGCACGGTAGGCGCGGCCGACCCGAACGCCCCTCTGATCTCCCCGCGCTCGCGGTCGACCTGGAGGGCCAGGGAGCAGACCGAGATCACCATCGCGTTGCGCGGCCCCACCTTCATGAAGGTCTGCGCTGCGCGGCTCGGGTCGAGGCTCACCGCGACGACGATCTCGTCGGGCTCGAGTGCGTTGCGCTTCACACCGAGCAGGAAGTCTCCGAGCGGCAGGCGGCGCTCGCCGCCGGCGCCCGCCACGTGAACCAGCGTGTCCTCGACGAGCAACGGGGGCAGCGCGTCGCCTGCCGGCGACGCGGTGCCGAGGTTGCCGCCGATCGTGCCGCGGTTGCGGATCTGCGGAGAGCCGACCGTGCGAGACGCCTGCGCCAGGGCCGGGAGCTCCTCCGCGACGACGCCCCGCATCGCCTCCGCGTAGGTGAGCCCCGCTCCGAGGACGAGCCGGCCGCTCTCGTGCCGGGCGCCGCGGAGCTCGGGCACCTCGTTCAGGTTGATCAGGGCGGGTGGACGGGATCGGTCGAAGTTCAGCTCGACGAGCACGTCTGTGCCGCCCTGCACGAAGCGCGCATCCGGGATCTCGGCCTTGAGGCGCAGCGCCTCGTGGAGCGACGACGGGCTATGGACGTCCATCCCTACCGCTCTTCCCGAACGTAGGGAACACCGAGACTGGCGGGAGCGCCGAGCCGACGACGACCGAGACCGGAGGAGACGACCACGAGAACGACGATAGTCATGACGTAGGGCAACGCCTGGAAGAGCTGCGGTGTGACCGTGACGCCACGGGCCTGCAGCGTGAAGGGCAGCGCCGAGAAGGCTCCGAAGACATACGCGCCGACGAGGCACAGGTCGGCGCGCCAGAAGGCGAAGATGACGAGAGCGATCGCGATCCAGCCGGCTCCCGCCGTCAGGCCGTCGACCCACTGAGGGGTGAGCGCGAGGCTGAAGCAGGCACCGCCGACCCCGGCGAACGCACCGCCGGCGATCGTGTGGAGGTACCGGTACTTGCTGACCCCGATCCCCATTGCGTCTGCCGCGGCGGGTGACTCGCCGACGGCTCGAACGTTGAGTCCCGGCCGGGTGCGCGACAGGTAGAAGCCGACGGCGACCACGCACACCCACGACGCGTACACGAGCCAGGTCTGCCCGAACACGACGGGGCCGACGATCGGCAAGTCCTCGAGGCCGAACGCGTTCACGGGCTCGAAGGAGAACCGGGCCGGGTTGTCCGCCAGATTGAAGTCGTTGGCGAGATACGACGACAGGCCCGCCGCTCCGCAGAAGATCGTCAGGGCGAGCCCGGTCACGATCTGGTTCGCGCGCAGCGTGATCACCAGGAACGCCAGGATCAGGGCCGCAGCAGCCCCGGCCACGGCGGCAACGACGATCGAGAGCGGCAGCACCACGCCGGCCGGGCCACCGATCCGCTGCACCGCGAGGAAGCCCATCACAGCGCCCACGAGCATCATCCCCTCGACTCCGAGGTTGAGCACGCCCGAGCGCTCGGCGAGCAGCTCTCCGAGCGCGGCGTAGAGGAGCGGGGTGCCGTAGGCGACCGCCGAGGCGAGCACGACGACGACGATGCTGTTGTTCATCGGGCCGGCCCCACGGGTGCCGACGCCTGGTGCGGTGACCGCGCGAAGCTGATCCGGTACTGCACGAGCAGCTCGCCGCCGAGCATCGCGAACAGGATCATCCCCTGCATGACGCCGACGAGGCCCGAGGGGAAGTCGGCGCTCTGCAATGCGTAGCCGGCGTTCTGGAGCCCGCCGAGCAGGAAGGCGACGAGCACGACCGCGAACGGGTTGTACTTCGCCAGCGCTGCGACGACGATGCCCGTGTAGCCGTAGTTCGCCTGCTGGAGGCCGCGTGCGTCGAGCACGTGGCGGAAGTCACCCATCTGGCTGGCGCCGCCGATGCCCGCGATCGCGCCCGAGAGGCTCATGATCGCGACGATCTTGCGCCGTGTCCGCATCCCCGCGTACCGGGCCGCGCGGGGCGAGTCGCCGATCACCTGGGCCTCGAAGCCGAAGCGGGTTCGGCTGTACAGCAGCCAGATGAGCCCGCCGACGGCGATCGCGACGAAGAACCCGAACGGGATCACGACGGAGCCGATCGAGGTGACGGGCCAGCTGGCCGCGTCGACGAGCGTCTTCCCCTGCGGGAAGACGAGCCCGGTCGGCGAGTCGTCGCGCCAGTAGGAGAGGCTGTCGAAGATCAGGTAGTTGAGAACGAGCGCCGCGACGTAGTTCAGCATCAGCGAGGTGATGATCTCGTTCGTGCGCAGGAAGGCCCGGAGGAGGCCGGGGATCGCTCCCCACGCGGCCCCGAGCGCCGCGCCGCCGATCAGCATCGCCACGATCAGGAGGGGTGTGGCGGAGCCCGAGAGCAGAATCGCGACGCCGGCGGCGCCGATCGCCCCGAAGTAGAGCTGCCCCTCGGCGCCGATGTTGAACAACCGCATCCGGAAGGCGACAGCTGCGGCGAGCCCGGTGAACGCGAGCGGCGTGGCGGCGATGAGCGTGTTCGTCAGCGCTCCGTCGGCGAGGTAGGCCGCATCGAACAGCTTGCGGAAGGTCGTCACCGGCGCGTGCCCGGTCAGGACCAGCAGGATGGCGA
This sequence comes from uncultured Thermoleophilia bacterium, assembly GCA_963795175.1. Classification (GTDB taxonomy): domain Bacteria; phylum Actinomycetota; class Thermoleophilia; order Gaiellales; family Gaiellaceae; genus Gaiella. Next base: position 782,430 of record CAWCGR010000001.1, read on the forward strand.
TCGCGACGAAGGCGACGACGAGCGAGCCGAGCGGCACCGCGACCATCAGCCAGCGACGCTGACGGAGCCGCTTTTCGATCCGCACGCTTCCGAGGCTCACGATGTCTCGCTCCGGACGCCCGCCATCAGGAGCCCGAGCTCCTCCACGGTCGCCGCGGCCGCGTCGACCTCGCCGACGATCGCCCCCTCGTACATGACGGCGATCCGGTCGGAGAGCGTCATCACCTCGTCGAGGTCCTCGCTGATCAGGAGTACGGCGACCTGGGCGGCGGCGGCCTCGCGCAGGTAGCCGTGCACCGTCTCGATCGCCCCGACGTCGAGCCCGCGGGTCGGCGCCGCCGCGACGAGGACCTTCGGCTCGCCCGAAAACTCACGGGCCAGCACGACCTTCTGCAGGTTTCCGCCGGAAAGCTGCCGCGCCGGCGCCTCGGGGCCCGAGGCCTTGACGTCGTACCGTCGGATCATCTCGACTGCCCGCTCGCGCAGTTGCCGGAGCCGCAGAAACGGCCCGGCCGCATCCGTGCGGTACGACTTCAGTGCGATGTTCGAGGCGATGCTGAGGCTCGGCGAGACGCCGGTGTGAAGCCTGTCCTCGGGCACGTGGGCGATCCCCGCCGTGATCGCAGCCCGCGGGTCACCGCTGCGCAGCTCCGTGCCGCCCACCCTCACGGTGCCGGAGCTGACGCTGCGCATTCCCGTCACGGCCTCCGCGAGCTCGCGCTGGCCGTTGCCGGCGACTCCGGCGATCCCGAGCACCTCCCCGCGGCAGACGTGGAGCTTGACGTTCTTGAGCGCTTCTCCACCTCGATCCCCGGTAGCGGTGAGGCCGTCGACCTCGAGCATGACGCCTCCGATCGGCGTCTCGCTCTCCTGTCGCCGCCCGACTTCGACGTCCCGGCCGACCATGAGGAGCGCGAGCGACTGCGAGGTGGCGCCCGCCGTCTCGACGGTGTCGATCGAGCGACCCCCACGCAGGACCGTGACCCGGTCCGCGACAGCGGTCACCTCGTGCAGCTTGTGTGAGATGAAGATCACCGTCCGTCCCTCGGCCGCCATCGCCCGCAGCGTCTCGAAGAGCGCGCCCGCTTCCTGCGGGGTGAGCACCGCGGTCGGCTCGTCCAGGATCAGCACCCGCGCCTCGCGGTAGAGCGCCTTCAGGATCTCGACGCGCTGCTGCTCTCCCACCGACAGCTGCCAGATCCGTGCGCGCGGGTCGACTGCGAGACCGTAGCGCTCGGCGAGCCCGGCAACCCGCTGCTCGATCAGGCGTCGGTCGATCCGGAACGAGCGCCCCACGTCGCGGTGATCGCCGAGCACGACGTTCTCCGAGACGGTGAACGGCTCGACGAGCCGGAAGTGCTGGTGCACCATCCCGATCCCCGCGTCGAGCGCGTCGCGGGGGGTATGGAACTCGACAGGTCGCCCGTAGAGCTCGAGATCGCCCTCGTCGGCGCGGTAGAGGCCCGTGAGGATGTTCGAGAGCGTGCTCTTGCCGGCTCCGTTCTCACCGAGCAACGCGTGCACCTCGCCGACCCGGGCCTCGAAATCGACCTGGTCGTTCGCGACGACGCCGGGGAACCGCTTGGTGATCCCGCGCATCGTCACCGCCGGCGAGCCCATCTCGGGCCCGGCACCCGACGCGTGTGCGGCGGGAGAGCTCATCCGGGCGAGCCCGTCACCGGCCCGCTCCCAGTGACGGGGGCCGGTCGCCCCGGCAACCTCTGCTCCGTGGCGGCTGGACGACCGCCGCCGGGCCCGACGTTGCGATCGTTCCCCCGGGAAGCATGCTCAGGCCGCATCACCGGCGAGGCCCGCTTCGAGGCGGTCGAGCTCCTGGACGAACTCCTGCCGCATCGTGCGTTTCTCGTCATCGGAGAGCCAGGAGCCGTCGACGCCGTTGAGGCTGAACTCGCGGATCCGGGCCGCGTCCCAGTTGCCTGCTTCGGCGATCTTCACGTACTCCGTCCCGATGTCCGTGTGGAACATGGTCGGGTCGTCCGAGTTGACCATCAGCTTCAGCCCGCTGTCGGCCATCTGCAGGATCGGGTGCTTCGTGTAGTCCTCGGCGTCGAAATAGCAGACGGCCGTGGCGGTCGGGCAGACGGTGAACGTGATCCCCTCGTCCCGACAGCGGGCGACGAGACCCTCGTCCTCGAGGATGTGGTAGCCGTGGTCGATCCGCTCGCATCCGAGCACGTCGAGGCAGGTCGCGATGTTCTTGGCCGGGGCATCTTCGCAGGCATGCGCCGTGAGCCGGAGGCCGCCGCCCTGCGCCAGCGCGTACGCGTCCACGAACTGCTCGGGCGGGTCGGGAGCCTCGGCGCCGTCCATCCCGAGCCCGATCATTTCGTCGGGCCGGTGGGCGAGCACCTGCTCGACCATCTCGCGCGCCTCCGCCGGGGTGTCCTGCCGGTAGACGTCGGCGATCAAGCGGCACCCGACGCCGAAGTCCGCCTCGGCTGCCCGGATTCCGTCGACGAGCCCGTCGACCACCGTCGCGTACGGCACGCCCCGCTTCGTGTGGAGCGTGGGGTTGAAGAACATCTCCCGGTACTTGAGATTGCCGAGCTTGACGCCGTCCTCGATCGACTCGTACGCGGTGCGCGCGAAGTCCTCACGATCGATCAGGGTGGAGGAGACCATGGCGAAGATAGTCAGGAACTCGTAGATCGAGTCGTAGTCGTAGAGCTTGTCGACCTCGTCGGTGGGAAGTGGAACGCCGTGCTTGCGCGCGAGCTCCGCAAACGTCGCAGGCCTCACGGTGCCCTCGAAGTGGCAGTGCAGTTCGACCTTCGGAACGCGCCGCAGGAATTCCTCATACCTCATGTGTGTCGATCCTCCCTGACGAAGAGAACGTTGCGATGTTCGCCGCCCGGGGCACCGGGTCGACCCGGTGCCCCGTGCCGGTTCGTTCGCGGGGTGGGCGCCGGACAGCCCGGCGCCCACCCCGCAGTCCTGCGCTAGCCCTTAGGGCTGCCTTCGACGCCCTTGACGAGCCAGTCGACGGAGAGGATCTCGGGCAGGGTCATTCGCTTCCCCTTCTTGACGCGGAGCTTGCCCTGCTGGTCGTAGAGCGGCCCCTGGAACTCGTAGTACGTGCCCTTGATGATCGCCGTCCGCTTGGCCGCGATCAGCTTCTTCGTCTTGGCGGTGACCTTGGGCCCGTACGGCGCGAGCTTCGTGAACCCATCACCCATCGAGCCGTAGTAGCTGCCGGTCTTCCAGGTGCCGTTGGCGGCCGCCTTGGTGCGCTTGAGGTAGTACAGCCCCCAGTTGTAGACACCGGCGGTCAGCCAGGAGGTCGGCGCGAATTTCTTCGCGTACGAGCCATGGCCCACCCACGGGATCTTCTTGGACTGCGCGTACTGGCCGGCGGCAGGGCTGTCGACGTTCTGCCCGAGCACGTCCACGCCCGCGGCGACAAGGCTCTCTGCGGCCTTCTTCTCCTTGGCCGGGTCGAACCACGACTTCGTCCAGACGAGCTTGATCTTGGCCCCGGGATGCGTCGTCTGCACCCCGAGCGCGAAGCCGTTGATGTGCCGGATGATCTCCGGGATCGGGAACGGCACGATGTAGCCCACGCGGCCGTTCTTGGTCGCCGCTCCTGCCGCCATCCCGGACAGGAAGATCGCGTCCTCGGCGGCGCCGAAGAAGTTGGCGAAGTTCTTGCCCATCTTGTAGCCGGTCGCGTGCTCGAAGTAGACGTCCGGGTATTTCTTCGCCGCCGCCTCCATCGCGTCCATGTAGCCGAACGAGGTGGCGAAGATGATCTTGTTGCCGTCACGCACGAGGCTGTCGATCAGCTGAGCTGCCTGCGGGCCCTCGGGAACGTTTTCCTTGTAGGTCGTGATCACGTTCTTGCCGAGCTTCTTCTGCACGTAGAGCCGGCCCTCTTCGTGGGCCTCCGACCAGCCGCCGTCGTTGTGCGGTCCGACGTAGATCCAGGCGGCCTTGATCGGCCCCTTCTGGGGCTTCGCGGACGTTCCTCCCGCGAGCACGAGCGCTGCGACGGCGAGGGCGCCGAGCAGGGTCATGACCGTCACCCTCCGCCCACTTGACTTGCTGAGAACTCGAGACCTTGACACGTTTCTCCTTTCGCGCCGCCCCCTCCGGACCGGCCACTTGGCTCCTACGACCTCGCCTCCGTCGATCGTCCGGTGCGTGCGCGCACGAAGCGGCCCCCCGGTGCTGCGACCATACCGCCCGCGCGCTGAACAGTCGAGCCGCGTACGACCGTCCGGACGATCCGTCCCCGAAGCGACCGCCCGACGAACGGGCTGAGCGGGTGCCGCGAGAGCAACTCTGCCTCGGACACGAGGGACTCTGTCGCGAGGTCGACGAGGACGAGGTCGGCATCGGCGCCCCGTGCGAGCAACCCTTTGCCCTCGAGCCCGAACCTGCGCGCCGGGCCTGCGGCGGTGAGTGCCGCAACCGCCTCGAGGGACAGCCCACGTCGCTCCCCCTCCGTGAGCACGACGCGCAGCAGCGTCTGGCAGCCGGCGATCCCACCCCAGACGGCAAAGGCGTCGGCGCCCTCCTTCAGCTGCGGGCTGCTCGGCGAGTGATCGGAGGCGACGAGGTCGACCTGCCCCGCCATGACCGCGCGCCAGAGGTCGTCGACGTCCTCGCGCGGGCGGAGCGGCGGCGAGCATTTCGCGATAGGCCCGAGGGCCAGGGCATCGTCCTCGTCGAGAGCGAGGTAGTGGGGGCACGTCTCGCATGTCACGTCCACGCCGCGGGCCCGGGCCGCGGCGACGAGCGCCACGCCGCTCCCCGTCGAGACGTGCACGACGTGGAGCGAGCAGCCCGTCTCCTCGGCGATCTCGACAGCGCGGCCGATCGCCTCGAGCTCGGCGACGACGGGGCGGGAGGCGAGGTAGTCCTTCATCGACGTCCGTCCTCCGGAAACTGCGTGCGCAGCGAGCCTCGTGGTCGCGTCCGCATTCTCGGCATGTACCGCGACCGGCAGCCCGAGCGACGCCGCCCGCTCCATCCCGGCCCGAAGCGTCTCGTCGTCCGCCATCACGAAGTCGTCCACGCCGGTGGGGCACATGAACGCCTTGAACCCTACGACGCCCTTCGCGGCCAGCTCGTCGAGGCGTTCGAGCGGCCCTGGCACGAGCCCGCCCCAGAGGGCGAAGTCGACGAAGGAAGAACCTTCGGCAGCGGCGAGCTTGCGGTCGAAGGAAGCGCCGTCGACCGTCGGCGGGCTCGCGTTGAGCGGCATGTCCACGAAGGTGGTGGCTCCGCCCGCGGCGAGTGCCCGGCTGGCGTAGTCGAACCCCTCCCACTCGCTTCGGCCCGGGTCGTTGCAGTGGACGTGGGCGTCCACCACACCGGGGAACAGGTGGAGCCCGGCAGCGTCGATCGTCTCGGCGGCGGTTCCCTCGAGCTCCGGCCCGATCGCCGCGATGCGGCCGTCGAGCACACCCACGTCGCCGCTCGCGACCCCGGCCGGATCGACCACGGTGGCGCCGCGAACGACGAGATCGAACCTGGCCACGCACCGCTCCCTTTGCTCGAGTGACGAACCGCAACAGCCGCGGAACTCCACGACCCCCGGCCGATCCTATCGCCGTTCCGATCGCCGATCGCAGGCGGGCGCGCGCCGGGGCGGGCTCCCGCGGCCGGAGCCGGCCGGGGCTCCTCCCACACCGAGCGGCTGCGTTAGGGTCGCAGCATGAGCGACCTGTCGAGGCGACTTGCAGTAGCCCGGGGCGACGAGCCGGCGGACACCGTCGTCCGTGGCGGCCGCGTTTTCTGCGCGTTCACGCGCGAGTGGCTCGACGCCGACGTCGCAATCTCCGACGGAGTGATCGCGGGGGTCGGGGAGTACGACGGAGGCGAGGTGATCGAGGCCGAGGGGCGCTACGTCGTACCCGGCTTCATCGACGCCCACATGCACATCGAGTCCGTCAAGCTGCTCGTCGACGAGTTCGCCCGCCTCGTGCTCCCGTTCGGAACGACCGCGATCGTCGCCGACCCGCACGAGATCGCCAACGTCCTCGGGGTCGACGGCGTCCACTGGCTGCTCGACGCTTCGGCAGGGCTGCCGCTCGACGTCTTCTTCATGGCGCCCTCGTGCGTGCCGGCTTCGCCGTTCGAGTCGCCGCGCCGCCCGCTCCTCGCAGGCGACCTCGAGTCTCTGATGCGGCGGCGGCGGGTGCTCGGGCTGGCGGAGATGATGAACTTTCCCGGCGTCGTGGCCGGTGCGCCCGCGGAGCTCGAGAAGCTCGCGCTCGAGGGCGCGGCGCACGTGGACGGCCACGCACCCGGCCTCGTCGGGCGCGAGCTCCAGGCCTACGCGGCGGCAGGGATTCGCTCCGATCACGAGGCGCTGACGGTCGAGGAAGGGCGGGAGCGGCTGCGAGCGGGTATCTGGCTGCTGATCCGCGAGGCGTCAATGGCACGCAACCTGCAGGCGCTGCTGCCGCTCGTGCTCGAGTACGGCCCGGGCCGGATCGCCTTCTGCACCGACGACCGCGACCCCGAGGACATCGCCGACGACGGCCACATCAACGCGATGGTGCGCGATGCGGTGGCGGCCGGCGTCACGCCCGAGAACGCGATCCTGATGGCCTCGTTCAACCCCGCCCAGTGGCACGGCCTCGGTCACCTGGGCGCCGTCGCGGCCGGCTTTCAGGCCGACCTGCTGCTGCTGCCCGACCTGGAGCGGTTCGTCCCCGACACGGTCCTGAAGCGCGGCCATCCCGTCGAGGACGTCCCCCGTGTCCCCGTCCCCGAGTGGGTACGTCAGACGGTTCGCGTGCAGCCCGTCTCGGTCGCAGATTTCGCGATCCCTTCCGCCGGCGCCGCCATTCGCGCGATCGGGCTGATCGAGGACCAGGTCGTGACCGAGTCGGTCACGACCAACCCCGTCGTCGTCGACGGGCACGCCGTCGCAGATCCCGCGGCCGATCTCGCCAAGATCGCCGTCGTCGAGCGGCACCTCGCCACCGGCCGCGTCGGGCTCGGGTTCGTCGCGGGGTCGGGGCTGAAACGCGGCGCCCTCGCCTCCACCGTGGCCCACGACGCCCACAACCTCGTCGTCGTCGGGATGCGTGACGAGGACATGGTCGCTGCGGTCACCCATCTGGCGCAGAACGGCGGCGGGATCGTCGCGATCGCCGATGGCAAGGTCGTGGGCGAGTGCCCGCTTCCCGTCGCCGGGCTCCTCTCCGATGCGCCGCTCGCCGACGTGATCGAGCAGAGCCGGGCCGCCAACGAGGCGGCCGCCGCCCTCGGCTGGAGCGGCGCGACGCCGTTTCTTACGCTCGCGTTCCTCGCGCTCTCGGTGATCCCGTCGCTGAAGCTGACCGACCAGGGGCTCGTCGACGTCGACCGATTCGAGCTCGTCCCGCTGGAGGTGGAGGCGTGACGGAGATCGTCACCGGGCTCACCTACGACGACGTCCTGCTCGTGCCGCGCCGCTCTCGCGTGCGCTCACGCCAGGACGTCTCGACACGGGCCTCGTTCACGCCGGCGATCGAGCTCGAAGTGCCCATCGTCTCGGCCAACATGGACACGGTCACGACCGCGCGGATGGCGATCGCGATGGCGCAGCTGGGAGGGATCGGGGTGATCCATCGCTTCCTCTCGGTCGAGGAGGAGGTGGCCGAGGTGCGCCGGGTGAAGCGGTACCTGACCCACATCGTCAACGAGCCGTACGTGATCGAGCCGGGGGTCGCGCTTGCAGAGGCGCGCGCGAAGGCAATCGAGCTCGGCGTCACGGGCTTCCTCGTCGCCGGCCCGGACAACGAGCTGCTCGGCGTGCTGACGGCGCGGGACCTGCTCGCGGGCGAGGACGGCGACGAGGTGGAGGCGCTGATGACCCCGCGCGAGCGGGTCGTGACGGGTGCTCCCGACATCGACCTCGCCGAGGCGCGCAGCCTCCTGACCGGGAACCGGATCGAGAAGCTGCCGCTCGTCGACGGCAACGGCAGGATCGGCGGGCTCGTGACGCTGAAGGACCTCGCCCTCTCGGACCGCTACCCGCGCGCGACGCGCGACAGCCTCGGCCGACTCCGCGTCGCTGCAGCGATCGGGATCCGCGGCGACTACCTGGAGCGCTCGGCAGAGCTGATCGCGGCAGAGGTCGACGCCCTCGTCCTCGATATCGCACACGGCCACGCCGATGCCGCGATCGAAGCGGTGGCCGAGCTGAAGTCGGCCTGGCCCGACGTCGAGATCGTGGCCGGCAATGTCGCCACGGGCGACGGCGTCACCGATCTCGCGGCCGCCGGCGCCGACGCGGTCAAGGTCGGGATCGGGCCCGGCTTCGCCTGCACCACGCGCCTCGTCGCGGGCGTCGGCGTGCCGCAGCTGACCGCGGTGCTCGAGTGCGCGGCGGCCGCCCGCGCCACAGGCGTGCCGCTGATCGCGGACGGCGGCATCCGCCGGGCAGGGCACGTCGCGACCGCGATGGGAGCGGGGGCGAGCACCGTCATGGTGGGGAGCCTCCTCGCCGGCCGGGAAGAGTCCCCGGGTGACGTCGTCCGCCGCCGCGGTCAGCTGTTCAAGGTCTACCGGGGGATGGCCTCGCGCTCCGCCGCGGCGGCGCGGCTCGCGATCGAGGGCCGCGGGGACGCGCTCGACCAGTACGTGGCGGAGGGAGAGGAGATGGAGTTCCCGCTGCGGGGTGCCGTGGCCGAGGTCGTCGACGAGTTGCACGGCGGGCTCCGCAGCGGCATGAGCTACGTCGACGCCGCCACGATCCCCGAGTTCTGGGAGAAGGCCGTGTTCGTTCGCCAGACCGAGGCGGGCGAGCGGGAATCGCACCCGGGATCGGCATGACCACGGCGGGGACGCTCTATACGAACGGCGTCATCGTGACGATGGACGACGCCGGCACCGAGCACGAGCACGGCTGGCTCCTCGTCGACGGCGGCACGATCGAGGCGGTCGGAGCAGGAGCCGAGCCGGACGCCGCGGCGCGGGTCGACCTCCGTGGCGCCGTCGTCACGCCCGGCCTCGTCAACACCCATCACCACCTCTACCAGACCCTGACGCGGGCCCGGGCCCAGGAGGCAGACCTGTTCACCTGGCTGCGCGAGCTCTATCCGATCTGGTCGCGCATCGACGCCGAGGCCGAGTACGCCGCCGCGCGCACGGGTCTTGCGGAGCTGGCGCTCTCGGGCTGCACGACCGTGTTCGACCACCACTACGTCTTCCCGCGCGGCCGCGAGGGGCTGATCGAGGCAGAGGTGCAGGCGGCGCGCGAGCTCGGGGTCCGGATCGTCGCCTCGCGCGGATCGATGGACCTCGGCGTCTCGGACGGCGGCCTGCCCCCGGACGAGCTCGTCGAGGAGCTCGACGCCGTGCTCGCCGAGACCGAGCGCCTGGCGGCGCTGCTGCACGAACCGGGCCCCGGGGCGATGGTGCAACTCGCGGTTGCCCCGTGCTCGCCGTTCTCGGTCACGGGCCGGCTGATGGAGGAGTCCGCCGCGCTCGCGCGCCGGCTCGGGCTCCCCCTGCACACGCACCTCGCGGAGACGCTCGAGGAGGAGGACTACTGCGTCGAGCTGTACGGCTGCCGGCCGGTCGAGTACCTCGAGCGCCTCGGCTGGCTGGACGAGGACGTGTGGTGCGCCCACTGCGTGCATCTCACGGAAGGGGACATCGCCAAGTTCGCGAGCACCGGCACGGGCGTCGCCCACTGCCCGACGTCCAACCTGCGCCTCGGTGCCGGCGTTGCTCCGGTGCGCGACATGCTCGACGCGGGCGTGCGCGTCGGCCTCGGTGTCGACGGTTCGGCCTCGAACGAGCGCGGCGATCTCTTCTTCGAGGTGAAGCAGGCGCTGCTCGTGGCGCGGGGCCGTGGCGGCGGCACGGCGATGACCGCGCGTGACGCGATCCGCCTCGGCACCCGCGGCGGCGCCGCCGTGCTGCGGCGTGACGACATCGGTTCGCTGGAGGCCGGCAAGTGCGCGGACTTCGCCGTCTGGCGCACCGACGGCCTCGAGCTCGGCGGGGTCGACGATCTCGTGGCCGGAATCGTGCTCGGGGGCCCGCAGCGCGTCGACCGTCTCGTCGTCGCAGGTGCCGAGGTCGTCCGGGACGGCAGACTCGTGAACGCGAGCGAAGAGGAGATCGCGCAGGCTCATCGCGCCCAAGCGCGAACCTTCTCGGGATGACCGTCTCTCTCTCCACCCACGTGCTCGACACCGCCGCCGGCAAGCCCGCCGCCGGGGTCGCGATCGAGCTGCTGCGCGGCGGCGAGCAGGTCGCGAGCACGCACACCGATGCCGACGGCAGGGCACGCCTCGCGGAAACGCTCGTGCCCGGCCGCTACCGCCTCGTCTTCCATCCACCGTCCGAGTTCTTCCGCCGCGTCGAGCTGGAGCTCGACCTCGCAGCGGGCCACTACCACGTGCCCCTTCTCGTCTCCCCGTTTTCGTGCGCGAGCTACCGCGGCAGCTGAGCAGCGACGAGCTCGCGGGGCTCTTCGAAGGGAGGACGCGGTTCGTCGAGCTGCTCGCCGGGCGCGAGCACCCCCTTGCGAGCGCGAGCGCCGTGATCGACGAGCTCTCCGACGACGAGAAGCGCGAGGTGCTCGACGCCCATCCGGCGATCGGCCAGAAGACGGGCCTCAGCGCCCGCTCGGCGGCGGAGCAGGGGAGCGACGACGACCCCACGGTGCTTGCGGAGCTCGCGCGGCTCAACGCCGACTACGAGGCGCGGCACGGGTTCCGATTCGTCGTCTTCGTCAACCGGCGGCCGAAGGCCGAGATCCTCGAAGTGCTCCGGAGTCGGATCGACAACCCGACCGACGACGAGCTCGAGACGGCGCTACAGGAGCTCGTCGCGATCGCGATCGACCGGTGGCAGCGGTCATGAGCGTCGTGGCCGCGTTCCTCGACCCGTACGTGACGGACTGGCTGAACCTCCTGCTGCGCTGGCTCCACGTGATTGCGGCGATGGCGTGGATCGGGGCGTCGTTCTACTTCGTCCTCCTCGACCAGTCGCTCGAGGCTCCGACGAAGGTGGACGACCTCCGCGACGGCGTCGGGGGCGAGCTCTGGGAGGTGCACGGCGGCGGCTTCTACCACGTCAAGAAGTACAAGGTCGCTCCGCCCGTGCTGCCCGAGCACCTGGCGTGGTTCAAGTGGGAGGCCTACACGACCTGGCTGTCGGGCTTCGGGCTGATGGTCGTCCTCTACTACTTCAACGCGAGCGCGTACCTGATCGATCCGAGCGTGGCCGATCTCTCCTCGTGGCAGGCGGTCGCCCTCAGCGTGGGCCTGCTCGTCGCCGCCTGGGTCGTGTACGACGTCCTCTGCCGGCTGCTCGTCGGCCACGAGGCACTGCTCTGGCTGCTGATCGTCGCGACCACCGCCGTCTCTGCGTGGGGCAGCGCGCAGCTCTTCCAGCCTCGCGCGGCCTTCCTCCAGGTCGGGGCGATGATCGGCACGGTGATGGCGGGGAACGTCTTCTTCAACATCATCCCGGCGCACTGGGAGCTGATCAACGCAAAGAGAGCGGGGCGCGACCCCGACCCGACTCCCGGGATCGTCGCGAAGCAGCGCTCGGTGCACAACAACTACTTCACGCTGCCGGTGCTGTTCACGATGCTGGCAGGGCACGTCTCCTTCACCTACGGCGCCGACCATGCGTGGGTCGTCCTGCTCGTGATCATGTTCGCCGGCGTTCTCGCCCGGCTGTTCTACAACCTCCGCCACCAGGGGAGGACGCTGTGGGTGATACCCGCGGTCGCCGTCGGCGTGCTCGTCGTCCTCGGCGTCTTGATCCGTCCCGACAGCGGAGGCGACGGTGCGGGCGCGACCCCCGTCACCTTCTCCGAGACCGCCTCCGTGATCTCCCAGCGCTGTGCTCCGTGCCATGCGGTCGCTCCCACGCAGCCCGGATTCTCGAGCCCGCCGGGTGGCGTGGTTTTAGAGACTCCCGCCCAGCTCGCTGCGCGAGCCGACGACATCAAGCGCGTCGTCGCCAGCAGTGCAATGCCAATCGGCAACGTCACCGGCATGACGAGCGAAGAACGCGCCCTCGTCGTCGCTTGGGTCACCCAGGGCGCGTCCACCGGAAAGTAGGTCGACGATGTTGAGCATCACTGCAGGAGGGTTCTCGTTCACCGCCCGACTCGAGGAGGAGACGGCGCCCGAGACGGTGGCGGCCTTCCGGCGGCTGCTGCCGCTCGAGTCGCGCATCATCCACGTGCGCTGGAGCGGCGAGGCAGGCTGGATTCCGTTCGGCGACCTCGACCTCGGGCTCGGGCCCGAGAACGCTACGTGCTACCCCACCCCGGGCGAGATCGTCCTCTATCCGGGCGGCGTCTCGGAGACCGAGATCCTGCTCGCCTACGGATACGTCAGCTTCGCCTCCAAGGCCGGCGCGCTCGCCGGCAACCACTTCGCCACCGTGGTAGAGGGCAACGAGAACCTCCGGGCGCTCGGCAAGAAGTTCCTCTGGGAGGGCGCGCAGGAGATCCGGTTCACCGAAGACTGAGGCGGGTACGCACGCAACGGAGCGGCGCGAGCGGCGACCGGCTTCAGCCGGTGCCCTGTTGTGCCGGTCGCGGCTCGACGAAGTCGAGCGAGACCGGCCGGGGGAAGGCACCGATCGCCTCGCCGCGGCGGAGCAGCTCGGACACGGCGGAGCGACCCTCGTCGCCGTAATCCTCGGTCAACTCGTTCACGTACATCTCGATGAAGCGGTCGGCCACGGCCTCGTCGATGCCGCGCCCGAACTGGAGGGCATATTCGAGCGCCTCGTCGCGGTTCTCGAGCCCACACCTGATCGCCTCCCCGAGCACGCCGGAGAGATCGTCGAGCCGTTCGATGTCGCGACGCGCGACGTTGACCCCGAGCGGCAACGGCAGTCCCGTCTCGAGCAGCCACCACTCGCCGAGATCGAGCACCTTGTGCAGCCCGAGGTCGGAATACGTCAGCTGCCCCTCGTGGATCAGAAGTCCGTAGTCCGCCCGGCCCGACGCGACCTCGTCCGGGATCTGCTCGAACGCGAGCTCCCGGTAGGGCATGTCACCGAGGAGGAGGCGGAGCGTCAGGAATGCGGTCGTCATGGCGCCGGGAACCACGATCTCCTTCCCGCGGAGGTCGTCGATCTCCCCCGGCTCGCGCGCGACGACGATCGGCCCGTAGCCGGTGCCGATGCTCGCGCCGTGCGGAAGCAGCGCATAGTCCTCCTGGACGAACGGGTACGCGGCGAGCGAGATCGCCGTCACCTCGAGCCGCGCCGCGCGCGCCCACTGGTTGAGCGTCTGGATGTCGCCGAGCACCTGCTCGAACACGAACCCGCGCGGATCGACCAGGTTTGTCGTCAGCGCCCAGAACATGAACGCGTCGTCGGGATCGGGGCTGTGCCCTACTCGAATCTGCATCGCGCCCGGACGGTACCAGCGTCTTCTGGCGGCCCGGGGGTCGACCAGCGGGCCACCATTCCCGAGGCAATCGCGGCCAAAGGAGTAGGATGAGCAGGGATGGCTCTCAAGGACATGTTCTCGTTCCTCTTCCAGAGCTCCGCGAAGGAAGAGCGAGTGGCGCAGTACGTGATCCGCGAGCACGATCGCGGCCGGGCGCTCCACGAGATCCTCGACGACAAGTACGTCGTCAACCGCTTGCCGTCCGCCGAGCAGCGTGCCCGTCTGCTCGACCGCCCCGAGATCCTGCAGGCCGTCGGGGCTGGCATGGTCGACGACGCCAAGTCGTCGCTCGGCACCTGACGCAGGCACGCGGCCGCGCCGGAGTGGCGGGCGCTACACTGGCACCCCCGCGCCCGTAGCTCAGGGGATAGAGCGCTGCCCTGCGGAGGCAGAGGTCGCACGTTCGAATCGTGCCGGGCGCACTGCTTCTGGAACGAAGGAGGGGGCTCGCGGGGGAACCACGGGTTCCCCCGCGAAGCTGGGATAGAGCGCTGCCTGCGGGGCAGAGTCGCAGGGGGCCGCGGGCCACGGGTCTCGCGGAAGCCGGGGATAGAGCGCTGCCGCACGTTCGAATCGTGCCGGGCGCATTGCACCCGGAAGGAAAAGGCTCGTGGAGGACCATGGTTCTCCCACGCAAGCCTCACGGGGATCGAGGGGTCCCTGATCGAACGCGCGAGCCCGCCCGGCCGCCAGATGCGCACACGATCGAGCCGGCGTCGAGCCCGGACGTCGGCGATTACGCCGCGGGTGACAACTGGTGCACGGTTCGGCCGTCGAGCGCGAGCACGGCGTCGCCCGGCACTTCGCGGCGGACGTACCCGAGGGCGACGATCCCACGCTCGGCATCGCGCGCGGCACTCGTGACACGGCCGACGACCTTGCCGTCGAGCCCGAGCTCGGCGTCGTAGGCAGGCAACGCCTCCCCTTCGAGCTGCAGCACGCGCAACCCGCGGTTCGGATGCCCGCGATAGTGCAGGCGGGCGACCGGCTCCTGCCCCGGGTAACAGCCCTTCGTGAAACTGATCGCGCGCTCCTCGAGCCCGGCCTCGGCCGGCAGAACTCGGTCGTCGAGCTCGTGTCCCCAACGCGGTGAGGCAGCCAGGATCCGCAGCCGCTCCAGCTCGTCGCCGTCCACGTCTTCCGCGCCGTTCGGCGGATCGGCGTCGATCAGCTCGACCGCCGGGATGCCGAAGTCGTCGCACCTGACGCCGCCCTCGCCGAGCCCGAGGACGAGCGTGGAGCGATGCTCCTCGAACTCGATCGCGCATTTCGCGGCGAAGCGGAACCGCAGCAACGCGGCCCGGAGGCTCTCACCGAGCTCGGGCTCGGTGAGCAGGAGAAAGTCGTCCTGCCCCCTGCGCAGGACGACTAGGGGTGCGATGATGCGCGCCTTCGGTGTCAGCAGCAGCGCCTCACAGGATTCGCCTGGCGGAAGCGACTCGACGTCGTTCGAGACCATGCTCTGGAGGAACGCCGGCGCGCCTGGGCCGACGACCGAGAGGAAGGCGCGAGGCCTCGCGGCGGCGCGTAATGCGGAATCGATCATGGGACTAGTGTAGGGAGCATGTTCAGGGGCAAGGCGGAGCGGAAGGTCGAGCAGATGGGCTATGACCCCGCGCGGCTCCCGCCGGGGCAGTACCTGACCGAGAAGTGGCCCGTGCTCCATGCCGGAGCGGTGGCAACCTACCCGGACGGCCTCGAAGACTGGGACCTCCGCGTCAGCGGTGAGGTGGAGAACCCGCTGCGCCTGAGCTGGGGGGAGCTCCTCGAGCTCGCCCCGGTCGAGGTGACGCAGGACATCCACTGCGTCACCCGCTGGAGCCGGTTCGAGATGACGTTCGTCGGCATCGCCTGTGCGACGGTGCTCGAGCTCGCTCGCCCGCTTCCGTCGGCCCGCTTCGCGGTCGCCCATGCAGAAGCCGGCTTCACCGCCAACGTGCCCCTCGAGTTCCTCGAGCGCGACGGTGCCCTGCTCGCCACGCACGCCGACGGTGAGCCTCTCAGTCCGGAGCACGGATTCCCGTTGCGCCTCGTCGTGCCGGGAATGTACTTCTGGAAGAGCGCCAAATGGCTGCGCGAGATCGAGCTGCTCGACCACGACGTTCCCGGCTTCTGGGAGCGCTTGGGCTATCACAACGACGCGGACCCGTTCCGCGAGCAGCGCTACGCGTTCTGAGCCCCACGCGTTGGATCCCCCGATCGAGGGGTCGGGCTCGCGCGGGTGCTGCCGATGAACATGGTGTCCTACCCTCCCCCTAGCTTCACCCGAAACGGCCCTCCCCCCAGGGCCGTTTCTCTTTGCTCCCCCGGCCCGGGCCGGCCCGCTGTCCGGTAGCCCGTTCATGATCGGGCGCGCCATCTGCGCTCTGCCCTGGCCACGTGCGCAGGGAGACCCGAAACAGGGTGCGGGATCGAAGGCAGACGGCAGATCGCCAGGGCACCCAACTCTTCCCTGACGGCATCCGGAAACGGCCCTTCCCCCGAGGGCCGTTTCTGTCTCGGCCCTGCCTACGAAGACGACGAGGGGCCGGCAAGTGCCGGCCCCTCGTGACGTGCGACGAATTCGCGAAGCGCGAATCCGGTGCTTACATCATCCCGCCCATGCCGCCCATGTCGGGCATGCCGCCGCCGCCACCGTTCTTCTCCGGTGCGTCGACGACGATGGCCTCCGTGGTGAGGATGTTCTTCGCGATCGAAGCCGCGTTCTGCAGCGCCGAGCGCGTCACCATGGTCGGATCGATGATGCCGTTCTTCACCAGGTCCTCGAGCTCGCCGCTGTCGACGTTCAAGCCGAAGCCCTTCTTGGCAGAGCGGACCTGGTTGACGACGACCGAGCCCTCGAGGCCCGCGTTGTACGCGAGCTGGCGGAGGGGCTCCTCGAGCGAGCGCAGAATGATGTTCGCGCCCGTCTTCTCGTCGCCCTCGAAGGTCTCGAAGCCCTTCTTGACCG
The DNA here is from genome assembly GCA_963795175.1 of uncultured Thermoleophilia bacterium. Classification (GTDB taxonomy): domain Bacteria; phylum Actinomycetota; class Thermoleophilia; order Gaiellales; family Gaiellaceae; genus Gaiella. The sequence continues at coordinate 798,776 of CAWCGR010000001.1, forward strand.
TGTCAGCCGCATTCAGGAGCGCGACGCCGCCGCCCGGGACGATGCCCTCCTCGAGGGCGGCCCGAGTTGCCTGCAGTGCGTCCTCGACGCGGTGCTTCTTCTCCTTCATCTCCGTCTCGGTGGCCGCGCCGACCTTGACCACTGCAACGCCGCCGGCGAGCTTCGCCAGCCGCTCCTGCAGCTTCTCGCGGTCGAAGTCCGAGTCGGTGTTCTCGATCTCGCCCTTGATCTGCTTGATCCGGGCCTTGATCGCGTCGCCGTCACCGGAGCCGTCGATGATCGTGGTCGAGTCCTTGTCGACGACGACCTTGCGGGCCCGACCGAGCTGCGAGAGCTTCGTGTTCTCGAGCTTGAGGCCGAGCTCCTCCGTGATGACCTCGCCGCCGGAGAGCACGGCGATGTCCTCGAGCATCCGCTTGCGGCGGTCACCAAAGCCGGGCGCCTTGACGGCGACGGCGGTGAAGACGCCACGGAGCTTGTTGACGACGATCGTCGCGAGCGCCTCGCCCTCGAGGTCCTCCGCGACGATGACGAGCGGCTTGCCGGCCTGGATGACCTGCTCGAGCACCGGCAGGAGATCCTTGACAGCACCGATCTTCTGGTTCGCGATCAGGATGTACGGGTCGTCGAGCACGGCCTCCATGCGATCGGCGTCCGTGATCATGTACGGCGACAGGTAGCCCTTGTCGAACTGCATGCCTTCCGTGAACTCGAGGTCGAGGCCGAAGGTCTGGCCCTCCTCGACGTTGACGACGCCGTCCTTGCCGACCTTCTCGATCGCATCGGCGATGACGTCACCGATCTCGCGCTCGCGCGACGAGATCGTGGCGACCCGGGCGATGTCCTCCTTGCCCGAGATCTCCGTCGACTGCTTCTTGAGGTCGTCGACGACCGCGGTGACGGCCTTCTCGATCCCGCGCTTGAGGCCCATCGGGTTGGCACCCGCGGCCACGTTCTTGAGGCCCTCGCGGACGATCGCCTGTGCGAGCACGGTCGCCGTCGTGGTGCCGTCGCCGGCAACGTCGTTCGTGGCGGTCGCGACCTCGCGGACGAGCTGCGCGCCCTGGTTCTCGAACGGGTCCTCGACGTCGATCTCACGCGCGATCGTGACGCCGTCATTCGTGATCGTCGGCGCGCCGAACTTCTTGTCCAGCACGACGTACCGACCCTTGGGGCCGAGGGTCACCTTGACCGCATCGGCGAGGATGTTCACACCACGCTCGAGTGCGCGGCGTGCGTCCTCGTTGAACTTGAGCTCCTTGTGAGCCATCTGTGTCTCAATCCTTCCGTCGAGCTTGTGGAGTTAGACGACCTTCGCGAGAACGTCCGACTCGCGGAGGATCAGAACTTCGTCGGCACCAACCTTGATCTCGGTGCCGCCGTACTTGGAGAAGATGATCTCGTCGTTCTTGGCGACGTCCATCTTGATGCGCTTTCCGTCCTCGTCACGAGGGCCGGGGCCGACGGCCAGGACCTTGCCGCGCTGCGGCTTCTCCTGGGCCGTATCCGGCAGCACGATGCCGCTTGCCGTGGTCGCTTCCTCTTCGAGGACCTCCACGATCAACCGGTCACCGAGGGGCTCGAGATTCATTCGTTTGCCTCCCTGTGATTCGTTGTCTAGTGCTGTCTGCAGTGTTCTGGCACTCAAGGTACGAGAGTGCCAACTGCATAAACCTAGCACAGTCCGGGCCGCGCGCAAACCCCGTCCCGCCCGACCTTCTATAGTTCACGCGCGATGCCGACATTCGCGCTCAACTTCTATTCGCCGATCGTCGCCGACCAGCTGCGCACCGGCCGCAAGACCGCCACGATCCGACTCGGCGACAAGTCGCCGAAGTACAAGAAGGGGATGATCGTGACCGTGCTCGTGGGTACGAGGTACGGGCAGCGGGAGAAGATCTTCGACGCCGTGATCGACAAGGTCGAGGTGAAGCCGCTCGGCGACCTCTCACCCCGCGAGATCGAGCACGACAACCCCGAGATCCGCCGCGCCGAGGAGCTCGCCCGCTGGCTCGGCCAGCTCTACAACCGCGACGTCTCGCAGGACGACACCGTCACCGTGATCCGCTTCTCGCAGATCATCGGGACGATGTTCTAGCGGCTGGCCGGTCTCGAATCGCCCGCGGGGGCTGAGGCGTGCGGCTACTTGCCAGGCTTGCGGATCGAGCCGCCGAACAACTCGGAGGGGCGCACCTCGGTGCCGCACTCCTCGCACTCGACGAGGAACGCCGAGGGGAACCGCGCCCCGCAGGCCGGGCACAGATGGCGCATCTCTCCCGTGCACGCAGGGCACGCGGAAGGAAGCTCGGCCTCGAGCTCGACGAAGTAGCGGAGCGTGAAGCCGCACCCGACGCAGAACGCGACCCAGTCGCCCAGCGTCTTGCGTCGCTCCTCCTGAATCCAGTTCCGCTTGGCCATCCGGCAAGCCTAGTTGGAGGGACGTCTGACCTCCGACATGAGTGGGTAGAGTGGCGTCGACACCGGCCCGAGAGGATCGCATGGCAGTGCGGGAAGCGGAGCCCCTCGGCTCCCTCCAGGAAGTGCAAGAGGTAGGCCTCGACCGCGAAGACCTGTTCGGCATGTACCGCCACATGCTGACCGCTCGCGGGATCGAGGAGCGCGGCCACATCCTCTACAAGCAGGGCAAGATCCCCGGGTCGTTCTATACCGGCCGCGGCAACGAGGCGGCGGCCGTAGGGGTGGCGAGCGCGATGGGCCCCGACGACGTCGGCACCCCGCTCCAGCGCGACATGGGGGTGCACATCACCCGCGGCGTCGAGCCGTGGCGGATCTTCGCCCAGTACATGGGGCGCGCAGACGGCCCGACCCAGGGCCGCGACGGCAACGTCCACCTCGGCGATGCCCGGCTCGGGCTCCACGCGATGGTCAGCCACCTCCCCGCGATGCTGCCGGTCGCTGTCGGCATGGGGCTCGCCTTCCGGATCCGGGAGGAGCGCCGCGTCGCGCTCGCCTGGTGCGGCGACGGCGCAGCGGCGCGAGGCGATGCCCACGAGGGCATGAACCTGGCCGGTGTCCGCCGGCTCCCGGTCGTCTTCCTGATCGACAACAACCAGTGGGCGTACTCCACCCCCTCGCATCTCGGCTACGCCGTCGAGCATCTCGCCGACCGCGCCGCCGGCTACGGCTTCGAAGGCGTCGTCGTCGACGGCACCGACGTCCTCGCCGTCTACCGCGAGGCCAGGCGCGCGATCGAGAAGGCCCGCGACGGGGGTGGCCCGACGCTGATCGAATCGGTGACGTTGCGGATGGAAGGCCACGCAGTGCACGACGACGCCTCCTACGTGCCGCGCGAGATGTTCGAGGAGTGGCTGCGCCGCGACCCGATCGAGCGGTTCCGGAACTGGCTGCGCGAGAACGCAGCGATGACGGTGGACGAGGAGGACGACATCACGGCCGGTGTGAAGAAGCTCCTCAACGACGCGCTCACGCGGGCCGAGGAGTCGCCCCAACCCGATCCGTCCAAGCTCCTCGACGGCGTCTTCGCCACGGCCGAGGCGCTCGAGACCCCCCACCACAAGTAATGGCCGAGAAGACGTATCTCCAGGCGATCAGCGACGGGCTCCGGCAGGAGCTGCGTCACGACCAGCGCGTGTTCGTGCTCGGAGAGGACGTGGGGGTCTACGGCGGCGCGTTCAAGGTCACGGATGGCTTTCAGGAGGAGTTCGGCCCCTGGCGCGTGATCGACATGCCCCTCTCGGAGACGGCGATCGTCGCCGGCGCGACCGGCGCCGCCCTGATGGGGATGCGCCCGGTCGCCGAGATGCAGTTTGCCGACTTCGTCTCGTGCGCCTGGGACCACCTCGTCACCGTCGCCGCGAAGCAGCACTACCGGGCGGGCACGCCGATCCCGATCGTGCTGCGCCTCCCCTCGGGCGGTGGCTTCTCGGGCGGGCCGTTCCACTCCCAGAACCCCGAGAGCTCCTTCGCCCACATCCCGGGCCTGAAGGTCGTCTGCCCGGCCACGCCGGAGGACGCCAAGGGCCTGCTCGTGAGCGCGATCGCCGACGCGAACCCCGTGCTCTACTTCGAGCACAAGCACCTGTATCGGCGCATCAAGGGGGAGGTGCCGGACGAGCGCTACGCGACCCCGTTCGGCAAAGCCCGGGTCCACCGAGCGGGCGACGACATCGTCGTCGTGACCTGGGGCGCAATGGTCTATACCGCAGAAGAGGCGGCCAAGGCCCTCGAGCAGGACGGTATCTCGGTCGAGGTGCTCGACCTGCGCACGCTGATCCCTTGGGACCGGGAGGCGGTGCTCGAGAGCGCACGCCGAACCTCGAAGGTGCTCGTCCTGCACGAGGACACGCGCACGGGCGGCTTCGGAGCGGAGATCGCCGCCACGATCGCGGAGGAGGCCTTCGAGCACCTCGACGGGCCGGTGAAGCGGATCGCGGCGCCCGACACGCCGGTGCCGTTCTCCCCTGTCCTCGAGAAGGCCTTCATTCCGCAGGTCGACGACGTCATTGCCGGGCTTCGAGAGCTCGCGGCCTACTAGAAAGGACAACTCTTGGCTACCGGAACGCAAATCGAAGTGGTGATGCCGCAGATGGGCGTCTCCGTTTCCGAAGGAACGATTACCAAGTGGTTCAAGCAGCCGGGAGAGGCCGTAGCGCGGGACGAGGCGCTGCTCGAGATCTCGACCGACAAGGTCGACACCGAGGTGCCGAGCCCGGGTGAGGGCGTGGTCGCCGAGATCCGCGTCGCCGAGGGGGAGACGGTCGAGGTCGGCACGGTGCTGGCCGTGATCGCGCCCGCCGGATCCGCCGTCGAGACCGAGGAGCAGCCTTCCGAGCCTCCCGCGCCCGTCGAGGCCGCGGCACCCGCCTCGCCGGAGGCACCTGCCCCGGAAGCACCCGCCGCCGACACACCTGCGCCGGCCCCCGCGGCGCCACAGCCCGCGTCGAGCGCCCCCGAGCCGCAGTCGCACGGAGCGCCATCCGGAAACGGCCGCACGTTCGTCTCGCCTGTCGTGGCCCGCATCGCGTCGGAGCACGGGGTCGATCCGGGCGCTGTCGCCGGAACCGGCACGGGCGGCCGCGTCACGAAGAAGGACATCCTCGCGTACATCGAATCGGGCGCAGCGCAGCCGCAGGCCGCTCCTGCCGCTCCGGACGCGGCCCCACAGCCCGAGGCGGCACAGCCCGAAGCGGCACAGCCCGAAGCGGCACAGCCCGAAACCGTGGCCGCGGCGACGCCGGCGGCTGCAGCTCCTGCCGCGGCACCAGCTCCTGCTGCGACACCCCTCCAGCAGGGCGAGGCCTCCGAGCCGATGACGGCGATGCGGCGCGGCGTGATGGAGCACATGCGCCGGTCGCTCGACACCTCCGCCCACGTCTCGAGCGCAATCGAGATCGACATGTCGAGGATCGTGGCGGCCCGCGAGACGCTGAAGAAGGAATACCAGGCGTCCTACGGCGTCAACCCGACGTACCTCTCCTTCATCGCTCACGCGACGGTGGAGACCCTCCGGAGCTACCCGTGGATCAACGCGGAGATTCGGGGCGAGTCGATCGTGACGCGTCCGTGGGTCAACCTCGGGATCGCGGTCGCCCTCGAGGACGGCAAGGGCCTGATCGTGCCCGTGATCAAGAATGCCCAGGATCTCAACCTGCTCGGGATGGCACGGGCGATCTCCGACCTGGCCACACGGGCGCGGACGAAGAAGCTCCTTCCCGACGACGTCCAGGGCGGCACGTTCACGATCACGAACCCCGGCGGCTTCGGCACCTTCCACGGAACGCCGATCATCAGCCAGCCCCAGGTCGGGATCCTCGGCACCTACGCGCTCGTGAAGCGACCGTGGGTCGTCCAGGACGAGCTCGGGCAGGACGTGATCGCGATTCGGCCGCTGATGAACATCACGCTCACGTACGACCACCGACTCGTCGACGGAGCGTACAGCGGGGGCTTCCTGCGCGACCTGCGCGAGCGGCTCGAGGGCTGGGAGCAGGCCGAGTAGAGACGCCCGGCCCGCGCTCACTGCGACGATCGTCCGTCCCGGCGGAGGCTCGCGTTCCGCGGCGCGCTAGGCTGGCCGCATGAGCGGGGCCTACCTCCTCGACGCTGGGCTCGTCCCCTACCGGGAGGCGCTCGAGCTACAGCGATCGCTTGCGGCCGCCGTGTCGCAGCGCGCCATTCCGGAGACCGTCGTGCTGGTCGAGCACCCGCCCGTCGTCACGACCGGCAGGCGAACGGAGGGGGCGAAAGAGCTGCACATCCCCGAGGACGCCGAGGTGGAGCTCGTCGAGACGGATCGCGGTGGCAAGTCGACCTACCACGCTCCCGGTCAGCTCGTCTGCTACCCGATCCTCGATCTGACCCGCCACGGCAAGGACGTGAAGAAGTACGTGCGTGACGTCGAGCGGGCGATCGTGCAGACCCTGGCCGGATTCGATCTCGAGGCGACCACGATCGAAGGCCTGACGGGGGTCTGGCTGCCTCCTTCCGGCCCCCGGGGGCCGCGCAAGATCGCCTCGATCGGCGTGCGGGTGTCCCGTTGGGTCACGACCCACGGGTACGCGCTCAACGTCGACCTCGATCCGACCCCCTTCACCGAGTGGATCACCGCGTGCGGCCTGGACGACGCGGAGTTCACGACGATGGCGCGCGAGCTGGGCCGCCCGGTGACCGTTGCCGAGGTGAAGCCGCACGCGGTTGCGGCGCTGGCCGACGTCTTCGGGCTCGAGCTCGACGGTCTCCCGGCTGCGGAGGGCGGCGGTCTCTGGGAGCAGCCCGTGCACGAGAAGCTCGCCGCGCGTTGAGCCCGGCTCGAGCCGCCCGGCCACGCTGTCGCGGCAACCGAGGGCGTTCGCAGCCGTGGCCCGTATCATGATTCCGATGCAGACCTCGCTCCCCGTCGCCGAGCGTCCGCGCCGCCCCGACTGGATGAAGGTGCGCGCGCCGAGCGCCGACGGCCACTACTTCGACGTGAAGAAGCTGATCCACGGCGCGAGCCTGAACACAGTCTGCGAGGAGGCCCGCTGCCCGAACATCGCCGAATGCTGGGGCAAGGGGACGGCGACCTTCCAGATCCTCGGTGACACGTGCACGCGCGCCTGCCGCTATTGCTACGTCACCTCCGGCCGGCCGGAGCACGCACCCGATCCACTCGAGCCGTTGCGCCTGGCCCAGGCTGCAGCCCAGATGGGGCTCAAGCACGTCGTCGTCACCTCGGTCGACCGCGACGACGTCGCCGACAAGGGGGCCGGCCACTTCGCCGCCACGATTCGGGCCCTGAAGGCCAAGCTGCCCGACTGCTCGGTCGAGGTGCTGACCCCCGACTTCCTCGGGGCGGAGGAGCAGGCGCTCTCGATCGTGCTGGGAGCGCAGCCCGAGGTGTTCAGCCACAACATCGAGACGGTCCGCCGCCTCCACCGCTCGATGCGTGGGGCGAAGGCGAGCTACGACGGGGCGCTGTGGCTCCTGCGTCGCGCCAAAGAGGTCGCGGAGTATGCGGTGATGACGAAGACGGGGATCATCGCGGGTCTCGGCGAGACGAACGAGGAGATCGTCGAGACGATGCGCGAACTGCGGGTGAACGGCGTCGACGTGGTCACGATCGGCCAGTACCTGCAGCCCTCGTCGAAGCACGCGGAGATCGACCGCTGGGTGCATCCCGACGAGTTCCGCTGGTTGCGCGAGCAGGGCGAGGCGCTCGGTTTCGGCTCGGTCTTCGCAGGCCCGCTCGTGCGCTCGAGCTACCGCGCGGACGAGCAGAAGCACGCCGCCGACAGCGGCCTCGGCGTCGTCGCCTACTAGCCGAGAGCGCCGGCTCAGCCGTGAGGCTTGGCCATCGCGTGATAGTCGAGCGCCTCGTCGAGCACACTCGCTTCGACGCCAGCCTCGAGCGCGACCTCGCGCAGCGAGCGACCGCTCGAGGCGGCCGTCTTGACGATGTCGGCCGCCTTGTCGTAACCGATGAACGGGTTCAGAGCGGTGGCGGCCGAGAGCGTCAGCTCCGCATAGCTCTCGCAACGCTCGCGGTTCGCCTCGATCCCGTCGACGCACTTCTCGGCGAAGAGGCGCGAGGCGCTCGCGAGCAGGCCGATCGACTGGAGCAGGTTGCGGGCCAGAAGCGGGATGTAGACGTTCAGCTCGAAGTGGCCGTTCATGCCGCCGATCGTGATCGCGGTGTCGTTGCCGATCACCTGGGCGGCGACCTGGGTGACAACCTCGGGGATGACCGGATTGACCTTGCCCGGCATGATCGACGAGCCCTTCTGCAGCTCGGGCAAGAAGATCTCGGAGAGGCCGGCCCGCGGCCCGGAGCCGAGGAAGCGGAGGTCGTTCGCGATCTTCGTCAACGAGACGGCCACCACCTTGAGCGCCCCCGACGCCTCGACGAGCCCGTCGCGCGCGGCCTGGGACTCGAATGCGTCAGCCGGAGCCGACACCGGTAGGTGCGTGCTCGCGTGCAGCAGGTCCCGCACGCGAGCTGCGAAGTCGGGGTGGGTGTTCATCCCCGTTCCGACGGCGGTACCGCCGAGGGGGATCTGGCCGAGCCGAGGCAGCGCATCCTGCACCCGCGCGATGCCCTGACGCACCTGCGCCGCGTACCCGGCGAACTCCTGGCCGAGCGTGACCGGGACGGCGTCCATCCAGTGCGTGCGGCCGGACTTGACGACGTCGTCGAAAGCTTCCGCCTTCGCCTCCAGCGAAAGCGCCAGGAGGTCGAGCGCAGGCAGCAGGTCGTTGACGGTGCGGTCGAGCGCGGCGAGGTGGACGGCCGAGGGAAAGACGTCGTTCGAGGACTGGCCCATGTTGACGTGATCGTTCGGGTGCACTCCCTCGCCCGCGAGCGCCGCGATCACCTCGTTGGCGTTCATGTTGGAGCTCGTGCCCGAGCCGGTCTGGAAGACGTCGATCGGGAACTGGTCGTCGAACTCGCCCTCCGCGACCCGGTCGGCGGCGGCGGCGATCCTGCCGGCCATCGCCGTGTCGAGCAGCCCGAGCTCGCCGTTCGCGCGCGCCGCGGCCGCCTTGATCCGGCCGAGCCAATGCGCCACCGACGCCGGGATCGGCTCACCCGAGACCGGGAAGTTGGCGACGGCCTTGTCCGTCTCGCCGCCCCAAAGCTTCTCGCCGCTCATGCGCCCAAGCCTAGACGAGCATCATGGAGCGGGCGCGCGTCGACCGTCCGTCGGCCTCAGGCGATACCGACCGCAGCGGCGAGCTCGCGCGCGATCGCGTGCTCGCCGTTGCCGGTGCGAACCGTGAGGGGCCCACCGAACGGCGCCGAGCGCGTCAGCTCGAGCGTGTCGCCGGGGACGAGCGCGATCTCGGCCAGGTAGCGGAGCAGCTCCGCGTCGCCATCGGGCACCCGGGCGACGACGGCCGTCTCACCCGGGTCGAGGTCGGCCACCGAGCGCGATCCCGTCGTCGCGATCCGAAGCGTGCTGTCCGGGATCGGGTCGCCGTGCGGATCGTGGGTCGGATAGCCGAGCGCCTCGTCGATGCGCGCCTCGAGCTCCTCGGAAAGAACGTGCTCGAGCCGGTCGGCCTCCTCGTGCACCTCGTCGAGGGACATCCCGAGGGAGTCGGCGAGATAGCGCTCGAGCAGGCGGTGGTGGCGGAGGACCTCGAGCGCGCAGAGCCTGCCTCGCTCGGTCAGGACGACGCCGCGGTACGGCGCGCGCTCGACCAGGCCGAGCTCCGCGAGCCGTTTCATCATCGCGGTCGCCGAGGGGGAGCTGACACGCATCCGCTCGGCCACCGCCGAGGTCGTCGCGCGCTGCCCGGCGGCATCGAGCGCGTAGATCGCCTTGAGGTAATCCTCGGCCGCGCTCGTTATCTCTCTGGTCGACCCTCCCATGGCGTCGAGTTCAGGTTACACTGCAAATCAGATTAGTCATGGCTAAACGTCTGTTCACCCGCCGAAAGCTCCTCTGCGCAGCAGCGCCGATCGCAGCTGCGCCCGTCGTCGGGCGCTATGCACTCGACGGCTCTGCCCAGGCCGCCGGTGGCAGCGGTCACACCGGGCACGCCGCCCCGAGCTCGGGCGCCGAGCACGCCAGAATGGGCCACGCCGCCATGATCGGCGAGGGGGCGCCTGCCGTCGGGGGGCCGCACGATCTCGACGCGCTCCTCTACCCGCCCGAAGCGCTCCCGTACTCTCCCGGGCGCGTCCGCGAGTACTCGATCACCGCTACCGACCGCGAGATCGAGGTGGCGCCGGGCGTGTTCTTTCCGGCCTGGACGTACAACGGCACCGTGCCTGGCCCGATCCTGCGTGCGACCGAGGGCGACACGCTGCGGGTCACGTTCCGCAACGCCGGCTCGCATCCCCACACGATCCATTTCCACGGGATCCACCCCACCGGGATGGACGGCGTCTTCGAGATCGTCGTGCCGGGCGACGAGTTCGTCTACGAGTTCGAGGCGAGGCCGTACGGCATGCAGCTGTACCACTGCCACGCGACGCCTCTGAAGAAGCACATCCACCGCGGTCTCTACGGCGCGCTGATCATCGACCCGAAGGAGCCCCGCGCGCCTGCCCAGGAGCTCGTGATGGTGATGAACGGCTACGACACGGATGCGGACGGGACGAACAACTTCTACACCGTCAACGGACGCACGTTCTACTACGCGCGGTACCCGATCAAGGTGAAGCGCTCGGAGCTCGTGCGGATCTACCTCGCCAACCTGACCGAGTTCGACCTGATCAACTCGTTCCACCTCCACGCCGAGTTCTTCCGCTACTACCCGACCGGATCGAGCGACCTGTACGAGTACACCGATACCGTGATGCAGTGCCAGGGCCAGCGGGGGATCCTCGAGATCGAGTTCGCCAACACGGGCACGTTCATGTTCCACGCCCACCAGTCGGAGTTCGCCGAGCTCGGCTGGATGGGCTTCTTCGAAGTCGTCGACTGATGGAAGCGAACCCGGCCACGGGCTCGAGCGGTGCCTGGCGGCTCTGGGCCCTCGCGCCGATCGTGCTGCTTGCCCTGGTCGTAGGGGCGTTCGTCGCCGGCGGGTCCTCGATCGTCGACCTGATCGGGAAGAACCCGCCTGCGGCAGACGCCTTCGACATCCGCCGCGTCGAGTTCAGGCAAGGTGAGATCCGGGTCCTCGTCCGCAATCCGCAGCCCGAGGAGCTGACGATCGCCTCCGTCACCGTCGACGACGCGATCATCGCGTTCTCGACCGACGGGCCGACGACCCTGAAGCGACTGCGGTCGAGCACGGTCCTCATTCCCTTCGACTGGGTCGAGGACGACCCGATCGCGATCGGGGTCACGAGCTCGACCGGGATCGAGACCGTGAAGGAGGTCGCGGCTGCGATCGCGACACCCTTGCCCTCGGCACGAGGCTTCCTCGGCTACGGCGTGATCGGCTTCCTCGTCGGCGTCCTGCCAATCGCGCTCGGCCTCCTCTGGCTGCCGTCCCTGCGCCGGGCCGACCCGAAGTGGCTGGCGGCGTTCATGGCTCTCACCGGCGGCCTGCTCTCGTTCCTCGCGGTGGAGGCGCTCTCCGAAGCCTTCTCGCTTCAGACAGCGCTCCCGGGCGCCCTCGGTGGAGCGGGGCTCGTCCTGCTGGGGGTGGCCCTGAGCGCCCTCGGGATGACGTTCCTCTCGCACCGTCTCTCGCGGGGTCAGGCCGTCATGCCCGGGCTCGGGCTCGCGCTGCTCGTCGCGATCGGGATCGGCGTCCACAACCTCGGCGAGGGCCTCGCGATCGGCACCTCGTTCGCCATCGCCGAGCTGCAGCTCGGGACTTTCCTGATCGTCGGGTTCATGATTCACAACGTCACCGAGGGCCTCGCCATCGCGGCCCCCGCCACCGACACCCGCCGTGTCACCTTTCTCCAGCTCGCCGGGCTCGCGCTGATCTCCGGCGCTCCCGCGATCCTCGGGACCTGGATCGGCGGCTATGCGTCGAACGACGTCCTCTCGGTCGTCTTCTTCGCCGCCGCAGCCGGCGCCGCGCTCCAGGTGGTCGTCGAAGTCGGTCGCTTCGTCGCCCGCCGCGCCCCGGGGGGCCTCACCTCGGGCTGGGCGATCGGCGGCTTCCTGGCCGGGATCACGATCATGTACCTGACCGGCCTGCTGATCGGCTGACGCCTCGGGGGCTAGCCCTCCGCTCGGGCGTGACTGCGCCCGCTCGAGCGGTCTAGCCCGTCGGGCCCTACGAGGGCCGGAGATCCGCCGGGGTGGCAGCGGCTGCGGCGAGCAACTCGTCCCAGCTGCAGAGCTTGACCCGGGGGCGGCCTTCCGGTTCGCCCCGTGCCGACTCGACCGCATCGATCGCCTCCCAGCCGGCGTAGGCGACCGCCGTCACCGCGCGCTCCTCCAGCAGCTCGATCACATCCGTCTCGTCGGCTCGCGCCGGCAGCAACCCTGCCGCCGCATCGGCGAGCAGGAGCTCCACCGTCTCGGTGGCGTCCTTCTTGTTCGTCCCGATCACGCCGCTCGGCCCGCGCTTGATCCAGCCGGTGCAGTAGACACCGGCGAGCGGGGCACCGTCATCGCCCAGCACACGGCCCCGATCGTTCGTGATCGTGGCCCGGCCCTCGTCGAAGGGGACGCCGGGCATCGCGGTTCCCTGGTAGCCGACGCTGCGCAGCACGATCCCGCACGGGATCACCTCGCGCTTGTCCGTCGCAACGGCGCTGATCCGACCGCTCGCGTCGGCCACGAGCTCGTTCTCGACTACCTCGACGGCCTCGACGCGGTCCTCGCCGAGGACCGCGACCGGCGACACGCAGAAGCGCAGGCGGACGGTCTTCGGCTTTCCGGTCGTCTCCGCGGCCGCTGCCTCGCGCAGTACCTCCAGGTTGCGCCGGGCAAGGGCGGTGTCGAGCTCGAGTGCTGCCGCGCTCGCGGGATCGAGCTCGAGCTCGGCCGGATCGACGACGAGATCGGCACCTGCGAGCTCGGTCAGCTCGATCAGCTCGGGGGTCGTGAACGCCGCCTGCGCGGGGCCGCGGCGCCCGAGCACGAGGATCTCGCGAATGCCAGAGCCGAGGATGGCGGCAATCGCCGCATCCGTCGTGTCGGTGGGGCTGATCTCTGCGGACGTGAGCGCGAGCATCCGGGCCACGTCGACGGCGACGTTGCCGTTGCCGATCACGACCGCCCGCTCGCCGGAGAGGTCGAAGGCGAGATCCTGGAAGTCGGGATGGCCGTTGTACCACGCGACGAAGGCCGTCGCGGGCCACGAGCCCGGCAGGTCCTCACCCGGAATGCCCATCCGCCGGTCGGCCTGGGCCCCGAAGGCGTAGATGACCGCGTCGTAGAGGTCGGCGAGCTCCTCGTGGAGGAGGTCGCGACCGACTTCGACATTGCCGAAGAAGCGGAAGCCGGGCCGCAGGGCGATTCGCTCGAAGGCGCGCGAGACCGACTTGATCTTGGGGTGGTCGGGAGCCACGCCGAGCCGGACGAGCCCCCACGGGGTCGGTAGCCGTTCGAACATGTCGACCTCGACGGCAGGATCATCACTCGCGAGGAGAGCGCCAGCGGCGTAGAACCCCGCAGGCCCAGAGCCGACGACGGCGACCCGCAGTGGGTGATAGAACGTCACCCGGCCAGGATAATCACGGAGAGATGGAGCCAGCGAATGAGCGGGCGACGGGCCACAGGATGACTCGGGCCCTCGGGGTGGGCCTCGCAGTCGCGACCGGCACGCTCGCGGTCTTCACCGCGGCCTGGCTCGCCTATGCCTGGTACGAGAGCCGGCTGCCGGAGACCTACAGCGCGATGGACTACGTCCTGGCGGATGGGGGAGGCGCTCCAGCCAAGACCGATCACATTCACCAGGGGACGTCGGTCGCCGACCTTCGCGAGCCCGGAGGCCGGCCGCAGCGTCAGTTCACCCTCACCGCGCGACACACCACTGTCCGCCTGGCCTCGGGGCGCACTGTCGAGGCGCTCTCCTTCAATGGCAGTGTCCCTGGCCCCGAGCTACGCGTCAGCAAGGGTGAGCTCGTGGAGGTGACCCTTCGCAACGAGGATATCGCCGCCGGCGTCACGATTCACTGGCACGGAGTCGACCTGCCGAATGCCGAGGACGGGGTTGCAGGCGTCACCCAGGACGCAGTCCCCCCGGGTGGAACGCACGTCTACCGCTTCCGGACGACCCAGGTCGGGACGTTCTGGTATCACGCCCACCAGGTCTCCGCGAAGCACGTGCGGCGCGGGCTCTACGGGGCACTCGTGATCGAGTCCGCGAACGCAGCGGCCCCGGAGCTCACCGACATCGTCGCCGCCGTGCACACGCTCGACGGAACGCCGCTCATGAACGCGACCGACGGCGTCGAACGGCACGCTGTCCGGCCCGGTGCGGCGGTGCGCCTCAGGCTGATCAATACCGACGGCGCGCCGCAGCGCCTTACCCTCGGCGGCACGCCGTTCCGCGTCGTCGCGATCGACGGCACCGACCTCGTCGGCCCCGGACTGCTCACGGGGCGAACGCTCGAGTTGGCAGGGGGAGGGCGCTACGACGTCGCGTTCACGATGCCGTCGACACCCGTGAAGCTGGCGGTCGAGGGCACGATCGTCGGCCTGGCGTTGAGCGCCGACGGCAACGCGAACCCCCCCGGCCCGCCACCGGGGCCGGAGTTCGACCCGTCGGGCTACGGGAAGCCCGGGCCGACGCCGTTCGACGCCGCGAGCCACTTCGACCGCACCTTCCAGTTGAACATCTCTCGAAAGCCCGGCTTCTTCAACGGCAGTCCGGGAAAGCAGTGGGCGCTCAACGGGGGGATCTATCCGCGGGTGCCGATGTTCATGGTCACGGAGGGCGACCTGGTCCGCATCTCGATTCACAACTCGAGCGGGGCGGTGCACCCGATGCACCTCCACGGCCACCATATGCTCGTGCTCAGCCGGAACGGCTCGCCGGTCTCAGGCAGCCCCTGGTGGAGCGACACGCTGAACGTCGAGGCCGGCGAGCGCTACGTGGTTGCGTTCCGCGCCGACAACCCGGGCATCTGGATGGATCACTGCCACAACCTCGTCCATGCCGCCGCCGGGCTGACGATGCACGTTGCCTACACGGGCGTGACGACCCCGTTCAAGATCGGTGGCCCGGCACACAACGAGCCGGAATAGCGACGGTGGGAGGCACGGGAGTGTCTCCCACCGTCGTCAGCGCTATCCGACCGATGAAGCCGGGGCAGGCGGGGCCGATGGAGGAGCCCCCGTCTTCCCTCTCCCCCAGGTGTCGTGCACGATCATGAGTACGAGGACGAAGATGAGCAGCGCGTTCACCGGGTGGAAGAACCCGATCGCCGCCACCTCGAATCCGAACCAGGCGAGCAGCACCTGCAGCGTCAGGAGTCCGAAGAGGGCTCCGTGGCGGCCGAGTCTCCACTTCCCGATCCCGGCGGCGATACCGATCACGAGGAAGGCCAGACCGAACAGCCACACGAGGTAGCCGAAACCGGCGTGGATGCCGAAGCCGTCCATGAACCCGTCCTCGTCGATCGTCTTGCCGTCGCCGTCGAGCTTCCCGGCGACGAAAAATGCTCCGTAGCCGGAGAAGCCGACCTGGAGCACGACGGCGAGCAGGATGAGGCCTGCCCACCACTTGTACAGCATCTGCACTGTCCCTCCCGGATTGTTGCGAACGTGGCCCGGGGAGCGTACGACATGACCCAGACGGTTTCAATCCCGATCCTGTCCAAAGACATGTCCGGCCGGAGGGCAGCCCTAGCGGGGGGAGCGGGGCAGCCTCAGTGAGAGCAGCCGGAGCCGCAGCCGCCGACGGCCGCGTCGGCTCCCTCGGCACCCTCTTCCACCTGGAAGGAGTGGCCGCAGCCGCACGAGGAAGAGGCGTTCGGGTTGTCGATCTTGAAGCCCGACTCCTGCAACCCGGTCAGGAAGTCGATCGTCGCACCCTGGAGGTACGGGACGCTGATCGGATCGACGACAACGTTGACGCCCTCGAGCACGAGCTCGTGATCGCCCTCGGCCGCCTGGGTGTCGAAGCCGAGGCCGTACTGGAAGCCCGAGCACCCGCCGCCCTGGATCGCCACGCGCAGCACCATCGTGTCGCCGTCCGGCTCTTCCGCCATCAGCTCACGAATCTTCGCGGCCGCAGTCGGCGTGATCGAAAGCATGGTCTCTGTTGGGCGCTCGGTGATCTCCATGACGCTGATCGTAGCCGAACGGGTGGACTCTCAGCCGGGCCGCGACTTTGTGACAACGATTTCCCGATGGAAGCGCGGATCATGCTCTACCTCGTGCAGCGGTGAGCAAGTGATAGGTTTCGACGCAAAGGCTCCCCGCCGGGGAGAACACGCATGCTCTCGGACTGGCTCCCGTTTCTGATCTACGCGTTCTTCGCGGCGGCAATCCCCGCCTCGATGATCGCTTTCTCGTTCCTGTTTGCGACGCGGCCGACGAGCAGGACGCGCCAACGCATGATCCCGTTCGAGTCGGGCGTCTCCGCCGGCGCGCCACGCCAGGATCGCCGGTTCACCGTCAGCTTCTACCTGACTGCGATGCTGTTCATCCTCTTCGACATCGAGATCGTCTTTCTCTATCCGCTTGCGATCCAGCTCGATGCGCTCGGCTGGTTCGGCCTGATCGAGTTCCTCACCTTCATCGGGATCCTGCTCGTCGCGTACGTCTACATCTGGCGGAAGGGGGCGCTCGAGTGGCACTAGCCCGCAAGCTCCCCGTGATCAGCAACCGCCCGCTCGCGCGCGCCGGCCTGAACTCCGAGCGCGTGCTGATGCCGAACAAGGGCCCCGGCGTCTTCGAGGACGAGATCGAGAACATCGAAGATGCCCTCGGGATCACGACCGTCGAGAAGGCGATCGCCTGGGCGCAGGCCGGGTCGATGTGGCCCGACACCTTCGGGCTCGCCTGCTGCGCGATCGAGATGATGTCGATCGTCTCTTCGCGGTACGACATCTCGCGCTTCGGGATGGAGCGGTTCAGCTCGTCACCGCGCCAGGCCGACCTCCTGATCGTCTCCGGCCGCGTCAGCCACAAGATGGCGGGCCCGCTGCGCCAGGTCTACGACCAGATGCTGGAGCCGAAGTGGGTCATCGCGATGGGCGCCTGCGCCAGCTCCGGCGGGATGTTCAACAACTACACGGTGCTGCAGGGCGTCGACAAGATCGTCCCCGTCGACATCCACGTGCCCGGCTGCCCGCCCCGGCCCGAAGCTCTGATGGAGGGCATCGTGCGCCTGCACGAGAAGATCCGGGCCGGTGTGCCGCCCGCCTACCAGATCCGGGGCGTCGCCGAATGACCCCGAGCTACGACGGCCTGCCCGGGCTCGTCGAAACGGTCGAGGAGCATGGTGAGACGACCCTCGTCGTCGACGCCGCCCGCGTCGTCGAGGCGTCGCTGCACCTGCGCGACACGCTTGGCTTCAACTTCCTCTCCGACCTGACGCCCGCCGACTACCTCGGCTGGGGCGAGCCTGGCGTGTCCGGCTACTTCGGCACCGGATCCGGGCGCAATCTCCACGGGCCGGGCACCCAGGGATTCGGACGCGTGCCCGCTCCGAAGCCGAAGCGATTCTCGGTCAGCTACCACCTGCTGCGACTCGCCGACGACCCTGTCCGCGTGCGCCTGCAGGCGTGGCTCGACGACGGCGACGAGATCGACTCCGTCGTCCCGGTCTGGCCGACGGCCGACTGGTTCGAGCGCGAGGCCTGGGACATGTTCGGGATCGTCTTCCGCGGCCATCCGAATCTGACCCGGATCCTGATGGAGGACGACTGGGAGGGCCACCCCCTCCGCAAGGACTACCCGATCGGCGGCGAGCCCGTCCGTTTCTCGGGGGAGGAGTAGGACGTGGCTACGAGGATGACGGCATGACGGTGATCGAGCGCACGACGCCGATCTACGAGGGATCCCGGATCCCGAGCCCGATCCCGACCGTGCTGCAGGTCGATCCCACCCGCCACGCGCTCGAGGACATCCTCACGATCAACTTCGGCCCCAACCATCCGTCGACGCACGGTGTGCTCCGGCTCGTCGTCGACCTCAACGGCGAGCACGTGGCGGGGATCGCAGCCGTGATCGGCTACCTCCACACCGGCTTCGAGAAGACGATGGAGCAGAAGACCTGGTGGAAGTGCATCACCTATCCGGAGCGGATCGACTACGTCTCGTTCCAGGTCAACGAGCTCGCCTTCGTGCTCGCGATCGAGAAGCTCCTCGCAATCGACGTGCCGCAAAAGGCGACCTGGATGCGGATGCTGCTCTCCGAGCTGACGCGGATCCACTCGCATCTCGTCTGGCTCGGCACCTCGGCCCTCGAGCTGGGTGCGATCTCGATGTTCTGGTACACGTTCGACGACCGCGACATGACGCTCGACCTGTTCGAGATGGTCTGCGGCACCCGGATGCACACGCGCTACTTCCAGGCCGGCGGCCTGGCCGAGGACATCCCCGAGGGCTTCTACGCGCAGGCGCGCGACTGGTGCAAGAAGATGCCCAAGGCGATCGACGAGTACGAGGCGATCCTCGACCGCAACGCGATCTGGCTCAAGCGGACGAAGGGCATCGGCCTGCTCTCGGCCGACGACGCGATCGCGCTCGGGCAGTCCGGCCCCGTGCTGCGCGCCTCGGGAGTCAACTGGGATCTCCGCAAGAACATGCCGTACCTCGCGTACGACGAGGTCGCGTTCGACGTTCCCGTCTATCCGGAGGGCGACGTCTACGCGCGCTACCGCGTGCACATGCAGGAGATGCGCGAGTCCGTGCGGATCGTCTCGCAATGCCTCGACCGCCTGGAGGAGATGCGCGGCGAGCCGTGGATCGCCGACGACCGCAAGGTCGTGCTGCCTCCCCGTGAGGAGCTCCACACGTCGATGGAGTCACTGATCCACCACTTCAAGATCGTGACCGAGGGCTACTGCGTCCCCGAGGGGGAGATCTACTCCTGCGTCGAGTCGCCTCGTGGCGAGTTCGGCGTCTACGTCGTCTCCGACGGCGGCCCCAAGCCGTGGCGCGTCAAGTTTCGCGCGCCGAGCTTCGTCGCCTTGCAGGCGACCGCGACCTGCATGACCGATGCCGCGATCGCCGACATGATCGCGGTCGTCGGCTCGCTCGACGGCGTCATGGGCGAGGTGGACAGATGAGCGCGATCTACGACGAGATCCAGGCGTTGCGCGCGCAGTACCCGGAAAGCCTCTCCGCCGTGATGCCGGCGCTGCAACTGGCGCAGGAGCGCCATGGCGGCTGGCTCCCGGAGCAGGCGTTCCGCGAGGTCGCCGACGCGCTCGACCTGACGCCGGCCTACTGCCTCTCGATCGCGAGCTTCTACGACATGTTCCGCCTGGAGCCGGTCGGCGAGCACCTGATCGAGATCTGCACCAACATCTCCTGCGGGCTCAAGGGTGCCCAGCAGGTGGTGGAGGCGTTCGAGCGCGAGCTCGGTGTCAGGGTGGGTGAGACAACCGAGGAGGTCACGCTGCGGGCGGTCGAATGCCTGGGCGGCTGTGGCTGGGCGACGATCGTCGCGGTCAACAATCGGCACCGGCTCAACGTCGACGCCGACGACGTGCCGGCTCTCGTCGCCGAGCTCCGCGGGATCGAACTGGAGGAGGCAGATGGCTCCGTCGACGCCTGAGATCGTCTTCGCCGGCACGAACGGCGGCTCCCTGACCGAGATCGCGGATTACGAGGCAGTCGGCGGCTTCCAGGCGCTCGCGAAGGCACGCACGCTCACCCCCGACGAGGTGATCGACGAGCTCAACGCCTCGAACCTGCGCGGCCGCGGCGGGGCGTTCTTCCCCACCGGGCGCAAGTGGAGCTTCGTCCCGAAGCCGGACAAGATCGCCAAGCCGCACTACCTCGTGATCAACGCGGACGAGTCGGAGCCAGGCACGTTCAAGGACCGCGAGATCATGCTCCGGGTCCCGTTCCGCTTCCTCGAGGGCGCGCTGATCGCAGCACACGCGATCGAGTCGACCCACGTCTTCATCTACATCCGTGGCGAGTACGAGGCGGAGTACGAGGTGCTCGTCTCCGCCCTCGCCCAGATGCGGAAGAAGAAGCTGCTCGGCGAGGTCACGATCGTCCTCCATCGGGGCGCCGGTGCCTACATCTGCGGCGAGGAGACGGCGCTGCTCGAGTCGCTCGAAGGCAAGCGCGGCCAGCCGCGGACGAAGCCGCCGTTCCCGGCCATCGCAGGCCTCTACGCCTCCCCCACCGCCGTCAACAACGTCGAGTCGATCGCGACCGCTACCTCGGTGCTGGAGATCGGCGGCGAGGCGTACGCGAAGATCGGCGCGCCCGAGAGCTCGACCGGCACGAGGGTCTTCTCGCTCTCGGGGAACGTCGTCAACGGCGGCAATTACGAGCTGCCCCACGGCTTTCCGCTCCGTGACCTGATCCACGACCTCGGTGGCGGCATTGCCGACGGGCGTCGCCTCAAAGCCGTGATCCCGGGCGGCTCCTCGACCGTGATCCTGACGGCCGAGGAGGCCGAGAGCGTCACGCTCGACTACGACTCGCTCGTCGGCGCCGGCAGCGCGATCGGCTCGGCTGCAGTGATCGCGATCGACGACCGCTGCTGCATGGTGCAGCTCGCCGTGCGCGTCTCCCAGTTCTACGAGCACGAGTCGTGCGGCAAGTGCACGCCGTGCCGCGTCGGGACCAAGTGGCTGACGCAGATCCTGCAGAAGATCGAGGACGGCCGCGGCACCCAGGCGGACATGGACCTGCTCGTCTCCGTGGCCGAGCGGATCAACGGCAAGTGCCTCTGCCCGCTCGGCGACTCCGACGCGATCGCCGTGATGAGCTACTTCGACAAGTTCCGCGACGAGTTCCAGGCCCACGTCGACGGAGGTGGCTGCCCGTTCCACGGCACCTCGTCGCTCGATCACCTGCTCGCGCCCGTCGCGATGCACGTCCACGACCTCGCACCGGTGCCCGCATGAGCGAGCTCGAGCTCGTCAAGGTGCTGATCGACGACCGCGAGGTCGAGGTGCCCAAGGGAACCGGGCTCGTCGAGACCGCGGCCGCCGCGGGGATCGAGATCCCCGTCTTCTGTTACGAGCCGCGCCTCGGGCCGCCCGTCGGCGCCTGCCGGATGTGCCTCGTCGAGGTGGAGGGACTGCCGAAGCTTCAGGCAGGCTGCTCGCTGACGGCGCAGGACGGGATGGTCGTCAAGACCGCCGCCTCGTCCGAGAAGGCCGCCGAGGGCCAGACCGCGACGCTCGAGTTCATCCTCGTCAACCACCCGCTCGACTGCCCCGTCTGCGACAAGGGCGGCGAGTGCCCGCTGCAGGACCTGACGTTCCGCTACGGGCCCGGCAACACGCGCATGAGCTTCTCCAAGATCACGGTCGAGAAGCCGATTCCGGTCTCCCCGCTGATCGCGCTCGACCGGGAGCGCTGCATCCTCTGCTATCGCTGTACCCGGTTCTCGTCCGACGTGGCCGAGGACAATCAGCTCGTCGCCCGCAACCGCGGCGCGCACACGGAGATCGCGACCTTCGAGAGCGACCCGTACCGGGCGCCGTTCTCCGGCAACGTGATCGAGCTCTGCCCCGTCGGGGCGCTGACCTCGACGCAGTATCGCTTCGAAGCACGACCGTGGGACATCCAGAGCGTGCCGACGATCTGCGGTCTCTGCCCCGTCGGCTGCAACGTCAACGCGACCGTGCGCGAGGGCAAGGTGAAGCGCGTCCTCTCCCGCAACCATCCCGAGGTCGACGGCGGCTGGCTCTGCGACAAGGGCCGCTTCACGTACCCCCACCTCGGTGCCGCCGACCGCATCACGGAGCCGCTCGTGCGGGGCACGCTCGGCCTCGAGCCGGTCAGCTGGGACGATGCCCTCGAAAGCGCCGAATCGCTCCTGCGAGGTGCCGGCACGCGGATCGTCACCGCCCTCTCCGGCTCCGAGACGGTCGAGCAGGCATACGCGCTCGCCCGCCTCCTGCGCGGAGGCCTCGGATCGCATGCGGCGGTGCTGCCGGAATCGACCTCCGACGCGCTGGACGCCTTCCGGTTGCCGCTGTCCGCAATCGCGGAGGCCGAGATCGTCGTGATCGTGGGCGACGACAGCGTCTCTCAGCGCGCCCCGATCGTCGGTCTGTGGCTCAAGTCGGCCCGGCGCAACGGCGCCGACGTCATTCGCTACAGCCCCACAGGCACCGTGCCGACCGGCCCGGGCGGAGCGGCTGCGGCTCTGCAGGCCCTGGCCGCCCCGGACAACGAGCTCGGCTCCCGGCTCCGGGCCTCCGAGCGGGCGATTCTCGTCTGGTCGGGAAGTGGTGGCGGCGGCGGCGCGCGGCTCGCCGAGGCTGCGCACGCGCTCGGTTTCGAAGACAAGCCCGGCTGTGGTGCCTTTCACATCCCCGCGACCCCGAATGGCCGTGGCGTCGCCGCTGCCTGGGCTGCGGCCGCTGACGAGGACGAAGCCAACCCGGAGCCGATCGGCCTGCTGATCGTCTCCGGCGACGACGCGGCCGCCGACCCCGCCGTCCGTGCCCTGGCCGAGCACGCCGAGAAGGTGATCGCGATCACCATGTTCCACGGGCTTGCGGTCGGCTGGGCCGACCTCGTTCTCCCGGCGACGAGCTCGCTCGAGCGCGACGGCACGCTCCTCAATCTCGAGGGCCGTCTGCAGCGCCTGCGCCGCGCCGCGATCCCGCCCGTACCGGACGAGCTCGCCTGGATCTCGAAGCTGGGCGAGCGGTTCGAGGTCGAGATCTCGCCCCACGCAGTCGTCGTCTTCGACGAGCTTTCCGCGCGCGTCTTCAGCGGCATCGACGGCTCGCAGCTGAACGCCGCCGCACCTCTACCGGCCCGGGCGCCGTACCAGGCGCCGGCCGCCGCCGCCGCAGCGCAGCCGCCCCTCGAGCCCCGACCCGCCGGTGAGCACTTCCTCGGCGAGCTCCGGCTCGTGCGCTACCGACCGCTGTTCTCCGGCCCCGTCGTCGAGCGCGTCGACGAGCTCGCTTTCCAGCGACCTCCGGCCGAGCTGGAGCTCTCCGCCGCCGACGCCGATGCGCGAGCGATCGCCTCGGGCGACACGATCGTCGTGCGCTCGAACGGCACCTCGGTGGAGCTGCGGGCACGCGTCAACCGCAAGCTGCTCGCCGGCGTCGCCCGCGTCGCGGACGAGCACGCGTCCGACCTCCACCCGTTGGTCGAGGTCGTGAAGCTGTGAGCACCCTGCCGCACGTCCTCCTCTCCTCCGGCGCGAACGGCGAGCCGTGGTGGATCGCCGTGATCAAGGCGGGGATCATCATCAACCTCGTCCTCGTCACGTTCGCCTACCTCACGCTCGCCGAGCGGAAGGTGATGGGCCGCATGCAGCTGCGGTACGGCCCGAATCGCGTCGGCCCCTATGGCCTCCTGCAGCCGATCGCCGACCTCGTCAAGCTGATCCGCAAGGAGAGCTTCTTCCCGGCGGCCGCGATCGACGTGCTCTACATCACCTCGCCGTTCCTCGCCGCCTTCACGGCGCTGACCACGTTCTCCGTGATCCCGTGGGGCCCCGGCTGGACGATCGCCGGGTATCAGGTCAACGGCTACGTCGCCGACCTTCCGATCGCGCTCCTGCTCGTCTTCTCGGTCGGCTCGCTCGGAATCTACGGCTTCATTCTGGGCGGCTGGTCGTCCGACTCCAAGTACGCGCTCCTCGGCGCCATGCGCACCTGTGCCCAGCTGGTCTCGTACGAGGTCTCGCTCGCCCTCAGCGTCCTCGGCGTGATCCTGATGGCACGCTCGCTCTCGCTCGTCGACATCGTTGCGGCCCAGGCGGACGCGACGTGGTACGTGCTGCCCCAGTTCGTCGGCTTCGTCGTCTTCCTGGTCGCCGGCACCGCCGAGACCTCCCGGGCGCCGTTCGACCTGCCCGAGGCAGAGCAGGAGCTCGTGGCGGGCTACCACACCGAGTACGGGGGCATGCGCTTCGGTCTCTTCTCGATGTCGGAGTACATCAACCTGATCACGCTCTCCGCCCTCTGCGTGACGCTCTTCCTCGGCGGCTGGCACGGCCCGTGGGTACCCGGCCCGCTCTGGTTCCTGGCGAAGCTGTTCATCCTCCTGTTCGTGTTCATCTGGGTGCGCACGACCTTGCCGCGACTGCGATACGACCAGCTGATGCGCTTCGGCTGGAAGGTGCTGCTGCCGGTCGCGACGGTCAACGCGGTCGTGACGGCGATCCTCGTGGTGGCGATCTAGAGTGGGCGGTAGCCGATGAGCCCCCAGCCGTTCTCGACCCTGAAGGGGTTCGGCGTCACGTTCCGGCAGATCTTCCGGAAGCCGATCACGCAGCAGTACCCCGAGTTCAAGCGCGCGGTGTATCCGCGCTTCCGGGGCCGCCACATGCTGCACCGGCACGAGAACGGGCTCGAGAAGTGCGTCGGCTGCTCGCTCTGCGCGGCAGCGTGCCCGAGCGACTGCATCCGCGTCGTCGCGGCCGAGAACACCCCCGACAACCGGGTCTCCGCGGGCGAGCGCTACGCGCGCATCTACGAGATCAACCTGAGCCGCTGCATCTTCTGCGGCTACTGCGAGCTCGCCTGCCCGTTCGACGCGATCACGCTCGGCAACCAGTTCGAGTTCTCCGAGTACTCCCGCGACGACCTGGTCTACACCAAGGACATGCTGCTGACCGAGCCGATCAAGCGCGTGCCCGTCCAGGATCCGGATCTCTTCGACACCCCGATCCCGGCCTACAAGACCTCCTCCTGATGGGCAACTTCATCGTCTGGGTGGTGTGGATCGTCGCCGCCCTCGCCTGTCTCTCGACCGGGCTCGCCGTGATCAGCTTCACCAACCCGTTCTACTCGGCGCTGGCGCTGATCGGGAATCTGGCGTCGTTGGCCGCGCTGTTCCTGCTCGCCTCGGCCGAGTTCGTGGCCGCAGCCCAGATCCTCGTCTACGCCGGGGCCGTGATGGTGATGTTCCTCTTCGTGATCGCCTACCTCGGCGGGCGTGCCGATGCGCCGTGGGCGGGCGGGCCCAAGTGGCTGCAGCTGGGATCGTTCGTCGTCGGGGCCGCGATCCTGATCGAGGTCATCGTCGCGCTCGCGACCAAGGCGGGCGGCAGGCTGTCGGACTCGGCGGAGATCACCCGCTCGTTCGGGAGCCCGGCAGAGATCGGGCAGCTCTTCCTCACCGACCACCTGCTCGCGTTCGAGATCACCTCGATCGTCCTGCTCGTTGCAGCTGTCGGAGGCGTCGTCCTCGGGATGAAGTCGGTCGAGGAGGAGGAGTCGTAGTGCTCGGCCCCGAGACCACCTGGTACATCGCCGTCGCCGCGGTGCTCTTCGGCATCGGGCTCACCGGCGTGATCCTGCGCCGCAGCCCGCTGATCGTCCTGCTTTCGCTCGAGATCATGCTGAACGCGTCGAACCTCGCTCTCGTCGGGTTCTCGCGCCACTTCGGTCAACTCGACGGCCAGATCTTCGCGCTCTCGGTCATGGCCGTCGCCGCCGCCGAAGTCTGCGTCGGCCTCGGCCTGATCGTCGCCTTCACCCGGCGCAACATGGCGCTCGACGTCGACACGCTGACGGAGCTGCGCGGGTGATCGCCGGCGCCTGGCTCTGCCTGCTCGCACCGCTTGCGGGCGCGCTCGCGATCACGCTCGCCGGCACACGGATCTCGCGAGGCACGGCCGGCCTGATCTCGACCGGCTCCGTCTTCGTCGGGTTCGCGGGCGCCCTCGTCGCCTTCGTCGCCGCGCTCGGCGAGGACGCCGAGGAGCGGGCTCATCTCTCGACCGCGTACACCTGGTTCGGCGCCGGCACGTTCCGGGTCCCGCTGCAGATCCTCGTCGACCCGGTCTCGCTGACGATGATGCTGATCGTCACGGGCG
This sequence comes from uncultured Thermoleophilia bacterium, assembly GCA_963795175.1. Taxonomy (GTDB): domain Bacteria; phylum Actinomycetota; class Thermoleophilia; order Gaiellales; family Gaiellaceae; genus Gaiella. The sequence continues at coordinate 824,540 of CAWCGR010000001.1, forward strand.
TGGGTGGGCTGATCGTCTGGTACTCGATCGGCTACATGAAGGGCGAGGACGAGGAGCGCCGCTACTTCGCGTACATGGCGCTGTTCGTGTTCGCGATGCTGATCCTCGTGATGGGCGGCAACCTGCTGTTGCTGCTCGTCGGCTGGGGGCTCGTCGGGCTCGCCTCCTACCTGCTGATCGGCTTCTACCACGACCGGCCGGAGGCCGTGGCCGCCGCCAAGAAGGCGTTCCTCATGAACGCGATCGGCGATGCGGCGATGGCGCTCGGGTTCTTCCTCCTGATCGTGAAGACCGGCACCCTGGCCTTCCCCACCGCCGAGACTGCCGACGCGCTCTCGTCCAGCACCGTCAACCTCGTCGCCCTCGGCCTGCTCGCCGGCGCGATCGCGAAGTCGGCCCAGCTGCCCCTCCACACCTGGTTGCCCGACGCGATGGAGGGCCCGACCCCGGTCTCCGCCCTGATCCACGCGGCAACGATGGTCACCGCCGGCGTCTATCTGATCGTGCGCACCCACGTGGTCTTCGAGGCCGCCCCCAACGTGCAGCACCTGTCGGCTCTGATCGGGGGCGTGACGATCATCGTCGCCGGCGTGATCGCGCTCGTGCAGTGGGACATCAAGCGCGTGATCGCCTACTCGACGATGTCGCAGATCGGCTACATGTTCCTCGCGGCCGGACTCGGCGCCTACGGCTTCGCGATGTTCCATCTCATGACCCACGCCTTCTTCAAGGCGCTGCTGTTCCTCTCGGCGGGTGTGATCATCCACCACCTCGCGGGCGAGCAGGACATCCGCCGGATGGGTGGGCTGCGCAAGGCGATGCCGCTCACGCACGGTGCGTTCCTCGTCGGCGCGCTCGCGCTCGCCGGCATTCCCGTGCTCTCCGGCTTCTGGTCGAAGGACGGGATCATCGCGTCGGCGCTCGCCGAGGGCGGCTCGCTCGGCTTCATCCTCTTCGTTCTCGGCCTGGTCGGTGCGTTGCTCACCGGCGCCTACACCTTCAGGCTCTACTTCCTGGTCTTCCACGGAGAGCAGTCCGAGCTCGTGGCCGAGCACGCCGCCGGCCACGGCCACGATGCTCCTGAGAGCCACGGTCATGCCGAGGGGCCCCTTTCGATGCTCCTCCCCGTCGGCGTGCTGACCGTCCTCGCCGCCGTCGGCGGCCTGATCGTCATCCCCGGCCTCTGGGAGCCGTTCCTGACCTGGATCGACGCGGTCGCCGAGCCGCACGTGCATGCGACCGTGGGGCAGGAGTACGTGACGAGCGCGCTCGCCGTCGCGCTCGGTGGCTTCGGGATCTGGCTCGCCTGGCGCACGTTCCGGGCCGGGTACGAGCTGATTGCGGACGGCGGCCTGCGCACGCTCCTGGAGCACAAGTTCTACTTCGACGAGCTCTACGACGCCCTCTTCTCGCGCCCGGCCCAGGTCGCCGCCAACCGGCTGCGCGAGACCGTCGAGGAGCCGGTGATCCAGGGGTCGCTCGGTGAGATCGGCACCGGTGTCGGCTCCGCAGCCGGCGCGGCCGCGAGGCTGCAGAGTGGCCTCCTTCGCTCGTACGCGCTCGTGATCGCGGCCTCCGTCGCGATCCTCGTCGTCGTCTTCGTGGCGGTCCGCTGATGTTGACGACGCTCCTGATCGCGCTGCCGCTCCTCGGCGCGCTCGTCGTCTGGGCGGCGCCATTGCCACGGGAGGCGACCGCCACGCTGGCAGTGCTGGTGGTGCTCGCCGAGGTCGTCCTCTGGGTCGTGACCGTCGTCGGCTTCGACTTCGGCTCCCCGGTCGTGCAGGATTCGGCGCAGCGCACCTGGTTCGGCGACCTCGGCGTCAGCTACCACGTCGGCTTCTACGGCTTCTCGCTCTGGCTCGCCGGGCTCACCGTCGTCGTCGGCGCGTGCGCGATCGGCTTCGGCGCCTGGATCGGCCGCGACCGTCGCCCGCGCGTACTTCGGGCTGATGCTCTTCCTCGTCGGAGCCGTCGTCGGCGTCTTCGCCTCGCAGGACCTGCTTCTCTTCTACGTCTTCTTCGAGGCGATGCTGATCCCGATCTACGTCCTGGTGGGGGTCTGGGGCGGGCCGAACCGGGTCGCCGCCACGATCACGTTCGTGATCTACACGATGGCGGGGTCGCTCCTGATGCTGGCCTCGATCGTCGTCTTCGGGCTCTCACAGGGCACCTTCAGCCTGATCGACTCGGGCACGAGCGGCAACGACTGGGTCTTCCTCGGCTTCCTCGTCGCCTTCGCGGTGAAGGCGCCGCTCCTACCCTTCCACGGCTGGCTGCGCCTCGCCTATACGGAGGCGCCGCCCGAAGTGGCCGCCCTGCTCTCGGGCGTCGTCTCCAAGGCCGCCGTCTACGGCCTGATCTGGATCGTGCTGCGGCACTTCCCCGAGCCGCTGGAAGGGTGGCGGCCGGTCGTGCTCGTGCTCGCCACGGCAGGGCTCGTCTACGCCTCGTTGCTCGCTTTCCGTCAGCCCGACATCCGCGGCGTGATCGCGTACTCCTCGATGGCCCAGATGAGCCTGATCGTGGTCGGCATCTTTGCCGCCAACACGGTCGGCGTCACGGGCGCCGTGCTCCACTCGGTCAGCCACGGGCTCGTGTCGGCGGCGATGTTCCTTCTCGCCGCGATGGTGATCCACCGGACGGGGAGCGACCGGTTCTCCGAGATCGGAGGCTTTGCGCGCGGCCGGCCGGCACTTGCGACGGTGGTGATGGTGGTCGGCATGCTCACGCTCGCCGTGCCCGGCTCGGCCAACTTCGTGGGTGAGTTCGCGATCCTCGCCGGCGTCTTCCCGCTGGGCTGGGGCTACGCGGCCGTCGGCGCTGTCGCGATCGTGCTGGCCGCGATGTACACGCTGCGGCTGATCTCGGCCGTGCTCCACCGCGAGCGCGGACCGGCCGTGCGCGAGGAGTCGCTCGACCTGCGCTTCGTGGAGCTCACGCTCGTCGTGCCCCTTGTCGCGATCCTGCTGGCGCTGTCGGTCTGGCCCGCCTCGATCAGCGAGCACTCCTTCCCCGACTCGGCACCGGTTTCGTCGGCGGCTGCGCCGTGATCCTCGCCGCGATCGCAACTCCGAAGGTCGACTGGCTCGCGCTCTCGCCGACCCTGGCGCTCCTGGCCGCTGCGGCGGTCTGCCTGCTCGGTGCGGTGCTCGTTCCCACCGCTGTCCGGCGGCTCTTCTCCGCGGCGGTCGCGGGCGGCGGCTTCCTCGTCGCAGGCATCCTCGCCGCGGTCGTCTTCGACCGCTCGCCGGAGCAGCAGCTCCTGATCGCGGAGTCGATGACCCGCGACCGACTTGCAGCCCTGACGCAGATCCTGGTCGCAGGCTTCGGCATCGCAGCGGTGCTGATCGCCTGGGGCGACCGGCGCCGCGACCACGTCGGCGAGTACTACGCGCTGCTCGCAGCCGCCGGTGGCGGCATGGTGTTCTTCGTCTCCGCCGGGAACCTGATGACGCTGTTCCTCGGGCTCGAGTGGTTCTCGATCGCGCTCTACATCCTCGTGGCGCTCGACACCCACCGGAAGCAGTCGCTCGAAGCCGGCTTGAAGTACCTGATCGTCGGCAGCTTCGGCTCCGCGATCCTGCTCTTCGGCTGCGCGCTCACCTACGGCGCCACCGGCGAGCTCGGCTTCAACGCGATCCGCGACGCGATCGGGGCCGACGACCCGTTGTTCGTGGCCGGGATGGCGATGATCATCGCCGGTCTCGGCTTCAAGGCGTCGGCGGCGCCGTTCCACATGTGGACGCCCGACGTCTACGAGGGTGCACCGACACCGGTGACCGCGTTCATGTCCGCTGCGACGAAGGCCGTGGCGCTCGTCGTCACCCTCCGCGTGCTCGTGACGGCGTTCCCGGAACAGGCCGAGATCTGGTCGATCGCGGTCGCCGTCGTCGCCGTGGCGTCGCTCGTGATCGGCAACCTGGCGGCGCTCGCTCAGAAGAGCATCAAGCGCCTGCTCGCCTACTCGTCCGTCTCGCAGGCGGGGTTCATGCTGATCGGCGTCGCCGCGAACAACGAGCTCGGGGGCCAAGGGCCTGCTCTACTACCTCGTCCCCTACGGGGCAGCGTCGCTCGGCGCCTTCGCCGTCGTCACGGCGCGCGAACGGGAGCTCGGCCGCGAGGTGACGCTGACGACGCTCGAGGGTTGGGGCTGGGAGCGGCCGTTCCACGGCGTTGCGCTCTGGGTGTTCATGCTCGGCTTCGCCGGCTTCCCGTTCACGGGAGGCATGATCGGCAAGTTCTACGTCTTCAGCGGCGCCTACGCTGCCGGGTGGTGGTGGCTGGTCGTGATCGGCGTCGTCGCGACAGCCGTCAGCGTCTACTACTACCTCGCCGTCGTCCGGTCGCTGTACATGCGACCCAGCTCCGCCCGGGCCGACCTGGTCGTTGCGGGTGGCTCGCCGCCGCGGGACCGCGCGCTCGAGGTCGCGATCGGCGCAGCGGTTGCCGTCACCGTGGGCTCGTTCTTCGTCGTCGAGCCCCTGATCGACCTGGCCGGCAAGGCCGCGGCCTCGCTGCCCTTCTAAGGTCAGCGCGTCGCTCGCTGCCGGCGACCGCACTGCGCCACCGCTGCATCGATCGGCGGCTGCTCGGTCCCGAGACCCGGGCCCTCCCCGGTCGGGCCAGGGCGGTGGTTTACTCTGAGATCGATGCTCGACCTCACCTGGCTCGGACACGCTGCGTTCCGCTTCGACACGCCTTCCGGGAGCCGGGTCTACGTCGATCCGTTCCTGACCGGCAACCCGTCCTGCCCCGCCTCCGAGCTGGAGCCCGAGCGCGTCGATGCGATCCTGCTCACCCATGGGCACGAAGACCACGTCGGCGATGCCGCTGCGCTCGCACGGTCCTTCGCCTGCCCGGTGATCGCCCAGGTGGAGTTGCGTCGGCTGCTGGCTGCGGAGATCGGCGCCGAGATGTCGCACGCGATCAACAAGGGAGGTGGCGTCGACCTGCTCGGGGCCCGGGTGACGCTGACCCACGCCAACCACTCGTCGTCGTCGGGCGGCGCGTACACGGGTGAGTCGTGCGGCCTCGTGGTCGAGATCCCCGGGGAGCCGACGCTGTACTTCGCGGGCGACACGAATGTCTTCGGCGACATGGCGCTGATCCGGCGGATCTACGCCCCGGCCGTGGCCGTGCTGCCGATCGGCGACCACTTCACGATGGGGCCGCGCGAGGCGGCGGTCGCGGCCGAGTTGGTCGGCGCGCCGCGCGTCGTCCCCTGCCACTACGGCACGTTCCCGCTCCTGACCGGTACGCCGGATGCTCTTCGCAAGCTCCTGCCGGCGGGCATCGAGCTCGTTGCGCCGGCCCCGGGGGAGACCGTCTCCCTGTGACCACGCGCGAGCGCTGGTTCGGGAGCACCGGCCGCAAGGTGCCGGAGCTCGCGCTCGCGGGCACGATCGACCTGACGGGAGCGGTCGAGCTCGACGGTGTCGCCGATCTGGACGCGCTCCGCGCCGCCCATGCAGACGGCACGCCCGTCGTGATCCACGCAGGCACGGTCGAGCAGATCACCGCTGCACTCGCGCGCCCCGAGGTCTCCTGCGTGCTCGTCGCCGACGAAGCCCTGCTCGCGATCGACCTCGCGGATCTCACCTATGGGTAGCTCGCCCCTCGTCGCGACGTACTCGATCTGCGCGTGCGACCTCGACGCGGGGCAGTGGGGCGTCGCCACCCAGTCGAAATTCCTCGCCGTCGGCTCGGTCGTCCCGTGGGCAGCGCCGCATGTCGGTGCGATCGCAACCCAGGCGTATGCGAACCCCCGCTACGGGCCGGACGGGCTCGACCTGCTGCGCGAGGGCCTCTCGGCGGCCGAGGTGGTCGAGCACCTCGTCGCCGCCGACGACGACCGCGCCCAGCGGCAGCTCGGGATCGTCGACGCGGCCGGCCGCGGCGCCACGTACACCGGCGCGGACTGCCACGCCTGGGCAGGAGGGCAGGCGGGTCACGGCTATGCCGCCCAGGGCAACATCCTCGTCTCGGCAGAGACCGTCGACGCGCTCGTCACGTCGTTTCTCGGATCGGAGGGGCTGCCGCTGGCCGAGCGCCTGATCGAGTGTCTCGCGGCGGCCCAGGCTGCGGGCGGCGACCGGAGGGGCCAGCAATCGGCCGCACTCCTCGTCGTGGAGCGCGACGGCGGGTACGCAGGCCTCTCGGACACCCAGGTCGACCTTCGCATCGACGACCATCCAACCCCCGTCGAGGAGCTCCGGCGCCTCTTCCGGATGCATCACGCCCTGTTCGGGAAGACACCTCGGGCCGAGTGGATTCCCGTGGACGGCGCTCTGCGCCGGGAGCTCGACGAGCGACTCGCCGCCCTGGGGCACGCCTCTCTGGAGGACTGGGCCGGCGTCGAGAACCTGGAGGAGCGCGTCGACGGCCGCGACGAGATCGATCCGGTCGTGCTGGAAGCACTGCGAGCTGCCGGATGAGCGAGAGCTACCGGGTGCTGCGACTCGACGAGGTCGACGGCTACGCAGACGAAGGCCGGCCCCGCTGGCACATGATCCGGACGATGCTCGGGATCGAGTCGTTCGGGATCAACGCCTGGCGCGCCACGGAGGCCGGTCAGACGGTGATCGGCGAGCACGACGAGATCGGCGCCGGGGCCGGTGGCCACGAGGAGCTCTACCTCGTTCTCTCCGGGCGGGCGACCTTCACGCTCGACGGCAGCCCGGTGGAGGCAGAGACGGGCTCGCTCGTCTACGTCAAGGACCCGCGGACGCGACGGAGCGCTGTCGCGGAGGAGGCCGACACCGAGATCCTCGTGATCGGGGGGCGGCCCGGCGCGGCGTTCACGGTCTCACCGTGGGAGCGCTCGGCCGAGGCGCTTCGCTTCTGGACGACGGGCGAGTGGGGCCGCGCGATCGAGGTCCTGCTGGTGCAGCTCGACGGGGACCCACTCAACGCGAACGTGCTGTACAACCTCGCTTGCGCCGAGAGCCGTGCAGGCCGGCTCGAGGCGTCGCTCGACCATCTCGCCCGTTCGATCGAGCTCGAACCGAGCTTCGGGGTACTCGCGCAGGAGGATGCCGACCTCGACGCGATCCGCCAGGAGGCCGGCTTCCCGGCCGGCCCCGGCTGAAGCGAACCGCGGCCACTCAGGCGTCGCCGGGGAGGCGCACGCCGCCCGCGAGCCGGCGAAAGCCTGGCACTGGGTCGTGGTCGGGCGTTGCCACGAGCACGACGGCGGCGTGCTCGTCGCCGGCGAGTGCCGAGACGAACAGCTCGAGCCCGACCGCGAGCGCGAAAGCCTTGTGCGCCAGCTCACCGCCGAACGGGACGAGCTCCTCCGCGCGGGCGTGCCCGGCGAGGACATCCCCGTACGTGACGGCGCCCATCGAGACGTCCGCCACGATGGGCTCTCCCTCGCCGGCGGGAATCGCGATTGCGAGGGGGTTCGTTCCCGTCAGCGGCTCCCCACCGGCGGGTGGCGGCAGCCGGCGGGGAGAGGTCGCGGCGACGAGCGCGACGTACCCGGCTGCGGCGAGACGGCGAGCCCAGTAGCCGAGCGCCCCCGTCGGGAAGCAGCGCTCCGCGACGATCAACCGGGCCCCGCCGAAGCGCTCGCCGATCACGTCATCGCAGACCGCGGCGAGCGTGAGGTAGCCGAGCGCTCCGTTGCCGTCCCAGCGTGCGATCCCGTCCCTGACAGGCCCTCGCACGGGCCGTGCCTCGAGATCGAACGCCTGCGTCTCGAGCCAGTCGATCCGGGAATAGCCGTGGCCGAGCTTGCCGCGCCGCTCGGCGTCGTCGAAGTGGGAGAACAGGACTTCGACGGCATCTTCCGTGAGGCCGAGAGCCCGGAGCCGTGCGCGCGCCTCTTGGGAGGTCATCTCCCGGAACCCTACTGCCGGAGCCGTTTTACGCAGCGTTTACCTTCGCGCACCCCCTCGCTTACAGACAGCGGGCACACTCTGGCGCGAAAGCCATTCCTCAGGAGGGAACCCTCACATGCGCATCAAACTCATACTCGCGATCGGTGCCGTCGCCGCGGTAACCGCATCGGTCGCAGTGGCCGCCGTCTACACGGCCTCCGGCGTCAGTGAGACAACGGCCACGTTCGCGGCAAGCCAGACCGACGACGTCAAGTCGCGGTCGTGCACCGGTCGCGACAGCAAGGCCTTCACGCTCACCCATGGCCGCTACACCGGCACAGCAGACTTCGCCATCCCGGGCACCGAGCTCGACGGGCCGCTGACGATCAAGGCGCGCACGGTCTACAGCACCACCGACGGGCTCGGCTACGTCCATGGCTCGTTCCGCGTCAAGGACGACGACACCCGACTCGTGGGCAAGTTCACCGGCACCCTCAAGGGCAACCAGCTGGTCGGCTTCCTCACAGCGACCTCCCGCGGCCACCGGGCCCGTGTGCTCGGCAACCTGAGCGCCACGTTCGCGCCGGCCACGGGCTTCAGCGACGGAAGGATCGGCGTCGGCAGTTCGGGCGCGGTTCTCGCCGTCCTGGCCGGGCCGATCTGCAAGCACCCGAAGCGTGACGACGCCGCAAAGAGCGACGACAAGCAGAAGCGCGAGGGCGAGTCGAAGGACGAGGACAAGAGCGACAAGCAGAAGCGTTCCAGGCTCGTTCGCGTCGCCGGCAAGGTGACCGCGGTCGGTGACGGGAACGTCGGCAGCTCGATCACGGTCGCGGCTCGGGGCCCGGCGACTGCCACCTGCGTCCGCGACGACACCTCCCCCTCGACGAGCGGGTTCGCGGTGGAGACGAAGGTACTGATGCGGTGCGAGCTGGACGGCAGCACCTGGAAGCTGCGGGAGCTGAAGAAGGCCCGCTGAGTCCGGCCACGATCACGAATGGGACGAAGGGCGCTCCGGCGCCCTTCGTCGTTCCCGGGCTCAGGAAAGCAGCGTCAGCGCCTTGCGGATCGTGCCGGGCCGGCTCTTCTGCAGTCGCTCGGCGAGCGCGCCGATCGCGCGCGTCGCCTCGGCATCGGGGGCCGCCTCGAGGATCGGCGTGCCTGCGTCGGCGGCCTCGCGCAGGGCGGGGTCGAGCGGGATGCTGCCGAGCAACGGGACGCCGATCTCGTCGGCGAGCCTCTGGCCGCCACCCGAGCCGAAGATCTCCTGCCGCGTGCCGACGAGGTACGACATGTTCTCGGCCACACCCACGATCCGCATGCCCACCTTCTCCGCCATAGCGGCTGCCCGCACGGCGACCTGCTGGGCCGCCGGCTGGGGGGTGGTCACGATCATCACCTCGGCGCGCGGCAGCAGTTGGGCGAGCGAGATCGCGACGTCGCCGGTTCCGGGCGGCATGTCGACGACGAGCGTGTCCAGCTCACCCCAGTAGACGTCCGAGAGAAACTGCTCGAGGGCGCGGTGGAGCATCGGCCCGCGCCACATCACGGGCGCGTTCTCGTCGAGGAAGAAGCCGATGGACATCAGCTTCAGGTCGCCGCGGACGGGCGGCACGATCATCGTGTCGACGACCACCGGTCGCTGCTGGACGCCGAGCATATGGGGGATCGAATGGCCGTAGACGTCGGCGTCGAGCACCCCGACCTTCTCGCCGCGCGCGGCGAAGGCGGCTGCGAGGTTCGCGGTCAGCGTCGACTTGCCGACGCCGCCCTTGCCGGAGGCGATCGCGAGGACACGCGTGGTCGGCTCGAGCGAGATGGTCTTCTCGGGACGGCCGCCGCGCAGCCGCGTCGAGAGCGCGGCCTTCTCGTCGGCGCTCATGACGTCGAACTCGAGGCTCACGGACGAGACACCCTGCACGCCCCCGACGAACCGCTGCACCTGGTCCTGGAAGGATGAGCGCATCGGACACCCGGCAACCGTGAGCGCGATCGTCACGTCGACCCGGCCGTCGTCGTGCACGACGACGTCGCGCACCATGTCGAGCTCGGTGACGGGCTTGTGGAGCTCGGGGTCGATGACCGACTCGAGCGCTCTCAGGATCGCGTCGCGGTCGGGAATCATCGCTCGTTGAGCCTAGCAAGGGGTCGAGCCTCCGACCGGAGCGGGATCTCCCCGCCCACGCGAGACCGCCCGGACCGCGGGCGGCCTGAATGCCCGGCGGGCTCCACCGCGAGGATCCCTTCCGTACCGCGTCGGCCGGCCCTCCGGCGCTAGCGGCGCTCTCGCAGGCTCAGCCGCCGCCTAGCGCCCTCGCCAGGGTTCGGCAAACGTCGTCGTCCGCGGCCGCGACGAGACGCGAGCGCCCCACGAGGTCGAGGGGCGCGGAGGCGAACGGAGGATCCTCGAACAGCTCGATCGCATAGCCACGCTCGCGTACGAGCAGCTGCGCGGCGGCGATGTCGATCGACCGCGCCGCCTTGAGCGAGCAGACGGCGTCGACGCGCCCGGCGGCCAGGTGGCAGAGCGACAGCGCCAGGGACCCCATCACCCGCAGGCGCTCCGCGATCCCGAGCAAGGCGGGGGCCCGCTCGGCGATGTACGCGGTCGTCGTCGCCTCGAACGAGAGGATCTCGATCGGGCTCTTGGGCGGCGGAGCGACGAGAGGCTTCCCGTCGAGCCGAGCGCCACCACCGCGTTCGGCCACCCACTCCTCTCGGGCCCCGAAGTCGTAGACGTAGCCGAACAGGACGTCGGCCATCGTCGGGCCGTCTGCGACCGCGAACGAGAGCGAGAAGAAGGGGATGCCCCGCTTCGCGTTGACCGACCCGTCGATCGGGTCGAGGATCACCCGGATCGGGCCGCCCGCACCGAAGACTCGCTCGCCGAGCTCCTCCGAGACGAGCACGAAATCCGATTCGAGCGCTTCGAGTCGCGCCACGACCGCGTCCTCCGCCGCTCCGTCGACCGCGGTCGTGTCGTCTCCGCCCTCGCCGGCGCGCAGCACGGGCTCGCGCTCGGACCGGGTCGGCAACTCCGCGAGCACACGGTCGATGTCCGCCACGCAGTCGCGGCACACCGAAAGCCAGTCCACGGTCATACCGGGTGGAAGAGCAAGCCCGCTCGTCAGCTTCGGGAAGAAGTACGTTGTCTTCTGGGGCATCACCTCGCCGCGGCGGGCGCGCTCGAAGACGTCCTCGATCCGCGTTGCCCGCAGCAGGAAGGCGCCGTCGAACTCGCCGCTGTCGACTCGAGCGACGGCCTCGTCGAGGTCTGCCGAGTAGCCGAGCCCCTCGTGACCGACGAGCCGGTCGACGAGTTCCACGTCGAGCTCACCGGCTTCGCCGACGACGGGGAACGTCGCGCCGGGTCGGTACCCGACCGCATGCGCGCGATCGAACGGCTGCCCCGCGAGTCGGGCCACCGCGGCGGCCGGGGGGGTCGAGTCGCCACTCGTGATCGGCGGCAGCGCCTCGTCGTGGCCGCGAAACAGCCGGTGCGTCGGGAAGATCTCGAGACCGGGGTCGGAGGTCGAGACGAGAACGACCATCATCCGCGCGGACTCCGGCGTTCCCTCCTCGTCGGCGTAGGCCAGTGCCGTCTCGTACCGATGATGGCCGTCGGCGATCAGGAGCTGCTTCTCGGCGAAAGCAGCCGGAAGCCCCTCGCCCGCGATCCGCCAGAGCTTCGTGTCGGCCGCGACCAGATCCGGCTCGCGGTCGGGAACGGGTGCCGGCGGCTCGCCGTCGTAGAGGAGGAAGATCGGCTCGAGCTGGGCCCTCGCGGCCCGCAGGAGCCGGAGGCGGCTCGCTCTCGGGCCCGCGTGCGTGCGCTCGTGGGGGAGAACGGTGCGTGCGTCGTACGGCTCGACCGCCAGCGAGGCGACGAGGCCCTCGCGCCGCCGCGCGATCCCGTCGGGGCCGACGTAGTCCTGGGCGACCACCCATGCGGACGGCTCGTCGTCCTGCACGAGCACTCCCTTCGCGAGCCAGGCCCTGAACAGGTCGCCCGCCTCGTCCTCCGAGTGGTTCAGGGTCAGGTGGACGACGTTGTGGGGATCGCGCGCGCGGAACACGTCGCGCTGCTCAGGGGTCAGCACGTCGTACGGCGGCGCCGTCAGCTCTGCGGTTGGATTCGCATAGCGAACCGCACGAAAGGGAGCCACGTCGGCCACCCGCCGAGCCTACCTCCGCGCGGGCCTAGACTGCCCCCGTGACCACCATCGCCGAGCTCGCCGAGGATCGCACGGTCGAGGGGACGTACGCCGTCGGGCGCAAGGAGCGCCGGCGGACGAAGAACGGCGCTCCCTATCTCGCGCTCGAGCTCGTCGACGCGAGCGGGCGGATCGAGGCCCGCATCTGGGACGATGTCGAGCTGCTCGACGGGCGGTTCGCGGAAGGCGACGCCGTGCGCGTCCTCGGTCGTGTCGAGCGCTTCGGCGGGCGGCTCCAGGTGCAGGTGCGCACGGTCGAGGCGGCACCGGATGCCGACCCCGGTGAGCTGACACCGACCATGCGGCGCGATCCGGACGAGCTGGACGGCTTCGTCGAGTTCCTCGCTGCAGAGGTCACGCACGCCGGTCTGGCCGCGGTCGTCTCCGGGCTCCTCACCGACGAGGCCGTTCGCTCGGCATACCGGGCGCTGCCCGCGGCCGGCGCCGATGGCCACCACGGGTACGCGGGCGGGCTGCTCGAGCACACGGTGGGCGTCGCGACGCTCTGTCGCGAGACAGCGCAACTGCATCCCCGCCTGCGCAGTGACCTCCTACTCGCGGCGGCACTGCTCCACGACGTCGGTCGCACGCTCGAGCTCGGTCGGGGGCCGGCCTTCAGGCAGACGGAAGAGGGCCGCCTGCTCGGCCATGTCCACCTCGGCCTGCGCTTGATCGAGGAGCGATCGGTGAACCTCGACGCCGCCGTCCGGGCAGAGCTCCTCCATGCCGTTGCCGTCCATCACGACCGGCAGGCGGCCCGCACGGCGGAGGCGTCGGTGCTGTTCCACGCGAACCAGCTCGACGCGCAGGCCGCCACCCGGCCCGTCGGCGACGACTGACCGCCGCGCAGGCGTTAGCGAGGTTCGTCGTCAGACGTTGAAGCGGATGTTCAGGACGTCCCCGTCCTGAACGACGTACGTCTTGCCCTCGAGCCGCTGCGTGCCCCGTTTGGAGGCCTCGGCGTGCGAGCCGGCGTCGAGCAGGTCGTTCCAGCGGATGACCTCGCAACGGATGAAGCCGCGAGCGATGTCGGAGTGGATCGTGCCGCCCGCTTCGATCGCCGTCTGGCCGTCGCGCAGCGTCCAGGCCCGGGTCTCCTTCTCACCAGCAGTGAAGAAGGTGATCAGGCCGAGTGCGTCCTTGAGCCGGCCCACCACCTCGTCGAGCGCCGAGGATCCTTCGCGGAACGCGGCCGCCTCCTCCTCGGACAGCTCCACGAGCTCGGCTTCGAGCTTGCAGTCGATGCCGTCGGGGCCGTTCACGATCGCGATCATCGCCTTCGTCGTCAGTGGATCGAGCTCCGCGGGGAGCTCGCCGGCCCACTCGGTCAGCGGCTTGCCTGCCTCGAGGTGCGCGAGGACCTCACGCAGCGCCTCGGCCTCCTTCCGCACGATGGCGTCGCCCGATTTCGCCAGCTTCTCGACGCGCTCGAGTCGCTTCGCGACGTGATCGGTGTCGGCGACGAGAAGCTCGAGCCGGAGCTGTTCCAGATCACGCTCCGGATCCGCACCGGGCGAGAAGCCGTCTGCGACGGCGAGCAGCGCATCGACCTGCCGGAGGCCGCCGAGCAGCGCGGGCCCGGTGCCCGGGACATCCTGCACGCGCACCGCCGCCGGCGTCAGCTTCTTGGCGCCGACGAGCTGCGCCAGGCGCTCGAGGCGATCGTCCGCGATCGTGGCCATGCCGACGTTCGACTTGTCGGTCTGGGACGCGTAGGCGGTGATCTCGGCGCCCGCCTGCGTGAGCGCGTTGAAGAGCGTCGTCTTGCCCGCGTTGGGGAGTCCCACGATGCCGACCTCGAGCGCCACGGCCGCGAAGCCTAGCCGCGCCGGGGCCGCTCGGGACTGCCCTGCCGACCGCCTCCGTGGCCGGCGCCGTGCGCGAGCGAGCCCGGCGTCCGGCCCTCGGAGCGATCCGGGTGGCCGAGGGCGAGCATCCCCCCGGAGCTCAGGGCCCGCTCGCGTCGACCTGCGGACGGCCTGCGAGCCCTCTCATTCCTGGCTCAGAGGCCGAACCCGACCCGGGAGTCGCGAGCGAACCGCTTCACGTAGGCGACCCGATCGAGGACGAGCGCTGTGCGGCCGTCGTCCGTGTCGAGTTGATGCGTCCCTTGCGATCCTGCGGCGAGAGCGTGCTCGAGCGCGTCGGCGCTGGCCGGGGAGACATTCGCGGCGATCGTCGGACCGCCGGCAAAGGCGACCTCGATCCGAACGGAATCAGGTGAGTCAGGCAAGGGATACGACCTCCGTGAGGACGCCGTGGACGGCGTCGGGATGGACAAAGGCAACTTGCAGACCGAAGAGGCCGGGACGTGGAGCGGCGTCGATCAGCTCCGCTCCGGACGCGGCCAGTTCGGCGAGCGCCGCCTCGACGTCGTCGACCTCGTACGCGACGTGGTGGAGGCCAGGACCGCGCCTGGCGACGAAGCGCCCGACGGTCGTGTCCTCGCCGGTCGCCTCGAGGAGCTCGAGCCGGCTCCCTCCCACGAGCACCGAGGCGGCCTCGACACCCTGATCGGGCATGAGCTGACGATGCTCCAGTGTGGCCCCGAAGAGCCGCGTGTAGGTGCGGACCGCCTCGTCGAGGTCGAGAACGGCGATGCCGAGATGGTGGAGCGCTCGTGCCTGCACGCTCCGATGCTACTTCGCGGGCCGCGAAGTCGAACGCCGAGGGGTCTCCGGCGCGACCTACAGCGCTTCGAGGTCGAGCGAGCGGACCGTGCCGACCGTCTCGGCCGAGCGGGACTCGCGCGGGAGATCGCCCATCATCGCGAGGAACTCCTCGCGGTCGATCGTCTCCTTCTCGAGCAGCGCTCCCGCCAGACGGTCGAGCGAGACGCGATGCTTGCCGAGGAGCCGCAGCGCCTCCTCGTAGGCGTGGTCGGTGAGGCGAGCTTGCTCGCTGTCGCGCATCCGCTTCGTCTCCTCCGACAGGGCGTAGTTGTCGGCCCGCATCGTCCGGGACGGCGCCACGTCGGACATGCCGAACTCGAACACCATCGAGCGGGCGATCTGTGTCACCTTCTCGAGATCACTGGCGGCGCCGTTCGTGACCCGCCCGAAGACGATCTCCTCGGCGGCGCGCCCGGCGAGCGCGACCTTCATCACGTCGATCAGCTCCTCCTTGGTGTGGAGGTAGCGATCTTCGACCGGGAGGTAGTACGCGAGCCCGAGCGCGTCGCCCCGGCCGACGATGGTCACCTTCTGCACCGGCATCACGTCGCCCATCAGGTAGGCAACGAGTGCGTGGCCGCTCTCGTGGTAGGCCAGGATGCGCTTCTCCTTCTCGGTCACGACGCGGCGCTTCTGGAGGCCTGTCAGGACCCGCTCCATCGCACCTTCGAAGTCCTGTTGGCGGATGTAGCGCTGGTCGTGGCGGGCGGCGAAGATTGCTGCCTCGTTCGCGATGTTGGCCAGGTCGGCGCCTGTCAGTCCGGCGGTGCGCCGGGCGAGGGCCGTGATGTCCACGTCGGCAGCCAGCGGCTTCGAGCGCGTATGCACGAGCATGATCTCCTCTCGCCCGTGCAGATCCGGTGGGGCGACGTTGACCTGGCGGTCGAAGCGGCCCGGACGGAGGAGCGCCGGATCGAGGTCCTGCAAGCGGTTGGAGGCGCCCATGATCACGACGTCATCGGCCCCCCCGAATCCATCGAGCTCGACGAGCAGCTGGTTCAGCGTCTGGTCGTGCTCACGATTGTGGGCGCCGCCCGAGCGGGCGCTGCCGACCGCGTCGAGCTCGTCGATGAAGATGATCGCAGGCGAGTTCTTGCGCGCCTCGGCGAACAGCTTCCGGATCCGGGCCGCACCGAGGCCGGCGAACATCTCGACGAACGCGGAGGCGCTGGACGAGTAGAAGTTGGCTCCCGACTCGTTCGCCGCCGCCTTCGCGAGCAGCGTCTTGCCGGTGCCCGGGGGCCCGTAGAGGAGAATGCCCTTCGGCACACGGGCGCCGAGCCGTTCGAACTTCTTGCGATCACGCAGGAACTCGACGACCTCCTTGAGCTCCTCTTTGGCCTCGTCGGCTCCAGCCACGTCGTCCCAGCCCACGGGGTCCGTCGTGTCCCGGTCGACCATCGCCGGCTTGACCTTCGGCACGAGCGACATCGTCCGCAGCAGCAGCCAGATGATGATCGCGAAGAAGATGATCGGCAGCCACGTGATCAGAAAGCCGCCGATATCGTCGACGGAGTGGGGCCAGGTAACCACCTTGCTTCTATCGGCACGACCCAAGGGAACCTGAATCGCTAGCGACGAACCGCGACGAGCGCCCGGCACGCCTGTGTCGGCCATATCTCGGCCACGGTCAGGAGGGCGTGACCGAGCCACGAATCGCGGCGGGCGTCAGGCTCGGCGGGATCCCGCTCCACGTCGGCGAGGACGGCTGTCCCGCCGGGTGCCAGGAGGCTGACGACGGCGTCGACATCGTCTTTGGCGTCGTCCGCGCCGACGGACAGGAAGTCGAACGGCGCCTCGGGCAAAAGCGCCTCCCGCCAGCTTCCGCAGAGGACGGTGACGTCGGGGTCGCGGTGGAAGAGACCGGCGGCGTGCTCCGCCAATGCCGGATCGAGCTCGACCGTGAAGAACGGCGTCCCTGGTGACAACGCTGCCACGATCCAGGCCGCTCGGACGCCAGGCCCGGTCCCGATCTCTGCTGCCCTGCTCGTGCCGCGCCGGGCAGCGAGCACGTGCAGAAGCGCTCCCTCTTCCGGCCGGCACAAGGCCTCGAGGCCGCGAGCGGCGGCGGACGAGAGCGCCCGCTCCACGAGAGGCGGTGTCTCCATCAGACTGCCGTCAGGGAGCCGCCGCCGCGACGCTCTCGCTCGTCGTAAACCGGACGCCGGCCTCGCGCCACTGGGCCAGGCAGGTCCTGGTCCGGGCCTCGTCCAGCCCGCGGGCGGCATCCTCGACGAACGCGACCCGCCGCCCGCGGCGCAACAGGCCGACGATGGCGGCGTGGTCGCAGACATCGGTGGCGACGCCGAAGACGATGACCTCGGCCGGATCGAGCGCCTCGAGCACGGCGTCGGCATTCGGGTTGGTGAAGACGTCGAAGCTCTTCTTCAGCAGCAGGATCTCCCGCTGTCCGGCAACGAGCTCCCGAACGAGGCCCGGCGGGTAGGCGATGTGGGCAAAGGGGATCGGATCCGACTGCTCGGTCTCCGGGATCCGCTGGGCGCCGCGGGTGCCGCGGAGGCAATGCGGCGGGTAGGTGCTCACGAAGTCGGGGGTCGCAGAGATCTCGGGGTCGGTGAGCTCGTGATCGTCGGCCGAGGCGACATGGACGACCCCTGCCGCTCGCGCCCAGGCGACGAGTCGGGCCATCGCGGGAACGACCTCGCTCGCGTCGGGGACTGCGAGCTTGCCGGCTGGCACGACGAAGTCGACCTGCGTATCGACGTCCCAGAGGACCGTGTTCTGGCCGCTACGAGACATGCTCGAGCCGCGGATTGGGCCGGACTCGCCGCCCGACCTTTGAGCTCGGCTTGCCGTCCGCGAGCACGATGTCGGCGGTGAAGTCGTTCTCGCCGCGAATCAACGACGAGCCGATGCCATAGGCGTCGACGGGAACGCTCTTGCGCTCGAACTCCTCGATCTTCGCGACCGAGAATCCGCCCGAGACGACGATCCGCACGCCCTGGTGCCCGGCTGCGTCGAGCGCCGCCCGCACCTTGCGCACGAGCCGCTCGTTGACGCCGCGGGGATCGAAGTCTCCCATCTCGTCCCAGAGCGAGCGGTCGACGAGCTGGCCCGAGGTATCGAGGCGCACTCCCCAGAGCTTCGGGCCGAGGGCGTCCGCGACGGCGAGCGCCGTGGTGACGGAATCGTTCTCGAAGTCGACGAGGACGGTGATTCGTAGATCGGGATCGGCCCATTCCGCGAACTTGGTCGCGGCGAGGACGGTGTCGCCGCCGTAGGCCGCGACGAGCGAGTGCGGCACGGTACCGACCCCGCGTCCGCCCCACCACGACGCCTGCGCATCGGACGTGACGCCGATCTCGGTGCCGGACAGCGCCCCGGCGACGTAAGCGGCGTAGCCGTCGCCGGTCTGCACGCGGTGGTGATCGTGGCGGGCCGGCATGAAGATGATCGGCTTGCCGTTGGCGGCGCGGAGCACGCGCTCGGTGTTGGTCGAGATCAGCGTGCGGCGCGCGAGCACGCCGAGATAGACGGTCTCGAGATGCGCGAAGAGCGTGTAGTCGCCCTCGATCGTCATCACCGTCTCCCACGGCTCGATCGTGTCGCCGTCGCGAAGAGCGTAGACATCGAGCGACTCCCAGTCGTGCGAGCAGAGCTTCAGGATCGCGATCGCCTCGTCCATGCCGCCGAGCATCGCCGTGTGCCGCTGGAAGACCTGCATCACGACGTTGGGATGGCGGTTGTCGGCGAGCAGCGTCGCCCGCGTGTGGTTGAAGTACGCGTCGGTGTAGTACCCCTCCCGCATCTTCTCGACCGGGAGGTCGAACACCGCCGGGTCGAGCCTCTCGCCGACCCGGGTCGCCTGCTTCACGCGGACTCTTCGGCGGTCAGGCAGGCGGCGAGCGCCGCCTCTGCCACCTCGAGCTGCGCAGCCGACGGCTCCGCGGTCGAGACGCGCGTCTGCAGCTCATGCCCGGGGCGGGCGAGCAGGCGAGAGAGCCGATGGCCCGGATGACGGCCCATCCAGGCGAAGATCTCGACGGCAGCCCCGACCGCGCCCACTGCGCCGACGAGCCGAGCCGCCGGACGGGCGCTCGCCGGAGTGCGAGCGGCGAGGGCACTGGCCGCGGCGCTGGTCAACAGGAGAGGCCCGACGAGGTGCCCGCCACAGCGATCGTGCTCCTTTCCCGCCGGCTCCCCGGTCTCGTAGGTGCCGATCGAGACGTGCTCGGCACCGTGGTAGGACGCGAGCTCGCCACCTCTCAGCGCGATCGTCGTAGGAGCCAGGGAGGCGAAGGCGACGACGGCCTCCCGGGCGACGAGCCCCAGACTCGATCGCCTTGCGATCCCTGCGATTGCTGCGCTCGCCATCACCGTGACGGCGACCCGGGGTCGCTCGAACGGGAACCGCGCCTCGGGGAGCGCCCGCCTCAGGTCCGGTAGGACGGCGAACGCCTCGGCGAGTCGCAGCGGACCGCGCACGAACGGGGTCGTCACGTTCTCCGCGAAGCGGCGTTTCCGGCCTGCGGCCGAACGAATCGAGCCGTCGGAGGCGCGCACCGCGGCTCCCCAGGACGTCGGACCGTGGACGAGCACACCGTTCGAGAGAGCCATGCCGCCGAGCCGGAGCTTCTCCATGCCGTGAGGGTACCGTGCCCGCATGGACGCGAGACCCGTGCTCGACTTGATCGACGCCGCCCTCCGGGAGAGCCCCTGCGTCCTCGTGGGGATCGGCGGGCGCGGCGCGGCGGGGAAGTCCCGGCTCGCGGGCATGATCGGGGGCGCGCAGGTCGTCTGCACCGACGAGTTCTGGGACGGCGAGGGGTTCGACATCGCTCGCGTCGGAGGCGAGGTCGTCGAGCCGCTCGCGGGAGGGCGGGCCGCCCGCTTCGACTCGTACGACTGGACGGCGCGACAGCCACGCGGGCCGCGGGAGATCGAGCCCGTGGGCGTGATCGTCGTCGAGGGTGTCTGCGCACTCCACCGCGTGCTGCGCGACGCCTATGCAGTTCGCGTCTGGGTCGAGGCTTCGCGGGAGGTGCGGCTCGCCCGCGCGCTCGCTCGCGACGGAAATGGCTCCCGAAGGATGTGGGTCGACCGCTGGATCCCGTCGGAGGAACGCTATATCGCTCGTGACGATCCGATCGGTTGCGCCCACCTCGTGCTCGAGAACGACGAGGCCGAGGCGCACGACGCCGCTCGCACGGGATCGTCGGCGGTCGGACGGGCCTGATCAGCCTCCGGCGGCGGCGCGGAGGGCCTCCTGCAGCGCCATCGCGGTTGCGCCGAGCGGGAACGAGTGCCCGTCGACGTCGATCACGGGCATGATTTCGCGGATCGAGGACGACGTGAACACCTCGTCCGCGGCGAGCAGCCGCTCGAGCGGGTACACGCCCTCCTCGACGACCTGGCCGCTCGCGTCGGCGAGCTCGAGCAACGCGGCGCGTGTCTCGCCGGCGAGGATGCCCACCTCGAGCGACGGCGTCACCAGCACGTCGCCCTCGCGCCACCAGATATTCGTGACCGGGCCCTCGAGCACGATCCCGTCGGCGTCGACGAAGACGGCGTCGTCCCCCCCGCGCGCCTTCGCCTCCGCCTCGGCCGCGATGCTGACTGCGTAGCTCGTCGACTTCGTCGCCGGCAGGAGCCATGGCAGCGAGCGGCGCTGCTGCAGCAGCGAGACGAGCCGCTGTCCGCGCGCCCGGGCAGGCTCGATCCAGGCCGGGATCTCGCTGACGAGGACAATGGCGCAGTGCGCGCCGCCCGGTGGCCCGGGCGTCCAGTAGAGGCGCAAGACGGCGTCGAGAGCGCCCGCCTCCTCGAGTGCGAGCGCCGCCAGTCGCTCGAGCTCGGCGGCGTCGGGCCGCTCGAGGCCGATCCGCTCGGCTGAGCCGATCAGCCGCACGACGTGCGGCTCGAAGCGGAACGGGCGGCCGCCGTACACCCGCATCGTCTCGAAAGCGGCGCGCCCACGTGTGAAGCCCTCGTCGTTCGCGGCCAGGACGGGCTCTCCCGGAGCCACGAGCCCCCGACCCGAGACGGCGACGGCGAGAAGACCGTCGGCGCTCACGCCGCCGGCCCTCGGTCCGCGACCGGCGCACGAGCCGACGGTTTTCGGCCCGCGCTGCAGCAGCGAAGCTCGAGATCCCGGTCGGCGAGTCCCAGTCGAGCGTACGAGAGAGGGTGAGCGCAGCTCATCGCGCCCCCAGGGCGGACGTCGCCCCCCGACTCGAGCGTCCACCGCCGACTCCCGCTCTCGGCGCGCCGATTGCTCGCAGGAGCGGATCGGCCTTGACCCAGGACTCGGCGATCTCGGCCTGGGGATCCGAGTCCCAGACCACGCCACCACCGACCCAGAGGTGAATGCGGCCCTCGGCGATGGCAAAGGTGCGGATCGTCAGCGCCAGGTCGAGGTCGCCGTTGCCATACACCCGCCCCAGGGCGCCCATCGACGCACCTCGCCCGACGGGCTCGAGCTCCGCGATCAGATCGACGGCGGCGATCTTCGGCGCCCCGGTGATCGATCCGCCGGGGAAGGTCGCTTCGAGGAGCTCTGCCAGCCCGACGCCGTCCCTGAGCGTCCCCTCAACGGTCGAGACCATATGCTCGACCCCCGCCAGCTCCCGCGTAACCATCAGCTCGGGCCAACGCACGCTCCCGGGCTCGCACACCCGCGAGAGGTCGTTGCGCTCGAGGTCGACGATCATGACGTGCTCGGCCGCATCCTTGAACGAGCCGGCGAGCTCCTCTGCCGCGCCGGCCCCCGCCGGCCGCGTTCCCTTGATCGGGCACGTCCAGACCCGATTGCCGCGCCGGGCCAAGAAAAGCTCGGGTGAGCCGGAGACCACCGTCCAACCGTCGCCGTGATACGGCTCTCGCTGATGGGGGTTCAGATGCGCGAGCCGGGCGGCGAGCGCGCGCCCCGACCCCCGGAAGTCGGCCGCAAGGTGCTGGACGAGATTGACCTGGTACACGTCCCCGCGCGCGATGGCCTCCTGCACCCGGCGCACCGCCTCTGCATAGTCGTGCGCGCTCCACGTTTGCTCCCAGGGGCTGAAATCGAGCGCCTCCTCGCGCCGCAACCCGGCTTCGTGAACGGATGCGTTGTCATCTCTGCCAACATAGTCGGGGTGTCGGACGGCGCAGGCGACGAGGGGCAGCGGGCACGGCTCGGGTGGCTCCGGCGAGCTCCGGCGCCTGAGCGTCGCGGCGAGCCCGTACCCGAGATACAGGTCGGCGACGAGATCCTCGCCGCCCGGGACGAAGAAGCCATGGTCGCGGAGCCAGCCCTCAATCCGTACGAGCGCGCCGTCGGCGTCGGAGAGCTCGATCGCATCGCCGGTTCCGTGGCCGTGCACGTCGTCGCTCTTCATCTCGCCGCAATCTCCGCCGCGCCCGGGCAGCGGGGTACGGCCGCGGCTCCGATCGCGGTTCGCAGCAAGCAGCTCCGGATGGCAGATGCCACGTTCCGAGCGTATAGGCTCGGAAGCATGCAACTGGGCGTAATCGGCGCGGGCCGAATGGGCGCAAACATCGCGCGGCGGCTGATGCAGGATGGCCACACCTGCGTCGTCTACGACGTCAGCAAGGAGGCGGTTGCGACGCTGGCGGCCGAGGGCGCGACGGGCGCGACCACGCTCGCCGAGTTCGTCGCCAAGCTCGAGGTGCCCCGCCGTGCCTGGCTCATGCTCCCGGCCGGAGAGATCACCGAGTCGGCCGTACGCGAACTCGCGTCGCACCTCGGCGAGGGTGACACGATCATCGACGGCGGCAACTCCTACTATCGCGACGACATCCGGCGGGCCGCCGAGCTCGCCGAGCGGGGCATCCGCTACCTCGACTGCGGCACGAGCGGCGGCGTCTTCGGGCTCGAACGTGGCTTCTGCCTCATGATCGGCGGGCCGGACGACGCCTTCGCGGAGCTCGAGCCCGTATTCGCATCTCTCGCTCCGGGCGTCGAGGCGGCTTCCCGCACGCCCGGACGCGGCGGGGACACCGCACCGGAGGAGCGCGGCTACCTCCACTGCGGCCACGCGGGCGCGGGGCACTTCGTCAAGATGGTGCACAACGGGATCGAGTACGGGATGATGGCCGCGCTCGCCGAGGGGCTGAACGTCCTCCACGGCGCCGATGCGGGCCTGCGTCCCCGGGACAAGGATGCGGAAACGGCACCGCTCGACCATCCCGAGTTCTACTCGTACACGCTCGACCTTCCCGCGATCGCGGAGCTCTGGCGCCGAGGCAGCGTGATCGAGTCGTGGCTGCTCGACCTCACCGCCGCCGCCCTGCAGGAATCCCACGATCTCGCCGGCTACGCCGGCCGGGTGTCCGACTCCGGCGAGGGTCGCTGGACCGCGATCGCCGCGATCGAGGAGGGTGTCCCGGCCGACGTGCTCACGGCGGCGCTCTACGCCCGCTTTTCCTCTCGCGACGAGGGGCTGTTCGCGAACAAGGTGCTGTCGGCGATGCGGCGCCAGTTCGGCGGCCACCACGAGAAGCCCGCAGACTAGACCGCCCGAACGCCGGCAGAGCCACGCGCCGCCGCCGGCGAAGACTCCCACCCACCGTCACCTCGACCGCTCAGGTCGCTGGCGAGGAGCGCCGGTGGGATGCCTGTCTCGAGCTCGACGCCTCTACCCGTACCTGCCGCTGCCCACGATGGGCCACCGAGCGAGAGCGAGAGCCCGGCTTGGCTCTAGGTCGAGAACTCGCCGAGATCGGCGGAGGTGAGAACCTCGCGGGCGGCTTCCAGGTCGTCCGCGCCGACGAGCACCTCGCGTGGGCCGCCGACGTTCGGAACCCCGTCCCAGGCCCCCGCTCCCATGTCGGTGACCCGGTGCGCACAGCGGATGCCCTCGGCCCGGAGGAACGAGCAGACGAGATCCGCCGTAATTTCGTTGGGCACGATCGTGACGCGGACGGGCTCGGAGCTCACGCGCCCACCAATGCCGCCGCGCGCAGCGCGTGAACCCCCAGCTCGAGATCGTCGACCGGGATGCGCTCGTCGGCGGAGTGGATCAGGCGCGCCGCCAGCTCGCGGCTCATCGCCTTCTGGGGGAAGAAGCCGTACGCCACGGTGCCGAAGGCATCCCGCATCCAGTGCGAGTCGGTGAACCCGGCGCTGACGAGCGGAGCAAGGCGGGCGCCGGGCTCGAGTTCGTCGACCCAGCCCTGCAGCGCCGACCAGAGCGGGGTCTCGATCGGAGAGCGCGTGCCGCCGTCGCGCTCGAACCACTCGAGCTCGTAGTCGCCGGGGCCGATGGCGGCACGGATCAGCGGATCCACGTCCTCGGGCGTCAGCCCCGGCGGAAGCCGGCAATCGACGGTCACGACACAGGTCGCCGGAATCACGTTTCGCTGCTGCGAGGCCTCGATCAGCGTCGGGGAGAGCGTGAACGAGAGCAGGGGCTCGACGAGCTCTGCAGCGAGAGGGTGCAGCTCGCGCGCCCGCTCGAGTGCCACCTCGAGCGGTGGAACCTCTCCGAGGATGGTCTCGAGGAACTGCTGCACCTCCGGAATGAGCTCCCGGGGCGGCTCGTAGCGGCCGAGGGCGGCGACGATGGGCGCCGCCTTGACGAGCGCGTTGTCCGCGATCGAAGGGACCGAAGCGTGGCCGCTTCGCCCACGCACGCGGACCCGGAAGGGCGCGCTCATCTTCTCGCCGACGGCACAGAGATAGAAGACCTTGCCGCCGAAGACGCACCGCTCGCCGCCTCCCTCGTTGAGGGAGAAGTCCGCGCGCACCAGCTCCGGGCGCTCGCGCACGAGCCAGGCGAGGCCGAAGTCCTCGTTCACCTCCTCGTCCGCCGTCAGGGCGAGAACGAGGTCGCCGGCAGGCCGAAACCCCTCCCGCCAGAGCGACGCAAAGGCGACGGCGCTCGCTGCGACCTGGCTCTTCATGTCGAGAGCTCCACGGCCCCAGACCTCGCCTTCGACGAGGTCGCCGGACCAGGGATCGCGCGTCCACTCCTCCGGATCGGCACGCACGGTGTCGGTATGGGAGAGGAATGCGAGCGACGGTCCGCCGTCGCCCTCGAGTCGCGCGACCAGGTTGAGCCGGTCAGGTGAGCGGCCGACGAGCTCACAGGGGATGTCGTTGAGCGCGAGGTAGTCGCGGAGGAGCTCGGCTGCAGCCGTCTCGTTCCCCGGGGGGCTGACCGTGTCGACCCGGATCAGCGCCTGGAGCAGCGCCGTTACCTCGTCCCGAAGCGTCACTCCCCCGCCTGGGACGCGGCCGTGAGCTCGTTCCGGACGTCCCAGAGCTCCTGGAACTCGACGCGGTGGATGAGGCGGCCGAGGACCTCCACCGGCGTGCCCTGCGTGCCGATCACCCGCTCGCCGATCACGCGGGCGACCACGCGGTAGTGCCGGATCCGCCATGTCTGCAGCCATTCGTCGAGCTCCATCAGGGCCTCGGCAAGCTGGTAGAGCTGCTCGTGCTCCCGACCGTGGACGTACAGCTCGAGCAGCGAGAGACCCGCGCGCTCGCGCGCGGCGTGGAAGGCCTCACCGAGTCGAGCCATCGCGGGCCGCAGCGCCTTCACGCCGGGCGAGTCGAAGCCCGACCCGTGCCCCAGCACCTTGCGGATCTCCTGGTACTCCCACGGCGACATCTGCTCGAGCATGTCGAGCTGGCCGGTGATGAATCGTATGCACATGCTCGCGCGCCGCAGCAGGCGCAGAGCACCGCCGAGATCCTCCTCGCCGATGAGGGTGACGGCGGCAGCCGTATCGCTCCAGGCGAGCTTGAGCCACAGCTCCGACGACTGGTGCACGACCTGAAAGAGCAGCTCATCCCGGTGCACCCACTCGTCCGGGCTCTTCTGAAGTGCGAGCAGCTCCTGCGTGTTGAGATAGCGCTCGTAGTCGCTCGGCGCCGCACCCGGGAGGACCGGGTCGGACAGAGGGGGCTCGAACGCTTCCTTCGCCATCGCACAGAGCATAGAAGCTCGGCCGCGCAGTACGGGCTCGATCGGCGAGCGCTCAGCGCTCAGCGGGTCGCCACGTTGATCTGCGCGCGGCCGCGACGCGCCGCCTCCGGGCATTCCACGACCCCGACCATCCCGAGCGCTCCCTGCTCGAGCGCGACGGTCTCCGGCGCGTCAGTCCTCGATCTCGCGCAGGACGCCCGTGTCCACGTCGTAAACGAGCCCTCGCACCCGATCACGGTGGAGCAGGAACGGCGAGTGCCGGACGCGGGCCATCGACTGGCGCACGTCCTCGTCGACGTCGGTGAACGACTCGATCGCGAACGAGGGCGTCATCCCCGTCGCCTCCTGGAGCTCCGCGCGGAAGCCGTCGTCGGTGATCAGCTGCAGCCCGCAGTCGGTGTGGTGGATCAGCACGACCTCCTCCGTCCCGAGTCGCCGCTGGGAGATCGCGAGCGAGCGGACGACGTCGTCGGTGATCACCCCGCCGGCGTTGCGGAGAATGTGCGCCTGCCCGTCCTGGAGGCCGAGGGCGGCGAAGACGTCGAGGCGCGAGTCCATGCAGGTGACGATCGCGAGCCGCAGCGAGGGCCGGACGTCGAGGTGACCCCGGTCGTAGCCGGCCGCAAAGGCGCGGTTGTTCGCGAGCAGCTCGTCGAAAGGGTCCATCGCGCTTCTTCTACCTGAACCTCGGGATTCTCGCGCCGGCCGCCGGTACATGCCCTCCCGGCCGGCAGGGGCGCCTCGATTGGGGGTGCGGCGACCTACACTCCTTTGGATGACGGATCTGTTTGCGGACGCAGCCACGACCTACGAGAGCCGGACGGCACCGCTGCCACAGCGCATCCGCCCCCGCACGCTCGAGGAGCTCGTGGGACAACGGCACGTCCTCGGCGAGGGGTCGGCGCTGCGCCTTGCGATCGCGGCCGACCGTCCTCCGTCGATGATCCTCTACGGCCCTCCCGGGGTCGGCAAGACGACGCTCGCCAGAATCGTCGCCGAGACATCCGGCGCCGTCTTCGAGGAGCTGTCCGCCGTGTCGGCGCGCGTCGACGACGTCCGCGGAGTGCTCCAGCGTGCACGCGACCGGCTCGGCGCCAACGGCACGCGCACGATCCTCTTCCTGGACGAGATCCATCGTTTCAACAAGGGCCAGCAGGATGCTCTTCTACCCGGCGTCGAGACCGGCCTGCTGACCCTGATCGGCGCCACGACCGAGAACCCGTACTTCGAGGTCAACGCGGCTCTTCTCTCCCGCTGCACCGTGGTCGAGCTCGAGCCGCTCTCGGACGCCGAGGTCGCAGCGGTGATCGCACGTGGCGCGACCGAGCTCGCCGTCGACGTGACGCCGGAGGTCGCCGACGCAATCGTCCGGAAGGCCGGCGGCGACGCGCGAGGTGCCCTGGCGACGCTCGAGCTCTCGGCTCAGACCGCGGCCGCCGAGGGCGTCGCGCTCCAGGAGCGCCACGTCGCAGACGCGGCCCGCAAGCGCCCGCTCCGCTATGACCGCGTCGGCGACCAGCACTACGACATCACCTCCGCCTTCATCAAGTCGATGCGAGGCGGCGACCCCGACGCGGCCGTCTACTACCTGGCGGCGATGCTCGAGGGCGGCGAAGATGCGCGTTTCATCGCGCGCCGAATGGTGATCCTGGCCTCCGAGGACATCGGCAACGCCGACCCGCGAGCGCTCCTCGTGGCCGTCGCCGCGGCGCAGGCGCTCGAGCACGTCGGGCTGCCCGAGGCGCAGCTCAATCTCGCGCAGGCCGCTATCTACCTGGCACGAGCACCGAAGTCGAACGCCGCAGCGAAGGCGATCTGGGACGCGCGAGCCGAGGTTCGCGAGCGCGGGATCCAGGCCCCTCCCGCGGCGTTGCGGGACGCCCACTACGCCGGTGCGCGCAGCCGCGGGCACGGCGAGGGGTACGTCTCCCCCCACGACGACGCCGTGCGCGCCGCCGCCGATCATCTCCCGGACGGGCTGAAGGGCCGCACGTACTATGTTCCGTCGGGGACCGGAGAGGAGAGCGGACGATGACGATCGGGACGGGTGATCAGGCACCGGACTTCGACCTGGAAGCGGCCGAGGACGAGCCACGGGTGCGGCTGCAGGACTTCCGCGGCAAGCGCAACGTCCTGCTCGTGTTCCACCCCTGGGCGTTCACAGCCGTCTGCACGGAGGAGGCCCTCGACCTTCAGGCCAACCTCGAGTCATTCCACAACGCCGAGACCGAGGTGATCTTCGTCTCCTGTGACACGTCGGCTGCCCGACAGGCCTGGAAGCAGGATCTCGGGGCGACGTATCCGTTCCTCTCCGACTTCTGGGAGCACGGCGCCGCCGCACGCTCCTACGGCGTGTTCAACGAGGAGACCGGCGCGCCGCTGCGCGGCACGTTCCTGATCGACAAGCAGGGGACCGTGATCTGGTCGCTCGTGAAGCGGGGCAGACGCACCGAAATGGTGCCCGAGTCGCTCTCCGTGCTCGACGGGCGCGAGTGAGCTCGCCGCCGGGCCGGCGGCGCCTCCACGTCGAGTCGTGGGGCGACCCCGGCGCCCCCAGAGTCGTCTGCATCCACGGGGTCACGGGTCATGGACGCGGAGCGCGCCGGCTCGCAGAGGGATGGCTCGGGAACTACCACGTCCTGGCGCCCGACCTGCTCGGGCACGGCTCTTCGCCCTACGAGCCGCCGTGGAGCATCGGCGAGCATCTCGCTCTCCTCACCGACGCCCTCGGGGCGCAACCGGCAGCCTGGATCGGACATTCGTTCGGTGGCCGGCTCGCGCTCGAGTACGCGGCGCGCAACCCCGGTGTCGTCGAGCGCCTGGTTCTCCTGGATCCCGCGATCCTGCTCGATGGCGAGATCGCCCTCCACGTCGCTGAGCTGGCCCGGGACGAGCGATCGTACGCGTCGTTCGCCGAGGGAATCGAGCGCCGCTTCGAGGAGAGCGGGCTGCAGCGAGCTCCGCGCGAGCTCGTGATCGAGGATCTTCAGGGGTTCCTCGTGGCGGACGACGACGGGCGCTGGCGCTACCGGTACAGCCAGGCGGCGGTCGTGGCAGCGTACGGGGAGATGGCCTCGGCCCCGGCTCCCTTCGAGCAGGTGCGGATCCCGACCCTCCTCGTGCTCGGCGAGGACTCGTACGTGAGCTACGACCATCTGCTCGACGCGCATCGCGCGGCACTCGGCGAGCTGCTCACGGTCGTCTCGGTCCCGGGCGGGCACACGGTGTTCTGGGATGCCCTCGAGGAGACCGCAGCAGCGATCTCCTCGTTCCTCGCCGCCTAGCCGCGGCCGCGCGGCGCGGGCCGAGCGCGGCTCAGACCACGTACTCGTCGGCGATCGAGAGCACGTCGTCCAGGATCGCGACGCCCTCTTCCGCCTCCTCCCGCGTCACCGTCAGTGGCGGCACCACCATGACGACGTTCCAGTGGGTCATCAGGTAGAGCCCGCGGTCGAGCGCCGCCTTGGCCAGGCGCGCAACCGGCGCGGCCGCCTCACCCGCGGCGTTGAACGGCACGAGCATCTCCCGCGTCTCGCGATTCTTGACGAGCTCGATCCCCTGGAAGCATCCCAGCCCTCGCACCTCGCCGATCGACGGGTGCTTCGCCTGCAGCGCGCCGAGGGCCTCCCCGAAATAGTCGCCCATCGCGGCCGCGTTCTCGACGATCCCCTCCTCACGGAACGCTTCGATCGAAGCGATCGCGGACGCGCAGGCGAGCGGATGGCCGGCATAGGTGAGGCCGCCGGGGAAGAAGCGATCCCGCACCTGGTCGACGATCTCGCCGCGGGCGATCATGGCGCCGAGCGGGACGTAACCGGAGTTGATCCCCTTGGCGACGCAGAGGATGTCGGGCACGACGTCCCAGTGCTCGCAGGCGAACCACTTGCCCGTCCGGCCGAAGCCGGCCATGACCTCGTCGAGGATCAAGAGGATCCCGTGCCTGTCGCAGACCTCGCGCACGCTCTGGAGGTAGCCGTCGGGCGGGACGATGACGCCGTTCGTGCCGGTGACCGTCTCGAGGATGATCGCGGCGACCGTATGGGGCCCCTCGTACGCGAGGATCTCCTCGAGATGCGGCGCTCCGGTGCACACGGGGCACGGATCGGGATGGCCGGCCGGGCAGCGGTACGTGTAAGGGTCGAAGGCCCGCACGATGCCTGCCATGCCCGGCTCGACGGGCCAGCGGCGGGGATCGCCGGTGAGCGAGATCGCGCCATGGGTCGCCCCGTGGTACGAGCGGTAGCGGGCGATCACCTTGTGCCGTCCGGTGACCATGCGCGCGAGCTTGATCGCGTTCTCGTTCGCCTCGGCGCCACCGTTCGTGAAGAACGAGACGGAGAGATCGCCCGGCGTTACCTCCGCGAGCAGCCGGCCGAGCTCCGAGCGCGACTCGCTCGCCATCGGAGGCCCGATCGTGCACAGCTTGTCGGCCTGGTCCTTGATCGCCTGGATGATCTTCGGATGCTGGTGGCCGATGTTGACGTTGACGAGCTGCGAGGCGAAGTCGAGATAGCGCTTGCCGTCGTAGTCCCAGAAGTGGCGGCCCTCCGCCCCGGCGACAGGGATCGGGTTGATCGCGTTCTGCACGGACCACGAATAAAGGACGTGCTCCCTGGCATCGGCGACGATCTGGGCGCCTGCTTCGGGATTGGTCTCGATCGTGGCCATCGCACACTCCTTCGCTCTCGGTCGTTGGCTCGATCGTAGCCCCCGCGGGCCCCGCATGAGACCCGGAGCCGGGCGAGCCCGCGGCACTGCGTGGCGCATCGCGCGGGGTTCGGCAGGCCGACAGGCGAACCGGCTCGTGGCCCGGCGGCGGTCGGCCCAGCCGGAGCGGTGACGCGCGGTCTGGCCCGGGATCAGGCGAGCTGCTCGCCGAACCGCGCCCGCTTCACGAACTGACCGAAGCCCGGCTCGACCTTGAGCTCGCCCCCCTGGACGACCACTGTGCCGCGAATCAGGGTCACGTCCACGTCGCCTGTCACCTCGGTGCCCTCGTACAGGTTGTAGTCCGCCTTCGAGTGCTGGTCGGCGACCGTGATCGTCTTCTTGCGCTCCGGGTCGAAAACCACGATGTCGGCGTCGGAGCCCGGCGCGATCGTGCCCTTGCGCGGGTAGAGGCCGAACAGCTTGGCCGGGTTGGTCGCGAGCAACTCGACCATGCGGTTAAGGGTGATCCGGCCGCTGCGGACGCCGAACTCGTGAATCATGTGCAGCCGGTTCTCGAGCCCGGGGCCGCCGTTCGGGATCTTCGAGAAGTCGTCCTTCCCCATCGTCTTCTGGCCGTCCCAGAGGAAAGCGCAGTGGTCGGTCGAGATCGCCGAGAGGACATCGGTGCGCACAGCGTCCCAGAGCACGTCCTGGTTTGCCTTGTCTCGCGGCGGAGGGGTGTAGACGAACTTGGCTCCCTCGAAGTTCGGCCGCTCGAGGAAGGTCTGGTCGACGAAGAAGTACTGCGTGCAGGTCTCCCCCCACACGTCCCAGCCGGCGGCCCTCGCCTTCGCGATCGGGTCGACCGCCTCCTTGCAGGAGACGTGAACGACGTACAGCGGCGAGCCGGCGATGCGGGCGAGCTGGATCGCGCGATTGGTCGCCTCGCCCTCGAGCTCCGGCGGCCGCGTCAACGCGTGGTAGACGGGCGCGGTGTTGCCCGCCGCGAGCGCCTCCCGGACGAGGACGTCGATGGCGTCGCCGTTCTCGGCATGCACCATCACGAGCGCGCCCGTCTGCGCAGCGACCTCCATCGTCCGGAAGAGAGTCTCGTCGTCCACCATCAGCGCGCCCTTGTAGGCCATGAACAGCTTGTACGAGGTGATGCCCAGGTCGGGGAGGGTCGCGAGCTCTTCGAGCGAACCGCCTTCGGCCAGGTCGGTGACGGCGATGTGGAAGCCGTTGTCGATGATCGCCTTGCCGTCGCGCTTCAGATGCCAGTCCGCCAGCGCGTCCGAGAACGACTGGCCCTTCCCCTGGATGCAGAAGTCCACGTGGCACGTCGTGCCGCCGAACGCCGCTGCCGTCTGCCCCGAGGTGACATCGTCGATCGTGACGGTGCCGCCGAACGGCATGTCGAGGTGGGTGTGCGGGTCGATCGCGCCCGGGAGCACGAGCTTGCCGGTCGCGTCGATAAGGACATCGGCCTCGGCCTCGAGCGACGTTCCGAGGCGCGAGACGCGCTCACCCTCGATGAACACGTCGGCGATCGTCGAGTCCGTGGCCGTGACGACGCGGCCTCCCTTGATCAGTACGGACAACGGAGCCTCCTTTCCGGGGAGAGGTGCGGCCCCGGGAAGTCGCGCTTCCCGGGGCCGCGAACCGCTCGGGTCTACTTCCCGCCTGCGGTCACCTTGACGACGACCGGCTTGTACGTCTTGCCGACGACGTCGACCTTCTGCTTCCGCAGCAGGGCAAGGGCGCCCTTGGCGAGGTCGGTGCGGTAGGCACCCTTCGGCGCCTTCTCGATCACCTTGAACTGCTTCGAGATCGCGGCGGTGCGGTTGAACGCCTTGGCGTTCATGACGCCGACGCCGCCTGCCGAGGGCCAGATCAGCTTGTTGATCTCGTTCATCTGCCAGGTCTGGTGGCCCTTGCCGAGCAGCGTGCCGTTCTTCAGCACGATCGCCGTGCAGGCCGCGACGTTGTCACGGCAATACGCCCAGCCCTTGAGCGACGCTGCGATGAAGCGCTTTGCGACGTCACGGTTCTTGGCGTCCTTCAGGTACGCACCGGTCGTGAAGATCCCGTCCTCGAGCATCGCCGTGCCGGCCTTCTCCATCGTGATCACGTTCAGATCGGAGAGCTGGTACGGCTTGCCCGTCTTCGGGTTCTTCGACTCGAGCACCTGCGCCAGCTCGTTGTAGGTCATCGCGGCAGCCGCGTCGACCTTGCGCTGGAGGAAGAGGCTCATGTCGAACGGCTGGTTCACGATCTTGACGGACTTCGAGTCCTTGGGATCGAGGCCGTTCTTGACGAGAGCGGCGAAGAGCTCGTTCTCGTTGCCGCAGCACCAGACGCCGACCTTCTTCCCCTTCATCTTGGCAACGGACGTGATCCCGCTGTCCTTGTGCGTCACCTCCGTCATCCCGGAGCGCGTGAACACCTGCGCGATGTTGACGAGGTCACCGCCCTTGTCGCGCGTGGCGAGCAGCGACGGCAGCCAGTTGATCCCGAACTCCGCCTGACCCGACGCGACGACCTGCTCCGGCGTGATGTCGGGGCCGCCCGCCTTGAGGGTCACATCGAGGCCGAACTGCTTGTAGTAGCCCTTCGCGGCAGCCGCGTAGTAGCCGGCGAACTGCGCCTGGGCCACCCATTTCAGCTGCAGCGTGACCTTGTCCATCGAGGCCGTGGGCTTCGCCGAGCCGAGGGACACGAACGTGAGCGCCCCGATGGCCACGACCAGTGCCGCGAGCCCGACAATCCGATACCGCTTCATACACCCTCCTCGTCGTCGTGCGTTGATCTCTGATGGTTGCTGCTAACCCCGTCCTCGCTCGGCGGAGGGATACCGCCGCATCGTGACGGCCTCTGCGAGCGCGACTGCCAGGTAGAACCCGATGCCGAGAATACAAGCCACGAGAATCGCTGCCCAGGCCGTCTCGAACTGGAACAGCGCCGCCGAATTCTTGATCTGGATCCCGAGCTGCTCCTGCGAGCCCCCGAAGTACTCGCCGACGATCGCACCGATCATCGCGAGGACGCTGGCGACCTTGAGGGACGTGAACAGATACGGGAGCGAGGTGGGAATGCGCACACGCCGGAAGACGGCGGTATTGCCCGCCGCGTAGGAGCGCATCAGCTCGACCTGCTGCGGCTTCACCGAGAGCAGGCCCCGCAACGTGTTGACGAGCACGGGGAAGAAGCACAGCACCGCCGCGACGAAGATCTTCGAGCTCTTCTCGATCCCGAACCAGGCGTTCGCGATCGGCGCGAAGGCGATGATCGGGATCGCGCTACCGGCCACGAAATACGGCATCAGCGCTGCCCCGAGCGGCCGGAACCGCGCCAGCACGAGGGCAGCCGCGATCGCGGCTGAGGTCCCGGCGACGAACCCCCAGAGCGCCTCGGTGAACGTGTACCAGCCCGCGGGCCAGAGGACGCTGCGCTGCTCCCAGAACGCGGTCGCGATCTCCGTCGGCTTCGGCAGCAGGAACTTCTGGATCCCGAAGGCCTGGACGGCGAGCTCCCAGCCGACGAGCCCGAGCACGAGGATCGCGAGCGCCGGCGCCCACTCCGTCACCGCCTGGCGGAGCCGGGTCACGCCTCGTCCCGCGCCTCGTGGGACTCGCGCAGAAGCTCCCGCACCTCTGTCGCCAGCTCGAAGAAGCGCGTCTCCTCGCGTGTCTCGTTGGTGCGCGGATAGGCGAGGTCGACGTCGACGACCCGCTGCACGCGCCCGGGGCGGGCCGACATCACGACGATGCGCGACGAGAGAAAGACCGCCTCGGCGATCGAGTGCGTGACGAAGACGACCGTCGCCTTCGTCGCCTCCCAGATCCGGAGCAGCTCGAGGTTGAGGCGATCACGGGTCATCTCGTCGAGCGCGCCGAACGGCTCGTCCATCAGGATCAGCGAGGGATTGAACGTGAGGGCGCGGGCGATCGCGACCCGCTGTTGCATGCCGCCGGAGAGCTGCCACGGATGGTGGCCCTCGAACCCGGTCAGCTCGACGAGCTCGAGCAGGCTCCGCACACGCTCGCGCCGCGCCGCGCGATCCCAGCCCATCATCTCGAGCGGGAGCGAGACGTTCTTCTCGACGGTGCGCCAGTCCATCAGCGTCGCTTCCTGGAAGACCATCCCGTAGTCGCGGTCGAGCCGCGCCTGATGGGCGGTCTTCCCGCCGACGAGGGCTTCACCCTCGGTGGGCGCGATCAGGTCGCCGATCACCCGCAGCAGGGTCGACTTGCCGCACCCTGACGGCCCGATCAGCGAGATGAACTCGCCCGGCTGGAACTCGAGCTCGATGTTCTGGAGCGCCGTCGTTCCTCCCTTGAAGGTCTTCGACACGTTCCGGATCGCCACGGCGGCAGCCTGCGTCACGCGACGTGCTCCGGGGCTCGCCTGACGACGAGCCGCTCGACGACGGCGACGATGCTGAAGAACGCGATCCCGAGCGCCGCCGCGACGATGTTCGTCGCCCAGAGCGCGGACGGGTCGAGCGAGTAGTACTGGGCGAAGTTGAGGATCGCGCCCCCGAGCCCGTCCTGGATCGAGGAAGGAAGCTCGCCGATGATGGCGCCCACCACGCTCGCCGTGGCCGCGACCTTGAAGGCGGAGAAGAGGTACGGCAGGGCCGAGGGGAACTTGACCCTCCACAGCGTGCTCCAGCCGGAGGCCGCGTAGGATCGCATCAGCTCGAGCTTGCTCGGGTCGGTCGCGTCGAGCCCGCGGAGCGTGTTGATCGCGACCGGGAAGAACGTGAGGAAGGCGCTGATCACGGCGACAGGCACCCAGACGGGCAGGCCCTTGCCGCCGAGCCAGATCACGACCATGGGCGCGATCGCGAGGATCGGCACCGTCTGCGAGCCGACCGCGTACGGCAGGAAGCCGCGCCGGAGCAGCTTCGAGAAGTGGAAGGCGACGCCGATCGCGATCCCGAACACCGCCCCGAGCGCAAAGCCCGCCGCGGCCTCCTTGGCCGTGAACAGTGCCTTCTCGACCAGCACGCGAGCGAGCATCGGCTGCTCGGTCGCGGCGGGCTCCCAGAGGCGGCTGACGATGTCCTGCAGCGGCGGCATCGCGTACTCGTCGACCGTGAAGGGCCGGCTCCAGCCCGTCTCGAGGTAGAGCGCGCGATAGCCGATGTAGAACCCGCTCACCCCGGCCAGCACGGCGACGAAGATGCCGAGGCGCTTGAAGACGTGGATGGCCACGCGTATTCCGTACCACAGTCGAAGCGTCCTGTGCAGGCCGACGGTGGCGCCGTCCCGGTGGCCGCGCCGCCCGAAGCCCAGCCCGCCGCCACGCATCGCTTCGGGCGCAAATCGTCTAGGCTCGAATCATGACCCTCGACCCCGGTCGTGTCGTCGCCCAGCTCCACGAGCTCAAGGCGCTCACCGGTGACCGGAACGGCGCCCAGCGCGTCGCCTGGACGGACACGTGGGAGAGTGCGCGTAGCTGGCTCGCGGGGCTTCTCGACGATCTCCCTCTCGAACGCGAGCGCGATGCCGCGGGGAACGACTGGTGGACGCTTCGGGGTGATTCGGACCGGGCTGTCCTGATCGGCGGGCACATGGACTCGGTTCCGAATGGAGGCTGGCTCGACGGCAGCCTCAACATCCTCGCGGGCGCGGAGATCATCCGTCGGATCGCCGGAGAGGGCACGCCGCCCGTGACCGTGCGCCTCGTCGACTGGGCCGACGAGGAAGGAGCACGATTCGGTCGATCGTTGCTCGGCTCCTCGGCCGCGGCCGGCTCCATGAGCGACCAGGACGAGTTGCGCGAGCTGACCGACCTCGACGGAATCCGGCTTCCCGACGCGCTCGCTGCCCACGGGGTCGACCTCGACCGTGCTCTCGAAGCGCACTCCCAGCTCGAGAACGCCGCCGCCTACCTCGAGCTCCACATCGAGCAGGGCCCCGTGCTCGAGTCGATGGACATCCCCCTCGGGGCCGTGCTCGGCACCTACGGAGTCGAGCGTTGGCGGATCACCTGGACGGGCCAGGCCGCCCATGCAGGCTCGACGCCGATGAACAAGCGGCGCGACGCGCTCGCGGGCGCAGCCAAGCTGGCGCTCGAGATTCGCGAGATCGCCGCCCGGGTCGCGAACGGCGCGGTCTGCACGTCGGGCGGAGTCGTGTGTCGACCCGGCATCGTGACTTCGGTCGTCGAGACCGCCGAGCAGCTGCTCGACCAGCGCCACCTCGACGCCGCGAGCCTGGCGGAGCTCCTGCGCCAGGCCCAGGAGGCGAGCGAGCGGTTCGCGGCGGAGGAGGGGATCGAGGTCAGCTGGGAGCAGATCTGGAAGATCGAGCCGATCCTGTTCGACCTCGCCCTGATCCACCTCTGTGACGAAGCGTGCCGGGAGGTGGCCGGCGTCTCGCACCGGCTTCCCTCGGGGCCGCTCCACGACGCGGCCGAGATCGCGCGCGCCGGGGTGCCGACGGTGATGATGTTCGTGCAGAGCCTGCGCGGGCTGTCACACACGAAGCTCGAGGACACGCGGGAAGAGCATCTCGAGCTCGCGGTGGCCGCGCTAGACCGGCTGGCCGACCGCACGATTGCCCACGTCGTCGCGAACTGATCCCGCCACGATCGCCGCCGGGCTCGTGCTCGGGGCGGCGGTGACGTGGAACATCTCGAACGTCGGGGCGGCCGCCGGCGTGATGGGCGCGAGCTACGGCGTCTCACTGGCCGCCGTCGGCCTGCTGACGGCCGGGCTTTTCGCCACGCACCTCGCAGTCCAGATCCCCGGCGGCCGGCTGATCGACCGGGTCGGGGCACGCCGCGTCGGTCTCGGCGCCCTCACGGTCGTGGCGGTCGGGAACGCGATCGCTCTCGCTTCCCCATCCTTCGAGGTCGGCCTTGGGGGCCGGACGTTGATGGGGCTCGGCACCGGCGCCGGCTTCGTGGCGGGGATCGACCTCGTCCGCTCGGGGAAGGGCGGCCCGTTCTGGCAGGGCGCCTACGGCGGCTCGACGATGGCTGCCGGAGGCCTGGCGCTGATGGTCGTCCCGCAACTCGTGGGGCCGCTCGACTGGCGGGCCCCGTACTGGACGGGGCTCGCGCTCGCGCTGGCCGGAGTGGCGCCCGTCCTCGCGGCTCGCGGCGCGGCCGTCCCCCGCCATGCGGGTGTGACCGAAACCCTTCGGCACGGCGTCCTTGGCGACAGGCGCCTGTGGCCGCTCTGCGCCGTGCAGATGGCGAGCTTCGGGCTGTCGGTCGTGGCCGGCAACTGGATCGTGACCCTGCTCGAGCGCGAGGGCCACGGTCGCGGCATCTCCGGGGTGGTAGGCGGGCTGGTGCTGTTCGCGGGCATCGTCACGCGCCCTGTGGGAGGGATCGTCGTGCGTCGGACCGGCGGGCGGGCCTGGTTCTTCGTGGGCGTCAGCATCTGCACGGCCGCGGTCGGGATGCTGGTGCTCGCAATGGGGCCGCCGCTCTGGCTCGCCGCCGCCGCATCGCTTGCCGTCGGACTCGCCGCCGGGTTCCCGTTCGCGTCGGTCTTCGACCTGACGCTGCGGCTGCGTCCGGATGCGCCGGCGGCCGCGGTCGGCTTCGTCAACGGCTCCGGGGTGATGGTGATCCTCGTCGGCACGCCCCTCGCCGGTCTCGCCTTCGGGCTCCCGGGAGAGGGCAGGATCGCGTTCCTCGCGATCGGCCTTCTCTGGGCGACGGCGGTGCTCGCCGTTCGGGAGGCAGCACGGGCTGTGAGATAATCGGTCTTCGGAAGAAGCCAGCGAAGGAGACGACATGGCCCTCAGCTTCGGTGTGACCGTCCTGCCAGACCCGCCCTATCAGCGTCTCGTCGAGTTGATGGTGCTCGGTGAGCGGCACGGCTTCGAAATCGGGTGGACGTACGACTCCCACGTGCTCTGGCAGGACTCTTTCCCGCTGCTGACGCTCGCCGCGAAGGCGACGTCGACGATGAGGTTCGGCCATCTCGTCACGAATCCCGGCACGCGCGAGCCGACCGTCCTCGCGAGCCTGTACGCGACCCTGCACGACATCTCGGACGGGCGGATGGTGATGGGGATCGGCCGCGGGGACTCGGCCCGGCGCTACATCGGCCAGAAGCCGGTCCGCGTGGCCGAGTTCGAGACCGCGTTGCGGATGATCAAGCCGTTCATGAACGGCGAAGAGGTCCACTGGAACGACAAGGACCTGCAGCTGAAGTGGGTGCGGCCCGAACTGCCGGAGATCGAGATGTGGGTGGCGGGCTACGGGCCGAAGGCCCTCGCCGTCGCCGGACGCGTCGGCGACGGCGTCATCATCCAGCTCGCCGATCCCGAGATCATCCAGTGGATCATGGGCACCGCCAGGGCTGCAGCCGAGGAGGCCGGGCGGGACCCGGCAGCGCTGAAGTGCATCGTCTGCGCTCCGAGCCACGTCTCGGACGACCTTGCCGACGCGCGCGAGCAGACCCGCTGGTTCCCGGCGATGGTCTCGAACCACGTCAAGGACCTGATCGAGCGCTACGGCACCGACGGCTCGGTCGTCCCGAAGGCTCTGACCGACTACGTCGAGGCGCGCAAGTTCTACGACTACAACGACCACTCGCGGGTCGGCGCCGCTCACGGGGAGTTCGTCACGGACGAGATCTGCGACCGCTTCTCCGTGCTCGGCAACGTCGAGCAGGTGACGGCGAAGCTGCGGGAGCTCGAGGCGATCGGGGTCGACCACTACTCGATCTACCTGATGACCCATGGCCAGGAGGACACGCTGGCCGCGTACGGCGAGCACATCATTCCGGTCTTCAAGGGCGTCACGGCGTGACCGATCTCCAGCTGGAGCAGGTCGAGGGGTGGCGTGCCGTGGCCGCCGGCTGGGAGCGGCAACGCGACGTGCTGACGAGCGCGACGGCCGTCCTCTCGCAGCGCATGCTGGAGCGGCTCGCGCCTCGGCCGGGGCAGAAGGTGCTCGAGCTCGCGGCGGGCCCCGGCGAAACGGGGTTCCTCGCCGCACCGTTGCTCCGTCCGGGCGGCAGCCTGCTCTCGACCGACGCGGCGCCTGAGATGGTCGAGGTGGCCCGCCGCCGCGCCGATGAGCTGGGGCTCAACAACGTCAGCTTCGCCGTCGAGGACGCTGCTGCCCTCTCGCTCGCCGACGACGCGTTCGACGCTGTGCTCTGCCGTTTCGGGCTGATGCTGGTTCCGGCG
Source organism: uncultured Thermoleophilia bacterium (assembly GCA_963795175.1). Taxonomy (GTDB): domain Bacteria; phylum Actinomycetota; class Thermoleophilia; order Gaiellales; family Gaiellaceae; genus Gaiella. The sequence continues at coordinate 863,958 of CAWCGR010000001.1, forward strand.
ATGGACCGTGCCGCGGCGGAGACCGCGCGCGTCCTGCGACCGGGCGGGCGGGCCGTGTTCGCCGTTTGGGCCAGCCCGGCCCTGAACCCCTGGATCACAACGGCCGCGAAGGCGGCGCTCGAGCTCGGTCTGCTGGAACCGCCGGAGGACGACGCACCCGGTCCGTTCCGCCTCGCCGACGACGCCCGCCTGCGGGCGGTGCTCGGGGGCGGAGGCCTCACCGTGACGACTGTCGAGGACGTGATGGTCGACTGGCGGGCGCGCTCGCTGGTCGAGTGGTGGGAGACCGTGCTCGACACGTCCCGCGTGATGTCGACACTGCTGGCCGGCCTGTCGCCGGACCGGCAGTCGGCGCTGAGGCAGAGGTCGGAGGAGCTGCTCTCGGAGTACGTCGAGTCCGACGGGTCACTCGTTGCTCCCGGTGTGGCGCGGATCGCCGTCGCCGAGGCTCCTGAGAGTTGACGGGCACACCGAGGGACGGGGCAACCGACCCGCAACCACCCTCGGAGGGACTTCCGGGGCCGCAGGCCGACTCCAGAGGTTTCGCGACCGGGAATCCGCGGGAGGGGATTCCCGGTCTGCGGAAAAACATGGCGAGAGCCGGACTTGAACCGGCGACACCACGGTTTTCAGCCGTGTGCTCTACCAACTGAGCTACCTCGCCGCGAGTGTGAAGTGTAGCGCCGTCCCGACAGGACCGTCCCGGCCGAGGTAGGTTCCGCTCCGTGAAGCAGCCGGTCTCGATCATCGGGGCGCCGCTCGACCTCGGGCAGGCGAGGCGCGGGGTGGACATGGGGCCGTCGGCGATCCGCTACGCCGGGCTCGACGAGCGTCTGACGGAGATCGGGCTCGCTGTCTCCGACCGCGGCAACATCGTCGCGCCCGAGCCGGAGTCGTTGGCACTGGTCGACGAGCGCGCGCGCTACCTGCCCGAGATCCTCGACGCCTGCGCCGAGCTCGCCTCACTGGTCGAGGAGACGGTGCGGGAGGGCGCCCGGCCGCTCGTCCTGGGCGGTGACCACTCGATCGCGATCGGCACGCTCGCGGGCCTCGCGACCGCCGCCGGCGAACCAGGCGGCGTGATCTGGATCGACGCCCACGCCGATCTGAACACGCCCGAGACGAGCCCGTCGGGCAACGTGCACGGAATGCCGCTTGCGGCGGTGCTCGGCCGCGCGCCCGAGTGGTTCACCCACGCCGGCCTCACCCTCCCCGCTCTGGACCCGACGCGCGTCGCGCTGGTCGGGATCCGCTCGCTCGATCCCGCCGAGCGCGCGTTCCTGCACGAGAGCTCCATCCGCGTGTTCACGATGAGCGACATCGACCGGATTGGGATGGAGCGCGCCATGCGCGAGGCGCTCGATCGGGTCGCAGGCGCCGGGTTCGTCCACGTCTCGCTCGACCTCGACTCGCTCGACCCGAAGGTCGCTCCGGGCGTCGGCACACCGGTGCGCGGTGGCCTGACGTACCGCGAGGCCCATCTCGCGTGCGAGCTGATCGCGGAGTCCGGCATCGTCGGCTCCTTCGAAGTGGTCGAGTCCAACCCGATCCTCGACCGCGAGAACACGACGGCTCTGACCGCTGTCGAGCTCGTCGCGAGCGCACTCGGCCGAACGATCCTGTAGTCACGCAGAGCCGGAAGCCGCTCGCGGATGCGGCCTCTGCTCTCGCCTCCGCAGAAGGCGTCGCGGGCTTGGCGCTACGAGCGCTTGGCCATCGGCACGAACGGCCGCTCGCCGGCACCCGTGTACAGCTGGCGAGGGCGGGAGATCTTCTGCTCGCTGTCGTTCAGCATCTCCTCCCACTGCGCGATCCAGCCGGGCAGACGGCCGAGGGCGAAGAGGACGGTGAAGTAATCGGTCGGGTAGCCCATCGCCTTGTAGATCAGGCCCGAGTAGAAGTCGACGTTCGGGTAGAGCTTGCGACTGACGAAGTACTCGTCCTCGAGCGCGATCTTCTCCAGCTCGAGCGCGATCTTGAGTTGCGGATCGACGCCTGTCTCGGCGAAGACCGAATCGGCGACCTGCTTGATCAGCTTCGCCCTGGGGTCGTAGCTCTTGTAGACACGGTGACCGAAGCCCATCAGCCGGGTGCCTGCGCTGCCGTCCTTGACCGCCTCGATGAATGCGGGGACGTTGCCGACGTCGCCGATCTCGTCGAGCATCAGCAAGACGGCCTCGTTCGCACCGCCGTGAAGTGGCCCGTAGAGCGCCGCGATCCCCGCCGAGACGGCGGAGAACGGGTCGACCTGCGACGAGCCGACGCCCCGGACGGCGCTCGTGGAGCAGTTCTGCTCGTGGTCCGCGTGGAGCACGAGCAGGATCTCGAGGGCCCGCTGCAGCACCGGGTTCGGCTCGTGCCTGCCCCCGATCTCGAAGGTCATGTTGACGAAGTTGCCGATGTAGTCGAGATCGTTACGCGGCAGGACGTACGGCAGTCCTCGGTTGTGCCGGAAGATGAAGGCCGCGATGGTGGGGAGCTTCGCGATCAGCCGCACCCGCTGGAGGTAGCGGTTGTCGGGATCGGCGAGGTCCTTCGCGTCCGGGTAGAAGGTCGAGAGCGCCCCCACCGCGCCGAGCAGCATCCCCATCGGATGCGCGTCGTAGCGGAACCCCGCCATGAACTCCTCGATGTTCGTGTGCACATAGGTGTGCATGCGGACGTCGTCCGTCCAGCGCTCGAGTTGCTCGGCCGTCGGCAGCTCGCCTTCGAGCAGGAGGTACGACGTCTCCAGGAAACCCGCGTCCTCGGCAAGCTGCTCGATCGGATAGCCGCGGTAGCGGAGGATCCCCGCGTCGCCGTCGATGTAGGTGATCGTGCTGCGGCAGGAAGCGGTGTTGAGGAAGGCCGGGTCGTACGAGATCAGGCCGCTGCCGTCGGCGTCCTTGATCTGCCCGAGATCGGTCGCGTGAATCGCTCCGTCGACGATCGGCAGTGTGTACTCGGCACCGGTCCGATTGTCGACGACGGTTAGGGAATCTGCGCCTACGTCTGCCTCCTCTGGTCGAGAACCAGTGTACGTCCACACCGCCCTCACGGCGGCGATATGCGGGCCGGGCGGTACCACGGAGGCGAACTGCATGGCTCGTCCTCGGGCCACGCGAACAGAGAGACGTCGGGGACGGAGACCCGCTCCGCCGACGTCTCTCAGTCCCTTGACCCTAGCGCACAGGAGTCGGATTTCCAACTCGGCCCTAGACGGGCCTGATGCTGAGCGGCCGACCGACCACCGCGCGGAGCATCGCCGCTGCGTTCCCGTTCGATATCGCCACGGACATGTTCCGGTAGCTGTCCTCGAACAGGATCACGTCTCCGGGGCGGGCGTCGGCGAACGTGCGCGCTGCGACCGCGTAGTAGCGCTCGCCCCCGAGGTCGAGCTCGAGGCGCGTGCCCGGCACGACCCCGACCAGCTCGAGATCCTCGCGGGTGAGGTTGAGAGCCATGTTGCCAAAACTGTCGACATAGAGCGTCGTCGCGTGCACGACGCCGTCGCCGAACGAGGGCTCCGGCAGCTCCAGCCGCACGAGAGCTTCGGGGTCGACCGGCGGGCCGAGCTCGCCGATCTCGAGACCGCCCGCCAGATGGGCGGCCGCGGGGGCGAAGAGGTCGCGGCCGTGGAACGTGCGGGAGACCGACTCGAGGGCGTAGGCGGGATTGGCAAGCTCATGGGCGTCGGTGATTCCGGCGCGCTCGGCGGCGGGGAGCAGGAGGCCGTTGTCCGGCCCGACGTAGAGCCGGCCTTCGGCATCGCGCAGGGCGAGCGCGCGCCGGTGGCCCCCGACACCCGGATCGACCACTGCGAGGTGCACGCCGACCGGCATGTACGCGAGCGTGTTGGCGAGCACCAGCGCACCCTGCAGGACCGCCTGCGGCGGGATCCCATGGGTGATGTCGATGATCTGGGTGTCGGGCGCGATCCGCTTGATCACGCCGTGGCACGTACCGACGAAGTCGTCCTGCAGCCCGAAGTCGGTGAGGAACGTGATGAACACGAGCGGAGTCTAGGCGCCCGGCAACGTCAGCCGGACTCGCCCTCGACGAGGGTCGCGACGGCAGCCGCGAGCCCCGCGCTCGAGTGCTCGTCCGCCTCGGCGCGAACGTCGAGCCCTGCCTCGCGCGCAGCCCGTGACGTCTCCGGCCCGATCGAGACGACCGGGAAACCGGTGCCGTGGACGGCGAGCGAGCGCGCAGACGACGCCGAGGTGAGAACGTAGAGGTCTGCCGCCGGAAGCTCGTCCGGCCGAATCTCACGCGTTCGGTAGAGGATCACGACATCGGCGCCGAGGGCCTCCGGCAGAAGAAGGCGTGCGCCTTCCGCGGCGGCGAAGAGCACACTGCCGGCGGGGCGCGGCAGCTCGGCGAGGAGGCCCTCCTGGGTCGCGACGGCCGGGACGAGATCGGCACCACCGAGCGCTTCCGCCGTGGCCGGGCCTATCGCGGCGAGCCGCGGCATCGCGCCCTGGGCGCGGCGCAGGAGCTCTCGCGCGCCGTTCGCGCTCGTGACCACGACCCAGTCGTACCCCGAGACGTCGATCGGGCCGTCTCCGAGCGGCTCGATCGCGATCAGCGGGCAGTGAACGACCTCGTGCCCCTGCTGCTCGAGACGCCCGACCAGGTCGAGCTCGCGACCCTCGGGGCGGGTGACGACGATCTTCACCGGGCGAGAGGGAGGAGCTCGGCGGCGAGGGCAGCCGCATCGTGCCCCGAGCGGCGCTCGATCCAGGCTCCGTCCTCGTCCGCGATCAGGGCTGTCAGGGTGGCGCCGTCATGGTGGGCGGCCACGGGTGCGAGACACCCGCCACCGATCAGCGCCACACAACTCCGCTCGGCCTCCACGCGCAGCCGCGTGGCGTCGTCGTCGACGTGGGCGACGAGCGCCTCGTCACCGGCCCGCACCTGGAGTGCGAGTGCGCCCTGCCCCGCCTCGGGCAGCATCTGCTCCGGGTCGAGCCGGAGCCCGATCTCTGCCCCCAGGCCGAGTCGGTCGAGCCCACATGCCGCAAGCACGATTGCGTCAAGGCCACGCTCGCCCCGCTTTCGGAGGCGCGTGTCGACGTTGCCGCGCAGCGGCTCGATCGAGAGCGTCGGGTCGAGGGCGAGCAGCTGGGCGCGCCGACGCGCGGACGCGGTCCCGATCCTCATCCCCGCCCGGATTGCCGAGGCGCCGCACAGCGCGTCGCGGGCGTCCTCGCGCTCCGTGTACGCCCCGACGACGAGCCCCTCGAGGTCCGTCGAGGTCATGTCCTTCGCGGAGTGCACGGCGACGTCGATGCGGCCGTCGAGAAGTGCCTCCTCGAGCTCCTTGACGAACACGCCGCGCGCACCGATCTCGCCGAACGGGCTCGTCCGGTCGCGGTCGCCCGCGGTCGTGAACGGAACGAGTGCGATCTCGACCCCCGGCCTGCGCAGCGCCTCGGCGGCGCGCTCGGCCTGGGTGAGCGCCAGCCTACTTCCGCGGGAGCCGACGCGGAGCAGCACAGCGGCGAGTGGTGGTGCGCGGCTCGCCGCAGAAGTGGCGGCCACGCGGACGAATGCGGACGAACGCGGTGGGAGCCTGCAGCGGCAGCGGCCGCCCGATGATCAGCGGTCGCGTCACGACTGCTCTTCCTCGCCGAGTCCGAACAGGTGCCGCACAACGTCAGCATAGACCACACCCTCGGCGCCGGCCGCCGCCTCCTTCATCCGCACGGTCGGCAGGTGAAGGATCTTGGCCACGATCTGCGAGGTCACGGACTCGACGAGCTTGCGCTCGCTCTCCGGCAACCGGCCGAGGCGGCCCTCCGCCTTCGCCAGCTCGCTGCTGCGGATCTCCTCCGCCCAGGCGCGCAGGGAAGCGATCGCGGGGACGACGGCGAGTGATGCTTGCCACTCACGGAACCGATCCGCCTCGACGGCGACGATCTGCTCCGCCCTCACTGCCTCGACCCTCCGGCCTGCGAGCGAGGCCGCCACGACCGCCTCGAGATCGTCGATGTCGTAGACGAAGCACCCGTCGATCGTGGCGAGTGCCGGGTCGACGTCGCGCGGGACGGCCAGATCGACGAACAGGATCGGGCGGCCGCGCCGGCTGCGCAGTGCCGCCGCGGCGACCGACGGCTCGACGACGAAGCCCGGCGCGCTCGTCGACGTGACGACCACGTCTACCGTCTCGAGGTGAGCGGCGATCTCGTCGAGCCCGACGGCCTGCGAACCGACGGCCGTGGCGAGATCCTCCCCGTGCGCCTCCGTCCGGTTGGCAACGGCCGCGATCCGGGCCCCGCGAGAAAGCAGGTTGCGGGCCGTCAGCTCGCTCATCTTGCCGGCGCCGATCAGGAGCGCGGCATGGCCTTCGAGATTGCCGAAGACCTGTTGCGCGAGAGCCGCGGCTGCAGCCGGGACCGAGGCCGGGCTCTCGCCGATCGCCGTCTCGACGCGGGCGCGACGCCCGGCGTGAAGCGCCTGGCGGAAGAGCCGGTCGAGCAGCGGCCCGGTCGCGCCCAGCTCGTAGGCGTCCCGCACTTGCCCGAGAATCTCCCCTTCACCGGGGACGAGCGAGTCGAGGCCGGCGGCCACGCGGAAGAGGTGCAGCGCGGCGGCATCGTCACCGAGCCGATAGAGCACGGGAGCGAGCGCGGCGCCCTCGTCGCCCGCGAGGGCGAGCAGCGAGGCGCTGCCGTGCTCATCGAGTTCGGAGCCCGTGTCCTCGCTGGCGAGGTAGAGCTCGGTGCGGTTGCACGTCGAGAGGACGACGGCCTCGCACTCACGTGCGTGGCCCCCACCCGCGAGCCTGAGTGCGAAGGCCCTCGCCGCATCGGAATCGACGGCGACGCGTTCGCGGAGCTCTACGGGCGCCTGGCGGTGCGACACTCCGACGAGAGCGAGTCTCATGAGGCGAAGTGGGTCAGGGGGAGGACGACGGCAACGAGCGCCAGGCCCGAGAAGAGCACGATCGCGAAGCGCCGGCCCTGCAGTCCGAGCTCCCGACGCATCACGAGGCCCGTCGCATAGAAGACGCAGATCGCCAGCGTGACGGCCATCGGGACGTCGAAGTCGCCCCGCTTGAAGCTTCCGAGCCCGACCACGATGCCACCCGCGAGGAGGCCCAGCGAGACCGCGGCGACCCGGGCCGAGAGCCGGTCGAGCGACTCGAGCGGGGGGAGCCGCAGCCGCAGCAACCGGGCGTCCCGCCGCTTCAACCGTCGCTCCTGCCAGAGGTAGAGCGCTGCGAGGGCCGCGGAGAGCGTCAGCCCGGCGAGCCCTGCCAGCATCAGCGAGACGTGGACGGCCAGCAACCAGCCGGCCGTTTCGCTCGTCGACGTCTCGGTGCCTCCGCCGGCCCAGGCCGCGACGAGCAAGCCTGCCGCGAGCGGCATCACGCCGAGGCCGAGGAGCCGGTAGCGCGGCGTGCAGCCCCAGATCAGGTAGGCGCCGACGACGAGCCACACGAACAGATTGAGCGCCCCGGCCCAGGTGCCCCACGGAAAGCCGTCGCTGTCGAGTCCCTGCGCAATCAACAGGGCGGTCTGCGCCAGCCAGCCGATCCGGACGCCCCAGATGCCGAGCCGCTCCGCGACTCTGGCTCCCCGGAAGACGCCCGCGTAGGCGACCGCCGCCTCGCCGTAGGCGATCAGTGCCGGCCAGACGAGCAACTCAGCCATCGGTCTGCCGGGTGCGGGCCAGCTCGGCGAGCTCGCCTGTCTCGCGCTCGAGCCGCGAGAGCTTCGCGGCGATGATCGCCACCCAGAGGAGGACGACGACGAGGACGACGCCGTACGCGAGCGCCACGTACTCGCCCTGGCTCATGTCAGCGCCTCGCGCAGCTCGCGCAGGTGGGCGTCGGTGCGCTTGCCGACGAGCTCGATGCGGTACATCACGTAGGCCAGCAGGCTGATCGCCGCCCAGCAGACGAGGAAGGCGCCGAACATCGTCCCGGTCATCTGCGGCCCGGCTCGCGTGAACACGGTCGGATGGATGAAGTCGCTGGCGAGCCGGATCGCGAAGAAGCTGACGGGGATCAGCGCCACGCCGAACAGCGCGTAGACGGCCGAGATGCGCTCGCGGCGGGCACCTTCCTCGATCGAGAACCGCAGCATGAAGTAGGCGCAATAGAAGAGGAAGAGAACGAGGAAGAGGACGAGTTGGTTCGAGCCCCAGCTCCACCAGACGCCCCACGATGCCCTCGCCCAGATCGAGCCGGTGATCAGGGTCAGGGCGCCGAAGATCGTGCCCTGGTGGATCCAGGTGTAGCTCTCGAGATCGCGGCGCTCGCCGCCGAGCCACAGGAGCCGCAGCGCCTTCCAGGCCCCGAGCCCGAAGCAGAGGTAGGCCGTGAGGGCGATCGGGACGTGGAAGTAGAAGATCCGCTGCGAGACGCCCTGATCCGCGTCCTCGGGCGCGACGAGCAGCGCCAGCACGACGGCCAGGCCCAGAAGACCGGCGGTCGCGAAGGCGAGCGGAGGGAGGTTATTCCGTAACGACATATTCGAAGGTGGCCCAGGCAAGTATCGCGAACACGATGTCGTACAGGCCGAGGAACCACAGATAGGTTCCGCCTTCCGGCGAGATGCCCGCACCGACGCCTCCGACCACGAGCGGGATCGCGAGCGGCAGGAAGAGCAGCGGCAGGATCACCTCGCGGCCCCTGCTGGCCGCTGCCATCGCGGCCAGCAGCGATCCGACGGCGCAGATGCCGATGCTCGCCAGCACGACACCAGCGACGGCGACCGCGTCGAGCGGGGCGAAGAAGAGAGCAAAGGCGGGCAGAGCCACGAGCTCGGCTGCCGCCAGGAAGGCGAGCGTGGCGAGCGTCTTGCCGAGCCAGATCGCACTGCGATCGCACGGGGCGAGCACGAGGCCGTCGAGGGCGCCGCTCTCGCGTTCGGGCGCCCAGGCGCGCGCCAAGCCGAGCAGGGCCGTGAACACGATCGCGATCCAGAGCAGGCCGTAGGCCGCGTTCTCACCGCTACCCGCGGGAAGAGCGAAGTGGAACACCGCCAGCACGGAGACGACGAACAGCACCATCGCCGGCAGGGTGTCCTTCGCGCGGAGCTCGAGCTTGAGATCCTTGCGCGCCAGCGCGACGACATCAGCCGTGTAGAGGGCAAGGGCGCTCATGTCAGGACGAGCCTCGCTGTCGCGAGCGGAGTCACCCTGTCCGGGTCGTGCGTCGAGAGCACGACCGTCCGCTCGCCCGTGAGCGTGCCGAGCTCGCGATCGAGCAGGTCGGCTCCTTCGCTGTCGAGGGCCGTGAAGGGCTCGTCCAGCACGAGGAGGGCCGGATCGTGCAGCAGGGCCCGGCACAGCGCGAGCCGTTGAGTCATCCCGCGCGAAAAGGTCGATACCATTTCTGCCCGTGCCTCCCAGAGGCCGAATCGCTCCAGCAGCATCCCGCTTCGCTCGCGGCGCTCCGGCACCCGGTAGAGCCGGCCGTAGAGATCGAGGTTCTCGAGCGCTGTCAGCTCGCGATAGACGAGCGGCTCGTGACCGACGTAGCCGAGGCGGCTCCGCTCGAGCTCGACGTCCAGGCGGCCCCGCGTTGGGGCGGCGAGCCCGACGAGCATCCGCAAGAGGGTCGTCTTGCCGGAGCCGTTCGGGCCGGTGACGAGGAGGAAGTCGCCCCGCGCGAGCGAGAACGACACGCCGCGGAGCACGCGCTTGCGGCCGTATCGCTTCTCCAGGCCCTCGACCTCGATCATCCCGCGCGCCTCTCCGTTCGGCTGGTCGCCCAGGGTAGCGGTCAAAGCGTCGTGTCGAGCACGACGAAGACGAAGAAGACGACGCTGATGACGCCGTTGACGGTGAAGAAGGCGGCGTCGAGCCGGCGGAGGTCGCCGGGACGCACGAGCGAATGCTCGTACACGAGCAGGCCGGCGACGGCTGCGACCCCGGCCCAGTAGAAGAGCCCACTCCCGAGACCGGCACCGACGGCCGCAAGCAGCGCCACGGCAGCGAGGTGAAATGTTCGCGCGCCCGCGAAGACGCCGCTCTCGCCGAAGCGCGTGGCCCACGAGCGCAGCCCGGCCTCACGATCGTGGGCGACGTCGAAGAGCGAGTAGAAGAGGTCGAAGCCCGCGACCCAGAGCCCCTGGGCGGCGAAGAGCGCCCAGGCCTCCCAGGGGGCGGACCCGGTGACCGCGAGCCACGCACCGAGTGGCGCGAGGCCCGTGCAGGCGCCGAGCCAGAGGTGACACAGCCAGGTGACGCGCTTGAGGTAGGGGTAGACGACGAACAGCAGCACGGGAATCGGCCAGAGCCAGCGCACGACGGGGGCGAGCTGGAAGGCGGCGATGAGGTAGAGCACCAGGGCGGCACCACAGAGGCCCCAGACCTGCGACCGCTCCAGCAGGCCTGCGGGAAGCTCGCGTCCGGCCGTCCTCGGGTTGCGCGCGTCGATCTCGGCGTCGATCAGCCGGTTCAGCGCCATCGCGAGCGTGCGGGCGCCGACCATGGCCAGGCTGAGCCACACCAGGTCGAGGGTGCCCGGATACCCGTTGACCGCGAGGAACGCGCCGAGATAGGCGAACGGCAGCGCGAAGATCGTGTGCTCGAGCTTGACGAGCGAGGCGAAGCGGCGGGGGAGGGAGAGAGCGGCGGTCGTCACGTCTGCACGTGCGGGGAGCTCTGGTCGCCCGCGGCCAGCTCGAGCCCGTGGTGAAGGGCCGGCTTGAGCACGGCAAACCCATCGGTGCAACCGCCCGGCGATCCGGGCAGGTTGACGACCAGCGTCGTGCCGCGAAGGCCGGCCAGCCCACGGGAGAGCAGCGCGTGCGGCGTCCGCGTGCGTGCGTCCGCGCGAATCGCCTCGGCGATCCCCGGCGCCTCGCGGTCGAGCACGGTCCGGGTCGCCTCGGGCGTCACATCTCGCGGGGTGAAGCCGGTGCCGCCGGTGCTGAGGACGAGCGCATTCGACGCCGCCAACTCGACGATCGCGGCTGCGATCAGCTCGGCCTCGTCGGGCACGACCCGCCGCTCGACGACGAACCCCTCGCCCTCCAACAGCTCGGCGAGCACATCGCCGCTGCGGTCGTCACGCGTGCCGTGGTGAACGCCGTCCGAGACGGTCAGCACGGCTGCGTTCACACGGGCTCCTTGGTCTTCTCGACGAGCGTCACATCCGCGATCGACATCTTCTTGTCGATCGCCTTGGCCATGTCGTAGACCGTGAGTGCTGCGACCGCGGCCGCCGTGAGCGCCTCCATCTCGACCCCGGTCGGCGCCGTCGTCTCCACCGTCGCCTCGATCGCGACGCCCTCGGGCACGACCGTGAGGCGGACATCGATCGCGGTCAGGGGGAGAGGATGGCAGAGCGGGATCAGATCGCTGGTCCGCTTCGCAGCCATGATCCCTGCGAGCTGCGCTGTCGTGAGGGCATCCCCTTTCGGGAGCGCACCGAGGCGAGCGACCGTCGCCGGCGCCATCAGCACCCTCGCCCGCGCCACCGCGCGGCGCCGCAGCGGCGGCTTCCCGCCGACGTCGACCATTCGGACGTCGCCGTCCGGACCGACATGGGAGAGCTCGGTCACGGAATCCTGCGCCCGGCCGGTGCGAGGTGGCATGCGGTCATCCCCGGCATCGTAATCGCTCAGGCCGGCCGCTCGGCCAGTGTCACCTGGACGGTGCGGCGGTCGGTGCCGCTGCGGAGAATCGTGAACGGGACCTTCGTGCCGGGCGCGAGGTCTGCGATCGCCACTGCGACGTCCCCGGCGGCCGTGACGGGCGTCGTTCCCACGCGCACGATCACGTCGCCGCCGGCCGAGATCTGCAGTCCGTTGTAGTCGACCGTGCGCGTACCGCCCCTCAGCCCCGCGCGCGCCGCCGGCGTATTCGGCTCGACCCTGGCGATCAGCGCCCCCTGCGAGACGGCAAGACCGAGCTTCCCGGCGAGGCCGCGTGTCACGTCCTGCGTCGTCACACCGACATAGGCGTAGGAGACGCGACCGGTGCGCAGGAGCTGTTCGACCGCGCGGCGCACCGTGTCGACCGGGATCGCGAATCCGACGCCCTCGGCCGTGCCGCTGGTCGACCTGATCTGGGCGTTGATCCCGATCACGCGCCCGCGGGCGTCGAACAGGGGGCCGCCCGAGTTGCCCTTGTTGATCGGCGCGTCGGTCTGAATCGCGGCCGAGACGCTGTAGCCCGACGTGAGAGAGTCGATCGTACGGTCGATCGCCGAGACCACCCCGACCGAGAGGGAGCTCTGCTCGTCGAACGGGCTGCCGATCGCCGCCACGGGCGCTCCTACGACCACGGTCGACGAGTTCCCGAGAGGCACCGGCGCGAGCGCATGATCCGCCGGGTCGACGCGGACGACGGCGATGTCGCTGAACAAATCCCAGCCCACGATCTCGGCCGGGACCCGGTCGCGGTCCCTGAACTCCACGTACAGCGTCCGCGCCGCCCGCACAGCGCCGCCCCCGGCCTCCGCGACGTTCGTGACGACATGGGCATTGGTCACGATCGTCCCCTTGGCGTCGACGACGAACCCCGAGCCCTGGGCGCGCCCCTCGGCGCCGAGATCGGCGTAGAGCGTGACGACGCCAGAAGCGCGGCGAGCGTAGATGGCGGCTGGGTCGAAGCCGTTCCCGAGGGCGGGCAGTGCGACCGAGCCGCGCTCGGCGGGGAGGGCGCTCTCGACGAGAACCGTCGTCGTGCCGCCGCCGACGAGCCCCGTCGACGCCGTGACGACCACGGCGATACCGGCACCGAGGATCGCGGCTACGGTGGCCATGGCGAAGGCGGACGGGCGCACGGGTGCCACTGTAGCCGCGTCACTCCGCAGCCTTCGACGGAAGGTACGACCCCGTTTCCACGTGGAAACGGGGTCGCCTAGCGGGAGAGCGGCACCGTTTCCGGCCGGTACACGTGCTCGGCGGGCAATTCGAGGGTGAACGTCGTCGCGCCCGGCCGACTCGCAACCGAGACGGAGCCGTTCATCCTGCCCGCAAGCTCGCTGGCGATCGCGAGGCCGAGGCCGCTCCCGGAAGCCTGACCTCCCTCGATGCGATAGAAGCGCTGGAAGATCCGCTCGAGGTGCTCGGGCGGGATGCCAGGCCCGTCATCGGCGACGACGAGCGCCACGGAGTCGCCGCGCTGCTCGACACCGAGGTGCACGGTCGTGCCGGCGGGCGTGTGCACGAGCGCGTTACCGACGAGCGCCCGGGCGATCTGCTGCACCCGCTCCTCGTCGGCGTGCGCCCATGCGTCCTCGTCCGCCTCGACGAGGAGCGCGTGGCCCGAGCTGTCAGCAAGCGCGGCCACGTCCTCGACCACGATGCGCGCCACCTCGGCGAGCTGGATCTCGTCGTGCTCGATCCTGATCCGGCCCGTGTCCATCCGCGAGAGGTCGAGCAGGTCGGTGGCCAGCTTCGTCAGGCGTTCGACCTGGCTTCGGGTCGTGGCGAGAAACTCCCGCCGGGTGCGCTCGTCGAGCTCCTCGTCGGCGAGCAGCTCGAGAAAGCCCGCGAGCGAGAACAGCGGCGTCCGCAGCTCGTGTGAGGCGTTGGCGACGAACTCCTTGCGGACGCTGTCCAGGTGCGCCAGGTGGATCCGCATCTGGTCGAACGAGGCTGCGAGCTGTCCTACCTCGTCGGCACCGCGATCGACGACGGGCTCGTCGAACGCTCCCTCTGCGATCCGCTCCGCCGCCCGTTGGAGGCGGCCGAGGCGGCGGGCGTGGAGAGCGGCTCCGACCAGCCCGAGAGCCACGGCGATCAGAAGGGCCGCGCCGGTCGCGTAGAGGAGACGCCGCTTGACGAGCGCGACGGTCGAGAGCTGATCCGCGAGCGAGCCCGAGAGCAGCATCACGTTCCCGCTCGTGAGCAGGGGCACCGCGACCTCCGCGTACTCCCGGCCGCCGTGGCGGACCCGGGCGCGCACGACCCGCACACCGACGGCCGCCGCCATCGCGGTCGCGTCGGTCTCGATCTCGCCTGCCCCGCCGGGGGAGGAGTCCGCCAGCACGACCAGGGAGCGCGCTCCCGGTACCCCGCCGACCGCGAAGATGACGACGCGCGCATCCGAGACGAACCCGGCGCCGTTGACGAAATCGGTCAGCCGCAGGTTGTTCTGGGCCTCGAGCGAGGTGTAGTTGACCGCGAGGGCCGCGGCGTCGTTCTGCTGCTGGTCGAGCTTCGCCGCGACGAGTCGCTGCTCGAGGGAGGGGATCACGATCACGTACGCGGCCAGCAACGCTCCGCCGACGATCCCGAGGAGCGCCAGTGCGAGCTTGGCGCGGATGCCGCCGGGGATGCTCATCCGTCCCGGAAGCGGTACCCGGCCCCCCGCACGGTGAGAATCAGCTCGGGCTCGCGCGGCTCCCGCTCGATCTTCTCGCGTAGGTGGCGCACGTGGACGTCGATCGTGCGGGGCTCGCGGTAGTCGGCCCCGCCCCGCAGCCGCTCGAGCAGCTGGCGCCGCGAGTAGACGACGCCGGGGTTCGACGCCAGCAGGGTCAGGAGCTCGAACTCGACGAACGTGAGCTGCACGAGCTCGCCGCGTACCTCCACCGTCCGCCGCGGCAGGTCGATTCGCACCTCGCCGCGGTCGATCGTCTCGTCGCGCCGCCCGCCCAGATGCGGTGTCGCGGCGCGACGCAGGACGGCCCGGACCCGACTCCGGAACTCGCGGATCAGGAAGGGCTTCGTGATGTAGTCGTCGGCGCCGAGCTCGAGCCCCAGCACCTTGTCGAGCTCGTCGTCGCGCGCCGTGAGCATGATGATCGGCACCGTGCTGCCGGCACGGAGCCGCTTGCAGACCTCGAGCCCGTCGAGCTTCGGGAGCATGATGTCGAGCACGACGAGGTCGATTTCCTCGTCTGCGAAGCGGCGCAGCGCCTCCTCGCCGTCCCGCGCCTGGACGACCCGGTACCCGTCCCGCTCGAGCGGGTACGTGAGGAGCTTCTGGATCGCGTCCTCGTCGTCGACGAGCAGAATGGTCTGGGGCTCTGGCATCGTCGTGGCCGGGTGGCGTGGGTGAGAAACGCGCGAGGTCGTACTATAGCCCCCGACGTGCCGGCCTCAGACTCATCCGGGCTCGGCGGTCGGCGGCCGCGGGGAGCCTGGCCGACCGGTCCGCGCCGGCGGCCGCGGCGCCAGGCCATCGACCGCCCGATCAACGTCCCGCTCGTGCGGGCGGCGAGCCTCCTCCTGGTCGGCCCACTGCTGCTCCTCGCACTCACGATCGGCCGGCCGGGGCCGCTACCGGCGGCGACGCTGCCACCGTCGTTCGACAGCGCCTCGGCGCTGTCGCTCGCGACCGAGCTCGCAACCGACTACCCGGCCCGGCGGCCGGGAACCGCCGGGGCGTCAGGGGCGGCGACGTGGCTGCGGGAGAAGCTGGCGTTGTTCGGCCTCACCACCGTCGAGGACACCTGGGACGAGGTCGTCCCGGGTCTCGGCCTCGTCCGGCTCCGGAACCTGGCCACCGTCGTGCCCGGCGCCACACCGGACGCGATCCTGTTCCTGGCCCACCGCGACGACAGCGGGATCGGGCCGGGCGCGAACAACAACGCCTCTGGCACGGCGGCGCTGCTCGAGCTGGCACGTGCGTACGGCAAGCTCGACGCGGCCGTGCGGCCTCAGCCCCAGCACACGCTGGTCTTCCTCTCGTCGGACGCAGGCGCCTACGGCGGATACGGGGCGGAGCGATTCGCCGCGACCTCGCCGCTCCGCACCAGGGTCAAAGCCGTCGTCTCGCTCGACGGGATGGCCGGCACGGCGACGCCGCGGCTCGAGCTCTCGGGGTTCACGTCGCGCTCTCCCGCTCCGGCGCTCGTCCGCACCGCCGATGTCCGGATCGCGGCCCAACTCGGCCGCTCGCCCGCGCGTCCCGGCTGGCTCGTCCAGCTCGTCAATCTCGCGGTCCCGTTCGGGTACGGCGAGCAGGCTCCGTTCCTCGCTCGGAAGATCTCGGCCGTCCGACTCTCGACGGCGCCCGACGACGACGCCGGGGCCGCGCTCGACACACCCCGACAGCTCGACGGCGAACGCCTCGGGCAACTCGGCCTGGCAGCTGCATCGCTCCTCGCCTCGCTCGACGGCGGCATCGAGCTGGCGGGCGGGACGGCAGGGTAGCTGTACCTCGGAAGCGGCTTCGTCCGCGGCTGGGCGATCGAGTTCGTGCTGCTCGTCGCGCTCGTCCCGTTCCTGGTCGGCGTCGTCGACCTTCTCGCGCGCAGCCGCCGCCAGCGACTGCCGTTGGCCGGTGGCCTCCGGGCGCTGCGGACACGGCTCGGGGTGTGGCTCTGGATCGGGCTACTCGTCGGGCTCGCGGCCGTCGCGGGCGTGTTCCCGCGAGATCGGGACGATCCCGCCGCCTCCGAGCAGCCCCTCGGTCACCAACTGGCCCGTCACCGCGCTCGTCGTGATCGGTGTGCTCGCGGCGCTGGGCTGGTGGCGCGCCCACCGTGTCCTCACGCCAGCCGAGCCGGCCCGGCAGGAGGAGATCGTGGCAGGCTACGCGACCGCTCTCGTCGCCCTCGGCGGCGTCGCTGTCGCGACCGCGCTGATCAGCCCCTACGGCCTCGTCTTTGTCGATCCCCTCGCTGTACGCGTGGCTCTGGCTCCCGCTCGTCGAGAGCCGCTCCGACTGGGCTCGGGACCTGCTGTACGGGCTCGGGCTCGTCGGCCCGGCCCTCGCGCTGATCGCGATCGGCGCCCAGCTCGGCCTCGGGCTCAACACGCCGCTCTACGTCGTCTCGCTGATGACGCTCGGATTCATCCCGTGGACGACGGTGCTCGTGCTGATCGCGTGGGCGGCAGTGGCCGGGCAGCTCGGCGCGCTGGCAGCGGGACGGTACCGGCCCGTCGAGCGCCGCTCACCCCGCCGCGGCTAGAGCGGCAGGAAGCCGACCTTTGCTCCCGCGGCGAGAGCGTCCGGCCCGCGCGGGATGTGCACGATCGCGTCGGCCGCGGTGGTGTGGACGATCATGTGCGACTCCTGGCCGAGGATCGGCTCGAGTAGTGCGCCGTCGTCGCTCCACACGACGCGTGCCCGTACATAGTCGTCGCGCTCGGGCCGAGGCGTCACCGCGGTGGCCAGCCTGCCCGGCCGGAATGCCGGCGCCGGGTCGGGATGCCCCTGCAGCGCGAGCAGCGCCGGCTTGACGAACAGCAGGCAGCCGACGAGCGAGGAGACCGGATTTCCCGGGAGCCCGAAGACGAGCGTGTTGCCGCGGACGCCGAAGGCGAGGGGCTTACCCGGCCGCATCGCGACACCCCAGAACACCTCCTCGACGCCGAGTTGCTCCCCGACGCTGCGCACGAGATCGTGTGGCCCGACCGAGACACCGCCGGAGGTGACGACGAGATCCGCGGCGAGCGCTCGCTCGAGTGCCTCGCGATGGGCCTCCTCGCTGTCCTCGACGGCAGCCAGCCGCTCGACCACCGCACCCGCGGCCTCGAGTATCGCCGCCAGCATGATCCCGTTCGACTCGTAGATCTCGCCCGCTTGGAGCGTTTCGCCGGGGGCGCGCAACTCCGTGCCCGTGACGACCACTGCTGCCCTCGGTCGTGACCGGGTCGTGACCGTCTCGACCCCGCACGCCGCGAGAGCGGCGAGGCGGGCCGGGGTCAGGGTCTGGCCGGCCGCCAGGATCGTGTCGCCACGCGCGACGTCGCCGGCCTGTCCGCGTATGTTGTCATATACGCCAACGGGCCGGGGCACCTCGATTTCGTCCTGGCGGGCGGTGACCCGCTCGATCGGGACGACCGCATCGGCGCCAGCCGGGACGACGCCGCCCGTGGAGATCTCGATCGCCTCACCCGCGACGAGCGTGCGCGTCTCCGGGCGGCCCGCTGCGACCCGACCCACGATGCGCAGCATCCCCGGAGCGTCGGCTGCCTTGATCGCATAGCCGTCCATCGACGAGCTCGCGAAGGGAGGGAGGTCGACGACCGAGCTGATCGGCTCCGCCACGACCCTGCCGACTGCCTGGGCCAGCGCTACGCGCTCGGTCGGGAGCGGCTGCACCCGGCCGAGGACGGCTGCAAGGGCATCGGTGACGGGGAGCAGCGGGCTCACGATCGCACGCTACACCAGGGGAACGGGGTACCCTCGCGGCGTGATCTCGGTCGTCATCCCCGTCCACGACGAGGAGCGCAGCGTCGCCCCGCTCTACGACGAGCTGGCTGCAGCGCTCGCGGGGGCTGAGCGCCCGTGGGAGGCGGTGTTCGTGGACGACGGCTCGAGCGACGGCACGTTCGGGGCTCTCACCCGGCTGCACGACGCCCACGACAACGTCCGCGTCGTGCGGTTGCGGAGGAACTTCGGCAAGGCCGCAGCCCTCGACGCAGGGTTCGCCGAGGCAACGGGCGAGATCGTTGTGACAATCGACGGCGACCTCCAGGACGATCCAACCGAGATCCCCCGCCTGCTCGCCAAGCTCGACGAGGGCTACGACCTCGTCTCCGGCTGGAAGACGAAGCGGCGCGACCCGCTTTCTCGCCGGCTGCCTTCGAAGCTCTTCAACGCCGTCGCCGGCAAGGTTTCCGGCGTCCGCCTGCACGACATGAACTGCGGGCTCAAGGCGTACCGTGCGGAGGTCGTCGAGGGCATGCGCCTCTACGGGGAGCTGCACCGATACATCCCGGTGCTCGCGCATTACCGCGGGTATCGCATCGCGGAACTGCCCGTCAACCATCGGCCACGCGAGCACGGCCGCTCGAACTACGGCGTCGAGCGCTACGTGCGCGGGTTCCTCGATCTCCTCACGGTGACGTTCATGGGCCGGTACCGCCACCGGCCGCTCCACCTGTTCGGGGGCCTCGGCCTCGTCTTCAGCCTGCGTCGGCAGCGTCATCCTCGCGTACCTGACGGTCGTCAAGCTGGCCGGCCACGCGATCGGGCAGCGGCCGCTGCTTCTGCTCGGTGTCCTGCTCGTCGTCGTCGGGATCCAGCTGCTCTCGCTCGGCCTCCTCTCGGAGCTGATCACGAGCCACCACGAGGAGCGGGCCGGTGGCACCGACCGAACCGCGCAGCTCGTGGACGAAGTGCTGCGCTAGCGGCATGCGCGTCCTCTACTTCGGGACCTACGACCGCGCCTACCCGCGGAACGCGCAGGTGATCTCGGCGCTGCGCGGCGCCGGGGTCGACGTGCGCGAGCAGCATCGGCCCGTGTGGGAGCGGCGGCACAACTGGTCGATCGGGGCACGACAGCTGCTGCGCCTCGCCGAAGCGGAGCGGAGCCTGCGCCGCACCCACGAGGAGGCGCGCGATGCCGACGCGCTGATCGTCGGCTACCCGGGCCACTTCGACCTCCCGGCCGCGAAGCGGGTGGCCCGCGGCCGGCCCGTCGTCTTCAATCCACTCGTCTCGCTGTTCGACACCCTCGTCGACGACCGGGCCCGGTTCCGGCGAGGCTCGCCCGCTGCGAGTCTCGTGCAGCTCGTCGACCGTCGCGCCTTCGGCCGGGCAGACCTCGTCGTCGCCGACACGGAGGCGCATGCAGAGTTCTTCAGGGAACAATTCGGGCTTGAAGAAGCTGCCCTCGCCGTGTGCCTCGTCGGCGCCGAGGATCGGCTCTTCCGCCCCGGCCGGCAGCCGGCGGAGCCGTTCCACGCCCTCTTCGTGGGCAAGCTGATCCCGCTCCACGGGATCGAGACGATCCTCGCCGCCGCGGCGCTCGCTCCCGAGATCCCCTTCCGCATCGTCGGCAGCGGGCAGCAGGAGCACCTTCTCGCGGCTCGGCCGGGCAACGTGGATTGGGTTCCCTGGCTCGACTACGAACAGCTCCCGGCCGCGCTCCACGCCGCCGGCTGTGCGCTCGGCATCTTCGGAACGAGCGGCAAGGCAGCCCGGGTGATCCCCAACAAGGCCTTTCAGGCGATCGCGTGCGGCACACCGCTCGTCACGGCCGACACGCCGGCGGCTCGCGAGCTGCTGACGAACGGTCACGACGCGCTGCTCGTCCCGGCCGGCGACCCGGTGGCCCTCGCCGCCGCGGTGCGCCGACTGGCCCAGGAGCCCGAGCTGGCGGCGATCGGGGCGCGGGGGCGGGAGACCTACGAGCGGCGCGCGAGTGAGGAGGCCCTCGGGCCCCGCTGGCGGGATCTGCTCGAGCGCGCGATCGCGGCAGCGTGACCCGCCCGCGCTCACTCCTGCTGATCGCCATCGGCGCCTTCGCCGCCGGGATGTCCGCGCTTTCGGTGCTCCAGCACCGTGCCTTCGAGGCCGGCCGCTTCGACCTCGGCAACCTGACGCAGGCGGTCTGGTCGACCGCTCACGGCCGTCTGCTCGAGATCACCGATCTGCAGGGCGCGCAGATCTCGCGGCTCGGTGCCCACTTCGACCCCTTCGTGGCGCTGCTCGCTCCCGTCTGGCTGATCTGGCCGAGCCCGGAGATGTTGCTCGTCGCCCAGGCTGTCGCAGTCTCCCTCGGCGCCATCCCCGTGTTCCTGCTGGCCCGCAAGCACCTCGGCAGCGAATGGGCCGGGGTCGGGTTCGCTCTCGTCTACCTGCTGTATCCACCCACGCAGTGGCTCGTCGTCGACGACTTCCATCCCGTCGCCTTCGCCACGCCGCTCCTGCTCGGCGCGATCTGGTTCCTCGACGAGAACCGTCTCGTCCCGTTCGCGCTCTGCGCCGCCGCTGCCTGCACGACGAAGGAACAGGTAGGCCTCGTGGTCGCGATGCTCGGCCTGTGGCACGCCGTCGCGCACGGACGGCGGCGGGCAGGTCTGGCGATTCTCGCCACCGGCGCACTCGTTGCCGTGCTCGCGACGGCCGTCGTCGTCCCGCATTACGCACCCGGCTCCGGCTCGCCCTTCGCCGGCCGCTACGAAGCCGTCGGTGGCTCGCCGGCCGGAATCGCCAAGACCGCGATCACCGATCCACTGAGGCTCGTCGACGCCGCCACCGAGCGCCGGGACGTCACCTACCTGCTGGATCTCCTCGTCCCCCTGGGTGGCCTGTCCCTGCTCTCGCCGCTCGTCGCAGCGAGCGCGCTTCCCGAGCTCGCAGTCAACCTCCTTTCCGGCACGCGGACCCAGACCTCGATCCACTTCCACTACACCGCGGGCGCGATTCCCGGCCTGATCGCCGGTGCCATCTTCGGTGCTGCAGCCCTCCGCCGCCGGCGGCGGCGCTCGTTCCCCGGCCTCGGCCGCGCCCTGGTTCTGCTCGCCCTCGGCGCGGGCATCGTGCTGGGGCCGCTGCCCATGTGGCGCCACGTTCCCTTCGGCTCGGACCTGGCCACCCGCGATCACATCGTCACGGCCCACGACCGTGCCGCCGCCCGCGTCCTCGAAGCGGTCCCGGCCGGAGCCCCGGTCAGCGCCACCAACACGCTCGGCGCCCATCTCTCGGCACGACGCCGCGTGTTCAGCTTCCCGATCCTGGCGGAGGCTCGCTGGGTCGCCGTCGATCTGACTCGTCCCAGCTACCTCGACGACGCTCTCGGCTCGAAGTTCGCGGCCGCCTACAAACGCTTCAGCCGCGACCCCGCCTGGCAGCTCGTCCGCGAGGAGGACGGCGTGCTCGTGTTCCGGCGAGTGGGGGGCGGCTGAGCCCGACTCAGATCGGGATCGTCTGAGGCAGCAGGTACGCGCAGAGCGCAAGGCACGCGACGATCGCCACCGCATCCTCCTCCGCGGCGGCCACCGGCAGCGCCCATGCCAGGTACCAGACTGCGAGGTAGGGCGTCGTCACGAGCACGAGGCAGGCCGCGAGGCCGAGTCGCGCTCGGCCCCGGCCGGCTTCGCGGGCCAGCCACGCGAGTCCTGTGAGGAGGACGGCAACGGCAAAGGCGAGGGCGAGGGCATGCGGGATGCCGAGTTGCTCGAGGCGGTGCGGGATGGCATAGCTCGTCTCGAGCTGCGCGTTTCCGGCAAGCGGCACGACCGCGAGCGGCCACGCGCCACCGTAGAGAGCGGTCGCCACGCCTGCGATCGCGATGGCCCCGGCCGCCAGACCGCCGACCCCTGTCGGCTTGCCGGTCGCGCGGGCGGCAAGCGCCCGCAGGACGAAGAACAGCGCCGGAATCCACTTGACGCCTATCGCGAGGGCCCAGAGCACGCCGGCGCCCTGCGCCCGGCGCGAGGCCGCCAGCGCCAGCGCGGCGACGAGCAACGCCCCGACCCAGGCGTCGTTGTGGCCCCCACCGGCGGCGTGGACCGCGAGCAATGGATTCCAGCCGACGAGAGCCACGGCGAGCGCCCGACGCCGTGCAAGGCGGCCCGCGAGCAGTGTCGCGGCGAGCAGCGCGGCGGCGGCGAGTGCCTTGTACGTCCACGCGGACGCGGCGGAGGACGACCCGGCGACTGCCGCCAGGGGCTCGGACGCAAGCGTGAACGCCGGCCCGTACACCGTCGTCGTGTCGACCCAGTCGGCGCCCATCGAAGCGAGCGCCGGGTTGTCGGGAAACAGCTCGGGCTGGTCGACGTACGGGTTCCCGTCGCCCCGGGCGCCGATCCAGCCGTACGACCAGTACGTCCATGCGTCCGTGGAGAGCAGAAGCGGAGCCGCCAGCGGAACGAATTGGATCGCCAGTGCGACGACGATCGCCACCCGCATCGACGGCGGCGCGCGGCGGGTCAGCGCCACCGCCACGACGTACAAGGCGAAGGCCGCGATCAGGAGCGCCAGGAAAAGCGGCGCCGTGCCGCTCTCACGCCCACCTGCCCGGGGAACGAGCGGCGAGCCCGACCGCCAGGCGAGACCGCAGGCGGCGGCCACGAGCGCGAAGACTGCCGCACCCGCCAACACCGCCGCCCTGCGCCTCACGGCGTCTTCGGCTTCTTCGCAGCGGGAGGCTTCGGCGTCGTCTCGGTCGCCTCGGTGCCCGTGGTCGTCGTCTCGGTGGGATCGACGTAGTACGGGTCGTACGTCAGGGCCAGCGGGCCGCGCTGGAAGGGCTGGTACTCCGGAGGCGTGGTCGGCTCCGGGAACTCCTGGGCGGGCAGTCGACCGATCGTCCGCTCCATCATCAGCCGCCAGATCTCGGCCGGGAAGCTCCCACCCGAGACCGAAATCCCGTGGACGTTCTCCATCGGGATCTCGCCCGCCTGGTAACCGATCCAGACAGCGGTCGCGAGGTCGGGCGTGTAACCGACGAACCACGCGTCGGCGTGCTTGTCGGTGGTGCCGGTCTTTCCCGCCTCCGGGCGTCCGAACGCGGCCCGCGTGCCCGTGCCGTAGCGGACGTTGTCCTCGAGGATCTGCGTCACCTTCCACGCGACCCCGTCCGGGATCACCCGGGTCCGCTTGCGCCCACCCCAACCTGCCTTCGTGTCTTCCTTGCCCGTCGCGAGCACGACCTTGCGGATCGCAGTCGGCTCCGAATAGATGCCCCCGGCGGCGAGCGTCGCGTAGGCGGACGCCATGTCGAGTGGCGAGACGGCGACCGAGCCGAGACCCATGGCAGGCACGTACGTGCCCCCGACCTTGAGTGGCGAGCGGACACCGAGCTTGCGCGCCATCTCGCCGACCAGCTCGGGGCCGACGTCGAGCGTGAGCTGGGCGTAGACCGTGTTGTCGGACGAGAGCGTCGCCCGCGAGATCGAGGTCCACCCGCGATAGGACGAATCGTAGGTCTTCACGCACCACCACGAGCCTGTGTCGCAGCTGCCGCTCTCGGTCGGCCGGTAGGTGAACGGCGCCGACACGTAGTAGCTCGTGTCCGGGTTGATCCCCTTCTCGATCGCCGCTGCCAGCACGAATGTCTTGAACGTCGACCCCGGCTGCCGGCGAGCCTGCGACAGAAGGTTGAACTGGTTGTTCTGGCGCCCCGGCACGACCGCGGTCATCGCTCGGATCGCCCCGTTGGCCGGGTCGATCGAGATCAGCGCCGCGGCGGGATCGTCGGGCGCGTCGAGGGTCTCGCGGATCGCGTCCTGGGCCGCTCGCTGCCAGCTGGGCTGGATCGTGGTGTAGACGCTGAGCCCTCCGGAGCGTACGGTGTCGGCGCCGTAGCGCCGGACGAGCTCGTCGCGGACGTACCCGAAGAAGTACGGCTCGCGGATCTCGGTGTACAGCCGGCCCGGCTTCAGCTTCAGATCCTGTGACCCGCTCGCCCACGCGTACTGCTCGGCCGTGATCGAGCCCTGGTTCGAACATCGCGCGTAGGACGGCGTTGCGGCGGGCAAGAGCCTTGCTCGTCTCGACGAATGGGTTGTACGCCGACGGCGCCTGCGTCAGCCCCGCGAGCAGAGCGGCCTCCCGCAGGTTGAGCGCCCGCGCGCTCTTCGAGAAGTACGTCTGCGACGCCGCCTCGATGCCGTACGCCAGGTTCCCGTAGTAGACCTGGTTGAGATAGGTCTCGAGGATGCGCTTCTTCGACCACGCGTCGTTCAGCTTGAGCGCGAGGCACGCCTCCTTGAGCTTCCGCTGCACGGTGCGCTCGTTCGAGATGTAGAGGTTGCGAACAAGCTGCTGCGTGATCGTCGAGCCACCCTGCACGAACCGGCGCGCCTGGATGTCGGCCAGGACAGCGCGGGCGATCCCCTGTGGGTCGACGCCGCCGTGGGAGTAGAACCGCCGGTCCTCGATCGCGATCGTCGCCTTCGGAATCCACGAGCTGACGCGCTCGAGAGGCACGACCTGCCGGTTGCGCTCCGCAGGGATCGAACCCAGCAGGGAGCCATCTGCCGCGTAGACGAACGAGTTCTGGCCGATCCGCACCTCGCGCAGGAGTGAGAGATCGCACGACGAGCCGAAGGCGTAGACGCCACCGCCGCCCGCGAGCAACGCGGCGCCGAGCAGTCCCGCGGCAAACAGGAGAAGGACGAGGAGCGGGCGCCGCCGCTTCCGCGTTCGTCGGCGTCGGCGAAGCGCGAGGTCGGGGTCGGGCGCACGCTTCGATCGCCGGCGCTGCGCGCTCATCGCACGATGGTAGCCACCATGCCGGGCACGTCGGGGGCGGGTGGGGGCTCCGCGCCTTCCCGTTACAGTCACGCTGTGCCGGATCTCAAGCGCAGCGGAGCACCCGCGCTCCGGCTGTTCCTCTGGTCCCGCGCTGCGATCTGGCTGCTCGCAGGCGCGACCGTCGTCGTCCTCGACGGGTCGCTCAACGCCCGCCGCGGGGAGTGGGACAGCGCCCGCCTCCACGACCTCGGCGTCGTCCTGGACGTCTGGGCCCGATGGGACAGCGATTGGTTCCTCCGGATCGCCGACAGCGGCTACTCCTGGCCGTCGAGCACACCGGCGTTCTTCCCCCTCTATCCGCTCCTCGTCGCCGCGCTGGGCTGGATCATGGCCGGGCACGACCTGCTCGCCGGCACCCTCCTCTCCCTCGCTGCAGGCGCGGCCGCGTTCGCCGTGCTGTATCGGCTGGCGCTCGCGCGACTCGGCGCCGAGGCGGCCTGGAGAACGGTGCTGTTCCTCGCCCTCGCGCCGACGTCGCTGTTCTTCGGCGCGGTCTACTCCGAGTCCCTCTTCCTCCTGCTGGCGGTGACGTCGTTCCTCTTCGCCGAGCGAGGAGGCTTCTGGCGGGCAGGGACCGCGGCCGGGCTCGCCCTGCTGACCCGGTCGGCCGGCGTCGCTCTCCTGCCGGCGCTGATCGTGCTCGCCTGGCGCGCACCCGACCGGCGGCGCGCACTCGCAGGCGTTGCCGTAGCGCCGGCCCTGTTCGCGCTCTACCCCGCGCTGCTCGCCGTCTGGATCGACCGGCCCCTGGCGTTTCTCGACGCCCAGCGCGTGGTCTGGGAGCGCAATCTCTCACCGGCCGGGCCGCTCGGGGGAATCGTCGCAGCGGCCCAGCATCGCGAGCTGCTCGACCTCGCGGTCGCGTTGGCACTGGTCGCGCTCGGGATCGTCGCCTGGCGGCGGGTCGGTGCCGCGTACGGGCTCTACACGCTGACGAGCGTCGCGATCCCACTCACGTTCGTCTCGGACAAGATGCCGCTCTGGTCGATGCAGCGGTTCGCGATCGTCGTCTTCCCCGCCTTCATGGCGCTGGCCACGCTCTCCCGTAGCCGCCGCTCGACGGCGCTGATCGCAACGATTCTGGCTGCGGGGCTAGCCGTCTATGTGGTCAGATGGGCGCTGTGGTACTGGGTTGCCTGAGACGACGAGATGACTGACAAGCGCTCCTACGACGAGTCTGTTGCCGTTCCCGTGACCGGGGGCTCCGAGCAACTCTCGGACGGTCGACCCCGGCGCCAGCCCGGCCGGCTCGCCGCCTGGTGCCTACTCGTCTCGCTGCTCGCGGCCGCCGCCTACGCCGCCCGGTTCGCGGACGCGGAGACGCCGGCCGACCTCCTCTACCTCTGGTCGACCTTCGTCGGCGCGGTGATCCAGTACGGCGTCATGTTCGTCCTCGTGCTTGCAATCGCGCGCGGGCTCGACCGGGGACTGCTCGGGCTGGAGCTGCCCGTCCGGAGAAAGCGGGCCGCCCTGCTCGGCCTCGCAGCGCTGGTCGTGATCGTCGCCGCAGCCGCGGCGCTGAGCCCCTTCCTCGATGCGGGCGACGAGCAGGGACTCGTGCCGCAGGGGTGGGACTCGAGCAGGGTCGCGCCGTTCCTCGCGAACGCGGCTGTCGTAACGATCGTGGCGCCGCTCGTCGAGGAGTTGCTCTACCGCGGTCTCGGGCTGAGCCTGCTGGCGCAGTTCATGGCCCCCTGGACGGCGATTCTGATCTCGGGCGTGGCGTTCGGGCTCGCCCACGGGCTCGTACTCGGCCTCCCGGTCCTGACGATCTTCGGGATCACGCTGGGGTGGCTCCGGCTGAAGACGGGAAGCGTTTATCCTGGCATGATCGTCCACTTTCTCTTCAACGCAGCAGCGCTCGCGGCAGGGGCGGCGACGTGATCGACGACGCGAGCGAGCGGTTCGAGGCGATCCGCCGCGAGATCACCTCAAACGACGAGGCGATCGTGGCAGCGATCAACCACCGGATCTCGCTCGTCAC
Organism: uncultured Thermoleophilia bacterium; assembly: GCA_963795175.1. Classification (GTDB taxonomy): domain Bacteria; phylum Actinomycetota; class Thermoleophilia; order Gaiellales; family Gaiellaceae; genus Gaiella. The sequence continues at coordinate 890,776 of CAWCGR010000001.1, forward strand.
GTCGCTGTGGCACCTGAAGGCCGAGCTCGGCCTCGACACCGTCGACCCCGATCGGGAGCGCCGGCTCCGCGAGCATCTCGGTGCAGCCAATGCAGGACCGTTGTCCGGCCCGGGGCTCGATCGCCTCGTGACGGAGCTGCTCGACCTGACGAAGAACGAACTCGGCGCCGAAAGCAGCGACTAGTCCAGCTCTTCCTCCTCGGGCTCTTCGCCCGGCTCCTCGGGCTCGGCGGCGAACTCGTCCGGCGAGACCGTGTCGAGGAAGCGGCGGAACTCGTCCGGGTCGAGGTCTGCGAGCGAGCCCTGCCCGGTGAGGCGGCGGGAGGCCTCCTCTTCGTCGCCTTCGAACTCGACCCCGGACTCCTCGATCACCTCGTCGGCGGCGAAGATCTTGGCGTCGGTGCGGAGTGCGAGAGCGATCGCGTCGGACGTGCGGGCGTCGAGCTCGATCTCCGTCCCGTTCCGCACGATCGTGATCAGCGCGTGGAAGGTGCTGTCGCGCAGCTCGGTCACGGTGACCTGCCGGATCTCCGCGTCGAGTGACGCGATGATCGCCGTGGCGAGGTCATGGGTCATCGGTCGCGGCGGATCCGTGCCTTGCAGGTTCATCAGGATGGCGGCCGCCTCGGGATGGCCGATCCAGATGGGCAGGAATGTGTTCCCGTCCTGCGTCTTCAGCAACACGATCGGTTGCTTGCCGACCAGGTCGAAGCTCACCCCGTAGACGGTCATCTCGCGCATCGGCTTCGTCGCCAGTCTATCCGGCGGCGGCGACTGGACTGCCCACTGATCTGCGAGTGGGCGATCCTGGATTCGAACCAGGGACCTCCGCCTTATCAGAGCGGCGCTCTAACCAACTGAGCTAATCGCCCGCAGGGAGCGTGAGTGTACCGAAGCGTCGGTCGGCTCGACCGCGGTGAGGCGGCCCCGGGCGGCCGGGCGGGGAGCCCTCTCGAGGGAGCGCGCGAGCGCCCTCGCGACGAGCTCGGTCAGCTGTTCCGCAGGCCTTCGAGCGTCTCGACGAGCTCGGCGAGCCCACTCTCGTCGCCGAACGCGAGCTCGAGCTTGCCGCCGCTCACCCTCACGGGCAAGCCCGTCAGTCGCTCGGCGGCACTGCGCGCACGATCCGCCAGCGCGGGGTCGACCGCCGGGCTCGTCCGGCGGCGGCGGGCGCCGCCATCTCGGGCCGCCTTCTCGGCCGCGCGCACGGTGAGGCCCTCGTTCGCGATCCGCTTGGCGAGGCGCCTGCGCGCGTCGTCGTCGGGAAGCGCCAGAACGGCCCGGGCATGCCCTTCGGTGAGGTCGCCGCGGGCGAGCATCCAGAGGACATCCTCCGGCAGTTCGAGCAGCCTGACGCGGTTCGAGACGGACGGCTTCGAACGACCGACGCGGTCGGCCACGTCACCGAGGGTGAGCTCGAACTCGTCGATCAGCGACGCGTACGCGCGCGCCTCCTCGACGGGAGACAGGTCTTCGCGTGCGACGTTCTCGACCAGGCCGAGCAGCAGGGTGTCCCGGTCGTCGGCGTGGCGGACGACCGCTGGGATCGTCGGCACGCCGGCCTCCCTGGCGGCGCGCCACCGGCGCTCGCCCGCGATCAGCTCGTAACCGCCGTCCGGGCGCGGGCGGACCACGACGGGTTGGAGCACGCCCTGGTGGCGGATCGACGCGGCCAGGCCGGTCGTCGCCTCCGGCTCGAAGCGTCGGCGCGGCTGGCGAGGGTTGGGGTGAACCGACTCGACCGGCAGGTGCAGCAGCTCGGCCTCACCGGCTCCGCCGATCAGCACCTCGAGGCCGCGGCCGAGGCCGCGGCGCGGTGTGTCATTGACGCTCGACAAGCTCCATCGCCACCTTCCAGTAGGCCTCCGAACCGGACGAGCGCCGGTCATAGGCGATTGCGGGCAGCCCGTGGCTCGGGGCCTCTGCCAGACGCACCGAGCGGGGCACGGACGTCGTGAAGACGAGGTCTCCGAAGTGCCGGCGGAGCTCGCGCTCCACCTCGGCCGCGAGTCGCGTGCGGCCGTCCACCATCGTCAGCAGGATCCCTGCGACGGCAAGGCGGGGGTTGAGCCGGGCCTTGACGAGGTTGATCGAGCCGAGCAGCTGCGAGAGGCCCTCGAGGGCGTAGTACTCCGCCTGGACCGGCACGATCACGCGATCGGCGGCCGCGAGCGCGTTGACGGTGAGGGCGCCGAACGCCGGCGGGCAGTCGAGGAAGACGAACGCGTACGGGTCGGTCTCCGGCGCGACGAGTGCGTCTGCCAGGTATCGCTCGCCGCCTTCGAGCGCGGAGAGCTGGACCGCCGCGGCCGCGAGCTCGGGCTTGGCCGGTACGAGATCGAGGTTCGGGAACGCGGTCGGCTTCGCGAGCTGGGAGAGCGGGATCCCGTCGAGCAGGTCGTGGGTGGAGACGCCGTTCGCGCGCTTCCCGAGGCCCGAGGTCGCGTTGGCCTGGGGATCGAGGTCGACGAGGAGGCAGCGCTCACCGGCCTCGGCGAGGCAGGCGGCCAGGTTGACGGCGGTGGTCGTCTTCCCGACGCCGCCCTTCTGGTTCGCGACTGCGTAGACGCGTGCGGGCACAACCCCAGGCTAGCCGGGAGGGCGGACGCGGAAGGCCGCTCTCGTCAGGCGAGCGGGCGCTTCCGGGCGACGCCCGTGCGGCGAGGGAAGCCGGAGGGCGTCGGGCCGGTCTTGCGGATCGCGAGCAGGCCCCGCGGCGAGGGCTCGAGCTGCCCCGGCGAGCTTGCCCGCTACCGCTGCGACCCGCTCCCGCTCAACCGATTCGCCCACCCAGAGAACGACGAGACCACCCTCTCGCACGAGCGGCAGGCACCATTCGGCCGCCGTGGGCGGGTGGGCGAGCGCCTTCGCGACGGCGACGCCGAACCGCTCGGGCTCCTGCTCCTCGGCCCGGCCCCACGTGACGATGAGATTCGGAAGCTCGTCGGCCCAGGTCTCGAGGAAGCGGCACTTGCGTCGCTCGGCCTCGAGCAGGGTGACGGCTCTCGGTCCGGAAACGAGACCGCGAGCGGAATCCCGGGCGTTCCGCCCCCCGAGCCGACATCGACGATCGGGCCGTCCGTGCCGGCTACGAGCTCGGTGGCACGGAGCGCGTCGTCGAGGAGGACGCTGCGCGCGATTGCTTCGTCACGGATCGCTGTCAGGCCGGGCGTCGCGACGACCGCAGCGAGCCAGCGATCGAGAATGGGCGGCTGCACCCGTCCAGGGCTCAGTCGGCGGAGCGGCGCGGGAGCACGACGACGAAGCGGGTCGGCTCGGCGCCCTCGCTGGATGTCTCGACCTCGGGGTCGTCCTTGAGCAGCTCGTGGACGATGCGGCGCTCGACGGCGGTCATCGGCTCGAGCTCGACGCGTTGGCCCGTGCCCGCGGCCTGCTCCGCGGCGCGGCGCGCCAGGCTTTCCAGGGTGGCGGCCCGGCGGGCGCGGTAGCCCGCCGCATCGACGACCACCCGCGGACGGTCCTCGCCCTGCGACCGGTGCCCGATCGCGTTCGCGAGATACTGCAGCGCGTCGATCGTCTGGCCGTGGCGGCCGATCAGCACGCCCAGGTCGGAACCGACGAGCGTGGCGACGATCTCCTCACCCTCCTCGTCGATCAGGACGGTGGCAGGGACTCCGCAGGCAGCCGCCGTCTGCTCGAGCAGGTCGCGGACGAGGGCGGCCTGGCTCGTCTCGTCGTTACCCACCGGAACGCGAGCCCCGGGAAGGTCGTCGACGACGACCGTGGCGACGACCGCGGCCGGGGTGTAGCCGACACCGAGTAGGCCTCGTTCGCCCTCGCTGACGACCTGGAACCGGATCGCGTCGCGGTCGAGTCCCGGAGCGCGCCGCTGGAGCTCCTGCACGGCCGCCCACTTCGCCTCGCCGACGGACTCGCCGGTGGCCTCGACGGTGATCTCGGTCATCGCCTCGTGCCCCCGCCGCCCCGCTTGCGCTTCACCCGGCGCGGCGGTCCGGCGACGGGCTTACGGGCCACGGTCGTGGCCTTCGCCTTGCCCGAGTCGGAGCCCGTACCGTTCCCCGAAGCCGGTGCAGGCTCGTCCTTGGCCGGCGTCCGGCTGCTTCGCTTCTCCGGCGGTTCGGGCTTCGGCATCAGCGGCCGCGTGATCGAGGCCCTGACCCGTCGTCCACAGGTTCGTGGTCAGCCAGTAGAGCATCAGCCCGGCCGGGAAGCTGATGATGAAGGGGACGAAGAGCATCGGCAGCACCATGAGTAGGATCCGCTGCGCACCTTGCATCGTCGTCGACATGAAGTAGGACGACGAGAGCTGGCTGATCACGTAGATGACGAGCAGGAGGGGGCCCCAGCCCTGCTTGACCGGCTCGGTGATGTCGACGAGCGTGAGCCAGTCGACCGAGCCCCCGTACAGCGGGAGGACGCGGTCGTCGAAATGGCGGAGCACGTAGAAGAGCGAGATGAAGATCGGGATCTGGAGCACGATCGGCAGGCACGACGCGGCCGGGTTGATCTTGTTCTCCCGGTAGAACTTCATCAGCTCCTCGTTCTGCCGCTGCTTGTCGTGCTTCCACTTCTGCTGCAGGGCCTTCATCTCCGGGGCGTGCGCCTGGAGGCTCTGCATCGAATGGATCTGCTTCACCGTGACCGGCACGAGCAGGACGCGGACGAGCACCGTCAGGGCGATGATCGACCAGGCCCAGGAGAGCGGCACCGGCGACGACTCGTGCAGCCAGACGAGCATCTTCTGGAGGAGACGCTCGAGCGGCCCCAGGGGGTTCGAAAGGGCGAGCAGGTCGATCACGATGCGGGCTCCGTCTCGGAGCGGCGGCCGCCCGAAGCGGGCGTCCTCGGCCCGGTCGACGCCACCGTGGCTCCAGGGATTGCACCGCAGGATGCGCCAGCCCGCGAACACTCCGCCCTTGAGCAGGCCGTGAGTCCGGAAAGCGTCGATCGCGTACTGCGAGCAGCTCGGGTGGTACTTGCACGAGCCCGCGGGCGTCAGGAGCCCGAAGCTATAGCGCCATGCGTAGACGATCGCGACGCCGCGAACCTCATGCGGACGCCTTCCCGAGCACCTCGGTCACCTGCTCCACGAGCCATTCGTGGCCGCGGGTGTCGGCCGGCTCGGCGAGGCCCGAGCGGGCCGCGAGGACGTAGTCGCGGCCGGGCGGGATCTCGCTCGCGAGCTCCTGCCACGTCTCCCGGAGCTGGCGCTTGACGCGGTTGCGGACGACAGCATTCCCCACCGCTTTGGGCACGGAAAGGCCGAGCCGGGGCTCGCCGGCCGGGTCGTCGTCTCGGGGAAACCAGTGCAGGGTCAAGTAACGGGTCGAGACCGACCGTCCCTGCCGATAGACCGCATCGAAGTCCTTCGACCGTGACAGGCGGTACCGGCGCTCCACAGCAGGGCGGGCGCTCAGGCGGAGAGGCGCTTGCGCCCCTTGGCGCGGCGGCGCTTCAGGATCATCTGTCCGGCGCTGGTCGACATGCGGGCACGGAAACCGTGCTTGCGCTTGCGACGACGGACGTTGGGCTGGTACGTGCGTTTCACAGGTGGGCTCTCTCGGTTGCGAAGTGATGGGCGCCGCAATGTGCGGGCGCGGGGGCGTCAGTATAGATGAGCCGTTCGCCCGGCTGACTTATCCACAAGTGCCGGCGGCGGCGGGTGGTCCGAAAGTGCTGCATCCGGGCGGCGGGCGTTTGCCCGAGAGACGCATCCAGGGCGACTTTCCACAGGTGTGGAAACACTTGTGGATGGAGGGAAATCCCTGCAAATAGAGGCCTTTTTGGGTGAGTACGAGGCTATCGGAGCGGATTGAGGCGCGCGAGGGACGGTGCTATGCTCGCCCTCCCCCGCGACCTGTTGAGAGGAGCCTCCGAAGGGTGGAGCACGATACCGAGCCGACTGCCGAACGCCTCTGGGACGACGTCTCCGGCCGGCTCCGTGAGGCACTCAACGAGACCACGTACGCCACCTGGTTCGGCGACGCGACGGCCGGGGAGCTCGCCGACGATACGTTCTCGCTGGTCGTTCCGAACGATTTCACGCGGGAGTGGATCGAGGGGCATTTCCTCGGCTTCGTGAAGGCGGCCGCGCGCGACGCCCTCGCCCGCGACATCAGGGTCAGCTTGACCGTGCGCGAGCCGGGCGCGTTGCCCGGCGAGGTCGTCGGTGAGGCACCTCCGGCCGGCGCGGTCATCGAGCCGCGGCCGCCGGCGATCCCGAAGTACACGTTCGATCTCTTCGTGATCGGCTCGTCCAACCGCTTTGCCCATGCGGCCGCGCTCGCAGTCGCCGAGGCGCCGGCGCAGGCATACAACCCCCTGTTTATCTACGGCGGCACGGGGCTCGGCAAGACGCACCTGCTGCAGGCGATCGGGCAGTACGTGACCGAGCACACGAAGGGCTCGACCTCGCGCTACGTGACGAGCGAGACGTTCATGAACGACTTCATCAACTCTCTCCGCGACAAGCGGATCGAGGGGTTCAAGCAGCGCTACCGCACCTACGACGTCCTCCTCGTGGACGACATCCAGTTTTTCGAGGGCAAGGAGCGGATCCAGGAGGAGTTCTTCCATACGTTCAACTCGCTCTACGAGGCCGGTCGGCAGATCGTGATCTCGTCGGATCGCCCGCCGAAGGAGATCGCCACGCTCGAGGAACGGCTGCGATCGCGATTCGAATGGGGCTTGATCACCGACATCCAGCCGCCCGACCTCGAAACGCGGATCGCGATCCTGCGGAAGAAGGTTACGACCGACAGGATCGGCGTCGCTGAGCCGGAGGTGCTCACCTTCATCGCGGGGCGCGTCTCCACGAACATCCGGGAGTTGGAGGGGGCGCTGACGCGGGTCGTCGCGTTCTCGTCGCTGACGGGGCTCCCTCTCACCGTCGAGCTCGCGGAACAGGTGCTGAGGGACCTCTTCCCCGATGGCGACGCGATCCCTGCGGTCACGATCAGCAAGATCCAGGAGGCCGTCTCCGACCGTTTCGGGCTCTCGATCACGGAGCTCTGCAGCCAGCGCCGCTCCCAGGCCGTTGCCTACCCGCGGCAAGTGGCGATGTACCTCTCGCGCGAGCTCACGGATGCCTCGTTGCCGAAGATCGGCAAGGAGTTCGGAGGCCGCGACCACACGACCGTGATCCACGCGACGAGCAAGATCACCCGCCTGATCTCTGAGGACAGATCTGTGTACAACCTCGTCCAGGACCTCACAGCCAGGATCAAACAGACCCGGTGATCTGTGGAACCCCAAACCGCTCACTCACGTCCCTGTGGGACCAGGCTCTTTCGTCCACCGATCCACACACAGGCGCAAACCCTGTGGGCGTCCCGTTACGGGCCGTCCTCCCCACTATTCACACTCTCTACGTACTACGACAAGAGGTTCTTTAAATCATGATGGAAACAGACATCGCGGTCGGATCGGGGCTCAAGGTCACCTGTGACCGGGACGAGCTCGTCGCCAAACTCGCCACCGTTTCGAGAGTCGTTTCGTCCCGTGGCTCCGTCCAGGTCCTGTCGGGCGTCCTCCTGCATCCCGTCGAAGGCGGTCTCGAGCTTGCCGCCACCGACATGGAGCTCTCGCTGCGCACGACGCTGCCGGCCCGGGTCGAGGGCGACAGCTCGGTCGTCGTCCCCGGCAAGCTCCTCGTCGATCTCGCGCGCCTCCTCCCGGCGGCCGAGGTCACGATCGAGTACCGCCCCGAGGAGGGTGTCGCCCACATCTCGAGCGGCAGCTACGCGTCGAAGCTCCACGTCTTCTCGGCGGAGGACTTCCCCCGCCTGCCCTCGGTCGAGCCGGCGCCACACACGATCGCGACCGCGTCGCTCCTGGAAACGGTCGACCGCGTCGTTCGCTCGGCCTCGAAGGACGAGTCGCGGCCCGTCCTCACGGGGATCCAGGTGCGCTTCGAAGGGACGCGGCTGTTCATGGCCGCGACCGACTCCTACCGGCTCTCGTTCAAGGAGACCGAGCTCGAGCAGTCGGGCCCGGACCTCGAAGCGATCATCCCTGCGCGTGCGCTCACGGAGCTGGCTCGAATAGCGAGCGAGGCCGAGTCGATCACGCTCGGTGTCAACGAGAACACGGTCGTCTTCGGAACGGCGGACACGTGGCTGACGACGCGCCGCATCGACGGCCAGTTCCCGGATGTCGGCCGGCTTCTGCCGGAGTCGTTCGAGATCGAGGTCGACCTGCCTCGCGCCGAGCTCCGCGACGTCGTCCGCCGCGCCGGCGTGATGGCGCTGCGGAACGCGCCGCTGCGGCTGCGCTTCGCCGAGGGCGAGCTGACGATCTCGGCCCAGAGCCAGGACGTCGGCGAGACGGTCGAGTCGTTGCCGGTGGCGTACACCGGGGAGCCGCTCGAGATCGGCTTCAACGCCGAGTTCCTCGCCGACGGTGTCGATTCCGTTCGCAGCGACACCGTGCGACTGAAGCTGATCAACCCGCTGCGGCCGGGCCTGATCACGTCTGGCGATGACGACTCCTTCTGGTACCTGATCATGCCGATCAGGCTCGCCGGCTGATCGTCCGCGAGGTCACGCTCCGCGACTTCCGGTCGTATGCCCGGCTCGAGCTCTCGCTCGAGCCGGGGCTCGTTCTCGTCACCGGCGCCAACGGGGCAGGCAAGACGAACCTGCTCGAATCGCTTCATCTCGGCACGCAGGGCTTCTCGCCGAGGACGCGCTCCGACATGCAGCTGATCCACCACGGTGCCACCGTTGCCCATGTCGACCTGACGGGCCACCGCGGCACGGTGCCCGTCGAGGTGTCCCTCACGCTCAGCGCGACCGAGCCGAAGCGCGTCCGGTTGGACGGCGCTCCGCTGCGCTCGGCGGAGCATCTCCGGGGAGAGCTCTCGACACTCGTCTTCACACCCGACCGGCTCGTCGTCGTCAAGGGTGGCCCGGCCGCCCGGCGTGCCTACATCGACCGCTCGCTGGGCCGGCTCTACCCGGCTCGCGCCCAGCTCTCGATCGACTACGCCGCCGCCGTCGGCCAGCGGAACGCCGCGCTTCGCCGGGTGGCACTCGGGCTCTCCGACGCGGGCGTCCTCGCCCCGTGGACGGCGCAGGTGGCCGATCTCGGCACGATGCTCGCGGCAGCCCGCCTCGATGCGGTGGAGCTCCTCCAGCCCGGTTTCGCGGAGCGGGCCGGCGAGCTCGGCCTCGCCGATGCGACCCTCGGTTACGCGGCGGAGCCGCTCACGATCGGCGTGCTGGAGGCGCGGCTCGCGAAGGACATCGACCGGGGCACGACGGGCGCGGGACCGCACCTCGACGAGATCTCGATCCGGGCCGGGGCTCGCGACCTCCGCTCGTTCGGTTCCCAGGGTGAGCAGCGGCTCGCGGTCCTGGCGTTGCTCCTCGCCGAGGCGGAGCTGATCGCAGAGCGCCGCCGCGTGCCGCCGCTCCTGCTGCTCGACGACGCGCTGTCCGAGCTCGATGCGACCCGGCGCAGGACGCTGAGTGAGAGAATCGGCGCTGTGGGGCAGACGATCGTCACCGCCACCGGCCCGGAGGCTCTGCCGCTCGCGCCCGCGCAGCTACTCCGCGTGACGCCGGGCGCGGTCGAGGGTTGATGGAGCGGCTCGAGGGATCGCTGAGAGGCGCCCTCCGGGGCGCGGGCGTGCCCGATGCCGGCGCCCTCGCGGACGTGACGAGGCTGTGGCCCGAGGTCGTCGGCGACGCGATCGCACGGGCGGCCTGGCCGGGCCGGATCACCCGCGACGGCACGTTGCTCGTCGCCACGACGTCCGCGACGTGGGCCTTCGAGCTCGGGATGCTCGCCGAGGAGATCCGCGGCAAGCTCAGCGCCGCGATCGGGGAAGGAGCACCGACGGCGATTCGCTTCGCGCCCGGCCCCGTCCCCTCGCCGGCCGCGCCGCCCGCCGAGGCAACGACCTCGACGCCCCCCGTGGCGGACGAGGCAACCCGCCGCCTCGCCAAGGACCTGACCGCTGCGATGACCGACGAGGAGTTGCGCGAGACGATCGCGCGGGCCGCCGCCGCGAGCCTCGCCAAGGCCGCTTCCGACCGCCGTTTCTGATACACTTCTAGCATCCCCAAAAAGCCCGATTTGCAGGGCTTTTTCCTTTTAGAGAGGTGATCGAAGCAGCGTGACGCAGACGGATTACACCGCCAAGGACATCACGGTCCTGGAAGGCCTCGAGCCAGTCCGGCTCCGGCCTGGGATGTACATCGGATCGACGGGTCCTCGCGGGCTCCATCACCTCGTCTACGAGGTCGTCGACAACGCTGTGGACGAGGCTCTCGCGGGCAGGAACGACCTCGTCGACGTCACGATCCACCCCGACGACTCGATCACCGTCGTCGATGCCGGCGCCGGCATCCCGGTCGACATGATCGAGGAACAGGGGCTCCCGGCCCTGACCGTCGTCCTCACGAAGCTCCACGCAGGCGGCAAGTTCGGCGGCGAGGGCTACAAGGTTTCCGGCGGCCTCCACGGCGTCGGCGTGTCGGTCGTGAATGCACTCTCGGAGTGGCTCGTCGCCGAGGTCCGCCGGGACGGCACCCTCTACCGCCAGGAGTTCGCCCGCGGCGTGCCGCAGGGCGAGATGGAGACCGTCGGCCCCGCCGAAGGGGCAACCGGGACGACGATCTCGTTCCTGCCGGATCGCGAGGTCTTCGAGGAGACCGACTTCTCCGCCTCGACCCTCGCCCAACGTCTGCGCGAGACAGCCTTCCTGACGCGCGCATTGCGCATCGTGCTGCGCGACGAGCGGCCCGCAGGTGTGACCCAGGAGTTCTTCTACGAAGGCGGGATCAAGGACTTCGTCGCGTACGTGAACGAGTCGAAGGACCCGGTGCACAAGCACGTCGTCTACTTCGAGGGCGAGACCGAGCAGGGCAGCGTCGAGGTGGCGATGCAGTGGAACACGTCGTACGTCGAGTCGGTGTTCTCGTTCGCGAACAACATCAACACGACCGAAGGCGGCTCCCACCTCTCCGGCTTCAAGGCGGCGCTGACAGGGACGCTGAACAAATACGCCCGCGACAAGGGCCTCCTGAAGGAGAAGGAGGACAACCTCGAGGGCGAGGACGTCCGCGAGGGGCTCGCGACGGTGATCTCGGTCAAGTTGCGCGACCCCCAGTTCGAGGGTCAGACGAAGACGAAGCTCGGCAATCCGTGGGTTCGCGGCCTCGTCGAGCAGACCGTGAACCAGAAGCTGGCCGAGTTCCTCGAGGAGAACCCGGCCGAGGCGCGGCAGATCATCACGAAGGCCGTTTCGGCGTCCCGGGCCAGGCAGGCGGCGCGCAAGGCGCGGGAGCTGACCCGTCGCAAGAGCGCCCTCGAAAACTCGTCGCTCCCCGGCAAGCTGGCGGACTGCTCGCTCAAGGAAGCCGATCTCTGCGAGCTCTACATCGTCGAGGGCGACAGCGCCGGCGGCTCGGCCAAGCAGGCGCGCGACCGGACGTACCAGGCGATCCTGCCGCTGCGCGGGAAGATCATCAACAGCGAGAAGAACCGGATCAACAAGGTCCTCTCGAACAACGAGATCCAGGCCATGATCACCGCGATCGGAACCGGGTTCGGGGACGAGTTCACGATCGAGAACATCCGCTACGGCAGGATCATCGTGATGACCGACGCCGACGTCGACGGCGCCCACATCCGCACCCTGATCCTGACCTTCATCTACCGCACCATGCGCGAGCTCGTCGAGCGCGGGCACATCTACATCGCGGTGCCGCCGCTGTACCACGTCAAGCTCGGCAACCAGGAGCTCTACTTCGAGAAGGACAGCCAGCTCGAGGAGCTGCTCGTCCGGGAGCGCGTCAAGGACATCAAGATCGTGGCCCGTGGCGGCGAGGAGTTCTCGCTCACCGAGGCGCGCTACCAGAAGCTCGCCCGAGGGCTCTCCGAGCTCGAGGCGTGGCATGCGAAGCTGGAGGACGAATACCCGGCCGCTGCCAACTTCGTGATCGAGCACCGACTCGTCGAGACGGCGGCCACGACGGCGGCCGAGGCGGAGCAGGCGATCGCCTCGATCCCGGCGAACGGCTATGAGCTCTCCGTGACCGAACGGCTCGAGGACCGGCTGAGCGTCAAGATCGTCGAGACCGAGACGAGTGCCGCCAGGCATCTCGACCTGCCGGCCGGGCTCTTCAGCGCGCCCGCGTACACGAGCCTCAAGCGAGCGTACGAGAAGGTGGCCGAGGCGGTGGGGCTACCGGACTTCGAGCTCTCGTACGGAAAGAAGACCGACGTCGCCGAGACCTACCCGGAGCTGCGACAGAAATTGCTCGAGCTCGCCAAGGAGGGCATGCACATCAGCCGCTTCAAAGGCCTCGGCGAGATGAATCCGGAGCAGCTCTGGGAGACGACGATGGATCCGGCCCGACGCATGCTCCTCAAGGTCGAGGTCGACGACGCGGCCGCTGCCGACGCGGTCTTCTCGATGCTGATGGGCGACCAGGTCGAGCCGCGCCGGGTCTTCATCGAGGCAAACGCGAAGGATGTGAAGTTCCTCGATGTCTGATGTGATCGAACCGCTCGGCGCCGGCCGGGTCGAGCCCCGCGAGCTCGAGCTCGAGATGCGCTCGAGCTTCCTGTCGTACGCGATGTACGCGATCGTCAGCCGGGCGCTGCCGGACGTGCGCGACGGGCTGAAGCCGGTGCACCGACGAGTGCTCTGGGGCATGCACGACGCCGGTATGCAGCCGAACAGGCCGTACAAGAAGTCCGCAGCGATCGTCGGTGACGTGATGGGGCGCTACCACCCCCACGGCGACCAGTCGATCTACGACACCCTCGTGCGCATGGCGCAGCCGTTCTCGCTGCGCTACCAGCTCGTTGACGGCCAGGGCAATTTCGGCTCGCTCGACGACGACCCGGCAGCCGCGATGCGGTACACGGAATGTCGGCTCACCAAGGTCGCGACCGAGATGCTCCGAGACATCGACATGGACACGGTCGATTTCGGCCCGAACTACGACGAGTCGCGCAAGGAGCCGCTCGCGCTGCCGTCACGCTTCCCGAACCTGCTCGTCAACGGCTCGTCCGGGATCGCTGTCGGGATGGCGACGAACATGCCGCCGCACCATCTCGGAGAGGCGATCGACACCGTCGTGCAGCTGATCGACAAGCCGGATGCCAATGTCGAAGACCTGATGCAACATCTCCAGGGCCCGGACTTCCCGACCGGCGCGATCATCGTCGGACGGTCTGGCATCCGCGATGCCTACCGCACCGGACGCGGCCGCATCGTGATGCGCGCCCGCGCCCACATCGAGGAGCTCCGCGGGGGGAAGAGCGCGATCGTCGTCACCGAACTGCCGTACGGCGTCAAGAAGGGCGGCGACAGCGGCGTGATCAAGAAGATCGCCGACCTCGTCAACGAGAAGGTGATCACCGAGGTCTCCGACCTGGCGGACCACTCCGATCGCTCTGGGATGCGCATCCAGATCGAGCTCAAGCGCGACGCGATCCCGCAGGTTGCACTCAACAAGCTCTTCAAGCACACGGCGCTCCAGAGCACGTTCGGCTACAACGCCGTCGCGCTCGCCGACGGTGTGCCCCGCACGCACTCGCTGCTCGAGCTCGTCCAGCACTACCTCGATTTCCAGCGCGAGGTCGTGACGCGGCGGTCGAAGTTCGAGCTCCGGCAGAACGAGAAGCGCGCGCACGTCCTCAGGGGCTATCTGATCGCGCTCGACAACCTCGACGCCGTGATCGCGCTGATCCGTGGCTCCGACGACACCGATGCCGCCCGCACGGGGCTGATGAACGACTTCGGTCTCTCGGAGATCCAGGCGCAGGCGATCCTCGATCTTCGCCTCGCACGCCTCACCGGCCTTGCCCGCAAGGAGATCGAGGCCGAGTTCGCCGACCTGCAGGAGCGGATCGACGAGCTTCGAACGATTCTCGGCGACCCGGCCCTCGTCGATGCGCTGATCCGGGAGGAGCTCCTCGAGGTCAAGCATGCGTATGCCCGCACCGACGAGCGCCGCACCGAGATCGTGATGGGCGAGGACTCGCTCGAGCTCGAGGACATGATCGCCGAGGAGGACATGGTCATCGCGATCACGCGCTCCGGCTACATCAAGCGGTTGCCGGTCACGACCTACCGCGAGCAGCGGCGCGGGGGAGTCGGCGTGATGGGGATGGACATGAAGGACGACGACTACATCGAGCATCTCTTCGTCGCCTCGACCCACGACTACATCCTGTTCTTCACGAGCGTCGGGAAGGTGTACCGGCTGAAGGTGCACGAGCTGCCTCTCGGCTCACGCCAGTCCAAGGGCCGCGCGATCGTCAACCTGCTGCCGTTCCGGCAGGACGAGCTCGTGCGCGCCGTGATCGCGACCCGGGACTACAAGGAGTCGAAGTACCTCGTCTTCGCGACGAAGAAGGGCGTGATCAAGAAGACCGCGTTCCTCGAGTACAACACGCCGCTCAAGGCAGACGGGATCATCGCGCTGAAGATGCGCGAGAACGACGAGCTGATCGGGGTCAGGCTCTCCGACGGCGACGACGACATCCTGATGGTGTCGCGCCTCGGGCAGGCGGTCAGGTTCCACGAGAGCGACGTGAGGTCGATGGGCCGGCCGGCCTCCGGTGTCGCGGGCATGAAGCTCCGCGGTGCGGACGAGGTGATCGAGGTCGACATCGCCTCGGACGACGCCGACCTGCTCGTCGTGACGGAGAACGGCTGGGGCAAGCGCACCCGTGTCTCGGAGTACCCGGTCAAGGGTCGTGGCACGATGGGCGTCAAGACGGCGCAGCTCGTGGAGGGCAAGGGTCGCCTGGCGGGCGCGCGGATCGTGCGCGAGGGCTACCAGGTGATGCTGATCTCCGACGCGGGCACCGTGATTCGAATGGCGGTGGACGGGATCAAGCGCTCCGGCCGTGCGACCCAGGGTGTGATCGTGACCCGCCTTCGCGAGGGCGAGCACGTCTCGACGCTGGCGCCCGTCGTCGGGTCGGACGACGAAGACATCGACCTCGTGAAGGCGACCTCTGCTCCCGAGGCGACGGCGACGGCGGCGGAGGCCGGAGCTCCCGCCGCGCCCGCAGCCGAGTGGGATGACGTCCCGGAGGACGAAGACGAACCGGACGACGAGGGCGACACCGACGAGGACGGCGAGGGCGAAGGCGAGGACGAGTAGCCGGGTCGGGAGGACGGCCGCCGCGGCCGCCCTCCCACTCGCTCCGCCTGCGGCTCAGCCGGTCGGAGAGCCGGCGCTGGGCTCGACGGCCGCGGCCGTCTTGGAGAGCGCGGTCAGCAGGTCGATCGGAATCGGGAAGACGATCGTCGAGTTGTTGTTCGAGCCGATCTCGAGCAGCGTCTGCAGGTACCGCAGCTGCACGGTGATCGGCTCCTGCGCCATCACTGCAGCCGCGTCCTTGAGCCGCTCGGACGCCTGGTACTCGCCCTCGGCCGAGATGACCTTGGCCCGGCGCTCGCGCTCTGCTTCCGCCTGACGGGCCATCGCCCGCTGCATGTCGCTCGGGATCTCGACGTCCTTGACCTCCACGATCGAGACCTTGATCCCCCACGGGGAGGTGGCGTCGTCGATGATCGTCTGCAGGATCGCGTTGATCTTGTCCCGCTCCGAGAGGAGCTCGTCGAGGACGTGCTGGCCGAGCACGGAGCGGAGCGTCGTCTGGGCGATCTGGGAGGTGGCGTTCATGTAGTTCTCCACCTGCACGATCGCGGCCTTCGGCTCCACGATCCTGAAGTACGCGACCGCGTTCACCCTGACGGGGACGTTGTCCTTCGTGATCACCTCCTGCGGAGGGACGTTCAGGGTCACGGTGCGGAGCTCGACCTTCTCCATCCGGTCGACGAACGGGATCAGCAGGAACAGGCCGGGGCCCTTGGGGGCGGGCAGCAGCCGCCCGAGCCTGAAGATGACGCCACGCTCGTACTCGCGCGCGACCTTGACGGTGGCGTACAGGAAGACGATCACGATCGCTGCGATGACGCCGACGATGATGAGTGCGATGTCCACGATTGCCTATGTCCCTTCGGTGGGGTTCTCTGATCCTACGACGAGTACGAGGTCGTCGGCGACTGCCTCGACCCTGACCCGTTCGCCGCGCGTCATGGGGCGGTCGTCTGCACGGTGGGCCCGCCAGAGCTCGCCGTTGAGTGCGACGAGGCCGTCGCTCCTCACCTCGGCCTCCTGACCGACGAGCAGGCCGACGCCCACCTCGACCGGGTTGTGACGGGCCTTGACGACACGGGAGAGTATGACCCCGAACACCATCGCCATCGAGCCGGCGATCGCAAGCGCGGTCCAGATCGAGACCTGGTACGCAGGCCCCGCCGGGTCGAAGAGCATCAGCGCACCGATCACGAACGTGACGGCGCCGGCGAGGCCGAGGGCGCCGTGGGAGGCGACGAGAGCCTCGGTGACGAAGAGCCCGGCCGAGAGCAGCATCATCAGGACTCCGGCGACCGAGACAGGAAGCACCTGGAGCCCGTAGAGCCCGACGATCAGGGAGATCGCACCGACCGTGCCGGGGAACACGAGCCCGGGGTTCCACAGCTCGACGAGGATCCCGACGATGCCGAGCGACAGCATCAGGGCGATGATGTTCGGATCGATCAGGAGGTCGAGGGCCTTCTTCCAGCCACTCATCTCGACGGTGTCGACGGTGGCCCCGGCGGTGCGGAGGGTGAGCCCCTTGGGCTTGGTCACCGTGCCGTCGATCTCGCGCAGCAACGCGGGCAGCGTCGGCGCGATCAGGTCGACGATGTTCTTCGCCTCAGCCTCGCGAGCGCCGAAGTTCGCGGCCGTGCGCACCATTGCCTCGGCCGCCTCGGCGTTCCGTCCGTGCTCACGCGCCAGCTCCGAGATGTAGGCGGCGGCGTCGTTGACGACTTTGCGCCTCAGGTCGTCCGAGAGGTCGCCTCCCCCCGTCGAGATCGGTGTCGAGGAGCCGATGTTCGTCTGCGGCGCCATTGCGAGCACGTCGGCTGCCTGGCCGATCACCGCCCCCGCCGAGTCCGCGCTCGAGCCGCTCGGGCTGACGTAGACGACGACCGGCACGCGCGACGCGAGGAAGCTCTTGACGAGCTCGCGCATCGAGGTGCCGAGCCCGCCCGGTGTGTCCAGCTCGACGACGAACGCGTCGTAGCCTTCGGCCTCGGCGCGCCGTAACTCGTCCTGGAGATAGCCCTGGCTGACCGGATTGATGTCGTTGTCGAACTTCGCGACGAGCACGCGCGGAGGCGCCTCAGAGGCGCCGGCCGTCGCTATCGGGGCCATGACCACGATGGCCGCGGTGAGCAAAAGTCCCCGCAATAGCCGCGATAGCACGATGCCGCTCATTCTATCAGCGGGGGCTCGTACCGCCCCTGGCGCCGAGGCTTCCGAGCGCCCCACCGAAGCGGAGGAACGGGCCGGGGGCGGTACGAACTCGCTCCTCCCCGTCGAGTGTCTCGCCGCCGGGCGAGTAGACTCGCCGAGTGCAACCGTCTTTGCGCGACCGCCGCCGCATCAGCGCAGCATTGCGGCCCGAGCCGAAGCTCGCCTACGACCGGCTCAGCGACCCGATCCTCGTCCGACGGGCGAAGGACGGCGACGCGCTTGCGCTCGACGCGCTTTGCGCCCGCCACGAGCCGCGCGTAGCCAGGCTCGCAGCCCACGTCCTGCGCGACCCCGAGGACGCGCGCGATGCAGCCCAGGAGGCGCTCGCCAAGGTCTGTGTCAAGCTCGGCCAGTTCCGGGGCGAGGCTGCGTTCTCGACCTGGCTGCACCGGCTCACCCTGAACGCGTGCCGCGATGTCGCCACACGTGGCGGCTCCGGCCGCTGCGAGCCCTTCGACGAGGATGCCCGCGTTGCCCCGGGACACGGGCCCGACCGCGAGGCCGAGCTCTCGGAGCTCCGCGACGACCTCCGTGACGGCCTCGCCGGCCTGCCGGAGGCCCAGGCGCGCGTGGTCGTGTTGAAGGATGCATTCGGCTTCTCGTTCGAGGAGATCTCGGCCGGATCGGGCATGCCGGTGGGGACTGCGAAGTGCTATGCCCACCGCGGCCGCGCTGCCCTGCGGGAGCTGCTCGAGACCGGGGCGGCGACGTGATCCCCGTGGCGCCGTTCGGCAAGGAGGAGATCGAGCGCATCCTCCCGCACCGCGACCCGTTCCTCCTGCTCGACGAGGTGACGGAGCTCGAGCCGGGTCGCAAGGTGGTTGCGACGCGCCTCGTCCGGGCCGAGGACTGGTGGTTTCCCGGGCACTTCCCCGAGCGTCCCGTGATGCCGGGTGTGCTGATCGTGGAGGCGATGGCCCAGGCCGGTGCCGTGGCGGTGCTGGTGGAGGAGGAGAACCGCGGCAAGATCGCTTTCTTCGCCGGGATCGACGACTGCCGCTTCAAGCGCGTCGTCTCGCCCGGCGAGACGCTCACGCTGACGTGCGAGATCGATGCCATGCGCGGGCCCGTCGGTCGCGGCAAGGCAACCGCCACCGTGGACGGCAAGCTTGCCGCGCGCGGAACGCTGACCTTTGCGGTGGAGAGATGATCGGCTCCGCAACCGGCACCCGGATCGGGATCACCGGGCTCGGCACGAACGTGCCTGCCACGGTGATGACGAACGACGACATGGCCCAGTACGTCGAGACCTCCGACGAGTGGATTCAGGAGCGGACGGGCATCCGGGAGCGCCGAATCGCAACCCAGGACGAGGCGCTCAGCGACATCGCCCTGCCGGCGGTGCGGGACGCGCTCGCCGAAGCAGGAGCCGATCCGTCAGAGATCGACCTCGTGATCTGCGCCACTGTCACACCCGACATGCTCTTCCCGACCACGTCGGCCCTGATGGCGGACACGCTCGGGATGAAGCACGCGGCCGCGTACGACCTGCTCGCCGGGTGCACGGGGTTCATGTACGCCGTTGGCCAGGCGTACGGGATGCTTGCGTCGGGGCTCTCGAAGAAGGCTCTCGTCGTGGGGGGCGATCTCCTCTCCAAGATCCTCAACTGGGACGACCGCTCGACTCTCGTGCTGTTCGGCGACGGCGCCGGCGCCGTCGTGATGGAGCCGGTCAGAAGCGGCGGGTTTCTCGGCTTCGACCTCGGTGCGGACGGCGGTGGCGGGATCCACCTCTGCTACCCGGGCAGCGGCTCCCGCCATTTCGAGGACGCTCACGCAAGCCTGCAGATGAACGGTCGCGAGGTGTTCAAGTTCGCGACGCGGGTCATGGTCAGCTCGGCCGAGGCGGTGCTCGAGCAGTGTGGCAAGACGATCGCCGACATCGACGTCTACGTGCCGCACCAGGCGAACAAGCGGATCATCGATTACGCCATCGGTAAGCTCGGCATCCCACCGGAGCGGACGGTCGTGAACGTCGATCGGTTCGGGAACACGTCATCGGGGTCGATCCCGCTCGCGCTCGCAGATGCGCGCGCGGAAGGTCGCCTCACCGACGGCGCGCTCGT
This sequence comes from uncultured Thermoleophilia bacterium, assembly GCA_963795175.1. Classification (GTDB taxonomy): domain Bacteria; phylum Actinomycetota; class Thermoleophilia; order Gaiellales; family Gaiellaceae; genus Gaiella. Next base: position 910,169 of record CAWCGR010000001.1, read on the forward strand.
GTTGATGACAGGGATGGGTGCCGGGCTCACGTGGGGCTCGGCGTTGATCGAGTGGGGAGGAACTCCGTGATCGGTCGCGTGCTCGGCCCGCGGACGAACTCCCGACCCGGAGAGAGCCGAGGAGGACGGTAATGGGAAAGATCGCTTTCTGTTTCCCGGGACAAGGTGCCCTCGAGGCTGGGATGGGCCGCGAGCTCGCCGAGGCGGTCCCGGCCGCGATGGAGGTCTACCGCGTCGGGAGCGAGGCCTCCGGGCTCGACCTGCAGAAGCTCTGCTTCGACTCGCCGCTCGAGGCGCTCGTCGAGACGGAGGTGCAGCAGCCTGCCCTCGTCGCCACCTCGCTCGCGATCCTGGCGGCCATCCGGGCGGAAGGGATCGAGCCGGACGTGGTCGTCGGGCATTCGGTCGGGGAGTTCTCCGCCCTGGCGGCCGTCTCGGCGCTCGGGACCGGCGAGGCGATCGGGCTCGTGCGCGAGCGTGGCCTTGCCATGGCGGAGGCCGCGCGCCGCCACCCCGGCTCGATGGCGGCCATCCTCGGGCTCGAGGACGAAACCGTCGAGAATCTCTGCCGCAAGATCGTCGGCGTCTGGCCGGCCAACTACAACTGCCCGGGTCAGATCGTGATCTCGGGTGAGAACGACGCAGTCGAGGAGCTGTGCGCCGAGGCCGAAGGCCTTGGCGCTCGAAGAGCCATCAAGCTGAAGGTCTCGGGGGCATTCCACAGCCCGCTCGTCGCGCGGGCGGCCGACCGGCTCAAGCCCGCGATCGACGCGATCCGCTTCCACGACCCGATCGCGCCCTTCATGTCGACCGTGACGGCGCGCGTCGAGCCCGCTACCCGGCTCGCCGCGCTCCTCGTCGACCAGTTGACCGCGCCGGTGCGCTTCACCCAGGCGGCTCGCGAGCTGGTCCAGGACGGCGTCACGACGTTCGTCGAAGTCGGCCCCGGCAACGTCCTGTCCGGCCTGATCAAGCGGATCGACAAGAGCGTCAAGGCGATCTCGGTGAGCGACCTCGCGAGCCTCGAGAAGGCGCGGGAGGCTCTCTCGACGTGAGCGGATTCTGCTCGCTCGACGGCAAGCAGGCGCTCGTCACCGGCGCTTCGCGCGGGATCGGCCGCGCCATCGCGGTGGAGCTCGCCGCCGCGGGCGCCTCGGTCGTCGTCGGCTACCGCACGGGAGAGGCGGAGGCGGAGGAAGTCGCCGCCGAGATCGGTGGGCGCGCCGTGCAGGCCGACGTCTCCGACCCGGTGTCGGCGCTGGCACTCGTCGAGGCTGCGGGAGACGTGGACATCCTCGTCAACAACGCGGGCCTCACCCGCGACGGCCTGCTCGCCCGGATGAGCGACGAGGACTGGCGCAGCGTGATCGAGACCAACCTCTCCTCGGTCTTCTACACGTGTCGCGCCGTGGCGCGGCCGATGATGAAGAAGCGCGCCGGCGCGATCGTGAACCTGTCCTCCATCGTCGGCGTCCACGGCAACTGGGGCCAGACCAACTACGCAGCCTCGAAGGCGGGGATCATCGGCTTCACCAAGTCGCTGGCGCGGGAGCTCGGCAGCCGGAACGTCCGCGCCAACGTGATCGCGCCCGGCTACGTGCAGACGCAGCTCACGGACGTGCTCCCGGACGAAGCCAAGGAGGCGATGCTGCAGCAGACGCCGCTCGGGCGGCTCGGTGAGCCCGCGGACGTCGCCGGCGCAGTCCGCTTCCTCTGTTCCGACGAGGCGTCGTTCGTCACGGGCGAGGTGCTGCTCGTCGACGGCGGCCTCGGAATGTAGCCTGAATCCGTGAGCGACAACAACGGCAGGCGCAGGATCGTCGTCACCGGCATCGGTGCCGTCACCTCGCTCGGGAACACCGTCGAGGACACCTGGGCGGCGTTGATCGACGGGCGCTCGGGCGCGGGCCCGATCACGCAGTTCGACACGACCGGCTACCCGGTCCACTTCGCCTGCGAGGTTCGCGACCTCGAGGTGACCGACTACGTCGACTACAAGTCGTCGCGTCGGATGGACCGCTTCACGCACCTGGCGATCGCCGCAGCGCGCCAGGCAGTGAGCGATGCTGCGCTCGAGATCGCCCCGATTGCGACCCGGGTCGGGGCTGCGGTCGCAACAGGGATCGGCGGCCTGAAGTCGTTCGAGGTGTGCGTCGAGCAGCTGGACGACCGAGGGCCCGACCGGGTCAACCCGTTCTCGATCGTCCAGATCATCCCGAATCTCGCCGCCGGCTGGGTCTCGATCGAGCTCGGCACGCGAGGGCCGCTGCTGTCCGAGTGCACCGCCTGCGCGGCGTCCAACATGGCGATCGGCGACGGCATGGACGCGATCCGGCTCGGCCGCGCGGATGTGATGATCTGCGGCGGCACCGAGGCCCCGGTGACCCGTGTCAGCATCGCCGGCTTCTCCGCGATGCGAGCCATCTCGCGCCGTAACGACGACCCGGAGCGTGCCTCGCGTCCGTTCGACGGCGAGCGCGACGGCTTCGTGATGGGCGAGGCGGCCGGGATGGTCGTGATCGAGTCGCTCGAGCATGCGAAGGCCCGCGGGGCCAAGATCTACGCCGAGATCCTCGGCTACGGGGTCTCGTCAGACGCCAACCACGTCTCCGACCCCGACCCGACCGGAGAGAACCCGGCCCGCGCGCTGACGATGGCGTTCGCCGACGCGGGCATCGAGCCCGAGGACGTCGGCTACGTCAACGCCCACGGCACCTCGACCCCCTCCGGCGACGCGGGCGAGACGCGCGTGCTCAAGCTCGCGCTCGGGGAGGACAAGGCCTACCGCACGCCGATCTCGTCGACCAAGGGCGCGACGGGCCACTGCCTCGGCGCCGCCGGTGCGGTCGAGGCGATCTTCACGATCCTCGCGCTCGACCGGGGCGTCCTGCCGCCGACGATCAACCAGACAACGCCGGACCCGACGTGCGACCTCGACTACATCCCGAACGAGGCCCGCCACGAGCAGGTCGAAGTCGGGGTCTCGAACTCGTTCGGCTTCGGCGGGCACAACGCCTGTCTCGTGTTCCGCCGCTGGCACGAGCCCGCCTGACGCGTCCCGGCTGATTTCCTAGACTGGTGCGTCATGGAGCTTCGGCGACCACATCCCACGGACGACTTCGACGAGGTTCTCGACCTCCTCCACGCCTGCGACCGCGCCGTCTTCGGCGACTCCGACTGGACCGCCGCAGAGCTGCGAGAGGAGTGGGAGAGCATCGATCTCGGTCGCGACGCCTGGGTCGCGGAGGCGGACGGCCGGCTTGTGGGCGCGATGCACGTCTACGAGCGCCGCGGCGAGCGCGTGCTGGCCGACGGCTACGTCCACCCGGACGCGATCGGCCGGGGGGTGGGGGCACGGCTGCTCGAGGCGGCAGAGCGCCGAGGCCTCGAGCTGGCCGAGGACTGCCCCGCAGAGATGTCGGTGTCGCTCGACACGGCGCACCTCGTGGGAGACCCGCGGGCGCCGAAGCTGCTCGCCTGTCGCGGCTACAGCCGAGTGCGAAGCTTCCACCGGTTGGTGGTCGATCTGAACGGCGAGATTCCCCCCGCCGAGTGGCCCGAGGGGCTCGAGCTGCGCCCGTTCGTGCTCGATCGCGACGGTCGCCTCGTGCACGAGGCGATCGAGGAGTCGTTCGTCGAGGAGTGGTCGCACGAACCGCGCGAGTACGACGTGTGGGCCGAGAGGACATTCGGGGTGGAGCAGTTCGACCCGGAGCAGATCCTCGTCGTCTGGGACGGCGACGAGATCGCCGCAGTCTCGCTCAACTATCCGAAGCGGATGGGCAACTGGGGCTGGATCGGCCTGCTCGGCGTCAGGCCTGCCTGGAGGCGGCGCGGACTCGGGTTGAGCCTGCTCCACGAGGGCTTTCGCCGCTTCGCGGAGACGGGCGAGACCATCGTCGCTCTGACGGTCGACAGTGACAACCCCACGGGAGCGACGCGCCTCTACGAGCGCGCCGGCATGCGTGTCCTCTGGCGCGCGGATGTCTGGAGCAAGGAGCTGCGGGCAGGCGCGCCCGCCCGCGCAGGCTCTTCCGTCGCCGAGCTGTCGTGACCGGGGGCGCCGAGCGGGCGAGGCGGGCGTGAGCGCCCTGAGGGCGCGCTGCCCCGACTGCCGGACCCTCACCGCCGTCGCCTTCGGCGGCGACTACCAGTGCCACAGCTGCGGGCGCGAGTTCCGGGCAGGGCTCGTGCGCGTGCCTCGCGCGTGGGGCTCGGGCGGCGAGGCGATGGCGGAGGCTGCCGCGATCGAGCTCGGGTATCCGGAGGCCGCGGTCGTCGACGAGGCGACGCTCGACGACCAGATCGCCGCCCTGCAGCGGAACTTGCCGGAGCGGCCGCTCGTCCTCGGCGGCTGCTGCTGCGCCCACGTGGGTGCGATCCTCGGCCTTGCGGCCCGACCGGGCCGGCTCGGTGTCGTCTGGATCGACGCGCACGGCGACCTCAACACCCCCGAGACCTCGCCTTCGGGCAACGCGTGGGGGATGCCGCTGCGGATGGTTATCGACGGGGGCGTGAGGCCGGACGACGTCGCCCTGGTCGGTGTCAGGAGCCTCGACCCGCCCGAGCGCGAGTACATGGAGAAGTCAGGGCTCGACGACGACGTGTCCCGGGCGCTCGAGGGTTGCGACCGCGTCTACGTCGCTTTCGACGGCGACGTTCTCAGGCCCGGCGAGCTTGCCGTCTTTCTGCCCGAGCCCGGCGGCCCGACCCTCGCCGAGGCCGAGGTGCTGCTCGCCGATGTCGCCGAGCGAGCTCCTGTCGCGGGTCTGGGGCTGACCGGCCTGCGCCTCGAGGCGGACCCGGCCGCGCTCCGCCGGATCGCCGCCGCGGCCGGCCTGTAACCCTCCCGCGCGAAAGCGGGTCTAAGATGGCGCAGATGTCCGCCACCGACAAGATCGACGTCTCGATCGAGCACAAGCGGGCGAATCTCGACGACGAGACGGCGAAGAAGCACCCCAACACCTGTCCCGGCTGTGGCTCCCACTACCGGGACGAGGAGTTGCGCGCGCACCTGCGGGTCTGCCCGCAGTGCAGCTACCACTTCCCTGTGAGGGGCCGGGAGCGGATCGAGCAGCTCGCCGACAGCGGCACGTTCGTCGAGGACGAGACCACGCTCCGCTCGGGCGACCCACTCGACTTCTTCGACCTGAGGCCGTACACGGAGCGCCTCGCCGAGGCCGAGGTCGCGACCGGTCTCGGTGACGCGATGATCACCGGCACGGCCATGATCGAGTCGCTGCCGTGCCGCCTCGCGGTAATGGACTTCTCGTTCATGGGCGGCTCGATGGGCAGCGTCGTGGGAGAGAAGTTCGCGCGCGCCTGCGACCACGCCGTCGCCGACGGGCTCCCGCTCGTCTCGGTCTCCTCCTCCGGCGGTGCGCGCATGCAGGAGGGGATCCTCGCCCTGATGCAGCTGCCGAAGACCGTTTGCGCGCTGGACGAGCTCCACGATGAGGGCGGCGTCATGATCTCGGTGCTGACGCACCCGACCACGGGCGGGCTCCTGGCCAGCTTCGCCTCGCTCGGCGACGTGCTGCTGGCCGAGCCGGGCGCCCTGATGTCCTTCGCCGGGCCGCGCGTCGTGGCGCAGACCACGCGCGAGAAGCTGCCGGACGACTTCGGCCTCGCCGAGTCGAACCTCCGCTTCGGCCACATCGACCGCGTCGTCGAGCGACCCGAGCTGCGCTCCGTGCTGGCCCAGGTCATGCGCCTGTTTGCGAGGCCCGCATGAGCGTCGATGCCGAGCTGGGCCTGCGCGACCGTCTCGCCAAGCTGAGCGGGGTCAAGCTGCTGCGCGGCACGAAGCTCTCGGCCGAGCTCGAGCGGCTGCAGCGGCAGCTCGAGCGGCTGAAGGAGGACACCTCCGACGAGGAGATCTGGCAGCGCGTCGAGCTCGCCCGCCATCAGGAGCGGCCGTACACGCTCGACTACGTGGAGCGGATCCTGGAGGACTTCTTCGAGCTGCGCGGCGACCGCGGTCGGATGGACGACCATGCGATCGTGACCGGGATCGGCAAGCTGGAGGGCCGCACGATCGCCCTGATCGGCCATCAGAAGGGCCGCGACCTGAAGGAGCGGACGAGCCGCAACTTCGGGATGGCGTATCCGGAGGGCTACCGCAAGGCGATGCGCGTGATGGAGCTTGCGAACCGCCACGGTTTCCCGGTCCTCACCCTGGTCGACACTCCGGGCGCCTACCCGGGCGTCGCGGCCGAGCAGCACGGCCAGGGCGGGGCGATCGCGCGATCGCAGGCGATGATGGTGCGCCTCGACGTCCCGACTGTCTCGGTGGTGATCGGCGAGGGCGGCTCGGGCGGCGCGGTTGCGATCGCGGTGGCGGACCGCGTGCTGATGCAGGAGAACGCGATCTACTCCGTGATCTCGCCCGAGGGATGCGCAGCGATTCTCTGGCGCGACGCCTCGCAGGCGAAGAAGGCGGCCTCGGCGTTCCGGCTCGATGCGGCCCACTGCCTCGACCTGGGCGTGATCGAGGGGATCGTGCCCGAGCCCGAGGGTGGCGCCCAGGCGGACGTCGACACGGCCGCGGAGCTCCTGCGCGAGTCGGTCGTCTCGCACCTGGCCGAGCTGGACGGAATCGACGCGGCCAGCCTGAGGAGCACGCGCAGGGCGAAGTTCCGCTCGATGGGCGTCTTCGCCTAGCTCGCGCGCCTCTCCACACTTTCCACAGGCTTATCCCCGGCTGCGAATTCGGCCATTTGCGGGGATGAAAGGCGCTCTGTTTCGAACGTGTTAAGCGATTGGGCACCTGACGCAGCGGTTCCAGGCGCCGCTTCGCAATCATGCAGGTGTGCCGCTCGACGCCTATCGACGCAAGCGCGACCCGAAGCGGACGCCGGAGCCGTTCGGCGGCGACGCGACGGAATCGGCCCGCTTCGTCGTCCAGCGGCACGCAGCCCGGCGGCTCCATTACGACTTCCGGCTCGAGCGGAACGGGGCGCTGACCAGCTGGGCAGTGCCGAAAGGGGTTCCGCTCGAGGTCGGTGAGCGTCATCTCGCCGTGCAGGTGGAGGATCACCCGCTCGACTACGCCGACTTCGAGGGCGAGATCCCCGCGGGGCAGTACGGGGCCGGCACGGTCGAGATCTGGGACCATGGCACGTACGAGCTGATCGAGGAGAAGAAGGACGGGGGCCTTACGGTACGCCTGCGCGGCGAGCGCCTCGACGGCATCTGGACGCTCGTCCCGGCGTCGCTGGACGGGGATCCCCGCAACTGGCTGCTGCTGCGCAAGGACGCGACGAAGGTCGCGGGCGAGGACGAGGGAGCGCCGGCGTCGGGAAAGGGCTACGAGCCGATGCTCGCAACCGCGACCGCCTCGCTGCCGAGCGGCGAGGACTGGGCGTTCGAACCGAAATGGGACGGCTTCCGGGCGATCGCCCGCGTGGACGGCGGGGTTGCGTCGCTTCGCAGCAGGAACGGCAACGACCTCAGCGCCCGGTTCGCAGGTGTCGCTCGCGCCCTCGGCCAGGCCGTGCGCTCGCCTGCCGCCGTGCTCGACGGCGAGATCTGCGCCCTCGATGAGAACGGCCGCTCGACCTTCGGCCTGCTCCAGGAGGGGAGCGGCAGGCTCGTCTACGTCGCCTTCGACGTCCTCGAGTTGGACGGGAAGCCGCTCATCGGCCAGACATATCGGCAGCGCCGCGACGCGCTCGAACGCCTGATCGACACTGCCGCCGGCGATGTCCTGCTCTCACCGTCGTTCGACGACGGCGGCGCCCTGGAGCAGGCAGCGCGGGAGCATGGGCTGGAAGGGGTGGTCGCGAAGCGACTCGATTCGACCTATCGGCCGGGGCGCCGCTCGCTCGAATGGCGGAAGCTGAAGCTGAAGCACCGGCAGGAGCTGGTCATCGCAGGCTTCACCCGGGGCAAAGGTGGCCGCTCGAACGGGATCGGCGCCCTGGTGCTCGGTGTGCATGCGGACGGCGGCCTGCGTCACGCCGGCAACGTGGGCACGGGCCTCTCGAACGCCGAGCTCGACCGGCTGGAGGCGCTCCTCGACCCCCTCCGCCGGGATGAGTCACCGTTCGCCGAGGCGGCCACCATGCCGCGCGTGCGCCGCGGCGAGGTCACCTGGGTCGAGCCGCGCCTCGTCGCGGAGATCGAGTTCGCCGAGTGGACGCGGGACGGACGTCTGCGTGCTCCCGTCTATCTCGGGCTGCGGGAGGACAAACGGGCGAAGGAGGTCGTGATGGAACGGGTAGAGATGCCGCAGGAGATCCGACGAAGGGGACGGGTGCTCAAGCTCTCGAATCTGGAGAAGCCGTTCTGGCCCGACGAAGGGATCACGAAGGGTGACCTGCTCGCGTTCTACCGGGACATCGCGCCCGTGCTGGTGCCGCACCTGCGGGACCGGCCGTTCACGATGAAGCGGTACCCGGACGGCTGGCAGGGGAAGCACTTCTTCCAGAAGGACGCGCCGAGCCACATGCCCGACTGGATCGGGCGGGCACCCTTCCCCGCCTCGACGCGGGACGGAGAGAAGCGGCTGATCGACTACCCGATCGTCAACGACGAGCTGGCCCTGCTCTGGATGGTGAACATGGGCTGCATCGACATGAACGCCTGGGCCTCACGCGCCGATCGGCCCGACCGACCCGACTGGATCATGTTCGACCTCGATCCCTCGGACGACGTCGGCTTCGCCGAGGTGATCGAGGTGGCGCAGCTCGTCAAGCAGCTTCTCGACCTCGCCGGCCTCGAGAGCTTCCCGAAGACGAGCGGATCGCGGGGGATCCACGTGATCGTCCCGATAGCGCGCCGGCAGGGCTTCGACGCGACCCGGTCGTTTGCCTCCGTCGTCGCGGGCGCCCTCGAGCGAACGCACCCCGGGCTCGTCACGACCGAGTGGACGAAGCGGAAGCGGCGCGGGGTGCTGGTGGACGCGAACCAGAACGGCCCCGGGAAGACGACCGCCTCGGTCTACTCGGTGCGGCCCCGGCCCGGAGCCCCCGTCTCGACCCCACTCGTCTGGGACGAGGTGCGTGAGGGCCTCGATCCCGCCTTCTTCACCTTCGACGAAGTGCGAGCGCGGGTCGCGCGCCACGGCGACCTCTACGCCCCCGTGCTGACGCTGCGCCAGTCGCTCGGCGCAGCATTGCGGTCGCTCGGAGGCTGACCCGGAGGTCACCGCTCAGGCGCTCGCCATCCTCCCGAGTAGGACCCGGGCCGCAGCCTTGTCGAGCATCTCGTTGAGGTTGCCGCACTTCGGGCTCTGCACGCAGGAGGGACAGCCGCTCGTACAGGGGCAGCCTTCGAGTAGACGGGCGGTGTCGCCGACCCAGCCGGCGAAGCTCTCGAACCCGCGCTCCGTGATCCCGACCCCGCCGGCGTGTCCGTCGTAGACGAACACGGTCGGCCGGCCGGTCTGGAAGTGGACGTTCGTCGAAAGCCCACCGATGTCCCAGCGGTCGCACATCGCCCACAGCGGCAGCAGCGAGATCAGCGCGTGCTCCGCCGCGTGGAGGGCGCCGAGCAGCTTCGGCATCTCCTCCAGCCCTTCCAGGAGGAGGGCGTCCGGCGAGAACCAGACGGCTTCGGTCTCGAAGGACGTCGGAGGCAGCTCGAGTGGCACCAGCGCGAGGGTCGAGCCGTCGCGAATCGCCTTCCGCTGGTACGCGATCACCTGCTCGGTGACGGAGACACGCCCGAACACGAGCTCGACGCCCGCGACGCGGCTCGTGCGCAGCGCCTCCTCGATCGCCGTCTCGGTGTCCCTTTGCACCTGGGTGTACCAGTCGACGCGGCCGGGCTCGACGAGAGCGGTACGCGCGACGTGGTCGAGCGACCGCACGAGGTACTGCTCGCCGAGATGGAGATAGACGGCGCCCTCGTGCACGGCCGAGTAGGCGCGCTCCTGCTCGACGAGCCCGAGGACGGAGCCGGTCGTGGCGTCGACGATCGTGAACGAATCCTGGTTGCCGGAGCGGAGCGAGAACCGGCCGGCCGGGGAGTCGCGGCCCGTCCACACGTATCCCGCGGGCGTTCGCTCGAGCTCCGGCAGCTGCGCTGCGCGCTCGAGGGCGGCGGGGCCGAGCGACTCGTCGTCCGGTGGGCGAATCGGCCCCTCGTAGGCGGCCGCGCGGACGTGGGGATCGAGGATCCGGGGGTTCGCATGGTCGAGCCTCGTTGCCTCGACACGCCGTTCGAGCAGCGCCTCGGGCTCGCGCATGAAGAACTGGTCGAGCGCGTCCTCGCTGGCGATCAGCACCGCCAGCCCGCGCCCACGGCGCCCGGCGCGGCCCCACTGCTGCCGCAGCGATGCGACCGTGCCCGGGAACCCGACCGAGATCGCGCAGTCGAGCTCGCCGATGTCGATCCCGAGCTCGAGCGCGTCGGTCGCGGAGACGCCGAGCAACTCCCCCTCGGTCAGGCGGCGCTCGATCTCGCGGCGCTGCGCGGGCGTGTACCCGGCCCGATACGGCGTCAGCCGCGCTGCCGTGGCCGTGTCGACGCGCTCGGCCGTGAACCGGTGGATCAGCTCGGCCGCCTTGCGGCTCTTGGCGAAGCAGATCGTGCGAAGCCCCTGCGAGACGAGCCCGGCCATCAGCAGCGAGGCCTCGGAGAGGGCGCTGGCGCGCACGCCCAGCTCCGGGTCGAGCAGGGCGGGATTCCAGAGAACGACGTCGCGCTCGGCATGAGCCGACGTGTCGACGTCGACGACGGTCGCGGCGAGCCCCGTGAGCGCCAGAGCGAGCTCGCCGGGGTTGGCGATCGTGGCCGACGCGAGCAGGAAGACGGGGTCCGCTCCGTAGGTGCGCGCGAGGCGCCGCAGGCGCCGGAGCACGTTGCCGACGTGCGACCCGAAGACGCCGCGGTAGACGTGCGCCTCGTCCACGACCACGTAGCGGAGGTTGTGGAGGACGTCGCCCCAACGCTCGTGGTTCGGGAGGATCCCGATGTGGAGCATGTCCGGGTTCGTCAGGATCGCGTTCGCCGTCTTGCGGATCTGGGCCCGCCGCTCTGGCTCGGTGTCACCGTCGTAGATCGCCGGTCGCAGCCCCGGCAGGCGGAGCCCCGCGAGACTCCGCGCCTGATCCTGGGTCAGCGCCTTGGTCGGGTAGAGGTAGAGAGCCCGCGCCGTCGGCTCACGGGCGATTGCGTCGAGGACAGGCAGGTTGAAGGCGAGCGACTTTCCCGACGCGGTACCCGTCGTCACGATCACGTTCTCGCCGCGCGACACGGCATCCCACGTCTCGCCCTGCTGCGCGTAGAGGCAGTCGATCCCGCCGTTCGCGAGCGCGGCCTTGACGCGCGGGTGGAGTGCGGGAGGGAGCGACTCGAGCCGGGCCACCTGCGGCGGCTCCGTGACGCGGAACGCCAGCTCCTCACCGGCGAGGAGGTCGTCCCAGCCGGGGTTCACGGGTCGATGTAGGGGGCGAACGTGCGCTCGTAGCGGCCCTTGCCGTGCGCGCCGACCACCGTCTCGCGCGCCTCGCCCTGTGCGAACAGGATCACGGTCGGCACCGAGAGGACGCCGTAGCGGGACGGCGTCGCGAGGTTCGCGTCGATGTCGAGCTTGACGAGCCGGAGGCGGCCCCCCGCCCTCGCGGCGATCTCGGCGAGCGCGGGTTCGATCGCCTTGCACGGACGACACCAGGGTGCGCCGAACTCCACGATCACGGGAACGTCGCTCGCGAGGACGTGGTCGGCGAACGTCGCGTCCGTGACTTCGATCGGCTCGCTCATGCCCGGAGCGTAGACGCTGGTCACCCTTGACCCGGGCGCGTGGCGAGTGCAACGCTGCCGCCGTGGCGGTGTACGCCGTGCGGAGGCTTAGCTGGGCCGCGGTGCTCGTGATCGCGGTGACGCTCAACGCCTTCATGCTGTTCTACGTCGTGCCGACGGAGGACGTCGCGCTGGGCGGCTCGTTCGCGAACGTGACGGAGGACACGGGCGCAAACCGCTTCAGCGTCGACCGCAATGTCGTGACGGGGTACCTTCGGTTCCTCGGCCGGATCGCGCACGGGGATCTGGGGCAGTCGTGGCGCACGCGGGAGGACGTGGTCGAGACGATCTTCCGGGCGGCGCCCGCGACGGCCTCCCTCGTGGTCGGCGGGGCCCTGATCTGGATCGGCTTCGCGCTCGTGATCGGGATCGTCTCGGCGCTCAGGCCACGGTCGCTGTTCGACCGGGCCGGGATGGTCTTCGTCCTGATCGGCGTCGCGGCGCAGCCTCTGTGGCTCGGCTACGTGATGGCGTACGTCTTCGGCTATCGACTGGGATGGTTCCCGATCTCCGGCTACTGCGACTTCCTCCGGCCGCAGGACGGCCTCTCGTGCGGGGGCCCGGTGCAATGGACGTACCACCTGTTGCTGCCGTGGCTGACGTTCGCGTGCGCGTTCGCGGCGATGTACGCGCGCATGGTGCGGGCCAACTTGCTCGAGGCGACGCACGAGGATTACGTGCGCACGGCCCGGGCGAAGGGCCTGTCCGAATGGGGGACGGTGCGCCACCACACCTTCCGCAACGCGATGCTGCCGATCATCCCGATGGCCGGGATGGACGTGGGGCTGGCCTTCGCGGGATCGCTCTTCGTCGAGCGCGCGTTCGGGATTCCGGGAGTCGGCACGCTCACGATCACGTCGCTGCAGCGCCGCGACCTGCCGATCCTGCTCGGGGTCGTCGTTCTCGTCTCGCTGGCGGTCGTCGTCTGCAACCTGATCGCCGATCTCGTCCTCGGCGTCCTCGACCCACGGATCGGCGGCCCGATGTTCAGATTCGGCCGGGCCGAGCCGAGAGCGCCTGCGCCCGTGGCGTCCGAAGGCGGCCAGGTCGCAACGGTCCCGCGCTGTAGCCGGCGTCTAGAGGCGGCCGCGCAGCGCGCGGTAGCGCAGGGCCGGCACCTGCACGATCGCCTCGACCACGATCGACCCGTCCATCTTCGACTCGCCGACCCTCCGGTCGACGAAGGTGATCGGGATCTCGACGACGCGGAACCCGGCCCGCAGGACGCGGTAGGTCGTCTCGATCTGGAAGCCGTAGCCCTTGGCGCCGATCTCGTCCAAGTCGATCCGCTCCAAAACGTCCCGTCGAAAGCACTTGAATCCGCCTGTCAGGTCGCGAATCCCGACGCCCAAGAGCGCACGTGCGTAGAGGCTGCCCGCGCGCGAGATCAGGATGCGGCCGACGCCCCAGTTGACGGTGCCGCCGCCCTTCGTCCAGCGGGAGCCGAGGGCCAGGTCGGCGCCGGCCTCGCACGCAGCGATCAGGCGGGGCACGTCCTTCGGATCGTGGGAGAAGTCGCAGTCGACCTCGAGCACGAGCTCGGCCCCCGCCGACAGGGCCCGGCGGAACCCCGCGATGTAGGCGGGCCCAAGGCCCTCCTTGGCGGGGCGATGCAGCACGTCGACCCAGGGCAGCTCGGCCGCGAGCGCATCGGCGATCGCGCCGGTGCCGTCGGGAGAGTTGTCGTCGACCACGAGAACGCCGTCGCGGGAGGTATCGAGCACAGCGCCGAGTGCCCGCACCATCGGCTCCAGGTTCTCGCGCTCGTTGTACGTGGGGAGACAGACCAGAGCCCGCATCCGGCAATCTTGCCGATCCGGCCCGACCTATGATCGTGAGGTGGCCAGCGCGCTCCCTCGCAACGGCGATCTCGCCGACCGATTCGACCAGCTTGCAGACCTCTCGGAGATCCTCGGAGAGCAGTCCTTCCGGGTCGGTGCCTACCGCAAGGCGGCAGCGCGGATCCGCGATACGGCTTCGTCCGTAGCCGAGCTGGCGCTTGCCGGCAAGGCGAAGGAGCTTCCGGACATCGGTAAGACGATCGAGGCGAAGATCGTCGAGGTCAGCGAGACCGGGGACATGGAGGCGCTCGCGAAACGGCGAGAGCAGGTCCCGGGCGAAGTCTCCTCGTTCATGCGGCTTCCGGGCCTCGGCCCGAAGACCGCGGCACGCATCTGGCGGGAACTCGGTGTCACGACCCTGGCCGAGTTGAAGGCGGCGGCCGAGGGAGAGCGCCTACGAGCCCTGGCCGGGCTGGGAGGGACGACGGAGGCGAAGATCCTGAAGGCACTCGCGGCGGGCGCCGGCTCGACCGAGGCCAGGCGAGGCTTGCTCGGCAAGGGCCTCCCCGTCGTGCGTGAGGTCGTCGAGGAACTGCGCGCGCACCCGGCCGCGATCGACGTCTCCGAGGCGGGGAGCACGCGGCGCCGGCGCGAGACCTTCCGCGATCTCGACGTGATCGCGACCGCCACGGATCCAGCTGCCCTGACGGCGCACTTCGTCGGGCTCCCCTGGGTGCTCGAGGTCGTGGCTCACGGCGACACCAAGGCCACCGTGATCACCAGTCAGGGCCTTCGCCTCGACCTCCGCGTCGTGCCGCCGGAGAGCTACGGCGACCTGCTCCAGCACTTCACCGGCTCGAAGGATCACAACGTCGCGATTCGGGAGCACGCGCAGCGCAACGGCCTCTCGGTGTCGGAGTACGGCGTCACGGTGGTGGAGACCGGCGAGGTGCGGACGTTCCGCGACGAGAAGTCGCTCTATGCCTTCCTCGGCTATCAGTTCATCCCACCCGAGCTGCGGGAGAACAGCGGCGAACTCGAAGCGTCGCGGGAGGGGAAGCTGCCGCGGCTCGTCGAGCTGGCCGACCTGCGCGGCGAGATGCACTGCCACTCGACGTGGTCGGCCGACGGCAAGGCGACGATCGAGGCCATGGCCGCCGCCGCCGCGGCACGCGGTTACGAGTTCCTCTGCCTCACGGACCACTCCCACTACCTCCGTGACGGCCGGATCGAAGACCAGTGGCGGGAGATCGATGCGGTCAACGAGCGGATCGCACCGTTTCGCGTCCTGCGCGGCGTCGAGGCGAACATCACCGCCAAGGGCGTCGTCGACGTTCCGGACGGCGTGCTCGCCGAGCTCGACTGGGTCGTCGCCTCGTTGCACACCTCGCTCGACCGAAGCCCGACCGAGCGCGTGCTCGCGGCGGTCGACAATCCCCATGTCGACTGCATCGGCCACCTGACCGGCAGGCGCATCTCGCGTCGCCCGGGGGCGGAACTCGAGATCGAGCGGATCGTGGCGAGGGCGGCGGAGACCGGAACGGCGCTCGAGATCAACAGCCAGCCCGACCGGCTGGACATGCGCGACGTCCACGCGCGCCTCGCCGGTGAGGCGGGAGTTGCGATCCCCATCACCACGGACGCACACTCGGTCGCGGCCCTCGCCTACGCCGAGCTCGGAATCGGGCAGGCTCGGCGCGCCTGGTTGACGAAGAAGCAGGTGCTGAACACGCGTTCCTGGTCTGCGATCGAGAGGAGCAGACGATGAGCACCTTCCGTGACGACGGCGCGGCGGCGCTCGACTGGATCGCGCAGTACCTCGAGGGCGTGCGCGACTACCCCGTCCTCTCCCGCGCCGAGCCAGGCTCGGTGCGCGCGGCCCTGCCCCCGGCCGCCCCGGACGAGCCCGAGCCGTTCGCGTCGGTACTCCGCGACCTCGATGAGATCCTGATGCCCGGGCTGACACACTGGCAGAGCCCGCGCTACTTCGCGTACTTCGCGGCCTCCGCCGCCGAGCCCGGGATCCTGGCAGAGTTCTTGATCGCCGCGCTGAACCAGGTCGGGATCCTCTGGCGCGCGTCGCCCGCGCTGCAGGAACTGGAGGAGCTGACGCTCGACTGGCTACGGCAGCTGGTCGGACTGCCCGAGCCGCTGCACGGTCACATCGAGGACACAGCCTCCTCGGGGTTGATCACCGCACTGGCTGCCGCCCGAGCTGCTTCGCCGGACAGACGCGTCGTCGTCTGTTCCGAGCACACGCACTCGTCGACGATCAAAGCAGCGCGGCTACTCGAGCTCGAGATTCGCACCACACCGGTCGACCTGACTCAGGCGATGCGCCCCGACGTTCTCGATCTCGACGGCGCGTGCGCAGTGGTTGCCACCGTCGGCACCACGTCGTCGACGGCAGTCGATCCGGTGGCGGCAATTGCGGACCACGCGGGAGCCGTGGGCGCATGGCTTCACGTCGACGCGGCGTATGCGGGTGCAGCAGCCGTCTGCCCGGAGCTCCGAAGCCATTTCGCCGGCTGGGAGCGCGCGGACTCGATCGGAATCAACCCGCACAAGTGGTTGTTCACGCCCATGGATTGCTCGGCGTTCTTCTGTCGCCGTCCCGACGATCTCCGCCGTGCCTTCAGCCTCGTGCCCGAGTACCTGCGCGTGGACGAGGACGTCGTCAGCCTGAGCGAGTACTCCTCGCCGCTCGGACGACGGTTCCGGGCGCTGAAGCTCTGGGCGACGCTCCGATGCTTCGGGCGCGAGGGACTGCAGGCGATCATTCGCGAGCACGTGCGACTCGCGGCGCTGTTCGAGCAATGGGTCGAAGCGGAGCCCGGCTGGGAGCTGTGTGCGCCCCGTCACTTCTCGCTCGTGTGCTTCCGCAGAGAGGGGCCGGACGATGAGAACGAGGCGCTCATGAGTCGTGTCAACGAGAGCGGCGAGATCTTTCTCTCGCACACGAAGCTCGACGGACGATTCGTGCTGCGTCTCGCGATCGGTAACGCGCGCACGAGCGAGGACGACGTTGCGCACGCGTGGGAGGTCCTTCGCCGAGAGGCGGCTCGTCTCTAGCCGACGGGCTGCGCCGGCACGACCGCGTTGACCAACCGTTCCACTGCGGCCCGGTCGCCCGTGATCTCGGCGGCGTCCAGTTGGCCGACGACGAAGAGCGCATAGAAGCTCCCCGAGTCTCCCCGAACGACAGCGTCCGCGTCCTCGAGCACGCCCGGCACGACGAGTGCACCGTCGAGCGAGGCACGCTCGTCTCCGATCTCGAAGGCGATCTTCGCGTCGGTCGCGAAGGCGGCGACGGCTGTTCGCAGCACCCGCTCGAGCCAGCCGGGGTCGGACTCGAGATCGCGGGGAGGTGGGCCGAGCGTCCGTGCGCCCCAGTGGGCGAGCGCAGCCAGGACCGGGGCGAGCGCGCCACCGGCGGCCGTCAATTCGTAGACGGTCGACGCCGCGGGAGGCGGCAACCGGCGGCGGGTGATGACGTCGGCTGCCTCGAGCTCCTTCAGCCGGCTCGCGAGCACGTTGGTGCTGCAGCGAGGCAGGCGCTCGTGGAGATCGCTGTAGCGCTGCGGCCCGTGCTGGAGCTCCCGGACGATGAGGAGCGCCCACCGCTCGCCGACGAGGTCGAGCGCGTGGGCTACCGGGCAGTACTGGTCATAGGGCTTCACGGCTGATCGCTTCCGGGTGGTGGGGGGCGGTAGTGCGTGTTTCGCAGCAACTAGTTTCTATTTTAAAGTAGTTACTTGCAAAAAGCAAGTAGAAAGTGTATGGTGCTGCCCACAAACGATTGCGACCAAAGGACGGAAACGATGAGTTACTCGGATCGGCGTAAGTGGATCGGGCTGTTGCTGCTCTGCATGGTGCAGTTCATGGTGATCCTGGATATCGCGATCGTCAATGTCGCGCTGCCCTCGATCCAGGTCGACCTCGGGTTTTCGCAGGAGAACCTCCAGTGGGTGATCTCGGCCTACTCCCTCATCTTCGGCGGCTTCCTGCTGCTCGGCGGCAGGCTCGCCGACCTCCTCGGGCGGCGCCGCGTCTTCATGGCCGGCCTCGTCGTCTTCAGCATCGGCTCGCTGCTGTGCGGCCTTGCCTGGAGCGAGACCTCGCTGATCGTCGCCCGTGCTCTCCAGGGGCTCGGCGCTGCGACCATCTCGCCGGCCGCGCTCTCGATTCTGACCACGATGTTCCGGGAGGGGCGGGAGCGCAACATCGCCCTCGGCGCCTGGGGTGCCGTCGGCGGTCTCGGAGCCGCCGCCGGCGTGCTCATGGGCGGCGTCCTCGTCGAGTTCCTCTCGTGGCCGTGGATCTTCTACGTGAACGTTCCGGTCGGCGTCCTCTCGTTCATCGCCGCGCCGATCCTGCTCACCGACAGCCGCGACGATCGCGAGTCGAATTTCGACGCACTCGGCGCCATCTTCGTGACGTCCGGTCTCAGCGTGCTCGTGCTCGCGATCACCAAGGGCCAGGACTGGGGTTGGGCTTCCGGCCGGACGATCGGGGTCTTCGTCGCTTCGGCCGTACTGCTTCTCGCCTTTGTCGCCCAGGAGACTCGGGCCGAGCATCCACTCATGCCCTTCTCGATCTTCCGTCTGCAGACGCTGACGGCGGCGAACATCGTCATGTTCATCATGGGCACGGCGCTGTTCTCGATGTTCCTGATGCTGACGCTCTACATGCAGCAGGTGCTCGGATTCTCGCCGCTGAAGACCGGTCTCGGGTATCTCGCCGTCGCCGGAACGGCGATCATCTGGGCGAACGTCGCCGCCGCCTCCGTGACGCGGGTGGGCGTCAAGCCGACGCTCGTCGTGGGGATGTCGGTGATGACCATCGGGCTCGTCCTCTTCAGCCAGGTGACGCCGGACGGCTCGTATTGGCTGAGCCTGTTCCCGGGCTTCCTCGTGATCGGCTTCGGCATGCCGCTCGCGTTCGTGTCGCTCACGATCGCCGCGCTCGCTGGGACCCGCCAGGCCGAGGCGGGGCTGGCCTCGGGGCTGATCAACACGTCGCAGCAGATCGGTGGCGCAGTCGGCATCGCGATCCTCTCCACGATCGCCACCTCGACGACGAGCGATGCGGTCGCATCGGGAACGCCGTTGCGGACGGCGCTGACGGACGGCTTCCAGAACGCGTTCTGGGCGGGAGCGGCGATCACGTTCGTCGGCGTGATCGTCTCGCTCTTCCTCGTCAGGAAGAGCGACTTCGAGGTCGCTCCGGCGCTGGACGCAGCACCTGAAGCCGCCTGAGCCGAACGGGAGGAGCGGGGGCGCCCGTGCCCCGCTCCTCCCGGCATCAACCGGCCGCGAGGGGGCCTTCACCCTAGGATGACCCGGTGCGGCTCGTCCTCATCGGTCTCCTCGCCGGCGTCTTCAGCTCACTGTTCGGTGTCGGCGGCGGCATCGTGCTCGTGCCCCTGCTCATCCTCGGAGCCGCCTTCGGGGCGCGGGAGGCGACCGCCACCTCGCTTGGCGCGATCGTGATCACGGCACTCGCCGGCGCGACGCTCTATGCCTTTCGCGGCAAGGTCGACATCGCCTATGCGCTGCTCGTCGGAGTTCCGGCGATGGGTGGCGCACTCGTCGGCACATCGGCTCAGAGGCGACTGTCGGGACGCGCCCTGACCCTGGCCTTCTCAGTGCTGCTCGTCGCCGTCGGTGTCTGGATGATCGTCGGGTGAGCACGTGGACGATCGTCCTCGCGGTCGTGCTCGGACTCACGGCAGGGGTTATGTCCGGCCTCTTCGGGGTCGGTGGAGGCATCCTCTTCGTGCCGACGCTGATCGCGCTCGGCCTCGGCCAGGTCGAGGCGGCGGCGACGTCGCTCCTCGCCGTGGTGCCGACGGCGGCTGTCGGAACCTGGCGCCAGGCGCGGTACGGCAACCTGCGGGTGCGGTCGGCCCTCGTCCTCGGCGTCGCCTCGATCGTTGGCGTCGAGTTCGGCGTCCAGCTCGCCACGTCTCTCCCCGAGCACGTCCTCCGCCGGCTCTTCGGCCTGCTCCTCGTCGCGGTGGCCGCCCAGCTCGCCTGGGGAGCCCGCACGCCGCGCGCGGTACCCTGAACGGCGGTGAGACGCGCCACTCTCCTCGCGGTGCCTTTGCTCGTCGTGCTGGTCGTCTCGATCGCGACGGCAGCGCCCGGCGAGCCGGAGGCGCAGGCGACCGCCGTGGTCGCGCGCGTGACGCAGCCGGGGCTACCGGACCAGGTGTCGCTCGCCCTCGTGGCGCCGCCGACTGCGGAGCAGGTGGCGCCGGGGTACGCGTTCCCGGAAGACGGGTCGATCGTCAGGATCGGATCCGGCAACGCCCACGTCGTCGCGCAGCCGGGTGTCTCGTCGAGTGCTCAGGCGACCGTCCGCGCAAGCACGGTGTCGCTCTTCGGCGGCGAGCTGACGGTGGAGTCGATCGATTTGCAGGCGAGCGTCGCTGCAGGTACTGCCAGCGCCTCCGGCACCATCTCGCCCACGACGATCAACGGCCTGATGGTGCTCGGACAGCTGGTCACCCCGTCTGCCAACGCCGTCATCCCGCTAGCCGACTGGGGCAGCCTGGAGTTGCTCGGGACGCAGATCGAGACCAAGCAGGTTCCGCCCCGCTCCGCGAGGGCGCAGGCGACGGCGCTGCGCGTCAAGCTGATCGCCGATCACAAGGGGCTGGCGGCCGGCAGCATGATCGAGATCGGCACCGTCCTGGCAGCCGCGGCCGCTGCTCCGGCCACCACCGCTCCGGCGAAGCCGACGCCGAGGCCGGGCTCCGGCTCCGCCCCCGTGCGGCCGGTGATTCCGGCAGATGCCCCGCGAGAGCCGGGGAACTCGATTCCCGGGGCCCCACCAGAGCTCGTCCGTCCGGCTCCGGCCGTGACCGCCCAGCTCACGAACGGCGGCTATGTGTTCCCCGTCTTCGGGGCGGCCTCGTACGGTGACACGTTCGGCGCTCCCCGCGCCGATGTGAAGGGCGGCTGGCATCACGGCGAGGACGTCTTCGCGCCGCTCGGTACCCCGCTCCTCGCGGTTGCGAAGGGAACGGTGTTCTCGGTCGGCTGGAACGACATCGGTGGCTGGCGCGTCTGGCTGCGCGATGGCGCCGGCAACGAGTTCTACTACGCCCACCTCTCCGCGTATTCGCCACTCGCGGTCGACGGCCGCCAGGTCGAGGCCGGTGACGTACTGGGTTTCATGGGTAGGACGGGCGACGCCGAGCACTCGCCGGTTCATCTCCACTTCGAGATCCATCCCGCATCGTTGCTCGCACTCGGCTACGACGGCGCCGTCGCGCCCTACCCGTTCTTCAACGCCTGGCGTCGAGCGCAGGACGTGTCGTTCGACGCCGGCCGAGCCTATCTTCCGCTCGACGGGCCCGCCTCTGCGCGCATCGGCGTTGCTCCTCCTGCGGCCATCGTTCTGCTCGAGGCGGACGACATCTCCCGCACGAGCGGGCTCGTGCCGGGCGCGCTGGGGACGACCCTGTCCGGTCGGGCCCCGAAGAGCCCGACCGGGGGCCGGGACCGCTAGCTCTTGTTGTCGGCCGCTTCCGCCGCCTCGGCAGCGCCGTTCGTGGTGGAGGCGCCGTTGCCGTCCGAGAGATCGAAGCTGTCGAGCGGCTGCAGGTCGTCGTCGCCCGCGACCTTGTCCAGCAGCCACTCGCGCGTCTGCGGACCCGACCACGGGTTGTAGAGTGCGCCGGCGACGAGACCCGCCAGCAGCATCGCGTTGCGACCCTTGTGGGCCTTCTTCTTGCCCTTCAGCGAGCCGGTCGCCTTCCCGAACTCCTCGAGCGCCTTGCGAAGGTTCTCCTGCACCTTCGCGTCCGTCGCGAGCCGCGTCGCGGACTTGACCGCGCCGTCGCTCTTCGCGTCCTTGACGAGGGGGCCGTACAGCTTCTTGGCGGCCGCGAGAGCCTCCTTCAGCTCGTTACGGAACTCCTTGTCGCTCAGCGCGCGATCGAGGTAGGGCTTCAGCGTGTCGACCGCCGGGGCGACCTTGAGGGTGCTCTTGGCCATCTGGGCCGTCCTTTCCTCGTTCTGTCGTTGACTTGAAGTATGACGCATGTGCGGCCCCCGTCGGGGTCGTCCCGCCCGTCTAGGATTCGGCTACCCGATGCGCCTGAACCCGAAACGCCTCCTCGCGGCGCTCGTAGCGCTCGCTTCCGGCGCCCTCTACCTGTGGATTGCGGCGGTGCGTGCCGTGCCGGGCGTGCGCAGGCGCAAGGCCGCCGCCCGCGGCCGCAACGGTCGCTGACGAGCCCGCAAAGACCTTTCCCGTCCGGCGCCGGCACCTCTGGCGTACGCTGCGCTCGTGCACGCAGCGCCTCTCGTTCGCGGTTCGCTCGCCGTCCGCCTCGTCTCCCTCGTCGTCGGGCTGATGTTCTTCGCCCTCGGGATCGTGTTCCTGCTCGAATCGGAGCTCGGCCTCGCGCCCTGGGACGTGCTCAACGATGGCATCTCGAGGCACATCCCGCTGTCGTTCGCGATGACGAACATCGCGGTCGCGCTGCTCGTGCTCGTCATTGCCCGTTCGCTCGGCGCCCGGATCGGCCTCGGTACCGCGGCCAACGCCGTTCTGATCGGGCTCATGATCGAGGGCCTGCTTGCGGTCGATGCAATTGCAGCCCTCTCGGAAACGGCGCTCGGAGTGAGGATCGTGCTGATGGTCGTGGGGGTGCTCGTGATCGGAGCGGGCTCTGGCTTCTACATCGGCGCCGGCATGGGGGCAGGCCCGCGCGACTCGCTGATGCTCGTCGCGGCCCAGCGGGCCGGGGTGCGGATCGGCGTCACGCGCGCCGCCCTTGAGGTGGCCGTGACGGTGCTCGGGCTGGCGCTCGGTGGCACGGTCGGGATCGGCACGCTCGCGTTCGCTTTCGGGATCGGGCCGGCCGTGGAGCTGTCCTTCTGGTTGCTCGAGCGCAGCCCGCTCGCAGACCCGGCTCCGACCCTCTCGCACGCCGCGTGATCGCGGTTAGCATCGTGCCATGAAGGGACTCGTCTGCGCGGGTGGAGAGGCGACTCGGCTCGGTGAGCTGACACGCGTCACCAACAAGCATCTGCTGCCCGTCGGGAGCTGGCCGATGGTCTACTACCCGCTGCAGCTGCTGCAACTCGCCGGGATCCGCGAGGTCCTCGTCGTCACGGGCAAGGGCCACGCCGGCCAGATGATCGACCTGCTCGGGGACGGCCATCTCACGGTTCGGGGCGGCGAGGCACCGCTGCTGGAGCTCGACCTCACCTACAAGGTGCAGACGAAGCCGGGCGGCATCGCGGAGGTCGTGGGCATGGCGGAGGACTTCGCGGGCGGCGAGCCGCTCGTCGTCGTGCTCGGCGACAACATCTTCGAGTACTCCCATGCCGACGAGATCGCCGCCTGGGGCGAGGGCGGTGTCGGCGCGCAGGTCTTCGTCAAGGATGTTCCGGACCCGGAGAACTTCGGCGTCGTCGTCTATGACGAGGCCGGCCAGGTCAGCGACCTGGCCGAGAAGGCCGGAGTCGTCGACCTCCGCTACCCGTCTCCGCCCACGAACGACGCCGTCGTCGGTCTCTACTGCTATCCGCCGGACGTCTTCTCCGTGATCGCGAGCCTCGAGCGGTCGAGCCGGGGCGAGCTCGAGATCACGGACGTCAACCGGGCCTACGCGGAGCGCTCTCAGCTCTCGGTCGCACGCGTGCGCGGTTGGTGGGAGGACGCGGGCAAGCACTGGCAGCATCTCGCCGAGATCGGCCGCACGATCGACGCCACCGGGGTGAACAAGTGACGGTCGAGGGGATCGTGCGGATTCCGCTGCGCCGGTTCGAGGACGAGCGGGGATGGTTCTGCGAGCTCCGCCGCGAGAGCCTGCTGCCGAAACCGACCGTTCAGACAAACGTCTCGTTCTCACGCCGCGGCGTCGTCCGCGGCCTTCACTTCCACGAGCGCGGCCAGGACGACCTGTTCGCCTGCCTGCAGGGGACGGCGCGCGTCGTGGTGCTCGATCGCCAGACGGGCGCGACGTTCACCGAGGACATCGGCGACGAGAATCCGGTCGCCCTCTACATCCCGGGCCGGCACGCCCACGGATTCGAGGCCCTCACGGACTTGCTGTTCGTCTACCACGTGACCGAGGAGTACGACCCGGCTGATCCCGACGAGCACGGTGTCCCCTGGGACGACCCGCGCGTGAAAGACCTATGGAGCACGAGCACACCGACGCTGTCAGAGCGCGACAGCGCCGTCGCGTCCTGATCACCGGAGCGGGCGGCCAACTCGGCGTCGCGCTCGCGGAGGCCTTCGCCGACGACGACGTGCGCGCGCTGACGCGCGCCGACTGGGATGTCCGGTTTCTGCCGCCTGCCCGGGTCGACCGGCCCGACCTCGTGCTCCACACCGCTGCGTGGACGAACGTCGACGGGGCCGAGGACGACCCGCAGGGCGCGGCCGAGGTCAACGTGGCGGGAACGGCGCACGCCGCGGAGATCGGGGCTCCGCTCGTGGCCTACTCCACCGACTACGTCTTCGACGGGCGCAAGGGCGCGCCGTATGTCGAGTCGGACAGCCCGAACCCGCAGTCGGCCTACGGCCGCACCAAGCTCAACGGCGAGGCAGCGGCCGGCGAGAGCGCCTGGGTGGTGCGGAGCTCGTGGCTGTTCGGTGCGACGGGTCACAACTTCGTCCGCACGATGCTCCGGCTCGGTGCGGAACGTGACGAGGTCGCGGTCGTCGCGGATCAGCACGGCTGTCCGACGTTCGTCGGCCACCTCGCCGCGGCCACCCGCGAGCTCGTCGACGGGACGGCGCCGTACGGGACATGGCATCTCGCCGCGGACGGTGAGTGCAGCTGGGCAGACTTCGCCGAGGCGATCTTCGAGGACGCCGGGGTTGCGTGCAGGGTGAGGCGGATTTCCACCGCCGAGTTCGGCGCCAGGGCACCGCGGCCGGTCGTCTCCGTCCTGCGGAGCGAAAAGGGGGCGCCGGAGCTGCCACACTGGCGCGATGGGCTCCGGGCCTGTCTCGACCTCCTCGCGGACAGCCGGGCCCCGCGGAATTAGCGTCCCGTTAGCGGCTACCCTTCTCCGATGCGCGTGCTCGTCACCGGCGGAGCCGGCTTCATCGGCTCGCACTTCGTGCGTCGGCTCGTACGGGGCGGAGCCGAGGTCGCCGTGCTCGACAAGCTCACCTACGCAGGCAATCCCGCCAATCTCGAGGGCACGGAGCACGACTTCTTCCAGGGTGACATCGCCGATCCGGACGCGGTTGCGCGTGCGGCTGCCGGGTGTGACGCGATCGTCAATTTCGCGGCGGAGACCCACGTCGACCGGTCGATTCTCGGGCCGCAGGAGTTCGTCCACACCGACGTGCTCGGGACGATGTGCCTCCTCGAGTGGGCGAGGGCGCACGACGCGCGCTTCGTCCAGGTCTCGACGGACGAGGTTTACGGCGACCTCGAGTTGGGCGGCCGGGCGGTCGAGGGTGATCCGCTCCGCCCGTCCAGTCCGTACAGCGCCGCCAAGGCGGGCGGTGACCTCCAGGTATTGGCCTACGTCCGCACCTACGGTGTCCGCGCCTCGATCACCCGCGGTGCGAACACGTACGGCCCCAATCAGTACCCCGAGAAGCTCGTGCCCCTGTTCGTCACGAATGCGTTCGAAGGAGAGCCGCTGCCCGTCTACGGCGACGGCAAGCAGGTGCGCGAGTGGCTGCACGCCGAGGATCACTGTGCCGGGATCGAGTTGGTCTTGTTCGAGGGCGAACCGGGTGAGATCTACAACGTCGGCGGCGAGGATCACGAGAACATCGAGGTCACCAACCGCATCCTCGAGCTGACCGGCGCCGATGCGGCCCTGATCCGCCATGTCGCAGACCGGGCGGGGCACGACCGCCGCTACGCGGTCGACGACAGCAAGCTCCGGACGCTCGGATGGGCGCCGCAGCATTCGTTCGGCGAAGGCGGGCTACCGGCGACGGTCGATTGGTATCGGGACAACAGGTCGTGGTGGGAGCCGATCAAGTCAGGGGAATACCGCGCGTACTACGAAGAGCAGTACGCAAACCGACTCAAGGCCTGAGGCGTCGTACCGAGAACATGTCGGTGAGACATCTCATGCGGCACGCGATTGCCCTCATCCTTGCGCTCGCCCTCGCCTCGGCAGCAAGTGCGGCGCGTGTTCCACAGCAGTCCTCGGTGCCAGGCCCGGGCCCGACGTCCGCTGCGGCGCTCTCGGCCCCCGTCTTCGTGGTCTCGGGTGGTGGATTCGGGCACGGCGTCGGGCTCAACCAGTACGGCGCGCTCGCGCAGGCGAAGGCGAACCGGAGCTATCGGTCGATCCTCTCGTTCTACTACCCGGGCACCGCGATCGGCAAGGCGTCGCTGTCGAAGGTGCGGGTGCTCGTCGCGGACGGGCGCGCCTCCGTCAAGATCGCGTCGGAGGCCCCGTTCTCGGTCACCGACGGCTCCGGTGCCGTGACGCCGCTGCCGGCCGGGGAGATCAGGCTCACCCGGAACATGAAGGTCGTCGTCGAGGGCCAGCCACGGGTGCTGGCGCAGCCCCTGTCGTTCGCTCCCGGGAAGGGCGGCACGCTGACGCTCGACGGCATCGCGTACCGTGGCCAGTTCCGGGTGACGCCGTCCAAGAAGGGCCTGCAGGTCGTCGACGTGGTCGCGCTGGACTCCTATCTCCTCGGGGTCGTCCCGGGCGAGATGCCGAAGGAATGGCCGGCCGCAGCCCTGCAGGCGCAGGCCGTCGCGGCCCGCTCCTATACCCTCGCGAGCCTCGTCAAGAACCGTGACTTCGATCTCTACTCCGACCCGCGGAGCCAGGTGTATTACGGGGTCGGGGCGGAGTCGCCGTCGACGACGGCGGCGGTGAAGGCGACCCGCGGCGAGATCCTCACCTACGGCGGCAAGGTGGCGACGACGTTCTACTACTCGTCCTCGGGCGGTCGCACCGCCGCGAGCGAGGACGTCTTCGGTCTCGCGACCCCGTATCTGCAGGCGCGCCCCGACCCCTGGGACACGCTTTCGCCTTATCACCGCTGGCAGGCCCGCACCTTCACGGCCGCCGCCCTCGGCGACGCGCTCGGCCTGGCGGCACCCGTCGCCGACGTGACGACGGCGCCGACGCCCTCGGGTCGCCCTTCCTCGGTCTCGGTCGTCCTGAAGACCGGCGAACGGGTGGAGTTCAAGCCCGCCGATGTGCGTGCACTCCTCGCGCTACGCTCGACCGCGTTCCGCATCGGCGTGCTTCGGGTCGGGCTGCCGGCTTCGACCCCGGCGCCGGGAGCCCCGGTGGTCGTCTCGGGCCTCGCGCGGGACGTCGAGTCTCCCCTGCTGGAGAAGCTCGGCGCGAGCGGTGCCTGGCTGCCGTCGGTGAAGGTCGCCCCCAAGCCGGACGGCTCGTTCGCGGTCACGGTTCGTCCCACGGCGACAGCCACCTATCGGCTGACGGCGGACGGCAGCCAGGCGGGTCCTGCGCTGACGATCACCGTGCCGGCGTGAGCAGCGGCGTGATCCTGCGGGCTGCGATCCTGGCCGCGGTCGTGGCCGGCGGCCTGGCGGCACCCGGTGTGGCGGCCGCGGCCCGGTTCGCCGTCGGGATCGCGCCCTCCGCCGACCATGCCGCGGTGGAACAGCGTCTGCGCGCGCGAGGGGCAACGGCCGTCGTCGACCTCGCGCCGATCGCGGCACTGGCGGTTTCGGCGCCTGATGCCGAGACGCTGCGCGGCGTGCCCGGGACGCGCTACGTGGAGCGGCTCGGCAGCCGCGAGGCGGCGTACGTTCCCAACGACCCGTTCTACGCGCGCCAGTGGTACGCGGAGCAGAACGGCTCGTTCGCATCGTGGGACGATCCCGCCGCCGCTCGCCTCCGTCCGGGTGGCCGTGATCGACTCCGGCGTGGACGGCACGCACCCCGAGCTGCGGGGGCGGATCGCCGCTGCGAGGAGCTTCGTCTCGAGCCCGGCCACCGTCGACACGCAGGGTCACGGGACGTTCGTGGCGGGCCTGATCGCGGCACAGACCGACGACGGCGTCGGCATCGCCGGGCTCGCGCCTCCTGCCGAGCTCCTGATCGCGAAGGTGGTCGGGCCGCAGCGCTCGATCCCGGTCGAGGCCGAGGCAAGGGCGATCCGCTGGGCGGTCGCGAGCGGCGCGCGGATCATCAACATGAGCCTTGGCGGAGTCCGGGACCCGTCCAACCCGTCGCTCGACACGTACTCGCGACTCGAGGCGGACGCCATCGCCTACGCCGTCTCGAAGGGCGTGCTCGTCGTTGCGGCGGTCGGCAACTCGGATGCCTCCCCGTCGCAGCCGTGGCCCTACGCGAGCTGGCCCTCTGCTCTTCCCCATGTCGTCGGGGTCAGCGCGCTCGGCCGCAACGGGTCCTCGCCGGGCTTCTCCAACCGCGATCCGCAGTTCAACGACGTCGCCGCCCCGGGCGAGGACATCCTCTCGACGTTCCCGCTCGCGCTCACGGCGAGCCGACCCGACTGCGACGAGCAGGGCTACTCGAGTTGCGGCCCCGACGAGTACCGGTCGGCGGAGGGGACGAGCTTCGCGGCCCCGCAGGTGACCGCCGCAGCCGCCGTCCTGATCGCGACCTCGCCCGGGCTCGCACCCGACCAGGTGCTGGCGCTCCTGCAGCGGAGTGCGGTCGACTCGACACCGGCGAACGGTTGTGGGGCCTGCGGGATCGGCCACGACCGCTTCACGGGAAACGGCAGGCTCGATCAGGTGGCGGCGCTGGCCCTGCTCGCCGAAGGAGCACCGGCCCGGGATCGCTACGAGCCGAACGACGGGGCAGGCAACGACGCGTATCCGCTCTATGGCGCGCGCCGCGTCGTCGCGGCAACGCTCGACTACTGGAACGACCGGAACGACGTCTACCGGGTCTTCCTCCGCAAGGGCGAGCGGCTCGTCGCTACGGGCACCGCGGAGGCGCCGCTCCGCCCCGTCGTCGCACTCTGGCGGCCGGGTACCGTCGCCGTCGACGGCGGCTCCGTCGCGGTCCGGCGGCTCGTCGTGCGGCAGACGTCCTCGAGCCTGACCTTCACGGCGCGCAAGGCGGGGTGGTACCTCCTCGACGCGCGCCTGAACCGCGCCGGCAGCGGGCCGTACCGGCTCGTGGTGACGAAGAAGCGGTAGCCCGCCGCCCCCCGACTACTGAGCGTCGAGCAGCTCGCCCTCGGGCACGTCCCGCAGCACCCGCGCCGGGCTCCCGACGACGACCACCCGCGCAGGCACGTCCTTCGTGACGACGGCGCCCGCGCCGACAAACGCTTCCTCGCCGATCTCGATCCCGGGACAGAGGATGGCACCGCCGCCGATCCGGGCGCCGCGGCGAATCGTCGGCCCCTTGATGTTGCCGAACCGCTCCTCGGTGCGCCCCATCCAGTTGTCGTTCGTCGTCACGACGCAGGGCGCGATGAAGACGTGCTCCTCGAGGGTCGAGTAGGCGGTGATGTACGCGTCGGCCTGGATCTTGGTCATCGCCCCGATCGTGGTGTCGTTCTCGACCAGCGCGCCGCGGCCGACGACGACGTCGTCTCCGATCGCGACCCGCTCGCGCACGCACGACTGGTCGCCGAGGATGACACGGTCGCCGACGGTCGTCCCCGCGAAGACGATCGCCCCCGTCGAGACGATCGTGCCTGCCCCGATCACGGTCGGCGGCAGTGGCTCGCGCTTCGCGGTGGAACGGGGCGAGAGCGTCGGTTGCTTGCCGACGACGGCGTGCTCGAGCACCCTGACCCCCTCGCCGAGCACGGTGCCCGGGTAGACGATCGCGCTCGGATGGATCTCGGCGCTCATCCCGGCTTGCCGCTGCGGAGCGACGTCGTCAGCCGGTCGAGCGTTCGCACCACTGCCAGCCCGTCGGTGGCCTCGCGGTGGTCGCCGGGCCCATCGGCCACGAGCTGGAGGAAGTGCTGTAGCTCGAGCCGGAGCGGCTCGTCGTTCGCGATCTTGGGGCTGAAGATGTCGCCGGTGCGAGTGCGCCACTCGCCGTAGGTCTGGGCGGGCTCCCACGGGCCCTTCTCGTAGACGGTCACCTTCCGCTCGAGCTCCATGTCGTCGAAGACCACCATCTTCTCGCGCCCGACGACGGTCATCTTTCTCATCTTGTGGGGATCGAGCCACGAGAGGTGCATGTGCGCGACCTTGCCCGAAGGGAAGCGCAGGAAGCAGAAGACGACGTCCTCGATCCCGCTCTGGAGGTAGTCGACTCCGTGGGCGACGGCCTCGCTCGGCTCCTCGCCGAGCAGCCACAGGATCACCGAGAGGTCATGGACACCGAGGGACCAGAGCGCATTCTCGTTCGAGCGGATCACGCCCAGGTTCTGGCGGTTCCCGTAGACACACGCCACGTCTCCGAGCTCGCCGGCGTCGACGAGCTCCTTCACCTTGCGTAGGCCCGGGTGGTAGAGGAGGAGGTGGCCGGGCATGAGGACGCGGTCGTTCGCCCGCGCGAGCGCCACGAGCTCCTCCATCTCCTCGCCGCGCATCGCCGGCGGCTTCTCCACGAAGACGTGCTTCCCGGCCTCGAGCGCCTCCTTCGCGAGCGCGTAGTGCGTCGGCACGGGAGTGGCGATCGCGACGGCATCGACCGTGTCGTCGGCGAGCGCGTCGGCGAACAACCCGGTCACGCGTGCCTGCGGGTAGCGGGCTGCGTACTCGGCCTGGCGGGAGGGGTCGGTGTCGACCACCCAGGCGAGCTCGCTCAGCTCCCCGACGACCCTGACGACGTTCTTGCCCCAACCGCCGACACCGGCGTGGGCGACGCGGATCACAGCTTCCAGACCTTGTCGTCGACGATCCCCTGACGCCCGAGAGCGTTCCGCAGATCGACGACCAGGGCGGCCTCGGTGACGAGGCGGGCGTAGTCGATCCCGGAGTGGGCCGTCGCGATCACGACCGCGTCGTACGCAGCGGGGTCGAGCGGCTGGGAGACGAGCTCGGTGCCGTGCTCCGAGTAGGACGGAACGTGGGGATCGTGATACGAGACCTCCGAGCCGGCGTTCTGCAGCAGCTCGATCAGCTTCACGGCCGGCGACTCGCGCATGTCCGAGATGTCGGCCTTGTACGCGACCCCGAGCACCAGGATCCGCGATCCCGCCAGCGACTTCCCGGCGCCGTGGTTGAGGGCCTGGGAGACCCGTGAGCGGCAGTAGTACGGCATGTTCTGGTTGACCTCGCCGGCGAGCTCGATGAACCGGGTCGAGAAGTCGAACTCGCGCGCCTTCCAGGTCAGGTAGAACGGGTCGATCGGGATGCAGTGGCCGCCGAGGCCCGGTCCGGGCTCGAAGCGCATGAACCCGAACGGCTTCGTGGCGGCCGCGTCGACGACCTCCCAGATGTCGATCCCCATCCGGTCGCAGAGCTGCGCGAGCTCGTTCACGAGCGCGATGTTGACCGAGCGGAAGATGTTCTCGAGCAGCTTGGTCAGCTCGGCGGCCTCGGGCGTCGAGACGCGGTGGATACTGTCGATGGCGCTGCCGTAGAGGGCGGCGGCGGCCTCGGTCGAGGCGGCGTCGATGCCGCCGACCACCTTGGGCACCGTCTTCGTCGTGTGGTCGACCCGGCCCGGGTCGACGCGCTCGGGCGAGAACGCGAGGTGGAAGTCGACTCCCACCTTGAGGCCCGAGCCCCGCTCCAGCAACGGCAGGACCTCGTCGCGGGTGGTGCCGGGGTACGTCGTCGACTCGAGCACGACGAGGTGGCCCTTGCGCAGTCGCATCGCGATCTGCTCGGTCGCCGCTCGGACGATCGTGAGGTCGGGCTCGCGCTGCTTCGACAGCGGTGTCGGGAGCGCGATCAGGATCGCGTCCGCCTCGGCGAGCTCGTCGTAGTCGGTCGTGGCGCGCAGCCCCCGCTCCTCGACGAGCTGCTTCAGCTTCGCGCTCGGGACGTCCTCGATGTAGCTCTCGCCGCGATTCAGCTGGGCGACGCGGTCCGGGTCGACGTCGACGAGCAGCACCGAGCGGCCGGCGTCGGCGAAGACCTGAGCGAGCGGCACTCCGACATAGCCGGCGCCGATGATTGCGACGTCACGTTGCACAGCGGGCCATCGTACCGCCGAGCACGGTCGCGATCCGCTCCGAGGCGTGCCCGTCACCGTAGAGCGCGGGCCGCGCGTCGGGCATCCGGGGCTCGCGGAGGGCGGCGGCGATGCGGTCGGGGTCGTCGTCGACGAGGACGTTGGCGCCCACCTCGACGGTGTCGACCCACTCCGTCGAGGGCCGCATCGTCACGCAGGGGACGCCGTACCAGTACGCCTCCTTCTGCAGCCCGCCCGAGTCCGTCGCGATCGCGGCGGCCTGCGAGGCGAGAGCGGCGAGGTCGAGATATCCGAGCGGGCCGATCAACCGGATCGTGGCTGGGAGCTCGATCGCGGCGTCGGTGAGCACGCTGCGGGTGCGGGGGTGCGCCGGCAGCACAACGGGCCGCGCGGAGCGCCCGAGGCCGGCAACGATTCGCCGCAGTCGCTCGGGCCGAACATTCGCCTCGCGGTGGATCGTCGCGAGGACGTAATCGCCGGGACGCAGCGCGAGCTCTTGCAGGATCACGGATCGCTCCCGCGCGAGCGGCCCGAACCGCAGTGCGGCGTCGGCCATCACGTCGCCGACGACGTGGATCTCACCCGGGACTCCTTCGCTGCGCAGCGTCACGGCCGAACGCTCGTCGGGAGCGAAGAGGAGGGCCGAGCTACGGTCGACCTCGATCCGGTTCCGCTCCTCCGGCATCGCCAGGTCGCCGCTGCGCAGGCCTGCCTCGACGTGGGCGACCGGGAGCCCTTCGGCGGCTCGGGCTCCCGCGAGGGTCGAGTTGGTGTCGCCGTAGACGAGCACCGCGTCGGGCCGGTGAGCCGAGATGACGCCGCGGAGTGCCTCCGTGAGGGCGGTGACGTCGGAGGTGCGGAGGTCGAGCGCCGCGGCGGGCGCCGGCAGCTCGAGCTCGGAAAAGAAGACGCCGGACAGGCCCGGATCCCAGTGCTGACCCGTGTGGACGACGATCTCGTCGATCGCGGCGGCCCGCAAGGCGACCGAGAGGGGTGCCGATTTGATGAACTGCGGTCGGTTGCCGACGACCGTGAGCAGTCTCACGGCCGGCGTCGCGATCTCGGGCGGGCGGGCTTTCGCATGCCCCGAGCGTATCCCCTGGCGATCTCCGCCCCGATCTCCGTCACGATCTCGACGAACGCGCGCGCAGCCGGGGTCGGCTCGCGATCGGCGTGCCAGGCGATCGTGATCAGGCGGTCCGGCACTCCGGCGACGGCCAGGACGGAGATCTCCGAGCTCTCGTCGACGTTGAGGAGTGGTACGACGGCGTAGCCGATGCCGGCGCCCACGAGCCCCTGGACGATGCCGCCCTCGTCTGACCGGAACACGATCTCGGGCTCGAGCCCGCGCGAGCGGAGGAATGCCTCGAAGCCCTCCGTGGCCCGGCGATAGCCGATCAGAGGCAGGCCGGCGAGCTCCCTCGGCCGGACCGCCCGACCGCTCTGCGCCAAGTCGGAGCCCGCCGGAGCGAGCAGCACGTACGGATCGGAGAGCACGTCGACGCGCTCGAAGGCGGGATCGTCGCTGCTCAGCGTGAAGGCCAGATCGAGGTCGCCTCCCGCGAGCAACGCCAGCAGTTCCTCGTCGTACCCGGCTTCGACGAGCCGGACTTCGACGTCCGGCCAGCGCTCGACGTAGCGCCGCATCGCTCCGGGGAGGAGCCGCACCCCCGCGCTCTGGAATGTGCCGACGCGCAGCGTCCCTGCTGCGCCTTCGGCGAGCGCGTTGAGATCGGCTTCGGCCGCGCGCATCGCCGCCGCCGCCCGCTGGGCATGGCGGAGCAGCCGCAGACCGGCCTCGGTCGGTGTGACGGGACGCCGCCCTCCCGGGCGCTCCAGGAGCTGCAGGCCCGCCGCCTTCTCGAGCGCGGCGATCTGCTGGCTGATCGCGGACTGCGAGTACCCGAGCAGGAGCCCCGCGCGGCGGAACGAACCGGTCTGGACGATCGTCTCCAGAGCCGCCAGATGACGGATCTCGACACCCGCCAACCGATGATGTTTTGTGATCGAAACGTTCACTAAATCGCATTTTACTTATCGGTCGGTCGTGACGATCCTGTAAACGTGAAACGCTACGACCTCGAACTCAAGATCCTGCTCGCGTTCGCGTTCATGAACGGGCTGGCGGACTCGGCGCTGATCCCGCTGCTCCCGACGCTCCGGCACTCCTTCGGCCTCTCGGCGGTCGAGACGAGCCTGCTGCTGACGACGACGACGTTCGCGATGCTCGTCGGGGCGATGCCGATCGGGTACGCGGCGAACCGGTTCGGCACGCGCGGCCCACTCCTGATCGCCGCCGCCCTCACCCCGATCGCCATGGTCGGACAGGCCGTTGCGGTCGACCTCGGGATGCTCCTCGCGAGTCGCTTCCTCTTCGGCCTCAGCTTCGGGATCCTCTGGGTGATTGGCCCGGCGCGCGCCGCGGCGTCCGGGCGGGGGGCAGGTGGCACCGGCCCGCTGCTCGCTGCGTCGGGCGCGGGCTGGCTGATCGGCCCCGTGGTCACGGGCTTTCTCGCCGACGGGGTCGGCTGGCGGCTCGCCACGGTGGCGCTCGCGGTCGTGACAGTGCCGTTGATCCCGCTCGTTGCCCGCCACTCGTCGCGGCACGTCCGCGGCGAGCGGCTCCCGGGCCTGCGCCTGCGGGCTGCGGCCGGGCTCGTCCGCCACAACCGCGCCATTGCCGGCGCTGCGCTCGTCAGCGCGATGCTCGGAATCGTCGGCGGCGTCTCGGGACTGCTGGTCCCGCTGGCCCTCTCCGCCAACGGCCTTTCCGCCGGCCAGATCGGACTGGCGTTCGGGATGGCCTCGGCGGCCTGGATCGCAACTGCGACCGCCGTCGGGCGGCTGAGGTCGTCGTCGGTGCATTTCCGGGGCATGGGCCTCGCGATCGCGATCCTGGCGTGCACGTGGATGCTGCCCGCGTTCGGGCTCTCGACCCTCGTGGTCATTGCCTTCCTGATCCTTTCGACCGGATGCCGCGCGATCGTCAACGCGCTCAACTACGCCGTCGGAGCCCGCGCGAGCGACGGAGACACGGCGCCGCTCGTGATCGGGATCATGAATCTCGCGTGGGCGGCGATGGCGATCGTGGCGCCGTTACTGGCCGCGCTCGCCGAGGGGAGCTCCGAGGTGCGCATCGCCTTCGCTGTGACGGGCGTCGCGGCCGCGAGCGTGGCAGCCGTGCTCCTGATGCCGCGGCCGCGTCCACGGCCCGGCAGCGCACTCACCTAGACGGCGCGCGGCGGCCGGCGTCGCGTCCCCGTTCAGGGGCGGGCGTGCCACGGCTACACTTCCGATCCGCTCGGGCCGTTAGCTCAGTTGGTAGAGCAGGGGACTCTTAATCCCAAGGTCGAAGGTTCGAATCCTTCACGGCCCATCGCACGAACGGCTTGAACACCGGGATCAGTTCATCGGGTTCAAGAGAGGGTAAGCGTCGCGGGTCGGGTGGGCAGCACGATGGTGAAGGTCGTGCCGTCCCCGGGATCCGAGACGACTCCGATCTCACCCCCGTGGGCTTCCACGATCGTCTGCACGATCGCGAGCCCGAGCCCGCTGCCGCCCGTCGTCCTCGTGCGGGCCGTGTCGGCCCGGTAGAAGCGGTCGAACAGACGCGGCTGGTCGGCCGTCGCGATGCCCGGCCCCTCGTCGTGGACCCCGACGATGACCGCATCGCCGGCGCGCGTGACCGTGACGGACGCCGGGGTGCCGGGCGGGGTGTGGGTGCGCACGTTTCCGACGAGGTTCATGAGCACCTGCCGGAACTGGTCGGGATCTCCCTCGACGATCGCAGGGCCGCTTGCGATCAGCTCGAGCGGACGCTCCGGCTCGAGCTCGCGGGCGGCCTCGACGACGTCGCGGGCGAGGAGCGTTAGATCGACCGGCTCGCGGCGGCGATCACGCCGCTGGTCGAGGCGGGCGAGCACGAGCAGGTCGTCGACGAGCCTGCTCATCCGCACGGCCTCGTCCTCGATCCGGGCAAGGGCGTTCCGTCGCTCCTCGTCGGCCTCGGGCCCGAGCCTTCGCGTCAGCTCCGAGAAGCCGCGGATCGAGGTGAGCGGTGTGCGCAGCTCGTGGGAAGCGTCGGCGACGAACCGCCGGAGCCGTTCCTCCGACGACTGCTGCTCCAGGAAGGACGCCTGAAGCCGGGCGAGCATCTCGTTGAAGGCGTTCCCCAGCCGCTCGACCTCGGCCCCGCCCGTCTCGGCGACCCGGTCGGAGAGCCTCCCGGCGGCGATGTCGTCGGCCGTGTTGGCGATCCGCACGAGCGGCCGCAGTCCGGTCGCGACGGACGCGCGCACCAGCACGGCCACACCCAGGAGGACGAGCCCGCCGACGAGAGCCTCGATCAGCAGGAGGCGTCGCAGCGTCGCGTCGACCTCCGTGAGCGGGAGTGCCGCCACGACGGTGCCGGCGGCGTCGGTCCGTGGCCGGGCAGCGATCCGGAAATGGGAGCTGCCCGAGCCGACCGAGGCGGTCGTCGGCGGTGCGTCCGGGGCCGCGGCCGAGCCGGGCAGATCGCTCGGCAGATCGGGAAGCGGAGCGTCCGACGGGTATGCGCCGATCAGGAGACCTTGCTCGTCGAGGACGACGATCGCGAGCCGGCTGTACAACACATCGTCCGGCGTCGAGCCGTCGCTCTTCTTCGCCGGCGCGGGGCCTTTGACGACCTTCTCGATGCCGGGCTTCGTCTTGCCGGCAAGTTGCTCGTCGAGCCGGTCGACGAGAAACGAGCGCACGAGCACGAACGTCACGGCGGCGAACACGACGAGGCCGACGCCGAACACAGCGACCGCGATCATCGTCAGGCGCGATCGGAGCGTCATCGGGGCTCGGAGGCTCGCAGGACGTACCCCACCGCCCGCACCGTCTGGATCAGCGGCGGGCCGAGCGCGTCGAGCTTGCGGCGGAGATAGCTGATGTACGTCTCGACGTTCCCGGTCTCGCCGCCAAAGTCGTACTTCCAGACGTGGCCCAGGATCTGCCGCTTGGAGAGTACGCGCCCCGGGTTGAGCAGGAAGTAACGGAGCAGCTTGTACTCCGTCGGCGTCAGGTCGACCGCGGTCCCGGCTCGGGTCACGAGGTGCGCGTCCTCGTCCAGCACGACATCGGAGTACACGAGCCGGCCAGGTGCGCTCGCCGTCCCGTCGGCCCTGCGGAGCACGGCGCGCGTGCGCGCCACGAGCTCCTCGAGGCTGAACGGCTTCGTGACGTAGTCGTCGGCTCCCACCATCAGGCCGTGCACCTTGTCGTCCGTCCCGTCACGCGCCGTCAGGAAGATCGTCGGGAGGTGCCCGAACGAGGCGGTCAGCTGTTGCTGGAGCTCGAAGCCGTCGAGGTCGGGCAGCATCACGTCGAGGATCGCGAGGCGCGGGCGGAACGCCGCTGCCGTCGCGAGCGCCTCGCGGCTGCTCGCAGCTGTCGCGACCTCGAAGCCCTCGTAGCGCAGCGTCGTCGCGACGAGATCCGCGATCGCCGGCTCGTCGTCGACGACGAGGACACGCACCCGGCCGGCCACACTCGTCGACATCTCCATCCCTGGAGTCTCGCATCCATTCCTGGGAAAACCCTGAGAACACTCTGGGAGAGCTCCAGGTGCGGTCACGGCGACTCCCAGGAAACTCCCAGGCGATTCCGCCGGAATCCACATCCTCGTACCCCATACTGGGTCGCAGGGACAGACAATCCCGCTGACCACAGGAGGAACCCACATGAAGCGCAGTCTCGCCATCGCCGTCGCCTCTCTCGTCGCGGTCGTCGGCGTCACCGCTGGTGCGATAGCGGCCGACGGAGGCAAGAAGCCGCTGACGAAGGCGGAGGGCGTCGCCCTCGTCAATGAGATGTTGGCGGCCGGCAAGATCGACCAGGCGACCGCCGACAAGAAGCTCGCGTACTTCGCGAGCGGCAAGGCGGGCATTGTCGAGAAGGCGGGCGCGTGCGCGTGGAAGAAGAAGCTCTCGCCGCAGCAGATGATCGCCCTCGTCGGGAAGATGGTGGCGGCCGGGAAGCTCGACCAGGCGACCGGCGCTGCGAAGATCGAGGCTATCCGGGCCGGCGCTGCTGCCAAGCAGGACGCGGTCGCGGCGAAGAAGGCCGACGTGGCCGCCAAGATGGCCGCTTTCGGGGTCACGAAGAAGCCAGGGGCGTGCGCCGCGAAGGCGAAGCTCTCGACGGCGGACACCATCGCGCTCATCCAAAAGATGGTCGCGGCCGGCAAGCTCGATCAGGCGACGGCCGACCAGAAGCTCGCGTCCCTCGCAGGCAAGTAGTAGCCCTCTCGGTTGCGTGCAGGCGGTCCGGCGCTCGTCGGGCCGCCTCTCGCACCGGTTCACTCGCGCAGTAAAGTGACGGCGAATGCCCGGCGTCACGATCTACCACAACCCCAACTGAAGCACCAGCCGCAATGCCGTGCGCATTGCCGAGGAGCTCGGGGTCGAGACAGAGATAGTGCTTTACCTGAAGTCGCCGCCCGATGAGGCGGCGCTCCGCGCGATCATCGCGAAGCTCGAGGATCAGCCCACCGATCTCGTCCGCCGAGACGCGCTGTGGCAGAAGCTCGGGCTCAGCGACGACGATGCCCGTAGCGAGGATCAGATCGTCGAGCTGCTCGTCCGGCGCAAGCAGCTCCTGCAGCGCCCCGTCGTCGTGACCCACGAGCGGGCGATCGTCGGGCGGCCCAAGGAGCGCGTGCGCGAGCTGCTCGCCGCCCTCTAGAGGTGGAGCCGCTCGGCCAGGTCAGTCGACGACGCTCGACCCGAGCTCGCGCTCGACCTCGACGGCCACATCCGTGTCGAGGAGCCGGCTGAGGAACTCGTGAAGCTCCGGCCGCCCCGGCGGTGTCGATCGAGTGAGCGTATCGTCGCTACGACGGACTGCCGCGAACCGTGCTCTTGACGACGTCGCCGGCGCGCGGCCCTTTCGTGAACGAGAGCGTGCCCTGGCCGCGGCAGGTCTTATCGAGCGTCCAGCGGTAGACGCCGCCCCAGCCGTCCGCCGTCGTCCACGTGATCGTCAGCACCGAGCCGGCGAGGGTCGCGCGACCGGTCGCGTTCCCGAGGCCCGATTCCTGGGCCTTCCTGTCCGCGAACGTCCTCCACGTGGTCGAGCCGACCGTGTCCGTCGTCTGCGACCACGTCCCCGCGAGCTTGCAGGTCTTGGCCGCGGGCTTCGATCCGCACACCGGTTTCCGCGCCGCCGTGGTGCGGAGGCACTTACCCGCCAGAGTGACGTGGACCCGACTGTTCGCCGTCGGCTTCGCCGACTGGCGGATGCCGATCTTGCAGGCTGGAATGCTGATCTTGTAGGCGTCGATCGTCGTCCCATCCCGCACGGCCAACACTCCCTTCTTCCCCGCGGGGCAGGCGGCGAGAGCCTCCCCGTCGCCGTCCACGGCCCGGACCACCTCTATCGACAGGTCGGCTCCCTCCCCGCCGTCCACGGCGCGGTATTCCGCCCCCGTCACCTTGAGGGTGATGCGGAACGTCTGCGGATGTGGTGTGAGGACGTCGACCTCGACGACCACCGTGCCGGTTGCCGAGTCGGCGGACACGTATTGGTCGTAGTAGGGCGAACTGTCGAACAGGAGGGACCCCTTGGCGGCGATCCGGGTTTCGACGACGTTCGGGGGCCGCTCGCCGCTGACCCCCGTCGCGCGGAAGTCCACGCGCATCGCGGGCGAAGCCGACGAATGGGACGACGCCGGGCCGGCCGGGACAGCCGCGCACGCCACAGCGATGGCGAAGAGTGCGAGCCGCCTGCCGTTCACCCGGCCTTTTTAACGGGTCGGGGGGCTCCTGTAAAGAGCGGCCGCAGGCCTTACGAGTTGCCCGTTCCTTCGCGGATGCCGGACACGGTCACGATTGGGAAGATGCCGAGGTCGGGGTGCACCCCGCCGCGAGACTGCTCTAGCGTCGTGACGGCCTCGGCACCTCTGCCGTGGCCTGCGCCTTCGCGCGGCGAAGTCAGGGGCCGGTGATGTAACCTCGGCCCCGTGCGCCGGGGAGCGATCGTCCGCATTGCAGGTCTCGGGATCATCCTGACGATCCTCGTCGGCCTCGTCGCGGTCCTGATCCCGTGGCTACCGGATTCCGCCTCGAAGCAGATGGACCGGATCGTGTTCACCTACTGGTTCGCGACCGTGATCTGCGTCGCCATCTTTGCGCTCGTGATGGCCGTGATGATCTACTCGATGATCAAGTTCCGGTCGCCGCCCGAGGATCAGTCGGACGGGCCCTCGATCCACGGTCACACGGGGCTCGAGATCGCCTGGACCGTCGTCCCGGCACTGCTCGTGATCGCGATCGGCGTCCTCAGCGCCGTCGTCCTGTCGCAGAACGGCAACGCGGGCGACAACCCGATGACGGTCAAGGTCTTCGCGCAGCAGTTCGCCTGGCGCTTCGAGTACCCCGACTCGGAGGGAATCAAGTCCGGCCGGCTCGTGATCCCCGTTGATCGGGACATCAAGTTCGAAATGGAGTCGGCGGACGTGATCCATTCGTTCTGGATTCCCGAGATGGGTCAGAAGCAGGACGTCGTCCCCGGGATCGACACGAGCATCGTGATCACGCCGACGAGGACGGGAACGTTCACCGTGGTCTGCACCGAGCTCTGCGGGCTCGGGCACGCCACGATGCGCGCACCGGTGAGGGTCGTCTCGCAGGCCGACTTCGCCGCCTGGGTCGAGGAACAGCAGGATGCGGCAGGAGGTGGCGGTGGGTCGGGAGGCGACGAGGGCGCGGCGGTGTTCGCATCCGCCGGCTGCGGCGGCTGTCATGCATTCACCCCGGCCGGCACCGATGGTGCCATAGGGCCCGGGCTGGACAACGTCGAAGCCGACGCGAAGAACGCCGGCGAGGAGCCTGCCGCCTACGTGAAGGAGTCGATCGTCGACCCGAACAAGGTGATCGCGCCTGGGTACGCTGCGGGCGTGATGCCGGCGAACTACGGGGACTCGCTCTCGGGCGACGAGATCGACGCACTCGTCGACTACCTGATCGCAGGGAAGAAGTGAGAGAGAAGGAGCTGAACGCGTGACCGCTGCGGCGCACGATTCCCACGAGACGGGTCACGGCGGCGTGCCGCCACGGCGCCGCGGCATCCTGACGAGGCCGGGTTTCGTCCGCGCGATCCTTGGCTTCACGGTGTTCTTCCTCGTCGGGCTGTATCTCGTCGCCGGCATCCGCTGGCTCGCCGGCTGGGATCCCGTCTACGACTGGAGCCTGATCGTCCTCGTCGGCGGGCTCACGCTCGGCCCGATCGGGTTCCTCACCGGCCTCGGCTCGTTCGACTACTGG
The DNA here is from genome assembly GCA_963795175.1 of uncultured Thermoleophilia bacterium. Taxonomy (GTDB): domain Bacteria; phylum Actinomycetota; class Thermoleophilia; order Gaiellales; family Gaiellaceae; genus Gaiella. Next base: position 951,011 of record CAWCGR010000001.1, read on the forward strand.
CTGTACTGGATCTCGGGCCGCCCGACGCGACCCGAGGACCACTCGAACCACGGCGCCACCAAGTGGACGGACTACTTCAAGGTCAACACCGACCACAAGGTGATCGGCGTCCAGTACCTGGTCACGACCTTCGTGTTCTTCGTCATCGGCGGTCTGATGGCGATGCTGTTCCGGGCCGAGCTTGCACAGCCGGGCATGCAGTTCATGGATACCCAGACGTACAACGGCCTCGTCTCGATGCACGCGGCGTTGATGATCTTCGTGTTCATCATCCCGGCGTTCGCCGGCCTTGCGAACTTCGCCGTGCCGCTGATGCTCGGCGCCCCGGACATGGCCTTCCCCCGCCTGAACGCGCTCTCCTTCTGGTTCCTGCCGATCGCCGGGATCATGTTCATCGCCAGCTTCCTCGCTCCCGGTGGCGCGTTCGCGACGGGGTGGACGAGCTATGCGCCGCTCGCGTCCGAGCAGCCGTTCGGCCAGGTCTTCTTCAACATGGGCGTCCAGTGGGCCGGCGCCTCGTCGATCCTGACCGCACTCAACTTCCTGGTCACGATCATCACCATGCGCGCCCCCGGGATGACGTTCTGGCGCATGCCGCTTCTCGTCTGGGCGAACTTCACGACCTCGCTGCTCGTCGTCATCGCGACGCCGTTCATCGCCGGCTCGCAGTTCTTCGTCCTCTTCGACCGCGTCCTGCACACGGACTTCTTCACGCCGGAGGGTGGCGGCTACGTGCTCGGCTACCAGCACATCTTCTGGTTCTACAGTCACCCTGCCGTGTACATCATGATCCTGCCCGGCTTCGGGATCATCTCCGAGATCATCTCGGTCATGAGCCGGAAGCCGATCTTCGGCTACAGGCTGATGGCGATCTCGCTGCTCGGGATCCTCGTGCTCGGGTTCTCCGTCTGGGCGCACCACATGTTTGTCGCCGGAATGGCCGACTGGCTCCGCATCCCGATGATGATCTCGACGCTGCTGATCGCGGTGCCGACAGGCGTCAAGGTGTTCAGCTGGTTGGCGACGCTGTGGGAAGGGCGAATCCGCCTCAACACGCCGATGTTGTTCGCGCTCGGGTTCATCTCGATGTTCGTGATCGGCGGCCTCTCGGGCGTCTACCTCGCATCCGTGCCGATCACGATCCACGCCTCGGACACCTACTTCATCGTCGCCCACATCCACTACGTGCTGTTCGGCGGCTCGGTGCTGACGATCTTCGCCGGCATCTACTACTGGTTCCCGAAGATGACCGGTCGGATGTACAGCGAGCGGCTCGGCAAGCTCCACTTCTGGCTCACGTTCGTCAGCTTCAACCTGACCTTCTTCCCGATGCACTGGGTCGGACTCGTCGGCATGCCGCGCCGCGTCGCCGACTATGCCGATCGCTTCGCTGACCTCAACCTGATCGTCACGATCTCGTCCTTCGCGCTCGGTGCCTCGGTGATCGTCTTCTTCTACAACATGATCGTCAGCTGGGCTCGAGGGCCGATCGCGGAGTCGAACCCGTGGCGGGCGATGACCCTCGAGTGGCAGGTCTCCTCGCCGCCGCCGGTGTTCAACTTCGACGAGATCCCGCAGGTCGTCGGCGGCCCCTACGAGTACGGCGTTCCCGGAGCCCGGCACGCGATCCTGACCAGCAGCCCGGCCCCGGCGACCGTGGAGACACCGGCGTGAGCGCTCACGCGGACGCTGCCCTGCACGACCACGAGCATCACGGGCCGCCGGCCGCGAACCGGAGCTCGAAGGTCGATCCGACCGTGCTCGGCATGTTCCTCTTCATCGGCTCGGAGGCGATGCTGTTCGGATCCTTCTTCGCCGCCTACTTCTTCGTGCGGATCGTCAACCCCGACGTGTCGGCGGTATGGCCGCCGGAGCCGTTCGAGTTCCCGAAGTTCGTCGCCGGGATCAACACTGCGATCCTCGTGACCTCGAGCTTCACGATGCACTGGGCCCTACAGTCGATCAAGCGCAACAACCGCCGGGGCCTACAGGCGGGCCTCGTGCTGACGATCCTGATGGGCACGGCGTTCCTTCTGACCCAGTTCATCGAGTATGCGCACGTCGGCTTCAACACCACCGACGGTGCCTTTGCCTCGGTCTTCTTCGGCCTCACGGGACTTCACGGCGCCCACGTCTTCGTCGGCCTGACGCTGTTGACGTTCGCCGCCGTCCGCTCGTTCCGTGGCCACTACTCACCCGATCACCACCACGGCGTCGAACTGCCCGGGATCTACTGGCACTTCGTCGACGTGATGTGGATCGTCGTGTACGCGACCGTCTACCTGATCTAGTCGTCCACAGCGCGGTCGGGGCGCCGGTCCGGGGCTCGCTCAGCGGACTAACGGCGTTTCGTCGCAGAGGGAGCCGATGCGCAACCCGCTCGTCAGCGAGGACGCGGCCTTCCGGCTCGTGCTCGGCACCATCGCGTACCTCGCCCCGGTCGTGATCGCGTCCTGGATCGCCACCTGGCTCGGCCTGGTCGTCTTCGCCGTGGCCTCGGCCACCGTCGTGGTCGTGCTCCGCCGGAAAGGCCGCTCTCGGGTCGGGACACCGGCCGTGGGGGAGCGGGCGGCGGTCGAAGACACGCGGCGGATCCTCGTCGTCGTCGATCGGGTGCCGGCGGGGCCGCGACTCCGCGAGACCGTCGTGGACCTCGCTACGGGAGGCGCCGAGGACGTGCTCCTCGTCTGGGCCCGCTCAGGGCCCTCCGGAGAGGGAGACCGCGAGCGTCTCGAAGGTGCGGTGGAGGAGCTGCGCGCCTCGGGCCTCAACGTGCGCGGCGAGCTGTTCAGCGGATCTCGGTCAAACGCGGCCGAGGCGATGGTGCGACGGTACGCCGCGGACGCGCTCGTGATTGCAGGGAGGAGTGACGAAGGCCCAGCGACGCGCCCGGAGCTCGATCCGACGCTCCGTGCGCGCTTCGGCGATGCAATCACGTACGTGAGCGACGGCGAGCCCTAGGCTGAACCGGCGCGGGTGTCGGCGAAGCCCGCGGCTACTTGCCGGCGACCGACGAGACGTACGCGACGACGTCGGCGATCTCAGCTGCCGTCAGCTGACCTTCGAATGCGGGCATCGCGCCCTGGCCGTTCGTGACGCGATCCTTGACGAGCGCGGCATCGGGCTTGGCCTCGTCGAGATTCGGCCCCACCGCTCCGTTCGAGCCGGCGTCCGCGAGCACATGACAACCGCCACACCCGGCCGATTCGAACACCGACTTCCCGGCTGCGACATCCCCGGCTCCGCCACCTTCGTCGTCATCGGCCGGTGGCGTGGTGGGAGGCGGGGCGGGAGTCGGCGCGGCTGCGGCGTCGCCCGGATCCTCGACGCCCGCAACCGCCGCGACATAGCTCGCCACGTCGTCTGCGTCCTGGCCCGTGACGAGGTCGGCGGGCATGCCGGGAGCGCCGGTCGAGGTGTTCTCGATCGGGTAGGCGATCTGGCCCCGCACGACCTGGACGATCGTGCTCTCGCCCAGCCCGTCCTGCCGTGACTGGTAGAACGCGAAATCGAGGTTCGGGCCGATGTTGCCCTTGGTGCCGGCGTCCGCCAGCACGTGGCAGCTGCCGCACTTCTGGCTGAACAGCTCCTTGCCCTTCGAGCGATCGCCCGTCCCCTCCGAATGCCCCACGGAGCCGCCGCATCCGGCCGTCAGGAGCGCGCCGACCACGATCGCAGCCGGCGCGACGGCCAGCCGCATCCGGCCGCGGGGTGTGAGAGAGCGCTTCATGTTCGGCGAGAGTCTATCCCGAGGGGGCCGCGCTCTGTTTCAGCAGCTTCAGCTGCTGCTCGACGATGCTGGCGCTGGGATCGTCCGGCGCCAATTCGAGGAACGTCGTGTACGCCTTGATCGCCGCCGCCGAGTCTCCGGTCTGCTGTGCAGCCTGGGCCAGCTCCAGCTGGATATTGGGATCGCTCGGCTGCAGCTCGACCATTTGCTTGTAGGTGTCGACCGCCGCGACGGCTGCCGCCTGCGCCGCGGAGGCGAGGCGCTGCACCTCTACCGAGTTCACGGAGCTCACCACGACGCTGATCTTGTTGTCGACGAGCGGCTGCCCCGAGGGTGAGGTTAGAAGGCCCGGGAAGCCCTGACCCGCACCCGCCGTGTAGATGTTGCGGATCTGTGCGATCTGCGCCTCCTGCTGCTTCGCGTTCGCCTCCGAGAGGTAGAGGCTGGCCAACTCGCGGAAGGCGTCGGTGTCCTTCGGCGCCAGGGCGACGACCTGTTTCTGGGCGTCGATCGCCTCGGTCGTCTGGCCGTCGGTCTGGAGCGCCGTCGAGAGATCGCGCCAGGCCTCGACACTCTTCGGGTTCTGCTCGGTCTGCTTCCGGGAATCCGAGATCGAGGGGACACCGGTCGAGCCGCCGTCGCCGCGGAAGATGTCGCCGACCCCCGTTCCCCCGGCGCCGACGCCGAAGAGGACGAAACCGCCACCGAGCGCGACCGCGAGGAAGACGAACATCCACTTCGCGTGGCGCCGTAGCCGCGGGAAGAACATCGTGTCCTCGATCGACGGCGCGCTCGAGCGCTTGGCACTCCGCGGCTGCGCTACGGCAGCATCTTGCTTCGGGCGCTTCGGGCGGCTCTTGTCGAATCGGGCCATCGAGATGTTCCTTTCAGGTAGCGCGGCTCCCCGGCAACCAGGGTAGCTATGACGCGGTCAGGGGTTCCCCCCAGGACGACGCCTGCGATGGGATCCTCGATCGGGTCGAAGCCCGAGTCGGCGAGCGAGACGATGGTGAGGTCCGCCTGCTTGCCCGGCACGAGCGAGCCGATCGTGTCGTCCAGGCCGAGCACGCGCGCGCCCCCGAGCGTGACGAGCTCGAGCGCCGTGGCGGCGGACAGGGCATCGGGCCTTCGCGCTCTCGCCCTCGCGCCGACGATCGCCGCGCGCAGCTCCTCGAACAGGTCGAGCGACGGCGTCGAGGCCGGGCTGTCGGTCGCGACCGACAGCGTGACCCCCGCCGCCAGGAGCTCGTCGACCGGCGCGACGCCGCAGCCCAGGTAGCCGTTCGAGCGCGGGCAGTGGGCGACTCCGACCTCGTGGCGCGCGAGCAGCGCGATCTCCTCCTCGTCCGCCTGGACGCAATGAGCCGCCGTCAGGCTCGGGCCGAGCAATCCCTCGGCTGCGAGGAGCCGGATCCCGGTCTCGCCGGCCGGGGGCACGAGAAATTCGGCCAGAGGGCTCCAGTCTCCCTTGCCCGAGACGAGCCAGTCGCGCTCGGCCGGGCTCTCGGCCAGATGGGTCGCCTGCGGGATCCCGAGCGCGGCACAGGCCCGGTAGACGTCGACCGTGCAGGTGTACGGGGCATGCGGCGAGACGCCAACCGTGATCAGGTCGGAGAGCACGTGGGCAATGCGCTCGTGCGTGGCGTGGAACGCGTCCAGGGCCGACGCGTCGCGTCCGAAGACCTCGAGATAGACGATCGCGCGCAACCCTGTCTCGGCGGCTGCGATGGCCGACGCGCCCGAGAAGCTGCAGTCGCCGATCGTGGTGATGCCGGAGCGAAGGCATTCACGGGCCCCGACCGTCGCGATCGCGGTCATCTCGTCGAGGTCGAGCAGCGCCTTGCGCCGGATGTGCATCCCGATCCACGGCACGAAGGGGAGGCCGTCGCCGAAGCCCGCGTACACCGCGTACTCGACGTGGGAGTGAGCGTTGACGAACCCAGGCACGATCACGCAGCCTGGATGGTGGTCGCCCGGACCGACCTCGGCGCTCGTCCCGACGGCCGCTATGACGCCGTCGTCGCCAATTGCCACCGCACCCCGCTCGATCGGAGGGCCCTCGACGGGAACGACCCAGTCCGCCGAGACGACTCTCACCGTGTCGTGGTCTCCCCGTCGGCGTCATCCTCGCCATCCTCGTCGTCCTCGTCCGACGGGATGTCACGCTCCTCGGAGAGGTCGAGCTCCTCGTGCAGGTCGGTGAACTCCTCCGGGAAGTCGTCGTTCTCGTCATCACGGGAGCCGAGGAAGGCCTCGACCGGGTCGTCGTCCTCGTCGTCGCGGGAGCCGAGGAACTCCTCGGTCGGGTCGTCGTCCCCTCCGTCGCCGTCGTCGGTAGCGGCGAAGGGCGCGTCGTCGTCCGGCTCGTCCGGATCATCGCCGAAGCGGAACCCTGGCGCTCCCGCGAGACCCCAGCGCTTCTCCATGATCTTCGAGAGCCAGATCGACGACTCGAACAGGAGCAGCAGCGGAGCCGCCTCGAACAGCAGCGAGACGGGGTCGACGGTCGGCAGCAGAATCGCGAACACGACCATCAGCACGTAGCCGATGCGACGGTTCTTGCGGAGCCGCTGATAGCTGAGGACGCGGATCCGAACGAGGGCGAGAATGAAGATCGGCATCTCGAACGCGAGCCCCGAGGCGACGAGGACGAGGGACGTGAACGAGAGGTAGTAGCTCGCCCGAATCTGAACGTCGTAGAGCGTGTCGTCGAAGTTCGTCAGGAACGTGATCGCAGCCGGCAGAACGACGAAATAGGCGAAGAGCACACCGATCGCAAACAGAACCGTCGCGATCACGATGAACCACCGGAGGGCCCGCTGCGCGGCCACGTCCACGGCGGGGGCGAGGAATCCCCATACCTGCCAGACGAGAATCGGCAGGACGATCGCGATCGCCGCCAGAGCACTCACCTTGACGGCGGTCGTGAACGGCTCGATCACTCCGAGCGTGACGAGCACCTTGTCCGAGGGCAGCGGGCGCTTCAGCCACTCGATCAGATGCGTGTGGAACACGAACGTGAACAGGAACGCCGGCACGATGGCGCCGAGGGCGATGAACAGCCGGTGGCGAAGCTCCGACAGGTGCTCGACGACGGTCGCCTCTTCGTCCGTGCCCAGACGGCGCGGGGCGAGCCTGCGGATCATCTTCGCGGTGGCTTAGGAGACGGTGTCCCGCTCGCGCTGCTCGGGCGCGGCAGGCGCAGCGGGGACGGCAGGCTCCGCGGGCGGCAAGGCGGAAGCCTCGTCATCGTCGTGAGAGTCACCGGTGACCGAATCCTTGAACTCGCGCATACCCTTGCCGAGCTGGCGACCCATCTCCGGCAGCCGCTTGGGCCCGAAGACGAGAAGGAGCACGAGCAGGAGGATGAGGAGCTCCCAGATCCCTATTCCAAACGGCATTTCTGCACAATAGCAGCGGGGACCCGGGCAACCGTCGCCGAGTTCGGTCCGGGTACGATACGGGGGGCGGGCGATGCGGCATCTTGTGACGCGCCGTTCGCAACCATCTTTCTGCACAACGAGGCAAGGACAGAATCAGTGGCACTGCTGGAGATCAAGAATCTGCACGTCGCGCTCGAGGACGGCACCCCGATCGTCAAGGGCGTCGATCTCGCGGTCGACACGAACGAGAAGCATGCGATCATGGGGCCGAACGGCTCGGGCAAGTCGACGCTCGCCTACGCGCTGATGGGTCATCCCGCGTACGAGATCATCGAGGGCGAGATCCTGCTCGACGGCGTGGACGTCACCGAGCTCGGCGCCGACGAGCGCGCCCAGAAGGGCCTCTTCCTGGCCTTTCAGTATCCGCACGCCATTCCCGGCGTCACCGTCACGAGCTTCCTCCGCAGCGCGATCAACGCGAAGCGGAAGGCGGCGAACGGCGGCGAGGACGATCCGATCGCCGTGAAGGAGTTCCGCACCGAGATGCTCGCCGCGATGGAGCACCTCAAGGTGCCGCGGGAGCTCGCCCAGCGGTATCTCAACGACGGGTTCTCGGGTGGCGAGAAGAAGCGCGTCGAGATCCTCCAGATGGCGATGCTGAAGCCGCGGATCGCGGTGCTCGACGAGACCGACTCGGGCCTCGACATCGACGCGCTCCGCGTCGTCGCGAACGGCGTCAACGAGCTCGTCGGCCCCGAGATGGGCGCGCTCGTGATCACCCATTACCAGCGCATCCTCAACTACATCACCCCGGATCACGTGCATGTGTTCGTGGACGGGCGGATCGTGGCCTCGGGCGGCGCTGAGCTCGCGCAGAAGCTCGAGGCGGAGGGCTACGAAGCCTTCATTCCCGCAGGGGTAGGAGGCGAGAGCGCATGACCACCACCGAGAACGATGTCGTCAAGGGCATCCGCAGCGATTACAAGTACGGCTTTTCCAATCCCGACGAGGCCAAGGACTACTTCTTCAAGTCCGGCCGGGGGCTCTCGCACGAGGTCGTCGAGGCGATCGCAGAGCACAAGAACGAGCCGGACTGGATGCGGAAGTTCCGCCACAAGGCTCTCGACTACTTCTACGCGCGGCCGCTGCCGACCTGGGGCGGAAACGTCGCGGAGATCGACTTCGAGAACATCTACTACTACATCAAGCCGACCGAGAAGCAGGTCGACAAATGGGAAGACCTGCCCGCCGAGATCCTCGACACCTGGGACAAGCTCGGCATCCCTGAGGCCGAGAAGAAGTACCTCGCCGGCGTCGGCGCCCAGTACGAGTCGGAGGTCGTCTACCACAAGCTGCAGGAGGATCTCGAGCGCAAGGGCGTGATCTTCCTCGACATGGACTCGGCGCTGCGTGAGCACGAGGACATCGTCAAGCAGCACATGGGCACGATCATCCCGTCGAACGACAACAAGTTCTCCGCGCTGAACTCGGCCGTCTGGTCGGGCGGCTCGTTCATCTACGTGCCCCCCGGCGTTCGAATCGAGATGCCGCTGCAGGCCTACTTCCGGATCAACGCGGAGAACATGGGCCAGTTCGAGCGGACGCTCATCATCGTCGACGAGGACGCCTACGTGCATTACGTCGAGGGCTGCACGGCGCCGATCTACTCGTCCGACTCGCTCCACTCGGCGGTCGTCGAGATCATCGTCAAGCCACGCGGCCGGTGCCGCTACACGACGATCCAGAACTGGTCGAACAACGTCTACAACCTCGTCACCAAGCGCGCCGTCGCCCACGAGGACGCGACGATGGAGTGGGTCGACGGCAATCTCGGCTCGAAGCTGACGATGAAGTACCCGGCCATCTGGCTGATGGGCGACCGAGCCCACGGCGAGGTGCTCTCGATCGCGTTCGCGGGCAAGGGCCAGCACCAGGACGCAGGCGGCAAGGTCGTCCACGTCGGCAAGAACACCACCTCCGTGATCACGTCGAAGTCGATCTCCAAGGACGGAGGCCGGGCCGGCTACCGCGGCCTGCTCGAAGTCGGTCGCGGGGCCACCGGTTCCAAGTCGAAGGTCGTCTGCGACGCCCTGATCCTCGACGAGGACTCGCGCTCGGACACCTACCCGTACATCAAGGTCGACGAGAACGACGTCGATCTCGGCCACGAGGCGACCGTCTCCAAGATCGGCGAGGAGCAGCTCTTCTACCTGATGAGCCGCGGCCTCTCGGAATCCGAGGCGAGCGCGATGATCGTGTCCGGGTTCGTCGAGCCGATCACCAAGGAGTTGCCGCTCGAGTACGCGGTCGAGATGAACCGGTTGATCCAGCTGCAGATGGAAGGCTCCGTTGGCTGAGTCGCACGTGCGGCCGCAGCGGCGCTGCCTGAAGCTGGAGGTGAGGAAAGATGTCTAGAGCCGAGTTGCTCGAGCGTTACGAGGCGATCCCGCTGCCGACCACGTCGGACGAGCACTGGCGCTTCACCGACCTCGAGGGCTTCGATCCCGACGGGTTCACGGCGGCCGGTGACCCGAGCGGCTCGCGGCCGGAGACGATGCTCGAGATCGATGCGTCCGGCATCGCCTCGGTCGGTGAGTCGGGCATCACGATCGAACACGCCCCCGAGGGCATTCGCTTCGAGTTGCTCACGGACGACCACCCGTTGCTCGGCTCGCTCGTCGGGCACGCCGAGAAGTTCGCCGCGCACAACGCGGCGATGTGGCAGCACGGTCTGCTCGTGCACGTGCCCAAGGGCGTCGTCGTCGAGAAGCCGCTCTACATCCGGATCGCCAACACGGTCGACGGCGGCTCGCTGTTCTGGCGCCTTCTGATCGTCGCCGAGCCGCAGAGCCGCTTTACCGTCGTCGAGGAGTACACCTCGGCCGTACCCGAGCTCTCGGGCTACTCGAACGCCGCCGTCGAGATCGTCGTCGAGGACGGGGCGAAGGTCGAGTACGTCTCCGTCCAGAACCTTTCGCAGCAGACCTGGCACTTCGCCTCTCACCACGCGACCGTGGGACGGGATGCCGAGCTCGACTGGGTTGCCGGTGGATTCGGGTCAGGCGGCGGCAAGGTCTGGATCCAGAACGACCTCGCCGGCCAGGGCGCAACGTCGCGGGTGACCGGGGCGTACTTCGCCGATCACGAGCAGCGGCTCGACTACGACACGTTCCAGGAGCACATCGCCCCCCACACGACCTCCGACTTCGCGTTCAAGGGCGTGCTGCGGGACGCGGCGAGTGCCGTCTGGCGCGGGATGATCCGGGTCGAGGAGGGTGCGCAGAAGACGAACGCGTATCAGGAGAACCGCAACCTCCTCCTCTCCAAGACCGCGCATGCGGACTCGATCCCGGGACTCGAGATCCTCGCCAACGACGTGCGCTGCACTCACGGCGCCACGCTCAGCCAGGTCGATCGCGAGCAGCTGTTCTACGCCATGGCGCGGGGGCTCTCGCGGCAGGAGGCGGAGCGCCTGATCGTGCGCGGCTTCTTCCAGGACGTGCTCGACCGGATCGAGCTGGAGCCCGTCCGCGTCGCGCTCGGAGAGGCACTCGAAGCGCGGATTCCGGAAGTCGCGTAGTCGGGCGCGGCCCGACCGGCCCGCCGGCCGCGCTGCCGGAGCCCGGGGGGAATAGTCTTTCGGGATGGATGAGATCGGTCTCTTCCCGCTCGGGATCGTCCTCCTGCCCACCGAGCAGGTGCCGCTCCACATCTTCGAGCCACGCTACCGCGAGCTGATCGGGGAGTCGCTCGAGCACGGGTACCCATTCGGGATCATCCATGCCGACGACAACGGCGGCCTGCGCCGCGTCGGCACGCTTGCGGCCGTGACCGAGGTGGTCGAGCGATTCGAGGACGGGCGACTCAACGTCATCGTCGAGGGTGGCAGCCGGTTCCGGCTCGTGGGCATGACCGAGGGACGCACTTTCGCAACCGGGCGGGTCGAGCCGGTCGACGACGCGGGCGATCCGGCGGATCCTGCGGACGTCGACCGAGCGCTGACGCTCTTCGCCAGGCTGGTGGAGCTGACCACGACGGAGGTGGCGCCGCCCTCGCCCGACACGCCCGCGCTCTCGTACGCGATCGCCGGCCTGTTCGATTTCTCCACGGACATCAAGCAGGAGCTGCTCGAGGAGAGCTCGGAGCGGCTGCGCCTGACGCGGCTCTGCGAGCTGCTCGAGCTCGCCGCCGAGGCGGTCCAGCGGCAGCAGAAGGTCGCGTCTCGGGCGCAGACGAACGGCAAGGTCGAGCCCCCCGCCTGAGGAAGCGTCCTCCGGAGGGTGTTAGCCTCGTTGAGGTGACCTCGGGCCTAACGGAAGTCGAGGCGAGACGGAGGCGCGCCGCGCGCGGGACGCCACCGGATCCCCCTGCGAGCCGGTCGACGGCACTGATCGTGCGGGCCAACACGGTCACGCCCTTCAACGCGATCCTGCTCTCACTCGGCGTCCTCACGCTTTCGTTCGGCGACTGGCGGGACGCGCTCTTCCTCGGAATCGTCGTCTCGAACACGGGGATCGGGATCTGGCAGGAGGTACGAGCGACGCGCAAGCTCGACAAGCTGGCCGCGCTCGTGGCGCCTCGCGCGACCGTCGTCCGCGACGGCGAGCCGCGATCGGCGCCCGTCGAGGACATCGTCGACGGCGACCTGATTCGGCTCGCCCCCGGCGATCAGGTCGTGGCGGACGGGCCGCTGCGCTCGAGCAACGGGCTCCAGCTGGACGAGTCGATCCTGACCGGTGAGTCCGAGCCGGTCGCGCGCGAGACGGGTGAAGAGGTGCGCTCGGGGTCGTTCGTCGTCGAGGGCACGGGCTCGTACGAGGTGGCAGCGGTCGGGGCGGCGAGCTACGCGGAGCGGATCACCGGTACGGCGCGCGAGTTCCGCCACCCGCGCTCGCCGCTCGAGCGGTCGATCGACCGGCTTCTCTACGTCCTGCTCGGAGTGATGGTGCCGCTCGGGGCGATGCTGACGGTGGCCCTCGCGAAGCAGGACGCCGCGATCGGCGACGCGGTCGACACGGCGGTCGCCGGAATGGTGACGCTGATCCCCGAAGGGCTGATCCTGCTCGTCTCGGTCACCTTCGCCGCTGCGGCGATGCGGATGGCGCGCGTGGGGGCCCTCTCGCAGCAGCTGAACGCGATCGAGTCGCTCGCCTCGGTCGACACGATCTGCCTCGACAAGACCGGCACCCTGACCGTGGCGGCGCTCCGGCTCGTCGAGGTCGTCCCGGCGGAGCCGGCGACCGAGCACGAGCTGCGCGACGCGTTCGCCCGCTACGCAGCCGCTGCCGAGACGCAGGACTCGACGCTCGCGGCGCTCGCGCTCGCCTCTGTCGAGCCGGGCGAGCCGGCGGACGAGGTCGTCCCGTTCCTCTCGCGGCACCGCTGGAGCGGGCAGCGCCTCGGCGGCGTCCGTTACGTGCTCGGAGCGCCCGAGCTCTTCCCGCTCGGAGCCCTCGAGGAGGCTGTCAGTGCCGCGCAGGAAGCGGGCCGTCGGGTCATCGCGCTCGGGGTCACGAGTGCCGCCTTCCCGGCCGAGCCCGACGAGGGCCCTCCCCCTCTGCGCACGCTCGGGCTCGCCGTCCTCGCCGAGGAGCTTCGCCCCGACGCGCGCGAGACGATCGCGTATCTCGCCGCGCAGGGCGTCGCACGTCGTCGTACTCTCGGGCGATGCGGCCGCGACGGCAGCCTCGATCGCCTCCGACGCGGGCATCCCGGTCGTCGGCCCGCCGCTCGAGGGCGACGACGCTGCCGGCCGGCGATGCGCGAGCTCGACCGGATCGTTACCTCGCTCTCCGTCGTCGGTCGGGTCTCGCCGGAGGACAAGCGCCGCGTGGTCGAGTCGCTTCGCCGTCGCGGCCGCTACGTCGCGATGGTCGGCGACGGCGTCAACGACGTCCCTGCCCTGAAGGCCTCGCGCCTGTCGATCGCACAGGGCTCGGGCACCGAGATGGCCAAGGCCGTCGCCGACGTCGTGCTCGTGCGCGGCGACTTCGCGCGATTCCCGGCATGGTCGCGGAGGGGCGCCGGGTCCTCCGCAACCTCCAGCGCGTCGCCAAGCTCTTCGTCACGAAGTCGGTCTTCGCCGCGTTCCTGATCGTCGCGATCGGAATCACGCCGGCGGAGTATCCGCTGCTGCCCCGCCACCTCACTGTCGTCGCGGTGCTGACGGTAGGCATCCCCGCGTTCTTCCTGGCGCTCGCCCCGAGCGACGGCCCCTGGCACACCGAGGGCTTCCTGCGAGAGGTGGGGCGGTTCGCCGTCCCCGCGGGGGTCGCCGCCGGCCTCGGGATCACGACCACCTATCTGATCGCCCTGAACGTGTTCGACCTCGGTCTCCTCCAGTCGCGGACCGCGGCGACGTCGACCTTGATCCTGATCGGCCTCTACCTCGTGCTCGCACTCGAGGCGACGAGCACCCGCAGGGCCCGCCTCGTGGGAGCCCTCTGCTGCGGTTCTCCTGGCCGCCTACGTGATCGTGCTCGCCGTTCCCTGGCTGCGACGGTTCTTCGAGCTCGAGGTGCCGAGCGCGGCTCGGGCTGCTGCTCGTGACGGTCGGCACGGGGATAGCGATCGGATTCCTCTGGTTCGACGGTGGACCGCTTCGTGCCTCTGCGCAGCAAGCCGCACTGAGCCTCCCCGGCTACGATGCCGTGATGGCCGTTACAACCTCGAGCCCCCTGGACGCTGTGCGCGCTGCGCGCCGACTTCCCGTTCCTCGAGGAGGAGGTCGGCGGGAAGCCGCTCGCATACCTCGATTCCGCGTCGTCCACGCAGAAGCCACGGCAGGTTCTCGACCGGATGCGCGCGTTCTACGAGCACGAGTACGCGAACGTCCATCGCGGCGTCTACCGCCTGGCCGAGCGGGCGACCGAGGGGTACGAGCACGCTCGCCGCACGGTTGCGGCGTTCGTCAACGCCCCGTCCGAGCGCGAGGTGATCTTCACCCGCAGCGCCACCGAGTCGATCAACCTCGTCGCCTATGCGTGGGGCCTCGACAACCTCGGGCCGGGCGACATCGTCGTGATCAGCGAGCTGGAGCACCACGCGAACTTCGTTCCCTGGCAGTTCATCGCGAGCAGGACGGGGGCGGCGTTCCGCCACATCCCGATCGACGATGCGGGTGAGCTCCGCCTCGAGGCTCTCGACGAGCTGGCGCGGGATGGCAACGTCAAGGTGGTCGCGACCGGCCTCGTCTCGAACTCGCTCGGGACGATCAACCCCGTCGAGAAGCTCGCGGCCTGGGCCCACGAGCAGGGCGCGATCATGGTCGTCGACGCAGCCCAGGCGGCGCCGCACCGGCCGATCGACGTGCAGGCGCTCGATTGCGACTTCCTCGCCTTCTCCTCCCACAAGCTCTGCGGCCCGAGCGGGATCGGCGCCCTCTGGGGGCGGCGCGAGCTGCTCGAGGCGATGCAGCCGTTCAACCTCGGCGGCGAGATGATTCGCTCCGTCGGCCTCGAGCGGACGACGTTCAACGAGCTGCCGTACAAGTTCGAGGCGGGGACCCCCGCGATCGCGGAGGCTGTCGGGTTCGGCGCGGCCATCGACTACATCAGCGAGATCGGCCTGCCCGCGATCGAGCGGCACGAGCACGAGCTGACGGCCTATGCGGTCGCGCAGCTCGGCGAGCTGGAGTGGGTGAGGCTCTTCGGCCCGCCCGTGGAGCGGCGGGCGGGGATCGTCTCGTTCGACGTCTCCGGCATCCACCCACATGACGTTGCCCAGATCCTCGACTGGGAGGGGGTCGCCGTCCGGGCCGGCCACCACTGCACCCAGCCCCTGATGACCCGCCTCGGCGTGGCAGCGACGACTCGCGCCAGCTTCTACCTGTACTCGATCCCCGAGGAGATCGACCGGCTCGTGGCGGGACTGCACAAGGTCAAGAAGAACCTCGGATGAGCGAATTCGAGCAGATGTATCGCGAGGTCATCCTCGACCATTACAAGGCGCCGAGGAACCATGGCCTGCTCGACCCGAACGACGCCGTCGCCGAAGGGCACAACCCGCTCTGCGGTGACGAGGTGACCCTCTCGGTGCGGTTCGGGCGCCGGCGACGTGATCGAGACGGTCGGCTTCGAGGGGCGTGGCTGCGCGATCAGCCAGGCCGCGACGTCGATGCTGACCGACCTGGTCAAGGGCCGGACCGCGCAGGAGGTGGCGGTGATGCCCAAGGACGAGCTGCTCGAGGAGATCGGGATCCCGTTGACCCCGGTGAGGCTCAAGTGCGCCCTGCTCGGGCTCGGAGTGCTGAAGGTCGCGCTCCACCGGTCGAAGGGCACGCCGTTGCCCGAGGAATGGGGCACGTCGAGCGGCGAGATCTCCGTCGGCTAACGATGCCTGAAGTCGAGGTCTGCCCTCTCGAGGAGTTGGCACCGGGCACCGTGCGCATCGTCGTGGCGGCGCCGCTGCTCACGATCGGGGTCTACAACTGCGACGGAGACCTGTTCGCGCTGGAAGACCGCTGCTCGCACGATGACGGCCCGCTCTGCGAGGGCGAGTTCGACTGTGACGAGCGAGTCGCTATCTGTCCACGCCACGGGGCGCGGTTCGACATCGAGACGGGCCGAGCATTGACGCTGCCGGCGTACATCCCCGTCGACACATACCCGGTCCGGATCCGCGACGACGGCATGGTCGTCGTCGACGTCTGAACGCAACCGTAACGCCCTCCGCGCCGCAGACGCTTGCCGTCGTCCACTCGGCTCGGTATACATTTCGGCTTACCGCGGAAAGGAGGTGGTCCGGACGTGACAGATTCCAGCAGTACCGGCAGTGGAGGTACCAGCGGGTAGAGGCGTGTTCCCGAGACCCATCGGGGAATCGCCATAGCCGAGCGTAGGGGACGCGCGTTCCGCGCCGCCGGCTCACTTGCCTCACGCGAGGAGCCCGGCAGGAAGCGCCTCTGCCAAATCCAACGCTGGCAACCGGGACCGAGAGCCGCCGCAAGGCGGCTCTCGCCTTTTCCGTCCCCCTGTGGCGGCGTGCGCCCTGGGCCAGCGTCAGGCGGAGGGGTGGAAGTTCTTCCAGTAGCGGCTCGGCGTCGGCCCGCGTTGGCCCTGGTACTTCGAGCCGAGCCCGCTCGACCCGTACGGGTTGCCCGTCGGCTCCGACATCTGCACGAAGGACAGCTGACCGATCTTCATCCCCGGATAGATCGTGATCGGAAGGTTCGCCACGTTCGAGAGCTCCAGGGTGACGTGACCGTCCCAGCCCGGGTCGATGAACCCGGCCGTGGAGTGAATCAGGAGTCCGAGCCGGCCGAGCGAGCTCTTGCCCTCCAGGCGCGCGACGAGGTCGTTCGGGAGCTGCACGCGCTCGAGTGTCGAGCCGAGGACGAACTCCCCGGGATGGAGGATGAACGGCTCGTCGCCGTCGATCTCGACGAGCTCGGTCAGGTCTTCCTGCTCCTGTTTGACGTCGATGTACGGGTAGCGCGAGTTGCGGAAGACCCTGAAGAGGCGGTCGACGCGCACGTCGAGGCTCGCGGGCTGCATCAGGGAGGGATCGAACGGGTCGATCACGATGCTGCCCGCCTCGATCAGCCGGGTGATGGCGGTGTCCGAGAGAACCATGGCGCGATCCTACAGCCGGGCATTCCGGCGTCGTGACAGCCTTGATGCGGTACGCTCGGTGATCCGGTGTCGATGCTCTACGGCCAAATGGACCCGAACGGGCGCTTCCGCGCTCGACGGGAGCAGACGCGACGGAACAAACGGCGCCGTCGGGCCGCGGTCCTCGGCAGCCTGCTCCTCGCCGTGATCGCGGTCGTGATGGGGGCCCGGTTCGTCGCCGACGGCGGCACGCCGAAGCCCGCATCGGCCGCTGCGCCCGCGGCTACGCCTGCGACGGCCCTCTCCTCGCCGGGTGTCGCGAAGGCCGTCCGGCCACGGCCGATGCCGGTCGAGATCAGGGGCGTCCACGTCACCGGGGCGCTCGCATCACTCCCCGGCAAGTTCCGGGAGTACGTCGCCCTGAAGCGCTACGGGCTCAACACGATCGAGCTCGACGTGAAGGACGAGGGCGGCGAGATCGGCTTCCAGCCCGCGGACGTGCCGCTCGCTCGCACCGTCGGCGCGACCCGTTCCTACTACGACCCCAAGGCCCTCGTCGCCCTGGCACACCGGCACGGGATCTACATGATCGGGCGCGTCGTCTGCTTCCAGGATCCGATGCTCGCGGCCGGACGTCCGGACATGGCCATCCACCGCCTCGACGGCAGCACGTGGAAGACGAGTGCGGGGCTGGCGTGGGTGAACCCCTACGACCGTCGCGTCTGGCAGTACTGCGTCTCCGTGGCGAAGGCCGCGGCCGAGGCCGGATTCGACCAGATCATGTTCGACTACGTCCGTTTCCCCTCAGACGGCGACCTCTCGCAGGCTGTGTATCCCGGGAAGACCAGCGTCTCGCGCGGGCGCGTGATCGCCGATTTCGTCTCGTTCGCGAAGAAGAGCCTCGAACCGAGCGGGACGCGCGTCTCGGCGGCGCTGTTCGGGCTGGCGGCGACGCGCGACCTCGGGATCGGCCAGGTGCCGCGCTGGATCTCGGAGCACGCGGACAGCATCTCGCCCATGTCCTACCCGGCCCTCTACGGCGACGGCGAGCTCGGGATCGGCAGCCCCCGCAATCAGCCGGGCGAGACCGTGTTCCGCACGCTGACCGACTTTCGCCAGGAGATCAAGGGCACGCGCACCCAGTTAGTGCCGTGGGTGCAGGACTGGAGCTACACGCCCCAGCAGGTTTTGGCTCAGATCCAGGCGGCACGGCTCCAGGGAGCTAAGGGGTTCCTGCTCTGGAACGCGTCGGGCTTGTACACGAAGGCAGCGCTCGCACCCGCGAGCCCCACACTCGAGGGCTGACGGACTTCCCTAGGGCCCCAGCCGCTCTCGGCTCCAGGAGTCGCCCCTGAGCTCGTAGCGCACCCTGTCGTGGAGTCGATCGGGTCGGCCCTGCCAGAACTCGATCGCGTCCGCGACGATCCGGTACCCGCCCCAGAAGGGCGGCAGCGGCACGTCCTCCTCGCCGGCGAAGCGGCTCTCGATCTCGGTAGCCCGGCGCTCCAGCTCGGCCCTGTCTGCGAGCGGGCGCGACTGCGGCGACGCCCACGCGCTGATCCTGCTTCCCCGCGGCCGCGTGCGGAAGTACCCGAAGGACTCCTCGTCGGAGACGCGCTCGACGCGCCCCTCGATGCGAACCTGGCGGTTCTGGGTGTCCCAGTACAGCGCGGCCGCCGCGCGTGGGTTCGCCTCGAGCTCGACCGCCTTGCGGCTTTCCCGATTCGTGTAGAAGACGAAGCCGCGAGCGTCGTGGCCCTTGAGGAGCACCATCCGCAGTGAGGGCCGTGCGTCCGCGGTTGCGGTCGCGAGCGCCATGCGCTCGGGTTGTCCCACCCCCGCCGCCGTGGCCTCGTCGAACCAGCGGTCGAACTGGCTGTGGGGGTCGCTGTCGAGATCGTCGGGATCCATCGCCCGAGGATAATTCGAGCGCTGGGGTACTCTCCCTGCGTGGCCACGACGAAGACGATCGAGCTCCGCACCGCGATTCCCGGTCCGCGCTCCCAGGAGCTGCTGGCGCAGGGCGCGCGCTCAGTGGCGAAGCCGCTGCAGGTCTACCTGCCCGTGTTCGCCGCCTCCGCTCTCAACTCCACGATCACTGACGTCGACGGCAACACCTTCATCGACTTCGCCGGCGGGGTGGGTGTCTGCAACGTCGGCCACTGTCATCCTCACGTCGTCGAGGCGATCCAGGAGCAGGCGGCCAACTTCGTCCACACCGACTTCACGGTCGTGCCGTATGCGGGGTACGTCGAGCTCGCCGAGCGGATCGGCGGGCTCGTGCCGATCACCGGCGGAACGCGCGCGGCCTTCTTCAACTCGGGGGCCGAGGCGGTCGAGAATGCGGTCAAGGTCGCGCGACTGGCCACGGGCCGGCCCGCCGTGATCGCCTTCGAGGCCGGCTTCCACGGCCGCACGATGCTCGCGATGACGCTGACGTCGAAGGAGCACCCGTACAAGACGGGCATGGGGCCCTTCGCACCCGAGGTGTACCGCGCGCCGTACCCGAACGACTATCGTGGCCCGTCCGCGAGCGAGGCCCTCGTCGAGCTCGAGCGGATGCTCTCCGCCGAGATCGCGCCGTCCCAGGTCGCCGCCGTCGTGTTCGAGCCGCAGCTCGGCGAGGGAGGTTTCGTGCCCGCCCCACCGGAGTTCGTCGCGGGCCTCCGCCGGATCTGCGACCGCGAGGGGATCGTGCTGATCGCCGACGAGGTGCAGACGGGCTTCGGCCGCACGGGACGCATGTTCGCGATGGAGCACCACACGGTCGAAGCCGACCTGATCGTGGTCGCGAAGTCGATCGCCGGCGGCTTGCCGCTCTCCGGCGTGATCGGCAGGGCCGAGCTCATGGACGCACCTCACCAGGGGGCCATCGGCGGCACCTACATCGGCAATCCTGTCGCCCTCGCCGCCGCGCTGGCGGTGCTGGAGGTCTTCGCGGAGGAGAGCCTGGTCGCTCGCGCGAGCACGATCGGCGACACGATTCGCGAGCGCATGCTCGCGTGGCAGGTCCGCTGGCCGCAGATCGGCGATGTGCGCGGCCTCGGAGCGATGCTCGCGATAGAGCTCGTCACCGACCCCGACACGAAGGAGCCCGCCCGGGAGCTCGCCGCCGCCGTGATCGAGGCTGCGCTGCAGCGGGGCTTGATCTTGCTCAAGGCGGGCAGCGAGGGAAACTGCATCCGGGTGCTGTGCCCACTCACGATCGAGGACTTCGTGCTGGAAGAGGCACTTGCGACCTGGGAGGAGGCGCTCGCCTCCGTCCTCGCCCCCTAGGGGCTCCTCGTCAGTAGACGAGCGTGCTGCGTCCCTCGTGGCTCTCGAGGGCGAGCTCCACGAGCCGGTCGAGCAGCTCGCCGTACGGGATTCCCGACTCGGCGAACAGCTTCGCATAGACGCTGGTGGCGGTGAATCCGGGGATCGTGTTGAGCTCGTTCACGATCACGGCTCCGTCCGGGCGCACGAAGAAGTCGATTCGGGCCATGCCCTCGCAGTCGGTCGCGACGAACGCAGCGACGGCCAGCTGTCTGACGCGCTCGAGCGTGTCGGCCGGGAGACGGGCGGGCACGATCAGGTCCATGCCGCCGTCGGCGTACTTCGCCTCGAAGTCGTACCAGTCGGCGTGTGCGACGATCTCGCCGACGACCGACGCGACGGGGTCGCGGTTCCCGAGCACACCCACCTCGACCTCGACTCCGGCCTGGAACTCCTCGACGAGCACCTTGTCGTCGTGGCGCCGCGCCAGGGCGACCGCCTTCTCGAGCTCCTCGGGGCTGCGTGCCTTCGAAATCCCGACCGATGACCCGAGCCGCGCCGGCTTGACGAATACGGGGTAGCCGAACGGGTTCTCGATCGGGTCGCCGGGACGGACCGTGATGTTGGGAGCGACGGGGATCCCGCGGTCGCGCAGCACCGCCTTGAACAAATCCTTGTCCATGCAGAGCGCGGAGGCGGTGACGCCCGAGCCGACGTAGGGGACGCCGGCCAGCTCGAGCAGCCCCTGGACCGTGCCGTCCTCGCCGAAGGGCCCGTGCAGGATCGGGAAGGCGACATCGACGGCTCCGAGCGGTGCGGGCGTCGCCGTGGTTGGGACGGGCAGGGTCGATGCAGAGCCCGTCGGCGTCTCAGTCGGGGGTCCTTCGGCCGCTGCGGCGCCTCCGGTGAGGGCCGCGCTCTCGGCCCGGGGGAGCGCCCAGGCCCCGTCCCTGCCGATCTCGATCAGCTGCGTCTCGTAGCGCGCCGGGTCGAGCGACTCGATCACGGAGCGGGCGGACGCGAGCGAGATCTCGTGCTCGCTCGACCGGCCGCCGGCGATCACGGCCACGCGGAGCCGGGCCGTCACGGCGTCGGCGTGGGCGCCGGCGTCGGCGACTCTGTCGTCTCCGTCGTCGTCTCGGGGGGCACGTAGACGCCGACGAAGAGGGTGATCGACGCCTTTGGATCCTGCTGCGTGTTGCCGGGCGGGTCCTGGGAGATGACGACGCCGTCGAACGTCTCCACGTCGGT
>CAWCGR010000002.1:0-7788 GCA_963795175.1 uncultured Thermoleophilia bacterium
GCAGGCGTCGGGCAAGGTCGGAGCCGCTGCCGTACCCGACCACGACACGATTCCCGGGCTCGAGCTCGGCGAGCCGGAGAACAGCGCGCGGCCTTCGCCGTAGTCGACGTGGCCGGCGATCACGGCCGATCCCTCCTCGCCGGGCGAGGCGCCATAGCGGTACCAGGCCGCCGTGGCATTGTCCTTCGGTAGCTCCATCTGCCGCGTCTCACGGTCGACGCCGACCGGCACGATGGCCGCTGAGACACCAAGAGCGGGGATCCGCAGCGACACGGGGATGGGCTGCTTGCTCCGCGGGATGTCGGTGACGCGAGCGCGATGTACGGGGACGACGACCCGCGGCGCGGGGGCGGAGGCGGCCGCGAGATCGCCCCGTACCTGCGGACGCTCAGCAGCCGCGGCCGGAGTGGGCGCCGTGACGCCGACCGGCGCCGCAGTATCCGGCGCCGCCTCGCTCAGCTCGCCGAGCGATCCCGCGGACGTGTCGGGTCGTGAGGAAAGCCACCAGGCGGGAACCGCGACGAGGATCGCGAGGCTCGCGGCGAGAAGGAGGAGGGGCGAGATCCGTCGCATGGGCCTGCGGTGGGGCGCCTGAGCCCCCACCGGCGATGGTATGAACCTCTAGCGCCTCGCGCGGGCGAGTGCGACGCCCGAGGTCGCGATCCCGATCGCGGCGACTGAAAGCAGCACGATCGCCCACAGCGGGAACGAGCTCGAGGTGGCAGCGAGCCCGCTCGTGCCGGACGGAACGCCGGCGGGTGCGCCGCCGAGGTTCGAGATCGTCTGGACGAGCACGTTCAGGTTGCTGTCGTCGAGGGCGCCGACGGCATAGACGATGTAGCCGGTTCCCGGGGTTCCGGCGGCGACGTCGGCCGACTGCTCGTTCGGGTTCGACAGGTCGGTGAAGAGCCGCGCGTCGTTGGCAAGCACGTCGACGGCCGGAGCTGCGGCGGTGTGCCGTACGGTCAGCCGAGCATCTCGTGCGGCGACGGTGGACGTGTCGTTGACGAACACGCTCAGCATGGGGCTACCGTCCGCGCCGAGGTGCTCTACTACCGACGCGTTGGTGTCCGCTTCCACGGTCGCGCTGCCCGACAGGGCCGGCTCCGAGGTCGCGTCCGACCCCGCCGCCCTGACGTCCAGCTTGTAGGTGCCGGCGGGCAGGTCGAGCGGATCGGTGACGGTCTCGTACGTGAAGTCCTGCAGGGTCAAGTCGTCGTTGACGTAGACGTCGACGTCGACGTCGAGGCCGGGAACACCGTGGACGACGGTGATCTCCGCAGACGATGCTCTCGGCCATTCGATACAGCGACGCAGAGAGCGCCGCGAGCCAAGATTTGGTTAGACAACCTGCAAGAAGGGGATATTTCCTGCCCCGTAGCTCAGTGGCTAGAGCAGTGGTTGTGTGCGGCACACGCCCGCAACGATCGAAGCCGCGATAGTCGAACTCGGACGCCGCGGGCGGATCTGCACCCGGTTTGCCTGTCAAGCCGAACGGCAGCCGCGATCCTACGAGGTCGACTGCGCGCCGATCTCGCGGTCGAAGAGCAGCTCGTGAAGCTCCTCGCTCACGCGCGCAAGCTCCGCGCTGTGCCCGGTGACGCCGAGCGAGCGCGGGCGCTGCGCCCCCACGTCGAGAACTCGCGCGACTCGTCCCGGCCTCGGGCTCATGACGATGATCCGGTCGGCGAGCAGCGTCGCCTCCTGGATGGAGTGCGTCACAAAGACGATCGTCTTGCGATCCTCGGTCCAGATCCGTTGGAGCTCGAGGCTCAGCTCCTCGCGGGTCAGTGCGTCGAGCGCAGCAAACGGCTCATCCATGAGGAGCACCGACGGGTTCGACACGAGCGCACGACACAGCGCAGCGCGCTGCTGCATGCCGCCCGAGAGCTCGTGCGGCCGGCGATCCTCGAACCCCTCGAGGCCAGTTAGTGCCAGGAGCGCCTCGGCGCGGACGCGATGTGATTTCTTGTCGAGCCGGAAGATGTCAACCGGGAGCAGGACGTTCTCGAGCACGCTGCGCCACGGCAGAAGGGCGGGGCGCTGGAACATGAACGACACGTCCCTCCGAGGGCCCCGGACGGGTTCTCCGCCAATCCGAACGCCGCCGGCCGTTGGCGTGAGCAGGCCGGCGATGATGCGCAGGAGAGTCGACTTCCCACAGCCTGACCGGCCGACCAACGTGACGAACTCGTTCGGTGCGATCTCCAGGTCGATGTCGGCGAGCGCGTGCAAGCGCGACTTGCGGCTGTCGAAGACATGCGAGACTCCGTCGATGTGGATGGAGTTCATCGCTGCGTCTCCTCCGACCACGGAACGACGATCCGCTCGGCGAGGACGACCGCGTAGAAGAGAACGATGCTCATCACCGAGAGCAGCACGATTCCGACGAAAGCGAGGGTCGTGTTGGCGTTTTGTCCGGACGCGACGATGACGTAACCGAGCCCCTTTGTCGCTCCGACGAACTCGCCAACCACCGCACCGATCACCGCGAGTGCGATTGAGACCTTCAATCCCACGAAGACGTAGGGAAGCGACCACGGAAAGCGGAAGCGGATGAAGTCCTGGAGCGTCGAGGTGGAGAGCGAGCGCGACAGCTCGACGATCTCGGAAGGCGTCGACTTCAAGCCGGCGGTGGTGCTGATCACGATCGGGAAGAAGCAGATCAGGATCACCATCACGACCTTCGGCCCGGCTCCGAAGCCCATCCAGATGACGAGAAGCGGAGCGATCGCAATCTTCGGAATGGCGTTGAGCGCGACGAGGGCAGGGTAGATCGTCAGCTCGAGCACCCGCGAATACGCCATCGCGATCGCCGACGGAATCGCGAATGCAATTGCGATCGCAAATCCGGTCAGCGCTTCGGCGAGAGTCGTCTTGAAGTTGTCGATCAGGAAGCTCCAGCGGTCGATCATCTCGTTCCAGACTTCGAGCGGAGTGGGGACGAGATACGTCGGCCAGTCGAAGATGATCGTCGCGAGCCACCACAGGCCGATCAGGACAACGAGGGTGAGTGCGGGAAGGAGCACTCGGGCCGCGATCGTCCCGTAGCCACCCCGGCTCCCCTCCGGCATGCCGGCTGACGCGCCCCCGGCTCTGCTCATGGGACGACCAGTCCATCGTCGTCGTCCGCGTCCAGCGCTCCGACATCTGCGCTCAACGCGCGCGCCTCCGATACCAGCATGGCCACGATCGCGGACGAGTTGGCCTCGATCCTCGCGGTCGGCCCCATCACCACGAGGGCAGCGAGAAGTCTCCCACCCGTCTCCTGCACCGGCGCGGAGAAGCCCGAGATGCCCTCGTGGATCTCCTCCCGCTGCTGCGCCCACCCTTTGCGACGAACCTCCGCCACCTGGGCGACGAGGGTGTCGACATCGACCACGGTCTGTGCCGTGACCCGTTCCAGTTCAACCGAAGTCAGCAACTCGCGGACTGTCGCGTCGTCGAACTGCGCGAGATAGAGCCTCCCGCCGCCTGTAGCGTGAAGGGGCCAGCGCTGCCCGAGCGTGACTGCGTATTTCAACGGCCCGGCGCCGTCGACGAAGTCGATCGCCACACTCTGGGTGCTCTCGTAGCCGATCAGCTTCGCCGTCTCACCGAGCGTCGCGGCGAGACGCTCCAGGTGCCGTCGTGCGCGCTGACGAACGATCTCGATTGCGGATGTGGCGCTCACCCTCCCGACGAGACCGAGGCTGACGGCGTACGTCCGGGTCGCGGGGTCGAGCGTGAGATACCCCTTCCGCTTCATCTCGTGCAGGATTCCGTGGGCCGTGCTCTTGGGAATCCCCAGCCTCTCGCTCACCTCCTTGAGCGTGTAGAAGGAGCCGTTTCCGAGGAAGAGATCGAGCACGTCGAGGACGCGTGACGCCGACCGGTTCTCGGACTCGGAGACCCGAGCGGGGCGCCGAACAGGGATCCGCGCCGCGGGCGTTCCGTCGGCCTCCTGGGCCGCCAAACGCTGTTTCGCTGAAGTCCGCGCCATTTCGATCTGCTCCCTGCGGTCGTCGCCCACAGGGTGCAGGACCTCCTTGCCTAGTTCGGTATTTTGAACTACAGTTCAGCGCCAGCACCATACCTGTCGAACCACAGCCTTTGGGAGGGTAACGATGCGTTTCAGTGGACGAGCCGGTGTCCTGCTGGCGATCTCTATCGCGGTCGTCGGCATCCTCGCCGGGAGCGGCAGTTCCGCGCCCGCGCAGCGGCAGCTCGAGCCGGTCAAGTACGCGACATCGTTCGGGAGCTTTGGTCGTGATTCGTTCGTCTACGTTGCGATCGAAAAGGGGTACTTTCGCGAAGCCGGTTTCGACGTCCAGGTCGTTCCGGGGCTTGGTGCGGATAATGCTCGGTTGCTTGCGGCAGGACAGGTCGACTACGCCGGCTCCGAGTCCACGGGCAATGTGGTCGGTCGCGTCTCGGGCGGTTTCCCGGTGAAGATCGTGGCGATCACGAGCCAGGCAACCCAGGCCGCGATCGCGACACTCGCCGAGAGCGGCATCGTGTCGCCGAAGGGGCTCGAAGGCAAGACACTCGCCGATCTTCCCTCGTCGATCGTGATCAAGCTCCTCCCCTTCTACGCCAAGCGCGCCGGCATCGACACGACCAAGATCAACATCGTGCCGGGCACCCCGCCCGTCCTTCCGTCGCTCCTCGCAACCGGGCGAGCCGATGCGATCGGCCAGTTCACGGTCGGCGTTCCCACGCTCGTGAAGGCAGCAGGCGGTCGTCAGGTGCGGACGTTCAAGTACTCGCAGTACCTGAAGGGGCTGCTCGGAAACGCGATCGTGACGACCGACGACCGCATCAAGAACAAGCCTGACGAGGTGCGGCGCTTCACCCAGGCGCTGCTCAAAGGCTTGAACTACGCCGTCCACAATCCCGGTACCTCCGGCTACATCATGCAGAAGTACGTGCCGATCGCCGATCCCGTGACTGCCGCCAACGAGCTTCGAATCCTCAAGTTCTTCGTCGAGAACCAGTGCACCAGGAAGTACGGCATCGGGTACATCGACGTCGCCAAGATCAAGTCGACCGCCAGCATCGTCCGAAACGCATTCAAGACGAGTCCCTTCGCGTATCAAGACCTGTACGCGCCAGGATTCGTGAAGACGGCGACGTGCAAGCGCTGACCGATGGCGGATCACGCGGAGCACGCCCGGGTTGAGCGAGGCCCCTGCCCTGCGGGACCGTTCGTCTCGTGCGGACTTGGCTCGCGTCGCCATGACCACCCCGGCGAGGCGCGGCGAGTCGACGCCGGGCGAGGTACGCCCACGGCGACACATCACGTAGGTCGATGAAGACGGAAGAGCTACCCGCGTTCTTCGACGCCCTCGAGCACTGGGCGGCTCCGCGCTCCGGCGCCGTCGAGCAGATCGCCTACGGTGATCACCGGGATCAGGTTGTCGACCTGCGCTTGCCGGTCGATCGTGCTGCGAGCTCGCTCGTAGTCGTCCTACATGGCGGCTTCTGGCGGCCGGCGTTCACGCGCCGCAACACGACTGCCCTTTCGGTCGCCCTGACAGAGGCCGGGTATGCAACCGGGAACCTCGAGTATCGCCGGCCCGGGCCGGGCGGCTGGAGGACGATGCTCGCAGACGTTCGAGACGCAGCCGGGAAGACCGGAGCCTTCGATCGCATCGTTGCCGTGGGGCACTCCGCGGGGGGGCACCTCGCGCTCTGGCTCGCGGCGGAGGGCGTCGTAGACGCAGCGGTCGCTCTCGGGGGTATCTGCGATCTCGCAGCCGGAGCGAGAGCCGACCTCGGTGACGGCGCCGTCCAGGAGTTCCTCGGCGGCTCACCCGAGCAGGTGCCGGAGGCGTATCTCGCTGCGGATCCTGCCTCAAGGCTCCCCCTCGGCGTTCCCCAGTTCCTGCTCCACGGCGTCCACGACGACCGCGTCCCGATCCTGCACGCAAAGGCCTACGCGGAGCGTGCTTGCATCGCTGGGGACGAGTGCCGCCTGGTCGAGGTCGACGGCGGCCACTTCGAGCCCATCGATCCCCGCTCCACCGTCTGGCCGGACGTGCTGGCCGTCGTCCGCGAAGCCCTTTCGAGTGCGCGAAGCGGGGTCGTCGCATGAGCGGCCCACACACGATCCCGTTCGATCCGACGAGCCCGGAGCAGCGCGAAGACCCGTTCGGCGTCCTCGAGCTCGCGCGGCGCGACCACCCCGTCTTCTTCGCACCCGCCCTCGGGCTCTGGATCGTGACGCGCCACGAGGACGTGCTCGCTGTGCTCAAGGATCATCGGACGTTCTCGTCGGTTGGGGCGTTGCGGTCGTCGACCCTTCCTCATCCACCCGAAGTCCTGGAGATCCTGGCGGAGGGTTACCCCTCGATGCCGTACATCATCGAAGTCGACCCGCCGGTCCACGACCGCATCCGCGCCCTCGTCGCGCGGGCATTCACACCCCGTCGCATCAACGGCCTCGAGAGCCGGATCGCGGAGATCGCCTCGGACCTGATCGACGGCTTCGCGTCCCAGGGTAGTGCCGACCTCGTCGATGCGTTCGGGTGGCCGCTGCCGCTTCGGGTGCTCGGCGAGCTCTTCGGATTCCCGCAAAACGACCTCGAGCAGATCCACGGCTGGGGCACGGACTGGCTACTCCTCCAGCAGGATCGGCCGCTCGAGCTCCAGCTCGAGAGCGCCCGTGGGCTCGTCAACCTCCAGCGCTATTGCGTCGCAGCCGTCAATGACAGGATCGCGACGCCCACGGACGACCTGCTCGGCGCGCTCGTCGCCGCGAACGACGCCTCGGGCGATCCGCTCGACGTCGTCGAGATCGCCGGCCTTCCCCTCGACCTGATGGTCGCAGGGCACGTCACGGTGACACGCGCTATCGGCAGCATCCTTGCGCGCCTGTTCGAGGAGCCGTCGCTCCGAGACGACCTGCTCGACGGCGACACGGCCCCGAAGGCGATCGAGGAGATCCTCCGGCTGGAGTCGCCGGCGCAGGGCCTGTTCCGCGTCACCACGAGGGAGGTGAAGCTGGGCGATGCCACCCTGCCGGAGGGCGCGAGAGTAATGGCGCATTTTGCCTCCGCGAACCGCGACGGCTGCGTCTTTGCAGATCCGGACGGATACGCACCCGACCGCGGCGACATCGGCAAGCACCTGGCCTTCGGCAAAGGCATCCACTTCTGCATCGGAGCTCCCCTCGGCCGGCTCGAGCTGCGCATAGCGGTGCCGATGCTCTTGCGACGGCTCCCCGGGCTTCGACCGGGCCAGGGAATGCCGGTACGCGAGCCGGTCTTCTTTGCCCGCGGCTTCACGTCGCTCCCCGTGGAATGGGACGCATGACGGCGGGCGTCGTCGTCGTCACAGGGGCAGCAGGCGGGCTCGGGCAGGTCTACAGCCGTGAGCTCGCGGCGGCCGGCTACACCGTCGTCGGCGCGGACGTGCGCGAGGTCGCCGGCGTCGATCTCTCCGTTGTCACCGACGTCACCGACCGGCACGCGACGGAACGTCTCGCCGAGGCCGCGCTCGAGCGCTTTGGCCGCATCGACGCCCTCGTCAACAACGCCGCCTTCTACAGCGCGATCGTGAAGCGCCCCTTCGAAGAGATCGAGGACGACGAGTGGAGCACTGTCTTCGACGTGAACGTCCGGGGCACATGGCTCTGCACGAGGGCGGTCACGCCGGCAATGCGTCGCCAGGGATACGGGAAGATCGTCAATGTCTCCTCGATGACGGTTCCGACCGCGCCGCCCGGCTTCGCGCACTACATCGCGTCGAAGGCCGCGATTGTCGGGCTGACGCGCGCGCTTGCGCGGGAACTCGGGGGCGACGGCA
>CAWCGR010000003.1:0-811470 GCA_963795175.1 uncultured Thermoleophilia bacterium
TTCGACTACGCTTCGGCGTGTGAGTGCTCGCTCGTTCAGTTTCAGTTCGGAATCGGTCACAGAGGGCCACCCGGACAAGATCGCCGACCAGATCTCGGATGCCGTTCTCGACGCGGTCCTCACGGACGATGCCCAGGGTCGGGTCGCGTGCGAGACGCTGATCACGACGGGTCTCGTCGTCGTCGCCGGTGAGATCACGACGACGACCTACGTCGACATCCCACGACTCGTCCGCAAGACGATCAAGGAGATCGGGTACACCCGCGCCAAGTACGGTTTCGACGCCGAGACCTGCGGCGTCATCGTCGCGCTCGACGAGCAGTCGCCGGACATCGCGCGCGGCGTCGACGAGTCGTTCGAGGTGCAGCACGGCGATCTCGATCCGATCGACCAGCTCGGCGCCGGCGACCAGGGAATGATGTTCGGGTACGCCTCGAACGAGACCGACGAGCTGATGCCGCTCCCGATCCAGCTCGCCCATCGCATCACCCACCGGCTCGCAGAGGTACGGAAAGCCGACGTGCTGCCCTACCTGCGGCCCGACGGCAAGGCCCAGGTGACGGTGCGCTACGAGGTCGACGAGCACGGACACCAGCGCCCCGTGGAGATCGAGCGCGTCCTGGTCTCGACGCAGCACCGTGAGGGCCTCGACGCCGAGACGCTGATCAAGCCCGACCTGATCGACCACGTGCTGCGCCCGATCCTGCCGCATGCGCTCTACGACGAGAAACGATTCGAGGACCGCGACTTCGTCTACGTGAACCCGACCGGGAAGTTCGTGATCGGAGGGCCGATGGGGGACACGGGCCTGACGGGGCGGAAGATCATCGTCGACACCTACGGCGGCGCCGCGCCTCACGGCGGCGGAGCGTTTTCCGGCAAGGACCCGACCAAGGTCGACCGGTCCGCGGCGTACGCGGCGCGCTACGTGGCCAAGAACGTCGTCGCGGCGGGCCTCGCTGCACGCTGCCAGCTCCAGGTTGCGTACGCGATCGGCGTGGCGCATCCCCTGAGCGTGCTCGTGGACTGCTTCGGCACGAACGTGGTGCCGCTCGATCAGATCGAGAGCCTGATCCAGGAGCATTTCGACCTGCGCCCGGGCGCCATCATCCGCGATCTCGACCTGCGTCGGCCGATCTACCAGAAGACCGCCGCGTACGGCCATTTCGGCCGTGAGGATGCCGGCTTCACCTGGGAACGCACCGACAAGGCGGAAGAGCTCCGCGCGGCTGCGGGTCTCACGGCGCCTGCGTCGGTCTAGCTCGCGGCCGCCGACACGAACCGGGGGGCGTCCTGCTTCAGCCGGTCGCCGGGTTCAGGCTGCCGGTCTGACGTAGAGGCCCTGCGCGTACTCCGCGGTGATGGTGCGCTCGTCGCCGTCGAGGTCGACGGTCAGCGCATCCTCCGAGGCGGCCTGCTTCTGCTTCTGCACCTTGGCGCCCGGCGCGAAGCCGTTGTCGTAGAACCATTCGAGGAGGTCACCGTCGTGCTCCGCGAGCCGGACGATCTCGGCCGCGCCGCCTGGAGGCAAATCCGCCAGCGAGACGAGCTCCGCATTCTCGGCCTGCTCGAACGTCGTCTCGATCGGCCAGCCGTGGGGGCAGCGATCCGGGTGGCCGAGCCGCTCGTTGATCCGCTCCACCATGTCGTCGGAGAACGTGTCGCCGAGCTCGTCGGCGTGCACGTGTGATTCGGCAGCCGTGTAGCCCATGAAGTCCGTCAGGAAGCGCTCGATCAGCCGGTGCTTGCGAACGACGTGCTCGGCGCGCTCGATCCCGCTCTCGGTCAGGATCGCTTCCTTCTGCTCGCCCCTCTCGACCAGCCCTTCCGCCTCCAGCCGCTTCAGCATCTCGCCGGCCGACGCCCGCGAGACCCCGAGCATCTCGGCCACGCGTGATGCGATCGCGTTCGATTCCGTGGCCGGCCGGTACTCACCGATCGGGAAGGCGAGGAAGTAGATCGTCTCCAGATACTCGTCGATCGAGTGGCCGTGGCCGTGAGCCATCCCGCCACTCTACTCGACGGGGTCTTTGTCGAACCGGCGGTCGGACGAGACGAGGTAGAGCACGGGTGCGGAGACCGCGATCAGCACGAGGGCCGGCACTGCGGCCCGCGAGTAGGCACCGATCTGCGTCAGCTTCCAGATCTCCGTCGCGAGCGACTCGAACCCGATCGGGCGGAGGAGCAACGTGGCGGGCAGCTCCTTCATCGCCGAGAGGAACACGAGCGCCCCGCCGGCGAGCATCCCGGAGCGGGCGAGCGGAGCGGTGACCGTGACGAGCGTCGCCAGCGGGCCGCGGCCGAGCCCCCGGGACGCTTCCTCGACTCGGGGGTCGATGCGGAGCAGAGCGGACTCCACCCCCGCCAGCGCCTGGGGGAAGAACCGGACGACGTACGCGAAGACGAGAAGAGCGAGGGTCTGGTAGATGGGCGACGCATAGCGCGCAGCGAAGAAGACGAGCGAAAGCGAGAGCACGATCCCCGGCAGCGCATTGCCGGCGAACGAGAACCGCTCGAGCAGGCGCGCGAGCCGTGACGGGTAGCGCAGCGCGAGCAACGCGACGGGAATGGCCGCTATGACGGCACACACGGCGGCGAGACTCGAGGCGCCGAGGGACGAGAACGTCGCCGTCCACGGCAGCTCCACAGCGCGATCATTGGCGATCGCGCGCGTCACCCAGTAGCCCAGCACGAAGGCGGGGAGCACGAGGAACGCGGAGACGACGAGCGTGCAGTAGGCGAGGGCCGGCGCGGTGAAGCGTCCGAGCGGGACGGGAGTGGCGCGCCGCGCGGCTCCCGGGTTCGTTCGGAAGATGCGGCCCCGGGAGCGGGCCCGTGCCTCGATCGTGAGAGCGACGGCGGTGAGGCAGACGAGGACGAGCGCCAGGACAGCCGCAGGCGTGCGGTCGAAGAGGCTGCGGTACTGCTGGTAGATCGCCCGCGTGAGCGCGTCGTAGCGCATCAGCGAGACGACGCCGAAATCGGAGAGCGTGTACAGCGCCACGAGGAGTGAGCCGAGGGTGATCGCAGGTCGTACGGACGGCAAGGTGATGCGGAACAGCACGCGTGCCCGGGAGGCGCCGAGGCTTCGCGCTGCCTCCTCCTGCCCAGGGTCGAGGTCGCGGAGCGCGGCCTGGGTGAGCAGGAAGACGTACGGGTAGGTGGAGAGCGTGAGCGCCGCGACCGCGCCCCAGTAGCCCGTCGGGTCCGGGAGGCGCTCGACGCCGAGAGCCTGCTGGAGGAGA
Organism: uncultured Thermoleophilia bacterium; assembly: GCA_963795175.1. Classification (GTDB taxonomy): domain Bacteria; phylum Actinomycetota; class Thermoleophilia; order Gaiellales; family Gaiellaceae; genus Gaiella. Next base: position 3,246 of record CAWCGR010000003.1, read on the forward strand.
CCCTTCTCCCCGAAGAAGCTGAGCAGGCAGAGCGCAGCGACATAGCTCGGGATCACGAGTGGGAGGGCCGCCGCAGTCGCCCAGAACCGCCGTCCAGGAAGGTCAGTGCGGGCGACGAGCCAGGCGAACGGCACCGCCACGACGATCGTCGCTGCCACGACGCCGACGACGAGTAGCACCGTGCGGACGACGAGGCGGAGCGTCTCCGTGTCCCACAACAGGTCGAGTGCCCGCCCGCCGCCGCTCGCGACCCGGACGCCGAGATACGCGAGCGGCAGCAGCAGGAGGCAGACGACCAGGCCCGCCGCGAGGACGAGCGGGAGCGGGGGGCTCGTGCCTCCCGCCCCGCGGCTCATGTCAGGTAGCCGGTCTCGCGGAGCAGTTCCAGGGTCGTCTCGAGCTCGGCGCCAAAGCTGCTCAGGTCGACATTCGGGCCTTCGAGCGTCTCGAGTGGTGGCAGCCCTTCCTTGGCAGCGATGCCTGCGATGAGCGGATACTCGGCCTCTTCGGCACTCTCGGTGTAGAAGCGCTGCGCCTCGTCGGAGACCAGGAAGTCGACGAACCGCTCGGCCTCCTCCTTGTTCCCGGAGCTCGCGAGGACGCCGGCGCCGGCGACGCTGACGAGAGCCCCTGGATCGCCCTTGGCCAGGAAGTGGTTCGCGATCGGAGCGTTCGGCTGCTCCTGCTTGACGAGGTAGAGGTAGTAGTGGTTCACGAGCCCGAGCTCGATCTCGCCGCTCGCAAGGGCCTCGACGACCGGGGTGTTCTTCTCGTAGGTCTTCGGGTCGTTTTGCTTCAGATCGACGAGCCATTGCTTCGTCCGCTCGTCGCCGGCCGAGAGCCGCATTGCCGTCACGAACGCCTGGAACGACGCATTCGTCGGCGCGATCCCGATCTTGCCCTTCCAGGCCGGGTCGGTCAGGTCGAAGACCGAGTCGGGAACCTGATCCTCGCTGAGCGCGTCGGTGTTGTAGGCCAGCACCCGCGTGCGGCCGGAGGTTCCGATCCAGTGTCCTTCGGTGTCCCGGAAGCGCTCGGAAACCCGGTCGAGCGTTTCTTCGGGCAGCTGCTCGAGCTCGGCGTCGACCGCACCGAGCGAGCCGGGATCCTGGGCGAAGAAGACGTCGGCGGGCGAGTTGCCGCCCTCTTCGGCGATCGTCGCTGCGAGCTCGGCGCTGTCGCCGTAGCGCACCTCGATCGTCGTGCCCGTCTTCTCCTCGTAGAGGTCGAAGAGCGGCTGGACGAGCTCCTCCTCCCGTCCCGAGTAGACCGTGAGAACGTCATTGCTCGAGTCGCTGCCACAGCCGGCTAGGACCATCACGGCGAGCACGAACAAGCCACCCAGAAACCTCATGAATCCTCCAAAGCGTGAGTTGTCATTGTTGTAAGGCGCACCTTACAGTCGTGTAGTAAGGCGCACCTTACAACCACGCGTCAGGCGACGACGGGCACAACGACCATGCGTCAGTGGAAGACGGGCACGCGCCCTTCGTGCACGTGGATCGAGACACGAGCACCGAGAGGCACGACCTCGTTCGAGGGCCGCTGAGAGACGAGCTCGACGCCGTCGAGCAGCACCCGGTAGAAGACGTCATGGCCCCGGAACTCGCGCGCCACGACCTCGGCACCGCCGGCAGGGTCGGGGGCGAGCTCGAGCAGCTCAGGGCGGACGAGCACGTCGACGGTGGAGGCACCTGACGCGCCGTTGGCCGGGAAGGTGCCGAGCCTGGTGCGCACGAGGCCGTTCGCCACGGTGCCGGGCACGAAGTTCGCCGCTCCGACGAACTCGGCGGCCCACCGCGTGGCGGGAACCTGGTAGAGCTCCTCGGGCGTCCCCTCTTGCACGATCGTGCCGGCGCGCATCAGCGCGATGCGGTCGGCGAGGGAAAACGCCTCCTCGCGGTCGTGCGTGACGAGGATCACCGTCACCCCGAGCGGACGGAGGATCGCCGCCACCTCGTCGCGCAGAGCGCCGCGCAGGTGCGGGTCGACATTCGACCACGGCTCGTCGAGGAGGATCGCTTCGGGCGCGGGTGCGAGAGCGCGGGCGAGTGCGACCCGCTGCTGCTGGCCGCCCGAGAGCTCGTGGGGGTAGCGATCGCCGAGTCCGCAGAGATCGACCAGCGCAAGCAGCATCGGCACGCGGGCCAATCGCTCCTTCCGCGGGATCCCGAAGGCGATGTTCTCTGCCGTGGTCAGGTGAGGGAAGAGCGCATAGTCCTGGAACACCATCCCCACGCGGCGGCGCTCGGGTGGGACCCAGGCGCCAGCGCCGGAGACCGGCACGCCCGCGATCGAGATCTCCCCGCTGTCGGGCGTCTCGAAGCCCGCGATCATGCGGAGCAGCGTCGTCTTGCCGCAGCCCGACGGGCCGAGCAAGGCGACGACCTCACCTCGTTCGACGGCGAGCGACGTGCTCGCGACCGCGGCGACCTCGCCGAAGCGGCGTGAGACGTTGCTCACCGCGATCATCGATCCCTCCATGTAAGGAATACCTTACACGCCTTTTGGCCGTCTGACGAGGGCCACTTCGAGAATGTGCCCGAGCCTCTACGCTCGCGGGGTGCCCCTGGCTTCCGTCTATCCGCTCGTCTCCTCGCGGGCGGTCGCACGCGTGTTCACGTACGACGTCCCCGACGACGTCGACAAGGGCGCGATTCTGCAGGTCCGCCTCGGTCGCAGCACCACCCGCGGAGTCGTCGTCGAGATCGGGGTGGAGCCGCCGCCCGGGATCCGGATCTCGGCGGCGGGAAAGGTGCTCGGCGCGGTCCCGCCGGTGCTCGTCGACCTGGGGCTCTGGATAGCGGACTACTACGGGACGACGCCGGCGCGCGCGCTCGAGCTCGTCGCGCCTCTTCGCCGGTCGCCGCGCGGCGACCGGCCGTCGCCCGTCGGGCGCGAGTCTCTCCCCGGAGAGCCCGAGCCCGCGGAGCTGACCGGGGAGCAGGTCGCCGCGATCGCCCGAATCGTACGCGGACTGGACGAGCCGTCCGGCGCGCACCTCCTGCTCGTCGGACCGACAGGGAGCGGCAAGACCGAGGTCTACCTCCAGGCGTGCGAGGCGGCGCTCGCTCGCGGCCTCGGGACGATCGTGCTCGTGCCCGAGATCGCCCTGGCGCCCCAGACGGTCGGTCGCTTCCGGGAGCGCTTCGGCGACACGGTCGCGATCCTGCACTCCGCCCTCGGGGTGGCCGAGCGGCGCGACGAGCGCGACCGGATCGCGGCGGGAGCGGCCAGGGTCGTCGTCGGGGCCCGCTCGGCGATCTTCGCGCCGATGCGGGACGTCGGGCTGATCATCGTCGACGAGGAGCACGACGCCTCGTTCAAGCAGGAGTCCGACCCGCGCTACGACGCCCGCACCGTCGCGGCCAAGCGCGCTGCGCTCGAGGGGGCCGTGGCCGTCTACGGCAGCGCGACGCCGAGGCCGGAGAGCTGGGCGACCCTGGAGCGGATCGTCCTCTCGGCCAGGATCGGGGCGCCGATGCCGCGTGTTCGGGTCGTCGACCTGCGCCGGGAGCGCGGCTATCCGCTTTCCGCCCCCCTGCTCGGCGAGCTCGGGCGAATCGCCGAGAACGGCGGCAAGGCCATCCTCCTCCTCAACCGGCGCGGCGTCACGCCCGCTATCCACTGCCGCGCCTGCGGCCTCTCGCGCCGCTGCGGCAACTGCGACGTGGCCCTGACGCTTCACGGCGACGGGGGCCTGCACTGCCACCACTGCGGTTACCGCGAGCCCTTGCCGGAGGCATGCCCGTCCTGTGGCTCGGCGGAGCTCGCGCACATCGGCGCCGGCACCCAGCGGCTCGAGAAGGAGCTCGAGCGGAACGTGCCCGAGCTCGAGCGGATCCGGCTCGACGCCGACACCGCGGCGCGCCCCGGAGCGCTCCGGGAGACGCTCGAGCGCTTCCGGGCCGCCGACCGGGCCGTCCTGATCGGCACCCAGATGGTCGCGAAGGGCCATCACTTCGCCGGCGTCGATCTCGCAGCGGTCGTCGATGCTGACACGGGCCTCGCGATTCCCGACTTCCGGGCCGAGGAGCGGACGTTCCAGCTCGTCACGCAGCTCGCCGGTCGGAGCGGCCGCGAGGCCCCGGGCCTCGTGATCGTGCAGACGTTCCAGCCAGACGCGATGCCGTTCCAGTTCGCCCAGCGTCACGACGTGGCGGGATTCCTTGCCGAGGAGCTCGAACGGCGCACCGCCCTCGGATATCCGCCCGTCAGTCACCTCGTCACCGTGGTGGCGTCGGGACCGGAGCCCGGGGGCGTGGGTCAGATCCTGCAGGAGGTGCGCGATGGCCTCGCAGAGGTGGAGGGGACGGTCCTGGGGCCGGCTCCACTGCTTCGCCTGCGTGGCCGTCACCGCGCCCAGCTCGTTGCCAAGACGCACGAGCCGCGAGCGCTCGCCCGTCGCGCAGCGGCGCTGCTCGTCGCTGCGAGCCCCGAGCTGCGGCGGCGGGGCCTGACGGTGGTGGTCGACGTCGACCCGCAATCGCTGTAGCCATGGCTAGACTCGCCGGCATGAGCGACCACGAGCACGACCACGATCACGATCACGATCACGATCACCACGACCACGACCATGAGCACGAGCCGCGTGGCGACGCCGAGAGCGAGCAGGAGCTCCAGGAGCGCGCCGAGCAGGATGCGCGCCGTCGGCTCGCGCTCGGGCAGGTGCGCCAGTACGGCGACCCCGTCCTGCGGATGCGCGCTCACGAGGTCGAGGAGTTCGACGACGAGCTCGTCCGGCTCTCCGAGCGGATGGTCGGCCTGATGCACGATGCCGACGGCGTCGGGCTCGCTGCGACCCAGGTCGGCATCGTCAGGCGCGTGTTGGTGTTCAACGACGACGGTGAGGACAGGGTCGTCGTGAACCCCGTCCTGACGACGAAGGCCGGTGAGCTGGAGGTGGACGAGGAGGGCTGCCTCTCGCTCGGGCCCGTCCGGATGCCGGTCGAGCGCGCAGTCTCGGTCACGCTCGACGGCTTCGATGCACAGGGCACCGCGGTCCACCTCGAACTGGAAGGGCTCTCGGCCCGTGTCGTCCAGCACGAGGTCGATCATCTCGACGGCAAGCTGATCATCGATCGCACCGACCCGGAGTCGCGCCGAGAGGCGATGGGGCTCCTGCGTCCGCGGCTCGTCCTGTCGAGGTAGCGATGGCGCAGATCGCCGTCGCGGCGACGGCGCCGTTCGGTGCTGACGTCCTCGAGAGGCTTGCGGCACGGCACGAAGTGGCGGTGCTGCTGACCCGCCCCGATGCCCCGAGCGGCCGCGGGCGGCGGTTGGCCCCGCCGCCGGCAAAGGTCGTGGCGGAGCGGCTCGGGATTCCGGTGCTGCAGCCGGAGCGCCCCGGCCCGGGGATCGAGCTGGGTGCCCCGACGGTGGTGGTCTGCGCCTACGGCCTCCTCATCCCCGAGGAGCTCCTGGCCGAGCGCACGTGGCTCAACGTCCACCCTTCGCTTCTGCCCCGCTGGCGCGGGGCCGCTCCGGTCGAGCGCGCCATCCTCGCCGGAGACGCCGTCACGGGCGTCACGATCCACGAGACGGTGCGAGAGCTCGACGCAGGCCCGATCGCGGCCCACGCAGCGTTCCCGATCGAGGCGGATGACGATGCAGGCGCAGTCTTCGCGCGGGCTGCAGGCGTCGCGAGCCGGCTGCTGGACGACGTGATCGCCGATCCGAGCCCGGCCTACGTGCCCCAGGGCACCGACGGAATCGTCTACGCCGACAAGATCGAGGCCGCCGACCGGGTGCTCGATCTCGGCCGACCGGCCGACGAGCTCGTCCGCCGCGTCCGGGCCCTCTCGCCGCACATCGGGGCACGCGCCGATCTGCACGGCCGCCCCGTGACCGTGTGGCGCGCCCGCGTGGGGGAGGCCGGCGAGTTCGAGCCGGTCGAGGTGCAGCCGGACGGTGGCAAGCGGATGGATGCAGCTGCCTGGCTTCGCGGGCTCCGATGAGCCAGCCGACCATTTCGCCGGCACGCGCGGCGGCGTACGACGTGATCCGGCGCGTCTTCGAAGACGAGGCCTACGCCGATCGGGCGCTGCGCACTGCCTCGGCGGGGCTCGACCACCGCGACCATGGGCTCGCGCGGCAGCTCGCCTACGGCACCGTGCAGCGCGCCCGGACGCTCGATCACGTGATCGAGCGGATCGGCCGCCGGCCCGTGGGCCGGCTCGATCCGCCGGTGCGGGCGGCGCTACGGCTGGGCGCTTTCCAGCTCGCCTTCCTGGACGCGGTACCGCGGTACGCGGCGGTGAACGAGTCGGTCGAGCTCGTGCGCCGGGCGCGCCTGGAGCGGGCGGTGTCGTTCACCAACGCCGTGCTGCGACGTCTCGCCGACGACGCGAGGGCGCTCGTCGAGTCGCTGCCCGACTCGACCTGGCAGGAGGCTGCGCTGGCGCACTCCTACCCCGACTGGATTGCGGAGACCTGGTGGCGTGACCTCGGCCCGGAGGGAGCACGCGCCCTGATGACAACCCAGAACGCCGCTCCCGCAACCGTTGTCCGGCTCGTACGCGGCGAGCCGCAGGGGGAGCCGGACCCGCATGTCCCCGGGGCCTGGCACGTCGAGCGTGTCGACGAGCAGGCCCTTGCCGAAGGCCGTGTCTGGCCCCAGAGTGCGGCCTCGCAGCTCGCAGGGCTCGCAGTCGGGTCCGTCGCCGGCGAGCGCGTGCTCGACCTCTGCGCAGCGCCGGGCGGCAAGGCCACGATGCTCTCCGGTGATGTCGTCGCGGTCGAGTCGAGTGCCGCACGGGCGCGGGAGCTCGAGGAGAACGTGCGTCGGCTCGGGGCCACGAGTGTGCAGGTCATCTGTGCCGACGGTCGCGAGTTGCCGCCCGAGCTGACCGGGTTCGACAGGGCGCTCGTCGACGCGCCCTGCTCCGGACTGGGCGTGCTGGCCGCGCGGCCCGATCTTCGCTGGCGCTCTCAGCCGCTCCCGGAGCTGCAGCTCCAGCTCCTCCTCGCTGCGGCCGCACGGGTCCGCTCCGGCGGCACCGTGGTCTACTCGGTCTGCACCGTGAACCGAGACGAGGCCGAGACCGTCGTCGACGCGGCCCTCGCCGACTCGACCCTCGAGGTCGACCCTTCGCTGGCGCAGGCGTGGCCGCAGTTCCTGCACCCCTCGCGGCCGGAGTTCCTGCAGACCCTGCCTCACGTTCACGGGACGAGCGGTTTCTTCATCGCACGGCTCCGGGTCCCGTAGGATCGACGCATGGGCTGGGCGACCTGGATCCGGGGCAGGAGCGAGATCGAGCCGTCGCTCTACGCCGCCGACTTCTCCCGTCTCGGCGAGCAGATCGAGGCCCTGCTCGCGGCGGGCTGCCGCGTCTTCCACTTCGACGTCGGTGACGCGCACTTCATCCCGCCGGTGACGATCGGGCCCGTCGTCCTGCGCTCGATCGCGCCGATGATCCACGAGGCGGGAGGCGTCATCGACTGCCACCTGATGGTCAGCGACCCCGCACCGCAGTTCGCCGAGTTCGCCGAGTCGGGAGCGGACGCGGTCACGTTCCACGTCGAGGTGACCGACGACCCGGAGGGCGTCGCAGCGGCCGCCCGCGACCTCGGCCTCTCGGTCGGCGTAGCGTTCAATCCGGGCACGGAACCGGCCGCCGCGGCGGCGTTCGCACAGCGCGCCGAGGCGGAGATGGTCCTGTGCATGAGCATCGAGCCGGGTTACTCGGGTCAGCCGTTCATGCCGGCGGCGTACGGTCGAATCGAGGAGTTGGCTCGCCTGGTCGAGGTCCCGATCCAGGTGGACGGCGGCGTGGGGGAGGCGAACGTCCGGGCCGTGCGGGACGCCGGAGCAAGCCTGCTCGTGGCCGGCAGCGCCGTCTTCTCCGATCCCGACCCGGCGGGTGCATACACCCGGCTCCACACCGCCGTGGCATGAGCCTCGACCGCGCGCTCGAGCTCGCCGCGGCAGCGTCGGGCGTGGCCTACCCCAATCCGACCGTTGGCGCGGTCGTCGTGGCGGAGGGCGAGGTCGTGGGGGAGGGGGTCACCGAGGAGCACGGCGGCCGCCACGGCGAGGTGGTTGCGCTGGCGGCAGCCGGTGAGCGTGCCCGCGGAGCGACGCTGTTCGTGACGATGGAGCCGTGCGCGCACCACGGCCGCACTCCGCCGTGCGTCGACGCGATCGTCGCTGCCGGAGTCGTGCGCGTCGTCGCAGGCTGCCTCGACCCGAATCCGGAGGCGTCCGGTGGGCTCGACGTGCTCCGCGAGTCCGGTGTCGACGCCCAGCTCGACGATCGGTTCGAGGCGCGCCGCCAGAACGAGGCGTGGCGCACGTGGAAGCAGCACCGTCGCCCGTTCGTGATCTACAAGGCCGCCACCACGGTCGACGGTCGCGTCACGGTGCCGGATTCGCGCTGGGTGACGGGGGAGACCTCGAGACGGCTCGTCCACGAGCTCCGCGCCGAAGCCGACGCGGTCGGCGTCGGGATGGGCACCGTCCGCGCCGACGCACCGCGGCTCGACGCGCGCGGCGTCTCCGTCGTGCGCCAGCCGCGGCGACTTGCCTTCGGTCGAGGGCCGCTCCCCGCTGGGTCTGACCTCGAGCTTCGCTCCGGCGGGCTCGCGGATGAGCTCCAGGCGCTGGCAGCCGAGGGAGTGCAGTCGCTGCTCCTCGAGGGTGGGCCGACGCTTGCGACGGCGTTTCTGGAGGCCGACCTGGTCGACAAGCTGCTCGTGTTCATCGCTCCGACGGTTTCGGGCTCGGGCCCCCGCTTTCTCGGGGAGCTCGCCGCCTCGCGGCAGCTGCTCCACGTCTCCACCCGCGCGGTCGGGGAGGACCTGCTCTTCGAGGCGTACCTGCGCGAGCCCTGAGCGAGGTAGCCTCCGCCGCATGTTCACCGGGATCATCCGCGAGCTCGGTTCCGTCGTCGCCACGTCGGACGCGGGCGGCGGCTTGCGCCTCGAGATCGAGGCGCCTGCGACCGCCGCGGTGGTCGACGTGGGCGGCTCCGTCTCGGTCAACGGCGTCTGCCTGACGGCTGAGACGGTCGCAGCGGGCCGGCTGACGTTTCACGCCGTTCCCGAGACGCTCTCGCGTTCGACGCTGGCTCAGCTCGACGGCGGCTCCCCCGTCAATGTCGAGCCGGCTCTGCGGGCGGGCGACGCGATGGGCGGCCACATCGTCCAGGGGCACGTGGACGGCGTCGGCACGGTGCGGTCGCTCGAGCCCGAGGGCGAGGGCATGAGGCTCGTCGTCGAGGCTCCGGCCGAGACCCTGCGGTACTGCGTCGAGAAGGGCTCGATCACGGTCGACGGCGTTTCCCTGACGATCGCGGAGCTGCACGACGACGCATTCGGTGTGGCGCTGATCCCCCAGACGCTGGCGGAGACGACGCTGGCCCGGCTCGTGCCGGGCGGGAGAGTCAACCTCGAGGTCGACGTGCTCGCGAAGTACGTCGAGCGGCTGCTGGAGCCTCGCCTGTCAGGCCGGTAGCGGCGAGCGGGCGACGGTACCATGCTCCCGTGAGCGCCGACGCCCCGAGCACCGTCTTCGCCTCCGTCGAGGAGGCGATCGAGGAGATCCGAGCCGGGCGGTTCGTCGTGGTCGTCGACGACGAGGATCGCGAGAACGAGGGCGACCTCACGATCGCGGCGCAGTTCGTGACACCGGAGGCCGTCAATTTCATGGCCACGCACGGGCGCGGCCTGATCTGTCTCTGCCTCACGCCCGAGCGCTGCAACGAGCTCGGCCTCCGGCAGATGACCGACATGAACGAGACGCCGTTCGGCACCGCCTTCACGGTCTCGATCGAGGCCCGCGAAGGCGTCTCCACCGGGATCTCGGCCCACGACCGCGCGCACACGATCCAGGTCGCGATCGACCCGACCTCGACAGCCTACGATCTCGTCCAACCAGGCCACGTCTTCCCGCTGCGCGCCCGCACCGGCGGCGTCCTGCAGCGCTCCGGCCAGACCGAGGCGGCGGTCGACCTCTCACGGTTGGCCGGACTCGTCCCCGCCGGCGTCGTCTGCGAGATCATGAACGAGGACGGCACGATGGCCCGCGTGTCCGACCTGATCGGGTATTGCGAGCGCCACGGGCTGAAGATGGTCACCGTTGCCGACCTGATCGAATACCGCCGCCAGCACGAGAAGCTCGTCGAGCGGGTCGTCTCGGTTCGCCTGCCGACCGCGCAGGGCGTCTTCCAGGCGGTGGCCTACGAGGAGGTCCTGACGGGCAAGCACCACGTCGCGCTCGTCAAGGGCGACGTCGACGGGGCGGAGGACGTGCTCGTCCGCGTCCACTCCGAGTGCCTCACGGGCGACGTCTTCCATTCGCAGCGCTGCGACTGTGGCGAGCAGCTCGACTGGGCGCTGCGCCGCATCGAGGAGGAGGGCAAGGGCGTGCTCCTCTACCTCGCCCAGGAGGGCCGGGGGATCGGCCTCGTCAACAAGCTGCGCGCCTATGAGCTCCAGGAGGAAGGCCTCGACACGGTCGAGGCGAACCTTCGCCTCGGCTTCGCCGCCGACGCGCGGGAGTACGGGATCGGCTCCCAGATCCTCACCGACCTCGGCCTGACGACGATTCGGGTGCTGAGCAACAACCCGCAGAAGATCAGCGGTATCTCCGGCTATGGGCTCACGGTCGTCTCGCAGGAGCCGATCGAGATCGAGCCGAACCCCGAAAACCAGGGATATCTCGACTCGAAGCGCGACAAGATGGGCCACACGATCGGCCAGCGGGTGAGCCATCAGCGGGTCCGGTTCGACCCCGAAGGCTCCTGAGAGATGGTTAGGGTGGCGGCATGAGCGACCGATTCGACCGACCGGGCTACGACATGCCGCGCTGGGACGACGAACCGGACGAGTTTGGCTCGGATACCGCGGCGAAGGAGACCGAGCCCGCTCCCGACAGTCCCGAGTTGGAAGAGTCGGCGCCCCCCGATCTGGACACGTCCAGCGAGAACGTTCTCGACACGTGGTCGGCGCCCGAGGCGGACGCGGCCGGCGACACTCCCGACGACGCTGACGCGTTCCCTTCCTCCGATCTGGCCGGCAGCGTGAGCGGCGATGCCGCGCCTGCCGTCGACGCGCCGGCGGACGAGCCGCCTGCGCCGCTCGCAGATCACGTCTCCGGCACCAGCGAGCACGCCGCCGGCGAGTTGACCATCCCGCCCGGCACTTCGGTCCTCGAGGGGATGCCGCTCGGGGCGAGGCGCTCGGTCGGGATCGTCGTCTCCCGTTTCAACGGCGACGTCACCACCCGCCTGCTCGAGTCCGCCCTGGACGAGCTGGAGGTCTGTGGTGTCCCGCGTGAGAGCGTCACGGTGATGCCGGTCCCCGGCGCATTCGAGCTCCCCCTCGCCGCCATGGCCCTTGCGAAGACGAGGCGGTTCGCCTGTATCGTCGCCCTCGGCTGCGTGATCCGAGGCGACACCCCGCACTTCGATTACGTCTCGAGCGAGGCGGCCAGCGGCCTCCAGCTCGCCGCGATCGAGACGGGTGTCCCCGTGGCGTTCGGCGTGCTCACGCTGGACCGCGCCGACCAGGCCGCGAGTCGCACGGGTAAGGGTGCCGAGGCGGTCAGGACAGGCCTCGAGATGGCCGACGTGTTCGCGAACCTCCGCGCCGCCGCAGCCAGGTAAGCAGCGCCGCGCGAAGGGGCACGATCCGCGCCTGAATCCGCTACCATCCGCAGCCGCATGTCGAAGATCTGCTCAGTCTGCGGGAAGAAGCCCGGCTTCGGAAACAACCGGAGCCATTCGATGGTCGCGACCAAGCGCCGCTTCAACCCGAATCTCCAGCGCGTCCGGATGATGCTGGACGGCAAGGCGACTCGCGCGTACGTGTGCACCCGCTGCCTCAAGGCGGGCAAGGTCCAGAAGGCCGTTTAGGGCCGCGGCCCGCTCGCGCGCACGCACGTCGCTCCTGCAAGACTCGCCACCGACTCGACTCCCGTCCTCGTTCGCCGAGGCACGCCCGCGAGCGCCGTCCCCGGAGAAGTAACCGTTCTCTGCGCTTCGTCGTCTAACCTCGCGGCGTGGACAAGAGCACCCATGTAGTCCGCACGACCGGCCTCGGCCGGATCTCCGTCTCGGCGGGTGCGATCGCGCAGGTCGTGGGGCACGTGGCGGCCGAGAGCTACGGCATCGTCGGGATGGCGGGGCGGCGCTTCCCGCGCTTGCCGGGCCGCCCCCGGCTCACCGACGGGATCGAGATCAAGGCGCGCGACGGCGGGGTCGCGATCGATCTCCACGTCGTCGTCGAGTACGGCCTCAACCTTGCCGAGGTCGCCTCGACCGTGCGCACCCGTGTCGCCTACGAGGTCGAGCGCCAGACCGGGCTCTCGGTCGCGGCGGTCGAGGTGCGGATCGAAGACGTCAGGCGGTCTTCGTGAACCTCGACCGCGCGCGCGAGATCGCCAGGCTCGCGCTTCGCAACCTCGAGGCGAACCAGCAACGGCTCGACGACCTCAACGTCTACCCGGTCCCCGACGGAGATACGGGCACCAACCTCACTCTCACGGTCCGCGCCATCGTCGAGGCGCTCGAGGAATCGACGGCAGACGGTCACGAGGCGGTCGCGCGCGAGCTGTCGCGCGCAGCGCTGATGGGTGCGCGTGGGAACTCCGGCGTGATCTTCAGCCAGATCGTCCGCGGCTTCGCCGACGTCCTGGGCGAGCGCGACACGATCGACGAGGCGATGATCGCGCGCGCGTTCCGCTCCGCCAGCGACGCCGCCTATCGCGCGGTGCGTCGGCCGGTGGAGGGGACGATGTTGACCGTCATCCGGGAGATGGCCGAGGCAGCCGAGTCGTCCGAGGCACGCGATCTCGGTCGCCCCGACCTGCTGACGCTGATCGTCGCCCGAGGCGAGGAGTCGCTCGCCCGCACACCCGATCTCCTCGCGGTGCTCAAGGAAGCCGGGGTCGTCGACGCGGGCGGAGCGGGCCTGCTCGAGATCATCCGAGGGGTGCGCGCGGCCGTGGTCGGCGAGGCGATGCCCGAACCACCCGCCGGCGCAGAGGTCCCGTCCGTCGAGGCGGTCCATCACGAGCTGTCCGAATTCCGGTACTGCACCGTTTTCGTGATCGAGGGCGACCTCCTCGACGCGGACGGGCTCGAGCAGAAGCTCGAGCGGCTCGGCGACTCCCTCCTCATCGTCGGCGACCCGAGCGCGCTCAAGGTGCACGTCCACACCGACGATCCCGGCGCGGCCCTCAGCCTCGGCACCGCAGTCGGCACGATCGACGGGATCGAGATCGCCGACATGCACCGGCAGACGGCCGAACGGGAGGAACGGCTCGCGGCCACGCTCGACGACCTGCCGACCCTCGAGACGGGCGTCGTGGTCGTGGCCCCTGGAGACGGCAACCGGCGGCTGTTCAAGAGCCTTCGAGCCACCCGCGTGATCGAGGGTGGGCAGACGATGAACCCGTCCACCGAGGAGATCGTCGCCGCAGTCGACGCCACTCCGGCGACCGAGGTGATCGTGCTCCCGAACAACTCGAACGTGATCCTCAGTGCGGAGCAGGCGATCCCCCTCGCGAACAAGCCGATGCGGGTCGTCCCCACGACCTCCGTGCAGGCGGGCCTCGCGGCGATGATCGCCTACGACCCCGAGCGCGACGCGGACGAGAACGAGGCCGGCATGGCGCGTGCCCTCGCTGGTGTCGCCACCGGCGAGGTGACGATCGCGTCGCGTGATGTCACGCTCGACGGGGTCGAAGTGCGCAAGGGATCGTGGCTCGGGCTCGCCGACGGCGCTGCCGTCGCGAGCGGCGAGAACTTCGACACCGTCGCGGGAGCGGTGGCAGAGCGACTCCTGGACGGCGGGCGAGAGATCCTGACGCTCCTCACGGGGGCGGACGAGCCCCAGCTCGAGACGCTCGTCGGCGAGATCGGGGCACGGCACCCCGAGATCGAGATCGAAGTCCACGCGGGAGGCCAACCGCACTACCCGCTGCTCCTCTCGGCCGAGTGACATGGCGATCCGGGTGATGCTCGTCGAGGACAACGAGGTGTACCGCTCGACGCTCGAGCTGCTCCTCGATCGTCGCGACGATCTCGAGGTGGTCGGCGCCGTTGCCGACGGGCGCGACGCGGCGGCCGCGGCCGTTCAGCTCGATCCCGACGTGATCCTGATGGACTTCCGCCTGCCAGGGCTGAACGGGGCCGAGGCAACGGCTGCGGTGCGCGCGAGCGCCCCGAGCGCAGTCATCCTCTGCCTTACGGCCGAGGCGACGGATCGCGATCGCGAAGAGGTGCTCGCCGCAGGGGCGGTCGGCCTGGTCGAGAAGGGCCGCTCGATCGACGAGCTCGTTCGGGCGATCCATGCCGCCATCGGGCCCGAGGAGGAGAGCGGATGAACCTGACCTCGGCCAACACTGCACTCGTGCTCGACTCGACCTCGGACGTGGTTGCCGCCGCCGAGCGGTTCCCGAACATGCGCGTCGTGCCGCTGTACGTGAACTTCGGCTCGGAGAGCTTCAAGGATCACGTCGAGATCAGCTCACACGACTTCTACGCCCGGCTCCGCGATGAGCCGGCGCTCCCGACCACCTCGCAGCCGACGCCCGGCGACTTCCTCGACGCCTTCCAGGAGCTCTCGGGGTACGAGCGGATCTTCTCCCTCCAGCTCTCGTCGAAGCTCTCCGGCACCTACCAGTCGGCGGTTGCCGCAGCCGCCGAGATCGGAGGCGACCGGGTTCGGGTCGTCGACACGGAGACCGCTTCGCTCGCCGTCGGGCAACTCGCACTCGCGATCCAGCGTCGCCTGGAGCGGGGGACCACGGACGAGGAGATCGAGGCCCTGATCGACCGCTTCAAGCGCGAGGCAGGCGTCGTCTTCACCGTCGCCACGCTCGACTACCTCCAGAAGGGCGGCCGCATCGGTCGTGCCCAGGCGCTGGCCGGCAACCTGCTCAACGTCAGGCCGATCCTCTCCGTCAACGACGGCGTGATCCATCCGATCGGCAAGGTGCGCGGGAGACAGAAGGCGCTCGAGGAGTTCGCTCGCGTTTTCAAGGGATCGACCGAGGACGCCTCCGGCCTGCGGATCGCGATCGCCCACGCAGACGCGCCCGAGTGGATCGAGGTGCTCACGGCGCTCGTCGCGAAGGCGAGGCCGCAGGCCGAGGTGGAGCTGACGGCGAGCCTCGGCGCGGTCGTCGGCACGCACGCCGGCCCCGGAGCCGTCGGCTTCTTCTGGTTCCACGATCCTGAGCCGGCGACCGGCTGAAGCCGGTCGCCAGGCTTTCCCGGTCCTTTCCTCAGCGGTCGCCGGGTTCCCCAGCCTGTCGCCAGGTTCTCGCGGCGCGTTCGCGCCGGTCCCGGTCCTATACTCGGTCCCGGTGTCACGTGCCCTGACTGAGATCCGGCTCCCTGTCGGCTTCGCCGGCGTGGACCCGCCCGAGCGGTGGCCGCGCCCGAGGAGCGCCCCGCGCCCCCAGGCGCTGGAGGCGGCCGTCGACACGCTTCCGCGCGTCGGCCCGGCAGTGCGCGCCCGCCTCGCCAAGCTCGGGCTCCGCACGATCGGCGACCTCCTCTCGCACCGGCCGCGGCGGTACGAGCGGCCCGTCGACGAGCGACCGATCAAGGACCTCTTCGGCGACGAGGAGGCCGTGATCGAAGGAGTCGTGCTGGGGACTTCGTCGCGCCGCGGCCGCGGACGGCTCCGGATCCTCACGGCGAGAGTCGCCGACGACACCGGCGAGATCAAGGCGACGTGGTTCAACCAGCCCTGGCTCGAGGCCCAGCTGCAGGTGGGCACGAAGGTCCGGCTGCGCGGCAAGCCCAACCGGTACGGCTTCCAGGTGGAGAGCTACGACCTCGGCGACGTCGTCGAGACGGCCGACTATGCCCCCGTCTATCCCGCGAGCGAGGCACTCGCGCAGAAGCAGCTACGCGCCCTGGTAGGGGAGGCGCTCGGGCTCGCCCGGGCCGAGGGCGACGCGCTCCCGGCCCGGCTCGCAGTCGCCGAGGCGGCTGCCGGTGAGGGCGGACGCGCTCGTCGCCCTCCACCGGCCGCGCACGCCCGAGGAGGCCGAGACCGGACGCCGGCGGCTCGCGTTCGACGAGTTGCTCGTCTTGCAGCTGGCGCTCGCGCGCCGCGCTGCAGAGCGCGAGTCGCTCGTCGCCGAGGCGCTGCCGGCCGCAGGGCCGCTGCTCGAGCGGTACCGCGACCTCTTGCCCTTCACCCTCACCGACGACCAGGAGCAGGTGATTGCCGAGATCGACCGTGACCTGGCCCTGACGACGCCGATGCAGCGGCTGCTCCAGGGCGACGTCGGCTCCGGCAAGACCGTCGTCGCGCTCGCGACGCTGCTCCGGGCGGTCGAGGCCGGCCGCCAGGGGGCGTTGATGGCGCCCACGGAGGTGCTCGCGGAGCAGCATTTCCTCACGATCGAAGGGCTCTGCACCGAGCTCGGCATACGCGTCGCGCTCCTGACGAGCGCCCTCGGCGCCAGGGATCACGCCAACGTCCGCCAGCTGATCGCCTCGGGGGACGTGCAGATCGCCGTCGGCACGCACGCGCTGATCCAGAAGGACGTCGGCTTCCGGGATCTCGCCGTCGCCGTCGTCGACGAGCAGCACCGCTTCGGCGTCGAGCAGCGCTCTGCCCTTGCGGACGGGCGCAGCCCGCACGTGCTGCACATGACGGCGACCCCGATCCCCCGGACGCTCGCCCTCACCGTCTACGGGAACCTCTCCGTCTCCGAGATCGCGTCGCCACCCGCCGAGCGGAAGCCGATCGTGACGGCCTGGGTCAGCGACGACCGCAGTTCCGAGGCGTACGAGCGGCTCACCCGCCACCTCGCGGACGGGCGCCAGGCGTACGTGGTCTGCCCTCTGATCGAGGCATCGGAGACGACCGTGGCGCGTGCGGCCGAGGACGAGGCCGAGCGGCTGCGTCGCGCCGAGCTGAAGGGCTTCGCGGTCGGCTGCCTCCACGGGCGGCTGAAGCCCGCCGAGCGGCGCGCGATCATGGCGTCCTTCAAGGAGGGGGAGACGGACGTGCTCGTCGCCACCACCGTGATCGAGGTCGGTGTCGACGTCCCGAACGCGACGATCATGATCGTGCAGGAGGCCGATCGCTTCGGGCTCGCGCAGCTGCATCAGCTGCGCGGCCGCGTCGGCCGCGGCGCGGAGCAGTCGTATTGCCTGCTCGTCTCCGGCCCGAAGGAGGAGCTCACCGACGTCGCCCGCGATCGGCTGGAGGCGATGGTCGCGACGACCGACGGCTTCGAGCTGGCCGAGCGCGACCTCGAGATCCGCGGCGAGGGCCAGTTGCTCGGTGCCCGCCAGTCCGGCCTCTCCGACCTGCACTTCACGCGCTTGCGCCAGGACACGGCGTTGCTCGAGCGGGCGCGCGCGGCCGCGGCGGCGCTGCCGGAGGAGGGGCTGCTCGGCGACGCGGTCGAGTCTCTCCTCGACGCCGATCACCTCGGGTCGTCGTGAGGATCATCGCCGGCGAGCGTCGCGGAGCCAGGATCGCCGCGCCGAAGGGCACGGCCACGCGGCCCACCGCCGATCGAGTGCGGGAGGCCGCCTACAACCTGATCGGCCCCGTCGACGACACGAGCGTGCTCGACCTGTTCGCAGGCTCTGGCGCGATGGGCCTCGAGGCGCTCTCGCGCGGAGCGCGTCGCTGCGTCTTCGTCGAGTCCGACCGTGCGGCCTGCGCCGTGATCGACGCCAACCTCGCGAAACTCCGGCTCACGGGGGCGCTCGTGCTCCGCAAGGACGCGTTCCAGGGGCTGCGGGAAGAGCGCGCCGCCGGACGCGTGTACGACCTCGTGCTCGTCGACCCTCCCTACGGAACGTGGCCGGAGCTCCAGCCGCGGCTCGCGGAAGCGCTCCCGCCCGTCCTCGCGCCCGACGGCCTGCTCGTCGTCGAGACGCCGTCGCGAATCGAGCCGGTGCTCCCGCTCGCCGTCGTCACGAGCCGCCGCTACGGTTCGGCACGCATTACGCTCTTCTCGCGATGATCACCGCAATCTGCCCAGGCTCGTACGACCCGGTCACGTTCGGCCATCTCGACGTGATCGGCCGGGCAGCCGCGACCTTCGACCGGGTCGTCGTCGGTGTCGTCCGGGAGCCGCATCACAAGCAGACGTTGTTCACCGTCGAGGAGCGCGTCGCGTTCCTCGAGGAGGCGCTCACCGACCTCGGCAACGTGACGGTCGACGTGTTCCACGAGCTCGTCGTCGACTTCGCGCGAAAGCACCAGGCGAAGACGATGGTCAAGGGCCTCAGGGTGATCGCCGACTTCGAGTGGGAGTTCCAGATGAATCGCCTCAACCACCTGCTCGCTCCGGAGATCGAGACGATGTACGTGATGTCGAGCCCGCAGTACAGCTTCATCTCCTCGAGCGGCGTGAAGGAGATCGCCTCGTTCGGCGGAAAAGTGAACGAGCTCGTCCCGGAACCCGTCGCGCGCCGCTTCAAGGAGCTGTTCCCGAACGGTCGGCCCGGTGCGCCGCTCAGCCCCCAGGAATGAGTTTCCACCAGTAATATCCCGGCCATGGACGTACTCGTACTCATCGACAAGCTGGACGATCTCGTGCACAACGCGAAGGCGGTGCCGCTGACCGACCAGGTGCGCATCGACCGCGAGGAGATCTACGACATCCTCGACCAGATGCGCGCGACCATCCCGGAAGAGATCAAGCAAGCCCGGTGGATCGTCAAGGAGCGGCAGGAGATGCTGGCCGAGGCGAAGCGGGAATGCGACCGGCTGATCGGTGAGGCGCGCGAGCAGGCGGTGCGCGAAGCGTCGCAGACGGAGATCGTCAAGATCGCCGAGCGGCAGGCGCAGGACATCGTCGATGACGCTCGCCGGCAGGCGCGCGAGACGCGGCTCGAGATGGAGGACTGGGCCGACGGCATTCTCTCGAGCCTCGAGGTCAATCTCGACAAGTTCCTCGTCGCGGTTCGCCGCGGCCGGGAGCGGCTGCACGAGCGCTCGCAGGAGACCGTGATGTCGGGGATCGGCCCTATCGACCCCGTCGGTGCCCCCGGAGACGACGACTCCTACGTGTAGCGCGAGCTGCGCCCGCAGCGTGAGGCTGGTGGTTAGGCTGGCCCGATGACGGCATTCCCGCTTCGACGCCTGCGGCTGCGCCTCGGGGAGGAGCACCGGGACGCTGTCAGAGTCGCCCTCGAGCCGTTCGACCTCGGCGGCGAGCGGTATCTGCCAGTCCCGGCGGAGGTGGACGCTGCGTTCGAGGCCCAGCGGACGACGGGCGGGGACATGTTCCGGCTCGGCTTCGACACGCGCCTCCACGGGCCCTGCATGCGGTGCCTGAAGGATGCGGTCGTCGACCTCTCGATCGACGCGCGCGAGTACCACGCCATCGCCGAGGACGCCCCGGACGAGCTCAAGTCGGAGTACGTCGTCGACGGCGAGCTGCAGCTGTCCCAGTGGGCACGCGATGCGATCGCGACGGCCCTTCCGACCCAGATCCTCTGCCGCCCCGATTGCGCCGGGCTCTGCCCCGTCTGCGGCAAGGATCTGAACGACGAGCCGCACACGCACGAGGAGACGGTCTCCGATCCTCGTTGGGCGGCGCTCGAAGCTCTTCGAGACGAATGAGCACGCTCTCGCCCCGGGCGCGCATCGTGCTTGTCGAGCAGGGCAGGGTGGCGCTGATCCGACGCGTCCGCGACGGCAACACGTACTACCTCTTCCCCGGTGGGGGAGTCGAGGAAGGCGAGACGCCCGAGGAGGCAGCTCGGAGAGAAGCCGTCGAGGAGCTCGGGGTCGAGGTCGAGCTCGGACCGCTCGTCCATCAGGAGTCCTTCGGCGGCACCCTGTTCCTCTACTTCGACGCCTGGATCGTCGGCGGCAGCTTCGGCACGGGCAGCTGGCCCGACCACGCGCTCCTGACGGAGCGGGAGCGCGAGCGGAGTGGGACGCACGAGCCCGTCTGGGTGCCGCTCGAGGATCTTCCCGGTCTCGACGTTCGCCCGCGCATGCTCAGCTCGCTCCTGGCTCCCTGACGCGCTGACGCTGCTCGGGCGCCGTGCTAGCGTCTCCCCTGGCGCGCTCGCGCCGCTCTATGACGACCTAAGCCCTCCACCACGCCCGCGCGATCGGCTCTGGCCGGTCCCCGCTGCTGCCGCGCCCGTCGGATGCGCGGCGGGGCTGCGTCCCGTCTCGTCATGGAGGTTCGAATGCGTCTTCAGCTCGTCGATGTCGTGCGCCAGCACGGTTCCCACGTCGTTCTCGACGGCGTCGGCTTGCACCTCGGCCCCGAGACGAGGCTCGGGCTCGTGGGGCCGAACGGATCGGGCAAGTCGACCCTGCTTCGACTCCTCGCCGGCCTCGAGCAGCCGGACGCCGGCACGATCGTCCGCGAGCCGGCGTCCTTGACTACCGGCTACCTGGCGCAGGAGCACGCTCTGCGAGCGGGTGAGTCCGTTCTCGGTCTACTTGCGCGCCGCACCGGAGTCGCCGCCGCGGAATCGGCGCTCGCTACGGCGGCCGACGACCTTGCAGCGGGCGTGGACGCGGGCGGGCGCTACGCCGCTGCCCTCGAGCGCTTCCTCGTACTCGGCGGCGGCGATCTCGAGGCCAGATCGGCCTCGGTGCTCGCCGACCTGGGGCTGCCGGTCGAGCTCGACCGCCCCGTGCAGCGACTCTCCGGCGGCGAGGTGGCGCGGCTCGCGCTCGCCGCGATCCTGCTCTCGCGGTTCGATCTCCTCCTCCTCGACGAGCCGACGAACGACCTCGACTACGACGGACTGGAGCGGCTCGAGCGGTTCCTGGCGGGCCCGGCGTCCGCGCTCGTCGTCGTCTCCCACGACCGCGCCTTCCTCGACCGCACCGTGACGCGGATCGCGGAGATCGAGGTCGGTCGGAAACGCCTGCGCGAGTGGGCCGGAGGCTGGACCGCGTACGCGGCAGCGCGCGATGCGGCCCGCCGTGGCGCGTACGCGCGCTTCGCGGACGCGCAACAGCGCCGTCGCGAGCTGTCGGCGTTGCTCGCCGAGCGGCGCGGTCAGGCGAGGGCGGGTGGAGCCATGGCGGATCGCCGCGGCACCCATGCCCTGATGTCGAAGGTGCGGCAGGCCGAACGGCTCCTCGAGCGGAACGAGGCACCGGAGAAGCCCTTCGAGCCGTGGGAGCTGCAGCTGGCGCTGAGAGCCGGCTCCCAGCACGTCGAAGGTCGTCGCCCGCCTGTCAGGTGTCGTCGTCACGCGCGGGGACTTCACGCTCGGCCCGGTCGACCTCGACCTGGCGCCGGGGGAACGGCTCGCCGTGACGGGCCGAAACGGGACCGGCAAGTCGACCCTGCTCGCGGTGCTCGCGGGGCGATCTGGAGCCGGAGCGGGGGAGGAGGGAGATCGGTCGCGGCACCGTGATCGGCGCGATCGACCAGCAGCGGGTCGGACGCGAGGAGTCGGTGCTCCTCGACGCGTTCGTCTCGACGACGGGGCTCGCGCCGGTCGACGCGCGAACGATGCTCGCGAAGTTCGGCCTCGGAGCCGACCATGTCGGTCGCCCCTGGTCGACGCTCTCGCCGGGCGAGCGGACCCGCGTGCACCTCGCCGAGCTGCAGGCCCAGGGCGCGAATCTCCTCCTGCTCGACGAGCCGACGAACCATCTCGATCTCGAGGCGATCGAGCAGCTCGAGATGGCGCTGCACGGCTACGACGGCACCCTCGTCGTCGTCACGCACGACCGCAGCTTCCTGGACGCGATCGAGCCGACCCGCGAGCTCGTGCTCGAGTAGCCGTGCGGCTCCCGACCCGGCGCTTCCGGTACACTCTGCGGCCGCTCATGGCTGTCCCCAAGCGAAAGACCTCCAAGGCCCGCCGCGACAAGCGCCGCGCCCAGCACGGGATCAGTATCCCGAGCGTCAACGTGTGCCCGAACTGCGGTTCGCCCACGCGTGCCCACCACGCCTGCCCCACCTGCAAGACGTATCGGGGCCGCGACATCCAGCCGCTCGGAACGCCCGCCCCCTAGGGCATCGTGAGCCTGCGGGTCGCCGTGGACGCCCTCGGGGGCGACCATCCCCCGGAGGAGATCGTGCAGGGTGCCCTCGCCGCTTCGTCGGCCTCGATCCGTCCGATCGTCTACGGCCCCGCCGAGCTCGAAACGCATGGCCTCGACCACGTCGTCACGAGCGAGGTCGTCGAGATGGAGGAGAAGCCGGGCGAGGCTGTCCGGGCCAAGCCCGACTCGTCGCTCGTCCGCGCCGTGCGGGCCGTGGGCGACGGCGAAGCCGACGCTGTCGTCTCGGCCGGGAACACGGGCGCCACGCTCGCCGCGAGCCTCGTCCATGTGCGGCGCCTGCCCGGGGTCTTCCGTCCCGGCATCGCGATCGTGATCCCGACGAAGCGCGGCCCATCCGTCCTGATCGACGCCGGCGCCAATGCCGAGGCGCGGCCCGAGCACCTGCTCCAGTTCGGTCACATGGGCTCGATCTTCGCCGAGGAAGTGCTCGGCCTCACGCGTCCGCGGGTCCGCCTGCTCTCGATCGGCGAGGAGCCCGAGAAGGGCAACCAGCTGACCCTCGAGGCACATGCGTTGCTCGAGGCGAGCTCGCTGCGGTTCGAGGGGAACGTCGAAGGACGCAGCCTGCTCGAAGGCGGCGTCGACGTGATCGTCTGCGACGGCTTCACCGGGAACGTCGCCCTGAAGACGCTCGAGGGCACGATCAGGAGCGTGCTGGTGGCGCTCCGCTCGGAGCTCGGGGCGACCACGAGGGGCAAGCTCGGCGGCCTGCTGATCCGCCCGGCGGCGCGGGCTCTGAGGGAGCGACTCGATCCCGAGACGACCGGTGGTGGCTACCTGCTGGGGTTGCACGGGATCGTCGTGATCGCCCATGGGGCCAGCTCACGGGTCGCGATCGCGAACGCGATCAAGCTCGCGGCGCGCGGGATCGAGCACGATCTCGTCGGCCGCTTGCGGGAAGCGCTTCCGGAGCGCGTGGTAGAGTCGTCGCGCTCAACGAACCCGTCCGGCCCAACGAGAGGTTGAAGACCAGTGGCACTATCCCGTGAAGAAGTAGCCGAGCGCGTCAAGTCCGTCCTCAGCGAGCAGCTCGGGGTCGACGACAGCGAGCTCGCCGAGGAGGCCTCGTTCCAGGAGGACCTCGATGCGGACTCCCTCGATCTGGTCGAGCTGATCATGGAGCTCGAAGATCAGTTCGGCATCAAGATCTCGGATGAGGATGCGCAGAAGATCACGACCGTCGGCCAGGCTGTCGACTACGTCGTCGGACACCAGTAGCCGCGTCCGCCCGGGGGAGGGGAGCGCGCTCGCGCGCCTCATCGAGACCCTTCCCCCGGAGCGGCGCGATCACGTCTTCACTCACACATCGTGGGCCTCGGACCGCGCCTCGTCCTACGAGCGGCTCGAGTTCCTCGGCGACTCCGTGCTCGAGCTCGCGATCGCTAGAGCTCTCTACGACCGCTTTCCGGATGCCTCCGAGGGGCGGCTCGCGAAGATCAGGGCGCACGTCGTCTCGCGCCAGAGCTGCGCCGCCGTCGCCAAGGAGCTCGGTCTCGTCCGCTTCCTGCTCGAGCAGGCGCAGGACGTGCCCGATCCGGAGCTCGAGCGCATTTCGGCGAGCCGGAACGTCCTCGCCGCACTGCTCGAGGCGGCGATCGCGGCGGTGTACCTCGAGCACGGCTTCGAGCAGGTCGAGCGGGCCGTCGTCGAGGCGTTCGACACGCGGATCGAGTTCGCGCGCACCGGTCATGTCGACAACAAGACGGAGCTGCAGGAGGCGCTCGCGCGATCCGGCAACCAGGTGCGCTACGAGGTGATCGAGGTCGGCGGCCCTCCTCACGATCGCCGCTTCGTCTGCGAGGTCCTGGTCGGCGGGGCGCAGGTCGGAATCGGCAAGGGCTCGACGAAGAAGGCCGCCGAGCAGGAGGCCGCCCGCGAGGCGCTCGAGGCGATGGGCCTCGTCAGTCCCAGGGCCTAGCGCGCGACGTTCGGCTGCCGCGTCGCTAGCGCGGCTCGAGCAGGTAGTGGCTGACGATCCACTCGCGGCCACGGGCGAAAGCGAAGAGCTCGGCACACGCGAGGAAGAAGGCCCGCCACTCGTTCAGCGCAGCTTCGGAGCCGAGCACGCCGATGGCCGAGTCGCGGTTGCGGTCGAGGTTCTCGAGCCACGCCTCCGCGGTCTTGCCGTAATGCTCGCCGCCGACCCGCCAGTGCTCGCGCACGACCAGGTCGTCGACGAAGCGGAGCAGGAGGTCGTCCGACGGCATCACCCCGCCGGTGAAGAAGCGCCGGCCCATCCAGGAGCGGTCGAACGCGTAGGGGTGCCGCACGTGCGAGAACACGTGCACGAACAGCCTGCCGTCGTCGCGGATCAGGCCGCGGACGACCCGGAGCAGCGCCTGCCAGTTCCGCATGTGCTCGAACATCTCCACCGAGACCACGCGGTCGAAGCGGCGCTCGGTCGTGAACGCGTTGATGTCGGCCGTGACCACTTCGACGTTTGCATGCCCGAGCCGGTCGATGTAGTCCTTCTGCGGGGCCGAGTTGGAGACGGCGAGGATCCGGCAGCGGGGATAGTGCTCCGCGACCCAGCCCGACAGGGAGCCCCAGCCGCAGCCGAGGTCGAGCACGTCCATCCCGTCCTCGATCCCCGCCCGCGTGCAGGTGAGCGCGAGCATCGCCTCCTCCGCCTCGGCGAGGGTTTCGACACCCTCGGGCCAGAAGCAGCCCGAGTACTTGCGTCTCGGCCCGAGGGCGAGGCCGAAGAACTCCGCCGGTAGCTCGTAGTGCTGGTCGTTCGCGGCAGTGGTCTCGATCGCGATCGGGCCCGCGGACATCTCGGCCACCATCTGCTCGAACGACTCCAGGCCCCGACGGCGCTCGCGCAGGAGGCGCAGCCGGCAACTCGCGGCGATGGCGGCGCGCAGCAGCGGGTCGGGGAGAAGGCCCCGCGCGACGACGCGGTCTGCGATCACGCGCCGGCGCGCTCGGGCTTCTTCGGCGGCAGCGGCACGAACACGGACACCTCTTCCTGGTAGCGCCGGTAGTCCTCGCCACGGCTGCGGAGCGCCTGGGCCTCGGTCTCCGGGATCCCCGTCACCTTGAACAGCAACACGAAGAGGAACACCGGCACGCCGATCGCGACCCAGCCCGTCGGCGACGAGAGCGCCAGGATCGCCCATGCCACCCAGTGCAGCCACTCGAAGAAGTAGTTCGGATGCCGCGACCAGCCCCAGAGGCCGTTCCGGGCCGTCTTGCCCTTGTTCGCCGGATCGCCCTTCCAGACCGCGAGCTGCGTGTCCGCCGTCACCTCGCCGGCCACGGAGAGGAGCGCCAGCGCGGCACCCACCCAGGCGAGCCAGGTCAGCTCACCGGCATCGGCTGCCACGAACGCGAACGGGATCGAGAAGATCACGACGAACCCGGCCTGGGCCTGGTAGAAGACGAAGAAGGCGCGGTTGGCGTTCGGCGCCCAGCGCTCTCGCAGGTCCTGGTAGCGGCCGTCCTCCTCCTTGCCGGCGAGGCGGCCGAGCAGGTGCGTGCCGAGCCGCACACCCCAGACCGTGCCGAGCCCGGCGACGACGACGCGGTGCAGCGTCGAGCCGTCGGCGAGCAGCGCGTAGAGGATGGCGGTGCCTGCGATCCCGAGTGCCCAGGCGACATCGACGTAGCTCGCGTTCTTGATCCTCACCGCGACGAGCCAGGTGCACACCATCGTCGTCGAGGCGGCGGCGGCGCCGATCAGGATCAGGATCCAGGGAGAGGAGATCATGGCGTCACTGTATTCGCTTCCGGCGCGCCTCAGGATCGTCCGTCCAGGCCTTCTCGAACCCGACCGTGCCGAAAGAGCTGCCGGGAGCGCCGTCCCGGGAGCCTGGGACGGCCGCCGGCGTGGCGCGTGCCGGTCGCTCCGGCCCGCCGTCCGGCCACCGGGAAGGCTCTGTCCGCGCGCGTCGCTAGCGTTGGCCGGACGTGCACCTCCGGACCATCAAGATCCGCGGCTTCAAGTCGTTCGTCGACCCGATCGAGCTGACGCTCGAGCCGGGGGTTGCCGTCGTCGTCGGCCCGAACGGCTCGGGGAAGTCGAACGTGGCCGACGCGATCGTGTGGGCGGCCGGGTCGCTGACTCCGTCGGAGCTCCGGGCCGAGAAGCCCGACGACGTCCTCTTCGGCGGCTCGTCTACCCGTCCCGCCGCCGACCACTGCGAGGTCGAGCTCGTCTTCGACAACGAGGACGGCGGCTTCGGCGAGGAGGTGGACTACAGCGAGATCGCGATCACGAGGCGCCTGGTGCGCGGTGGCGAGGGGCAGTACCTCGTCAACAAGGCAGCCGTCCGCCGCACCGACCTCGTCGAGCTGCTCGCCGACGTCGGCCTCGGCGGCTCGATGCACTCGATCGTCTCTCAGGGAAAGGTCGACGCGGTCCTCGCTTCGAAGCCGGAGGACAGGCGCCATCTCGTCGAGGAGGCCGCAGGCCTCGGCAAGTTCAAGCGGCGCAAGCACCGGGCCGAGCTGAAGCTCGCCCGCGTCGCGACGCAGGTCGAGCGCGCCAAGGACGTGGAGGAAGAGGTGCGCAAGCGCCTCCGGCCGCTTGCCCTCCAGGCCACCGCCGCCGAGCGGGCCGAGAAGCTCGCGGTCGAGATTGCGGGGCTGCGGGCCCGGATCGCGCAGCTCGACCTCGAGGACGTGGCCACTCGGCGCGCCGACGCCGAAGCGCGTCGTGACGCCGTCGCGATTGCGAAGCGCGCGGCGCAGGAGAAGCTGACGGCGCTGCTCGAGGAACGCCGCCAGGCGGAGGAGGAGCTCTCGGACGCCGCCGGGCGCCGGGAGGCGGCTCTCGGCGCCCTCTATCGGCTCCAGGGCGCGAGCGAGCGGCTCGGACTGCGGCGCGAGTCCGCCGCCGGGCTGGAGGGGCGGCTGCGCGACGAGCAGGCCGAAGCCGAACGGGCAGCGGCAGACCGGAGCGACGAGGCCCTGCGCGCGCTGGAGGATGCAGGACGAGCCGCGGCAGCGGCTGCCCGGGACGCGGCCGAGTCGCACGGTCAGGCGGCAGAACGCGCGCGTCGGGCCCATTCCCACGTCGCGGCCTATGAGCGCAGGCTCGCCGCAGATGCGGAAGCTACGGCTCTCCGAGCTCCGGGCCGAACGCGGTGGCGTCGAGGCCGCACTCGCGGACGCCACCGGCGGGCAGGATGGAGCGAACCGGCGTCTCGTCGCGCTCGGCGCCGCCCGCGAGCGGCTCGGGCTGCGCCGTGAGTCGGCCGGTCTGCTGGTTCAGAGCCTGGCGGAGGAACTCGACGAGGCCCGTGCCATGGCGCGGCGTGGCGGGCTCTCTCCTGCGGAGCTCGAGGCCCGCGCCAACGAGGCGGCCCAGGCGGCCCGCGCCGCTGCGACGGAGCGGGACGACGTCGCCGAGCGCGCTCGCTCCGCCCGCGAGCGTCTGCAGGCGCTCGAGCGCGCCGTCGCGGAGCGCGAGGGAATCCCGCCGGCTGCGAGCGCCCTCGCCGCGACGGGCGAGACGCTGGCCCTTTCGGCGCTCGAGGCGCAGCCCGGCGCGGAGCGTGCGATCGCGGCAGCGCTGACGTGGCGCGCTGCGGCCGTCCTGGCGTCCGACCCGAAGCGCGGGCTCGACCTGCTCGAGCGCACGCGGCGCGACGGCCTCGGCAGCGTCACGATCGTGATCGACCGCGAGTCCCGTCCCGCCGCGGCGCCGCCCGTCGAGGGCGCCCGACCGCTCCGTGAGCTCGCCGCCGGGGAGCCCGCTGCCCTGCGCCTGCTCGACGGCACCTGGCTCGTGCCGACGGAGCGCCTGCTCGAGGCGACGCACGGCACGGTGATCACGAGCGAGGGCCACGGCTATGACGCCGAGCGGGGCGAGCTCTGGTTTGCCGGTGAGACGGCGGAGGCGGTGCTCCTCGAGATGGATGCTCGTCGGCGTGACCTCGCCGACGAGGCCGAGGAGCTCGCCGGGCGAGCCGCCACCGCCGAGCACGCAGCGACGGAGGCGGCTGCTGCGGCAGCAGAGGCCGAGGCCGCCTTCGCCTCGGTAGCCCACCTGCGCGAGCGGAATCTCGATCCCGTCCTCCTCGGTCGCCTCACCGAGCTGGCCACCGGCCTGGAGCAGGCTCTCGGCAGGGCGCGCGACGCCGCCACCCGGCTCGAGGAACCGCTCGCCGCCCGACTCACGATCGGCGCCGAGCGGGCCGGCGAGCTCGGGGCGGAGCTGAGGCGTCTGTCAGGGCTCGAGGCTGCCGCGGCCCGTGAGACCGCCGACTCCGTTGCACGCGCGCAGGCAGCCGAGGTCGTCGTGGCACGGCTGGGCGGCACGCTCGCCGAGCTGCCTTCGCAGGAATCGGGCTCCCGGGAGGCGCTTGTCGCGGAGGCTGCGTCGCTGCTCGCCCTCGCGGAGAACGCCGCCGCCGAGGCCAGAGCTGCAGCCGATCGAGCCCACGCTGCCGATGCGGCACTGCTCGAGCGCGCCCCGAGGCGCTCGGCTCTCGATCCCGACATGCTGGCCCGTCTGCTCGACGCCGTCGTCGGCCTCGGCGCCGGGCTGGAGCGGGCCGCCGCCCTCGCCGGCCGGTTCGAGGCTCCCGTCCGTGCTCGCGTCGATGCAGGGGCGGAGCGTTCGGCCCACCTCGGCGAGGAGCTGCGGCGCCTGGGGGCGGCCGAGGTCGAGATGCGCCAGAACGCCGACGAGACGGCCGAGCGCGCCACTCGGATCCAGGTCGATCTCGCCCGGCTCGACGCCGAGGCCGAGGAGGCGCAGCGGCGGCTGGGGGAGGCCGGTGCGGACGAGCCCGCCGAGGGCGACGATCGCGCCGAGCTCGCCGTCCGCACCGAGCGGCTCGAGGCCCGGCGGGAGACCCTCGGCAAGGTCAATCCGCTCGCGAAGGAGGAGTACGAGGAGGAGAAGTCACGACTCGAGGAGCTCGTCGTCCAGCGCGAGGATCTCGAGAAGTCGCTGGCCGAGATCGCGAAGCTCCGCGACGAGCTCGCCGAGACGGTGCAGCGGCGCTTCACGGAGACGTTCGAGCAGGTCTGCCGCAACTTCGAGGAGGTGTCCGCCACGCTCTTCCCGGGCGGGGACGGCCGGCTCCGCCTCGTCGAGCCCGACGAGGAGAGCGACGGTGACATGGAGCCGGGGGTGGAGGTCGAGTTGCGTCCGGCCGGCAAGAAGATCACGCGGCTGACGCTGCTCTCCGGCGGTGAGAAGGCACTCGGGGCGATCTCCTTCCTGTTCGCGCTGTTCCTCGCGAAGCCGTGCCCGTTCTACCTCCTCGACGAGGTGGAGGCAGCACTCGACGACACCAACGTGACGCGCTTCGTGGAGTTGCTGCGTCGCTACTCCGACCGGGCCCAGTTCATCGTGATCACGCACCAGAAGCGGACGATGGAGGCTGCCGACATCCTCTACGGCGTCACGATGGGCGGCGACGGCGTCTCGCAGGTCATCTCCCGGCGGCTGCCGCAGCACACCGCGGCCGCGGTCTCTGCCTGACGCGGCGGGGTGCAGGCGCGGGTAGCGTTGCACCGTGTCGCGCACCTGGTCAGAGCTGTTCGGTGACGAGCCGACCGCTGCCGACGAGCCGGAGCGGAGCGGGTTCTTCGGTCGGCTCCGGGACTCGCTCGCGAAGAGCCGTCGGGCGCTGACGGCGGAGATCGCGGCCGGCACGTTCGATGCGGGAGACGAGGAGGCGTGGGAGCGGCTGGAGGAGGCGCTCATCCACGGCGATGTCGGCGTTCGTGCCACGGCCGAGATCGTGAGGCGCCTCGAGGCGCGGGGTGAGCTCGACGACCTGGGTGAGGCGCTCGCGGAGGAGATCGAGCTGCTGTTCGGCGACGCGCCGACCTTCGCCCTCGGAGCCCAACCCACCGTGATCCTCGTCGTCGGCGTCAACGGCACGGGCAAGACGACGACGGTGGGCAAGCTCGCGCAGAAGCTGCGGGAGCACGGGCGCAGCGTGCTCGTCGGCGCCGGAGACACGTTCCGCGCCGCCGCCGAGGAGCAGCTCGAGATCTGGGCCGAGCGCGCCGGGGCGGACTTCGTCGGGGCGCCTGCGGGCGGCGATCCCGCCGCGGTCGCCTTCGACGCCGTCGAGGCCGGTCGCGCCCGCGGCCGGGACGTCGTGATCATCGATACGGCGGGCCGACTCCACACGCAGGCGAACCTGATGGGCGAGCTCGCCAAGGTGAGGCGGGTGATCGAGGGCAGGATCGAGGGCGCGCCACACGAGACGCTGCTCGTGATCGATGCGACGACGGGCCAGAACGGTCTCCAGCAGGCTCGCCTGTTCGGCGAGTCCGCGGGTGTGACGGGCGTCGCCCTGACCAAGCTCGACGGCTCCGCCAGAGGCGGCGTCGCGGTCGCGATCGCGTACGAGCTCGGCCTGCCGGTCAAGCTCGTCGGCGTCGGCGAGGGGCTCGACGACCTGCGCCCGTTCGACCCGCGCGAGTTCGCCCGGGCGCTCGTCTCCGGCTAGCGCCCGCCGCCTGCTGGCTGGTCAAAGCGCTGACAAACACGTAACCTTGAGGGGGACGGTTTCCTTTTGCCCTCAGGAGCGAGGTGCGGCGTGGCAGTCATTCTCTTCATGCGGGTCCCTGAGATGAACACCGCGCGGTACGACGCCATGGTCGCCGAGCTCGGGCTCGATGCGAACCCCCCTGCGGGTCTGATCCTCCACTCTGTCTCCGAGGCGGTCGGAGCCGTGAACATCTACGAGATCTGGCAGACGCCGGAGGCGGCGGAGAGCTTCGTCGAGCGCACCCTGCGCTCGGCGCTCGCGAGCCACGGCGTGCGGGAGCCGCTGTCGTACCGGCTCGAGGACATGCACAACCTGTTCACGCCCCAGATGGAGATGATCGAGCGCATCGGTGTCACCTCGCTTCCGGGCGAGGTCGTGCAGCGCACGCTCGCCTCGTAGCAGCGCAACGGCCCTGACGGGCCGCGTCCGTACACTTCGGGGCCGTGTTCGACGCACTCTCAGATCGGCTCCAGGCGACCCTGGGCGACCTCGGCCGCGCCAAGCGGCTCGACGAGGAAGCGGTCAACAAGGCCATGCGAGAGATCCGTCTCGCCCTGCTCGAGGCCGACGTCAACTTCCAGGTGGTGCGGGACTTCGTCGCAGGCGTCAAGGCGGACGCGCTCGGCGACGACATCCTCAAGGGACTCAACGCCGGTCAGCAGGTCGTCAAGCTCGTCCACGACCGCCTCACCGAGCTGATGGGCGCAGGCGACTCGCAGCTCGCGTTCGGGCGCCCGCCGACGGTGATCCTGATGACGGGGCTGCAGGGATCCGGCAAGACGACGACCTCGGCGAAGCTTGCGCTGCACCTGCGGCGACAGGGCCGGCAGCCGGGGCTCGTTGCCGCCGACCTCCAGCGGCCGGCGGCGATCGACCAGCTCGAGCAGCTCGGTAAGCAGATCTCGATCCCCGTCTACCGCACCGAGACCCAGGACCCCGTCGCCGCCGCCACACAGGGGGTGGAACGGGCGAAGGACGAGGGGCTCGACGTGGTCATCGTCGACACCGCCGGCCGTCTCAACATCGACGACGCCCTGATGGACGAGTTGGCGCGCGTCCGCGACGCCGTCAAGCCGCTCAACATCCTGCTCGTGCTCGACGCGATGACCGGCCAGGAGGCCGTCAACGTGGCCGAGGCGTTCCAGCAGCGCATCGCGTTCGACGGAGTCGTGCTGACGAAGCTCGACGGAGACGCGCGCGGCGGCGCCGCCCTCTCGGTCAAGGCGATCACGGGCAAGCCGATCAAGTTCGCCTCGGTCGGCGAGAAGCTCGACCAGCTCGAGGTGTTCCACCCCGACCGGATGGCGTCGCGAATCCTCGGCATGGGAGACGTGCTGACGCTGATCGAGAAGGCCGAGGCGGCAGTCGAGGAGGACGAGCAGGCGGAGATGGA
Source organism: uncultured Thermoleophilia bacterium (assembly GCA_963795175.1). Classification (GTDB taxonomy): domain Bacteria; phylum Actinomycetota; class Thermoleophilia; order Gaiellales; family Gaiellaceae; genus Gaiella. The sequence continues at coordinate 35,091 of CAWCGR010000003.1, forward strand.
GCGCCGCATGCGAGCAGGCGAGTTCAGCTTCGACGACTTCCTCCAGAGCTACCGGATGCTGCGGCGGATGGGCCCCGTCAAGGGCGTGCTCAAGCTCCTCCCCGGCGTCGGCCAGCAACTCGACGGCCTCGACATCGACGAGAAGCAGATGGCGCGCGTCGAGGCGATCGTGCTCTCGATGACACCGACGGAGCGGCGGATTCCCCACCTGATCAACGGCCCGCGCCGCCGCCGGATCGCCGCGGGCAGCGGCACGTCGATCGACGACGTCAATCGCCTGCTCGCGGCCCGCAAGCAGATGCAGAAGATGATGAAGCAGTTCGGCAAGGGCAAGCTGCCGGGGCTGCCGCCGGAGCTGACCGGCGGCAAGCCGCGTCGATGATCGGCACAATCCCAGTTCACACGGAAACGCACGAAGGAGACGAATGGCTGTTCGCATGAGACTGACACGCATCGGGTCGAAGAAGAACCCGATCTACCGTGTCGTGGTGGCCGACTCGCGCTCACCGCGCGACGGTCGCTTCATCGAGATCGTGGGGCGCTACAACCCCCAGACCGACCCCTCGACGATCGAGCTCGACGAGGCGAAGGTGAAGGACTGGATTTCCAAGGGGGCCCAGCCGAGCGACCCGGTCGCGAAGCTGATCAAGGCTGCCGGCATCACCGTCTAGCGCGATGGCCGACCTTCTTGCCTGGATCGCCCGCCAGCTCGTCGACGATCCTGGCGCGGTCAGCGTGGAGACGGTAGAGCGGGACGACGCCACCGTCCTGCGCCTGCATGTCGCCCCGGACGACGTCGGCAAGGTGATCGGGCGTCAGGGGCGGATCGCGAGGGCGCTGCGCACGCTCGTACGGGCGAGCGGGGCCCGCGACGACCGGCGCGTCGTGCTGGAGATCGCAGACTGACCGCCGGCGACGAGCTCGTCCAGGTCGGCCGGGTCGGTCGCCCGCACGGCCTCGACGGCGCCTTCGTCGTCGAACGGGGAAGCGACGACGAGAGCCGGTATGCGGTCGGCGCCGTGCTCCACGTCGACGGCGTGCCTGCCAGGATCACGCTCTCGCGTCGCGTCGGAAAAGGACGTCACGCGATCAAGCTCGACCGCCCGTCCGAGCGCGGGGCGTCGCTGACGGTGCGTCGGGCCGATCTGCCGGAGCTTGCCGACGGCGAGTTCTACACCTTCGAGCTGATCGGCCTTCGCGTCGAGGAAGTGGGCGGCGCTCCGCTCGGTACTCGTGCGCGACGTGCTGCCCGGCCCGGCGAACGACAACCTCGAGCTCGAGGATGGAACGCTCGTGCCGATGATCGAGGATGCGATCCACTCGATCGACCCGGCGGAGGGCGTGGTGCTCCTTCACCCTGGCTTCATCGCCTGACCGATACCCTGCCTCGATGCGTCTCGACGTCTTCACCCAGATTCCACACGCTTTCGGCTGGCTGACCGAGCAGAAGCCCCTCGCCACCGTGCTCGGGACCGAGCTGGAGTTGCGGCTCTTCAACTACCGCGACACGACCCCGCTGCGTTCGGGGCAGGTCGACGACACGCCCTACGGCGGTGGCGCGGGAATGGTGCTGCGCGTCGACGTCGTCGCTGCGGCGCTCGAGGCTGCCTACGGCGCCACGCCGCCCGCTCGTGTGATCGCGCTCACGCCCACGGGGCGCCAGCTCGACCAGGCGCTCGTCGAGGAGCTCGCTGCCGAACCGGCGACTCGCGGTGCTGTCCTCGCGCTTCGAGGGCTTCGATGCGCGCATCGTCGACCACCTCTGCACCGACGCCATCTCGATCGGTCCGTACGTGCTCTCGGGCGGCGAGCTCGCCGCCATGGTGCTCGTCGACGCGATCGCCCGCCGGCTTCCCGGCGCCCTCGCCGAGGGCTCGGGTGAGAACGAGAGCTTCAGCGCCGCGCTCGAGGGTGGCCTCGAGTACCCGCATTTCACGCGGCCGTCCGACTTCCGGGGCTGGGACGTACCGGACGTTCTCCTCTCCGGGAACCACGCCCTGATCGACGAATGGCGGAGCGCGCAGAGCCGGTCGCGGAGCGGCGTGTGAGCGAGTTCGGGAAGGATCCCGACGAGACGGAGGACGGGCAATCGTCGTCAGAGCATCCGGCGCCGCCGGAGGCGACGCCCGCGCCACCCGCCCCGTTCCCCGACGCATCCTCGTCCCCTGTCGCGACCGGGTGGTCTCCGCCGTCGCGTGTCTCGGCTGGGGCCGACGGGAGCGCCGACGCGCCCGAGTTGCCGGCTCCGTCCGGCTGGGAGCCGCCGCCGACCTTGACCGTCGGGGATGATCCGGACGCGCTCGGGAGGCCCGCGCCGCCTTCCGCTCCGGGTTACGACGGTCTGCAGCCGCCTCCGCCGTTGCCCGAGCTCGAGCGCGCCCCCCGCGACCGTCCGGTGAGGCATTCCCGCAACCCGGTCGACCGGTTGACGCGACGGCTGCCCAATCCCCTCCGCATCACGATCGACTGGGCCGTCACGATCATCGGGGCCGTTGCGATCGTCCTGCTCGTGAAGGCGTTCGTCGTCAACCCGTATCGGATCCCGTCGTCGTCGATGGAGGCGACGCTGCATTGCGCCGCGCCGGCCGCCGGCTGCGAAGCCCGCTTCTCGGACCGCGTCCTCGCTAACCGCTTCCTCTATCGCCTGCGCGACCCGCGCCGGGGCGAGATCATCGTCTTCACGACTCCCGCTGCGGCCGAGGTCAAATGCGGTGCAGGGGGCACCTTCGTGAAGCGAGTGGTCGGCTTGCCCGGCGACGTCGTCGAGGTCAGGTTGCAGCAGGGGGACGGTTACGTCTACATCAACGGCAAGCCACTCGACGAGCCGTACATCCAGAAGCCACGTCGGGAGGCGACCGAGAGCTTCGGTCCCCTTCGAGTGAAGCCCGACATCGTACTTCATGATGGGTGACAACCGCTCTCAGTCGTGCGACTCCCGGATGTGGGGCACCGTGCCGCGAGAGAACCTGATCGGCAAGGTCTTTGCGACGTACTGGCCGCCGAACCGGGTCTCGCTGCACTAGGAGGCGTCTGCGTTCACGCGGATCCTGCGCGGAGCCGAAATGGACCTCCTGCTGGCGCGCGCCGGTGTCGCCTGCGCCGCACGTGGTCGTCGGCGCGTGGCGGGTGCTCGAGATTCGATCGTCTTCGCGCGGCAGCGGCGGCGGCGCGGGGTGCGTCCGCGCCGAGGCCACCTGCCCCGGTGACGCGCGCGTCGCGTCCGCTACACTCCGTCGCCGGTCGCTTGCGGCCGCTTTCACCCATGAGCACGATCATCCAGAGCATCGAGCAGGCGCAGTTGCGCGACGTCCCGGTCTTCAAGGCCGGCGACACCGTGCGCGTTCATTTCAAGGTGATCGAGGGGAGCCGCCAGCGCGTCCAGGTCTTCGAGGGCGTCGTGATCAAGCGCCAGGGCTCGGGCGTCCGGGAGACGTTCACGGTGCGGAAGCAGTCGTTCGGTGTCGGCGTCGAGCGGACGTTCCCGCTCCATTCGCCCAAGATCGAGAAGCTCGAGGTCGCGATGATCGGTGACGTCAATCGCGCCAAGCTCTATTACCTCCGCGGCCGCGTCGGCAAGAAGGCGCGCATCCGCGAGCTGCGCCAGCAGTAGGGGCCGGGATTCTCGCTCCCCGAGGAGCATGTCGATGACCTCCAGACCCGCACGCGGCAGTGCCGGAGTCCTGCTCGTCGCAGCCGTGCTCCTCGTCACGGGTTGCTCCAACGAGGACGCGCGCCAGACGGACGCTCGTCGGGCGGTCGAGGGTCACATCGCGACACTCTCCGGCTACACGGGCCAGGTGCGCTGCACGCACAACCCGCGACCCTGGTTCGTCCAGAAGGAGGCGACCGTCTTCTTCTGCGCCGCGAGGCGCACGGCGGGCGCTTGCGATCTCTTCGAGGCAACGCTGCAGAACGCGGGTTGGGCCGTGGTCGTAGACCGGCCAGAGACCGACTGCATCCTGCCGCAGTAGGGCCGTGACCGCCGACGCGAGGCGCCCGTGCCCTTGGGTTTGAGCCTTCGGACTTCGTCGAGTCCGGCGGCTGTCACCCGGGACGCTGCTGCGGTCCTCGAGGCGCTCACGCCACCGTGCTCGAGGCGCGGACGATCTTGCCGAGCGTCTCCCAGGTGCGGGTCGTCACGTCTTTGCCGAATGTCTTCTCGAGCAACGTCATGAAGACCGGGTTTCCGCGCAGCGGGACGTAGTAGGTGAACGCCTCACGACCGTGCAGGCCGACGATCCGGGCGCCGTCGCGTTCCACCGGCAGTTCCGGGGCTGGAACCGGCTCGTCGCGGAGGAACGTCACGACTCGCTTGGCGCCGGCCGGGAGCTTCTCCGTGCAGTACGGGTCGGTCGCGAGGAGCGCCTCGATCGCGCTGATGGGGCGGATGATCGCCGGAAACCCCTTGTCGAGCAGTGACTTCAGCCCCGCTTCCGCCTTCCGCGCGAGCGCCGCCTCCGAGGCCTGACGACTGGAGAAGACGACATTGCCGCTCGACAACACCGTCCGGACGTCGGTGAAGCCCGCCGCCCGAAAGGCCGCCTCGAGCTCGTGCATCTTTGCGTTCATCGGGCTGACGCCGCGAAGCAGTGCCACGTATCTCGCCATCGCTTCAGCCTACGTCGCTCCGACGAGCGCGCAGCTCCGAGGCGTGCTTCGACCGATGTCGCGGCGCGTCCGGCCGAGGGTCACTTCGTCGGTGGCGATCCCGGACGCCGCCGGTTCTCGAGCGACGAAGACGACCTTCGGCCGTGGTGCGGTTCTGCGCGACCCGGGGTAGCCGGTGGGATCCCACCGGCGCGGCGCGAGAGAGGGCAAATCTATGAGCGGATCCTCACACGACGCCGACCGGACGGCAGATATGGCCGCGATAGGTTGAAGAGGCTTCTTCTTGCGGCCCGCCTGCCAGCCGTTGCGGTGGTTGGTCGGGATCGGGGTCGCGGGGGCCGAGAAACCGACAGAGGAGGACCAAATGGCTGGTCTCGTGAAGACACGGTTCGAAGCGCCGGATGAGACCCGGGCGTTCAACGACGGGATGGGCAAGCTGGACCTCGTCGGAATCGGCCAACTCCAGATCGGCCGCGGGACCTTCGAGCCGGGCTGGCGCTGGTCGGAGCACGTGAAGCCGCTTGTGGGCACGGACTCCTGCGAGGCCGCGCACACGGGCTACGTGCTCGAGGGGCGGATGGCAGTCCGGATGGACAGCGGCGAAGAGCTCGAGTACGGCCCGGGAGACGCGTTCTACATGGAACCGGGTCACGACGCCTGGATCGTCGGCGACGAGCGGTGCGTCCTTCTGGACGTCACCGGCATGGGGGACTACGCGCGGAAGTCGTAGACAAGACGGGTCGAGGCGCGAGAGCGCCGCGCCAGGGTGGGTGATGCCGCGAGCGCAGGGGGGTTGCGCGCTCCGCCACCGCCCTGGCGTCGGGATCGGCGTCAGGCGCCGGGTCGGGGCTCGGTGAGCCGAGCCCAGAGCGTGGCCTCCTTCAGAGCTCCTCTCTGCTCGACCGACGCAGGCAGGACGTCGACCTGCCGATAGCCCGCGTTCCGCGCCACCCGGGCTGACAGCTCGTTGCCGATCAGGATCGTCAGCTGAAGGCGCTGCAGGCCCTGGCCCTCGGCCCAGGTGGACACGAGTCGCACGGCGCTCGACGCAAGGCCGTTGCGGCGATGCTCCGCGGCGATCCAGTAACCGATCGCGGCCGACCCCGGCTCCAGCACGACGAGGCCGACGGCGCCCGCAACGGCGCCGCTCGCGGCGTCCACGACGGCAAAGTCCGCGGTGCCCATCGCCCAGCCGGCGGGGACCGACGAGAGCCATGCTCGCGCGTGCTCCTCCGTGTAGCCCTCGGGAATCTGGGTCGTCCAGCGCACGATCTCGGGGTCGCGACACGCTTTCGCAACTGCCGGCACATCCGCGAGCGTCCACTCCCGCAGGACAACCCTTTCATCGCGCAGGCACGGATCGGGTGGCCGGAGCTCCATTCGGCGATGCTACGGGACGGTCGCTCGGGCGGAAACCCGGCATCTGGTTTCTCCCTTTGGCGCGCCCGCCGCCGCGTTCGCGGCAGGGCCGGAGCCGCTGGCCACCGGCCGTGCCTCTGCGCGGCGCCGAGAGCGATCGTCGACGGTCTGCCGCGACCCGGCCCGGCTCCACCCGCGGTTGGGAGCGCCCCTGTGGAGACACCGGCACGGTCGCGTTCCGATTCGAGCGATATCCTCGGACCGTGGCCTCCCCGACCGGACAGCGGCTGCTGCGCTACGACCGCCGTCTCGGCGTCCGGTTCGTGGCGGGCGCCGACGAGGCGGGCCGTGGCTCGCTCGCAGGACCGCTCGTCGTCGCGGGCGTCCTGCTCGATTACACCGCCCTGCAGGGGCACCGAACCAGGCCGCTCGCGCTGCTCAACGACTCCAAGCAGGTCGAGCCCTCGGTCCGTGAGACGCTCCTGCGCGCCGTCCTCACCGCCGCCACCCATGTCTCGGTGCGCGTCATCCCCGCGTGCGACATCGACCGGAACGGCCTGCATCGCTCGAACCTGGCCGGTCTTCGTGCGGTGCTCCATGATCTCTCGCCCCGGGCGGAGGTATGCCTCGTCGACGGGTTCAGGCTCGGCCCGCTGGCGCCCCCGCATCGGGCGGTCGTCGACGGCGACACGCGGAGCGCCGCGATCGCGGCAGCCTCGATCGTCGCCAAGGTGACCCGCGACCGGATCATGCGGCGCCTCGATGCGCTCTACCCCCGGTACGGCTTCTCGCGCCACGTCGGCTACATCACGCCCGTTCACTCGGCCGCGGTGCGCGAGCACGGGCCTTGTGACCAGCACCGCCTCTCGTATGCGGCCAAGTGCTACGCGGCCGAGCCCGAACCGGCTGTCGAGCCCGCCGCGGCGTGAACAGCGGCGAGCGGCGTGCCCTCTGGCACTACCGCCTCCGCGGGTACCGGATCCTCGGGACGAACGTCCGGGCAGGCCGCCACGAGCTCGATCTGATCGTCCGCAGGGGGCGCGAGCTGACGTTCGTCGAGGTGAAGGAACGCCGGGGCTCGGGTTTCGGTGGTGCCGTCGCGGCGGTCGACCGTGAGAAACGGAGGCGGGTGCGCGCGGCTGCCCAGGCCTGGCTGACGCGGAACCCGCAGCCAGACCACGTTCGGGTCGGGTTCGAAGTCGCCGCGGTCGACGAGGGCCGCCTGACCAGGATTCCCACGGCGCTCGAGGACGCCTGGTAGCTCTGCCGCGGGGTCGGGCCGAGAACGTGGTCTCATCATGAACGAGGTGCTTGACTGCCTCGACAAGGAGACACCTTCGTGTTCGCAACGACGGCGGACATGGTCCGGCGAGGACTAGAGGTAGGCGCCAAGACGGGCCTAGAACTGCTCATCGAATGGAACACGTTCACGATTGACGAGTTCCACAAGACCGGAGCGGCGGTCGACCGGCGCCATTCGACCAGGATTCCCACGGCGCTGGAGGACGCCTGGTAGCTCCGCCGCGGGGTCGGGCCGCAGGGCGGTCGCTCGGCGCCGCCCGACCCGGATCCCCACGGCGCTGGAGGACGCCTGGTAGTTGCGCCGCGGGGTGTGCCGCAGGATGGTCGCTCGGCGCCGCCCGACCCGGATCCCCACGGCACTGGAGGACGGCTGGTAGCTCCGCCGCGGGGTGGTGCCGCAGGGCGGTCGTTCGGCGCCGCCCGACCCGGATCGCCACGGCGCTGGAGACGCCTGGTAGCTCCGCGTTCGGCGCCGCCCGACCCGGATCGCCACGGCACTGGAGGACGGCTGGCAGCACGCCGCCGGTTGGACTCCCAGGGCTCGTCGGGGCCCGCGCCGCGCGCGTTCCCCTGCGCACCGCCCGGCGGCTTGGCGATCGACTCGGCTCGGTCCGCGAGTGGTCTGTTCGCAAGCCGACGCTTTCCCTTACCGCGCGGCACGGAGCTCCGGGGCGAAGGGGGACAGGTCGCTGCAGCTGTCGATCGGCAATCGCGCCGACCGCCTGCGTACCCGCGGTTCCAGGAGTCGAGCGGCACGTGCCGAAACCAGGAGCATGGCTGCGACCCAGGAGGCGCTATACCAGGAGCACGACCTCGAGCTCTCCTGGTCGGAGACGACGTTGCCCGAGCGCGAGCGGACGAAGCACGTCCACCGGCTCCATCCCTATCTCGGGAAGTTCATTCCTCAGCTCGTCGAGACGCTTCTCGATCGTCACGTCCCGGCGGGGGGCAGAGTGATCGATCCGTTCGCCGGCTCGGGAACGACGCTCGTGCAGGCGCTCGAGTCCGGGTACGACGCCACCGGCGTCGACATCGCGGGCTTCAACGCGCTGCTCGTCAGGGTCAAGACGAGGCCGTACAACCTGGAGGCGCTGCGGCGCGACCTCCTCTGGGCTCATGGGGAAGCAGAGGCGTTCGAGCCGCGCGGCCGCTATCCCCGAGGCACCTCGGCCTACGTGCGGGCGTGGTACGCGCCCGCGGCCGCAGAGGAGCTCCTGCACTTCCGGTCTCTGGTCGAGCAGGTGGGCTCAGCCGACGTCCTCCGTGTCGTCCTTGCCCGCTCCGCTCGCTCGGCGCGGCGAACGTCCCACTTCGACCTCGACTTCCCGCGCGAACCGCAGCTCGAGCCGTACTGGTGCTTCAAGCACCGCCGCGAGTGCAAGCCCGTCGAGGCTGCGCGCCGGTTCCTGCTGCGCTACACGCTCGATACGCTCGATCGGATCGAGACGTTCGCGGCCGTGCGGCGCGAGGGCAGGATCGCGAGGATGCTGCACGGCGATGCGAGGGTGATCGATCTCGAAGGGCCGTACGACGGGGTCATCACGTCGCCGCCCTATCCCGGCCTGATCGACTACCACGGGCAGCACCGCTATGCGTACGAGCTGCTCGGGCTCGACGAGCGGCGCGACCTCGAGCTCGGTCGCCCGGCGCTCGGAACCGGCCGAGCGGCGATCGAGGACTACGTCGATGGCGTCTCCGACGTGCTGGCGAAGGCGCGTGCCACGCTCGTGCTCGGCGGCCGTATCTGCGTCGTCGTCAACGATCGCCGCAATCTCTATCCGGAGATACTCGAGCGGGCCGGCCTGCGGCTCGTCGATCGGCACGAGCGCCACGTGAACCGCCGCACCGGAAGGCGTGCCGGCGAGTACTACGAGTCGATTCTCGTCGCCGTCGCGCGATGAGGCGGGGTGCGGCGGTCGCCCCGCACACCTCGAGCGGGGCGTGTGGCTTGCGGGCGTTGCCGATCGCGCCGCGCCGGACTGTGCCCGAGCTTGATGGAGCCGCGCGAGCACGATAGGCCTGGCTGCCCTTCGGCGATGCCCCATCGGCTGTGCCCGATCGAGGAGCCCGGTTCGGCGGTTGCGAGGATCGAGGCTCCGTGCGGCTCCCCGATCCTGCGCTGAGTCGGCACAGAGGCAGCCCGATCACGTGCGACTTCCCCGCGTAGCGTCGGTCGTGTGCTCGCCCGCGCCCTCACCTCGGCCGTCGTCGGTCTCGAGCCGAGGCACGTCGAGGTCGAGGCCCACCTCGTCTCCGCCGACCTGCCGGCATTCTCGATCGTCGGGCTCGCCGACCGCGCGTGCCAGGAGGCGAAGCACCGGGTGCACAGCGGCATCGTCAACGCGATGCTGCCCTGGCCGGCGCGCCACCGGATCACGGTCAACCTCGCCCCGGCCGCGCTCCGAAAGGAGGGGTCGGGATTCGATCTCCCGATCGCCCTCGCGCTCCTGGCCGGGTCGAATCAGCTGCCGCCCGGACGACTGCTCGAGCACGCCTGCCTCGGTGAGCTCTCCCTCGACGGGCGGGTGCGGCCCGTGGCAGGCACGATTGCCGTTGCCGAAGGAGCTCGTCGCGCGGGGCTGACACGCCTGCTCTGCGCCGCCGACTCCGCGTCCGAGGCAGCGCTCACCGGCATCGAGGCGGTGCCTGTGCAGCACCTCGCTCAGGTGGTCGCGTACCTGCGTGGGGAGGAGGAGATCCAGCCGGCCGCTCCTCCGGGGATGGACGAGCTCGAGGAGCCGTTCCTGCCCGACCTGGCGGAGGTGAGGGGGCAGGAGCGCGGCCGCCGCGCGCTCGAGGTCGCCGCGGCCGGAGAGCACAACGTCCTCCTCGCTGGCCCACCGGGAACGGGGAAGACCATGCTCGGGAGGCGCCTGCCCGGGATCCTGCCACCGCTGACGCGCGACGAGGCACTCGAGGTGACGCGCATCCACTCGGTCGCGGGAACGCTTCCCGCCGGAAGGCCGATCATCATGGCGCCCCCCTTCCGTGCCCCGCATCACGGTGCCTCGGCTGCAGCGATCGTCGGCGGCGGTATGGTGCCGCGCCCGGGCGAGGCCAGCCTTGCCCATCGTGGCGTCCTCCTGATGGACGAGCTGCCGGAGTTCCCCCGGCCGGTGCTCGAGTCACTGCGCCAGCCGCTCGAGGACGGCGTCGTGTCGGTCGCACGCGTCGGCGGCCATGCGCAGTTTCCGGCCCGCTTCCGTCTCGTCGCGACGATGAACCTCTGCCCGTGTGGCGGGCGCGGAGATCCGGCTGCCGAATGCGGCTGCAGCCCGCAGCGGATCGCCGCCTACCGCGAGAAGGTCTCGCGCGCCCTTCTCGACAGATTCGACCTCGTCGTCGCGATGCCACGTCCCCGCGCCGCCGAGCTCGCCGCTCCGCCGGGTGAAGCTTCGGCCCATGTGCGGCTGCGGGTCGTCGCCGCGAGGAGCCGGCTTTGCGACGGGGACGTCCTCCGCCGCACCGAGGCCGCGTCGGCGCTGCTCGACCGCGCCGTCGAGCGGGTTCCGCTGTCCGGCAGAGGACGGGCGCGCGTCGCGAGAGTGGCGCGAACGATCGCGGCGCTGGCCGAGGCCGATGCGGTTCTGCCCGAGCACCTGGCGGAGGCGCTCTCGTACCGATCGTCCGCCGGGCTTCCCGGCACATGACCGTAAGGCGGCTCCGGCGGCGCGAGGGCTCCTACCCGCCACTCCTGCGCGCGATTCCCGATCCCCCGGCCGCTCTCTGGCTGCGCGGCCCGGCCGACGCGGAGTTGCTCTCGCGCCCCGCTGTCGCCGTCGTGGGCGCCAGAGCCTGCACGTCCTACGGGCGTGCGGTCGCCCGCAGCTTCGGGCGCGACCTCGCCGCAGCGGGGCTCGTCGTCGTCAGCGGGATGGCCCGTGGTGTCGATGCCGAGGCGCACCGAGGGGCTCTCGATGCCGGCGGTGTGACCGTGGCCGTGCTCGGGTGCGGGATCGATCGCGACTATCCCGCCTCGCACGGCGAGCTTGCGCGGCGGATCGCGGAAACGGGTCTGATCGTGTCCGAGTACGAGCCGGGCGTGGAGCCGGCGCCGTGGCGCTTTCCGGCCCGCAACAGGATCATCGCGGGGCTCTGCGCTGCCACGGTCGTCGTCGAGGCGCGCGAGCGATCGGGTGCCCTGATCACGGCGGACTTCGCGCTCGAGGACGGCCGGGAGGTGATGGTGGTGCCGGGCGAGATCACCTCGGCCGTCTCGGCGGGATCGAACGCACTCTTGCGCCTCGGCGCGACACCGGTCACTGCCGCGGCGGACGTGCTCGAGGCGTACGGGATCGAGTCTCCGCTCGGCGCCTCGGAGACGCCCTCACAGGCGCTCTCAGAAGGCCCCAAGGGGCTTGCGACGGCCCTCCTCGCCCATCCTGGCCGAATTCCCCGCCGGCGTGGACGAGCTGGCGCGGAGAGTGCTTCGACCGCCGGGTGAGGTCGCGGCGAGCGCTGATCGAGCTCGAGCTGACGGGCTGGATCAGCGAGGACGATGGCGTCTACCGGCCCACGCCGAGTCGGTGAGTCGATGATCGCCGTCAGTACGATCGGCGCGTGCGCCCTGCCCGCTTCGGTCTTCGCCCCGGCCCACGACGGCAACGCGCGGGCGTCATCCTCGTCGCTCGCCGTCACCGCGGCGCTGCTCGCGCACGCGAGCGAGGGCACCGCCGCGACCGCCCCAGGCCGCACCGTCGCTGTCATCGTCGTGCCACCGTTCGATCCCGCCGCATACGTCGGGCGCGGGGCGGTCGGACTGGTCGTCCCGGGGACGGGATCGACGGTGACGCGCGAGCGGGCGCTGGCCTCTCTCGTCCGCGGCCGTGTCGTCTCCTCGCTCGTCGAGCTCGACGGCGACGTCAGACTGCGCCTCGCCGACTCGCCGGCCGAGACAACCATCTATATCGCGCTCCCGCCGCCCGGACGTCACCGCAACGTCGTGCGCTATCCCGTCGCAATCGTCGGGTCGGGATACGACGGGGTGCTCACGTCGGGCTCGACGAGGATCGACGGGCTCGTCTCGCTCGCCGACATCGCGCCCACGGCCGAGGCGATCGCCGCCGGCACGTCGCCGCGGATTCGCTCCCGAGCCGACGCGGATCCGGCCCAGGCGCTGGCGCGGCTCGACGAGCGGCTCTCCAGGGCACACGATGCCCGCCCCGGCGCAAACGCAGCGGTCGTGGGGTGGCTCCTCGCCTTCGCGTCGCTCGGGATCCTCGGGCGCGTCGCCGTCGCGGGACGGGCCGCCGTCCTGGTGGCGCCCGTAGCACTTGGAGCTGCGCTCGTGCTGCGAGGATCAGGGATCGACGATCCTGCCACGGTCGGCGTCGCGCTCGCCGTCCTCACGGGCGCGGGCTCGCTCGCCCTGGCGCTGCGGCAGGTCGTTGCTCGTGCCCGCAGTGGTCGGCTTTCTGGTGGCCTACCTCGTCACGCTGGCCGTCAGGCCCGAGTTCAACTCCCTGGCCGCGATCGGGCCGCATCCGGACAACCAGGGCCGGTTCTACGGGATCACGAATCACGTCGAGACGCTCCTGCTCGCCCCGGCGCTCGCGGCCGCGACGGCGGCGGGCGTCGCCGGGGCGGCGCTCATAGGGCTCCTGCTGCTCGTCGTGATCGGCTGGAGCCGGGCAGGAGCGGACGGGGGAGGGCTGATCGTCGTCGCCGCGTCGTTCGCGGCTCTGCTCGCGCTGCTCGGAGCGCACGCGCCTCACCCTGACCCGGCTTGCCGTCGGGATCGTGACGGTGGCCGCGGTGGGGCTGGCAGCGGTGGCGGTCGACGCGCTGCTCGGCGGCTCGAGCCACGTCATCAACGCCCTCGGCGGCGGCCCGGACGGCCTCTTCGGCGATCTCGAGCGGCGGTGGAGGATCTCCTGGGAGAGCGCAACGGCGGCGCCGCACACGGTGTCCCTGTGTCTCGCTCTCGCGTCGGCGTGCTCGTCTGGCTCGGCCTGCGGGGCCGGGGTCGACCCGTCGTGCTGGCGATGCTCGTCGCCACGGGCGTCTCACTCGTGGTCAACGACACGCCCGTCGACGTGCTCGGCTACGGCGCGCTGGGGCTCGCGGCGCTGACGGCCTGGGACGAGACGCGGGGCGCCGCTGCCGATCGGGCCCCCGGCTCGAGCAGCGGGCTCATGCGCAGCCTCCGATCGCCCCGGGAGCACTCCGCGCCGTGAAGGCCGAGCTCGAGCCGACCGGTCCCCTCGCGGGGGCGAGGTCAGGCGGAGCACGAACGCGCGCGTAGCGGCGTGGGCCGACCCCCGTGCTCGAACCGACGAGCCTCCCGCTCGGGCCGGCGGGGCTTCCGTAGGATCTGCCGGTGCCGTCCTACTGGCTCAGCGAACCCGCGCTGTCGAGGCCCGCCGCCGTCGTCGACGACCCGGACGTCGTCGTCGTGGGGGCCGGAGTGACCGGCTGTGCCGCCGCGCTCAGGCTCGCCGAGGCGGGCAAGCGCGTTCGGCTCCACGACGCCCGCGGTGTGGCGGAGGGGGCGAGCGGGCGTAACGGCGGCTTTGCCCTGCGCGGGATGCCGGCGGCGTTCGACGTCACGGCGGCCTCGACGGGCGAGGACGCCGCGCGGGAGCTGATGGCCTGGACGGAGCGCGCGATCGACACGATCGAGGGCCTGGCGGGCGACTCCTTCCGCCGGGTCGGCTCGCTGCGGCTCGCCGTCGACGAGGAGGAGCGCGACGAGCTTCGCGCCGAGTACGACGCGCTCGTCGGCGCCGGCTTCGCGGCGGAGTGGATCGAAAGCTTCGAGCCGCCCCTGGTGGGACGGTTCACGGCAGCCCTCCGCCACATCCCGGACGGGGTGCTGCAGCCCGCGCGCTGGGTGCGGCGGCTCGCCGGCCTCGCCGCCGCGGCCGGGGTCGAGATCCGCGAGCACTCCCACGTCTCCTCCCTCGAGGAGCTCGGGGACGTAACCGTTGTCGTGTGCACCGACGGCTACCCGAGCGGCCTCCTGGGCCCGATCGAGGGCCTGATCATCCCGACCCGCGGTCAGGTGATCGCGACGGAGCCGATCCCCGAGCGCCTCTTCGAGGTGCCGCACTACGGGCGGCACGGCTTCGACTACTGGCACCAGGACGAGAGCGGCCGGATCGTCGCGGGAGGCTTCCGGGACGTCTCGCTCGACAGTGAGTTCACCGCGGACGAGCGGCTGACCGAGCCGGTTCAGAACGCGCTGCAGTCATTCGTCAACGACCTGATCGGGCGCGAGCTCCGGATCGACTACGCCTGGGCCGGCATCTTCGGCATGGTGATGGACTTCCTGCCCGTCGTCGGACGCGTGCCGGGCCAGGATCACGTCTGGGTAGCCGGTGGCTACTCCGGCCACGGAAACGTGCTCGGGTTCGCAGCCGGTGAGCTCGTCGCGCGGGCAGTCGTAGGCGACGCCGATCCTCTCCTCGCCCATTTCGAGCCGGCCCGGCTGCTCAACCTGTAGCGACCCGGCGAAGCCGGGTAGCGACGGTCGGCCTGTCAGGGCGAGCGGGGCGGCGGCCGTTCGGGCGACCCGTCGGCCTGGCCTCCGGTCGAGCGATCAGCCGGCGCGGCGGGCTGCCTCCTCGCCGACGCCAACCATCGAGTTTCGCACCGCCTGCTCCCAGCGCTCCGCCACGACGTCACCGAAGCGGCGGCCGACGGCCCAGAAGTCGGTCCCGAGCTCGCCGCTCCACGTCAGCGTCGTGCCCGAGCCGTCCTCGGTGGGACGCAGCTCGAAGGCCTCCTTCACGTGCGGCACAGGGCCGCGCACGAGCCGGAACTCGATCCGCTCCGGCGGCTCGAAGCGCACCGTCTCCAACGTCGTCGCCACGCCTTTGCCGATCGGCGTGTGATGCGCCGCGAGCACGAGGTCGCTGCCGCGCTCCCACACCTCGAGCTTCTCCTTCATCGCGCGCGGCGTGCGCCCGAGGTACGGCGCCGCGATGATCTCGAAGACGGTCTCGGGCGGTGCAGCCAGGTCGAACGAGACGGGGCCGAGAGGACGCACCGACCGGCCGATGCCGACGTCGAGCGTCAGCGCCCCGCGGACGAGGAGCCGTGCCGCCGTGACGGCCAGCGCGATCAGGCCGGCGAAAGGAAGGATCCGCCGCATGGCTCCAGCCTAGCGACGCGAGTCCGAGTCAGATCTCGATCCTCGCGAGCTCGAGATCCGACGCCTTGGCCGCTGCGACCTTCGCGATCGCGAGATCCTGGATCGCGAGCCCGGTCGAGTCGAACAGCGTGATCTCGCTCTCCGTCTGGCGGCCCTTGGCCTTCCCGGTCAGAACCCGGCCGATCTCGGTGACGTCGTTCTGGGTGACGATGCCGGCTTCGACGCCGGCCGTCAGCTCCCCGCCGTGGCTCGCTTGCTCCCAGTCGTCGCAGAAGAGCTGCGCTCGCCTGAGCTCACCGGTCGCCAGCTCCGCCTTGCCCGGCCCGTCCGCGCCGACGAGGGAGACGTGCTGCCCTTCGCGGAGAGAGCCGTCGGCGAAGAGGATCTCCCGACCGGGCGTCACCGTGACGACGACATCGGCCGTGAGCGCCTCTGCGAGCGACGGCGCCACGGTGGCGCCGTGCAGCTCCGCCACGGCGGCCGCGCGCTCCGCGTCGACGTCCCAGACGATCACCTCGGTGCCGAGCGCGCGGAACATCCGCACCGTCTCGGCCCCGTTGACGCCGCACCCGATGACGGCCGTCGATCCGGCGTCCGCTCGACCGAGTGTCCGCGCCGCGATCACCCCTGCGGCGGCCGTGCGCAGCGCCGTCACGGCCGCCGCGCTGAGGATCGCCTCGAGTTGGCCGTTCTCGGCGTTCGAGAGCAGCACGAGCCCGGTCACGGTCGGCAGCCCTCGGGCGGGATTGTCGGGAAACGAGGTCACCCACTTCAGGAGCGCGTGGCCGCCGCCGATCGCCGGCATGGCACGGAAGTCCCCGGCCGGGTAGTTCGTCACATACAGCTTGGGCGGCATCGACCACGCGCCCTCGGCGTGGGCGATGAACGCCTCCCTGACCGCGTCGAAGGCCTCGAGGGGCGACACCGCGCGCTCGACATCGGCTCCCGAGAAGTACGGGACGGTCACGTCGCCACTCTACTCCTGCAGCGCGGCATCCGAAAATCGGCTCGTCATCCGCTGCGTGCATTCGGCGCCGCGCTAGTTCTGCTTGACGGCGGCGATGAGCTTGACGACGGAGTCCTTCGCGTCGCCGAACAGCATCGTCGTCTGCGGCTCGAGGTAGAGCTCGTTGTCGATACCCGCGAAGCCGGGGTTCATCGACCGCTTCATCACGATCACGCTCGCCGCCTTGTCGACGTCGAGGATCGGCATCCCGAAGATCGGGCTCGACGTGTCGTGCCGCGCAGCAGGGTTCGTGACGTCGTTGGCGCCGATCACGAGCGCCACGTCGGTCTGCGGGAACTCCGGGTTGATCTCGTCCATCTCCCGGAGCACGTCGTACGGCACGTTCGCCTCGGCGAGGAGGACGTTCATGTGGCCCGGCATGCGTCCGGCGACCGGATGGATCGCGTACCGCACGTCGACACCTTTCTCCTCCAGCAGCTCGGCGAGCTGGCGCACGTCGTGTTGTGCCTGAGCCACCGCCATGCCGTAGCCCGGGACGATCACCACCTTGCTCGCGAACGAGAGCTGGACGGCCACGTCTTCGGGTGTCGTTGCCCGCACCGTGCGGCCGTCGTCCGCCCGCATCCCCGTGCCGGCACCGGCCTGCACCTGCCCGAAGGCTCCGAAGAGGACGTTCTGCACCGAGCGGTTCATCGCCTTGGCCATCAGCAGGGTGAGCATCGTGCCGGAGGCGCCGACGAGCATGCCCGCCACGATGAGGACGGTGTTCGAGAGCACGAAGCCCGTCGCCGAGGCGGCGAGGCCCGTGAACGCGTTCAGGAGCGCGATCACGACCGGCATGTCGGCGCCCCCGATCGGCAGGACGAAGAGCACGCCGAAGAGGAGCGCGAGCACGACGAGCAGCCACAGCACCCACTGGTCCTCGGCACCGGCGATCAGGGCGGCGCCGAGGCCGACCGCCCCGAGCAGGACGGCGATGTTGCCGATGTTCTGGGCCGGGAACGTGATCGGCCGGCCGCTGAGGAGCTCCTGCAGCTTCGCGAACGCGATCAGCGACCCCGCGAAGGAGACCGAACCGATCAGGGCCGAGAGGACGATCGAGACGGCCACGGTCGACGTCAGGCCGGACGGGGCGAGATGGAGCTCGGAGACGGCGATCAGGGCGGCCGCGCCGCCGCCGACCCCGTTGAACAGGGCCACCATCTGCGGCATCGCGGTCATCTTGACCTTGCGCGCGCCGACGACGCCGGCGACGGAGCCGATTGCCGCCGCGATCGCGATCAGCCCCCAGTTGCCGATGTCGTCGAGCATCAGGGTGCTCGCGATCGCGAGCACCATCCCGACTCCGCCGATCCAGTTTCCGCGCCGCGCGTGCTTGGGCGACGAGAGGAAGCGCAGCGCCAGGATGAAGCAGATGATCGTGGCCAGATAGAGCAGCCCGATCAGGTTGGAGCCCGGGGAGATCACGGCTTGCCGCTCTCCTTCTTCGGCTCCGGTCGCCGCTTGAACATCTCGAGCATGCGGTCGGTGACGAACCAGCCGCCGACGACGTTTGCAGTCGCGAGCATCATCGCCGCAAAGCCGATCACCTTGAGAAAGGTGTCGTCGGCCTCGCCCAGCACGATGATCGCGCCCACGATCACGATCCCGTGGATGAAGTTCGTGCCCGACATCAGCGGCGTGTGCAGCATCGCGGGCACCTTCGAGATCACCTCGAAGCCGAGGAAGATCGCGAGCACGAGAATCGTCAGCTCGATCACGAGGGAGAGGTTCATGCGGGTGTCTCCTCGGGCGGGCGGGCACGGGCTTTCCTGCCACGCAGGCGCCGCCGGTGATCTCGTCGTCGAAGTCGAGCTTCAGCTCGCCCTCGGGCGCGAGGTGCTGAAGGAGGGAGAGGACATTGCGCGAGTACAGCTGGCTCGCGTGGAAGGCCATCTGGGAAGGGAGGTTGGTGAAGCCGACGATCGTGACGCCGTCCCGCACGATCTCGTTGCCGGGCTGGGTCACTTCGCAGTTGCCGCCGGCCTCGGCCGCCAGGTCGACGATGCAGCTGCCGGGACGCATCTGCGCGACCGCGGACGCCGGGATGAGCCTCGGTGCGGGTCGTCCGGGCACGAGCGCCGTCGTGACGACGACGTCGAAGTCGGGCACGCGCTCCGCGAGCGCGGCCTGTTGTGCCGCCTGCTGCTCGGGCGTCAACTCCTTCGCGTAGCCACCCTCGGTCTCCTCGCCGTGCACGCCCAGATCGAGAAAGCGCGCCCCGAGCGACTCGACCTGCTCCTTCACGGCCGGGCGCACGTCGAAGGCGGAGACGACCGCCCCGAGCCTGCGTGCGGTCGCGATCGCCTGCAAGCCCGCCACCCCGGCTCCCATCACGAGCACGCGCGCCGGAGCGATCGTGCCGGCCGCGGTCATCAGCATCGGGAACAGCCTCTGCACGCGGTCGGCCGCGATCAGGACCGCCTTGTAGCCGGCGACGGTCGCCTGCGACGAGAGTGCGTCCATCGACTGCGCCCGGGTGATTCGCGGCACGGACTCCATCGCGAACGCGATCACCCCGTGCCGTTGCAGGCGCTCGATGCCTTCGGTGTCGGTCAGAGGCGCCAGAAAGCCGATCAGCACCGTGCCGGGAGCAAGCGCGGCAACCTCGTCCGCCGAAGGGGGCGCGACCCGGACGACGATCTCTGCGCCCTCGACGAGCTCTCGGGCCTCGCGCAGTGTTGCACCGGCCTCGACGTAGTCCTCGTCCGGAAACCCTGCGGAGGCGCCCGCTCCCCGCTCGACGACGAGCTCGAATCCGGCGGCGACGAGCCGGCCCACCGTCTCGGGGACGAGCGCAACCCGACCCTCGCCGGCGGCTGCCTCTCGGGGGACGGCGACGCGCACAGCGGCAATCTACGGGAAGGGATTTGGCGCCGTGAGGGGAACCTCACCATTCGTGAGCAGGCTTGCCGTCTTCAACGCCGCGATGAACGTGTGTGACTCTTCGCTCGAGGGCCACGCCTCGCGCGTGGGCGTCTACGCGGAGGCGGTCGCGCGCCGGCTGGGGTGGACGGAGGAGAAGCTCGAGGAGCTGCGACTCGGAGCTGCGCTCCACGATGTCGGCAAGGTGAACGTTCGCTCGGCTGTGCTCAGGAAGCCGGGGGCGCTCGACGTCGGCGAGTACGCCGAGGTCAGGGCCCATCCCGTCGAGGGCGCCTGGCTGATCGCGGGCGTTCCGTCGCTCGCGCCGGCGCTGCCGTACGTCCTCTTTCACCACGAGCGCTGGGACGGGGAGGGCTACCCGACCCGAAGGGCACGGCTCGAGATCCCGCTCGAGGGGCGGCTGCTGGCTGTCGCAGACGCCTTCGACGCGATGACTTCCCCCCGTCCGTATCGGGAGGCCCGGGCGTTCGACGGGGCGGTGGCGGAGGTCGAGCGCTGTGCAGGTGCGCATTTCGACCCTGTCATCGCGGACGCGTTCGTGGAGGCGTGCGGAGTAGGCGAAATCACCCCTGCGGAACCGCTCCGGCTCGCTGTTTGAGAGCCTACGCGTCCGCGCGTCGTTTCGTTGGACATTGCAGGTTCCCGACGCCGCTACTCGGCGCGAAACGTCGTGAAATGGTAATCTCTATTGTGAACGCTCAATTACCTATCGGTTTACGCGCTAGCCGAGGCGTATCAGTTGGGTCTCGACGGAAAGGAATGGACATGGCGAGAAAGACGATTCTTGTTTGCGACAATTGTGGTTCGGAAGTCGACGAGGGACGGGGCGCTGCTCTGCGAGTGACGTTCACCGACGCGCGCCGCGGCGCCAAGGCCGCCGATCTGTGTGACGGCTGTGCAGGCACCATGCCGGGTAACGCGGTGGCGCGACGCGGGCGCAAGCCGAAGTCCGCCGCGTAGCTCGATCGGGCTCGATTTCTCTTCTCGCTCTTTGCGGCGAGCTCGGGACACATAAGGAAGCCGGCCGTGAGGCCGGGACTACGATGGGCTGATGGGTCTCTCGCTCGTCGTCGGACCGGCGCACGCCGGCAAGGTCGCGCTCCTGCTCGACCGGTTCGTCGCAGCGCTGGATCGCGATCCCTGGCTGATCGTTCCGAACCGGGTCGACGTCGACCGCGTCGAGCGCGAGCTCGCCGGGCGTGGCGGAGCGCTGCTGGCGGGCACGGTCGGCACGTTCGACACGCTGTTCGCCTCCCTCGCCGGCAACAGCCTGCCGGGGCGGATCCTCGGTGACGCCGAGCGCACGGTTCTTCGTCCGCCGGATCGTCGCGTCGGCCGACCTGGGCGAGCTCGGGCCGTCGGCCCGCTTCGCCGGGTTCACCGATTCGCTCGCGGGCGCGCTGACGGAGATCGAGGCGGGGCTGCTCGAGCCCGCCGATCTCGGCGCCGATCTGGCCGCTCTGACGCTGGCCTACCGCGCGGAGCTGGCTCGGCTCGGGGCGCACGATCGCGGCATCGTGCGCCGTGCCGCCGTCGAGCGGCTGACTACGGAGCTGGGCTCGTGGAGCGGGGCCCCGGTCTTCGCCTACGGCTTCGAGGATCTGACCGGAGCGGAGTGGCGGCTGATCGAGGCGCTCGCCGCACGGGGAGAGGTGCACGTCTCGCTGCCCTACGAGCCGGGACGGGCGGCCTTCGCCTCGCTCTCCCGCACCGCGAGCCGATCTCGGAGCCCTCGCCGCAGGGCGACATCGTCGAGCTCGCTCCCGGCTCGGCCACCTATCTGCCCGAGGGTCTCTCGCACGTCGAGCGCCGGCTCTTCGACGACGACGCCGAGGCGGCACCGCTCGACGGCTCGATCCGGTTCCTCGAGGGCGCCGGCAGGCGGGCCACGCTCGAGCTCGTGGCGGAGACCGTGCTCGGTCTCGTCAGGGACGGCGTCCCCCCGGAGGAGATCGCGATCGTCTGTCCCGTCGCTCGAGCGCTCCCGCGCCTCGATCGAGACCGCGTTCGGCGCGCTCGGCGTCCCGATCGCCGTCGAGGCACGCGACGCGGCTCGGCACGACCGCCTTCGGGCAGGCGCTGCTCGCGCTGCTCCGCTTCGCCTGGAGCAACGGCACCCGGCGGGAGCTGTTCGCGTTCCAGCGGACGCCGTACGGAGGGCTCGGGCGGTCCGACGTCGACTTCCTGGAGGGGAGGCTGCGCGGGCGGGCCGTGCTGCGCGGCGAGCGCACCGTCGAGGAGACGACGAAACTCCGCACGGGGCGGCCTCTGCCGATGCTCGAGCTCCTCTCCGGCGAGCCCGACCCGATTGCCGCTGCGCGCGCCGTCGTGCTCGCAATGCTGCGCAACGCCTACGGCCTCGGGGCTCCGCCGGTGACGCCGGTCGCGCGGCGCGACCTCCGGGCCGCCGACGCTGCCCGCACGATTCTCGACGAGCTCGAGCTGCTCGCCCGGGCCGGCGTCACGATCCAGGCCGAGGACATCCTCTCCGCACTCGACCGGGCGACGGTTCGCGGCGACGGCGCCGGCGAGCCGGGCAGGGTCGCCGTCCTCGATCTCAACCGCGTGCGCACGCGGCGGTTCGACACGGTGTTCGTGATCGGGCTCGAGCAGGGATCGCTGCCGCGCCGCGCTCCCACCTCGCCGTTCCTCGACGACGAGACCCGTCGCGAGCTCGACCTCGCGCGAGGCGCCCGCATCCAGCGTCCCGACGCCGCAAGCCGCGACCGTTACCTCTTCTACACCGCCTGCACGCGGCCGCGCAGGCTGCTCACGCTCGTACGGGAGGCGGCCACCGATGACGGCTCGCCCCGCGAACCGAGCCCGTTCTGGGAGGCCGTCTGCGAGCTGTTCGAGGCCGACGATGTCCGCCTCCACACGACGCGGCGACCGCTGGCGCGCCTCACCTGGCCGATCGAGTCCGCGCCCACCGAGCGCGAGCGACTGCGGGCGCTCGCGCGCCTCGCGGCCGAGGATCCCCGCGAGGCCAACGCACTCGCCTACGCGAACGGCTGGCAGCGGAAGCTCGGCCGCGCCCGCCGGGCCTTCGCCCGCCCGACGGCGATCAGGCATCCCCGCGCCCTCGCTCTGCTCGACAGCCGCGAGACGTTCAGGGTCACCGACCTGGAGCGGATGGCGGGCTGCTCGTCCGCCTGGTTCGTCGAGCGCTACCTCCGGCCGGGCGGGATCGACCAGGCGATCGACGCGAAGATGCGCGGCTCGATCGCCCACGTCGCGCTGCAGCGCTTCTACAGCCAGCTTCCCTCGGCGATCCCGGGGGCAGAGCGCGTCACGTCGGCGAACGTCGAGGCCGCTGTCGAGCTGATGCACCGTTGCGTCGAGGGCGCTCTCGATACCGGCCTCCGGATCGACACCGACGACCTCCAGCGCCGGGAGCTCGCCCAGAGCCTCCAGCGCGACCTCGAGCAGCTCGTCCGGGTCGAGGCGGCGGCGAGCTCGACCTTCACGCCGCGCAAGCTCGAGGTTTCCTTCAAGGCCTACGAGCTGGCAGCCGGAGTCGCCGTCAGCGGCAAGATCGACCGCGTCGACGCCGATCCGCACAGCGCGCGCGGGATCGTCGTCGACTACAAGTCCGGGGCGGCGCCGTCCGCGGCCCAGATTCACGAGGAAGCGCGGTTGCAGATCCCGCTCTACCTGCTCGTGCTGCGCGACCAGCTCGGCCTGGAGCCGATGGGCGGCGTCTACATGCCGGTCGGCGGCGGCCGGCGCGCCCGCGGCCTCCTGCGAGCGGGGGACGACCAGGTGCCGGGCTTCGCGGCGGCGGACTATCTCGACGGGCCGCAGTTCGATGCCGAGATCGAGCACGCACGCGAGACTGCCGTCCTCCTCGCGGAGCGAATCCGCTCCGGCGACGTCCGGCACGACCCGCGTGGCGGCGACTGCCCTGCGTGGTGCGACCTCTGGCGCATGTGCCGCAAGGAGCGGCCATGAGGACGGCACCCGGCTCGAGCCGGCGTGCCTGGTTCGGTCGGGCCGGGTCGCTGGGCGGCGCCCGGCTTCAGCCGGTCGCTCGGATCGGAGCGTCCGGTATGAGCACGGCGCCCAACGAGCAGCAGCTGGCCGCGATCGAAGCCCAGGGCTCGACGTTCGTCTCGGCCGGAGCCGGCACCGGGAAGACCACCGTGCTGGTGGAGCGCTTCGCCCGCGCCGTCCTCGAGGGCGGCCTCGACGTGGAATCGCTCCTCGTCATCACCTACACCGACCGGGCCGCGGGGGAGTTGCGCGCCCGGATCCGGGCGCGCCTGCTCGAGCTCGAGCGGCCCGACCTCGCGCGCGACCTCGACGGCGCCTGGATCTCGACGATCCACGGCTTCTGCCGGCGGCTCCTCACCGCCTACCCGCTCGCTGCTGGAATCGATCCCCGCTTCCGCGTCCTGGACGAGTCGCAGGCACGCGTCCTCCAGGGCGAGGCCTTCAACGCGGCGCTGGAGCAGTTCTGCGCCACCGACGAGCCCGACCGCTGGCAGCTGCTCGCCACCTACCGCGCCGCGGGTCTCCGCTCGATGCTCGTCAGCGTCTACGACACGCTTCGCTCGGCCGGTCTCGATCTGAAGCTCGAGCCGGGCACGCGCGAGAGCCTCGACGAGGCGATCACCGAGTTGCTCACGGAGGCGGAGTCGCTCGCCGGGGAGGAGAAGGCCACCGACCTGCAGCGCGCGGCCGCCCTCGACGTCATCGACCTGCTCCAGACGACCCGGCTACCCGAGCGGCTGCTCGAGCTTCCGGTCGCGACGGTCCGAGGAGCGCGCGCCGCGACCTTCAACGACGCGCGGGATGCCGTGAGGGCGATCGCGCTCGAGGAGCTCGCTTCGCGCGACCGCGAGCTCCTGCAGGAGCTCCTGACGGGCTTCGCGGCGGCGTACGCCGAGGCGAAGGACCGCGAGTCCGCGCTCGACTTCGAAGACCTGCAGCTGCGGGCCCGGAAGCTCCTGCGCGAGCACGACTCGATCCGCGAGGCCGAGCAGCTCCGCTTCCGCTCGATCATGGTCGACGAGTTCCAGGACACGAACGCGCTCCAGACCGACCTGATCGACCTGCTCTGCGCGGGCCCCGCCAAGGAGCTCTTCTTCGTCGGCGACGAGTTCCAGTCGATCTACGGCTTCCGCCATGCCGACGTCGCCGTGTTCCGCGAGCGCCGCGAGGCGGCGCCGGTCGTGCTGCCCCTGACGCTCAACTACCGGTCCCGGCCGGAGGTGCTCGCCGCCGTCAACGAGCTGTTCGGCGACGAGTTCGGGGAGAGCTTCCAGGCACTCGTGCCCGCGGCCGGCTACGGCGATGCCGCGTTCGGGACGCCCTTCGAGCTGCTCGTCACCGACAAGACGACGTACGCGGACTCGGGCCTCCACTGGCGGCGCGCCGAGGCGCGGCACGTCGCCCGGCGCGTGCGCGAGCTGGTCGACCTGGGCGCGGCCACGCCCGGCGAGATCGTGCTCCTGTTCGCAGCGGGCACGGACGCGGAATGGTTCGAGGAGGAGCTGCGCGCCGTCGACCTGCCGACGATCCGGATGACCGGCCGCCGCTACTTCGGGCAGCAGCAGGTGGTCGACCTGCTCTCGTACCTGAGGCTCCTGCAGAACCGCTACGACGACGAGGCGCTCCTGACCGTGCTCGCCTCCCCGTTCGTCGGCGTCTCGAACGACGCCCTCATCCTGATCCGCGCCTCGGCGGAGCGGCGACCGATCTTCAAGGGCATCGAGCGCACGCTCCCCGCGGACCTCGCGGAGGACGACCGGCGGCTCGTGCGGGCTTTCCTGCAGCGGTACGAGCGGCTCGTCGAGAGCTCGACACGGCTCTCGCTGGAGCTGCTCTGCGAGCGGATCCTCGTCGAGCACGACTACGACCTCGCCGTGCTGGCACGCCGTGACGGCCAGCGGCGCTATGCGAACCTCCGCAAGCTCGCGCGGCTGGCGCGGTCGTACGAGGAGCTGCGCGGGCCCGACATCGAGGGCTTCATCCGCTTCGTCGCCGAGCAGGAGGCCGTCGGGGCGCCGGAGCGCGACGCGGTCTCCGAGGAGGAGGGCGCGGACGCCGTGCGGCTGCTCACGATCCACGCCGCCAAGGGGCTCGAGTTCAAGGTCGTCGTCGTCGCCGACGCCGGCCGGGAACGCGCCCGCACGGACGAGATCCTGTGCCTCTCGGACGGCCGCTTCGGCTTCAAGGTCGCACACCCGGCCACCGGCTCGCGTGTCAGCACGACCTCGTACCAGGCCGTCAAGGAGAAGAGGGACAGCGAAGAGGAGGCCGAGCGCCTCCGGCTCTACTACGTCGCGATGACTCGCGCGATGGATCGGCTGATCGTCTCGGGCTCGGTCGACCGGTCGAAGGAGCGCGACGAGCGGACGCCGATCGGCTGGGTGCTGAAGCGACTCGACCTCGGTGACGAGCTCGCGCGCGACGACCGGTGGGGCCGATCGAGGTCGAGCGGGGCAACGCAGGTGTCGTGCTCCGGGTCGACCGCTTCGCGCCCGCTGCCGCCGAGGAGTCGGACACGGTCGAATCGGACGACGAGGCGGGGCAGCTCGTGCTGTTCGAGGGAGCGGGCGAGCAGATTCCCGCGGCCGCGCCCCGGCTGCGCGAGCTCGTCGAGATCCCGGCACCCCCGCCCGCACGGGTTGCGCGGCTCTCCTACAGCGCCATCTCCCTCTACGACCGCTGCGGCTACCGCTACTACGCGGAGCGGGTCGCCGGCATGCGGCCGACCGCATGGGAGGCGGGCGCCGACGGCGAGGCAGGGGGGCTTCACCCGACGGAGACCGGTGACGCCGTCCACCGGCTCCTCGAGCTCGTCGATCTCGCCCGGCCGCAGCCACCGGACTCGACCGAGCTCGACGCGCTCGTGCGGAGCTGGTACCCCGACGTCACCGGCGACGAGGTGGAGCGGATCGAGGCGCTGGTCCGCTCGTACACCGGCTCGGCGCTCGCCACCCGGATCGCCGGGCTGCCGGGCGCCAGGGCCGAGCGACCGTTCGCGTTCGAGCTCGACGGCGTGCTCGTCAACGGGCGGCTCGACGTGCTCTCGATGGACGGCGAGCGCGCCCTGGTGCTCGACTACAAGACGAACGCGCTGCTCGGTCGCGATCCGGCGGAGATCGTCGAGGACGAGTACCAGACCCAGCAGGTCGTCTACGCGATCGCCTGCCTTCGCGCCGGCGCCACGGAGGTCGAGGTCGTCTACCACTTCCTCGAGGATCCGGACGCCGTCGTCTCCCGGGTGTTCACGCAGGCTGACGCAGCGTCGCTGGAGGAGGGTCTCTCGGCCTCGATCGCCCGCATCCGCGCCGGTGAGTTCCGCCCGACGCCGAGCCCCTTCGCCTGCTCCGGGTGTCCGGCGCTCGACGTCGTCTGCGCCGGCCCACGCCTCGGCGGCGGGCCGGAGCACACTCCCGAGCCCGAGTACGCCGCCGCGGAGTAGCGTGCGGGTCGCGGCGCTCTACGACGTCCACGGCAACCTGCCCGCGCTCGCAGCCGTGCTCGCCGACCCCCGCCTCGAGGCGGCGGACGTGGTCGTCTCGGGCGGTGATCTCGTCCTCGGGCCGTTCCCCGCCGAATGCCTCGACCGGCTCGAGTCCCTCGGCGACCGCGTCAGATACCTGACCGGGAACGCCGACCGCGAGACGGTCGAGGGGGGAGGAGGCAACGCGCCGCCGGGGCTCGTGGAGTTCGCGGCGGGACGCCTCGGAGCGGATCGGCTGCGGCGCGTCGCCGACTGGCCGTCGACGATCGTGCTCGCTGTCGACGGCCTCGGCGAGGTGCTGTTCTGCCACGCGACGCCGACATCCGACACGCGCATCCTGACGGGCGTGACGCCGGCCGCCGACGTCGTCTCGGAGCTCGAGGGCATCGCCGCCGACGTCGTCGTCTGCGGGCATGTGCATGTGCGGTACGAGCGGCTCCTGCCGACGGGAGTGAGGCTCGTCAACCCCGGCTCGGTGGGCGCGCCCTACGAGGGTGTTGCGGGCGCGTACTGGGCGCTGCTCGGACCGGACGTCGAGCTGCTGCGCACCGAGTACGACGTCGTGGCAGCCGCGGCGGCGATCGAGGCCTCGGGCTGCCCGGACGTCGACTGGATGATCGAGTCGGCCCTGCTCGAGCCCATCTCTGCCGACGAGGCGAATCGTCATTTCGAGGAGCGGCGCGTCGCCGAGTCCGGCTAGCGTCACCCCATGGTCGCCGAGCCCGGAGCCGAATTCCGCCGGAGCCCGGTGCGCAGCTTCGTGCGGGAGGCCCGGCGCCGCGGCCTCGGCACTCGTCGCGAGCGGATCGTTCCGATCATCGAGCGGCTGGCGGAGGAGCACTCGGACGCCGAGATCGCCCTCCATTTCGGTAGCGACGTCGAGCTGCTGATCTCCGTGATGCTCTCGGCCCAGACGACCGACGTGAACGTGAACCGCGTCACCGAGAAGCTGTTCGTCAAGTACCGGCGGCCGGAGGACTATCTCGCGGTCGCACCCGAGGAGCTGGAGCAGGACATCTTCCAGACGGGCTTCTACCGGCAGAAGGCGAAGTCGATCAGAGGCGCGATGCGCGTGCTGCTGGAGGAGTTCGACGGGGAGGTGCCGCGCACGCTGCCCGAGCTGCTGCGGCTGCCGGGCGTGGCGCGGAAGACGGCCAACGTGGTCGCCGCCGAGCTGGGTGAGGCCCAGGGCATCGTCGTCGACACCCACGTGCGACGGATCTCGCAGCGGCTCGGCCTGACGAAGCAGGAGGACCCGGTCAAGATCGAGCGCGATCTCGTCAAGCTCGTGCCGCGGGCCGACTGGCACCGCTTTCCGCACCTGCTGATCTGGCACGGGCGTCGGATCTGCGACGCGCGCCGGCCGCTGTGCGAGGAGTGCCCCCTCGCGCGAGATCTGTGCCCGTCCAGCCGGCTGCCGGTCTGAGGCGACCGGCTTCAGCCAGTCGCCCCGTGCATGGAGAGAGGCAACAGGTCACCGGCTGAAGCCGGTGACCGCGCGTTCTTGGCACGAGGCGCGACTGGCTCAGACCGGTGCTCTCCCCGTTACGCCCGACTCACACTGCGACGGTCACGCGCAGGAACGTTGCCGGAATCGAGGTGGAGTCCCCGTTCTGGCTTGTGTTCTGACTGTTGAAGAGGGCGTCGAGCTCGGCCTGGAGATCGGCCTCGCGATCGTTCGCAGATGCGGCCTCGAAGGCGTTCATCGTCGGGCCGTAGTACGTCCTGAAGACTGCGAGGAGCTCCGAGGGTGGGGCCGGGTAGTCGAATGTGTAGGTGTCCCTTTGGAACGAGATCCTGTCCTGTGGCACTCCTGCAGCCGTGAAGCGCTCGATCACGTTGTCCTCGACGCCCCATGTCATGGGGCTCACGAATCCTTCCGGAGGCGGTGGAGAGTAGGAGGAGCTGATCTTCAGGATCTGGGCGACGAGCGTCGGATCGTTAGGGATCCAGTTTCCCATCACGACGCGTCCGCCCGGCCGGGTGACGCGAACGAGTTCCTTCGCCACGTCGAACGGCCGAGGAGCGAACATGGCGCCGAAGATGCTGACGACACGATCGAAGCTGTCATCCCCGAGCTCGTTCAGGTCCGACGCATCCCCCTCCTGGAACCTGAGGTTGGTCAACCCGAGGCTCTGCGCTCGCTCGTTGCCTGCCGCGACGAGATTGCTCGCGATGTCGACCCCCAGAACGTTCGCGCCGAGCTTCGCGGCGGGCACAGCCGTCGTCCCATCGCCGCATCCGACGTCCAAGACGTCGAGCCCGCTCGTGATTCCCAACGTCGCCACGAGCGCCTCGCCACTGTCCCGCATGCTGCTCGCGATACGAGTGAAGTCGCCCTTCTCCCAGAGTGCCTTGTTCGGATTGACGGACATAGCGCCCCAATCGGGTAACGAGTGAAGGGACGCCTCGAACCGGGCCCCGTGGACAGGCAGTCCGCGGAGATCCTGGCACATCTGGACACGACCCGTCACGGTTGCCAAACACCCACCTCGATCGACTAACTCGTCCGAATCGGCCCTCGCCTGGCTCTCATCCCGCCTGACACTCGAGCAACATTCCTGAACGCCGGCGCAAGCCGGTCGCCTTGTGTGCGGGGAGAGTCGAACAAAGTCACCGACTGAAGCGGGACCGTGTGGGCGTCTGGCTCCAGGGCGTGGCGGCGGCGACTGGTTTCAGCCAGTCGCCTTGTTCTCGAAGGGCAAACAGCGTCACCCGCTCAAGTCGGCGACCGCGTGGGCGTCAGGCTCCAGGGCGTGGCGGCGGCGGCGTGACGACGGCGACTGGCGTCAGCCGGTCGCCTCGTTCTTCGGTGTGGCGCTTCTCGTTGAGAGCGGCAAACAGGGTCACCGGCTGAAGCCGGTACCCGCTATGGCCGCACCCAGTGCTGCAGCCGGAGGTCGGTGCCGAACGAGGAGTCGCGCAGCAGCGCGTAGCGCGGGGTGCTGACGACCGGGCGGGCCGTGGCGATGGCTGCCTCAGGTGAGCCCGCGGCCACGGCGATCCAGGCTCCCTCACCT
Organism: uncultured Thermoleophilia bacterium; assembly: GCA_963795175.1. Lineage (GTDB taxonomy): Bacteria > Actinomycetota > Thermoleophilia > Gaiellales > Gaiellaceae > Gaiella. The sequence goes on from CAWCGR010000003.1 coordinate 64,841, forward strand.
CCTGCGTACGGCCGGACACGCGTGTACGGCGCGTAGTAGGCGAACGCGTCCCGCCCGCTCTCGGGGAGGACGACAACGGTCTCACCGGCTGCGATCAGCCGCCGCACCTCGAGCGCGAGCGCCCGCCATCTCTGCTCCGGTGGCTCGGTGAGGCGGACGACGATCGCGACGGCCGACGACGCCACGAGCACGGCGAGCGCGCCCGTAAGCATCCGCTGGTCACTGGTAACGAACGACGTCGCGGCCCCCGCCGCGAGCGCGAGGCCCGGGCTACAGAGCACGAGCGCGCCCGTGTGCACGGGGAGGGCAACCGCGGCCAGGAGCAATCCCACCACCGGGGCGGCGATGAGACCGGCGACGAGGACGCCGCCCCAGATCCGCGCCGGTTGCGCCACGACGAAGAGCGCCACGAGACCCGCCACGGCCGCGACGACGAGGAAGGGGTTCCAGCCGAGCGGCTGAGCGAGGGCACGGCCGAGCCGCTCGAGATCGAGGGCCGGTGCGGTGGTCCGGTCGCCGTGGCGGTCGAGAGCCATCCATCCGAGCAGAAGCCCCGTGACGGCGAGGCCCACCACCAGCGCGGCACCTGCGAGGCGCACGTCCACCCGGTCGCGCCGCACGACCAACGCGGCCGCGTGGGCGAGCAGCGCCGCCGCGGCGAGGGGGTGGGCGAGAGGAAGGGCCACGGCTGCGATCCCGTAGGCGAGCCAGCGTGTGCGGCCGCCGTGCTCCAGGGCGACGACGAGCAGCAACGTCGCAACTACGACGCCGAGCATGCCGAGGGCGTAGGGCCGCACCTCCCACGAGGCCTCCGCGGCACCTGCATGCAAGGCGAGCGCGAGACCGGCAACGAAACCCGCCACCCGGCCGAGCAGCAGCGTGCCGAGCACGACCATGAGTCCTGCCGCGAGAGCGAGAGCAATCACGGACGGAGCCCTCAGCGTGAACGCGTCGCGGCCGACGGTGCTCGCGAGCTTCACGAGCAGGAGGCCGCCGGCTTCGCCCGGGTCGTGGTGCACGATGCGCGAAAGCACGGCGCGCAGCGGGCCGTCCGCCTGCGCGATCGAGGTCGCCTCGTCGGAGGAGAGCGAGCGGCGACCGAGCCCGACGGCTCCGACCGCAAGAGAGAGGAGGGCGACGGCGACCGGTGCGAGTCGCCAGGAGAGCCACGATTGGGCACGCAGCCCGGCGGCGGCTACCCGGGACGCGGCGGCGGTGCCCTCGGTCACCGGATCGACGCTACAGGTCGATCCGGCTACCCCGTGCAACGTCTCGGGTACGCGGACGCGTCGCGGTCGGCCGTCGCCGCCCGGGCGCGATGCCGAGCGCTGCCGGAAGCGGTAGTGGCTCAGCTCGTCGCGGACGAGAGCGCGGCGTGCCGCTGCTCGCTCAGGAACCGCTCCGCGTCGAGCGCGGCAGCACACCCGGAGCCGGCCGCGGTGACCGCCTGCCGGTAGATGTGGTCCTGGACGTCGCCCGCCGCGAACACGCCGGGAATGTTCGTCTCGGTCGTCTTGCCCTTGGTGACGAGGTAGCCGCTGTCTTCCTCGTGGTCGAGCTGGGTCAGGAACAGCGCCGTGTTCGGGTCGTGGCCGATCGCGACGAAGAACCCGTCGGTGTCGAGCTCGCTCAGCTCTCCGGTGACCGTGTCCTTCAGCCGCACGCCGGTGACCTTCTCGTCGCCGAGCACCTCGTCGACTTCCTTGTTGAGGACGAACTCGATGTTCTCGTCCGCCCGGCCGCGGTCGACCATGATCGGCGAGGCGCGGAACTCCTCACGGCGATGGACGAGGTAGACCTTGCTCGCGAAGCGGCTGATGAACGTCGCTTCCTCGAACGCCGAGTCGCCGCCGCCGACGACCGTGACGACCTTGTCGCGGAAGAACGGTGCGTCGCAGGTGGCGCAGTACGAGACGCCGCGGCCCTGCAGGCGCAACTCCGACTCGAGCCCGAGCTGGCGGGCGCTCGCTCCGGTCGAGACGATGACGGTGTCCGCCCGGTACTCGTCGTTGCCGACGTACACCTTGAACGGACGCTCGGAGAAGTCGACGCGGGTGACGTCGTCGGTGAGGTACTCCGCGCCGAAGCGCTCGGCCTGGCGGCGGAAGTCCTGCATCATCGCCGGGCCCATGATCCCGTCGGCGTACCCGGGGTAGTTCTCGACGTCGGACGTGATCATCAGCTGGCCGCCCCAGTTGAACCCCTCGATCACGAGCGGCTCCAGATTGGCGCGGGCGGTGTAGAGCGCGGCCGTGTAGCCGGCGGGGCCGCCTCCGATGATGATCACGTTGCGTACGTCACTCACTCTTCACTCAGCTCCTTGGCTTTCGTCGGCGATCCCTGGAGGCCCAGGGGCCGACGGTCGCAATCGCGGGAATGTGCACCTACGGTAGACAACGAACGGGATCCCCCGGGTGTTCCCGGCCCGGACGGGCGCGAGCGGGGCGCGGGAGGCGACGCCTGCGCGCGCCGGCAGCACGGCTGGATCCACCCGGCCGCGCTCCGCGCGCGGTGTCTGCAGCAACTCGTGACGAGTCGCAGGACAGCGGGCGCTCGGAGCCCTCAGGCGGCGCTGGCATCGCGCGGAATGACTTCCAGCTGCGTCGGCTGGAGTGCCGCCGAGGCATGCTCGGTGACCTCCGGGAGATCCGACAGCGTCTCCTTGGCCGGCGTCAGGGATTCGAGCCGGCGAGCCGAGACGAGCACCCGCGAGCCGTACGAGCCGACCGCCTGGTTGTAGGCCTTCACGGCGGAGTCGAGCCCGCGCCCGACCTTGGCCAGGTGGTCGGCGAGCTTGCCGAGCCGCTCGTGCAGCTCGGACGCCACGTCGAGCACCGCCTGCGCCGTCTCCGAAGCGTTCTCGTTCTGCCAAGCGACGCGGATCGTCCGCAGCAGCACGATGATCGTGCGCGGGGTGGCGAGCAGGACACCGCGCTCGTAGGCGAAGGCGAACAGGTCGCGGTCGTTCTCCTCGGCCGCGGCGAGATATGCGTCACCCGGGAGGAACATGAACGTGAAGTCCGGGGACGGCGTCACGTGGGCCCAGTAGCCCTTGCGCCCGAGCTCCTGGACATGTCCGCGCACCCGGCGGGCGAACTCGGTCAGCGCAGCCGTCCGCTCCTCCTCGGTCGCCGCGGCGGCCGAGCGCTCGAAGGCGTCGAAGGGCGCCTTGCAGTCGACCACGACGTTCTTGCCGCCCGGGAGATGGACGACGATGTCCGGACGCCCGCCCTCGCGCCCCGTCTGCCGCGTGTAGTCGACGCCGTCCTGCATCCCGACGAAGTCGAGGATCCGCTCGAGCTGGATCTCGCCCCAGCGCCCGCGCGACTGCGTGCTGCCGAGCGCGACTGCGAGCGAGTGGGTTCCCGCCGCCAGCGCCTCGAGCTGCGAGGTCAGCCGACCACCGTCCTCGCGTCGCCGCGACTCGGTCTCGTCGACGAGCTTGCGCAGGTCGCCGAGACGCTGCTGGACGGGCTGGAGCGTCTTCTCGACGCGGTCGCCCGCCTGGGCCAGGAAGGCGTCGCGCGAGGCGGCGAGCGTGTCGGCGGAGATGCTCTTCAGCGTCTCCGGCAGCTTCTCTTCCAGCGTCTGCAGCCGCGCCTGAGCTGCGGCCGTCTCGGCACGGCCGATCCCGATCGCCTCCCGGGCGGCCGTGAGCTCGGCCGAACGCTCGTCCAGCTGCCGGGCGAGGGCGTCTCCGCCCGCGAGCGCCCGCCTGAGCGCCAGGAGATAGACGCCAAGGGCGCCTGCGACGAGACCGATGAGGAGTGCGGCGATCACCATGAGGGGCACATACGCTAGTCCGCGGCCCGGACGGAGCCTCTTACGGCCGAGGCTCCGGCTACGATCCGACGAATGTCGACCGGCCAGCAGCCCAAAGGCCCTCACAAGCGGGGGCCGCAGAAGAGGAGCGCGCCCAAGAAGCCGGGCGTGAGGGTTCCGTCCACGGCCGCCGCGGGCCCGGATCGCCGAATGCTGATGATCGGAGGCGCCGCGGGCCTCGTGATCGTCGCCGCGCTCCTCGGCTACGTGCTCTTCGGCGGCGGCTCCTCGGCCAACGCAGCCGCGCTGCTCGAGACCGCCGGCTGCAGCGTCCAGTCGGTCGAGGCGCTCAAGGGCGACCACTCGATCGCCACCCCCGCGGGCACCTCGAAGAAGTGGAACACCTCGCCGCCGACGAGCGGCTCGCACTTCCAGACGCCGGCGATCTGGGGTGCCTACACCGCGCCGCTCCTGCCGGCCCAGGTCGTGCACAACCTCGAGCACGGCGGCATCTTCATCCAGTACGGGAAGGATGTTCCGAGCGCGACCGTCGACCAGCTCCAGGCGTTCTACGACGAGCACAAGAACGGCACGCTGCTCGCCCCGCTGCCGAGCCTCGGGTCGAAGATCGCGCTCGGCGCCTGGACGACCCCGAGCCCCTCCCAGGCCACCGGTGGCAAGGCGTATCTCGCCAAGTGCCCGGGCTTCGACCAGGAGGCGTACGCGGCCTTCTTCTCCGCCTACCAGTTCAAGGGCCCCGAGCGCTTCCCCAAGTCCGCGCTCGCGCCCGGCTCGTAGAGCGCCGATCCCAGCCTCTACACTCGCGTCACCGGCCGGGGTGGCGAAACTGGTCATACGCGCCCGACTTAAAATCGGGTGGCCTTCGGGCCGTCTGGGTTCGACTCCCAGCCCCGGCATTTCTTCGGCGACCGGCTTCAGCCGGCCGCCTGGTTTCTCGGCCACCGGCGCTGCTGTGGCGACTGGCTGAAGCCAACCGCTTCCGCCCCCGCCGAAGCCGCCCGCATTGAAATGTGCTTGCCCTCCGGTTACGTTTGCCGCAGTCGACGTCGGTAGAGAAGGAGTGGGGGAGATGGCTTCGATGCGCGTGATCGCCGCGGGGCTCGGAGCCGCAATCGCCGCGACCGCGTGCGCCTCGGCCAACGCTTCCTCCAGCGCAAATGGCTTCGTCGTGCTCCGGCACAAGCCGACGGGGCTCAGCATTTCGGTCCCGCGCGACTACAAGCTGGGCTTCAATAAGGGCGTCTACATCCTCAAGGCGTCGGGGCGCACTCTGACGTTCTCGCGCTCGGTGTCGACCGCCGGGGCCGACCAGTACGGCAAGGCGCTCCTGCAGCAGCTCGGGGGAAAGGTCGTGTTCACGGCAGGCGGGCCTGCCGAGTTCGCGGCCCAGATCGACCTCGGCTCCCGGCGCGATGCGTTCGTCGTCCGCCGCGCGAGCGGCAAGCTGATCGTCACGACCTCGAGTTCGCGCGTCTCGAACCCCTTGACGCTGCCGACGCTCCGCTCGATCGGCGTCTCCGCCCGCGGTGGCGTCTCGCTCAGCGCGCCCAAGAGCAAGAGCAGCAGCGCCCCGGTCAAGAGCATTCCGCTCGCGCGCTACCGAACGCCGGACGGCGGCGCCACGGCGCTCGTCCCGTCCGGGCCGGGCTGGACGCTCGACGGGGCGAACGGCAACGTCTCCGGGTCGAGCGCGAACGGCGCCTTCGCCTTCGGGCTCTCGACCAACGTGATTCTCGCGGGCGCCGCGCCCGGCAAGCTGCCGCCGGGCCTGATCGAGGCGCCCTACATGAACGCCGCCACCGCCCTCGTGAATCTCGTGCCGCGCTTCTTCCGGGTCAGCAACGTCAAGATCGGCGGGATCATCCACGACGCGATCTTCCCGACCTTCACGTCCTCGGCGATGTTCCGCTTCGACTACGTGTCCGGCGGCAGGAAATGGACGGGCGCCGCGATCGTGGCCACGGACCATCCGTCGAAGTACGGCAACCTCGCCTGGAACTTCTACTACAGCGGCATCGGGGTGCGGGTCGGCACCGATCCCTCCGTCGGCGTCGGCCTGCTGAAGGCGTGGAAGAGCTGGGACCCGAGCGGCGCGATCGCGAGCCGCACCCGCTCGCAGATCAAGCTGATCAACGAGACGGCGGAGGTGTGGCAGCAGGTGTCGGAGTTCCGCTCCGTCACCGCCGACCGCCAGGCGCGCGACGTCGGGTGTCTCTTGCAGGGCTACTACGTGATCGAGGACAACTCGCGCAAGTTCGACCTGCCGCCGCTGCCCTGCGGCCAGATCTACACGAAGCGGGAATAGGCGCGCCCCGGCGACCGGCTTCAGTCGGGTCGCCCTGTGGCCCACGGAGCGGTCGACGGGTGCCAGTCCCGCCGAGAGCTCGGCTCATGCGCGCGGCGACCGGCTTCAGCGCGCGTTTGTTGCGAAACGCCGAGAGCCGCCCCGGCAGCGGGCGCCGATAGACTGCGCCAGCCTGTGACGAGCGTTCACGAAGCCGATCTGCACGCGCCACTGGAGTGGGATTCGCCCCTCTACCGCACCGCCGTGGCGCAGTTCGACCAGGCAGTGCCCTACGCCGAGATCGACCCCGACGTGGCCGAGCGCCTGCGCTATCCGGAGCGAGCCTTCATCGTCAGCTGCCCCGTCCGGCTCGACAGCGGCCGCCGCGTCGTCTTCCCCGGCTACCGCGTCCAGCACTCGAGCGTGCTCGGCCCGACCAAGGGAGGCATTCGCTACGACGCCCATGTGACCCTGGGGGAGTGCGCCGCGCTCGCGGTCTGGATGACGTGGAAGTGCGCCCTGCTGCGGCTCCCCTACGGCGGCGCCAAGGGCGGCGTCCGCTGCAACCCGCGCGAGATGTCGCAGCGCGAGCTCGAGCGGCTGACGCGGCGCTTCACCTCGGAGCTGCTGCCGATCATCGGCCCGCAGGAGGACATCCCGGCGCCGGACATGGCGACCAACGAGCAGACGATGGCCTGGATGATGGACACCTACTCGATGCAGAAGGGTCATGCCGTGCCCGAGATCGTGACGGGCAAGCCGATCTCGATCGGCGGCTCCGTCTTCCGGCACGAGGCGACGGGCGCGGGAGTCGTGATGACGATCGCGCGGGCGTGCGACCGGCTCGACTGGAAGCTGAGCGACCAGCGCTGCGTCGTCCAGGGCTTCGGCAACGTGGGGGGGATCGCAGCCCTCGAGCTCCAGGAGCGCGGGGCCACCGTGATCGCGGTCTCGGACGTCTCGGGCGGCGTCTTCGACCCGGCAGGGCTCGACATCGCCACGATGAGCGCCTACGCGCTCGCGCACGGCTCGCTGGAGGGCTGGGAGACGGGCACGCGGATCACGAACGAGGAGCTGCTCGAGCTCGAGTGCGACATCCTCGTGCTCGCCGCGCGCGAGAACCAGGTCACAGCCCTCAACGCTCACCGCCTCCACTGCCGGCTGATCGCCGAGGGCGCGAACGGCCCGATCTCGCTCGACGCCGACGCGATCCTGAGCACGCGCGGGATCCCGATCCTGCCCGACATCCTCACGAACGCGGGCGGCGTCACCGTCTCCTACTTCGAGTGGGTGCAGGACCTCGGCCGCCTCTTCTGGGGCCGCGACGAGATCCGGGCGCGGCTCGCCGAGAAGCTGAACGACGCCTTCGACCGCGTCTGGGAGATCTCCACCGACAAGAGCCTGACGCTGCGCACCTCGGCCCTCGTGGCGGGGATCCGGGACGTCGGCGCTGCGCTCGAGGCGCGGGGGCTCTACCCGTGACGACCGACCTCGTCCGCGACGCGATGATCTCCGACCCGCGCGCTCTGCCGGGCAGCGCGTCGGCGCAGGAGGCGGGAGCGGTGCTGACGCCGCCCGAGGTGCGCGCGGTGTACGTCGTCGACGACGGCGGCGCCCTGACCGGCGTCCTCACCCGGAAGACCCTCGTCGCCAAGGTCGTCGCGGCCGGTCTCGACCCGAGCCGGACGACGATCGGCGAGCTCGCGGAGGAGCCGTACTACACGATCGACGCCGACACCCCGCTCGACGACGCCTTCCACTTCCTCGAGGAGAACGACGCCGAGCGCGTCCCCGTCGTCGAGAACGGACGGCTCGTCGGCGTGCTCTCGCGCAGCGTCCTGCTGCGCCGGCTCGCCGAGGACGAGGAGCCCGAAGCGGAGGAGTAACCGTCGGCGTCCGGCTTCGGCCGGTCGGCCTTTCTACCGCCCCCGGCGTCCGGCTTCAGCCGCTCGTCCTGTCCGGGCTGCTTCAGCCAGGAACAGTGTTCGGGCCCAACGCGGCTGCGCACGAAGCCCCGACAAGACGCTTCAAATACGGCTCGAAGATGCGACCTAGCCGATCGTCTAGACCTCGATCTCGCCTCTTGACTCCGTCCTCGATCGACGCGATTGTCCGATCACTCGCTCGTGTGCCCCGTCAGGGGGATGGGAGACGGGGGGACGTAAGGGGAGCACGGCAAGGGGAGGACCAGCAGGGGAGAAGGCAGCCGCCTCACGGCACGTGAGGCGACGGCCGACAGGGACAGCACGCCACGCGTACGCCTGCAGATGAGGCGTCCGCGGACGTGGGGATGAGAGGCTCGACCAGGGGAAGGGGGCAGGATGATCGTGAACGGGATCCGCAAGACCGGCAGGTCTGCAACCGTCGCCGTGACCGGCGACGCGCTCGGCGTCGTCCGCTCGTCCGCCTCCGTCCGGATCAGCCAGGGCCCAGCAGGAAGCCTCGTGCGGCGCGGCTTCCTGGTGCGCCCGGGGGGATACGGGTGTGCCGCGCAACGGCACGTTTGCACCACACACAAGCCGACCGGCCGCCGTCGCGTATCCACGGCGATCTGCGGTGGCGGTCACAAGTCGTCTCTCGTTCGAGAGGCACAACGACGTTCCTCGAACGAGGGACAGGGGAGGTAGGACAGCATGAAGTTCATCAAGACGAAGAAGGCATTTGCCCTTCTTGCGGCCGTCGCCGTCGTCGCTATTGCGGCTGTCGGTGCGTACGCGTACTTCACGTCCACGGGCTCGGGCTCGGGGACGGCAACGGTCGGTACTGGCAACGGCTGGCACGTCGTCGTGACGCGGTATCGGCGACGCTGATCCGGTCGGTGACTCCGGGCGGCTGATCAGGACGCGTGACCGGTCGACGGTCGACGAACGCCGGCGACGTTCAACCAGAACGACTCGATCGATCGACGCTGACGTGGCGTCGCTCCGACGCCAGGCACGCGTACGTGCGCGACGCGATCTCGAGCTCGACTTCGTCGACGGCGGACGTGGCCGGTTAACGCACGTGCAGACGACCGCGTGCAACGGCAACATCGCTCCGGGCGACTACGACTCGGCCTCGCCGACACGGCGACGCTCGACATGCTCGACAACGGCGCGCGAATCAGGACAACTGCAAGGGCGCGACGGTCTGACGCTGACGTTCGACGCCAGCTAGTAGCAGCACCTCGGTGGGGGGGCGGCTTCGGCCGCTCCTCCACCAGCACTTCTTCCACCAATCATTTGTTCACTGAGACAGAGAGGGACTGAGTAAGCGAAATGGGCCGGTTGATTCCACAGAGCGCAGCACGGAGGACAGCAGCAGTCGCTGTTTTGCTTGGTGTGCTCGGGGTGGTTGTGGCGGTGGCGGCGTTCGGTGCGTCGGGGCCGTCGGCTCCGTCGATTACGGCGACTCCGTCGAACTCGCCCACGAACTCGACGACGATGAGTTCGTCGTTTAGCAGCTCGGGGTCGGGGAACACGTACAAGTGTGGTTTCGACACGGTGGTGTTGACGGCCTGTTCGAGCCGACGACGGCGCTATTCGGGGATTCGGTCGGCTCGCACGTGTTCCGGGTGCAGACGATCAACAAGAAGGGCGCTTCGGCACCGTCGCGTCGTATTCGTGGGAGCGGAAACGACGAGGCCGACCGGTCGTTCGGTCGAGGGCGGGCCGTCGCCGACGAACGCGGCGTCCGGTCGTGGACGGTGACGTTCAGCGAGACGGTCTGGGCGTTCTCGGAACTTCTCGGTTGTCGCGTCGGGTGACGGGGTCGTTCGGTGCGCGTGTCGGGTTCGGCGCGTCGCGGACGGTGACCGCGTCGACGGGGACGACCACGACGGGCTGTCGGGCAGGGTTCGCACACGTGTCGAGCGCAAGGTCGATCGCGGATGGGCGGCAACCTGTGGCAGCGTCGCGCCGCGCATCGGGCAGGTCGACACGATCGCACGACCCGCGCCGGTGCTGACTGGACGCCAGACGACCGCCGATCCGGACGATCGCGATCGCCGAGTTCAGCTGGACGCGACACGACGGATCGGGCGAACTTCAGTTCACTCGAGTGCAGCAACGAGAACGGCGCGTTCGAGCCGGGCTCGAGTCCCGTTTACCGACGATCGTCGCGGTGAACAACAACCAGCAGCATCAGTTCGTGGTGCGCGCCTACGACACTGCGGGCAACACAGCGCCACCAGCTACAAGTGGAAGGTCGACTGCAGGGCGTACGGACTCACGATCACCGGTAACGCGGTCGGCCTGCTGTACCCGGGCGCCGCGGCCGGCAGCCGATCAACGTCGTGTTCCACAACCCGAACACTTCCGGGTCTACGTGAACACGCTCGACGTGACGGTGACCGGCGGCCCCGGCTGCGCCGTCGACAACTTCACGCATCGGTGCGGCCGACATCAACGCGACCGACAAGCGCGTCCTCGTCCCGTCCAAGGGCACCGCGGGCTTCCAGACGAGCCCCGACAGGCGACCGACGATCCAGATGGTCGACAAGCCGTTCGCGCAGAACAATCCTTCGAGCTCCGACTACAACTGCGCCAACAAGCAGATCGGCCTCGACTTCTACTCGAGCTCGGTGACGAAGTGACCGGTCTCGTGACATTCCTGACGCGGGTCGGGCTCGCGATCGCCGCCGTCACGGCCGTGTTCGGCGGCAACCGCCGCAACGCGCCTGCCGCGCCGCCTGTTCGAGACGCTTCCCGCCCCGGAGAGCCGCGAGCGCACGCTGTTCGCGACCGTCGACTGGCCGCAGCTGGCCCACGAGCCGCGCCGGCGCCGCGCCGGTCGAGCCTGCCCCGTCGCGCCGGATGATCGGCCGCGGCCGCCGCCGCCTCGTCGTCTGGATGGCCATTCCCGTCATCGCGCTGGTCGCCGGCACTCACCGCCTTCGCCTACTGCACGGCGACCGGCACCGGCAGCGGCGCCGCGAGCGCGGGCTCGCTTACGGCGGCGTCGATCTCGTTGGGCGCCTCGGGCGCGACGGTCACGGTCACCTGGGACACGCAGGCAACGGTCGGCAGCGCCCCCGCGGACGCCACGATCACCTACATCGTCGAGCGGAAGCCCTCAGCGGGCAGCTACGCGGCGATCGCCAGCGGCCCCTGCTCGGGATCGCTCGCGCACGGGATCGCGTCCTGCGCCGACACCGTCGGTGCGACCGACACCTACACCTACCGCGTCACCGCGAACTACGGCGCAGGGCCGTCCTGGACAGCGCAGTCGAACGAGCCGAGCCTTCTCGTCACGGTCGCGGCGACCGACACGACGGCGCCGACCTCGACGATCGACGTTCCCGAGCGCGGCCTATTACAACACCGCCGGCTACGACGCCGGCTGCACACCCGGGCACGGGAGACATCTGCGGCACCGCGACCGATCCGGGCGCGAGCCCGTCGGGTGTGAACAAGGTCGATGTTTCGATCGAGCGTTCGTCCGACGGTCTCTACTGGAACGGCAGCATCTGGGTCGCCGGCCTCGTCTGGAACCTCGCGACGGGAACGACGAGCTGGAACTACACGCTCGACGCGATCAACCTCACCGATGGCGTTACCTACACGATCGAGTCGCGCGCGACAGACAACGCGACGAACGTGCAGTCGCCGGTCACCAGCCAGGCGTTCACCTATGACACGACGGCGCCGTCGGTGACGGTGAATCAGGCTTCTGGGCAGGCGGATCCGACCAATGTCGAGCCCGATCAATTTCACGGTTACCTTCAGCGAGCCGGTGACTGGGTTCGCTTCTGCTGATGTGTCGACGACGGGGAGTACCGCGACGATCGGTACCAAGACGGTGACGGGTGGCCCGTCGGTCTACAACGTTGCGGTTGCGGCGACGGGTAACGGCACCGTGATCGCGACTGTCCCTGCGGCTGGCGCGCAGGACGCGGCCGGCAACGACAACGCGGTCTCGACGAGCACCGATAACACGGTCACTCTCGACACGGTGGCGCCGTCGGTGACGGTGAATCAGGCGTCTGGGCAGGCGGATCCGACCAATTCGAGCCCGATCAATTTCACGGTTACCTTCAGCGAGCCGGTGACTGGGTTCGCTTCTGCTGATGTGTCGACGACGGGGAGTACCGCGACGATCGGTACCAAGACGGTGACGGGTGGCCCGTCGGTCTACAACGTTGCGGTTGCGGCGACGGGTAACGGCACCGTGATCGCGACTGTCCCTGCGGCTGGCGCGCAGGACGCGGCCGGCAACGACAACGCGGTCTCGACGAGCACCGATAACACGGTCACTCTCGACACGACGGCGCCGTCGGTGACGGTGAATCAGGCTTCTGGGCAGGCGGATCCGACCAATTCGAGCCCGATCAATTTCACGGTTACCTTCAGCGAGCCGGTGACTGGGTTCGCTTCTGCTGATGTGTCGACGACGGGGAGTACCGCGACGATCGGTACCAAGACGGTGACGGGTGGCCCGTCGGTCTACAACGTTGCGGTTGCGGCGACGGGTAACGGCACCGTGATCGCGACTGTCCCTGCGGCTGGCGCGCAGGACGCGGCCGGCAACGACAACGCGGTCTCGACGAGCACCGATAACACGGTCACTCTCGACACGACGGCGCCGTCGGTGACGGTGAATCAGGCGTCTGGGCAGGCGGATCCGACCAATTCGAGCCCGATCAATTTCACGGTTACCTTCAGCGAGCCGGTGACTGGGTTCGCTTCTGCTGATGTGTCGACGACGGGGAGTACTGCGACGATCGGTACCAAGACGGTGACGGGTGGCCCGTCGGTCTACAACGTTGCGGTTGCGGCGACGGGTAACGGCACTGTGATCGCGACTGTCCCTGCGGCTGGCGCGCAGGACGCGGCCGGCAACGACAACGCGGTCTCGACGAGCACCGATAACACGGTCACTCTCGACACGACGGCGCCGACGGTGACGGTGAATCAGAAGGTGGGTCAGCTTGATCCGACGAACGGCGCTGCCGATTCTGTTCACGGTTACGTTCAGCGAGTCGGTGACGGGCTTCGATGCCACCGATCTGACGCGGACGGGTACTTCGACGGGCGGCACGGTGGCTGTGACCGGGAGCGGCGCGAACTATGAGATCTCGGTGACGGGGACGCCGACGAACGGCACGATCATCTTCTCGATCGCTGCCAGCGAAGCCCTGGATGCTGCTGGCAACAACAACGCTGCTTCGACGAGTACCGATAACTCGGTTACGTACGACACTGTCGCGCCGACGCTCTCCTCGCTCGAAATGTTCGACACCAACGCGAACGGGAAGATCGACCAAGTGAAGGCAACGTTCAACGAGACGCTCGCGGCATACACCGCGCCGAACTCGCTCTGGACACTGGCGAATGTACCGAGCGCCGGCTCTCTCGCGGCCTCGTTCGGAACTTGCACGGGTGGAACCACGTCCGGCGGCGTGTGTGTCCAGGGTGCTGTCGCGACGCTGCTGATCACCGAGGGCGCAGGCGCAGCAAACACTGCCGTCGGGACGTTCACTGTCGCTCTCGGCGCCTCCGCCACCGGTATTCGAGACGCCGCCGGAAACCAGTCCACGTTCGCTGCAACCGGGCCGGCCGACAAGGCAGGGCCAGTGCCGGTGGCGCTCGCGGAGACAAACGGCGCGACCGACGGCAAGTTCGAAGCGGGCGACACGATGACCGTAACCTTCAGCGAAGTCGTGATCGGGGTCGCTGCAACGTCGAACGTCTCCCTTGAGGGCGGCAGCGGGTCAAACGCGGATAAGTTGACGATGCCGAACTTCCTGAATGGAACCGCAACTCTCAGCAAGCCCCCCGCCGCGGACTACATCAATAACAACAAGGACGCAGCGTTCAACTCGAGTGCCCTATCGCAGCCGGCCACGAATCAAGTCCGTGTTACGCTCGGAACCTGCAGTTTGGACTGCGCAGATCTTACAACGGCCTCTGCCGTTGGGAACTTCACGTACGTGCCAGCCACGGTGATCACCGATGCGGCTACAAACCCGGCGGCAGGCTCAATCACGGTCTCGATCAAGCTCTTCTAGCCGCCACATTCAGGGCATGAATCCACGCATTCAGCAGGCGCGTGACCGCGCCCGGCTGACCGGCAGCGGCCAGGTCTGCGGGCTGTAGCGTTTCCGCGAACCGGCCTTCCAACCGCTCCAGCACCGTGACCGCGTGCTCGGCGTGGTCGAACAAGTGGGTGTACACGTTCAACGTCGTGGACTGACGGACGCGTGGCCGAGCTGGCGGGAGGCGAAGGCGACGTTCACACCTTGCGCGATCAGCAGTGACGCGTAGGTGTGGCGCAGATCGTGGAAGCGCAGCCGTGGTTTGCCGGGCTGGTCGAGACCAGCAGCCTTGACGGCTTTCTGCAACCCGAACTTGCGGACGGTGTCGGGATGCATCGCCTCCCCGTCAGGCCGGGTGAACACGTAGTCGCCCGGTTGGGAGTGGGGGGAGGCGAGGCGACGTCGCGCAGCATCCGCGCCAACGCGGGCGGAGTGGCCTTTAAGCGACTCGTAAGCGGGCCGTAAGTGTGAGGCAACCTCGTCTCCCTAGGGTCGGTTGATCCGGTAGATCAGCTAACGGAAGGACGTAGACCGATGCGAAATCGCAAGTCACTTGTGGCGATGCTCTTCACGGTCGCGATGCTCACCGTCGTCGGCGCTGCCCTGGCCGCGCCGCCCGGCAAGGGAAAGCTGTTCCACAACGGCGACGTCGTCGGCACCGTCGTCGATCGGTCCCGTCGCGGCGGGAAGCGGGACGGACCCGTTCTACGCCGTCATGGGAGGTGTCTCGGGTCAGTTGGGGATCGCGGGTGTCGCTCCGGGCGACGGGCCGTATCACGGCGGCAGATGGGCGTTCAACGCCGTGACGTGGAACGTCGAGCCGTACCTGCTCACCTCCGACGAAGCCGTCTGGGCAGCGGAAGCTGTCGGAGACGTGACCGTCACGCGGGTCGAGGAGAACGACTTCCGCTGTCCCGTGACGTCCGTCAAGGTCGCGCGCTAACGCTCGCTGCGCCGCGGAGCGATCGCCGGACGTTGCCGCCGTTTCACGGATGGGTTCGAGTTCATCCCGAGCGTGACGGATGCGCGCCCGGCGGTACGGACGCAGCAAGCCAGCGTGGAGTCCCGGCGTTGTGTCGCCGGGACTCCACGGTTGATCGGAACCCGGAATCGATTGCACCCGTGCAATCGCGCGTCGCGCCGTCGCTCGGCCGGGAGCCCGTCGCCGATCGTCGGTCCCCCGCTAGGGACGCAGCGGCCCGAGCCCCCAGATGGCCGGGTCTTCCTGCCCCAGTCGCCAGAGGGCGATCGGGAAGCCGCGCGAGCGGGCGAGCTCGAGCCGCTGCGAGAGTGAGGCCGCATCGACGTACCAGACGTCGTGCTGGACGCCGTCGGCCGTGTAGCGGAACATCGGCGCCTGCGCCGTCGCGTCGACCGAGGGCGTCGCGCCCACGCGCGCCGCGAGGCTCATCACGTCGGGATAGGAGAGCGCCGTGCCGCGGTTCGCGCTGCCGCCGCCCGCCGGCCAGTCGAAGCCGTAGAGGCCGAAGCCGAGCACGAAACGGGAGCGCGCCGGCCTCGAGGAGACGTAGTCGACCACCTTCGTCACCCACGGCAGGTCGTCGATCGCCCCGGGCGCCGAGGTCGCCCAGTGGATGCCCCAGGCCATCACGATCACCGCGTCCGCCGACTGCGCGAGGGCGTCGTAGTCGTAGAAGGTCGAGCGCGGATGGTTCGGGACGTCCTTGAACTTGGCCGAGACGTCGACCGAGAGCGTCTTCCCCGCCGCGTGCAGCCGCTCTGCGAGGTCGGCGACGAAGCTCGTGAACACGTTGCGGTCGGTTGCGGCTCCGGCTTCGAAGTCGAGGTTGGCGCCGTCGTAGCCGGTCGACGACCACCGTCGAGACGATTCCCGCGATGGCCGCCTCCCGCAAACCGGGGTCGCGCAGGATCTGGGTCAGCGTGGACGTGCGCTGGCAGTTCCAGCGGGCCTGCACGCGGATCCCCCGGAGCTTCGCCCAACCCGTCACGAGCGGGTCGTCGCGGCCCTCGAACACGCCGTCCGAGCGGCAGTCGAAGTAGGTCGGGACGACGGTGCCGACGCTGCGGTAGTTCGCCTGCAGGGCGTGGAAGCTGCTGCTCGTGCTGGCGAGTAGGAACGCGTACGTGCCGCCGGTCGACTGGGGTGGCCCCTGGGTCGTGACCGAGAGCGGGGGCGAGTCGGCGCTGCGATACCCGAGCGAGTCGACCGCGGTGACGGTGAACGAGTACGAGGTGGAAGGGAAGAGGTTCGAGGCGCGGATCGACGTCGCCGCGGTCTGGGTCAGCAGGGCGTTGTTACGTCTCACCTGGTAGGTGACGCGGACGCCGCCGTTGCCCTTGCTCGGCGCCCAGCTGAGGTCGATCTCGCGGTCGGAGGGGGCTGCCCCCGCGAGGCCCTCGGGCACGCTCGGGGGCGTGTGGCCGCGAACCGCCTTCGTCGGCCGCGAGAGCGGGCTCATCTTGCCGCGGCTGTCGACGGCGCCGACCTGGAGCGTCGCGCTGCGAAGCGGCGGCAGGGGAATGACCGCGCTGAGGGAGGTCGTCTGGCGCACCGCCGAGCCGTCGCGGAAGACGCGGTAACCCACGAGCCGTCCTTCGCCGCGCAGCGACTTCGACCAGCTGAGGAGGAGCCCGTCATCGTGCTCGAGCAACGTCACGTGCATGGGCGTCGTCGGCGGCTTCCAGACGACGCGGCGCACGATCGCCGCCCGGCACGGAACGGTGCGGCCGGAGCGGAGCGCGACGCGCACGCTCAGCGTCACCTTCTTGCCGGGCGCCACCTTGACGCGGAGGGTGCTCTTGCGGGTCTGCCCGACGACGTCACGGTTTCGGTAGACCCGGTAGCCGGCGGCGCCGGAGGGCAGATTGCGCGGGGCCCGCCAGCGGAGCACGCCCGCCTTCGCGCCCGTCGCGCGGACGAACGTGAGGTGCGCCGGTTTCGGGCATGCTGCCGCGGCCGACGACTCGGCCCGACCCGCCGCGAGACCGCAGACGAGCGCGGCCGCCAGGGCGAGCGCCGGCGCGAGCTTCCTCATGCCTTCTTCCTCCGCAGCTCGGAGAGGGTCACGGTCGAGTAGCCGCGACGCTCGAGGCCGCGTAGGACGCGCTCGAGCGCCTGCACGGTTACCCAACGGTCGCTACCGCCGTCGTGCAGCACGACGACGGCGCCGGGGCGCACGCGGGCCAACACCCGCGAGGCGACGGCCTGGGGTGTGCGCGAGGCGAAGTCGCGCGGGTCGACCGACCAGAGGGCCGTGCTCATGCCGGCCTCTGCCGAGACCCGTGCATGCCGTCGGGCCCCCTGACCGTAGGGTGGCCGCGAGAAGCAGGGGCGTACCTTCGCGGCGGCGGTCACTGCGGCGCTCGTGCTGCGGAGCTCGCGCGCGAGCGCGCCCGCGCCGATGTCGGCGGCGTGGGCATGTGACCAGGTGCCGTTCCCGATCTCGCTGCCGCCGAGCACCATCTTCCACAAGAGCCGCTCGCGCCCCGCGAGCTGCGCGCCCGTGACGAAGAACGTGCCCCGTGCGCCGTACCGGGCGAGAACATCGAGGATCTGCGGCGTGTACAACGACGGCCCGTCGTCGAAGGTCAGCGCGACCACCTTCTCGGCGGTCGCGCGGGCGCGAAGCGGCGACGTGGCCACGGGCGGGCACGTGGTGCGCCGCGCCACGGCCGCCAGCGCGCGAGGCCTGTAGGGCACGTCGAGGCCGCGCTCGAGGAAGGTGGTGTCGGTCGAGCGCTCCGCGGCCCGCAGGCGTGAGAGGAGCTGGGCCCCGGTCTCGTCCTGCACCTCGAGCCGGTGCACGTGCATCGGGTCGTCCCCCGGGAGCGCGAAGCGCCAGCCGGCCTGGCCGTCCTGGTCGAAGGCGATGGAGACGCGCTTGCGCAGAACGCGCTGCACCGCGTCCACGACACCGGGGCGGCGGGCGTGCTGGCCCCAGTCGCCGTACGGATACGCGAACGCCGAGGTGATGACGCCTCCGCGCTCTCGCAGCGCGGCCTGCGCGCCCGCTATGTCGGCGCCGATGCGTGCCTCGAACGAGGAGATCGCCTCGCCGTCGGCGGGGTGGACGAGGGCCGAGACGGGCGGCCGGCCCTTGACGTCGTCGTGGCTCTTGTGGAGCCCGTAGGTGTGGTTTGCGAGCTCCCAGCGGCCGTTCGACGCGTAGGAGCGAAGCGCCTTCCACGATTCGTAGTAGAAGCTGACGCCGCTCGCGGCCTCGCCGATCACGAACATCGTGGCCTTCATGTTCGTGTCGCGCAGGATCGGGTCGGCCTGCAGCATCGCGTCGCTGCGCCCATCGTCGAAGGTGATCAGGATCGGCTTGCGCGGCAGGAGTTTCGGCGATCCACTCGCGAGGTAGCGCGCCAGCGTCCCCGTCGTGATCGGCGCGTACCCCGCGCGTGAGAGGGCGCGCATGTGCTCGGCGAAGTGCTCTCGCGAGACGACGTAGCGGTGATCGACGAGCTCCCCGGTCGTCCGGCCGAGCCCGTGGTAGACGAGCACGGGGACGCCGCGGAAGCGGTTCTTCGAGTTCGAACCTCACGAGCGAGGTCGTCGGTCCGTCGAGTTGCGGGGTCGCGGGCGCCGAGATCATGTAGCGGCCGCGCAGGTACATCAGGAAGCCATCGTCCGTCTTCGACATGTAGGCCCAGATCGGGATCACGCTGAGCGGCAGCATCAGCAGGCCGAGCGCCGCCTCCGCGATCCAGCGGGGACGGTCCGAGGAGCGGCGCCAGATCCCTCTCATGCCGCGGGCTCTTCCTGCAGCGGCCCGATCACCTCCACCTCGCCGCCGCCGTTCTCGCTGTGGGTCGAAGCGCGCGTGCCCCAGCTCGTGTTGCGGATCGTCGCAAGCGCGTAGTAGGTCTGCCAGACGAGAAAGAGCATGTACACGGCGACGAACGTGATCCCGTGCCACCACAGTGGGCTGCGCCGCACGATCCCGTAGTAGAGCGAGTAGAGCACGGCCATCACGTACGCGCCGACGAGGTAGAAGAGCGGGCTGCCCGACCCCGATCGCGCGGAACCAGACGGAGTGGAGGACGACGATCGGCGCAACCCAGGGGAAGAGGCAGCCGAGGTAGGTGAGGATCGCTGCGATCGGGTGCTTGCGCCAGATGAACGCCGACACGTGCAACGACTCGCGCAGCCACGACTTCTTCCAGCGCAGCTGCTGCACCGCGAACACGCGTAGCCGCTCGGGCACGAGCGTGTGCGACTTCGCCTCGGATTGGTAGAGGATGCGCCAGTTCCTGAGCACGTAGTTCGTCAGCGCGCGGTCGTCGCCGAAGGTCGCCTGCCGGCCGAGGAAATGCTGGTGCTCCCAGCGCTCGAGCACCTCGAGCAGGGCGGTCCGGCGGTAGGCCGAGAAGCAGCCCGATGCGCAGGTGACGGCACCGAACAGCGACTCGCAGCCCTTGATCACCCGGAAGGCGACGAAATACCGCACCTGCTGCATGCGGGTCAGCCAGTTCGCGGTCTTGTTCAGCACCTCGGCGTGACCGACCACCGCGCCCACACGCTCGTCGGCGAAGTCGGCGACGAGCAGCGCGAGCCCTTCCGGCTCGACGACCGAGTCGGAGTCGATGAAGACGCAGATCTCGCCGCTCGAGCGGCGGATCCCCTCGGCCATCCCGGCGCGCTTGCCCCGGTTTTCGGGGAACCGGACGCAGACGACCTGCGGGTGGCGCTCGCGCGCCGCGAGCATCCGCTCCCAGGTCGCGTCGGTCGAGCCGTCGTCGAGCACGACGACCTCGAGCCGGTCGGCCGGGTAGTCGCTCGTCAGGCAGGCGTCGATCGTCGCCTCGATGCAGCCCTCTTCGTTGAAGGAGGGAATCACGATCGAGCAGGTGGGCCGGTAGCCGGTGTCGGGGGTCGAGCGGTAGAACGGCGCGAGCGCGAACCGCGCGATCACGTAGAACGTGACGCAGAGCGAGTAGGCGTAGAAGAAGGGGTCGTGCAACAACGCCGCAAGACCGGCGTCCTTGGCGATCCAGACCCAGTAGACGAGTGCGACCGCGTAGACGACGCAGACGAGCTGGATCGCGCGGGAGACGCCGCGAACGAGCAGCGAGCCGTGCCAGCTCGGCGGCAGCGCCGCCGTCGTCTCGTCGAGCGGCCGGAACGGCGCCAGCCTCAGGCGCAGGTCGGGCACAGCTGCGGGCACGAGTGCCAGGGCGCCGTCCGGGCGGAGCGGCGCCTCGCTCTGCTCCGCGGGGGCGTCGCCACGGGCGAGCGCCGCCGACGGGTCGGCGTTCGCGGTGCTTCCCTCGTGCTCACTGCTCCGTTCGTCGTGCTCGCGTACCGCAGAGTGCGCGGGCTTCAACGACCGGAGAGGAGCGTTGGCAGCTCTCCTCCCACACTCCTCTATCGGCAACGACCCGGTGCTCGCTCTCCCTCGCCCGAGGGAAGCTCCACGGCCGCCACGCTGCCGTCACGGTGCGGATCCCTCGGCCGAGGGCTCTGCCTGCGAAGGGGTCTCGCCGATAGGAGTGAGATCGCCGGCGGCGCCCGGGGCTCGACACATCAACCTCTGCGGCATGGAGGTGAAGGAACGATGGAAGCTCCCGCAGTGACCTTGTCCAGGCCGCGTGCAGTCCTCTCGTCCTCGATCTTGACCATGTGCTCGGCGCCGGGGTGCCGTGTGCTGACGATGGGCGGAACGTGCGTCGATCACGATCCCCGGGATCTCCACGTCTATCCTCGGGGGCGGCCGTTCGTGCGCGAGCCGGCGCCCGCGGCGAGCTCGTAGGGGCAAGCCCGCCTGTCAGCTGCTGCGTGGCAGGGACGTGGGCCTCGACGAACTCCATCAGCGGGCTCATGACCTGGTCCGGCGCCTCCAGCAGCACGAGGCTTCCGTAGCCGGGGAGCGGCACGAGTTGCGCGTTCGGGATCTCCTCGTGTAACGCCTCGGCCATCTCGAGCGTGGGCCCGGCCTGCCAGAGATTGAGAGTCGGGGCGAGGATCAAGGTCGGAGTCGTGATCGTCCGCAGCTCGGCGTCGGTGAGGCTGCGGCCCTTCATCGCGTGCATCCAGGCGCGGGCAGCCGCCACGGGTTGCGCGAGAAAGCCGTCGTCCGCCGCCCGCCGTTCTGCCCAGGCCGAAACCTGGTCGTAGTTCGCGGCCACGAAGCCGGGGCTCAGGCATCCGAGGAACCAGTAGTGGGCGTACAGGCGCGTGTCGCCGTGCTCGAAGAGACCGCAGAGGAACTCCGTGCCCATCTCGATCGGGCGAGGCTCCCGCACGGAGTGGAACGGGCTCAGGAGGATGCAGGAGTCGACCGCCTCGGGCCACTCGACGGCACACCGGAGTGCGATGTGCGAGCCGCCGTTCCAGCCGAAGACCGAGAAGCGCTCGGCGCCGAGCCCGTTCATCACCTCGCGCACCGTGCGACGCGAGCTCTCGAAACGCCTCGGCCGGTCGGTCGAGGGCTTCGGGCGACGGCATCGGCAGGTCGAACTGGACGACGCGAAAGAAGCGCTCGAGCGGCTCCCAGGCGGCGTCCCAGAGCCCGGCACTCCCGGAGGCCATCCGGAGCAGGACGATCGCCGGCTTCCCGGATTCGTCACTCACGCGGACGGCGTGTGAGCCGACCCGGATCGTCCTCGAGCTGTCGTTGGCAGGCGCGGAGGGGCTCATGCTGCCCTCAGCAGGATAGTCCTCGCGCCGGCGCTCCGATCGGGCATGTCGCCTCGTCCCGGCGACCGATCCGCGAGATCCCGGGAGCGGACGGCGAGGTCGAGGTGGGGGAGTCGTCCGTGCAGCAGCCCCGCCCGGTCGGCGGTCGGGGTCGGGGTGGGATCGGGTTGAGGCGCGCCGATCCGTGCGCGCCTCGCAACCTGCGCAACGTGTTGACGCTATCCCGTTTGACGGGCCTGTAGGTATCCGGTTGAGTGAGGAGGACTGTGACCGACATCGTCTTTCTCTCGCGACAGGAAGTGCGTGAGCTGTTACCGCCGCTGGTGGAGCAGATCGATCTCGTCGCGGAGACGTACCGGGCGCTCGCGCGAGGACGCGTGGAGCTTCCTCCCAAGCCGGGTATCCACCCACGAGCGAATGCGTTCATCCACGCCATGCCGGCCTACCTCGAGGAAGCGGACGTTGCGGCCCTCAAATGGGTCTCCGGCTATCCCGACAACCCGGCGCGTGGGCTTCCGTATATCTCCGGGATCATCATCCTGAACGACGCCGAAACCGGACAACCGACAGCGGTTCTCGACGCTGCCGAGATCACGGCCGCGAGAACGGCGGCCGCTAGCGGTGTCTGCATCCGGTCGTTCGCGCCGGAGGAGTGCCGAACCGTCGCTCTGCTCGGCTGCGGGGAGCAGGGCCGGTACCACCTGCCGGTGATTCGCGCTCTGCTGCCCGAGGCGCGCATCAAGGTGTGGGATCCCGTGATCGAGCGGGCGGAGGCGATGGAGGGGCCGGTGGAGGTCGCTCGGAACGCGCGAGGCGCCCTGGAAGGTGCCGAGATCGTCATCACCGCGGCGCCGATCGTCGAACACCCGGAGCCCCAGGTCGGCCGGTCGGTGCTCGGTGAGCGCTACCTGCTGTTGCCGATCGATTTCGACGCGAGCGTCAAGACCGAGCTGGTCGACGACGCGGACCTCTTCGTCGTCGACGACGTCGCACAGTTCGAGTCCTATCGGACGGCTGGTCACTTCGGTGGCTGGCCGAAGCCTGCCGGGAACGTCGGAGGCTTTCTCGACGCGGGCGATTCTCCGCGGCGCGTCGTCTGTGCCAACCTGGGGATCGGAGCGCTCGACGCCGCCTTTGCGGCATTCGTCGTGAAGCTCGCTATGGAGCGCGGCGTCGGCACCGCAGTCCAGGTGTAGGTTCCGTCGGCTCAGGCCCGTCGAGCGGGTCAGGAACTACCGCGTTGCGGCGGTCGTGCCGCCTGCGAGCCGTCAGCAGCCTTCCGGCTTCTCTCCGCGGCTAATGCTGAAGTCCGCTCCTGCGCCCCGACCGATGCTCTGGCAGCGGTCTGGCTCGCTTCTGGGCGCGATGATCGCCACTCAAGTCGGTTCGGTCACGGCTTCGTCGTAGGGATGGATGACTGGGTCAGGTCTTGCCGTGCAGCAGCAGCGTGGGTGCGTAACGGCAAGACCTGACACCCTGGCTTGCGTCCGCGACCGCGATCAGGCACGGTGCGCACGTGGACAAAAACCCGGCAGCCGGCGCCCGCTTCGAGGCCGAGGCCGTCACGCACATGCTGGTCGTGACGGACGCCGCCGTGAGCCGCGACTGGTACGCGAACGTGCTCGACGCGAACGTCTACGGCGAGTACGGCGGCACGTCGGTGGTGCTCGACCTGCTCGGCACCTGGCTGCTGCTCGTCACAGGCGGCGGGCCGAGCCAGGACAAGCCCACCGTGACGCTCGAGCCGCCCGCCGATCCCGACCGGATCGGCAGCGAGATCATCTTCCGCGTCCGCGACTGCCGCGCGACCTACGAGCTACTGCTGAGCCGGGGCGCGGAATTCCTGGCGCCTCCCGTCGACCGGGGCGGCGAGATCCGGGCGTTCTTCCGCGACCCGGACGGGCACCTGTTCGAGCTCTCCGAGCTGACGGAGCGCGAGGACGCTGCGTGAAAGAAGCGGGCGACCGGCTCAGCCGGTCGCCCCGCTGTGCCGTACTCAGGCGTGGGAGGACGCCATCTCGGGCATCAGCCCGAGCTGCGTCAGTACCTGCACCTGGTCGAAGTAGAGGTGCTCCTCGGCGATCTTGCCGGCCTTGACCTCGAACACCTGGATGCCGCGGCCTTTCAGGTGGCGATGCGTCGCCGGGATGTCGCCGTCGGCGCCGTGCAGGGTCGCCTCATGGGTTCCCTCGAAGGTGAACCGCTGGGCGATCCAGTCGCCGTCGACGATCTCGCTGTGCACCGTGACCGTTGCGTCGGGGAACGCGTTCAGCCACGCCATCGCATACGCGACCGCGGCATCGCCTCCTTCGAGGCGGGCGTCGCCCGGTGCCTCGAGCACGGCATCGTCCGCGTACACGGCGCGCATGCGCCTCTCATCGTGCGCGTTGAACGCCTCAAGTGCCTCGGCCGCTACTTGCTTCGCGTCGGCCATCGAGAACCTCCTTGCGTCGATTGACACGAGCCTACTCCTCCCGCGCGTCCTGGGCAACCCGTCTCCTGTGCCGAGCTGTCTCTGCAGACGGTCGCCAGCCGGGTCGGCCGTCGGTCAAATGGTGCAAATTCGATGGCGCGAGCCAGCCCTTGCGGATGCCGGAAAGCCGCTAAAACAACGCGTCCACAGCGATTTGGCATCCGTGGTAGATTCTCGCGTTGACAACCGGCACCAATGGGGTCTGCCGACTGATTTCGAAGATGGAGGATTCATGCGCAAAGCGCTCGCGTTCGCGGTCGTGATCTGCACTTTTGCCGTCACCGGAGCTGCTCAGGCGGCCTCCTGGGACGTCGCCCTCGGCGAGCAGGCGCGTCCGCCGGCCGGTACGCCCAAGGGCGCGACCCTGAATGGGTTCTTCCCGGGCAAGCTCGTGGTCAACGCAGGTGACTCGGTGACGTTCTCGAGCGCCAGCTTCCACACTGTTACCTACACGGCCGGTAAGCCCCCGGCGCCGCTGTTGTTGCCCGACCCCACAAAGGGCACGTACGCCGCGTTGAACGACGCCTCGGGGACGCCGTTTCCCTTCGGGGGGCTGCCGAAGTTCATCTACAACGGCGGGGCGTTCGCCCCGGTCGGTGGCAAGACGATCTCCCCAGGTGCTCCGGTATCGAGCGGCGTGCTCTCGCCGAACGGCCCCAAGGCGCCGCCGGCGAAAGCCACCTACACGTTCCCGAAGGCAGGGGTGTTCAAGCTCCTCTGCAACGTGCATCCGGGGATGAAGATGACGGTCACCGTCAAGCCCGCGGGCTCCCCGGTGCCGCTCAGCTCGGCCCAGGTGACCGCGAAGACGCTCACCGACATCTCCGGCGCCTGGGGCAAGGCAAAGGCGCTCGCGGCGCAGCCCGTGCCGAAGAACACCGTCTACACCGGTGTGGGCGGAGCGCCCACGATCCTCGGCTTCCTCCCGCAGGTGTTGACCGTGAAGGCCGGCACGACCGTCCGCTTCGTCAACCGCTCGCCGAGCGAAGTGCACAACGTCGTGTTCGGGCCCGGGAAGTACGTGGAGCACTTCGCGAAGACGACCGACCTGTTTCCGTTCGGCCCGAACGCGAAGAACCAGGTCTCACCCGTGTATCTCTACGGGTCGGAGCCGAAAGGCGGTAACAGCTACGACGGCACGAACCATGGCAACGGGTTCCTGGCGACGAAGCTGACCGCCGGCTCGCCGGTCATCCCACTGCCCCGGGCCGACACGGTGAAGTTCACCAAGCCGGGCACGTACAAGTACCTCTGCCTCATTCACGGGCCGGACATGAGCGGCACCGTGAAGGTCAAGCCCTGACAGGGACGTGCTGAGCAGCAGTGCAGGTCGAGGGTCGGGAGTGCTCGCACTCCTGGCCCTCGCCGCTTCGGCCACGGTGCTCGCCGTCGGCGGCCTCGTGATCCACGTCGTCGGCGCCCGGGCCCAGGAGCGCCCGGGGCAGGTCGTGGAGGTCTGGGTCGCGGCCGTGCCGGTCACCTGGAACGTGGCCCCCAACGGCCGCAACGCGATCGAGCACGCCCACCACGCGACGTCCGAGACGACGTTTCGCACCGTCGTCTACCGGCAGTTCACCAAGGACTTCGAAAAGCCGATCCCGAACGAGGCCGGCAACAGGGGCATCCAGGGACCGCTGATCCACGCGCGGGTGGGAGACACGATCCTCGTCCATTTCCGCAACCTCGACACGGCGTTCAACCGGCCGCACTCGATGCACTTCCACGGCGTCCACTACCGCTTCGGGTCGGACGGCTCGTACATCCCCGGCTTCTCGGGCCCCGGCGCGAACGTGAAGCCCGGCGCCACCTTCACCTACCGCCTGGTGGCGGGGGCGGACTCGGCCGGCGTCTGGCCCTACCACGACCACTCCCCCTCGATGATGGACTCGATCGGCGGCGGGCTCTACGGCGCGCTCTCGATCCTCGGGCCGGGCGAGCAGCGGCCGGATCGCGAGTTCGTCGTCTTCCTCGGGTCGCACCAGGGCTTCATGACGATCAACGGTCGCGCGTTCGTCGGCAACACGCCGGTGCTCAGAGCCAAGGTGGGGGAGACGGTGCAGTGGGACGTGCTCTCGCTCGGCGACGACTTCCACACCTTCCACGTCCATGCCCACCGCTGGCGCGCTCCGGACGGCGTGGCGCGCGACACGCAGGTAATCGGGCCGGCCGAGAGCTTCCAAGATCCGCTGGCGCGAGGACACTCCCGGAACGTGGCTGTACCACTGCCACGTCGAGAGCCACATGATGAACGGGATGATCGGGATCTATCGGGTGAGCCCGTGAGGAAGGGAGTCACCGCCATCGTCGTTGCCATCGTGGCGCTCGTGCCCGCAGGAGTCGC
Organism: uncultured Thermoleophilia bacterium; assembly: GCA_963795175.1. GTDB lineage: Bacteria > Actinomycetota > Thermoleophilia > Gaiellales > Gaiellaceae > Gaiella. Next base: position 91,360 of record CAWCGR010000003.1, read on the forward strand.
TGGCGCCGACGGGCCGCAGCGCGACGTGACGATGCCCGGAAAGCTCTACGCGCCCGCCCGGCTGACCGTGCTCTCGGGGACGACGGTGACCTGGCGGAACACGGACGTGACGAACCACACGATCACGGCCGATGCCGACGCGTTCGACTCGGGCCACGTCGCACCCGGGGGCAGCTTCTCGTTCACGTTCGGGCGCCAGGGCCGCTACGCCTATCACTGCGTGATCCACAAGTTCATGAAGGGCACCGTCGACGTCTTCTCGCTCGTGCTCACAGGCCCCGAGGACGCCGTCGCGTTCGGCCGCTACGCGACGATTGCGGGCCTCGCGCCCGCGGGGACGACCAGGGTGTCGTTGCGCCGCTCGGGCTCGGGCGCGGCGCAGCAGACGGTGACGGCGCAGCCGGACGGGAGCTTTTCGGTGCGGGTGCGGGCGCTCGCGCCCGGCCTCTACCGGGCATCGGCAGGCAAGGGGTTGAGCCCGGTGGTGGGACTTCGCGTCGTCCCCCGCGCCACGTTCACGCGCGTCGGCTCGGCTTTTCGGGTCTCGGCGGTGCCGAACCGGCGCAGAGCGAGGGTCTTGCTCCAGGCCTACCAGCGCGATTACTTCAGCTGGAAGACGATCGCGCGCACGCGTCTCGACGGCAGCTCGCGCGCTCGGCTCGCAGTCCCGGCCGAGCGGCCGATCCGGCTCAGGGTCGTCGTTCGCGGCGACGCCGGCTGGGAGAACGCCGCCTCCAGCGCGATCGTGCTCGGCCGCTGATCTCTCGGGCTAGAACAGCTTCATTTTCCAGAGGAAGGCCCGGCGCGAGTCCGCCTTGCTGATGCAGCCTCCCTGGAGCTGGAACGGGTAGGTCGCGCCGTAGGGCACGGCCCGGCACACGTAGCCGGTCGGACCTTTCAGGTCGACGCTGCCGAGCCGCTTCTTGACGCCCCGCTGCCGCACGAGCCGTGGCACCCAGGGGCGCGCAAAAGCGCACGAAACGCCGCCGATCGCCGTCCCTACGTACTTCGTCCCGTCGATCGTCCTCGTTCCGCACTGCAGGTCGGCCGCTGCGGCAGGCCCCGCCGCGCCCGCGACGGCTGCTGCGGCGACGACGAGTGACGTGAGCGCGAGAGGTGCTCTGGTGCGCAACGTCGTTCCCCTCATGACCCCACCCTTCCGGCGCGCTCGGGCACCGAATCGTTGCCGGCGCCGACGCACGCGCTCGGCGCAGTATCCCGGTCGCGCCCGATTGCGGTCAAGCGGGAAGGTGGCGCGCACCTTGCCCCCCGGTCGCGGACGTACTACCCTTCAACGCAGGCTGTCCCATGCAAAAGGGGGCTCAACGGTGATCCGTCGGCGCCTTGCCGCCGCAGCAGTCGTCTGTCTCGGTGCAGCCGGTTCCGCCGGCGCCGGGGAGGCAGGCTCGCCGGGTGCCTGGAGCAGGGTCACCGACCCGAACGGCCGCAACATCGACCAGGTCGGCCTCGCGCGGACGGGCAACGGGGTGCTGCACGTGTTCTGGAAGCGCCGCGCGGCACCGATTACGGACACCCTGCGGCACACACCGATCAGCGCGGCCGGGAAGGTTGGCCGATCGAGCCAGGTCCTGACGCCGCTGCGCTCGATCGGCGACCCCGACGCGGTCGTTCTGTCCGACGGCCGGCTGCGCGTCTTCTTCCCCGGGCTCGGTGACACCGTTCAGGCGGGAGGAGTGATGGCCGCAACCGGCACGGCCGCCGCCACGGGCTGGAAGCGGGAGGGAGTTCGCGTCTCATCGACGACGTCCTCGGTCAACTCCGCGGGCGCAGCAGTCGCGGCCGACGGAGAGTCGGTCTTCGCCTACACCCTCTCGTTTATCGTCGGCTTCCGGGCCGGCGGCGACTCGAGCGTGGCAGACACGCTGATTCAGCCAGACAAGAAGTGTTGCGACTACAACGTCGATCTTGCGACCGACGCCGGCTCCGGCAAGACCTGGGTCGCCTGGACCTCGAACGCGAACGGACGAAGCGGCACCTGGGCTCAGCAGGTTCTTCCTTCCATCGGCAAGCGGCTCCTCGTGCCGGGCTCGGTCACGAAGGGCAAGTCGGTCGGCGTCGACCAGCGTGTGGCGATCTCGGGACGCATCGGCGCGGCGGGCGTCTACGTGGCCTCGTGCGAGGGCTACCCGGTCTGCCAGAAGGCGATCCTGTGGCGTGCCGGGGGCGGCAGGCCGCTGCGGGTCGGCGGGGGCCGCGACATCGAGGACATCCACGTGTCTCCCGGCCCGCAGGGACGGCTGTGGGTTGCATGGCACGACGGGAGGACGGATCAGATCCTCGCCGTGCGCACCAACCGGGCAGCGACGCGTGTCGGTCCGCTCGTCGAGGTGAAGCCGCCGCCGGGGGCCAAGGAGATGTGGAAGCTGACGGGCGAAGGATCCCGCGGCAAGCTCGACCTCTTCGTCGCGGCATCCGTGGGCAGCACCCTCTCGACCTGGCACACCCAGGTGTTGCCGCCGCTCGAGATCACCGTGAGCACGAGCGCCTCGAAAGCCAGGGTGCGCGTCGGCGATGCCGGGGACCCGGTCCCGGGCGCCCGCGTCTCGGTGGGCGGGAAGACGATGACGACGACCGCCGCGGGAACCGTCGAGGTCGCCCTGCCCTCCACGAAAGTGGCGGTAAAGGCCACGAAGGACGGGTACGCGCCCGCATCCACGTCGCTCTCGGGCTAGCTTCGCGTCGGCGGCTGTCGTCGGCCGCAGCTCATGGCACGACGGGACGACCCGTCTTCTCCGGCTGGGCAGGTTCGCGAGGCGGGCGACCGGCTCAAGCCGGTCGCCAGGGCAAGGATGATCTAGCTCGCGCCGCGCATAGGGCGACCGGCTTAAGCCGGTCGCCGAGGTCGTCCAGATAGCCGCTCGGACGCGCGAAGCCCGAAGCCTCGGGTGTTACTTGTCCAGCCCGTAGTTCGTGCCGGTGGTCGAGATGACGTCCGGGGTCGTGGTCGTGGTGCCGCCGACCACGGTCGTGGTGCCGCCGATGACGGTCGTCGTGCCGCCGGTCACCGTGGTGGTGCCGGGAATGGTGGTGACGCCGCCGGGAATCGTCGTCGTGGTGCCGGCGACCGTCGTCGTCGAGCCGGGCGTCGTCGTCGTCGTCGTGCCGCCGCCGTAGCCCGGGCCGAGACCTGCGTAGTTCGCGTTGGAACCGGCGAGCCTGAGGGTGAAGGTCTCGATGAAGCCGCAGCCGGCGGTGGTCGGGTCGGGGCAGAGCGCCTGACTGCCGCTGCCGGTCAGGTCCGTGTTGCCCCACGGCGCGTAGATGGCGCCCTTGAATGCCATGCCGCCGGCGTTGTCGACGACGGACGCGCTGGTTGTTCCCTCCGGCGCTCCCTGTGTAACCGTCTGTACTGACGCCGAGGCCTTCTTTGGCGCGAGCGAGTCACTGATTGTCATGGCGCCGACGTTCGTGTTGCCGAGACTGCCCGTGAACGTGATGTCGTACACGTATGAGCCGCTTCGGACGACAGACACGTTGCCCGAACCGATGCTGCTGAGATTCTGCAGCGCGCTCTGGACGGTGGCTGCAGGAGCGTCGTGGGCGAGCGATCCGGTTGTCCTACCGCCGAAGGTCAGCGTGAACGTACCGCTGGCCGCGTCGCTGATCGTGACTCGATCGAGTTCGTTGGCCCCCGTACCCCCATACGCATAGAACAAGAGGCCGCCGTACGCGGAGACACGAGAGTCGCCCGTGTACCCGCTCACCGTCTTGTTGGCCCCGATTGTGATCGTCGGGGCGATCAGCCCTACGTTCGCGAAGTTACTCCGCACGTCGATCGAGTTCTTCGCGCAGTAGAGCCCGGGCGCCGGGGCACTGTTGATCGTCCAGTTCGCCGGCGACCGCCGTGCACGGGACGCCGTTCACTGCCGTGACCTGCACCTGCGCGGCGGCGTTCGTCGGGTTGCACGCCGGCGTGCATGTCGGCGGCGGGACGGGCCAGTCGGTGGGAGCCTGCCGCAGGATCTGATCCCAGAGCGGGTCGTTGACGTACTTGCAGTTGTTCGGCGCGTTGGTGCTCCAGACGAGCGTGTCCCCGCCGATCCCGCTCGAGTGCGCGTCGACGCCCCCGTTGCTGACGACGGCCCCGCCGAACTGGCTGTTCGCTCCCTGCAGGTCGATGGCGAAGCACGCCGTGGACTTCGCGAAGATGAGCGCCGGGTTACCCTGCGTCGTAGTCGTGTTGACGACATCCGGGTTCGTGATCGTCGTGCCGCCGATCACGGTCGTCGTGGCGGGGCTCGTGACGGTCGAGCCGCCGATTACGGTCGTCGTGCCGCCGGTGACGGACGTCGTGCCGCCGATCACGTTCGTCGTGCCCGGCGTGATGATCGTGGTGCCGGGTGTCGTCGTGATGACCTCGACCTTGATCGCCCGCGCGACGGCCCCGACGTCCCAGTCCTTCTTGCCGATGATGCCTCCGAAGAACGTCTTCTCGTTCTTTCTCAGCCTGACCTCGACCCGAACCGGGATGCAAGTCGTGTCGGCCGGAGCGCAGTCTGCCCCGTTGATGTCGACGAGCGCGAAGCAGTTCCGGTCGGCGGCGTCGACACAGCGATGCAGGGCGCCGGTGAAGCCGTTGCCCTGGAGGAAGTCCGAGGCGGCCTTGGCGACGCGCTGCTCACACAGCGAGCCCGCTGTCGCAGGAGCTGCCGTTCAGCTCCTGGGTGGCGGCGAGCGACGCAGCGTCGGCACTCTTCTGGAGCGACCGCTTGGAGGCGAACAGATTGCCCGCGTCGACGACCAGCGCAGCGAATCCGAGCAGCACTGGGAGGGTCAGGGCGAAGATGACGAGAACCTGACCCGTCTCGTGTCGCCACTGACCGCGTCCCCTACGCCGCTGCTCGGCCGGTCCCCTTCTCATCACATTCTCCCCCGCTTATACACACTTTTTAGCACGTTATCGGCTCGGCCGCCAGTCCCGGCTCGGCTCATCCTCAGGCGCCGCACCACGACCAGCCCTGCCCCGAAGGGTCGGGTTCTCCCCAGCCGTCCGCCGGCGGCGGCCCGGGGGGGAGGACAGGATAGTCGGGATCCGTCGCGGCGCAGGAGCTGCTCGATCCTGAAGGCCGCCGTCGTCCTGGCGTAGCGGCCGTTCAGAAAGGGCTGGAACAGGCCCGTCAGCGACGAGATCGGATAGATACCGCAGACGACGATGGCGTCCCCGATCTGGTAGGTGCCCCCGGGAGCGAGGTCGCTCGTCGCGAACTTGAGCCGCACGCGAACGCTGTCGCCCACGCCCGCCTGATCCTTGGCCATGCACAGAAGCCTCTTGATCGGCCGGCTCCCGGTTCCTCCCGGCAGGCAGGTGTCCGGATCGGCGCTGCCGAAGCTGGCGACAGAGCCCTGGCGGCCGGCCTCCCGGATTCCCTGGCGCATGGAGATCACGTTGCTGTAGATGAGGCCGAACTCGAGGATTCCGACCAGGATCAGCAGGAGCACGGGCAGGATCAGGGCCAGCTCGACCATGCCCTGGCCGCTCTCGTCGCGGCCGAGCCGGGCGCGCGCGCGGCGGCCTCGCGGGTGCCGGGAGATCCTGATCACTCGCCACTCCCGCCGAGCAGCCGACGGGGAAGGGAGAACCGTAGCGCGGCAGGCGCTCTGCCCCCGCGGCCGCGCAGCTGTGGCACGCCGACCAGCACCCCCGCGGTCACGACCAGCGCCGTCACGGCTCAGTGTCCGCCCGTCTCGAAGCGGTCGAAGTGCGGGAGGTCCCGGATCAGGAATCCGGCCGTCAGCACGCCGACGAGGGTCGTCAGATTTCGTGTCGAGTGCCTCATCTCACGTCACCTCCTGGCAGCCTACCCCGATTGCGGGTAAGCGCCGCTGGGGGTGAGGTCGTCCACCCCCACACCGGACGGCCGAGCTCATGCCCCCGGCCCGCGACCGCTGCCTTCGCGCTTGCGGGACTGACACCGAACTGGGCCTCGCCGCCGGGGGACATGGATCCTCGACGTCCTGGTTACTCGCTCAGTGAGGCGTTCACGCCGAACAGCCCCTGCGACTGGAAGTCGAATGTGTTGTCGCCACCCTGGATCCGGATGCAGCCCGCGATCACGGCCAGGTTCGAGGTGCCCCGAATCTCCTCGGTCGCGAAGAGTGCACGCTGGGCGTGCGCGTAGATCGTCCCCGAGACCTTGTGGAACCACTCGCCCGGGGGGGTGGTGGTGGTTGCCGGAGCGATCAGGATCGTTGCTTTGTCCTTGTGCAGCGCGGTGCTTGACGCGGACACCGTGATGACATCTCCGGCGGCATTGACCGCAGTCACGATGAACTCCTCGTTGCCGATCTTGATGTGGTCGCCAACGACGAACTTGTTCTTGTCCTTGGCCTTGAACGAGGTCGACCCGATGGGCATATCGCCCTTCAGCTCCGTCTTCGAGTCTTCATACGGGCCGTAGATGGTCACCGGGGCGCCGTTCGGGCCGAGCGAGCGGAACGCAATGTCCGCGTCTTCGGCCTTCGTGCTGCCGCACTTGCTGTCTTTGATTCCGCCGGTGCTCTTCAGGCTGAGAGCGGGGTTCTGGAAGACCGTCAGTCCCTCGTACTGGCCGCCGTTCTGAGGCCCGAAATCGACGGTGCCCTTCGTGTTGATGACGACGCGCGCGAGCCGACCGTCCTTCGTCGTCTTGTTGGGCGGGTTCTCGGTGTTGTAAACCATCACGTCGGGGGCGCTCAGGCTGGAGGTGCCGCAGACCCAGAAGCCACCGCCGGCCATGATGTACGTGCCGGCGGCAAGCGTCACCGAGGCCGTACCGGCGTTACACGGCTTCAAGCCGAGGCTGTCCTTGTCGTCGTAGGGCGTGCAGGCAGCGAGAGTCCCGAGGCAGATGCCCCCGTAGTACGTGCCCGGCTGAAGCGTCGCGCCGCTCGGCGGAACGCACGCACGCGGCGCCGCCGACGTCCCGGTTGCCCCGCCGCAGTTGGCGACCGTCGGGCCGCTGCCGAGCGAGGTGTCGCCGAGCTGGGGAAGCGCAATCTTGCCGTCGAACGGATCGTCCAGGATCGGCATGCCCATCTCCGGGCACGGGCCGCCCGACGGATCGATGCCGACGCGGTACTCTTCCGGAGGAATCGGGCAGTTCGCGCCGCTACCGACGCGCACGACCGTCGCCGGGTCATAGACTTCCCAGCCGCCGACCAGCTGGATCACCGGTGCGGTCAATTCGCCCTTGTTCGTGTCCTTGTCGCCCTTGATGTCGAAGCCGTCGTGGTCGTTGCAGGAGTTGACGTAGATACCGCTGGTTACCGCCAGCCGCCCACCGACCTGGAGAATCAGCGTGTGGTTGTCACAGGAGGTGTTGAGCGCGACGAACGAGAAGGGCGGCGGCTCTCCCGGCCTGAGGCTCGCGACCGCCCGCGCCGAGACGTTGACCTGTGAGATACCGAAGATCCGCGCGAAGGAGGTGGAAACGGGCTTCTTGAGCTTGACCTCGACGCGATTCCAGTCGCCGTTATACGGCCAGGTGTAGCAGTTCATATCGCCCACCCCCGTGCACTTGGGAAGCGAAGCGGTCGTGGCAGTGCCGGCATTCCGGCCGCTGTAGTGCCCTGCCGTGGTCGAGAGGGTACCGCCCGCGCCGCCGAGGGCGGCGTAGCACGGATCGGTCACGCTGTTGCAGTTCCTCTTGGCCAGGTCGTAGCCTGCCGAAAGCGCCGCAGCGTCGGCGGCGCCGCTAAGAGTCCGCTTCTGGAAGAACAGATCGCCGAGGTCGATCACGATCGCGGCCATCCCGAGGAGGACAGGGAGCGTCAACGCAATGACGACAAAGACCTGTCCTGTCTCCTCCCTGAACCGCACTCTCCAGCTGACGGGCATTCCCCGTGCCCCCTGTGCCCTTGTGCGCTCGCGCGCTTGTGCCCGTACTTCCCCTTGGTTCGTGCCCGAGCTTCCTGCGTTCGGGCCGACGAGAGAGCGTATCACGCGTCACGAACCGACTGCAACGGCGCTTGCACTCTGCAGGCGCATGCTTCCGGCGCCTCGTCTCTCGTCGGCCGCCCCTAGGTGCACCATCCCCATGCGGCGCCGGTCGGGTCGGTGTCGGCTCCTCCCGAAGAGAGGCCGGCTGCCGGCGGGTCGGGGACGGTCTCGATCCTGAACTGCGCCCTTGTCTTCGAGTAGCGCCCGTTGAGGAAGGGCTGGAACAGGCCTGTCAGCGACTGCAGAGGGTAGACCGCGCAGATCACGACGCCGTTGCCCGCGACGTACGAGGTCTCAAAAGCGACGTGAACCTTGACCTGTTCCCCCACTCCTGCCTGGTCCTTGACGACGCAAATGAGATCGTCTCTGTTCTGATCCGCGGTCTGCCCCGCGGTCACCGGGCACGAGGCGTTGCCGAAGTTCGCCACGGAGCCCTGCCGGCCGGCCTCGCGGACTCCCTGTCGCATCGAGATGACCTTGTTGTAGACCGCGCCGAACTCGAGGATCCCGACCAGGATCAGTAGGAGTAGGGGCAGGATCAGGGCGAACTCGACCATGCCCTGGCCGCTCTCGTCGCGGCCGAGCCGGGCGCGCGCTCGACGGCCTCGCGGGTGCCCGGAGATCCTGATCACTCGCCGCTCCCGTCGAGCGGCTCCCAGCGAGGAAGGGAGAACCGGAGCGCGGTCGGCCCTCCGACCCGGCTGTCGATCTCGAAGGTGCCGCCGAGCAGGCGCATCCGCTCACTCATGCCGACAAGCCCGAGCCGGCCACGTTCGGCGGCGAGCGCGAGCGAGCGCGCAACCTCGAACCCGTGGCCGTTGTCGGTCACCTTCACCTCGACCGCGGCGCGGCGAGCGTGGAGTCGCACGTCGACCCTGGTCGCGCCGCTGTGCTCCCGCACGTTCGAGAGCGCCTCCTGCACGGCGCGGATCAGCGAAATTCGCTGCTGGGCGCTGAGTGACTCGGGGTCGCCGTTGACCTTCACGGAGCCTTCGATCCCGCTGCGCGAGCTGAACCGTTCGAGCTCGCGGTGCAGGGTCTCGGTCAGGGGGCGCGAGACGATGGTGCGCGACTCGAGCGAGTGTGCTGTTTCACGCAGATTCCGATCGAGCTCCACGAGCCGGGCCCGCAAATCGACGAAGCGTCCGCGAGCGAGCGCGCGATGACTGTCGAGCACGAACGGATCGAGATCGTCCCCGAGCTGCCGCACCTCCGATCCGAGCGCAAGAATGTCCTGCACGGGACCGTCGTGGAGGTCGAAAGCGAGACGGGTGATCCGCTTCTCGGCGGCTCCGAGCACCGCGTGCAGGCGCTCCAGGTTCCGCTCCATCAGTAGTTCCCGATCGAGCAACGGTGACATGGCCGAGGACGCCGCGTCGAGGTACGCACGAACGTCGCGGCCGGGATCACCGTGAACGCGCACGACTACCGCCGCGGTGGCCGAGCCGAAGCGGTAAACGGGTTCGGCTCGATAGGGCGTCGCGCGGACGACCCTGAGGCGGGAGCGGCCGACGATCGCGTGCTGCGCCGCGGATCGCGCCTGGCGGTCGCCCGGACCCGTTCTGATCGAGAAGATGCAATCGACTTCTCCCGCGGGCGTTCTCAGCCACAGCGATGCTTCGCCCGCGATGTCGAGGTGCATCAGTAGCCGAAGCACGATCTCCGCCGCAACACGCGGCGGAAGCTCGACGAGCGAGGGGCTGGCGACGGCGCGGAGGTACAGATCCAGCTGGGCGGCCGCAAGTGGAATCCCACAGGTCGCGGCGACCGCGCCGGCCACCACCTGGGTGTCGGTCGGGTCGAGGTCGCCGTCGGCCGCGAGCCCCGCGACCACGCCTGCCGCGTATACCTGAGCCGCCATCCGGTCGCTCTCGTGGCCTCCGCCTCCCGCTGCCACGATCTTCCCGGCGCGGGCGTGAATGCCGGCGAGCAGATGTGCCACCCGCTCCGGCGCCCCCTCTGCCAGGAAGTCGTGCAACCGGTCGAGCATCGCTTCGTGCGCAGACGTCGTACCTGGCGCGACGTCGAGGCGCGAGAGCGACACGATCGCGCCCGTGCTAGACGTTGCTCCAGCAAGCGAGGCCATCTATGTCATCACGCTCCTCGCGCCGGCGACCCCGGCCGCGGCCCGGGACGAGGCGGGGGCGAGCATCGAGGACGGAAACGCCATGGTAATCCATCGGCAACAGGCGAAAGCCGCATGAGCAGAGCGTCCTTTAGAGCGTTGCCGCACGACCGACCGCCTCCTCGATGGCATCCAGGGCCGCCTCGGTCTGATGCCACTTGTCGTAGATGCTCACGGCAGTCGGCGCATGTTCGCCCGGCGATTCTGCGACCAGCACGATCGGGAGCTCCGGCCGCTCGGCCCGGAGCGCATTCAGCGCGCGCAGTCCATCGCCGACGCAATCACCCGCGTCCAGGAGTACAGCATCAACGTCGACGTCGGCGAACGAGCCCGAGAGCGCCTCCTCCAGCGACTGCTCGCCGGCACCGAGGCCCCGACCGCCGAGAAGGAAGCGGGTGAGCTTGACGAAGCGCTGGTCGGCGCTGGCTATCACAACGGTGATTTCGCTAGCCGGGGGCATCGGGCTCGTACGCGGGGCGGTGACGCTCGCGACGTTCCTCGACGCCCAGGCGATCCGATCGCCCGGAGCGAGACCGCGTCGCTCACACTCGCCTCCCGCGAGCTCGACGACTTCGCGGGCACCACGGCAGGACGCCGTCTTGAACGGCTGCAGCCGATGCTCGATCCGCAGTACCACCTGCTCGGGATCGACGAAGACGGCGTCGATCGGAAAGCGCATGAAAGCCGTGTGGATCGACCACGCGGGGCGCAGCACGATTCCGTCGCCGGGACGAAGCGCGCGGTGCCCCAGGAGTCCCCACATCCGGCGCACGGTGCTGTCGGCCACCGTGACCGACTCGCACACTATCCGGCCGTCCTCGCGGCGGAGCGTCAAGGTCCCCCGTCGGCGGCCCAAGCTAGTCGCCCAACGTCTTCGAGATCTGGAGCAGCGCGGGGAGGAGGAGGACCACGAACATCGCCGGGAAGATCAGGAAGATGAGGGGGAACAGCATCTTGACGGGAGCCTTCTGCGCCAGTTCCTCGGCGGTGGCCTTCCGCTTCTTGCGCATCTCGTCGGCGAGATTCTTGAGGATCTGGCTGATCGAGACACCGAGCGTCTCTCCCTGGCTGATGCCTCGCACGAACGCCTTGATGCCCGGCGTGTCGACCCGGTAGGCGAGGTTGTCGAGGGCCTCGGTCGTGGCGAGACCCATGCTCTGTTCCTGGAGCGTCAGCCGGAGCTCCTGGGCCAGCGGGCCTTCGAGTTGCTCGGCGGCGAGTCTGAGGGCGCCGTTGAAGCCGATCCCGGCCTCCACCGTGACGACGAGCAGGTCGATCAACTCGGGCAGTTCGCGGTCGATCAGGTGGTGGCGCTCCTTCGTGCTGCGCTCGAGCACGATCGAGGGCAAGTACCAGCCGAACAGGGCGCTGATCACGATGCCGAGCACGTAGACGACCGGATTCACCCCGGCGACCGCTCCGAGGAGGAGGAACGTGAAGGTGACGACGATTGCGCCGATCAACCTGAAGCCGAGCAGGGTCGTCGGCGTCGTCGCGTACCAGCCTGCGGTGACGAGTCGTCGACGGATCTCCGCCTCGCCCCGGCTGCCGAAGCGGCGGTTGAGCCAGACGCCGATCGCGGCCGGTAGCTCGGAGAGCGCGGTGCGATCCGTGGTGGCGCGCGGCTGCTCTCTCGAGACGAAACCACGGAATCCGTAGGCGCTGATCTGGCCGACGACCTCCTGGGCTCCGTTGCGGGGAGTCATGAACGCCTTGACCAGGATCGTGACGGCGGCTGCGAGGAAGACGAGCCCTGCGATGAGGATGAACGTGTTCACGGATCAGACCTCGATGTTCACGATTCGCTTGATCACGAGAGAACCGGAGACCACCATGACCGCTGCGAGAATGAGGGCGACGATGCCCACCGGCTCCCGCCAGAGGGGTGACAGGTACTCCTTGTTGAGTGCGTAGATGGCGAAGAAGAGCACCACGGGGAGGGCGGAGACGATCCAGCGTGCCAGCCTGCCCTGGGCGGTCAGCGACGCGATCAGCCGCCGCAGATCGAGCCGGGCGCGGACGTTTTCGGCCACCTGGTCGAGCACCTCGGCCGCATTCGTGCCCGCCTCGCGCTGGAGCCGTGCCACGAGCGCGACCTGGACGATGTCGCGGTTCAGCATCCGCACTCCGGTGACCTGGAGCGCCTCGTCGATCGGGACGCCGAGTTGCTCATCCGCGATCACGCGCTGGAACTCCGACTTCGCCGGCTCGGCGGCATCGTCGACGCAGACTGAGAGGGCACCGACGAAGCTGTGTCCCGACCGCAGCCCGGATGCGAGCACGTCGAGGTTCTCCGGCAACTGGTCGGCGAATGTGCGCCGCATCGTCCGCAGCCGTGCGTTGATGATGGCGCGGGCGATCAGGGGGGCGAGGACGATCGCGAGGAGACCGATGGGGGAGCCGAGGACGATCGAGACCAGAACCCCGAGTAGGAGGCCACCGATCGCGGTGAGGACGACGATCGTTCGCACCGGCGTCTCGATTCGGGCGATGGCGAGATCGGCCTCGAGCCGTTCCCAGTAGTCGCCCGAGAGTCGATTCTCCCCGGCCATGCGCGCGGCCGCTGCGGCGGCGTCCTCCCGCTCATGCCGCGCTCGTTCCTCGTCCGGGAGCGTGACGAACTGGCCGAGCCGACGTGTGAGTGCCCGATCCGGCCGATAGACGACGCGGAAGACCGCGTAGCCGAGCAGGGCGACGACGACCAGGATGATCGCGACGAAGGTGATCGAGGAGCGGACGATCCGATCCCACTGTGATTCACGAGCCTGGGGCGGGCCGGCCGCGAGAGCCGGTGTCGTGTACGTCGTCGCGGCGGTGCCGGGGAAGCCGGCGACCTTCACTTTCACGTTGATCTTGGCGTCCGGCCCCGCGAGCGAGCGGTAGCGCAGCACATACTCGTTCGACAGGGTGTATCCGAGCTCGCTGTAGATGCCGCTCAGCGCTTCGGCGCTCGACGCCTCGCTGTAGGTGCCGGACGTCTGCGCGGCGATGGCCTTCAGCGCGTCGGGGTCGTACTGCTTCGATGGGAGCCCAACCGCGAAGACACGCGCCTTCGCCTCGTTGACAGCCTTGATCGCCGTCTCTTGGTCGATCGTGCTGCCGATGTCGGTGCCGTCGGAGAGGAGGATGATCGAGCCTCCCGTGATCCCCGAATCTCGGAGGAGCGTGGCAGCGCGTTCGAGGGCGTCGTAGATGTGCGTGCCCGTCTGCAGGGTGGGCACCTGCTCGAGCGAGGCGGCGATCAGAGCCGTATCGCTCGTCAGGGGCAGGATCACGTCGGTGTTGTCGTTGAAGAGGACGAGCGCGAGTCGCTGGCCCGGGTTCCGGCGCTCGGCGAACGCCCTAGCAGCGGCCATGGCGCTCTGAATCGGCTTGCCGATCATGCTGTCGGACGTGTCGATCGCGAGGACGGCGCCGACCTCCTCGGCGCCCGGCTTCGCAATCGTGACGTCGCGGACGGGCTTGCCGTTCTCGGTCACGGTCAGCTGAGCGGCTCGCAGGTTCTCGTCGCGCGGAAGCGAGAGCGAGAACGCGAGGTCGGGGAAGTGCGACGTCGGTGCCTCCGCGACCACGACTCCAGTCGCAGCTCGAGCTCCCGCGGCAGACGCGGCCGCGAGCAAGGCGACGGCGACGAGCGCCGCGGCTGCCGGAATGGCCCGGTGCTTCACCGGTTGCCCCGCACGACCTCGGAAAGCCCTCCCGGCGGCTGCCCGAACATGGATGCGGGCAGCTCGATCCCGTGCTTCTCGAACTTGGCCAGGAACATCGGGCGGAGTCCGGTCGGCTTGACCTCGCCGTTGACCGTGCGGTCCGCTGCGATCGACTCGACCTTGAAGACGAACAGGTCCTGCAGCGTGATCACGTCCGACTCCATCCGCTGCACCTCGGTGATATGCGAGATGCGACGGGAGCCGTCCTCGAACCGATCGAGGTGGACGATGAGGTCGAGCGCCGAGGAGACCTGCTGGCGGATCGCGCGCACAGGCAGGTCGAACCCGGCCATCAGGACCATGGTCTCCACCCGGTGCAGTGCGTCTCGTGGCGAGTTCGCGTGGACGGTGGACATCGACCCGTCATGGCCCGTGTTCATTGCCTGCAGCATGTCGAGGGACTCCGCGCCGCGCACCTCGCCCACGATGATCCGGTCGGGGCGCATGCGAAGCGCGTTGCGCACGAGCTCCCTGATCGAGATCTCGCCCTCGCCCTCGATGTTCTTGGGACGCGCCTCCAGTCGGAGCACGTGCTCCTGGTGCAATTGGAGCTCCGCCGCATCCTCGATCGTGACGATCCGCTCCGATTCCGGCACCGATGCCGAGAGTGCGTTCAGCAGCGTCGTCTTGCCGGTGCCCGTCCCGCCGGAGATGAGGATGTTCAGCTCCGAGCGGACGCAGGAGGCGAGGAAGTCCAGAGCGTCGCTCGTGAGCGTGCCCAGGTTGACCATGTCCTCGAGTGCGAGGCGCTTCTTCGAGAACTTCCGGATCGTGACGAGTGGCCCGGAGAGCGAGAGCGGCGGGATGATCACGTTGACTCGGCTGCCGTCCGGAAGGCGGGCGTCGACCATCGGCGACGATTCGTCCACGCGCCGCCCGACCTGCGCGACCATCTTGTTGATGATGCGCCGCAGGTGCGAGTCGTCGTTGAACCGAATCGTCGTCTCGAAGAGCCGACCCTGCCGCTCGATCCAGATGTCGCTGGGGCCGTTGACCATGATCTCCGAGATCGAGTCGTCGGCCAGAAGCCGCTCGAGCGGCCCGTAGCCGAGGATGTCGTCGGCGATCTCCTTGTTCAGACGCTCGCGGTCGTCCCGCGAGAGCGTCGTCTCGCCCGCGAGGTGGCGCCGGATGTCGGCGATGACCCGCTCGCGCAGGGCCGCCGGATCCATGGTGACGTTGAAGAGCTGGGGCCCGAGCTCGCCGATCACGGCGAGGTGGACGCGCGTCTTGAGCTCGGCGAAGGGCTCGCCGGCACCCTGAGTGGTTTCCTTGCGCGCTGTCGTGAGTCGTTCGTGCAGTTCCATCAGTTCTTCCTCCCGAAGAGACGCTTACGTCCGCGTTGGGGATCAAGACCATCGACTGTCACCGCATCCGGTGTGCCATCCGCTCCATAAAAGCCCGCGAGCTGCCGGAAGGCTGCGGCCGCCTCGGAACCCGGCCGTGCGCTCGTGATCGGAATCCCCTCGTTGACCGCCCGGGGGATCTCCCTGTCGCTCGGCACGAACACGTCGGGTTCGCGCCCGAGGACGCGTGAGACCTCGTTCTGGCTGATGCCGACCTGGCTCTGGGCCCTGTTCAGGACCATCCGGATCATGCTGGGCTCGCATCCCATCAGCTCGAGCGTCTCGAGGCCCAGCTTCGTGTTCTTGAGCGAGAGTGCATCGAGCATGCCGACGATGATCAGGTCGCTGGCGGCGTCGATCGTGGCGATCACCTCGGCGGTGAACCCGGGCGGGGTGTCGACGATCACGACGTCGTAGTCCGTGCGGAGAGAGGAGTAGACGTCGCGGATCAGCTCGACCGTGATCGAGCTCGCCTGATCGGGGCGGGTCGGGGCCAGCAGCACCTTCAGCCCGGAGGGGTGCGCCATCATGTAGCCGTCGAGTTTCTCGGCGTCGAGCGTGCCACCCGTGAGGGCGAGGTCGTAGAACGTCCGGTCGGGGCCGAGCCCCAGGCAGAGGGCGACGTCGCCGAACTGCAGGTCGAGGTCGACGATCGCGACCTTCATGCCCGCCTGTGCGAGCGCGACGCCCAGGTTGGCGCTGATCAGCGTCTTGCCCGAGCCCCCCTTGGGGCCGAGGACGCAGATCAGGCGCCCCTGATACGCGGCGACCCCATTTCCCGTCCTCGCCTTGCGGGCGACGAGCTTCTGGATCGAGAAGCGCACCTGGTCGGGTGTCTGCGGCAGCATCAGGATGTCGTCCGCGCCCGCCTCGAAGACGCGGCGCACGAACCCGCCCGAGGCTCCCTGGGCCAGCACGAGGACGGGGCGGCGGCTGTCCTGCTTCACCGCCGCGTCGATCAAGACGAGCGCGCGCTCGGAGTATCCCTCGCACGCAACGACGAGTACGTCGCAGGAGCTGTCCTGCAATGCCCGCCAGCCCTCGTCGAGGCCGTCCACGACGCCGACGACGCTGATCGTCCCGTCGCTCGGGACGGTGTTCGCGATCGCGTGACGGTCGAGGCCGGTGTCGACCGCGACGAGGGTTCGGAACGTCTCTGGCATCGGCTAGCGAGGCCTGCTCGTGGCGATCACGGTCGACAGGTCGGCAAGCGATCCCTCGGTCGGCTCGGCGCCTGCGGCCGGCCGGATCACGAAGTACAACGTCGTCTGTGACGCCGCAAACAGCATGTTCGAGGCGTCCTTGGTCCCCACCTTGAGGACGACATTGCCTCCCGCTGCACCGGGTGCCTGCAGGACGAGGACGTTGGGGCGGAATAGCTGAATCACCGTCCGTTCTCCGAGCGTGACCTGGGTATAGATGTCGACGTGGTCACCGGAGGCGATGTTCGCGAGGCTTCCCTTGACGAGATCGATCGCGAGCGTGATCGCGCGTTCCTTGCCCGCGAGTTGAGCGTTGACCGCACCCGAGGCCTCGGCCGAGAAGTTGTTGAGCGTGAGTTGTGCACCCGGATAGATGTCCGAGATCGCGAGTCGTCCGCCGAGAGCGTTCGGATCGCTGATCGCGCCCGCCTGCACGCTTTCCTCCGGCACAGATGTGCTCTGGTAAAGGCTCTTCGTGGCGACGACGGTCCCCGGGGTTCCCTTCGGGATCAGGCTCTTTGCCACGAGAACGGGCACAGCGGCCGCCGTCGAGTCGACGCTCGACTTGTACCGCGTGACGTAGACGATCAGAAGGATCGCCGCAATGCCTGCGACTACGGCACCGACGGCGATCGCGCCCCCGCGGGACGTGGTCACTCTCTCCATCAGGCCCTTTGCCATCTTGCCGAACTCCTTCCGTTCAATGGGGTGGCGTGTGCGGTTCTACGTGCGGTGGTCGGGTCGCCAGTCCGACGCCTCAGCTGCACAACAGGTCGTTCGGTGTTCCTCAGCAAATGCCTTGTTCTTGCCTTCCCGGAGCGGACATCGCAAAACATTCGGAGTCGCAGTCTATGCCAATTTTGGGAAAAAGTCCTGCTCTGGGAAATGTTTTTTCGAGCAACGGGCGACCGATCGAATTCGGGCACGGCGAGAACGCGGACCGGCCGGATCTTGAGCCCGGCCGGTCCGTCCTGCTCTAGTTACTTGTCGTTCTTCGGCGTGCAGCCTAGGAGAGCGAACTGCCTGCGTCGGAGAACATGGCCTGGATCTTCCCGCTGAAGAATCCAAGCGCGACAATCGCCGCGAGTGACACGAGCGTGATGATCAGGGCATATTCGACGAGCGTCTGCCCGGACTCCCGCTCACGCGTGGCGTACCACGCGTTCTGCGCTCGGGCGGCCAGTTGATCGAGTAGGTGCATGCGGATCGGTTCTTCAGTCGCTCGTTAGAGCGAGCTGCCAGCCTCGGAGAAGAGATCCTGGATCTTGCCACTCAGAAACCCGAGCGCCACGATGCAGGCGAGGGCGACGAGCGAGATGATCAGGGCGTACTCCACGAGCGTCTGGCCGGACTCCTCGTCGCGAGCCGAGAACCAAGCGTTCTGGGCCCGAGCGAAGATCGTGTCGAGAACGAACATGCCGTACCTCCTAGTGCGTTGACGTGTGCTGCCTGCGTTCCACGAGCAGACGTTGGCCCAACGAGCCCGGAACGAGAGGACACGTCCGCCTAAGGGCGGACCGTGCCTCCTCTCCCCGCGCTCCCCCCCGGGATACGCCTTCGACAACAGTGCGCTTTGCAGCGAAATGCGTCAACTGGACGATGGTCCAGACTGACGTATTGCAACTGCTAGCCGTCCGGTCGGCGCAGGACGACCGTCGACCGGTCGGCGTAGATGACGCGAGTCCCTGGGTCACGGCGCAACTCCCGCAGCTGCTCCGCCTCGCGCTCGCGGTCGAGAACCAGGATGGGGTAGCCGGCGAGGGTCTGGCGCCAGTTGCCGCGGTGGTCGTTGAAGCGGACGATCTCCCGTAACTCGTCGCCTGTCAGCAGCTCGAAGCGAGCGTCCCACGCGACCCGCCCGCGGAGAGACGGTTCCTTCCACAGCAGCCAGTCGGCGGCGAGTCCGCTCGACCAGACAGCGGCCGGCCGGCTCGTGGAGCTGGCGGCCCGGGCGGCAACCCGGGAGGCTCCCGCCGACCAGTCGCGCTCGAACCACGCATCGTCCCGCGTCACCACGAAGAGCGCCGCTGCCGCGAGGACTGCGGCCAGGGTGCCCATCAGCAGCGCGGCCACGCGCCGGTGGACGGGCGGAGAGGGCGGAGGACGCACGATGCCGTCGAGGGCGAGCGGCAAGAGCAATGCCAGCGCGATCGAGAACCAGACGACTGCCCGCACGCTGCGGAGCGCGCCGGCCAGCGTCAGCGCGAGGACGGCGAGATCGAGCAGCGACAGGGAGCGGCGTTTCCAGGCTGCCACGGCGATGACCGCGACAGCCACCACGAAGAAGACGAGGAAATAGCCGTGCGGTCGCGGCGCCTGCCACTCGGTGATGTAGCGCGAGATCGTGCCGTCGAAGAGGAGCACGCGGTAGTAGCCGACGAGATCGGTGGCGTACGGGGAGACGAAGATGCACGCCCAGGGAGCCGCAAGGAAGAGGAGCGGTCGGGTCGCGCTGGACGACGGCGGCCGCTGCTGCCGCCTGGCGATGCCGATGAGGCCGACAAAGCCGACGAGTGCGACGATCATGGCGCCTAGCACCACGGATCCGTGGACATTGGCCCAGAGGACGAGCAACGGAAAGACGAGGTACGTGCGCCGTGCCGTCTGGCGTTCGTCCGTCGCGACCAGGGCGAGGGTGAGCGCGAACAACGGCAGGGCGATCGACTGCGCTCGCAGCTGCCATGACCAGGGCGCCATCACCAGGCAGACGAAAGCGGCCAGGAGCGTCATCCGAGCAGATGCCCCTCGGATCCTCGAAGCGGTGACCGCGATCGCGATCGCGCTCGTGACCATGAGCGCGTGGAAGACGAGCGCAAGCCCGAGGCCTCCTGCTCGATCGAGACCGTAGAAGATGAGCTGGGCGAGCCATTGTTGATCGACCCACTGACGCCCCGCGGGGATCGTGGTCAAGACCTCTCGGCCGGGAAGTCCGTGCGCGACGATCTCTCGCCCGGCCATGAGCGTCAGCCAGCTGTCGACGCCGAGTAGCTTGCGGCCGATCGCAAGCAGGAAGACCCCGAGGATCAGGGTCAGGGTGACGAGCAGGCTGTTGTGCACCGCGACGTCGACCATCCGGCGGAGCGGGTTGTTCCGGGCTCCAGAGCAGATCTTTCTCACCGGCAGTCCCTTTCGCGCTCCGTCCCGTCCTTCATGCTACGAGCGTGTCCGCAGCCAACCGAACGATGCGCGAGCGGTGGGAGACCCGGTTCCCAGCGATCGGTCGGTCGTTCGAGATTGCGGGCCTGCTCGTCCTGCCGATTCTGTTCGAGGCGGTGTTGCTCGGTGTTGCCTGGCGGCGGGGGATCCTGGGAGAGGACATCGACGACGGGCTCCTACCGCAAGCGGAGGCGATCCGCCGCGGCGTTTCGCCGTTCGTGGGACAGCACTACCCGCCTTTGATCCCGGTGGCGCTCGTCCCGTTCACCTTCGTGCCGTCGGCGCCCGAAATCGTGGCAGTCCTGGCGCTTGCAGCAGTCGCGACGACGCTGTGGGCCCTCGAGATCCGCGACTGGCGCTGCTACGGGGCCGCCTTCCTCTGGCCCTCCGTCTTCTCCGGGATTCAGACCGCCAACGCGACCCTGTTCCTGGTGTGCCTGACCGCGCTCGCCTGGCGGTATCGTGACCGGGGGCGGGCGAGCTCGGTAGCGGTCGGGCTCGCCATCGCCGCGAAGCTGATCAGCTGGCCCCTGGCTGCTTGGCTCGCCGCGACAGGAAGAGTCCGCGGTGCTTTGCGGGGGATCGCTCTTGCTCTCGTTCTGAGCATCGGTCTCGGCGCCCTTCTGGAGGTGACTCTCGGGCAGACCGCTACGATTGCAGAGTTCGGTTCCGTCGCAACCACCACGTCGACGCCGAGCTATTCAGTGCTCGACGTGAGCCGCTCGCTCGGTGCCCCGACGTGGGTGGCCGCGGCCCTGCTCGCCACCGCAACGCTGATCCTCGTCGCCATCTCTGTCTCTCTGGGACGGCGTGGAGACGACGTGCGCTCCTTCGCTGTTGCCTGCCTCGCCTGTCTCGTCGCCGCTCCGAACATCTGGTCGCATACGTTCTGCTTCCTCCTGCCCGTGGTGGCGCTCTTGCGGCCGCGTTTTTCCGCAGCCTGGCTCGTGCCTGTGCTGCTCCTCCTCGTTCCGGTGGTCGATCCTTCGCCGGCGGAGATCGCGTTCGCGTGGTTCGTGACCGGAGCGCTGGCGCTGTGGTTGCTCATCCCCCGGTCGTTTGGCGGGAAGCGGCGAGTCGCTCCGCGGGCCTCAGCGTCCGTGCGGCGCTGAGCGCGCGTCGGGGTTACTCGTCGCCGTAGAGCGGGCTTTCGACGAGCCCTTGCTGATAGGCGAGCCGGGCCGCCTCGGTGCGGTTCTTGGCCCCGAGCTTGCGGTAGATGTTGGTCAGGTGGAACTTGACGGTCTGCTGAGTCACCCACAACTCCTTCGCGATCTGATCGTTGGACAGCCCCCGGGAGAGCGCGCCGAGGATCGCGGTCTCGCGCTCCGTCAGCCCGAATGCCTTCGCGTTCGCGGCCTCTGAGCCCGGCGACACCGTAGGGCTGAGGAGGTTGCCCTCCACTGCCTGCCGCAACGTTGCCGGCAGGTCGGTGGGGTCGACGCTCTTCGGGATGTAGGCGCACGCCCCGCGGCGGAGCGCGGTCTTGACCAGGTCTGCCGAGGTGGAAGCGGACAGCATCACGACCTTGATGTGTGGAAATCGCTCGTGGATCTCGTCCAGGCACTCCAGGCCGTCGACGCCCGGCATCCGGACGTCGAGCAGGACGAGGTCGGGTTTCGTGCGAGCCACGATCGACAGCACCTCGGCTCCATCCTGTGTTTCGCCCACGATCTCGAAGCCGCCGTCGGACTCGAGCGCGCGGCGGACGCCGTTGAGCATGAGGCGGTGGTCGTCTGCGATCACGACGCGCATGCACGGTGATCTTGTCACAGGGGGTTACGGGAGGACGTGCCGATGAGACGAAGGAGCGTGAGAGCCGGCCCCGGCCGGACAGAGACCACTACGCCTCGGGCTCGCCGGGGAAGCGCTCCAGTAGGGGCTGGATTCTCGCGACCCACGCGTCCTGGCGGTACGTGCGGAACATCTCCCAGGTGCAAAGCGTGGTGGGATCCTCGACGCGGTCGGGGAAGAGGATCCCGTCGAGGTGGTCGAGCTCGTGCTGCATCGTGCCGGCGCTGAGGCCGCCGAAGCGCTCGATGTGCTCTCCGCCGTCGGGATCGAGGTAGGCCACCTCCACCTCGGTGTAGCGGGGGAGCAGGCCACGAAGGTCGGGGATGCTGAGGCAGCCCTCGTAGCTCTGGTACGTCTCGGCCGATAGCGGCCGGACGACGGGATTGACGAGCACTCGCCGGCCGAGCCGCGGCTTGTACGGGTAGCGCGGGTTGTCGCCGACTTCGACCACGAAGACGCGAAGCGGGATGTCGACCTGCGGGGCCGCGAGGCCCGCCCCGTTGGCGGCGTGCATCGTCTCGACGAGGTCGGCGCAGATGCGGTGCAGCTCTTCGCTTCCGAGCCGCTCGGCGGCGACGGGCTGTGCCTCGGCTCGCAGCGTCGGGTGGCCGATCTGGACGATCTCGCGCAAGGGCACGACCGCGACCCTAGCGCGTGAGCGGCTGCGGGACGGGCGGAGAACAGGGCGACTGGCTGAAGCCAGTCGCCGGCGGCGTGGCGGCTTCGGCCAGTACAGCGCGGTGCCCGGCTTCAGCCGGGCACCCTGTTTGCTGCCGGCCGCGGGTCGAGTTCCGCGGCGGCCAGAGCGGCGCCGTGCAGGATGTCCCGCTCGCTCGCTTCGATCTCAGCGAGACCGAAGTGCGCCAGCACCTCCCGCAGGACGACGAGACCGCCGACGATCACTGGGGCGCGGGCGGGTTCGAGGCCGCGGACGCGCTCGCGCTCGGAGAGGGGGAGGGCTGCGAGCTCGGCGAGGACGCGGTCGACGGCTTCATGCCCGATCCGGTGCCCGTGGATCCTGACGGGGTCGTACTCGTCGAGCCCGAGGTCGATCGCCGCAACGGTCGTGACGGTGCCGGCGACGCCGATCGCCGCGCCAACCTCGAGCGGGGGAAGGAGTGTGCGGACGTAGCCCGCCGCCGCGTCCAGCTCGGCCGAGGTCGGCGGGTCGGTGGCCAGGAACCGCTCCGTGAGCCTCACGCAGCCCGCCTGGAGGCTTGTCGCGAACGAGACGCCGTCGGGGCCACCGACCAGAAGCTCGGTCGAGCCGCCGCCGATGTCGACAAGGAGCGTGTCCGAGGCGAGCGAGCGACCAGAGGTGACGCCGCGGAATGTCGTCTCTGCCTCCTCGCCACCGTCGAGGAGTCGCGTCATCCAGCCGTAGCGCTCGCCCAGACCGTCGAGGAAGGCGGGACCGTTTGCCGCATCGCGCACGGCGCTCGTCGCCACGGCCAGCACCGGCGCAGCACCGAGCTCGGCGGCCTCGCGGGCGTAGCCGTCGAGCACAGCGTGTACCCGGGCGATCGCAGCCGGGGACAGTTCGGCGTGCTCGTCGACGCCCTCACCGAGGCGCGTGATCGCCAGCCGCCTGACGACCTCGCCGACATGCCCGTCCTCGACGTCGGCGACGAGCAGCCGAGTCGAGTTCGTGCCGAGGTCAACCGCTCCGACGCGCATGAGGACACGCTAGCGACGGCAGTGCGTCGCGCAGTCGTCGATCTGCCGCCGGCTCAGAGGCCGGGCACGAGCCAGAACACGCGTCCTACCTGCCCCTTCGCCTCGCGCACGGCGGCGAGCTGGACTCCGAGCCGAGCTCGCGAGTCGGCGAGCCTTCCCGTGGACTCGCGCAAGCGCTCGGCCGCATCGGCGGCGGCGGAGGCGTGGCGCTCGATCTGCGTCGACGCTTCGCTGATCCGGTCGACCTCGGCGCCGATCGTCTTGCCGGTGCGCTTGAACGTGCGCCAGAGCTGGAGCCCGCGCAGCGCGGCGTAGGTGAGGCCGCCGAGGATGCCGACGAGGAGCACCGCGAGCGAGAGCCAGAAGACCATGGCCGAACGCTAACACCACCTGTCGGAGCGCCGGGACGGTGCTACGATGTACGTCGCGTCGCGGGGTGGAGCAGTCAGGTAGCTCGCCGGGCTCATAACCCGGAGGTCGCAGGTTCAAATCCTGCCCCCGCTATGAGAAAAGGCCCGCAAAAGCGGGCCTTTCTTCTTTTCTGGCGCGACTGTGAACCGCACCGTTGGATCCCGCCGAGCGGATAGCCACCCGGGGGTAACCCGGACACCGTGCGCTCCACCTATCAGCCGTCTACCCGGGACGGGGCGCGGCGGCATCGTGCACTAGCGACGAAACTCGTTTGGCTGTTGCCTGGACGGGGGCGCTCTGTCCGGTGGTGGCACCCGTCATTTCGCTGCCGAATGGGGTGACATTGCCTCGGCCGGCGGCGTATAACACGTGAGATGAGACGATCAGCCGCGGTTATCGCCCTCGTCACCTTCCTCTTGCTGGCGGTGCTCGCAGCCGGCGGTGCAGGCGTCGCTGCGCCGGGCGCCGCAGCGAAGACCGGCAAGGGTGCACCCCTGAGATCGTTCGGCTCCTGCAGCGGCCTGCTCGCCTACGCGAAGCAGCATGCGCTCCCACTCGTGGGGGCGTACGGACTCGGCGGCGTTGCGGTCGACGAAGTCGCGCGGGCCGCCGCACCGGCGACGGACAGCGCGGCCGGCATCGCCGGGATCGACTACTCGACGACGAACATCCAGGAGGAAGGCGTCGACGAGCCAGACCTCGTCAAGTCCAACGGCTCGACGCTGTTCGTCGTCCGATCCGACCGCCTCGTCTCCGTCGACGTGCGCGGCCCGAAGCCCCGATTCCAGGGCTCACTCCAGCTGCCGCAGGGAGCGAGCTACGAACTGCTCCTGCACGGCAACACGCTGCTCGTCCTCTCCCGCGGAGGGTTCGCCTACCCGATCGACGGCATCGGCACCGGCGTCCGCGCCCCGGTGCGGCCGAGCCTTCAGCAGTCGACCCTTACCGAGGTGGACGTGAGAGACCCCGCGGCCATGCGAGTCGTGCGCGGCCTCGTGTTCGACACGGAGGTCGTCACCGCCCGCCTCGTCGGCTCGGTCGCGAGGGTCGTGACGGTTTCGAGCATGCCGCGGCCGCTGCCGTTCGTGACTCCCACCGACGCGTCATCGGCGGCCACGGCGGCTGCTGTCTCCAGGAACCGAGCCGTCGTTCGCACTGCGCGGATCGGCAGCTGGCTCCCCGGCTACAGGGTGACGGGCCGACGCGGCGAGACCCTCGCGCGGCGCTCGCTCGTCCAGTGCCGAAACGTGCGACACCCGTCCGTCTACTCCGGGCTCGGCCTGCTGACGGTACTGACGATCGACCTCGGCCGAGGTCTTGCGATCGTCGACTCGGACTCGGTCGTCGCGGATGGGCGCACGGTGTACGCCTCGCAGAACAGCCTCTACGTCGCGACGCAGCGCTGGGTTGCCCAACCCGTCGACGCGGGCACCTCCGATCCGCCGAGGGTCACGACCGCGATTCACAAGTTCGACATCTCCAGCCCCTCTTCTACGAGCTACCGGGGAAGCGGCACCGTCTCCGGCTACCTGATGAACCAGTGGTCGCTCTCCGAGCAGGACGGCGTGTTACGCGTCGCGAGCACCGAGGAGCCGACCTGGTGGAACCCGGGCCCGCAAGAGCAGAGCGAGAGCTTCGTCACGACGCTCCGGGAGCAGGGCGGCGCGCTCGTCCAACTCGGCCGTGTGGGCGGCCTCGGCAAGGGTGAAAGGGTCTACGCGGTCCGTTTCACCCGCGACACCGGGTACGTGGTCACGTTCCGGCGGATCGACCCGCTCTACACAGTCGACCTTTCGCTGCCGACCCGGCCTGTCGTCCTCGGAGAGCTGAAGATCCGCGGCTACTCCGCCTACCTGCACCCGCTCGACGGCAACCTGCTGCTCGGGGTCGGGCAGGATGCGTCCGACGAGGGGCGCGTGCTCGGCACCCAGCTCTCGCTGTTCGACGTGTCCGATCTGCGTCGGCCCGTGCGCCTCCGTACATACGGGATCGGCTCCTCCTGGTCGGAGGCCGAGAGCGATCACCACGCCTTTCTCTGGTGGGAGCGGTCGCGGCTGGCAGTGCTGCCCGTGCAGGCCTACGCCGACAAGCCGTTCGTAGGGGCGGTGGGGTTCCGCGTCGGGCGCGGCAGCATCACCGAGGCCGGCCGGGTAACGCACGCCGGCGAGCCGGGCGGTGGGATCCGGTCCGGGGCACGCTGATCCGTCGCTCACTCATCGTCGGCGACGTGCTCTACACGGTCTCGGAGCGGGGCGTGAAGGCAACGGACCTTGCCTCATTCGTCGACCGGGGCTGGGTCGCGTTCCCGCAGAGCCCGGGCGTTCCGGCTCCTTCGCGCTGACGCTGGTCCGCTGCGCCCCTGCAGGGTGGAAGCGGCTCGTTGCTCCGTCGCGTAAAGGCGAGCGTTTCTTGCTAGGTGGCCCGGTTGGCAGTCACGAAGGGAGCCCGCTCGCTCGGCGCGACAGGCGAGCGCCCGCCCTGCGACTCGCCACAGGATCAGCGAACGGTCGCAGCGCCGGGTGCGTCGCCGGTGTAGGGTGGCGCGGTGGCACGGTGGCTCGCTGCGGTCGTTCTCTCGCTGGCGGTCTTGCCGGTGGCGGTGTCGGCCGGTGCGCCCGATCGCAAGCCGCCTCGCATCGTGCGTGCGCTCGTCCAGGACACGAACGGGAATTACCGCGCCGACCGCGTGCAGCTCACCTACTCCGAGCGCATTCGCCATGCGCGCGACGCCGACGGCAGATACCCGTTCTCCGTCGCCGGCTATCGGATTCGCTCGGTCGCCGCGGGACGAGGCAAGATGGTGGTCGTCTTCTTGGTCGAGAAGCGGGCGGTGGACACCGTCGCTCGGCCGGCCGTTCGCTACCGTCCTACGCGTTCGAAGCCAGTGGCCGATCTGAAAGGCAATCGAGCGCGCGCACAGCTCTTCACGGCGACGCGGGCTCATGGCAAGAAGCCCTCCGCTTCGATCCCGTCCGCCCCCGACCTCGATCCGGACAAGGATGGGTACGCAGCCCCGGCCGACTGCCAGCCGGACAATCCGAACGTTCATCCGGGAGCCGCGGATCTGCCTGACCTTGCGTTCGTCGATTCGAACTGTGACGGGATCGACGGCACGGAGACCAAGGCCGTCTTCGTCTCGAGGTCAGGAAACGATGCTGCTGCCGGCACGAAGGAGAAGCCGAAGCGGTCGGTCAACGCAGCAGTGACCCGGGCAAAGGCCAACGGATTGGACGTGTACGTAGCGGCAGGGCTCTATGACGAGGGAACCGGCGTCGATGCCGCCACGGGCGTTGCCGTCTACGGTGGCTACGACCCGTCGTCCTGGCGGCGTTCGGCATCGAGTACTACGACGATCAACGGGAGTCCTCAAGCCGTGCTCGCTGACAATGCCACAGCCGTCACGCTGCAACTGCTGACGCTGCGTGGGAGCCCTGATGCGGGACGATGCGCCTACGGTCTGCGCGCAATCAACGGGTCGAAGCTGGCCCTCGTGCGTGTCGACGTGTCCTCCGCGGGCGGCCTCGCGGGAGCCGCGGGTGCCGACGGATCCCCAGGTTCCAGCGGGACGCCCGGGAGCCCGGGCGGAAACGGAGCGTGCAACGACGACCTGGCGAGCGCTGCTGGCCCAGGAGGGCCTGGCGGCAGTGTTGGCGGAGGACGCGGCGGAGCCGGTGCGACGCCGTACGAGTCGCGCGGTCGCGTTGGCTCTTCAGGCGTGGGAGGCACCTTGGGGGGCAAGGGCGGCGATAGCGGCAACCCCGGTAAGTCCGGCGCCGACGGGGCCGACGGCCTGCCGGGAGCGAACGGAGCCCCCGGGAGCGGCGGAACGAGCTCGACGGGGCTTGCCGTGAAGACGTGGGTAGGTGCGTCCGGGACGAGCGGCTCGCAGGGCCGTAACGGGAACGGTGGTGGTGGCGGCGGCGGCGGCGGGGCCCAGAACGACTGCCTCCTCTGCATCTACGGCTCCGGTAACGGTGGTGGTGGCGGCGGCGGCGGCGGGACCGGCGGCCGGGGTGGCGGCGGGGGCGCAGCGGGCGGTGGCTCGTTCGGCATCTACTTGTGGAACTCGACCGTCTCGCTGACCGAAGGGTCGCGTGTCGCAGCCGGAAAGGGCGGAACGGGAGGCACTGGTGGCAAGGGAGCCGCGGGTGCCGCAGGTGCCGCCGGCGCCGCGGGCGGGAAGAACTGCCTCGGCGAGATCGGCAAGGGAGGCACGGGGGGCTTCGGCGGGCTCGGCGGCTTCGGCGGCGCCGGCGGAGGTGGCGCCGGCGGCCCGAGCATCGGCATATTCAAGGGGAACGGATCAGCGGCATCCGTCACGGATTCCACCGTCGCCGCGGCTACTCCGGGGCCGGGTGGGGTTAGCCCCGCCGGAGCTGCCACAAAGGCGAGCCCAGGCGTCGCGGCCGAGATCTACCCCGCGCCCTGACAGGGAACGCGCGCCGCGGATATCGCCTTCGTCCCGAACGACACGTTCCACGGGGCCGTGTCATCGGAGCGCACACCGACGGCCAACCCGGACACAAGCTCGAGGCGCGCGGAAGCGAGTGCTGAGACACGTTCCGGACAATGGCATTGACCCAACAGGACGAATGGGCCTACGTGCTGGCGTTCAGCGGCGTGATCCTCTCCCTGGCGCTCGCCATTCTGCTGTTCGCACAACTCGCAGGCGGGAGATGGGTGCTCCGGTTGGCGGGCGCGGCGGCCGTCGGCGCGGCGCTCACCAGTGTCGCGAGCATCTTCGAGGACGGCCTCCGGCTCGACTGGGTCTTCTACGTGTTCGTCCTGGGAGGAGCGATCGAGTTCGTCGGCCTGCTCGCACTCGCAGTCGTCTTGGCCGTCGGTGAGCGAGGGCGCCACGGCCTCCTCGCGATCGTTCCGGTGGGAACAGCGATCGCCATCATCGCGTTCGTGGCCGCAGGCGGCCCGCTGATGCTCGCGACCTGGCTTGGCGCGGCAGTGTTCGCGCTCTCCCTGCGCCCGCGGCGGCTCGCATCGCCGCCGGTCACCTCATTGGTCGAGTGACATCCCTCGAACCCCCGGCGTCGGGGAGTGCGAGCGGCTGCGTGACGTCCGCTAGTCGCTGTTAGCCGCGATCTCGGCGGAGAGCAAGTGTGACTCCGCGGCCGTTTGCGAGGGGGACGCGCAAGTTCAGAAGGTTGGGCGTGCACGTGTACGTGGTGGAGCTGGCGGGCACGTTGGCGGACGCGCCCGGCAAGCGAAGAGGGACGGTGATGCCGGACGAGGTCGTCACGACGGCGCTGATGTACCTGAGTTTGTAGGTGCCTCGGCCGAACGTGAGCCTGCGTGCGGATGCGGTGTACGGTGCGACCGACTCGATGGTGAGTTCCTGCTTGAGCCTCGCTCCGGGGGTCACAACCTTCAGCTTCAGCCCTAGCGAGCCGAACGTGAGAACGCCTCGGTTGAACGTTGCAGAGAGTGCCCCGCTCGTGACCGTGACCGAGCTGGCGGTCGGGTTGGCCGCCCGCAAATACCGGTTGGCTTCGGCCGTGCTTGCCACCCATGAGCCGCGCAGGTTGCACGCCGCTCCGACGACCGGCGTCGCTGAAGCGAACTCGGCTGTGAAGCACGCAACCAACGCTGCAACGGCAACTGCGAGACCCGGGCGATATGACACGAGGTTCCTTTCGTCAAAGACGGCAGCAAGGACCGGCGCCGAACAGCTGTCCGGGGCGTTCACATCACGCCCGTGACCCTATCACCGAGGCACGAGCTATTCCCTGTGGTCATCGTCGGGAATTTCCTGCCTCCGAGCGCAGTCTGTTTCAGGCGGTCGCGAGCACTGCCGCCGGGCGAGCCGGTCGGACTGGTGCTCTTCGGATAGTCGACGGCGTTGCCCCGGATCGAGATAGGGATTCACGAAGCAGGACCGTTTGGAGAAGCCCTGAAACGGGGTAGACCCATCCGCTCGACATCCCTCGGAAAGGATCACGAAATGGGCATCATCGCGTTCATCATCCTCGGACTGCTGGCCGGCATCATCGCCAAGTCACTCATGCCGGGAAACGACCCCGGCGGCTTCATCGTCACGACCATCATCGGCATCGTCGGGGCGCTCCTCGGAGGCTTTCTCGCCGGAGTGCTCTTCGACGCGGATCCACTTGACGAGTTCTTCGATATTTCGACCTGGCTGACAGCAATCGTCGGATCAATCATCCTGCTCGGGCTCTATCGCGTCGTCACCGGACGGAACGATCGCTGAGCTCGTCGTGATCTCTGAGCTCGTCGTGATCTGACCGCGCCCCTAGCGCGCACTTTCGATGGGGAGCCCTGCCAAGACAGGGCTCCCCAACGGCTCTCGTCGGCCATCCCTCTCCCTCTCGAGAGGGATCGAAGTCGTTCGCTCGGTGAGAGCCCCGGGATCATCGACTTTCTTCTTAACAAGTGTTACGGTCCGCGCGTTCAAGGATGCTGCGGCGGTTCGATCCACCCTAGGCCCGTCGCTGCGCCCCAACGGAATGGAGCACAGATGGCGAATGTGGGCAAGACGCTCATCACGTTCATCTTCAAAGCGACGCCCGATCTGACGCCGGAGGGCGAGAGGCTCTTCGCGAGCCATGCGAGCTGGATGGCCGCTACGCACCACCGAGACGGCGAGCTGGCCCTCCTGAGTTACAACACAGCCCAGGGGCCCGAACTGTCGAACCCGCTCGATCCGGGCTCGGCCCCGACCGAGAACACGCTCTTTACGTTCCACGAGGTGTACGCCGGCCCGGCCGGCCTGGCCGACCACTGGGGGCAGGCGGGATCATGGGAAGACTTTGCCGCCTTCGTCGAGTGGGCCCAGAAGGTGGAGGTATCCGTTCTGCACGGGTCACCGATCACCGCGTCCCTCTGGTAGCAGCCACGTCGCCCGCGGTGGTGGGCCCGAGCCGTCCTGCTCGAGGCTCCCCACCGTGGGCGGAATGGCTCGCGCGCCCGCGATACCCCTGCCTCGCCTGAGGCCCGACTCCTTTTCTCGCACGCGAGCTCGCTTCCGGCTGGCATAGCTCCGAAAGCTGCCGCCCGGTTGCTCGTAGGTGCGCCGCCCGACTGTTCGCAGGTTTGTCGTCGCGGCGGGCGGGCGGATTGGTTCGATGCCCGCCCGGGTACGCTGACGGGAATGCGGCCTGTCCAAACACCCGTCGGCGGGTCGATCGAGCGCGATGCCGGATGAAGGCGGGAACAGCGGTCTTCCTGATCGTGATCAGCCTTGCGGCGGTCGGCGGGGTCGCCTACGGCTCGTATCGGGCGAGCACCCAGACCGATACGCTCGAGACGCGCCTGGCCGTGCTCGAAGAGGCGAATGTCGCGTCGGCCGAGACGATCGGGCGGCTCGAGGAAGAGACCGCAGATCTTTGCGCCAGCGTCGGCAAGGTGCGGCAGAAGATCACCGGCGTCGTGCTCCAACCCGATAGCCCTACCCCGAACTTCGACCTCGAATCGAGCCAGCTGACGGCACCGGAGCGGATCATCCTCATGCTCTACAACTGGTGTACGGAGCGATAGGGACAGGGCCGAAGGCGAGCTTCACGACGCCGCGTCGAGCGAGACGACGGCCTCGTCGCCGTCGATGCGCACGGCGTAGCGGCGTACGCGCAGCTTCGGATCGACGAGCGACCTGCCCGTCGTGATGTCGAACTCCCATTTGTGCCACGGACAGCGGAGGGTCGCGTTCGCGGGGCCGAGAGCGACCTCGCCGCCGCGCACCTCGATCGTGGTCACGATCGAGCCCGCGCAGAGCGGCGCCCCGCGGTGGGGACAGCGGTCGGCAAGCGCGTAGAGCTCGCCGGCGACGCGGAAGACACCGATCCGGTGCCCGTCGATCTCGACGAGGCGCACACGGCCTTCGACCGGCTGCTCGGCGGGGGGCAGCCGGGCCTCCCGCTCACCACGGTTCATGCAGGCGCGGGAACGGGAGTGGGGAGGCGGAAGAAGTCGAGAGCGTTCCGCGAGCGCACGTTGTCGCGCCACTCCGCAGGGAGCTGTCTCAGCGTCTGCTCGGGCTCGTCGAAGTCCCAGTGGGGGAAGTCGCTCGCGTACATGAGCGTCTCCGAGGGCCGCAGGAACTCGATCGCGCGCAGCATCTGCTCCGGGTCGTCGGGCGATTCGAGCGGCTGGGTCGCAAAGCGAACGTGATCCCAGACGTAGTCGGACGGACGCTTGCGACACCACGGAATCTCGCCCCGGCACGCCTTCCAGTTCGTGTCGAGCCGCCAGAGAAAGCCGACAAAGGGGACGAGCCCGCCCTCCACCATCGCGAGGCGGGTGTTCGGGAAGCGCTCGAAGATGCCGTGGCAGAGGATCGAGACGAAATGGCCGTACATGCCCGAGCCGCAGAGCGTGTGGTACTCGGTGTAGAAGTCCGGCATGCCGGCGGCGGTCAGGGGGCCGGCGATCCCGACCGTCTCGAAGTGCGTGTGCACCGCGACCGGGAGGCCGAGCTCGTTGACGGCTTCCCAGATCGGGTCGTACATGGGGTTGCCGTAGGGGACACGCGCGCCCCCGGGCAGGAAGACTCCGACGAACTCGTCGCGGCTCCCGACGCGGCGGATCTCGCGGGCGGCCGCCTCGGGCCACTGGGCGGGGACGACGATCATCCCGCGCAGGCGCGGCTCGGGACGCAGCCAGTTGTCCAACAACCAGTCGTTGTAGGCACTACAGAGCTTGGCCGCGAGCTGCGCGTTCGGCAGCAACGAGAAGACGGCCGCCTCGTCCGGCTCGACGATCCCGAGGTCGATGCCGAGCGCGTCGAGGTGACGGGTTTGCACGGCCTCGAGCGAGATCGAGAGGAAGGTCGAGTCCCTCCCGTCTTCCTGCTCGTACAGGTCCCGGCGGATCCAGCCCGAGGGGTGGTTCCAGGGATACGTGGGCATCGCGAGGCCGTACGTCCCGGACTGGCGTACCAGCTCGGCCGTCGGCGCGTCGAGGTAGGGGAGCAGGTCGGAGAGCTGGTCGTACCCGAGGTGGATATCGCAGTCGACGAGCATCTAGCGACGGTATCACGGCGTCGGCTCCAGAAACCGGCGCCGATGCCGGCGAGCCCGTGGCCGGTCAGACGGGCCTGAGCGGCTCAGCCTGAGCCGCTGCTCCACGAGCGCGACGGGCGTGCGGTGGCCCTATTCCGGCGCAGGCACGAGCATGGCGGGTACCAGCGCCTTCGCCGCCGAGGCAACGGTGACGTGGATCGCGGCCGGCTCGCGCACCCAGGCGATCAGGCCGCGGGCCCGGAGATCGTCGAGCAGGAACTGGAAGGCTGTCGCCTGGGCGGGGCTCTGGTAGCGACGACGGATGTCGAACGAGAACCCGGTCGTGTGCAGCGAGTAACCGCCCGTGGCCTCGGGATTTCCGACCCGCAGAAGCCGCTGGTACGCCTCGTCCCGGACGGTGCTCGTCACCTGCAGCGGTTGGGTGGCACCGCTCAGCTGGTGCACCCGGGCCGCGATGTAGGTCAGGGTCGCGAGCGCTTCGGCACGGAGGCCGCGGTAGAGCGTCGGCGGCTGCCCCAGTGTGCCCGCGAGCTCGCCCATCGTCGGGTCGACGGTGAACCAGAGCGTCGCCGGTTCGTTCGGCAGCCGCTGCAGGAGGTTGTTCTCCCATGCACCCTCGAGGTCGCTCGCGTCGACGAACCGCTCCGTCGTCGCCGGTGGGTGGAGCGCCTCCTCCGCGCTTGCCTTCGCGCGTTGGAGCGTGGCGAGCTCGCTCAGCCGTGTCCGGTCGTTGCGGTACAGGCGCATGATCTCCTTCGCCGCGAGAACGCGCCAGTAGTACGTCGGTGAGTCGTCGCCGAGCTGCTTCAGGAGCCGATACGACGCGATGTTGTGGGCGGGTCTGCTGTCGAAGAACACCCTCACCCAGGAGAGGCCGCGCTCACGCACCAGCTGGGGAATCGGCAGCTCGGGCCCGGTGCGCGTGTAGGCGCGGAGGACGTTCGTCAGGTTCCCGATCCCCATGTGGTAGGAGACCACCGCCAGATCGGGGCGCCCGAGCCGCTGCAGCGCCGTCTCCAGGTACCGGAGCGTGCCGGCGAGGGCGAGCGCGGGGTCGAAGCGGTCGTCGATCGACCGCCGGCTCGCCTGCAGCCTCGCCACCTTGGCGGTATTCCCCGCCTTGGCTGCCTTCGCGATCTCGGCGGTCAGTTTCCGGCTCTGCGCGAGGTTGACCTTCATGCCGAGGAAGTTCTTCGCTGTCTCGGCCAGGATCTGGGTGAGGCCCGATGCCCGCGCCGGGTCGTCGCCGGCGATCACGTTGGGCCGACCGCCGCTTTCGAGGAACACGATTGCCTCGACCGTGGCCGCGTCGAAACCGGTTCCGGCCACCGCTCCGTCGATCAGAGGCCGAAAGGAGGCTGTGCGCTGGGCTGCCACGAGGACGCCGCCTGGGCTCTTCGTGTAGAGCGGGTGGCTGAGGCCGAACGCGGCCGCCTGCGTCAGCGCGGCAGCCTGAGCGCTGTCGTAGGCGAGTGGATCGCCGCCGGCCAGTGGGTCGGGACGCGGCACGTAGGCCGGCGCTGCCGCCGATTCGTCGCCGCCGCGCGTGACACTGAAGACCGCTGCCACGCCCACGACCACGGTGACCAGGGCCGCTGCTGCGCCGGCGCGGCGGCGGCGCACGAGCGCCCGGCGGCGCCGCAGGGCGTCGCTCCTTCGCTCGGCGTCATGTCGTCCGCCAGGGTCTTCCACCGCCGGCCAACCTACCTGGGGGCGCAGGAGCCACCGAGGAGCCGCAGTCGCTCGCCCCCCTGGGGAGGTGGGATGCGTAGGAGCCTAGGAGGCGCCGGCATCGTCGACGTCGTCCTGCACCGACAGGACCGGTTCGACAGCGGGCGTGAAGGCGGCAGCGTCGGCGGCAGCGTCGGCGGCA
This sequence comes from uncultured Thermoleophilia bacterium, assembly GCA_963795175.1. Classification (GTDB taxonomy): domain Bacteria; phylum Actinomycetota; class Thermoleophilia; order Gaiellales; family Gaiellaceae; genus Gaiella. The sequence continues at coordinate 125,583 of CAWCGR010000003.1, forward strand.
GCGTCTCGGTCGGCGAGCTCCCGGCGGGCTGAGTCGGCCGCTCGCCGAGCCCGGTTGCGCGAGGCGACGAGATAGCCGATCAGGGCGACCACCACGAGCGCGAGCATGGCGCCTGCCAGGGTTGCCCATCTGATTCCCGGCGCCTCGACGTCCAGCGTGCGCTCGCCCGCGTGGGCGGCATTACCCCGCCCGATCACGATCCCGAGTGTCATCAGGTTCGGTGACGCGACGAGCAGCGCCAGCGCTACCGCCAGGCCGTACAGCTTCAGCGAGCGCCGTCGTCTGAACACGAGCACGAGGATCGAGAGCGGCACCACGGTGAAGACGAAGCCATAACCGAGCCCGACCAGGATCCCCGACGCGACGCTGCCGTCGACCTGTGAGCCGAGCCGCTGCGCCCACCAGCGCGGAAGGAACGCCGCCGCGATCCAGCCGACGAGAATTGCGAGCGCGATTGCGATCAGCACCGACAGGAGCCGTTTGCCCCAGTCCGTCCCTGCCGGGCCCGGCGCGTCCGCGGGCTCGCTCATGGAGTAGTCGCTCACACGTCCAGTATGACGCGACTCTGTCGCTCAGACGCGTACGGCGATCCGCTTCGGCGACGCGAGGTACTCGCACACGCTCGCCTCGTCCAGGGGCACGGAGTAGTAGAAGCCCTGGCCGAGCGCGCAGCCGCGGTCGATCAGCCGCGGCACCTGGTGCGCGTGCTCGATCCCCTCCGCGACGCAATCCATGTTGAGCGATTGTGCGAGCTGGACGAAGACATCGATGAAGCTCGTGTCCGAGCTGGTGTCGAGCAGACGGTCGACGAACGGCTTCGCGATCTTGAGCAGGCTCAACGGCAGGAGATCGAGGCGTTCGAGGGACGAATGCCCCGTTCCGAAGTCGTCGAGCGCCAGCCTGGGCCCGAGCGCCCGGAGCTCGGACAGCCGGCTGGACACGAACTCGATGTCGCGCATCGCAGCGCTCTCGGTCACTTCGAGCCAGAGGCTCTCGGCGCTGAGGCGGGTCTCGAGCAGCGTTCGGGCGACCGTGTCGACGAAGCGTTCGCCCGAGAGCTGGCCCGGGGAAAGATTGACGGAGACGCCGACACCGGCGAAGTCCGAATCGGCATCCTGCCAGGCCTTCGCGGCGTGGCACGCGTCTCGGAGGACGGCTTCGCCGATCGGCTCCATCAACCCACAGGACTCGGCGAGCGGGATGAACTCGGCCGGAGCGATCGCGCCTCTGGTCGGGTGGTTCCAGCGGGCGAGAGCCTCGAACGCGAGCACTTCGCCGTCGTGGAGCGAGACGATCGGCTGATACATGACCTCGATCTCACCGCGCTCCGCGGCGTGCTCGAGGTCGAGCGCGAACTCGTGGCGCCGCTGAACCCGGGCGTACATCGCGGGGTCGTAGTGGGCGAAGCGCTTCTTACCGCCGGCCTTGGCGGCGTACATGGCGACGTCGGCGTTCCGGAGCAGGTCGTCTGCCGTCGCCGCCGATTCCGCCAGGGCAACGCCAACGCTCGTGTGGATGTAGGTCGCACGTCCTGAAAGGTTGAAGGGCTTGCCGAAGGAGGCGACGAGCCGTTTCGCCGCGAGCTCTGCGCCCTCCTTGGACGTGCTCGGCAGGAGCACCGCGAACTCGTCGCCGCCGAGCCGAGCCGGGGTGTCGCCGGGCCGGATCGCCGCCGAGACGCGGCCGGCCACCTGGACGAGGAGGTCGTCTCCCGTCGCGTGGCCCTTGCTGTCGTTGATCGCCTTGAAGTCGTCGAGGTCCAGAAAGAGCACCGCCGCTCCGTCCTTGTCGCCCCGTGCCGTCATCGCCTCCACGACCCGCTCCGCGAAGAGCGCCCGGTTCGGAAGCCCCGTGAGAGCGTCGTGGAACGCCTGATGGCGAAGTTTCTCCTGCAATTCGGTCACGTCGGCCAGCGTCCGCTCAAGCCGGCCGTTCTCGAGCAGAACGCTCGCGTGGCCGGTGAATGTCTCGAGCAGCTTGCCGTCCTCTCTCGAGAACGAGTCGATGTCGCCCGAGCGGTCGCCGACGATCAGGAGCCCGAACGGCCCGGACTCACCGTCCAACGTCGTGATCATCGCGTCCGGGAGATGGCGCGCTTCCAGGTACTCGTCGGCGACGGCGTTCGCCGGTCGCTGCGCAGGCACGATCAGGACGTCGTTCTCGAGGGCGTGTCGGAGGATCCGCTGATCGATCTCCGTGACGACGTCGGTGTGAGACTGCATCTCCCCGAGAGCGCCGAGGGAACTGCGCAGGCCGGGCTCGTCACCCGTGGGGAAGAGGAAGATCTCGGCGTACTCGGCCCGCACGAGGTGGCGGACCGCGATGAGGAGTTGCCCGACAGCGAGGCTGAACTCGGGCGCGCCCTGGGTGGCCTTCATCGACTGGTAGAGGAACTCGAGATGCTCGTGCCGCCGGCGCTGGCCCACGAACGAGCGGAAACCGCCGACCACGATCACGGTCGGGATGGCGAGGAGGACGAAGGTGCGCGCGTCGGCGCGCATCAGTTCCATTCCGGCCAGGGTCAGGTTCGTCGTCGAAACGGTCGCGATGATCGAGATCGCGATCGTCATCGGCAACTGCGGGATCACGAGGTCTCCCTGCGCGATGGCGATCGCACCGGTGACGAGCATGATCCCGATCGTGCAGGCCGCGACGCTGGCGAGGAGTGCGGCGCACCAGCCGATCGGGCCATAGGGGCTACCGACGCTCGTCGCGATGCGGAAGATGACGATCGCGACCGATGTCGTCAGCGCGAACTGGGCCAGGTTGAACGCGATCTTGACGGGACGCTGGCGGCGGCGGACCAGCAGCGCGGTGCCCGCTCCGACCAGGTGGGCCGCGACCAGCGCCCCGGGCGAGAGGACGTAGAAACCGATCACGAGCATGATCTCGTTCAGCGAGACGGTGTGCGACTCGCGGCGGAAGTGCAGATGCACGACGTACGCCTCGGTCAAGTAGAACCCGAGCGCGAGTGCCCACCACGGCACGCCGATGTCGGCCGCGGGAGGAGGCCCCATCGAGCCGATGACGCCGAACCAGAAGGAGAGGCCGGCCAGCGCGATGGCGCCGATGTAGACCCAGATCGGAATGCTCCCGCCGAGGCGGATCCGGAACAGTCTTGCGGGCGACGTGGCAGCAGAGGACATCTGCTGTCCATATCGACCGGGAGCGGGGGCTCCCTTAGTGCCAGCAGAACGGCATTCGCCGGCGGCCGTGACGACTAGGTCACTGGCCGCCGGGAGCAGGGGAGGCGCGCGTCGAGCGTCTAGGCGGAGGCCCAGCTGACGCCCGAGGGGCCGAGTGTGCGGGCTGTGACACCGGAGAGGGCAGGTACGTGCTCGATCCGCGCACGCACTGCCGTCTGCTTCATGCTCAACTCCTCGCTGCGTGTCATTGCTTCCTCTCGGTCGTGGCGATGTCCCGACGAACGAGACTCGCTCACCGTACGAGTCCCTCGCCGTGAGAGGAATCCCCTCGGAAGGGCATCTCGATCACTCGTTTCGGGGATCGAGTCTCCCGCGGAGCGGGCGGATGGCCGGAGCCATCCGCGCCGCTCCGTGCCGGCGTCAGGCTGCCGCGGTGGCCGGCCGCTTACCGAGCTCCGCGTCGAGCTGGAGGGTGGAGCCGTCGCGCTTCACGGTCAGTTTGATCGTGTCGCCGGGAGCGTGCTCCCCGACGGCGGCTGTGAGGTCATTGGAGCCCGCGATCGGGGCCCCGTCGATGGCGGTGACGACGTCGCCGGCCTTGAGGCCCGCCGCAGAAGCGGGGCTGCCTGCCCGGACGCTGCCGATCAGGGCGCCGCTGCCGGAGGCGTTGTCACCCACCGAGACGCCGAGGTAGGCGTGCTGGACGTCCTTGCCGGCGATCAACGCGTCCGCGACGGCCTTGACCGTATTCGAGGGAACGGCGAAGCCGACGCCCGCGTTGGCGCTCGCGCCACCCTGATTGCCGACGGCGATCTGCACGTTCGTGCCGATCACCTTGCCGGTGGCGTCGATCAGCGGACCGCCCGAGTTGCCGTGATTGATCGCCGCATCGGTCTGGATCGTGTTCGAGATCGAGTAGCCGTTCGGCGCCTGGATCGTGCGGTCGACGGCGCTGACGATCCCGGCCGTGATGCTCTCCGAGTAGCCGAACGGGCTGCCGATCGCGACGACGCCCTCACCGGGCTCGACCGCCGAGCTGTCGGCGAGGACGAGCGGCGTCAGCTGACTCGCAGGGACGGAGACCTTGATCACGGCCGTGTCGCTCGAGGGGTCGGTGCCGACGACGGTTGCGACGGCGGTCTTGCCGTTCTTGAACCGGACACTGATCTTGGTCGCGCCGCTGACCACGTGCTCCGCCGTGACGATGTTGCCGGACTTGTCGTAGACGTAGCCGGTGCCCTCGGCCTGGCCCTGGCTGCCTCCGGGCGCGAAGGGCGAGAGACCGCCACCCTGCGACGACGTATCGCCGACGGTGACGGTGATGTCGACGACGCCGGGGCTATCCTGCTTGTAGATCGTGGGTGCATCGAGCTGCGTCGCGGTCTGCGAGACGTTCGTCGCCGCTGATGTGGTCACTGCCGGGGCGGCGCTGCTGGAGGTCGAGCTCGTCGAACCGGTCTCCGTGACGCCTGCCAGCACTCCCGCGCCGAGGACGGCGCCTGCGATGAACGGCGCCAGGATCACGAGCGCTCGCCTCCGCCGCCTCGTCCCGTTGCCGTTCGTCGTGTCTTCGTCGGTGCCCATTGTTCGCGCTCCTTCTGGATTCGAGTTGTGGATCTAACCAGCGAAGCAGCGGCTGCTGTGAGTCGGCTGGGAAACGTGCAAAGAGGCCGCGTAGCGCATGTGAAGCGTGCGTGAAGGCGCGCCTGACCGCTCCGTCACTCGGCGCCGGCGTTCCTCCTGTGATACCCTTAGGGGGTATATGGAGATCTCGGCCGAGACCGCTACCTATCGCGTGCCAGGCATGAGCTGCGCGCACTGCGAGCGCGCCGTCACCGACGAGGTGTCGGCGCTGCCGGGTGTCGATTCCGTCACCGTCGATCTCGGCGCCAAGCGGGTCGAAGTGCGAGGTGTCGGCCTGGATGACGGAGCGATCCGGGCTGCGATCGCCGAAGCGGGCTACGAGGCGGTATGACCGGCGTCGAGACGCCGCCGAAGGAGCGCGTCCGGCTCGACCTCGAGGGAATGACGTGCGCATCGTGCGCGTCCCGCATCGAGCGCAAGCTGAACAAGCTCGAGGGTGTCGAGGCGACCGTCAACTACGCCTCGAACCAGGCTGCGGTGAGCTTCGACCCTGCTGCCGCCAGCATGGACGACCTCGTCGCCGCGGTCGAAGCGGTCGGCTATAAGGCGGCCCTCGAAGACGACCGTAACGACGCTCCCGACGAGGCTGCCGACCTGCGTTGGCGCCTCGTGCTCGCGGTCGCCCTGAGCGCGCCCGTCGTGCTGCTGACCATGGTGACGGCGCTGCGCTTCGACGGTTGGGAGTGGGTGGCGCTCGTGCTCGCGACGCCCGTCGTTCTCTGGGCAGGCTCGTCGTTCCACCGCGTCGCCTTCCTCAACGCGCGCCGCGGCGCCGCCTCGATGGACACCCTGATCTCGATGGGGACACTCGCCGCCTGGGGCTGGTCGACGGTCGTCCTCGTTACGGGCTCGGACGCGCACACCTACTTCGAAGCCGGCGCGGTGATCACGACACTGATCCTGGTCGGCCGCTACCTGGAGGCGCGCGCCCGACGCCGGTCCGGCGACGCGATCCGGGCGCTGCTCGAGCTCGGCGCGAAGGACGCGCACGTCCTCCGCGACGGCGTCGAAGTGCTCGTCCCGATCGAGGATCTCGTCGTCGGCGACCGGTTCGTCGTCCGTCCGGGGGAGCGGATCGCCGCAGACGGAACCGTCGTCGAGGGTGATTCCGCCGTCGACCAGTCGATGCTGACCGGCGAGCCCGTGCCCGTCGAGGTGAGCGACGGCGCGTCGGTGACCGGCGCCACGCTCAACACCTCCGGGCGGCTCGTCGTCGAGGCGACGAGGGTCGGTGCGGACACGGCTCTCGCCCGGATCACGAATCTCGTGGCCGAGGCCCAGGCCGGGAAGGCGCCGATCCAGCGGCTCGTCGACCGGGTTTCGGCCGTCTTCGTCCCGATCGCGATCGGGATCGCGGCTGCGACGCTCGCGGGCTGGCTCGTGCTCTCCGGAGATCTGACGTCGGCCTTCACGGCCGCGGTGGCCGTGCTGATCATCGCCTGCCCCTGCGCTCTCGGCCTGGCGACGCCGACCGCTCTGATGGTCGGCACCGGCCGCGGGGCCCAGCTGGGAATCCTGATCAGGGGGCCCGAGGTGCTCGAGCAGACGAGGCGGATCAGCACGGTTGTCCTCGACAAGACGGGCACCGTCACCGAAGGGAAGATGTGGGTCACGGGCGCCGTCGCCGCTGCGGGCACCGAGCGCTCCGAGCTCCTCCGCCTCGCCGGGGCCGCGGAGGACGCGAGCGAGCATCCGATCGCACGCGCTGTCGCCGCCTACGCGCGCGCCGAGAACGGAACACTAGCCCCGGTGGAGAGCTTCCGGAGCCGTAGCGGCACGGGCATCGAGGCGGTCGTCGACGGGCATGCCGTCGCTGTCGGCAGGCCCTCGCTGCTCGAGGAGTGGGGTTTGGAGCTGACCCCGGAGCTGAAGGACGTCTACGCGGCAGAGGAGATCGAGGGGCACACGGTCGTCGTAGCCGCGATCGACGGCACGGTGGCCGGGCTGTTCGTGCTGGCTGACCGGATCAAGCCGACCTCGGTCGAGGCGATCGCGGAGCTCCGCGCGCTCGGCCTGACCCCCGTCCTGCTCACCGGCGACAACGAGCGGACTGCGCGAGCGATCGGCGCCGAGGCCGGCATCGATCGCGTCATAGCCGAAGTGCTGCCGGAGGGCAAGAGCGCCGTGATCGCGGGCCTGCAGCGGGATGGCGAGACGGTGGCGATGATCGGTGACGGCGTCAACGACGCGCCCGCGCTCGCGCAGGCCGACCTCGGCCTCGCGATCGGGACAGGCAGCGATGTCGCGATCGAGGCGAGCGACCTGACCCTCGTCTCGGGAGACCTCCGCGCCGCCGCCGACGCAATCGGCCTCGCCCGCCGCACCTTGCGCACGATCAAGGTGAACCTCTTCTGGGCGTTCGGCTACAACGTCGCCGCGATCCCGCTCGCCGCCGCGGGGCTGCTCAACCCGATGATCGCGGCCGGAGCAATGGCCTTTTCCAGCGTCTTCGTCGTCACCAACAGCCTGCGCCTGCGGCGCTTCCACAGTCTCCGGGAGGACATTTGATGCACGGTTATGCCAAGGACAAAGACCTGCTCGTGAAGCGCTTGCACCGGATCGAGGGGCAGGTGCGGGGAATCGAGCGGATGGTCGAGGACGATCGCTACTGCATCGACATCCTCACCCAGATTGCCGCCGTCGAGACGGCGCTCGAGCAGGTCGGGGCGAAGCTGCTGGAAGATCACGTCACGCACTGCGTGCGCGATGCGATTGCTTCCGGCGACACGAAGGCCGCGGATGAGAAGACGGTAGAGCTGCTCGACGCCGTGCAGCGGTTCGTGAAGACGCGCTAGCCGCGATGCCACGCCCCGGTCACCGGGGCGTCAGCGCCCGGTGTCGCGCCCGCCTCCTCGTGCCTGGCGGCGAACATCGTCCAGCCGGCGGCGTGCCTGCTTTGTCGGCCGCCCGTCGAGATCCGCGCCGAGCGGACGCGACATCCGCTGCTCGGCCGCACGCCGCTCGCGCAGGTCTGCCGAGGCAGCCGTCTCCTCGTACAGGCCGCTCGCGACGGTCGCCGAGCCGCGCTTGTCCGCCACCCCGAGCACGGTCACGGTCCACTGCACGGGCCCTTTTCGCACCTCGACCGTGTCTCCCGGGCGCACCTCCCGGGCCGGCTTCACTCGCGCGTCGTTGACCGTCACGCGGCCGCCGGCCACCGCCTCGGTGGCTGCGCTCCGGGTCTTGAAGAACCGGGCTGCCCAGAGCCACTTGTCGATCCGAACGGCTTCCACGATTGAGTAGTACCGGACCAAATCGCGGCCCGGCGGGCGCGGGCGGGTCATGAAGGCGCCCCGCGGGCACACCGTCGGGGCCGTTGAGGGATCGGCATCCCCCGTTCGGGGGAATCTGCAGCCCTCGTCTGGATATCTGCCTCCCCCTTCGTAGAGTGGGAGGTATGGGACTTGCTTGGGGGAGCATGGCGCCGGAGGGGTGCGACTGCTGCGGCCGCGACGCGGAGGACTGCGGCATGCTCGACTGGGGCTGGGTGACCGACCCCAAGCTCGTGGCCGGCGGAGGCATGTACTGCTGGGGCTGCGCCCATCTCCTCCGCCTCGTCCGGGTCGACGAGGAGTGCACGTGGTGCGAGACGCCGATGGGGCGCGAGGAGGAGGCGGAGGCAACGGGTTGGGGCTACTTCGCGAACGACCTCGGCGAGCTCCACCCGTGCTGCCCTGCGTGCCTGGCTTCGCGCTTCGGCATCGAGGCCAGGATCATGGCGCGCCGCAACCGCTGAACGGCGGGTCGTACGCTCAGTTGAGGGTCGGATCGGGCGGCATCGTCGCGAGGACGGCGAACGGCCCGCCCTTGCGCCGCAGCACCGTGCTCCACAGGTCGCCTGGCTCGTCCGTGAACACGTCCTCGGGCAGTGCCGGTCCCGTGATCCACGAGTTCTCGGCGATCTCGCTCTCCAGTTGCCCGGGGGCCCAGCCTGCGTAGCCCGCAAAGACGCGGGCACGGTCGAGGCTGCGGATGTCGTCTGCGCTCTCGATCTCCGCCGGTAGGAACCCGATCGTCCCGAGCACGAGCGCCGCGGCCTCGTCCGGTTGCCGGAAGTCGCCGAGCACGACGATCGCCTGGGGCTGAACCGGCCCGCCGACGAACACGCGCGCCGTCTCCTCGACCAGGTCCGCGAGTGGCGGCACGGCATCGGCGACCGAGACGGGAGAGGGGCGGTTCAGGATCACGCCCATCGCCCCCTCCTCACCGTGCTCCCCGACCAGCAGCACACAGCGTCGGAAGTTCGGATCGACGAGGTCGGGGCCGGCGACGAGCAGCTGTCCGCGAAGTGACTCCACACGCACATTCTGACGACGTAGGATCGAGCCCATGCGGTCGAGCCGCGACAACCCGCGGCCGTTGGAAGGCGACTGCCGCCGAAAGCCAGTCCGAGAGTTCGGAGCCCCACGATGAGTCTCCGCTGCCGGCTGTTCGGCCACCGGGTCGCGAAGTCCCGCTGGTTCTTCCTCACCGAGCGCTTTCAGCGCTGCGAGCGGTGCGGGAAGCGCATCCAGTCGAAGTAGCGACGGGGCGGGCCGTAGCGGGCTCAGGCGTCGATGGCCGAGCGCAGCGACGCGACGTACTCGCGCAGCGACCCGGGTCCGTCCTCGGCGACCTGAACGGCGCGTGAGCCGACGACGATGCCGTCGGTGAGGTCGGCGGCGGCCCGTGCCTGCTCGGGGGTCGAGATCCCGAACCCGGCGTAGAGCGGCACGTCTGTGATCGTCCGGGTGCGCTCGGCGAGGCCCGCGAGCGCATCCGAGAGCTCGACGCGAGCCCCCGTCGTGCCGGTCAGCGTGACGAGATACAGCCAACCGTCCGTCTCGGCGGCTGCCAGCGCGATCCGCTCGTCGGTCGAGGTCGGCGCCACGAGCTGCACTCGTCGAAGCTCCGGCCGCGACCCGGCGGCCGTGTCGGCAATGATGAAGCTGGTCGCGCCCGCTGCCCGCGCATCCGCCTCGAACCGCTCCCAGCCGTACGCCTCGAGCAGCGACGCATAGGTCATCGGGATCAGAGGGGTGCTGCCGACGAGCGCCCGCGTGGCGGCGAGGCACTCGAGACACGCGGAGGTGCGCATACCCGCGGCGAGAGCCCTCTCGGCGGCTGCGCGGATCACCGGCCCGTCGGCCAGCGGGTCGGAGAACGGGAAGCCGATCTCGACGATGTCCGCTCCGCCGGCGACGGCGGCCTCGGCTAGAGCCGGTGTCTCGGCGCCGGCCATCAGGTAGATGACGAGCGTCTTGGTCACGCCCGGCCCAGCGCGGCCAGCACCTCGGCGAGGTCCTTGTCGCCGCGACCGGAGAGGCAGACGGCGATGTACTCGGCGTCGATCGAGTCGACCACGGCGAGCGCGTGCGACGACTCGAGAGCCGGGATGATCCCCTCGGTACGCGAGAGGCGCTGGAACGCGTCGAGCGCCTCCTCGTCGGTGCACGGCAGGTACTCGGCGCGCCCGGTATCGCGCAGGAAGGCATGCTCGGGACCGACGCCGGGGTAGTCGAGCCCCGCCGAGATCGAATGCGCGTCGGTGATCTGGCCGTCTTCGTCGGCGAGGATCGACGAACGCGAGCCATGCAGGACACCGGCGCGGCCGCCACCGAGCGACGCCGCGCCCGCCGCCTCGACCCCGATCAGCCGAACGTCCGGGTCGTCGATGAAGCCGGCGAACATCCCGATCGCGTTCGAGCCGCCGCCGACGCACGCCACCACAGCTTCGGGCAGCGTGCCTTCCGTGTCGAGGAGCTGAGCGCGGGCCTCGCGACCGATCACGGCCTGCAACTCGCGGACGATCTCGGGGTACGGGGCCGGCCCGACGCACGAGCCGATCACGTAATGGGTCGTCTCGACGTTCGTGATCCAGTCGCGGATCGCCTCGCTGGTCGCCTCCTTGAGGGTCTTCGTGCCGAACTCGACCGGGACGACGGTCGCGCCCATCAGGTGCATGCGCTCGACGTTGGGCGCCTGCCTGCGCATGTCCTCCGAGCCCATGAAGACGACACACTCGAGCCCGAACCGAGCGCACGCGGTGGCCGTGGCGACGCCGTGCTGGCCTGCGCCGGTCTCCGCGATGATCCGGGTCTTGCCGAGCCTGCGGGCGAGCACCACCTGGCCGAGGGCGTTGTTGATCTTGTGGGCGCCCGTGTGATTGAGGTCCTCGCGCTTGAGATAGAGCTTCTTGCCGGGTGCGAAGCGGGGAGCCAGGGTGATCGGCGACGGGCGTCCGGTGTACGTGCGGCCGAGGTGCTCCACCTCGGCGAGGTACGCGGGGTCGGCGAGCGCCTCCGACCAGGCCGCCTCGAGCTCGTCGAGCGCCGGGATCAGCGTCTCCGGCACATAGCGGCCACCGTATGGACCGTAGGTCTCGGTCGTCATGAGCGCGCAGCCTCCACGTATCGCCTCACCTTGTCGTGATCCTTGATCCCCGGCGCCGACTCGAGCGACGACGCCGCGTCGACGGCCCACGGTCGCACTGCCGCGACCGCCTCCTTCACGTTATCGGGGCCGAGCCGTCCCGCCAGCACGATCCTGCCTTCGGCCTCGGCTGCATTGCGCCAGTGATCCGGGTCGGTGCCCTCCCAGGGCAGATCGAGCACGCGGGCAACCTCGGTGCCGCGGCGCAGCAGCGCCGCCTCACGCCCGCGCACCTTGCCCTCCTCGGCCGTGTGCACCTGATCGAGATCGGCGCCGGCGTCGCCGTGCTCGCCGACCCAGACGGCAACCGAGAGCATTCCGTCGGGAACGGGCAGGACCTCCCTCGCGGCCCGCGGGCTCTCGGGGACGAGGATGAAGCCGGCCAGGTCGGCGCCTGCCTCGGCTGCTGCGTCCACGTCTTCCTGACGGGTCAGCCCGCAGACCTTGACGAGCGGGCGTGAGAGGAGCTCCACGAGCTTGGCGGCCGGATCGGGAGCGCGCATCAGGGTGGAGCCGACGAGGACGGCGTCGGCGCCGGCAAGCTCGGCGGCCGCTCCCTGGGCGCGTGTCTCGATGCCGCTCTCGGCGATCACGATCCGGTCGGCCGGGATCCGCGCCACCAGTTCGAGCTGGGCCTTGCGGTCGATCGCGAAGGTCGAGAGGTCGCGTGCGTTGACGCCGAGCACCCGTGCGCCGAGCGCGATCCCACGCTCGAGCTCGGCAGCGTCGTGTGCCTCGACGAGTGTGTCGAGTCCGAGCATGGCCGCGACTTCCAGCAACCGCGCGGTCTCGGCGTCGTCGAGGTCTCGGAGGAGGAGGAGCGCAGCGTCGGCGCCCGCCTCCTTGGCCGTGCGCAGGTGCTCGTCGGTCGAGAAGAAGCCCTTGGCGAGCAGGGGCGCCGTGGTCGCTGCGCGGGCGGCGCGGAGGTCGTCCCAGGTGCCGCCGAAGCGCTCGTCCACGAGCACGGAGATCGCCGCCGCACCGGCGCCCGCGTAGGCGGGCGCGATCACGGCGGGGTCTGCGTCGGGGCGTAGATCGCCGGCCGACGGCGAGCGCCGCTTGATCTCGGCGATCGCGCCCAGGCCGGGCCGCGCGAGTGCATCCTCGAACCGCCCCATCAGGCTCCGCTCTCCCTCGAGAAGGCAACCAGGGTGTCGAGCCGGCTCTGCGCCGCTCCGGAGTCGACCGTCTCGGCGCCGAGTGAGAGGCCCTCGATGAAGTCGTCGGCGAGCCCCGCGGCGACGAGGGCGCCTGCGGCGTTGAGGAGCACGGCGTCACGGCGGGCGCCGGGCTCCCCGGCGAGCACCGCGCGGACTATGGCGGCGTTCTCCGCTGCCGAACCGCCCTGCAAGGCGGTCGGATCGCCGGCCTCGATGCCGAGGTCCCGCGGGTCGAGCTCCCACTCGCGCACCTCGCCGTCGACGACCTCGAGCACGAGGTTCGGCCCGAGCGGCGACAGCTCGTCGAGACCGCCCTCGCCATGGACGACGAATGCGTGGTGCGCGCCGAGCTCCGCGAGCGCTTCTGCGTAGATCGGCGCGAGCTCGGCGGAGTAGACGCCGAAGACGCCGTCGCAGACGCCCGCCGGGTTCGCCAGTGGCCCGAGGACGTTGAACACGGTGCGGATGCCGATCTCCTGGCGCACCGACGCCACGAACCGCATCGCGGGATGATGGGCGCGGGCGAACATGAACCCGAAGCCCAGCTCGTCGATCGAGGACGCGATCCGCTCGGGCGACTGCTCGAGGCCGATGCCGAGCTCCTCGAGCACGTCGGCCGAGCCGGCGGCGGAGCTCGCGGCGCGGTTGCCGTGCTTGGCCACGGCGGCACCGGCGGCGGCTGCGACGAGCGCTGCGGCGGTGGAGATGTTGAACGTGCGCGCTCCGTCGCCCCCGGTGCCGACGATGTCGACGAGAGGTGAGCGCCGCGGCGTTACCGGGATCACGTGCTCGCGCATCGCCTCGGCGAAGCCCGCGATCTCGTCCGACGTCTCGCCCTTCGTGCGCAGGGCGACGAGGAAGCCGGCGATCTGGGCAGGCGTCGCCTCGCCCGTCATGACCGATCCCATCAGCTCACGCGCGTCGGCGCGCGAGAGGTGGTGACCGTCGAGCAGGAGCTGGATCGCGGGCCCGACGATCATCCGAGGAAGTTCCTTGCCATTGCAGGCCCGAGCGGCGTCAACACGCTCTCGGGGTGGAACTGCACGCCCTCGATCGGCAACGTGCGGTGCCGCACGCCCATCACCTCGCCGTCCGGCGTGTGGGATGTGACTTCGAGCTCGTCAGGCACGTCCAGGGCCGCGAGCGAGTGATAGCGGCCGACTTCGACCTCGTCGGGGAGCCCTGCGTAGACACCGAGGCCGTCGTGCGCGATCGGGCTCGCCTTGCCATGGAGCAGCGCCTTGGCCTGGCCGACCGTGCCGCCGAATGCCTCCACGATCGCCTGATGGCCCAGGCAGACGCCGAGCGTCGGCATCGAGGGCCCGAGTGCCCGGATCAGGTCGATCGAGACGCCGGCGCTGTCGGGACGGCCGGGGCCGGGCGAGACGACGAGCCGGTCGAAGCCACCCGAGCGCGCCTCGTCGACGGTGATCGCGTCGTTCCGCACCGTCGCCACCTCGGCGCCGAGCTCCTCGAACAGGTGCACGAGGTTGTACGTGAACGAGTCGTAGTTGTCGATCATCAGCACTTTCACGGCGTCGGCCTTCCTTCGCGGGCGGTGCTTCGCGACGACGCTGGCAGACGGCGCCTCATGAGAACTCCGTCTCCGCCAGATCGATCGCGGCCTCGAGGGCGGCCAGCTTCTTCAGGCACTCCTCGTGCTCGGCGGCAGGATCCGAGTCGGCGACGACGCCCGCGCCGGCCTGCAGGTAGGCGACACCGTCGGCGATCACCATCGTGCGCAACGCGATGCAGGCGTCCATCGTCCCATCAGGAAGGGAGTACAGCACGGCGCCGCCGTAGGGACCACGCCGGAACCCCTCGAGCTCGGAGATCAGCTGCATGGCCCGGACCTTCGGCGCGCCGGTGACGGTTCCCGCCGGGAAGCACGCGCGCAGCACCTCGAAGGGGGAGATCCCGTCGCGGAGCTCACCGACGACCTCGGAGACGAGATGCGAGACATGCGAGAAGCGCTCCACCTCCATGTCGCGCGCCACGTGCACCGTGCCTGCCTTGCAGACGCGCGACAGATCGTTGCGGCCGAGGTCGACGAGCATCACGTGCTCGGCGCGATCCTTCTCGGACGAGAGCAGGCGCTCGACGTCGCCTTCCGTCGGCTCGGTCGTGCCGGCGATCGGGCAGAGGCTCGCGCGGCCGTTCTCACACGCCACGAGCCGTTCGGGAGACGAACCGACGAGCGCGATCCCGTCCAGCTCGAGGAGAAAGAGGTACGGCGACGGGTTGACGCGGCGGAGCGCCCGATAGACGTCGAGCGGCGAGGCGGACGTGGGCCGCTCGGCACGCTGCGAGGGGACGGTCTGGAACACGTCGCCGGCAACGATGTGCTCCTGGACCTGCTCCACCATCTCGATGTAACGCGAGCGATCGGGCGAGCGCCGGATCGGCTCGGCCGAGCCGCGCGACTCCCGGCGCCAGGCGATCCCGGCGTCGAAGCGGCCGACGATCTCCTCCGCGTCGCCCGCCAGCACCTCGGCCACGCCGGCCCCGTGATCGAAGCGGACGAGTGTCTCGCAGACGACCAGGCGGCTCTCCGGGAACCCGCGCCCGTCGGCCGGCAGCGGCACCGTCGGCTCGAGTCGGGCGGCGTGGTCGTACGCGAGGTAGCCGACGACCGGGAGCCCGAGCTCTGCGGCTTCGTCGAACTCGACGATGCGCGAGCCGGCGCCCATCCACGAGTTGCGACCGAGCCGGCCGCGTTCGACGGACTCGAGGATGAAGCTCGCGCGGCCCGCGTCGCGGAGCCGAAGATAGGCCCCGAGCGGGGTGAGGAGGTCGGTGTTGATCGTCGTGGTCATGTCGGGTGCGTGCGGCAGGGTGCTCTCCAGAAACGAAAAAGACCTCCGCGGAGGCCTTCGAGGGGCGAGGTGGGGTTGTCGTCGCGCTCTAGCGCACGCTCCCGCATCGCCCTTGGCGCCACCAGGTGAAGGACGGTGCGGCGATCATGGCGTGACACTAGCGACCGGGGGCACCCAGGGGCAAGGCGTGACCGTCACCGGGCCTAGACGCCGCGCGGTGCCGCATCGTCGAGCACGGCGCGCACGAGGTCCCGGATCGAGAGGATCCCGACGACCTTGCCGGCCTCGACGACGGGCAGGTGGCGGAAGCCACCGTGGATCATCAGCACGCCGGCGTGCTCGGCCGACTCGTCAGGCTCGATCGTCTCGGGGCCGGCCGTCATCCACTCCCCGACGGTCGCCTCGCTCGTGTGCCCCTCCGCGACGGCGCGGAGGACGTCGCGCTCCGTGAAGACGCCGACGAGCCGGGTTCCCTCGAGCACGAGCACCGCGCCGACGCGCCGACGGTTCATCTCCTGCACCGATTCCGCGAGGGACGCGTCCGCCTCGACGGTGAGGAGATCGGTCGCCATCAGGTCGGAGACGAGCGCCATGACCGATCAGTCTATGTCGCCGGAGAAGGGCTGGCTAGGGTGCGCCGGCCCGGTGCTGGAGCGTAGAGTCTCGCCATCGACGGTCCGTCTCGGAGGGAGCGATGAAGGGTCTGGCAGGGAAGGTCGCGGTCGTCACCGGTGGCTCGACGTTGATCGGACAGGCGGTCGTGCGTGAGCTGCACGAGCACGGCATGTCGGTCGCGATCGCAGATATCGACGATGGGCCGGGCGAGGCGCTCGCCGACGAGCTCGGCGACAAAGTCCTGTACCGGCACACGGACATCACCCAGGACGATCAGATCGGGGACTTCGTCGCCGCCACCGCCGAGCGGTTCGGCGGCATCGACGCACTGGTCAACCTCGCGTGCAGCTACGTCGACGAAGGATTTGCCTCCCCACGGGCAGACTGGCTCGCCGCCCTCGATGTCAACGTCGTCAGCGCCGTAGCGATGGCGCAGGCCGTCCATCCGCATCTCGAGCGCGCCGGTGCCGGAGCGATCGTCAACTTCGCCTCGATCTCGGCGAACGTTGCCCAGGCCGGCCGCTGGCTCTATCCCGTCGGCAAGGCGGCGATCGTGCAGCTGACGCGGAACATGGCGATGGATCTCGCGCCGGCCGGGATCCGCGTCAATGCCGTCTCGCCCGGGTGGACGTGGTCGAAGGTGATGGTCGAGCTGACCGGAGACGATCGCGCGAAGACCGACCGCGTCGCGGCGCCGTTCCACCTGCTGGGCCGGGTCGGCGACCCGGAGGAGGTCGCCCACGTCGTGGCCTTCCTCCTCTCGTCCGATGCAAGTTTCGTCACCGGGGCGACGTGGCCGGTCGACGGCGGCTATGCCGCCATGGGCCCGGAGGGCTCGGTTCCCGCGATTCCCAAGCTGATCGACTGAAGGAGAGGCATGGCGAAGATCACGATCATCGGAGGTGGGCAGTCGGGCCTGCAGCTCGGCATCGGCCTCCTGCAGAACGGATACGACGTGAGGCTCGTCTCGGACCGCACGCCCGACCAGGTCCGCGACGGAAAGGTGATGTCGAGCCAGTGCATGTTCGCGAGCTCGCTCGACCACGAGCGCCAGCTCGGGATCGACTACTGGGAGGAGACGTGTCCTCCCGTCGAGGGGATCTCGCTCGCCGTTCCGCATCCGGCGAGCCCGGGGGCGAAGGTGATCGACTGGAGCGCGCGCCTCGACCGCGTCGCTCAGTCGGTCGACCAGCGACTCAAGTTCCCGCTCTTCATGGAGCAGTTCGCCGAGCAGGGTGGCGAGCTCGTGATCCACGAGGCAACGGCCGACGACCTCGAGCGATACTCCACCGAGAGCGACCTCGTGGTCGTGGCGGCGGGCAAGGGCGAGATCGCGCGGCTCTTCGAGCGAGACCCGGAGCGGTCGCTCTTCGACCAGCCGATGCGCGCCCTCGCCCTGACCTACGTGACCGGCATGACCCCGCGGCCCGACTATTCGGCCGTTTGCTTCAACCTCGTACCGGGGGTGGGGGAGTACTTCGTCTTCCCGGCGCTGACGACGACCGGGCACTGCGAGATCATGGTCTTCGAGGGGGTCCCCGGCGGGCCGATGGACTGCTGGGCCGACGTCTCGACTCCCGCCGAGCACCTCGCGAAGTCGAAGTGGATCCTCGAGACCTTCATGCCCTGGGAGGCGGAGAGGTGCGCCTCGATCGAGCTGACGGACGACAAAGGCATCCTCACGGGACGGTTCGCGCCGACCGTGCGCAAGCCCGTTGCGCAGCTGCCGTCCGGCATGCCCGTGCTGGGCATGGCCGACGCCGTTCTGCTCAACGACCCGATCACGGGTCAGGGGTCGAACAACGCGGCCAAGTGCGCGGCGGTGTACCTCGACTCGATCCTCGAGCGTGGCGACGGGCCGTTCGACGCAGCCTGGATGGAAGAGACGTTCGAGCAGTTCTGGGAGTACGCCGGCAAGGTCACCGGCTGGACGAACGCGCTGCTGTTGCCGCCGCCGCCGCACGTGCTCGACGTGCTCGGCGCCGCCGGTCAGTTCGAGCAGGTCGCGCACCGGTTCGCCAACGGCTTCGACAACCCGCCGGACTACTACGAGTGGTTCATGGATCCGGAGAAGGCCCACGCGTACCTGGCCGAGGTCGCCGCCTGAGGCGGCGTCGCTCGGCCCTGTCCCCGGGTGAGGCGCACGCACAGGCGGCGGGAGCCTGTGGGCGACTCGGTACGCTGGGGCCGTGACTCGCGCCGTCATCGTCTCCGCCGTGCGGACGCCCTTCGGCCGGCTCGGAGGCGGGCTGGCGGGATCGTCGGCCACCGAGCTCGGTGCTGTCGCGATCAGCGGCGCCCTGGAGAGGGCAGGCATCGACCCGGGCGAGGTCGGCTACGTGGTGATGGGGCAGGTGCTGCAGGCGGGCGCCGGCCAGGCGCCGGCCCGGCAGGCGGCGGTCGCAGCCGGGATCCCGAAGGAAGTCCCGGCGGACACGATCAACAAGGTGTGCGCGTCGTCGATTCGCGCGATCGAGATCGCCGACCTGATGATCCGCGACGGTCGCCACGACGTCGTCGTGACCGGCGGGATGGAGTCGATGTCGAATGCCCCGTATCTGCTGCCGCACGCGCGTTTCGGCTACCGCCTCGGGAACGGCGAGCTCGTCGACCACATGGTCTTCGACGGGCTCACCTCGACCTTCGACGGCGACCACATGGTCGTCCAGGCATCCCGCGTCTCACGCGAGCTCGGCATCTCCCGCGAAGCCCAGGATGCCTGGGCGGCGCGATCCCACGCGCGTGCGGCGGCCGCGGAGGACGACGGCCGGCTCGCTGAGGAGATCGTCCCGGTCGGCGAGGTCGTGCGGGACGAGAGCATCCGACGGGACACGACGGTCGAGAAGCTCGCCAGCCTGAAGCCCGTCTTCGACCCGGAGGGGACGACGACGGCGGGCAACGCGCCCGGCGTCAACGACGGTGCCTCCGCGGTCGTGCTCTGCTCGGAAGCGTTCGCCCGCTCGCGGGGGCTCGAAGTGCTCGCCACGGTGCTCGGCCACGCCACCGTGGCAGACGATTTCGCGTACCTCGCCCGCACGCCCGCAAAGGCAGGCGCGCTCGCCCTCGAGGCGGCCGGACGTATCGCGGGACGACGTCGCGCGCGTGGAGATCAACGAGGCCTTCGCCTCGGTGGCGAGCAATTCGACCCGGATGCTCGGGGTCGAGGAGGAGATCGTGAACGTCAACGGCGGCGCCATCGCGCTCGGCCATCCAATCGGCGCCTCGGGCGGCCGGATCGTGGGAACGCTGATCCACGAGCTCCGGCGTTCGGGCGGTGGGCTCGGTCTCGCCGCGATCTGCTCCGGCGGCGGACAGGGCGACGCCCTGTTGATCGAGTCCTGATCCGGCTCGCCCTGATCGGGCTCGCGGCGCTCCTCCTGACAGGCTCCGCCCAGGCGTTCACCTGTCCATCGACTCCCCTGGAGCAACGGATCTCCGAGGCCGAGGCGGTGTTCGTCGGCCGCTCCAGCGGCTTCACCGGCGTTCCCGGAGAGGGGATCCCGCAGCGCGTCTACCGCTTCGAGGTCGACCAGGAGGTGAAGGGCGACTTCGGCAGGACGGTCGACGTCCGGATCCCGGTCAAGCCGGAGAACGGGGGGCAGCTCGATCCCCCTCGACGTCGCAGCAGGAGTCCTGATGAACCGCGTCGACGGCGAGTGGTTCACGACCCGGTGCGGCATCACCGACCCCGGCGCCGTGCTCGCGGGCGTGGACAAGCCGCAGGGAAACGCGATCAAGCTGCTGATCGGGGTCTCTCATCCTTACGGGCGTCCTGGCCTACTCGATCCGTCGCGTCAAGCGGCGGAGCACCCGTCACTACGCTCAGGCGATGAGCATCGAGCGCGTCCTCGTCGTCGGGGCCGGCCAGATGGGCGCCGGGATCGCCCAGGTCGTCGCTGCGTCCGGCCGCCAGGCCCTCCTGTACGACCCGTTCCCGGGAGCGGTCGAGCGTGGACTGGCGGCGATCCACACGAGCCTCGCGAAGCTCGAGGCGAAAGGCGGCGCTCCTGCCGCGGAAGTGCTCGCCCGGATCAGCGAGAGCACCGAGCTCGTCGAGGCCGACCTGATGATCGAGGCGATCGTCGAGGACGCCGACGCGAAGCGCGAGATCTTCCGCGCCGCCGACGCGGCACTGCCCGCCGCGGCGATTCTCGCGTCCAACACCTCGTCGATCCCGATCGGCTCCCTTGCCGCGGCCACGTCGCGGCCAGACCGTGTGATCGGGATGCACTTCTTCAACCCGGTGCCGGTGCTGAAGCTCGTCGAGGTGATTCGCACCCCCCAGACCTCCGACGAGACCGCCGCCACGATCGTCGCGCTCGCACGCGATCTCGGCAAGGTGCCCGCCGAGGCAAACGACTTCCCGGGGTTCGTCTCGAACCGGATCCTGATGCCTTTCATCAACGAGGCCGCTTTTGCCCTGATGGAGGGGGTTGCCGAGGCGGAGGCGATCGACACGATCGCGAAGCTCGGCTTCGCCCATCCCATGGGGCCGCTCGCCCTGGCGGACCTGATCGGCCTCGACACCTGCGTCGCGATCATGGAGGTGCTCCACGAGGGCCTCGGCGACGAGAAGTACGCTCCGTGCCCGCTGCTGCGCCAGCACGTCGCCGCGGGGCGGCTCGGCCGCAAGAGCGGTCGCGGCTTCTACGAGTACCCGTAAGCAGACGCCGTAGGTCGTTCGCCAGGGCGAAGGGGCCGGTGAGCAGGGCAAAGACCGTCGGTCCGGTGTGCCGGCGCGACTATACTCGCGGCCGATGGACTTCTCGCTGACCGCCGAGCAGCGCTCGATCCAGGCGCTGGCACGCGAGGTCGCGGAGGCCGAGATCGCGCCCAATGCGGCGCAGTGGGATCGCGACCACACCTTCCCGCGAGAGCTCTTCGCCAAGCTCGGGGAGATCGGATTGCTCGGCGTCTGTGTGCCCGAGGAGCTCGGTGGGGCGGGAGCCGACTTCGTCTCGTACATTCTCGCCCTCGAGCAGATCTCGCGTGCCGACGCCGGCGTCGGGGTCACGATCGCGGTGCACACGAGCGCGGTGACTCTGCCGATCCTGGCGTTCGGTACCGAGGAGCAGCGGGCGCGGTTCGTTCCCGACCTCGCCTCCGGCCGCGTCCTGGGAGCGTTCGCGCTGACGGAAGCTGAGTCTGGCTCGGATGCGGGCTCGCTTCGGTCCACCGCGCTCCCGGACGGCGACGGCTGGAGGCTGAGCGGCGCCAAGCAGTGGATCACGAACGGGAGCCACGCCGAGACGTTCCTCGTCTTCGCGCGCACCGACCCCGCGACGGACGGCACCCGCGGCGTGAGCGCGTTCCTCCTCGACGCGGCCGATGTCGAGGTGACCCGCGAGGAGGAGAAGCTCGGCCTCAACTCCTCGTCGACGGCCGACATCCGCTTCGAAGACGCGCTCGTCGGCCCCGACCGGCTGCTGCACGAGCAGAACCGCGGCTTCGTCGTCGCGATGGCGACGCTCGACGGCGGCCGGATCGGCATTGCCGCCCAGGCCGTCGGGATCGCGCAGGCGGCCTACGACGTGGCACGGCAATACGCGCTCGAGCGCCGTCAGTTCGGAAGCCGGATCGCCGACTTCCAGGCGATCCAGTTCAAGCTCGCCGACATGGCGACCGAGATCGAGGCGGCGCGGCTGCTGACCTACCGGGCGGCGTTCCTCAAGCAGCAGGGACTGCCGCACACCCTCGAGGGTGCGCAGGCGAAGCTCTTCGCCTCGGGCGTCGCACGCAGGCAGACGGGCGAGGCGATCCAGGTGCTCGGCGGGTACGGCTACACCAAGGAGTTCCCCGTCGAGCGCTACTACCGCGATGCCAAGATCACCGAGATCTACGAAGGCACCAGCGAGATCCAGCGGATCGTGATCGCCCGCGCGATCCTCGCGGCGAGAACGACCGCGAACGAGCGGGAGTCGCGCAGGCGTCGCGGTAGGCTGGCGTCATGCCCCGCGCAGCCGACGAGCCGGTCCGCCTGACGCGCATTTACACGCGTGGGGGGGACGCCGGCGAGACGTCGCTCGGCGACGGTTCGCGCGTCCCCAAGCTCGACCTGCGGATCGCGGCCTACGGCACCACCGACGAGCTCAACTCGCAGCTCGGTGTCGTGCTCGCCGGCGACTGCCCGGCGAAGCTGACGGAGCCCCTGGGCCGGATCCAGAACGAGCTGTTCGACGTCGGTGCCGACCTCTGCGTGCCCTTCCCGGTGGAGGGCAGGCTGAGAGTCGAGCAGGGGATGATCGACCGCCTCGAGGCGCTCTGCGATGCGTTCAACGAGGAGCTGCCGGAGCTGAAGAGCTTCGTCCTGCCCGGGGGCACCCCAGCCTCCGCCGGTCTTCACGTCGCGCGCACCGTCTGTCGCCGAGCCGAGCGCGAGACCCTCGCGGCGGCGGGTGAGCACGAGGTCAACCCCCTCGTGGCTGTCTACCTGAATCGCCTCTCGGATCTCCTGTTCATCCTGGCGCGGTCGGCGAACGCGCTCGCGGGCCGCGAAGAGCCACTCTGGAAGCCGGGCGCCACCCGCTAGCAGGATCCGCGGGGGAGGTCTTTCGCGCCGCGCTCCGGCTCGGGCTGATCTCGTTCGGGGGGCCGGTCGCGCACATCGGCCACTTCCGGGCCGAGTACGTACGGCGGCGCCGCTGGCTCGGCGAAGAGCAGTTCGGCGAGCTGGTGGCGCTCGCGCATCTGCTGCCCGGCCCGTCGTCGAGTCAGCTCGGGATCGCGATCGGGCTCCACCGCGCGGGAAAGCCGGGCGCCCTGGCGGCGTGGCTCGGTTTCACGCTGCCGTCGGCGGCGGCCCTGGTCGCCCTCGGCGTCTGGGCTCGTGATGTCGACCTCGCCGGGGCAGGCTGGGTCCATGGGCTCGAGCTCGCCGCTGCAGCGGTCGTAGCGGTTGCCGTGGTGGCGATGGCAAGCTCGCTTGCGCGGGGGCCTGCCAGGTTCGGGATCGCGGCCGGCGCGGCGGCTGCCGTCCTGCTCGTGCCGGGGTCGGCAGGGCAGGGGCTGACGATCATCGCCGCGGGTGCGATCGGAGCGCTCGCTTTCGGCCGGTCGCTGTCGTCGCTGCCGCTGACACTCGACTTCCCGATCGGCCGCCGCACCGCAAGTGTCGCAGCGGCTGCCTTCGTCGGCCTGCTCGTCGGCCTGCCGCTCCTGGCAGCGCTCGTCAACTCGCACGCGCTGGATCTGATCGAGGCCTTCTATCGGGCGGGAGCGCTCGTCTTCGGGGGAGGACACGTCGTCCTGCCTCTCCTCAACGACGCGATCGTGGCCCCTGGCTGGGTGTCGCAGCAAGCGTTCCTCGCCGGCTACGGCGCCGCGCAAGCGGTCCCCGGGCCGCTGTTCACGTTCTCCGCCTACCTCGGGGCGATCGGCGGCCCGGCGCCGAACGGCGTTGCCGGTGCTGCGATCGCGCTCTGCGCGATCTTCCTACCCTCGTTCCTGCTCCTCGGCGCCGTGTTGCCGCTGTGGGCCGTGGTGCGCCGGCGGACGCGCGTCCAGGCGGCGGTAGCGGGCGTCGGAGCCGCCGTCGTGGGATTGCTCGCCGCCGCGCTCTGGGATCCCGTCCTCCGCACCTCGATCGGTGGCTTCGGCGATGCCCTCTTCGCGATAGGCCTTCTCGGCCTGCTGCGCGTCCTGCCTCCCTGGGCGGTGATCCTGATCGCCGCGGCGTCGGGAGCAGTCGTCTTCTAGCCCGCGAGTGCGACGACCGGCCAGCTCTGCGTGAGCCAGTCCCGGAGCTTTTCGGCAGGGAGAGCCGGCTGCACGTAGAAGCCCTGAGCGCAGTCGCAGCCCATCCGTGCGAGCGCGTCCCAGACGGCGCGCGTCTCGACGCCGACGGCAACGGTCTCGAGCCCCAGGTCGTGGGCCATGCGGATCAGGTTGCGCACGATCGCGTCCCCGGCCTCGTCGTCTCCCGTGCCGCGGATGAAGCCGGCGTCGATCTTCGCCTCGGAGAGGGGGAGCATGCGCATAGCCGCAAGCGACGAGGACCGTCCGAAGTCGTCGAGAGAAAGGCGCACGCCCGCGCTCGTGAGACTGTCGAGCACCTTGCGGTCGAGCTCCGCTCCGGCGCCGGGACCGGCCGGGACCACCTCGAGCGTGAGGAGGTCGGGCCGCAAGTCGGTCGACTCGAGCAGGCCGAGGATCCCTTGCGCCAGGCCCGCGTCGTCGATCGTGCGGTACGGCACGTTGACCGAGACACCGATCGGGTCGCCGTCCAGACTCCAGCGCCGCGAAGCGCTCAGCGCCTCGGCGATCACGTGGAGTGTCATCGCCCTGATCAACGGGGTGCGCTCGATGTGGCGGACGAAGTCGGAGGGAGGGAGCAGGCCCCGCTGTGGGTGTCGGCGACGGACGAGCGCCTCGACGCTCCGAACGGCGCCGCCCTGGAGGTCGAGGACGGGCTGGTAGTGGACGACGAGCTCGTTCTGGGCGAGCGCCAGCTCGAACTCCCGCACGATCCCCGCGTCGAGCGACCCGCGCCGCGCGTGCGCCGAGTAGTCGCTGGCGTCGCGCTTCGTCGCGAACATCTGGACGTCGGCCTGGCCGAGCAACTCCTCGGGGGTCGCCCCGTCTGACGGGAAGATCGCCCATCCGATGGAGGCGTCGATCTCGACGACTCCGCCCTCGACGCGGTACGGACGTCGGAGCGCCTGCCGCACGCGGCCGACGAGCGCCGAGGCCTCCTCCTCGGTCCGCGTGCCGAGTGAGAGAATCACGAACTCGTCTCCTCCCACGCGCGCGACGGTGTCGCTCGCACGAACGACCGACTCCAGCCGGCGGGCGATGTGCTCCAACACCTGGTTGCCGGCTCTGTGCCCGCGGATGTCGTTGACCTCCTTGAACCCGTCGAGGTCGATCGCCATCAGGGCGAAGGCGTCCGCAGACCGGCGCGCGCGCTGGATCGCCTGCTCGAGCCGGTCGGCCAGGAGCGTGCCGTTCGGTAGGCCCGTGAGCGGGTCTCTCAGCGCGAGGGACTCGGCTGTGCGGGCGCGGTCGGCAAGCCGGAACGCAAGCAAAGCTGCGACGATCGCGGCCACTGCGACTGCGACGACGAGTCCAACTGCGTTCCACTCCTGGATCGCGAACGCGCCGGACACGACGGCGAGGCAAGCCGTCGTCGCGGCGACGACGACGGCGAGCAGACGCCGCGTTCGCGAGCGGGCCCGGCGCACGTTCAGGCAGTGCGGTTCTCGGCCGGAGCCGCTACCCCCGGCGGCTTCCGCGTGATCGATGCTGTCTCGCACTCCCATTGCATAGGCGCATTTCGGGGAGGCGTCTGTCCCTCGAACAAGTGAAACGACGTGCAGGATCTCGAGGAGCGGGGCGGAAGGGACTCCGCGAAATGACGAGGACACGCCCGCTTGCTGCCGTTGGACTGGTCGCCACCACCGTGGCTTGCCTCGCCACGTTCGGCCTGTCGTTCGAAGGTCTCGTCAACGCGCTCGCGTGCGCCGTCCTGGTCGTCGTCACGGTCACCGATCTCGAGCAACGGATCGTGCCGAACCGGGTCATCGTGCCCGCTCTCGTGGTGGCGCTCGCCGTTCAGACAATCCGCGATCCGTCGGTGGAGTGGATCCTCGCTGCACTCGGTGCGGGCGGCTTCTACCTCATCGCGGCGCTCGTCTATCCGGCAGGGCTCGGGATGGGCGACGTCAAGCTCGCCGCGTTCCTGGGGGCCTGGCTCGGCGTTCCTGTCGTCGTGGCGCTCTTCGCCGGCTCGCTCCTCGCCATGATCCCCGCACTCGTAATCGTGGCGAGACACGGTACGCGAGGGCGCAAGGTGGGCATCCCGTTTGCGCCGTTCCTGGCGGGCGGCGGTGTGATCGCACTGTTCTTCGGCGATGCCGTCCTCGACTGGTGGCTTGGATAGAGCAGACTCTCCTGACGGCGTGCTCGCTGCTCCTGCTCGCGCTTCGTGCCACGGAGCTAATGGGCCGCTGTAGGAAGCCCTGGAAAGCCTCAAAGCCGCCGCCGGTCGGCTCGACGCCTCCTCGTAGCGCAATCCGGTAGCCAAGAGTCAAGGAGTCGGCGTTTTGTGCCGATTCCCTCGAGTATGGGTAGCCACGCATTCGACGCTCCCCCGCGGGAACCGATCGACCTGCAGCACCTCGCCTTCGCGTGTGAGGCAGCAGTCGCTGCCGCTGCGCGCGCCGGTAACCCCGCCCAGGCGATCGACGGGGCCCTCGGCGCGCTGCACGACGAGCTCGGTGGGGTCGCCGTGGCGGCGTTCGTGCTCGAGCATGGGCGGCTCTGGTCGGTGGGGGTCCGCGGCTACGCGAGGATCCCGAACGGGCTTCCGCTCGACGAGGGCGTGATGGGACGTGCCGCGCGCACGTCCGTGCCGCAGCTCGAACGAGGTGAGGAAGAGGGCTCGAGCGAAGGCGAATCGGGCAGGCACGGCGGCTCCGAGCTGGCGGTCCCGCTCGTGCTTCCGACGGGGGTCGTAGGCGTGATCAAGATCGAGACGACGGCATGGCTGCCCGACGGGAGCTGCGCAGCCGTCGAGCCTCTCGTGTCGGCGCTCGTACACCCGATGGAGGATCTGCGCGCCTCCCGCACCGTGGATCTCTCGAGTCTTGCGCGCCTTTTCGTCCACATGAGCTCCCTTCGAGACCCGGACACGATCTCGGGCGTGGCGGTGGAGTCGCTCGGACGCGTCTTGCCCGTCGAGACGAGTCAGTTGCTGCTCCTCGACGAGGAGGGACGGCTCGTCGAGTCGAACTCCTGGAGCGCGTCCGGTCACAGTCCGAACCTGCTTCCCTCGGAAGCCCTCCAGGCGCTGCATGGGCGTCTGGACGCCTCTGCCGTCTTCGAGCTGATCGACCTGAGCGTGACGAAGGTCACGGAGCTTGCCGGCCTGGACGTGCGCTCGGTCGTCCTCGTGCCCCTCCGGGCGAACGGTGCCGAGCTCGGCCTCCTCGTCGGATCAAGCCGATTCGTCGGCAAGTTCGAGCGCGACCACGGCGAGCTCGCCTCGCTGCTCGCCGCACATACGGCCGCCTCACTCGACGCAGCAATCGCTCTCGAGCGCGAGCGCCGTAGCGCACACACAGACGCGTTGACCGGTCTGCTCAACCGGCGCGGGCTCGAAGACCGCCTCGACACCGAGCTCCAGGCAGCACAGGAGGGAAGGCAGCCTCTGAGCCTCGTCACGATCGACCTCGACGACTTCAAGGAGGTCAACGATCGCGCAGGCCACGAGTTCGGTGACGCGCTCCTGCGCGAGGTGGGGCTGGTCTTCCGCGACACCTGCCCCGAAGGCGCGGTGGCCGCCCGCCCGGGCGGCGACGAGTTCGTCGTCCTCCTACCCGGCTCCGACGTCGACGAAGCGGTGTTGCTGGCCGACAAGGTTCGGCAGGAGCTGATCTCGGGGCTCGACGAGGCAGGGTTTCCTCTGCGCTTGAGTCTCGGTGTCTCGACGTACCCGTACGACGGGACGGGCGTAACGCAGCTGCTGCGGGCGTCGGATCAGGCTCTCTACCGGGCGAAGGCGCGCGGTAAGAACTGTGTCGTCCCGTTCCGCGAGATCACGCGCGCCATGAGCACGACCGAGCTCGTCCCCGCCATCACCGACCGCACAGCCGACAGCGGCGGCGCCGTAATCAACGGTCTCGGCGACACGCTCGACGCAGCCTCCGCGATCTGGGC
The DNA here is from genome assembly GCA_963795175.1 of uncultured Thermoleophilia bacterium. GTDB lineage: Bacteria > Actinomycetota > Thermoleophilia > Gaiellales > Gaiellaceae > Gaiella. The sequence goes on from CAWCGR010000003.1 coordinate 153,030, forward strand.
CGAGGAATCCGTCGAGTCGGTCCTGGAGCGGCTCGGCAAGAGCCTCACGTTCGTGGTCGGTGCCACGGCGACGTTGATCTCGAGAATCGAGGGCGAACGCCTGGCCGATTCGACGCGCCATTCGCTCCGGGACGTCGACCTTGGCGAGAACAGCACGTACGAGCTCGAGGACTACCCCGTCACGCGCAATGTCCTCGAGACGGGGGTGATCGTGTCGATCTCGTTCCTCGACGAGGACATCGACAGCGCGGAGGCATTCGTGCTGCGGGAGTTGGAGATGAACGCGGCGATGCTCGTACCGCTCGTCATCGACGATCGTCCGTGGGGACTCGTGGAGATCTACGACATGCGACTCCGGCGCTACAGCTCCGACGAGGAGGCTCTGGCACGGTTCCTCGTGGGGCAGGCTTCGCGGCGGATCGAGCATCTCGCCAGCACGTCCCCGGCGAAGCGTCGCCTGCTGCGGCCGCGGGGGCTGTCCGCGACGACCTAGTCTCGCGCGCGTTCGACGTAGGCGCACGCCCGGCGGTCGCCCGGAAGAGTCGACCGGCCCACGCGGGTCACCACGTAAGCGGTTCCGTCGATCTCGACAGTGGCATCGAGCTCAGGCGGAGCGCCCTCGCCCTCGACGAGTTGGTAACCGTCGCCCGAGACGTAGAGGAGGTGTGCGGAGAGATCGAGTCCGGCATCTGCGGAAGCGTGCGCCGCAGGGAGGCCGGCAGCCCCGGGGCGGATCTCGGTCACTCCCGTTTCGGCGACGAGCGACTCGAGTGTCCCCTCGCGCTCGGTGACAGCCTGCTCGCGCCGCTCGACTGCCGCGCGGCGAAGCTCGACGGCCCCCAGCTCCTGCGTCCGCAGGGTCAGCTCACGCTCCTGCTCGCGCACCTTCTCTTCGCGTTCCCGGATCTCGTCGGCGAGCGCAGCCAACTCGGCCTGGCGTTCATCCAGCTCGGCCGACCCGTGGCGCAGCATCTCCTCGACGGAGGCCCGCAGCCTCGCCGCCTGTTCTTCGCGCCGCTCGAGCTCCGCGATCGCAGTCTCGAGCCGCTCGGTCTGCTCCTCGAGCTCGCGGCCACGCGCGCTGATCAGTGCCTCGACCGCCTCCTCGTCCTCGGTGGCCGCGAAGAGCGCCTTCAGCCGATGCCGGATTCCGTCGTCGGCCGGTTTGCGGCCGGGCCAGTGCTCCCATTCGCGGTCTCGTCGAGGCTGTCCCTGCATCGTGCTTCTCCTCCGAAGAACTAGGTGCCGGCAGCCGACGTCCTCAGCCGTCGAATTCGGAACTTCGACCGCCGGCACCTCGCTCTTCGACGGGGGGCTGATCGCTCCTGCCCCTTCCGGGGGATGCGCGAACCGCCTGTCGTGCCGAATGTGAGCGCATGGACACGCTGGGAGCACGGTATCTCGCAGCCCGCCTTCGGGCCGGTGTGCGAGTCGGGACGACGATCGTCCTCGACGGGGACGATCCGACCTCGGATCTCGTTGCCGGCGACCGAGGCGTCGTCAGTGCGATCACGACGCAGGACGTGATCGTGGATTGGGACCGCGGGTTCCAGCTAGGCATCGACCCGCTCAGAGTCGCCTACCACGCGGTCGAAGCGGCCTGACCCTTACGGCTCGCGCCTAGCATCCGTTCCTCCTGGGTGCCCGGACCGTCCCGGCCGGGTGGCCGTCTGGGGCACTCCTCAGTCGGCGGCATCGTCGAGGATGCCAACGAAGCGATCGTGGCCGGCCGGAACGGGCAGCATCCTGACGATCAGGTGGGCTGGCTTCGTCAGAGTCTTGGAAGCGGCGGCGCGTGGCGGGCGCGGGGGCGTGAACGGATCCGACGGATGCGGATACTGAGCTAGCTGGGCCTTCGCCTTGGCTCGCAGCTTCGCCTGCTCGATGGCGAGGAGCTTTGCCCTCGCACTCTGCGCTGCCTTTGCCTTGGCCGCGGCGGCCTCCTGCGCCTTACGCGGCTGTAGCGCGTTCCGTGCCGGGCTCGCGCTCGAGCGCTCGTTGCCAGATCGGGCTCCGAAGTCCATGGCGATCACCCAGGTGGGCTCCCCGCGGAACACACCGCCGGCCGAGGCGGCGCGCATTGAGGCGATGCCGACTTCGCGCCAGTCGGGATTGAGCATGTTTCGCCGGTGCGGAGGCGAGTCGAGCCAGCCGGCGATCGCCTCGTCGGCGGTCAGCTTGCCCGTGGAATAGATCAGGTTCTCGCCGGCCGACCAGCGGTCGTAGCCGGCGGGCCGGTAGTAGCGCTTCACGCGCTCGTCGAACGGGGAGCCGTCCGCTGACTCGTGGGCGAAGAACCCGCCTTCGAGCATTGCGCGCGCATGGGCGTCGGCTGCCCCACGGAGGTCGACCGAGATCGTCAGCGCGCGCAGGCCGTAGGACGCGCGCGTCGAGTTGAGGGCGTCCAGAACGGCCCGATCGAGTGCGGGGAGGCGGACGGTGGCTGCGGCAGCGGCCTGGCCGGTGCTGCTCGTCGCTGGCGCGGCGCCGAGCGACGCGAACACCAGTGCAGCGATGAGGAATGCACGCTTCACGGCCCCTACTGCATCGACGGTCACCGAGCGCGTCGGCACCCTCGAATGGGGGACAGTCTGCTCCCAGGGCTGCACGTGCCGTCCGGCGATCGTGTTGAATCACCCGGGTGACACTCACCGTCCTCAACCCGGCGACAGAAGAACCGCTCGCCGAGCTCCAGCAAGCCGGTCCCGAGGAGACCGACGCGGCCGTCGCCCGGGCCAAGGCAGCGTTCCCCTCCTGGCGCGCCGTCGCTCCCGCCGACCGTGCGCGCCTGCTTCGCCGGCTGGCCACGCTGATCGAAGACCACCACGAAGCACTCTCCCGGCTCGAGTCGGCCAACGCGGGCAAGCCGATCGCGGGCGCCCGTGGCGAGGTCGGCATGGTCGCGCAGGTTTTCCACTTCTACGCGGGAGCGGTCGACAAGCACTACGGCGAGACGATCCCCGTCGCCGGTGGAATCGACGTCACGTTTCGTGAGCCGCTCGGCGTCGTCGGGCTGATCACGCCCTGGAACTTCCCGCTCAACATCGCGAGCTGGAAGGTCGGGCCGGCCCTCGCGACCGGCAACACGATCGTGATCAAGCCGGCCGAGCTGACGCCGCTGACGACGATTCGGCTGGGCGAGCTCGCGCTCGAGGCGGGGATCCCCGAGGGGGTGCTCAACGTCGTCGTCGGCAAGGGCTCCGTCGTCGGGCAGCGTCTGGTCGACCACCCGGATGTGGCGAAGATCGGCTTCACCGGGTCGACCGAGGTCGGGCAGCGGGTCATGCAGGGTGCTGCCGCGACGATCAAGCGCGTCACGCTCGAGCTCGGTGGCAAGTCCGCCAACGTGGTGTTCGCAGACGCAGATCTCGAAAAAGCGGCGGCGTCGGCGCCCTACTCCGTCTTCGACAATGCCGGCCAGGACTGCTGCGCGCGCTCGCGGATCCTCGTCGAGCGCTCTGCCTACGACCGCTTCCTCGAGCTGCTCGTCGAGGCGACACGCGGCGTCAAGGTCGGCGATCCGGCTGACGACGCGACGGAGATGGGGCCGCTGATCTCGGCCGACCATCGTGCCACTGTGGGCTCGTTCGTCGAGGGCGAGCCGCTCTTCCGCGGCGAGGCGCCGGCAGGGCCCGGGTTCTGGTTCCCCTGCACGCTGGTGGAGGCGTCGAACGACGACCGCGTCGCCCGCGAGGAGGTGTTCGGCCCCGTCGCCGCCGTGATCCCGTTCGAGGACGAGGCGGACGCGATCCGGATCGCGAACGACACGCCCTACGGGCTCTCCGGCTCGATCTGGACGCGCGACGGCGCGAGGGCCCTACGCGTGGCGCGTGGCCTTGCGGCCGGAGTCCTGTCGGTCAACTCGAACAGCTCGGTGCGCGTGCACACGCCGTTCGGAGGCATGAAGCAGTCGGGCTTCGGCCGCGAGCTCGGGATGGCGGCGCTCGACGGCTACACCGACCTCAAGAACGTGTTCATCTCGACGGAAGGCTGACACCATGGCGGGAAGGCTCGAAGGGAAGGTCTGCGTGATCACCGGCGCCGGCGGCGGCATGGGCCGTGAGGGCGCGATCGTCTTCGCCGGGGAGGGCGCGCGGGTCTGCGTCGCCGACATCGACCTCTCGCTCGCCGAGGAGACGGTCTCCCTCTGTCCCGAGGGCTCGGCGTTCGCGATCAGCGCCAACGTGGCGAGCGAGGACGACGTCAAGGCGATGTACGCGGCGACCGCCGAGCGCTTCGGCGGCATCGACGTCCTCTACAACAACGCGGGGATCTCGCCGGCCGACGACGACTCGATCCTCGTCACCGAGGCTGATGCGTGGGACCGGGTGCAGGACGTGAACACCAAGGGTGTCTACTTCTGCTGCAAGCACGGGATCCCGTATCTCCTGGAGCGGGGTGGAGGATCGGTGATCAACGTCGCCTCGTTCGTCGCCATCCTCGGCGCCGCGACGTCGCAGATCTCCTACAGCGCCTCCAAGGGAGCGGTGCTCTCGATGAGCCGCGAGCTGGCGGTGCAGTTCGCGCGGCAGGGTGTCAGGGTCAACTCGCTCTGCCCCGGCCCGGTCGAGACCCCTCTGCTGCTCAGGATCTTCGGTGACGACCCCGCCGCGCTCGAGCGGCGCCGGATCCACTGGCCGATGGGACGGCTCGCGAAGCCGCGCGAGGTCGTCAACGGTGCGCTCTTCCTCGCGAGCGACGAGTCCTCGTACGTGAACGGGACATCGTTCCTCGTCGACGGCGGTCTCACCGCTGCGTACGTGACGCCGGAGTAGGCGCCTTCAGCGACTGGGACGGGCGGCGGAGGTGGTGGTATTCGCCCGCTCGCGGGCCGCGGAGCTCTCCCTTTGCGCCGAGTTGACACATCCGGCACAAAGTCGTATCTTGCCGCGCTACAGCGGGTCGAGTCGCGCCCATACGCCCTCCAGGGGCAGCCACAACGCTGTGGCCTCTGTGACGCCAAGCCCTATCTTCCCGCGAGAGCAGCCTCTCGAATCGTAGGCGTGGAGGGAGAAAGCTATGCGGCATCGGCTAAGTCGTCCGAGAGCATCGGTCGGACATTCGCGATCCAAAACGGTGGGGTGCCCGCCCGACCCCACGGGGAGGGAACTGATGAACGAACGACCGGCTGGCCTAGGAGGAATGCGTATTGGATCGCTGTTCGTGCTGGCGGGCGTGGTGCTGTTGGCGCTGCTGGACGGCTCGACGGTTGAGCAGGCGTCTGGTACGCCGCCACCTCCAGTCACGGCGTACGTGACCAGTACCTCCGATGGCACCGTGACGCCGATCGATGTGGCGACCGGCACGGCGGGTACGCCGATCACCGTCGGCGGCACGTCGTTTCCTTTCAATTACCTTTCGGGGATAGCGATCACTCCGGATGCCAAAACTGCCTACGCAGTCATCCAGTTTGGTGCCAAAGTTGTTCCGATCGACCTAGTGACCGGAACGCCTGGCGAACCGATAGCGGTTTCCAACCGCCAGCATCGCTATATCGCGATCACGCCGGACGGGAAGACCGGATATCTTTCCGACGTCTTCGGTGGCGTCACGCCAATCGATCTGGAGACGGCTACGGCTGGCGCGGAGATCCTCCCGCAGGACGGTCTGAACCCCACTTGTGCGCCGTGCATGTGGGGGATCGCGATTACGCCCGACGGTTCCACCGTCTATGCCGTGAACACGAGCCGCGGCACGGTCGCACCGATCGATGTGGCGACCAACACGGCTGGCGCACCGATTCCCGTCGGGTTCCAAGCGCGAGCGATCGCGATCAGCCAGGACGGCGCGACGGCCTACGTGTCCGCAGGCACATCCCCGCTAACCCCGACGGTAACACCGATAGCCCTAGCGACGAACACAGCGGGGCCGGCGATAACAGTGCCAGGAGTCAACGAAATATCTGATGTTGCGCTCACATCCGACGGTTTCACGCTCTATGTACTCGGCTCCGACAACTTTGGTGAAGCCATCGTGGTCGCCGTCGACGTTGGGACAAACACCGCTAGCCCTCCGATCACCCTTCCCGGCGCGAACGGGCCTCGCGAGATCGCGCTCACATCCGACGATGCCATCGCATACGTCACCGCCGGTAGCGGCACGGTGACGCCGATCGATCTGGCGACCAACACGCCCGGCACCCCGATCACAGTCGCCGGCGCATGGATGATTGCGATCACGCCAGGTTCGGTGGGGTCGGCGGATGCGAATGGTGATGGGATCGCGGACGTGCTGGAGGTGGCGGGGGAAGCGTTGGCGTTCAGTGACGCCGATCCGCCGGCGCTCGGGTCGGGGACGTTCGGACGGATCGTGGACAGGGGTGGCCTAGGCGTGCTGGTGACGGACGCGTCCCCGGGTGGGGTGACGATCACGACGTCGGGGACGGGTGGGCCGGCGACGTTCAGCTTCTGTGCCGGCGCGCTCGGGGTGTCGCTGGGCGCGAACACCACCGCCACGTTCACCTGCGGGTCGGTCACGGTCGAGAATGTGACGGGCGGGCCGGTCGCGGTCACGGTTTCGGGTGGGGCGGTCGTGACGTTCCCCGACGGCACGGGCGGGACGGTTGACACGACCCCATCAGGCGGCGCTGTCGTCACCGGGGTGACGGGTAGCGGTGTGACGCTCGCGGTGGGCGACGTCACAGCGCCCGTTGGCGAGGGCAGCTCCTTGAACCTGATCGTGGGGAGCGCCGGCAACGACAAGATCAACGGCACCGCAGGCGAAGACATGATCGTCGGAAACGGCGGCAACGACGTGATCGACGGAAAGGGCGGTAACGACGCGATCATCGCCGGCTCGGGCAACGATCGGATCACGACGGGTGCCGGTAGCGACACGATCGACGCCGGAGGCGGTAACAACATCGTCAACGGCGGCGGCGGCACCAACACGATCACTGCCGGGGGCGGCAACGATCAGATCACGACCGGTGCCGGTAGCGACACGATCAACGCCGGAGGCGGCAACAACATCGTCGCTAGCGGCGGCGGCCCTGACTCGATCACCGCCGGAGCCGGGAACGACACCATCGACGGGGGCCCCGGAGACGACACCTGCACACCAGGCGGCGGCAACAACAAGGTGAAGAACTGCGAGACGATCACGTAGACGTCCCCTCCTACTCGAAGCTTGCTGCCCCGGCCAATCCAGTGCCGGGGCAGCAAACTCACTCCCGCCCTGTCGCCGCCCCATCGGAGCACACCGCGGAGTTCGGCCAGTCCGTCGCCGGGATCTTCTGGCACGCGAGGATTGCGGCCCTCTCGCCCCGCGTCAGCGCGACCGCGTACAGATCGCGGGCCACGCCCTTCTCGAGGATCGTGGCGGCGCTCAGAGCGTCCGGAGTGCTTTCCACGAGCAACGTCGCGACCAGCCGGCGAACGTCGTCGCCAGCGATGGGGATACCGAAAATGCGGATCACAACTCGACTTAGCGCGTCGCTAACTGTCTTGCTCGACGACCGCCAACAATGCCGCGGCCCACGCTCTAGCATCCTCGGAGGTCAAGACCATCCTCGCTAAACGAGGATTGTCGGTGCCCGTACTCCCGGGCCGAAGGGTCAGCGCCACGTTCACGGTACCGTCGGCGTTGGCGTGGACGAAACCGCTGCCGGCGATCGGCGTCTCGCGATGTGCGCGACCTCCGCTCGACTTCGCTAGCTCCGGGTGAGCGGGCAGGTCCCGTACCGTCCACCCGCCCATGTCTGGCTTGGCGTCGGGAAGCGTAATCGTCACTGTTCTCATCATGGCACCTCCTCTCGATAGCAACCCGTAAACGCTACTTCTCGCGAAGAATGGCATCCGACCGCTACCAACCTAGTGAGGATCCCCCGCACTTCACATCAGCCGGCGAACGTCGACTTCAGCGATGGGGATACCGAAAATGCGGAGCATCGCGCCGAGAGACAGCGGGCCCTATCGATTAGATGCGCGCGCCCTTTTTCCGGTTACACAATTCGCATCGGAGCTCCAGGTTGCGAGCGGTATTCGAGCCTCCCTCGCTCCAAGGGATGATGTGGTCGAACTCCAGCTTGTCGCGGGAGCCACAATCGACGCATTGGCCTCCGTCTCGGCGCCAGACTTCATGGCGCACAGACTCGGGGATCGGCTCTCTCGGATGGACGGCTGCCTCCTCGCCTCGCATCTCCGCGTGCGCCCGCTCAAGCGTCCTGGCTTTCGCACGTTGCAGTTGCAGGGCTAGAGCTGTCACGTCAGGGGGCTCCAGCCCTTCCGACTCGAAGTACGTCTCGCCGTTGTATCGCCACCATGTCTTGCCGTTAAAGGAGTGGAGCTTGACGGCCTCCGTTTCAGAACGCTCTTTCGCAGTGGGCCACCACTTCTTCGGATACTCGCGGTACACCTTGGTCTCGGTGCCGAACCAGTGGCGGGGACCGATGATCGGCCGCTTCTGTTCCCAGACTTGGAGTTTTGTCTCACGCTTCAAAGGCTGATAGCGCACAGCCTGAGTTTGCACACTCACAGTCAGCAGCGCCAGCATCAGAAGAAGCAGTCGGCCCGCCCATCATCGTCACCGATCGATGGTGGTGCGGCGGCACGATTCCGGGTGTGCACCGGGTGTGCACCGGGTGTGCACCGCGCGGTCATTTCTGGCAACCACGACATCAGTGAACCGCCTACCTAAGCCAAAACGGGATATGCAAGCGGTTCGTTATGGGCCCGCCTGGACTCGAACCAGGGACCTACCGATTATGAGTCGGCTGCTCTAACCAGCTGAGCTACGGGCCCGCACGGCACCGAGAGTAACGGGTTGGCCCGTCGCCCTCCCTCAGCCGACTGACACAATGTCGGCACAAGCGCGGCCAAGGTCGCGGATCCTCAGGGAAGGACGCGACGGTGAAGACGTTTCAGCGTGAGATGCAGCTCCGCACAGCGGGCGGGCTCACCGTGACGGACATCACCGACGAGGTCCGGGACGCGGTCCGCCAGAGCGAAGTCTCGAACGGGATCTGCTGCGTCTACTCGCCCCATACGACGTGCTCCGTTCGGATCAACGAGTGGGAGCGCGGGTTTCTCGAGGACTTCGCGGTGATGCTGAAGCGGCTCGTACCGATGGAGCACTACTACGCCCACGACGACTGGGATCGGCGCACCGAGAACGTCGACCCGGAAGACCAGGAATCGGTCAACGGGCACTCCCACTGCATGTCGATGCTGCTCGGCCCCGCTGGTGAGTCGGTGCCGGTCAGGGACGGGGAGCTCTGCCTGGGCACCTGGCAGCGCATCCTCTTCCTCGAGCTCGACCGCGAGCGCGACCGCCGCTGGCTCGTCCAGGTCGTCGGCGACTGAGAGCCCTCGCAGACCGGGCTCCCGCGACGTCTCCGAGGACGGAAGCAATCTGCCGGTAGAGGGCCGCTGGCCGCGAGATGGCGGGCACGAGGACGCGCTCAGCGTTCCGGGGCGGGCTTCCGAGCGGTGCGCGAGGCCCGCTCCTGCAACGTCTGCTCGAGACCTGCGATCGTGCCGACGATCTCCTCCAGGGCCGCCCGCTCGCCGCGGGGGTCGGGGAATCGCAGCCGGCCGAGGAAGCGCCTTGCCTCCTCCTGATGCCGCTGGCTCGCCTGCCAGCGCTCGAGCAAGCGGTCGTCGATCTGTGCCGTCATCCTTTCCGTATCGGCAGCCGGATCGAAGCTCTCGACTTCGACCTGCACGACACCGAGGTTTCCCACGCAGGAACCGGGCTTCAAGGTCTTGGCGCCGCGTGGAGCCGCACTCGCGACTTCCCGACCTTCGGCGTCAGCGATGGTCCGGATGTCGGAAATCAGGGGGGCGAGGGGCTCGCAAGCGGGCCCCTCGCCCGCACGGTGCAACCCCGGGGGGCAGGCGGTATTCCACCTGTGGGGAGAGGAGTCGCACCGGACCGGTTGTATCTGTCTCATATCCGCGAGATGATTGCGAGTGCCTGCGGCCCAAACTGAAAGGAAATCGTCGCAAAATGGACATCTCCAAACTTTCCACCGGCGCAAAGCTCGTGCTTGGAGCTTCGATCGCCCTCCTCGTCGTCTCGCTCTTCAACTGGCAGGAGGTCGACGTCCTCGGCCTGGCCACGGCCGGGGTCAACATGTGGCATGGCTGGGGCGTGCTCGCCGGTCTCGTTGCGGTTGCGATCGTGGTCTGGGAGGGCATGCGCCTCGTGGGCATGAAGGTGGAGTTCGGCCTCAGCCCGACGATGACGACGGCCGCGCTGGCGGCCCTGCTCGTCCTCTTCACCGTCCTGAAGTTCCTGATCAGCAACGAGTTCCGCACGTTCTGGGCGTGGCTCGGATTGCTGCTGGCGATCGTCGTCGCCGTCGGGGCGTGGATGAACATGACCGCGCAGGGCGAGTCGATCGGCGAGCTCGGTGCCTCCGTGAAGTCCGCTGCGACGAGCGCAGCGGCATCCGCGAAGAGTGCGACCGGCTCCTCGTCGGACGCCGGCACGCATGCTGCGGACACGACCCCACCGGCGAGCTCGGAGCCGGCCGAGGAGCAGTCCGAGAACCCTCCGCCGCCTCCTCCCGTCTGAACCAACAGCGGTGCCCGCTCCCTCGAAACGGGGGCGGGCACCTCGCTACACTGAGCCGATGAGCAAGGATGAGCGAGTGACCGAGAACGGCCACGTCGGTACGACCGGGACGATGCGCGTCAAGAGCGGCCTCGCCGAGATGCTCAAGGGCGGCGTGATCATGGACGTCGTCAACGCCGAGCAGGCGGTGATCGCCGAGAAAGCGGGTGCCGCAGCCGTGATGGCACTCGAGCGCGTGCCCGCCGACATCCGTCGCGACGGCGGCGTCGCCCGCATGTCGGATCCCGGCATGATCCGCGAGATCCAGGCTGCCGTGTCGATCCCCGTGATGGCCAAGTGCAGGATCGGTCATTTCGCCGAGGCCCAGATCCTCGAGGCGCTCGAGGTCGACTACATCGACGAGTCCGAGGTCCTGACCCCGGCCGACGTCGAGCATCACGTCGACAAGTGGGGCTTCACGATTCCCTTCGTCTGCGGAGCGACGAACCTCGGCGAGGCGCTCCGACGGATCGGCGAGGGAGCCGCGATGATCCGCACCAAGGGGGAGGCCGGCACCGGTGACGTCGTCAATGCCGTCACGCACATGCGTGCGGTCTACGGCGGTATCCGGCGGCTCCAGTCGCTGCGGAGCGACGAGCTCTACACCGAGGCCAAGAACCTGCAGGCCCCCTACGAGCTCGTCCGCTGGGTGGCAGAGAACGGGCGGCTGCCCGTCGTCACGTTCACCGCGGGAGGCATCGCCACTCCCGCCGACGCGTCGCTGTGCATGCAGCTCGGCGCTGACGGCGTCTTCGTCGGCTCCGGGATCTTCAAGTCGGGCGACCCCGACCTGCGCGCCAAGGCGATCGTCGCCGCGACGACTCACTTCCAGAACGCGAAGATCCTGGCCGAGGTCTCGACCGGGCTCGGAGAGCCGATGGTCGGCATCTCGTCGGCGTCGCTTACCGAAGGCGAGCGGCTCGAAGTCCGCGGCTGGTAGCGGATTTCCGGCGACCGGCCTTGGCCGGTCGCGCTTTGACGACTCGCGGGGGGATCAGGGTTTCCGGCTGAAGCCGGGTGCTGGAGGGCGGTCGCGGGCCCGGCGTCGGCCCCCGCGTACAATCCGGTCATGAAGATCGGCGTACTGGCGCTTCAGGGCGCGTTCAGGGAGCACGTCGCGATGCTGCGGCGCCTCGGCGCCGAGGCGTCCGAGGTGCGCTTGCCCGAGGAACTGGAGGGCCTCGACGGGCTCGTCATCCCCGGAGGCGAGTCGACCACCATGGTCAGGTTGATGGGGCTCTACGGGCTCGACGACGCGATCAGGGCATTCTCAGGCCCGATCTTCGGCACCTGCGCCGGCATGATCGTCCTCGACCGCGAGAGGCTCGACCTGATCGACCTCGCCGTCGAGCGAAACGCCTTCGGTCGCCAGGTCGCCAGCTTCGAGGCGCCGGTGGCGATCGAGGGCGAGGAGCAGCCGTTCACGGCAGTCTTCATCCGGGCCCCGTGGGTGGCAGACGCCGGCCCGGGGGTCGTTATTCTCGCCGAGGTCGACGGTCACCCGGTGCTCGCGCGCGAGGGGCGTATCCTCGTTGCGTCGTTCCATCCCGAGTTGACCGACGACACGCGGATCCACGAGCGGTTCCTGGAGATGGTGAGGGAGGAGCAGGGTGTCAGGGCATAGCAAGTGGTCGACGATCAAGCACAAGAAGGGCGCTGCCGACGCCAAACGAGGCAAGCTCTTCACGAAGCTCTCGCGCTCGATCCTCGTCGCCGCCAAGGAGGGAGGGCCCGACCCGGCCACCAACATGGCGCTGGCGAACGCGATCGAGAAGGCGCGCTCCTACTCGATGCCCAAGGACAACATCGACCGTGCGATCGCGAAGGGATCCGGCGAGGGAACCGACGGCGCGATGTTCGAGACGGTCGTCTACGAGGGGTATGGCCCGGAAGGGGTCGCGGTCATCGTCGAGGCGTTGACCGACAATCGCAACCGGACGGCCGCCGACGTGCGTCATCTGTTCACGAAGCACGGCGGGAACCTCGGTGCCACGGGCGCCGTCGCGTGGCAGTTCGAGCGCCGCGGCATCGTCCTCGTGCAGGCGGAAGGCGTCGACGAGGACGATCTCTTCCTGGCGGTGGCCGACGCCGGCGCCGACGACGTCGACCGCGATGGGCCCGTCTTTCAGGTGTCGAGCTCGCCCGAGCAGCTCTCAGCGGTGCGGGAGGCGGTCGAATCTGCCGGCTTCACCGTCGACTCCGCAGAGCTTTCGATGGTGCCCAAGGTGACGGTCGAGATCGGAGACGAGCCGACCGCGAAGAAGGTCGTCCGCCTCGTCGAGGGGCTGGAGGACAACGACGATGTGCAGGACGTGTACGCCAACTTCGACATCCCGGAGTCGGTGCTCGAGGCCGTAGCCTCCTGAGCCCCAGCTCGGGAGCGTAGAGCGGATCAGCCATGGAGCGGCAGGAAGGACGGTAATGGCATGAGAGGCACAGGTATCGCAACGGTGGTCGCAGCGCTCGCGCTGCTCGCAGCGGGCTGCGGAGGCTCGAACGAGGCGGACAGCGAGGAGGGTGGTCCCACCGCGCCGAGCGGGACGACGACGATCTCGGATCCGGTGACGACCGACGGCGCCCCCACCGGCAGCGCCGCGCTGACCGGCAAGTGCAAGGATCTCGTCGACGCGAGCCAGAACTTCTCGGCTGCGGTCGCCGCCGGCAACACGAGCGACAACCTGTCCGCCACTGCCGAGTCCTTCGACGAGTTCGCGAAGGAGGCGCCGGAGGAGTTGCGGGAGGATCTGATCGCCATACGGGACGTCGTCACGCGCTATGCGAAGGAGCTCGCAGACCTCGACCTCGAGCCCGGAGCGGTGCCGAGTGCCGCCCAGATCGAAAAGCTCGCGGCGCTTGCCCAATCGATCGGGACCGAAGAGGTGCAGAAGGCGACGGCTGCGATCGCCGAGTGGACGCAGGAGAACTGCGTCTCGACGCCCTAGGCGCGGGCATTGCCGGAACTGCGCGTGAGGATCCGCGGATGGCTCGTCGGCCGAATCGCCACGGTCACGTCCGCATCGGTGCCTACCCTGCTTCCGTGAAGGTTCTCGGCATCGATCCAGGGACGGCTGCATGCGGCTACGGGATCGTCCACGTAAACGGCGGGCGGGTCACGGCACTCGCGTCAGGGTGCTGGACGACAAGCGCTCGCGAGCGTCCGGAGCTGCGCTTGCGGGTGATCTTCGAGGGGGTGCAGGAGCTCATCACGGCTCACGCTCCGGACGCCGTCGCCATCGAGGAGTCGTACGTGGGAGCCGACGCGCGCATCGCACTCTCCGTCGGTCAGGCTCGCGGCGCCGCCATGGTTGCCGCCGCCGCCGCGGGCGTCGAGTGCACCGAGTACGCGCCGAGCCGGGTCAAGCAGTCCGTTTGCGGACACGGGCACGCGGACAAGGGTCAGGTGCAGCGGATGGTGAAGATGCTGCTCTCGCTCGACGAGCTTCCCCGCACGTCGCATGAGGCCGATGCACTCGCCGTGGCGATCTGCCACGCCCTGATGCCGCCGCTCGCCCGGATGGTCTCATGATCGGGCGTCTGCGCGGGAAGCCTGCCGGCCGGAGCGCCGATGGGCTCCTCCTCGACGTCAACGGAGTCGGGTACCTCGTCGCCGCCACTCCCGGCGTGTTGCGCCGCGCCGAAGACGGCGGCGAAGTGACGGTGGAGACCTTTCTGCACGTCCGCGAGGACGCCCTGCAGCTGTACGGCTTCGTGGATGCGGGGGAGCGTGAGCTCTTCACCCAGCTTCTGACCGTGAGCGGGATCGGCCCAAAGGTCGCGCTCGGTGTCGTCTCGGGGTCTCCCGCCTCCGAGCTGCGGCGGGCGATCTCGATGGGCGACCACGCTCGCTTTCAGGCCATCCCCGGAATTGGGAAGAAGACGGCCGAGCGCATCGTGCTCGAGCTGAAGGAGAAGGTCTCGGCTCTCGACATCGCCCTTCCGACCGGCTCCGACGGCGGCTCGTCGGGCCATTTCGTCGCCCGTGACGCGCTCGTCGAGCTGGGCTACTCGGTGCTCGACGCCGAGCACGCCCTGGCGGAGATCGATCCCGAACTGCCGCCGCCGGAGCGGGTGCGCCTCGCCCTGAGGGCCGCCAGCGCTCCCCCCGTCGTTCCCTGAGCGTCGGCTAGTCCGCCTGCAGGTGGGGCAGTCGATGGGCAATCGGCACGAGTGCGGCGACGACATCGGGGTCGAACTGAGTGCCGGCGTTCCGTTCGAGCTCCGCCAGGGCAGCCTCGAGCGGGAGTGCGCGCCGGTAGCTGCGGTCGGTCGTCATGGCGCTGAACGCGTCGCAGCAGGCGACGATCCTCGCGACGCGCGGGATCTCCTCGCCGGCCAAGCCGTCGGGATAGCCGCCACCGTCCCACCGTTCATGACACGAGCGAACGACCCGCCCGATCTCGCCGAGGACACCTCCGACCTGCTCGAGCAGCTTCTGACCCTCGATCGTGTGGGTCTTCATCAATTCCATCTCGGCCTCGTCGAGCTTGCCCGGTTTGTTGATGATCTCGGTCGGGATCCGGATCTTGCCCACGTCGTGGAGCAGCGCCACGAACTCCGTATCGCGTTGCTCGCGGGCGGAGAGCCGCATCTCGCTCGCGACCGCGACGGAGAGCTCGACGACGTCGCGGCTGTGGAGGCCCGTGTAGGTGTCGTCCGCCTCGACCACGTCGCCGAGGAGGAAGGCGGTGCCGCGGTAGGCAGAGGAGAGCTCGAGGGCATTGTCGATCCTGGCCCGCCGCTCGCGAGCGAAGACGCTGAGCAGGACGACGAGCGGGACCGTGACCAGGATCGCCATCGGATCGCCCGCCGCCACGATTGCGAACGCGAGTCCGACCGGCGCAAGACTGAGGTCGACGAGTTGCGCCCTGACGAGGTGCGGTAGTAGATCGCGCGGATACGTGTTCCGGGCGATCCACTCGTGGGCCATGATTGCTCCGATCTCGCAGGCGAACTGCGCCAGCAGTGCAGCGACGTAGACGGGCCAGCGCGACCAGGCCGGGGAATGCGCGCCCGCGATCCAGAGGACGACGACTGGCCCGGTCGCATGCCAGGAGCCGACGAGGTTCAGGAGGATCCTCCCCTTCGCCCGCGTGCCCCGCGTCCAGTCGAACATCGAGCCGAGCATCAGCCCGGCGGCGACGGCGAACGGCACCAGCCCGAGCGGGAGCAGCAACAGCATCGGCACGAACACGAGCATGGTCGGCACGGAAGCACCGGTGAACACCTCGAACTCGATGCGCGAGACCAGGGCGTAGAGCCCGACGAAGAGCGCGACAGTCCAGAACCCGGGCGTGACCGCGGCGGGGATGCCAACGAGCAGAAGGGCGGCGATCCCGACGAAGCCGCCGCCGAGGATCGAGACGGCCAAGAGGTCGCGACGACCAGGCGGCTCGAGCATGTCCGAACGGTGAGCGCCGACCGTCTCGTCGGCGGTCGTGTCGAAGATCAGCGCGAGGCTACCTGGGGGCTGGGGCGTATCCCGGATCACGCTCATCCTGTCGGGGCTATCGGCAACAACTGTCGAGCCCCGAAATCCGATTCCCTCGATCGAGTGGGCGAGCCCACCCTCCCGGGGGGTAGCAGCCAGAGGGGTCCGAAACAGGATGAGGCGAGCGCATCAAGGGTCGAGGGCCCTCGCTACGACAAGAGAATCGAAGGGAGCTTCAGGTGGCATCTGCAACATCGAAGGGAAGGATCGGCGCGATCATGCTGACTCTGGTGGCGGCACTCGTCGTCGCCGTGGCGGTCAGCGCCGGTGGTGCTTCGGCCGCGAACCCGGCAGCCTGTTCGGAGACCGTCGAGCAGCCGTTTCTCGCCTGGCTCGACCCGGCGTTCTACGTCCTCGCACCGGGCGGCGATTTCGAGGGCACGTCAGCCTGGTCGCTCGGCAAGGGCGTGAAGCAGGTGCGGGGCAACGAGCCGTACCTCGTCCACAACAGGTCCGACCAGACCGCCCTTTCGATCCCGGCCGGATCGGGGGCCACGAGCCCGGCGATGTGCGTCGGCCTCGGCCATCCGACCCTGCGCCTCTTCGCCAAGGGTGGCGATTCGAGCTCTCGCCTCAAGGTGGAGGTCATCTACCCCACGGTGTTCGGTACCGTCACGCAGCCGGTGGGCTACGTGACCGCGCACCAGAAGTGGGCACCGACGATCCAGATGGCGTTCCTCGCGAACGTCACCGGCCTTCTCGCCCTCGATGGGCTCACGTCGAAGGTCCAGTTCCGCTTCACGGCCCAGGGCTCGGCCTCCTGGCTGATCGACGACGTCTACATCGACCCGTGGAAGGTGACGTAAAAGCACCATCACTCAGGGCCTGAGCTCGGGCGGCGATGTTCTCGCCGCCCGAGCTTTGCCCGCCTGTCCGGGCGTTTGCCTAGTCTGTCTGGGTGAGCGATGGCGTCACGACCCCGGTGCTCGACCCCGAGGACGAGGAGCTCGAGCGATCTCTCCGCCCCCGCAGGCTCGACGAGTTCGTCGGCCAGGAGCGGATCCGGGAGCAGCTCGGTATCGCCCTCGACGCTGCCAAAGCGCGGGACGAGGCGCTCGACCATGTGCTGCTCGCGGGGCCGCCGGGGCTCGGCAAGACCACGCTGGCCCAGATCATCCGCGAAGAGCTCGGGGTCGGGTTGCGCACGGTCGCAGGGCCGGCGCTCGAGAAGAAGGACATCGCCGCGATCCTGACCGCGATCGAGCCCCGCGACGTGCTCTTCATCGACGAGATCCATCGGCTCAATCGTGCCGCCGAGGAGATCCTCTACCCGGCGCTGGAGGACTTCCGCCTCGACATCGTCTTCGGACAGGGCGCGGCGGCGCGCACGCTCACGATCGACCTTCCGCCCTTCACGCTCGTCGGGGCCACGACTCGGTCGGGCCTGCTGACGACCCCGCTGCGCGACCGCTTCGGCATGACCTTCCGGCTCGGCTACTACGAACCGGGCCAGCTCGGCACGATCGTCCGCCGCTCCGCCGGGATCCTCGGCGTCGAGATCGAGGACGATGCCGCGGACGAGATCGCCGGCCGCTCGCGCGGGACTCCGAGAATCGCCAACCGGATCCTGCGGCGCGTCAGGGACGTGGCCGAGGTCCGACACGCAGGCAAGATCACGAGCGACGTCGCCGCGGAGGCGCTCGAGCTGCTCGAGGTCGACGGCCGCGGGCTCGAGCGGATCGACCGCGAGCTGCTGTCGGCCGTCGCGAACAAGTTCGGCGGCGGGCCGGTCGGCCTCTCCACGCTCGCGGTCGCGTTGGGGGAGGAGACGGACACGATCGAGGACGTGTACGAGCCGTTCCTGCTCCAGCTCGGTTTTCTGCAGCGCACTCCGCGCGGACGGGTGATCACCGACCTCGGGCGCCAGCACGTCGGCGCGGTCAGGGTCGACGGGAGCCTCTTCTGATGCCGCCCGAACTGTGGGTCCCGGGTGTGGCCGGGCCGTCGGAGGAGCTCGTCTCCCGGATCGTGCGCCGAATCGAAGTCTTCCGCACGGATCACGGGCTCGAGCGGGCGGGAGTGAGCGTCGAGCTCGCGGACGGCTCTCTACACCGCCTTGCGTCTATTTCGGCCGAGCCGGGGTTCGGCTTCGTCACCCTCTGCCCGCACTGCGAGGAAGGGGAGCCCGAGGAGCTGATCGTCCCGCTCGGCGCGATCCGGGAGATCCGCATCGCCGTCGTCGAGGACGAACAACGGCTGGGCTTCTCGGCGCCGGAGGACGACAAGTAGCTCGGGGCGCCTGCCGGCCCGACGTGAGCGGGCCCCTGCAACCAGTGCGCTAGCGGCGAAACTGCACGTCGCGCCAACTCGGCGTCGGCGCGAGCTCGAGCAGTGTGCGTCCGCCCTCGGGCTCCGAGTACCCGAAGTCACCGGTCGTCTCGTCGAAGCTGACCTCGAGCAGGTTCTCCTTGACACGGTGGTCGAGATAGGCGCCACGGAAGACGAGCTTCCGGAGCCAGTAGACGAGCGACTCCCCGTCGTTCAGCGACAGTCGCTCCCAGTGCCGCATCAGGTAGGTGCCGAACTGGCTTCGCGGCTCCGCGATGCGCCCGTCGGCGGCGAGCTCGACGAGATCGTGGGTCTCCTCGTCGTCGAGGTCGCTGTTGGCGATCAGGTCGAGCTTGACCGCCGCCCCCATCACGCGCTCCCGGAAGTCGTCGGCGCCGAAGGCGAAGCGGTAGCCGAGGAACTCGAGCACGTAGTCCTCTCCCGATGCGTAATTCCGAAGCTCATCCTGCGGCATGCAGGGAAAGCTACCCTCAGCACGTGAACTGGCGTCTCGTGATCCCAATGACGGTTGTCGTGCTCGTGATCTGGCTCGTGGGATCGGTCGTGACGAAGTACTCCGTCGAGCAGATGGCATATCTCGCGCCCGTCGCGGTCGTCGTCGTCGGCGCCACGATCGGGATCGTGATGCTCTGGGTCAAGATCATCCGCGAGGCCCGCCGCCAACGGCGAGCGGCCCGCGAGACGGCCTAGATCCCGCTCCACCGGTCAGGCAGAGGCCGGCGACTCGAGCGCTGCTGCCTCCGTCCTAGGCGCCGCATAGGGTGAATGGATGGTCGGTAGCTGGAAGATCGAGCCGGTTTCGCTCGCCGCGGTCCGCGCGTTGGTGGACGAGCTCGGGGTCTCGGAGACGGTGGCGACGGTGCTCGTCCGCCGGGGGCTCGACGACCCTCAGACCGCGCGCGCGTTCCTCGAGCCCGAGGGCGTGAACCACGATCCGCTGCTGCTCGGCGATATGGCGTCAGCGGTCGAGCGGCTCCGTGGCGCAGTCGAGCGTCACGAGCGAGTGTGCGTCCACGGCGACTACGACGTCGACGGCATCTGCGCGACAGCGCTGGCCGTGCTGACCCTTCGTGAGCTCGGCGCAGACGTCGTCTGGCATCTGCCGAGCAGGTTCGAGGAAGGCTACGGCGTCTCGGCCACGACGATCGAGCGACTCGCGGGCGAGGGCGTGAAGCTGATCCTCACCGTCGACTGCGGGATCACCGCAGCGGCGGAAGTCGAGCAGGCCAGGGCGCTCGGCGTCGACGTGATCGTGACCGACCACCACCGGCCGGCCGAGACGCTGCCCCGGTGCCCGATCGTCGCAACCCGGCCGTCCGCATACCCGTTTCCCGACCTCTGCGGCACCGGAGTCGTGGCGAAGCTCGCCCAGGCCCTCCTGGGGGCCGACCACCCTGCGATCGCCCGGCACGCCGACCTCGTCGCGCTCGCCACGATCGCCGATGTCGTCCCCCTCGTCGACGAGAATCGTGCGCTGGCGACGACGGGCCTGCGCGGGCTCTCCCGGACGCAGAAGCCGGGCCTGCGAGCGCTGATGCGGGTCGCCGGCGTCGACCCCGCCACCGTCGATGCCACCGCGGTCGGGTTTCGCCTCGCCCCGCGGCTCAACGCGGCCGGCAGGCTGGGCCGACCCGATGTGGCTCTGCACCTGGTGCTCACCGAGGACCCGCGCGAGGCCGATCTGCTCGCGAACGAGCTCGAGACGCTGAACCGCGACCGGCAGGCCGTCGAGGAGCGGATCCTGCGGGAGGCGGTGGCGACCGTCGACGGCTGGTCTGCCGCGCAGCGTGGCCGCCGTGCCTACGTCGTCTGGGGCGAGGGCTGGCACGAGGGCGTGATCGGGATCGTCGCCTCGCGCCTGGTAGAGCGCTTCGCCCGGCCCGTGGTCCTGATCGCGGGCGAAGGCGACCGCTGGAAGGGATCGGGCAGGTCGATCCCCAGCTTCGATCTGCACGCCGGGCTTGCCGCTTGCGCGGGCCATCTCGAGCGGTTCGGCGGGCACCGCGCCGCCGCGGGGCTCTCGATCCGGCCCGAGCAGCTCGAGCCGTTCGCCGCTGCCTTCGCGGCCCACGCCGAGGGCGAGCTCGTCGACGAGGATCTCACCCCGATGACACGGATCGATGCGATCGTCCCTGCGACGGCCCTCACGCTCGACCTCGCGCGGGAGCTCGAGCAGCTGTCGCCGTTCGGCCTCGGCAACCCCGACGTGACGCTGCTCGTGGCCGGGTGCGAGGCGGTCGGAGCCTCGACCGTGGGGGACGGCAAGCATCTCCGTTTCCGCGTGCGCCAGAACGGCCGCGACGCGGGCTCCGCGATCGCATTCGGGCTCGGCGGGCAGCTCGAGCGCCTGCAGGGCGACGCCCGCTTCGACGTCGCGTTCAGGTTGAAGCAGAACCGCTGGAACGGCACCGTCTCGCCCCAGCTGGTGGTGCGCCGAGTCTTCGACGCGGCGGTCGCCTACGAGGAGCTCAGAGTCTGGCTTGCCGAGCTGTGGCGGGCGGGGGAGGACGCGTGGACGCCGGAGGCGCAGCGCATCTTCGCTGAGCTCGAGATCGGCGCTGGAGCCGGCAAGCGGCAGCTGCTCGAATCGCCGACGTTCAGGGTGCTGCTCGCACACGGAGCACCGCTGTCGATGTCCCAGGCGGCCTAGCCCTGCTCAGATGCCCCGGTGGGCACGGAGGCGCCGCCGCGGCGGCCGCGGGAGCGAGCGCTCGAGCTCGGCGAGCAACCGGAGTACCCGGCGGCGTTCGAGGTAGCGGCGAAGTGTCCCCATCGCATCCGCTCTGTTCGGCGCCGGGGGCCGCCGTCCTGTGACCGGAAAGGGCGCAAGTACACTGAGACGATGACCGTCGTGGATGCGGAGCGTCATCAGGACGACCTCGTCAGCGAGCTGATCGCGAGCGTCGAGGCATACAACCCCGGCGTCGACAAGGAACTGATTCGGCGCGCCTTCGAAGAGTCGGAGCGCCCGCACCGCGGTCAGGTCCGCCGCTCCGGCGAGCCGTTCATCAACCATCCGCTTGGCGTGGCGCTGATCTGCGCCCAGCTCCACCTCGACGAGCAGACGATCGCGGCGGCGCTGCTGCACGACGTGATCGAGGACACTGAGGTCGACGTCGAGGAGCTACGGGCTGCGATCGGGCCCGAGATCGCCCAGCTCGTCGAGGGCGTCACGAAGCTGACCCGGATCAGCTTCCAGAGCCGTGAGCAGGCCGAGGCCGAGAACTACCGGAAGATGATCGTGGCGATGGCGCAGGACGTGCGCGTGATCCTGATCAAGCTCGCGGACCGACTCGACAACATGCGCACGATCGAGTACCTGGGCAAGCAGAAGCAGGTGCAGAAGGCGAAGGAGACGCTCGAGGTCTACGCGCCGCTCGCCCACCGGCTCGGGATCCACGCCCTCAAGTGGGAGCTCGAGGACCTCTCGTTCCAGATCCTCCATCCGCGCAAGTACGCCGAGATCAAGGCCATGGTGGCCGATCGCCGCGCCGACCGCGAGGCTCAGGTCGAGCAGGCCGCGGCCGAGCTCAAGGACGACCTCGAGCGGGCCGACATCCCCGCGGACATCGCGGGGCGGGCGAAGCACTTCTACTCGATCTACGACAAGATGGCCAAGAAGGGCCGCGAGTTCAACGAGATCTACGACCTCACGGCGATGCGCGTCCTGATCGAGCGCAGCGGCGATGAAGGCACCCGGGACTGCTATGCGGCGCTCGGGATCATTCATTCGCTCTGGAAGCCGATGCCCGGCCGGTTCAAGGACTTCGTGGCGATGCCCAAGCTGAACCGCTACCGCTCGCTGCACACGACCGTGATCGGGCCGAACGGCACCCCGCTCGAGATCCAGGTGCGAACCCGCGAGATGCACGAGGAGGCCGAATTCGGAGTCGCCGCCCACTGGCTCTACAAGCGCGGCCGCGCCGGGAAGGGCGACGACGAGTGGGTCACCTGGGTGAAGACGCTGATGGACTGGCAGGGCGACGACCAGGATGCGGCCGAGTACATGCGGACACTCCGCACCGACCTCTTCGACGACGAGGTGTACGTCTTCACGCCGAAGGGCGAGGTGAAGACGCTGCCCGCCGGCGGGACGCCGATCGACTTCGCCTACGCGGTGCACACCGACGTCGGCCACAAGACGGTCGGCGCGAAGGTGAACGGCCGGATCGTCCCGCTGCACTACAAGCTCAAGAACGGGGATTTCGTCGAGATCCTGACCTCGAAGTCCGGCCGAGGTCCTTCGCGCGACTGGATGTCGCTCGCGGCCTCCTCCCGCGCCCGCAACAAGATCCGCCAGTGGTTCCAGCGCGAGACCAAGGGTGAGACCGAGGCGAAGGGACGTGAGGCGCTCGACCAGGCGCTGAAGGCCCAGAACCTGCCCTATCGCAAGCTCCAGGGCTCGACCGTGCTCGCCCAGGTCATCCGCGACCTCGGCTTCAAGAAGGCGGAGGACTTCTACCTCGCGGTCGGCTCCGGCAAGCTCGGCACCGGCCAGGTCGTCAACAAGGTGCTGCAGCGGCTCAAGACCGACCAGGTGGCAGAAGAGCCCGCGATCACGCTCAAGACCCCCAAGGCGCGCTCGACCGTCGCAGGCGAGAGCCTCGGGATCGTCGTCCAGGGCGTGGAGGACGTGCTGCTGCGGCTGGCGAAGTGCTGCACGCCGGTTCCCGGCGACCAGATCCGCGGCTATATCTCGCTCGGCCGCGGGATCACGATCCACCGAGCCGACTGTCCGAACGTGAAGGCGCTGATGCGCAATCCCGAGCGGTTCACGCCGGTCGAGTGGGAGGGGAGCGCGAAGTCGAGCTTCCGCGTCCAGATCGCGGTCGAGGCCTGGGATCGGGCCCGGCTGCTCGAGGACGTCGCCCGCACCTTCTCGGAGCACGGCGCCAACATCGTCGCCTACGGCGGCACCGTCGAGGACGGGATGGCGAAGAACTGGTACACGGCCGAACTCGGGGACGTCAACGATCTCCGCTCGCTGCTGTCCGCGCTACGGCAGCTCGAGGCCGTGTTCGACGCCTATCGCGTCACGCCGAATTAGTCGCAGACCCGCGAATCCCATGGCCGCGATCCCTGATCGCGAGAACCCCTGAAGTTGGGGCCTACGGTTCCGAAGTATCTCTTGGGAGCGGTATCCGCCGAGGAGGCTGGGAACTCCCTCGAACGAGTGATTGCGTGCCCCGGCCGGGTGACTACAACATGAGCAGGGGGAAAGAGGGGGCCACGCCGCGAAGCCGCCCGGCTACGTCCGGGCGGCTAGCGCGGCGGGGCACGAGCGCTCGCGCCCTACGGCTCCCAGGCTTCTCCGCCCGTGTCCCAGCCGAGCAGGACGTACGCCGAGATCCGCTCGGCCACTTCCCCGAGGAAGTCCGCCGCCGCGCTCCCGTCGACGGCGAGCTCGCCGACAGCGACTCCCTGGAACGAGACGGGGACGGCGACCCGCCGCTCCACGTCTGCGACCCCTGCCTCCGGCCCGAGCGCCAGCGCGCCCTGCTCCAGAAACAGGATTCCTGCCCACTCGATCCCGGGCTCCGCTGCCAGCGCCTGCACGACGCCGCGCAGCACGTCGTCTGCGTCACCGCCGACCGCGAGAACGCGGTCGACCGCCGCGAGACGGGAGTCGCTCACGCTTCCAGATCCGGGCCTTCGAAGTCTCGCACCAGCGCAAGAGCGCTTTCGGGCACGGGCACGGGTCGGCGCGTCTGCTTGTCGATCAGCACCATCGCCTGCTTGCCGGTCACCATCAGCGCGTCGTCCGGAAGCCTGACGACGGCGAGCTCGTACGTGACGCTCGTGCGACCGAGACGGCTGATCCTGACGAAGCACTGGAGCAGGTCGTCGAAGCGCGCGGGGGCGAGGTACTCCACATGCGCCGCCCGCATCACCAGCTCGGCGTCCTCCAGCCCGAGCAGGCCCAGGTGCCGGTGGTACTCGACCCGAGCCAGGTCGAAGTACGGCAGATAGCGCCCGTAGTAGACGACGCCCTGGGCGTCGGTATCCGAAAAGGCGACGCGCGTCAGCGCCGAGTACTTGAACGGCGGCCGACGGTCGGTCAGGCGCCCGAGTTCGAGGGAGTCCGCCATTCGTTCAGCCCCGGATCAACGTCAGGAGCTCGTCGCGACGCGCCACCATCTCCGCCTCCGACAGCGCCTCGAGGTTGAGGCGCAACAACGGCTCGGTATTCGACGGGCGCACGTTGAAGTGCCAGGTTTCGAAGTCGACCGAGATCCCGTCGATGTGGGTGACGCGCCCACCCTCGGCCGCGTACCGCTCCTTGATCTCCTGCAGCTTCAAGGGGACGTCGGCCACGGTCGTGTTGATCTCACCCGTGATGAAGTACTGCTCGCGGAACGGGCGCAGGATCTCGGAGAGCGCGAGGCCGCGCTTCGAAATCAGCTCGAGCATGAGCAGGAACGGCACGACGCCCGTATCGGCCTGGGTGAAGTCCCGGAAGTAGTAGTGGGCAGAGACCTCGCCCGCGAAGACTGCGTCCTCCTTCCGCATCCGGTGCTTGATGAACGCGTGGCCGACTCGGCTGACGAGTGCCGTGCCGCCGGCGGCTGCAACCGTCCTCGGAACGGCCCAGCTGGCGCGCAGGTCGTACAGCACCGTGCCGCCGGGGTTCTTGGCCAGCATCACCTCGGCGAGCAGCGCCGTCACGAAGTCGCCCGGAACGAACTCGCCGGTGTCGTCGACGAAGAAGCAGCGGTCGGCGTCACCGTCGTAGGCGACGCCGAGATCGGCACCCTCCTCGCGCGTCTTCTCGACGATGAACGCGCGGTTCTCCTCGAGCAGCGGGTTCGGCTCGTGATTCGGGAACGTGCCGTCCGGGTCGAAGTGACAGCGGACGACCTCGACCTGGGGAAGCCGCTCCAGCACGGGCGGCAGCATCGCGCCCGCCATCCCGTTCGCAGCGTCGACGACGATCCGGAGCGGTGCGATCGCTTCGACGTCGACGAACCCGAGCACCTTGTCGACGAAGCCCGGCCAGACGTCGAGCGGCGTGATCTCGCCACGCTGCTCGACCGGTCCGAACCCGGCCAGCGCCGCCGCCCGGACCTCCTCGAGGCCGGAATCGCCCCCAACCGGCAGCGCTCCGCGGCGGACGATCTTCATGCCCGTGTACTGCTTCGGATTGTGGGAGGCGGTGACGCAGATGCCGCCCTCGAGACCGAGCTCCCCGACCGCGTAGTAGACCATCTCGGTGCCGACCATCCCGAGGTCGCGAACGTCAGCGCCGCCGTCGGCCGCACCGTCCATCACGGCCGCAGCCATTGCCGGTGCGGCAAGGCGCATGTCGCGACCGACCGCGATCGAGCGCGGCTCGAAATGCTCGACGTAGGCACGGCCGATCGCGTAGGCCCCTTCCTCGTCGAGCTCGGTTCCGTGGACGCCGCGCACGTCGTACGCCTTGAAGACCTTGGGGTCGAGCACGCCTCGATGCTACAGGGGTGAACGTGCTTCGGACGCGCTTGTGCGGTCCGTATCCTTAGGCGATGGAGCGTCGTCTCGCAACCGTTCTGTTCGTCGATCTGGTCGGCTCGACCCAGCTGGTGGCGAGTGCAGACCCGGAGGTCGTACGCTCCCGTCTGAACCGGTTCTTCGAGCTGCTCAGGCACTGCATCACCGCGCACGGCGGGAGCGTCGAGTCCTTCGCCGGCGATGCCGTGATGGCGGCATTCGGTGTGCCAACCGCCCACGAGGACGACCCTGAGCGCGCGGTGCGCGCCGCGTCGGCGATCGTGAGCGCGGTCGCCGACCTCGGGTTGGAAGTGCGCATCGGCATCGAGACGGGCGAGATCCTGATCGACGAGGCCAACACCTCGTTCGCGACGGGACTTGCGATCAACGCGGCGGCGCGGCTCCAGCAGGCTGCCGACCCCGGCGAGATCCTGCTCGGGCCCGATGCGGAGCGGTTGACCCGAGGCATGGCGATCACGAAGCCGCTCGGCGCGCAGGAGGCACGCGGCTTCCCGTTGGGCGTCCAGGCGTGGCAGGTGATCTCGCTGTCCCAGGACGTCGGCCGCAAGATGGTCGTCTCGGCGCCGTTCGTGGGCCGCGAGGAGGAGCTCGAGCTGCTCCACAACACGTTTGCGCGAGCTGTCCGCGACGGCCGGTCGCACATCGTGACGGTGTTCGGAGGGGCTGGAGTGGGGAAGTCGAGGCTTGCGCGCGAGTTTCTCGCCGGTGTCGAGCGCTCGACGATCCTGAGCGGTCGCTGCCTTCCGTACGGCGAAGGCGTCACGTACTGGGCCATCGCGGAGATGGTCAAGAGCGCGGCCGGTGTCACCGACGACGACTCGATCGAGGCCGCAGCGGAGAAGCTCCGGAGTTGCTGCGGCGACGAGGCCGTCGCCGACCTGCTTGCCCTCGCAGCCGGCGTGCTCGGCGCCGTCGACGGCGACCGGTCTGCGTCCGAGATCTCCTGGGCCGCGCAGACGTGGGCGGCGGAGCTCGCCGACCTCCAGCCGCTCGTGCTCCTGTTCGAGGACATCCACTGGGCCGAGGAGCCCATGCTCGACCTGGTCGAGAACCTTGCGAGCGGCGTCAGGGACGTGCCGCTCCTGATTCTCTGTCTCGCCCGCGCCGATCTTCTCGACGAGCGCCCGACGTGGGGGGGCGGGAAGGTGCGTGCGACGGCGATCGAGCTGGAGCCCTTGCCCCGCGCGGACAGCGAACGCCTCGTCGACGCGCTCAGCGACGGCGACCACGACCTGTCCGCCGCTCAGCGCGCAGCGGTGCTCACCCGCACCGAAGGCAACCCGCTCTTCATCGAGGAGACGGTGCGGATGATGCTCGAGGCCGACGGAGCGGTCGAGAGCGTGCCCCACACGGTGCAGGCGATGATCTCGGCCAGGATCGACCGGCTGCCTCTGGCCGAGCGCACCGTCCTGCGCCGGGCATCCGTCGCCGGGCGGACGTTCTGGTCGGGTGCCGTCGAGGTGCTCGGGGACACGGAGATCCCGGACGGCGGGCTCGAGGGGCTCGTCGAGCGCGACTTCCTCGTGCGCGAGCCGCGCTCGACGATCAGGGGCGAGGACGCCTACCGGTTCAAGCACGTCCTGATCCGCGACGTTGCGTACGCGGGGTTGTCGAAGTCGTCCCGTGCGCTCCTACACCGGCAGATGGCGGAGTGGCTCGAGGGTCGGCCTGCGGGTGACGACGTCGTCGAGATCCGGGCCTACCACCTCGACGAGGCGGCCAGGCTGGCGGCCGAGTTGGACGGGGTGGTGCCGGACGAGCTCGCCTCAGCCGCGGCGGCGGCACTCGAGCAGGCCGGGCGCCGGGCACTCTCGCGCGAAGCGAACGCCGTCGCGCGGCGCCTGCTCGTTCGCGCAGACCAGCTCGAGCCGACGCTCGAGCGGCGCTATCTGGCGGCCCAGGCTTCGTGGCGGATGACGGACATCCCCACGGTCTCGTCCGAAATGCTCGAGATCGGCGACGCCGCCCGAGCGGCGGGCGAGCCGAGGATCGAAGGACGAGCGCTGATCGCTCTCGCACGGGTGGCGCTGTTCCGCGATGCGGACCACGAAGCGGCCCGCGAGCTCGCCCGTCGAGCCCTCGAGGTCGTCGAGCCGGCCGACGATGTCGGCCGATACGACGCGCTCGACGTGCTCGGGACGGTCAGCAACTGGGAAGGAGACCTGGACGAGGCCGAGCGACTCGCCCATGAGAGGCTCGAGATCGCGGAACGCACCGAACGCCTCGACCTGCAAGGCGCCGTGCTGCTCGAGCTCGCCGGCATCTACAGCTCCCGGCTGGAAAACGAGCGGGCCCGTGAGCTTCTCGCCCGCGCGGTCGAGCTCGCCGGCGACAGTCCGAGCCCGACGACCCGGGCCTGGATCCTGCGAGCTAGGGGCCGGCAGGCGGTGCTGGACGGTCGGCTCGACGACGCCGAGGCGTTGCTCGAGGAGGCGCGCGGCCTGTTCGTCGAGAGCAGTGCGGCGATGACCCTCGGGAGAACGCTCAACTGGCTCGGTGTCGTCGCCCTGGAGCGCCCGGATCCGGCGCGCGCCGAGCCGCTGCTGCGCGAGGCGATCAGGGTGCTGAAGCCGCTGCAGGATCGCGGCACGCTCGTCGAGAGCCAGCGACTCCTCGCCCAGGCGCTCCTCGCCCTCGGGCAGCTCGACGAAGCCGAGCGACTCGCCCTCGAGGCCAGAGAGACGGTCGGGGATGCCGACGTCTCCTCCGGCTCGACGACGCTACTCGCGCTTGGGCTCGTCCGCGCCGCCCAGGGCCGCCCGGGGGAGGCGGAGCAGCTGCTGCGGGCGGCCGACGACATCGTTCGGCCGACCGGCTTCCGACAACACCGCCTGGAGCCGCTGGCAGCCCTCGCCGACCTGCTCAGGGCGCAGGGCCGGGCGTCCGAAGCGGCGGCGATCGACGACGAGCTGGCGACGCTGCAGCCCACGACCCCGACGCCCCGGTAGGCGGGAGGACCTTCAGGCGCGCGCGAGAACGGCTTTGATCGCCTGACTCGACGCTTCGTCCGGCGACTCCGAGATCACGGTCGCATCCCGACCGAATCGCTCCAGCGCCTCGCGCAGCGGATCGGCGCGCAACGTGCCCTCACCGTAGGGGAGGTGATGCTTCTCGTTGCGGTTCGCATACGCGATGTCCGAGAAGTGGATGTGGAATGGGGCGCCTGGCTCGAGCACGGCGTCGACGGCGGCGAGCGCGTCGGCAAAGAGACCGGCCTCGAGGTAGGCACCGTCGCTCGTCGCGTGCATGTGCGCGAAGTCGAGCACGGGTCGAACCCAGCCCGTCCGCTCCGAGATCTCGACGACGTCGTCGAGGGAGCCGAGGTCGCGCACGCGTCCCATCACCTCAACGCCGAGCGGCACGGCTCGCCCCTTGGCCTCGAGGCGCTCGCGGAGCGATCCCAACTGCTCGACCACGGACGCGATTGCCTCGTCGCGTGTGCGTCCGAGGAGGAAGCCGGGGTGGAACACGACCACCTTTGCGCCACAGGCGACAGCGATCCCGGCACTGCGGTCGAGAGCGCCCACCGCGGACGAGAACTTGCGACCCGACGCCTCCAGATGGCCCATGAACCCGAACAGCGGCGCGTGCACCGAGAGCGCGATGTCCGCGGCGGCGGCAGCCGCGCCGAGCCGCTCGGCCCACGGATAGTCCATCCAGAAGGAGCCCTCGAAGTCGATCTCGCAGGCGTCGTAGCCGCGCTCGAGCAGGATCTCGACGGCGCGTTCCGGGTCGTCCCGCACGGGGATGCCCGGCAGGCCGACGCGGATTCGCCCCATGCGTCGGAACTGTACGGGATCGCTCCGGAAGCGGGTGACGAAGGGATTCAAATCTGCCCATTTGCGGGAACTCTGATGCCGTCCGACCGCATTCGTACGCTTGGGACATGCTCAAGCCCACGCGCATCGACCTGCTCGAACTCGACATCGATCTCCGGCTCGCCGACCTCTGGCGGGAGGCAGCGGACATCTCCGAGTGGAATCTCGAGGTCGTGTCGGCCTTCATGCGGGCGGCGTACGGGAAGGGGTACTGCGACGCGTTCACCGAGGACTCGCCCGGGTCGCTCTGTCACGACCACGGCTACGAGATTCCCGGACAGCGCTCCGTGCGCGCCGCCTAGGCGAGCTCCGGATCCCCGCTACGGCGGCCCTGACGAAGTCGGCACGGAGCCGCCCGGGCGAGGCGGGACGGTGTGTGCCCGACTCCGATTGCCTGCGTTCCGGGCTCGCGGCTCGGAGCGACGACTGCAGCATCGCGCGGGTATCCTGACGACGTGACTCGGAAGCGCTCACCCGCGCGTCTCGTCATCGCCCTCTCGATCGCGGCGGTGCTTGCGGTGTTCCTCCTCTACACCTCGATCGCAGGTGGGGGAACTCCCTCCGTCAGGCCGAGCCAGCTCGACGGGCAGACGGGGACCGTTTCGCTCGTGGGGCGTGTTGTCGGGAAGCCGTCGGGCGACGCGCATGCGGGCGGCCTCAAGTTCAAGCTCCGCGACGTCAAGGATCCGGCCGGGCCGACGGTCGACGTCGTCTACCGGGGCAGCGTCCCGGATCTGTTCGCCTCGGGGCGGGACGTCGTGATCGACGGCAAGCTGCAGAACGGGATCTTCGTCGCTGCTCCGGGCTCGATGGTCACCAAGTGCCCGTCGAAGTACTCGGCGATCAAGCCGGCGGAGTAGATGACCGAGCTCGGGCGCGCGGCGCTGGTCGTCACCTTCGGCCTGTGCGTCTACGCCGCCGCCGCGGGCAGCTACGCCGCCGTGCGCCGCCGGCGGCGCCTCGCGCATTCGGCGCGGAACGCGCTGATCGCCTCGTTCGGGACGACCCTGGTCGCGTCGGCGGTGCTCGCCGCCGGCTTCCTACGCAACGACTTCTCGCTGACCTACGTTGCCGAGCACTCGAACCGCTCCCTCTCGTCTCTCTACAAGGTGTCGGCCTTCTGGGGCGGACAGGAGGGATCGCTGCTCCTGTGGCTGCTGGTCCTGACCGGGTACGCGGCGCTGGCGGTGTGGCTCAACCGACACCGCACGCGCGACCTCGTCGTCTGGGTCACGCCGGTGCTGGCAGGGATCTCGGTGGGCTTCGCCTCCCTGCTCGTCTTCGTGGCGAGTCCGTTCGCCGTGCAGGCCGCGCCGATCGACGGCCTCGGCCTCAATCCGAGCCTGCAGAACCCGTACATGATGGCGCACCCCCCGTTCCTCTATCTCGGCTACGTCGGACTCGCGGTGCCGTTCGCCTTCGCGATGGGAGCGCTGCTCGCCGGTCGCACCGACGAGCGTTGGATCGTTGCCACGCGCCGCTGGACGCTGGTCGCCTGGACGGCGCTCGGCGTGGGCCAGTTGCTCGGCGCCCACTGGGCCTACGTCGAGGTCGGCTGGGGCGGCTACTACGCCTGGGATCCGGTCGAGAACGCGGCGTTGATGCCGTTCCTCGCTGCGACCGCTTTCCTCCACTCGGTGATGATCCAGGAGAAGCGGGGCATGTTGAAGGTCTGGAACGTCGTGCTCGTGGCGCTCGCGTTCTGCCTCTCGATCTTCGGCACCTTTATCACCCGCTCGGGCGTCGTCAACTCGATCCACTCGTTCGCGCAGAGCGACATCGGCCCCTGGTTCCTCGCCTTCATCGTCGTCAGCGTCGTCTTCGCGACGGTCCTGATCGTCTGGCGCCTGCCGCTGCTCCGATCGACGACCCGGCTCGAGTCGCTCGTCTCCCGTGAGGCTGTCTTCCTCTATAACAATCTCCTGCTCGTCGCGCTCTGTCTCACGATCCTGTGGGGGGTCGCGTGGCCGATTCTCTCGGAGGCGGTACGGGGCCAGTCGGTCGTCGTGGGGGGTCCCTACTTCAACTTCTTCCTCAGGGTCTTCGGGTTGCCGCTGTTGCTCCTGATGGGGATCGGCCCGCTGATCGCGTGGCGCAAGGCGTCGCTGCGCAGCGTGGGGCGCACCTTCGTCGGGCCGGCCCTCGTCTCCCTCGCCACCGGCGTCGTCCTGCTCGCACTCGGAGCCGGCTCGTCGGTGCCCGGGCTGATCGCGTATACCTTCGCCGCATTCGTCCTGGCTGCGATCTTGCTCGAGTTCGTCCGCGGCACACGTGCTCGGCGGGCGCTCTCGAGCGAGTCGTGGCCCCTTGCGTTCGGCTCGCTCGTCGCCCGCAACCGGCGCCGCTATGGCGGCTACGTCGTGCATGTCGCGATCGTGCTGCTCGCAATCGGGATAGCCGGCTCGAGCGCCTACGACTCGGTCGTCGACGGCAAGCTCGCGCCCGGCGAGTCGCTTGCGGTGTCCGGCTATACGGTCACCTACCAGCGCCTGACCGAGCGTGAGACCGAGCATGCGACGGAGGTTCGCGCGCATCTGCTCGTGAGCCGCGACGGGAAAGCCCTCGGCGCGCTCCAGGCAGGGAAGAACTCGTACAAGATCGCCGGGCCCGACCCACAGGTGTCGTCCGAGGTCGGGGTGCGGACCGACTACCTGACGGGGGAGGATCTGTTCGTGATCCCCGAGCAGGTGAACGAGGACGGCAGCGTGTATTTCCGCATCTTCGTGAAACCGCTCGTGAACCTGATCTGGCTCGCGGGGATCGTCTTCCTGCTCGGCGCGGTCGTCGCACTCTGGCCGGACGCCCGTGAGCAGCGCCGGCTGGCGGTGCGCTACGACGAGGCCGGCAGCGTCGTCCGCGGCCGGTGAACACGGCGCTGATCCTGGGGGCGATGCTCGCGGTGGTCTGCGTGGTGCTCGTCGCGTTGCCGTTCCTGCGTGAGCCGGAGCCGCTTTCGGACGAGCTCGATGCCTTGACGCCGGAGCGGCGAGTGCTGCTGGCGCTCGCGGAGGAACGCGACCGTGCGCTCGCGGCACTGAAGGAGCTCGAGGCCGATCACCGAGCAGGTCGCCTCAGGGACGAGGACTACCGCGCTTCGATCGGCGCTCTGCGGCGGGAGGCAGCTGCCGCTCTCAGGGCGCTCGACCGTCCGGGAGGCGTGTGAGAAGGTCTCGTCGGTTCGGAAGCGAAATCGCCCCTATGGCCCGACGATCGGCTCTCGCAGCCGCGCTGGCGCTTGCGTTACTGCTCGCAGGGGCGGCAACAGCGACCGACGGGTCGGACAAGGCCCGCCTCGACGCCCGCATCAGCGAGTTGAAGTCCCGCGCCCAGCTGGCGACGCAGAAGGAGGGCCTGCTGACGACGGAGCTCAGCCAGATCGGCGGCCGCGTCCGCGCCGCGGAGTCATCGGTGGCCGCGGAGCAGGCGCAGCTGAGCACCCTCGAGCAGTCCCTCGCCGCAGAGCGCGCCCGCCTTGCCTCGCTCGAGGAGCGCGTCGCGGAGGAGACCGCGCGGCTGCGCGGGCTCGGGCGGCAGTACACCGCGGCTCTGACCGTGCTCGAGAAGCACCTGCGTGCGATCTACCAGGCCGATTCGCCCGACCTGATCGCATTCGCGCTCGGTACGACGTCGTTCTCCGACCTGCTCGACCATATCGAGCTGCTCAATCGGATCGGACGCCAGGACGAGCAGATCGCATCCAAGCTCGAGCGGGCGCGTGCCGAGCTGTCACGAACGCGCGCGGCCACAGATCGCGCCCGCAAGGACGCCGCGCGCACGGAAGCGTTGATCGAGGCCCAGACGGCAGCCCAGCGTGCGACACGCGACCGGATGCTCGCGTCGCGCGACGCGCTCGCGTCCGCCGAGCGCGAGAAGGAGACGGCGCTCGGCAGCGTGCGCGAGGACAAGCACGAGTTCCTGGCCGAGGCGGAGAGCCTGGCTGCCCAGAGCGCGGCGCTCGCTGCCAGAATCGCCGCCGCCCAGGCTTCACAGTCCACGACAGGAGCGTCCTCCGGCACGGCCCCGGCTGCAGGGAGCGGACAGCTCGGATGGCCGGTCGCCGGGCCCGTGACGAGCGGCTACGGGTGGCGTTGGGGCCGCATGCACGAGGGGATCGACATCGCCGTCGGTACGGGCACGCCCGTGCACGCCGGCGCCGCAGGCACCGTGATCTACTCGGGCTGGATGTCCGGCTACGGCTACCTCGTCGTGATCGACCACGGCAACGGCCTGTCGACGGCCTCCGCACACAACTCCAGCCTCATCGTCGGCCTCGGCGCCGTAGTCCAGAAGGGCTTCGTGATCGCCCTCTCGGGGAACACGGGCCGTTCCACAGGACCGCACGTGCATTTCGAGGTGCGCGTCAACGGCGCTCCCGTCGATCCACTCGGCTACCTCTAGCTCGCGCGCGCTCGCCGGCCGTCTAGGCTCCTGCCATGTCGAAGGATCCAGGCTCGATCCCGCCGCTGCAGTCTCTGATGTGGGCGACCGACCTCGATGTTCTCCCCGCCGGCCGGGTGATCGAGCGCCGCGACGCGTGCCTCTTGATCCGTTCCCCCACGAACCCGACCCACTTCTACGGCAACCTGCTCCTCTTCGACGAGCCGCCGGCGCCGGGGGACGGTCTGGCGTGGGAGGCCCGCTTCGACTCCGAGTTCGCCGACGAGCCGCGTGTTCGTCACCGGACGTTCGGCTGGGTGGAGCCCAGCCTGGGCGCCGCGCACGAGGAGTTCGTCGCTCGGGGATACGAGCTCGAGGAGGACGTCGGCCTGATCGCTGCCGCCGACGAGATTCACCGGCACCCGCGGGAAAACAGCGATGCGATCGTCCGGCCGCTCGAGGCGGACGATCCGCTGTGGAGCGAGGTGCTCGAGCTCGAGGTCACGAGCCGCGACGAAGGCCACCCCGAGTCGGACTTCCGTGCCTTCGCCGCCAAGCGGTTGCGCGGCCTGCGGGCCCACTTCGAGGCGGGCCGGGGAGCCTGGTACGTGGCGCTCGACCCCGTCACCGGAGAGCTCGCGGCCAGTTGCGGACTGGTCGTCACCGAAGGACGCGCTCGCTATCAAAGCGTCATCACCGCCCTTGCGCACCGTCGGCGCGGGATGTGCTCGCGCCTCGTCGTGGCCGCGGCACACCATGCTGCCGAGACGCACGGCGCGAAGCAGTTCGTGATCGTGGCGGACGCCGACTACCACGCGCGCGGGCTCTACGAGTCACTCGGGTTCCAGCCGCACGAACGAGCCTATTCCGTCTGTCACTGGGAGAAGCGCTGACCTGAGCCTTGGTCGGCACCGGCGATCCGACCGACGCGGGTCGGGAACGGCGTGGCAACTACGGTCACGCCTCAGTGTCCGCCCGGATGGCGGGGGAGCTGGGTTGCTGCGACAATGGGCGAGATGGCCATCTTCGATCGCATCGTGGTCGGCGTCGACGGCAGCGAGTTCGGTCTCGAAGCCCTGCGCCAGGCCCTCGTGCTCGCTCCAGCAGAGAGCGCCGTGCACGCAGTCACGGCGCAAGACATGACGACCGCGGTGCACGCCGGATTCCTGATGGCCGACGCGGAAGAGCAGCTCGGACTCCAGGCAGCCGAGGCGCGGGATGAGGCGGCCGCGCTCCTCGCCCACCGGTCGGGCAGCGACACGCGGCTCGTCCGTGGCGCGGCGAAGGACGTCCTGCGCGGCGCCTCCGACGCATGCGACGCCACGCTCCTCGCGCTCGGTGGGCGGGCGAGCAGCCGGCTGGTCGGGATCATGGTCGGCGAGACTGCGGCAACACTTCTCCACGACGGCGATCGCTCGGTGCTCTTCGCCCGACCGTCCGAGACGGGCAAGTGGGAGCCGCGCCGGATCGTCGTCGGCCTCGACGGCTCGGATCACGCTCTGGCGGCACTCGCGGTTGCCGACGAGCTGGCCGGGAGGCTCGCTGCGGATGTCCACGTCGTGGCGGCGACGGGCGGAAAGAGCGTCGAGCGTGAGGGCCCGTGGGTCGATCGTGTCGATGCGTGGGACGACGGTCAGCCGGTCACAGCCCTCGTCGACCGCTCGGAACAGGCGGATCTCCTGATCGTCGGCTCCCGCGGCGTGCACGGGGTGCGCGCCCTCGGCAGCGTCAGCGAGCGCGTGGCCCACAGCGCCCACTGCTCGGCGCTCGTCGTTCACGCCGCGTAACCGGTGCCGCCTGGTGGGGCGTCGCGGCACGCACGTCTGTCATCCTGTCCTCAGCGTGAGCACCTGGGCTGAGAAACGTGCCTGAGAGCAACGCCTTCGAGCCGACCGCGCGCCGCCGGGCCGGGTTCGCGAAGGCGATCCAGGCCCTGGAACGGGCCGCGGAGCGTCCCGCGGTCGGGCGCGAGGAGGCCTGGACTGCGCACGTGCTCGAAGCGCTGGAGGAGCTCGACGCCAAGATCGTCGAGCACATCGAGACGACCGAGGCGCCGGACGGGCTCCTGGCCGAGATCGTCGAGGTCGAGCCCCGACTCGCCGCCAAGGTGAACCACCTGCGGGAGGAGCATCCGGGCATGCGCGAGGCATCCGGGAAGCTGATGGTCGGTCTGATGGACGCCCGGGCGGGAACGGGTAGGCCCGTCGCCGAGATCCGTGAGGAGATCATGGTCTTCGCCGACCACCTCGCCCGGCATCGCCAGCTCGGCTCGGACCTCGTCTGGGAGGCCTACCAGCGGGACATCGGCGGCGAGGAGTAGCCACGTCCGTCCGCGTCGGCCCGGTTGAACGGGAAGGTCCGTCGACCTAGGATCTCCGACGTGCGTGTGCCGGCCGCGGTAGGCCGTCGTTCGTGCGCGTCCGCTCGCCGGGGTGCTACGGCGTCCAGATCGACGGCACCGGCTTCAGCGCGACAGTGGTCTTCCGGGTGAGCTGACGGCCGCGGCCCGCGTCAGGCAGCGTCGGTCGCTGCAGCCGGGAGCGCCTCGGCCGGGACGTAGCGAAGGTCGGGCAGGGCGCGCCACTGCTCTTCCAGGCCGAGCCCGTAGCCGGCGAAGAGCTCGTCCGGCACCGTAAAGCCGACGTAGCCGAGGCCGATGTTCTCGACGAGACGGCGGTACGGGCGGTCGAGCAGCGTCACCGCTGCGATGCTCGCGGGGTTCCGCTGCATGAGGGTTCGAGTCAGGAACGCGAGCGTCAGCCCCGTGTCGACGACGTCCGCGACGAGGATGACGTGGCGGCCGCCGATCGGCTGGTCGAGGTCTTTCAGCAGGCGGACGCCTCCCCGCTGGCCATCGGCGTAGCCGGCCAGCTCGATCATGTCGATCGTGTGGTGGATCGGAATCGTCCGCGAGAGGTCGGCGAGGAAGACGGCGCTCGACTTCAGTGGCGCCACGAGCAGCGGCTCGCGGCCGGCGTAGTCGGTGGCGATCGCGGCCCCGAGCTCGCGCACCCGCGCGGCGATCTCGGCGGCCGAGAGGTACACCTCCCCGGCAGGGTCGTGTCCTATGAGGCGAGTTTGAGTCGGTATCGCTGGGCCAGGCGCTCGAGATCGCGCCGGTAGAAGAGCTTGACGTTGACGTGCGGGTACAGGCTGCGGAGCTCGCGGAGCTTGCGGTTCTTCCGCGTCACGAGGGACTGCTTCATCACGGTCACCTCGATGTAGAGCGCCTCGTCGGGCAGGAAGAAGTCCGGCGTGAAGGCGCGCGTGACGCGGCCCTCGTCGTCCCGCTGCAGGACGAACGTCGTCGGCTCGTACTCCCACGGGATCCCGTACCAGTCGAGGATCCTGGCGCACTCGAGCTCGATCCGGTTCGCGAACCGCGGTGGCTCCGTGCCACGGTAGGCCTGGAACCGGTGGGATTCCAACCTCACGGGCGTACGGTACTGACGTGTCCGGACGGCCCCGCGCGGCCCGACGGCCTCACCTGGCGCCGAAACGCTGCGCAGCCCCGTCACGAGCTCCGCCCCACGAGCACCCTCAGCCCTGTGTTCATGCGGTTCGGCGCGTGTCGGCGCGGTCGGGGCGGGGCCGTTTCCCGCCGTTGCGCTTCGTGGCTCCGTAGACTGATGCCATGGCCAGCACGCCGAATGGCGACCGCCCCTTCGTGATTGCGCACCTCTCCGACCTGCATTGCGGGGAGCAGTACTTCGAGCCGAGCCTGCTCGATCGCGCGATCGGCGAGATCAACGAGCTCGAGCCGGACATCGTGATCTGCTCCGGCGACCTGACGACCCTCGGCTTCAAGCACGAGTACCAACTGGCCCGGCAGTACATCGACAAGATCCAGTGCGAGTCGCTCGTCGTCATCCCCGGGAACCACGACTCCCGCAACGTCGGCTACGTGCACTTCGAGGAGCTCTTCGGCGAGCGGAACTGCGTCCTGCGCAAGGGGGGCGTCACCGTCGTGGCGGTCGACTCCACCGAGCCCGATCTCGACCACGGGCAGATCGGGCGGGGACGCTACGCCTGGATCGAGAGTGAGTTCGCCGCCGAGCCGGCCGACCTGAAGGTGTTCGTGCTCCACCACCATCTCTTGCCGGTACCCGGCACCGGCCGCGAGCGAAACGTCGTCTACGACGCCGGCGACGTGATCGAGTGCCTGCTTCGCGCCGGCGCCCACCTCGTGCTGTCCGGCCACAAGCACGTGCCCTACGCGTGGCGGCTCGAGAACCTGTTCGTCGTCAACACGGGAACGGTCTCCTCACTCCGGCTGCGCGGGAACTCGAGGCCCTGTTACAACGTGATCGAGGTCACGGGAACCCACGTCGACATCTGGCGCCGCCACCCGTTCCACGGGCAGGAGCGGATCATCCAGTTCTCGACGGACACCTTCGCCTACGAGAAGTACACGGGCCGGATCGAGTCCGAGGTGACGTCGCGCTCGTGAGAGCCGTAGCCGTGATCGACGGGGAGCACTACGCCTCCGTGGTCAGGGATGCGCTCGTCGAGCTGCCGTACGAGATCGTCGGCTGCGTCCTCGTGGGTGGCACGGAGAAGCTGCGCGGTGGCGAGGAGTACGGCGTGCCGCTGCACGGGTCGCTCGAGGAGGCGATCGCGGAGCACGCGCCGGCGGTCGTGCTCGACCTGTCGGACGAGCCCGTGCTCGGGCCCGGCGCCCGGTTGCGGCTCGCCGCGCGTGCGCTGGCCCTGGGAATCCCGTACGAGGGCGCGGACTTCCGGCTCGATCCGCCGCAGTTCGAGCCGATAGAGACGCCGTCGATCGCGGTGATCGGCACCGGCAAACGCGTCGGCAAGACGGCTGTCGCCGGGCATGTGGCGCGCGTGCTCGCGCGCGACCGCCGGGTCGTCGTCGTCGCCATGGGCCGGGGCGGTCCGGCCGAGCCGGAGCTCGTCGAGGTCAGGCCCGCCGTGGCCGATCTGCTCGAGCGCTCGCGTGACGGCAGGCATGCCGCCTCAGACCACCTCGAGACGGCAGCGATCACTGGTCTTCCGACCGTGGGCTGCCGGCGCTGCGGCGGGGGACTCGCGGGTGCGGTCGGGATCTCGAACGTGCTCGCCGGGGCGCGGCTCGCCGAGCAGCTCGAACCGGACCTGATCGTGCTCGACGGGAGTGGCGCCGCCATGCCCCCGATCGCCTCGGAGCGCCGTGTCCTCGTCGTCGGCGCACACCAGGAGCTCGCGGTCACGACCGGCTACCTGAATCCCTACCGGGCGCTGCTCGCCGATCTCGTCGTCGTGGCGATGGCCGAGGACGGGCTCGACCATGCCGATGTCGCCGAGGCATTCACCGGCCTGACCCGGCCCGGCGTGCCCGTGGTGCGCGTCGTCCTGCGCCCACGACCGCTCGAGGACGTCAGCGGCCGCCGGATCGCATTCTTCGGGACTGCGCCTGCCGACCAGCACGGGAGGATCGCCAGGCACCTGGAAGAGGACTACGGGGCGATCGTGACCCACGTCTCCGGCGAGCTCTCCGACCGAGAAGCGCTCCGGGACGAGCTCGCTCGCCTGGAAGGGGCGGAGTTGCTCGTCGTCGAGGTGAAGGCCGCGGCGATCGACGTCGTGGTCGAGCACGCAGAGCAGCTCGGGTTGCCGGTCGTGCTCGCGGGCAACGACATCGTCCCGTTGCCAGGCGAGCCCGATCTCGACGGTCTCCTGGAGCAACTGGCCGTCGAGGCGATCGAGGCCGCGGTGGTCGGCGTATGAGCAGCGAGCGCCGCTACCTGGCCCGGCTCCCGCTCGGCGGGGAGGAGGGACCGCCGTGGTCGAAGGGCCTGATGGCGCGGGCGCTGACGGCGACAGGCCTCGCTCCGACGCGGGCCTACGAGCTCGCCCGTCGGGCTGACGCCGACATGAGCGAGGAGGGTGCGGCCGAGCTCGATCTCGACCGGCTCGCGGAGATCGCGACCGAGATGCTCGGTGAGCCCGAAGCGGGAAAGACGTTACGCCGGCTGAGACGGCTACAGGCACTCCAACACCTCGACCTGCCCGTCCTGCTGCTCGTCGGCGGCGCCACCGGCACAGGCAAGTCGACGCTCGCGACGGAGACCGCTCACCGGCTCGGGATCACGCGCGTCACGTCGACGGACTTCATCCGGCAGACGATGAGGGCGTTCTTCTCGCGCGAGTTCATGCCCTCCGTGCACTACTCGAGCTTCGAGGCGGAGCTGGGCCTGAACCACGCCGACGAGGACGTCGGCGGCGACTCGGCCCTGCTCGGCTTCCTCGACCAGACGCGGAACGTGCTGGTCGGCGTCGAGGCGGCCATCGACCGCTCGCTGACCGAGGGCTGGTCGATGGTGCTCGAGGGCGTCCACCTCGTGCCGGGGATGATCGCCTCCGACCGCGAGGACGCGGTCGTCGTCCAGTGCATCGTGGCGATCACCGACGAGGACGCCCATCGCAGTCATTTCTGGGTGCGTGATGCCAGTACCGACGGCCTCCGCCCGCTCGAGAAGTATCTCGACGGGATGACGGAGATCCGGATGATCCAGGAGGTGCTGCTCGAGCGCGCCCGGCGCTTCGACGTGCCGGTGATCGAGAACACGAATCTGGACGACGCCGTCGGACAGGTGCTCGACCTCGTGCTGACGACGGCAGAACGCCACGTGGCGGCGACGACCGGCGTCAGCCTGGTGCCGCCCGTCGCGAACGACCGCTAAGGGCGCGCGGCCCGCAATGCGAAAGCACCGGTAGACTCGACGCATGGTCAGCGAAGCAGATGTGGTCGAGGCCCTGCACGGGGTCGAGGATCCGGAGCTCGGCATGGACATCGTCGAGATCGGCCTTTTCTACGAAGCGCAGATCGACGGGAGCAACGTGAAGGTCATCCACTCGCTGACGTCGATGGGCTGCCCCGCAGGCCCGATGATCCAGGAGGGCATCCACGACGCCGTGGCCGCCCTGCCGGGGGTCGACAAGGTCGAGGTCGAGCTCACCTTCGAGCCGCCCTGGACGCCCGACCTGATGTCGGACGACGCCAAGTTCATCCTCGGCTTCGGCTAGCCGGTCACGCGCGGAGAGCTCGACCTTTACCGATCTTGCGTTCCGGGTAAGCAGTACCGATGCGCCGACTCCTGATCGTCAACCCGAGCTCGGGCGATTCATCGCCGTCCCCGGACGAGTTGGGCGCTGCGGCAGAGGCTCGGGGCGTGCACGTGCGCTGCCTCGAGGACGGCGACGACCTCCAGCAACTCGCCCGCGACGCCAAAGCCGACGTCCTCGGGATGGCGGGCGGGGACGGCTCGCTCGCGGCCGTGGCGGAGATCGCGATCGAGCAGGACGTTCCTTTCGTCGTGATCCCTTTCGGGACGCGTAATCACTTCGCGCGTGACCTCGGACTCGACCGTGACGACCCGATCGCAGCCCTCCGCGGGTTTGACGAGGGAGAGGAGCGTCGGGTGGACGTCGGTCGGGTCGGCGATCGGCTGTTCCTCAACAACGTCTCGCTCGGCCTCTACGCGCGGCTCGTGCACCGCCGCGAGGAGCATCGCCGCCGCCGTGAGGTCTTTGCGCGGCTCCGCGCGATCCTGCTGACGCTGAAAGACCGCCGCCGGCGGCAGCGGTTCACGATCGACGGCAAGCAGGTCCGGGCGAGGGTGGTGCTCGTCGGGAACAACGACTACAGCCTCGACATGCTGTCGCCGGGCGTGCGCGAACGGCTGGACGGAGGCGAGCTTCACCTCTATGTCCCGCATGGCCTCCGCCGAATCACGTGGGATGAGCGCTCGTGCTCCGAGCTCGAGATCGGCTCTCCGCTCCCGCGGATCCGGGCGGCGATCGACGGCGAGCCCGTCGAGCTCGACACGCCGCTCTCGTTCAGGATCGAGCCCCAGGCGCTGCGCGTGCTCGTTCCGAGGGCTCCGGCGGAGGAACAGACCTAGACCGCTGGGCAAGGTGAGAGGTGCCATCGAGGCGGCGGGCGGCGTCCGGATCGGTTGCTCGTCGGCAGCCGCGGGCACAATCCCTCCATGACGGCAGAGGAGCTCGCCCGCTGCGCCGCCGAGTTGGGTCTCGACGTCGTCGGCGCCGCGCCGGCGGAGCCGTACGACGTGACGGAGGGCCACATCGTCGAGCGGCGCGAGAACGGGCTCTTCGCCGACATGAAGTTCACGACTGCCCGGCCGGAGGTCTCCTGCCATCCCGAGCTGCTCCTCGACGGCACCGCCCGCACCGTCGTCTCGGCCGCACTCTGCTACTGGAGCGACGCCGCCGATGCCGGCCCCGGGGAAGGCCGGCTCCCCCGGTATGCCTGGCGCGACCACTACGCGCTGCTGCGCGAGCGCCTCGACGCCCTCGGGCAGGCCCTCGGCGGCCGCTACCGCGTGCTCGTG
Organism: uncultured Thermoleophilia bacterium; assembly: GCA_963795175.1. Classification (GTDB taxonomy): domain Bacteria; phylum Actinomycetota; class Thermoleophilia; order Gaiellales; family Gaiellaceae; genus Gaiella. The sequence continues at coordinate 195,401 of CAWCGR010000003.1, forward strand.
GACGAGAACCAGCACGTCGACCGTGAGGGTGCGCGCCGCGCCGGCGTCGGGTTCTACGGGAAGAACACGCTCCTGATCACGCGGGAGCACGGCTCATGGGTCGTGCTCGGGACGCTCGTCACGGATGTCGCGGTCGAGGCGACGCCGCCGCTCGACCTCGACTGCGGGCGCTGCCGCCTCTGCATCGACGCGTGCCCCACGGGCGCGCTCGACGAGCCGGGTGTGCTCGACGCGAACGCCTGCCTCTCGTACTGGACTCAGGCCCCGCATCCGGTGCCGGAGGATTACCGCGCCGAGCTCGGAGCATCCGTCTACGGGTGCGATATCTGCCAGGACGTCTGTCCCTGGAACCGGGGAGTCGAGAAGCGTCGCGCCGGACGACCGCTGCCGGACGACGCCGTCGCCAACGTGTCTCTGGTCGAGTGGCTGCAACGCGATGGTGGGGAGCTGATCGCGGAGCTCGATCGGCTCTACGTGCCGCGGAACGACCCTCGCTGGCTGCGCCGCAACGCGCTCCACGCGCTCGGCAACGTCGGCTCGGCCGAGCACTTGCCGCTGGTAGACGAGTACGCGGAAGGCGACGACCCGATCCTCGCGGAGGCGGCCAGGTGGGCCGGAGCGCGGATCGCGGAGCGGGTCGGATGAGGCGGCCACCTCTCGCGGTTCTGGTTCACGAGCTCAGGAGCCCCGTCGCGACCCTCACCGCCATCGCGGAGAGCTACCGAACCTCAGACGAGCCGACACGACAACGGCTGCGAGAGCTTGCCGCCGCCGCTGTCGCAGCCGTCGAGAGGCTCCTCGCGGATCCCCTGCTGGCATCGTTCCATCCCGAGCGAGTCGACGCGGGGGAGCTCGCCCTGGCGGCGGTCGAGGCGGCACGGCTGGGAGGCGCGACGGTGGTGGCCTCGGCCGAGGTGGGGATCATCCTGGAGGGAGATCCGGCCGGGCTGCGGCAAGCGGTCGACAACCTGATCGCGAACGCCGTCGGTCATTCACCCGACGGCACCCCGGTGGCGGTGAGCGTCGCGCACCGAGGTGCATCCGTCGTGATCTCCGTCACCGACCAGGGGGAGGGAATCGCGGCGGCCGATCAGGCACGCGTGTTCGAGTCGGGAGTGAGGCTCACGTCGGCTCGGCCGGGGTCGGGGCTCGGTCTAGCCATCGTGCAGTCGGTCGCACGAGCGCACGGGGGAGAGGTGGAGCTGGAGTCGGCGCCGGGGCGGGGAGCGACGTTCAGGCTCGTGCTGCCGGACGGTTCCGGCGCGGGCTGAGCCGAAGCTCCTTCTGCAGGGCCTTGGCGCGGGCGGCGACGCTGGCGCGCATGTCGGCCGGGTCGAGCACGACGGTCTCGCCCGCATCCGCGAGCACCTCGGAGAGCAGCCATTCGTCCGTCTTGAAGGGCAGCTCGGAGACGGCGGCCTTGTCCGTCAGGAGCCGCGCGCCGCGCTCGGTCTTCCAGCGGGCGACCACCGGCGAGTGCCAGAGCCGCGCGAGTCGTGGCTCGTTGAGGTAGCGAGGGTCGAATCCCTCGCGCGGCTCGAACCCTTCCTCGGTCAACGTGGCGGAGCGCATCCGGTCGAGCCGGTACGTCCGCGGCCCGTTGGCGGTGCGGTCCCACGTGTGCACGCGCCAGACGGGCAGCTCGCGCTCGAACGAATACGGCTCGACCGATCGCTTCGTCGGCGTCTCCTCGCCGTCCTTCAGGTACTCGATCTCGACCACGCGCCGCTTCTCGACGGCATCGGAGAGCGTGCGCACGAGCATCTCCTCGGCGTCGCCCGCAGTGCCGGTGGGGGTGGAAGGGATGTCGAACTGGCCGAACGTCTCCTCGAGCTTCCGGCGCACGCGGTCGAGCGGCGTGTGCGCCTCCGCCGCGATCGTCGGGCCGACGTAGTCGATCGCGAGACGGATGGCGCGCGCCTCCAACGGGGTCAGCTTGGGGGGCTTCCGGAAGACGTCGCCGTAGAGCTCCTTGTCGACCCGCACGACACCGGCGTCCTCGTCGACCTCGGCGTAGACGGTGTAACAGCCACCGCCGAAGTTGACCAGGTTGAGGAGCGAGAGCGTCTCCTGGAGCTCCTCGCGCAGGATCGAGAACCGCGCCGCCAGCTCGTCGGCGTCGAGCCGGGCATCCCGATTCTCGCCGCAGGCCGAGAGAAGGTGCGCCAGGAGGGCCTGAAGGACACCGAACCGCTCGGGCGCGATCGGCCCCACCGGGCGGTCGCCGCTCTCGGTCACGACGTCGACCCGGCGCTCTCGCGCAGGCGTGAGCTGCTCGCCGTCGTGGTTCTCGCGCAGGCGCTGGAGCCCATCGGCGACGGCGTCGCGGAGTGCCTTGGGGGCAACCGGGATCGCGCGGCCGTTCTGCCTCAGGACCCAGCCGGCGAGCGGCTCGATCCGGGCGAAGGGCGTCTCGAAGACCCCGTCCGCCAGCACGCCGGCGTCCGAGAGGGTTCGGTGCACCCACCAGGCGGTGTCGCCCTGGACTTCGATGCGCGCGTTGCCGACGATCTCGCCGATCTGCCACGGCCGGGGGACGCGATGTGCCTCGACGTCGAACTCCGGCGGCAGTCGGAAGTCGCGCTCCCGCCTGGTCGCGAATCGGATGTCGCTCCGGATGCGGGAGACCTTGAACGTGCGCACCGCGGCGCGGTCGAGATCCTGGCCGACGACGTACCAGACGCCTTCGTCGAGTCGCAGTGCGAACGGATTGAGCGTGCGCTCCGTGACCTTGTCGCGCTGCGGCGACCAGTACGAGAACTTGATCGTGCGCTGCTTGGAGATCGCGGCCTCGAGCTTCGAGAGGCGCCCCGCGAGCTCCGGCGAGTAGTCGGGCGCGCTGACGCGCACGCGCTCGGCAGTGTCGGTACGAGCTTCGTGGAAGCCGGGTCGTCCGAGAGCGAGGTTCTGGAGAGCGAGCCGCAACGGCTCGGCGTAGGCGAACTTCCCGTCGAGGTAGAAGAGGGCCGTCTGCAGGGCCGCGAGCTCGTCGTCCTTGAGGTCGAGGCGATCGAGGAAGTAGTTCTCGGAGCGCAGCGTGTAGAGCTCCTCGCCTGTGAACTCGTCGCGCTGCGAGTGCAGCGGCACGCCCAGGCCGGTCAGCTCCGCGCGGTCCGAATAGAAGCGGCGCGCGAAGGCCTCGTCCGACATCTCCGAGTAGCCCTCGACGTTCCCCTTCACGTCGCGCGCGGTCAGCGGACGTCGTTCTGCCATCAGAAAGGCGACGAGCGATAGCTGGCGGATGAGCTTATCGGTGTCGTGCGACATGTACAGCGAGCTTAGCGCGCGCCGAGCAAGCCGGCGGGCGTGGCTGGTGGAGTGGAGTTGATCGCTGCAGCGGCGCCCGCGCAAGCGGGCCCGTGCCTAGGCGGCGAGCGACGTGCGCGCTTCGAGATGCTGGTGCGACGGGCAGTAATCGCGGTTCGGCAGCGGCGTGCGCTGGCAGGCCTTGCCCTTGCGCGTCGTCGCCTTGCACCGGGCGATACCTCCGTCGAAGGCGCCGGCCTCGATCTGCTGCTCGATGAACGAGATCGCGGCGCCGACCCCCTCACGAACGGCCCAGGCGACCCGGGCCTGCGCCGTGATCGGGAAATACCGGCGAATGTCCTGGAAAAGGGCGCGGTCGGGGCGCGCAAAGTACTGTGGATCGGCCGCGAGCCTGGACATCGTGAGCTCGCACTCCTCGAGCACGGCTCGACGCGATTCGAGCCGCGTCTGCATATCGGTGTAGGGATCGATGAGATCCTTGATCGACCGGTAGATCGCCCGTGAGTATTGATACATACAGGACTGCAGGTAGGCGAGATGGTCTTCCATCAGGCGAGTCTCACTCCTTCGAGAACGCGGTTGTAACGGGAAAAGAAGCGGAATTCGGACGCTTGTGGCCCCGAGTCTACCGGGAATGGGTGCGTGTTACAAACTCTGGTTCATTCTTGCCAGTCGAGACAACAAATTACTTGCTGATTCGCGCCGCCCGCGCGCCACGTTGCACGCCGCGCGCCTCGCGGAGGCGGCTCGCCGCCTCCGCTTCGCTCGGGTAGACACCGGCGAATACGATCCAGTAGCCGGGGTGAAGGCTGGCATATCGGGACGAATCGAGCACTCCCACCTGCCTCAAGCCACGCTGGAGAGCGGCACCGGCGCGCTCGACGGCGGCGTCGCGGCCCTCGACCTTGGGGATCGAGACGAGGATGGTCGTCCATGCGCTCGTGTCCGCCGGCCAGTCCGTCAGTGCGGATGCCGTGGACGGCGTGGTTCTCTGGGGCACGACCTCGCTGCCGCCGGTCGCCGTCAGGATCGTGGTCGTGGTCGTCGCCTCGTGCGTGAGCGCGATCCCCGCTGCGGCGCCACCGGTGGCGACGACTGCCGCCACGACCAGGGGGACGAGCAGCCGGCGTGGGTTGGTGGGCGGCGGGCCGAGACGCGCCGTGCCCGGGATGCGCAGTCCGCACTCGAGGCAGTACTCCTGGCCCACGGCGACCGCCTCCCGGCAGCGCGGGCAGTGAGTCACGCCTCGGACTCCTCCGGTGCGTCCGCGTCGTCGATCTGCGAGCGGCCACAGCTGGGGCAGAAGCGAGCGCCGATCAGGAGCGGCGCCCCGCACGAGCAGATGGCAGCAGCGCCGCGGCGGCGGAGACCCCGCGCGCCTTGCAGCAGGGCATCTATCTCGCTGGCACGAGCCTCGATCGCGACGAGCTCCGCGCAGCGCTCGACGATCAGCGTCTCGTTGAAATGGTCTCGCCGGTACATCTCGAGCGTCAGGCCGCCCAGCTCCCGGAGGCGGTCCTCCCGCAGGAGGAGGAGCGCCCGGCGCTCACGGCGGAGGTCGCCGGCGGCGGGCGCGGCGGGCTTGCTGGAGAAGAGCGCCATCGCCGAGCCAGGATATCGACCATGTCGGCCTGGGCCGCCGGCTCGGTCGCGCAGGTCGCGGGAGAAGGGGCTGGGAACCCGGCGCCGGTGCCTAGAGCTGGATGACGACGAGCCGCTCTTCGGTCATCTCGCGCACGGCCCAGGCAGGGCCCTCGCGGGTGTTGCCCGAGTCCTTGACGCCACCGTAGGGCATCTGGTCGGCGCGAAACGTCGGTGCCTCGTTGACGGTGACGCCGCCGAACTCGAGCGACGCCGCGGCCGTCAGCGCCGACGCGATCGAGCTCGTGAAGATCCCGGCCTGGAGGCCGTAGCGGGTCGCGTTCGCCCGCGCGATCGCATCGTCGAGGGCCTCGTAGGCCTGGAGCGTGCAGACGGGGCCGAACGCCTCGTCGCAGGCGAGGTTGGCGTCGGCGGGTGGGTTCTCGACCACCGTCGGGCGCAGCAGCTCGCCGTCGAGATCGCCCCCGCTCAGAATCGCGGCGCCCCCCTTCTTCGCCTGAGCGATCCACTCGAGCACGCGATCGCGCTCGTCGCGGCTGATCAGGGGGCCGACGTCGGTCGTCTCGTCCGCCGGGTCGCCGACGACGAGCGCTTCGACCTTGGGGAGGAACCGCTCCTTGAACTCGTCGTAGACGCTCTGCTGGACGAAGATCCGCTGCACGGAGATGCAGCTCTGGCCGGCGAACGAGAACGCGTTCGCTGCGCAGCGCGTCGCTGCATCCTCGATGTCCGCGTCGGCCTCGACGATCACGGGGGTCGCGTTCCCGAGCTCGAGGCCCACCTTCTTCCGCGGAGCCCGCTCGCGGATCCCCCAGCCAACCGAGCTCGAGCCCGTGAAGGTGATCAGCTTGACCCGCTCGTCCGCGACGAGCACGTCGCCGATCTCGGCGGAAGGGCCGACGAGGACGTTGAGCCAGCCCGGCGGGAGACCCGCCTCGTGCTCGAGCTCGGCGAGCAACAGCGCCGAGAGCGGCGTTTGCGAGGCCGGCTTCAGCACCACCGCGCACCCGGCTGCGAGCGCCGGGGCGATCTTGTGGGCGACGAGGTTGAGCGGGAAGTTGAACGGCGAGATCGCTCCGACGATCCCGATCGGCCGGCGCACGGTGAAGGCCAGCTTTCCCTCACCCGCCTGGGACCCGTCCATCGGGATCATCTGTCCGGCGAGCGTTCGGGCTTCGACCGCGGCCATCGTGTAGGTCGACATTGCGCGCGCCACCTCCACCCGGGCCGCCTTCAGCGGCTTACCCGCCTCGGCGGAGATCTGCCGCGCGGCTTCGTCGGCCCGGCGGCCGAGCGCGCCGGCGACCCGGACGAGGATCTCGGCGCGCTTGTGCGCGGGGAGGGGGGAGGCCATCGCACGCTCCGCCGCGTCGAGCGCCCGCCTGGTCTCGGCGGCGCCCGCCTTGGCGACGCGGGCCACGGGCGAGCCGTCGTAGGGAGAGGCGATCTCGACCCAGGCGTCGGTCTCGACCCATTCTCCGTCGATCAGGAGCTTGCGATCGGTTGCCGTCGTCGCCATCGGGTGTGAGTCTATCGTCGTCGACATGGCCCCCTCGTTCCCGATCGGCGACGCCGTCACGCTGGCGGAGCTCGAGCGCGACCCGCACCCCGTGCTCGAGCGGCTGCGTGAGCACGAGCCCGTCTCGTGGGTGACGCAGCTCGGCGCCTGGCTCGTCACCCGTCGCGACCTCGCGCTTCACGTGATGCGCGCCCCGGAGACCTACACGGTCGACGATCCCCGCTTCTCGACGGCACAGGTCGTCGGCCCGAGCATGCTCTCGCTCGACGGCCTCGAGCACCGCCGCAATCGCGACCCGTTCGCGCGCCCGTTCCGGCTCGATGCGGTGACGAGCCGCTTCACCGAGATCGTCGAGCGGGAAGTCGACCGCCTGATCGCCGGGTTCGAGGGCCACGGGAGCGCCGATCTCCGCGGCTCGCTCGCCGGGCCGCTTTCGGTCGAGGCGATGGTGCAGGCTCTCGGCCTCGAAGAGACGGATCCGGCCGATGCCCTCGCGTGGTACGCGGCGATCGTGGCGGAGGTGACGGCGATCACGGCCGGGGCCGAGCCGGACGGAAGCGGAAGGGAGGCCTTCGGACGGCTGCGGGACTCGATCCAGCCGGCGCTCGACCGCGACGCGGCGTCGTCGCTCGTCGCGGCGGCGGCGGGGGAGGCAGGGGGCCTGAGCCGGGAGCAGGTGGCGTCGAACGCGGCCGTGCTCCTGTTCGGCGGGATCGAGACGACGGAGGCCATGATCGCGAACGCATTCCTCCACCTCCTCTCGAACGAGGATCAACTCGACCTCGTCTCGACCGACCGGAGCCTGCTCGCCGGAGCAGTCGAGGAGTCGCTCCGGCTCGAGCCGGCTGCGGCGGTCGTCGACCGCTATGCCACGGGGGAGGCGGAGCTGGACGGGGTGACGATCGGCAAGGGCGATCTGGTCACGGTCTCGCTCGCGGGCGCGAACCGCGATCCGGCCGTGTTCGCCGAGCCGAACCGCTTCGACGTCCGCCGCGAGAACGTCGGTCTCCAGGTGGCCTTCGCCCACGGACCACACGTCTGTCTCGGTATGCACCTGGCGCGACTCGAGACGCGGATCGCGATCACGACGCGCCCTCGACCGGCTGCCCGGGCTCCGGCTCGACCCCGACCGCTCGGCTGCCCCGCGAGGGCTCGTCTTCCGCAAGCCCGAGACGCGTCTGGGCCGTGTGGCAGTGCTAGCGTGACGCGTGTGGCAGAGGCGCTGATCATCGACGCCGTCCGTTCGCCGATCGGGCGCCGCAACGGCACGCTCGCCGGAGTCCGCGCGGACGACCTCGCCGCGGACGTGCTCAACGGCCTCGTCGGCAGGGTCGGGATCGAGCCGGCCACGATCGAGGACGTGCAGATGGGGTGCGTGACGCAGATCGGCGAGCAGGCGCTCAACGTCGGGCGCATCGCGACGCTCGTCGCCGGCTGGCCCGAGACGGTGCCGGCGACCACGGTCGATCGCCAATGCGGGTCGTCGATGCAGGCAGCGTTCAACGCGGCCGCAGCCATCCAGGCCGGTCACCTCGACATCGTCGTCGCCGCGGGCGTCGAGTCGATGTCGCGTGTGCCGATGGGATCGAACCTCGGGGTAGAGGGCTTCGAGGGCCTGAACGAGAAGATCGCGGCCCGCTGGCCGATCGTCCCGCAGGGCATCTCCGCCGAGGAGATCGCGAAGGAATGGCAGCTGTCCCGCGAGCAGCTCGACGCGTTCGCGCTCGAGTCGAACCGGCGCGCGGTCGCCGCGATCGACGAGGGACGCTTCGAGCGCGAGATCGTACCCGTCGCGCTCGGTGGCGGCGAATCGTTCACGGTCGACGAGACTCCCCGCCGCGATACGTCGGCAGAGAAGCTCGCCGGGCTGAAGCCGGCGTTCATCGAGGACGGCCGGGTGACGGCGGGCAACTCGAGCCAGATCGTCGACGGTGCCGCCGCCATGCTCATCGTCGGCGAAGCCGCCGCGGCGCGCCACGGTCTGACGCCGCGGGCGCGCTTCGTCTCGTTCGGCGTCGCCGGCGTCGACCCGTTCCGGATGCTGCACGGCAACCCCCAGGCATGCGCCGAAGCGCTCCGTCGGGCCGGGCTCGGTTGGGACGATATGGACGTGATCGAGATCAACGAGGCGTTCGCCTCCGTCGTGCTGCAGACGCTCGCCGATACCGGCCAGCACGCGCGCTGGGAGGCGGGCGACGTCAACCCGAACGGTGGCGGCATCTCGCTCGGCCACCCCCTGGGAGCGACCGGCGCCCGCATCACCGCCACCCTGCTCGCCGAGCTCGAGCGCCGGCAGGGACGCTACGGCCTCGCAAGCATGTGCATCGGCCAGGGCCAGGCGATCGCGGCCGTGCTCGAGCGGCTCTAGCGCCTCGAAGGCTGCCTTACGGGGCGACGAGGTGCTTCGCGACGTCGGCGCTGACCTCTCTGGCGATCTCCGCGAAGGCGCGGGCGAACGGAGATCGATACCGGTCACGGTGCCAGACGACGGCGAGCGTGCGCGGCGGCACGGGGGGCTCGATCCTTCGCACCGTGACGCGATCGTCGCCGGGATTGACCGCGAGAAGGGGGACGAGAGCCGCGCCGAAGCCTGCGGCGACGAGCCCCTGGAGGGTGCCGTTGTCATCCGAGCGGAAGGCGTACTCGATGGCCTGTCCGGCCTCGAGTAGCGCGCGCTCGGCCTCGAGCCCGCTCGAGCACGTGTTCGAGCCGATCAGGACGAGACCGTCGAGGTCGGAGAGCGAGACGGCGGGGAGGGCGGCGGCTGGATGGTCGGCGGGAAGGAGCAAGACGTGCGGGTCGCGCATCAGCTCGAGCGCCACGAATGGGCCGTCGGGCACGGGCGCGGAGCAGAAGGCAAGGTCGAGCGTGCCACTCTCGACCGCGCCGTAGAGCTCCGGGTCGGTGGAAGGCTCCGAGAGCCCGAGCTCGATCTTGGGCCAGTCGGCCCGGAAGCGGCGCATCACCTCCGGGAGGACCCGTGTGCCGATGCTCTGGTAGGTGCCGACCCGAAGCGTTCCGGTCTCCCCGGCTTGCAGCGCCGCCATGTCGGCGCGCGCGGCATCGAGCCGGTTGACGATCGCCTCAGCGTGCCTCAGGAGCAGGCTCCCGGCCTCGGTCATCGAGACGGCCCGCGGCCCGCCGGGCCTCTCGATCAGCTTCTCGCCGACGAGGCGCTCGAGCGCCGCCACCTGCTGGCTGACCGCGGACTGGGTGTACCCGAGCTCCGAGGCTGCGCGTCCGAACGATCCTGTGCGGGCGACTGCCTCGAGTGCGGCGAGGTGTCGCACCTCGACCCCGAGCCAGGAGTCCGCCGGCTGTCGTCTATCAGGTCTAGTAATGATTGCCATCAAAACCTCGACTGGTGCTGATGTTAACGCTTCGCCATCATGCCTGCATGGAACTCGTCGTCATCTTCTTCTTCCTGCTCATCGTCGTCGGGTCGGTCTTTGCCGGTCGGGATTCGCGCCTCGACGAATCCGCTCGCAGGCGCCGCTACCTCGGCTAGGTCGGTTTCCCGCGACACGGGCCGTCGGGTTCGGCCGGGGGCCGGAGAAGCCCATCCGGCCTGACCGTCAGGCGGGCGGAGCTCACCTTTGGAGACCGGGCTGTGACCGGGCCGCAGGCGGCTGACGGGGTCAGGGGGGCGGTAGGATCGACCGATGCCGGAGGTTCGCTCCATCGGAGTCGTCGGTCTCGGGGCCATGGGCGGCGGGATCGCGCAGCTCGCCGTCGAGGCGGGCTACGAGACGATCGGGCGCGAGGTGACGGTCGAGCTCGGCCAGGCAGCAGCTGAGCGGATCGGCCACTTCCTCACCCGCAAGGTCGAGAAGGGGCTGATCGAGCCCGCGGACCGCGACGCCGCCGCCGCTCGCCTCACGATCACCGACGACCTCGGCGCTCTCGCCGCGTGCGATCTCGTGATCGAGGCGATCGTCGAGGATCTCGCGCCAAAGAGGGAGCTCTTCGCCGAGATGGACCGCATCTGCAGGCCGGATGCGATCCTCGCCACGAACACCTCGGCGCTGTCGGTGACCGAGATCGCAGCCGCGACGACGCGTCCGGAGCGTGTCGTCGGCATGCATTTCTTCAATCCAGCCCCGCTGATGCCCCTCGTGGAGGTCGTGCGCGCCGAGCTGAGCTCGGAGGAGGCCGTGGACGCGGCGGCGACCGTGGGTGCTCGCCTCGGCAAGGAGGTCGTCCGCTGCCAGGACACACCGGGGTTCGTCGTCAATCGCGTCTTGATCCCGCTGCTGAACGATTGCCTCCGCGTGCTCGACGAAGCCCGAGTGTCGCCGGAGGCACTCGACGTCGCGATGAGGAGCGGCGCGGGTTGGCCGATGGGGCCGTGCGCCCTCGTCGACCTCGTCGGGATCGACGTCCACGTGCATGCCGCCGAAGCGCTCTACGAGAAGCTGCGGGAGCCACGCATGGCGCCGCCGCCGCGGCTCGTGGCGATGAAGAACGCCGGCCTGCTCGGTCGGAAGAGCGGCCGCGGCTTCTACCGTTACGACGGCTGAGCAGCTGCCGCCGCTTCGGCTTCTGGCAGTCGGCGGGCCAGCACCCGGAGCACCGGCGGCGCCATGACCGTCGTCAGGAGCGCCATCCCGACGATGATCGCGAACGACTCGTTGGTGAGCGCGCCGGCGTCGATGCCGATGCCGGCGACGATGATCCCCACCTCCCCGCGAGGGACCATCCCGGCCGCGACGAAAAGTGCCTCTGGCCGCGTCAGCCCGGCGGCGCCCGCATACGCACCGACGACCTTGGTCACGACGGCGATTGCCGTGACGAGGATGACGACCCCGATCACTGCGGCACTCGCGTAGACCCCGAGGTCGAGTTGGAGCCCGATCGAAGCGAAGAAGAACGGCGCGAAGAACGCGTACAGCGGCGCCACCTCCTCCTCGATCGGATGCTGCTCCTTCGTCTCGGCGACCATCATCCCCGCGAGGAACGCGCCGATGATGGCGGCGAGACCGATCTTCGCGGACAACGCAGCCAGCCCGAGACAGAGGATCACGGCGGGAAGGAGTGGGGACTCGGCGAAGCGAGGAGCTTCGAGGACGCCCGGGAACCGGCGCATGAACGTCGTCCCACCGAACGCGAAGAACCCGACGAACGTGACGGCCATCGCGCCCACGACGACCAGCTCGACGATGCTCGTGCCGCCCCCGATCGCCACGGCGCTCGCGACGGCGACGACCAGCATGGCGAGGATGTCGTCGACGACCGCGGCCCCGAGGATCGTCCTGCCTGCACGGGAGTCCAGGGCCCCGACGCCGATCAGGACGGCCGAGGTGATCCCCACACTCGTCGCGACCAGTGCCGCAGCGAAGAACAGCGACGAGGCCGTGTCCTCACCGCGGCCGAAGGCCAGGGCGTAGCCGCCTGCGAAGGGGACGATCACGCCGAAAACACCGACGAGCGCTGCGGATCGCCCGACCCCGAGCAGCTCGTGGATCCGTGTTTCGAGGCCGACCCAGAACAGGATGATCACGACCCCGAGCTCCGCGAAGACCTCGATCACCGCGCTTGGCTCGACGAGCCCGAGTACGGCCGGCCCTACGAGAACACCTGCCAGGATTTCCCCGATCAGCGTGGGCTGTCCGAGGAACTTGAAGAGCTCGTCGCCGGCCTTTGCCGCCAGCAGGATCACGAAGAGGTCGAGCAGGACGCCAGCGACGTCGCCGCTCGCCGCCAGCGGCATCAGTCGGCTACATGGTCGAGCCGTGCGTGGCACACCGCCGACACCGTCAGCAGGCCCGTGAAGCGATCGTCTTCGACGACCGGCAGGGCCGGCTCGCCTGCGTGGAGGAAACGCTCGGCCGCATGAACCTGGCTCTCGCCTCCTTCGAGCGGCTCGACCTTCCGGGCCAGGGTGCTGACGATCTCGTCCCGGGCCTCCCGGGCATGCTCGTCGAGATCGAGGAGCTCGTCGGAAAGGAACGACGTATGATGGAGCTCGGCGAGATAGCTCGGAAAGACGGCGCGCAGGATATCGCTCTCGCAGAGCAGCCCCACGACTCGGCGGTCACCGTCGAGAACGGCAACGGCGGGCATGCGATCGGCAAACATGGCCGCCACGGCTTCGGCCAGCGTTGCCGTGTCGGGCACCGCCGCATCGACGAGTTGGAGATCGCGAATCTTCATCAGAGCTGGAAGAGCACGAGGTAGACGGACGCGAACAAGAGAGACATTACCGTCACCGGAAGCCCGATTGCGAGGAAGCGGAGGAACGAGACGGGCCTACCGGTGCGGTCGAGAATGCCGGTGGCGGCCACGTTCGCCGCTGCGGCGATCATTGTCGCGTTCCCTCCGAAGCAGGCCCCGAGGGACAGCGACCACCACAGCCCCGGATCGACACCCGCGCCCTGGATCCGGTCGACGACCGGGATCATCGCGGTCGTGAACGGGATGTTGTCGACCACCGCGGAGCCCGCGGCAGCACCCCAGAGGATCACGAGGCCCTGCGTCATCCGCGAGCCACCCGTGGCATCCGCGAGCCACACGGCGATGTCGTCCACGACGCCACGCTCGACGAGCCCACCCACCATGACGAAGAGGCCGAGGAAGAAGAAGAGGGTCGCCCACTCGACGCGTTCGAGTGCGTGCTCGATATCGTCGGCCGCGACGAACAGCATCACGGTTGCGCCGGCGAGCGCGACCACGGCAGGCTCGATGTGCAGCGGCGTGTGGAGGAAGAAGGCGACGATCGTGCCGAGCAGCACCGCGAGCGTCCGCTTCACGCGCGATGCCTGGCGGAGGTCGCGGGCCGGATCCAGTCGCTGGATCTCGGCTGCACGGACGGGGTCGACCTTCAGGGAGCGTCGGAAGAACAGCGCCAGCACTCCGGTGACGGCGACGAGCGTGACGATCGAGACCGGGGCGAGATTGATGATGAAGTCGTTGAACGAGAGTTCCTTGACGTGGCTGCCGATCAGGATGTTCGGCGGGTCCCCGATCAGGGTTGCCGTACCGCCGATGTTGCTTGCGATCACCTCGGTCAGGACGAGCGGGATGGCGGAGATCTTGAGCAGGTCTGCGATCAGAAGGGTGATCGGAACCACGATCAGGATCGCGGTCAGGTTGTCGAGGAAGGCCGACATCACCCCTGTCATGCCGGCGAGCAGGAAGATAAGCGCCACGGGATTCCCTCGCGAGGCCTGTGCGACTCTCAGCGCCAGGAAGGTGAACACGCCCGTCGGCTCGACCAGGGCCACGATGATCATCATTCCCGCGAGGAGCCCGAGCGTGGCCCAGTCGATCGACTCGATCGCCGCTTCCTGATCCAGCACGCCGATCGCCACCATCAGGATGGCGCCGGCCATGGCGACCTTGGTCCGGTGCGCCCACTCGAACGAGATCAGCACGAGGGCGCTCGCGAAGATGGCGATGGCGAGGATGGTCACGTAGCTGAGCCTAGTGGAGAGCCGTCGGGGCCGACACCCGAGGCGCCGAGTCAGGTCTGTCAGCCGGCGCCCGAGCGGTGGTCTAGGATGGCGTCACGCCCCTCGCAGAGCCGCCACCGCCGCGCCTGTGCGAGAGACGTGGATCTGGTTCTCCAGATAATGATGCTCGGTGTCGGCCTCGCGCTCGCGATCGTGGCGAGCGATGTCGCGGTCGGCTACACGCGAGCGATCGCAGCGTCTCTGGGCGCGCCGTCGTTCGTGGTCGGGGTCGTGCTCGTCTCGATCGGCACCGACCTGCCGGAGATAGCGAACTCGATCGCCGCCCACTTGCAGGACGAGGGCGACGTCAACGTCGGCGATTCCGTCGGCTCGACCCTGACCCAGTACACCCTTGTCCTCGGTCTCTTCCCGCTCGTCGTCGCGATGATCGCCGTCACGCGCCGGCAGGTCGCGATCGTTACCGCGCTCACGGCGATCGGCCTCGGGCTCACCGCTCTCATCGCCGCCGACGGGTATCTGGGGCGGCTCGACGGCCTGCTGCTCGTCGGCACCTGGGTGCTCGCGATCGCGGTCGTGCTCAGGTTCATCGGCCCGGGGGTTGTGGACGAGCCGCCCGAGGTCCGGTTCCCCGGGGTCTGGAAGCAGGCCGGCGTCGTTCTCGGTTCTCTGGTCGTCGTCGGGGCCGGAGCGACCCTCGCAGTACGCGCTCTCGTAGATCTGGCCGAACGCCTCGGCGTACCCGAGTTCATGCTCGCGTTCTTCGGCGCCTCGCTCGGCACCTCGGCGCCCGAGATCGTCGTCGACCTGACCGCGGTCGCCCGCGGCGCGCCGGCGATAGCCCTCGGCAACGCAATGGGCAGCTCGCTGATGGACGCGACCCTCTCGATCGGCGTCGGCCCGCTCGTGGCGCCCGCCGGCGTGACGGCTCGGCTAGCGGTCATCGGCTCCCTCTATGCCCTCGGCGCCGTCGTACTCGTCGGCACGGTGCTCGCCGTCCGGCGCAAGCACGACTGGCGCAGCGCCGCCGTCTGCATCGGCGCGTATCTGCTCGCCTACGTCGTCGTGATCGGCGTCGACTGATCGTCCTCGCGGAGGCGCTTGGAGAGCCAGTTCGCGCCGACGGTGTCGGAGAGGCCGTGCGCCAGGATCGAGACGAGCACGGTAAACGAGGCGATGTCGAAGACGAGCGTGCGGTTCGCGTCCGACGAGGAGAGCACGAGTAGCGCGAAGAGCATCGAGGCGACTCCCTTCGGCCCGAACCACGCGATGAAGAGCTTGTTCGGAAGCGGCTGCTTCACGCGCGCGAACGAGATCAGCACTGCCGCCGGGCGCGCGAACAGGAGTGCGAACGCTATGAAGGCGACGAGGCGATAGGTGTTGCCCGACCAACCGGTGGCCACGATCAGCGCTCCGAAGACCGTGAACGTGAGCACCTGGAAGAGTGCGCTGAGGCTCTCGTTGAACTCGGTGAACACGTCCGGCAGCTCATGGCGGGCGACGGCCATCGCGATCCCGCAGACGAACACCGCGATCAGCCCGTTTCCCCAGGTGAGGTCAGCGACCCCGTAGGCGAGGAGCGCGATCGAGAGCGCGTAGATGCCCTCGTACTTCTCCTGAAGACCGCCTCCGGGGAGTCGCGGCATCAATGCCGCGCCCCCCAGCGCGAGCGCGACGCCGACGCCGGCGCCGAACAGCGCCTCGCCGGCGAGCCTAGCCGCCTCTCCACCCGGCCCCGCCGCACCGGTGGCGAGAGCGAGGAAGAAGAGGACGAAGGGGAGCGCGAGCCCGTCGTTGAGACCGGATTCGAGATTGAGCGTGTGCCGGATCGTTTCGGGGATCCGCTCGGACGTGACGACCGCGGAGGTGACGACCGGATCGGTCGGCGACAGCACCGCGCCGAGCAAGAACGCCTCCTGCCAGCTGAGTGCGGGGAAGAGGACGTGTGCGGCGACGGCGAGGAGGACGAGCGTGATCGGCATCGCGATCACGAGTGCGAGGGTTGCCGGTTCCCAGTGGCTCCGCAACAGCTCGCTCTCGACCAGCAGCCCGTCCGAGAACAGCGTCAGCACGAGGGCGATTTCGATCACGTAGAGCACGGTCTTCGACGCCGGATCGACGGTGAGCACATCGAGCTCGGAGAGCACGATGCCTGCCCCGACGGAGAGCACCGAGATCGAGAGCACCGTCCCCTGCAGCCAGCCCGACAACGAGGACGCGCAGAAGAAGAGGGCGCCAAGGAGGAGCAGCGCCTCTGCGAATCCGACTTCCATCGGCGGGACTCTACGGGTTTGCGGAGATGGTGCTTACAGACTCCTTACGGGGGTCTCATGGCCAGCACACCCGTCGCGCCGATACTTGTCCGAGATGCGGCTCGCGCTTCTGACCCTGCTCGCCTCTGGACTCTTCGCCGGCGCAGCGGTCGGCGCCGCGCAGGCTCCGGGTGGATCGTTGCTGATCGACGATAGTCGCGGCATCGTCGAGATCAGCGGCAGCGGCGTCCTCGTGGGCCGGATGGAGAGGGGATCGCTCAAGATCATCGACCTCACTCCCGTCGACCAGTGGAGCCCTCGCGTCTACGGTATCCCCCGCGGCAAGGTGGTCACCCTGCGCGGCAAGAACGTGTCGTTCTACGTGCCCGGCGGGCGCTACAAGATCGTCGCGCGCGGGGTCGGAGTCTCGATCTCGGCGCGCGGCACGGGGATCGTGAGGCTGATCGGGGTGCCCGATCCCGTGGGTGCCACAGGCACGTACGCAGTGGGCGACGACGAGCCGGAGGCGATTCCCGACAAGGCAACGAATCTGCGCTTCGGGCCCGGTCGAGGCCGCGCGCAGTCTGCTCCATCAGTCAAGATCCGCCCATGACCGCAGTACAGACGATCCTGGTCGTCGAGGACGAGTCGTCGATCGCGTCGTTCATCGCGCTCTACCTCAAGAACGCCGGGTACCACGTGAAGATCGTCGGAACCGGCGGAGCGGCTCTCAACGCGATCGCCGCCGAGACGCCCGCGCTGATCGTGCTCGACCTCAACCTGCCGGACATGGACGGCCTCGAGATCTGTCGTCGCGTGCGCAAGGGGTCGGACGTCGCGATCCTGATGCTGACGGCACGGGACGAGGACGTGGACAAGATCATCGGGCTCGAGGTGGGCGCCGACGACTACCTGACGAAGCCGTTCAACCCCCGTGAGCTCGTCGCGCGCGTCAAGAGCGTGCTCCGCCGCTCGTCGACCGAGCGCCGGCGCGACGAGGGTGCCGAGATCCGCCACGGCGATCTCGTGATCAACGCCGGCCGCCGTGAGGCGATGGTCGGAGACCGCGAGATCCAGCTGGCACCGAAGGAATTCGACCTGCTCTGGGAGCTGCTCGACCATCGCGGGATCGTCCTGACCCGTGACCAGCTGCTCGAACGGGTCTGGGGGTACACGTTCGCGGGAGACACCCGCACCGTCGACGTGCACGTGCGCCAGATCCGGCGCAAGCTCGAGGACGCTTCGCCGATCGTGACGGTCTGGGGTGTGGGCTACAAGGTCTCGCCCGACCGCGCGCCTGCGCCCGTAGTGCCGGCGTCGACCTAGACTCCACCTCGTGCTCGGGTCGCTGCGTGTCCGCCTGCCGGCCTTGTTCCTTCTGGGGATCGTGCTGGCAGGCGTGGTCGCCGCGCTGATCTCGCTCCGCCTCTTCCAGACGTACACCCGGGCGCAGTCGGTCCAGGAGCTGCAGCGCGAGGCCTCCGGGCTTTCGCAGCTGTACGCCGATGCTGCGCTCCGAGCGGCGGACGAGGGCTCGGGGGCGATCGACTTCGCGGCGGCGAAGCTCGAGCTCGCAACAGGAGACCGCATCTTCTACGTCGGCGCCTCGCTCTTTCCCGGCCAGGACTCGGGCCTGAAGCGGCTGGCCGAATCGTCCGTCCCTCGCAAGGTGACCGATCTGAAGGGCCCGGCCACGTTCGAGTTCACGCCTCCCGGGAGCAACCGCTCGTATCTGGCGGCGTCAGAGCCGGTCAGGCTGGAGCCGGACAGTTTCGCGCTCGGGGCGATCATCGTGGCGAAGCCGCGGACCGAGTTGCGCGACCAGTGGCTGCCGCTCGTGCTCCGGCTCGCCGCTGCCGTCGGCGTCGGCGCGCTGCTGGCTGGACTGCTCTCCTGGTGGCTCTCCCGGAAGATCACGGGCCCGGTGTCAGCCCTCTCGCACGCCGTCGACGAGATTGCGGGAGGGAACTACGCCGTCCGGGTCCCGGCCGGGGAGAGCGGGGACGAGATCAGCCACCTCTCCGGCCGCTTCAACGAGATGGCGGCCCGACTCGCAGCAACCGAGGAGCGCGAGCGCCAGTTCCTGATGTCCGTCTCGCACGAGCTGCGCACGCCGTTGACTGCGATCAAGGGTCACGTCGACGCGATCCGGGACGGGCTCCTCGACGACCCCGAGTCCGAGCGGGCATCGCTCGACGTCGTCGCCGGCGAGACGATCCGCCTCGAGCGGCTGGTCGGCGACGTGCTCGACCTGGCCAAGCTCAACGCCCACCGCTTCACGGTCCACGCCGAGGAGGTCGACATCTCGGTCCTCGTCGAGCGGGCCCACGCGAGCTTCGGGGAGGAGGCCAGGCGCCGTGAGATCGAGTTCGAGCTCGCCGCCGACGAGGCGCCGACGATCGTGACCGACGGCGACCGCGTGCTGCAGGTGATCACGAACCTGCTCGCGAACGCCTTCCGCTGGACGCCCGACGGCGGCAATGTCTCGATCGTGTGGGGGGCCGGCAACGGTGTCGTCAGGATCGACGTGCGCGACTCGGGGCCGGGGATCGCACCCGACGAGCGCGAGCGGATCTTCGTGCCGTTCATCTCCCGCGACAACCACGGGACGGGGCTCGGGCTTCCCATCGCCCGCGAGCTCGCCCACGCCCTCGGCGGTCGGGTAGAGCTCGACTCCAAGGTCGGTGAGGGCAGCGTGTTCAGTCTCATCCTGCCCCTGCGGCCGGCATGAGCGGCGCGTCCGGGGCCGGGCTCGACAACGCGGTCGAGCCCGAGCGACGGGGGAAGGCTACGGCCGTCCGTCCGGGCAGGTCGAGCGTCCGGGCGGCCTTCACGGCGCTGCGGCCGCGGCAGTGGCTGAAGAATCTTCTGCTCTTCGCCGGCATTCTCTTCGCCGCCCATCTCGGCGATCCGCACCGCTGGCTCGAAGCGGTCGCCGCCTTCCTCGCCTACTGCGCCGCCTCGAGCGCCGCCTACCTCGTCAACGACGTCCGCGACGCCGAGGCCGACCGGCAGCACCCGGTCAAGCGGAGGCGCCCGATCGCGCGCGGCGAGCTTTCCTCCTCGCACGCGCTCGTGCTGGCGGGTGGCCTCGGCACCGGCGCGCTCGTCCTGGCCTGGTTGCTGGGGCCTGGCTCGGTGGCCTGGCTGCTCGGCTTTGCGGCGCTCCAGGCCGCCTACACGCTCCGTCTCAAGCGGCTCGTGCTCGTCGACGTCCTCGCGATCTCCGGCCTGTTCGTGATTCGCGCCGCGGCCGGAGCCGTCGCGGTCGACGTCAAGATCTCACCGTGGCTGCTCGTCTGCACCGCGCTCCTGGCGCTGTTCCTCGCGCTCGGCAAGCGGCGGGCGGAGCTCGTTCTCGTCGGTGCGGAGCGCACACCCGGCCGGGCCGTCCTGCAGGGATACTCGCTCGCCCTCGTCGACCGGCTACTCGCAGCCGTTGCGGTTGCAACGCTCGCGGCGTACGTGGCCTACACGCTGACTGCGCGCGACTCGTACGCGCTCCTCGCGACCGTGCCGTTCGTCCTCTTCGGCGTGATCCGCTATTTGCGGCTCCTCCACCGGGACGACGCCGGCGAGGAGCCGGAGAACGTCCTGCTCGGCGACCGACCGCTTCTGGCCACGGTGGCTGCGTGGGCAGCTGCCTGTGCGGCGATCCTCGTCTGGGTCTGAGCTGCGGCTAGGAAGCGGCGGCGACGCGATCGCGCAGTGGCACGATCTCGGCCGTGTCACCGCGCTCGATCCGCTCGAGGCGGCGGTCGACGCCCTGCCAGCCCGAGGAGATCAGGTCGACGAGGAGGGTGAGATCGTCGAGACGCGCGTTCCGCTCGGCGATCAGCTCCTGCTCGAGCCGTTCCAACCGGGAGATCGCCCCGTTCAGCAGCCCCTTGATCTCGCCGAGGTTGCGTGCGACGGGCAGCACCTCGCGGCGTAGCCCTTCCTGCACGGCTTCGCTCACGCGCTCCGGCAGCGCCGACTCGAGGGCGACCGCGGCCGCGCCGAGCGACTCGACCTCCTCGCGCGACCGCCTCAGCGCCGCCTCGAGGCGGCCTTCCTCGATCCTGCCCCTGCCCTGCTCTGCTGCGCTGCGCGCTTCGGCGATCCGCCGCTTTGCCCGTTCCAGTGCCTGTTCGTCCATGAGTGCAAGGCTACTCTGGCCATCGGATGAGATCGGACGAGCTCGACTACGCGCTCCCGCCGGAGCTCATCGCGCAGCGTCCCGCCGAGCGCCGGGATGCCTCGCGACTGCTCGTCTACGAGCGGTCGACCGGGGCGATCAGGCACCGCGCGTTCGCGGACTTGCCGGAAGAGCTCGACGGGGAGCTCGTCGTGGTCAACGACACGAAGGTCGTGCCGGCGCGCCTGCACCTCAAGCGCGCAACCGGCGGCGACGCCGAGGTGCTGCTCGTAGAGCCTCTCGGCGCGGGCGTCTGGGAAGCCCTGGCTCGACCCTCGCGTCGGCTTCGGGCGGGGGAGCGGCTCGGACCGGTCGTCCTGCTGGAGCCGCTCGGGGAGGGGCGCTGGCGTGTGCGCCTCGACGGCGATCCTGCAGGCGTGCCGCCGTTGCCGCCGTACATCCACGAGCCGCTCGAGGAGCCGGGGCGCTACCAGACCGTCTACGCGGACGAGGCCGGCTCGGCCGCGGCACCGACGGCAGGGCTCCATTTCACCCCTGAGCTCCTGGCGCAGCTCGACGTGGAACGCGTCACCTTGCACGTCGGCATCGACACCTTTCGTCCGCTTGCCGTCGATCGGCTCGAGGATCACGCCCTCCATGGAGAGCGCTACAGGGTCACGGCGGCCGCCTGGGAGCGGATCGAAACGGCGCCTCGCGTCCTCGCCGTGGGCACCACCACCGTGCGCGTGCTCGAGACGATCGCGCGCGACGGGCAACTCACGGGGAGGACCAGCCTGTACATCCTGCCCGGGTTCGCGTTCCAGCGCGTCGACGCGCTGTTGACCAACTTCCACCTCCCGCGCTCGACGCTGCTGGCTCTCGTGATGGCATTCGCGGGAGTCGAGGTCGTGCGCGACCTCTACCGCGTCGCGATCGAGGAGCGGTACCGGTTCTATTCGTTCGGCGACGCGATGCTGATCCTCTGAGGAAAGACGTGACGGAGCCGTACGAAGCCGTCCCATGTGTCGATCGCGTAGCCTCGCGCGTGTGACCTGCTTCACCCTCGAGGCCGCCGACGGAGCCGCGCGCGCCGGGGTCGTGCACACGGCCCACGGCGACATCCCGACCCCTGCGTTCATGCCGGTCGGCACGAAGGCCACGGTGAAGACGCTGCACCCCGACGAGGTTCGCGCGATGGGCGCAGCTGTGATTCTCGGCAACATGTACCACCTCCACTTCCGGCCGGGGGAGGACGTGATCGAGGAGCTCGGCGGCCTGCATGCGTTTTCGGGCTGGGACGGCCCGATCCTGACCGACTCGGGCGGGTTCCAGGTCTTCTCGCTCCGCGACACGCTGCTCGCGGTCGACGACGACGGGGTCACCTTCCGCTCGGTCTACGACGGCGCGGCCGAGCGCTTCACGCCCGAGAGCGTGGCCGAGATCCAGCGCCGGCTCGGATCGGACATCGCGATGTGCCTCGACATCTGCCCGCCCGCCGACGCAACGCGGGCCGAGCACGAGGAGGCGGTCCGGCGCACTCTGCTGTGGGCGAGGCGACAGGTCGATGCGCCGAGGGCCGAGGGGCAATTGCGGTTCGGGATTGCGCAGGGCGGCACCGACCCCGAGCTGCGCCGCGCCTCGATCGCCGACATCGTCGCGCTCGGCTTCGACGGCAACGCGCTCGGCGGTCTCGCAGTGGGGGAGAGCCGTGCGGAGATGCTCGAGACGGTCGGCTGGTCGGCGCCACTCCTCCCCGCCGATCGACCTCGCTATTTCATGGGCCTCGGCGACATCGAGGGCATTCTCGGGGTGGTCGCCGCCGGGATCGACATGTTCGACTGTGTCCTGCCGACCCGCACCGCGAGGACGGGATCGGCGCTGACGGCGACAGGAAAGATGAACCTCCGCAACGCCCGTTACACACGGGACCCGCGCCCGCTGGAGCCCGGCTGCGAGTGCCCCGCGTGCAGCCGCTTCTCGCGAGCGTTCATCCGTCATCTCGTCAACCAGGAGGAGATTCTCGGGTTGCGGCTCCTCTCCCTGCATAATCTATGGCTCATCCATCGACTTACCGCGGGAGCGCGGGATGCAATCTGCCGCGGAACGTTCGAGGACTTCCGCGCTCAGGCCCTGTCCCGCCTCGCCGACGGTTCCCAGGAGGCTTCGTGTCCGGACTATTGATCATCTTTGCGCTCTTCGCCGTGTTGTGGTTCGTCATGATCCGGCCGCAGCGAATCAAGGCGCAGCAGCAGGCGCGGATGCTCAACGCGGTCGAGATCGGCGACGAGGTCCTCACCGTCGGTGGGATCTACGGCATCGTCCAGGAGCTCGAGCCCGACGAGGACGGGGGCGACCTGATCGTGGAGATCGCCGAGGGGATTCACGTCCGGGTCGCCCGGAAGGCGCTCGCCACCGTCGTCAAGCCCGAGGACGAGGACGAGGACGAGGACGACGAGGACGAGGAGCTCGACGACGCTGACGTGGACGAGGAGGCTGTCGCGCTCGCGGACGGCGTCGACGAGCAGGAAGGCGAAGAGGAGGTTAACGACGAAGGGGAAACGGTAAACCCGGGTGCTGCCGACGAGGCGGCCCGACCGGAGCGCAGCTAGCCTTCCCGCCGCAACATGACCCGTCGTACCTCCATCGTCGTCGTTCTCCTGGTCATCGCCGCCCTGGTGGGGGTCGGCCTGATGACCGTTCCCTCGTCGCCGATCCACAAGACGCCGACGCTCGGGCTCGACCTCCAGGGCGGGCTGGAGATCACGAAGCAGGCCGTGCCGCCGAAGGGCCGGAAGCTGACGAAGGAAGACCTCTCGCGCTCCGTCTCGATCATGCGCGACCGCGTCGACCGCCTGGGCGTCTCCGAGCCGGAGATCCGCACGCAAGGCAGCGACCAGATCACCATCCAGCTGCCGGGCGTCAAGGACCCGGCCGCGGCCGCGAAGATCATCGGCAAGACCGCTCAGCTCGAGCTCTACGACCTCGAGGCGAACCTGGCGCCGCCGTCGATCGACGCGTCGCGGTTCCCGGTCGCCAAGTCGTCCGTCTACGACCTTCTAGCGGGGCAGCAGGCGCTCGCGGCGAAGGGCACGTCGGAGCAGTACTGGCTCTTCGACGGCAAGAAAAAGCTCGTCGCCGGCCCGGTCTCCACGAGAGAGGCGGCGCTCCGGGCGCGGGGTGGCGATGTGCCGGAGGGCTTCAAGCTGTTTGCCGTGCCGCCCGGGACGGTGGTCGTCTCCTGCGGGGTCGGCGAGGTCGTTTGTCCCGGCGTCAACGAGACGAACCCCACCTCGAACTCCTACTACCTGCTCAAGCACGATCCGCCGACGGTGCCCGAGATGACGGGCTCCGACCTCGAGCTCTCGGGAACGAGGCAGGACTTCGACACCCAGACGCAACAGCCGATCGTGACGATGCAGTTCACGAAGTCGGGCGCGAAGAAGTTCGCCGAGATCACACGCGCCGAGGCGCAACGCGGCAAGCTGCTGACGAACACGATCGGCCAGGGCCAGAAGATCACGCAGCACTTCGCGATCGTGCTCGACCGCGAGATCAAGTCGTGGCCGTCGATCGACTGGGAGGAGTATCCGGGTGGGATCTCGGGCTCGAACGGCGCCCAGATCACCGGGATCGGCGACATCACCGAGGCGAAGAACCTCGCGCTCGTGCTCCAGACCGGCGCCTTGCCCGTCGAGTTCGTCACCCTCGACCAGACCGCGATCTCGGCCACGCTCGGTAAGGACTCGCTCAACGAAGCGAAGAAGGCGGCAATCGTCGGCCTGCTGCTCGTGGCCCTCTTCCTGCTCGTCTTCTACCGGTTCCTCGGCCTGATCGCGGTGTTCGGGCTCGGCATCTACGCAGCGTTCCTCTACGCCGCGATCCTCGTCTTCAACGTGACGTTGACCCTGCCGGGCTTCGCAGGGCTCGTGCTCACCCTGGGGGTGGCCGCCGATGCGAACGTCGTCATCTTCGAGCGCATCAAGGAAGAAGCGCGCGCGGGCCGGAGTGTCAAGGCCGCGATCCAGACCGGCTACTCGAAGGGCTTCGCGACGATCGTCGACGCGAACGTCGTCACAGCGATCACCGCTCTCGTCCTGTTCGCCGTGGCGACCTCGTCGGTGCGTGGCTTCGCGCTGATGCTCTTGATCGGAACCGCGATCTCGATGCTGACGGCGGTGCTCGCCACCCGTGCCTTCCTCTCGCTCCTCGCCGGCGCGAGCGTCTTCGAGAATCCGAGGCTGATCGGGACCTCGGGCAGCGGGATCAAGTCCTGGCTGAAGGTCGACTTCATCCGCTTCCGCAAGCTGTGGTTCGGCATCTCGGCGTTCCTGATCGCGGCCTCGATCCTCTCCCTCGCGGTCCTGCAGCTCAACCTCGGGATCGACTTCAAGGGCGGTACGCAGGTCTCCTTCACGACTCCGAATCCGACCTCGCTCGAAGCCGTCCGGACGCAGGCCGCCCGGGTGGGCGAGTCGACCGCCGTGATCCAGGGGCGGGGGCCGTCCACGCCCGCGGGCGAGTACGCGAGCTTCCAGATCCGGACGAAAGCACTGACGAGTGACGAGGCGCGGAAGCTCCAGGCCGATTTGACCCAGTCGGTCGAGGCGGAGGCGTTCGGCATCAAGAACGTCTCATCCAGCTTCGGCCGCCAGATCGCAAAGAGCGCCATCCTCGCGATCTTCGTCTCGCTGCTCCTGATCGTCGGCTACATCTCGATCCGCTTCCAGTGGCAGTTCGCCGTACCGACGATCGTCGCTCTCATCCACGACATGCTGATCACGGTCGGGGTCTATTCCCTGCTCGGGCGGGAGGTGACGACCGCCACGGTCGCCGCGGTGCTGACCGTGCTCGGATACTCGATCTACGACACGATCATCATCTTCGACCGGATCCGGGAGAACATCCCGCTGATGAAGAGGGGCTCCTTCCGGCAGATCACGAACGTGTCGCTCTGGGAGACGATCCCGCGATCCCTCGCGACGACGTTCATCACGCTCCTCCCGATCGCCGCGCTGCTGACCTTCGGCGGCCCGACTCTGAACGACTTCGCTTTCGCCCTCCTGATCGGGATTGGCTCAGGCGCCTATTCCTCGATCTTCGTGGCTGCCCCGCTGCTCGACTGGATCAAGGAGCGCGAGCCCGAGTTCGCGCGCCGCAAGCACGAGACTGGTGGCCAGATCCAGTCCGTCGGCGGCGCCCTACTGGCGCCTTCGGCCGCGGAAGCCGACGACGACGGGCCGGTCGAGGCACCGCCGGTCGCGCCCGTTACGCCTGTGGCGCCCGCCCCGGCCGAAAGATTCCGCGGGCCGAGAGCGTCGACGCGCGAGGCGCTCGGGCCGCCCGCACGGTCGCGCCCGCTGACGCTGACGCGCCGCTCCTGAACCGCGCTCCGCGCTCGGCCGCGCGACCGAGGCGTTTGGGCCCCGTCGGGCTCGTCGAGGCGCGCGCGGGCGGGCGGCTCTGCAGGCTGCGTACACTTCTGCCATGGACGGCAACGGGACCCGCGAGCCGCGATCGCTCGAGCAACTCCTGCTCGCGGGCCTCGGCTGGCTCTCGCTGACGACCGAGGCAGCGGACGACGTCGCGGATGACCTCGCGCGCAGGGTCGGGGTCGAGCGCGACGCGATGCGCGACGCCCTGCGCGACACGCTCGCGAGCTGGCGGAGCGACGCCGAGCGGATCGGGTCGCTTCCGGCCGACATCTCGGACAAGGCCGTCCGGCGGCTCGGGCTCGTCCGTAGCGAGCAGGCCGAGGACCTGACGTTGCGCGTCGCGCAGCTCGAGCATCGGGTGCGACTGCTCGAGAAGCCCCCGGAATAGCCTCTCGGGCGTTCGGCGAGGAGGTGATGACGATGGAGCAGGCGTTACCGAAGCGGCGCATCACCCGGCTGTCCGAGATAGGCCGGGTCGCGACCCGGCACGGGTTCGGGTACCTGATCGACCGCAGGCGCCGCACGGACGACACCCATCACGCCGATCGTGGCCGACGGGTGCGGAACATGCTCGACGAGCTCGGACCGACGTTCGTCAAATTCGGGCAGCTGCTCTCCACCCGCCCCGACGTGATGCCCCCCGACATCGTCGCCGAGCTGCGCAGCCTCCAGGACGATGTCAGCCCGATCGACATTCGTGACGTGCGCCGCGTGATCGAGGAAGAGCTGGGGCTCACGATCGAGCAGGCGTTCCTCCGGTTCGACGAGGTTCCGGTCGCAGCGGCATCGATCGGTCAGGTTCACCGGGCGGCGCTGCCGACCGGGGACGAGGTCGTCGTCAAGGTGCAGCGACCGCAGGCGCCGCGTCAGATCGAGTCCGACCTCCAGCTGATGCGGTCGGCGGCCCGCGTGGTGCGAGAGCGCGTGCGCGCGCTCGACTTCATCGACGCCGAGGGCCTCGTGGACGAATTCGCCCGCTCCATCCGCCAGGAGCTCGACTACCAGCACGAAGCCCGGAACGCCGAGGCGTTCAGGCGCAACTTCGGTGACTCGACCGAAGTCGTCGTGCCGAAGGTGATCTGGCGGTACTCGACCGGGCGCGTGCTGACGCTCGAGTATCTCGAGGGGACGCAGTTCGCCGACCTCGAGCTCGATTCGCATACGCCGGAGCAGCGTCGGGAGCTCGCGTACCGGATGACGGACGCGTGGATGACGATGATCTTCCGGCACGGGTTCTTCCACGGCGATCCGCACCCGGCGAACATTCTCCTGCTCCCGGACGGCCGGATCGGTCTCGTCGACTTCGGCCTCGCCGGTCGGCTCACCGACGAGGACATGACGCGGTTGACGCGGCTCTTCGTCGACGCAGCGACGGAGAACGTGGCGGTCTTGCCTCGGCGGCTCTCGGAGCTCGGGCTGCGGTATCCGAAGGAGCGCGAGCCGGAGCTGCAGGCGGCGATCGAGGAGCTCTTCTACCGCTACTACGGGTCGAGCATCTCGAGCATCGATCCGATCGAGGTGATCCGCGAGGGGCTGGATCTGATCTACTCGCTCAACCTGCGGCTGCCCACCCGCTTCGTGATCCTCGACAAGGCGATCGCGACCCTCGGGGCCGTCGGGGTCGAGCTGTACCCCGATTTCAACGTCTTCGAGGTCGCCCGCCCCTACGCCCGTGGGCTGATCGCTGACCGATTCTCGCCGCGGCGCATGTCGCTGCGCGTGCAGAGCGAGGTCCGGGAGCTGGCCGGGGTGGCGCGGGAGCTCCCGTACCAGGTGCGCGACATCGTCGAGCAGGCCCGCCAGGGCACCCTGGAGTTGCAGATCAGGAACCCCGGCTTCGACGACCTCACGTACCACATCGACCACGCCCTGAACCGGATCGCGGTCGCCCTGATCGTGCTGGGCGGGCTGGTCGGCTCCTCCATCGTCGGCGTCCTCGCGCAGTCCGGGCCGCACGTGATCGGCCTCCACCTGATCTCGTTTATCGGCTTCATGCTCTCCGGCGTCTTCGCCGTCTGGCTGATCTGGGGGATCGCCCGGTCCGGCAGGCTCTGAGCTCCTCTCGTCGGCGTCGCGCCGCCGCCGGCGCCTCGGAGCCGGTCGTGGTGGCGCAGGCTGCGTGAGCCCGCGGCCCGAAGCAGGCGTTCGTGTTGCTCCGATCGGTATCGGCCCGGGCGGACGGTTGGGGAGCGATCGGCACAGAGTCGGCCAAATGGACATCTGGTAGCACCACGGGGATGGCCCTAGCCTTGTGCTCATGCGCGCGGCCCTTCTTCTCGCCGACCCCGACCCCCACGAGCCCGGGTACCTCGAGCGCAACCTCAGCTCGGACGGCTTCGACGTGGTCGAGGCGGGATGGAGCGCCCAGGCTCTCGACCTCGCCGAGCGCGTTCGACCCGACATCGTGCTCGCCGGCGAGGCAGACCTCTGCGCGCGGCTACGCGAGGGAGAGCCCGGTCGGCGCTGGGACCGGAACATCCCGGTGATCGTGCTCACAACGGCTGGAGCCGATCCGGTCGAGCGCGTGCGAGCGTTCGAGCGCGGCGCCGACGACGTCGCCGAGCGGGAGCTGTACCCCGAGCTCGTGGCTCGGATCCGCGCCGTGCTGCGGCGCGCGGCGGCCGGCCCTGCCGACCTGCTCGAGGCGGGCGAGCTCGTCGTCGATCGCCGTGCTCGTCAGGTGCGGGTCGGCGGCATTGCCGTCCCGCTCGCCGGTCGTGAGTTCGATCTCGCCGTGCGGCTCGCGAGCGATCCACGTCGCGTCTTCACGAAGGACGAGCTTCTGCGCGAGGTCTGGGGCTATCGCGCCCGGGTCGTCACCCGCACGGTGGACTCCCACGCCTCGCGGTTGCGCAGCAAGCTCCGGGCTGCCGGCGCCGAGCTCCCGTACGTGATCAACGTCTGGGGGCGCGGCTACCGGCTGCTCGAGTAGCAAGCCTCGGTCTCGGTCGACCTTCCGCAGGCCGGTGACCACGATGGAGCGGCGTTCGACGCTGATTCCGTCGTCGGTGCGGTACGCCTCGAAGTAGGTCGTCATCGCCTCGTCCAGCTCGGCGCGCCGCTGCTCCCCGGGCGATGCGCACAGTGTCAGCGACGGGCCGTAGCTGTCGAAGCTGCTCTCCCTTGCGCCAGGCCGACCCGCCCTCCCGGCTTGCACACGCGCTCGAGCTCCAGGGCGACGAGGGAGTGTGCGTCCCGCACGGGCGAGCGGCTAGCGTGCGCGGGTGGGCACCGATCGCCGCGTGAAGCTCCTGACCCTGTTCGCGACGGCGCTCGGCTCGGCGCTCGCGTTCCTCGACACGACGGTCGTGATCGTGGCCCTGCCGCGGATGGAGGAGGACCTCGACCTCGGCCTTTCCGGTCAGCAGTGGGTCTATCTCTCGTACGCGCTCTCGCTGTCGACGTTCTACCTCGTCGGCGGAGCGATCGGGGATCGCGTGGGGCTACGACGGACGTTCATCGTGGGCGTCGTCTTTTTCGCGGCCGCGTCTCTGTTGACGGCACTCGCCCCCGGCGAGGGCGTCCTGATCGCCGGCCGCGCGCTCCAGGGCGTCGGCGGCGCGGTGCTGACGACGACCAGTCTCGCCCTGCTGCGGGTCACCTGGGCCGGGGAGGCCGGCCGGGCGATAGGACTGTGGACGTCCTTGACGAGCGTTGCCACGATCGGCGGCCCCCCGCTCGGGGGGCTGATCGTCGAGACCGTCTCCTGGCGCTGGGTCTTCCTGATCAACGTGCCGCTCTCCGCCGTCACGATCGCGCTGGCCGTGGCCGGACGGGGAGGGGTCGAGCGGACACGCGGTCGCGCCACGCTGGACCCGATCGGGTCGGGCCTGATCGCGATCTCCCTGCTCGGGCTCAGTTACGCGATCGTCGAGGTGCGCGACCGCGGCTTCGCGCACGTGCTGCCGTTTCTCGTCCTCGGCGTCGTGGCGCTCGTAGCGTTCGCCGCGTGGACCTTCCGCGCGTCCGATCCCGTCGTTCCGCCCTCTCTGCTGCGGGTGCCCGGCCTCGTGAGCGCGAACGTGGTCACGCTCGTGCTCTACGCGGCCCTGGGGGCGCACCTGCTCTTCCTGCCCGTCTATTTGCAGTTCCTCGGCTTCTCGGCCGTGCTGGCCGGGCTCGTGTTCGTGCCGCCGAGCATCGGCCTGATCCTGCTCGCGGCCCGTTGTGGCCGCTACGCGGATCGCAACGGCCCACGCGTGCCGATCGCCGCCGGTGCGGCCACGATCGGCGTCGCGATGCTGCTCCTGCTTCCCGTCACGACGCGGGCCGATGCATGGACCTGGGGTGTGGCGGCGATCGCGCTCTTCGCTCTCGGGTTGCCGGCCGTCGTGGCGCCGATCACCGCCGCCGCGCTCTCACCCGCACCGGAAGACCTGGCAGGGGTGGCGGCCGGCCTCAACCAGACGGTGGCTCGGATCGGCGGGATCCTCTCGGTCGCGGGGATCGGAGCACTGGCGGGCGCCCTCTTCATTCGCCGGGGAGGAACCGGTAGTACGCCCTTCGAGCCGTCAGCCGTCGGAGCAGTGCGGGACGCAGGGGTCGATGCCTTTCACGGGGTCGTGGTCTCGATCGCAGCGCTGGCGTTCCTGGCCGCCCTGCTGGCCACGGCGTTCCTCCACGACCACCGTCAGAGGAGCACGCCCTCGAGGGTGAGCAAGGCGATCTTCCGCTCCAGCCCGCCCGCGTAGCCCACCAGGCTGCCGCTCGCCCCGATGACCCGGTGGCACGGGAGCACGATCGGGATCCGGTTGCGGTTCATCGTCATCCCGACCGCTCGCGCTGCCTTCGGGCTCCCGGCCCGAGCGGCGAGCTCGGCGTACGTCGCCGTCTCCCCGAACGGGATCTTCGCGAGCTCGTGGAGGACGCGGGCGGTGAACGGCGTCAGCCCGCGGAGGTCGAGCGGAAGGTCGAACGCCTGGCGTCGCCCCTCGAAGTACTCGTCGAGCTCGCGCCGGACAGGGTCGACGAGGCGCGGTGCCCGCAGCACGCTCCGTCCCGCGAGCCGGGAGATCCACTCCAGGTGCCGGTCGGGGTCGGGATCGAACGAGATCCCGAGGACGCCGCGTCCCCCCGCCGCGACGAGCAACGGCCCGAGCGGGCTCTCCACGAGATCGAAGGCGGCGTCGAGCAGGCCGCTGCGGGCGGCCGCCTCGCGGAAGCGGTTGTCGAGGGCGGTCGGAATGCTCATGCCCCTGTCTCCCTTCGTAGCCGGCGCACGCCGGTGGATGCGGCCTGACGCGCAGCCGCCGGGCTCGATGCGATCATGGCCGCGATCTGGTCGTAGGTGAGGTCGTAGCCGTAGCGGAGCACGACGGCGGCCCGCTCCTTGGGCGGCAGCCTGTCGGTCAGCTCGCCGAGATCCTCGTAGGCGGGCCGGGCATCCTCGTGCCGCAGCTCGGGCAGCTCGTCGGCCGGCTTCGCCCGCCGGTGCACGTCGATCGCGACGCGGGCGGCGATCGTCAGCACCCAGGCGCGAAGGTGCTCGGCATGGTCGAGCCTGTCGTACGCTCGGAGCGCCCGCAGAAACGTCTCCTGAAACGCGTCGTCGGCCCGCTCGCGGCCGACCTTGCGACGCAGCAGGCGGAGGACCTCCGAGCGGTGCTCGGCGTAGAACGTCTCGAACGGCGGGATCACGTTGCCCATCATCTCCTGAAACGGATGTGAGGCCGGGCGCGTGAGGTCTGGCCGGGATGTGCCGCAAGCGGATGGCGGGCGATCGAGGCGAGCCGGGCGTCGCCTCTTGGCCCGGCGGCCGTCTGCCGGCATCTGGGACACTCCCTGCATGCGAGTCGCTGTCGTCGGTCATGTCGAGTGGATCCGATTCGCTCGGGTCGACCATCAGCCCGCGGCGGGGGAGATCGCGCACTCGACCGAGGACTGGGAGCAGGCCGGGGGTGGGGGAGGTGTCGCGGCGATCCAGCTGGCGCTGCTCGCCGACGAGGCGCATCTCTTCACGACCGTGGGCGACGACGACCTCGGGCAACGCTGCCGCGCCGAGCTCGAGGAGCGAGGAGTGCACGTGCACGCGGTCACCGCGCGCCTGCCACAGCGCTGGGCCTTCACGCACGTCGACGAGGCCGGTGAGCGCACGATCACGACGGTCGGGCCGAAGCTCCGGCCGTCCGGCAACGACGACCGTCTCCCCTGGCACGAGCTCGCGGCGATGGATGCTGTGCTCTTCATCGCCGGCGACGTCGACGCGCTCCGCAGCGCGAGACGCGCGCCCGTGCTCACCGCGACGGCACGGGACCTGCCGACCCTCCGACGGGGGGCGGTGCAGCTCGAGGCGCTGATCGGGAGCGGCGAGGACGAGGCAGAGCGCTATCACGCCGGCGACCTCGATCCCGAGCCCGCGCTCGTCGTCACGACCTCGGGCGCGCTCGGCGGTTGGATGCAGCCGGGTGGGCCGTTCACGGCGGCGGCCCTGCCCGGCCCGCGCGAGGACACGTATGGCTGCGGCGACTCGTTCATGGCCGGGCTCACGTTCGCGCTGGGCGCCGAGCTCGACGCACCCGACGCCGTCGCGTTCGCCGCGCGCTGCGGCGCCGCCGCCCTCACCGGCCGTGGCGTGGCGCCACAGCCGGTCGAGCTCTGAGCGAGCTCAGTCCGCCAGGAGCTTCTCGTAGAACACCGAGTACCCGGTGTCCGGGTAGTGCAGCACGGGCCCGCAACGGCTGAAGCCGCCGCGCTCGTAAACGCGGTACGCGGCGTCGTGGAGGTGACCCGTCTCGAGGACCAGCCGGTGCAGTCCCTCCTCCCGGGCGAGGGCCTCGATCTCCTCGAGGATGCGGCCGCCGATGCCCTGCCCCTGCTGCTCGACGACGGTGTACATGCGCTTCACCTCGCCGACGCCGCCGTGTCGACGGAGGGCGCCACAGGCGACCGCCCGTCCATCGCTGCGGGCGATGAACACGGTCGTGTCGGCGTCGGCCATCTGCTCGACGGTCAGGTGAGAGCAGAACTCGGCGGGGGTCAGCGACAGGAGGAAGGAGTTGAGCGCCGCGATCAGGTCGCGCACGTCGTCCTGGAGCGGGCTCTCGACGGCAATCGTGACAGCCATTCGGGCTCCATCGTACGCAGGCCGCTTTGACCGAGCAAAGGGGGTGCGGTCACCGGTTCGCCCTCTCGCCGCTGACCGCGAGCTCGCGCCGAGCCCGCGGAGAGAGGCGCCGAAGCGCGCAGTCACGGCCTTCGAACCTTGCCGCCTGCACGGAAGTGGGAGGGATGGGTTGCAAAGTGGGGGATAGTGGTATAAAGTGGGGCATCGTGGGGTCGACCCGGGAGTCCCGTTCATGTTCTTCGGCGAATACGAGCACGCGATCGACGACAAGAATCGGCTCACGCTGCCGGCTCGGTTCCGGGCTGCGCTCGAAGACGGCGTCTTTCTCTCCAAGGGCCTCGATGGCAGCATCGACGTCTATCCCCGGGAGACGTGGGAGGTGAAGGTCGTTGCGCGCATCGGTGCGCTCGACCCGCTGCTCCCGGACACGCGGCTGTTGCAGCGCCACTTCTTCGGCGGTGCGTCCGAGGACGTTCCGGACAAGCAGGGCCGCGTCCACCTGCCGGCGCCGCTGCTCCGGCACGCGAGCCTGGACAAGGACGTGACGGTCGTCGGCAACAACGACCACCTCGAGATCTGGGATCGCTCCGTCTGGGCGGAGCGCCTGGAAGGCATCGAAGGGAGCGCGGACAATGCAGCCCAACGTCTTGCCGGACAGCGCAGCTGATCACACCCCCGTCCTCGCGGACGAGGTGCGCCGCCTTCTCGCCGTGCAACCCGGCGAGACGGTCGTCGACGCGACCTTCGGCGCGGGAGGCCACGCGCGACTGCTCGCTCAGGATCTCCAGGGCAGCGGGAAGCTCGTCGCGATCGATCGCGACCCGACCGTGAAATCGCAGTTCGACCGCTTCAAGGCTTCCGCGGGTGTCGACGTTCGGTTCCTCCGGGGCGACTTCGCGATCGTGCTCAGCCAGTTGGCGGCGAACGAGATCCGGGCCGACGCGATCCTGCTCGACGTCGGCGTGTCGTCGATGCAGATCGACCGTCCCGAGCGCGGCTTCTCGTACGCGACCGACGCTCCGCTCGACATGCGCATGGACACGAAAGGCGAGACGACCGCCGCGACCATCGTCAACACGTGGGACGAGCGCGAACTGGCGACGATCTTCCGCCGCTTCGGTGAGGAACGCTACGCGGGGCCGATCGCGAAGGCGATCGTGCGCAGGCGCGCCGAGCGCGCATTCTTCCGCACCGCTGACCTCGTCGACGTGGTCAAGATGGCGATCCCGACACCCGCGCGCTTCGGGGAAGGACACCCGGCCAAGCGGGTCTTCCAGGCGCTCCGGATCGCGGTCAACGACGAGCTCGCGCAGCTCGAGGCCGCCCTCCCGGCGGCGCTCGCGATGTTGCGGCCCGGCGGCCGGCTTGCCGTGATCAGCTTCCATTCGCTCGAAGACCGCATCGTCAAGCAGTTCATGGTTGCCCGGTCGAAGGGGTGCACGTGCCCACCGGACTTCCCGATCTGCGTCTGCGGCAAGGAGCCCGAGCTCCGGCTGTTGACGCGCAAGCCCGTGCGGCCGTCGACGCTCGAGCTCGGCCGGAACCCGCGCGCTGCGTCGTCACGACTGCGAGCGGCGGTCAAGGCCTAGTGTCGACGATCGCGGAGGGGACGGTCGCCCGTGGCAGGAGGCGAGCGGCCAAGCAGAAATCGCGTAGACGCGCGCCGTTCGCCGGTGGCATCGTCTGGATCGTGGTCGTCGGGGCGCTCCTCGCCGGCATCGTCGCGGTCAACGTGGTCGTGCTCCAGCTCAACATGCAGTTCGACAGCCTTGGCAGCGAGCGGGCTCAGCTGACGGCCGACAACGCACTGCTGCGCTCGCAGCTGTCGAGCGCTTCCACGAACGTCCGGATCGAGCAGATCGCACGGGCCAGGCTCGGCCTGCAGTCGGCCGATCCCCTGACGACGACCTACGTCAGGCTCGCTGGCAAGTGACGACCCGGCGCGCGAATCACCGAATTCGCCTCCTTCTCGTCGGCTTCGCCTTCCTCTTCGTCGTGGCGCTCGGGCGCGCCGCCTGGGTGCAGGGCGCCCAGCACGACCGCCTCTCGAAGATGGCGATCACGCAGCACCGGGAGACGATCGAAGTGCCGGCGGGCCGCGGCACGATCTACGATCGCACCGGCGAGCCGCTCGCGATCGGCGAGCAGGCGACGACGATCTACGCCGACCCCCGCAACGTCGCCGACGCCCAGAGGGCAGCTCTCGTGGCGGCAAAGACCCTCGGGGTCGAAGCGGATGCGCTCTATCCGATCCTGAAGGACCGGTCGAAGGGGTTCGTCTACATCGCGCGCAAGGCGGACCCGACGAAGGCTGCAGCGCTCAGCAAGCAGGAGATCGTCGGCCTCGGCTTTTACCCCGAGGAGTTGCGCACCTACCCGCAGGGGACGGTCGCAGCCCATGTGCTCGGCTTTGCAGGCACCGACAACCACGGTCTCGACGGGCTCGAGCGGTCTCTCGACAAGACGCTCGCCGGCCGGCCCGGGTTCGAGACCATCGTCAAGGACCCGTTCGGCCGGCCGATCGACGTGATCACGTCGCGGCCCGAGCGACCCGGCAGCGACGTGACGCTGACGATCGACCACCAGATCCAGTCCAATGCAGAGCAGGTCCTGAACCGAACCGTGCGCCAGTACGGAGCGCGGGGCGGCGCCGCCATCGTGATGGATCCCGGCACGGGCGCGATCCTGGCCATGGCGAACTCCCCGACTTTCGACGCGAACGCCTTCTCGAAGGCAACGCCCGACGCGCGACGGAACCGCGCCGTCACGGACGCGTACGAGCCCGGGTCGACGTTCAAGATCGTGACGATCGCGGGTGCGCTCGAGGACAACGTCGTCGCACCGACGTCGACGTTCACTCTGGCTCCCACGATTCAGGTCGCCGACCGCGTGATCCACGAGGCGCACACGCGCGGTACCGAGGTGATGAACGTCAAGCGGATCCTCTCGCAGTCGTCGAACGTCGGCACGATCACCGTTGCCCAGAAGCTGGGAAGAGGCGAGCTCGCCAGCTGGATCGACCGCTTCGGGTTCGGTCGCCCCACCGGGGTCGACTACCCGGGCGAGAGCCAGGGGCTGGTGCTGCCGCTCGAACAGTGGTCGGGCTCCACGATCGGAACGGTGCCGATCGGTCAGGGAATCGCCGTCACCCCGCTGCAGATGGTGTCCGCGTACGCGACGATCGGCAATCGCGGCGTCCGTGTCACGCCCCACCTGGTCGAGAAGATCGGCCACCGTCGCGTCGGGGGCGAGCGCGGCAAGCGTGTCGTGTCGAGCCACACCGCCGAGCGCATGATGTCCATGTTCCGCGACGTCGTGCTCGAGGGCACCGGCGCCCAGGCTGCAATCCCGGGGTACACGGTCGCGGGCAAGACCGGCACCGCCCAGAAGGCAGAGAACGGCGTCTACGTGCGCAAGTACGTCGCCTCATTCGTGGGCTTGGTGCCGGCGAAGAATCCACGCCTGGCGATCCTGGTCATGATCGACGAGCCGCACGGTGACATCTACGGCGGCTCGGTTGCCGCACCGGCCTTCCGTGACATCGCGCGCTTCGACCTCCAGTACCTGGAGGTGCCCCCGGACGCGCCCGAGACGAAGGCCTCGCCGGCGACCATCGCCATGTCCGCGTCTTCCAACCAGTAGCCGCGACCCCGCGCGAGCGGCACCGGCGGGAGGCTCGACGGCATCGCTGCCTAGAATGATGCTCCGTGGACCTCGACGATCTCACGAGGGTGCTCGCAGCGAGCGCGAGCCGCGCCGGCGGAGCGATCGAGATCTCCGACCTGGTCTACGACGTCGAGCGGGTATCCGCCGGTGCACTGTTCTTCTGCGTCCCCGGCTCGCGCTTCGACGGGCACGACTTCGCGGAGCGGGCCGTCGCCGCCGGTGCGGCAGCGCTCGTCGTCGAGCGTCCGCTCGAGCTCGACGTGCCGCAGTTGCTGGTCGATGACGCGCGGATGTCGATGGCCGTCGCGGCCGATGCGTTCTTCGGTGAGCCGACCAGAGAGCTCGACGTCGCCGGGGTGACCGGCACGAACGGCAAGTCGACCACGACCTTCCTCCTCCGTTCGATTCTGGCCGCGGCAGGGCGGGCGCCCGGTCTCGTCGGCACGGTCGAGTGGATGGTCGGTGGGAAGCGGCTACCGGCGCCGCACACGACACCCGAGGCGATCGACCTCCAGCGCCTCTTCCGCGAGATGCTCGCTGCAGGCGACCGCAGCGTCGCTGTCGAGGCGTCATCGCACGGCTCGACACTCCACCGCCTCGACCGGGTGCGGTTCGACGCGCTCGTCTTCACGAACCTCTCGCAGGATCATCTCGATCTGCACGGGACGATGGAGGAGTACTACCAGTCGAAACGCCGCCTCTTCGTCGGCGCGCAGCCGCCACCGGCCGCGGTCAACATCGGCGACGAGCACGGCAGGCGCCTCGCCGTCGAGCTCGCGGAGGGGCGTCGCGCCCCGCTCGTCACCTTCGGGCTCACCGATGCGGCCGAAGTCCGGCCCGAGGAACTCGTGTTGGGGACGAGCGGAAGCCGCTTCCGGGCCGCGGGGATCGAGATCGAGACACCGCTCCGAGGGCGCTTCAACGTGGAGAACGTGCTCGGCGCGATCGCCGCCGCGATCCTGCTCGACGTCGACGACGACGAGATCGCCGAGGGAGTTCGCTCGCTGAGCGGCGTGCCGGGGCGCTTCGAGGCGGTGGACGAGGGCCAGCCGTTCGGCGTGATCGTCGACTACGCCCACACGCCGGACTCGCTCGACGTCGTGCTCCAGGCGGCGCGTGAGCTCGGGGAAGGCCGGCTGATCTGCGTCTTCGGCGCCGGCGGGGACCGCGACCGCGGCAAGCGGCCGGTCATGGGAGCGGTCGCGGTACAGCGGGCCGATCGCGTGATCGTGACGTCCGACAATCCCAGGAGTGAGGAACCGCTCGCGATCATCCAGGACGTGCTCCAGGGAGCGGGCACGGGGGTCGAGATCGACCCCGACAGGCGCACCGCCATCCGCAGCGCGGTAGCCGCGGCCGGGCCGGGGGATGTCGTCGTGATCGCCGGCAAGGGTCACGAGCAGGGCCAGGAGACGGCCGGGGTGGTCGAGCCCTTCGACGATCGCGCCGTCGCGCGCGAAGCGCTCCACGAGGCAGGATTCACCCTTGACGGCGGCGCGCATCGGTGCCAGGCGTGCCGGAGAACGGGGCACTCGGGGCGGCCGGCCGGGGGTGCGCGAGACCTGGCCCTCCGCCCGAGAGGAGAGTCATGATCCCGATCGCCTGGGAAGAGGTCGAGGAGCTCGCGCTCGGGACGCTCGCGCCTCGCCGGAGCATCCGCCCGGCCCGCTCACCGGGATCAAGGCCGACTCCCGCACGGTTGGCCCCGGCGACCTGTTCGTCGCCCTCAACACGGGCGTCGCGTACGTCGACGAGGCAGCGGCGAAGGGGGCGGCAACGCTCGTCCCCGACGACCAGGAGGCCGCGCTCGCAGCCCTCGCGTCTCTGGTGCGCGCGAAGAGCGATGCCCGCGTGGTCGCGGTCGTCGGCTCGACGGGCAAGACCTCCACCAAGGACGTGTTGGCGGCGCTCTGCGCCGCCGCAGTCCCCACCGTGTGGGCGGAAGCGAGCCAGAACAACGAGATCGGCCTGCCGCT
The DNA here is from genome assembly GCA_963795175.1 of uncultured Thermoleophilia bacterium. Taxonomy (GTDB): domain Bacteria; phylum Actinomycetota; class Thermoleophilia; order Gaiellales; family Gaiellaceae; genus Gaiella. The sequence goes on from CAWCGR010000003.1 coordinate 233,704, forward strand.
GACGGTCTGCAGGCTCGAGCCCGAGACGGAGGTGCTCGTGACCGAGATGGGGATGCGCGGGCTCGGTCAGATCCGCGCGCTCTGCGAGATCGCCCGTCCCGACGTTGCCGTCGTGACCTCGATCGGGCCAGAGCACCTCGAGCTCGTGGGCACGGTCGAGCGCGTCGCCGAGGCGAATGCCGAGGCGATCGCCTCTCTGCCGCCCGGGGGAACCGCCGTCGTCCCTACCGATGCCGCCGAGCTCGCACCGCATCTCCTGCGCCAGGACATCGAGATCCTGCGCTTCGACCGGGCGGCGGTGGCAGGTGAGGGCCGCGTCTGGACGTTCTCGCTCGACTCGGGCCAGCTCACCCTGACGCTGCCGTTCACGGCCCGGCACATGGCCGAGAACACGCTCGCCGCGCTCGTCGCCTACGAGGCCCTCGGGCTGCCGCTCGACCACGCGCAGGCCGGCGCCGACACGATCCGGCTCTCTCGCTGGCGGGGAGAGGAGCTGCCGCTGCCCGGAGGTGGCATCGTCGTCAACGACGCGTACAACGCGAATCCGACCTCGATGCGGGCCTCCCTGCTCGAGCTCTCCGCTCGCGCCGGCTCCCGGCGACGCGTCGCCATCCTCGGCGAGATGGCCGAGCTCGGGACGGAGGCGCAGCGCTACCACGAGGAGACGGCCACCCTCCTGGACGAGCTCGGGATCGAGCTCGTCGTCGCGGTCGGTGAGGGGGCTCGGTCGTATCTCCGCGGGGGGCCGCCGGCACGGCACTGGATTGCGGACGCGGCGTCGTTCGAGAGCGTCTCGGACTTGTTGCTGCCGGGCGACGCGATTCTTGTCAAGGCGTCGCGTGCGGTCGGGCTCGAAGGCATCCCGGCCTCGATCGAGAAACGGGCAAGGGCATGGTCAGAGTCCTGATTGCCGGCCTGATCGCGATGGTGCTCGCCATCGTGATCGGCCCCGCGTTCATCGACTGGCTCCGCCGCTCCGGCGTCGGCCAGCAGATCCGCGAAGAAGGCCCGGCGCGGCACATCGTCAAGCAGGGGACGCCGACGATGGGAGGCCTGCTGATCCTGGCGACCGCGGTGGTGCCGTTCCTGCTGCTCTCCCGCTACACGCTGCCGGGACTGGCTCTTCTCTTCGTCACCCTCGGGTGCGGCCTGATCGGGTTCTTCGACGACTACCTGAGCGTTCGAAAGCGCCGCTCCCTCGGGCTCCCGGGCCGCTGGAAGATGCTCGGTCTCGTCTTGATCACGATCGGCGTCGGCTGGGTCGTGTCCCACGTCGGCTACCTCGACACCGAGGTCTACGTCCCGGTCGTCGGGATCGACGTGGAGCTCAGCTGGGCCTACTACCCCTTCCTCTTCCTCGTGATCGCGGGCACCGCGAACGGGGTCAACCTGACCGACGGCCTCGACGGCCTCGCCGCCGGCACGGGCGATCATCTCGCTCCTCACCTTCCTCGCGATCGCGGTGATCTCGTGGATCCGCTCGGGTCCCGTCGGCGACCGCAGCCCCAATTTCCTCGACGTGGCGCTCTTCGCCGCCGCCCTCACGGGCGGGGTGATCGGGTTCCTCTGGTTCAACGCGTTCCCGGCCGAGGTGTTCATGGGCGACACGGGCTCGATGGCGCTCGGCGGGGCCCTCGCCGGGCTCGCGGTGATGACTCAGACAGAGGTTCTGCTCGTGTTCATCGGCGGCATCTACCTGATCGAGGCGCTCTCGGTGATGATCCAGGTGGCGAGCTTCAAGCGGACGGGGAAACGCGTCTTCCTGATGGCACCGATCCACCACCATTTCGAGATGAAGGCCTGGTCGGAGACCAAGATCATGGTCCGGTTCTGGATCGTCGGCGCGATCTTCTGCTCGATCGGGTTCGCCCTCTTCTACCGCTACTACCTCAGCTTCAAGCTGTAGTGCCGGATCCCCAGACCGCGCGCAGGGCCCTCGTGCCCATCGTGGTGGCGATCGGGGTCATGGTCGTATGGGGCGCGACGCCGATCGTGACCCGGATCGCCCTCGACGACTTCGAGCCCCTCGTCGTCGCCTGCCTGCGCACCGTGCTGGCCGGTCTCGTCGCGATCCCGCTGCTGGCCGGCCTTCGCCAGGGCCTTCCGATCCTCCGGCCGGCCCCGGATCCTGCTCGGCGTCTCCGCCGCGGCGGGGTTCGTGCTCTTCCCGATCATCTACACGGTTGGCCAGCAGCGGACGTCAGCGCTCCACGGGGTGATGATCCTCGCAGCCCTGCCGATCTTCACCGGCGCCTACGCGGCAGCGGTCTTCAGGCGGGCCCCTCGACGGGCATGGCTCGTCGGCTGCGCGTTCGCCCTCGTCGGCGAGGTGGTGCTGATCACGGGGCGCGGCGCATCGGCGTCCCACGCGACGCTTGCAGGCGACCTGCTCGTGCTGGCGGCGGCGCTCTGCGTCTCGGCCGGGTACGTCGCCGGCGCGATGCTGCCGCCGCGTGGGCTCTCGAGCCGCGCCACGACGTTCTGGGGGGTCGTGCTCGGCACCGTCGTGGTGGCACCCCTGACGATCTCCCTGCTCGCGCGGGACGGGATCCCGGAGGCAGGGGCGAAGGCCTGGGGCTCGGTGCTCTTCCTCGCCGTCGTGACCTCGATCCTCGGCTACATCGGCTGGTACTGGGCGCTCGACCGCGGCGGGATCGGCAACATCGCCACCCTGCAGTTCCTGCAACCGATCTCAGGCTTCGTGCTCGCAGCCCTCGTCCTCGGGGAGCACGTGACGACGCCGCTCGCGATCGGCAGCGCGCTGATCGTGGGAGGCATCGTGATCGCTCAGCGGGCCTGAGCCTGCCGGGTGGGCACGTAGGCTTCCGCGCATGATCTCTCCGCCCGCGCGCGCGCTCGTCGTCGGCCTGGCACGATCGGGACGCGCTGCGAGCACGGCCCTGCGGGCTCGCGGCACGCTCGTGGTGGGATATGACGCCGACGCATCCCTGGACACGGCCGGGATCGACGCGGAGACTCGTCTGGGCGCCTGGGACGACGCGCTCCTCGACGGAGTCGACCTCCTGGTCAAGAGCCCCGGCGTTCCGTCGAAGGCTCCGCCGGTCGCGGCAGCCCGCGCCCGAGGGATCGAAGTCGTGTCGGAGATCGAGCTTGGAGCTCGCCTGCTCGGGAACCGGGTGATCGGAGTCACCGGTACCAACGGGAAGACGACCACGACCGCGCTGCTCGGCGCGATGTTCGTGGCGGCGGGCGTGCCGGCCGAGGTGGCGGGGAACATCGGCCGGCCGCTGACCAGCCTCGTCGACGTCGTCGACCAGGATGCCTGGGTCGTGTGCGAGTTGTCGTCCTTCCAGCTCGAGGACGTCGACACGCTGCGACCGCGGATCGCGGTCCTGCTCAACCTGGAGCCGGATCACGTCGACCGGCACGGCTCGTTCGAGGCCTACCGGGACGCCAAGTTCCGCATCTTCGAGAAACCAGACGCCCGACGACGTGGCGGTCCTGCCTGCAGGCTTCGGCTCGATCCCGGGTTTCGCGCGCCGGCTCGAGTTCACGGGCGACGACCCGCTCCCCGCGGAGCCGTTGCTTCCCGGCGCGCACAACCGCGAGAACGCCGCGGCAGCGGTCGCCGCCGCGCGGGCTGCCGGTCTCGGTGACGAGGCGATAGCGACAGCTCTCCGCACCTTCCCGGGCGTCGAGCACCGGATCGAGGAGCTGGCGACCATCGCCGGTGTGCGGTACGTGAACGACTCGAAGGCGACGAACGTCGCCGCGGCGCTGCGGGCGCTCGCGTCGTTCCCCGATCGGCGCAGACTCGTGATCCTCGGTGGCCGGGGCAAGGACGAGCCCTACGAACCGCTCGCGGCGGCCCTCGCGGCTGCCGATCGCGCCTACGTGATCGGCGAAGCCGCAGCGGAGATCGCAGCCGCCCTCGAGCATGCCGGCATCGCTTTCGAGCGCTGCCGCGACCTCGCCGCCGCCGTCGGAGCGGCTGCCGCGGAGGCCCGCGAGGGAGACGTCGTACTGCTCTCCCCGGCCTGCGCCAGCTTCGACCAGTTCACGAGCTATGAGCATCGTGGGGAGGAGTTCGGGAAGCTGGTGCAGAAGCTCCAAGGGTGAAGCACGCCTCAGCGGGCCAGCTCGAACAACGCCTCCTCATTCTCGTCACGCTCGGGCTCGTTGCGTTCGGGCTGGTGATGGTGTTCAGCGCTACCTCGGCCTCCGCCGCCCTCGGCGCGGGCGACCCGATGACGTTCCTCGTCAAGCAGGGTGCCTACGCCCTCGTCGGCCTTCTGCTGCTCGGCGTCGCGTCCCGCTTCGACTATCACCGGCTCCGGCTGCTGGCGCCGATGCTGCTCATCGGCTCCCTGGTCCTGTGCGTGATGGTGCTCGTCGCGGCGCCGTCGATCAACGGCGCGCACCGATGGTTCCTCGTCGGCCCGATCAGCGTGCAGCCGTCGGAGCTGGCGAAGATCGCGGTCTGCATCTGGTCGTGCGCACTGCTCGCCAGGCGACCGACTCCGAGGACGGTGGGCGAGCTGATGAAGCCGCTCGGGATCGTGGTTGGCATCTTCGCGCTGCTCATCCTGCTCGAGCCCGATCTGGGCACGACCATCACGCTGTGCATCATGGTCGCCGGGATCTTGCTCGTCTCCGAGGTGCCCTTGCGCCTGCTCGCGCTGGCCGGCTCGTTTGCAGTCGCGCTCGGCGCGGCGGCGATCTACGTGGAGCCGTACCGGCGCGCGCGGTTCCTCAGCTTCATCGACCCGTGGCAGGACCCGCAGGGGGCAGGGTTCCAGACCGTGCAGGCGATCATCGGGATGGGCTCGGGCGGGATCACGGGCGAGGGGCTCGGCCAGGGAATCTCGAAGATCTTCTACCTCCCCGAGGCGCACACCGACATGATCTTCGCGATCGTCGGCGAGGAGCTCGGCCTGATCGGCTCGACCATCGTGATCACGGCGTTCGCCGTCTTCGCGTGGGCCGGGTTCAGGATCGCGCTGCGGTGCCGTGACCCGTTCGGCAAGCGGCTCGCGGCGGGGATCACGACGCTCGTCTGTGGACAGGCTGCGGTCAACCTTTTCGCCGTGCTCGGGATCGCGCCGCTGACCGGGATTCCGTTGCCCTTCGTCTCGTATGGAGGCTCGTCGCTGATCGTTCTGCTCGCTGGAGTCGGCGTTCTCCTTAACATCGCCGTGAATGACCGCGTCGTCCAAGCTCGTAGTCGTGATCGCAGCGGGAGGAACCGCCGGTCACATCAGGCCCGCTCTCGCAGTCGGCGAAGCGCTGCGCAGCCGCGGAGCGACCGTGACGTTCGCCGGCAGTCCCGACCGCGTCGAGTCGCGGCTGGTTCCTGAGGCGGGGTTCGAGCTCGATACGTTCGCGATCGGCGGCTTCCCACGGAAGCCCTCGCTCGCGCTCCTGAGGGCACTGTGGCGAGCGGCCAGAGCACCGTTCGCGTGCCGCGCGATCCTGCGCCGGCGACGCCCGGACGTGGTCCTCGGCGGCGGCGGTTACGTGGCGGGGCCGATGATCCTCGCGGCGCGCCTGAGCCGGATCCCCGCAGCGCTGACAGAGGCCGACGCCCACCTGGGTCTGGCCAATCGGCTGGCCGCGCCGTTCGCGGCCAAGCTGTTCTTCGCCTACGAGATCCCCGGGCGTGGGGGCCCGAAGGTCGAAGTCGTGGGGAGGCCGATCCCGCCGGCGCATCTCGGCTCGTCGCGTGAGGAGGCCCGAGCCCGGTTCGGGATTGGTGCAGACGAGCCCGTCGTCGCCGTCTTCGGGGCGCTCGCGGGTGCGACGTCACTCAACGACATGGCGATCGACGCGTGGGGGGACGCAGGGCCGTCCGTCTTGCACGTCTCGGGCGAGCGCGACTTCGACGCTCTCTCGGCGAGAGCGCGGCGCCACGGCTACATGCTGATGGCCGACACCGACCGCTTCGGGGACGTTCTCGCCGCAGCGGATGTCGCTGTCTCGCGCGCAGGCGGCACGGTCTGGGAGCTCGCCGCCGCGGGCACGCCTTCGGTCCTGGTGCCCTACCCGCATGCGACCGCCGATCACCAGACACTCAACGCACGCCATTTCGAGGCAGGCGGCGGTGCCGTCGTCGTCCCCGACGCACGGGTCGGGGAGGTTCCGGGCCTTGTCGCCGAGCTGCTCGCCAACCCCGCCCGTCTCGCTGCGATGCGGGCTGCGATGCTGTCGATGGCCCGGGTCGACGCGGCCGACCGGATCGCGGACGGGGTGATCGCGCTTGCCCGGAGCTGAAGGGACACCACCGGTGCTCCGGCGCGAAGCCTTCGAGGGGCGCAGGCTCTTCTTCGTCGGTATCGGCGGCTCCGGGATGTCGGCCTACGCGAACATCGCTCGTGCCCTCGGTGCGGAGGTGCGGGGCTGGGACGTGCGCGACACGATTTTCCTCGGGGCGCTCGAGGGGATCCACGTCGATCTGGGCGGCGAGCCCGTCCCTCCTGCCGGGTGGGAGGTGATCGTCTCCACGGCGCATCTCGACCGAGCTGACGGGATCCGGCGCGCCGACTTCCTGGCAGAGCTCGTTGCCGCCCAGCCCGCGATCGTGGTCGGGGGCGCGCATGGCAAGACGACCACCGCTGCGATGATCGCGTACGTGCTCAAGGCCACAGGCCGTGACCCCGCCTGGATCATCGGAGGGATCGTCCCCCAGCTCGAAGGGAACGCCGGCGTGGGGAGCGGGTGGCTCGTCGTCGAGGGGGACGAGTCGGACCGCTCGATCGGAGCGCTGACGCCGGAGATCGCGGTGATCACGAACGTGGAGCTCGACCATCACGCGACCTATGTCTCGGAGGCCGAGTTGCACGCGTTCTTCGAGCAGTGGCTCGCGACCGTGCCCCAGGTCGTCCGTAGCTGGGAGCTACCCCCGGTTGAGCTCGAGCTCGCGATTTCCGGAGACCACAATCGCCAGAACGCGGCCGCGGCGCTCGCGGCGCTCGAGCTCGCCGGCGTGCCGCGGGCAGAGTCCGAAGCGGCGATCGTGGGCTTCACCGGAGTCGGAAGGCGGTTCGAACTGGTTGGCGAGCGCGGCGGTGTAGCCGTCTACGACGACTACGGCCACAACCCGACCGAGCTCGAGGTGACATTGCGGACGGCGCGCTCGTTGACCTCCGGGAGGCTGATCGCCGTGTACCAGCCGCACGTCGTCGAGCGAACCCGACGGCTGCATGTCGAGCTGGGCCGGGCTCTCGGGCTCGCGGACGCGGCGATCGTGACGGACATCACGGGCGCGCGCGACGCTCCCAGGGACGGGGTGTCGGGCAAGCTCGTGGTCGAGGCCCTGCCGCCGGAAGTCCGGGCGGGCTGGGCGCCCTCACTCGACGACGCGGCGACGCTGGCGCTGGCGTGGGCCCGGCCCGGAGATCTCGTGATCACGTTCGGCGTCGGCGAGCCGTGGAAGGTCGCCCAGGCGATCGTGGCGGGGCTGCCGGAGTGACCGGGTCGTCCGCTCCGTTTGCGGAAGGCGTCTCCCTCGCACGGCTGACGACGATCGGCACCGGCGGAGAGGCCCGCGCCTACGCCGAGCCCCGTAGCCTCGTGGAGCTCGAGCAGGCGCTGCACGCCGCGCGCGAGCTCGGGCTCGCGGTTGCGACCGTGGGCCTCGGCTCCAACCTGCTCGCCGCGGACGCAGGCGTCGATCTGCTCGTCCTCCGCCTCACGGGCGAGTTGGCGGAGGCGCGGACGGCGGGAGCGCTGCTCGTGGCCGGTGGTGGCGCCACGAACGCGGTCTGTCTTCACCGAGCCCGGGACGCGGGGCTCGGGGGGTTCGAGTTCGCGTGTGCGATTCCGGGCACGGCGGGCGGTGGCGTCTGGATGAACGCGGGCGCGTACGGGAGCGACTGGAGCGCGATCCTGAAACGGGCGCTCGTCGCGACCGCGGACGGCAGCGGCTGGCTCAGCCCTTCCGAGCTCGGCTTCTCCTACCGGCACTCGAATCTCCGCCACGGGCAGGTCGTGGCGGCGGTCGAATACGCCCTCACACCCCGTGACCCCGGCGAGATCCGCGCCTCTGTGCGCGAGCTCGTCGACCGCCGCAAGGCGACCCAGCCGACGACGAAGCGGACGTTCGGCTCCGTCTTCAAGAACCCGGCCGGGGATGTCGGAGCGGGCAGGATGCTCGAGCTTTGCGGCCTCAAGGGGTATCGCGTCGGCGGGGCGGTGATCTCGCCAAAGCATGCGAACTTCATCGAGAACGCCGGCGGTGCCACCACCGCCGATTGCCTCGCTCTGATGGCGGAGGCACGGCGCCGCGCCCGGGAGGAATATGGCGCCGAGCTCGAGCACGAGGTCGTCCTGCTCGGAGATCTGACCCTGGGCTAGGCTCAGCGCGCAGCCGGACGGGCGCGGCCGCGGCCGCGGCCCGCGGACTCGGTGGCACGGCATTGTAGGAGGCGGCCGCTTCGCGGCGAAAGCGGCCCAATGGCCGGCGAGAGACGTGTCCACCGAGGAACTCAGGCAGCGCCGCGCGGTAGGAGTGCGGCTGTCTCGCCTCCGCGCCGCCTTGCCGGGACGGGCGTCGAACTGACGCGGTGGGTGCCATCGTGGCGGTCACTCGGGGTCGCCTTGCTGATCGCCGCCGCTGCCGGGCTCGCCTGGATCGGTGCGCGCGACACGAGCCTCTTCGCCGTACGGACGGTTTCCGTGGGTGGTGCCCCGCCGGGAATCGCCAAGGACGTTCGCCAGGTGCTCGCCTCGACACGGGGGATCAGCCTGCTCAAGGTCGACCTCGCCGCGGCCGAGCGATCCGTCGAGGCGCTACCGACGATCGCGAGTGCCCGCTTCGACCGCTCCTTCCCGCACATTTTGAGGGTCGTGGTCGTGCCCGAACGCCCGGTCGGCGTCGTCCGCCAGGGAGCCGATTCGTTTCTCGTCGCTGAGAGCGGCCGGCTGATGGGAGCGATCGGCCGCGGCGACCGGCCGAGCCTGCCGCGGATCTGGGTCGACCGTAGTGTCACCCTGAACGTGGGCGAGCGCGCCGCAGGCGACCTGGATACGGCCGTCACGGCGATCGCGCCTCTCGTCGGGTCTCGCTTCCCGGGACGGGTGGGGTCGGTCACGGCGACGTCGGACACGCTCGTACTCAAGCTTCGCTCCGGCCTCGAAGTGCGGCTCGGCGACAAGCAGGACGTGGCGCTCAAGCTGGCCATTGCCGCCCGCCTGATCCCGTTACTCTACGAGGGGACGCTCTACCTCGACCTCTCCGTCCCCGAGCGCCCCGTCTCCGGAACCCTCGACTCTCAGGTAGAGGTTGAGCCTGCACCCTCGACAGTACCTTGAGGTTGCCGTTGACAATGCCGACAAGGAGTCCGTACCCTGGCTCCGAATGCGGGTAGGAGCAAACCCCATAGCTCGATGAGAGCTTCACGTCCAGGCAGGTTGAGGTGAGACATTCATGAACACACAAGGTGGCAACTACCTCGCGGTGATCAAGGTGGTCGGCGTGGGCGGGGGTGGCACGAACGCCGTCAACCGGATGGTCGAGGCGGGCCTCAGCGGCGTCGAGTTCATCGCGGTCAACACGGACGCCCAGGCGCTCTTGATGACCGACGCCGATGTGAAGATCCACATCGGTTCGAAGGCGACGCGTGGCCTCGGAGCCGGGGCCGATCCGGCCGTCGGGCTGGCGGCAGCGCAGGAGACCCGCGACGAGCTGAAGGAGGCGCTCAAGGGCGCCGACATGATCTTCGTCACCGCCGGCGAGGGCGGCGGCACCGGTACCGGCGCGGCGCCCGTCGTCGCGGAGCTCGGACGTGAGCTCGAGGCGCTGACGGTCGGCGTCGTGACGCGGCCGTTCGGCTTCGAGGGCCGTCGGCGCGCGGAGCAGGCAGAGCTCGGGATCCAGAATCTGCGCGATCGCGTCGACACGCTGATCGTGATCGAGAACGACCGGCTGCTGCAGGTGGTCGAGAAGCGGACACCCGTGACCGAGGCGTTCGGGATCGCAGACGACATCCTGCGCCAGGGCGTACAGGGGATCACCGACCTGATCACCGTGCCCGGCCTCGTCAATCTCGACTTCGCCGACGTGCGGACGATCATGCGCGACGCCGGCTCGGCGCTGATGGGCATCGGCACCGCCGGGGGCGACACCCGTGCCGCCGATGCTGCGAATGCCGCCGTTTCCTCACCCTTGCTCGAGACGACGCTCGACGGCGCCACCGGCGTGCTGCTCAACATCACGGGCGGGTCGAACCTCGGGCCTGTTCGAGGTGAACGAGGCGGCCGAGGTCGTGACCGGTCACGCCGATCCGAACGCGAACGTGATCTTCGGCGCCGTGATCGACGAGTCGATGGGCGACGAGGTGCGGGTGACGGTGATCGCGACGGGCTTCGGCGGCAGGCCTCGCAGGCGCCGCGTCGAGCCGGCAGCCGCGGTCGCGGCGGGCTCACCGGAGCGGCGCTTCGAGAAGCCCCGGTCATCGGAGGCCGAGATCGAGATCCCGAGCTTCCTGCGCGAAGACTGAGCAGCGTCGGCGCACGGCGCTCGTAGAGACCCGCGAAGGCGCATCGCGGTCGAGCCTCGTGCCGGCCGCCTCTGGCCGGTTGCCGCCGGAGCTTCGACATGGCCGGGGCGCGGCGCGCCGCAAAGAGTAGAGTCGAGAACCGTGAGCGACTCCGACGTCCTCAGGCGCACGCCGTTGTACGACCGCCACGTCGCCCTGGGCGCCCGGATGGTGCCCTTCGCCGGGTGGGAGATGCCCGTCCAGTACGAAGGGGTGATCCCCGAGCACCTCGCGGTACGCCACGACCGCGGCGTCTTCGACGTCTCCCATATGGGCCAGTTCCACATCGAGGGCCCGAAACAGCTCGAGCTGCTGCAGGGCCTCCTCTCGAACGACCTGGCCCGACTCGCGGACGGAGAGGCCCAGTACACCCTTCTCACGAACGACACGGGCGGAATCGTCGACGACCTGATCGCGTACCGACTCGGTCCGTTCCACACGTTGCTCGTCGTCAACGCCGGCAACCGCGAGACCGCCTACGCGTGGCTCAAAGAGCGCGAGATTCGCGGGTCTGAGGTGCGCGACGCCTCCGACGACTATGCGTTGCTCGCCGTGCAGGGGCCGTCGGCGATCGCCGCTCTCGGCCTGCCGGCGGCGCCGGCGTTCACGCACGCGATGGGCGAGGTGGCAGGCGTCGAGGCGATGATCTGCCGCACCGGCTACACGGGCGAGTCGGGTGTGGAGCTGATGTGCGCGGCCGAGGACGCGGGCGCGCTCTGGGACGGCATCGTCGCCGCCGGCGCGAGGCCCTGTGGCCTCGGAGCGCGGGACACGCTCCGGCTCGAGGTGTGTTATCCGTTGCACGGGAATGACATCACCGGCGACACGGATGCGATCTCCGCGGGCCTCGGGTGGACCTGCGCGCTCGACAAGGAGTTCACCGGCGTCGCAGAGCTGCGCCGGATCAAGGCCGATGGCCCGGAGCGCAAGCTCGTGGCCTTCGAGATGGACGAGAAGGCAGTGCCCCGGCAGGGCATGCCGATCGGGGGGAGCGGCGAGGTGACGTCCGGCACCCACTCGCCGATGCTCGACCGGGGGATCGGGATGGGCTACGTTCCCGCGGGCTCCGCGGTCCCGGGGACCGAGCTGGTGATCGATATCCGTGGCCGGCCGAAGCGCGCGCACGTCGTCAAGAAGCCGATCTACGTCAAGGAGGAGAGTTAGGTGGCAGGAGCAGAGAGCTACCCCGACGAGCTGAAGTACCACCCCGAGCACGACTGGGCCCGCATCGAGGGAGACGAAGCAGTGCTCGGGATCACGTGGTGGGCCCAGGACGCCCTCGGCGAGCTCGTGCACTTCGAAGCACCCGCCGTCGGCGGCCAGACGGTCAAGGACGAGGCGTACGGCGAAGTGGAATCCGTCAAGGCCGTCTCCGACGTGATCGCGCCGCTGTCGGGTGAGATTCTCGAGATCAACGACAAGGCCGTGGAAGAGCCCGAGTCGATCAACGGCGACCCCTATGGCGACGGCTGGCTCGTTCGCATCCGGCTCTCGGACCCGGGCGAGGTCGACGACCTGCTCGACGTCGAGGCGTATCAGGCGGTCGTGGCCGAGCAATGACGGCGGGGTACCTCTCGCTCACCGACCGCGACCGCGACGAGATGCTCGCGGCAATCGGCGTCTCCTCGATCGCCGACCTGTTCGCGCAGATCCCGGAGGAGGTCCGCTTCGCGCGGGAGCTCGACGTCCCGGCGGCTCTCAGCGAGGCGGAGTTGATGCGCCACCTGGAGGAGTTGGCGGCGAAGAACGCCCATACGGGCGTGGAGCTCTCGTTCCTCGGCGCGGGGATCTACGACCACTACGTGCCGGCGATCGTGGACACGATCCTCCAACGCGGCGAGTTCCTGACGGCGTACACGCCCTACCAGCCCGAGATGAGCCAGGGAGTCCTGCAGGCGATCTTCGAGTACCAGACCGCGATCTGCGAGCTCACGGGGATGGACGTCTCGAATGCTTCGGGCTATGACGGCTTCACGGTCGCCGCCGACGCCTGCTTCATCGCCACGCACGCCACCGGCCGCACCAAGATCGTGCTCGCCGAGACGCTCAACCCGCAGGTGCGCGAGGTCGTCAAGACCTACGCGCCGGGATTCCGGCTCGAGGTCGTCGAGGTGGGCCACGAAGGTGGCGTCACCGACCCCGCGCGGATCGCCGCAGCGGCGGAGAATGCCGCCGCCGTGATCTTCCCGCAGCCCAACTTCTTCGGCTGCCTCGAGGACGCTCCCGCCCTGGCCGCTGCCGCCCGGGACGCAGGCGCGCTCGCGGTCGCCCACGTCGACCCGACCTCGCTCGGGGTGCTGGAGGCGCCGGGTAACTACGGCTGCGACATCGTGATCGGCGAGGGCCAGGGCATCGGCAACGCGCAGAGCTACGGCGGCCCCCACTATGGCTTCCTCGCCTCGCGCACCGAGTTCATTCGCCGCCTGCCCGGGAGGATCGTCGGCGAGACGACGGATCTCAACGGCGATCGTGGCTTTGTGCTGACGCTGCAGACGCGCGAGCAGCACATCCGGCGCGAGAAGGCGACGTCGAATATGACGACGAACCAGACACTTCTCGCCCTCGGGGGCCTCGTCACGCTCGCGTGGCTCGGCCCGCAGGGATTGCGCGAGCTGGGGGAGACGTGCATGTCGCTGGCGGCCCACGCGCGCGACCGGATCGCGCTGCCACCCGCTTTCGAGCGGCCGTTCTTCAAGGAGGTGGCGTTCCGCACGCCGCGGCCCGCACGCGAGGTGATCGCTGCGGCGAGGGAGCTCGGTGTCCACCCCGGCTACGCGCTCGGACGCGACTACGAGGGTATGGATGACGTGCTTCTCGTGGCGCTGACGGAGAAGCGGACCCCCGCCGACATCGACCGGCTCGCAGACGTCCTCGCCGAGGTGTGTGGCTGATGGAGCTCATCTACGAGAAGAGCCAACCCGGACGCCGGGCGGGCCGGGTTCCGAGCTACGGCCTGCCCGTGCCCGAGGTTCCGGCGGAGCTCGCGCGGAAGGAGCCGCCGCGGCTGCCGGAGCTGGCGGAGAACGAGATCGTGCGTCATTTCACGAACCTCGCCGACCGTAACTTCGGGATCGACACCGGCTTCTACCCGCTCGGGTCGTGCACGATGAAGCACAATCCGCGGGTCAACGAGCGGGCCGTCGCGCTCCCGGGCTTCGCGAATCTGCACCCACACCAGGAGGACGAGGGCGCCCAGGGGGCGCTCGAGCTGATGTGGGAGCTGCAGGAGATCCTCGCCGAGGTCGCCGGGCTCCCCGCGGTCACGCTCCAGCCGGCCGCCGGCTCGCAGGGCGAGTTGACGGGCCTGATGCTGATGCGGGCGTATTTCGAAGACAAGGGCGAGGGCGAGCAGCGGGACACGATCATCACCGCCGACACCGCGCACGGCACGAACCCGGCCAGCGTGACCATGGCCGGCTACAAGCTGGCGAAGGTCGCCACCACCGACCGCGGCAATCTCGACCTCGACGACCTGCGCGCCAAGGTCGACGAGCGCACCGCGGGGCTGATGCTGACGAACCCGTCGACCCTCGGCCTGTTCGACGAGGACATCGTCGAGGTCGCCGAGATCTTCCACTCGCGCGGCGCGCTGCTCTACTACGACGGCGCCAACCTGAACGCCGTCGTCGGCAAGTCGCGACCGGGCGACATGGGCTTCGACATCGTCCACTACAACCTGCACAAGACGTTCTCGCAGCCGCACGGGGGCGGCGGCCCGGGTGGGGGGCCGGTGGCGGTGCGCGCCGACCTCGAGCCGTTCCTTCCCTCGCCGCAGGTCGTGCGCGAGGGGGACGCGTTCAGGCTCGACCGTGACCGGGCCAAGTCGATCGGTCGCGTACGGGGCTTCGCCGGGCCGTTCGGCGTGTTCGTGCGCTCGTACGCGTACATGCGCGCGTACGGGCCGGATCTGACGGCGATGTCCGAGACGGCCGTGCTGAACGCCAATTACCTCCTGGCGGGGCTCCGTGACGACTACGAAGTGCCGTACGACAGGCACTGCATGCACGAGTTCGTGGTCTCCGCCCGCGGGCTCAAGAAGGATCACGGCATCACCGCCCTCGACGTCGCCAAGCGGCTGATGGACTACGGGGTCCATCCGCCGACGATCTACTTCCCGCTCGTCGTCCCAGAGGCGCTCATGATCGAGCCGACCGAGACGGAGCCGAAGGAGCGTCTAGACGCGTTCATCGACGTCATGAAGACGATCGCGCGCGAGGCGGCCGAGGAGCCCGACCTGCTCAAGGAGGCCCCACACGCCCGTCCCGTCCGGCGACTCGACGAGGTGAAGGCGGCCAAGGTCCCGATCGTGAAGCACGCGTTCGACGAGCCGGTTCAGGTGGAGGCGTAAGACCCCTCGTCCGGATTCGATCCCGACTCCGGACGGGCTCGCCGCCCGACCAACCGGTATTGCGTCGGCGAGGGCGACGGGCCGACTAGGATCCGCACCTGTGGAAGCTCTCGCGCGAGCAACGATGCGTGGCCGCTGGGTCGTCGTGGCTCTGTGGATCGTGCTCACCTTCGCCGGCGCGATGGCCGCAGGCAAGCTCGCAGATCGCTGGTTCCAGCAGTTCACGATTCCCGGTTACAGCGCGTTCGAGGCGAACAAGCGCGCGGACGAGAAGCTCGGCACCGGCCGGCAGTACCCGCTCGTCGCGGTCTTCCACGTCGAGGACGGCGACGTGCGCGAGCGGCCCGGGATCGAGCAGGCGATCGCAGCCGGCGTCTCCGAGAACGAGGGAGCGCGGGTCGACTCGTGGTTCCAGACCAAGGACCCGGTGTTCGTGTCGGCGGACCGCAAGACGATGTTCGCCGAGATCCACCCGACGGGTGTGCCTAGTTTCGAGTCCTTTCCTCCGATCGAAGAGACGCGGGCGGCGATCGCGGCCAACGCACCACCGGGTGTGACGACGCACCTCACCGGCGTGGACGCGATCTTCGAATCGCAGGGCGGCGAGACCGGTCCGAGCGTCCTGATCGAGACCCTGCTCGGAGGCACCGGGGCGTTGCTGATCCTCCTGTTCGTCTTCGGCACGCTCCCCGCCGTCCTGATGCCGCTTCTCGTGGCCGTCTCGTCGATCCTGACCACCTTCCTCTGCGTCTTCGCGCTGACGTACGTCACCGACGTCTCGATCGTGGTGCAGTTCCTCGTCGCCCTCGTGGGGCTCGGGATCGCCATCGACTACTCCCTGTTGATGATCTTCCGCTTCCGCGAGGAGATGGCCAACGGCAGATCGACGGAAGACGCCCTTGTCGAGACGATGCAGCATGCGGGCAGGTCCGTGATCGTCTCGGGCTCGACGGTCGCGATCGGGCTCGTCAGCATGCTGATCCTGCCGCTGCCGTTCATCCGCTCGATCGGGATCGGCGGAATGCTGATCCCGATCGTGTCGGTGCTGGCGTCGATCACGTTGACGCCGGCCCTGCTCTACCTGCTCGGGCCCAACATCAACCGGTTGCGGGTGATGCCCAAGCGCCTGATGACCCCGGACGACGTCGAGGCCGGGTTCTGGATCCGCTGGGCGCGGGTCGTCGCGCGACGCCCGCGGACGGTCTTCCTGATCGGGATGGCTGTCGTCGCACTTCTCCTGATCCCGGCGTCGCAGCTCAACCCGAGCGACGCCGAAACGGCGAGGCAGCCGGCGTCGTCGGATGCGGAGGCCGGTCGCACGGCCTTGGCCGACGCAGGGCTGACGCAGGGCGTCTTCAAACCGTACGAGGTCTTGATCGAGGGCACGAGTGACCCGGAGAAGATCGCGGCCATCGCGACAGCGGTACGGAATGCTCCGGGCATCGCGGGCGTCACCGCACCGTCGGATCCCGGCTGGCGCAACGACGACACCGCGCTCGTGGAGGCGTTCCCGACGGTGGACGGCTCCTCTAAGGCGAGCAGGAAGGTGATCTCGGACCTGCAGGAGAGCGTTCTCCCGGCCGCCGCGGCTGCGGCAGGCCCGGGTATCGACGTCACCCTAGGCGGCGCCGCGCCCGAGGAACGGGACTTCGTGCACGCGGTCTACGGGAACTTCCCGTGGGTCCTCCTGTTCGTGATCGTGCTCACCTTCGTGCTGCTCACCAGGGCATTCCGCTCGATCGTGCTGCCGCTCAAGGCGGTCGTTCTGAACCTGCTCTCGCTCGGCTGCGCGTACGGCGTCGTCGTCTTCATCTTCCAGCAGGGCCACGGCAGCGAGGCGATCTGGGGCGTGCAGGCGACGGGGGTCGTGACCTCCTGGGTGCCGTTGATGATC
This sequence comes from uncultured Thermoleophilia bacterium, assembly GCA_963795175.1. Taxonomy (GTDB): domain Bacteria; phylum Actinomycetota; class Thermoleophilia; order Gaiellales; family Gaiellaceae; genus Gaiella. The sequence continues at coordinate 250,442 of CAWCGR010000003.1, forward strand.
TTCGCGTTCCTCTACGGGATCTCGATGGACTACGAGGTGTTCATGATCACCCGGATCCGTGAGTCGTACGACGAGACGGGCGACACGAGCAAGGCGATCTCGCTGGGCCTCGCCCGCACCGGCAAGCTGGTGACGAGCGGAGCAGGCGTGCTGATGTTCGCCTTCTTCGCGCTCTCGACGGGGCCGGGGCTCGACATCAAGCTGTTCGGGATCGGGCTCGCAGCGGGCGTCATCATCGACGCGACCCTGATCCGACTGCTGCTCGTGCCGTCCTCGATGCAGCTCCTCGGCCGCTGGAACTGGTGGCTTCCTGCGTGGATGGCGAAGGTGCTGCGCACGCGGCCGAGCCCACTCGAGCCCCGTGCTCCGAGCAAGCAGCAGACGAGTCCCTAGAGACGGAGCTTCTCGTGGTGGCGTGCGCCGACGCTAGCGCGTCGCGGCGAGCTGCCCGCAGGCGGCGGCGATGTCGCGGCCACGCGTGAGGCGGATCGTCGCCGGGATCCGCGCCCGGTCGAGCACGTGCTTGAAGGCAGCGATGGCCGCCCGTGACGAGCCTCCGTACATCCCCGTCGGGTTGTAGGGAATCAGGTTAACCTTGAACGCCTTCGGATCGAGGGCCGCGACGAGCTCGGCGGCATGGCGGGGGGCGTCGTTGACGCCCTCCAGCATCACGTACTCGATGTAGACCTTGCGCCCCCGCAGCGCCACGTAGCGGTTGCACTCGGCGAGAACGTCGGCGAGCGGGTAGCGGTCGTTCACGGGCATCAGCTGGGAGCGCAACCCCGGGCTCGCGGCATGGAGCGAGAGCGCCAGCCGGATGGGCTCCTCGACCTCGTCGATGAACCGCGTCAGCCCCGGCAGCCAGCCAACCGTCGAGATCGTCGTGCGGCGGTGGGTGATCCCGAGATCGGGCAGGCGTCTCGCAGCGGCGATCACGTTGTCGAAGTTGATGAACGGCTCGCCCATCCCCATGAAGACACAGTTGTCGATCTCTTCTATCCGCCGGAAGTGGAGTGCCTGGTCGAGGATCTCCGAAGCGGTCAGGTTGCGCCCGAACTGCATCGCGCCTGTGGCGCAGAACGTGCAGGTGAGCGGGCACCCCGATTGCGAGGAGACGCAGATCGAGCGGCGACCGTCCCGATAGCGCATCAGCACGGCCTCGACCGGGTGGCCGTCGTGCGTGCGGAACAGCGCCTTGACGGTACCGTCCTTCGCGACCTGTTCGTCCGTGACGGTAAGGGTGGAGAACGGGACGCTGACGTCGAGCGCCTCACGCAGCCCGCTCGGCACGTTCGTCATCGCCTCGTAGCCGGGCACGCCTCGAGCAGCCCACTCCCAGACCTGGCGGCTGCGGTAGACGGGCTCGCCGCGTTCGGCGACGGTGGCTTCGAGAAGTGCGAGATCCATGCGACCAGTGTAGGTACGACCTCGTGCGCGGCCGCCTGCGCCCGGGGGCCGCGTGGTCGCTGCGGTCGCTACTCGGGCGAGGGGACGACCAGCACCGGGCAGCTCGAGTGCTGCACCACGTAGCTGCTCACCGAACCCAGCACGAGCGATCGCACCGGTCCGTGGCCGTGGCTCCCGATCACGATCAGCTCTGCGTCGGTCGCGTTCTCGATGATCGCGGGCCCTGCCGGCGATTCGACAACGACTCGCTCGATCGCATCGGCGGCCTCGCCCGCCACGGCCGAGCATGCCTCGCGGAGGAACTCCTCGGCCGACTCGGAGTAGGGATCGAGCTCGATCGGTGCGACGAGGCCCGGCCCCGCGCCCGGCACGACCCAGGTAGGCATCCACGCGTGCACGGCCCGCACGCGGGTGCCGCGCAGCGACGCTTCGTGCAGCCCGCAGCGGAGGGCCTCCTTGCCCGCGTCCGACTCGTCCACGCCGATCACGATCACCCCTCGAACGTACCAGCACGCCGCGTCGCGTGCAGAATGGGCGACCGTGATCGATCTTCGCTCCGACACCGTCACCCGGCCCACGCCAGGCATGCGGGCCGCCATCGCCGCGGCCGTCGTCGGCGACGAGCAGATGCGCGAGGACCCCACCGTGAATGCGCTGCAGGAACGGGCCGCCGACCTCCTCGGCCAGGAGCGGGCGCTGTTCCTCCCGACCGCGACGATGGCGAACCAGATCGCGTTGAAGCTTCACGGTCGTCCCGGGGACGTGCTCATCGCCGAGCAGCACTCGCACATCCTCGTCTACGAGTTCGGCGGCCCCGCCGTGCATGCGGGGCTCCTCACCGTCGGGCTGCCGGGAGCGGGCGGCAGGGTCACCGCGGCCCAGGTGGCTGCCGCCACGTCGACGGTGGAGGACGTGGTCGACCAGCGCCCGGCGGTGCTCGTGATCGAGAACACGCACAACGTCGCGGGCGGCCGCGTCTGGCCGCTCGCGGAGCTCGACGCGGTCGTAGAGGTCGCTCGCACGGCGGGCGTCCGCGTGCACATGGACGGAGCCCGCCTGCTGAACGCCGCCACCGCACTCGGCGTCACGGCCGCCGAGATCGGCTCGCGTGTCGACACCGTCACGATGTGTCTCTCGAAGGGTCTCGGGTGCCCGCTCGGGGCTGTGCTCGCCGGGCCGGCCGAGCTGATCGAGCTCGCGTGGCGTCAGAAGTTCCTCTTCGGCGGCGCCATGCGCCAGGCCGGGATGATCGCCGCTGCCGCTCTCTACGCCCTCGACCATCACGTCGACCGGCTCGCAGTCGACCACGAGCGGGCGCGGCGACTCGCCGAGGGGTGGCACGCGGCGGGGCTGCCGGTGGACCTCGACCGGGTCGAGACGAACTTCGTCCAGATCGACACCTCACGACTCGTACTCTCCCGCGACGAGGTGCTGGCCGAACTCCGTGAGCGTGGCGTCGGAGTCTCGCCCACCTACGGCGACACCGTCATTCGCGCGGTCACGCACCTCGATCTCGACGACGGCGACATCGACCGCGCGCTGGAGTTGGTACCCGAGACGCTGATCGCCCATGTCGTCGCCTGAGTCGCTACGAGGCGAGCTCGACAGGCTCCTGGCGATTGCGCAAGCGGAGCAGCGGCTGCCGTCCGTCTCAGCGTGCGTGTTCAGGGACGGGGAGATCCTGTGGGAGAGGGCACTCGGGGTCGCCGACGTCGGCACGACGCGCGCCGCCACCGTCGACGACGTCTACCGGATCGGCTCGATCACGAAGACGTTCACGGCGGTCCTCGTGCTGCAACTCGTCGAGGAAGGGACGATCGAGCTCGACGCTCCGCTGCACAGCTATGTCCCCGAGGCAGCCGGGGGGCCGACGGTGCGAATGGCGCTCAGCCATCTGGCGGGTGTCCAGCGGGAGCCGCCCGGCGAGATCTGGGAGTCGTTGCAACCGCCGACCCGCGAGGAGCTGCTCGCGGGCTTTGCGGAGGCAGAGCTGGTTCTCCGTCCCGGCGAGCAGTGGCATTACTCGAACCTCGCCTTTGCGATCCTCGGCGAAATCGTCGCCCGCCTCCGCGGCGTCTCATACGCCGATGCCTTGAGGCAGCGCATCCTCGACCCGCTCGAGCTCTCCCGCACGAGCCTCGCTCCCCGCGCGCCGAAGGCGAGCCCGTACTACGTCGATCCCTACACCGAAGTCGCCCGAGACGAGCCCGAACTCGAGGTCGACGGGTTGACCGGCGCTGCCGGTTGGCTGTGGTCGACGGCGGGCGACCTCGCGCGCTGGGGCGCGTTTCTCGCCGACGGCCACGACGACGTGCTGCCGAAGCCGGCTCTCGACCGGATGGCGCGGGTGCAGGCGATGGTCGACGAGGAGCGCTGGAGCGTGGGGTGGGGGCTCGGGCTCGGGCTCTGGCGCCGTGGCGACCGCGTCTTCGCGGGTCACGGCGGCGCCATGCCGGGCTTCCTGGCCGGCCTGGTCGTGCAGCGAGCCGAGCGGACGGGTGCTGCCGTCCTCACCAACTCCGGAGCAAACGCCGACCCGGAAGCGCTCGCGCTCGACCTCGCCGAGGCTGCGCTCGACACCATCCCTCGCGTCCCTCCGCTCTGGGTGCCCGGCGCTCCGGTTCCTCAAGCTCTCGACGGAATTCTCGGGCCATGGTGGACGGAAGGGGAGGAGATCGTCCTCGCGTTCCGCGGTGGGCGCCTATGCGCGGAGTTGACCGCCGGCGTCCCCGGGCAGAGCGTCTCGTGGCTCGAGCCGGACGGCGTCGACCGCTGGCGCGTCGTCGAGGGCCGTGAGCGCGGCGAGCTCCTGCGGGTGGTGCGTGACGGCCACGGCGTCGTCACCAAGCTGTACCTCGCGACCTACCCGCTGACGCACCGGCCGGAGACGTTCGGCGGCGCCGGTTAGCCGTTGCCCGCGAGGAAGAACGTCACGGCGATCCCCACGTAGGTGGCGATCAGGATGGTTCCACGAAGCCGCGACGAGACGCCTCCCCAGATCGTCACCATCACGACCAGCAGCGACAAGGCGAGCGCTCCGATCTCCACCTTGCGGAACCCGAGGGCGAGGGGCTCGATCAGCCACGAGATCAGCACGACGGCCGGCACGAGGAACACCGCCACCTGGGCGGCCGACGAGAGGGCGATCTCCGCCGCCAGCTTGATCTTGCCTCGGTAGGCGACGATCACCGCGCCGCCGTGCTCGGCCGCGTTGCCGACGATTGCCACGATCACGGCCGCGACGAAGAACTCTGACATCCCGGCCTTCTCTGCGAACGTCGAGAGCGAGCCGACCAGGATCTCGGCGACGAGCGCCGTCACCACCGTGGCGCCGGCGAGCACTGCGAGGGACGCCTTGAGCGACCACGCGGTGATCTCCGCATCGCTCGCGATGTGCATGAGCCGGTGGCGCTTGAGCGTGTAGATCGTGATCACCAGGTAGACGACGAGCAGAGCGATCGCGACCGGAACGGAGAGGTTGACGACGCGCTGCGCGTCGGCCCCGCTGCTCCAGCCCGCGATCGCGGGGATCACGAACAGGGCCGTCGCGAGCCCGATCATCCCGAACGAGATGAAGCTCGACCAGCGCTCGATCTCGCCCCGGCCGCCCGCGATCAGCGAGAAGCCGAGCACGAGCAGCAGGTTGCCGATCACGGATCCCGTCAGGGACCCACGAACGACGTCCGTCAACCCCTCGTGAACCGCGATCAGCGCGATGATCAGCTCCGGGGCGTTGCCGAAGGTGGCGTTGAGGAAGCCTCCGATCCCTGGGCCCGTGTGCTCCGCGGCGTGCTCCGTCGCCTCCCCGATCAGCCACGCCAGCGGGATCAGGGCCGAAGCGGAAAGGATGAAGAGCGCGGTGTCTCCGAGATGGGTGAAGTGGTGGATTGCGATAACTGCCGGGCCGAGAGCCAGGCAGGCGAAGAGGAATCGGCGAATCATGAGTGCGCGTACCCTACCCAGGATCCCCGCCGGCGAGACACGTCTCGGAGAGTCGGGTCTCGGCGGGGAGTGGGCTGCACAACCCTAAAACGCCCGCTTTGTCAAGTCTTGCGGAGACCCAACGGCTGCTGTCACGATCCCTGGGATGGCCGACAGCCTCGTTCCCACCACCCAGTCCGTCTTGCCGCTCCGGCCGCAGGACGAGGTCGAGTGCCGCCGGTGTGAGGTCCACTGCGACAAGGTCGTCTACCCGGGTGCCTGCGTCGAGCGCGGGTGCGCCTTCGTCTACGCCTACGAGGCGTTCGGGCACACCTACATGGGCTGCATGCAGCGGATCTTCGATGTCGAGATCGATCTCGACCTGCTGCGGGCGGCCGAGAGTCGCCGGGCCGGCTTCGGGGCCGTCGTCGCGCGCCGTCCGCCACTGCCGATGTGCCATTCAGAGGTCGAGCCCTGCTACGAGCAACGGTGCGACGACGTCGGCTGCCGCAACCCGGAGTTCCACGAGATGCCGGTCTCGCGGCCGAGCTTCCGGGTCTTCGCGCAGATCGATCCCGCCGTCTGACGCAGCTCGGGCCGGCGGGGGACAGAGCCCGGGCTCACGCGCCTGCGTGGAGGGCGCGCACGCGAGCCACCTCGGCCGCATCGGGCCCGTGGCGGTCGGGGCCCGGAGTTTCCAGTATCGCCGGCAGCTCCTGGAACGCCGGGTGCGCGAGGAACGTGCGCAGGCCCTCGTTCATCACACCGACCCCGATCGACTCGTGGCGGTCGAGGTTCGAGCCCAGGGCCGACTTGGTGTCGTTCACGTGCAGGCAGCGGAGGCGGTCGAGCCCGATCCTGGCATCGAGGTCGGCGACGGCGGTGTCGAGCACGGCAGGGTCGGTGACGTCGACGCCGGAGACGTACCAGTGGCAGGAGTCGAGGCACAGGCCGAGCCTGGGGTGGTGGTCGAGCGCTTCGTGGATCGCGACGAGCTCGTCGGTCGAGCGGCCGATCGTGCCGCCCGCACCGGCCGAGTTCTCCATCAACAGCCAGAGGTCGTCCGTGGTCAACTCGAGCAGTTCGCGCAGGGCCGGCACCACCTGCTGGAGGCCTGCTTCGAGCCCCGCACCGAGATGCGAGCCGACGTGGAAGATGACGCCTTCCGCTCCGATCGCAGCGGCCGCCTCGAGCGAGGAGCGCATCGCTTCCACCGACTTCTGGTGAATCACGGGATCCGGCGAGGCGAGATTGACGAGGTAGAGCGCATGGCAGACGACACTCTCGATCCCCGCCTCGGCGCGGCGCTCACGGAAGCGCGCCACGGCCTCCGGGGTGTGGTTGGTCGGGCGCCACATCCGCGGGCTCTGGGTGAACACCTGGACGGCGTCGCAGCCGATCGCCTCTGCGCGGTCGATCGCCTGCCAGATGCCACCGGACGAGGAGACGTGGGCGCCGAACAGCATCGGCGTACGCTACCCGGCCGGGCGATGCGACCCGCTGCGGTGGCCGCGCTGTCACACGCCGTCGGCGGATGCCCTCTCCGTTCCCGGGGGATCGAGCGACACCCTCCGGGGGCCCGGCGCGGGCACGCACCTACAATGCGCGCCTGATGAGCGTTCGCGTCCGCATGGCACCGAGCCCGACAGGCTTCCTCCACATCGGAGGGGTGCGCACGTTCCTGTTCAACTGGCTCTACGCACGCGGACGGGGTGGCGAGTGCATGCTCAGGATCGAGAACACCGACACGGGCCGTGAGGTCGCCGAGTCGGTTGCTCAGATCGAGGCATCGCTGCGCTGGCTCGGGATCGAGTGGGACGGCGAGACCCGGTTCCAGCTCGACGGCGCCGAGCGCTGCCGCACGGAAGCGGCACGGCTGGTGGCGGAGGGCAAGGCATACGAGGACGACGGCGCGATCAGGATCCGGATGCCGAGCGAGGGCGTGGTCGGTTGGGACGACGCGATCAAGGGCCGGATCGAGTTCCCCGCATCCGAGCTCGAGGACATGGTGATCCTCCGTTCCGACGGCCGGCCGGTCTACAACTTCGCCTCGCCGGTCGACGACTGGGTGGACGGGATCACGCATGTGATTCGCGGGGACGACCACGTCTCCAACACGCCCAAGCAGATCGTCGTGCTGCAGGCGCTCGGTGCCGAGTTGCCCGTCTACGCTCACGCGCCGAACGTCTTCGGCGAGGACGGCAAGAAGCTGTCGAAGCGCCATGGTGCGGTTTCCGTCGGCGAGTTCCGGGAGGCGGGCTACGTCGCCCCGGCACTGATGAACTTCCTCGCTCTGCTCGGGTGGGCCCCCGACGGCGAGACGACGATCATGTCGAGCGAGGAGCTCGTCGAGTTGTTCACGCTCGAGCGTGTCGGATCGAGCCCGGCCACGTTCGACTACGCGAAGCTCGACTGGATGAACGGTGTCTACCTGCGCGATCTCGGCGACTCTGCGTATGCGGATGTCCTGTTCGCCTACCTCCGTGAGCAGGGGGTCGAATGGGACGAGTCTCTCGTGCGTGCTGCCGCTCCGATCGTGCAGGAGAAGATCGGCCGGCTCGGAGAGTTCCCGGCGTTCGCTCGCTTCCTGTTCGAAGAGGTGGAGCCCGCCCCGGAGCTGCTCGATGCACGCATCCTCACGGAGGCAGCCGCCGAGCTCGAGCCTCTGCAACCGTGGGAGGCCGAGACGATCGAGACGGCCCTGAAGGGGCTCTGCGAACGACTCGAGGCGAAGCCGAAGACCGTGTACCTGCCGATCCGCGTCGCCGTCACTGGTTCCCGGATTTCGCCCGGTCTGTATGAGAGCCTCGAGCTGCTCGGTCGTGACGTCTCGCTCGAGCGGCTGCGCCGCGGCGCCGCGCTTGCGGTCTGAGCCTCTCTCGTCCCGCGGAGTCATCACTCCGTGCCGTCGGCGCCGCCGAGCGACCGCGTGTCGATGACGCGGCGGGCGCGGGCATCGTACGATGACCGCTGTATGCCCGAGTCTTGCCATCCGATCGGCCCGGAGCTCGAGCCGACCGACTGGCTCGAGCTCTCGCAGAAGCGGATCGACCGCGCATCCGCTGCAACTGCCGACCGCCTGATCCCCGCGAGGCGCGGCCGGTGACGGCCCAGCGGGCTTTGATCACGGGCGCGGCGAGCGGGATCGGCCGTGCGATCGCCGAGCGGCTCGTCGCGGACGGCTGGCAGGTGCTGGCCGCGGATCTGGACCCGGATCCGGCGGGCCCCGGGGAGCCGCTCACGGTCGACCTCGCGACGCGCGCCGGCAATCGCGCCGCTGTCGAAGCTGCCGTCGAGCGGTTCGGCGGTCTCGATGTCGTCGTTGCCAACGCCGGCTTCCAGCATGTCTCCTCGATCGAGGAGTTCGACGAAGATCGCTGGGACGCGCTCCTCGCGGTGCTGCTGACGAGCCCGTTCCTGCTCGCGCGCTATGCCTGGCCGCATCTGCGAAAGAGCGGCGAGGGCAGGATCCTCGTCGTGGCCTCGGTGCACGGACTTGTCGCATCGCCCTTCAAGGGCGGCTACGTCGCCGCCAAGCACGGGGCGATCGGCCTCGTCAAGACGCTCGCGCTCGAGGGCGCGGCGGACGGTATTCGTGCCACTGCACTCTGTCCAGGGTACGTCCGCACGCCGCTCGTCGAACGGCAGATCAAGGCGCAGGCCGAGCAGCGGGGAATCAGCGAGGACGAGGCTCTCCGCGATGTGCTGCTCGAGCCTCAGGCGATCAAGCGGATGATCGAGCCGGAGGAGGTTGCCGACGTGGCGGCGTTCCTGCTCGGCCCCGGCGGGCGCTCGTTCACGGGCGCGCCGGTCACGCTGGACAATGGGTGGCTCGCCCGCTGACGGGGTCGTCCGGCCGCCGGCGACGAACCGCGGTCAGTAGCCGTAGTCGATCGACATGCGCACGCCCGCGAACGGGAGCCTGTACTCCTGGCCGATTCGCGAGCACTCGGCGATGAAGCGTGAGGTGCCGGCTGTGTCGTGACGGAACATCTCGAAGTGGCAGGGAATCGCGATGTTCGCTCCGGCTTCCATCGCGAGCCGAGCAGCATCGGCTCCGTTCATGTTCCCCTCCTTGCCGCTGATCGGAAGGAAGGCGACGTCGACGCCATAGGGCGCCACGGCCTCGGCCATCCCCTGGACGCGTCTGCTGTCCCCGCTCGTGTAGAACGCGTACGCGCCGTTCCGCACCACGTAGCCGACACCTTCAGGCGCGTCGGCGTGATGAGCCGGCACCGTCTCGATCCAGAATCCGCCGAACTGGGCGTCCTCGCCGACCGCGAGCGCAGCGTCGGGCGCGCGCCCGGCCCGCTCCGTCGCAGTGGCGGCGCTGCCCGCAGCGCAGACGAGAGCCGCATCGCCGGCGAGGATGCCGGGCAGCGTGCCGGGGTCGAGGTGATGCTGCTGCGAACTCGTTGTCAGGACGACGTCGACGAACGAGAGCAGCTCGGGCTCGGCGACGATGCCGGTGATTCGCTCGTGTGGCGTCTCGGTGCCCTCGTGCTTCTCCGTCAGCGAGTTGGACAGGTACGGGTCGATCACGAGGTTCTCGCCGCCGATGTGGACGAGGAAGCCGCTCTGTCCGAGCCACCAGATGTGCATCCCGGTCTCGGATTCGGCCGCCCGCACGTTCGCCACGAGGTCCTCGCCCGACACGGAGGGCTCGACCCACTCCGGCGGCTCCTCCTCGAAGTAGTCGGTCGTTGACCGCCGGGTGGAGCCCTCGGGAACCGGCAGCGCTTCGGCGGCCCGGCGGCTGAACACCGACAGCAGGCCCCGTCGGGTCGTCGGTCCTGAGCGGAAGAATGCATCGGGGTCGTCGGCCATGGCGCCAACGTAGCAATGACATGCCCTCGGCCCGACAGGTCGCCGGGTACCGATGCCGTCTGTTCGGGACGAGGCGTCCGACACGGCAAGATGGGAGTGTGCACGCCCTCTTCGCCGATCGCGTCGACGCCGGTCGGAAGCTCGCGGCCGCGCTCGCAAAGGTGGATCTCGGCGACGACGCTGTCGTCGTCGGTCTGGCACGCGGCGGGGTCCCCGTCGCAGCCGAGGTCGCGCGACTCCTGTCGTTGTCGTTGGATGCACTGGTCGTGCGGAAGATCGGCTTCCCGCGGCAGCCCGAGTACGGCATCGGCGCGGTCGCTGCCGGCTCCGGGGGCGCCTACGTACGGAGTGACGAGGGTCTCAGCGAGCAGGCGGTTCAGCGAGCGATCGAGCAGGCGGAGGTTGAGGCGGCGGCGCTCGACCAACTGGTTCACGCGCACGTCGAGCGAGCAACCCTCCGCGGCCGGACGACCGTGCTCGTGGACGACGGCCTCGCCACCGGAGGGACGATGACGGCCTCGGTGCGGTGGGCGAGGGCCGCCGGAGCCTCACGGGTCGTCGTTGCGGCCCCTGTCGCGGCGGTCGCCACGGCCGACCTGCTGCGCGATGAGGCCGACGAGGTCGTCTGCCTGGACGAACCGTCGCAGCTCGGCGCCGTGGGCCTCTGGTACCGCGTCTTCACCCAGGTCGAGACGCACGAGGTTGTCGCGCTCCTCGAGGAGCGCGACTCGCCTTGACCAGCGCCGTCTACGTCAGGTCGCGAGCGCGCAGGCAGGGCAACGACGCGTCGTCCAGCCGGCTGCATCTCTTCTTCTTCCGCCGAAGGTTGTGGGTAGCTTTCGGATGGAGCGAACGGCTCGCTACGACGTGGGTCGATGCTCCGATGCGAAGGCGTCCAGAGCGCAAGAAATAGGGTGACCGTCTTCGCGAGCTACGTGCACGAGACGGTCGTGATGCCGCCTGACGGCCCGTTCTTGTAGTACGTGACGCCGCCCTGCGTGTTCGAAATGCAGTACGTCGACACTCCGGCCGAGTGAACGGTGACGACGATTCCGGCCCCGAGTGCGGCTGCCGTCATCCCGACATAGGTCTGATTGTCGGAGTAGTACGCCTCCACGGCGGGTACCGCCGATCGGACGTTTGACTGAGCAGCTCCCTTACTGGCACGGTTCGTGAAGCCGATGTACGAGGGCACAGCAATCGCGAGCAGTGTCCCGATGATGACGAGCACGATGAGGAGCTCGATCAGGGTGAAGCCCGACTGATCCGTCTTCAGTCGGCGGGGCATTCGATTGGTGTGAAGCATGTGGTTCGTGTCCTCGCTCGAGTGGGGGGTTCTTGCGTGGCCACAGACTCCAGTCGGCGCCCCAACAAGATTGGCTCGGTTCGTGCTCTCGAGGGAACTCATCGGCCGACGCGTCGCAGAACTTTAGTCGAGCACGGTCGTCGATCGTCAGGAGGCGGCCGGCTCGGAAGGGTGATGCCGCCGGTCGAACGGAGCAGTCGAGAACCCCCGGACGGTCCATGGTGAAATCCGGCTCAGGGGCCGATGGACGGAGCATGTCGGTTCGCTATCGCGTCGAGTCCAGGGTCGGGCGTTCACCGATGCGAGAGTGCGACGGAGGCAACGCGCACGGCGTTCGAGCGATGGCCCCGAGGGGGTCCTGAGGTGGGCTTCCTCCTCGTGGCGGACACGGACGGATCGGAACGATCGCGCGAGCATCTCCGCGCACTCGTTGCGAGCCTGGACGAGCAGAGCGAGCGCTCCGAGTTGCTCGTGATCACGAGGGGAGCCGGGACAGTCGATCTCGGCGAGTTGCCCGAATCCGTCGGTCTCTACGTCCTGCCCGTCCCGGCATCGGCTTCGCCGGCCCAGGCCCGCAGTCGTGCGTTGAGGCTCTCCCGGCAGTACGGGCTCCTCCTCTGCTGCGACGTCGTCGCGTTCCCGGACGACGGCTCGACCTATGCGCCCGGGACGTTCGAGCACGTCGTGGGTCATATGAGTCATGGCGCCGAGGTCGTCTGCGGGATCAGCCGGCCGGGTGCCGTCGACGCGGATCGAGCGATGTCGCCGCCACCAGAGTCGACCGACCACGCTCGCCCCGCGTGCCGGCCGCGCTCGAGCGCCGCATTCTTCTCCGTCTCGCTCCTCACCAGCGTCAGGGAGTCCGACGAGATCGCGACGATGGGCGAGAGGGCATCTGCGGCGGAGCCGGACGATGTCGGCCGAGTGCTCGCCACGGGCGCGCGCACGGCGTACGACCCCGAAGTGCTCGTCCTCCAGGCTTCCTGACGGCACGAGCGCGTCTGCGCGCGCTGCCCTCTGAGCCGCATTCCTCCTGCACAAGCCGAAACCCGCCATAGAGACGGGTTTGCGGTGCTTCCAAGGGTGTAGCCCGAAGGCCCATACGGGATTCGAACCCGTGCCGCCGCCGTGAGAGGGCGGTGTCCTAGGCCACTAGACGAATGGGCCGTGCGGCGAGGCAGTGTACCGAACCCTGTGGGCGCCGCCGCACGCCAGGCGCCCAGGTCGGGAGGGCAGCGGGCTACGAGGTGACGGCGGGTTTCGGGTCGCCGTCGCGGGCGTCGATCCGGCCTTCGAGCCCGCGGCGGATGTCCTCGCCGGTTGCGAGCAGCGAGTCGTACCGCGCCCGACGGGGAGGGATGGAGACGATGCGCACCGACTCGTCCCGATCCCCATGGCAGCGCGCGTACGCCGCTGCTTCATCGAGTGGTCGGAGGCGATCGCCTTTCCGCCGCAGGAATGTCATATCTGACACCTACCATGTCTCGACCGCCGTTGGAACCCGCCCGACGAGCCGCGCCCCGCACTTTGGACAGAAAACGTGGGCGCGCTACCACCAGGGCTTACAAGACCATGGGCTCCAGTCGCGGCCGGCGGCGACGAAGTAGCGGTGCGCGGCAGCCACCTGTTCGGCCGCCGTCTCGCCGTGTCCGTAGAGGCGCCGTTCGCTCGAGCCCATCTGGAAGAGGCCGAGATACTGTCCGTTCTGGGCGGTGGTCTGGTAACCGGACTCGCAACGCGAAACCGCGAGAGCCTCCTTGCAGTAGTCGCCGAAGACGCGACAGATGACGCGTTCCGGCTTCGCTGCCTCGACGGCTGCCAGCCGCCGTACCTTCGCCTTGTGGGCCAGCGCCTTCCTGGTCGCAGCGGCCCGCTTCTTCGTCCGGACGAGACTGCGGGTGTGAACGCGGAGCTGGCGCTTCGCGGAGGCCTCGAACCGAGGGTCCTGGAACAGCCAATCGTGATTGTGGAGGAAGCGCAAGACCTGCTGGTCCTTCTTCATCGTGCTCAGGTGATTCGTCAGCTGCCTGTCGAGGCTCGCGCGTGACTGCGACTGGGCAGTCGCGGGAACGACCAGCAACACTGCGGCGCACACTCCCATTACCAGGGCTCTCAAACTCCGACCTCCATCTCGGGGACAGGGCTCACGGGCGCACCGAAGCACGTCCGTTCGTGTCTCTCTCGCTCGGGCGAGGCTAGCGATCACTGCACAAGCTGGGTCGTGGGCCCTTACAAAATCATAGGAACCGTGTCACGAACGTTGCCTATAAATGCAACGAAGTCGACGCTTCCGCCTCGCCGCCGTCTAGGCGAGCAACACAGGCGAGAGCGACAGCCGCTCGTCTCGATCGACCAGGAGTGGGCGGCGGGAGTGCGGTTTGACGACGGCTAGCCGCGCTTCGCGTCGACTCGCTCGGAGGAGGCTGCGGGACAGGGACTCGAACCCCAACTTCCGGAACCAGAATCCGGCGTCCTACCATTAGACGATCCCGCAGGGATCGGGCGGGATGGTAGCAACGGCGGTGTCGAGAGGCTCGCCGGAGGCCCTGCTCAGGCTTCGAGCCGGTACACCGAGACGAGGCTCTTTTCGCCGTCGGTGTCGACGTGCGCGATCACTTCGACGTACGGCTCGAGCCCCGAGCCGCGCAGCTTCGCCTTCAGGAGGCCGTCGACCTGGAACAGCCCGGCCGAGTTGTTCATCAGGATCCCGATCCGCACCGGTTTCTCCTCGCCGTCCTCGATCGTGACCTCTTCGATCGCCGCGGCGGAAAGCGAGTGCATCGTCACCGAGCCGGCCTCGAAGGGGATCCGCGAGCGGCCCTTCGCCATGTCGAGCGCGTCGGCGACCCGCAGGATTCCGGCTTCGAGCGCGAGCGGCTCGCCGTCCGAGCGATGGCTCGTGATTGCCTGCAGCACCTCGCAGATCACGACCGTCCGCTCGGGCTCGTCGTAGACGCCGTCCAGGAGCTCGCGCATCTTGGGCTCGGAGAGGAACAGGCTGAAGTCCTCGTGACCCCGCCGATGCACTGACATGCCGATGCAGTGCATCAGCGCCGAGAGGACGACGATCACCTCGGAATCCTCCTGCGTGAGGCCGAAGTCGCGGACGGCAGACGGCTCGACGCCGTGCTTGGTGAGCTGACGCAACAGCTTCAGCGCGATGTTGACGACGATCTGGATGTGCACCCAGGAGTGGTCGTTGATGTGCATCCGCGAGACCGCGTTGACGTTCGAGACGTGCCACCAGGCCTTCAGCTGCGCGTCGGCGTTGGCGCGGTCGAGCACCTTGCGGAGCTTGCGGTTGCCCCGCTCCGGGAGCCGGATCCGCATGGCCGTAATTGCCTCGGCCGGCGTCAGTCGTGCCTCCCTCGTCGCCTCGGCCGAGACGGGCAGGTCGATGCGCTCCTCGATCTCGGGATCGAGCGGCCTCGACTCGTCGTTGCGATCCGCGGGCGAGTCCACGATCTGCGCATCCTCGCACACGTTGTTGCCGCGCGGATCAGCGCGGATCGGCAAGCCGGGCGATCTCGCGGCGTGCGTGCGTGAGCGCCTTGCCGAGGCGCAGCTTGTTCCGCTCTTCGTTCAGCCAGGAGCTGGCGCCCGAGGGATGCGGCAGCGGAATCGCGATCGCGCCGTCGACGAGATAGCTCTTGCCGACGCACTCGGAGAGAGAGCGAGCCCCGACGACGGCGCGGGCTGCGAGGCCACCGACCGTCAGCACGAGCGTCGGCTGCAGTAGCCGCAGCTCCTCGACTCGCCAGCCGCTGCAGAGTCGCTGCTCGGCGGGCGTAGGCGTGCGGTCGCCGCGACCGTTCGTGCGGCCCGGATAGCAACGGGTGACGGAGGCGCAGTAGAAGGTGGCGTCGAAGGTCTCCTCGTCCAATTCGAGCCAGCGGCGCAGTGTGCGGCCTGCCCGGCCTCGCCAGGGCGCCCCCTCGGCGCCCTCGACGATGCCCGGCGCCTGTCCGTACAGGTAGGCGCGGCGGCCGGCGGCTCCCTGGATGACGGGTGCCGACTGGATCGGGAAGCCAGCCTCCGCACAGCGTTGGCAACGGGCGATGTCCTGTTGCAGCGCAGCAATCGAGGAGTAGCGCCGTCCGGGCGTGGTCGAGCGCTCTGCAGGGTCGGCGGTCACGGCGTCGTCGCCCCATAGAGTAGATCCGTGGCGGTTCTCGAATCCGTGCCAAACGTCTCGGAGGGGCGCGACCCGGACGTGATCGCTGCCGTCCGAGACGCCTTCGCGACGGAGGCGCGCGTCCTCGATGTCCACTCGGACGCCGACCACCATCGCTCGGTCTTCACCCTCGTCGCGGACGAGTCCGATCTCGTCGAGGCGCTCCTGGCGGGCATCTCGAGAGCAGGGGATCTCATCGACCTGCGCTCGCACGATGGCATTCACCCGCGCATCGGTGCGGCCGACGTCGTCCCGATCGTGCCGCTCGCCGGCGAAGGGCTCGAACGGGCGTCGGACGTGGCGCTGGCGCTCGGGCAGCGGGTAGGGGACGACCTCGGCCTGCCCGTCTTCCTCTACGGCGCGAGCGCGGGTGGAGTGCGACCCGCATTCTTCCGTCGGGGCGGCCCCGCGGAGCTCCAGCGTCGAATCGATCGGGGCGAGCTCCGACCGTCGTTCGGCCCGTCCCGCCTCGACCCGCGAGCCGGCGGCGTCCTGATCGGAGCGCGGCCGCTCCTGATCGCCTTCAATGTCGAGCTCGGAACGGGAGATCTCGCCGATGCCCAGGCGATCGCAGCGGGCGTGCGGGAGTCGAGCGGCGGCATGCGCGGGGTGCAAGCGCTCGGCCTTTTGCTGCCCGGGAGCGGTCGGATCCAGGTGTCGCTGAACGTGATCGATGTCGACGCTGCGCCGCTTCCCGCGGTGGTCGCGCGGGTGCGCGAGCTCGCCGCGGAGCGGGGGGCGGAAGTGGGGCCGAGCGAGCTCGTCGGGCTCCTGCCCGAGAGCGCAGCGGCCGATCCGACCGCGCTGGGGCTAGCCCACCTGGAGGACAAGAGCGTCCTCGAGCGGGCGCTGGCGAGGCGCTGACGGCCGGGCTTGAACGACGGTTTGCGGCGGCCGCTACCAGCGCGCGAGAAGCTGCTCGGCCTGCTCTTCGATCTCGGTGACGAATCGCGGCCGCGGGTCGCACGGCTTCCAGGAGGCCGACCGACTGGCCCGCATAGATGTGCGCGATGTCGTAGTCCTCGGACGCTCTCGCCCGTTCGAACTGTTGCCGCGGCTCGGTTCCCGGCCCGAGCTCCTGCTCGCGTCCCGTCCACTCGGCGCCGAAGCGGTTCCGGAGCGCTCGGCCGCGGAACTCCGCCGGCCAATCCTTGTCCTGCAGCCGGTCGTAGACGCTCGTGTAGAGCGTCTCTGTCTCGTTGCTGGCGATGATCCTGGCCTGAGCGCTGGCGGACGTTCGCGACTCCTCGGCGAGCAGGAACGGCGTTCCCACCCAAGCGCCGGCGGCTCCAGCGGCCAGGACCGCTGCGAGCCCCCTTCCGCTGGCGATTCCGCCCGCCGCCAGGACCGGCCGGTCGGTCAGCTCGAGGACGAGCTGCAGGAGGGGCAGCGTCCCTACCGAGCCCGTGTGGCCGCCGGCGTCGGTTCCCTGGGCGACCACGATGTCGACGCCCGCCTCGATCGCCGCCGTCGCCCAGTGTCGATTTTGCACCTGCGAGGCGACGAGGATGCCGGCCTCGTGCAGCCGGGCGACATAGGGCCCCGGGTCGCCGAACGAGATGCTGATCAGCGTTGGGCGCGCCTCGATCGCCCGTTCGAGGAGCTCGGGCCGCTGCTCTATCACCCACGTGACGAGGCCGATCCCAAAGGGCACGGGCGACCCCTCCCGCACGATCGCGAGCTGCTCTTCGATCTCATCGGCCGAGTACGTCTCCTCGATCCCGATCATCCCGAAGCCACCCGCCTCGCTCACGGCGCGCGCGAGCCGACCCCCGGCCTGCGGAGTCATCGGCGCGTTGAGAAGTGGAACGCGGACGCCGAGGATCTCGGTGAGGGCAGTCTCGATCAGTGCGCTCTCGCCTGCCGGAGGACTTCGATCCTCTCCTCGACCTGACGGGCACCGTCGAGGAGGGCGCGCGCATCGTTCGCCGCCGTTCCCGGCGTCCGTAGGTTTCCTTGCACGATCGAGACTCCGATGCGGGCCGACGTCTCCGCGAGCGAGGCAGCCGCTTCGGCGTCCGCTCGCATCGGCAGCTTTCCCGCTCGCGCTGCGGTCGCGGCGAGCTCCGCCACGTCCGTCGCGGCTGCGGCGATCGCGAGCGGTACCTCGGCGGCTCGAAGCACAGCGGCTGCAAGCGGCCCGTTGGCCGACCCGGTGTCGGCGCGCGAGGCTGCTAGGAGCGCGGCGACCGCGTCGACGTCCTCGCCTCCCAGGACGAGGAGCCGGGCTCGAAGCTCGGCGGCCGCTGCGGCGGCATCCGTTCCTCCCGGCCACCCGGGCGAGCCGCGTCCGATCATCATCACGAGGCTGGCAGCGATCGCAGCCGTAGCCGCTGCAGCGCTTCCCCCGGCGGGCGACGGAACCGGGGCTGCGAGTGCTTCGCAGAGGTCGTCCAGCTCGAGTCGCGGCATCGGGATCAATGCTATCCCGCTCGCCACCGTCGGCCCGGTACTACACTCGCGGGCGGTGACCGCCCTGCTCCTGCTGACCGGCGACGACCTCACGGTCGACGATGTCTGGGACGTCGCGGTGGGACACCGGGGGGCCGCGCTCGACCCGGCAGCGGCCGAGCGGATGAAGCGCTCGCGGGGGCTGCTCGACGAGCTGCGCGGCGAGCACACCTACGGCGTCAACACGGGCTTCGGGCGCTTCGTCTCGGAGTCGATCCCGGATGAGCAGGCGGAAGAGCTACAGCTCCGCCTGCTGCGGAGCCACGCCTGCGGCGTCGGCGAGCCGTATCCGGACGAGGTCATCCGCGCGGCGATGTTGCTCCGGGCGAACGCAATTGCGAAGGGGTACTCGGGTGCGCGTGTCGAGACAGTCGAGCTGCTGCTCGCGGTGCTCGGCAGCGGCATCGTCCCCCATGTCCCCGCCCGTGGCTCGGTGGGCGCGAGCGGAGATCTCGCTCCCCTGGCGCACCTCGCACTCCCGCTCGTCGGCGAGGGCGAGGCGACCTTCGAGGGCGCGCGGCTGTCGGGAGCCGAGGCTCTCGCGGCGGCCGGGCTGACGCCGGTGAGGCTGCAGGCGAAGGAGGGGCTCTCGCTGATCAACGGCACCCAGTTCATGAGCGCGATGGCGTCGCTGGCGCTGAAGCGCGCGCGCCGGCTGGTCAAGATCGCCGACGTCGCGTGCTCGATGTCGCTCGAGGCGCTGCAGGGCTCGCTGACGAGCTTCCACGAGGCGATCCACGCGGCTCGGCCCCATCCCGGCCAGGTGGCGTCTGCCGGGAACGTGCGGAAGCTGCTCGACGGGTCTGCGATCCTGGAGTCGCACCGCTGGTGCGACAAGGTGCAGGACGCCTACTCGCTGCGGTGCGCAGCCCAGGTGCACGGCGCCAGCCGAGATCTGCTCGATTACGCCGAGCGCACCGTCGCGATCGAGCTCAACGCAGCCACCGACAATCCTCTCGTCCTGCTCGAGGAGCGCGAGATCGTGTCGAACGGGAACTTCCACGGCCAGCCGGTCGCCTTCGCCCTCGACTGTCTCGCGATCGCGGTCGCCGAGCTCGCGAACATCTCCGAACGGCGCGTCGAGCGGATGGTCAACCCGAGCCTCTCGGACGGGCTGCCCGCGTTCCTGACGCGGGAAGGAGGGATCAACTCGGGGATGATGATCCTGCAGTACGTGTCTGCGGCGCTCGTCTCCGAGAACAAGGTGCTGGCGCACCCGGCGAGCGTCGACTCGATCCCCACGAGCGCAGGGCAGGAGGATCACGTGTCGATGGGGAACGCCGCCGGCCTCAAGGCGCTGCAGGTGCTCGCCAACGCCGAGCGCTCACTCGCGATCGAGCTCCTGGCTGGAGCGCAGGCGGTCGAGTTTCTCGCGCCACTCGAGCCGGGACGCGGCGTCGTGGCCGCGCGGTCGCACGTCCGCACCCTCTCCGAGCGGTTGCGCGAGGACAGGTCGCTGTCTGCCGACATCGAGCGCGTGGCGGCCTCGATCCGTGACGGCAGCGCACTCGCAGCTGTCGAGGCCGCCTGCGGAGCGATCGCCTGATGCGTGCTCGAAAGCGCCTCCACGACCGCCCGCTCCCCGCCCATCCGTATCGCGACTCGGCGCTCGTCTATGGCACGATGGCTCTCGTACTCGTGATCGTGGCGGCGCTGACCGGTGGGGACGTCGTTCGCGCGCTCGTCGTGGCGTCAGCCTTCTTCGTCGTGGCGACGCCCTGGAGTTGGTGGAGGTTTCGAACGAGGATCAAGGCGGAAACGGCTGCGCAAGCGACGCGGGCTACGCAGGACGACGACCCCGACAGGGTCGGCGGCGGGGAGGCGACAGAATGACCACAGACAACGATGCGATCGTAGAGTCCCTTTGCGGCGACCTCTCGGCGGTGCGCGCGCCTCACGGAGCCGAGCTGAACGCGCTCTCTTGGCAGACGGAGGCGCCGCTGCGGATGCTCCTCAACAACCTCGACCCCGAAGTCGCCGAGCATCCCGAGGAGCTCGTCGTCTATGGCGGGTCTGGCCGGGCCGCCCGCTCGCACGACGCCCTGCGCGACATCGTGAGGACGCTGCTCCGCCTCGAGGATGACGAGACGCTGCTCGTCCAGTCCGGCAAGCCGGTCGGGGTTTTCCGCACGCACGAGGGCGCGCCGCGCGTCCTGATCGCGAACTCGCTACTCGTCCCCAAATGGGCGAACTGGGACGAGTTCCGACGGCTCGAGGCGGAGGGGCTGACGATGTTCGGGCAGATGACGGCGGGCTCGTGGATCTACATCGGCACCCAGGGCATCCTCCAGGGCACGTACCAGACCTTCTGCGCGGCGGGAGAGGTGCATTTCGGCTCGGCCGATCTCTCGGGACGCACGATCCTGACAGCAGGTCTCGGGGGGATGGGAGGCGCGCAGCCGCTCGCGGCGACGATGGCCGGGGCTGCGATCCTGTGCGTCGAAGTCGACCAGCGCTCGATCGACCGCCGCCTGGCGACGCGCTACGTCGACGAGCAGGCCGACTCGCTCGACGACGCACTCGGCCGAGTCCGAGCCGCCGCGGTGGAAGGGCGAGCGCTCTCCGTCGCACTGCTCGGAAATGCCGCCGACGTGTTCCCGGAGCTCGTGGCTCGGGGCGAGCACTTCGACCTCGTCACCGACCAGACCGCCGCGCACGATCCGCTCACCGGCTACGTCCCCGCCGAGGTGCCGTTCGAAGAGGCGGCAGCACTGAGGGCCCGCGATCCGAAGCGCTATCTCGAGCTCGCCTCGCAGTCGATCGTGACCCATGTCCGGGCGATGTGCGAGTTCGTCCGCATGGGGTGCTATGTTTTCGATTATGGCAACAATCTCAGAGGGGAGGCCCATGCAGGTGGTCTGAGTGACGCCTTCTCATACCCGGGCTTTGTCCCGGCCTATATCCGGCCGCTCTTCTGCCGCGGCATCGGCCCGTTCAGGTGGGCTGCGCTGTCCGGTGATCCCGCCGACATAGCGGCGATCGATCGTGAGCTGCAGGGCTTGTTCCCCGACGACGTTCTCCTGCAGCGATGGCTCGCGATGGCTCCGGAGAAGGTCGCCTTCCAGGGGCTACCGGCGCGCATCTGCTGGCTCGGCTACGGCGACCGAGCGCTGGCGGGTCTCGCGATCAACGAGCTCGTCCGCACCGGCAAGGTGTCGGCACCCGTGGTGATCGGCCGTGATCACCTCGACTCGGGCTCGGTCGCCTCCCCATACCGCGAGACGGAGGCAATGCGGGACGGCTCGGACGCCATCGCCGACTGGCCGATCCTGAACGCGCTGCTCAACACGGCTGCCGGAGCGACCTGGGTCAGCGTCCATCACGGTGGCGGTGTGGGCATCGGCAACTCGATCCACAGCGGCATGGTTGCCCTCGCCGACGGGACGGCCGCCGCGGCCGACCGGCTGGAGCGCGTCCTCACCGCCGACCCGGGCACCGGCGTCATGCGCCACGCCGACGCGGGGTATCCCGAGG
Organism: uncultured Thermoleophilia bacterium; assembly: GCA_963795175.1. GTDB lineage: Bacteria > Actinomycetota > Thermoleophilia > Gaiellales > Gaiellaceae > Gaiella. Next base: position 272,002 of record CAWCGR010000003.1, read on the forward strand.
CGCTCGAGGCGGCGCGCGGCAGCGATCTCGACTTGCCGAGCATCGCGCGCGGATGAGCTGCGAATGACTTCGGGATGAGCTGCAGATGAGCGATCTCCTGATCCGCGACCTGGCGCAGGTTGCGACGCCCGGCGGCAGTGCCGGTCCGCTCCGTGGAGCGGCCCTACGCGACGTCGACGTGGTCGAAGGCGCGTTCATTCTCTGTCGGGAGGGTCGGATCGCCGCCGTCGGCCCGATGCGAGAGCTCGAAGCGGGCCTCGGCGAGGTCGAGGAGATCGACGGCCGAGGACTGGTTGCGATCCCCGGGCTCGTGGACTGCCACACGCATGCGTGCTTCGGCGGCGACCGCGTCAACGAGTTCTCTCTCCGCGCCGGCGGTGCCTCGTACGAGGAGCTCCACGCGGCGGGAGGCGGCATCGTCTCCACGGTGCGGGCGACGCGCGCGGCCGGCGAGGAAGAGCTGGTGCGGATCACACTGCGCCACCGCGGCTGGATGCGCGCGCACGGGACGACGACCTTCGAAGGCAAGTCGGGGTACGGCCTCGACCACGACACGGAGCTCGCCCAGCTTCGGGCGGTTCGTGCCGCCGGAGGTGTGCCGACGTGGCTCGGAGCGCATACCGTCCCACCCGAGTTCGGTGACGCCGATGCCTATCTCGATTTCCTGCTCGCCGAAGTCCTTCCCGAGGCGGCCGATCTCGCCGAAGCGGCCGACGTCTTCCTCGAACGCGGCTCCTTCGATGCCGCCCAGGCGCGCCGCTACCTCGAGGCGTGCGCCGCCGCTGGCCTCGCCCTCCGTCTCCACGGCGACCAGTTCACGGAGTCGGGCGCGATCGGGCTCGCAGTCGAGCTCGGGGCACGCTCCGTCGATCACCTCGAGGCCACGGGAGCCGAGGGCGTCGCCGAGCTCGCGGCGAGCGAGGTGACGGGCGTGCTGCTACCGGCGAGCGCGCTCTTCCTCGGTCGTCCGATGCCGCCCGGCCGCGCTCTTGTCGACGCGGGCGCCCTGGTAGCGCTCGCCACGGACTTCAACCCGGGCAGTGCCTTCTGCGACAGCATGCCCCTCGTCCTCTCGCTCGCATGCACCCAGATGAAGCTGGCGCCGGAGGAGGCACTCGTCGCGGCCACCGTCAACGCGGCGCACGTGCTCGACCGTGCAGACCGAATCGGGCGCCTCCGGGCCGGATTCGCCGGCGACATCGTCCTCCTCGACGCACCCGATTGGCGGCACGTCGCGTACCACCTCGCGGGCGACGTCGTGCACACGGTGGTCGAAGACGGCGATGTCGTGTTCCGGCGAACGGCATAATCCCCCCATGGCAACCCAGAAGCAGCGCCGGCGGCGCCTCAAGGAGAAGCGCCACGACTACGACCTCGTCTACATCGACGAGGACGGCGTCGAGCAGCCGGTCGAGCGCGAGGAGGGCCCCCGGAAGCCGCCGAAGCGCGTCGGCAAGGGATCGTCCACGAAGACGAGCGCACGGTCGCAGCCGAGATCCTCCGGCACGGGCACGCGGCGTGGCAGGGAGATCCATCCGCCCTCATGGCGCCGGGTGCTCAAGCGCGGTGCGATCTTCGCTCCGATCTTCTTCGCCACCGTCCTGCTGCTTGGAGGGGACAAGATCACGGTTCAAGGAGCCTTCGTTCAGACGCTCCTGCTGATCGCCGTCTTCATCCCGTTCAGCTATTTCATGGACCGGGTCGTGTGGCGCCAGCAGCAGAAGCGCCTGAGCAAGGGCGCCTAGAGGCTCCGTGAGCCTCGAGGTCGGCCAGCTCGAACTGGGGCCGTTCGGAACGAACACCTATCTCGTTCGGGCGTCCTCCTCCTCCGCGGACGCGGTCGTAATCGACCCGAGCGGCGATGCCGACACGATTCTCGCTGCGCTCGCCGCTCTCGAGGCGCGCTGTGCGGCGATCCTCGTCACCCACGGCCACTTCGACCACATCGTCGGGCTCGCCGACCTCGCCGAGCAGACCGGTGCTCCCGTCTACGCGCCCTCCGGGGAGCGCATCCTCCTGGAGGAGCCCGCGGCGTTCACCCCTCCCGGCATCACCGTTCGTCCGGCCCGGCCGGATGTCTGGCTGGAGGGAGGCGAGACGGTCTCAGAGGCAGGGATCTCGTTCGCGGTCACGCCCGTTCCCGGCCACTCGCCCGCCCATCTCGCCTTTTACTCCGAGGGAGAGCTCTTCTCCGGCGACGTCCTCTTTGCGGGCTCGGTCGGCCGGACCGACTTCCCGGGAAGTGACTGGGGCGTGCTCCAGGCGTCGATCGAGTCGCTTCTCGCCGCCTATCCGCTCGAAACGGTCGTCCATCCCGGCCACGGCCCCGCGACGACGTTGGGGAGCGAGCTCGCTCACAATCCCTTCCTGGCCGATCTCCGTTCGGCGCGCGAGCAGTCATGAGCGGCTCCCGAATCGAACGGCCTCGCGGCACGCACGATGTCACGCCGGCCGAGATGCCGGTGTGGCAGCGGGTGACGAGCGAGGTCGAACGGCTCTGCTCCCTGTACGGCTACCGCAAGGTGCTGACGCCGGTCTTCGAGGACACGGCCCTGTTCGCGCGGACGTCCGGGGAGGGGTCGGACGTGGTGCAGAAAGAGATGTACAACTTCACGGACCGCTCGGATCGGCCGCTGACGCTCCGCCCGGAGGGGACGGCGCCGATCTGTCGTGCCTATGTCGAGCACGGCATGCACCGCGAGCCGCAGCCGGTGAAGCTGTTCACGATCGCCCCGATGTATCGGTACGGCGCCCCGGGCAAGGGTCGCTACCGGGAGCACTGGCAGGCATCGGTCGAGGCGATCGGCACCGACGACCCCTCGATCGATGCCGAGCTGATCCAGCTCTACGACACGCTGCTGCACCGGCTCGGCGTCACGGCGTACCACCTCGAGCTCAACTCGATCGGGTGCCGCAACTGCCGCCCCGTGTATCTCGAGGCTCTCCGAGCCTGGCTGGGAACGAACGAGGATCGACTCGACGCGGACACCCGCGCCAAGGTCGCGACGAGCCCGCTCCGCGTCTTCGACAACTACCTCGCCAAGACCGAGGCCGTGCGCGCCGCCCTCGACGAGGCGCCCAAGATCGGAGAGTCGCTCTGCGCGGAGTGCGTCGAGCACTTCGCCGCCGTGCGAGCCGACCTCGACGCAACGGGGGTGGCGTACACGCTCGTCCCGACGCTCGTGCGCGGGCTCGACTACTACACCCGCACGACCTGGGAGTTCATCGGTCCGATGGAGAACGAGAACTCCACGATCTCCGGCGGCGGGCGCTACGACGGGCTCGTCGAGCAGATCGGCGGACCGCCCACCCCGGGGGTCGGGTTCGGCGCCGGTCTGGAGCGGCTGGTGATCGCGCTGGACGACGCGGGCGTCGGCGCCGATCCTCCCGTGATCGACGTCTTCCTCGCGCTCGAGGCCGGCGCCCCCAGGCGCGAGGTCGCTCGCTGGCTCGCAGAGTTGCGCGGGCAGGGGATCTCTGCCGACACCGACTACGCAGGGCGCTCGCTGAAGGGCCAGCTGACGCAGGCGGGCCGGCTCGGTGCGGCGGTCACGGTCATCGTGGGGACGGACGCCGCGGTTCTGCGGCGGGCGGGGCAGGCGGACGAACCGCTGGCTCTCACGGAGATCGTCGGCAGACTGTCCGCATGAGCTGGCGGGACATCAGTTGTGGCGATCTCCGAGCCGAGCACGTCGGCTCCCGGAAGACACTGGCGGGGTGGGTGGCGCGCCGCCGCGACCACGGCGGGCTCGTGTTCGTCGACCTGCGCGACCGCAGCGGGATCACCCAGCTCGTGATCAACCCGGAGCGGGCGCCCGAGGCCGCCGAGCTGGCGAAGGAGATCCGCAACGAATTCGTCCTCCAGGCCGAGGGTGAGATCGTCGCCCGGGCACGCGACGCCGTCAACCCGAACCTGCCGACGGGCGTCGTCGAGCTCCAGGTAGACACCCTCAGAATCGTCTCGCGCTCGACGCCGCTGCCGTTCCAGCTGGACGAGGAGAACGTCGACGAGACCCTCCGGCTCCGCTACCGCTGGCTCGACCTGCGCCGCGAGAAGCTCCAGCGCAATATCGGCCTCCGCGCCCAGATGGTCGGGATCATGCGCCGCCAGATGGAGGCAGCCGGGTTTCTCGACATCCAGACCCCGATCCTCTACAAGTCGACGCCGGAGGGAGCCCGCGACTTCGTCGTCCCGAGCCGGCTTCACAAGGGATCGTTCTTCGCACTGCCGCAGAGCCCACAGCTGCTGAAGCAGCTTCTGATGATCGCGGGATTCGACCGCTACTACCAGATCGCGGTGTGCTTCAGGGACGAGGATCTGCGGGCCGACCGCGTCCAGGAGATCACCCAGCTCGACATCGAGATGGCGTTTCCCGACCGTGAGGAGATCTTTCGCCTGATGGAGGAGATCTTCGCCGCCGTCTGGCGGGAATGCCTCGAGATCGAGATCCCGCGTCCGTTCCCGCAGATGACGTTCGCAGAGGCCGATCGTCGGTTCGGCTCCGACAAGCCCGATGCACGTTTCGGGCTCGAGCTCGAGGACGCGACCGAGGCTACGCGAGGGTCGGAGTTCGGCGTCTTCAGCGGCGCCGAGACCGTCAGGTTCCTCCGCGTGCCGCGCGTGTACTCGCGCTCCGAGGTCGCCGCCCTCGAGGAGCGGGCGAAGGAGCTCGGAGCGAAGGGGCTCGCCTACGTGATCCGCGACGAGGAGGGCGAGATCCGTTCGCCGATCGCGAAGTTCCTCTCCGAGACCGAGCTCGAGGCCCTCGCACCGGCTCCGGGAGAGACGCTCCTCTTCGCAGCCGACACCTGGGCCATGACCTCGCGGGTGCTCGCAGCGCTGCGGCTCGATCTGGCGCGAGAGCTCGAGCTGATCGACGAGACCGCCTTCAACTTCCTCTGGGTGACGGACTTCCCCATGTTCGAGTGGCACGAGGACGAGCAACGATGGGGTGCCGTGCACCACCCGTTCACGCGGCCGACGCCCGAGTTCGAGGACACGTTCGACACGAATCCAGGCGAGGCGCTCGCCTACGCGTACGACCTGATCGTGAACGGCAACGAGCTCGGAGGAGGCTCGTTCAGGATCCACGAGCCCGACCTCCAGGAGCGGGTCTTCGCGTTGCTCGCGCTGAGCCCGGAGGAGCAGCGTTCGCAGTTCGGCTTCCTGCTCGACGCTCTCGCGATGGGCGCGCCTCCACACGGCGGCATCGCGTTCGGAATCGACCGGACGACGATGGTGCTCGCGGGCGAGCCCAACCTCCGTGACGTGATCGCGTTCCCGAAGAACCAGGCGGGTCTCGACCCGATGAGCGGCGCGCCCTCGCCGATCACCGACGCGCAGCTCGGGGAGCTGGGCCTGAGGGTCGTCGAGCCACCGAAGGCGACGGGCGCCTGAGGTGCACCCCGCCGTCGCGCAACGGCTGCTCGGGCTCGCCGCCGTCGCGCTGCTGGCGGGCGTGATCGCGCTGGCGGTGATCGAGCGCGGTGGCGACGGCGCGGGTGCCGCACCGGCCCCGGTCGGGGCGGTTGCGCCGGGAGGCGGCTGGTACGCCGCCCTGGCCGCATCGCGCGGCCCCGCGGGCGACGCCGAGCGCACGACCTGTGGGTTGATCTTGACCGACAAGTCCCTTGGCGTCAGTCATCCCGTCCTCCCCTGCGGCGCCAAGCTGCTTCTCCGCTTCGGCGGTCAGACCGTCCTCACCGAGGTGATCGACAACAAGCTCAAGACGGCGGGCCACCAGTTCGAGCCCAGCGAGCGGCTTGCGTTCCTGCTCGGCCTCGACGGCACGCAGCAGGTCGACTGGCGCTTCGCCGCCCAGCCCGTAGGCTGATCCAGGCTGGCTCGACGCTCGCGCCCGCCAGGCGGGTGAGCCGCTCTCCGTCGACTAGAATCCATCGTGCTCGACCCTGTACGTGGCCCGGAGTTTCAACGTGAACCAAGTCTCATCAAGGGAGCGTGTGTTCGGCGGAGGCGTTGCCAGAGGCCGACAGCGCACCCACCTGGCTCGCCAGGTTCTCAATTGGCTCCGGGTACATCGGCAGGGTGGGGCAATGAAAGTCTCGACACCTGCAGGTCGGGCTGCAGTCGGCGCCCGTAGCGTCGGGGTAGAGTCAGCCCGATGTCATTCACCCTCGTCAGCCGGGACGATTCGTCGGTTGAGGCGTTCCGCAGCGGTCATTCCGAGAAGCCGCGGCACGACCGCGACGGACGCGCGTCGGAGTGAGCGTCGTCGTCGGTCTGCACCACGTGCAGGTCGCGGCACCCCGCGGCTGCGAGCAGGCTGCGCGAGCGTTCTACAGCGGATTGCTCGGCCTGGAAGAGATCGAGAAGCCTCTGCTCCTGTCCCTACGTGGCGGCTGCTGGTTCGCGGCCGGAGCGGCAGAGCTCCACGTCGGCGTGGAGGAGCCGTTTCGACCCGCCCAGAAGGCGCACCCGGCCTTCTCGGTCGGCTCGATCTCGGCAGCTCGAAGGCTTGGCCACGTCGCTGGAGGCGGCCGGGATCGAGGTTGCGTGGGCCGAAGCTGCCCAGATCCCTGGGCAGCGCCGCTTCTTCATCGCCGATCCGTGGGGCAACCGTCTGGAGATCCTCGCTCTCGCCCAGTGAGGACGCGTCCTCGCGCCGCGCTCACTCCTGCACGGGCATGCTCTGATCGATGAAGCGTGTCGTTCTCCTTCACTCCGCTCTAGGCGACTCCCGGCTCTGGCAACCGCAGATCGAGGCCCTACGCCCCGCATTCGAGGTCGTTGCGCCGGACCTTCCTGGGTGGGGCTCCGAGCCCCTTCCTGCGGAGTCGTATTCGTTCGTCGACGCGGTGGTAGCGCACCTGCCGGCGGCGGTCGTCGGCAACTCGTTTGGAGGCATGGTCGCGCTGCGGACGGCTCTCTCGCACCCGACCCTCGTCGACCGGCTCGTGCTGGTCGCCCCGAGCCTGCACGGCTGGAACTTCGGATCCGAGATGGAAGCGTTCTTCGAGGAGGAGGATGCTGCACTCGAATTGGGTGACCTCGACCGAGCGACGGAAATCAACCTCGAGTTCTGGGTTTCGCCCGAGCATCACGATCTCGTGCGGCCTCAGCAGCGGCGGGCGTTCGAGCTCCAGGTCGTGAAGCCCGAGCCCGAGGTGTCCTGGCCTACCGAGCAGCCGCTCTCCTCGCTGGATGTCCCTACCCTGGTCATCGTCGGTGAGCGCGACAAGGATGACTTCCGGTCCATCGCGAGACATCTCGCGACGGAGATTCCACAGGCTCGGCTCCTCGAGGTCCCGGATGCGGGCCATCTCGTCGGAATCGAGCAGCCCGACGAGCTCAACCGCCTCCTGCTCGGCTTCCTCGAACCCTGATCGCACTCGCACGCTGGCGTTTCCGGGTCGCTGCGGATGCGATTGGACACCGGGGTTTGACGTCACCGGAGGCGGGGCAAGCCTGGGGAGGCCGCCGAAGCGGACCCGGGCCACCGCCCGCGACCAGGGTCTCCCCGGCAGGCTCTCCCGGGTGGACCGGCGCGCGCCTAGACTTCTTACGCGGACTGCGTCGGGTCGCCGCTTCGGGCCCGACATCTGACATGAGACTCGTCGCCACCGAATACATCTCCCTCGACGGCATCTTCGAAGAGCCGGGCCGGTGGTCGATGCCGTTCTTCGACGGGCGGGCGGGGAAGTTCAAGTCGGACGAGCTCGCCGCAGCGGATGCGCTCCTGCTCGGACGGATCACGTACGAGGGCTTCGCAGCGGCGTGGCCGACGATGGAGGGCACAGGCGCGTTCGGCGAACGGATGAACACGATGCCGAAGTACGTCGTCTCGTCAACACTCGGCCGGGCCGACTGGTCGGGCTCGATCCTCGTCCAGGGTGGCGACCTGGCAGGCGAGATCCGCGTCCTGAAGGAGCTCCCGGGCCGGGATCTCCTCCTCTCCGGCAGCGCGATGCTGTTGAACGGCCTGCACCAGCTCGGTCTGATCGACGTCTACCGGCTGATGGTGTACCCGATCGTGCTGGGAGGCGGCAAGAGACTGTTCGCAGACGGGATCGACCAGACGGCGCTCAGGTTGACGCGGTCGGAAACTTTCGACTCCGGGGTTCTCATCCTCGAGTACGAGCGAGCGACATGAGACCAGCGGGCGCGATCGGAGCGGGTGCACGCTCTACACGACGGCGACATGCTGCACTGTCTGCGGGGCTCCTGGGCGCGGTGCTCGCGCTCGGAATCGCCGCGGGGTGCGGCTCCACGTCGACGGTCACCGTGACCGAGACGGTGACGAGGACCGTGACCGAGACGACGACCGTGCAAACGCCATCGGCCGCCGCGGCATGCAGCGGCGACGACCTGACCGGCAGTTTCAGCGAGGTGCCCGGCAGCGCCGGCGCAGGGTCGATCACGTACGAGCTCACGCTCACGAACACCTCGCGGGGCGACTGTTTCGTGGCCGGACTGCCCGAGCTGCAGCTCCTCGATGCCGACGGCCAGGCGCTGCCGACAACGGCGGTAGCGGCCCAGCCCGAACGTTCCGCGTCGACCAAGGTGGTGCTGTTCCCGGGGAGGGCAGCGAGAGCCGACGCGCGCTTCTCGCCCGACATCCCGGGACCGGACGAGCCGGCCACCGAGCCCGAGCCCGGCGAGCCGCGATCCTGTCAGCCGGTCGCCCGCGAACTGCGTGTCACTGTCGGTGGGCGGTCGGTCACAGTGGCCGTGGAGCCGCCGACGCCCGTCTGCTCGGCGGGCGCGATAAGGATGTCCCCGTTCGTGGCGGCGTAGCCGGGCTGCAGGCTCGCCCCGACGGCGGCGCTCGCCTACGATCCGGTATCGCAGTCGATGTCCTCACGGAGATCGTGATCGCCCGGCCTCGGCACGAGGTCGCGGACTACGCCTGCAACCCCGACAACGCCACGAGCTGGTACGAGAACATCGAGGCGATCGACTGGCAGACGCCACCGCCGCTCGCTCTCGGCTCCCGGGTCGCGTTCGTGGCGTCCTTCCTCGGACGGCGGCTCGCGTACACCTACGAGGTGACCGAGATTGCCGCCGGCGAGCGCTTTGTGATGCGGACGGCAGAGGGGCCATTCCCGATGGAGACCACGTACACGTGGGGGGATGCCCCGTCGGGGGGAACGCTGATGTCGCTTCGCAATCGTGGCGAGCCGGCGAAGTTCAGGGCCGTCGCCGCGCCGCTGATGGCAGCCGCGATGCGACGCGCCAACCGGAAGGATCTGGAGCGCCTGAAGACGATTCTCGAGTCGCGTAACGCGTAAGCGCTGTGGCGCAGGCAAAGGCGCTGACCGTCGGCCCGTCGGCTGCGCTCGTGCTAAGAGATCTCCAGCCGAAGCAGGGTTTCGTTGCCGTGGGAATCTCCGGTTCGTTTGAAGCCGTATCGCTCGTAGAACGTGATCGGACTGCCCTCTCCTTGCCCGGCGCTCGTCCACATCGTGCCGACGCCTCGGTTCCTGAAGTACTCGACGATCAGGTCGAGCGTTGCTGTACCGAAGCCTCGTCGCTGGTGGCGCTCGTCGATGAGCAGCTTCCAGAGATAGTGGGCAACGTAGTTGGGGCTGCCGACCTCGTCGGCGATCATCACGAACCCGACCGGCGTCTCTTCCGCGTAGACCACCCAGTAGAGGGCCTGAGCGTCCGGTTCCTCCGCCGCCTCGAGGATCGACTCGCGGACACCGCTTACGAACCGGACCTGATCCGGAGTTACGGCAAGGGCCTCGACCGCTTCCCGATTCGCGTCGGTAATCGGCCGGAGAGAGACCACCCCGCGAGAGACTAGACCAACCGCCCGGGTGTCATTTTTGAACACTGGCGCAGGCCGCTGTCTATCCGCTTTAGCCAGGGTTAGGCTCCTCCGGGACCGACTCGCGCTCGGGAGTTCACGGCATCGGTGTCTTTTTTAGTTCCGCGGTTGACGAGGCGGGAGCCTCCGTCTAGGGTCTTCGTAGTCTGTCGTGTGCGGAGACAGGGGGGTTGTGACCGCGCTTCCACGTGGTCGAAGACGACGAGGAAGGTGGGGTTCATGTCTTTGCTCCGGAGCCGAGCGCTGCTCGTGGTCATTGCGGCCGTTGTAGGGCTGATGCTTGCCAGTCTCGCGCAGGCCGGCGAGCGGGTCTCGCAGGGGAACGTGCGCGTCGAGAAACGGCTGCTCCCCAACGGTGGCGGCTGCCGGGCGATCTGGTGGATCGTCGTCGACGACCTTCCCAATGTCGCCGAGTACGCGGTCACGCTGAACACGGGAATCGTCGTTCGCTTCACCAAGTTCAGCAACGCCAACCCGGTCAAGGGCACCGCCTTCGACTATCCGGCGCCCGCCGGCAAGGTCCACAAGTACCTCTACGCGGGGGGCTCGGTGGCGCCCTGCGCGGACGACAACTTCACCGGCGACTACAGCGCCACGAGCGTCAAGATCACGCAGTTCTCGGTCGATAGGCCGGTGTCAGGGAAGGCGGCGATCGAGGCCTACCTGACGCCGACTGCGAACGGGGAAGGCTGCTCGATCACGCTCTGGGCAAGCGTCCCAAAGATCCGCGGCGCGACTGCTTATCGGATCAAGTACGTGACGGCGTCGAAGGACGGCAAGGTCGTGACTCGACTTCGGCTCACGCCCGGCGCCTTCAACTCGAAGCCCGCCGGCGTCAAGCCCTACGCAAATCGCGGGCGATTGGGCCACTACATTCGCGCGGCGGGCGCCTCGGGCAACGGGTGTGCGCGGACGGCCTGGGTTCAGCTTGGCCCAACCGGCGGCGGTGCCCCCGTGCTGCAGAAGTCCGTCTCGTTCACCGTCGAGAAGGCGAAGTGATCTAGGCCGCCGACCCTCGATCGTCGCTATGCCCGGACGAACGACGACGGGCACTTGCGGGCATCGACGTCATCCTCGGCACCGACGGGAGCGACGTGATCCGCGGCAGGGGACATGCGAGTCCAGGCGCCGACGCGGGTAGGGCGCCTGGCGAACCGACGTCGACCTCCTCGCTCGCGAAGCCACACTCGACACTACTACTTGATATACTACAGTAGTAGGCATAACATAGTCCCATGAGCTCCGAGCACAACTCCCAGTTGCTCAAGGGCGTCCTCTCCCTCCTGTTGCTGCACCTGCTCTCCGAACGCGAGTCGTACGGATACGAGCTCGTTCAGCGGCTGCACGAGGTCGGGCTCGACGGCATCCTCGAGGGCACGGTTTACCCTGCACTGGCCCGACTCGAGCGCGAAGGCTGCGTCAGCACGCGGCTCGTCGCGTCGAACGCCGGCCCGGCGCGCAAGTACTACCGACCAACCGCTGTGGGCCGCGATGCCCTTGCCACCGTGACCGCCGACTGGCTGTCCCTCGTGACCGTCGTCGGTACCCAACTCGCTCGTCCTCTCCCACCAGAGCCTCAGGAAGGAGCCTGACATGCAGCACACCGTGACCTGGTTGGATCGGCTGAGGATCGAGCGCGCGGTCTGGACGTTGGATCACCTCCTCTACGACCTCCCGCGCCGAACGCGCGTCGAGACGCGCCGGGAGGTGCGACAGAACCTCCTCACCGGTGCCCGCGACGTCGGCACCACCCAGGCGCTGAGGAACCTCGGCAATACCGCCGAGCTCGCGCAGGAGTACCTCTCCGCCACATTTGGATCTGGCCCACGCCATTCCTGGATGGCAGCGGGCTTGTTCTTTCTTGCCGTTCCGTGGCTCGCGACCTCGCTCTTCGGCGACGCGGCGAACGCTTTCGCCAACGGGATCACGGCCTCCGACCCAGTCGCCACCGGCACCTACACCTGGGACGGCATCTCGCGCCTTCAGAGCACCGTTACCTACACGTTCGTCGACGGCCGCGGTACGTGGACCGGGGGCGCGTTCACGCCCACCTTCTACGTCCTCTGGATCGGCGCGACGATCCTGGTCGGGCGACTCTGGCGAGCGCTGCCTGCCTGGAGAAAGAGCCGCGTCCGCGCCGTGTAAGGCAGCTGCGTCCGCGAGTGCGGAGGCGGCGTCCGAAGCCTCGACGCCGCGGTAACCTCGGCTGTGTGGACGAAGAGGTAGTACCCGTTCTGTATGTCGAGGACGTGGGCCGAGCCGTTGCCTGGTACCACCGGCTCGGATTCCAGAAGGAGTGGGAGCATCAGTTCGAGCCGGGGTTGCCCTGGTTCGTTTCCGTGGCGCGCGGCCGTGTGCGCCTCTACCTCTCCGAACACAAGGGTGACGCGCGCCCCAATACCCTCATCCACCTCTACGTCGACGACATCGACGCTGTCTCCGCGGAGTTCGGCATCCAGGTCGATGAGGACGCACTTGCCGGGCGCGAGTGTGATCTCGAAGACCTCGACGGCAACAGACTGCGGGTAGCGACTCGGCGCGCCTGATTCGGCGAACACCCGCGCAAAGGCGATCGTCGCGGGCCCTCGCTGTTCGAGCATCGGCCTATCGAGGGCATTCCTGAGCACCGGCGCGGCCCTGTTTCCCGACCAGCGGGCCACTCCCGGATGCTCGCGAAGGGCCACAGGGCGATCAAGATTCATGTACTCGTAAGAACGAACCGGGGTTTCCGTGCGCCATTCCGGTTAACTAGGACTATGACCTCCGCGCGCCTCCTCATCCTCGCCTTCGCACTCGTCTTCGTGCTCGCGGCCTGCGGCGGAGAGAACGACGCCAAAAACCAGGCAGGCGCAGGCGCGACGCCCAAGACGACGACGGCGACCGACGAATCGCCCGCGAACGGGGACGCTGCTGCTCTGGCGCGTCGTCCCGCGGGCGAAGACGGACTGCGTGTGCCGGCCCAGCGGGTCCAGGTCGTCGCTGGCGAATCGGACTTCGGGAGCGTTCTCTTCGATGCGAACGGGCAGGTCATCTATGTCTTCGAGATCGACGAGACGGACAAGTCGAACTGCACGAGCGAGGAGTGCGTCAAGGCGTGGCCGCCGGTGCTCACGGAGGAGGATCCGACGGCGGGCGCAGGTGCCGACGCCGCGCTCCTCGGGACGATCCGGCGCGACGACGGCTCGCTTCAGGTCACCTACGCGGGCCGGCCGCTCTACTTCTACGAGCACGAGGGGCCCCGCGAGATCACGTGCCACAACATCGACCTCCACGGGGGTCTCTGGTGGGTCGTGACGCCAAGCGGCGATCCCGCCAGCTGAGACGAAGTGCAGGGGGATGGCCTGATCAGCGTCGGGCGTCGCGAGGACGCGATCTGACGACGTCGATGCCCTGACGCGATCGACCGTCGTCGATGCCGGTGACGTTCTCAGCCGCGTCGGACTTCGAGCGCTGATCGACGAGGCGCCGGAAGGGCACGAGTTACCGAGACCGCATCTGGGCCGAGCGACGGTGGGGTAGTTGTCGGGGCGATGGGCTACTGGGTGGCGAGCCGCGCATCGACGTCCGGGAGATTCTGGAACCGAGAGAACGACCCCTCGTCGGCGATCTCCCGTGCGGCCTCCAGAAAGCCGGCCCAGGCGGTGCGCGCGAGCGTACCGCCGACACTGATCCGGCGAACTCCGAGTGCTGCAGCCTCCGAAACCGTGATGAAGGGAGCATTGACCAGGAGGTTCACCGGCTTGGGAGAGGCCGCGGCAACGATCGCGGAAACCTGCTCGACGGTGCCGATCCTGGGAGCGTAGAGGCAATCGGCACCTGCTTCGGCGTACGCGTGCAGCCTTCGGATCGTTTCTTCGAGGTCGGGGCGCCCCACCACAAAGCCCTCGGATCGCCCGGTGAGGACGATGCCTGTTCCACTTTCGTCGATCGCTCGTCGCGCGGCTCGGATCCGCTCGACGGCGAGGTCGAACTCGTAGAGGGGCTCCGCCGGGTCGCCTGTCGAGTCCTCGATGGAAAGGCCCGCGATCCCCGTGGCGGCCGCGAGCTTCACGTTCGCGGCGACCTGCTCCGGTTGATCAGCGAAGCCGCCCTCGAAGTCTGCGTTCACCGGCAGGTTCACCGCACCGGCGACGGCCTCGAGATGTTCGAGCGTCTGCCCGAGGAGGAGCTGGTTGTCAGCGCGGCCCAGTGTCCATGCGTAGCCGGCACTCGTCGTCGCCAGCGCCTTGAAGCCCAGCTGCTCGAGGGTGAGCGCGCTGCCGACATCCCACGGGTTCGGCATCACAAAACAGCCGTCCCCGTGCAGCCGGCGAAAGGCATCGACCCGGTCGTCTTGAGCCGTCATCACACAACCTCTTCGGGAAGGAGTTGGGGATCGACACGCTAGCCGAGCAACGCGTGCTCCACGGGGCGTCCTACGCCATCGGGATCTAATGGCGGTCAGAGACGCGGGACGCCGCTTCGGGTGACATTCCCGAACGCCGGCGCTCACCAGAGTCACAAGTCGCGACGGTTGAACCCACGACCGATCACACCGATGTCGCAGCCGTCGCAATGCCGGCGACGAATGCGAGGGTGAGGACGAGCGTGCGGAACGAGTTGCGTGGGAGGCGGAGGGCGACGGATGTCCCGATGAGGTTCGCCACCAAGACCCCCGGAAGCCACCAAAGGAACGCCTCAGCGCCGTCCCGGCTGAAATGGCCGTTCAGCAGGAGAACGCCGAGCCCGATCAGCGACGTCACCACGAAGTAGGTCGCCAGGTCGGCGAGAAACGCCTTGGGCGGGATGGCCCGACGGGTGAAGAGGAGCGCAGGGGGGATGCCGATGAGCGAGGTCGATGTCCCGAGTACGCCGCCCGCGAAGCCTGCAGCGGCGTTCATCCCGCGAATGCGAGGGTTCGGCGGGTGGCGCTCCGCGAATGCGAGCCCGGCGGCGGCCAGCGCAACGGTCGTGCCTACGACGATCCGAAGGGCCCCGTCGTCGACCGATTGCAGAAACAGCGCCCCGACGAAGAGGCCGGGCACGGCTGCGCCGGTCAGGACCGCAACCCTCCGGGAGTGGATCGACCGACGAAGGCGCCACATCACGGAGATTCGTGTCGCCATGGAGATCAGCAGGACCGCGGTGACGATGAAAGGGAGCGAGAACCCTGCAAGTAAGAGAAGCGGCACCGCCACGATCCCGAGACCGAAACCGGATACTCCCGCGAGCAGCGAGGCAAGAACGACGAGCACTCCGCCCAGGGCAAGCAACGCCACGGCCCGACAGTAACGCAGGGCCCGCCCGGACATGCTGTCCAGTGCGATCAGGACGGCCAACTGATGTGGCGCGCGGGTCATACGGACGCCGGCGCGCGGAATGTGGGACGGTGACTCGCACTGACCAGCTGACGCGAACCGGAGGAGACACGTGTTGGGTACCACCGACGACTACGACGACTGCGCCCGCATCGACACACGGTTGCGGATCTCGGCGCTCTGGATCGCCATGCTGTTCGTCTTCGCCTACGTCGACCTGTTCTCCCTCTATCGACCAGATTTTCGAGCCGACCTCGAGGCAGGCAAGATTTCGAACTTCGACGTCGATCAGGCGTTTCTGTTCCTCGCGACCCTCTACGTGATCATTCCCAGCCTGATGGTCTACGTCACGCTGGTGATGCGTCCACGCGTGAATCGCATCGCGAACCTGGTCGTGGCCTCGGCCTACAGCCTCACGGTCGCCGGCAGCGCGGTTGGCGAGTGGAGCTACTTCGTCCTGGGCAGCGTCGTGGAGGTGATCCTGCTTCTCCTCGTGATCCACCACGCCTGGACGTGGCCGAGAGCGGGTGGCGACCGGCAGGGTTGAGTGCGGCCGGCCCGGCAACCTCTCCCTGAGACCGGGCTCACCTACTCCTCGGCACGGCGAGCGGCCCCTGGCACGAGCCCGCCGCGAGGTGGAGCGAACGCGAGTCGTTTCCATCGACCTCGGCTCACGACCGGTCTAGGCTGGCGACGCCATGACGATGCCTCCGCGTGCGCCATACGCTCCCGATCCGGACGACGGTGGCACCGGCGAGGCCGACTTCGGCAAGCTCGCCGACGTGGTCGCAGTTGGGCACGACTGGGCGGGCGCGCGTGCCCCGGGGTCGTCCGTGCGTCGAGCAGAGTTGCGGCGTTGTCGGCTGACGGGGGCCGAGCTGGCGGAGGGGAGTCTGACGGACGTCATCTTCGACGAGTGTCAGATCGACCTGGTCGGCCTTCGCCACGCCACGCTCGAGCGGGTCGTCTTCCGCGACTGCCGCATGCGGGAATGCGACTTCCAGGGCGCGAAGCTGACCGACGTGCTCTTCGAACGCTGTGATCTGCAGCGGGCGTCGTTCGCGTCTGCTCGCCTGCAACGGGTCGAGCTCCGTCGTTGCGAGCTCACCGGCCTGCACGGCGCGGAAGCACTGCGAGGAGCGCGCATGCCCGTGAACGATGTGCTCGCACACGCCCTGCTCTTCGCAGCAGTGGCCGGCGTCGAGGTTCTGACCGACGACTAGCCGACCCGCCTCGACCGCTCGACTACCAGGAGACCGGTGTCGTGGATCGACTCGCGGCCCCGAAGTCGGCCCCCTGTCGCGCAGCGCGGGCTGAGCAGTGTCAGCGGCATTGCATCACGCGGCCGCACCCATTACGATGGCCGACGGCGCGAGTGGTTCTGACCGGCCACCCGCTGTCACACATCTGACTGCTCGCCAGGGAGGTTCTGCCCGGGCATCCCTCGGCGAGCGTCGTAATCGGTACCGCACGTGGATTACGACTTGGAGGCCGGATGTACTCGCTGGACAGTGTCGAGATGCTGCGGCCGCGGCCTGGCGCCGTCGTGGTCGAGTGCAAAGGGGAGCACGATCTGACGACACGCGACGAGCTCGCGGCGGTCCTCGCGGCGCTCGGGGCGGAGAACGACCTTGTCGTCGTCGATGTGACCGAGGCGGAGTTCATCGATTGCTCGTTTCTCCACAACCTCGTCGAGCTCGACCGCCTGATGCGTGCGCGAGGGGCGACGATGCGCCTTCAGACAGGAACCGCGCCCATCGTGCGGCGTGCGCTGGAAGCGACCCGAGTTCTGGCCGGAATCGAGGTCGTGACGTCGCGACGCGACGCCCTCGAGGAGTAGGCGGCAAAGTGATCGACGTAACGAGGCTCGACCTCATCCGGCTAGGATCGAGGCGAAGCGCGACCCCGGGGAATCGTCGCTCGCTCCGCTCCTCGCCTCTTCCCGGGCATCCTGATCCGGAGCGGAGAGAGAGTCGGAGACAATGAGCAGCGTTCCGGACGATCGTGCTCGACAGGCCGTCGAGATCTCCGCGCAGCTGACCCGGAGCCACCGGGAGAGCTTCGGTCGAGGTGCGGCGAACGTCAAGACCGTGATCCAGAAGGGGTTCGTCGTCACCTTCCTCGAGGACATCTACACGCCGTTCGAGAAGACGCTGATCGCCGGAGGCCACGAGAAGCTCGTCAGGGACGGGCGTTTTGCCTTCCAGCAGATGAAGCGTGAGGAGTACATCGAGATCGTCGAATCGGTGACCGGCCGCCAGGTGCGTGCCTTCCTCTCGCAGAACCACATCGACCCCGCCATTGCAGCTGAGCTCTTCGTGCTCGAGCCGGAGGGGGGAGACGAGGTCTCCGACGTGCCGGGCAAGTAGCGCCGGCCGGGACACGGCGGAGCCCCGTGTCCGTCGTGCGGTGCTTAGTCCATCAGCTTCTCCATTCGCACGATCGGGACAGGCGCCCCGCCGGTCGCGTCCTCCAGGCGCTCGATCGCTTTGAAGCCGTACGCCGTGTAGAGGGGCTCCCCGGCTAGCGTCGACATGAGCTCGAGCCGGGTGAACCCTTCGGCCCGGGCCGCTGTCTCGCACAGCGACAGGATCTCCCGGCCGACGCCGCGGCGCGTGTAGGCCGGGCTCGTGTACATCGCGCGCACCCGTGCCGGCTCTGTCGCCGGATCGAGCATCCGGCTGTCGCGTCCCGGTGTCTGGTGCCCTCCGTAGAGCGTGGCGCGGCGGCTCCAGCCGCCGCAGCCCGCGACGACTCCGTCGGCCTCGATCACGAAATAGGTGCCGTCGTCGATCAGCTGGGTATCGATGCCCATGATCGCCTTGCTGGAAGCAATCTGCGATTCGTCGAGAAAGGCTCGCTGCAACTCGGCGATCGCCGCGTCCATCAACACCGTCAACGCGGGGATGTCTGCGCGTGTTGCCGGCCTACTCGTCAACTCCATGGTCTGGCACTCCTCGACACGGGTCGACGCGACCATACCGCCGTGCGAGACGTCGTCTAGCCTGGAGGCATGGCGAGGCATGAGCTGATCGGAGACTCCGCCCGCGGCGACGAATTCGCCCTGGTGCGCCTCGTCGTGGAAGGCGACCGGATCGTGGCCGCCGATGCGCCCGGGATGCAGCGCGACCTCGTCGGGCTGACCCTGATGGAGGCCGCCGCGGTCCCGGGCGAGACTCTCGCCGCGGACGCCCTCGCGAACGCGATCGCGCCGACCTTCACCGCGGCGCGACGGCCCGGGCGGATCGCGGTCGCGATGAGCGGCGGGGTCGACAGTGCAGTGGCGCTGCTGCGGGCGGGGGACGCCGCGGTCGGGGTCACGCTCCGCCTCTGGCTCGATCCGGCCGGGCCGAGCGCCGAGCGGGCCTGCTGCTCACCCGATGCTGTGATCGCCGCTCGTGAGACCTGTCATCGCCTGGGGCTCCCGCACGTGACGCTCGACCTGCGCGAGGAGTTCAAGTCAGCCGTCGTGGCGCCTTTCGTGGAGGGGTACGCGGCAGGACTGACGCCGAACCCGTGCACCCGGTGCAACGGCGTCTTCCGGTTCGACGCGCTCGTCGCGTTCGCCGAGCGGGCCGGGTGCGACGTTCTCTGGACCGGCCACTACGCGAACATCGTCGAGCGCGACGGCAGGCGGCTGATCGCGCGCGGGAGCGATCCGGCCAAGGATCAGTCGTACATGCTCGCGACCGTCGAGCCGGCGCTGCTCGACCGCGTCGCATTCCCGCTCGGCGGCCAGGGCAAGCGGAGCACGCGGGACGAGGCCGCCGCCGCCGGCTTGGCCGTGGCGGAGAGGCGTGAGAGCCAGGAGGCATGCTTCCTGGCCGGCGACGACTACCGCACCTTCCTCGAGCGGCAGGGTCTCGCCGTCTCGCCGGGCCCCATCGTCGACGAGCAGGGGGTCGAGCTCGGCCGCCACGACGGTGTCTGGCGGTTCACGCCCGGCCAGCGGCGCGGACTCGGAGTCGCGGCCGCCGAGCCGCTCTACGCGCTCTCCTCCGACACGGCGACGAACACGCTGACCGTGGGACCGCGCAGCTCGCTCGAAGCCCGCGAGGTGGACGTGCGAGGGCGGCTGTACCTGGACGTCGAGCGGGCCGAGGCGAAGCTCCGCTACCGCTCCGAGCCCGTAGCTGCCGCCGTCACGCGCACCGAGCACGGGTTCTCGCTCCGCCTCGACGAGCCGGTACACGCCGTCGCACCGGGTCAGGTCGCGGTGCTCTACGACGCCGACGCGATCGTCGGAGCAGGCGTCATCCTGACCTCGAGCGGGTAGGATCCTGCTGATGGCAGCGCTCGCCTCAACCGCCGGAGATGCCGCACGCTGGGGCCTCGCCGTCTTCCTCGTCGCCATCGGGTTGGGGGCGGCCTACATGCTGTTCCGGCTCGGCCAGGCTTTCGGGCGGCTGTCCGCGCTGATCAAGGGGACGGAGCGCGATCTCCTGCCGGTCATCGTCAAGGCCGGCTCGACCGTCGATCGCGTCAACTACCAGCTCGACAAGGCCGACTCGGTCACCGACAGCGCCGTCTCGATGGCGGACAGCGCGGACACGGCCGTGAGGGCGATCTCGACCGCGATCGCGAAGCCGGTGGAGAAGGTGTCCGGGCTTGCGGCGGGCGTCGCCCATGGCGTCTCGCAGTTCCGCAAGTCGAAGGACATCAAGGACGCGGCCTCGGCCGCCAAGGAAGCAGCGCGTCAGCGCGAGGCCGATCTCCGGGATGACCTGCGCCATGCGGGCCGGACGCCGATCGAGACCGACCGGCCAGCCGCTCAGTCGCGCCCCGAGCAGCAGCCGAAGCCGAGTCCGTGGCCGACGCCGGAGCCCGTCCGAAAGCCGGAGCCCGCACCGCTGCCACCCGACGAGCCGACCGCCGCGTAGGCCCCACCGCCCCGACGTTCGGGCGTCTTTCGCCCCGCTACGATCACCCGATGCGCACGACCGCCGAGCTCCGCGAGGGCTTTCTCTCGTACTTCGAGTCGAAGGGCCACCTTCGCCGTGCGTCGGCGCCTCTGACTCCGCCCTCGGACGACGCGTCGACGCTGTTCATCGTCGCCGGCATGCAGCCGATGAAGCGCTGGTTCCTCGGCGCCGACGAGCCGCCGGCGAGGCGAATCGTCACGTCCCAGAAGGTGATGCGCGCCGGCGGCAAGCACGCCGACCTCGATGACGTCGGCTCGACCGCGCGCCACGCCTCGTTCTTCGAGATGCTCGGGAACTTCTCGTTCGGCGACTACTTCAAGGACGAGGCGATCCCGCTGGCGTGGGAGTTCGTGACCGGGCAGATGGGATTCCCTCCGGATCGACTCTGGGCGACGGTCTTCGCCGGCGACCCCGAGCTCGGCCTCGGCGAGGATGCCGTCGCCGTGCAGGGCTGGCTCGACGTCGGCCTGCCGCGCGAGCGCATCGTCGGACAGCCGCGCTCGGAGAACTTCTGGCAAGCCGCTGACACCGGCCCGTGCGGCCCGTGCTCCGAGATCTTCTACGACCGCGGTCTCGAGCACGGCTGCGGCGACGCGGCCTGCGGCCCGAACTGCGAGCGCTGCGAACGGTATCTCGAGTTCTGGAATCTCGTCTTCATGGAATTCGACCTGGCCGCGGACGGGACGCTGACGCCGCTCCCGCAGCAGAACATCGATACGGGTCTCGGGCTCGAGCGCGGCGCGATGCTGCTCCAGGACGTCGGCTCGATCTTCGACACCGACGGATACCAGGCGATCATGCGCTGGGTGGCAGAAGAGTCCGGCGTCGCTTACGGAGAGTCCGAGCAAGCGACGAAGGCACATCGCGTCCTCGCCGACCACGGGCGAGCGATGGTCTTCCTGATCGCCGAGGGCATCACCCCCTCCAACGAAGGGCGCGGCTACATCGTCCGCCGCCTGATCCGGCGGGCCGTCCAGCAAGGGAACCGCATCGGGTTGACCGACGTCTACCGCCTGCCGTCGATCGTGATCGAGCAGGTCGCGGGGGCCTTTCCGGAATTGCTCGAGCATGCCGCCGAGATCGAGCGGGTGGTGAAGGCGGAGGAGGAGCGCTTCGGCGAGACCCTCGAGCGCGGCCTGAAGGTCTTCGGCGAGCTCGCCGGCAAGGAAGCGGTCTCGGGTGAGGACGCGTTCACCCTCGCCGCCACGTACGGCTTCCCGCTCGAGCTGACGATCGAGCTCGCGGAGGAGCGTGGCCAGCCGGTCGACGTCGACGACTACCGCGCGCGGATGGCCGAGCATCGGACGATCTCCCGTGCCGGCGGCGAGTCAGACACGCAGCGCGCGGCCGAATTCGCGCACGCGAGCGATCCGACCGAGTTCGTCGGGTACCACAAGACCGAGGTGCTGACGGAGTTGCACGCCTACGAGGATCTCGGGGACGGAACGTTCCTGGGCAAGCTCCGCGAGTCGCCGTTCTACCCGGCCGGTGGTGGCCAGATCTCCGACCAGGGTGTGATCGAGCTCGACGGCGACCCCGCCACGCGGGCAGAGCTGGTGCAGGCGCATCGTGTCGGCGACGACCAGGTGCTCGTGTTCCGCGGCAACGGTTTCGCCGCCGGCAGCCTCGTCCGAGCGCTCGTGCCGTGGAGCGTCCGGTTCCCGACCATGGCGAACCACACCGCGACTCACCTGCTCCAGGAGGCGCTGCGCGAGGTGCTGGGCGACCACGTCAAGCAGGCCGGCTCGGCCGTCCGCCCCGACAAGCTCCGCTTCGACTTCACCCACGGCAGCCAGCTGACGGCCGAGGAGCGGGACCGGATCGAGCACCGCGTCAATCAGGCGATCTTCGAAAATCACGTCCTCCACGTGTTCGAGACCCCGATCGACGAGGCACGCGAGCTCGGGGCGATGATGCTCTTCGGCGAGAAGTACGGCGACATCGTCCGGGTCGTCGAGATCGAAGGCGTCTCGCGCGAGCTCTGCGGCGGCACACACGTGCGGTCGACGGCCGAAATCGGCTCGTTCGCGATCCTCTCGGAGGGATCCGTCGGATCCGGGGCGCGCCGGATCGAGGCCGTCACGTCGGGCGAGGCCTGGGCGCTCCTCCACAGCCGTTCCGTCGAGCTCGAGGCCGTCCGGGCCGAGCTCGAGGAAACGCGCAAGCAGTTGAGACAGAAGCCGGCTCAGACGGGTGGGGGGGACGTCGAAGCGGTCGTGCGGGCGGAGAACGGCTTCAACCTGATCGTCCAGCTCGTCGAAGGGCTCGACGGCGACGCATTGCTCGATCTCTCCGACCGCTTCAAGCAACGCCACAGCCCGGCGGCGATCGTGCTGGGCGGTGTCGAGGATGGCAAGGTCACCCTGATCGCGAACTTCGACGACACTGTTGCCGATCGGATCAGCGCTTCGGACGTCGTCAAGGGCGCAGCAGCGCTCGTCGGCGGCGGCGGTGGCGGCCGCCGCACGATGGCGCGTGCCGGCGGCAAGGACCCGGCGAAGCTCTCCGACGCCCTGGCCGAGGCCGAGCGCCTGATCCTCGCGGCTCTCTGACGCGCCGATGGTCGGCTTCCCGGAGATCTCGAGCTAGGAATGCGCGTCCTCGCGCTCGACTACGGTTCGGCGCGCACCGGCGTCGCCGTCTCCGACGCCAGTGGAATCCTGGCGCGTCCCGTCGGCGTCGTCCGCAAAGCGGCGACCGAGGCAGGGCTGGCCGAACTCGTCCGTCTCGTCGCCGAGCATGAGGTCGAGCAGGTCGTGGTCGGTCTGCCGCTGACCCTGCGGGGGGAGCACGGGAAGCAGGCGGCTGAGACGGAGCAGTTCGTCGCGTCCCTGCGGGAGCTCCTGCCTGTGCCGATCGAAACCGCCGACGAGCGCTTCACGACGGCACTTGCACAGCGCTTCGGAGGACGCGCTCCCGAGGACGCGGTGGCGGCGGCCCACCTGCTCCAGGGCTGGCTCGACCGGGCGGGGCGCCCGTGAGGTCGGCCGTCCTCGGTGTCGTCGTGGCTGGAGTGCTCGCGGTGACCGCCGCCTGCGGCGGCACCGCGTCCGGCCCCGCGACGACCGAGGCAGCGCCGCCGCTCGCGCAATTGCGGATCATCTTCCCGGAGGGCCTCAACGTCCGGGAGATGGGCGATCGCGTTGCTGCGGTGCGCAGGATCGCGATCGCGAAGCGGAACGTGACGCCGAGGCTGACCCGGGCGCAGTACCTCGCCGCGGTGTCGCAGGCGGTGCCGCCGAAGGCCTTCCGGCCCGACTGGAAGCGCGGCTCGTTCGAGGGTTTCCTGTTCCCGGCGCTGTACGAGTTCACCCAGTACACGACCGCGACTGAGCTCGTGGCCGATCAGCTCGAGGCGTTTCGCCGGAATTTCGCCCGCCTGAACCTGGCCGCCGCCCGCAAGAAGAACCTGACCCCCTACGACATCCTCAAGATCGCCTCGATGATCGAGAAGGAGACGGTCGCGCCGGGCGAGCGAAAGCTCGTCGCCGCCGTGATCTACAACCGACTGCGCAAGAAGATGCCGCTCGGGATCGACGCCACGATCCGCTACGGCCTCGACATCCCCGGCACGAAGTCGCTGACGAAGAAGGCGCTTGCGAGCGACACGCCGTACAACAGCCGGCGCTTCCCGGGCTTGCCCCCGACTCCGATCGCGAATCCCGGGCTGGCCTCGCTCCGAGCGGCGGCGCATCCGGCCGCGGTGGACTACCTCTACTACGTGCGGATCCCGGATACGGAGCGGCATTTCTTCACGGCCAGCGAGAACGAGTTCCTGCGCAAGGTGTGCGAGTTCGGCTACGCCTGCAGCTGAGGGCTGGTGCCGCTCGGCCGCGTCGATCCGATCCATATAGGCGCGACGGGCGATACTCCCCGTAATGGCGGGAACCGACGACGGGAAGTGGCCGGGAATCAAGGGCACGACGACCCTCGTCGGGCTGCTCGGCTGGCCGACCTCGCACTCCCTCTCGCCTCCGATGCAGAACGCCGGGTTCGCTGCGCTCGAGCTCGACTGGGCCTACGTGCCGTTGCCCACGCAACCGGAGTCACTGGGCGACGCGGTCCGGGGGCTCCCCGCGCTCGGGTTCGTCGGGGCCAACGTCACGATTCCGCACAAGCGAGCAGTGATCGAGCACTGCGACGAGGTCGATCCGGTTGCCGAGGCGGCGGGCTCGGTCAACACGCTGATGTTCGCCGCCGGCCGCGTTCTCGGCTCTTCCACGGACGGGGATGCCGTCACGTCACAGATCGAGGCCGCCGGCCGCCGGGCCCTCGTGCTCGGAACAGGAGGGAGCTCGCACGCTGTCGCCGAGGCGCTCGTGCGCGCCGGCGCCGAGGTCACCGTCGCGGGCCGACGGGAGCCCGGCTGGCCGCCGTCAGCGGACGGCTATGACGTGCTCGTCAACGCGACGCCGGTCAAGGAGGAGTTGATCGTGGCACCGCTGCGGCAGTTGCAGGTCGTCGACCTCGCGTACCTGGCGGACGGGCGCGAGACGGCATTCGTCACCGCTGCGCGGGCAGCTGGCTGCGAGGTCGTCGTCGACGGGTTGGACGTCCTCCTCGCGCAGGGAGCGGCATCGTTCCAGCGCTGGACGGGGCTGGAGGCGCCCCTCGCCGAGATGCGGCGGGCGCTGCGTGGGGGCTAGCCCGCCGCACGACCGGCATCACGCGGGATCCGGCCGCGCGTATCCTGCCTCCACGAACGGAACGGTGCGGGCTTCTCGACCGGAGCGTGCACTCACCGGCCACCGCCGCTCGACTGCGGCACGACGAGGCGAGGATGACCGATGACGGGTGAGACGCGGGTCGTGGTGCTCGGCCCCGGCGAGGGAACGACAGTCCAGGGCCCCGCCGGAGGGCCGCTCACGTTCAAGGTTCGGAGCGACCAGACCGCCGGGTCGCTGACCGCGATCGAGAACGTGATCGCGCCGGGTGACGGCCCACCGTTGCACAGGCACGAACGCGAGGGTGAGTCGTGGTATGTGCTCGAAGGCCGCCTCCGCTTCAAGCTCGGCAGCGAGATCCGCGAGGCCCCCGCCGGATCCTTCGTGTTCGTCCCACCCGGGGAGCCGCACTGCTTCCAGAACGTGGGCGACGAACCGGCTCGGATCCTGGTCCTGTTCTCGCCCGGCGGGATGGAGACGTTCTTCGACCGGTTCGCCGAGCTGCCGCCGGGGCCGATCGATCCCGGCGCTTTCGCGCAGCTCGGGCGGGACGCCGGCATGGAGGTCCTCGGGCCGCCACTCGCCGTCTCCGACCCCCTCTAGCGCGACCGGGGGACGGACGGGGCGAACGAGTGGCACGCATCCTGTTCAGTTGCACGTCCGGCCACGGCCACTATCGCCCCCTCCTGCCGCTCGCGCGCGCCTTCGGCGACGCGGGACACGAGGTCGGGTTCGCCACCGCGAGATCGCTCGCCGCTTCCGTCGAGGCACAGGGGTTCCGGCCGCTGCCGGCGGGGCTCGATCCCACGGACAGTTCGGCCGTCTTCTCGTCCCGGTTCGGGCAGGAGCTCCGCGCGCTCCCCGCGCTCGAGCGCCGAGCGTTCACCTTCAGCCGCAAGTTCGCCACAATCGAGGCCCCGGCGAAGCTCGACGAGCTCGACGCGGCCGTCACGTCGTGGCGGCCTGAGCTGATCGTCCACGAGTCGGCAGACCTCGCGGCTCCTCCGGTGGCTGCCGCTCGGGGCATTCCGACGGTCCACCACGGGTTCGGGCGGCTCGTTCCCGATGCGTGCTACGAGCTCGGGCGCGGTGAGATCGACGAGCTCTGGAACCGGGTCGGCGTCGAGCCGGCGCCGCTCGCGGGCATGTACGCCGGGCCCGTCGTGGACATCTGCCCGCGGGAGTTCCAGCGTCAGGACATCCCGGCGGACGTGCAACTCGTGCGGCTGCGGCCGTCGTCGCCGGCGGAATCCGGTGACGCGCTCCCACGGTCGGTGCAGACGCTTCCCGACCGGCCGACCATCTACGTCACCCTCGGCACGATCTTCAACGAGGCACCGGTGTTCCGGGTCGTCCTCGAAGGGCTCGCCGCGCACGACTGCAACGTGATCGCGACGATCGGCCGGAACGCCGACCCTGGAGAGCTCGGGATGCTGCCCGCGAACGCGATCGTGGAGCCGTATATCGCCCAGTCGCTCCTGCTTCCCCGCTGCACTGCGACCGTCGGCCACGGTGGCTCGGGATCCGTCCTCGCCGCGCTCGCCGAGGGCCTGCCGTTGCTCCTCGTACCGCAGGGAGCGGACCAGTTCGACAACGCCCGGCGCTGCCGCGAGCTCGGGGCGGCGCAGGTGCTTCTGCCGGGCGACCTGACCGCCGCCGCAGTGCACGACGCCGTGACCGACTTGCTCGCCGTCCCGTCGTACCGTGCACGGGCCCGCGAGCTCGCCGACGAGATCGCGTCGATGCCGGCTCCGGCCGAGGTGGCGACGGCGCTGCTGACGGCGATCGGCCTCGACTAGGGCGGCCGCCTCGTGCGCCGCGAGAACGCATCGGCCGGTCGCCCGAGGCGGCAGCCGCGAACCCTTCGCAGCAGAGCCTCTAGGATCGGGGCGTGCCACTCGGACTCGTCACCGGAGGAGAATCCCACGGGCCTGCGCTCGTCGCGGTGCTTACGGGGCTCCCCGCCGGCCTCCGGCTCGACCGTGAGGCGATCGATGCGGACCTGAGGCGCCGGCAACTCGGCTACGGGCGGAGCCCCCGTCAGCAGCTCGAGACCGACACGGTCGAAGTGCTTTCCGGGTTGCGACAGGCTCGGACGCTCGGGACGCCACTCACGCTCGTCGTCCGCAACCTCGATCACAAGAACTGGACCTGGGGGATGAGCCCCTGGGAGCCGGAGGGCGAGCCGCAGGGAAAGGGCACCAAGCCGGTCACCTTGCCGCGGCCAGGTCACGCCGACCTGGCCGGCGTGCTCAAGTACGGGCACGACGACGTCCGCAACTCGCTCGAGCGTGCGAGCGCGCGTCACACGGCGACGCACGTGGCAGCGGGTGCCGTCGCGAAGGCGCTCCTGGCGACGATCGGGATCACGGTCGCGGGCCGCCCGCTCGAGGTCGGCGGCGCCCGCGGCGACGACGCAATGCGCGAGGCGACGGATGCGGCCCGGAAGGATCGCGACACCCTCGGAGGCGTGGTCGAGGTGGTCGCAGACGGATGCCCGCCCGGTCTCGGCTCGTACGCGGAGAAGTCCGACCGGCTCGACGCGCGGCTCGCGTTCGCGCTGATGGGGATCCAGGCGGTCAAGGGGGTCGAGGTGGGCGACGGGTTCGCGCTCGCGCGGGTGCGGGGCTCGGAGGCCCATGACGAGATCGACCCAGGCCTCTCCCGCCGCACGAACCGGGCCGGGGGCCTCGAGGCGGGGATCACGAACGGCGAGCAACTCGTCGTTCGCGCGGCGATGAAGCCGCTGCCGACGCTGATGAAGCCACTCGACTCCGTCGACCTCGAGACAGGGGACGCCGCCCAGGCTCTCGTGGAGCGGTCGGACGTCCAGGCGGTCGAGGCCCTTGCCGTCGTGGCGGAGGCGGCCATCGCCTGGGAGCTGGCCTGCAGCGCCAAGGACAAGTTCGGCGGCGATGCGATCGCCGACTTCGTCGGGGCGCATCGCGCCTACGTCGAGCGCATCCGATGGCCGCGAACGCCCTGAGCCGCCACCTCGCGCTTGCCGGCTTCATGGGCGCGGGGAAGACGACGCTCGGGCACGAGGCGGCCCAGCGGCTCGGGCGTCGCTTCGTCGATCTCGATCTCGAGATCGAGCGGCGGGCAGGCGCCACCGTCGAGGAGCTGTTCGCGCGCGACGGGGAGTCCGGCTTCCGCGATGTCGAGACCGCCGTCGCCACGTCCGTTCTGGAGGGAGGCGAGCCGCTCGTCCTCGCTCTCGGCGGTGGCGCAGTGCTCTCCGACTCCACCCGCGAGGCTCTGTCCCGCCGCGCGTTCACGGTGCTGCTCGAAGTAGAGCCCGATCTCGCCTGGGCCCGCGCGAGCGGCCAGGGAGGGAGACCGCTCGCGCTCGACGAGTCGGCTTTCAGGAGCCTCTACGCGGCCAGGCTGCCACTCTACGAACAGGCTGCCGACGCGCGTGCGCACGATCTCGACGGAATCGTCCTCGCGGCGGCCGGCGTGGTCGTCCACCTCGGCGCCCTGGAACTTCTGGGAGAGCTCGTGCCAGGCTCCGGGCCGGTCGAGATCGTCACCGACGCGCATGTAGCCGGGATTCACGGGGTCACGGCTCAACTCGCCCTCGGCGGCAGGGACACCACCTCGCACGACGTCCCCGCCGGCGAGGCAGCGAAGGCGATTGCGGTGCTGGAGCGGCTCTGGCGAGCGATGCGAATGGGCCGCGACGGCACGATCGTCGCGCTCGGCGGCGGCTGCACGACCGACCTGGCCGGGTTCGCAGCCGCGACGTACATGCGCGGCATCCCCTGGGTCGCGGTGCCGACGACGCTCGTCGGCCAGGTAGATGCGGCGATCGGCGGCAAGACAGCGGTCGATCTGCCCGGTGCCAAGAATCTCGTCGGCGCATTTCACTGGCCGGCACGGGTCGTGATCGACCCGGCCACCCTCGATACGCTGCCCCGCGAGGAGATCGCCAACGGGATGGCCGAAGTCGTGAAGACCGGCCTGCTGATGGGCGAGCCGGTGTGGGAGGCGGAGTTGCCCTCGATCGTGCGCCGCTGCGCGGCGTTCAAGAGCTCGGTATGTCTCGCAGACCCGTTCGACCACGGCCCCCGCAATCAGCTGAACCTGGGCCACACGTTCGGCCATGCGCTCGAGGCAGCGGCAGGCTACGACCTCCCGCACGGACGGGCCGTCGCGCTCGGCATGCTGGCCGCCTTGCGGCTGTCCGGCAACGACGACGCCGTCGCCGTAGTGCGCGAGCAGCTCGACCCGCGCCCCGTCCGCGTCGACAGGGACGCCGCCTGGTCTGCTCTCGCCCGCGACAAGAAGTCGGTCGCCGGGGTGCCCAAGCTCGTGCTGCTCGAGCAGTCGGGCAGACCGACCTGGGGGAACGAGGTCCCTGTCTCCGAGGTGCGTGCGGCGCTCGACGCCCTCATCGCCGACTAGGGTCTACCGAATCATGCGCATCGATGTCCTCAACGGAGTCAACCTCAACCTCCTCGGCAGGCGGAACCCGGCCCTCTACGGCGAGCAGTCGATCCAGGACCTGGAGACCCGAATCTACGCCTGGGCGCGGGAGCTCGATCTCCAGGTTCGCTGTCGCCAGACGAATCACGAAGGCGAGTACGTCGGATTCCTCCACCAGGCGCTCGGAACAGCCGACGGGCTGATCGTCAACCCCGGCGCCTGGACGCACTACTCGTGGGCGATCCACGACGCGCTGGAGCCGTTCGAGGTGCCGTTCGTGGAGGTGCACTTGTCGAACGTGGACGAGCGCGAGGAATGGCGTCGCCACTCGGTCCTCTCCGACCTCGGCGGTCTGCGCATCGTCGGCAAGGGCTTCGAGGGGTATCGCGAGGCACTCCAGCTCCTCAACGAGAGGAGGGAAGCATGAATCGTCTGCCCCGTCTCGCTGCAGGGCTCGAGGAGCCTCTCCTCGTCACAGACGGCGTCAACGTCCGGTACCTGACGGGATTCGCGAGCTCGAACTGTGCGCTACTCGTCGAGCCCGACGGGTCGACGGTGCTGTACACGGACTTCCGCTATCTCGAGGCGGCCCAGGCGATCGACGGTGTCGAGGTGGTGCAGACGCGCCGCGACGTCGCGGGTGCGCTCGCCGAGCTGCTCTCGGGGAGGCGGATCGGGTTCGAGGCGAACCGGATTCGCTACGCGCAGTGGGAGACGATCGGGGGCGGGGGCGCGGAGCTCGTGCCGACACGCGGGGTCGTCGAGGCATTGCGGGCGGTCAAGGACGACAGCGAGCTCGACGCGATTCGCCGGGCCGCCGCGATCACCGACGACGTCTACGCCGCCCTGGCGAACGAGCGGCTCGTCGGGCGATCCGAGGTCGACCTGGCCCGGTGGATCGAGCTCGCCTTCCGCGAGCACGGCGCCGACGGGCTCGCCTTCGAGCCGATCGTCGCCTCCGGCGAGAACGGGGCCCGGCCGCACGCACGTCCCGGTGAGACCGTGATCGAGGACGGCATGCTCGTAACGATCGACATGGGCTGCATGGTCGACGGTTACAACTCGGACTGCACGAGGACGTTCGCTACCGGGGAGCTCTCCTCGGAGCTGGCCGACGTGTACGCCCTCGTCGCCCGCGCCCAGCTCGACGGGCTCGCCGCGGTGAGCGCCGGAGTCCTCGGAAAGGACGCCGATGCCGCGTCAAGGACGGCAATCGCGGCGGCCGGCTTCGCCGACGCCTACGGGCACGGGCTCGGGCACGGGCTCGGGCTCGAGGTGCACGAGGCTCCGACCCTGCGGCCTGAATCGACCGATCGGCTCCTCGCCGGGAACGTGGTCTCGGTCGAGCCGGGGCTCTATCTCCCAGGCGTCGGTGGCTGCCGCATCGAGGATCTCGTCGTCGTCACGGAGGACGGGTGCGAGATCTTGACCTCGTTCACGAAGGAGCTCGTCGTCACGGGCTGAGCGCACCGCCTGGCACCGATCGCCGGCCGGCGCGCGCTACCCTCCAGCCGGGCGGGGGACGGCAATAGGTACCCTGCCGCGGGCATGGCCGACATCGTCAGCACGAACCAGTTCAAGACGGGGATGCACATCGAGCACCGTAGTGCGATGTGGCGCATCGTCGACTTCCAGCACGTGAAGCCCGGTAAGGGTGGCGCCTTCGTTCGCACGAAGCTGAAGAACCTCGAGACGGGCGCCGTCATCGACGACACGTTTCGCGCCGGCGAGAAGTTCGCGCGGGTGCACACAGAGGTGAAGAACGTGCAGTTCCTCTACGACGACGGCACCGAGGCACACTTCATGGACGAGCAGTCGTACGAGCAGTTCGCGCTCCCGCGAGCCGACGTCGAGGCCGAGCTTTCCTACATCCAGCCGTCCTCGACCGTGCAGATCCTCGCCGTCAACGGCAAGCCGTCCGGCATCCAGATGCCGTCCTCCGTCGAGCTGGCGGTGGCCGAGACCGAGCCCGGCGTCAAGGGCGACACGGTCTCGAACGTGACGAAGCCGGCCACGCTCGAGACGGGCGCGGTCGTGGCCGTCCCGCTGTTCGTGAACGTCGGCGACCGGATCAAGGTCGACCCGACCGAAGCGCGCTACATCTCGCGCGCCTAGCGCGCAGAGCCGCTGCGGGACGCCGAAGCCGGTCGCCGCCCGCCGCGGTAAGGTCCCACCTCGACATGCTCCAGATCGTCGACACAACCATTCGCCTGCTCTCGCAGGATCCCCTCGCCAACAAGCTGCCGACGGGGGAGGTGCTGCGCATCGCAGAGATCCTCGACCGCGCCGGCTTCGCCTATCTCGAGGTCTCCGGCGGCGGTGTCTTCGACTCTGCCGTGCGGCGGGCCGTCGAGAGCCCGTGGGAGAGGATTCGCGCGATCGACGACCGCACGACGACGCCGCTCGGCTTGGCGCTGCGCGGTCGCTTTCTGGTCGGCTCTCGCCCGGTTTCGGCCGACATCGTGCGCCGGTTCGTCTCGTGTGCGGCAGAGAACGGCATCGACGTGTTTCGGCTGCACGACCCGCTCAACGACGTTTCGAACCTTCGCGAGGCTGGCGAGGCGATCGTCGCCGCCGGCAAGGAGTTCCACGTCGGGCTCGTCTACAGCGCCGGGCGGGACGGGGAGATCGACGCACTCGTGGAGCGGGCCCGGCAGATTCCGGAGCTCGGCGCGAGCCGGATCGTCGTCAACGACCAGACCGATGCGCTGCTCCCGCATCTGACGGAGGAGCTCGTCTCGCGCGTTCGCGAGGCGACCGGCTTGCCCGTCGGCCTGTTCGTGCAGGGTGCGGCAGGCACGGGGCTGCTCAACGCCGTCGTGGCTACGCGCGTCGGCGCGGATCTGATCGCCGCCGCCGTTTATCCGATAGCGCTCACCCTTCATCGCGTCTCGGGCGAGTCGCTCGTCGACGCTCTCGAGGGCCTCGGTCGCGAGACCGGCGTCGACACCGCGCTGCTCTGGGAAGCAGCCGACCTGATCGACGAGCACCTCGGCGACGAGCCGGTCGCGCCGGTCGCGCCGCGGATCGCCGTGCGGGCGGCCGAGTACGACCTGCCCGCGGGACTCGTGGCTGCGCTCGACGTTCACCTACGGGCCCACGCGGCCGGCGACCGGCTGCTCGACACGCTGGCCGAGGTCGGCAAGATCCGAGCCGAATCCGGGTGGCCGCCGCTCGCGTCCCCGATGGGTCAGATCCTGGCCTCGCAGGCTCTGCTCAACATCCTCTCGGCGCGGCGGTACGGCACCGTGCTCGATGAGTTCCGCATGCTCGTCGAGGGCGCGTACGGGGCGACGCCTGCGCCGATCGAGCCCTCAGTTTCGCGCGCCGTCGCGCTCGTGACCGGCAGCGGCGGGGGCCTGGATCAAGACCCTCCGAGCGCGGAAGACGTGCGCGAGGCGGCCGAGGGTCTCGCCGCGAGCGAGGAAGACCTCGTCCTGCTCGCCATGTTCGGCCAGGAGGCCGAGTCGCTGCTGCAGTCGATCCGCCAGCGCCACTCGCGCGAGACATCCCTTCTGCTCGGCGACGTCGATGCGACCAGGGCGAACCGGATTCGCGAGCTCGTCAAGATCGTGCAGGAGTCCGGCGTCGGCGAAATCGAGATCGAGGACGACGGCATGCGCGTGTCGGTGCGGCGCGCGGACGAGGTCGTCACGGTCGCCGCACCACTCGCCGCGATGCCGGAGGCGGGTGAGGCGGAGCTGCCGAGGCTGTCGCGCGGCGCTGCAGTGCGCGTCGAGTCGCCTATGGTCGGTGTCTTCTACCGCTCCTCGTCGCCCGGAGCCCCTGCGTTCGTCGAGGTGGGGGACGTCGTTGCGGTCGGCCAGACACTGTGCCTGCTCGAGGCGATGAAGCTCTTCAACGAGCTCAAGGCCGAGCACGAGGGACGCGTGACGGCGATCCATGCCGAGAGCGGCCAGGCCGTCGAGTTCGGTCAGCTGCTGTTCGAGCTCGAGCCGGTCGACGGCCAGCCGATCGTGTAGGGCGCGGATGGGACTCGGACGCACAGCGGGGCCGCCGCGGACAGCCTCTGGGCATCGTGCCTCGGCACCGACGTGCCTCTTCACGGGATCGCCCCGGGCCTGCTCTCGAGCCGCAGCGGCCCACTGACCATGTTCTCTCGCGTCCTCGTCGCGAACCGGGGTGAGATCGCTGTCCGCGTGATCCGCGCGCTCCACGAGCTCGGCGTCGAAGCCGTGGCCGTCTACTCCACCGCGGAGCGCGATGCCCTCCACGTTCGAATGGCCGACCGCGCTGTCTGCATCGGGCCGCCCGCAGCCACCGACAGCTATTTGCGCATTCCGAACGTGATCGCCGCGGCGGAGACCACGGGTTGCGAGGCGATCCACCCCGGCTACGGCTTCCTGTCCGAGAACCCCGCGTTCGTGCGGGCGTGCGACGAGAGCGATCTCGTGTTCGTCGGCCCACCCGCTGACGTGATGGAGAAGACCGGCGACAAGGCGCGCGCGAAGGCAGAGATGCGGGCCGCGGGCGTGCCACTCGTGCCCGGCACGGAGGGCGTCGCCAGCCTCGCCGAGAGCCGGATCGCCGCCGCCGAGCTCGGCTTTCCGGTGCTGCTGAAGGCGACCGCCGGCGGCGGCGGCAAGGGCATGCGCGTCGTCACGCGGCCCGAGGAGCTCGAGGCTGCCTACGGCGCGGCGAGCGCCGAGGCGGAGGCCGCGTTCGGCGACGGCTCGCTGTATCTCGAGCGCGCGCTCGTGCCGGCCCGGCACGTCGAGATCCAGGTGCTCTGCGACACGCAGGGCGGCGTGCTCACCCTCGGCGAGCGGGAGTGCTCGATCCAGCGGCGTCACCAGAAGCTGGTCGAGGAGTCGCCCTCACCGGCGCTGACGCCGGAGACGCGCGAGGCGATGGAGGGGTCGGTCGAGCGCGCCTGCCGACAGCTCGGGTACGTCAACGCCGGGACGTTCGAGTTCCTGCTCGGTCCCGACGGATCACCGTCGTTCATCGAGGTCAACTGCCGGCTGCAGGTCGAGCATCCCGTCACGGAGCTGACGACGGGGATCGACATCGTGCGCGAGCAGTTCCGGATCGCCGCCGGGGAGAGCCTCCCGCTGACCGGACGCGCGCCGCGCTCGGGGCACGCGATCGAGATCAGGATCAACGCCGAGGATCCACGGCGCGACTTCGCGCCTGCGGCCGGGACGATCACGCGCTTCCGACCGCCGCTCGGGCCGGGAGTGCGGGTCGACACCGCCGTGATCGAGGGAGCGGCGATCCCGCCGTTCTACGATTCCATGATCGCGAAGGTGATCGTCCGCGACGACGATCGCAACGCGGCCATCGCACGTGCGATCAGGGCGCTCGAGGAGTTGGAAGTGGACGGGATTCCGACCACGCGTGATGTCGCCATCGACATCCTCCGGTCGCGCGAGTTCCGGGGAGGCGACTATTCGACCAGCTACCTTGCCGAGATGGAAGGACGCCTGCCGTCGATGGTTGCGGAGACCCTGTGACCGTCGCCAAGGTCGGTCGGCGGCAGTCACGCCGGACAGCGCTGTTCCTCCTCTACCAGTGGGATCTCACGGGCCAGCCGCTGGCATCGCTGTACGACGGCACCCCGGACGATTTCGCCCTCGGTCTCGCGGAGGCGATCGCCGAGCGGGCTCCGGGTCTCGACGAGCGGATCAGCGCTGCCTCGGACGCCTGGAGCGCCGACAGGCTCGGTACGCTCGAGCGGAACATCCTGCGCATCGGGCTCTACGAGCTGGAGGAGGGAACCGTGCCTGCCCAAGTGGCGATCAACGAAGCGGTGGTGCTGGCCAAGCGGTATGCGACCGAGGACGCGGCACGGCTCGTGAACGGGATTCTCGGCCGTGTCCAGCGCGAGGCCGTGGCATGACGCAGCGGCAGGAGCGGAGCTGAGATGAGCGCGAACGAGAGCCTCGGGCGGGCCCAGGAGTTGGCAGAGCGGCTCCGGTCGAAGCTCGACGACCTGGAGCAGCTGGCCGACGCCGGCGATGTCGACGCGGCCGTCGACGACCTGGCCGAGATCGCGGAGCTGGCGAAGCAGATCGAGGCAGAGGTGCAGCGGGCACGCGCGAGCGCGGATGCGGGCGCCTGACGCACTTCTCGATCTCGTCGAGAAGTATCTCGCAGGCCTTCAGCTGAGCGCCGAGCTCGGTTCGCAGCAGGAGTCGATGCGCTATGCGCTCGAGGGCGGCAAGCGCGTCCGAGGCGTGATCTGCCTCGCGACGGCCGAAGCCGCCGGAGCCGATCCCGAGGCGGCGCTGCCGGCCGCGGCGGCACTCGAGCTCGTGCACGCGTTCTCGCTCGTCCACGACGACCTGCCCGCCCTGGACGACGACGACGAGCGGCGCGGCCGCCCCAGCGCGCACGTCGTGTTCGGAGAAGGCGTGGCGCTGCTGGCAGGAGACGCCCTGCTCGTGGAAGCGTTTCGGCTCGTCCTGGGCTATCCGACGCCGGCCGCGGCAAGGGAGCTGGCCGAGGCGACGCTCGGGATGATCGGTGGGCAGTACCTGGACATCACGGGTGCGGACGCCGACCTCGCGCGGCTGCACCGCCTCAAGACGGGCCGCCTCTTTTCCGCCTCCGTCGGACTCGCGCTCGAGGTGGCGGCCGTGCCCGTCCCGGAGCAGGCGCCCTGGCGCGCCTTCGGCGACGAGCTCGGGTTGCTGTTCCAGATCGTCGACGACGTCCTCGACGGTGACGGCTACGTGACACGGCTGGGTGTCGACGCGGCTCTCGTGCTCGTCACGGACGCAGCTGTCCGGGCCCGTGCTGCCCTCGCGTCGATCGCGGCAGACACGTCGGTGCTCGAGGCAATCGTCGACGGCCTCGCCGTCCGGACCGCCTAGCGAGGGGCTCCTCAGGCTTTCAGGTCGTCGTGCGTGCCTCGGGCGGTGTCAGTCGGACGATCGCTCCCGCAGGAATTCCTTCCGCGGCGATCACCTCCGGCTCCCAGCCGGCAGCTGTCGCGCGATCAAAGAACGCCGGCGCGTGGCGGCGACCCGGGTCAGCGACGAGGGCTGCTCCGCCCGTCGCCACGGTCCTGTCGAGCAAACGAAGGAGAGGCTGGGCGTTCCGCTCCTCGTAGAGGACGTCGGCCGCGAGCACGAGGTCGAATCGGCCGAGCTCGGCCGTGCCTTCGGCTGTCCACGAGTATTCCCGCGCCTCCAGCTCGATCGCGTTCGCCACCGCGTTGGCTCGCACGAGATCGATCGCTTCGGCCGCCCAGTCCGTTGCGAGCACGATGGCCCCGCGGCGTGCTGCAGCGAGCGACGGCACGCCGAGCCCGCAGCCGAGCTCGACCACCGTTGCTCCTTCGAGCTCGAGGCCCGCCACGTGGCGGCCCAACGCGAGCCCGCTCGGCCACACCTCGGCCCAGTAGGGCATGAACTCCTCCTCGGCAAAGCGCACCTCGTCGATCAACCGCTCGGGGTCGGCCGGTCGTTGCAGCACGAGCGAGAATGGCCCGAGGTCGATGTGCTCGACGATCGCGGCGGAAGCTCTCGGCGTCAACGCAGCTCGTCCGCCAACAAGTCCATCAGCAGGCCGTCGCGCCACCCTCCGGCCGGATCTCGCTCGTAGGAGCGGAGGGTGCCGACGGGACGGAAGCCAACCTTCGCGTAGCAGCGAATCGCCCTCCCGTTGGCGGCCGCCGGGTCGATCACGAGCCGATGATGACCTCGGTCGTTGACGAGATGGCGTGCCAGCGTCCGCACCGCGTCCGTGCCGAGTCCTCGATCCTGCCAGGCCGTGCCGATCCCGATGTCGATCGAAGCGTGGCGGTAGTCGGGCGTGTTCTCCTCGTGGAACTGGGCCAGCCCGATCACCTCGCCGTCGAGCGTGACCGCGAGGACGACGGCTCCGTCGGCGCGCTCCTCGGCGATGCTCGTCGCGTCGAGCCCCGGCCACCAGTGTGCGAATCCGGCGTCGCTCCCGATCTCCTCGACGCGCTGAAGGTCGCCATCGGCGAGTTCTCGGAGAAGCACTCGGTCGCCCTGGAGCTCCACACACATGTCGTATCACGCGCGTCGACCCTGTCACCGAAGCTCGGGCTCACGGCCCTCCTCTACGCTCCATTCGTGAAGAAACGGCTGGATGTCCTGCTCGTGGAGCGCGGTCTCGCGGAGACGCGGAGCCAGGCGCAGGCGCTCGTGATCGCCGGGCTCGTGGCGGGCTACGACAAGCCCGGCACCCAGCTCGACGAGTCGGTCGAGCTCGAGGTCGAGCGCCCGCCGCGGTTCGTCTCCCGCGGCGGCGAGAAGCTGGCGCACGCCCTGGAGCTGCTCCCAGTCGACCCGGCCGGCAAGGACTGCCTCGACGTCGGTGCCTCGACGGGCGGCTTCACGGACTGCCTGCTCCAGGCGGGCGCCGCCCGCGTGATCGCGCTCGACGTCGGCTACGGCCAGCTGCACCCGCGCCTGCGTTCGGACGATCGGGTGACCGTGCTGGAGCGGGTCAACGCACGCACCGTCACGAGCTTGCCGTTTCCCCCCGAGTTGGTCGTCTGCGACGTGTCCTTCATCTCGGTCAAGACCGCCCTGCCGCCCTTGCTCCGCCTTGCTGCCCCCGGCTGGGAGGCGCTCGTGCTCGTCAAGCCGCAGTTCGAGGCCGGGCGGGCCGACACCCCCAAGGGAGTGGTGCGCGACCCCGAAGTGCGCCGCCGCGTGCTCGCCGACGTCTGTGTCGCCGCCGCAGGTTGGGGCTCGCGGGTCGCGGGCGTCGTAGACTCCGGTCTCCCGGGGCCGAAGGGAAACCGGGAGTTCCTCGTCCACCTGACCGACAATCCGGAGCCGACAGATCCCAATGACCTCGACCGCTGGATCGACGACGCCGTCGGGTAGCCGCGTCACCCGGGCCGCCGTCGTGCTGCACGGCCACCCTGAGGTGCTCGGCTCGGCTATGGCCCAGCTCGAGTCGGTCGCCGAGCGGGAAGGGGTCGAGCTGATCCCCGCAGGCGACGGGCAGGTCGAACCACCGGAGGGCGTGCAGGTCGCGATCGTGCTCGGAGGCGACGGGACGATGCTCAGGGCGCTGCGAGGATTCCTCGGTACCGGCGTCCCGGTGATCGGCGTCAACTTCGGTCGTGTCGGCTTCCTCAGCGCCATCCCGAAGGAGGAGCTGGAATCGGGGGTGGCGCGTGTCTTTGCCGGCGAGCTCCGGGCGACCGAGCTCGCCACTCTCGATGTCGAGGCGGACGGCAAGCGACACGTCGCCGTCAACGACGCCGTCGTCGCAAGCGGCACGCTCGGCCGGATGGTCGAGCTGGAATGGTCGATCGGGGGCCAGGACTTCGGTCGCGTTCCGTGCGACGGCCTGATCTGCTCGACCCCGTCCGGCTCGACGGCCTACAACCTCTCCAACGGCGGCCCGGTGCTGATGTGGGGCCTCGATGCAATGGCCCTCACATTCGTGGCGGCCCACGATCTTCGCGCACGGCCGTTCGTGGTGCCGCGCGGCCACGAGCTCGAGATCTGGAACCGGACGACCGCCGTCGGCTGTGCGGTGCTCGTCGACGGCCATCGCGTCGGCGACGCCGGCCCGGGAACCCGCGTCTCGATCAGGCTGGGCGAGCAGCGTTCCCTGCTCGGGACGCTCCCGGAGGCGACGTTCGTCCGCCGCTACCGGCAGAGCTTCGGGAGCTCGTAGAGGGCGCGCTCAGGGCTCCGTCGCATTCGGACACGTGTGCGGCGCTCGCTGCCGGTCTACCATCAAGTCGATGCTGCGCCGCCTCCGGATCGAGAACCTCGTCCTCATCCGCGAGGCCGAACTGGTCTTCGGACCGGGGCTGAACGTGCTCAGCGGCGAAACCGGTGCGGGCAAGACGATCTTCGCCCAGGCAGTCGGCCTGTTGCTGGGGGTCAAAGGTGACGCAAGCGCGGTGGGGCCGTCTGCGACCGAGGCCTATGTGGAGGCGGAGCTCGATGTGCCCGAGGGGCTGTACGAGGAGGCGGGGCTCGAGGCGCTCGCCGAGCTTCGACCCGACGACGAGCCGGGGCTCGTGCTCGCACGCCGCGTCTTCTCCGACGGTCGCACACGGGCGTATGCGTGGGGCCGCTCGATCGCACGGGAGGACCTCGCCTCGGCGACAGAGCGTCTGATCGCAATGTCGGGACAGTTCGAACAGCGCCGGCTCGCGCGCCCCTCGTACCAGCTCGATGTGCTCGACGCCTTTGTCGGCGAGGAGCAGGCCGGCCGTAGGCGGAAGGCGCGGGACAGCTGGCGGACGCTCGGTGCGGCGCGACGGCGGAGCGACGAGATCGCGCGAGATGCCGGAGCGGCGGCGGGCCGGATCGACGCGCTGCGGGAGCTGGTCGAGCGCACCGAGGGGATCGAACGGGGGGAGGAGGAGGCGCTGCGGGCCGAGCGCGACCGCATGCGCCACTCGGTCGAGCTCGCCGACGGGGCTGCACGCGCAACCGAAGCGGTCGCCCCGGATGACGGGGACGGCGCCGCCTCGCTCGCTGCAGCCGCCGAGCGTGCGCTCGAGCCGCTAACCCGGCTCGCCCCGGAGCTCGAGGGCCCGGCAGCAGAGTTACGCGAGCTGACGCTGAGGTTGAGCGAGGTCGGCAGCGACCTGCACCGCTTCGTCGCCTCGCTGGATGCCGACCCCGCGCGAATGGAGGCCGTGGAAGCGCGCCTGGACGCGTTTGCCGACCTCCGGCGCCGGTTCGGGGCCCAGGCGACCGACGAGCTGATCGAGCGCCGGGAGCGGGCTCTGAGCGAGCTCGACGCTCTCGACGGAGGGACCGACCCCGTCGCAGCGGCAGCAGCCGAGGTCGCGCGGGCCGAAGAGGAGTACGAGCGTGCGGCAGAGGCGCTCCGGTCGGCGAGGAGCGGCGCCGCCGATTCGTTCTCGGCCGCTGTCGCAACGAGCCTCGACGGCGTCGGCATGGGCGACGGCGAGTTCCGGGCCGAGCTGCGCGACCGGGAACCGGGTCCGAGTGGGCGAGACGAGGCGGTGTTCCTGATCCGACCGAACGCCGGAATGCCATTCGGACCGGTCGCGGACACCGCATCGGGAGGCGAGCTCTCACGTGTCGCACTCGCGCTGGCCGTCGTCGCGGGCGGCGAGACTCTCGTCTTCGACGAGATCGATGCCGGGATCGGGGGCGTGACGGCGCATCGAGTCGCCGAGACGCTCGGCACACTGGCGAAGCGTGCTCAGGTGATCACGATCACGCACCTGCCTCAGATCGCCAGCGTTGCCGAGAGCCACTTCCGCGTCGAGAAGGTCCCCGGCGACCCGACGCACACACGGATCGAGGAGCTGTCGGCCGGCGAGCGCAGGTCGGAGCTCGAGCGGATGCTCGGAGGCGAGGAGTTCCTTACCGCGATCACCTCCGAGCCGCTGCCATGACCGACATCGTCGGTTGCGCGCGGCTCGGGCGGAGGACGAAGGATCTCGTCAAGCGGCTGCGGCCGGGCGACCTCGCGATCATCGACCACGTCGATCTCGACCGCGTCTCGGCTGAGGAGCTCGCCGATTCCGGCGTGCGCGCCGTCGTCAACGTGGCCCCGTCCAGCTCCGGCCGTTTCCCCAACCCCGGGCCACTCGAGCTCGTCCGTGCCGGGGTGTGCCTGGTCGACGCGCTCGGCTCGACCCTGTTCGACGAGATCTCGGACGGCGAGGTCCTGACGATCCGAGACGGGTCGCTATGGCGCAACGGGACACGTTTGGCCCAGGGCGTCGAGCTGACCGAGCGGGCGCTCGTGACGGCGCTCGCCGAGCAGCAGAGCCGCGTCACCGAGGCGCTCGAGGCCTTCGCAGACAACACCCTGCGCCACCTCCGTGACGAGGGCAAGGTGCTCGCGGACGGGATCGAGTTCCCGCAGCTGCGCACGCGGTTCCGCGACCGACACGCCGTTGTCGTCGCCCGAGGCCCCGGCTACAAGCGGGACCTGAGGATCGTGCGCCCGTACATCCGGAACTTCAAGCCCGTGCTCGTCGCGGTCGACGGAGGCGCGGATGCCCTGATGGAGATCGGCCTCAAGCCGCACCTGATCGTGGGGGACTTCGACTCGGTCTCCGATTCGGCTCTCGCCACCGGGGCGGAGCTACTGGTGCACGCCTACGCGGACGGTCGGGCGCCCGGCTCAGCGCGCCTCGCCGCGAAGGGTCTCCCGTTCACAACCGTCGCGGCGCCGGGAATCAGCGAGGACATCGCGCTGCTGCTCGCGCACGATCGTGGCGCGGAGCTGATCGTCGCGGTGGGCACACACTTCAATCTCGTCGAGTTCATGGAGCGGAATCGCGCAGGCATGGCCTCGACCTTCGTGACCCGGCTCAAGGTCGGTGAGTCCCTCGTCGACGCGAAGGGGGTCTCGCGACTCGTTTCCCCGCGCGTCGGCATCTGGCCGCTCGTCACGTTCGCCGTCGCGGGCGTCAGCGCGGTCGTGGTCGCCGTCCTCGTCTCGCCTGCGCTGCGCAACGTGATCGAGTCGCTCGGCCGCTCGCTCGGGAACACCGTCGGGCTCTGACTGCGGGGGCCTGAGGGCCGTGCCGCGAGCTGTTGCGGCCGGCCGGTGGTCGACCCTCGCGCCTTACACTCTCTTCGTGTTCGACCTTCGTTACCACGTCGCGTCCCTCACCGCGGTCTTCGTCGCGCTCGTGATCGGGATACTCGTCGGCGTCGGCCTGTCGGGGAAGGGGTTCGTCAACGACGCCGAGCGGGCCAACCTGACCGGGCAGATCGCTGACCTGAGGCAGCAGCGTGACGGTGCCAAGGAGTCGTTCGAGTCTGCAGACCGTAGGGCGCGGGCGCTGAAGGATCTCGCCGACACGACCTACCCCGCGATCGCCGACAGGCGCCTGAAGGGGGTGGGGGTCGCAGTCCTGTTTGTGGGACCGGTGAGTCAGACCGTGTCGCTCGCCATCGGCCGGGCCATTCGTGACGCGGGAGGCAGTGTCGTCCGCACACGCTCGATCAGCGTGCCGCTGGACGTGGCCGCGGTCCAGAAGGCCCTGCGCCAGCCCGCCTTCGCGGAGTTCCAGGGTCCCGATCGACTCGCTGAGCTAGGGAACGCCCTGGCGACGGAGTTGCTCGATGGCGGCGACACGCCACTCTGGGACGCGCTCGGGCAGATCATCGTCCAGGAGCGGGATGGGCCTGCCTCACCGCCCGTCGACGCGGTAGCGCTGGCTCGCTCTGCGCCGGCACAGGTCGGGATGACGAAGACCTTCCTCGGTGGCGTCTATGGCGGCTTTGCCCGCTCGGGACTGCCCGCGGTCGGGACCGAGGCACCGGGGACGGTCCTCAGCGCGCTCCCCGCGTTCGGTCGGGCGGGGCTCTC
The DNA here is from genome assembly GCA_963795175.1 of uncultured Thermoleophilia bacterium. GTDB lineage: Bacteria > Actinomycetota > Thermoleophilia > Gaiellales > Gaiellaceae > Gaiella. The sequence goes on from CAWCGR010000003.1 coordinate 314,385, forward strand.
CACCGTCGATTCGCTCGACACGTCTGTCGGCCGCCTCGGTCTCGTCCTGCTCCTCGGCGGCGCCGACCCAGGGAGCTACGGCCTGAACGAGACCGCGACTGACGGGGTCCTGCCGCCGATCCCTCCGGCCCCGGCGCAGGGGTGAACGAGGCGTTGCGTGTCCTCGTCGCGGCCCGCGACGAGGAGGAGCGGATCGGCGCCACCGTAGAGACGCTCCTCGCGCACTTTCCCGACGCAGAGGTCGTGGTGGTGGACGACGGCTCTCGCGACGGGACGGCCGCAGCCGCCGCAGCCGCCGGGGCCCGGGTGATCCGGCTCGACCGTCGCGGCAAGGGCCAGGCGCTCAGCCTCGCCGAGCGGCAGCTCGGCCCCGGGCCGCTCTTGCTCTGCGACGCCGACCTGAGAGGCGATCTGCGGCCCCTCCTCGGCACGAACGCCGATCTCGTGATCGCGTCCTTCGCCACCCGCGTCGGCGGGGGCTTCGGGCTCGCGAAGAGGGCAGCGCGGGCCCTGATCGGGGCGCGCTCCGGCTTCGTCCCGCGCGAGCCCCTTTCCGGCCAGCGGTGGCTCTCGCAGCGGGCGCGAGCGGTCGTCTTCCCGGTGGCTGCGGGGTTCGGCGTCGAAACGAGGATGACGATCGACGCCGTGCGTGCCGGTCTCCTGGTCGAGGAACGCGAGCTGGAGCTGGAGCACCGGCCGACGGGTCGCGACGTCCGCGGCTTCGCCCACCGAGGGCGCCAGCTCGCCGACCTCGTGCTCGCGTGCGGTCCCCAGGCGGTCAACCACCGCGGGCTCCGCCTGCCTCTCGTCGGGTCGGTTGTCGGGATCGCCGTCCCGGCCGTGGCGCCGATCGCCGCGATCGGGATTGCCGACGACCTCTGGAGCGGCCCCGAGCGCGGGCTGCGGGAGCACATCCGTGCCGGCGCCACCACCGGCACGCTCAAGCTCGTCGGGATCCCTCTCGTCGCCCTGGTCCGCACGCGGTCCCTCTCGGGCGCGATGCTCGTGGGGCTCGCGGCGAACGCCGTCAACCAGCTGGACACCCGTCCCGGCAGGGCCCTGAAAGCGTTCGCCCTCGGCTCGCTGCTGCTCCCCCGCACGCCTCGGCGGGCCGTCGCCGCGGCCGTCCTGCTCGCTCCCTACGATCTGAAGGAGATGACGATGCTGGGGGATGGAGGCTCGAACGCGCTGGGGGCCGTGCTAGGTTTCTCTTCCGTGGAGTTGCTCACGGGACGGAGACGGTGGAGCGCGATTGCAGCGCTCTCTCTCCTGACCGTCGCAGGCGAGCGACGCTCACTCGGAGGCGTGATCGAGTCGACGCCGGTGCTCCGTGAGCTCGACAGCCTCGGCAGGCAGCCGTGAGCGAGCACCAGACGAAGTACGTCTTCGTCACCGGGGGTGTCGTGTCCGCCCTCGGGAAGGGCATCGTCGCCGCGTCCCTCGGCCGCCTGCTCAAGTCGCGCGGCCTTCGGGTGCAGGCGCAGAAATTCGATCCGTATCTGAACGTCGACCCGGGCACGATGAGCCCCTTCCAGCATGGTGAGGTCTTCGTCACCGAGGACGGCGCCGAAACCGACCTCGACCTCGGCCATTACGAGCGGTTCATCGACGAGAACCTCTCGCGCAACTCGAGCCACAGCGCCGGTGCGGTCTGGGAGACGGTGCTGCGCAAGGAGCGCAAGGGCGACTACCTCGGCGCGACCGTGCAGGTGATCCCGCACATCACCAACGAGATCAAGACGCGGATCCTCCGAGGGGCGGCGGCGCAGCCGGCCGACGTCGTGATCTCGGAGATCGGTGGCACGGTGGGGGACATCGAGTCGCTGCCGTTCCTGGAAGCGATCCGGCAGTTCCGGCGCGAAGTCGGTCAGGAGAACGTCCTTTACCTGCACGTGACGCTCGTCCCGTTCATCGAGGCTGCGGGAGAGCTGAAAACGAAGCCGACGCAGCACTCGGTCAACGAGTTGCGACGGATCGGTATCCATCCCGACATCGTCGTGTGCCGCTCGCGCGACGCCCTCTCGGACGAGATCCGCGAGAAGATCGCCCTCTTCGCCGACGTCGACGCGAAGGCGGTGATCGGCTCCCCCGACGTTCCCGACGTCTATTTGATCCCGGAGTACCTCCAGCGGGAGGGGCTCGACCAGCTCGTCTGCGAGAGGCTGGGGCTCGACGCGCCACCGGCCGTTCTCGGGGCGTGGAAGGACCTCACCGACCTGATCGTGGAGCGGCGCGAGGACGTCGAGATCGCGCTCGTCGGCAAGTACGTGAAGCTGCACGATGCGTACCTCTCCGTGCACGAGGCGCTGAAGCACGCCGGCATGCACCAGGGCGCGAAGGTGAACGTGCGCTGGTTCGACTCCGAGAACATGACGTACGAGGAGGCGGTGCAGGAGCTGGAAACAGCGGACGGTGTCCTCGTCCCCGGCGGCTTCGGCTCGCGGGGATGGGAAGGCAAGATCCTCGCCTGCCGCGTAGCGCGCGAGCAGGGGATCCCGTACCTCGGGATCTGCCTCGGCATGCACGTCGCGGTCTCCGAGTTCGCTCGCCACATGTGCGGCCTCGATGGCGCGAACTCGACGGAGATGGACCCCGAGACCCCGTACCCGGTGATCGATCTTCTCCCCGAGCAGAAAGAGATCGAGGACCTCGGTGGCACGATGCGGCTCGGTGCCCAGGCGGTCGAGCTCGGCAGCGGCACCCGCACCCGTGAGATCTACGGCGAGGCAACGATCCACGAGCGCCACCGGCATCGCTACGAGGTCAACAACCAGTTTCGCGAGCAGCTCGTCGCGGGCGGGCTCGTCCTCTCGGGCACGTTCCAGGAGGGGCGGCTCGTCGAGATCGTCGAGCTTCCCGATCACCCGTGGTTCGTCGCGAGCCAGTTCCACCCCGAGTTCAAGTCCCGACCGACCCGGCCCGCACCCCTGTTCAGCGGCTTCGTCGCTGCGGCGCTGGAGCGGGCGCGGGCGCGCACCGCGCTCGCCGTCGAGGCCACACGCTGAACGACGTCCTCGGACTGTTCCTCGAGCTCGCTGCGATCCCGAGCCCTCCGGGGGAGGAGCGGCTCGTAGCCGACCGCGTCATCCAGGAGCTCGACCAGCTCGGGCTGGACTGGGACGAGGACGGGGCGGGCGTCGTCGTCGGGTCGACGATGGGCAACATCTTCTGCCGCCTGCCGGGCGGCAGCGGGGTGGGAACGCCGATCTTCTTCTGTGCCCATCTCGACACTGTTCCTCCGGCCGGCGCGATCGAGCCCGTCGTCGAGGACGGCATCGTCAGGAACGCCGCCGGAACGATCCTCGGCGCGGACGACAAGTCGGCGGTCGTGGTGATGCTGGCCGCGGCGAGGAGGATCGTGGAGGAAGGGCGTCCGCACGCGGGTGTCGAGCTGCTGTTCACGCCCAAGGAAGAGGTCGGCCTGCTCGGGGCGTATGCGTTCGACCACACCCGTCTCGAGGCTGCATGTGGCTACGTCTACGACCAGGCAGCCCCGATCGGGGAGATCATCCTCGGGGCGCCGACGCAGCGCTCGATCCGCGCCCGCTTCCACGGGCGCCCGTCGCACGCGGGGATGTACCCGGAGGAAGGCCGATCGGCCGTGCTCGCAGCCGCCAGGGCGATCGCCGACATGCGGCTCGGTCGGATCGACCACGAGTCGAGCGCCAACGTCGGCGTGATCACGGGAGGAAGCGCCCGCAACATCGTGCCCGAGTGGTGCACGATCGAGGCCGAGGTGCGCTCGCGGAACCCGAGCACCGTGGCGATGCTCGTCCAGGAGATGCTCGACGCGGTCGGGTTCGCCGCCAGCACGTCCGACTGCACGGCCGAGACGGAGATCGACGACACCTACGACGGGTACACGTTCGGCGAGGACGAGCCCGCTGTCGCTCTCGCGGCGGAAGGCCTGCGACGAGCGGGATACACGCCGACGACGGCGTTCTCGGGAGGCGGTGCCGACGCGAACGTATTCAACGAGCGCGGCCTTCCGTGCGTCAACCTCGCCAACGGCATGGTCGACATCCACACCTCCGACGAGCGCATCGCCGTCGCCGATCTCGACGGGATGGTCGAGGTGACACTCGCGATCGTCGACGCGGCGCGGGAGCAGGCTCGATGACATTGACGCTCCGTTGGGGCACGGTCGATGCCGTGACTCAACGGTACGACGAGTTGATCCGTTGTGAGGTCGACGGCACGCCGGCTCTCGCGTTCCCGCGTCAGACGGGGCCCGTCGAGGTAGGTGACACGGTGATCGTCAACACACAGGGTCGGGATCTCGGCCTCGGCTCCGGCGGCTTCGACATCGTCTACGTGAATCTGACCCGTGGCCTCGGCCTGCAACCCGCGCCGGAAACGCATGTGATGGGCCTTCCGTACGCGCCGGGCCAGTCGTCAACGGCGACCGTCGAGGAGAACGACAAGCTCGCCGACACGCTCGACGGGCTCCCTGTCGTCTGCTGCGGCCTGCACAGTCAACTGGCTCCCGTGGTCGCGGGGATCGGCTCCGGTTTGCGGATCGCCTACGTGCAGCTGGGAGGCGGCGCCCTGCCGGTCGCATTTTCCGACACCGTCCGGCTTCTGAAGACGCGCAGGCTGCTCGAGACCGCCGTCGCCGTCGCACCGTGCTTCGACGGCGACGTCCAGGCGATCTCGGTCGGGTCTGCCCTCCAGTGGGCGAAGGCCAAGGGCTTCGATGCGGTCGTGTGTGGAATCGGCCCCGGAATCGTCGGCACCGGCACGCCTTTCGGCCACGGCGGCCTGGCGGTCGCGGACGCCGCCAATGTCGCCTCTGCCCTCGACGGCCGTGCGGTCGTGACGGTGCGGTACTCGGAGGGCGACACGCGGGAGCGGCACCGCGGAGTCTCCCATCACACGCACGCGGCGCTCCGGCTCGTGCATGGCGCGTACGACATTGCCTGGCCGGCGGGGCTCGACCCCGATCCGAGTCTCGGCTCGGTCGTCGAAGTCGCCGTCGAGGGCTGGCGCGAGGCCTGCGCAAGCCTTCCTCTCAACCACATGGGACGGCGCCCGGCTGACGATCCGTGGTTCTTCGCCGTTGCGTTCGCGGCAGGACGCCACGCTCGGTCGCTGGCGGCGTGATGGAGGAGCGACGTCTCGGGCCGGTCGTCGGGCTTGGTACGTACAAAACCTTCGAGGACGACGTGGCCCGCGCCACGGCGGTCGTCGCGGCGGCGCTCGGCGCCGGCAACGGCACATTCGACACATCACCGATGTACGGGGCCGCGGAGGCTTCGCTCGGCCAGGCGCTGCAGGCGCGGCGCAGCGAAGGCGTTGTGGCGACCAAGATCTGGACTGAGTCGGTCATCGAGGGCCAGGCCCAGTACGCGGCGCAGCAAGGCTTCTTCGGCCGCGTCGAGATCGAACAGGTGCACAACCTCGTCGCCTGGCGGGAGCATCTCCCCTGGCTCGAGGACGAGCGGGCCGCAGGTCGGATCGACAAGATCGGCGTCACACACTGGGATCCACGGCGGTTCGACGAGCTCGAGGAGGCTCTTCGCTCTGGGCGCTTCGACGTCGTTCAGATCCCGCTCAACCCGCTCGAGCGTGACGTCGAAGCTCGGATCTTGCCGGTGGCGGAGACGCTCGGCCTGGCCGTGATCGTGATGCGCCCTCTCGGCGGCACTGCCGGGGCCGGGCTCAGGCGGGCGCCGGCCCCGGAGGCGCTGGAACCGCTGCGCCCGTTCGGGATCGAGACGTGGCCACAGGCGCTCCTGAAGTGGGCGCTAACGGATCCGCGGGTCGACCTCGTGATTCCGGCCACGTCGAGGCCCGAGCGCGCAATCGAAAACGCCCAGGCGGGCTCGGGGCCGCTCTTCGGCGACGACGAGCGCCGGCTGGTCGAGCGGCTCGCACGGGGCTAGGGGCCTCGCGAGAGGGCAGACCTGGCCCAGGGCGCTTCCTGTATCGTGCCGCCGCGATGCGGATCGGAGTTGCCAGGGAGATCAAGGCCCGCGAGTACCGCGTCGCCCTGACACCCGCCGGCGCGCTCGAACTCGTGCAGCGCGGCCATGCGGTCGTCGTCGAGCAGGGCGCCGGAGTGGGGTCGGGTTTCGCAGACGCGGCGTATGCAGCCGTGGGCGCCGAAGTCACCTCGGTCGAGGACGTCTGGGGCTCGGCGGAGCTCCTGCTCAAGGTGAAGGAGCCGATCGCGGAGGAGTACGCCCGGCTGCGGCCCGGCCTGACGCTCTTCACGTACCTGCACATCGCCGCAGACGAGCCGCTGACCCGGGCACTCGTCGAGTCGGGCATCACCGCGATCGCGTACGAGACCGTCGAGACGGTCGACCGCCAGCTGCCGCTGCTCGCACCGATGAGCGAAGTCGCGGGCCGGCTCGCGCCGCAGATGGGTGCCTGGTCGCTCGAGAAGGCGCACGGTGGGCGCGGCATCCTGCTCGGAGGCGTCCCCGGCGTGCCGCCGGCGAAAGTGGTCATTCTCGGCGGCGGTGTGGTCGGCCTCAACTCCGCGATCATTGCGCTCGGGATGCAGGCGGACGTCTGGGTGCTCGACAAGTCGGTCGAGCGGATGCGGGAGCTCGAGATCGCCCTCGACGGCCGGGTCACGCTGGCGATGTCGAACCGCCTCCAGATCGAGGAGATCCTGATCGATGCCGACATGGTGATCGGCGCCGTCCTCATCCCCGGAGCGGTGGCACCGAAGCTCGTGACCCGGGAGATGTTGCAGCTGATGAAGCCGGGAGCGGTGCTCGTCGACGTGGCGATCGACCAGGGCGGCTGTTTCGAAACCTCGCACGCGACGACACACGACGAGCCGGTGTTCGAGGTCGACGGGATCGTGCACTACTGCGTCGCGAACATGCCCGGAGCGGTGCCGGTGACCTCGACGAAGGCATTGACGAACGTGACGCTCCCCTACGTCGAAGCGATCGCCGACAAGGGCGTGTACCGCGCGGTGGCGGAGAGCCCGGCGCTGGCGAAGGGCGTCAACGTCGCCGGTGGGGCGATCACGTACGAAGCGGTCGCGGCCGCACACGGGCTCGCGTACACGCCTCTCGCCGACGCGATCCTCGCCGCGTAGGCATCTCCCCCTAGCCGGCCGAGGCGCTCGAACGTCGAGCGGCTGTCATCGGTGCTCGATGGAGCCGCGTCCCTGTGCCGGAGCAGCCGACGGCAGCAGCAACGAGTGGTGGCGTTAGGACTTGTCGGTCCGCGGTTTCGGCTTCTTGGCCGGCGAGATCTTGACCACGACGAAGGTGATGGCGGCAGAGAGCGCGAGGATCGCGATCACGTAGAGCGCAAGCTCGATGAGTCCGAGGGCGGTGTCCATCCGGTGCGTAGACTACCGGGATGCCGCGGGCCTGCGTGATCGTGCTCGATGCCGTCGGCGTGGGAGCGTTGCCAGATGCAGCCGAGTGGGGAGACGAGGGCTCGGACACGCTGGGGAACGTTGCTCGCGCGGTCGGGGGTCTCGACCTGCCCAACCTCGAGGCGCTCGGGCTCGGCAATGTCGAGCCGCTCGAGGGCTGCCCGCCGCAACCCGGCGCGCCTGCGGTGGCGGGACGCCTCCTCGAGCGCTCGAAGGGCAAGGACACGACGGCCGGGCACTGGGAGCTGATGGGTGTCGTCACTGCGGTTGCGTTTCCGACGTATCCGTACGGGTTCCCGGACGACGTGATCGACCCGTTCATGAACCGTACGGGTCGTGGTGTGCTGTGGAACAAGCCCGCCTCCGGGACCGAGGTGATCCAGGAGTGGGGGGAGCAGCACCAGAAGACGGGAAAGTGGATCGTCTACACGTCCGCGGACTCCGTCTTCCAGATCGCCGCCCACGAGGAGACGATCCCGCTCGAGGAGTTGTACGACGCCTGTCGCGCCGCACGCGAGATCCTGACCGGGAAGCATGCGGTCGGGAGGGTGATCGCACGCCCGTTCCTTGGCACTCCCGGGCATTACGAGCGCACCGCCAACCGTCACGACTTCTCGCTTCAGCCCCGGCGTCCGAACTATCTGACGGCGGTGCGCGACGCCGGCCACACGACCTACGGCGTCGGCAAGATCGGAGACATCTTCGCCGGCTGCGACATCGACGAGTCGTTCCCGACCAAGTCGAACGTGGAAGGGATCAATCGCACGATCGAGTTGCTCGAGAACATCGACGACGGGCTCGTGTTCACGAATCTCGTCGAGACGGACCAGCTTTGGGGCCATCGCAACGACCCGGTCAACTTCCACCGCTGCCTGCAGGACTTCGATCGCCGCCTGCCGGACATCCTCGAGACCTTGCGCGACGGCGATCTGCTGATCATCACGTCAGACCACGGCTGCGACCCGACGACGCCTTCGAGCGACCATTCGCGGGAGCACGCGCTGCTGCTCGCCTATGCGGCTGGACGCAACGCGGCCGGGCGAATCCACGAGGACGGCGAGTTCGGTGACGTGGGAGCGACCGTCTGCGCCTGGATGGGCGCCAAGCATCCAGGCAAGGGCGCCCCGGGCGCCCCGATCATCCAGCCATGAGCCTCACGGGCCCGGCGTCGTCGTTCGGGCCGAGTGCGCGGCATTGCACGCTCTCGGCCGCGGTCCAGGCAATCAGGTGAGCGTCGCCGCGGTCGCTTTCGTCGCCTGCGCCGACGGCTCCCGCACTGCTTCGGCGGCAGCCATCGGGCCATCGAGGACGACCGTCAGCATGCACACGTCGTCAGCCTGAAGGGAGCCGCCGAGGAGCGAGTCGGCGAGCTCGTCCAGCACGGAACCGGAGCGCCACCTTTCACCCTCGGCGAGGGTGTCGATCAGCGTCTGCAAGCCGTCGTCGATCGATTGGCCGCGGCGCTCGATCAGCCCGTCGGTGACGAAGAACACTGCCGCACCGCTCGTGAGCTCGATGTGACCCTCGGCGACGGGCTCGCCGGGCATAGCGCCGAGCGGCGGCGACCTCCCCTCCCAGACGGCTCGCGGCTCGGAACCTGCCATTGCCACGATCGGCGGGAGATGGCCAGCGCACGCCCAGGTGAGGGAGTTCTGCCGCGGATCCAGGACGGCGTAGACGACGGTGGCGCAGAGCGCCCCCGGCACCGAGAGCGCGAACTCCGACAGTCGCTCGATCACGGCAGACGGTCGCGTCTCGGCTTGCGCGAACGCCCTCAGCGCAGTGCGGAGTTGGCCCATTGCCATGACGGCCTCCATCTGATGGCCGACGACGTCGCCGATCGCAAGGCCGAGCCTGTCGCCCGACAGCTTGAAGGCGTCGTACCAGTCCCCACCGATCTCCATCAGCTCGGCGCTCGGCGAGTACCACGCGCCGAGCCGGAAGCGTGGGTCGCTCGGGAGCGACTCGGGGAGGAAGCTCAGCTGCAACCGCTGCGCCACGGTCTGCAGGTGGTCGACGAGGCGCGCGTTCTCGAGCGCAACGCCGGCGCGCCCGGCGACGTCCATCAGGAATGGCACGTCGTCCTCCGAATATCGCCGTCCGGATGATGACATCGCGAGCAGGATCGAGCCGACGAGCTCGCCGCGGCCCACGAGCGGTAACGCCGCGTACGACCTCGGACCGAGCCGCCGGAGCACCTCGAGCTCGCGCTCGTTGCTGACGAATGCTTCGTACTCCGACTCGGCAAAGTCCGATACGAGCTGAGGCTCGCCCGTTGCCCGTGCGCGCACGACGAGGCTGGGCGAGTGCTCGGGCAGGTTGACGCTCTCGCGCAGGTCGAGGACTGTCTCTCGCAGCGATGGATCGACATGCTGGGCCGCCACGGGTCGTGGCCCGAACGACGGGAGCTCGACTATCGCAATGTCCGCGAACGCCGGCACCAGCAAGTCGGCCAGCAGCTGCGAGCGATCGAAGAGGTCGTTCGCCTGCTCGAAAGCGTGGCTCAGGTCGGAGAGGAACTTCGATCGACGCGCGACCTGCTCCGCCGCACCGTAGAGCCGCGCGCGCTCGATCGCCTGAGCGCACACTCTGGCGAACGAGATGAGAAAGGCGCGTTCGTCGGGTTCGAACGCATCTTGCGACGTCGAGGCGAGACACAGCACGCCGAAGCTCCGGCCCTCGAAAGCGAGCGGCAGGATCGCGAGCCTGGTGACTGCCTGAGTCAGCCGCGGGACTCCCTCATCCTGACCGTCGCCACCTTCGACGAAGACCGCTTCGCCCGAGCGGGCGGCGCGCGCAATCGGCTCCACCGCAGACAGGCTCACGCCGTGCCACGGGTCCGTTGTGGTGCCCGCGTCAGCGAAGACTTCGGCGACCGTCAGCTCCGCATCTGTGGTGTCCACGAACACAATCAGCCCGTGATCGGCCTTGACGCCGTCGACGAGCTCCTTGATCGCCTCGAGCGCGATCTGCTCGGCGCTGAGAACCGAGGTGAAGGCCATTGTGATGCGCTGCAGGCGTTCGATGCGTCGCTTCGCCACGAGCAGCTCTCGCTCGTACGACCTCCGCTCCGTTGCGTCGAACACGACCGCCTGAATCCGGCTCGGCGTCCCGTCCGCGTCCCGACGGATGACCGCGTTGAGCAAGACGGGGATGCGTTCGCCGTCTGCGCGAGACAGGTCGATCGCGATCTCCCGCACGTACCCCTGCATCCCGAGCAGGGGGTTGAGATGCGTCTCGTTGTAGATCTTGCCTGCGGGCGTGAGGAGATCCTTGAAGCCGCGCTTGCCCACGAGCTCGTCGCGGTCGTATCCGGTCATGGCCAGGAACGTCGCGTTCACCTGCTCGAAGACGCCGGCCATCGTCGTCGAGAACTGCCCGATCGGGGCGTGCTCGTACTGATCGACGAGATCCGCGAGTCGTGTTTCCTCGCGCTCGTCGGAGGTGCTCACACGAAAGCCCGGATCGCCTCGGTGGTCTCCTCCGGGGCGCTCACGTTCGGGCAGTGCCCGGTGGCGCGCAGACGGACGAGTGTGCTGTCGGGAATGTGCTGGTGGATGTACTCGCCGACGACGTCGGGTGCGATCGGATCGTCCGAGCACTGCAGGATCAGCGTTGGCACCGACACCGCGTCCAGGTCGTCTCGGTTGTCGGAATTGAACGTGACCCTTGCGAACTCGGCAGCGATGGCGGGGTCGGTACGGCAGAACGAATCCGTAAGACGGGTACCGAGCTCGGGCCGGTCGGCGTTCCCCATGATCACGGGTGCCATGGTGGCCGACCAGCCGAGGAAGTTGTCGTCGAGCGAGTCGAGGAGCTGGTCTATGTCAGGCTGCTCGAACCCGCCCACGTATCCGGCGGCCGCGTCGTTGACGTAGCGTGCCGAAGGACCGACGAGCACGAGCCGGTCGAAGAGGTTCGGGGCCTTGTTGGCCGCCAGGACGCCGATCATCGCAGCGACGGAGTGGCCGACGAAGATGGTTCGCTCGAGCCCGAGCTCGCGGCAGATCTCGACGACGTCGTCCGCATATCCGTCCAGGGCCGAGTACTTCGTCGAGTCGTACGCGGAGAGGTCGGAGGCGCCTGACCCGACCTGGTCGAACAGGACGATTCGGAAGGTGGGGGCGAACGCCGCTGCCACCTCCGCCCACATGGACTGGTCGCAACCGAACCCGTGCGCGAAGAGCATAGGCCGGCCTTCGGGCTGACCGAGCTCGACCACGTTGTTGCGCGTCAGGACATCCATGGCGTCAGATTCTACGAGACAGGCTCGACTCGTCGTCACGGTACCCGTCTCCAACGTCGACCGCGGCCGTCTGTTAGAAGGTGACGGTGACCCGAGCAGCACAGCTGATCGAGGAGAAGAGAAACGGCGCCGAGCACACCGCCGGCGACCTGTCGGAGCTCGTGCTCGCTTACGCGCGGGACGAGGTGCCCGACTACCAGATGGCCGCCTGGTGCATGGCCGTCTACTTCAACGGTCTCAGCGGCCCCGAGACCTTTGCCTTGACCGATGCGATGATCCGCTCGGGCGACACGCTCGACATGGGGGCGGCGCTCGGACGCAAGGTCGTCGACAAGCACTCCACCGGCGGTGTCGGCGACAAGACCTCGATCGCCGTCGGGCCGATCGTGGCGGCGTGCGGTGTCCCGCTCGGGAAGATGAGCGGCCGTGGCCTCGGGCACACCGGCGGCACCCTGGACAAGCTCGAGGCGATTCCCGGCTTCCGGGTCGAGCTGACGACCGATGAGATGATCGCGCAATTGAGCGAGGTCGGCATGGCGATCATCGGCCAGAGCGACCGGCTCGTCCCCGCCGACAAGAAGCTCTACGCCCTCCGTGATGTGACCGCGACCGTGGACGTCTTGCCCCTGATCGCGTCGTCGATCATGTCCAAGAAGCTCGCAGCGGGGGCCGATGCGATCGTTCTCGACGTCAAGGTGGGCGACGGGGCGTTCATGAAGACACTCCCCGACGCCCGTGCGCTGGCCGAGGTGATGCTCGAGCTGGGTCGGAGGGCCGGCAAGGAGGTGACCTGCCTGCTGACGGACATGGACCAGCCGCTCGGGCGGGCCGTCGGCAACGCGCTCGAGATGCGCGAGGCGCTCGCGACGGTGCGCGGGGAAGGCCCGGACGACTTCACCGAGCTCGTACTCGATGCGTCTGCTCGCCTGCTCGCGTACTCCGACCTCGATGTCGATCTCGCCGAGGGTCGCACCAGGGCGGAGGCGGCCGTCGCCGACGGGAGCGCATTCGCCACCTACGAGCGGTGGATCCGCGCCCAGGGGGGCGACCCGGATCCTGCCGTCCTGCCCGAAGCGCCCGTGCGGGTCTCAGTCGCTGCTCCGCGCGACGGCGTCGTCACGGAGCTGGGCGCTCTCGCTGTCGGCCTGGCCGCCCTCGATCTCGGTGCGGGCCGGCGCACGAAAGCCGACACGATCGACCACGCCGTCGGCGTGGTCTGCTTCGCGAAGCGCGGGGACGCCGTGCTCGCCGGGGACGACCTCGCGGAGGTGCACGCCCGCGACGAAGCGTCGGCCGCTGGCGCGGTCGAGGCGATCCTTGCTGCGTACACGATCGGTGACGACGCTCCGGCTCCCACGGGAATCGTGCTCGACGTGCTCGCCTGAGGTCGAACGTCCCGCAGCTCACCTCCGTCGGTTCAGCGCCTCGTCGGTCAGCGCCTCCGTCGGTTCAGCGTCTCCGTCGGTTCAGCGTCTCCGTCGGTTCAGCGCCTCCGTCGGTTCAGCGCCTCCGTCGGTTCAGCGCCTCCGCGGCTCAGCGCCTCCTGGCTCAGGCTCAGCGCTCGCCGTCGGCTCAGCACCACGCCTGCGGGAGGCTCAGGTGAGCGGTTCGACATCCACGATTGCGGCAGCCCAGCCGCGTGAGCAGCTCCCGCCGGTGTGGCGTCGCGCTCCTGCGGAGCAGATGACGGCAGGAATGAACGCCTCGGCACGGGCCGAACCTCCACGCTGCGGGCGGCAGCCTAGACTGACCGCGTGCCCGAGCTCCCCGAGGTCGAGACCCTCCGCCGGGCGGTCGCGCCCGTGTTGGAAGGTGCCCGACTCGACCAGGTGGAGATCCACGATGCGCGGCTCGTGCGGCCGTTCGACCCCACCATCGTTGCGGCAGCGCTCGTCGGGGAGCGGGTCGCCGAGGTTGGGCGCCGTGGCAAGTATTTGATTGTCAGGTTCGAGTCTGGTCGGTCTCTGCTCGTTCACCTCCGGATGACGGGATCGCTTCGGCACGCGACGAGAGGAGCGCTGGCCGACGATCCTCATACGCGTGCAGTTCTCAGATTAGACAACGGATCGGATGTCGCCTACCGCGACGTCAGGCGCTTCGGCACGTGGGAGCTCTTCGAGCCCGCCGACCTGTCTGCCTACCTCACGGCCCGCCTCGGGCCGGAGCCGCTCGGCTCGCTGTCGGCCGAGCAGCTCGGCCGGCGCCTAGAGGGACGGCGGGCGCCGCTGAAATCTGCCTTGCTCGATCAGCGGACGATCGCCGGGCTCGGAAACATCTACGTCGACGAGGCGCTGTGGCTGAGTCGGCTGCATCCCTTGCGCCCCGCAGGGGGGCTCGGCAGCGAGGAGCTCGTCCGGTTGCACAGAGCAGTCCGCCGCGTCCTCCGCAAAGGGATCGAGCGGCAGGGATCGACATTGCGTGACTACGCCCTGCCGGACGGCACGTACGGCTCGATGCAGGACGAGTTCAGGGCCTATGGGCGCGGAGGTGAGCCGTGCGACCGGTGTGGAGCCCCGCTCGTCAGGATCGTCGTCGGCGGACGCACGACGACGTTCTGCTCGACCTGTCAGCTCGGCGCCGAAACGGTGAAAGGCCGAGACACCTGAACGGGGTCGACGTGAGCGCGGTCCGATGATCGTCGGAGGCACGGAACGACGCGCCGGCCGATCGTCAACGCGGTGGACGCGGTGAACCGGGAGAATCGCCGGGGCGCGACCACCGCCTGTTCTTCGACCCGACGCGGGTCCGCGTTTCTGCGGCATCCGACGGACCGAGGCGGGCAGAGCCTAGGCCGCGAGGCGTTCGGCCAGGAGGCCCGAGCGATCGAGCGCGGCGAGCTCCTGATAGCCGCCGATCGGCTCGTCGTCGATCGTGATCAGCGGTACCGTCCATTGCCGTCCGAGGTCGTAGATGCGCTGGCGAAACGTGGGATCGTCGTCCAGTGAGATCTCGTCGTAGGAGAGCGCTCGAGCATCGAGCAGCGCCTTGGCGCGGGTGCAATACCCGCACCAGGAGGTCGTGTAGAGGCGAATGATCGGCACCGGGGTCATAAACGCCTGCTCTCGAGCACGTATTCCGGTCAGCCAGCATCTCCACATGTCCGCTCCGGCCATGCCCGTTCGTACACTGGAGCGATGGCACGTTCCGTCACGACAGAAGGGGTCGTGCTCCGCTCCTTCCGGCTCGGTGAGGCCGATCGCGTCCTGCATCTGTACACCCAGGAGCGGGGCCGGGTCGGCGCCGTCGCCAAGGGCGTGCGCAAGACGAAATCTCGCTTCGGTGCCCGCCTCGAGCCGTTCTCCCACGTCGAGCTCGTTCTTCATCAGGGTCGCGGCGAGCTCGACACGGTCACCGGCGCTTCACTCGTCCGCTCGCACGACCGAGTCCGCACGGAGCCCTACCGGTTGCAGGTGGGGTTGATCGGGCTCGAGGCGATGCTGCGGCTTTTCACCGAGCAGGAGGGGAACGAGCACGCGTTCACCGCACTGACTCGCTTTCTCGACGCTCTCGACGATGCGACGCCTCGCCCCGGTCTGCGACCCGCGCTCGACCCCATCGTGCTCTCGTTCCAGCTCAAGCTGCTGTGGGTCTCCGGGTACATGCCACACCTGGCCGCGTGCGTCGAGTGCGACGCGGTCGAGGGGCTCGTCGCCTTCCTGCCGGCAGCCGGAGGCGCGGTCTGCGACGGTTGCAACCCGGGCGGGATCCCTCTGACGCCGGAGGGGCTGCTCGGGATCCGGGCCCTTCTGCACACGCCGATCGCGGACGCTCCCGCTGCCGGCCTCGGCGACCGCGGCGAGCGGGATGCGCTCGCCGTCGTGACCGCCTCGTACGAGCACAACGGCGGCTTCCGACTCAAGACCGTCGCTCGCTGACGCTGTACCTCGCGCCCCGGGACTGCATCGCGGCAGCGGCCCCCCTTGCAGCCGGGGTCAGAACCGTTCGAGGACGGCCTGGAGGGCGCCGTCTGCGATCAATTGCTCGGTGAGCTCTCGGCGTCCGGGGCGAACCACACGCTGGACGACGCCGTGCTCCTCGAGTCGGTACTGACCGACCCAGTCGAGGCGTGGGGAGTAGACGTGCACGGTGACGGCGGGCAGACCCTCGTCGTGCGTGACCCGGTGGATGTAGCCGGGCCCCCCGCGGCGAGCGTCGCCTGCGCGGAGCACGCGTGATTCGGGAGGGCCCCCGTACACCATCAGGTCCTCCCGCACGGAGCCGCTCGCGACGCAGAGCCCCACGCCGGAGACGTAGTGGTCGTGGAAGCCGGTTCCCTGGCCCGGCATCCATGAAAGGATCCAGGCGTCCATGCGCTCGTCCTCGTACACGAGCTCATAGCGCCGCTGCTCGGGATCGCGATGGGCGAGCGGCTCCCACAGCTCGGTGCGGGCCGCCAGCGCGCAGGCAACCTCTTCCAACACATCGGGGGAAAGCAGGCCCGCGCCGGGAACGAGGTTGCCGAGGGACGCGAGCGCGGCGACGAAGTGCGGCTCGGTCGTCGCGGGCATCGCGCTGAGAGTAGCCGTCTCCGCGCCCGGCTCGACACTTGTCGAGATGGTGCCGGCTAGCGGTTGCGCTTGTCGAAGCCGTGCGGGAAGGAACCGGAGCGCCTCGACCGGGCCTTGGAGTCCGGCGGCAACAGGTGGCGGTTGCGGATCAGCCAGACGCCGATGACGAGACCGAGCGCGATGATGCCACTGATCGCCCAGACGTCTGCGAGGTTGAACGCGATCATCGCCGTGGGGGTCGAGACGACGAGCGGGTTGGGAACCTCGAGCCCATTCCACGCTGCCGAGAGGCCGTTCCCGAGCACTCCCGCGGCGAGCACGCCAGACGTCACAGCGACGAAGAGGGAGGGGATCCTCGAGATCACGACCAGCCCCGCGAGCACGGCGACCGAGAGCACGAGCCACCCGGGCGAGCGTGGGTGATAGGCCCACGGTTCAGTCGGCTTGATCGCCTTGACGAGCAGGTCGATGGTCGCCAACGGCAGGGCAACGGCGCTCATGACCGCGATTCGCTCCATCCTTCGACGGTACCGAAACCGCCTCGGCCTGCCGCGACGGCGCTCGACCGGCGCGTCGGAGGGCGGCGCTACGTCTTCGGCGACTGCCAGGGCGTGGTCAGCCGGTCGAGAACGTGCTCGCGGGCTCGCGCGATCGAGATTCGCTCCTGGGCGAGCGAGTCCCGGTCGCGAATCGTGATCGTGTCGTCCTCGATCGTCTGCTCGTCGATCGTGAGCGCGTAGGGCGTGCCGATCTCGTCCTGTCGGCGGTAGCGGCGACCGATCTGGCCGCCGTCGTCGTACTCGGTCGAGATCACGTCGCGTAGCTCCTCGTAGAGCTTGCGCGCCCTCACGGTCATGTCGTCGTTCTTCGCGATCAGGGGCAGCACCGCCGCCTTCACCGGTGCGAGCTGCGGATGGAGCCGCAGCACGGTGCGGTCGCGATCCGCCACGACCTCTTCGTCGTACGCGTCGACCAGGAACGCGAGCATCGACCGGTTCACGCCCAGGGCGGGCTCGATCACGTGTGGCGTGTAGCGGGAGCCGTCCTGTTCGACCCACTCGAGCTTGGTTCCGGATGAGGACGTGTGCGCCGTCAGGTCGTAGTCGCCCCGGTTGGCGACGCCTTCCAGCTCCGACCAGCCGATCGGGAAGAGGTACTCGATGTCGCTCGTCCCGCTCGAGTAGTGCGAGAGCTCGTCGGCGTCGTGGGGGCGGATCCGGAGATGGCTCTCGCGGAGCCCGTAGCGCCGGTGCCATTCGAAGCGAGCTTCGACCCAGTAGCGATACCACTCGTCCGCCTCGGCCGGCGGCACGAAGAACTCCATCTCCATCTGCTCGAACTCGAGGGTGCGGAAGATGAAGTTGCCGGGGGTGATCTCGTTGCGGAACGACTTGCCGATCTGCGCGATTCCGAACGGCGGCTTGCGGCGCGCGATCTGGGCTACGTTCTTGAAGTTGATGAAGATGCCCTGAGCCGTCTCGGGGCGGAGGTAGACGGGGACGCCTGTCTCCTCCATCGGCCCGACCCGGGTCTCGAACATGAGGTTGAAGTGGCGGGCGTCGGTCAGGTCGCAGTCCGACGTCTCACCCGGCTTCTTGCTCGGCCGCTGGCCACACTGCTCGTCCGCGAGATGATCGTCGCGGAAGCGCTTCTTGCAGAACTTGCAGTCGACGAGCGGGTCGGTGAAGCCGCCGACATGCCCCGATGCCTCCCAGACCTGGGGGTGGAGGATGATCGACGAATCGAGAGCAACGATGTCGTCGCGCTCCTGCACCATCGCCGCGAGCCAGCGCTGCTTGACGTTGTCCTTGAGGAGCACGCCGTAATGGCCGTAGTCGTACGAGGAGCCGAGCCCGCCGTAGATCTCCGAGGACGGAAAGACGAAGCCGCGCCGCTTGCAGAGCGAGACGATCTTGTCCATGGTCACGGCGTCGGGCATGCGGGAAACCGTACAGGCGGAGTCGTCGCACCGGTCCGGTAGCTTGCCGCGCATGGCTTCCACCGCGATCGAGGTGCCCGTTCTCGTCTCGCCCGAGCTCGAGGAGCGGATGATCGCGTGGCGGCGATACCTTCACGCCCACCCCGAGCTGTCGTTCGAGGAGCACGAGACCGCCGCGTTCGTGGAGCGGACACTGCGCTCGTTCGGCGACTTCGAGATCGAGCGGCCGACACCGACCAGCGTGCTCGCCCGCCTGCGCGGCGCGCGGCGCGGCAAGACGGTCGCGTTACGCGCGGACATGGACGCGTTGCCGATCCAGGAAGAGAGCGACGCACCGTACGTCTCCACCCGGCCGGGTGTGATGCATGCATGCGGCCACGACGGGCACACCGCGATGCTGCTCGGAGCCGCACAGGCACTCGTCGAGCGGCGCGATTCGCTCGCCGGCGACGTGCGGTTCCTCTTTCAGCACGCGGAGGAATCGCCGCCCGGGGGCGCCCAGGCGCTCGTCGAGGCGGGTGCGGTGGAGGGCGCCGATCTCGTCGCGGGCGTTCACCTGCTCTCGGGACTCGGCACCGGCAAGCTGTCGGTCGTGCCGGGGGCGGTAACGGCAGCCGCAGACCTGTTCGTCGTCGACATCCTCGGGCGCGGTGGGCACGGTGCCTTCCCGCACGAGACGATCGACCCGGTCGCGATCGCCGCGCAGGTGATCACGAGCCTTCAGCACCTCGTTTCACGCGAGACGGACCCGTTCGACAGCGTGGTTGTGTCCGTCACCACGGTCAGCGGTGGAACCGCCCGAAACGTGATCCCCGAGAGCGTGAGGATCGGCGGCACGGTGCGGACGCTTGCCGCGCGACGCCGCGAGGAGGTGCGTGCCGCGATCGAGCGGGTCGTGCGGGGGGTCACGGACGCACACCGGGCCGGGTACGCGTTCGACTACACGATCGGCTACGACCCCGTCGTCAACGACAGGCAGGCGTGCGAGTTGATCGCGCAGGGCATCCGGGAGGAGCTCGGCGAGGCCGCGCTCGTGGAGCACCCGCCGGTGATGGGTGGCGAGGACTTCTCGGCCTACGGTGCGGTGGCGCCGGCCGCGTTCTTCTGGGTCGGCTCCGGCTCCGAGGAGCTCGGCACGACCTGGCCGCACCACCATCCCCGCTTCGACATCGACGAGTCCGCCCTGCGCCACGGGGCCACCGTGTTCATTCGCACAGCGCTCGACGTCCTCGCCTAGGCGCCGGCGCGTGCCCGGCAAGGGAACTCCGGCAGTCGTGGCTGCGGAGAAGGCCGGGATCGAGTTCGAGGTGCACGAGTACGCGCACGATCCGAAGGTGGCGTCCTACGGGCTCGAGGCAGCCGACAAGCTGGGTGTCGAGGCGGCCCGCGTCTTCAAGACGCTCGTCGCCGACGTCGACGGGACGCTCACGGTCGCCGTGGTGCCGGTCACGGCCCAGCTCGACCTGAAGGCGCTCGGCAAGCGGGCCGCGATGGCCGACCCGAAGCTGGCCGAGCGGACGACCGGCTACGTCGCAGGTGGGATCAGCCCCCTGGGGCAGCGGAAGCAACTCGCCACCGTGGTGGACGAGTCGGCGCTCGACTACGCCACGATCCACGTCAGCGCGGGCCGCCGCGGGCTCGAGATCGAGCTGGCGCCGGCCGATCTCGTCGCGCTGACGCGGGCGAGGGTGGGGCGGATCGCGGTGCGCAGGGACCCCTGAGCGGCGCAGCTGCCCAGTCAGCCAACAAGGACACGCGCGGCGAGGGCGGCATCGACGTTCCCACCCGAGGCGACGACGACGGTCGGCCCGTCGAGTGAGACCTTGCCCGCCCGGATCGCTGCCAGCGTCAGCGCACCCGTCGGTTCGACGAGCAGCTTCGCCTCGAGCGCGAGCCACCTCATCGCGTCGAGCACGGCCTCGTCGGACACCGTCACGATCTCGTCGACCAGTGCGTCGATCGTGGCGAAGGTGAGTTTCCCGAGCGATTGCGTGCGAACGCCGTCGCAGATCGTGCGGGTCACGTCGGCGGCCGGCCAGGCGACGATCCTGCCGTCCCGTAGCGACTGCTGGGCATCGGCGGCCAGTTCCGGCTCGACGCCGATCACCCGTGCTCCGGGACAGCGCGCCTTGACGGCGGTTGCGATCCCCGAGATGAGCCCGCCGCCGCCGATGCAGACGACCACGGTGGTCACGCCCGGCAGGTCGGCCGCCAGCTCGAGCCCGACCGTGCCTTGCCCCGCGATGATCCTCGCGTCGTCGAACGGCGGGATGTACTCGAGCGAGCGGGACTCGCGGATCTCGGAGGCGACTCTGACCCGCTCGTCGCTCGAGTTGGCGCAGCGCACGATCTCGGCTCCCCAGCCTGCCGTCCGCTCCACCTTCACGGCGGCGGCATTCTCCGGCATCACGATCGTTGCCGGCACCCCGAGCATCGCGGCGGCAGCCGCCACGCCCTGGGCGTGATTGCCGCTCGAGTCGGCCACGACCCCGCGCTCGATCGTAGCCGCGGGCGACGATGCGAGCGCGTTGTACGCGCCTCTGAACTTGAACGAGCCGGTGCGCTGGAGGCTCTCCGGCTTGACGTAGACCTCGCCGTCGAGGGGAAGCCGCAGGAGCGGCGTGCGCACTGCGATGCCGTCGAGCCGTCGAGCCGCAGCCTCGATCTCGGCCACCGAGACAGGGAGTGCCTTGACTGCCACGCCCGCGATCGTAGCCGCCGCTCGACGAAGATCGAGGCGGGTCTCGCGGCCGTTCCTGCGCACCCGAACACAGCGGGACGCCGGTCTCCCGGATACCCTGCCGCGCGTGACCCCCGACGAGAACCCTGTCGAGCTGCACATCGTCTCGGACTCGACGGGTGAGACAGCGGCCCGGCTCGTACTCGCTCTCGAAGCGCAGTTCCCGGGACAGGTCTTCGCCGAGATCCGGCATCCGCGGGTCGAGACGGTCGACGACCTCCAGCTGGCCGTCGCGACCGCGCGCGGACGTCCGGCCGTGATGGTGTACACGCTCGTCGAGCCCGGTCTTCGAGAGGCGATGCGCCAGCTCTGTCGACGGGCCCGCGTCCATTACTGCGACCTGCTCGGGCACCCGATCGACTCGATCGCACGCGTCTCCGGGGTGGCCGCGCAGATGACGCCGGGCGCAAGACCGCCGCTCGACCAGACCTACTTCAAGCGGATCGAGGCGATCGAGTTCGCGGTCAAGTACGACGACGGGCTCGGCGGCGGTCTCGACGAGGCGGACGTCGTGCTGGTGGGCGTCTCGCGTACCTCGAAGACGCCGCTCTCGATCTACCTCGGCTACCTCGGCCACAAGGCGGCGAACGTGCCCGTCGTGAAGGGCATCGATCCACCACCGGCGCTGTTCGAGATCGACCCGACCAAGGTGGTCGGGCTCACGATCGACGCCGAGCGGCTCTCCGAGATCAGGTCGAACCGCGTCGCGGCGATGGGTGGCCCGAAGAAGCGCTACGCGGGCCTGCTCGACGTCTACGAGGAGCTGGAGCAGGCGACGGCGATCCACCGCCGGCTCGGGTGCCCCGTCCTGGACGTCTCCGACTTCTCCGTCGAGGAGACCGCGATGCGCGTGATCAAGCTCGTCGCCGACAGGCAGCGCGAGCGGCGGCCGTCGAAGTGAGCGGGCGAAGCGTCTGGCGCTCGCAGGGTCGCACGTTGGACGACAAGGGGTGGGCGCCTCTTCGCCACTGGGCGAAATGGGCGTTCGGCCTCGCTATCGCGGTACCGCTCTTCTACGTGATCCTGACGCCGTTCTGGCTGGGGCTCCGCGCTGCCGCGTGGGTGGCCGAGTTCAGGGCCCGTCGCGGCCGTCGGTAGGCGACGCGCCCGCACGCTCGAGAAACGCCTCGATCTCGGCCTGGCTCGCGAGCCGCACGACCGGGAACCGCGCGAATCGCGTGGCGAAGCGCCGGTGCCGCGTGGCGTATGCGCGCAGCGCGTACGGGATCAGCGCATCGAGGCCCCAGAGGGCGCCGCGCAGTGTCTCCCTGTTCCCGTTCCAGATCTCCTCCCGTCCTCGCAGGCGGCGCACGGTCCGGCGCACGAGGCGGGGGAACCAGACGCGCAACGGCAGGTCGAGGTAGAGGATCACATCCGCGTCCCGGAGCGCGAGGTCGCCGATCTTGTCCCAGTAGCCGCCGTCGATCACCCAGCCGTCGCCGGCGAGCGTCGGCGCGAGCAGGTGCCTCAGCTCGTCGCCGGGCGTCTCCACCCAGTTCGGACCGTGCACCAGGGCATCGAGCTCGACGAACGGGACGCCGAGCCGCCGGGCCAGCTCTCGGCCCACGGTCGTCTTGCCGTTGCCGCTCGCCGAGGCCGTGACCACGATCTTCCTCACGAAAGCAGGCGGGTCGGCAGCGGCTCGACCGCCGCCGCCGAGACGCGATAACCGAGGGCGCCGGGACGGTCCGCGACGACCTCCACCAGCTCGGTGCCGTGATAGACAGCGGCCGCGCCGTCGTCGCATGCGATCCCGGGAGGGAACCCGGCCGTGACGAGGCGGGTATAGACGGGTCGTCGTCGCTCCTCGCCGTCGAAGTGCGGGCAGAAGCTTCCTGCGAGCAGGCCGAGGCCCTCGTCGAGCCCGTCGAGCTCCTCGGAGAACGAATCCGTCACACATGCCTCGAACCAGCAGTTCGCACCCGCCGAGACGCCGCCCAGCGTCGCGCCCCGCTCCCAGGCCTCCTGGAGCGCGTGGTCGACCCCGTGCACACGCCAGATCGCGAGCATGTTGGCGGTGTTGCCGCCGGCTACGACGACGACGTCCGCGGCGGCGACCCGCGCTGCGGGCCGGTCGGGCACGCCGAAGGTGAGCACGACGTCGGTCGTGCAGGCGCGAGCGCCCCACGCCTCGGTAAAGGCGTCGATCGGCCCTTGTGCATCTCCTGTCGCCGTGGGCAGGAAGACGACGTGTGGACGCGCGGGCTCGCTCAGGAGAAGGAGCAGATCGTCGAGCGGGGAGGCCCGATCGCCGGCGAGAAACCCTCCGCCTCCCATCGCCACTACGTGCCCGCTCACGCGGACATCCTCGCAGGCGCGGCGCCTGTTCGTCGCAGCTCCAGCCAGGCGAACGGACATCCGTCCGGGGACTCTTCGTCTTGTGCGAGGATCACGCCATGCGCTACGTCTACGACTTCGACGAGGAAGCACCCGGCGGCCGGGAGCTGCTCGGAGGCAAGGGTGTCGGCCTGGCCGAGATGACCGCGCTCGGGGTGCCCGTGCCTGCCGGGTTCACGATCACGACCGACGCGTGCCGGGGCTACATGACGTCCGGCAAGACCGTGCCGGAGGGCCTGGACGATGAGGTGGGAGAGCACATCGCCGCGCTCGAGGCGCGGTCGGGAAAGCGCTTCGGCGACCCCTCCGATCCGCTGCTCGTCTCCGTGCGGTCGGGCGCAGCGATCTCGATGCCGGGGATGATGGACACGATCCTGAATCTCGGTCTCAACGACGTCGCCGTGGAGGGTCAGGCGACGTCGACCGGCAACCCCAGGTTCGCGTACGACTCGTACCGGCGCCTGATCCAGATGTACGGCGAGGTCGTCGACGGCGTGGACGGACAGCGGTTCGAAGGCGCGCTGATGGACCTGAAGGTCGAGCGGGGCGTGGCGAACGACCTCGACCTCGGGGCGGACGACCTGCGCGAGCTGATCGCGACCTTCCAGCAGATCTACGAGGAGGAGGTCGGCTCCGGCTTCCCGCAGGAGCCACGCGAGCAGCTTCGGCGCGCCTACCGCGCCGTCTTCGACTCCTGGGACGCTCCGCGGGCGCGCGTCTACCGGCAGACCTACGAGATCCCCGACGACATCGGCACGGCGGTCAACGTCGTCCAGATGGTGTTCGGCAACAAGGGCTCGAGCTCCGGAACCGGTGTCTGCTTCACCCGCGACCCGTCCACCGGCGAATCGGTCGTCTACGGGGAATTCCTCGTCAACGCGCAGGGTGAGGATGTCGTCGCCGGGATCCGAACGCCGCAGCCGATCACGGCGATGCGCGACACGATGCCCGAGGCCTACGAGCAGCTCGCAGCCACCCTGGATCGCCTCGAGGCGCACTACCGGGACATGCAGGACATCGAGTTCACGGTCGAGGAGGGCCACCTCTATCTCCTGCAGACCCGTACCGGGAAGCGCACCGCGACCGCCGCGCTCCGGGTCGCAGTCGAGATGGCCGAGGAAGGGCTGATCTCGCGTGAGGAAGCCGTCTCACGCATCGATCCCAACCAACTCGACCAGCTCTTGCATCCGATGCTCGACCCCTCGGCACCGGTCGAGGTGGCGGCCCAGGGGCTGAACGCGTCCCCCGGAGCGGCATCCGGCGAGATCGTGCTCGACGCCGACACGGCGGAGGAGCGCGGCAAAGCCGGCGACGACGTGATCCTCGTGCGCTGGGAGACGACGCCCGACGACATCCACGGGCTGATCCAGGCCCGCGGCGTCCTGACCGCACACGGCGGCATGACCTCCCATGCAGCTGTCGTTGCGCGCGGCATGGGAAAGCCATGCGTGGCGGGCTGCGACCGGCTCTCGATCGACGCGGACGCCGGCACGGTCACGATCGGCGAGCACACGCTCTCCGTCGGCGACACGATCACGATCGACGGTGGGACCGGCCGCGTGATCGTGGGGCCGGTCAGGCTCGTTCCGCCCGCGATCGACGAGAACTTCGGCACGATCCTCGACTGGGCCGACGGTTTGCGCCGCCTGCGTGTGCGTGCGAACGCCGACACCCCGGAGGATGCCGCCAAGGCGCGCGAGTTCGGCGCGGAGGGGATCGGCCTCTGCCGCACCGAGCACATGTTCATGGCGCAGGACAGGCTGCCGGTGGTGCAGGAGATGATCATGGCGCGGGACGAGGCCGCCCGCCGGGTCGCGCTCGAGAAGCTGCTGCCCGTCCAGCAGTCCGACTTCGAGGCGATCTTCGAGGCGATGGCCGGCTTCCCGGTCACGATCCGCCTGCTCGACCCGCCGCTGCACGAGTTCTTGCCGTCGCCCGAGGACGCGACGTCGGACGAGATGCGAAATCGGATTGCGGAGTTGCACGAGTCGAACCCGATGCTCGGGACGCGTGGCTGCCGGCTCGGCCTCCAGTGGCCGGAGATCTACGAGATGCAGGTGCGCGCGATCGTTCGCGCCGCGGCCGCGGTGGCGGAGCGGACCGGAGCCCCACCCCTCGTCGAGATCATGCACCCGCTCGTCGGCTTCAGGGAGGAGCTCGCCCGCCTGCGGGAGCTGACCGACCGGATCGCGGCCGAGGAGCCGTCGGTCGAGTATCTGTGCGGCACGATGATCGAGCTTCCCCGCGCGTGCGTGCGGGCAGACGAGATCGCCGAGGTCGCGGACTTCTGCTCCTTCGGCACGAACGACCTCACCCAGACCGCACTCGGCTTCTCCCGGGACGACGCCGAAGGCAAGTTCCTGACGCACTATCTCGAGCACGGCATCCTCGAGCGGAACCCCTTCGAGGTGCTGGACCAGGACGGGGTCGGCGATCTGATGCGGATCGGGATCGAGCGCGCTCGAGGCCGCAAGCCCGGCCTGAAGATGGGAATCTGCGGCGAGCACGGCGGCGAGCCACGATCGGTCGCGTTCTGCCATTCACTCGGGCTCGACTACGTCAGCTGCTCGCCCTACCGGGTGCCGCTCGCACGGCTCGCAGCGGCCCAGGCAGCGCTTGCGGACGAAGGCGTGACGGCGCTCGTGATCGGCGGCTGAGCGAGGCGGGAGCGCGCGCCGCTCAGGTCACGTATCCGCGTACGCGGACGTACGCGAGAGCCAAGCTGACGAGGCCGACGCCGACCGCGATCGCGATCCCCGCCGTGCGCCGGGGTGGCACCGGATAGCGCATCATCGCGAAGGTCGCCACGATGCCTCCCGTGAGGCCGCCCAGGTGCCCTCCGATCGAGATTCCCGGTACGGCGAACGTGATCGCGAGGTTGACGATGATCAGCACCATCGCCTGCCCCATCAGTGAGCCGGTGGAGAGATATTCGAGGATCAGGAGCGCACCGATGAGCCCGAAGATGCCGCCCGAGGCGCCCACCGTGACCTGGAACTGCGAGCTGAACCAGAGCGCCCCCGCCGATCCGGCGAGGCCGGCGACGAAGTAGAGGAGCAGGTAACGAGGCGTTCCGAGCGCCTGCTCGATGATCGAGCCGAGCCAGTAGAGGGCCAGCATGTTGAAGCCGATGTGGAGGATGCTGCCGTGTAGGAACATCGCGGTGACGAGGCGCCACCAGTCACCGTCCGAGACCGCGGCACCCTGCAGCGCCCAGTCGGAGAAGAGTGCCCCGCCTGGCAGATTGATCCCGCCCCCCTGCGAGACGGTGACCACGTAGACGACGACGTTGAGCGCGATCAGCGCCATCGTGGCCGGGGCGTCGAAGGAGCGGGTCGTGCGGCGCACGGTCTGGATCGTGCGAGCCGGTGACTGCTTGACCGCGCCGATGTTCGCGTGCTCCGGACAGCGGATCCCGACGGGCGCGAAGTTCATGCACTCCTCGCAAATCGGCCTGCCGCATTCCGAGCACGAGACCAGCGTCTCGCGGTTCGGATGGCGGTAGCAATGGGGCGTGTCCGACATGGACGGCTAGCGTAGCGGCGTGCACGTTCACGTTGCCTTTACTCCTGACGAGTCCGCGGCGGCCCCGACCGGGATCGTGATCGACGTGATCCGGGCCACCTCGACCATCTGCCAGGCACTCGCCGTGGGGTACGAGCGAGTGTGGTGCGCGGCCGAGGTGGAAGACGCGCGCGCCCTTGCCGCCGCGGGCGACGTCACGCTCGGCGGCGAGCGGCTCGGCGTGCGCATCGACGGCTTCGATCTCGGCAACTCGCCCCGCGAATACCTGACCGTGCGCACGCCGGTCCTGGCGATCTCGACCACGAACGGGACGAGGGCGATCGTGACCGCGGCGGAGCGCTGCGAGCGGGTGCTGATCGCCTCGCTCCTCAACCTGGAGGCGGTCGTCGCCGCTGCCCTGGCGCACGACGACGACGTCGCCGTCTTCTGCGCCGGAGTGAAGGGCGCCTTCGCACTCGACGACTCCTACGTCGCCGGCCGGATCGCATCGCTGCTGGGCGACGACCTCAGCGACGCAGCCGAGGCGTCGGTCAGGCTCGCGGCGTCGTACGCAACGGCAGAAGAGGCATTCCGGGCGTCCCGCAGCGGTCGCAACCTGATCAACCACGGGCCCGAGCTCGAGGCCGACATCGCGTTCTGCGCACAGGAGAGCCTGCTCGCGGTCGTCCCCCGTCTGACCGGGATGCACGGGATCGCCGCGGAGGTGCGCCTCTAGGCGTGGAGACCGCGGTCGTCCTGTTCACCCGCGACCTCCGGGTGCACGACAACCCGGCGCTCGCCGCTGCCGCGGCGGCGGCCGAGACGATCCTGCCGCTCTTCGTCCTCGACGAGGGGATCGGGGACACGCGGTACGGCGCCGCGCCGAACCGTCGCGCCTTCCTGGACGAAGCGCTTGCCGATCTCGACACGTCGCTCCAGCGGCTCGGCGGGGGGCTCGCGGTGCGCCGGGGCGAGGTCGTGGCAGAGACGGTTCGCGCCGCGCGGGAAGTAGGTGCCGCCGCGGTCTACACGACCGCGGACGTCAGCGCATACGCAGTCGAACGGCAGCGGCGGCTCGAGGCCGTCGTCGACCTCCGCCTGTGCGACGGGAACTTCGTCGTTCCCCCGGGGGAGGTCGCACCGACAGGCAGCGACCACTACCAGGTCTTCTCGGCGTACCACCGCGCCTGGTCCGAAGTGCCACACGGTGAGCCCGAGCCGGCTCCTCCGGCGATCCGTCTCCCGCGGGGGGTCGAGCAGGTGGGGCTTCCGCAGGCCCCCGCAGGTCGCGCCGCCCTGATCCCGGGTGGCGAGACGGCAGGCGTGGCCCGGGCGGGCGCCTGGTTGCGCGAGCATCTCGCCGGATACGGCGCCGGCGGCCACGATGCGCTGGCGGCCGACTCGACGTCGCGACTCTCGCCGTACCTGCACTTCGGCTGTGTCTCCGCGCGGGCGCTCGCCGTCAGCGCGGCCGAGCAGGGCGGGGCGGCGTTCGTGCGCCAGATCGCCTGGCGCGACTTCTATGCCCAGATCCTCGCAGCGAGGCCGCGGACCCAGGTGGACGACATGCGGCCGAGGGGGGACCGTTGGCTGGACGCACCGGATCGACTCGCCGCCTGGAAGGAGGGGCTGACCGGCTTCCCGCTCGTCGATGCCGGGATGCGACAGCTGCGCGCCGAAGGCTGGATGCACAACCGCGCCCGGATGGTGACGGCATCGTTCCTCGTCAAGGATCTCGGGCTCGACTGGCGGGAGGGAGCAAGGCATTTCTTCGACCTCCTCCTCGACGGCGACGTGGCGCAGAACATCGGCAACTGGCAGTGGGTGGCGGGCACCGGCGTCGACACCCGGCCGAACCGGGTTTACAACCCGACTACCCAGCTGCGGAAGCTCGATCCCGAGGGCGACTACGTGCGCCGGTACGTGCCCGAGTTGGCAGACGTTCCGATGGCGGGACTCGCCGACCCGGGACTCCTGGCGCCGACGTACCCGCGGCCGCTCGTCGATCACGCGGAAGCGGTCGGCGCATTCCGTCGGCGACGGGGCTTGCAATGAGAAGACTTCTTTGCAAACATTTCTTTGGATGGAGATCTCGCAGTCGATCGAGCTTCGTGACCCGGGCGCGCTCCGCGCGCTCGCGCATCCTCGCCGGGTAGCGCTGCTCGGACTGCTTCGCCGCGAAGGCCCGCAGACCGCGACAGGAGCGGCGGCGCTGCTTCCCGGCGAGAGCTCCGGCAGCTGCTCGTACCACCTCCGCCAACTCGCGCGCTACGGCCTCGTCGAGGAGGCGCCGGGGGGAACGGGCCGACAGCGGTTCTGGCGGGCGACTGCGCTCATGACGAGCTGGCCCGACGTCCCCGAGACCCCGGAGCTGGCGGCGGCCGCCACCGAGTTCGAGCTCTTCCTCACCGAGCTCCAGTTCAAGGCTCTCGTCCGCTGGATCGTCACCCGGCGCTCCGAGCCCTCCGAATGGCAAGAGGCATGGGCGTTCGGCGACGAGCTCCTGTACCTCACCGCCGCCGAGCTGACCGAGCTTCGTGCCGGCCTGCAGCGGCTCGCGGAGCCGTATCGCGACCGGCTGGCCGAGCCTGGACGGCGGCCGCCGGGGGCGAGGCCCGTCACCTTCCTGCAGATGGCGTTTCCCAGGGTCGAGGAGTGACTGCGGCGGACGCCGAGACCCGCGCCTGGCGCGGCGGCCGGATCCTGCCGCCGCTCCTGCGCCAGAGCTCGACGTTCCGCCGCTACTGGGGCGCGCACACCGTCTCGCTCGTCGGCGACCAGATCAGCATGATTGCGCTTCCGCTCGTCGCCGTCGTGGCGCTCGACGCGAGCGCGTCGCAGATGGGATACCTCACCGCCGTCGCGATCGCGCCGAATCTGCTCATCGCTCTGCACGCAGGAGCGTGGGTCGACCGCCGCGGGGGGCGCCGCCAGGTGATGATCGCCGCGGACCTCGGCCGCGCCGCGTTGATCCTCTCTGTGCCGGTCGCGTACGTGCTCGGAGTCCTCACCTTCACGCAGCTGATGGCGGTTGCGCTCCTCGTCGGGGCCCTGAGCGTGTTCTTCAACGTCGCCGATTCCTCGCTGTTCGTCTCGATCGTGCCGCCGGGACAGTTCGTCGACGGCAGCTCGCTCCTGAACGGCAGCAGGGCGTTCTCGTTCGTCGCCGGCCCGAGCAGCGGGGGCCTGCTCGTGCAGGCGTTCAGCGCTCCGGGGGCGCTCTTCGTCGATGCGCTCACGTATCTGGGCTCGGCGGTCATGCTCGGCCGGATCGGCCCGGAGGAGGCGCCCGTCGACAAGGCGAGAGGCGGCGTGCGGGTAGGGATCGACTTCGTCAGAAGCTCTGCGGTCGTCCGCCCGACGTTGCTTGCGACGGCGACGATCAACTTTTTCAACTTCATGTTCTGGGCCCTCTTCGTTCTCTATGCGACGCGCGAGCTCGGTGTCGGGGCCGGAGCCCTCGGGCTCGCGCTTGGCGCCGGCGCTGTGGGAGGGCTCGTCGGCTCGGTCGTGGCGGGGCGGATCTCGCGCGGGATCGGGCTCGGCAGGACGCTGGCCGTCGGTTGTGTCGTGTTCCCGGCGCCGCTCCTGCTCGTGCCGCTCGCTTCAGGCTCCGACCGCAGCGTTCTCGTGTTGCTCTTCCTCGCCGAGCTCGGGTCGGGCTTCGGGGTGATGCTCCTCGACATCAGCGCCGGCTCGATCTTCGCGCTCGTGATCCCGCACGAGCTCCGTTCTCGCGTCTCGGGTGCCTACATGTCGCTCAACAACGGCGTGCGGGTGATCGGGTCACTCGCCGGCGGCTGGCTCGGGGCGACCGTGGGGTTGAGGCCGACGCTGTGGATCGCGACTGCCGGGGCGCTCAGTGGGGTGCTCTGGCTGCTGCCCTCGGCCGTGATGCGGCTCGACATCGCATCGGAAACGGATCACGGGCCGTCGTAGACTCGGGCCATGGACGCCGACGCGACGTGGAGTGAGCGCGCCCGATCGTTCGGGCCCGTAGCCGATGCGTACGAGCGTTCCCGGCCCGGGTATCCCGCGCTAGCCGTCCGCTGGCTCGCGGGTGACGAGCCGCACGACGTCGTCGATCTCGGTGCCGGCACGGGCAAGCTGACGCGCTCGCTGGTGGAGCTCGAGCACAGAGTGACTGCCGTCGAGCCGCTACCGGAGATGGTCGCCCACCTGCGGGCCGCCGTCCCGGGCGTGAACGTGCTCGACGGCAGCGCCGAGTCGATTCCGCTTGCCGACGGCAGCGCGGACGTCGTGGTCGTGGCGCAGGCCTTCCACTGGTTCGACCCCGAGCCTGCACTGCGGGAGATCGCGCGGGTGCTGCGGCCCGGGGGAAGGTTGAGCATCGTCTGGAACACGCGCGACGAGGGCGTCCCCTGGGTGATGGAATTGAGCGAGGAGGCTCTCGACTCGGCGTATCGCCCGGAGGTAGCGGCCCTGGTGGCCGAGAGCGGCCTGTTCGGAGACGTCGAGGAGGCCTCGTTTCCGAACGCCCAACTCCTCGACAGTGGACTCCTCCGCGACCTGGTTCTTTCCCGGAGCTACTGCGCCGTCATGGCCCCTGAGCAGCGCGCCCCCATCCTCGACCGCGTCGAGCAGCTCTTCCGCGAGCACGCCGTGGACGGGGTGGTGGAGCTGCTCTACGTGGTCGAGTGCTTCCGCTGCACGCGCTTCTAGGGCGCCGCGCGCTCCTCGACGAGCTCGTACAGCTTTCCGTCCGGGGCCCGGAAGTGCGTGTAGCGCCAGCGGGCGTTCTCCGAGATCCCGTCCGTCTCGACGCCTGCAGCCCACAGCTCGGAGACGGCACCGTCGAGGTCGTCCACGAGGAAGCCGATCGTCCGCTCCGCGCTCTCGTCGCCCTCGAGCGGGCTCCCCACTGCGACGACATCCCCGTTGGCCGCCTCGAAGAGTGAGGCGCCGACACCGGCGACCGTGGTCGGCGTCAAGCCGAGCACGTCCCGGAAGAATCGCCCAGTCTCCTCGTGCGCGGGCGTCACGCTGCCGACGAAGCCGATCCCGCGAATCCGCATCACTGCCCTCCTTCGTTTCACCGATCCTGCCCGCGTCGCGGTCAGCGTGCGACGATCGCGGCGGCCACGAGCGTCCAGCCGGCGACGCAGAGCAACAGGGGGAGATCACCGAGCAGGACTCGATCGGGCTCCTCCCCGATGTCCCGGGTTCGGCTGAGGTGGAGGTAGCGGGCGAGGCCGAACCCGACGAGCGGTGCGGTGGCGACCATCACCGGGCCGTTGCTCCCGAGGAGCCCGTACAGGGTGTAGACGACCGCGATCCCACCGGCCGTCGCCCGGATCAGGCCGTTCGTGGCACCGAGCGGGTACTGCGCGAGAGCAGCGCGTCCGGGCGCTCGGCCCGAGCGGACGAGGATCAGTTCGGCGCGACGCTTCGTCAGCCCCAGGAACAGCGCCAACAGGGCCGTGCAGGCGAGCAGCCACGGTGAGATCCTGACGTCGACCGCCGCCGCGCCGGCTGCGGCACGCAGGACGAAAAGGCAGGCGATGGCGATGACGTCCACGAACGCGATGCGCTTGAGCCCGAGCGTGTACGCGGCCTGAAGCGCGGTGAAGGCGACGACGAACCCGACGACGTCGGGGCCGATCGAGACCGCGAGGGCGAGACCGGCCACCTGCAGCCCCACTGCGAGGCCGAGGGCCGGACGACGCGCCAGCCGTCCACTCGCGATCGGTCGCAGCTTCTTGACGGGGTGGAGCCTGTCGGCGGCGACGTCGCGGATGTCGTTGACGAGGTAGGCGGCGCTCGAGGCGGCACAGAAGGCGAGCGCCGCCAGCGTGGCGGCGAGCCAGGCGACCGGATCGCCGATTCGGTTCGCGAAGACCAGCCCCCCGAAGAGGAGCAGGTTCTTCGTCCACTGCCGCGGCCGGGCCGCCGAGGCAGCAGCCGCGAGTGCCCTTCTGAGGCGGTGCGCGAGCGGGCGGATGTCAGCATCCGAGGCCCGTCGACCCACGAAGTCTCGGCGACCCCCGGACAGCAACGGGAGCTCTGTCATGCAGCTGTCTTCGGAGCATCGATGGGGGTCTCAAGATCCCCTTTCCGGGGTACGCAAGGAGCCCGGGACGCGCCGATTCGAGCTAGCGACGCGCCATGGCCCAAACCCCGAGCACGCTTCTCCTCGACCGCCTGCCCGTCCGTGCGGCACGGGGAGACACCGAGACCGCCCAGGATCGCCTCTTCCGCGTGCTCGTGCGCGCGCGCTGGGCGGTTCTGCTCGTCTGGGCGGCCGTCCTCTTTCCACGCGACTGGACGATCGGGGCGGGGGACTGGCACTACTTCGTGACGGGGAGCGACGCGCTCGCCGCAAGCGGACCGGACGGCGGCCTGAGCGTGTTCGCGCAGCATCCGGAGCTGCACATGGGCCCACTCAGCCTCGTCGCTGCCTGGGTGTTGCGCCTCGGCGGAGGAGACGGGCTCACCGCCGCCGTGATCCTGATGTGGGCGCTCGGCCCTGTCATCCTCGTGCTGCTGGAGCGGACTGCGGTTGCCGTGCGCGGGCTCGAACGCGCGGGCGACGATCTCCTGCTCGGCCTGACGACGCTGTTCGGAGGCGTCCTCTTCCTCGGCACCTGGATGGAGGCCGCAGGGCCGGTCGCTCATCTCGACGACGTGCTCGCGATGGCGTTTGTCGCCCTTGCTGTCCGTGCAATCTCGTGCGAGCGGCCGTTCGCCGCCGGCGCGGCGGTCGGGCTCGCCGTGGCCGCGAAGCCGTGGGGCGTGCTGCTGCTGCCACTGTGCCTCGCCCTGCCCTGGTGGCGCGCGCGGCTCCAGGCCGGGGTGGCCGCGCTAGCCGTCATGCTCCTCGCCTGGCTCCCGTTCGTCGTTGCCGACCGCGGGACAATCGCCGCCGGGTCGTACAACCAGCTCAACGACCTGGCCTCGGGCTTGCGAGCGGTCGGGATCGACACGCTCGCGACCCCGACCTGGGTCAGGCCGACGCAGGTCCTCGTCGCGCTCGTGCTCGGGCTGATCGCGATCCGCCGGGGCCGCTGGCCGGCCGTCGTGGCAGTCGCCCTCGCGGCCCGGATCGCACTCGACCCGGCGGTCTTCCCGTACTACACCCCGACGCTCGTGCTGGGTGCGCTCGTCTGGGACCTGGTCGCCGCACGCCGACCCTTCCCGCTGTGGACGCTCGTCACGTATGTGGCGTTGACGGTCGCCCCGGTGGCGGCGCTCCCCGACGCCGTCCTCGGCCAGATCCGCTTTGCGGCCGCGCTTGGCCTCGTCCTGGGGGCGCTGCTGCTCCCGTCCGGATGCCGGGCGGCGAGCGTGCATCGGCACGGCCGGACGGCCGTCTGACCCGATCGAGCGGGGCGAGGATGCCTCGGGCAACTCGTTCTTGACACACGAACATATGTTCGTGTAGAACTCAGGGTTCAGTGATCGCCTGCCTCCTCATCCCGGGATTCACGCTGCGCGCCGCATTGCGCGCCCGGCCGAGGCTGGCGCTCGTGCCGGCCGCGCTGGCGCCGGAATCGGGCAGGGAGGCGCTGATCGGGCCCGTCACGGCTGCGGCTGCGGCTGCCGGTGTGCAGGCGGGCATGCGGATGGGGGAGGCGCTCGCCACCTGTCCCGAGCTCGTGCTGATCGAGCAGGACCCGGCTGCGGTGGAGCAGGAGTGGGAGGGGGTGCTGCGCCGCCTCGAGGGAGCGGGTTTCGCGGTCGAGTCGGCCGAGCCGGGGATGGTCACGTTCGAGACCGGCGGCGTCGAACGGCTCTACGGAGGAGTGGAGGCGGCGCTGGCCAAGGCGCTCGCCTCCGTCGGATCTGTCTGGGACCCTCGCGCAGGCGCGGGTGGGAGACGCTTCGTCGCCCTGGCGGCGGCGAGCGTGGCCCGACCCGGACAGGCGGTGATCGTCGAGGGGAAGGAGGAGCAGGGCTTCCTGGAGCCGCTCCCGCTCTCGCTCTTGCCGCTCCCGTCGAACCGGTACGCCGAGCTCGAAGGGCTCGGGGTGCGCCGGCTCGGCGAGCTGGCGTCGCTTCCCGGCGGCGCCGTCGAGGAGCGGTTGGGGCCGGAGGGGAAGCGGGCGTGGAGCCTCGCAGGCGGCGAACGGGGCGCTGTTCGCCCCACCCGTGTGCGTGGGCGATCGCCTGCGGCAGAGCTGGCGGAGGCTCTCTCCTTCCCCGAGGCGATTGCAAACGAGTTGACGTTGCGGCGGGCGTTCGGGGCACTGCTCGACCGGCTCCTCGCCCGGCCGGAACGGGCTGGGCGACCGCTGCGCAAGGTGGCCGTCTCTGCCCGCCTCGTCGGCGGGGGGTCGTGGCGGCGGGCGACGACGTTGCGCGAGGCGACCGCGGAGCGGGGCCGGCTGAGGGCGGCGCTCGGCCCCAAGTTGCTCGAGATCCCGGCTCCGGTGACGGAGTTGCGGCTGGAGGCAGTGGAGCTCGCCGATCATTTCGGCAATCAGCTCACCCTCGTGCCTCCCGAGGGAGACGAGATCGGCGGGAGACTGCGCGAAGGGCTGAGGCAGGTGCGGGCCAGCACGGGCTCGGGCTCGGTGTGCGCGGTGGTGGAGGTGGCACCGTGGTCGCGCATTCCGGAATCGCGAGCGCTCGTCGTGCCCCGCGACATGTGAGGGGACGATCATCGTGAGCGCCGTCGGCGGGTCGTGGGCAAGCCGACCCCATGCGCTCTCGAGCGCTGCTGCAGGGCGGCTCAACGCTCCCCGTCCGGCGCTCGTGGAGTGCGGTGTCGACGGCACCCCGTGCGTGGTCAACCGCCAGCAGGTCGCGTTCGTGCGCGAGGAATGGCGCGTCGTCGACCGCTGGTGGACGGAGGAGCCGCTCGACCGCCGGTACTTCGAGGTGGTGCTCGAGTCGGGGCAGAACGTGTGCGTCTACCGCGATCGGGAGCGTGGCTGCTGGTTCACGCAGCGGGGATAACAGGTGGCGGGGGCGACGGCAAGAGCGCGACCGCTGAAGCCGGTCGCCTGTCATGCAAGCGAGCGAATCTCCACTTGGCAGAACGGATGACCGTGAGAGGCCCGCGAAGCCAGGCCTCTCCAGGGGTCGTGTGGGTGGAAAAGCGCGTGGGCGGATCTCCACTCTGCAGAGGCAGTCTCCACCCCGCAGAAACATCAGCCCACGCTGTGATCCTGGCCCAGCGCCTCGTAGGCGAGCGCTTCCCACTCGTCGGCCTGGGTGGGTGGCACGACCACCCATTGGCGGAACGGCTCGCCCCGGCCGGAGGGGTCGAAGAGGTGCGCCCCGGGCACGGCGAGAGCGCGCTGGTGGGTCTCCGGATCGGTCAGCTTGAACACCATCCCGGTCCGGGAGAAGCCGAACACGACCTTTCCGGCCCGCTTCACACACGTCATCCCGAAGACCTTCGAGGCGCGCGCCTCCTCGTGCCAGGCACAGATGGCGTCGACGATGTCCTCGAAGCGCTCGCGGGCCGGGTCAGGGTCTGCGCCCATCCCGCAACGATACGACCCAGCCACCGCCCACGCGCCGAGCAGACGCTCTCACGTCACACCCGTCGAAGTGGAGCTCGGCGCCCATGAGCTACGTCGAGCTCCACTGCCACTCGTCCTATTCGTTCCTCGACGGGGCCTCGCTGCCGGAGGAGCTCGCCGCCCGGGCCGCCGAGCTCGGCTATCCGGCCCTGGCGCTGACCGACCACGACGGCGTCTACGGCTCGCTGGAGTTCGCCCACGCTGCGAAGGCTCTCGGTGTGCGACCGATCACCGGCGCCGAGGTGACGCTCGGGGCGCCGGCATCGGAGGGTGGGATGCATGTGACGCTGCTCGTCGAGACGAGCCGTGGCTACGCCAACCTGTGCCGGATCCTCACGGAGGCGCATGCGGGGACGCGCAGGCAGGGCCACGAGGATCGAGGGCCTCTGCCGCCGTCGGTGAGCCAGGAGTTCCTCGAGCAGCACGCCGACGGCCTCGTCTGCCTCTCGGGCTGCGCCCGCGCCGGCCTCGGTGTCATGCGCCCGAATGCCGCCGACGCACTCGCCCGCGCGTTCGGTCGCGACCGTTTCTACGTCGAGCTCCAGCGGCCCTTCGAGAGGGGGGATATGCGTCGGAATGCCGCACTGCGAGACCTGGCCGAGCACCTCGGCGTCGAGACCCTCGCGACCGGCAACGTGCACGCACACGCACCTCGCCGCACTCTCCTCCAGGACACGCTCGTGGCCATCCGCTGCCGCACGTCCCTCGACGGCTGCGAGCAGGAGCGACGTGGCAACCGCGAGAGCGTCCTGCGCGGCCCGGCGGAGGCCGGCGACCGTTTTGCCGGGATCGACCCGGCTGCCGCAGCCCGCACCGTCGAGCTCGCCGAGCGCCTGCGGTTCGATCTCACGGAGGAGCTCGGCTACCGCTACCCCGATTTCTCCGACGCTGCCGAGCCGGCGATCCGCCAGCTTGCCGCGATCTGTAACGACGCCTTCGCCGACCGCTACCCACCGAATGACACCCGCTTGCTCGCCCGGGCGCGCGATCGTCTGGAGACGGAGCTAGCGCTGATCGACGAGCTCCAGCTGGCCGGTTTCTTCCTGCTCCACTGGGAGGTGCTGGAGCTGGCCCGGGAGTGCGCCCTCCAGGTGCGCGGCCGCAACTCGCCCCGACGCTTCCTTCCGCCCGGACGCGGGCGCGGCAGCTCGGTCGGCTCGATCGTCTGTTACCTCACCGGCCTCTCCCACGTCGATCCGGTCGCGAACGAGCTCTCGCTCGGGCGCTTCCTCAATCGCGAGCTGGCCTCGGTCCCCGACATCGACCTCGATTTCCCCCGGGACATCCGCGAGAAGCTGATCGTCGCCGTCACCGAGCGGTACGGCAACGAGCACGCGGCGCTGGTGGCGAGCTTCGCCACCTACCGCTCGCGCGGAGCGATCCGTGACGTCGGCAAGGCGCTCGGACTGCCGCAGGCGGAGCTCGAGCGGATCGCCCGGATCACCGACGGCTGGGATGCCTCGCGCATCGCCGAGGAGGTGGCCGGGCTCCCCGATGCGGAGCGCAAGCTCGTCTCGAAGCGGTGGCGTGCGTTCCAGTTCCTGACGTCCGAGATCGCTGGCCTACCGCGGCACGTCTCGCAGCACCCGGGCGGCATGGTGATCTCGTCGCGACCGCTGATCGATCTCGTCCCCGTGCAGCCGGCCGCGATGGCTGGGCGCCAGCTCTGCCAGTGGGACAAGGATTCCTGTGCCGACGCGGGATTCCTCAAGATCGACCTGCTCGGGCTGGGGATGCTCTCCGCGGTGGAGGAGTGCGTGGAGAAGATCGCGGAGACCTACGGTGCACCGATCGACC
Source organism: uncultured Thermoleophilia bacterium (assembly GCA_963795175.1). Classification (GTDB taxonomy): domain Bacteria; phylum Actinomycetota; class Thermoleophilia; order Gaiellales; family Gaiellaceae; genus Gaiella. Next base: position 352,295 of record CAWCGR010000003.1, read on the forward strand.
TGTCCCGGATCCCGCTCGACGACAAGGCCGTGTTTGCCGAGATCCAGCGGGCGGACACGGTCGGCACCTTCCAGATCGAGAGCCGGGCCCAGATGCAGAGCCTTCTGCGCACGAAGCCCGAGACGATCGACGATCTCACCGTGCAGGTCGCGCTCGTCCGTCCGGGGCCGATCCAGGGCAAGGCGGTGCACCCCTACATCGAGCACCGGCGGCTGCTGCGAGAGGACCCGTCGTTCGTCTACCCGGTCGACCACGAGGCTCTGCGCGAGCCGTTGCGCTCGACGCTCGGGGTCGTCGTCTTCCAGGATCAGGTGCTCGACGTTGCGATCGCGCTGGCAGGCTTCACCGTCGGTGAGGCGGAGGGCCTGCGCCGGGCGATGAGCCGGAAGCGCAGCCGCGCCGCGCTCGAGTCCCACCGAGTGCGGTTCATCGAGGGCGCCGTGGGCAGAGGAGTGGACGAGAAGGTCGCAGATCTCGTCTACGACAAGCTCGTCGGGTTCTCCGGTTTCGGCTTCCCGAAATCGCATGCGGCTGCGTTCGGGCTCCTGGCCTACCAGTCGCAATGGTTACGGCACCACTATCCGGCCGAATTCCTCTGCTCGCTGCTGAATGCCCAGCCAATGGGCTTCTACCCGCCGGCGAGCCTCATCCGCGATGCCCAGAGGCGCGGGGTCGAGGTGCTGGCGCCCGACGTGAACCTGAGCGAGGCCTGGTGCTCGCTCACTCAGCTCGACGAGCGGGCGGGCACGGACAGCCTGGAGTCATCCGCTCTCGGCACCCAGGCGGTCAGGGTGGGGCTGGCCTACGTCCAGTCGGTGGGCGAGGACGACGCTCGCGCGCTCGTGTCGGAGCGGGAGGCGAACGGCCCCTACCGGGACGTGGGTGACCTCGCTCGACGGGTGCCGCTCTCGAAGGACGGCCTCGTTGCACTCGTCGAAGGCGGAGTCTGTGATCGGCTCGTCTCGGGCGAGCCGGGGCAAGGGCCGGGGCATGTTTCGCCGGCCGGACGCGCGGCGCGTCCGGAAGAGACGGAGCTCAGCTCGGATTCGGGATCCAGACGCCGGGATCTCCTCTGGGAGCTCGGCCTCGCCACCCGTCCCGTCTCCGTTCCCGGCAGCCAGGGGGCGGTCAAGCAGCTCACGCTGGCGCTCGATCCAACCGCCGCCACGCCCGAGCTGCGCGAGCTGACGCGCTGGGAGCAGATGGCGGCCGACTACCGAGTCACGGGCCTCTCCGTCGGCACCCACCCGCTTTCCCTCCTCCGTCCGCACCTCCCCTCCGAGGCGCTCCGGAGCGACGACCTGCACCGCTCGCCGCACCGGTCGACCGTGGCATACGCGGGTCTTGCGATCGCGCGGCAGCGGCCGTCCACGGCGAAGGGGATCGTGTTCATGCTGCTCGAGGACGAGTGCGGCCAGGTCAACCTGATCGTCCCGAAGGTCGTCTACGAGAAGCACCGGGCGATCGTCCGCAACGAGCCTCTCCTACTCGCGCACGGCCGCTACGAGCGACTGGGGGAGAACAGGAACATCCTGGTCGACAGGATCGAGACGCTCGGCCCGCTGGCCCGCCGCGTTGCAGAACTGGATGTCGGCGGCGCGTTGCCGCGGGCGCACCACTTCGGCCATCGCTAGGGCTCGGGCGAGCCGGCGAACAGGACGCGGCTCAGACCAGGGTCTCGCCGGCGACCCGGCGAATCTCGTCGAGCGTCGTCAGACCGGCAGCCGCAAGCCGGACGCCGTCCTCACGCATCGTCGTCATCCCCTGCGAAACGGCCATCGCCTCGATCTCGCGGGTCGGGGCGCCGACGAGGAGTGCGATCTCGTCGGTCATCGTCAACACCTCGAACAGCGGCACGCGGCCTCGGTAGCCCGTGTCCCCGCACTCGGCGCAGCCGACAGCCGAGACGAAGGCAGCTCCGGCGGGAGCCTCGCTGATACCGAGCGTGGCGAGCACGTCCGCGTCCGGCGTGGCCGGCTCGCAGCAGTCGCGGCAGACGCGGCGGGCGAGCCGCTGCGACATGACGCAGTTGATCGTCGTCGCGAGGATGCTCCGCTCGATGTTCATGTCGGTCAGCCGCTGGATAGCGGACGCCGCGGTCTGCGCGTGCAGGGTCGTCAGGATCAAGTGACCCGTCATCGCAGCCTTGAACGCGATCTCGGCGGTCTCCTCGTCCCGGATCTCGCCGACGAGGAGGACGTCGGGGTCGGAGCGGAGGATCGTGCGCAGCCCGCTTGCGAACGTCAGCCCGGCGCGCGGGTTGACCTCGATCTGGTCGAGACCTTCGACGCGGTACTCGACGGGATCTTCGATCGTCGTCAGCTGGCGGTCAGGGGTGTTCAGGCGCCGCAGGCAGGTGAAGAGGGTCGTCGTCTTACCGGAGCCGGTCGGGCCGACCACGATGACGGCGCCGAACGGCTGCGAGATCGCATGCTCGAGGGCCGCCTCGCTGCGCGGATCCATGCCGAGGACGTCGAGGGAGTCGGGAGCCTCGCCCTGCGAGAGGAGGCGCAGCGTGATCTTCTCGCCGTACGCCGTCGGCAACGTCGCAATGCGGACGTCGAGAGCCTCGTTGCCGCGCTTGATCGACATGCGCCCGTCCTGGGGCATGCGTCGCTCGGCGATATCGAGGCCGCCCATGATCTTGAGCCGGCTCGACACCGCGGTGGCCTGCGTCCCCGGAATCGACGAAAGCTCGCGCATGACGCCGTCGACGCGGACTCGGACGAACAGCCGCTTGGGCTGCGGCGTGAAGTGGATGTCGGATGCCCCCAGGTCGAGTGCCTTGGAGATGGCGCGGTTGATGAACACGACCGAAGGGGTGTCGTGCTCGAGGTCGAGCACGCTCGCGCTCTCCTCGGACTCCTCCGCTTCGGTGACGACCTCCTCGATCGAGACGGCGGCGGCGTCGTTGAGACGAAGGATCGCGTTGTCGATCGCATCGGGCGAGGCGACGCAGATACGCACGGGCATGCCGACGGCGAGCCTGAGCTCGTCGGAGAACATGACGTTGGTCGGGTCGGCCACGGCGACGAGCACGTATCCGTCGTCGAGGAAGCGGATCGGGAGCGCGCGATAGCGGCGCGCGAGAGCCTCCGGCAGCAGCAGTGCCGCAGAGGTCTCGATCTTCGACGGGTGGAGGTCGACGAACTCGAGCTCGTGCTGCTCGGCCAGGGCGCGTGAGATCGCGAGCGCCGTCACGAAGCCGGCCTCGATCAGGATCTCGCCGAGGCGAAGCTCGGGCTTGAGCCGCTTGATCGCGACCGCCTGCTCGAGCTGCTCTGCCGTTACCGCCCCTGCGCGCTCCAGCAGTGTGCCGAGCGCGGGCCAGTGGCTGGTCGGCTTCCTGATCGCCTCCATGCTCGACCTATCGGCAGGGATGCGGCGGGAGTTGAGCGCTTTGCGAAACGCCGTGCGCGAGCCTGCGGAAACGAGAAGAATGGGTCGATGCGAGCAGTCATCCAACGGGTCTCGAAAGCCAGCGTGTCGGTCGACGCGGCTCTCGTGGCCGAGATCGGGGCGGGGCTGCTCGTCCTCGTCGGCGTCGCCTCGGGGGACGGTGCGGAGGAGGCGGACCGCCTCGCACGGAAGGTGTCGGTGCTTCGCCTGTTCGAGTCCGACGGCGGCAAGCTCGACCTCTCCCTGCTCGACACGAAAGGCGCAGCGCTCGTCGTCAGCCAGTTCACGCTCCTTGCCGACAGCCGCCAACGGAAGGGAGCTCGGCCCGATTTCTCGAGGGCCGCCCGGCCCGAGATCGCGGAGCCGCTCTACGAGCGCTTCTGCCGCGAGCTCCGCTCGCTCGGCGTGCCCGTCGAGTCGGGGGTGTTCGGGGCACGGATGGAGGTCGCACTCGTCAACGACGGTCCGGTCACGCTCGTGCTCGATGTCGAACCGCACCAGGCATAGTCGCGCGCCGGAGGCGCTCCGGGCACGACGCCTCCGCTGCTTTCCCGCAGATGAGCCCGGGTGACAGGGCGGAACTGACCGACCAGGATTCGATTTCCGCTTGCGCCGGACGGTGCTATCCTCTCGATACCGCATTTCACTGCTTGACGAAATGGGCGCGAGGCGCCCATTTTTGTTGAGGTGATGGAGTCCGGCGACCAAGGAGAACCGCAATGGCTGACATGCTCGCAACCGAACGGACGCTCTCCCGGGACATCGTCCCGGTGGTCGAGCGCGCCGTGCCAGGGGTCGAGGTGCTCGCGGTCGAGCTCCTCTCGCCGAGCCGGTTCTGCGTCTATGTCGACCATGCCGAGGGTGTCGACCACGCCCTCTGCGCCCGCGTGACGGAGATCCTCTCCGACTACCGCGGGTCGTACACGATCGACGTCTCGTCGCCCGGAACCGAGCGGCCGGTTCGCCGTCCGGAGCATTTCCGGGCCGTGATCGGTCATGACGTGCAGATCCGGACGGCCGCCGAGATCGCCGGCAAGAACCGCTTTCGCGGCAAGGTCGTTGCCGCCACCGAACGGAGCGCCCGGATCGCGGTCGGCGAGAAGGAGCTCGACATCCCGTACGAGGCGATCGTGCGGGGCAACCTGATCGACGAGGATAGGTGAGGTCATGAGCCAGGAGATCATGGAAGGCATTCGCACGATCGAGCGCGAGAAGGGCATCGAGACGGGAACGCTCGTCGCCGCCCTCGAAGATGCGCTCCTCGCCGCGTACAAGAAGACCCCGGACGCCACACGGCATGCCGAGGTGATCCTCGATGAGGAGGGCGAGTTCCGCGTGTTCTCGATCGAGATTCCTGCCGACCTCGAAGAGCGCCTCGTCGACGAGGCCCGGGAGGCCACGATCGACGAGCTCGAGCGGATCGAGGAGGAGACCGGCGAGCGCCAGCACACTTTGGTCAACGACGTCGACCTCGAGCTCGACTGGTCGCAGGTGCCGGAGGACCTGATGGTGCGCGCGGACGTGACGCCGGACGGCTTCGGGCGAATCGCCGCGATGACCGCGAAGCAGGTGATCCAACAGCGCATCCGCGAAGCCGAGCGGGCGATGATGTACGACGAGTACATCGATCGCCAGGGCGAGGTCGTGACCGGCATCGTCCAGCAGGCCGGCGACCGCAACAACGTCCTCGTCGATCTCGGTCGTGTCGAGGCGCTGCTACCGCGCTCCGAGCAGGTCGACGGAGAGCGCTACGAGCAGGGCTCGAGGATCAAGGCCGTGATTACCGAGGTCCGCTCCGGGACGAAGGGCCCGCAGGTCATCCTCTCGCGCCGCGACCCCGAGCTGATCAAGACCCTCTTCGAGCTCGAGGTGCCCGAGATCGCCGACGGTCTCGTCGAGATCCGGGGGGTCGCTCGCGAGCCGGGTTACCGCTCGAAGATCGCTGTCGAGTCGCACACGCAGGGCGTCGATCCCGTTGGTGCCTGTGTCGGTCCGCGCGGGTCGCGGGTGCGCATGGTCGTCTCCGAGCTGCGCGGCGAGAAGATCGACATCATCCCGTGGAACACGGAGCCGGCCCGGTTCGTCGCCAAGGCGCTTTCGCCGGCGCGCGTGCGCGAGGTCTACATCGACGACGACACGCGGGAAGCCACCGTCGTCGTACCGGACGACCAGCTCGCGCTCGCGATCGGCAAGGACGGTCTCAACGCGCGCCTCGCGGCGCGCCTGACGGGGTGGAAGGTCGACATCCAGTCGGACACCGAATTCGCCCAGGCCGAGGCCGAGGCTGCGTACGCAGGCGAGGACGACACGCAGGAGTTCTCCGGCCGCTGCGCCGCGATGCTGTCCAACGGCAAGCGCTGCCCGAATGCCGCCTTGCCCGGGTCGCACTACTGCGGCGTGCCCGCGCATCAGTCGCTCCACGGCACCGAGCCGCCCGCGATCGCACCGGGTGACGACGATGACGACGACGCAGGCGACATCGCCGCGGAGCTGGTCGAGGAGACGGGAACGCCCGTCGCCGCTCTCGACGAGCAGACCGTCACCGCTTCACTCCCGGCAGAAGAGGATCTCCCGTCCGCCGAGGAGGTCGCCGAGCTCGAGGACGCAAGCACGGAGGACACGAGCGCAGAGAGCGCAGCTGCGGAGCCGACCGCCTTCGAGGCCGGCCCGGCCGCGGCAGTCGAGGCGGGGGAGGAGGAGTCAGCTGGCGCGTGACCTCTTCGCCGGAGCGAACCTGCGCGGGGTGCGGCCGCAAGGCGCCGCAGACGGATCTGGTGCGCTTCGGCTCGGTCGCGGGGCGGTTGACGCGGGGTCGCACGGTTCCCGGACGGGGTGTGTACACGTGCCGGCGACTCGCGTGCTTCGAGCGGGCCGTCGCGTCGCGCGCGTTCAACCGGGTGCTGCGCCGCACCGTGCAGATCGATCCGAATCTCGCCCACCACTACACTGGCACTGATGGCTGACGAGCCCAACAAGCCGAATCGCCCGATCCGCCCGCGCGGAGGCCCATCCGGGCGGAAGCGCCGCGTCGTCATCGACGGCGGCAGCACGCGCGGACGCGATGGCCGCCAGGCCCGCGATCGCGGTGCCAACCCGAGCGTTCAGCCGCGCCAGCAGCCTCAGGCGGCGCCGACCGGCCCGGTCACGGTGCCGTCGGGGGTCAGCGTCAAGGATCTCTCGGCCGCCCTCGGGATCACGGTGGCGCAGATCATCAAGATCATGATGGGGCTCGGCGAGATGGTCACGATCACGCAGTCCCTCAGCGACGAGTCGGTGCTGCTGATCGCAACGGAGATCGAGCGCGAGGTCGTGATCAAGCACGCGGCCGACGACGACTCCGATCCGGAGGTGTTCGAGGACTCGGAGGACGACCTCGCCGCTCGCCCGCCGGTCGTGACGATCATGGGTCACGTCGACCACGGCAAGACGACGCTGCTCGACGCGATTCGGGAGACCTCGGTCGTCGATACCGAGGCCGGCGGCATCACCCAGCACATCGGCGCCTATCAGGCGGTTCTCGACGGCCGCAAGATCACGTTCCTCGACACTCCGGGCCACGAGGCGTTCACCGCCATGCGTGCCCGCGGCGCGAAGGTGACGGATATCGCAATCCTCGTCGTCGCGGCAGACGACGGCGTCATGCCGCAGACGCGGGAGTCGATCTCGCACGCCCGTGCAGCCGACGTGCCGATCGTCGTCGCCGTCAACAAGATCGACGTTCCCAACGCGAACCTCGACCGCGTTCGCTCCGAGCTCGCCGCAGAGGGCCTGCAGCCGGAGGAGTGGGGCGGAACGACGCAGTTCGCCGAGGTGTCGGCCAAGCAGAAGCTCAACCTCGCCGAGCTCCTCGAGAAGCTCCTCCTCGTCGCCGACGCGGAACTCGACCTGCGCGCCAACCCGAAGGCCGATGCCTCCGGCCCGATCATCGAGTCACGGCTCGATGTCGGGCGTGGTCCCGTCGCCACCATGCTCGTCCACCGCGGCACCCTGCACGTCGGTGACGCCATCGTCGCGGGCGACGCGTCCGGCAAGGTCAGGGCGCTGTACGACTACAAGGGCGAGAAGGTCAAGGAGGCGCGCCCCGGCGAGCCCGTCGAGATCCTCGGTTTCGATCGTCCGCCGCCCGCCGGCGAGCTCGCCCGAGTGGTCGAGCACGAGCGGCAGGCCAAGGACCTCGCACAGAAGCGTGCCGAGCGCCTGCGGCGCGAGCAGCTCGCGCAGCGCTCGAAGCGGGGCGTCTCGCTCGAGAGCCTGTTCTCACAGCTGCAGGCCGGGATCGTCCAGGACCTCAATATCGTGCTCAAGGCAGACGTGCAGGGCTCGGTCGAGGCGCTGCTCGGCGAGCTCGGCAAGATCCAGCACTCCGAGGTGCGCGTCAACGTGATCCATACCGGCGTCGGCGGGATCAACGAGAACGACGTCAACCTCGCATCCGCGTCGAATGCTCTCGTCGTCGGCTTCAACGTTCGGCCGAGCGCGGAGGCACGCGCGCTGGCCGAGCGTGAAGGGGTCGACGTTCGCACCTACCGGGTCATCTACCAGCTCACGGACGAGATCCAGCAGGCTCTCGTCGGCATGCTGTCCCCGGTCCAGACCGAGGAGACGATGGGCGAGGCGGAGGTCCGCGCGCTGTTCAAGGTCTCGCGGCTCGGCACGATCGCGGGCTGCATGGTCACGAACGGTGTCGTCCGCCGCAACGCCCAAGTGCGCGTCGTCCGCGACGGCACGGAGATCTACGCGAGCTCGATCTCGCAGCTGAAGCGGTTCAAGGACGACGCACGTGAGGTCAGCGAGGGGTTCGAGTGCGGCATCCTCCTGGAGGGGTTCAACGACCTCAAGGAAGGCGACATCCTGGAGGCCTACGAGACACGCCAGATCGAGCGGACCGATCTTGCAGAGGCAGCCGTCCCGGAGCCGGCAGCCGCTCCCGTCGGCGCTGCCGACGAAGACGACGAAGAAGCCTAGGGCTCGAGCCCGCGCACGAGCACGAACGGCTCGGCTGCCTCGCAGCCGCAACTCGCTCCGAAGAACTCAGCCGCCGCGCGGATCGCACGGGCGCTCCGAGGGTGCGGGTAGGGACGAGCCTCGGTCTCGTAGCAGGCGAACGACGCGAGCTTGCGCTCGAGCGTCTCGGTCACGTCGACGAACCAGTTGGGAACGAACCAGTTGAGCGCGGCCGGTGTCCACTCCGTACTCGAGGTCGGCGCATAAGTGAGTAGGCGGCGGACAGATTGTCCCGGGACGGGGCGCGTCGCGACCGCGACCGAGTCGAACAAGGCCCGGTGGTCGCGATTCACGTCGGGGTGCACCGTGTAGACGATCTCGGGCTGGAAGTCGCGGATCTGCTCCTCGACGACCCGGTTGACCTCGACGTGGGGGAGGGTGTCCAGGCGCATGTCGGGCAGGTCCAGATGGACGTAGTCGTCGACCCCGAGCTCGGCTGCTGCGGCACGAGCTTCCGCCTCCTTCTGGGAGCGGATCGCCATGTCGCCGGGGTACTGCGTCGAGCTCCCGTCGGTGACGCAGACGATCCTGACCGCATCGCTGCGGAGCACGGCGTGGTTCGCGATCGTGCCTCCCATCCCGAGCACCTCGTCGTCGGGGTGCGCCGCAATCACGAGCACGCGGCTCACCCGAGCACCGTCCCGACCTCGAGCACGTCGGCCGGCTCGTACTCCTCGAGCACGAGCGCGCCCTCTCCGCAGGCGACGACCGGGCCTGCCGGTGTCTGCTCCACGATCGTTCCGGCCGGAGCTTCTGGCTCGAGCGGGAGGGGGGAAGCCTTCCAGACGACGACGCGATCCTCGCCGTTCCAGGTGAAGGCGCCGGGGTAGGGGCGTGTCTGCGCGCGCACCCAGTCGTAGAGGTACGGCGCCCGCGTTTCCCAGTCGATGATGCCGTCGAGCGGCGCGCGCTTCGGCCAGGCGCTCGCACGTCGGGGATCCTGCTCGGTGCGGGTCTCGGAGCCGGTCACGATGAGCGGGACGCAGTCGCGGATGAGGTCGAGATGGGCCTTCGCGAGCGAGGCGTACAGCGTCGTGGCGGTCTCGTCGCGCGCGATCGGAACCTCGACCTGACCGATGATCGGGCCGGAATCGGCGGTCGCATCGGCGATCTCGAACAGCGTCACGCCCGTCGTGGCAAGGCCGCTGAGGATGGCCCAGGGGATCGGCGCGCGCCCGCGATGCCGGGGGAGGAGCGTCGGATGCATGCCGTAGACGGCTCCGGCCGTCGCCAGGAACGACTCGCGGACCAGCTGCGACCACCCGACGACGAAGACGAGCTCGGGCTCGAGGGCCGCGACCGCCGCCACCGTCCCCGGATCGTTGATGTCGGTCGTCTCGATCAGGCGGGCGCCGAGCCGATCGGCGACGTCGTCGAAGGCGCACTGACCCGAGCGACTCGGATCGACCGGACCGGGCAACGTGACGACGCCGACAACGTTCGCGCCCGCCGCGGCGGCGGCCTCGAGGCAGTCGCGGCCGATGACATCGAAGCTGACCCAGACCGTCCGCAAGGCGGGGCGAATACTAGTCGATCGTCGTTTCCGGGGAGGCTGCGGCAGTGCCGCCGCCCTGCCGCGATCCACCCGTCCTCGGGGACCGCTTCAATGGTGCGGTGGCAACAGGCTTCATCGGGATCTATTCCTTCGAGCTGCACTTCCCTGCGAGCCACTCCCTGAAGGAGAAGCGGATGCATCTGAGGTCGGTCAAGGCACAGCTCTCGAACCGGGTTGCCTGCTCGATCGCCGAGGTCGATCACCATGACGTCTGGCAGCGATCGCGCCTCACCCTCGCGTGCGTCGCTCGCGACGCCGGCGAGGCCGATCGCCTCCTCGACACGGCCGAGAGATGGCTGGCCGGACAGGAGTTCGAGCTCCTCGCCCACGAGCGCGATCTGGTGACGCTCGATGACTAGGAAATCCCGCTCGCCGCGCATGCGCCGGGTCGACGAGGCGATCAAGGCCGTCGTCTCGGAGACGATCCCGACGCTGAAGGACCCGCGGATCGGCTTCATCACCGTGACCGGGGTCGAAACGACCTCTGACCTCGCGCAGGCGACGGTCTGGCTGAGCGTCTACGGGAGCGAGAAGAGGCGGCTCGCCACGCTCGCGGCCCTCGAAGGGGCCGCCGGCATCCTGCAGGCGCGCGTCAACAGCCAGCTGCATCTGCGTCGCACCCCTCAGCTCGTGTTCCACTACGATCAATCGGTCGAGCACGGCGTCCGGATGACGAAGCTGATCGACGACCTGGATCCCGGTCCGGCCGAGACGAGTGATGACACAGACGACTGACATCGATGCGGTCGTCGAAGCCTTGCGGTCGGGCGACCGGTTCCTCGTCACCTCGCACGAGAACCCCGACGGCGACGCGCTCGGATCGCTGCTCGCGATGCATCTCGCCCTGGTCGAGCTCGGGAAGGACAGCGTCATGGCTCTCGTGGGGGAGTCTCCGCTACCGGGGGAGTACGCCTTCCTCGACCTCGCCGGCCGCGGACTCCGGCGCGACCTCCCGGGCGACGCCGGCGACCGGATCCTGGTGGCTGTCGACTGCGCCCAGGAGACGAGGTTGACCGACGATCGCCTGCTCGAGGCGCAGGTCGTCGTCAACATCGACCACCATCACGACAACACCCGGTTCGGGACGGTCGATCTCGTCGTCGCCGAGGCGTCGTCGACGGCCGAGGTGCTGGCCGATGTCTTCGAGGTGCTCGAGGTTCCGCTCACAGCAGCCATCGCCGAGGCGCTCTACGCGGGGCTCGTGACCGACACGGGGCGGTTCCAGTACACGAACACGACGCCGAAGTCGCTGCGCCTGGCGGCCGAGTTGCTCGAAGCCGGAGCCGACATCCAGCGGATCTTCCAGGGCGTCTACGAGACGATGCAGTTCGCAAAGATGAAGCTGCTCGCCCGCGCCCTCGACCGGGCAACGCTCTACGACGAGGGTCGCGTCGTCGTCTCGTACCTGCTCAGAGGCGATTTCGCCGAAGTCGGCGCGGTCGAACCGTACTCGGAGGGCATCATCGACGTCCTCCGCGCCGTCGAAGGGGCACACCTCGCGGCGCTGATCCGGGAGCCCCCCGGCGACGGAGGCCCCGCGCGGAAGATCTCGCTCCGCTCGTCCGACGACGGCATCGATGTCTCGGCAATCGCGCGCCGCTCGGGCGGCGGAGGGCACCGGCAGGCAGCGGGCTTCTCCAGCGCTCTCTCGATCGAGGAGATCACCGAGTTCATCGTCTCCTCGTTCGCCGCGATTCCTGCGGCACGCGGCTGAGAAGGGACTCTGGTGGCGATTCCACGGGGACTCGAGCCAACGGGAGTGATTCTCGTCGACAAGCCGGCTGGCCCGTCGTCCTTTGCCGTGCTGGCGGGCGTCAGGGCGCGGACGAGAGCCAAGACGGGCCACGCGGGGACGCTCGATCCGTTCGCCACGGGGCTCCTTCTGCTCGTCTCCGGTCGCGCGACGTCTCTGGCGTCGAGCTTCGTCGGGCTGCCGAAGCGGTATCTGACCACGGTCGATCTCTCGAGCCGGACGTCCACGGGGGACACCGAGGGAGACGTGATCGACGAGCACGTACCGCCCGGGTTGGAGGAGCTCGAGACGAGGTTGGCCGGCTTCCGAGGTGAGATCGAGCTACCGATCCCGGCCGCTTCAGCGGTCAAGATCGGAGGCAAGCGCGCCTACAGCCTGCATCGCCAGGGTATCGCGGTCGAGATGCCGCTCAGGCGGTCCCACGTCGCGTCCCTCGTCCTGCTCGGGTACGTGGACGGCGTTGCAGAGCTGGATCTCGAGGTCAGCTCCGGGACATACGTCCGCTCGATCGCCGACGCGCTCGGCGGGCACTGCCTCACCCTGAGACGCACGGAGATCGGCCCCTTCAAGGTCGAGGAAGCGGATCCGGAACGGGTACTGCCGGTCGAGGACGCACTCGGCCGGATCGGTCTCACCCTCGCAGAGGCGCAGGCCGGTCGCTCGCACACCGCGGCGTCGGAGCGGCAGGAACGGCTCGGCGGGATGGGAGCGCAGGGTCGGTGAAGCTCGCACACTCACCCGCTCAGCTCGAACGGCAGCCGCGAGCGGTCGCGATCGGCACCTTCGACGGCGTACACCTGGGCCACCGGAGCGTGATCAAGGCTGCGATCGACTCGGGTCTGGCGCCGACGGTGATCACGTTCGACCCCCATCCACGGATTGCGCTCGGAAACGACGTCGAGCTGATCGCGACGCTCGAACGCCGGCTCGAGTTGCTCGCCGACGCCGGCGCCGAGGCCACGATGGTGGCCACGTTCACGACCGAGCTGATGGCACTCGAGGCAGAGGTGTTCGCCGAGCGGTACCTGCGCGCGATCGGCGCCGAGGCGATCGCGGCCGGCGCCGACTTCCGCTTCGGCTCGAAGCGGCGTGGCGACCTCGAGCTGCTCGAACGGCTCGGCTTCGAGATACTCGAGGTCGAGCACGTGCCCGGCGTCTCCTCGTCGGCGATCCGCCAGGCGCTTCACGCGGGCGACGTCACGGGCGCTGCCGCCATGCTGGGGCGTCCTTACGAGCTCGACGGGACGGTCGTCGCGGGCGACCAGCGCGGCGGCACGCTGGGTTACCCGACGGCCAACCTCGCACTCGAGCCGCACCTCGTCGTCCCGGCGTACGGGATCTACGCAGGTGCAGCGCTCGGGCATCGGGCGGCGGTCTCGATCGGGACGAATCCGCACTACGGAGGCACCGAGCGCCGGATCGAGCCGTATCTGCTCGACTTCGAGGACGACCTCTACGGCCAGCGCCTGCTCGTCGAGGTGTGGCAGCGGCTCCGCGACGAGTCCGTCTTCGGTTCCGAGGAGGAGCTCGTGGCCCAGATCGGTCGCGACGTCGAGGCGACGCGGGGCGCTGTTCGTCCCGGTTCGGACGTCTGACCGAACCGGGAGCCGGGAGGCTGGAGGCTGGGAGTCAGTCGCCCCCTGCGTGGAGGTGAAGCGCCTCGGGGTTGACGACGTCGACCGGGGCTCCGGCCTCGAAGGCGTCGAGTTGCGCGAACGCCCTCCCGAAGTAGCTCTCGTAGGTCTCCCAGGTGACGTAGCCCAGGTGCGGCGTCGCCAGCACGCGGACGTCCGAGACGAGAGGGTCCCCGGTTGCCGGCTCCTCGTCGAAGACGTCGATCGCAGCTCCTCCCGGCCTCCCTGCGGCGAGCGCGGCGGCGAGCGCGCCTGCCTCGAGCAGCCCCGAGCGGGATGTGTTGACGAGCAGAGCATCCGGCTTCATCGCCGCGAGCTGGCGCGCGCCGACGAGGCCGCGCGTCTCGGCGGTCAGAGCGAGATGCAAGCTGAGCACGTCAGCGCGCGCACAGAGCGCGTCGAGCTCGGTCTCGATCGCGATCCCGTCGCGTTGCGCCCGCTCCAGCGACCCCGCCCGGCCCCAGGCGAGAACCTCCATCCCGAGTGCCTGCCCGTAGCGCGCGACGAGCCGGCCGATCTTGCCGTAGCCGGCGATCCCGAGCACGCGCCCGTGGAGCTCCCGGCCCACGGTCGTCTGCCAGGCGCCGGCGCGGAGAGCGGCGGCGTCGGTGACGAGGCCTCTGCTGGCAGCGAGGATCAGCGCCAGGGTCAGCTCGGCGGGAGCCTCGGGGGCCCCGTCGCCGTTGCAGACGACGATCCCGCGCCGCGTGCAGGCGGCGAGATCGATGTGCGGCAGACCGCGCCCGGTCTGGCAGATCAGCCGCAGATCGGGGAGGAGCTCGAGCAGGGCATCGTCGATCGGAGTCCGCTCGCGGATCAGGACGAGCGCCTCGGCGGATCCGATCTGCGCAGCTCGCGCACGGACGTCAGCGGGCCGCTCCGCGTGCACGACGACCTCGTGCCCGGCCATGCGCGAGAAGCAGTCGAGCCGCTCCACGGCACGCTGGTAGTCCTCCATCACGACGACCCGCACGAGGTGACGATATCGCCCGGGAGCGGTGGCCCGCGGGGGCCGGAATCCCGCATGGGTGCTACCCTTCCGCCTGACCCTCTCCCGGCCGGCCGTGTTCTTCCTTCACGCCGCGCGGGGAGTGCGGATTCTTCAACCGAGGAGGAACCATGGCCCTCACCAAGGAAGTCAAGCAGGAACTGATCGACAAGCACGGACGCGCAACGACGGACACGGGCTCGCCCGAGGTGCAGATTGCGATGCTGACGAAGCGCATCAACGACCTCACCTCGCATCTACGGACGCACGCGAAGGATCACCACTCGCGGCGCGGCCTGCTGAAGCTGGTCGGGCGCCGGCGCCGTTTTCTGACGTACATGCAAAAGCACGACTTGGAGGGCTATCGCGCCCTGATCAAGGAACTGGGCCTGCGCCGCTAGGCGCACGTCCCACCGGCGGGAGGTGGGTGTTTGATCGAGTCGCGCAGAGGGCGCGATTGGCTCAAACCTCCACCTTCCGAATATCGAGAAGAGTGAAGGGAACACATATGAGCATCGCAACCGGGCGTCACGCCACGGTGTCGGTGGAGATCGGTGGTCGCGAGATCACGTTCGAGACCGGCAAGGTTGCCAAGCAGGCCGACGGCGCAGTCGTCGTCCGCTCGGGCGACACGATGATCCTCGCGACGGCAGTCGGCCGGCAGGAGGCCCGCCCCGATGCGGACTTCTTCCCGCTGACGATCGACGTCGAGGAGCGGATGTACGCCGCCGGGAAGATCCCGGGGGGCTTTTTCAAGCGTGAGGGCAAGGCGTCCGAGCGGGCGACCCTGACGGCGCGGATGATCGACCGCCCGATCCGGCCGCTGTGGCCGAAGGGCTTCAGGAACGAGGTGCAGGTCATCTGCACCGTTCTCTCCGCGGACATGATCCACGGGCACGACGTCCTCTGCATCAACGGCGCCTCGGCGGCTCTCGCCGTCTCGTCGCTGCCGTTCCTCGGCCCGGTGGGCGCGGTTCGCGTCGCCCGGATCGAAGGCGAGCTGGTCCTCAACCCGACGCTTCAGGAGGCGGACGAGGAATCCGACCTCGACCTGATCGTGGTCGGCACCCGCGAGGCGCTGACGATGATCGAGGCCGGCGCCGACCAGGTCCCCGAGGAGACGATGCTGCAGGCGTTCGAGCTCGCCCATGGCGAGATCAAGCGGATCTGCGACACGATCGACGATCTCCGCTCCCAGGTCGGGAAGCCCAAGTGGGTCGACCCCGCCCTCACGGCCGAGCTCGAGGCGTCACACGGCGATGCGATCTGGACCCGGATCCAGGAGCAGGGCCTCAAGGCTGCCGGCTCGATCGTCGAGGAGATCACGGATCAGGTTTGCCCCGACGTCACGCTCGACTCGACCGAGGACGACATGGTGCGCGAGATGCAGGTCAAGGCGGGGCTCGCCCTGGTGCTCGACAAGCAGCGTCTCGTTGCCGTCGAAGGCCCCGTGCGAGAGCAGTTCGAGAACGACCTGCGCGAGCTGACGGACGCCGAGCAGGACTCGAAGTACCTCAAGTCGCGCAAGCGCGGAATGCTCTACGACCGCATCGTCGAGGGCGTCGAGTTGCCGTTCCCCGTCGCCGACGGCGAGGGCGAGGGCAAGGACTCGTTCACCAGGTCGTGGGTCAAGAAGGCGGCCGACGCGGTCTACAAGGACATCGTCCGGAAGAAGATCGCCGTCGACAAGCGCCGGCCCGACGGCCGTGGGACCGAGGAGATCAGGCCGATCAGCGTCGAGGTGGGATTCGCCCCGCGGACGCACGGCTCCGGCCTCTTCACCCGCGGTGAGACACAGATCCTGACGCTGTGCACACTCGGTACCGCCAAGGAAGGCCAGCGGATCGACGACCTCTCGCTCGAGCAGGATCGCCGCTACATGCACCACTACAACTTCCCGCCCTACTCGGTCGGCGAGACCGGATTCATGCGGGGCCCGAAGCGCAGGGACATCGGGCATGGGGCGCTCGCACAGAGGGCGCTGCAGTCCGTGATCCCGTCGGTGGACGAGTTCCCCTACACGATCCGGCTCGTCTCGGAGACGCTCGAGTCGAACGGCTCGTCGTCGATGGGCTCGGTCTGCGGGTCGACCATGTCGATGATGGACGCCGGTGTGCCGATCAAGGCTCCGGTTTCCGGCATCGCCATGGGCCTCGTCAAGGAGGGTGACGACTACGTCATCCTGACCGACATCCAGGGAGCAGAGGATCACCTCGGCGACATGGACTTCAAGGTCGCGGGCACGGAGGCCGGGATCACGGCCCTCCAGATGGACATCAAGATCACCGGCGTCACCCAGGAGATCATGCGGGACGCGCTCGAGCAGGCGAAGCGGGCACGGACGGAGATCCTGGGCAAGATGGCCGAGGCAATCTCCGAGCCGCGGACGGAGCTCGCAGAGCATGCGCCTCGGATCTCGACGGTGCAGATCAACCCGGAGTTCATCGGGATGGTGATCGGCAAGGGCGGCGAGACGATCCGCTCGCTCGAGTCCGACTACGACGTGCAGATCGACATCGAGGAAGACGGCACGATCCTCGTCTACGCGACCGAGGGCACGAAGGGTGACGCCGCCGTGGCTGCGATCACCGCCCTTACGAAGTCGCCGGAGGTGGGGGACACCTACACCGGCAAGGTCGTCAAGACGACAGAGTTCGGTGCGTTCGTCGAGCTCAAGAAGGGCACCGACGGGTTGCTCCACGTCTCCAACGTCGGCCCCGGCCGCGTCGCTCATATCGAGGACGTGATGGCCCGTGGCGATGTCGTCGACGTGATCGTGCAGGAGGTCGACAAGGAGCGTGGCCGGATCGGCCTCAAGCTCGTCGCCAAGCACGAGGACGGCGCTCTCGTGATGCCGGACGTGCTGATCGAGCGGGCGAAGGACGCCCCGCCGCGCGAGCCCCGCCCGCCGCGGGACGACCGTGGCCGTGGCGGCCGCGACCGCGGCCCTCGGCGCGACTAACAGCGAGTCAGGTCGGGTCGGGGAGGCAGCCGCGCTGCCTCCCCGGCTCATCGCTCTCAGTTGGATTCCGCGAATTGACCGAGCGGGATGCGGCGCCGTCGCGTATCGTCGGGCGGCCATGAGCGACCACCGCAGTGAGCGGGTGATTCACGGGGATGAGGGGCTCGTCCGGAGCATGTCCCGCGTCGGCGGTGTCGTCGTCCTGGGGTTCCTCCTCGCGGCGATCGTCGGCCTGTCGAGCGCTTCGGCGCCTTGGCTCCCGGACGATCGCGTTGGCTCGTCCGCGCCGGCGATCGTGGGCAACCTGCTCGCCGTGGCTCTCGCCGTCGGTCTCTGCGTCCTCTTCACCCTGATCTGGGTGCTCTCGCCGCGGCCGACCAAGGTGATGCGACGTGCGGCGCCGACGACGGCCGCCAAGGACGTCGCAGCCGGGCTCCGCGCCGGCACGCTCGTCCTCGCCGGTGGCCTCGTTGCATTCGCCCTCCTGATCGGCGCGTTCTGGTTCTTGCTGGATCAGGCGAACGTGGCCCAGCCGCCCTCGCAGCGCGCGGTGACGGGCGCGGGGAATGACATCCCGGCGGCTCCCCCGGGCACGCGCGCGCCTGCCTCGCCCGTGTTTCACTGGTTCGCACTCGGGTTGGCCGGCTCGATCGCGGTACTCGTGCCTCTCGGGCTCGTCGTCCGCCACAGGCGTCGGGAGGTCGACGCTGTCGACCAGCCCGGGTCGCTGCCCGACTCGGTCGCCCGGGCCGTCGGGGAGTCGATCGACCAGATCGAGCGTGATCCCGACTCCCGCCGCGCGATCATCCGTGCGTACGCGCGGATGGAGGGCGCGTTCGAAGAGGCGGGCATCCCCCGGCGACCCCATGAGGCGCCGTTCGAGTACGTCGGCCGTGCGCTTGGGGGGCTGCGGGTGAGCCCGCCGACCGTTGGGCG
Organism: uncultured Thermoleophilia bacterium; assembly: GCA_963795175.1. GTDB lineage: Bacteria > Actinomycetota > Thermoleophilia > Gaiellales > Gaiellaceae > Gaiella. Next base: position 370,526 of record CAWCGR010000003.1, read on the forward strand.
CCTTGCTGCGCTCTTCGAGAGGGCGCGCTTCAGCCAGCATGTCGTGGGCGCGGAGACGAAGGACGAAGCGCTCGGAGCATTGCGCGAGATAGACCGGCAGCTGACGGAGGCACCGGAGTGAGTCGCCCGGTGGTCCGCGCGCTCGTGCTCGGCGCCTGCCTCGTTGCGGGGCTGCTTGCGGCCGTCCGCCTCTCGCCCGGAGGGGCGGGGCGCACCGCCGAGATCTACCTATTCGTCGTTGCTGCATTGGCCATTGCCGCGCTGTTGCTCTGGATCGCGAAAGCGCTGCCGCGCGTCGAGCACGCCTCGTCGAACCGGCCGCCGCGGCCGAAACCGCTCGGACAGCTCGAGTCGATCCAGCGGATGCTGGACCGCGCCGAGACGTCAGGGTTCCACCTCCACAACGGTCTGCGGCCGATCGTTCGCGAGGTTGCGGCGGCTCGGCTTGCGCGTCACGGTGTCGGTCTCGACCGGCAGCCCGATCGCGCCAGGGCGCTCCTGGGAGAGCATGCGTGGGAGCTCGCACGCCCCGATCGCGAGGCGCCCGCGGGCCGGCTCGACCGGGGCTGCAGCCGGGATCAGCTCCGGGCCATAGTCGACGCTCTGGAGGCGGTCTAGATGGCGCTCGGAGTTCCTGACGTACAGATGCGCGCGGGAGACATCCTCGACGAGGTCGAACGGGCGGTGATCGGCAAGCGGCCGCAGACCGAGCTGGTGCTGATCGGTCTCCTCGCCGACGGACACGTCTTGATCGAGGACTATCCGGGGCTCGCGAAGACGCTGATGGCGCGTTCGTTCGCCCGGGTCTGCTCGATGAGGTTCTCTCGGATCCAGTTCACGCCCGACCTGATGCCCTCCGACGTCACGGGGTCGGCGATCTACGACCAGCGAGACGCGCTCTTCCGTTTCCAGGCCGGTCCCGTCTTCGCGAATCTTCTCCTCGCCGACGAGATCAATCGCGCCCCGCCGAAGACGCAGGCAGCGCTCCTCGAGGCCATGCAGGAGCAGCAGGTGACGGTGGACGGCCACACGCACGTCCTGGAGCGCCCGTTCATCGTCCTCGCGACCCAGAACCCGATCGAGTACGAAGGAACGTATCCGTTGCCCGAGGCTCAGCTCGACCGATTCCTGATGCGCATCTCGGTCGGATATCCCGCGCACGAGGACGAGCGGCGGCTCCTGCTCGACCGGGCGGATCGCCGCACCGACGAGGTGGAGCTGAATGCCGTCTGCGACCGCGTGACGCTGCTCGAGCTGCAGCGGGCCGTCGAGGAGGTGCATGTCTCCGAGCCGGTAGCCGCCTACATGGTCGACATCGTGGCGGCGACGCGCGACGCCGCCCAGCTCCAGGTGGGCGCATCCCCGCGCGGCTCACTGGCATTGCTCAAGCTCGCACGCTGCTTCGCGGCAATCAGGGGCCGGGACTTCGTCACGCCCGAGGACGTGAAGGCGATCGCCGTGCCGGCCCTCGCGCACCGGCTGACGCTGCAGCCGGAGCTCTGGGTGCAGAAGGTGAGCGCCGAGGACGTCGTGCGTGACCTGCTCGACACCGTCCCGGTGCCCGCAACACAGGAGGACCCGGCGCCCTGACGACGTCGGCGAGCCCGAGGCTGGCCGGGTTCGCGGTGCTGGCCGCTGCCGGCATGCTGTCGGCGCTTGCGACCGGCCGCCCCGCTTTCGCCGCGCTGTCGGCGCCGTTCGCCGTCTTCCTCGCGGCTGCGCTCGCCGCGCCGTCTCGTCCGCGGCTGCACGTGGGCTTCGGCCTCGGCGCGGCGCGCACGCTCGAAGGGAGCACGGTCGGCGCCGCGCTCGACCTCCGTGCCGACGGCCCGGCAGAGTGGCTCGAGCTCGAGCTCGTGCTCCCCGATGGCGTGAGCTCCGCCGCAAGGCCGGGCCGGGTCGCGTTCGGGATGAGAGCAGGGGAGCACCGGCGCCTCGACTACGAGCTCGTCTGCGATCGCTGGGGAGCACACCGGATCGGACTCGTGGACGTCCGCGTCAGGAGCGCGCTCGGCCTTCTGTCGAGCGTGACGCAACTCGACGCGCGGATTCCGCTTCGCGTCTATCCCAGGCGTGAGCAGCTGTTGCGCATCGTGCGGGCACACGAGACGACCCCGTTCTCGGGCAGTCAGGTCTCGCGGCTGAAAGGAGAGGGGATCGAGTTCGCCGACATCAGGCCGTTCGCGCCCGGCGACCGGGTTCGGCGGGTCAACTGGCGGGCGAGCGCGCGCCGCGACCGGATGTACGTCAACGAAAGCCATCCGGAGCGAGCGAGCGACGTGATCCTCTTCCTCGACAGCTTCGCCGAGGCCCGTGGCTCGAGCGAAGGCACCCTCGACGAGGCGGTGCGGGCCGCTTCGTCGCTGGCCGACGCCTATCTCGAGCGCCGGAACCGGGTCGGTCTCGTCAGCTTCGGCGGCACGCTTCGTTGGCTCACCCCCGCGATGGGGATGCGGCAGCAATACCGCATCGTCGATGCGCTGATCGAGACCGAGCTCATCCGCTCGTACTCGTCGACGAGCGTCGACGTCATACCGAGGCGCGTGCTCCCGCCACAAGCGCTCGTCATCGCGCTGACCCCGCTGCTCGACCAGCGGACGATCGGAGCCCTTCTCGACCTCCGGGCACGCGGCTTCGATCTCGCGGTGGTCGACGTCTCGCCGATCCCCTACGCCGCCGATCTGCCCCCGCCGAGTGACGGGGCCTGGCGGCTCTGGACGATGTGGCGTCAAGCGCTCCACCATCGGTACGAGCGGGCGGGCGTCCCGGTCGTCGAGTGGTCATCCGAGCGATCCCTGCTCGCCGCCATCGAGGAGGTGACGGCATTCAGACGTCGCGTGCGTCACGTTTCCGTCTCGCGCTGATCGTGGTCGCGGCCATTGCGGCCGCGGCCGTCGCGCTCTCCCCGGTCTTCGCAACAGGGTCGATACGCGACGATGAGCTGTTCCTGGCCGTCGTCGGCCTCGCCGGAATGGTGTTCCCGCTCGCGGGCGTGGCCCGGCTGCTCCCTTGGGCGATCGCGGTGCTCGCGGGCTCGGTGCTCGTCGCATCCGAGCACGGCGATCTCGGCAACGTCGGGATCGCTCTCTCGGCTGCGCTTCTGCTCCTCGTCGCGGAGTGCACGGCGGCGGCCGGGAACCTTGCGCCGCTCGCGGGCATCGAACGCCGGCTCGTGCAGCGGCTCACCGTCACGATCGCCGTCGAGACCGTTGCAGCCGGTGCGCTCGCCGCCGCGGTTCTTGCCTCAGCGTCGCTGAACGTCCCCGCCGGGTTGGCGGCGCTGACGCTCGGGCTCCTGGCGACGGTGTCACTGCTCGGGCTCGTGGCGGGTCTCGTGCCACGGCGCTGAGCCGGTCGGCTCCATCGTCGGTAGGCGTCACGAGCGGCGAGCGCCCGGCACGAGCTCTTGCTTCTCCAACTCGAACGCGGGCGGTTCGTCGGTTGGTAGTTTTGGCGCAATGCCGATGCCCAAGCGATCGAGCGTCGATGACTACTTCGCGCGGCTGAACGACCACCAGCGGCCTCATCTCGAGGCGCTCAGGAAGCTGAGCCTTGCTGCCGACCCGGAGGCGCGTGAGGAACTGAAATGGAACCTGCCGGTCTACGTCCGCGGCGATAAGACGAACCTGTGGATGCTTCAGAACTTCAAGAACCATTGCTCGCTGCGGCTCCCGCCGCCGTTCTTCGCCACCCAGAAGGCGGCCGTCGAGGCCGCCGGCTACGAGGCCGGTGCAGGCTTCATCAAGCTCCCCTACGACCGCGAGTTACCGACCGAGCTCCTGAAGGCGCTGATGAAGGCACGGGTCGAGGAGTACGAAACGACCGGCGCCGGCTGGAACGACCGCTGAGCGGTCCGCTTCCCCGGCGCATACGGGCCTACTCCTCGCGGCGACCCTCGGAGTCACGATTGCGGTCGAATCGTTTCGCGAGCGGGAATTGGGGCAACCAGGACTCTCGACGGACGATCCAGCTTTCGTAGGTCGGCATCAGTTGGTCCGGGGCGTCCAGGGATCCGAGGTGCACTTCGATCTCGTCTGCGCTGCGCGAGAAGATGGATGATCCGCAACGGGGACAGAAGAACCGACCGAGATACTCGCGCGTCTCGCCGTCAATCGTGACCGCGTCCTGTGGAAACACCGCCGAGGCGTGGAAGAGGGCCCCGTGGTGCTTGCGGCAGTCGAGGCAATGACAAAGGCCGACCCTGTACGGGAGTCCCGACGCCACGATTCTGACGTTGCCGCACAGGCAACCGCCGGTGAAGCCGTCCATGCGGAGTCTCCTCTCGTTCGCGGGAAGTCGCCCGACCTATGCGAGCCTATAGCCAGGCCGACAGACCGCCGCGTCTGCGCATTGCGGCTGCAGCCGGGAAGGCGTAAGCTCCAGTGTTGTCCTGCCACGCGACGAAAGGGATCCCCATGCCTGGTGTCGAAGCCCGCGGATTCGACTCACCCGATGAAAGCCGGACGCCCGACAAGACCAAGGTCGACGTGATCCGGATGGCCGGCACGACTGCGGCTCGTCTCACGTTCGAGCCCGGCTGGAAGTGGTCGGAATGCATCAAGCCCGTCGTCGGGACCGATAGCTGCCAGGCGCGTCACGTCGGCATCGCCCATTCCGGCCGAATGCACGTCGCTCACAACGATGGTTCCGAGCAGGAGATCGGCCCCGGCCAGGCCTATGTGATCGAGCCGGGCCACGATGCGTGGATCCTCGGTGACGAGCGCTTCGTCGGCTACGAGTTCGAACCGCGCTCTGCCGAGGAGTACGCGAAAGGCTGATCCGGCGCGGCGACGGTGACGGGTAACCGACCGTCCGAACGCGGGTCAGGCGTGCGTCGCCCGATCGTCCAGCCAGTCCGGCAGCTCGAGGCCCTGCTCGTGAAACATCTGCGTCACGCCCGGTAGAGCGAGCGTTCTCCGAAAATGCTCGCGAAGGTTGGGACGACTCCATGCCGGAGGCTCATGCCCACGGCCCCAGCGGGTGAGCATCAGCAGAAAGAGATCGGCTGCCGAGCGGGTCTCGCCGACGAGCCAGTCGCGCCCCTCGAGGGCGCGATCGAGCAGGTCGTAATGCCTCGCCGCCTCCGCAGCGGCAACGGCCTGCACGCTCTCGTCGCCGTACCGATCGGGGTAGAACCACCGCTGCAGCGCAGTCTGGAGCGAGTTGGTCATGAACACGAGCCAGTGGTAGTACTCCGCGCGATCGCCGAGCGGGGCGAGTCCCGCCTCGGGGAAGCGATCGCCGAGGTAGAGGAGGATCGCGGCCGATTCGGTGACCACGAGGTCGCCGTCGACGAGCGTCGGGACGACCCCGAGCGGATTGAGCGCAAGGTAGGCCGGATCGCCTTGGGCAGCGTCTCGCTCGATCCGGACGAGCTCGTAGGGGACACCGATCTCGGCGAGCGCGGCGTGAGGTGCCATCGCGGCCGTTCCCGGCCGCCAGTAGAGGCGCAAGGGCGTCACGCTCGGCACCCTAGCCGGGTCGAGCCCGCGGCGTAGCTCGCGAAACCCGCCGGCCGCGCTGACGACTACCATCGCCCTCAATGGAGTCCTATCGGCTGACGACGCTGCCAGGCGGCGAGAGGGTGATCACGGAGCGCATCGACGGCGTCCGCTCCGCTGCGCTCGGGCTGTGGATCGGCACCGGCTCGAGAGACGAGACGCACGCGAAAGCCGGGGTGTCGCACTTCATCGAGCACCTGCTGTTCAAGGGCACCGAGCGTTTCGACGCACTCGAGATCGCCGAGCTGTTCGACGCGATGGGCGGTGAGCTCAATGCTGCGACCTCCAGGGAGACCACCGTCGTCTACACGCGGGTGCCCGACGACCACCTCGACGTCGCGCTGGACGTGATGTCGGACATGGTCTTCGCGCCGGCGTTCGTGGAGATCGATTCGGAGCGGGAGGTCGTCCTCGAAGAGATCGCCATGGTCGAGGACAACCCGCAAGACCTCGTTCACGATCTCGCGGCCGAGTCGGTCTTCGGAGGGCACCCGCTCGGGCGTCCGGTGATCGGTCGCGCCGAGGTGATCTCCTCGATCTCGAAGAGATCGCTCCGCGCCTATCACCAGGGCGCGTATGCGGGCCGGAACGTGGTGCTCGCAGCAGCCGGCAACGTCGACCACGATCGAATCGTCGAGTCGCTCGCCGAACGGCGCAGCGGTGCCGTTCAGCCGCCGCTCCTGGTGCGGAAGCCGGCCGGGCGCCCGCTTCGGCCTTCGGCGCGCTTTCAGGTCAAGGAGACGGAGCAATACCACCTCTGTCTTGCCGGAACCGGGCTACGACGCGACGACCCGCGACGCTACGCGGCCGCGCTCCTCGATGCGATCCTGGGTGGTTCGGCCTCGTCGCGCCTCTTCCAGGAGATCCGCGAGAAGCGGGGGATGGCGTACTCGGTCTACACCTACGGCTCTCAGTACGTCGACGCCGGCCAGGTCGGGCTCTACGTCGGAACCCGCGAGGAGAACCTACGGGAGTGCCTGGAGGTGATCGCCCGCGAGTTGCGGGACGTGGGGGAGGGCAACGTCCGCGCCTCGGAGCTCGAGCGCGCGAAGGAGAACATGAAGGGGCGGCTCCTGCTCTCGCTCGAGTCGACGTCGGCCCGCATGCACCGGCTCGGCAAGGCGGTGGTGACAGACATCGAGATCGTGCCGATCGCCGAGACCGAGGAGCGCATCGCCGCAGTCACTGCCGACGACGTGATCGCATTGGCCCGCGACCTTTTCGCTCCCGAGCGGCTCTCCGCTGCGGGAATCGGCCCCCGTCGAGACCGCTTCCGGGCCGCCGTCGAGGCGCTCAACCCGGCCATTGCCGAGCGGGCCGCGTGAAGATCCTCCTCTTCGGCCGGGACGGCAAGGTCGGCTCCGTGCTCGGCGCCGCCTTGCGCGAGGCCGGCCACGATGTCACCGGCGTCGAAGCGGGAGAGCAGTTCGAACCGGCCGGGCACGACGCGGCTGTCGACTTCACCGCGCCGGGCGCCGTGCTCGCGAACGCGAGCGCTGCGCTCGCCGCCGGGGTTCCGTGCGTGATCGGGACGACCGGTCTCACCGACGAAGGCCTCGCCCAGCTGGACGGGCTCGGTCGGGACAACGGGATTCCCTGCTTCGTGGCTGCGAACTTCGCGCTCGGCGCCGTGCTGATGATGCGGTTTGCCGCCGAGGCCGCCCGCTCGCTGCCGCGTGCCGAGATCATCGAGCTGCACGCCGACACGAAGGTCGACGCCCCCTCGGGCACTGCCAGGGCGACAGCGGCCGCGATGGGAGGAGACGTGCCGATCCACTCCGTCCGCCTGCCCGGTCTCGTCGCCCACCAGGAGGTGATCCTCGGAGGGAGGGGCGAGATCCTCACGATCCGCCACGACACGACCTCGCGAGAAGCCTTCGTGCCCGGAGTGCTGCTCGCGCTCGACAAGCTGCGCGGACTGCCTCCGGGTCTCACCGTGGGCCTAGAGGCGGTACTGGACGGGACGTGATCCACGTCCTCCGCCACCCTGCGAGGAGCGGCGGAGGACCGAATCAGCCGGGCCTAGGTGCGATTGCGCAACGCGGCGAGCAGCTCCTGATGGCGGCGCTCCTCGTCTGACGGGCCCTCGTCTGCCTCGGGCTGGCCGGAACGCGCCATGATCTTCTGCACCGGCTTGACGACGAAGAAGAACACCGCGGCTGCGATGGCGACGAACGTGATCACCTGCGTGATGAAAGCGCCGTACCGGAAGACGGCGTCGTTGATCGAGAACGTCAGGCCGCTGAAGTCCGGCTTGCCGATGATCATCGCGACGATCGGCATGATCAGGTCGTCGACGAGCGAGTTCACGACCGCTGCGAAGGCGACGCCCATCACGAACGCGACCGCCAACTCGACGATGTTTCCTCGCATCAGGAAGTCCTTGAAGTCCTGGAGCATTTTCACACTCTCCCTACTGGGGGACGGACGGACACACCGATCATGACAGGCCGGCCCCGAGTGGCGATACAATCGCGGCATGCTCGGCGAGGTTCTGACTGCGATGGTGACGCCGTTCCGCCCCGACGGCTCGGTCGATCTCGACTCTTTCCGCGCTCTCTGCCGTCATCTCGTGGACAACGGGTCGGACGGCCTCGTCGTGACGGGGACGACAGGAGAGGCGCCCACGCTGTCGGACGACGAGCGGTTCGCCCTCTACGAGACCGCGGTCGACGAGGTCGGAGGCTCCCACACCGTCGTTGCGGGCACCGGCACCAACGCGACTGCGCACTCGATCCACCTCACGGAGCGGGCCCACGAGATCGGTGTCCACGGCTTTCTCGTCGTAACGCCCTACTACAACAAGCCGCCGCAGCGCGGCATCGTCGCGCACGTCGAGGCGATAGCCGCGGTCACCGATCGACCGGTCGTCTTCTACGACATACCCAGCCGCACCGTCGTCGAGGCCGAGCCCCAGACGATCTCGGCGCTGGCCCGGATTTCGAACGTGCGCGGCGTGAAGCAGGCAAAGCCGTCTCTCGAAGCGGCACGGCACGTCGTCGCCGAAGGTCTCGATCTCTACGCCGGCGACGACGATCTGATCCACCCGTTCCTCGAAGTCGGAGGCGTGGGCGGGATCTGCGTCCACACGCATCTCGTCGGGCCGCAGGTGCGGGAGATGATCTCGTGCTTCCGCGCCGGCGATCTCGACGAGGCGCGTGCGATCGACGAGTCGCTGCGACCGTCGATCGACCTGTTGCGCGTGCAGACGAACCCGATCCCGGTCAAGACGGCCCTGAACCTGCTCGGCCACGAGGTCGGCGGCTTCCGGCTCCCACTCGTCGAAGCGACACCCGAGGAAGAGACGGCCGTCCGCGGCTGCCTCGAGCGCCTCGGGCTGCTCCAGCCGGCCGCGCACTGAGGCCCACGTCGGCCACGGGCGCTCGATTTCGGCGGTGCGCCCTGCGACGCCGCCTGCGAAATCGCGCCGCATCCGTACACTGCGCCACGATGATCAGCCCAACCCGAACTCCATCGCGATGAGCGACGCACTGCGCATCATCCCGCTCGGCGGGCTCGGTGAGGTCGGCAAGAACATGACCCTGTACGAGTTCGACGGACAGCGGATCCTGATCGACGCGGGTCTCGCCTTCCCGCGGGACGAGCACCTGGGTGTCGACCTCGTCCTGCCGGACTTCTCGCACCTCGAGGACAGGCCGCTGCTCGCAATCGTGCTCACCCACGGCCACGAGGATCACGTCGGTGCCCTTCCCTACGTGCTCCGCGAGGTCGAGGCGGGCCAGGTGATCGGCACCAAGCTGACGCTCGCGATGGTCAAGTCGAAGCTCGACGAGCACAAGCTCAGCGCGACGACGACCCTCACCGAGGCGGATCCCACCGGCGACGGCATGCAGGTGGGGCCGTTCAAGCTCGAGTTCGTGCGGATGGCGCACTCGATTCCCGACTGTGTCGCGATCGTGGTCGAGACACCGGCCGGTCGCGTGCTGCACACGGGTGACTGGAAGCTCGACCACACGCCGGTCGACGGCCTCAAGACCGACGTCGGCAAGCTCGCAGCACTCGGAAACCGCGGCATCGACCTCATGCTGGGCGATTCGACGAACGCGGAGCGCCCGGGCATGACCGGCTCGGAGCGGCTCGTCGGCGAAGCGTTCCGGCAGCTGATCCCGACCCGAACCGGGCGCATCCTGATCGCGAGCTTTGCCTCGAACATCCACCGCATGCAGCAGGCCGCAGAGGTGGCGATCGAGAACGACCGCAAGATCGCCCTCGTCGGCAGGTCGTTGCGCAAGAACATGAACATCGCGCGCATGCTCGGCTACGTCGAGCTTCCCGAGGAGTCGATCGTCTCGCCCAAGGAGGCCATGGACCTGCCGCCACGGCGCGTGATGATCCTCTGCACGGGGAGCCAGGGCGAGCCGATGTCAGCGCTGACGCGAATCGCCTACGACGACCATCAGAATGTCTCGATCGAGCGCGGCGACACCGTGATCATCTCCGCCAAGCCGGTTCCGGGCAACGAGCTGCACGTCCACGACTCGATCAACCGGCTCGCGCGCCTCGGGGCGGAGGTGCTCCACGAGGAGATCGCGCCAGTCCACGTCTCCGGCCATGCCTGCTCCGAGGAGCTACGGACGCTGCTCTCGCTCGTCCGGCCGAAAGCGCTGATGCCAATCCACGGCGAGTATCGGATGCTCGCAGCGCACGCGAAGCTCGGACGAGAGGCGGGGATCCCGGCCAGTGAGATCGTGATCGCCGAGAACGGCTCTGTCGTCGAGTTGACCCCGAGGAGCGTCGGCATCGTCGACAAGATCCCGGCCGGCGTCACGTTCGTCGACGGGCTCGGGGTCGGCGACGTCCAGGACGTCGCTCTGCGCGATCGTCGGAGGCTCTCGGAGGACGGCGTCCTGATCATCGTCACGACCGTGGCTCTCTCCGACGGTGGCGAGATCGCGCCGCCCGAGTTGATCGCCCGAGGGATCGGCGAAGACGAGGGCCTGATCGACGACCTACGCGACGAAGCCGACCGGGTCGCCGCCGATCTCGCCGAGAGTGGGATCACCGAGATCAAGCTCCTCCAGGAGCACATGCACGACGCGATCGCCAAGCTCGTGTATTCCCGCACCCGCCGCCGCCCGATGATCCTCCCCGTCGTGATCGAGGTCTGAGCGATGGCGTCGCCGCAGCCTGGCTGGAGCGACGTGATCCGTGAGTACGCGGCCACCGAGGGGTCGGCTCGGCGCCTGACCGAGCAGTTGCGCGCCTGTGAGGCCGCCGCCCTGGCGTTTTGCCGGTTGCTGGAGCGGTGGAGCAGAGGCGACGCCGTTCCTGCCACGTCGGGCGCGCGTGACGCCGCCCTCCGGCATGCGGCCGACCGCGTCGAGACCGCTCTCGCGGGCCTCGAGCCCGTGCTCTCGCGCTACCTGCTGGAGCTCGAGCCGGAGCGGGCGGAGGGTCGCTCGTGGTACTCGGGGCCGGGCGCCGGAGAGCTGGTGGAGTGGCGCCCGATCCTCGACCGCGCAGGTGTTCATGCCTGCCCCAATCGCGTCGCCGCGGTCTACCTCGAGCTGGCCGTGCTCGTCCGCGCCCTCGAGGGGCTCGCCGATGCGGCGCGCCTCGACAGCGCGCCCGACCGCTCGTCCTTGTGGGCGGGATTGTTCGATCTGAGGGACACGTTGCTCGGCTCGACCGTCGACGATCTGCGCGCACTCGCTGCCTAGGAGACGGCACGGCCGAGCCGGGACTCCCGGTTACGCTGAGGGCCATGCCTGCTCCCCGCATCACCGTCGTCGGCTCGGTCAACCTCGATCTCGTCGTGCGTGCGGATTCTCTCCCGCGTCCCGGTGAGACGGTCACCGGAGCGACCCTGGCCCGATATCCGGGCGGTAAGGGCGCCAACCAGGCCGTCGCGTGTGCTCGTCTCGGAGCCGAAGTCCGCTTCGTCGGAGCGGTCGGTCGTGACGACTTCGCGGACGAAGCGCTGGCGGGGCTGCGCGAGGCAGGCGTGGAGCTCGACGTGCGCGAATGCGACGGTCCGACAGGAGTCGCCCTGATCACGGTCGACGCGGCCGGCGAGACGACCATCGTCGTCTCGCCAGGGGCGAATGCCCTCGTCGGCGACTTCGAGCTCGGCCCGGCTGACGCCGTGCTCTGCCAGCAGGAGCTTCCCGACGAAGCGGTCGTCGCCGCGTGGGAGCAGGCAACGGGGCTGTTCTGCCTCAACGCCGCACCGGCCCGGAGGATCCCTGTCGATCCCGATCTCGCCGTCGTCAACCGGTTCGAGCTCGACTCGCTCGCTCGCACCGACGGTCTCGTGGCTCTGACCCTCGGCGCCGAAGGAGCCGTCCTGCTCGACGACGGCGTCGAGGTTGCGCGCGCGGTGCCGCCTGTCGTCGAGGTCGTCGACGGCACCGCAGCGGGCGACGCCTTCACGGGGTGTCTGCTCGTATCGCTCCTGGAGGGACGCGACCACGAGGAGGCGCTCATCCGCGCGTGCGCCGCGGGAGCGATCGCCGCCTCGCGTCCGGGCGCGCAACCCTCGCTCCCGACCGGCGCGGAGATCGACGCCATACTTGGCCCATGAGCACGCCGGTCATCCTCGACTGCGATCCCGGGCACGACGACGCAATTGCGCTGCTCCTCGCACTCGCGAGTCCCGAGCTCGACGTGCTCGGAGTGACGACGGTTCACGGCAACCAGACGTTGGCGAAGACGACGGCGAACGCGCTTCGCGTGCTCGACCTCGTCGGCCGAGCCGACATCCCGGTGGCAGCGGGCGCCGACCGTCCCCTCCGCCGCGAGCTGACCGTCGCCTCCCACGTCCACGGGGAGACGGGGCTCGACGGCCCGACGCTCCCGCCGGCCGCGCGGGAGCCGCTCGACGAGCACGCGGTCGACTTCCTGGCGCGCACGATCGCCGCGAGCCCGACCCCGGTCACGCTCGTGCCGACCGGGCCCCTGACCAACATCGCCCTCCTGCTCGAGCGAACGGGCGGCGCCAATGTCGAGCGGATCGTCCTGATGGGCGGCGCGGTCGCGGAGGGCAACATGACCCCTGCCGCCGAGTTCAACATCTGGGCCGACCCCGAGGCGGCGCGGGCCGTCTTCCAGGCGGGGATCGACGCGACGATGATCGGGCTCGACGTGACGCACAAGGCCGTCACCACGCCGGCGCTGCAGGAGCGTCTGCGGGGCGCGGGAGCGGTTGGCTCGTTCGTCGCCGAGCTGGTCGACTTCTTCACCGTCTACCACTCCGAGACCTACGGCTGGGACGGAGCCCCGATCCATGATGCGGTAGCCGTCGCCGCGGTCATCCGACCCGGACTCGTGACCACGGTCGAGACCAACATCGAGGTCGAGTGCGACTCGGAGCTCTGCCGGGGTCGGACCGTCGTCGACCGGTGGCAGCGCACGGAGCGGCCGGCGAACGCCCATGCCGCGATCGACCTCGATACCGGTGCGTTCTTCGAGCTCCTGATCGAGCGGATCGGATCGCTCGGGTAGATGAGCGGCGTCGTCGTCTTCGTCGAGGTCCCCTCGGGCTCCCGCAACAAGTACGAGCTCGATCCCGAGCTGGGCGGGATCGTCCTCGACCGGCGCCTGTTCACCTCGATGAGCTATCCCGCCGACTACGGTTTCATCGAAGGCACGATGGGGGAGGACGGCGACCCGCTCGATGCGCTCGTGCTGGTCGGCGAGCCGACCTTCCCGGGGTGCAGGATCCGCGTCCGCGTCGTCGGCGTCTTCCACATGACCGACGAAAAGGGCCCCGACGAGAAGGTGATCTGCGTGCCGCTCAAGGATCCCGCCTGGATGCGGGTCAGCGACATCCACGACATTCCGGCGGAGTTTCGCGACGAGATCGAGCACTTCTTCCAGGTCTACAAGGACCTCGAGGAGGGCAAGACGGAGACCCGGGGTTTCGGCAATCGCGCCGACGCAGAGCTGATCATCGAACAGGCACGGGCCCGGGCGAGCTGAGCGAGCCCCGTTGACGCGGCGAGCGCCGCGAGCCCACCCGCCCTAGAGGGCGCGGCCGAGCCTGAGGCCGAGCCAGACCGCGATCAGGCCCGCCACGAGCGTGCCGACGGCGTTGAAGGCCGCCTGCCCGGGATGGCCCCCCTCGAGCAGCCGATAGGTGTCGAGCGAGAAGGTCGAGAACGTCGTGTACGCACCGAGGAACCCGGTGATCACCGTCAGGCGCACCCATGAATCCTCGAAGCGCGGCTCGAGCGCCTCGACGAGGACGCCGATCAGGAAGGCGCCCGTCACGTTGACGACGAGGATGCCCCACGGGAAGGCCCCCGAGCGGCGCCCGATCGCTGCGTCGAGCCCGTAGCGCGCGAGGGCGCCGAGCGCGCCGGCGACGGCGATTCCGATCACGACGGGCATGCGGCGGAGGATACGGGACGCTGCCGAAGAAGCAGCAACCCCTATGACCACGTCCCGTAAGAAGCCCGTCAAGCGCGCGCCGAAGCCGCGCACACCCGCCCGCATCAAGAAGCGCAAGCGGAAGGTCAAGACCCGATCGCACCACCATCCCGAGTTGTGGGGGCTCGGGATGGCTGCGGTCGGCCTCTTCCTCGCGACGCTGCTCTGGCTCGGGTGGGACGGAGGCGCGATCGGCGCCACCGTGATCGACGTCTTCCAGGGCGCGTTCGGCATCGCGGCCTACGTGATTCCCCTCGTGCTCGTCGCGGTCGGCCTGCTGATGGTCGTCCGGAGTCGGATCGTCGACCTGAAGCCGTTCCGGACGGGGCTCGCCGTCGGCGCGTTCGGCCTCATGACCGCCCTCGGCCGCGATGAGGGGGGCGCGATCGGCGGTGCCGTCGGCGGCGGGTTGGCGCACGTGATCGGCGAGACAGGCGCCCTGATCGTCGGCATCGCGCTGTTCATCGCGGGCACGCTCCTCTTTACCGGAGCCTCGGCCGGCGCAGTGCTACGGCGCTCGGGCTCCGTCGTCCGGAATGCCGGCAGCGCCGCACGACGGTCGATCGACGGCTGGGAGGGCCTGACCCAGCCCTTCGAGGACGATGACCATGAGCGTGCGGTCGGGCCTCGTCAGACCCTGGTCGACGTGGTCGAGAGCTACCCCGACGTGATTGCACCCGTGGCCTCGTCCGCGGAGCCGCCCGCCCTCGTCCTCCAGTCGGAAGAGGACCCGCTCGAGGCGATCACCGCCGGCGACGGCGAGGAGATCGACTTCGAGACCGCGCCGGCCGGTGACTACCGGCTGCCCGACCGGACGCTGCTGCGCCCGTCTCCGGCGGTCAAGGGCGACAACGGGGTCGCCAGTGCGAGGATCGCCGAGCAGTTGACCCGCACGCTGTCACACTTCGGTGTCGACGCGACCATCGTGGGCCAGATCGCAGGCCCGCGCGTGGTGCGCTACGAGCTCCAGCTTGCGCCCGGGACGAAGGTCTCGAAGGTGGCGGGGCTGAAGGACGATCTTTCGTACGCGCTCGCCACGACCGAGATCCGGATCCTCGCGCCGATCCCCGGCAAGCAGGCCGTCGGGGTGGAGGTGCCGAACCTCTCGCCGAAGCTCGTCACGCTCGGCGACATCTTCGGTGACATGCCCGGCCAGGCCAGCCCGCTCTCGGTCTGGCTCGGCAAGGACATCTCCGGCAACGCGGTGTGGACGGACCTCGCCCGGATGCCGCACCTGCTGATCGCCGGCACGACCGGATCCGGCAAGTCGGGCTGCATCAACACGCTGCTGACCTCGATCCTGCTGCGGTCGACCCCCGACGAGGTGCGGATGATCCTGATCGACCCGAAGCGGATCGAGCTGAACTACTACGAGTCGATCCCGCATCTCCTGACTCCGGTGGTCTCGAACCCCAAGGAAGCCTCGGCGGTGCTGCAGAACGTGGTCGCCGAGATGGAGCGCCGCTACGAGCGGCTCTCGATCATCCGGGCCCGCAACCTGCCCGAGGCGAACCGCGCCTTCAAGGCTCGCGGCGAGGAGCCGTTGCCATACCTGCTGGTCGTGATCGACGAGCTCGCCGACCTCATGATGGTGTCTCCGCAGGCGGTCGAGGACGCAATCATCCGGCTCGCGCAGAAATCGCGTGCCGTCGGCATCCATCTCGTGCTCGCCACGCAGCGCCCGTCGGTGGACGTGATCACGGGCATGATCAAGGCCAACGTCCCCTCGCGCATCGCCTTCGCCGTCTCCAGCCAGACCGACTCCCGCGTCATCCTCGACACGTCTGGCGCCGAGAGCCTGCTCGGGCAGGGCGACATGCTCTTCAAGCCCCTCGGTACGTCGCGCATGCAGCGCGTGCAGGGCGCCTACGTGGCGGAGGAGGAGGTGGCGATGATCGTCGAGCAGTGCCGCCGCCAGCGCGGTCAGGTGCTCGACGAGAGCCTGCTGGAAGCGCCCGAGAGCTATGCCGACGAGATGTCGAACGGCGGCGACGGCGACTTCGATCCCGACGAGGATCCGCTGCTCGACAAGGCGATCGAGATCGTCGTGCAGACGCAGACCGCCTCGGTGTCGCTGATCCAGCGCCGCCTGCGCGTCGGGTATACGCGCGCCGGGCGCCTGGTCGACATGCTCGAGCGCCGCGGGATCATCTCCGGCTACGAGGGCTCGAAACCGCGTCGAGTCCTGGTGGAGGAATCACAGCTCGCGACCGTCGTCTCGCGCGACTGACCTGCGCCGAACCTGGCCTTGCACATCACCCATCATTTGTTGAAATGATGCGTCTCACAGTCGGTACGAAACCACTGTGTATCCCAAGGAGGGCTAGTGTCAGTAAAGAAATGGATGGCCGGTGCCACGGTCGCGCTTACCGCGGTTCTCGCACTCGGCGTCGTAGCGGGCGGCTCGGCCGCGCCCGTGAAGCAGGAAGCGGCGCTCAAGGTGGCCGTGGTCACGGACATCGGCGGTCTGAACGACAAGGGATTCAACGCCCTCGCGTACAACGGCCTCAAGCTCGGCCAGAAGAAGCTGGGCGTCAAGGGTCGCGTCTTCATCTCGAAGAGCGCCGCCGACTACGTCCCGAACCTCTCCACTGCCGCGAAGCAGGGCTATGACCTCGTGATCGCGGTCGGCTTCCTCATGGGCGACTCGACGGCTGCCGTCGCCAAGAAGTTCCCGAAGACGAAGTTCGCGATCGTCGACGTCTCGGCGCCCTTCTTGAAGGGCACGCCGAAGAACGTCCGCGGTATCACGTTCGCCGAGCAGGAGGCAGGGTGCCTCGCCGGTGTCGCTGCCGCAACCGTGAGCAAGTCGAAGACGATCTCGTCGGTCGGTGGGCTCAAGATCCCGCCCGTCGACGCGTTCATCGCCGGCTACCAGTTCTGCGCCAAGAAGGTCGTCAAGAGCATCAAGGTGCTGAACGGGTACTCGCAGGACTTCGTCGCACAGGACAAGTGCAAGGAAGTCGCCCTCAACCAGATCGACCAGGGCTCTGACGTGGTCTTCCAGGTTGCCGGCGGTTGTGGCCTCGGGGCCATCGCCGCGGCCGCCGACGCGGGCGACTGGGGCATCGGGGTCGACAACGACCAGGCATTCCTCGGCAAGCACGTGCTGACGAGCGCCCAGAAGAAGGTCGACCAGGGCGTCTTCCAGACGATCCAGCTCGTCAAGCAGGGCAAGTTCAAGGGTGGGGTCGACGGCATCTTCAACGTGAAGAACAAGGGCGTCGGCTACGGCAAGGTCAGCACGAAGGCACCGAAGCGGGCTGCCCTGATCAAGACACTGAACCTCTGGTCGGGCCAGATCGCCAAGGGCAAGGTCAAGCCTCCGCGCACCGGCAAGTTCTAGAGCCGGGGGCAGGATCCATGAGCACGAGAGGGCGGGCCAGGTGCCCGCCCTCTCGCTCGATTCAGGGCAGGCCGTCGGCGACTCCGTAGCGGAAAGCCGCCGCGAACCGTAGAATCCCGCCTCGATGGCTGACGCGCCCCGCACGGTGCTCGAGATGCGCCGGATCACGAAGCGGTTTCCAGGGATCGTCGCGAACGACAGTGTCGACTTCGATCTGCGACAGGGTGAAGTGCACGCCCTGCTCGGCGAGAACGGCGCGGGCAAGTCGACTTTGATGAACATCCTCTACGGGCTCTACCACCCGGAGGAGGGCGAGATCGAGATCGCCGGCAAGCGCGTGCGGCTCGGCACCCCGAGCGCCGCCATCGCGGCCGGGGTGGGGATGGTGCACCAGCACTTCATGCTGATCCCTGTGATGACGGTCGCCGAGAACATCGTGCTGGGCGAGGAGCCGAAGCACGGGCCGGCCGTGCTCGACATGCGGGAGGCCAACGAGCGCGTGCGCGAGATCTCCGAGCGCTTCGGGCTCGCGGTCGACCCGAGGGCGCGGGTGCAGGACATCACCGTCGGCCAGCAGCAGCGTGTCGAGATCCTCAAGGCCCTGTACCGCAACGCGGACATCCTGGTGCTCGACGAGCCGACGGCAGTGCTAACGCCCCAGGAGGCGCGCGAGCTCTTCCAGATCATCAAGGGCCTCACCGATCAGGGCAAGTCGATCATCTTCATCACCCACAAGCTGAACGAGGTGACCGAGGTCGCAGACCGGATCACCGTGCTCCGACGCGGCAAGAAGATCGAGACGCTGGCGGCAGCGGGCGCGACCGAGGAGGAGCTGGCCCGGCTGATGGTCGGCCGCGAAGTGCTGCTCAGGGTCGACAAGGGCGCGTCCACGCCAACCGACGTGCTTCTCGAGGTGGAAGATCTCCATGTCTTCGACGATCGTGATCTCGAAAAGGTTCGCGGGATCTCGATCCAGGTCCGGGCGGGCGAGATCGTCGGGATCGCCGGCATCGACGGCAACGGCCAGACCGAGTTGATCGACGCGATGACCGGCCTTCGCAAGGTGGCTTCTGGCACGGTCAAGGTCGAAGGCGTCGACGTGACGCACCAGAATGCGTTCAGCCACTTCGAGGCGGGGCTGGGCCACATCCCCGAGGACCGCCAGACGCGCGGTCTCGTGCTCGAGTTCTCGATCGCCGAGAACATCGCCCTGCACGACTACCGGAAGGCTCCGGACTCGCGGTTCGGCTGGCTCTACCCCGGGCGCCTGGTCGAGCGCGGCGAGCGGCTGATCGGGGAGTTCGACGTGCGAGGCGGTGGCGCGCAGACGCCCGGTGGCGCGCTCTCGGGCGGCAACCAGCAGAAGGTCGTCCTCGCGCGTGAGATCGACCGCAACCCGCGCGTCCTGATCGCAGCGCAGCCGACACGCGGGCTCGACGTCGGTGCGATCGAGTTCGTCCACCGCCGCCTCGTCGAGGAGCGAGACGAAGGCCGCGGGGTGCTGCTCGTCTCCCTCGAGCTGGAGGAAGTCCTCTCGCTCTCGGACAGGATCCTCGTCATCTACGAGGGCGAGATCGTCGGCGAGTTCGAGCCCTCGGTGGGCGAAGAGGAGCTCGGCATCGCCATGACCGGCGGCGGGCGTGGGGAGGAGGCCGCGTGAGCGACCAGGGCCCAGAGGCACCGACGCCCCCGGAGACTCCGGCAGACCCGTCCGGCCTCGGCCCCGAGACGCGTCCCTCGCTGCTCTCGCGCTACCAGATCGCGCAACGGGCGGGCGGGCTCGTGGCGCCGGTGCTGACGGCTGTGCTCGCGTTCTTCGTGGGCGGCCTCGTCGTCTTCGCGACGACCGGCAAGAACCCGCTGACCACCTACCGCGCGATCTTCGACGGTGCCGGGTTCAACTGGTTCTTCCCCTGGGTGGGCGGGGACGAGCGCAGCCTCGCCGCCCTCAACATGCAACAGACGCTGATCCTGACGACGACGCTGATCCTGACGGGCCTGGCCGTCGCCTTCGCGTTCCGCTGCGGGATGTTCAACATCGGCGGCCAGGGCCAGTACATCGTCGGTGCGGTGCTCGCGGTCTGGATCGGCTCGTCGTTCGGCAGCATGAATCCGTTCCTGCACATTCTCGTCGCGGCTATCGTCGGCGCGCTCTGCGGCGCGCTCTGGGCAGGGATCGCGGGTTTCCTCAAGGCGACCGTCGGAGCGCACGAGGTGATCTCCACGATCATGCTCAACTGGACTGCGATCTGGGTCGGCGTCTTCCTCTTCGGCCTCGGGGGGCCGCTCCAGAACGACTCCCAGAAGTTCGTCCCGATCTCGAACGACGTCACCGAGGGCGCCAAGCTGCCGGTGTTCTGGGGAGATCCGCTGCTCCAGGGGCTCCACGTCGGGTTCTTCGTCGCGATTGCGGCGCTCGTCGTCTACTGGCTGATCCTCAGCCGGACGACGCTCGGATACGGCGTCAAGGCCGTCGGCTTCAACCCGGAGGCGGCCCGCTACGGCGGCATCAACGTGCCGCTCAACTACTTCCTCGCCATGGCGATTTCGGGCGCGTTCGCGGGTCTCGCCGGCGCCGTCGACGTGCTCGGCTGGCAGTTCCGGCTCGCGACCGGCGACGTCCAGGGCGCGACGATCGCGTTCGTCGGGATCGCAGTCGCCCTGCTCGGGCGTAACACCGCGATCGGGGTCGCCCTCGCGGCGCTCCTCTTCGGAGGGCTCCTGACGGGAACCTCGACCCGAAACCTCGACCCCGAGATCTTCAAGCCGGAGCTCGCCTCGAACCTGACGCTGCTGATCCAGGGGCTCGTGGTGCTGTTCGTCGGCGCCGACCTGATCATCCTCTGGTTGATCGCCCGCATGCGAAGGAGGAGGACCGCATGACAACGGTTGTGGCTCCTCTGGCTGCGCGCGTGCCCCGAGGCCTGCGCGCGGTTGCCTGGGCGGGCATCCTGCTCGGCCTCCTCGGCGCCTGGATCGCCCTGCCGCCCGTCGCCGCCCGCTCGTGGGTCTGGAGCCTCCTGCTCTGCCTTGCCGCGGTCGTACTCGGCGTCGGAGTCATCATGCAGGGGCAGCGCCGGTTCGGCGGCTTCGCCGTCGCCGCAGGTGTCCTGGGCTTCGCGCTGGCCTACCTCGCGACGCTCTCGGGCATCGGCAAGCTCGAGACGGTCGTCGTCTGGTCTGCGCTTCTCGCGGCGACGCTGCGCTACGCGACGCCACTGCTCTTCGCGGCGATCGGCGGGATGTTCAGCGAGCGCTCGGGCGTCGTCAACATCGGCCTCGAGGGAATGATGCTGATGGGTGCCTTCTTCGGCATCCTCGGCGCCGACAAGCTTGGTTCGTGGTGGCTGGGCTTGGGCGCGGGGATCCTCTCGGGAGGACTGATGGCACTGCTCCACGCCGTCCTCGCGATTCACCTCCGCGCCGATCAGATCGTCGGCGGCACCGCGATCAACTTCCTGGCGCTCGGACTGACGGGGTACCTGTTCATCGACATCTACGGCCAGGAAGGGACGCCGACGGACATCTCGGGGATTCCACAGGTCAAGCTCGGCTTCCTCGACGGTGTCACGTTCGTCGGGCCCGTGTTCGGCAGCATGAACCTGATGATCTGGGTCGCTCTGATCCTCGTCCCGACGTCGTGGTTCGTGCTCTTCAAGACTCCCCTCGGCCTACGGATCCGTGCCGTCGGCGAGCACCCGCGGGCAGCTGACACAGTCGGAATCTCGGTCTACGGGATCCGCTACGGCGCCGTCGTCCTTTCCGGGATGCTGTCGGCAGCGGGCGGCGCCTACCTGTCGATCGGATTCGTCAACTCGTTCAACGAGAACATGACCGCGGGCCGGGGGTTCATCGCGCTCGCTGCCATGATCTTCGGCAGCTGGCGTCCCTTCGGCGCCGCGGCGGCGTGCCTCCTGTTCGGTTTCTCGAGCGCTCTCGCCCAGCGGTTGCCGGAGTACTCCGACTCGGCTGCCGTGCTCTTCCAGGCGCTGCCCTACGTCCTCACGCTGATCGCCGTCGCCGGCGTGATCGGCCGTTCGATCCCACCCGCAGCCGTCGGTCGCCCGTACAAGAAATCGTGAGGCGGAACGGCAGGGCGGCGTGGTCCGCATTCCTCGGCGTGCTGGCATCTTTGATCCTGCCGGTCGCCGTCTACGGCACGCGCTACTCGTCGTCCTACAGCCTTCTCGACGCAGGCTTCGCGATCCCGTTCGCAGTCGTCCTCGGCCTGGCGGCGATCCTGCTCTCGCGGCGCGCCAGGGAGCTCGAGCGCCTCACCCTGAGAAGCGCCGACGGCGCGAAGGCCGGGCGGATCGGCCGCCTGCTCGGCATCCTCGGGCTCTGCTTGGCGGCATCGGCGACGATCGCCCTGGCCGTGTACCAGCTTCTCGTCGCCGTCGAGTAGACAGGCTGCCACCGATCGGCGGCGGGCGTGGAGGTTCGCCCGTCCGTCGTCTACACTGGCCGTTCGTGTTCGACATTGGCTCAAGCCTCCGTGAGGCCCGCACGCGCCAGGGCCTCGACCTGAACGAGATGGAGTTCCGCACCAAGGTGCGGTCCAAGTATCTCCGTGCTCTCGAGGCAGAGCAGTTCGAGCAGCTGCCAGGGCACACCTACATCAAGGGCTTCCTGCGCACGTACGCAGACTCGCTCGGGATGGACGGGCAACTGTACGTCGACGAGTACAACTCGCGCTACGTCGTCGGCGAGGAGGATCGTCCACTCCGTTCGCGCCGCGTGCCGGCTCAGAGCCGCCGCCAGCGGCAACGGCGCGAGTCGCGCCTCGTCCTCGTCGCGCTGGGCGCCATCGTCGTGCTCACCGCCCTCGTGATCGCCGCCTGGAAGTTCGGCGGGCCCGCCACCCCGAAGGTGCAGGGCGTCAACCTGCAGTCGTCGTCGAAGCCGGCGGAGGTTGCGCGCGGGGTCTCGATCACCGCTACGAAGGGCGCGACGTTCATGGAAGTACGGGCCGGCACCTCTGCCGGGAAGCCGCTCTACAGTGGCACACTCGAACGCGGACAGACAAAGACCTTCGCTCCGAAGGGGCTCGCGCTGATGATCGCCTCGCCGCGCAACGTCGTCGTGCGGTTGGCTGGTTTTCCGATCAAGGTGCCCACGAATGGGCGCCTCACGATCGCACCGCGGTCTTGAGGCGCCCCAGGGCAGCGATAGTCGTCACGGGCAGTGAGCTCGTGCGCGGGGAGCGCACCGACCTGAACGGGCCGTTCTACGCCGAGGAGGCGCTACGGCTCGGCCTGCAGCCGGTCCGGATCGCGATCGTCGGCGACGATCCCGAAGAGCTCGAAGCGGCGCTACGCGAAGGCTTGACGGCCGACGTCTGCCTCGTCTCGGGCGGTCTCGGGCCCACGCACGACGACCGGACGATCGAGCTCGTGGCGCGGGTGGCAGGTCGCGGCCTCTATGTCGACGAGGCGCTCGAGAGCGAGATCGAGCAGATCTCGCGCCGCTTCGCCGAGCGCATGCGCCGCCCGTACGCGGACTTCGCTCCCGGCGTCCGCAAGCAGGCGACGCTGCCCGAGGAGAGCGTCTCGCTCGGGATCGTCGGAACGGCTCCCGGCGTCGTCGTCGACACGGGCTCCTGCGTCGTCGTCGTCCTGCCCGGCCCCCCGAGCGAGCTGCAGAAGCTGTGGCCGCGTGCTGTTGCCTCGACGCCGTTCCAGCGCGTCCTGGCCGGCACTGCCCGGCCGGAGCGACGGGTGCTCCGTTTCTACGGCGTCAGCGAGTCGGCAGTCGCCAAGGCGCTCGCCGACGCCGGCGGTGACGGCGACGGCGTCGAAGTGACGATCTGCGCCCGAGACTTCGAGATCCACGTCGACTTGATCGTCGAGCCCGGCGCGGACGCACGTGCCGACACCCTCGAAGGCGCCCTGCTCGCGCCGGTGGCCGAGTTCCTGTTCGGCCGGGACGAGCGGTCGGTGCAGGAGCTCGTCCTCGAGCTCTGCCGGTCGCGCGGCCTCACGCTCGGCACCGCGGAATCGTGCACGGGCGGGATCGTGGCAGGCGCGTTGACCTCCGTGGCCGGCTCGAGCGACGTGTACCGCGGGAGCATCGTGGCGTACGACAACGGGTTGAAGCAGGAGTTCCTCGGCGTTTCGCACGAGCTCCTCGCGGCCCACGGGGCCGTCTCGGCTGAAACGGCGAGCGCGATGGCGCATGGAGGGCGGGAACGGCTCGGGGTGGACGTCGCCGTCTCGGTCACGGGCATCGCGGGGCCGGAGGGAGGGACGACGGAGAAGCCCGTTGGGCTGGTCTTCCTTCACGCCGCCGGACCCGGACAGGAGCACGCCGTGCGCCTCGAGCTCCCCGGCGACCGCGGCACGATCCGAGGCCGGTCGGCGGTTGCAGCGCTCCACCTCGTGCGGCGCCTGCTCGACGCCTGAGGGGCAACGGGAGGGGACACGGTGCGGAGTCGGCGCACATGCTGCGCACCTGCGACACGGTCCCGGCGCTAGCCTCGGGGGAGGAAGGAGACCAAGCGGGATGGGCGAACATATGTTTGTATTACGTCCGACGGACCTGCTTTCCTACTGGGATGAGATCCCTGGAAGCCTGAGGAGGAGTTGACGAGATGAACCGTGAAGAAGCGCTCGACGTCGCGCTCGGCCAGATCGAGCGGCAGTTCGGTAAGGGCTCGGTGATGCGCATGAGCGACCAGGCCCAGGTCGCGATCGGGTCGGTGTCGACCGGATCGCTCTCGCTCGACATGGCGCTCGGAATCGGCGGGCTGCCTCGCGGTCGGGTGGTCGAGGTCTTCGGGCCGGAGTCGTCAGGCAAGACGACACTCGTCTACCACGTGATCGCCGAGGCGCAACGACGTGGGGGTATTTGCGCATTCATCGACGCCGAGCACGCGATGGATCCGCAGTACGCCCGCAGGATCGGGGTCAACATCGACGATCTCCTCGTCTCCCAGCCGGACACCGGTGAGCAGGCGCTCGAGATCTGCGAGTTGCTCGTGCGCTCCGGCGCCGTCGACGTCGTCGCAATCGACTCGGTCGCCGCACTGACGCCGAAGGCCGAGATCGAGGGCGAGATGGGGGACACCCATGTCGGGCTGCAGGCACGGCTGATGAGCCAGGCGCTCCGCAAGCTCGCAGGGACGCTCAACCGCACCGACACGATCTGCCTCTTCACGAACCAGCTCCGGGAGAAGATCGGCGTCATGTTCGGCTCGCCGGAGACGACCCCGGGCGGCCGGGCGCTCAAGTTCTACTCCTCGGTGCGCCTCGACATGCGCCGCATCGAGACCCTCAAGGACGGAGCGGAGGCGTACGGCAACCGCGTCCGCGTCAAGGTCGTCAAGAACAAGGTGGCACCGCCGTTCAAGCAGGCCGAGTTCGACATCATCTACGGCACCGGGATCTCCTGGGAGGGCACCGTGCTCGACGTCGGCCTGGAGCGCAAGGTCGTCCAGAAGTCCGGCTCGTACTTCAGTTTTGGCGATGAGCGGCTCGGGCAGGGTCGTCAGAACTCGACCTCGTTCCTGCGAGAGCACCCCGATCTCGTCCAGCAGATCCTGTCGCGGATCCAGGCGGACTCGCCGGCGGAGCAGGTCGTGTCGGCTCGGCTGCTGCCCCAGGCCGACGGCGCAGCCGACGTCGAGGTGACACCGATCGAGGATGACGCCCTCGTCGAGGGCGAGGCCGAGGTGGCGGTCGCTGTCGAGGCGTAGGCTCGCGTCTCGATCCTCGCGCGCGCCGCTGCCGATGACGACGCCCGTGGTCACGGCGCTGCGTGCGCGAGGACGGGGCCGGGTCGCCGTGGAGCTCGATCACGAGCTCTGGCGGGTCGTTCCCCTCGAGGCGGTATACGCAGCGGGGTTGTCGGTCGGCGGGGCCCTCGATCGCCCCTCCGCGCGAGCCCTCGGGCGTGAGCTCCGGCGGATCGCGGCACAGGCGGCCGCCCTCCGGGCACTGCGGGCGCGCGATCACACCTCTGTGTCGCTCGACCGTCGGCTCGCCGATCGTGGTACAGCACCGGCTGCGCGGCGCGAGACGGTCGAGGCGGCACGCCGGGCCGGTCTCGTCGACGACGAGCGGTTTGCGGTCGGCCGGGCAGGACTACTCGCCACGCGCGGCGCCGGCGATCTCCTGATCGCAGATGACCTCGAGCGACAGGGGGTGCCGGAGGAGCTCGTGTCGAGCGCGCTCGGCGAGCTCGAGCCCGAGGGCGCTCGGGCTGCCGCGATCGTCGAGACCCGAGGACGTAGCGTGCGCACCCTGCGGTACCTCGCATCGCGCGGCTTCTCCGAGACCGCGCTGGAACCGCTCGTTGCAGAACTCGAGGCGGACGCGATAGGATAGGTGAGCTTCATCCGATATTTCACCTGCACAGAGAGCTTTCCCGAAACCGGCACACTCGATGATCGTCCACCACAACCCGAAACCGTCGATCTCCGGCACGATCGCCACTCCACGGAGGGCAGCCAGACCGCGTTAGAGATCGCAGTGCGAACCGGTAGACCGGGGCGCTGCCGTGCAGGCGGCATCCGGATGTGAGCAGCCGCGGCAACCGCCGCGGAACACCCTCTCCGAGAGGAGCGCGGATGCTCACGGTCGTAGCAGCGGTGATCGGGATCGGCCTCGGTGCGGTCGGCCTGTGGGCCTGGCTACGGACCGCGAGCACGTCGCGGCTGCGCCTCGCCGAAGACCAGCGTCGGTCGATCCTCGCCGACGCGGAGCGCGAGGCGGAGACGACGCGGCGCGAGGCCCAGATCGAGGCCCGCGAGCAGGCAATGGCCCTGCGCGCCGAGATCGAGTCGGAGATCCACGAGGGCCGGCTCCAGATCGCGAAGGTCGAGGAGCGTATTCACGCGCGAGAGTCGGAGCTCGACGCGAAGCGGGATGAGATAGCGCGGCGGGAGCAGGGTCTGAACGACCGTGAGGTGCATGCCAGGCAGCTCCAGGAGAGCCTGAAGGCGGGAAACGACGAGGTGCTGCGCGAGCTTGAGCGGGTCAGCGGGCTCACCGTTGCGGAGGCGCGGCGGCAGCTGCTAGAGCGCTCAGAGGATCTGATCCGACACGAGCTCGCGCGGTCGGTGCGCAACCTGGAGGAGGAGGCACGCACGGATGCCAAGCGCCGGGCCCGAGCGCTCGTCTCGGACGCTCTCCAACGCGTTGCAGCCAGTCACACGGCCGAGACGACGGTCACCGTGATCGAGCTCGCCTCGGATGACATGAAGGGGCGCATCATCGGCCGCGAGGGGCGCAACATCAGGTCGCTCGAGCACCTGACGGGTGTCGACTTCATCATCGACGACACGCCGCACGCAGTCGTGCTCTCGTCGTTCGACGGCCTGCGGCGCGAGATCGCGCGCCTGACGCTCGAGAAGCTGATCGAGGACGGGCGCATCCACCCGGCTCGGATCGAGGAGATGTACTACCTCTCGAAGGCCGAGCTCGAGGATCACGTGCGCCTGGCGGGCGAGCAGGCGGTCTTCGAGGCGAACTGTGGCGAAGTCCACGAGGAGCTCGTGCGGATCCTCGGCCGCCTTCGCTACCGCACGAGCTACGGGCAGAACGTGCTCAAGCACACGCTCGAAGTCGTTCATCTGACGGGCCTCATGGCCGCCGAGCTCGGGGCATCGGTGAAGACCGCGCGACGTGCCGCGCTCCTGCACGACATCGGGAAGGCGATGACCCACGAGGTGGAGGGCACCCATGCGGCCGTGTCGGCCCAGCTCGCTCGTCGCTACGGCGAGCCGGAAGGAGTCATCCACGCGGTCGAAGCGCACCACTACGAGGTGCAGCCCCAGACAGTCGAGGCGGTCTTGCTGATCGCCGCCGACGCGATCTCCGCTTCGCGCCCCGGCGCTCGCGGGGAGAGCCTCGAGCACTACATCAAGCGGCTCACCTCGCTCGAAAAGCTCGCGGCCGCGAAGCCCGGGGTGGCCAAGGCGTATGCGCTGCAGGCCGGGCGCGAAATTCGGGTCATCGTCGAGCCGACCGAGGTGGACGACGACGCGGCGGCGCTCCTCTCGCACGAGATCGCGCGCGAGATCGAAGACCAGCTCGAGTACCCCGGGCAGGTCAAGGTGATCGTGATCCGGGAGAGCCGATCGGTCGAGATCGCCCACTAGACGGATGCAGAGGGCCGTCGAGCAGCGCTCAGCGGGCCTCGTGGACTACGATCGGCACCCATGACCGACCTGCTCTCGGATCCGCCCTCGCCGCTCGATGCGGCCCTCGGCCTCGTTGCGGTCGAGCTTCTCGACGACGCGGTCGTTCTGCGCCTCGATCCCGCCGAGATCGCTCTAGGCGGTGACGAGCCGCGCCCGTTCCTCCATGGTGGGACGCTCGCCACCTGCGTCGACACGGCCGGCTGGTTCGCGCTCGAGCACGTGAGTCAGGGCGCCGGCTGGATCGCAGTCGACCTGCGGTGCGACTTCCTTCGGCTGGCCGCACCCGCTCCTCACCGCGTCGTCGCCCGTTGCCTCAGCGTCGGGAAGACGCTTGGTACGGCCGACGTCGAGATCTCGGCCTGGGACGACCCGGAGCGGCTGGTCGCAGTAGGCCGCGCACGCTACATCCGCACCGCCGGCTGAACGTCGCCGTCTCCCTGCCAGGCCCCATGGCTGGCAGTCCGGATGCGCCGTGGTACTCCTTCGTGCTCGATTCCATCGTCCAGGGCCTCGGTCGGATGGTCTGGCATCCGACCGGTCACTTGTCTAGAGTGCCCCCGGGTGCGAAGGAGCCTCTTGTCACTTGCGGCGGTGATGACGGTTGCGGCGCTCGTCGCAGGAGTCGCCGATTCGCGACTCTCTCGGCCGGTCGTACCGGGCGGGACCGGGCTCGGCGAGGTGGCGATCTTCTACTACCCGTGGTACGGCACGGCGGCGCGCGACGGAAACTGGGAGCACTGGCAGCAGAACGGCAACACGCCGCCCGCCCGGATCGCGTCGGGCTGGTACCCGGCCCGCAATCCCTACTCGTCGTCGGATGCGGCCGTCGTCCAGGCCCAGATGCACGAGATCGCCGAGATGGGCGTGCAGACGTTGATCGTGTCCTGGTGGGGCACCGGCTCGGCCGAGGCGGCTCGGCTTGCCGCCGTGACCCGTGCGGCGGGAGTTGCCGGGCTGCGCATCGCCGTGCACGTCGAGCCGTATCGCGGGAGGACACCGGCGACGCTCCTGACGGATCTCCGCTCGCTGTCTGCCTCGGGGGTCACCGACGCCTACGTCTACGACTCGACCTCGACCCCCGACGACGAGTGGCGCGCTCTCAACGAGGCGATCCCCGACATGCGCCTGTTCGCCAACACCAACCTGCCGGGCAAGGCGGAGGCAGGACGGTTCGCGGGCCTGTACACGTACGACGTCAGAATCTACGATGGCTCGTCGTTCCACCGGATGTGTGCCTCCGCGCGCCGGCGCGGTTTGCTCTGCGCTCCGTCGGTCGGGCCTGGCTTCGACGCCGTCCGCGCGACCGGCGACCCGCGAGTCCGGCCGCGGGCGAACGGAGCCACGTACGACACGATGTGGCGTGGCGCTATCCGGGCCGCGCCCGAGATCGTGACGATCACGAGCTACAACGAATGGCATGAAGGAACGCAGATCGAGCCTGCCAGGCCGGTCGGCTCGGACTACCTGTCGTACGAAGGAGCCTACGGTCTCCAGGGGCGCCTGGCGCAGCGGGCGTACGTCGATCGCACGGCCATGTGGGTCGATCGCTACCGCGCACGCCTCGCTCGCGAAGCTCAGAACAGAGCGGTGGCGAGCCGGCGGCGGTAGACGCCGACGAGCGGGTCGTCGTCTCCCAACTGCTCGAAGAGAGCGACGGCCACCTCCCGGAGTCGGTCGCGTACACCCGACTCGCTACCGGGGACGCTCTCGACGATCCAGCGCAGGGCGCCTTCGGCGTCACCCGCGTCGAGGGCCGAGACCACTTCGGGCAGCTCGCCGGTCGCGCGGAGCTCCTCCAGCAGCGCATCCGCCGGCGGTGGCGCGAACAGCGCGTCGAGGAACACGTCTATGGCGGCCCGCGACCTGACGCCGGCGAACTCGGCCACGACGCGGCCGTCGCGAAAGGCCTTCACGGCTGGGATGCCGCTGACCGAGTACCGCTGCGACAGGGACTGGTTGGCGTCGACGTCCACCTTCGCGAGCACGATCTGCTCCTCCCGGGCCTCGACTGCCGCCTCCAGTACGGGTGCCAGTGCGTGGCACGGCCCGCACCAGTCGGCCCAGAAGTCGACGACGACCGGCATCTCGGCGGAGCGGGCGATCACGTCCGCCTCGAAGGTCGCTTCGCTGACTTCGACAGGGCTCACGGGGAGACCCCGAGGACTACCTCGGCGCTACAGCCGGCTATCAGCGCCGCCGCCATGTGCTCCGGGGCGACCCCTGCGAGCGACCGATGCTCGACGTCGATCGAGATCGACGCCTGGCTACCGAGGTGGAGGGCGCGCGCGCCTTCGGCGCCACCGATCTCGAAGAGCTCCTCGGTCGTCAGGATCCCGCGCCGGCCGGTCTGGCGCCGCGCAATCCCCTCGATCTCGCGCAACTCCTCGAGCGGATCGATCCGCATGTTCGAGTCCGAGCCGATGCACAACGGGATCGATCGCTCGCGGATCGCCGACACGCGGAGGAAACCGTCGCCGAGGTCGGCCTCCGTCGTCGGACAGGTGCAGATCCGGGAGCCCGCGGCGGCGAGGAGGTCGAGCTCATGGTCGTCCGCGTGCGTCGCATGCACGATCGTCGTTCGCGGCGTCAGGCAGCCTGTGGCTTCGAGCAGCTCGATCGGGCGGCACCCGTGCTCCTCGAGGCACTCCTCGATCTCTCGAGGCTGCTCGTCGGCGTGGATATGGAGGGGCAGGCCCTCGCTCGCCGCGTAGCGCCCGAGCTCCTCGAGCCACGCGCGCGAGCAGGCGCGGACGGAGTGGGGGGCGACACCGACAGCGATCCCTGCCGCACGCAGGGCCTCGAGCTCTTTCAGGTACGCGGCTACGGACGGCTGGCGCATCCGCTCCACGCCCCCGCGCTCGTAGGCGACGTGGAGAAGCACGATTTCGATCCCGGCGGCCGCGGCTGCGTCCGCCGCCGCGAATGCCTCGTCCGCCCCGAGGTAGTGGAACTCCCCGACGGCTGTGTACCCCGCCGCCAGCATCTCTCCGTAGACCTCTGCGTAGTGGCTCCTGACGGACGCCGGTGTCGCCAAATCGACCTCCATCAGCATGCCGTCGCGCCAGGTCCAGAAATCCGTCCCGGCGGCCCGTCCGCGCAACGCGCGCTGGAATGCGTGGCTGTGGCTGTTGACGAACCCTGGCAGCGTGAAAGCGGATGTCACCTCGACGACGCTACCATCGCTCGCCACTAGGCTTGCGAGTCATGAAACTGCGCTCCGACTCCGGCGCCGTCCGGCAGATCCCGAACGCGCTCACCGTGCTCCGGTTCGCCGCAATCCCGGTGTTCGTCTGGCTGCTGCTCGAGGATCGGAACGGCCCCAGCTGGGTTGCCGGAATCGTGTTCGGCCTGGCGGCGCTGACCGACCAGATCGACGGCTACCTGGCGCGGCGCTGGCACGTCGAGTCGGGGTTCGGGAAGGTGGCCGACCCGCTGGCCGATCGGTTGATGATCGACACCGCCGTCGTCGCCCTGGTGCTCCTCGATCGCCTGCCGTGGGTCGCGCTCGTGATCCTCCTCCGCGACGCGCTGCTCGTCGGCGGCTACCGATTCGTCCTCCCGCGTGGCTACCAGCTCGATGTCTCGCGGCTCGGGAAGATCGCGACATGGGGCCTGTACGCGTCGATCGGCGCCGTGCTCGTCACCGCCGAGGGCACGTGGTGGCCGCTCGCCTGCTTCTGGATCAACCTCGGCCTCGCCGTCGTCGCCGCGGCTCAGTACGTCCTCAGGGCGCGGAGCGAGCTCGCCCGCGCGGAGCCGCCGCTCGGCTGACCAGGCAGGGAGTGGGCCATGCGAGGCGAAATCGTCTCTAGCCCTAAAGCCTCAACCTGAGGTTGACCCCTTAGCTACGCTGCAGTCTCGTTAGGATCGAGCCCTCGAATCGAAAGGCACCACGTGGACACGCTTCCAGATCTGCTGTCGCTCACCGACGACGAGTTGTCCGCGCTGCTCGCTCAGGTCGAGGAGGCGGAAGACGAGATCTCACGCCGGCGGCGCCTCCTCCACGGGCGGATCGACGAACTGCGGGCCGAGCGCACGGGACGCCTCAAGGTGCAGGTGGCATCGGGCAGCTTCGAGGCCCACACCGTGACCTCGGTCGCCCGCCCGCTCTTCGAGGGCACGGGGGACACGCCGGCCGGTGACAAGGTCTCGAACCCTTCCGACCCCGCGAGCCTCGACGACGACGCGCTGTGGGCCGAGATCCGACGCCTCGAGCAGGAGGACGATGACATCTCGCTGGGTCGTCGGGTCATGCATGGGCAAATCGACATCATGCGGGCCGAGCAGGCCAAGCGCGCCCAGGGCGGCGCCCACGTCGAGACGAGCGACCTGGGCTCGATCCTCGGTGGAGGTCAATGAGTCACATCTACTGTCCGGAGTGCGGTTTCCAGGTTCCGGAGGCGGCGAGCTACTGCTCGCGCTGCGGCGCCCTGCTGATCCGCGAGAGCGTCGGGGAGGCGACCATGAGCCTTGGCCCGGACGAGCTGGAGGGAGCTCTCACCGAGGAGAGCATCGACGGTCCCGCGCTCGTCGTCCGCTCCGGCGGCGGTAGAGCGGGGGAGAGCTTCGAGGCGATCGGCGACCATGCCCTGATCGGCCGCTCGCCGGAGTGCGACGTGTTTCTGGACGACGTCACGGTCTCGCGGCGTCATGCAGAGCTGACGCGCGACGGCAACGTGTTCACGATCCGCGACCTCGGCAGCCTCAACGGCACCTTCGTCAACAAGCGTCGGATCGAGAGCAGCGCCCTGGAGGACGACGACGAGGTTCAGATCGGCAAGTACCGGATGACGTTCCTACGCCGATGACGACTGTTCCCGACACGAGTCCAGCCACGGGCCTCCATACGATCGGCGCCGTCTGCGAGCTCCTTCGCGAGGAGTTCCCCGACATATCGATCTCGAAGATCCGTTATCTCGAGGACCAGGGCCTGCTCAACCCGAGCCGCACGCGCGGCGGCTACCGCCTCTTCGCCGAGGCGGACGTGGAGCGCCTGATCACGATCCTCCGATTGCAGCGGGACGAGTTCTTGCCGCTGCGCGTGATCCGTGAGGAGTTGCGGGCGCCCACGGCCGACCGCGCCAAGCGTCGCGCCGGCGGCCTGCGCGCACAGGAAGACGAGATCGACCTGTCCGAGCTCTGTGAGCGAGCCGGTGTCTCGGCCGAGTTCGCGCGCCAGCTCGAAGAGTTCAGCCTCCTGGCGCCTCGGGTGGAGGGCGGGGAGCGCTTGTACACCGAGAGCGAGGCGGACATCGCCCTCGCGTGCGCCAGGATCGCACGCCACGGGATCGATGCGCGGCATCTGCGAGCCTTCCGGACTGCAGCGGGTCGCCAGTCGGCCCTGCTCGAGCAGGTCGTCGCGCCGGCCCTTCGCTCGCGTAACCTGGAGCGGCGCGCCGCCGCCCTGGAGGACCTCGAGCATCTCGCCGTCGTCGCCCAGGAGCTCGCTCAGCTGCTGCTCATGCGCGACCTGCGAGAGGTCGCGGACCGATGAGTGAGCTCGATCTCGCCGGCCTGATCCGCGACGTGCCCGACTTTCCCAGCGAGGGAATCCTGTTCAAGGACGTGATGCCGCTCATCGCCGACCCGGTTGCGTTCAGGGAGACGATCGACCGACTCGCCGCGTGGGCGGGGCCGCGCTCTCCCGACGTGATCCTCGGCGCGGAAGCGCGTGGGTTCATCTTCGGCGGAGCGCTCGCGTACGCGCTCGGGTGCGGCTTCGTGACCGCACGGAAACCGGGCAAGTTGCCCTGGCGGACGATCGAGGCCCGGTACGCGCTCGAGTACGGCACCGACGCGCTCGAAGTCCACACGGACGCGTTCGCCGACGGCGCGCGGGTGATCGTGCTCGACGACGTGCTCGCCACGGGAGGCACCGCAAACGCCAAGGTCGAGCTGGTCGAGAAGTTGGGCGGTGTCGTGGTCGGCGCGCTGTTCGTGATCGAGCTGTCGTTCCTCAACGGCCGCGACCGGCTTCCCGGCACCGATGTGCATTCGCTGATCGCCTACGACTGACACGGATCGCTCCTTCGGGGCCCTCTCGGCACGCCGCGCTCGTGCTGAGACCCTGGAACTAGGGATCGTGGAAGGGGCGTCTCGCAGCCGATGACCAGAGTCATGGACGCCACATCCGTAACTCGAGAACCAAACGCCGGAACGAGCAGGCTCCTGCGTCATTGCCTCACCATCGGGACCGCGGAGCAGCGGATCCCGGCACGCGTCCGGCTCGACAAAGCGATCGGGCAAGAGTTCGCCCGGCGCCTCGTCATCAGCTTGACGAACCGCGATTCCCGCTAGCCGCGGTCAGGTTCCGCGGCTGCGGACAAAGAGAAAGATCAGAAAGGCGCTGACCACCGAGACCAAGAGCGAGGTGGCCTTGCCGACCTCGACGGCGACCATGCCGAAGTAGAGCACGAGGAAGAAGACGACGGACCAGAGGAACGCCTGGACGCCGCGGTCGATGCTGGGCGCGCGCAGGTGCATGGCGGAGAGAATACCCGCGGGGCTCATCGGCCGCGGAGGGTGCGCGCCCGAGGGTGCGCGCCAGACGGGACCAAAAAAATTCACCGAGCCGGTTGCGCTTTCGTCCACTCAACCCGTTGACCTTCCGCTTCCGCGTACGGCCTCCGTGCTGAGCTTCGACCTACTCGCGCTCCGTGCTCGGTGCAAGAGCAAACCTAGGGGGTGGGGCGGGGGCAGTCAAGGATTGCCATGCTGGGATTACCGCAAATTCCGCCTGATTTCGTCCGCGGCAGTGGGAGCGGTCGTTCCCCGTAGGATGCGCCGATGCGTCGCCGCACCTCGGTCCATCTTGCTGCCGCATTTCTGCTGAGCCTCGCCCTCGTCCTCACGCTGGTGGGATGGGGGGATGAGCCGGGTCGGCTGCCCAACTGGCAGGCGCTCGTCCTGGGTCTCGTGCAGGGGGTGACCGAGCTGTTGCCGGTCTCCTCGTCCGGGCATCTCATCGCCGTCCCCTGGGTTGGCGACTGGACGTACCTGAAGGAGCACGAGTCGTTCAACAAGACCTTCGACGTGGCGCTCCATCTCGGCACGCTCGTCGCCGTTGCTGCGTACTTCTGGTCCGATCTGATCGGCTATCTGAAGGCCTGGGTTCGCAGTGTGGGGCGCAGGTCGATCGAGGGGGAGGAGGAGAAGCTGGCCTGGGTGATCGTCGTCGCGACCATTCCCTCCGCCCTCGTCGGTGCAGGGCTCCAGAGCACGATCGAGGGCAAGCTCGGTGAACCCTGGCAGATCGCGCTCTTGCTCGCCGTCTTCGCGCTCGTGCTCTTCTGGGCAGACCGGAGGCCGGAGCGGAAGGAGCTCGGCGGCATCGGCATCGCACAGGGGTTCCTGATCGGCGTGGCGCAGAGCGTCGCGCTGGCCCCCGGGGTCTCGCGCTCAGGGATCACGATCAGCGCCGGACGACTGCTCGGGCTCAGCCGTGACGCCGCCGCGCGGCTCTCGTTCCTCCTGCTCGTTCCGGTCGTTCTCGGCGCCGTCGTGTTGAAGACATACACGGACGTGCTCAAGGGGGAATTGCCGCAGGGGTGGGTAGGGCCGTTCGTGATCGGCACGATCGCATCCGCTGGGAGCGGCCTGCTCGCGATCAACTGGCTGCTCGGGTACGTGCGGGGTCACAACTACACGGTCTTCGTGGTCTACCGGCTCGCCGCCGCCGCCGCGATCCTGCTGGTCATCGCGGCCGGCCTCCGCGACTCGACGTTCTGATGCGCGGCCCGTCGGTGACATCGCGCCGCACGTTCGCCGGCGCCGCGCCTGACTTCGGCTCGTAGCGCTCCACGGCGTTCGAGCTCTCGATGAGCCCGTCAGGTTCCTTTGGTCGCCACTGACCGACCGGGGAGGAAGCGGCTCGACCGCGACATTTCCCTCTACTTGACATAACACCGGTTATCGTGTGTGGAAGGGACGGTGCTGTGGGGGGCAGTCTCGAAGCCGTCTGGCGATGCCCTTGCGACGGCGAGCGGGTGAGCGTTGCGCTTCCCCGAGGAGAACCGTGGCGGACGGCGAGCGCCGTGATCGCGACCGTTCGAACCAATCTCTGACCCGATCGCGAGCGCCGCCGGCGACGCGCCGATCAGTGGTTCGCCGTCGACGGCCGTCGCTGTCTAGCGGATCGCGCGGGTAGCGGATCGAATGCCGGAAGCGCGTCGTCGCAGGCGAGGCGCGGCCTGCAACGACGCGGGCCTTTACAACCACCCCGGATCGGTGGGAAAGTGCTCGTGACGGAGGGCACGACCTCGCTATGACGACCACGGATATCGAGACCCTGCTCGCGCAGGCCGAAGTGCGGACGCTCCTCGAATCGAGCGAGCAGTCCGGCACGATCCCCCTGCACGAGCTCGCTGACCTCGTCGAGGTCCACGAGCTCGCCCCGCTCGAGCACGATGCCCTGCTCCGCGAGCTCGACAAGAGGGGCATCGAGCTGGTCGACCGGCCCGAGAGCCAGGGATCGCCTCAGCCGCCGACGGCAGCCGAGGCGACAACGGACGCCTTGCAGCTCTTCCTCCGCGAGGCCGGCCGGCACGCGCTTCTGACGGCCGCCCAGGAGGTCTCTCTGGCCAAGAAGATCGAGCGCGGTGACCGTGACGCCAAGCAGATGATGATCCAGTCGAACCTCCGACTCGTGATCTCGATCGCGAAGAACTACCGCAACCAGGGTCTCCCCTTCCTCGACCTGATCCAGGAGGGAACGCTCGGGCTGATCCGGGCTGTCGAGAAGTTCGACTGGCGCCGGGGTTTCAAGTTCTCGACCTACGCGACCTGGTGGATCCGCCAGGCTGTCGCGCGCGCCCTCGCCGACAAGGCGCGCACGATCCGGATGCCGGTCCACGTCGTCGAGCGGCTCCAGAAAATGAACCGCGCCGAGCGCACGCTTTGGACGTCGCTCGGCCGTGAGCCGAGGATCGAGGAGATCGCCGAGGAGGCCAACCTGACGGTGCAGCAGGTGCAGGAGGTGCGCGCGGCAGCCCGCACGTCGAGCAGCCTCGACGCGCCCGTCGGGGACACCGACGATGCGGTACTCGGGGACTTCGTGGCGGCGGACGAGCTGCTGCCCGAGGAGAAGGTGGAGCTGGAGCTGCGCAGCCAGGCGTTGCACGCCGCACTGACCTCCCTGACGGCGCGGGAGCTCGAGGTTGTGACGTTGCGCTACGGGCTGGGCGGAGCCGAGCCCAAGACCCTCGAGGAGATCGGTCGACGACTCGGGTTGACGCGGGAACGGGTGCGGCAGATCGAGCTCGACTCGCTCAATCACCTCGCGTGCCAGCGCGAGATGATGGCCGTCAACTAGCGCGGTCCGCAGGACGCGTCTAGCTTCGCAGGTAGAGCGCCAGCGACGGCGCCACCGTTCGCAACTCGCGCAGGGCCCGCGTCTCGAGTTGGCGCACCCGTTCACGCGTGATCCCGAGGATCTCACCGACCTCCTCGAGCGTCTTCGGCCGGCCGCCGTCGAGACCGAACCGCTCCGTCAGCACCTGCTGCTGACGCGGGTTGAGCCTCAGCATCGCGACTGCGAGCTCGGAGGAGCGGAAGCGCTCGGAGGCCTCCACTTCGGGGGAGGCAGCGTTGACATCTTCGATCAGGTCGCTCATCACGCTCTCGCCGTCACCGATCGGGGTATCGAGGGAGACGTTTTCCTGGATCAACTCGAGCAGCATCATCACCTTGGCCAGCGTGATCCCGGCTTCGACGGCAATCTCCTCCGGCGTCGGGTCACGGCTGTGCTTCTGACCGAGCGTGCGGCGGGCGCGGGTTACCTTCCGCACCTGGTCGGCCACGTGAACGGGCAGGCGGATCGTTCGGCCCTGCTCGGCGAGCGCGCGAGAGATCGCCTGGCGGATCCACCAAGTCGCATAGGTGGAGAGCTTGTAGCCGAGCGTGTAGTCGAACTTCTCGACGGCCCGGATCAGCCCGAGGTTGCCTTCCTGGATCAGGTCGAGCAAGGGGACGCCGGCACGGGTGTAGTGCCTCGTGATCGACATCACCAGCCGGAGGTTGCACTCGATCAGCCGTTTCTTCGCCTCCTCGTCGCCCTCGTCCTTGAGACGGGCGAGCTCGCGCTCCTCCCCGGGCGTCAGCAGCGGACCGTTGCCGATCTGCCGCACGTAGAGCTTCAGCGGATCCTGGGTCGTCGCGACGCTGTCGCGTGGGTCCGCCTGACCGCCCGGGGGGTCGAACAGCGGCTCTGCCAGGTTGCCTTCCACTGGAACCGTATCGGCGCGCCATCTCCCCCACTTGAGGCACGCGCTCCTGAATGGAGGAATTACGGTGTGCAACATGTACAGAACCTTCATGTTCGTGCGGTACCTTCGGCGCTTCGTGTCCGATTGGGATGATCAACTCCGCTGATGTGCGGCATCGCCGGCTACAGCCTCGACCCAGCCTCCACGGTCGATCGCACGCTGGCTGCGCAAGCCCTGCTCGCCGGCATCGCTGAGCGTGGCGCCGATGCGGTCGGGTACGCCCATCGCTGCACCGGCTCGGGCGTCACGATTCACAAGCAGCGCTCCGGGGCGTCTGCGCTTCTCGACGCGATCCAGCTCCCGGGAGGCGCGACCGACGCCCTCGTGCACGTACGCGACTACACCAAGGGCCACCCCACCGTGCTCGCCAACAACCACCCGATCCGGCACGGCTCCGTGGTCGGGATCCACAACGGGATCATCGTCAACGACGAGGAACTCTTCGAGCTGCACGCCCTCCAGAGGGCCGAGCCGGAGATGACGGTCGACTCCGAGGTGATTTTCGCGCTCATGAACCTGGGCGGGTCGGAGAAGGGCGCTCTGGAGCAGCTTCGCGGCTCGATGGCGACCGCCTGGATCGACGAGCGGGTCGACGGCCGGATCCATCTCGCCCGTGGTGTCGCCCGCCCGCTCTGGATCGGCCGCAGCCGACGGGAGCTCTTCTTCGCTTCCACCAAGGCGGCACTCGAGGTCGTCGAAGGCGCTCTTCGGCTCACGCTCCGTAAGCGGGAGGTCTCGGAAGGCCGCTTCCTGCAGGTCGAGCAGGGACGCATCGTCACCGAGGCGCGCTTCCGGGCGGATCGCTCGTACCAGGACGACGGCCTCCTGCCGGCCGTCCGCGCAGCCGACGAGGGTGTCTCCTGCCTCGCCAAGCTCGCCGCTCTCGCGGTCTGAGCGCCTAGCGCGCCGTTCCGGAGCCGAGCGAGCCGTCCGGCCCGACCGTGACGCCTTCCTCGCGCAGCCGCTCGCGGACGAGGAACTGGAAGGCGGCCCAGGGGCCGGTGTCGATCTCGACGAGCCGGTAGACCTGCCATTCGGAGAGCAGAGTCGCATCCCGCAACCGTGCTGCCTTCCAGTCGGCCATCTTCGGTAGCCGTCCCAGGCTGCGGGCGAGTACGGCGCCCCGCTCGACCGCGCGCTCGAGCTTCTCGTCCCCGACGGGCACGTCGAACCCGGCCTCCCGCAGGGCCTCGGTGAGCGAGCCGAAGGTGTGCCAGATCAGCGACTTCGAGGCCATCCGGCGGCGGTTGACGTCGAGGTCTCGTGCGGTCGGCGTCCGCCCCAGCTCGTCACCGAGACGCCGGAGCTGCTCCAGCAGCTCCTCTCGGCTGATGAACCGGCGCGGGGTCAGTCCGGCGGCCCGTTTGGCGGCGTTCCAGGTGCCGAAGTGCTCGATCACCGTCTGAGGATGCATGTCGGCCTCCGCGTCCGCCGCGAACTCGCGCATCGTCGGCGAGCGCCCGAGACGCTCCGCGCTCGCACGGAGTTGCGCGAGGATCTGCTCGTCGGTGTACCGCCGTCTGATCCCGGCACGAAACTCGGCGAGCGCGTCCTCGTCGATCCCGGCGAGAGCCGGATGTCGACGCCGGGGCCTGGACATATGCAATTACTGTAGAGCATTTTGTGAAATGTGCAAGAGGGCCAGAGCGAGCCGTTCTCTGCCCCGATTTCCGGCCACGGTAGGCTCGCGGTGATGGGAGCACGCCTCGCTGCAGAGACCGCCGCCGCCCGCCTCGTGGGCCGCCTGACACGGGCCGTCGGCCAGGGTGGCGGCACCACGCTGCCGGGAAAACTGCTCTGGAAGGTCGATCCGGGCGCGATGGACGCCCTCGCCGCGAAACTGCCGTCCGGAGTCGTGGTCGTCTCCGCCACGAACGGCAAGACGACGACGAGCGCGATGCTGGCGCGGATCCTCGGGACCCGTCATAAGCTCGCGTGGAACAACTCGGGGGCGAATCTCGCCTCAGGAGTGACCTCCACGCTGCTGGCCGCAACGGACGCCGAGCTGGGGTTGCTGGAGGTGGACGAGTTTGCCTTGCCGGAGGTGATGCGACGCGTCCGACCCAGCGTCGTCTCGCTCGGCAATCTCTTCCGTGACCAGCTCGATCGATACGGGGAGCTGGAGCACATTGCGGAGCGCTGGCGGGCCGCCGTGGCAGAGCTGCCTGCGTCCTCGACCCTGGTCGTCAATGCCGACGACCCGCTCGTCGCGGAGCTCGCTGCCGACAGGCCTGCAACGCTTCGGTTCGGCGTGGACGATCCCGGACCTCGCCCGCCCGGCCCTCCAGCATGCGGCAGACTCGAAGTACTGCGTCCGCTGCGGCAGCCCGTATGCGTACGAAGCGGCCTATGTCGGCCACCTGGGCGATTACCACTGCCTTGCCTGTGGGCATGGGCGGCCCTCACTCGACGTGGCGGCGCGTTCGATCGAGCTCCAGGGTCTCGACGCGTGTGCCTTCCAGCTCACCACGCCGGCAGGCACCACCTCGGTGCGGCTCCCGCTGCCAGGGCTCTACAACGTCTACAACGCCCTTGCCGCCGCGGCGACGGCGACCGCGCTCGCCGTCCCGCTCGACGAGATCGCGACCGGATTGGGCGCCTTCACAGCCGCCTTCGGCCGTTTCGAGCGGATCGAGGCCGGTGATCGGCGGATCCTGATGCTGCTGATCAAGAATCCGGCCGGGGCCAACGAGGCGATCCGCACCCTCCAGGAGGGCGGTGTCCCCCCCACCTTGATGATCGCGTTGAACGACAGGACGGCCGACGGTCGTGACGTCTCGTGGATCTGGGACGTCGACTTCGAGCCGCTCCTCGAACAGGCAGAGCGGATCGTCGTCAGCGGCGAGCGTGCGGCCGAGCTTGCGCTGCGGCTCGTCTATGCGGGGTTCCCGGAGTCCCGGCTCGAGGTGATCCCGGGTCTCGGCGACGCGCTCGATCGCGGCCTCGCGATCGTGCCTCCCGGCGGAGAGCTCGGCGTCCTGCCGACGTACACCGCGATGCTCGAGCTGCGGGCCATTGCGCAGGGTCGCGGGCTCGTCCGGCCGTTCTGGGAGGAGGCGCCGTGAGGATCGCGCTCGCCCACCTCTATCCCGACTACCTCAACATCTACGCCGATCGCGGCAACATCGCGGTGTTCGACCGGCGGGCCGGGCTGCGCGGCCACCGGCTGGACGTGACTGCCGTGCAGCCCGGGGACTCCGTCGACCTTTCCGGGTTCGATCTGGTCTACGTCGGCGGCGGACAGGACAGGGAGCAGGCGCTCGTCGCCCCCGACCTCGCCGGCCGCGGCGAGGACATCCGACGGGCCGTCGAGAGCGGCACGGCGCTGCTCGGCGTCTGTGGCGGATACCAGCTGCTCGGGCGGGGATATCGTGGCCGCGACGGAAGCTGGCTGCCCGGCGCCGGGCTGTTCCCGCTGGAGACCCTCGCCGGCGTACGTCGGTTGATCGGTGACGTGCTGCTCGAAGTCGACCTCGGCGACGGCGTCGCGACGGCGGTGGCCGGTTTCGAGAACCACGCCGGGCGGACGCTGCTGGACGCAGGCGCGACGCCGCTCGGACGGGTGCTGGCCGGCCACGGCAACGACGGGGCATCGGGGTTCGAGGGGTGCCGGGTCGAAGCAGCGATCGGGACATACCTGCACGGGCCCCTCCTCCCCCGGAACCCCGCCCTGGCCGACTGGCTGCTCTCGCGCGCGCTCGTCCATGCCGGCGGCACCGGCGAGCTCGAGCCACTTCCGGACGAGCTCGAACGACTGGCCCTCGCCGTCTCGTCCGAGCGGGCACGCTCGCGCGGCGGCCGCTAGACGGCTGAGCCGCCTACGGCGCCCAGAGGGCGCCGAGATAGACGCAGGAGTCGCCAGGCTGGAAACGGCGCAGGAAGTGAGCGATCGGTGGATGCAGCGCGAGGCTGTCGAGCTCTTCCAGCTCGAAGAGGCGATGCCCCTGTACGGCCACATCGCGGGAGACGACGTCGGCCAGCGATCCGTCGAGCTCCGCGGCGAACACGATGTGGACGACGTGCTTCGACCAGAGGCTCCGTTCCGGCGAGATCGAGTCGACCACGACGACCGGGCCCTCGACGGGAATCTCGTCGCCGCCGTCGATCAGGCCCGTCTCCTCGCTGAGCTCCCGCTGCAGCGCCTGGACGAGGCTTTCGCCGCTGCGGACGCCGCCGCCCGGGAGGAGCCAATGCTCGGCCCCGCGCTTCTCGTGGCGGCAGAGCAGAATGCGCCCCTTCCAGCGCAGGATCGCGGAGACCCGCACGCGAGGCTCGGGTCTCACGAGATCCCCGACGAGCCGAAGCCGCTCTCGCCTCGCTCGGTCGTGGTCAGCTCGCCCGCCTCGACCTCGACCACCTCGACGAGGGCCGTCGGCACGACCAGCAGCTGGGCGATGCGCATCCCCGGTTCGACCGTGAACGGGTGATCGCGATCCGTGTTCAGCAGGATGACCCGGATCTCGCCCCGGTAGCCCGAGTCGATCACCCCTGGGGCGTTCACGATCGAGAGCCCGTGGCGGAGCGCGAGTCCCGACCGAGGGACGACCAGGCCCGCGTGACCGTCGGGGATCTCGACCGCAAGCCCCGTCCCGACGGCGGCTCGCTCACCGGCCGGGATCGTCGCCCTTTCACACGCGCTCAGGTCCAGGCCCGCGTCACCGCTCCGGGCCCGGAGG
This sequence comes from uncultured Thermoleophilia bacterium, assembly GCA_963795175.1. GTDB lineage: Bacteria > Actinomycetota > Thermoleophilia > Gaiellales > Gaiellaceae > Gaiella. The sequence continues at coordinate 412,843 of CAWCGR010000003.1, forward strand.
GGCACGACAGCATCGTCGCGGAGGCGGGTCACGCGCAGCTCGTTCACGTGGTCGCCGCAGACTCCAGATCGTCGCCGGCGATCAGATAGCGGGCGAAGCGCCGGGCATCCCGGTGCGAGAGCTTCGCCCGGATCAGGACGCCGTCGTCCGTGTCGCGGCGCTCGTCGATCGGTGCACCGAGGGCGTAAAGGGCCGACAGCGCCTGCCCTTCGTCATAGGGAACGAGTAGGCGGACGTCCTCGAAGCGGTCGGCGAAGAGGGAGGCGACGCGCCCGCGTAGCTCGTCGAGGCCCTCCCCGCTCGCGGCCGAGACGATCTGGCCGTCGGGAAAGCGGTTACCCAACCGGCGCTTCGCCAGTGCATCGACTCGGTCGACCTTGTTGAGGACGAGCATGATCGGGAGGTCGTCGCCGCCGATCTCGGTCAGCACCTCGTTCACCGCGGCGATCTGCTCGTGCATCCGATCCTCCGGGAGGGACGCGTCGACGACGTGGAGGATCAGGTCGGCGACCAGCGTCTCCTCGAGCGTCGATGCGAAGCCTTGCACGAGCTGCGTCGGCAGTCGCCGGATGAAGCCGACCGTGTCGGTGACGAGATACCGCTTGCCGTCGTGCTCGAAACTCCGCGTCGTGGGGTCGAGCGTCTCGAAGAGCCGGTTCTCGACGGACACCTCCGCGCCGGTGAGCGCGTTCAACAGCGTCGACTTGCCGACGTTCGTATAGCCCGCGAGCGCGACCGTCGGCACCTCGGCGCGCTTGCGCTCCTTGCGCCGGACGCCGCGCTGCGCGCCCAGTGCCTTCAGCTTCGCGCGCAACTGGCTGATCCGCCGCCGCGCCATCCGGCGGTCGCTCTCGAGCTGCGACTCACCGGGGCCTCGGGTGCCGACGCCGCCGCCGAGGCGCTCGAGGTGCTTCCACATGCCGCGCATGCGAGGCAGGTTGTATTCCAGCTGGGCGAGCTCGACCTGGAGCTTCCCTTCGGCGCTGATCGCGTGCTGGGCGAAGATGTCCAGGATCAGCTGGGTGCGATCTACGACGCGTGCCGAGAGCGCATCCTCGAGCGCGCGTTGCTGGGTCGGATCGAGCTCGTCGTCGACGATCAGCACGTCGGCGCCGGTTTCGGCGTAGAGCTCCTTGAGCTCTTCCAGCTTCCCCTTGCCGACGTAGGTCTTCTGGTCCGGGCGCGCCCGCTGCTGGACGAGCTCCTCGACCGGCAGCACGAGCGCGGTGCGGGCCAACTCGCGCAGCTCGCTGAGCTCGTCCTCTGCGTCGGCGGAGCGCGGAAGCACGGCGAGCAGGAGCCCCTTCTCGGGCTCGAGCCCTCCCGGGGATTCGGATCGACGGGTGATGTCGAGAGTATGCCGGTACGCTCGCGTCGTGACACGTCTGGCCCAGCGGCTCGCCGAGCGAACGCTCGAGCTGGTCGACATCCCATCGCAGAGTCTCCACGAGGCCGAAGTGCGCTCGCACCTGCTCTCGCTCGTCCCGGAGGAGTTCGCTCCGGAGTACGCGGCCGAGGACGCATTCGTGTTTGCGCGCCCTCGCCGGGCCGGCGTTCCCCTGGTGCTGCTCGTCGGCCACTACGACACGGTCCCGGCCCAGGACAACCTGCCGGGCAGGATCGCCGACGGATGCGTCCACGGCTGCGGTGCGACCGACATGAAGGGCGGCGTCGCCGTCGCAGTCGAAGTCGTCCGCGAGCTGGCTCAGCGGGAGCCGGGCCTCCTGGACGTGGCCCTGCTGCTCTTCGGCAAAGAGGAGCTGCCCGCTCAGTTCAGCCCCCTGCCGGACCTGTTCGAGCGGTCGCAGCTCGCACCCGCGGCCGATCTCGCGATCCTGCTCGAGCCCACGGACCTGACGATCCAGGCGGGCTGTCTCGGCAACATGAACGCGCACCTCACCTTCTCGGGTGTCAGCGGCCACTCTGCGCGCCCGTGGACGGCGGAGAACGCGATCGAGAGGGCACTGGAGGGTCTGGCCCCGATCGCGGCCCTGGAGCGTCGTGAGGCCGTCGTAGGGGGCCTGCCGTTCTACGAGGTCGTCTCGATCACGCAGCTCGAGGCCGGCATCGCCTCGAACGTGATCCCCGATCGGGCCGTGGCGACGCTCAACTTTCGCTACGCGCCCGATCGCACCCCGGAGAGCGCCGCCGCTCACCTGCGCTCCCTGACGCCGGACGGCGCCGAGCTCGAGATCACGGGTGACTCGCCCCCGGCCGCCGTCGTCACCGACACACCACTCGTCCGCGCCCTCCGCGATGCCGGAGAGCTCGAGTTCGAGCCGAAGCAGGCGTGGACGAACGTCGCGGACTTCACGACCAGGGGTATCGACGCGGTCAACTTCGGGCCCGGCGCGACGCGCTACGCCCACCGTCGCGACGAGCTCGTGGAGATCGACGCGCTCGTGACGGCGTACGAGACACTGCTCCGCTTCCTGGCGGGCTAGAGCCGGTGCCGATCTCCCCCATTCTGCGCGGCCAGGCGACGTACCCATTCGTGCGGCTCAACCAGGCTGCGGCAGAGCGACGAGCAGAAGGGCTCGACGTGATCGACTTCGGCATGGGCGATCCACGCGAGCCGACCGATCCGCGAATCATCGCCGCGCTGCGCGACGGCGTGCGCGAGCGGATGGGCTATCCGGCCTCCGTCGGCCTGCCCGAGCTACGGGAGGCGGTGGCGGCCTGGGTGGGGCGGCGGTTCGGGGTCGAGCTCGACCCAGACCGGCACGTGATTCCGACGCTCGGGTCGAAAGAGGCGATCTTCTCGTTCGCCCAGGTCGTGCTCGACGTCGCAGAAGGTCGCGACACGGTGGTCGTGACCGAGCCCGGCTACCCCGTCGGTGCCCGAGGCGCGCAGTTCGCCGGGGCACGCGTCGTCGAGCTGCCGCTGCTCGAGGCGAACGGCTTTCTCCCCGATCTCGACGCTGTGCCCGCGGAGACGTGGCGGCGAACGGCGCTCGTCTGGATGAACTTTCCGAACAACCCGACCGGAGCCACGGCGCCGCTGACGTTCTACGAGCGGCTGGCGGCGCTGGCGAGGGAGCACGATTTCGTGCTCGCATCCGACGAGGCGTATTCCGAGCTCTGGTTCGAGGAGCAGCCGGCCTCGGCGCTCGAGCTCGCCGAGTGGGACAACGTCGTTGCGTTCAACACGCTTTCGAAGCGCTCGTCGATGACCGGCTACCGCTCGGGCTTCGTCGCCGGCGATCCCGAGCTGATCACCGCGCTGCGGCAGTTCCGCCCGAACGTCGGCACGGCGCCGCAGGAGTTCGTGCAACGTGCCTCCGTCGTCGCCTGGGGCGACGAGGAGCACGTGGAGCGAGCCCGGGCCGCGTATGCAGCGAAGCGAGAGCTGTTCCTCGGGCTCTTCCGGCGGACGGGGCTGCGGAATGCGGGCGGGCCCACCACGATGTACCTGTGGGTCGCCGTGCCGAACGGAGCGACGTCCGAGGCGTTCGCCACACGGCTGCTCGAGCACGGCGTGCTCGTGGCGCCGGGATCGTTCCTCGGCCCCTCTGGCGAGGGCTACGTCCGCTTCGCCCTCGTCCCGACCGACGAGGAGTGCCGGCGGGCGGTCGAGATCCTCGAGCAGGCGCTCTGACGCCTCCCACGGCGGCGCCTGGCGGGATCGGCGAGAATCAGACTATGGAGCTTGCGCAGCAGATCGAGGAGATGTGGGAGTCCGGCTCCCTCGACGAGCAGGCGATCGAACAGGCGATCGCACTGCTCGATGCGGGCGCGATCCGCGTCGCCGAGCCGACGGCAGACGGGTGGCGGGTCAACGAGTGGGTCAAGAAGTCGATTCTGCTCTATTTCAAGATCCGCAAGGTGGAGCCGATGGAGGTCGGCGGCCTCCATTTCCTCGACAAGATTCCGGTCAAGTCCGACTATGCCGACCGGGGTGTCAGGGTGGTGCCGCCCGGAGTGGCGCGGTATGGCTCGTTCCTCTCCGAGGGCTGCGTTCTCATGCCCGGCTACGTGAACATCGGCGCGTGGGTCGGCCCCCGCACGATGGTGGACACGTGGGCCACCGTCGGATCGTGCGCCCAGGTGGGAGCCGATGTCCATCTCGCCGGCGGCGTGGGCATCGGCGGCGTCCTCGAGCCACCCCAGGCGGCGCCGGTCGTGATCGAGGACGGCGCCTTCATCGGGTCGCGCGCCGTGATCGTCGAGGGCGTGCGCATCGGTGCCGGCGCCGTGATCGCCCCGAATGTCGTGCTGTCCGCGTCGATTCCGATCATCGACGTGACGGGGCCCGAGCCGGTCGAGTACCGGGGCGAGGTTCCTGCGCGCAAGGTCGTCCTGCCAGGCGTCAGGCAGAAGGAGTTCGCTGCGGGCACGTACGGATTGCAATGCGCGCTGATCGTCGGCGAGCGCAACGCCTCGACGGATCTCAAGACCTCGTTGAACGACGTCCTGCGCGAGTTCGAGATCGCGGTCTGAGCCGCGCCGCCTGCGCGGGCCGGTGACGCCGGCCCACCAGCCACACCGTCCCGAGCTCATCTCCTACAGCACGGTCGAGCCCCACGCCACCCGTTCCGCAGGCCCGATCAGCGAGGCCTGCCCGTCCGCGATCGCGACCTTGAGGGCACCACCCGGCAAGTGCACCGTCACCGGGCTCTCGCACCAGCCGCGCGCTATCGCGACCCCTGCCGCGGCGACCGAGGACGACCCGGATGCGCTCGTCTCCCCCGCTCCGCGCTCCCACACGAGGACGGTCAGATCGTGCTTTCCGTCGACCCGGATGAGCTGGACGTTCGTGCGCTCCGGGAACCGCGGGTGCGACTCGAGCAGTGGGCCCAGCCGGAGGAGGTCGTCCCTGGTGGGATCCTCGAGCCGGATCACTGCGTGGGGATTGCCGACCGAGGCCGTCGTCAACTCGATCCCGTCGACGGTCTCCGGCGTCTCCACCGAGAGCGCCCCGATCTCCGTGTCGACGTCGAGGGGTCCGAGCAGGCGCGCCTTCACGACGCGCCCTGCCGTCTCGATCGTCACCTCCGTCGCCCCGGTCTCCCCCGCGAGCCAACGCGCTGCGATGCGAACGCCGTTGCCGGACATCTCGGCGGTGGAGCCGTCGGGGTTCCAGATCGTGACGGCGGCAGCGGCGCCGTCACGGTAGGTCACCTCGAGCACACCGTCGGAGCCGATTCCCGTCGATGCGGAGCACAGCGTACGGACGCGCTCGGTCGTGAGGGTGCCGGCGTCGGGCTGCTCGACGACGAGGTAGCTATTGCCGAGCGCGTGCCACTTCGAGAATTGCATCTGCCGCCTCCTCCGGGGGCCGGGTGCCGTCCACGCTAACGAGGCCGGGGATCCGGCGCATCCACTTCCGCTGGTAGGCCGCGTAGCGCCGTGTCCGCACGACGATCCGGTCGCGCGCCTCGGCTTCGGGCAACGTTGCGATCTCCTCGAGGCCGAGCGCCTTGGCAGCCGTGCGTGACACGCCCGCTGCGAGCGCCGCCTTCACCTCGGCGACGACACCCTGGGCGAACATGGCATCAGCGCGAGCGGCGATCCGGCGCTCGAGCTCGTCGGGAGGAACCTCGAGCCCCGCGATCACGGTCGGATGGCGCGTCGTGCTGGCCCAGAGACGATTGTCCTTGGGGACGAGCGACCTCCCGGTCTCTGCCAGCTCGAGTGCGCGGACGAGGCGGCGCGTGTCGTTCTCGTGGACGGCGACCGCTGCGCGCGGGTCGGTGGCTGCGAGCCGTTCGTGCGCCCCGGTGGGGTCTTCCGCGACCTCGGCCGCGATCCGCTCGCGCAAGCCCGGCGCGGGCGCAGGCGGCACGGCGAGGTCTGCGAGCGCTGCCCTCAGATAGAGACCCGTGCCACCGCTGACGACGGCAGCCCCGGCGCGGACGATCAACTCGTCGATCGCCTCGTGGGCCAGAGCGCCATACGCCCCGACCGACATCTCCTCGCTCGGAGGGCAGATCGCGACCAGTGCAGTCGGCCGGACAGGCTGGTTCGTCAGGATCGGCAGCCCGCGATAGACCTGGAGCGCGTCGCACGAGACGACGCCGGTGCCCAGTCGGTCGGCGATGCTCTCGGCGACGGCGGTCTTCCCCGAGGCGGTCGGGCCGAAAACGGCGATCACGGAGACCATGCCGGAGCTCAGGCGGGAACGGCCGCCGCCACGCGCCCCCGCAGCGTGGTCGAGGTCGACCCCTCGATCGTGACGTCGACGAGATCCCCCACGTCTGCCGAGCCGACGAAGTTCACGGTCGTGTTCCTTCGCGTGCGCCCGCGGAGAAGCGTCGAGTCCGTCCGACTGGGCCCTTCAACGAGCACCTGCTCGATCCGGCCGACCCGATCGCTGTTTCGCTCGGCGGCGATCCGCTGGACGACTTCGACGAGTCGCTCGAGCCGCTCGTGCTTGACGGGCTCGGGGACCTGATCCGCCATCGTGGCGGCATCCGTTCCCCGGCGAGGCGAGTAGATGAACGTGAACGCGCTGTCGTAGCGGATCTCCTCGACCACGGCCAGCGTCTGCTCGAAATCGACCTCGGTCTCGCCCGGGAAGCCGACGATGATGTCCGTCCCGAGCGCGAGGTCGGGAATCGCGGCCCGCAGCCGTTCCGCCAGCGCAACGTAGCGCTCGCGTGTGTAGGTCCGGCGCATCGCCTTCAGGATCCGGCTCGAGCCGGACTGGAGCGGAAGATGGATGTGCTCGCAGACGGCGCTGCACTCGGCCATCGCGGACACGACCGGTTCGCGGAAGTCCTTCGGATGCGGGCTGGTGAAGCGGATGCGCTCGATCCCGTCGATCGCGTCGCACGCGCGCAGCAACTCGCCGAACTCGGTGCGGATGTCCGGCGCCAGGTCTCTGCCCCACGAGTTGACGTTCTGGCCCAGCAACGTGATCTCGCGGACGCCATCGGCGGCGAGCTGCGTCACCTCGGCGACGATGTCGCCGGGCCGGCGGCTCTGCTCGCGGCCGCGCACGGCAGGCACGATGCAGTACGAGCAGGTCGAGTTGCAGCCCATCGAGACCTGCACCCAGGCGTGTGCGGTGCGCTCCCGATGCTGTGGGAGATGGCCGGCAAAGTGCTCGTGGGTGCCGAAGCGGCCGCGCTCGACGCCGATCCCCCCGACGCCCAGCCAGTCCGCGAGATGGGGAATAGAGCCGGGACCGAAGGCGACGTCCACCTGGGGGTAGAGGTCGAAGATGCGCTCCTGTTGCGCCTCCGCGAAGCAGCCCCCGACCGCGACGACGAGATCGGGGTTCTCACGCTTCTGGGCCCCGGCGTCACCAAGATAGGCCGAGAGCTTCGTGTCCGGCTTCTCGCGAATAGTGCAGGTGTTGAAGACGACGATGTCAGCCTCGCCCTGCGAGGTCGCCTCACCGAGCCCGAGCGACTCGAGCATCCCCTTGATCCGCTCCGAGTCGTGGCTGTTCATCTGGCAGCCGAACGTCGTCAGGTGATAGCGGCGCACACGTGAAGTGTAGGCGTAGGCGGGACGCGTTCTCGTCCGCAGAGATGTCGTGCCGATCTCGAGCCTCCGTTCGCGTCGGCCTGGATCCCCTGCTGCGCTCGCAGTGGGATCAGGCGATTCAGTCGGCGACCACGTCTGCGAGGGCCGCACCCGTCAGCCGCACGAGATCCGGTGTCCCGAGGCGAACCGAGTCCGAGTGCGAGCCGACCTCGACGATCACCGACTCGAGTTCCGCGACACGACGGTCGACGACGACCCGGTCACCCGCGGGCCCGCCGAACGGTGGCACGGCCCCGACCTCGAACTCGGGATATCTCACTGCCAGCTCCTCCTCGGTCACGAGCCGGACGTCGTCACACCCGAGCGCATCGCGGAGCTTCGGCAGCGAGAGGCGCTCGGAGGCCTGGATCACGACTCGCGTCAGGCCGTCGTCCGTGTCGACGACGATCGTCTTGCCCACCATGTGCGCGGCGGCGTGCAGCGTGCGGGCCTCCTCGAGCGCCGATTCGGTGCGTGGGTGCCGCAGTGGCTCGAAGCCGACACCTTCCTCGGCCAGGCTCCGCATGATCGCGATCGACGCCCCGTGCGGCGCGTAGTGATGGATCGTGGCGTCGCCATCGGCGGGAACGAAGATGCTCTCGTGGCCGTCCTCCCACCGGACGCGGTACCGCAGGTGTTCGGGCTCTCCCCGGAGCTCGAGGATCTCTCCCATCGTCCTCGTGTCACCGACGGTGTGCCCGCCGACGACGATCACGTCGCCGACCGCGGGCTCGTCCGTCCTCGTAGGCGCAGGCATATCGACTCCTTTCGGGTATCCCTCTCAGCGTGTCGGGCCGGACGCTCTCCTGCATCGGGCCGGGCGCTGAGCCGGGATCAGTGAATCCGCGGAGTGACACTGCTGGTCAGCGCGAGGCCGAGAGCTCGAGCACGACGGCACCGAACGCGGAGCCCGAGCGCAGTCTGTGGAGGCGCGGCCCCGCCGGTTACGCGGGCTGCCGGCGCTCGCCGTCGGCGAGCCCCACTTCGACCTCGTGCTCGACGTGCGAGCTCGGCGGCTCGGGATCACGCCTGACGCGGGTGACATCCAGATCGAAGGTGCGAAGCGACAGCGGTCGGCGCTGAGCATCGTGCTCGACACAGGTTCCGCTTCCGAAGACGATGGTCTCGCAACCGGTGATCGTGCAGGTTCTCAGCATCGAATGAGGCGAGCTTACACCCGATCCGGGATCGGTGCGACTCGCCGGTCGGGCAGGCCCGACCGCACCTGACGCCCCGGAGACGGTCTCTCCGGCAGTGTCATCGGCCACGCCGTAGACCGACAGAGCCGGAGGACATCAGGCATCCTGGGAGAAGGAGGGATATCGATGGGGTGGCGGCGCGACGAGGTTTGGCTCGACACGGATGTCCTCTGGTTCCGCGAACCGCCGCGGCGGCGGCTCTCCGAGTTGGGACTGGCGCTGCCGGCGCTCGCGGCGTACGGGGCCGATGCGATGCCGTTTCTGCCCGCTCCGACCGGTCTCGAGGCATCGCGGCGGCGACGGCTCGCGAAGCAGTCCGATCGTCGGCGGAAGCTCGCCACACGCACCGTTCCGGCCGTCGCGCTCGTGCTCGGATCCGCGACGATGCTCCCGGTCGCTGCCCTGCGGAGCGGCAACGGTCACAAGGCCGGCGCCCTGCAAGAGGATCCGCCGAGCCTGACGTTCCGGTTCGACGTCGGCCGTCTCGACGTTCCCGGAACGGAACCCTTGCGCACGGCGGCAGCGTCGGCGAAGGGCGCAGCGGCGGCGCTCGCGCGGACAAAGGAGTTCGAGAAGGTCGCCTGGCATCGCGCCACGTCGGTTGGCCTTCCCTTCTCCGGCCGTCTCCTCAACGGCACCCAACTCCCCCTCGAGGGGCCTGATTGGGTCACCTGGAACCCGATCGCCGATAGCGTTCCGAACCAGCCGGGGCGCGTGTACGGCAACGAGCACACGATCCGTAAGGTGCTCACCGTGCTCGGCGCCTACCGCGCGAGCCACCCCGACGCACCGCGGGTGGTGATCGGCGACATCAGCCGGCGGGACGGCGGCAGGATGGACGACCACGTCTCGCACCAGAACGGGCTCGACGTGGACGTGTATTACCCCCGGCTCGACCACAACCTCAGCGCCCCGATCACGCCGAGCCAGGTCGACCGCCGACTCACGCAAGATCTGCTCGACCGGTTCGTCGCTGCGGGAGCCCAGGTTGTTTTCGTCGGGTATTCGACCGGGCTGCGCGGGCCGAGCGGGGTCGTGGTGCCGTACCCGAACCACGAGAACCATATGCACGTCCGCTTCCCGCAACCGGGCTGATCGCGCGGCGATCTCGGCGCCGAGAGCCACGCGGGGCGCTGTCCGCGGCGCGTCAGCGACGAAGTACTGCGGAGACGGGAGTAGCCTCAGCCATCCCGCCTCCGCATGGTCAGCTCGCTGGGATCAGCTGCCGTTGGGGTCACACAAGAACGGGTTGGTCCCATCCCACGGCGTGTCGGTCAGCCATTCCCCTTGTACCTCCAGCACTGCGGCGACCTCACAGTCGGAAATCGGAGCGCCGGGAGTCAGATACGGGGACATGAGTTGATCGGCGATGTTCCAGTGGTTGAGGCCCAGGGCGTGGCCGAACTCGTGCCTGGCGATATCCGCGAGCTGTGCTGTTTCGTTCGTCGTGCCCCGAAACTTGCCCTTGATTTCGATCCGGGCGCTACTCAGATCTCCGTTCGAGTCGAACGAGGGATAGGTCGTTCCCTGAACTTTGCCGCCGCCACGCCGCATCGTGATCGTCACGTCGACACCCCCCTCTTAGGCAACGGGAAGGACACGCTCTTTGGCGACGCCGGGAACGACTTCCTATACGGCGGCGACGGCGACGACACGATCGAGGGAGGAGCAGGAACCGACACGATCTACGGCGGCGCCGGAAACGACACGATCAAGGCGAGGGATGGCCAGCAAGACATCATCTACTGCGGTGCGGGCGCATATGACACCGTTGAATACGACGTTGGTCTTGACGAGGTCGACATCGGAACCTGCGAACGGCGTTACGGCCGGTAAGGATCTCGGCGATAGCCGGTCGCGGCGAGGCTAGGCCCCGTAGCCTCCTCTTTCGGTGCAAACCCTAGAACAGGGGAGGAGAGGTTACGCGGGACTCGCTGGAACAGCAGCGATTCTGTCCTACCTTTTCGCCTAGTGGCCACGGCGCACACCCCTGGGGGGAGCTGGTGATCGAACTCAAGAGCGACGTGGCGGCGTCCGCGGTGGATGCCGCGAGAAACGCCGCGAGGATGCGGTGATCGATGGGCGTCGCACCGGTCGGGCGCGTAAGAATCCGGGCATTTGGGGGACATCAGAGCCGCTTCGTTGTCATCCAGAAAACACGAAAGCCCTGTCTCCAGGGCTTTCGTAGATCGGGGCGCCGAGATTCGAACTCGGGACCTCTAGTCCCCCAGACTAGCGCGCTAACCAGGCTGCGCCACGCCCCGCGACCGGGTCATCCTAGCGGGCAAGTGGAATCGGGCGCTCATCCTCCCCACGCTCCGCGCTCGGGCCTGCCGCACTCGGCTGTTGCCGTCGCACGGGCGCGCGCCGGAGCAGGCACTCGTTCTCGCGCGTTGGCGCTCTCCCGCGCTACGTCAGCCGGCTTCCTCCGGACGACCACCCGACATGTCCGGTACGGGCCGAGCGTTCGCGTCCGTTCTTGATGTCGCTTTGCCATTCTTGGCGATGTCGGCGATCAGCCAGTCCATCTCTCTGATTTCGCGTCGCTGGGCCTCGATGATCCCGTCGGCAAGCGCTCGTACCCGCAGATCGTCGATCTGGGCACGGCTACTCGTCAGGATGGCTATCGAGTGGTGTGGGATCATCGCTTTCATGTACGAGGTGTCGTCGATGGTCGCCTGACTGCGGACCAGAAAGAGCGCGACCGCGAACACGACCACACTGGCTACGACAATCGCCGCGTTGGCCCTGACGTCCTTGTACATGCGGAGCATGAAGCCGAGCATGATCACGGCCATAGCCGCTCCCATCACGAACGTCATATAGAACCGCGTCTCGCTCCAGTGGACGTGATCCCATTCGTACGTGGTGACGTATGTCAACACGAACATCGCCGCCATCGACGATGCGATCATCGCGCCGAATCGCACGTAGGCGCTCACCTTCGATCGCTCGTGGTCTCTCGAGCCCCGTTCGGTTGTGCCCGTCGTTCGCACTGCGGCTTCGACGTTAAGTCCCTCGCCCTGCGTCGAGCGTTCGTCCGATCTCATGCGATCACTCCCTCCCGTCGGATGTCCCACGGCATACGTACCCTGGAGGGAGCTGTTCTACGCCACTCGAAACGGGCACCACCGTGGCAACGCATGGCAGGGGAAGCGGCATCGGAAGGACGTGCCGGGCGTCGATCACGCTGCCCCTCGCATTCCGATCCGGGCGAGGAGCCGGCCAGGCTGGTTCTTCCACAGTCCTTCGTCACAGTCGCCGGGCACGCACAGCGAGCCGAGTGACCTGAGGGCTCAGCCGAGCTTCTTGTAGAGCCGGTCGACCAGCTCCGGCATCTGCTCCAGCTTGTCGGTGATCACACGGATGCGGTGCTCGCGGAAGTGTTCGGGCTTGACGCCGAAGCCTGCCGCCAGCCGGGCGAGAACCTCGTTCGACGGCACCGGCCGGTTCCCGTGAACGATGTGATTGAGATAGCCCGCGGACAGCTCGGTCTTGTCCGCGAGAGCCCTGTAGGTGAGCCCCGTTTCGGACATCAGGCGCTCGATCGTCGGGCCGAGTGCATCGTCTGAGTACGCGCGTCTCTTCGCCACTAGTCCTCCCCCATCCATGTAAGCACGGTTTCACGCGGAATACGGTCGTCCGCTCCGGTCGCCCGGACGCGGACGTCGACCGCTCCGTCCTCCAGCGTCTTCTTACCGACCGTGACCCTGATCGGAACGCCGAGCAGGTCCGCATCGGCGAACTTCTCGCCCGGCCGCTGCGCGCGGTCGTCCAGCAACACCTCGTAGCCGCCGCCGGCGAGCAGGTCGGCGACCTCGACCGCGGGCTCGAGCACCTCCTCGGCGGCGCCGTGCAGTGCGAGCACGTGCACGTCGTAGGGCGCGAGCGACTTCGGCCAAACGATTCCGTGCTCGTCGTGGCGTTGCTCGACCGAGGCCGCCATGATCCGTCCCGGCCCGATCCCGTAGCACCCCATGAGGACAGGCTTCTCCTCGCCGCTCTCGTCGAGGAAGGTGGCGCCGAGCGGCGCGGAGTATGTCGTGCCGAGCTTGAAGATGTGGCCGACCTCGATCGCCGTTTGAAACCCGAGCGCACCGCCACAGAGCGGGCATGCGTCGCCCTCGACCGGCAGCCTGATGTCCGCGAAGCGTGCCGTGAAGTCACGCCCGTGCTCGACACCGCGCAGGTGCCAGCCGGTGCGGTTGGCGCCCGCCACGAACTGTCCTTCGCGCAGCGCCTCGTCGGCGACGATCTCTCCCTTGAAGCCCACCGGGCCGAGCGAGCCGGGATCGGCTCCGAATGCGGCCCTGATCTCGTTCTCGGTTGCCGGCCGGAAGCCGCTGCCGAGGACGGCCCCGAGCTTCGCCTCTTCGAGCCGGTCGTCACCCCGGACGAGAGCCAGCACGACCGTTCCGTCGTCCTTCGTCACGGGCATCGCCTTGGACGTCGCGGCCGGATCGACGCCGAGGAACCCGGCGAGCTCGTCGATCGTCGCGATCCCGGGCGTCGCTACCTCCAGGGGCTTGTCGTGGCGCTCGGGGAATGTCGGCGCTCGCGGGACTCCCCGCGCGATCTCGAGGTCGGCTGCATAGTCGCCGTTTCCGCACGAGACGAGCGTGTTCTCGCCCGAACCGGACGGCGCCAGGTAGTCGATCGACTCGCTGCCTCCCATCATCCCCGACTCTGCCTGCACCGCGACGGCTTCGAGCTCGCAGCGATCGAAGATCCGCTCGTAGGCGCGGGCGTGCTTCTGAAAGCTGACGTCGAGGCCGGCTTCGTCGCGGTCGAACGAGTAGGCGTCCTTCATCACGAACTCACGCACACGCAGGAGCCCGCCGCGCGGCCGCGGCTCGTCGCGTCCCTTTGTCTGGAAGTGGTAGAGGATCTTGGGCAGGTCGCGGTACGAGCCGAGCTCCGAGAAGTGGAAGGTGACCGTCTCCTCGTGCGTCATGGCGAGCACGAACTGTCTGCCGGCTCGGTCAGCGAGCCGAAAGAGCTCGGGAATCCTGTCGCGGCCGGTCTTCTCCCACAGCTCGGCCGGGGTGATGACGGGCATCGACATCTCCTGGCCGCCGATGGCGTCCATCTCCTCACGGACGATCTGGACGGTCTTCTCGTGCACGCGCCAGCCTGCCGGGAGGTAACTCCAGAGCCCGGCGCTGACCTGACGGATCAAGCCTGCGCGCACGAGGAGCTTGTGCGAGACCGCATCGGCATCCGCGGGATCGTCGCGAAGCGTCGGGAGGAACAGCTCTGACTGGCGCCTGACCATGAGGATGACAGGGTAGTCGAGGGCTCTCGCATGTGGGGCAGTTCGTTGTCCCCGCTGGCGACTCCCACCATCGGCTGACCCGCGTGGGGGTCCCGCTCGAGCTCCTCTCCCCCCGCGCATGCGAGATCAGAGGGCTCGGACCCGAGCCGTGACCGGGCGCATGGTGGGTCGCGGGCGTTGCCCGACTCGCCGGCTCGTGGCGCCGTAGCGCCACCGGCCGATGGGCTCAGTCGAGCGGGATCAGCGAGGCTTCGGCCATCGCGAGCGCCGCCGGCTTTGCCATCTTGAGCCGCTTCGGGCGCTGCATGCCGCCCTCGATCCAGCGATCGATCTCGACGAACAGCTCGTCGACCAGGATGTCCGAGGAGACCTTCTTCAGGACCCGGCCGTGGGCGTAGAGGAAGCCGACGTCCCGGCCGCCCGCTATCCCGAAGTCGGCGTCGCCGGCCTCGCCGGGACCGTTCACCGCACATCCCATCACGGCCACCTCGAAGGCCTCGGGATACGCCTTCAGGCGCTCCTCGACGACCACTGCGAGGTTTTCGACGCCAACGTTGTCGCGGCCGCACGAGGGGCAGGCGATCATCACCGGGCCGCGCTCGCGCAGGCCGAGCGCCTTCAGGATCTCCCATGCAACCTCGACCTCGCGCACGGGGTCGGCGGTCAGCGAGACCCGAAACGTGTCGCCGATCCCGTCGGCGAGCAACGAGCCGATTCCGACGGCACTCTTGATCGAGCCCGCGAAGGGCGTGCCCGCCTCGGTGACGCCGAGGTGGAGCGGATACGGGACCTTGGCCGAGAGCATCCTGTAGGCGCGGATCATCGTCGGCACGTGGGTTGCCTTGACGGAGATCTTGAAGTCGCGGTAGTCGAGCTTCTCGAGCAGCTCGACCTCTTCGAGGGCAGCGGCGACAAGAGCCTCGGCCTGGTCCTCCTGCGCGAGCGTCTGCAGGTGCGCCGGCAGCGAGCCGGAGTTCGCTCCGATCCGCATCGCGACGCCCGCCTTCTTGGCGGCTCTCACGACCAGCTCGACCTTGTCCGGGCCCCCGATGTTGCCGGGATTGATCCGCACGGCCGCGACGCCTGCCTCGATCGCCCGGAGGGCCA
This sequence comes from uncultured Thermoleophilia bacterium, assembly GCA_963795175.1. GTDB lineage: Bacteria > Actinomycetota > Thermoleophilia > Gaiellales > Gaiellaceae > Gaiella. The sequence continues at coordinate 427,897 of CAWCGR010000003.1, forward strand.
GGGAGGCGTTGAAATGGATGTCTGCGATCACCGGGATCGGCGAGAGCCGCACGATTCGGGCCAGCGCGTCGGCGTCCTCGATCTTGGGGACTGCACAGCGAACGAGCTCGCAGCCGGCCGAGGCGAGCGCCGCGATCTGCGCCGTCGTCGCCTCGACATCGTGCGTCTTCGTCAGCGTCATCGACTGGACGACCACCGGAGCGCCGCCACCGACGGTGACGTCCCCGACGCGAATCTGCGCGAGACTGCCCATGGCCACGAAGTGTAGAGACATGCCTCCCGACCTCCCTCCCACCACCTGGGCCGTCACCCCGCCGCCCGCCGACCACCCTCACGACGCCTGGGCGATCGGCGGCGACCTGCAGCCCGGCACCCTCGTGGCGGCCTATCGGGCTGGTCTCTTCCCGATGCCCGTCGAAGGAGACGTGGTCTGGTGGTCGCCGTTGCGGAGGGCCGTGTTCCCGGTGGAGGGGTTTCGGCCCTCCCGTTCGCTACGGCGCGCGGCGCGCGGCTACGAGATCGCGTTCGACACCGCGTTCGAGAGCGTGATCACGGCGTGCGCCGATCCGGCGCGCCCACACGGCTGGATCGACGCTGGGTTCGTCTCGGCGTACACGCGGTTGCACGAGGCAGGCTGTGCGCATTCCGTGGAAGCCTGGGACGACGATGGGCTCGCGGGTGGGCTCTACGGGGTCGCGCTCGGCGGCCTGTTCGCGGCGGAGTCGATGTTCCACCACCGCCGCGACGCCTCCAAGGCCGCGTTGCTGGCGTTGATCGAGTATCTCGGAGCCGCCGGTGGTGCGCGGCTCGTCGATGCGCAGTGGGCGACGCCTCACCTGCTGTCGCTCGGGGCGATCGAGATCACGCGCGGCGAGTACACACGCAGGCTGGCGACGGCGCTGACGCTGCCGGATCCGTTCGCGCGGGTCGGCCGGAGCCGAAGCGACGATTAGGAGAGTCGCCCGATGTCGTTCGTCAGGCCGACCACGAAGAGAAGCAGCACGAGCGCGATCCCGACGATCGACACCCGTTCGTAGATTTCACGCCTGACGGCCCTGCCACGCACTCCTTCGGCGACTGCGAAGGCGATGTGGCCCCCGTCGAGGGGAAGAAAGGGAAGCAGGTTGAGCAGTGCAATCGAGAGGGAGATCAGAGCGAGCACCCAGAGGAAGTTGTCCGTCCCTTGTTTCGCCGCGTCGGACGAGCCCTGCACGATCCCGACGGGGCTCGAGATGTTCTCGCTCCCTTCGCCGGTGACGAGATTGCCGAGGGTCGCCACGATCTCCTTGGTGATCAACCCGGTGAACCGCGCCGACTCCTCCGCCGCAGCGGGCGCCGAGAGTCCGGAGCCCCTGAGCACGAAGCCGAGTCGGTAGACGCCTCCGTCCTTCTCCGCTGCTCCGGGGCCGAGGTTGACCCGGACGCCGTCGCGCACGACGACGAGCGTCAGCGGACGTCCCTGCGATTCGGAGATGGTGCGGGAGATCGTCTCCCCGGTCATCGGGGCATCGTCGATCGAGGCGATCCTGTCACCCGAGCGGAGGCCGAGCGCGACCGCGGCGCTGCCGTCGCGGACGCTGTCGACGGTCGTCGTGGCCTTGCCGCCAGCCGTCATGTAAAGCCCCATGAAGAGGAAGAAGGCGAGCACGATGTTCGCCGCCGGGCCGGCGAAGATGACGGCGACGCGCTTCCACGTCTTGGCTCGCCAGTACGCGTCCGGGCCGAGCGCGTCCCCTATGTCGGTGACACCTTTTTCGGCAGCGTCGGCGGCCTGCGCCGAAAGCGCCGCTTCCTCGACGAGACCCGCCAGGATGGCGAGGGAGGAACGGGCACCGTCGTGATCGCCGGCCTCGAGCGCTACGCGCAGGCCGTCGGCGGCGTCTCCTAGCTCGGGCGCCTCGTCGGTGGCGCGGTCGAACGCCGTATCGACGTCAGCCGGTGCCGGTCGGTGCATCCCCGGGATCTTCACGAAGCCTCCGAGCGGGATCATCCCGATTCCGTATTCGATCCCGTTCCAGGTGCGCTTGACGGCGGCCGGTGGGAAGCCGACGTAGAACTTGCGTGGCGACATGTTCAGCGCGAGCGAGGCGAGGAAGTGCCCGAGCTCGTGGACGAAGACAAGCGCGCCGAGGCCGAGGATGGCGACGAGGATTGTCACGCTGCCACCAACCTTCCCTCCGCCGCGCGTCTCGCATCGGCGTCGGCTGCAACGAGATCTTCGACGTCTCGAGCCGGGGCGCCGTCGACTTGGTCGAGCACGCGGGAGACGGTCTCGGCTATCTCGGTGAAGCCGATCCGCCCGGCCAGGAAAGCTGCCACCGCAACCTCGTTCGCCGCGTTGTAGGCGCAGGGAAACGTCCCCCCGCGCTCGCCTGCGGCGCGGGCGAGCGGCAGCAGCGGGAATGTCGTCTCGTCGACGGCCTCGAAGCCGAGCTCGAGGCCTGCCGCCAGGTCGAGTGGTGCCGCAGCGACGTCGGCGCGGTCCGGGTAGGTGAGCGCGAACGAGATCGGCACGCGCATGTCCGGCCGGCCCAGGTGGGCGATCAGGGCGCCGTCGCGAAAGCGGACGAGCGCGTGGACGACGGAGGCGGGATGGACGACGACCTCGATCGCCGAGTACGGGACTCCGAAGAGCCAGTGCGCCTCGATCACCTCGAGACCTTTGTTCGCAAGGGTGGCGGAGTCGACGCTGATCTTGGGCCCCATCGACCAGGTCGGATGCGCGAGAGCGTCGGCGATCGTCACCTGCTCCAGCTCGGCTCGCGATCGGCCCCGGAAGGGACCACCCGAGGCGGTCAGCACCAGGGAGGCTACGGTGGCGGGATCCCGGCCCTCGAGGCACTGGAAGAGTGCAGAGTGCTCGCTGTCGACCGGAAGCAGGAGCCCGCCCCCTCTGCGGTGCGCATCGACGGCGAGGCCGCCGGCAGCGACGAGGCTCTCCTTGTTCGCGAGCGCCAGCGTGACGCCGTTCTCGAGCGCCCACAGGGTCGCCTCGACCCCGGCGAAGCCGACGATCGCGTTGAGCACGATGTCGGGGTCGCTTGCCTCGAGCAGGTCGACCGCCGAGCCCCCGACGCTCGAATGCTCCACGCCGTGCGCGGCCGCCAGTTCGTCGAGCGGCGCCGATCCGGACATCAACGCACAGAGCTCGAGGTCGTCGGATTGGGCCACGATCTCGAGGGCCTGGCGGCCGATCGATCCGGTGGCACCGAGGAGCGCAACGCGTTGCATGGGATCAGGGTGCCTGAGACCGCGTGTCTCAGGTAAGCGCGAGGACCAGGTAGAGGGCGGCAGGGCCTGTCCAGACGATCGAGTCGATGCGGTCGAGCACGCCTCCGTGGCCGGCGAGCAGGCGACCGGAGTCCTTGACGCCGAGGTCACGCTTGATCGCAGACTCGAACAAGTCCCCGAGTGTCGACGCGATCGCGATCGTGGCTCCGAGCGCGAGCGCCCCCAGGTTGCCGACGTAGCCCTGGTCGTACATCGCGAAGAAGGCGACCGCCATCGCGGCGACGGTGCCTGCGACGAAGCCCTCCCACGACTTCCCGGGCGAGATGCGCGGTGCCATCTTGTGGCGTCCGATCGTCCTGCCGACGAAGTATGCGGCGGAGTCGTCGGCGAAAACGGCGATCAGGACGGTGAAGCTGACGAGGCGCCCGTCACCGGGGATCGCGCGCAGGAGCATGATCGTGGCGAGCCCACCGCCGACCCAGACGACCCCGAGCACCGTCAGCGAGATGGCCGCGGTCGCCGAGGGCCGAGCGTCCGAGAAGCCGAAGACCACGAACGCGATCAGGATCGTCGCGAAGATCCCTCCCACCAGCCACGTCACCCCGCCGAGCTCCGTCCCGAGCAGCGTCAGGAGCAGCCCCACGAAGCCGCCGAGGACGAGCGGGCGCAACGCCCGGCCGATCGTGTAGAGCTCGTGCAGCGCCAGCACGCCGCCGATCAGCGCAGCCGAGAACAGCCACCAGCCGCCGGCCCAGACCACGCCGAGCACCACCGGAAGGAGCACCACCGAGAGCACGATCCGCGACCAGAACGGGCTCACCTGCCTCCGAACCTCCGCTCGCGGGAGCCGAAGACGTCGAGTGCGGAGCGAAGGTCGTCGGCGCCGAAGTCGGGCCACAGCGTGTCGGTGAAGACGAACTCCGCGTATGCCGTCTCCCAGAGCATGAAATTCGAGATCCGGAACTCGCCCGAGGTGCGGATCAGGAGGTCGATGTCGGGCAGGTCGGGCGCATAGAGCCGCGCCGCGACCGCTGCCTCGTCGATCTCGCCGGCACGAAGACCGTCCTCGATGCAGCGACGGGCGGCCTCCACGAGCTCCGCGCGGCCGCCGTAGTCGAACGCGATCCAGAGCGCCAGCGTGTCGAGAGCGGCGGTCGAGCGTTCGAGCTCGCCCATACTCTCCCTGAGCTCGTCGGGAACGCGGTCGCGCCGGCCCAGGAACCGGGTCCGCACGCCTTGTTTGGCCAGATCCGGAAGCTCCCGGTCGATCGTGTCACCGAGGATCTCCATCAGCGCGGCCACCTCGTCCGGCGGGCGCGACCAGTTCTCCGTCGAGAACGCGTACACCACGAGCGTCGTCACGCCGAAGTCGATCGCAGCCTCGACGGTGCGCCGCAGAGCGCGCGTGCCCTCCCGATGCCCCGCCTCGACCGGAAGGCCCTGGGCAGCCGCCCAACGGCCGTTGCCGTCCATGATGATCGCAACCGTGCGAGCGGACGGGGCAGCCGCCGACGTCGGTGCAGCATCGTTCTTGGCTGCCGTGCTCACGGTGAGAAGGAGGCTCGGAGGAGCGCTCCTACACCTCCATGATCTCGGCTTCCTTGTGCTTCAGGATGTCGTCGAGCGTCCCCACGCTGTCGTCGGTCAGCTTCTGCACCTGGGCCTCCGCCCTGCGCTCCTCGTCGTCGCCGACGTCGCCGTTCTTGACGAGCTCCTCGAGGTGCTTCATCACGTCGCGGCGGATGTTGCGGATCGCGATCTTCCCATCCTCGGCGTACCGGCGCACCACCTTGACGAGCTCCTTGCGCCGCTCCTCGGTCAGTGACGGCAGCGGCAGCCGGATGACCTTGCCGTCGTTGTTCGGCGACAGGCCCAGGTCCGACTCCAGGATCGCCTTCTCGATCGCCTTGATCTGCGATCCGTCGTACGGCTGGATCGAAAGGAGCCGTGCTTCCGGCGCGGAGATCGTGGCCATGTTGCTGAGCGGTGTCGGCGTGCCGTAGTAGTCGATCGTGATCCGGTCGAGCAGCGCCGCCGAGGCGCGTCCTGTGCGGACGGTATTGAACTCCGTGCGGGTCGCGTCGATCGACTTGTGCATCCGCAACTCGCAGTCGGTCAGAAAGTCCTCGATTGCCGTCATCTCAGGCCTCCTTCGGCGTCGTCACGATGGTGCCGATCCGCTCCCCCGAGGCGGCGCGGACGATGTTCCCGTCCGCGAGCTCGAAGACATAGATCGGTACGCGGTTGTCCATGCAAAGCGATAGTGCGGTCGTGTCCATCACCTTCAGGCCCCGCTCGATCGCCTCCAGGTGCGTGAGCTCGGGCAGGAGGCGAGCGGTCGGGTCGGTGCGCGGGTCGCCGTCGTACACGCCCTCGACGCCGTTCTTGGCCATCAGGATCGCCTCGGCGCCGATCTCCAGCGCTCGTAGCGCCGCCGCCGTGTCGGTGGTGAAGAACGGATTGCCGGTGCCGGCGGCGAAGAGCACGACGCGGCCCTTCTCGAGGTGGCGCATCGCACGCCTGCGGATGTACGGCTCTGCAACCTCGGAGACCGCGATCGCCGACTGCACGCGCGTTTGCACGCCGAGCTTCTCGAGGGCGTCCTGCAGCGCCAACGCGTTCAGCAAGGTCGCCAGCATCCCCGCGTAGTCCGCCGTCGCCCGGTCCATCCCCTCCGCGGCGGCGGCCATGCCCCGGTAGAAGTTGCCGCCGCCGACGACGATCGCGAGCTCCGTGCCCTGCTCCCGGACGTCGACGACCTCACGCGCGATCGCCGAGACGGTGTGCGGATCGACCCCGTACTCCCGCTCGCCCATCAGGCTCTCGCCGGACAGCTTCAGCAGGATGCGTCGAAACGGCTGCGGGTCGTCGGCTGCGAGCGACGGCCGAACGGCATCATCGGGCCGGGCGCTCACGACCCTGCGACCGAGACGCGCTTGAAGCCCTTCAGCTTGGCGCCCGCCGCGGCGAGAGCCGCCCCGACCGACTGAGACTGGTCGTGGATCCAGGCCTGATCGACGAGGACGCCACCGGGTGACGCCGCGTAGTAGCGCTTGCCGAGCATGCCGTCGACGATCTTCTCACGTGCGGCCTCCGGCTTCGAGAGCACTTCCTCCGAGTTGAGATAGACCTGCCGCTCGGCCTCGATCGCCTCGGCCGGGATCTCGTCCCGGGTAGCCCACTCGGGTGCTGCAAACGAGATGTGCATCGCAAGCTGCCGGGCGAGCGCGGCGTCGCCGCCCTCGAGGTCGACGAGCACGCCGATCTTGTTCGCGGGCGGATGCACGTAGGCGGCGATCGTACCGCCGTCGTTGTAGCGGGCGGTGCCGGCGACGACGATGTTCTCGCCCAGCTTGCCCATCAATTCCATCCGCTCCTCGTCGAAGGAGGCCACGGCCTCCTCACCGCTCTCGTGGACCGCGCGTAGCACACGCTCCGCGAACGCCTGGAACTCGTCGTTCTTCGAGACCGGCTCGGTCTCGCAGCCGACGCCCACGATGGTGCCGACACCGTCCTCGACGATCGTGCCGACGAGGCCCTCGGTGGTGGCCCGATCTGCGCGCTTGCCGGCCTGAGCCATGCCCTTCTCGCGCAGCAGGGTGCGGGCGGCCTCGAGATCGCCGTCCGTCTCCTGCAGGGCCCGCTTGCAATCCATCATGCCCGCGCCGGTGAGCTCACGGAGCTCCTTGACGAGGCCAGCACTGATTTCGGTCACGCTCTCTCCTCTCACTGAGCGACGAGGCGCGGAAGCGCCTTCGCCTGCTCGATCCACTCGGTCACGTCGCCCGCGCTCGGGACCGCGGCGACGAGGCTGCGGGCCTCGTTCGTCTCGGTGAGCGCGGTTACGAGACTCCCCACGTTGCGCTGTGCGAGCTCGGGAACCGAATCCACCCCTGCTGCCTCGAGGAGCTCTGCCACCTGAGGGCCGACGCCCGTGACCCGCATCAGGTCGGCGTGGCTGACCCAGCGTAGGACGCGCGCCGCGTCGATCCCGGTCTGCTCGACCAATTCGGCGCGCCCTTCGGCTGTCGTGCCGCGCTCGAGCAAGACGTCGGCGGAGTCCACCCCGGCACCTCGTAGCTTCTCGGCGAAGACGGGGCTGACGCCTCCGAGCTCGTCGATCGCGCCGGGCGTTACAGGAGCACTCTCCTCGGCCGGAGCTTCACCGGCCGGCGCGGCGGGGGCTTCCGGCTCGGCCGTCGCGGGCTCTGCGGCGGCTGTCGCGGCCTCTGCCTCGGCCTTCGCGGCCTCTGCCGCTGCTGCCTCGGCTGCCTCCTTGGCAGCGAAGTCCTTCGCGGAGACCTTGCTCTGGCCGGCCGCGATCCCGTCGGCGAGCGCGCGGATGACGAGCGAGCAAGAGCGGATTGCGTCGTCGTTCCCCGGAATCACGAACTGGGCCTCGTCGGGATCGCAGTTCGTGTCGACGATCGCGATCACCGGCAGGTGAAGGCGCTGGGCCTCGCGGACGGCGAGCGCCTCCTTCTTGAGATCGACGATGAAGATCGCGTCGGGCTGGCGCTTCATATCCGCCACGCCACCGAGGTTGGCCTCCAGCTTCTCCAGCTCGGCCTCCATCGTGATGCGCTCCTTGGCCGGCAGCAGGGCCAGCTGGCCGTCGTTCTTGAGCCGCCTCAGGTCGTGCAGGTAGGCGATCCGATCGGAGATCGTGCGCCAGTTGGTGAGCAGACCGCCGAGCCAGCGGTTAGCGACGAACGGCATCCCGACCCGGCTCGCTTCGGAGCGGACAGCGTCCTGTGCCTGCTTCTTGGTGCCGACGAACAAGATCGTGCCGCCGCGCTCGGCGATGTTGCGCGCGAATTCGTACGCTTCCTCGACGAGCTGCTGCGTCTGCTGCAGGTCGATGATGTAGATGCCGCCGCGTTCCGTGAAGATGAATCGCTTCATCTTCGGGTTCCAGCGGCGGGTCTGGTGGCCGAAATGAACTCCAGCCTCCAGTAGCTCCTTCATGGAGACGACTGCCAACGGGACCAGCCCCTTTCTCGGTGGTTTGGGTTGTGATGCTCCGACGGGCCGGGACGGAACCGGGCTCCGATCGCGAAGCCGCGGCACCACCGCCCGGGCGCTGATCGCCGGGTAGACGGAACGTTGGCCGTGGATGGTACCGGACGGACGCCGCCGCCAGGCGTCGGCGAGTCAGGCGCGGGCGCGATCGAGCGCCGCTGCCAGATCGTCCGGCAGCGCGGACGAGACTTCGATCTCGGCGGCCGTGAGCGGGTGGGTGAACCGCAGCAGCCGGGCATGGAGGAACTGGCGCTCGAGGCCGAGATCCCCGGCTGCCCCGTAGACCGGATCGCCACTCACGGGCAGGCCGATCGCCTCCAGGTGGACGCGGATCTGGTGTGTCCGTCCCGTCTCCAGCCGTACGTCGAGGAGGGCATGTCGAGCCATCGTCTCCCGGACGTCGAACCACGTCACGGCCTCGCGCGGAGTCGGTGTGTCGAGCGAATGGCGCGTCCTGTCCCTACGGTCGCGCCCGATCGGTGCCTCGATCCGCCCCGAGGCCGACTGTGGAGCGCCACGGACGAGCGCGGCGTACGTTCGCTCGAGCTTGCGCGCCCGGATCAGCTCCTGCAGCAGCTCGAAGGCCTCGTCCGATCGCGCCACCACGAGCAGCCCCGAGGTGTCGCGATCGAGTCGGTGCACGATACCCGGGCGGTCGTCGTCGTCTCCTCCCTCCGCGCCATGGTCGAGGAGTCCCTGCACGAGGGTCCCGGTTCTCGTCGAGCCGGCGGGATGCACCACCATTCCGTGGGGCTTGTCCACGACGAGCAGGTGCTCGTCCTCCCAGACGATCGGGATCGCCAACTCCTCTGGTGCCAGCGATGCCTGCTCCGGGATCTCCGCCGTGATCTCCTCGCCGCCCACGAGCCTGAAGCTCTTCGGGCGCGACTCTCCGTCGACGCGGACCGCGCCGGTCGCGATCAGCCGCTCTGCCAGCGCCCGCGACTCGATCTCGCCGCGGAGAGCGAGGACGCGGTCGAGCCGAGCGCCCGCCTGCGCTTCAGGAGCGCGAAAGCGGAGCAGTGCCAAGGCGTGGGCTCGTTCGGTCGGACGCCACGAAAGACGCGAACAGCAGCCCCACGCCGACGACGATGAAGGTGTCGGCGAGGTTGAACGCCGGCCAGTAGGCGAAATCGAGGAAGTCGGTCACGTGGCCGAGGCGCACTCGGTCGATCAGGTTCGCGATGCTGCCGCCGATCACGAAGCCGAGCGCGATCGGAAGCAGCGGATGCCGCTGAGCGGTGCGGCTGAAGAAGACGAGCATCGCCGCCACGGCCGCAGTCGTGAGAGCGATGACCGCGGTCGTCGAGTCGGCGAAGAGGCCGAACGCGATCCCCGAGTTCTGGACGTGATGGATGCTGAAGGGCCCGATCGCCGCGACGGCGTCGCCGAGCGGAAGCCGAGCCGAGACGATCGCCTTCGTCAGCTGGTCGGCACCAACAGCCGTGCCGGCGATGATGCCGAGCGCGACCCACTGTGAGAGCCCGGCCCCGAGGGGACGCTCAGCACTCGAGATCGGCTGCAGGGCGTTGGTCGCCGAGCCGACGCGGACGTCGACGTGACGTGGCCGCTCGCTGCGGGCGGGCTCGCTCAACCGATGGTCTCCTGGCGGCGCTTGTCGTCCAGGCACAAGGTTGCGTACGGGACCGCCTCGAGCCGCTCCTCGCCGATCGGGTTACCGCAGACGGCACAGGACTCGTAGGTGCCGCCGTCGATCCGCTCGAGCGCCACGTCGATCTCGGCGACCACGTTCTCGGCGTTCTCGCCCAACGACTGGTCGAGCTCGATGTCGACGAGGTCGGTGGCGTGGTCGGCGATGTGCTGGTCGCCGGTGGCCGAGTTGATCTCACCCACGCCCACGTCGTCTGCCGCCAGGTCCGTGGCGGCGCGGAGGATGCGCTCACGGAGCTCGAGCAGTTCTGCACGGCGAACGGTGAGGTCGATGGTCATGAGGTTCCTTTCTGAGCAGAGGCGAGGCGGCGCTCCGCCTCTTCACGTGTGAGCCCGGCGATCTCCACGACCTTGTCCCGGGAGACTGCGCCGCCGACGATGCGCACGTCGGATCGTCGCAGCTTCAACGATTCTGCGAGCAGATCGACGACGGATGCATTGGCGCGGCCGCGCTCGGGTGGCGCTCCGACGCGGAGCTTCCACGCGCCGCCGTGTCGACCGACGACGGCCGAGCGGCCGGAACCGGGTGAGATACGGAGATCGAGGCGGATGGCGGGGCGCTCCATCCCCCAAGGATAGATGGCGTTAGCCGGCGAGCTTGCGCATTCCGTCGGACTCCTCGTGAACGGACGGCAGGGCGGGTGACACCGCCTGCGTCCCGCGCGACCACGCCAGGGCGTCCGACTTGCGCTCCTGCTCGGCTTTGACGCCGCTCTCGCCGTCATCTGCGACGACGGGCGCACCGGTAGCCGTGGCGGTGTCGTCGACGACGGCGAGCGCGGTCCGGAGCATCGCCTGCACGCGGCGGACGTCGCCCATGAGCTGCTCTTTCTCGGTGATCGCGTCCCGCATCACCTTGCGCGCCTCGGCGTTCGCCTCGGTCACGATCGTGTCGGCCTCGCGACGAGCTGCCTCCTTCAGATCCTGCGAGGCGCGCTCGGCGGACACGAGCGTGGAGCGAAGCAATCCCTCCAACTCGACGTGCCTGGCGACCTCGGTCTCGAGCTCTTCGACACGTTCCACGAGCTGCGAGCGCTCACGCCAGACCGTTTCGAAGCTGTCTGCGATGTCGTCCATCATGCGGTGCACAGGAGCCTTGCGGTACCCGAACAGGCCACGCTTGAGCTCGATGTGCCGGATTTCGACGGGTGTAAGTGCCACGACGTCCCTCCTTACGCTAGAGCAGGCGCCCGATCAGGGTATCCAGGATTCGCTGGACGATGATGAGCGTGAAGATTGCGACGATCGGCGACAGGTCGAGCGGGCCGAGCGACGGTAGCAGGCGACGAAAGATGCGGATGTAGGGCTCGCACACGTCGTCGAGGAATCGCTGCACCCGGTGGAGCGAGTACGGCATCCGGATCCAGGAGGTGATCACGTACGCGAGGATCAGCAGGATGTAGACCTGGAAGAACACGGAGACGAACCGCTGCACGGACGTGGCCGTGTCGGCAAGCACGAAAAGAACGTCGGCGGAGCCCACGGTGTCGGCTTTCGGCACCGGCCGGCGGATCCCTCCGGCGGTCGGGCGCGCGGGGGCCGCTGTGTGCGCGGCGCGTGACGCGAAATGCTAGGCCTGGTTGAAGAAGCCGCCCTTGTCCAGCATGCGGGCGCGCTCCTCTGCCGACACCTCGACGTTGCGCGGCGTCAACAGGAAGACCTTGTCGGCGACGCGCTGCATGCTGCCGTTCAGGGCGTAGGTGAGGCCGCTCGCAAAGTCGATCAGCCGCTTCGAGAGCTCGTTGTCGGCGCTCTGCAGGTTGAGGATCACCGGCACGGAGTCCTTGAACTTGTCGGCGATCTGCTGAGCGTCGTTGAAGCTCCGCGGCAGCACGAGGTGGACGCTCGCCTTGCCGGACTCGGCCGCCCGCAGCCGCGTCGGCCGCGACGACCGGGTGGAGGCGACTGCGGCGACGGGCGTCGCCTCGAAGCTCGAGCTCTCGTCCGTCCAACCCTCGTGCTCCCGGCGGCGTGGCAATCGCCTCACGTTCTGCCGCGTCGAGCGTGAGCGGTACTCGCGCTCGAGCTCCTCCTGCGTCTCGAGCCCGTCCTCGTCCCATTCCTCGTCCTCGGCGATGCCGAAGTAGACGAGCGTACGATTCCAGACGTCCGAGAAGCCCATGACGGGCCGATGGTATCCCAGCTGTCGGACTTCAGCGACGAAACAGCGTGCTACCGACGCGGATCAGCGTGGCGCCCTCCTCCACCGCGACCTGCCAGTCCTGCGAGGTACCCATGGAGAGCTGCGCCACGCCGTGGTCGCGGGCGAGGCCGGCGAGTCGGCGGAACGTCGGCCTGCTTGCTTCGGCGTCATCGGCGAACGGCGGCATCGTCATCAACCCGCACATGAGCGGATAGCGCTCGCGATAGACCTCGATCTCCGCCTCGCCGACGCCGCTCTTCGACTCCTCGCCCGCGAGGTTGACCTCGAGCAGCCAAGGAATCGTGAGCCGCCGGGCAGCCGAATCGGTGTCGACTGCGTGCACCAGCTCGCAGAGCTCGTTCACAACCCGGGCCTTGTTCGACTGCAGCGCCCCGATGAAGTGCCAGCGAAAACGATCGCCGACGAGCTCGTGCTTGCGCTGCAGATCCTGTGCCCGGTTCTCCCCGACGACATCGACGCCGGCCTCGGCGAGCACGGCCATCTCGCCGGCGGCGACGTACTTGGTCGCCGCAACGACGGTGACCGCAGGTCCCGCCTCTGCCCGAACGGCCTCGTAGGCCTCGCGGATGGACGCGGCGTTCACGAAAGCTCCAGCGCAGCGCGCTCGAGCAGCCACGGTCGGGTGTTGCGCTCGGGATCGTCGATCACCTCGGCGAGCAAGAGTTGCAGTACCCGGCCGAGCTCGGGGCCTTCGGCGAAGCCGATCTGCCGCAGGTCGTCGCCCGTGACCTCGAGGTCGACGAGTCGGTGCGGCTGTGACCGGCCCTCCTCCACGAGGCGCCGGAGCAGGCTCAGGTGCTCCAGCTCGCGTGCAGAGGCGCGCTTGGCCGCCAGGTCCGCCGCCTTGTGCTGGAGGAGATCGAGGGCCAGCCCGTCGCCGTGCTCGCCGAGAAACCGCCGTGCGAGCCGCTCGTCCGGAGGTTCGTCGAGGCGGAACGCATGGGCCGCGACGAGCCGGACGACGTGATGTCGCACCCTCGTCGGATAGCGGAGCCGGTCGAGAATCCGGCCGGCGAGCTTCGCCCCCACCTCGGCGTGCGGGGAGCCGTCGGCAGCCGCGGCCGGCTTGCCCAGATCGTGGAGCAGGCAGGCGAGCCTGACTTCGAGCGCGGCACCGTCGTCGGCAGCGTGCTGGACGACGGCGAACAGATGCTCCTCGAGCGGCAGCGGCTGGCGGTCCGAGTCGAGCGCGTACCCGACTGCCTCGGCGAATTCCGGGATCACCCAGGTGAGCGCGCCCGTGTCCCGAGCAAGCAACAACGCGCGCGCGGGCTTGGCTCCGAGCAGGAGCTTGGAAAGCTCGCCCTGCCCGTCGGCCTTGATGCCGCCGCCGATCCGCTCGGCCGAGACGTGGGCGATCCCGGGCGCGCAGGCCCGCATCTGCCGCTCGGTGTCGGACGTGAGGTCGAAGTCGAGCTGTGAGACGAGCCTGAGGGCACGCACGATCCTGAGCGGATCGTCCTCGAAGCTCGTGGGAGCAACGGTGCGGAGCTCGCGCCGGGCCAGGTCGTCGACGCCGTCGAAGGGGTCGACGAGGGTGCCGTCCTCGAGCCGGATCGCCATCGCGTTGATCGTGAAGTCGCGCCGTGCCATGTCCTCTTCGAGCTCGATCGAGGCGCCGCTGACGATCGCGAAGTCGCGGTGCCCTGGCCCGGTCGACCGTTCGGCGCGCGGTGGTGTCAGCTCGATGCCCGCAGGCGCCAGTGCCCGTACCGCTCTGTCGCGCGGGTGGAGCCGGACGCCGACGAGCTGGCCGTGCACCTCCATGTCCTCGACCCGGCCGTGCGGCTCGAGCAGCGCGCGCAGCCCTGCCTGATCGACGCCGGGCACGAGGAAGTCCTCGTCCCGGTGTGGGATGCCGAGGAGCTCATCCCGGACTGCTCCGCCGACGACGTACGCATCGATGCCGAGGGAGCGAATGTAGGAGCGGATCTCGGTCGGCATCGGTCGCTCGTGCTCACACGTGCGCGACGGCCTCGATCTCGACGAGAGCGCCCGAGGGCAGCTTGGCGACCTCGAACGTGGAGCGCGCCGGGGGACGGTCGCCGACGTGCAGCGCGTACACCTCGTTCATCGCAGCGAAGTCGCCGAGATCCTGGAGGAAGACGCTCGTCTTGACGAGATTCTCGAGCGAGCTGCCGGCCTCGGCGAGGATCGCCGCGAGGTTCCGCAGCGCCTGCTCGGTCTGGACGGCGATATCGCCCTCAACGGCCGTATCGCCCGGCTTGAGGCCGAGCTGGCCCGCGACGAAGACCAGCTCGCCGACGCGGATCGCCTGGTTGTACGGGGCCCCCTGGAACGGTGCCGGGGCATTCTCGGTGCGAATCACGATCTTTTCCACGTCGTCCTCCTATTCGTCGGTCGCGCCGCGGGCCGCCTGGCCCAATGCGACGCCCAGTGCCTTGAAGATCGCCTCGAGCACGTGGTCGGTGTCCTCGCCCTCGATCAGGCGCACGTGCAGCGTCAATCCCGCTGCGTCGGTGAGCGAGGCGAGGAACCGGGCGGCGAGGTCGGTGCCGAGGCCACCGGCACCCGTCAGATCGGCGTTCGATGCTACGAGCGGCTCCGAGGACGCCTCCACGATCACCATCGCGAGGGCCTCGGCGGACAGCATCACGCCGCTCCCGTGGGCACGCTCGCGCAGAAGCGGCGCGAGCGCGTTGCCGATCGCCGACCCGGCTGCTTCGACCTCTGCGAGCGGAGCGTCCGGATCGATCTCGAGCGAGAGATCGAAGCGTCCGGCTGCAGCGAGCTCGACCAGCAGGTGGTCCAGCAGCGGCACGCCCGTGGCGACGTTCGCGAGCCCCTTCCCGAGTGCGAGCCTGGCGCCGCTCACAGCTCGCCGCGCTCGATGTCCGCCCCGAGCGCTCGCAAGCGCTCGTCGATGCGCTCGTAGCCGCGATCGATCTGGCGGATGTTCCCGATCGAGGACTCTCCGTCGGCGCAGAGAGCGGCGATCACCATCGCCATGCCGGCGCGGATGTCGGGGCTCTCGAGGCGCTGCCCCACGAGCCTGGCGGGGCCGGTGACCACGGCGCGGTGCGGGTCGCACAGGATGATCCGTGCGCCCATCGAGACGAGCTTGTCGACGAAGAACAGGCGGCTCTCGAACATCTTCTCGAACACGAGCACGGTGCCCCTCGCCTGCGTGGCGGCGACGACGGCGATCGACGTCAGGTCGGCCGGGAAGGCAGGCCAGATGCCGCTCTCGATCTTCGGGATCTGGCCGCCGAGGTCGTCGACGACTGCGAGCTCCTGGCCGGGCGGAACACGGAGGGTCGTCTCCCCCACCTCGAACTCGATCCCGAGCTTGCGGAACGCCGGGATGATCGAGATCAGGTCGTCGGGCTCGACATCCTCGATCGTGAGGTCGCCTCCCGTGACCGCTGCGAGCGCCGCGAAGCTCGCGACCTCGACGTGCTCGGGCCCGAGGCGGTAGGTCGTCCCGCCGAGGCGGTCGACGCCCTCGATCCGCAGCACGTTCGAGCCGATCCCATCGATCCGGGCACCGAGCGCGACGAGAAAGCGGCAGAGATCCTGGATGTGTGGCTCGCAGGCGGCGTGCCCGACGATCGTCTCGCCCTTGGCGAGGACGGCGGCCATGATCGCGTTCTCGGTGCCCATCACGGATGCCTCGTCGAGGTACATGCGCTTGCCCACGAGCCCGTCCGTGCGCAGGTCGTAGGCCCCGTTGAGGTCGACCTGCACCCCGAGCTCGGCGAACGCGTGGATGTGGGTGTCGAGCCGCCTCCGGCCGATCACGTCGCCGCCCGGCGGCGGCACCACGGCACGGCCGAAGCGGGCCAGCAGCGGGCCCGCGAGCAGGAACGACGCGCGGATCTCACGGCACAGTTCGGGGTCGAGTTCGGTCTTGGCGACACCGGAGCTGTCGACCCGCACCTCGTTCGGTCCGGTCCAGGTCGCGTCGGCCCCGAGATCGGCGAGCAACTCGACCATGATCTCGACGTCACGGATCCGAGGCAGGTTCGACAGCAGCACCTCTTCGGAGGCGAGCACGGTCGCAGCGAGGATCGGCAGGGCGCCGTTCTTGTTGCCGGACGCTCGGATCGTGCCGGAGAGCGGGCGACCGCCTTGGATGACGAACGACTGCATGAGGCGGGCGCTATCGTACCCGTGCCGTGGACGTGACCCGAGACATCGCGTGGGCAACCCTCACGCGATACACGAAGAGTGAGTCCCTCTTGCGGCACGCGCTCGCGGTCGAAGCGTCCACGCGCTGGTACGCGCGGGACTTCGGGGAGGACGAGGAGTTGTGGGGCTGTACAGCGCTCCTGCACGACTTCGACTACGAGATTCACCCCACGCTCGAGAAGCATCCCCAGGACGGAGCTCCGATCCTTCGGGAGGAGGGCTACCCCGAGGTGCTGATCCGCGCAGTCCTCTCACATGCAGAGCATCTGGAGCTCGCCCGGGAGACCCTGCTCGAGAAGACGCTGTTCGCCTGTGACGAGCTGTCCGGGTTCGTCCATGCATGCGGTCTCGTCCGCCCGACGGGTCTCGAGGGGCTCGAGCCGAAGTCGGTGCGCAAGAAGCTGAAGCAGCCGTCGTTCGCGGCCGGTGTGCACCGCGACGAGGTCTATGCGGGCGCCGAGCTCCTCGGCCTCGAACTCGACAGGCACATCGCGAATGTCGTGGCCGCGCTCCAGCCCATCGCCGAGCGGCTGGGGCTGCCCGCGGGCACCGGCGCGCCCGGCTAGATCCTCCGGCCCTCTTCGCCTGCCGGGGTTTCGTCCTCGCGCCACGCCACCACGACGGACGCCGGCAATCCTGCCTCGACGACCGGCAGCCCGAGCTCGAGCAGGGCAGCGCGTTCCTCGGCCGGGACCCAGATGTGGGCGGCCACGGCAAGATCCGGCCCGTCGCCCGAGAGCGTCGCCGCCGCGAACGACACGGTCTCGCGCCCCGGCGCATCCCAGAACACGGTCATGCCGCAGCCGCGACACCGGCCTCGGCTGGCCCCATGCTGCGAGACACGGGCCATCTCCCAGCTGAGAGCGGCCTCATCCTCGATCGTGAGATCGCCCCTGCGTGCCGCCGAGGCGGGCCAGGCGGCGCCGGTCGCCTCCCTGCAGGCTTGGCAGTGGCACACGATCACGTCCCGCACCGGACCGTCGACCTGGAATCGCACCATGCCGCATGGACACGAGCCCCGGCTGCTCACGGGGTCAACGCCTGCAGCAGCCGGTCGAGATCGCCGTCCGAGGTCCACCAGCCGCACGAGACCCGAACGAGCCCGGTGCCCGGGATCTCCCGTACGTGGACACCCCGGTCGTAGAGGGCTGCGACGAGCTCGGCGGCATCGCCCTCGGCGCGAAACGCAACGAGCGTCGACGGCTCGACCGGCGTCACCACCTCGACGCGGGCGGCGAGCAGCGATCGGCAGCGCTCGGCCATAGCGGCGGCATGCTCGAACGCCCATGACGGCCGTGCTCCGAGCGCCGCCAGCATCCCGGCGAGGGCGGCGGGAGACCACCAGTTGGAATCGAAGCGCGCAGCACCGGGCCGAGGTTCGAACGAGCCGTCGCGCTCGTGCTCGGCCTGCGAGAAGTAGCTCGGGGCAGCGACCCTGAGCCGGGCGGGCGCTCGGACGACGAGAGCCCCTGTCGAATCGGGTCCGCAGAGCCACTTCTGGCCGGAGATCGTGAGGAAATCCATTCCCGCGGCTGCAACCGGGATCGCACCGACCGACTGCGCCCCGTCGACCAGCACGGGGATCCCGGTTTCGGCGCCCAACTCTGCCACGGGCAACACGCGTCCGGTGGTCCAGAGGACGTGCGAGAGCGCCAGCAGCTTCGTCCGTGACGTCACGGCAACGCGGATCGCCTCCGGCTCGGGTGCAACGACGACGATGCGCGCGCCAGAGGCCGAGAGCGGCCCGAGCAGGCCGAAGTGCTCGTCCGTGGTCGTCACGATCTCGTCCTCCGGCGTGAGCCCGAGGCCCGCCAGGACGATGTTGCAGCCGTCCGTCGTGCTCGAGGTGAGTGCGACCTGCGTCGGCTCGGCGCCCACGAGCCTCGCAACCGCGCCGCGCACTTCCTCACGGCGGTCCATGATCCGGAGGAAGTACGGGACGCCGCTACGCCCTTCGCGGAAGTCCCGTTCCTCCTCTGCCTGCATGGCCGCGGCGACCGGGCTCGACAAGGGCCCGAAGGTGCCGGCGTTCAGATAGGCGATCCGCTCGAGCACGGGGAACTGTGCCCGGGCCTCCCCGAACGTCATCCCTCGACCTGCTCGGGCGGTGCCGGGACGTGACAGCTCACGGGTCCATTCTGCCCGTCGCAGGTCGTTGGTCGGCGTCGCACGGGGCAACGTCGGGCCAGGCCGCTACACGTTGCGGCGCGTGCTCCGGTCGTCGTGCGATCGGCATCCTCGGAGCCTCTAGGGTAGGTGCGCCGATGCGCGTCGTGATCGCCGACCCCCCTGCCTACACACCGCCGTACGACCACGCGCTCGCCGCGGCGCTCGCCCGGCAGGGCCTACAGGTGCGCCTGCTCACCTCGCGCTTCCGCTTCGGCCCCGTCCCCGGCGCGGATGGCTTTACCGTCGACGACGGGCTCTACGGCCTCGCGACGCGATTCGGATCTGGTCCCGGCAGGGTTGCGGCAAGGGCGCTCGGTCATCCACGGGCGCTCGCGCGACTCGCCGCGACGGAGGGCGACGTCCTCCATCTGCAGTGGGTCGGTGCCCCGGAGGTCGACGCGTGGCTCCTGAGTGCGCGGAAGCCCCTCGTGTTCACTGCCCACGACCTGCTGCCCCGCCGAACGGCGCGGCGCACGCGCACCTGGAAGCGCCTGTTCCGGCGCTTCGACCGGATCGTCACGCACAGCGAGCGCGGTCGCCGGACGTTGATCGAGTTCGGCGTGCCAGCCGCCAAGCTGCGGGTCATCGCCCATCCCGTCTTTCGCACGGAGCCGGTACGCGCAGACGACGGCCGCACCGTTCTCGCCATGGGCGTGATCCGCCCGTACAAGGGACTACCCGACGCGGTGGAGGCCGTTCTCGACGTGCCCGGCGCACGGCTGCTCGTCGCCGGGGACCCGCGCATCCCACTCGACGGCCTTCGTCGTGCTGCGGGCGACCGCGCCGAATGGAGGCTCGGCTATCTCGGCGACGACGAGCTCGGCAGCGCGCTGGGAGCCGCCACGATCGCCGTATTTCCGTACCGAGCCGAGCTCGACCAGTCCGGCGCCCTGCTGCAGGCGATCGGCGCGGGCGTCCCGGCTGTCGTCTACGACGTGGGCGGGCTCGGTGAGCTCGTGGGCAGCTACGGCGCAGGCCGGGTGGTGCCGCCCGGCGACGTCGACGGCCTGAAGGCAGCCATGCGCGAGCTTCTCGACGATCCAGATGCGTTGGCGGCGGCTCGGGCGGGGACCGAGCGCGCCCGGGCCGCTCTCACCTGGGAGAAGGCTGCCGCTGCGCACGCAGCGCTGTACGGGGAGCTGACGTGAGATTCAGGCGACCCAGCCGTTTCGAGGAGCTCGTCGAGCGGCAGCTCGACCTCTTCGCCTCCGACGACGCAGAGCTACTCACCGAGGCGACCGAGGCGGAGGCGGCCTGGAATGCGGCTTCGGCGGAGGAGGCGGAAGAAGCGTATGGCGACTACCAGCTCGTCGTCGACGCAATCGCGGATCGGCTGCTCGATATCCGCGAGACCTATGCGCGCTCGCTCGACGAGGAAGCGGCGAGCGCGTACGCGGCCGAGTTCACCCGAGCGGCGACGCGCAGGTACCGGCGCTACGCGACGTTGCTCGCCGACCTCGACGAGTCGTAGAGTTGCTCAGCCGGACTCGTCGAGAGTGGGGTCGCCCGGCTCACGGGGTTGCAGGAAGCGGGCCAGCTTGAGATGCGCGGCGCCCTCGGCGCTGCGCCCCTGCTGGATCAGAGTCCTGCCCAGCGCATAGTGGGCGTAGTCGTCCACGGGTGACAGCTCGAGCACCTTCCGGAACTCACGCTCCGCCGCCGGCCAGTTCGTGATCCGGAAGTAGGCGATCCCGAGCGCTTCGCGGATCGAGGCTTTCTCCGGCTCCAGACGGCGCGCCTTCTCGAGTGAAACGGTCGCCTGCGCGGCGAGGCCTTCGCGGAGCCGAGCCCGCCCGAGCTGATAGAGGTCGTATGCCTCGCTCACCCTTCTATCGTGCCTGACGTCTAAGCCGCTTCGGCGTGAGCGCGGCGCGAGGGCCAGGCGGTCGCGCTGTCTCTCAGCGCGCTTCCATCAGCCGCTCGATCTCGTCCAGCACGGCTCCGGCAATCACCGGCTTGGGTGCGAGCGGCACGAGCCGCTCGCCGGCCGACGTGATCAGCGTGACTTCGTTGTCGACGCTGTCGAAGCCGATGTCTTCGCGTCCGACGTCGTTGTAGACGA
The DNA here is from genome assembly GCA_963795175.1 of uncultured Thermoleophilia bacterium. Classification (GTDB taxonomy): domain Bacteria; phylum Actinomycetota; class Thermoleophilia; order Gaiellales; family Gaiellaceae; genus Gaiella. The sequence goes on from CAWCGR010000003.1 coordinate 448,368, forward strand.
CCAGATCGACGTTCTTGTCCGCGAGCATCGACCGCTTGCGGTCGAGGCCACCGTTCCCCTGCTCCGCACCGAAGGCGACGAGCACCTGGTGCGGAGTCCGCCGACGCCCGAGCTCCTCCGCGATGTCGACGGTGGGTGTCAGCTCGACCTGCCAGGACTCGCCGTCCTTCGGTCGCTTCCCGGAGATCGGCGAGGCGGAGCGGAAGTCGCCGACCGCGGCGGCCATCACGATCACATCGGCGTCGGCGCGGGCCAGTGCCTCCCGCTCGAGGTCGGCGGCCGTCGGCGTCGACACGACCTCGACGCCGGTCGGGATCGCGGCAGCGATATTCGCGGCCAGCAGAGTCACGCGCGCGCCACGTCGGCGGGCCTCCTCCGCCAGGGCGACGCCCATCCGGCCGGACGAGCGATTGCCGATGAAGCGAACCGCGTCGAGCGGCTCGCGGGTTCCGCCGGCCGAGACGACGACGTGCCGGTCCTGCAGCGAGCTGGACTGGCGAAGCAGGTCGGCCGCCCGCGACGCGATCTCGAGCGGCTCCGCCATGCGGCCGATTCCGACCTCACCCTCGGCGAGTTCGCCGCTCCCGGGCCCGACGATCGCGACTCCTCGGGCGACGAGGAGCTCGAGATTGGCCTGCGTCGCCGGGTGATCCCACATACGAGTGTTCATTGCCGGGGCGACGAGCAGGGGGCCGTCGTGGGCGAGCACGGCCTCGGTCAGCACGTCGTCGGCAAAGCCGTGTGCGAGCCGCGCCATCGTGTGGGCCGTCAGGGGCGCGATCACGATCAGGTCGGCGCGCTGCAGGTGCGGGTACGGGTCGCTCGGCTGCGAGGTCCGAGCCAGGGCATAGAACGTCTCTGCGGAGACGAATCGCTCGGCGTCGCGCGTCGGCAGCGGCAGGACGTCGTGACCGGCCGAGACGAGCAACCTGATCACTTCACACGCCTTGTAGGCGGCGATGCCACCGGTGATACCGAGGAGGATGCGCGCCATCGCCACAGTGTGCCCGTTTCGGGCCGGAAGGAAGGGTGCGAGAGGTGCTGCGGCCGGGTTAGGCGGGGTACGCGTAGGCGATCTTGGCCTGCGCGACCTCTTCCATCGCCATCGTCAGGTAGTTCTTCGACCGCGACTCGATCAGGGGCGGCGGCGCCACGTCGAAGCCCATGCCTTCGCCGAGCTGATGGTGATAGCTGTTGATCTGCCGGGCCCGCTTGGCGGCCACGATCACGAGCGCATAGCGCGAGTCGACGTGCTCCAGCAGGTCATCGATGCGAGGTTCGATCATGAGTCGTGCATGGTAGCTGCGAACTCCAGCTCCTGCTCGACGATGGCGCAAAGCGCCCCGATCGCGCGGCCGACGTCGTCGTTGCGCACCATGTACCGGAATCGATGCGCCTGCTCGAGCTGATTGCGGGCGAGCTCGATCCGGTCGCCGATCTCCCCTGTCGACTCCGTCGCGCGATCTCGGAGCCTGCGTTCGAGCTCCTCGACCGGGGCCGCGATGAAGACGGTGATGCTGCCGGGTACGTCCTCCTGCACCCGCAAGGCGCCGTCGAGCTCGAGCTCGAGGACGCAAACGCGCCCGCTCTCGGCCACGCGGTCCATCTCCGAGCGCAGGGTTCCGTAGCGCTTGCCGGAAACGTACTTGACGTGCTCGAGGAACGCGCCCTCGTCGATGAGCTCGACGAACTCGCTCTCGCCGAGGAAGTGGTATTCGACGCCGTCCGTCTCCCCCGGTCGCCTCGGTCTCGTCGTGGCGGAGATCGCGACCTCGAGCGCCGACACGCGCTCTACCAGGGCCTTGATCAGCGTGCCCTTGCCGGCACCGGAAGGGCCGGTGATGACGAAGACGGGAGCGCTGGGCACGCGGGCCGGTATGTCCGCTCTACTACCGATTGAACAGCGACACGAGCTCGGCACGCTGGCGCTCGGAGAGGCCGCCGACCGTCTTCGATTGGCTGATCCTGCACTGATTGAGCAGCCGGGCCGCTTTGACGCGACCGAACTTGGGGACGGCCATGAGCATGTCGAACACCTTCGCGGTGGACACGTACTCAGGTGGATCGAGGAGGATCCCCTCGATCTGGACGGTGCCATCCTTCAGATCTTTTTTCAACTGCGCGCGCCGCACGCGAATGTCGTTCGCACGCTTGAGAGCTTCCATCCGTTGGTCGAGCGATCGGACAGGTGCCTGTGCCTGAGTCTTGGACGCGACCATGGGGGACGAGTCTAGCAATCCGGCGAGCAGGGTCAAGCGAGATCGTTTTCCGCTATTTGCAGGATATTTGTGAGTCAACGATTGGCAACGCCCCTCGCAGCGAGCGGATCTGCGTACCCTCGCGACCTTGCTTCGGCCTCGAGCTCGCCGCGAATCCGGCCGGGAGCAGCGGGATCGGAGAACAGGATGGTGCCCAATCCGACAACGGTGGCACCCGCGGCAACGAGCTCTAGGGCGTCGAGACCGGAGCCCACTCCTCCCATCCCGACGATGGGAACGTCGACGACTTTCGCGCACGCCGAGACACAGGCGAGCGCCACAGGCCGCAGAGCCGGGCCCGAGTACCCACCGGCGCCTCGGGCGAGCTTCGGCCTCAGCGTCACCGGATCGAGCGCCATGCCGCGGATCGTGTTGACGAGCGACAGGCCGTCCGCGCCGGCCGCGACGACTGCCCGAGCCGACTCGGCAATGTCCCACGTGGCCGGCGAGAGCTTGGCATAGAGCGGCTTCGACGTGCGAGAGCGGCAGCCCACAACGATCTCGGACGACGTTTCAGGAGCTTCCTCGACGTTCGGGCACGACAGGTTGAGCTCGATCACATCGACCTCGTCGCGCTCGTCGAGGCGCTCGCAGATGTGAGCGTAGTCGGCGACCGAGAAGCCTCCCACCGACACCCAGATCGAGGATCCCTGCGCGGCCAACGTCGGCAGATTGTGGGTCAGAAAGCGATCGATCCCGGGTCCCTGGAGGCCGATCGAGTTGAGCATCCCCGCCTCCGTCTCGGCGATCCTCACGGGAGGATTGCCTTCACGTGGCTGCGGCGTGATCGTCTTCGTCACGAACGCGTCGAGCTCTGCGGCGACGTCCGGCGCCGTGAGCGCGTCGAGGCACCCGCTCGCATTGACGAGCGAGACCGTCACGCTGCTCTCAGGACGGGCCCTGCGACGCAGAGGCGCTGCAGGCGACCATCGATCTCGACGGCGCAGCCGTAACACGCCCCGTACCCGCACGCCATCGGCGCCTCCCAGGCGAGCTGGGCGTGGGGCGCGAGCGCCCGCACCGCCTCGAGCATCGGCTCCGGGCCACACGCGAGCACGTCACCCGGATCGGCGGGGAGCAGCGACGTGACGAAGGCGGGCTCGACGACCACCTCCGCGCCCGGCACGAGCGCCGCTGCCTCGGCGTGGTGGGCGGTGCGGAACCCGAGAATGGCCGGTGGGCCGCCGAGCGCTTCCGCGGTGAACGGAAACGGCGCCACGCCGATGCCGCCCCCGACGAGCAACGGACGGGCGACGCCGAGGTCGAACCCGTTGCCGAGCGGCCCGAGCACGCTCAGCCTCTCGCCCGGGCCGAGGTGGCAGAGGGTACGGGTGCCCGGGCCGATCGCGTCGATCAGGAAGCCCAGCTCGCCGGCCCGCGAAATGCAGAGGGACATCGGCCGGGGCAAGACGTGCCCCGGGGGCCTCAGCATGAAGAACTGGCCCGGCAGCCCCGGCTCGAGCGGCCCGGCATCGACCCGGAGCAGTGTGTACGGCCCTACCGCCTCGGTCCCGGTGACGTGCAGATCGGCCAGCCGGGCCCGGAGCGCGAGGCCGGTCACGCGCCGTTCCCGATCCGTTCCTGCAGCGAGAGCGCCGTCTCCGCGCGGGCGTTCGCGATCGCGTGCACTGCGGATGCCGCGCCGGAGATGGTCGTGATGCACGGCACTCGGGCGACGAGCGCCGCCTCGCGGATCAGGTAGCCGTCCGCCCGCGCGCCCGACCCCTGCGGTGTGTTGATGACGAGGTCGCACCGGCCGTCGCGGACGAGGTCGACGACGGTCTGCTCGTCGCCCGCCGCGTCGGCGACCTTGGCGACCTCTTCCACGGCGAGTCCGGCCGCACGCAGCGTGTGCGCGGTTCCCTCGGTGGCGATGATCGCGAACCCGAGCCCGGCGAGCGCGGCGGCGATCGGGACGACGCTCGGCTTGTCGGCCTCGTTGACGGAGATGAATGCCGTCCCGGAGGCCGGCAGAGGCCGACCGGCAGCGCGTTCCGCCTTCGCGAAGGCGGTGGGCAGATCGGAGGCGCTGGCCATCACCTCGCCCGTGGAGCGCATCTCCGGGCCGAGGACGGGGTCGGCGCCCGGGAAGCGGGCGAAGGGCAGGACGGCAGCCTTGACGCTGACCTGGTGAGGCCGCGGTGTCGGGAGGGCGAGATCGCGCAGCGTGCTCCCTGCGGCGAGCTTGCAGGCCGCCTCGACGAGATTGATCCCGATCGCCTTGGAGGCGAACGGGACCGTGCGGGAGGCGCGCGGGTTCGCCTCGAGGACGTAGACGACGGAGTCGGCGATCGCGAGTTGGATGTTGACGAGCCCGACCACGCCGAGAGCGGGTGCGAGACGGCGGACGATGTGCTCGACCTCGAGCGCGTTCGCCAGCGTCAGCGACTGAGCCGGCAGCACGCAGGACGAGTCGCCGGAGTGCACGCCCGCCTCCTCGACGTGCTGCATCACGGCGGCGATGAAGACGTCCTCGCCGTCGCAGAGAGCGTCGACGTCGATCTCGACGGCATTCTCGACGAACCGGTCGACGAGGACCGAGCCGGAGACGGCGGCCATGGCCCGGTGGAGCTGGTCGTCGTCGTAGCACACCCTCATGGCCCGCCCGCCGAGCACGTACGAGGGCCGGACGAGCACGGGGTAGCCGATCTCCGCAGCCGCGGCGATCGCCTGCTCTGCTCCCTCGACGGTGGCCCAGGGCGGGCAGCGGATTCCGAGCTCGTCTGCCAGGGCGCCGAACAGCTCCCTGTCCTCCGCGAGGTCGATCGCACCGAGAGGCGTCCCCATGATCGAGTACCCCGCCGCTTCGATGTGCCGCGCCAGCCGCAGCGGGGTCTGGCCGCCGAACTGGGTCACGACCCCTTCGGGCTGCTCACGGTCGAGGACTGCGAGGACCTCCTCCGGCGAGAGCGGCTCGAAGTAGAGGCGGTCGGATGTGTCGTAGTCGGTCGAGACCGTCTCGGGATTGCAGTTGATCATCACGGCCTCGTACCCGAGCGCGCGGAACGTCTGCACCGCGTGGACGCAGCAGTAGTCGAACTCGATTCCCTGGCCGATCCGATTCGGCCCGGAGCCGATGATGACGACGCGCGGCTTCGTGATCTCCGGCAGCGCCTCGTCCTCCTCGCCCCAGGTCGAGTAGTAGTAGTTCGAGGCGGCTTCGACCTCGCCCGCGCACGAGTCGACCCGGCGGTACGACGGCTTGATGCCACGCGCGTAGCGCGTCCGGCGGATGTCGTCGCCGCTCGTCCCCCACGCCGCGCCGATCGAGTCGTCGCCCCAGCCTGCCCGCTTCGCGCGGAGGATGTCGAGGGACGCGAGCTCGCGGCGTGCGTCCGCGAGCTGCTCCTTGAACCAGGGATGGACGCCGTCCGGAATGTCGTCGAAGGTCGCCCAGGGCGTCGGCGAGCCGGGGTCGAGCTCGCGTGAGCCGAACGCCTTCAGGAACGCCTCCGTGAACGTGCGGCCGATCCCCATCGTCTCGCCGACGGACTTCATCTGGGTGCCGAGCGTGGTGTCTGCTCCGGGGAACTTCTCGAAGGCGAAGCGCGGGAACTTGACGACCACGTAGTCGAGCGTGGGCTCGAAGCTCGCCGGGGTCGTCTTCGTGAGGTCGTTCGGGATCTCGTCGAGCGTGTAGCCGACCGCCAGCTTGGCCGCGACCTTTGCGATCGGGTAGCCCGTGGCCTTCGACGCGAGCGCCGACGACCGCGAGACGCGCGGATTCATCTCGATCACGCGGATCTCGCCGGTCTCGCGGCTGCGCGCGTACTGGATGTTCGATCCGCCTGTTTCGACGCCGACCGCACGGATGATCGCGACCGACGCGTCTCTCAGCTCCTGGTAGGCCTCGTCCGACAGCGTCATCTGGGGCGCGACCGTGACCGAGTCGCCGGTGTGCACCCCCATCGGATCGAGGTTCTCGATCGAGCACACGATCACGACGTTGTCGTTCAAATCCCTGATCACCTCGAGCTCGAACTCGTCCCAGCCGCGCACCGACTCCTCGACGAGGACCTGGGTGATCGGGCTCTCGCGCAGGCCGCGCTCGACGATGGCCCGCAGTTCTGCCTCGGTCTCGGCGAAGCCGCCGCCGTGCCCGCCCAGCGTGAATGCCGGCCGCACGACTGCCGGAGCCGGGATCTCCCCGAGTTGGTCGAGAGCCGTGACGATCTGGGAGCGCGGCGTCCGCAGGCCGCAACTCTCGACGGCGTCCTTGAACAGCGACCGGTCCTCGGCACGCCTGATCGCGTCCACGCGAGCTCCGATCAGCTCGACGCCGAGCTCGTCGAGGATGCCCGCCTCGGCGAGCTCGATCGCCAGGTTGAGGGCGGTCTGCCCGCCGAGCGTCGGGAGCAGCGCATCGGGCCGTTCGCGGCGGAGCACGTCGGTGACTCCCTCGAGGTCGAGCGGCTCGATGTAGGTGCGGTCGGCGAACCCGGGGTCGGTCATGATCGTGGCCGGGTTCGAGTTGACGACGATCGTGCGGAAGCCGTCCTCGCGGAGCACCTTCAGGGCCTGGCAGCCGGAGTAGTCGAACTCGCAGGCCTGACCGATCACGATCGGGCCGGAGCCGATCACGCAGATCGAGGAGATGTCGGTTCGACGTGGCATCAGGAGGCCTCGAGTCCCGCTACCCAGCGCTCCAGGATCGGCCAGGCGTCGTGGGTGCCAGGCCCTGCCTCGGGGTGGAACTGCACCGAGCGGGCGTTCAGCTCCGGATAGTCGAAGCCCTCGACCGTGCCGTCGTAGAGCGAGACGTAGGTCGCCTCCCGCTCCTCGGTCGGCGCGACTGCGAAGCCGTGGTTCTGACTCGTGACGAGGACACGCCCCGTGGCCCGCTCGAGCACCGGGTGGTTCGCGCCGCGGTGTCCGAAGGGCAGCTTGTACGTAGCGTGACCGGTCGCGAGACCGAGCAACTGGTGGCCAAGGCAGATCCCGAGCACGCTCGTCCGTCCGAGCAGGCCGCGGATCGCCTCGACTTCCTGATGGAGTGGCTCCGGATCGCCGGGGCCGTTCGAGAGCATGACACCGTCGAACTCGGCCAGCTCGTCGGGATCGGCCGTGTGGGGAAACACGGTCACCGCCGCACCGGCACGCTGCAACCGCCGCATGATCGATGTCTTCGCGCCGTAATCGACCACTGCCACGCGCACGCGACCATCCTCGTTGTAGACGGTGGGAGCGACGCAGGACACGGCCGAGACGAGCGCCTGGCCCTCCATCAGCGGCTGATCCTTGATCAGCTCGACGGCGGAATCGGCGTCGAGCTCGGCCTCGTCCGCGACGGCGGCGGCGCGCATGGCGCCTGCCTCCCGGATCCGGAGAACGAGCTTGCGCGTGTCGAGCTCCTCGAGCGCGACGATCCCGTGCGACGCCAGCCATCGGGCCCATTCGGTGCTCCCACAGCGGCGCATCATTGTCGCCTTCGCCCACGGCTGGGGCGACTCGAGGCGTGCCGGATCGACCCCGTAGTTGCCGACCATGGGCGCAGTGAACGCTACGAGTTGACCTGCGAAGCTGGGGTCGGTGACGGTCTCCTGATAGCCGGTCATCGCGGTCGTGAACACGACTTCTCCGAACGCGACGCCCTTTGCCCCGACCGAGCGGGCCGGGAAGACGGTGCCGTCCTCGAGCGCGAGGTAGCCGGCACTCACGCGGCGTGCACCACCCGGCCGCCGGCGATCGTCTTCACGATCGCACCGCGGAGCGTCTGACCGAGCAGCCACGAGTTCACCGACTTCGACTTGAACGCGTCGGCCCGGACGCGCCACGGCGCCTCCAGGTCCAGAAGGACGAGGTTGGCGGGCGCGCCTTCCTCGATCCGGGGCACGGGCAGGCCGAAGACCCTTGCCGGCCCGGCCGACATGCGCTCGAGCACAAGACCCAGTTCGAGCTCGCCGGGCTCGACGAGGAACGTGAACAGTGACGCAAACGCCGTCTCGAGCCCCGTGACTCCGAACGGCGCCTCCTCGAACGGCACGTCCTTCTCGTGGCGCGCGTGTGGCGCATGGTCGGTGGCGATACAGCCGATCGTTCCGTCGCGGAGGCCCTCCAGCAGCGCCTGGCGGTCGTCTTCCGATCGCAGCGGCGGGTTCATCTTGCGGTTGGTGTCGAGGGTGCGCACGGAGTCGTCGGTGAGGCAGAGATGGTGTGGTGAGACCTCCGCGCTGACGGCGACCCCACGCGCCTGCGCGGCCCGTACCGCCGACACGGATTCCCGGGCCGAGAGATGCATTATATGCAAAGCACGTTGCTCATATGCGGCAAGGGTGCAGTCCCGCTCGATCATCACCGACTCGGCCACGGAGGGCCAGCCGGCGAGTCCCAGCTCCGCCGAAACCGTGCCGTCGTGCATCTGCCCGTCGCGGGACAGCGTCGGCTCCTCCTCGTGCAGCGCGAGGATCCGGCCGGTGACGCCGCTGTACTGGAGGGCCCTCTGCATCAGCCCGGCCGAGACCACCGGCCGACCGTCGTCGGTGAAGGCCGCAGCACCGAGCCGGGCGAGCTCCGCCATCTCGGCCAGCTCGTCGCCCCGCAAGCCCTTGGAGATCGACGCCATGAAACCGGTCGGGATGACCGCGTCCTCGCGGGCCTGCTCGATCAGGGCGCCGAGCACCGCAGCGGAGTCGACGACGGGGTCGGTGTTCGGCATCGCGAGAATCGCGCAGTAGCCGCCTGCGGCGGCGGCCGCCGTGCCCGAGGCGATCGTCTCCTCGTCCTCGCGGCCTGGGACTCGGAGGTGGACGTGAGGATCGACGAAGGCAGGCGCAAGGACGAGCCCGCGCGCCGCCTCGGTCACCGGAGTCACCGCCGCGATAACGCCTTCCTCGACCGTGACGTCGAAGGCACCGTCGAGACCACTGCCTGGATCGATCACCCGCGCGCCGCGAATGACGAGCGTGTCTCCCGCCCCGCCCGGCCAGAAGAGGGTTTCATGCTCAACGGCCGCGGTCGTCCCCCGGCCGCCGCCCGAGTCGGCGGCAGACGCGCTGTTCATGCGACCTCCAGCGGCGGGCCCATGTCGACGGGCCCGCCTGCGAGCAGGTCGTAGAGGACGGCCATGCGGACGACGAGCCCCGAGCGCACCTGATCGGTGATCAGCGACACCCCGGAGTCCGCCACGCGAGGGTCGATCTCGACGCCGCGGTTCATCGGGCCAGGGTGCATGACGACCTGGCCCGCGCGAAGGCGCTCGGGCGTCACCCCCCACTCCGCGGCGTACTCCCTCAGCGAAGGAACATAGGCGGCGCCGGGGAGCATGCGCTCCCGCTGCATGCGGAGCACGTAGACGACGTCGGCCGAGGCGATCGCGCCGATCTCGGACGAGACCTCGCACCCCATCGACTCGATCCCCCTGGGCATCAGGGTCGGCGGGCCGACCAGGGTCGTTCGCGCCCCGATCAGGCCGAGAGCCTCGATCAACGACCGGGCCACGCGCGAGTGGAGCACGTCGCCGACGATCGCGACGTGGAGACCGTCGAGCCGGCCGAGTGCCTCGCGCATCGTGTACAGGTCGAGTAGCGCCTGGGTCGGGTGCTGGTGCTTGCCGTCGCCGGCATTGACGACGTGCGCGCGCGTCACCTCGGCCACCAGTTGCGGCGCGCCGATGTGCGGGTGCCGGATCACGATCACGTCGGGGTCGTACTCGGCGAGGGTCAGCGCCGTGTCCTTCAGCGACTCTCCCTTGTCGACGGACGAGCCCGAGGAGCGCACGGCCATCGTGTCGGCAGACAGGCGCTTCGCGGCCAGGTCGAAGCTGGACAGCGTCCGCGTCGACGATTCGTAGAACAGGTTGACGACGAGGCGGCCGCGCAGGGCGGGCAGCTTCTTCACCTCGCGCTCGAGCGAGCGGGCAATCGTCCCGGCTGTACCGAGCAGCCGCTCGACGCCGTCCCGGTCGAGATCGCGCACGCCGAGCAGGTGCCGTCGCGGCGGCAGCGGCGGCCGGCCACCCGCCGCCGGCGCGGCGCGGAGACGCGCGGTTTCAGCCATCTGCCCCACCGCCGATCAGAACCACCCGATCCTCGTCGTCCGTCTCGGAGAGCTCGACCCGCACGCGCTCCGACAGGGAGGTCGGGATGTTCTTGCCCACGTAGTCGGGGCGGATCGGAAGCTCCCGGTGGCCGCGGTCGACGAGCACGGCGAGCTGCACGCGCGCCGGGCGGCCGTACTCGAGCAGCGCGTCGATGGCGGCGCGGATCGTACGGCCGGTGAAGAGCACGTCGTCGACGAGCACCACCGTCTTCCCTTCGAGGGGGAAGTCGAGCTCGGTGCCGCGGACGACCGGCTGAGGGTGCAACGGCGGCCCGCCACCGCGCACCAGCACGTCGTCGCGGTGGAACGTGATGTCGACCGCGCCGATGGCCACCTCGACATCGGAGCGCTCGGCCACGAGCGTGCGCAGGCGGTTCGCGATGGGGACGCCTCGGGTATGGATGCCGACGAGCGCGAGGGCCTCGAGGTCGGCGTTACGCTCGATCAACTCATGCGCGATCCGTGAGAGCGTGCGGTCGAGGGCGGCCGAGTCGAGCAGGATCTTGGCCGTGTCAGGGCCGGGGGAGTTCGTCTTCACCGTGCTCCTTCCCGGCCTCTCTGGGCCGGATTAAAGGGTCGCGGAGCAGTCTAGACCACAGGGCCGACGGCGCGCCTCCGCTCCGTCCAGGGGGCGCTAACCGGCGGCCCCGACCACCACCAGCCGGTCGAGGTGCGTCGTCACCCGCTCGGGCAAGTCGCGCTCGGCTCGTGCCGTGCCCTCCTCGACCTCGTCCTCGGGCAGGAGGTCGAACGTCGAGATGTGGCGCCCCCTGATCCGCGCGAGAGCGTCGGCACGCGCGATCTCCATCGTCGTCGAGACGCGTCGCTCGTCGTACCCGGGAAAGCCGGCCGCCGCCAGCTCCTGCTGCATCTGGGCCGGGGTCGGAAACCGCGCCTCGTCGATCTCCCTGATCGATGGGAAGTACGGCGTCAGCCAGTAGGTCGTGAAGTGATCGGGATGGAACGTGCTGATCGCCACGCGGCCGTCGGACGAGACCACGCGCCGCGCCTCGGCGAGCGACCGCGGACGGTCGACGAGGTGGAGGACGAGCGACATCGTGACGCGGTCGAACCAGCCGTCACGGAACGGGAGGCTCTCGGCCACGCCCTGGCGCACCCCGACGCCGGCAGGAAGCGTCTCCCGGGCCACGGCCACCATCTCCGCGCTCGCGTCGATTCCCCAGACCTTCGCGCGAGCCTCGTCGGTCAGCGCCGCTGCGAGTCTGCCCGTCCCGCAACCGACGTCGAGGATGCGCCGTCCCGTCAGGTCACCGAGCTCCACGAGCGCCGCGAAGGCGTCCCACCACGCCGCGTCGGTCGGCCGCAGCGAGTCGTAGACGGGAGCGCGGGCACCGAAGTCGGGCATGTTGGTTCCTAGCCGGTGGGCAGGGCGCCACGTCGGGGGCGGGCGCCTCGATGGACGAGAACCGGTTCGCCCCGCTCGGCGAACGGGATCTCGATGATGTCGAAATCGCGGGGGACGACGGCCTCGGGAAACACCTGGCGCGCCTCCTCGGCGACCTCCCCACCCCCGTAGCGGCTGGACAGGTGCGTCAGGGCGAGCATGCGAGCGCCCGCGGCCTGAGCCGCGAGTGCCGCCTCGGCGGCGGTCGAATGCTTGGTCTCACGGGCACGCTCGCGCTCGTCGGCACAGAAGGTCGCCTCGTGCACGAGCAGGTCGACTCCCGCGGCGGCGTCGACTACCGAGGCGGCCGGGGCCGTGTCGCCGGTGAGAGCGACGGAGCGTCCGGGCCGGGTCGCGCCGAGCACCTGCTCGGGGACGACGGTCGTGCCGTCCGCCAGCTCGACCGGCTGACCCTGCTGCAGGAGACCGCGCTCCTTGCCGGGCGGCACACCGAGCCCGTCGGCGATTGCGACGTCGAAGCGCCCCGGTCGGGCGGCCTCCGCGATGAGATAGCCGACGGCCGGAATCCCGTGATCGACCGCGAACGCCCGGATCTCGTAGTCACCACGGTCGATCGTGTCGCCCGGAGCGAGCTCGATCGTCTCGACGGTGTACGTCAGGTTCCCGAACACGCGCCTCAGTGCTGAGAGCAGGTCGCGGAGCCCCGCCGGGCCGTACAGGGTCAACGGCAGTTCCCGCCCGCGGAGCGCAAACGTCTTCAGCATCCCGGGCAGCCCGAGGTAGTGGTCGGCGTGGAAGTGGGTCAGGAAGACGTCCTGGAGCTCGATCAGGCCCACCTCCGACCGCAGGAGCTGGCGTTGGGTGCCCTCACCGCAGTCGACCAGGATCCGGTCGCCGCCCCGGCGGATCAGTGTCGCCGACGCCGCCCGCTGGGCTGTGGGAGCCGAGCCCGACGTCCCCAGGAACACGACGTCAAGGTCCACCGGCCGAGTGTAGCTCGCCCGGTGGCGACGGAAATCGTCGGCTCGGAGCCCGGCGCCGCCGCTACGGGAGGCGCAACAGCTGGCCGGGAGCGATCGACGAGCCGACCAGATGGTTGCGCTCGCGGAGCTTCCAGACGCCCTCGCGGGGGTCGCCTCCGTAGGACTTCGTCGCGATCGCCCACAGGGTGTCGCCCGGCTGGACGCGGTAGGTGCGCTCCGGACCGCCTGCGCCCGAGTCGCGGACGAACAGCGCCCAGGCGACGAGCGCGACCAGAAACACGAGAAGAAGCCGTCCGAACATCTGTTCGTATTGTGCACGAACAGATGTTCGGTGTCAAGTGGCTCCTGCTACGGAGCCGGCGTTCTCACCTCAGCGTCCTCGAGAACGTCCTCACGCGGTCGGGGCTCGTCTCGGCGACGATCTTGATCCCGACGGTGGCGGGCGACAGAGGCAGGGTGCGCCGGAAGGCCAACGTGACGGGACGCAACGGCACCATCGTGCGCCCCGTGCAGCCGCGGCTCGATGCCGTCAGCTTCGTCAGCTGGGCCGCGGCGGCGATCCCGCCGAAGCGACCCGGCAGCAGGCAGGCGACGACATACGCACCCTCGCCCGCCGTGGCAGTGACGCTGATGTCCTGGCGCTTGACGATCTTCCAGTCCGACACTGCAGCACCGACCACGCGCCTGGCCGGCGACCACGTGACCATCTTCGCGGCGCAGCCGTTGGCGGCGACCTCGATCGCAGCCTGCACGGATGAGGCCGAGGCCCGGGGGGTGCCGTCGATCCGGAAGAGCGCGGCCTGGAAGCCGTTGTCGCGCGGCGCGTCGTCGTAGAAGCCGAAGATGTTGACCTCGGCGATCACCGGATCGCACGCCGACTGGCGCACGAGGTCGGCGTACACGGCGGCCTGGTGGGTGTCGTTCGTGACGCGGACGTTCTCGGTGCCCGTGTACCCCAGCAGATTCGAGGTGTCGACCTGCCAGCCGACCTCGTCGAGATAGAGCTTGAGTCCCGTCACCGTGGTCGGCTGGTCGGTACCGCGGAACGCGTCCCAGACGGCCTGCTTGATCCGATCGAGGTTGGCGAAGCCCGCGTTCGGCCAGTTGTAGCCGCGATCGAGCGGGTCGGTCGCCTGGTTCGGGTAGGGATGGAAGCTGAGCCCGTCCATCAGCGGCAGCGTCCGGCCGCTCTTCCGGTACCACGCGCCAAGGGCTGCGAGGAACCTGACCGGGGACGTGGAGATGTTGCTCGGAGCGGTCGGCCTGTCGTTTCCGCGCGGCGAGAGCCCGAGGCCGATCGACCGTGATCGCGGGATCGACGGCCTTGAGGGCGTCGTACCCGGCAGCGAGGAACGCGCCGGCGCGGGCTGCCGAGAGCATTCGACTCCGGTGGCTCCGAACTGCGGCCGCAGGAACGCGGGCTGGTTCGGCTCGTTCAGGACGACGTATTGCTTGACCGTCGGGTAGCGCTGCGCCACCATCGTCAGCCAGGTGGCGAACGCCGCGGGCGTCGCCGTCCCGTCCTCCACCTCGCGCGGGGGATACGGGTACACCGCGAGCGAGACCCGAAGGCCGGCCAGTTGGGCGACGAGGATGGCGACGTCGAGGGCTGCGCCGTCCTGCACCGTGGTGGGATCGCTCGGGACGAAGCGCGTCGTCATCACGGACTGCTTCAGGCCGAGAGCGCTCATCTGGCCGAAGAACACGGCGCCGGCGTCGAGCGAGTACTTCCCGGTGTCGTCGTTGGCCCCGATTGTGGCCGCCGACGCGCTCCCGATGGCCGTGAGCGCGAGTATGAGCGCGCACGCAGCCGCTGCCACAGGTCTCCGCATCAATTACCCCTTCGCCGCAGGATGCTCAGGTCCTTGAGACAGGACACGCTACCTCACGTCGAGGACGCGCCTTTCTGGCGGGTAAATCGCGTCGAGGAGCCGGCCCGCCCCGAAGCGAACAGGGTCGTCCGCCACGAGACCGGTCGCCCGTTCGGCGTCCGCGAGCGCGTTCCGCGCTTCTCGATCGCCGAGGTGCCGCGTGTTCAGGGCGACGCAGGCGACCCGCGCCCGGCGGCGCGGGAGCGAGATCCGCTCGTGCAATTCGACGAGCTCGGGCAGGGAGAGCAAGGGGTGCCCCGGGTACCCCTCGACCTCGGTCGTGCCGGCCAGATGGCACAACACGAACGCATGCGGCGCAGAGCCATGGATGAGGCCGAGGGTGACGCCGGAATAGGCGGGATGCGTGATCGACCCCTGACCTTCGACGAGTAGCAGCTCTCCCCCACGCTCGCTGCCCTCCACGACCAGGCGCTCGGCGGCCCCGGCGATGAAGTCGGCGACGACGGCGTCGACCGAGAGGCCCCAGCCGGCGATCGCGATCCCCGTCTGGCCGGTGGGGACGAAGCAGGATGCTATCCCGCGCGCCCGCGCCTCGCGGTCGAGCTCGAGGGCTACGGTCATCTTCCCGATCGCACAGTCGGAGCCGACCGTGAGGACGGTCGTGCCGGGAAGCTCGAGATTGGCGCCCGTCGGGACGTCGAGGCCGGCAGGTGGCCTGCGGAGGTCGGTCAATGTCGCCCCGGAGCGTGCGGCGAGCGCGGTCAGCTCGGGGTCTTCCGCGATGAACTCGTGGAGGCCGTTCTCGATCGAGATCCCGTTCTCGACGCAGTCGCGGAGCACCTGGCGCCATGCGGGCGGAAACCGGCCGCCCTGGGTCGCGACGCCGACGAGAGCCGACGTCGGTCGGAGGGGGAGCGCGGCCGTCACGTCCGCGACGATCGGAACACCGTCTTCGGCCTCGCCGGCCCTGCTGGAATCGAGAATCCCGACGACGTCGTCCCTGCGGTAGCGGAGGACGCCGCGCATCGTCTTGCCGTAGTGCGCATCGCCGGAGTACCCCTCGGCGAGGATCAGAAGCCTGCGGCCGTCTGGCACGGCCTTGCCTCCGTCAACCGACACCGAGACCCGGCTCCTCCGACGGCACCTGGACGCCGTCCACGAACGCCACGCCCGGACACGGATCCTCGGCGAGGAGGAGGTTGCCGTCGAGATCGACGTGATCGCAGAGCGGCGCCACGACGCAACCGGCGGCGATCCCGATCCCCGACTCGACCATGCAGCCGAGCATGACTCCGAGGCCCAGGGCGCGGGCCGCGTGGGCCATCCTGATCGCCTCCCGGATTCCTCCCGACTTCGCCAGCTTGATGTTGATCCCGTGCGCGATCTCGCCGCAGCGGGCCACGTCCGCCAACGTGTGGCAGTCCTCGTCCACGAAGATCGGGATCGGCGAGCTCGCCCGGAGCACCTCGCCACCGGGGTCCCCGGCCGGCAACGGCTGCTCGACGTAGGAGACGCCGAGCTCCGCGAGTTGCGGCACCGCATCGAGCGACTCCTCGAGCGACCACCATTCGTTGACATCCACCTGCAGCGGCAGCTCCGTGCGCGAGCGCACCGCGCGCACACGCTCGACATCGAGGCCGTCGCCGCCGCCGAGCTTGAGCTTCAGCCGCTTGAAGCGGCCTTCGACCCGCTCCGTGCGCCGGGCCATGTCGTCAGGATCGCCCAACCAGATCGTCCAGGACGTCGGCGGGCCGACCCGCGGGAGGCCGAGCAGACGCCACACGGGGACCCCGAGGAGCTTGCCCTGGAGGTCGTGCAGCGCCGCGTCGAGTGCAGCCTTGGCGGCCTGCTCTCCCGGGATCTCGGCCAGCCGGGCGCCGATCTCCTCGAGCGCGAACGGATCGTCCCCGAGCGCTGCAGTGTTCTCCTCGATGAACGCGTGGGCCGATGCCGGCGTTTCGGCGTACCGGTCGATCGGCGCCGCCTCGCCACGGCCGACGTGATCCCCGTGCCGCAGCTCGACCTGGACGACATCCTCCCAGTCGCGCGCCTCCCGAGCGATCACGAATGTCTCGGCGAGACGAAGGCGGGTGACAACGGCCGAGACCAGCACCTCGGCAGCTTACTCGGGCCCCTCACTGAGACGAGTGACCAAGGGACGACCTGCCGCCGCCGATACCAACGATGTGGGCCTACCTGCCGTCTCGTCACACCATGCTTGCGGGCGCCACCCGCGAACGCGCCTCGGGACGCGCAGATGAGTGTCGTACCCCTGCCCCGCCTGCCCGTGAAGCGGAGGATCGGAGACATCCTCCTCGAGGGAGGCTTTGCCTCCGAGGCCGAGGTCGCACGCGCCGTCGCCGAGCAGGAGCAAACGGGACAGCCACTCGGGCAGATCCTCGTCCAGCACAGCGTGATCACCCGGCTCGAGCTCGCGAGCGCGCTCGCCGAGCAATGGTCCGATCAGAGCCTCTTGGTCGCCGGCCCGCCGGCCGGATCGCCGGACGGCCCCGCGGGGTCGGGATCTCGCACCGCGGACGACCGCCCGACCCACCTGCACCACGCAGAAGCAGCGGCCGGGGTCGCGAGCGAGAGTGACGCCCACGATCTCGGACAACGGCTCGCGGAGCTTGCGGGCCGCATCGACGCGACGATCTCGCGCACCGAGCAGGCGGAGACGACACTTGCCCTGGTCGCCGAGAACGTCGAAGTCATGAGCTCCGGGATCGAGGAGACGTTCGGCGCATTTCGGCTGAACCTCGAGGGTGTCACCTCGGAGGTCACCCGCATCGAAAACTCCATGGTGGAGCTCGCGGCGCGCCCGCCGGAGGCCCCGCTCGCCGACCCGTCCCTGGCGCAGAGGCTCGAGGCCCTCGACGCAGGTCTGCTTGCCCTCGGGGAGCGACCGGCTGAGGATGCCGCTTTGCGGGCCACCGTCGCCGAGCTCGGGGCGCAAATCGACGCGGTTCTGGCCGATCGCACCCTGGCTGGAGCTCTGGAATCGCTCGCCGATCTCGGTTTGAAGGTAGAGGCGCTCGCGGACCAGGCGTCTCCCCCCGGCGAACGCGAGGCGCAGGCTGCTCTACTCGCGGACGTGCGGGTGGCGCTCGCGGAGCTCACGACCGGGGCAGCCAGAGCCGGAGAAGTCGATTCACGCCTCGGAGAGCTCGAAGGCAGGATCGGCGAGAGGCTCGACAGCGTCGCCCGAAAGGAAGACCTGGAGACGCTCGCCGCTCGGGTAGAGACGACGTCGGAGAAGCACAAGAGCATCGTGTCCTCGATCGATGCGCTCGCACTGCGATTGAGCGCCCTCGCTGCGCGCGCCGACGGCGATCAGGGGCTCGAGTCCCGGTTGGCGGAGCTCGAGCAACGGCTCGAGACGGGTCTCGTCCGGTTGGCATCAGACGTAAAGGGGATGCGTCAACGGGATGAGACCGAGAGCGGCGCTCTCGGGCAACGGGTCGAGGAGCTGGGTGCGGGACTCGACGCGGTCAGCGAACGCCTGACCTCGCTCGCGGAAATGGCTGCATCGGTCGGAGTCGAGGAGCTGGCGGCACGGGTGGAGGCGCTCGCGACGGGCCAAGCCGACCAGACAGCCCTGATCGGCGAGGTTGGACGGGCTCGAGCAGCAGATGGCGAACGGCACTCGTCGGCTCCGAGCAGCTCGATCACGCTATCGACCAGGCTCAGCGGCAACTGCTCGCCCGCCTCCCCGCCGACGAGCGCGTTGGAGAGCTCGGCCACCAGCTGAGCGAGATCGCAGCACAGCTCGAGACCCTCCAGAACGCCCCCGAGCCCGAGCCCCAGGCCCGACGCCGGGACGACCGAGCTCCTGCAGGCCCTCGCCGCTCGGGTGGACGAGCTCGCTTCGGGCCGGGCCGAGCAGGAGGGGCTGGTTTCGAAGCTGGACGCGATCGAGCAGCGCCTGACCCCGGCCGAGCGCGTCGACGAGCTCGACCATCGGCTGGGCGACCTCGCCGGACAGCTGGCGACGCTCCGGGAGACGCCCGCAGCCGCAGCCCGACGCCGGGACGACCGAGCTCCTGCAGGCCCTCGCCGCTCGGGTGGACGAGCTCGCTTCGGGCCGGGCCGAGCAGGAGGGGCTGGTTTCGAAGCTGGACGCGATCGAGCAGCGCCTGACCCCGGCCGAGCGCGTCGACGAGCTCGACCATCGGCTGGGCGACCTCGCCGGACAGCTGGCGACGCTCCGGGAGATGCCCGCACCGCAGCCCGACGCCGGGACGACCGAGCTCCTGCAGGCCCTCGCCGCTCGGGTGGACGAGCTCGCTTCGGGCCGGGCCGAGCAGGAGGGGCTGGTTTCGAAGCTGGACGCGATCGAGCAGCGCCTGACCCCGGCCGAGCGCGTCGACGAGCTCGACCATCGGCTGGGCGACCTCGCCGGACAGCTGGCGACGCTCCGGGAGATGCCCGCACCGCAGCCCGACGCCGGGACGACCGAGCTCCTGCAGGCGCTCGCGGGCCGGGTGGACGAGCTCGCTTCGGGCCGGGCCGAGCAGGAGGGGCTGGTCTCGAAGCTGGACGCGATCGAGCAGCGTCTGACCCCGGCCGAGCGCGTCGACGAGCTCGATCATCGGCTGGGCGACCTCGCCGGACAGCTGGCGACGCTGCGGGAGATGCCCGCACCGCAGCCCGACGCCGGGACGACCGAGCTCCTGCAGGCCCTCGCCGGCTCGGGTGGACGAGCTCGCTTCGGGCCGGGCCGAGCAGGAGGGGCTGGTTTCGAAGCTGGACGCGATCGAGCAGCGCCTTTCCGCTGACGAGCGCGTCGAGCAGCTCGGGCTCCAGCTCAACGACCTGGCCCGCGAGCTGGCCACGCTCCGGGAGACGCCCGCACCGCAGCCCGACGCCGGGACGAACGAGCTCCTGCAGGCCCTCGCCGCTCGGGTGGACGAGCTCGCCGCCAGCCAGCTCACCCAGACGGCGCTCATGGCGAAGGTCGAGGCCCTGGAGCAGCGCCTCACGACGGAGGCCGTCAGCCCCGACGAGCTCGGCCGTGCACTCGACCAGGCCTTCAACCAGGCCCATGACAACCTGCTCGCCAATCTCCCGGCCGACGAGCGCGTCGATCAGCTCGGCAACGAGCTGGCGGCTCTGCGCGACGAGATCGAGCGAACGTCCAACGTACGGCCCGAGGCCATGGGATCCCCCTCACCCGAGCAGATCCGTCGAGAGATCGAGCTTGGTCTCGAGGACCTGACCCGGCAGCTGGAGCAGCGCGTGGCCGCCTCGGCGGGTACGGGGCTCCCTGACGCGGCAGCGGTCGATGCGGAGACGGAGCGAAGCTTGATGGCGATCGAGCGCCTCGGTTTGCGGCTCGGCGAGCACGACCGGGCGCTCGCCGAGTTGATGGGGACGCGCGGCGTGACCCGGCGACTCGACGATCTCGCAGCGCAGCTGGAAGATCTCGCAGCGAGCGGGCCGGCGGTCGGGGACGCGAGCGAGGGCCGCTCGTCGGCAGGCGCTTCGGCAGAGGTACGCTCGCTGGCACGTCGCATGGACGAGGCCGAGCAGTCGTCGCGGGCCGATCGCGAGAAGCTGCTCGACCGACTCGAACGCATGGCGGCGAAGCTCGACTGGCGCCTCCACCGTCTCGAGACGGGTGGCTCCGAGTAGGCAGACGCCAACCGCGGCGGCCCGGGATTGCGACCCCGACCTCCACTGCTGATGCGCCCGGAAGGATTCGAACCTTCGACCTCGCGCTCCGGAGGCGCGCGCTCTATCCCCTGAGCTACGGGCGCTCGAGATGGCCAGTGTACTGACGCCTGCTTAGAATCGAGCATCCTCCTGCTCTACGACAACCCGGTCTCGTCGAACGCGCTCAAGGTGCGCTTCATGCTTTCCGAGCTCGGGCTCGGTTACGAGCGGCGCACCGTCCCGTTCGACCACCCCCGGCCCGCCTGGTACCTCGCTGTCAACCCCGTCGGCGGCATCCCTGCGCTCGAGGACGACGGGATGGTCCTGGCGGAGTCGAACACGATCCTCCGGTATCTCGCGGGCCGAGAGCGGCGGATGGACCTCTATCCCGAGGAGCCAGGCGCCCGGGCTGCCGTAGACGAGTTCCTCGACCGCTGGTCGCTCACGTTCCGGCGCGCCTTCTTCCGGCACGAGTCTCCGGCCCTCGGATTCGTCGAGGGCAAGGGCATGCTCGCAGAGCCGCCCCGCCCCGACGAGATGCGCGAGGCAGCCGTTGCGATCGCACCCACCCTGAAGCTCCTCGACGAGATCGTGGGGCCGTCAGGCTACGTCCTGGGGCGGTTCACGATCGCCGATGTCGCAGCCGCGCCCGTTCTCTTCCGGACGACGAAGTCGGGCCTCGATCTCTCGCCCTATCCGAACCTCGTCGGCTGGCGAGCTGCCGTCCTCGCCCGACCCTCCTTCGCAGCCGCCGAGCCGGTCACCTGAGAGGCCCGCGGAGTGCCCTGATTGCAGGCATGCGGGGTACAATCTCGAACTATGGTGCTCTCGATCGACGACCCTCTCAGTACCGATGCCGAGCCTACCCCGCCTTGCACGAAGGACTCGCGGCCGCGCAACGGCCGAGGTCGTCGAACGCGCGGCGCCCGTCCGCGAGCTCAACGCTAGCGGCCTGACCTGGGTCAACGTCGTCGGGCCCCAGCTCGAGACGGCGAACATGCTCTCCGACCGCTTCGGCTGGCATCCGCTCGACGTCGAGGACATCGTCTCGAAGCGCCAGCGACCGAAGGTCGACGATTACGAAGAAGACGGCTACCTCTTCATCGTCCTCCACTTCCCCGTCTACGACAAGGCGATCCAGCGGCTGAACGCGGCCGAGATCGACGTCTTCATCGGGCCGGACTACCTGGTTACGATCCCGAACCGCGAGCTGCTCCCCGTCACGCGTCTCTTCGCCCGCTGCGAATCGGACGATGCTCTGCGCGAGCAGCTGTTCGCGAAGGGAACCGGGCGCCTGCTCTACGAGGTGCTCGACGATCTCTTCGACTACTGCTTCCCCATCCTCGACAAGATCGGGCACAAGCTCGACTCGATCGAGGACGAGATGTTCGAAGGGCGCGCCGAGGACGTCGTCCGGGACATCTCCAACGTGAAGCAGGAGATCATCTCGTACCGAAAGGTGGTCAAGCCGGGCCGATCGACCCTGCGGGCGCTCGAGCGCCGGGTGGACAAGTTCCTGCCCGAGGAGCTCGATCTCTACTTCGACGACATCGTCGACGCGGCCGAGCGGATCTGGGATCAGCTCGACAACTACAAGGAAGTCGTGGACGGCCTCGAGTCGACCAACGAGTCGGTGATCTCACATCACCAGAACGACGTCCTGCGGGTCCTCACGATCTTCAGCGTCATCGTCCTGCCGCTGACCCTGATCTCGGGCATCTTCGGGATGAACGTCAAGTTCCCCGGGTTCGACACGCACGAAGCCTTCTGGCTGATCGTCGTCCTGATGTTCGCCGTGCTGGTCGGCATGGCCGGCTTCTTCCGGCATAAGCGCTGGCTCTAGCCGGAGGCGCTTGGAACTCGCCGCGCCGTATCGAAAAGACCCGCGAACCTCGAGCGCCACGCGAAAACCATTGTAGTAGGGTCGTGGCCCGAACACCTACCCAACACTAGGAGCGCGGCTATGGCAACGACTGATGTGGCAACACCGAATGATCAAACCCTGACTCGCCTGGCAATCGGGCTCGCGGGTGCAACGGTGGCCGCCTGGGTCATCCTGGCGATCCTGGATCACGACGGAGCCGGGTGGTTCGCCTTCCCCGCCTTGGGACTTGCTGCCGCGCTGGTCGCGTGGCGAGCGGGAGGCACATCGCCGAAGAACAGACCAGCCTTCGTGGCCTTCCTGATCGGCCTGTTGGCCATCACGGTGTTCATCGCATTCATCATCTTCGATTAGCCGCTGCGAGGCAGCTAGTGGTGACCGAAGCTTTGCAGCGGGCGATGGCCGCCGGAGTCGAGCGCTGAACTTTGCACCGACTTTCTACCCGTCTCACCTGACCTGAGCCGACCTTCGAAAGACTGAACCCGCCCGAGAAGCGGGTTCGGTCGTTCACATGCCCGCTGTCGAAGAAGCGCTGGTGTCGGCGCTCGACTCCCGCCCTCCTGATCGAACGCGCCTTGCCTTCGGAGCAATCGGCGCGTAGCCACAAAGCCGGTGACGAAGGAACGGCGGACGTCAGGAACTCTCAACCCGACCGCCGCTGCCTCGCGAGCTCGCGTTCACTTCCGACGAACCAAGCGCCGAGGGTCGCAGCGAGCAGCGCGACTACGGTCAAGCCCATCACGAAGCCACCGAGCATCACGACCCGAGCGCCTGCGCTCTGAGGGACGGGATCCGCCTGCTGCCCCAGCACGGCCGACGCCGCCCAGAAGAGCGCCGCTCCGAACGAGCCGAAGATCCCGTCGGGCTCGTCGCGCTCGAACACGTAGGCGAGCTCGGCCACTGCCACCACGACGGCTGCGGTGATTGCCGCCAGATACCCGAGCCGCGAACGGGCGATGCGCCGAGCCGAGCCGAGCGTACGGTACGACGCCGAGATTGCGCGGGCGGCGGGCAGAGCCCGCCCCAGCCGCACGAGCCTGAGGAACCGAAGGACGCGCAGAGTCGGGATCAAGAGGCCGAGCGCCTGAAGCCAGTTGCGCCGCACGAACCGGAGCTTCGCCGGAGCCAACCTCAAGCGAGCGAAGAACTCAACCGCGAAGGCGGCCCAGATCACCCAGCCTACGACGAACACGACGGTCTCCCGCGCGCCGCTTGGCTCGACCGCGAATTCGTAGCCGACGAGGAGCGCGAAGACGACGCCGAGCCACGCCATGAACGGATCGGACCGCTCGGTGGCCGCCTCTAGCCAGCTGTCGGCGATCGTCTCGGGGCTCTGCGGGCCACTCATAGTCTCATTCTCTCGCCTCCGGACGTTGTGGTGTGCTTCACCGGTCAACTCGTGTCCCCGTCGGCGGGCGGCACAGGTAGTGCGAGCGCCTTGACGTTGCGCACGGCGGGGCACGACAACGATGCAGGAGGTCGCCGGCTCAGCCGAGCCTCGTCGACCGGGATGACCTCAGGACGCTTGGCTTGCAGCATCTGGTGTTACCCGACCTACCTCCCGTAAGCCGAACGACACCGCGTCAACCGGCGGCCGACGGCGAATCTCGCATACGAGCTACTGCTCTGCACCGAGAGCTGGCTCCACGCGCCTGCCCCCCGGTGAGTCCGGCCCAGGCCGTTCCCGGAAACCGGCACTTGGGAGAGCGGCCGAACGTGCCGATACGTCTCTTCGCGATGCCCACGGCCGAGCTAGAACAGACTGAGTGTCCCGAGGCGGAAGCAGTTCTCCGCTGGCGCCTCGACGAGCTTCTCCGGGCGGGATACGACGTCGGCACCGCCCTGGCACTCGCCGCAACGACGGATGTCGACCTCCACGCCGCGGCGCGGCTGCTCGCCCGCGGCTGCCCCGTCGAGCTGGCGGGCCGGATCCTCCTGTGAAACGGGCCGTGCAGATTCCCTCGATCGAGCTATTTGCCTCCCCTCCGGTGGGTGATGGCCCCCTCCTCACCCTGCGGGAACACTGCGACACAACTCATCCAGCGTCAGCGAACGGAGAGAGACGATGACTGCAGCGCAATTCGAGATGCTCGATGCAACGGAGGCCGAAGACCTCCTCAGGGCTCGGTTCGAGCGGCTCGTCTGGCACGGGTGCCCGCCTGACAGCGCGGTCGTGATCGCGAGCCACCCCGAGATCGACCTGCTCGAGGCGACCATTTTGCTCCGGCGCGGCTGCCCGCCCGAGCTTGTCATACCGCTCCTCGGCTAGCCGCCCTCCGACGGTCGCTCGCTGCGGCGCTCAGTCGACGGTTAGCCCGTCGAGTCCGTCCTCCGGTTCCGGCAGTTGCGGGTCGATCCGCTCCAGGGCGGCGACGAGCAGCTCTGCCACTGCCGTCGCCTTGACCCAGTTGTGATCGGCCGGGACGACGTACCAGGGCGCGTGCGAGCTCGAAGTCTGCTCGATCACGTCCTCGTAGGCCTCGATGTACTCGTCGAAGCGCTCCCGCACGTCGAGGTCGCCCTTGCGGAACTTCCAGCGCTTCTCAGGATCGTCTAGCCGCTCCTGGAGCCGTTCCTGCTGCTCCTCCTTCGAGACGTTGAGGAACACCTTCACGATCGTCGTTCCCTCGTCGACGAGCATCCGCTCCCAGTCGACGATGTGGCCGGGCCGTCGCTCCCAGACGTGCTTCGGCGCCAACTCGAGCAGCCGAACGGCGACAACGTCCTCGTAGTGCGACCGGTTGAAGATCCCGATCTCTCCTCTCGCCGGAAGGGCGGCGTGGACGCGCCAGAGGTAGTCGTGCCGCAACTCGGTCGACGTCGGCGCCCTGAAGGAGACAACACGGCACCCCTGCGGGTTGACGCCCACGAACACCGACCGGATCACTCCGTCCTTGCCGGCGGCGTCGAGGCCCTGCAGGACGAGCAGCAGCGAGTGCGTGGACTCGGCGTAGAGCCTCTGCTGCAGCTTGCCGATCCTTTCGCGGAGCTCGTCGAGACGATGGTGCGCCTCGCTCTTCCCCCCGAGGCCGAGCTTGTCGCCCGGGTCGCGCTTCGCCAACCGCGGGCGCGTTCCAGGTACGACCTCGAGCCTCTCGATCACGAGACCGAGTCTACGGGTCGCTTGTCATAGACTTCTTCGGATGGCTGACCGCGGCTCTTTCAGGCTCGGCAGGATCGTCGATCCGTCGACCGGCGAGTCGGGCGAGGACGAGCTCGTCGTCGGCTCGAGCGACCTGACCACTCACGGGGTCATCGTCGGGATGACCGGATCGGGCAAGACGGGGCTTGCCGTCGTCCTGCTCGAGGAGGCGCTGCGGGCGGGGATTCCTGCGCTGATCATCGATCCCAAGGGCGACATGGGCAACCTGGCGCTCACGTTCCCCGACCTCACGCCCGAGAGCTTCCAGCCCTGGGTGAGCCCGGCCGAGGCGCAGGCCGAGGGGATCGCCGTCGAGGAGCTCGCGGCGAGGACGGCGGCCGGTTGGCGCGAGGGCCTCGCCGCCCAGGGCCTCGGCACGGAGCAGATCGAGGAGCTGAGGCAGGCAGCCGACGTGACGATCTACACGCCTGGCTCCTCGGCCGGTGTGCCGCTGAACGTGATCGGATCACTTCGCGCTCCCACCCTCTCGTGGGAGACCGAGGCAGAAGCGCTGCGAGACGAGATCGAAGGAACCGTGACGAGCCTCCTCGGCCTCGTCGGGATCAGCGCCGACCCGCTCTCGAGCCGTGAGCACGTGCTCCTCTCGAACCTGATCGAAAACGCCTGGCGGGCCAAACGCGACTTCGACATCGGGGGGCTGATCGGGGAGATCCAGTCACCACCTCTCCGCAAGCTCGGCGTGTTCGAGATCGACGCGTTCTTCCCACCTGCCGACAGGACGGAGCTCGCGCTCAAGCTGAACGCGCTGATCGCCTCGCCTGCGTTCGCTGCCTGGGGGGAGGGCGTCCCGCTCGACCCCCAGTCGCTCCTCTTCACCCCGGAGGGCAAGCCCCGCGCTGCCGTCGTGTACCTGGCCCACCTCTCCGACGAGGAGCGGATGTTCGTTGCGACCCTGGTGTTCGCCAAGCTCGTCACCTGGATGCGCGGCCAGCCGGGCACGTCGGACCTGCGGGCGCTCGCCTACATGGACGAGGTGGCGGGCTACGTGCCGCCGACGGCGGCGCCTCCCGCGAAGAAACCGATCCTGACCATCTTCAAGCAAGGCCGAGCTTTCGGGCTAGGCCTCGTGCTCTCGACCCAGAACCCCGTCGACCTGGACTACAAGGCGATGTCCAATGCCGGCACCTGGCTGGTGGGACGCCTCCAAACCGAGAACGACAAGGCGCGCGTGCTCGAGGGCCTGGAATCCGCGGCCGGGGGCACGGACATCGCGGTGCTGGACAAGGCGATCGGCGCACTCCAGAAGCGCCAGTTCATGCTCGTCAGCGCGAAGGGATCGGATCCCGTCGTGTTCGGCACGCGCTGGGCGATGTCGTACCTGCGAGGACCGCTGACCAAAGAGGAGGTCCAGGAGCTGATGCGGGACGCTCCGCGCTCGGGAGCGCTCGCGGCCGACGCGGCGGCGGCTCAGCCCGGCGATGGCGCTGCGGCCCCCGTTGCTGCGCCACCTTCGAGTCTCGCCGAGGACGAGACCTCCGTCGCTCCGGTCGTCGCCAAGGGCACGACCGTGTCCTACCTCGACCCGGCCGCGTCATGGGCCTCCGAGATCGGCGCGTCGGCGGGGAGCAACCGTCTACGCCCGTTCCTGGCAGCGCGCGTCGCCCTCCGGTACGACGATACGAGCGCGGGGATCGACGAGGAGCAGGAGTTCGAGGCGGTCTATGGCCCACTCGCCGGGGGGCTCGCGCTCGACGCCGAGACGATCGTCGACTTCGACGACCGTGACTTCGAGCCGGACGCGCCCGCCGGCGCGGCGTACGTCCTCACCCAGGCGCCCATCGGAGAGGCGAGCTTCTTCACCGGGGCGGCGAAGGAGATCCAGGCACACCTCGTCGCCAAGCGTGCGCTCGAGCTCTATCGCAACAAGCAACTCAAGCTCACCTCGCGTCCGGGCGAGTCGGAAGAGGACTTTCTCTCGCGCTGCGACGAGGCGGGACAGACCAGGGCCGATGCAGAGGCTGCGAAGATCCGGGATCGTCTGGAGGCCAAGCAAGAGCGTCTCGAGAACGCCCTCGAGCTCGCGGAGCGGCGCGTCCAGGAGCTCGACACCCAGACCAAGTCACGGCAGGCAAACGAGCTGATCGCAGGAGCCGGTGCCGTGCTGGGCGCGTTGTTCGGTGGCAAGCGGAGTGCGCGCTCGATCACGAGCGCCGTCGGGTCGGTCGCCTCCAAGCGCGGCCAGACGGCGACCTCGTCTCAACGACGCGACACGGCGCTGGCGAAGGTGCAACAGAAGACCGACGATCTCGAGCAGGTCGAGCAAGAGATCCTCGACGAAGTGGCGGAGATCGACGAGAAATGGCGATCCGTCGCCGAGACCGTCGAAACGGTGTCGATTCGACTCGAGGCAACCGATGTCCGCGTGATCGAGTCGCGGCTCGTCTGGGTGCCGACTGCGAACTGACCCTCGCCCGCCCCGGATCACGAGGCTGCGCCTGCTCGGCACGGCCTCGGTCGTCGTCGGGCTCGCGAGCTCGGGCTGCGTCGGCAGCAGCGGTACGGGTTCCACGAGCACGTCGCCCGGCAGCGCCGAGCAAGGGGTCGTCTCGCGCGTCAGCGACGGTGACACGCTCCGCCTCGAGGACGGCCGCCGCGTCCGGCTCGTGCAGATCGACGCCCCGGAGCTGCAGAGCGACTGTTACGGCCGGGCCGCCCTCGCGGCACTGCTCCGACTCGCCCCGAGCGGTACGACGGTGACCCTGCAGCGCGACCCGGCCCTGGACGGCAAAGACCGCTACGGCCGGCTGCTGCGGTACGTGATCGTCGCAGGTCGAAACCTCAATGTCACGCTCGTCCGTGACGGCGCGGCCTCGCCGTACTTCTTCCGCAAGGACAGAGGACGTTACGCCGGCGAACTGCTGGCGGCGGTCGCGGAGGCGCGCGCGGAGCAGCGCGGCTTCTGGGGCGCGTGCCCGCGCGCGCGGCTCGATACCGCCATCGGTTCGATCACCGGCCCGCCGTAGCGAGGCCGTAGGATGGCCGGATGACGCGATTCTGGCACCCGGTCGCCGACATGCACGCTGTCAGCTCGGCCGGGGAGCTGATCCTCGAACGCGGTGAGGGCTGTCACCTCTGGGATGAGAACGGCAACCGCTACATCGACTCGACCGGGGCGCTCTGGTATGCCGCCGTCGGGTACGGCCGCACCGAGATCGCCGACGCCGCGGCGGCGCAGATGCGGAAGCTGCACGCCTATTCGCACTATGGCGACGTCTCCAGCCGGCCGACCACCGACCTGGCCGAGCGCGTGTCGGCGATCGCCCCCATGAAGGATGCGGCCGTGTTCTTCACGAGTGGCGGTGGCGAGTCGATCGAGACGGTGGTCAAGCTCGTTCGCCGGTACTGGAGCCTCGTCGACCAACCCGAGCGAACCGTGATCATCTCGCGCGAACGCGCGTACCACGGGCTGGCCGGGTACGGCACCAGCATCGTCGGAACGGAGGCCTTCAAGGTCGGCGTCGGGCCGCTTGCGGGCGGGACGGCAATGGTTCCGTGGGATTCCGCCGAGGCGCTCGACCAGACGATCCGGGAGATCGGGCCGGAGCGCGTGGCTGCGTTCTTCTGCGAGCCCATCATCGGCGCGGGCGGGATCCTGCTTCCCCCCGAGGGCTACCTGCGCGGAGTGCGTGATGTCTGCCGCGCCCACGGGGTGCTCTTCGTCGCGGACGAAGTGATCTGTGGCTACGGACGCGTCGGGGACTGGTTCGCGTGCGGCCGAGAGGGGCTCGACCCGGACGCGCTCACGTTCGCGAAGGGCATCACGTCCGGCTACGTGCCGCTCGGCGGCGTGATCGTGGGCCGGCAGATTCAGGAGCCGTTCTGGGACAAGCCTACCGCCGGTGTGTGGCGGCACGGATACACCTATTCGGGCCACGCGAGCGCCGCTGCCGCCGCCCATGCCAACCTCGACATCATCGAGCGCGAGGGTCTCGTCGCTCGTGGCCTCGAGCTGGAGACGGAGATTCCGGCCGCGCTGGCGCCGTTGGCCGATCACGAGCTGGTCAGCGAGATTCGGGGCGGCTTCGGCGCCGTCGCCGCCGTCCAGATCGAGCCCGACCTGCTCGCCGACGACCCGGGCCTCACCGACCGCGTCACGCTGCGGTCGCGCCACCACGGCGTCCTCACCCGGACCCTTGTCGGCGGCGGACTGCAGATCTCACCGCCCCTCGTGATCTCGCGCGACGAGCTCGACGAGATCGCGTCAGGCATCGCGGGCGCGCTCGACGACGTCGCCGCCTCGCGCTAGGCGCAGGAAGCGCCCCCAGGGGAACGCAGGCCCCGGATCCCAGTGGTCGCTCTTGTGGAACGCCGCGCTGACATCGCCGTGGCCCGTGACACCGCTCCTGCCTGCGACGAGGTCGGCAGCCCTCAGTCGACGCAGCGGGATTCCGTAGCGGGCACACACGTCCGCGGTGAGGCGCGCCGAGCGCGCGAGCACGGCACGGCTGTACGGGTCGTTCCAGGCGGCGGCCGGCTGGCCTGCGAACCCCGCCAGCTCGATCCCGATCGAGTTCGCGTTGCCGCCGCGGGCGTGCCAGGCGATGTCGCCCTCGCTGACGCACTGCACGATCACGTCGGCATCCACGCAGTAGTGGGCCGAGACCTGCGAGACGGCGCTCTGAAACCACCGTGCACAGGCCTCTGCGGCGCCTTCCCGCTCCGAGATCTCCATCGTGTGGATCACGACCGTCGTGATCGCCCGCCCATTCCCCGAGGTCCTGTGCGGGCTCTCGATCAGCGCGTACGGCATGCGTCCTCCCGGAATCGCCGCCGCAGCCTCCGTGGATCATACTCTGGTACAAGACGCCGATGGAGCAGCTCTGGGCGCCCTGGCGCCTCGCATACGTGCAGGAGGCAGGAGCGGCAGAAGGATGCGTCTTCTGCGCGGAGTCGGCGGGTGAGCTCGGCGCGTCCAGTCTCGTCGTGCACCGCGGTGATCGGGTGGTCGTCCTGCTGAACAAGTTCCCCTACGCATCGGGCCACCTGATGCTCGCCCCGGTGCGACACGTCCCCTCGCTCGGCGATCTCGACGACGTCGAGGCGGCGGAGCTCCATGCCCTCACCGTGCGGGCGCTGGCGACGCTGACGGCCGCCTACGAGCCTGACGGGTTCAACGTCGGGCTGAATCTCGGCGCGATCGCGGGTGGCTCGATCTCCGCCCACCTGCACCAGCACGTCGTCCCGCGATGGAGCGGCGACACGAACTTCATGCCCGTCCTGGCGGAGGTCAAGGTGTTGCCGGAGCATCTGGAGGCAACCCGGCTCCGGCTGATCGACGCCTGGGGATGATCCGCGAGCTCGCGGAGAACCCGAACGTGCACCAGCGGCTCGCGAGCGGCCGGCGGCTGGTGAAGGATCCGACCGGGCGCTGGGCGCTGTACCTCGGGACCGGAACCGGACCGCACAGCGCCACCGTGCAGCGGGTGCGGTTGCAAGGACAGGAAGTGCCATCCGCCGTGGCCGAGATCCGGGCACTCCTCCGCGAGCACGGTCGCCGCGGCGCCGAATGGGAGCTCGGCGAGTCGTGCACCCCGCCAGACCTGATCGAGAGGCTCGAGGCGCTCGGGATCGAGCGTGACGCGGACGAGCCGCTTGCCACGGGGATGGTCTTCGACCCCCGCCAGAAGATGCCCGAGCCACCGGCGGTGACGGCCCGGCGGGTGGGTTCGGTCGACGAGCTCCTCCTGGCGCGACGACTCATGCAGGAAGCCTTCGGCGGAGACGTCGACGAGGTGGGGCTCGACCAGGCCGAAGCCGACTACACGGCAGAGGGCCGCGACGGATCCACGTTTCTCGCTTTCGTCGACGGCGAGCCCGTCGGCGCAGCCTACGCCTCCTACACCGATCTGGGTGTCGTGCTGTTCGGAGGTGCCACGCTTCCAGCGGCCCGCGGGAAGGGCGCCTACCGGGCGCTCGTCTCCGCGAGGGCGCGCGATGCAGCCTCGCTCGGCACACCCGTCGTCGTGACGCAGGCGGGCCGCATGTCTCGGCCGATCCTGGAGCGGCTCGGATTCAGGCCGGTGACCCGGATCGACCGTCTGCTCGACGTCTTTCCCTCGTAACCGGCGTGGGCCCAGCATCCATACTCCCGACCATGGCGAGGCGCCTTCCCTCGGGGACGGTCACGTTCCTCTTCACGGACATCGAGGGCTCTACGCGCCTACTGGCCCACCTCGGTCCCGACGCGTACGCGGAGGCGCTCGCGGAGCACCGACGCGTACTCCGGGACGGATTCTCCGCGCACGGCGGCGTCGAGGTCGATACCCAGGGCGACGCCTTCTTCATCGCCTTTCCGACGGCTGAGGGAGCTGTCGCCGCGGCGGAAAGCGGTCAGGCGTCGCTCCTCTCAGGTCGGATCTCCGTCCGTATGGGCTTGCACACGGGAGCCCCGACCGTCACCAGCGAAGGCTACGTCGGGATCGACGTCCACCGCGGCGCACGGATCGCAGCTCTCGCGCACGGCGGCCAGGTCATCCTCTCGGCCGCCACCGCGGCGCTCACCGACCGCCCGTTCACGACCTCGGCCGCCACCGGATCAAGGACTTCGACGCCCCCGCCCACCTGTTCCAGCTCGGAGACGAGCAATTCCCTCCGCTGCGGACTCCGGGTGCCGTCGACCTCCCCACCCCCGCGACGCAGTTCTTGGGTCGCGAGCCAGAGCTCTTCGAGGCCGCGACGACCTGGCTCGACCGGGATCCGCGCGTGCTCACGATGATCGGACCAGGCGGCGCCGGAAAGACGCGGCTCGCGCTCGAGCTGGCGCGGTTCCTCTCCGAGGAGGCGGAGGGCGGCACCGTCTTCGTGCCGCTCGCGCCGGTTCGCGATGCCGCTCTCGTCATCCCCATGATCGCGGCTCGGCTCGGTGCATCGGCCGAGACCGCCACCGCGATCGCAGCACGTATCGGCGACAAACGGACTCACGTCGTCTGTGACAACCTCGAGCAGCTTCTCCCCGAAGTGGCCCGGCCACTCGCGGAACTGCTCGGTTCCGCCCCCGCGCTTCGCCTGCTGGCGACGAGTCGCGAGCCGCTCCGGATCGCGGGCGAGGTCGAGTTCGACGTGCCACCACTCGGTGAGGGCGACGCGGTGAGGTTGTTTCTCGAACGTGCCAAGGCCGTGCGGAGCGACGTGCGTGACTCACCTGCAGTGCATGAGCTGACCCGGCGCCTCGACGGTCTCCCACTCGCAATCGAGCTCGCGGCAGCGAGGGTCAAGCTCCTCGGCCCCGAGCAGCTGCTCGAACGGCTCTCGCAGCGCCTCGACCTGCTCAAGGGAACACGCGACGCGGACGAACGGCACGCGACGCTCCGCGCCACGATCGCGTGGAGCTACGACCTCCTCGATGGGGCGGAGCAGGAGCTCTTCTCCCGGCTCGCCGTCTTCCGCGGCGGCTGCACGCTCGAGGCTGCCGAACGCGTGTGTGGGGCTGACCTGGACACGCTGGCCGCTCTTCTCGACAAGAGCCTCCTGCGCCGCCGCACGGACGCGGACGGCGTCGAGCGATTCTGGATGCTCGAGACGATCCGCGAGTTCGCCCACGAGCGTCTCGACGCGTCGGACGACGAGGATCTGCTGCGACGAGCTCAAGCCGACGAGTTGCTCCGCCTCGCCGAAAGGGCAGGCACCCGGGGGATCGTCGACTTCGGCCCCTGGAACTTCGACCTGGTCGCACCCGAGGTCAACAACGTGCGGGCCGTGCTCGAGTGGGCGCTGGAACACGACCCCGAACGTGGCCTGGAACTCGCGGCGGCCCTCGAGTCCTATTGGGTCGTGCGTGACCCCTTCGAGGGAGCTTCGTGGCTCGAACGGCTTCTGGCGCGAGCCACGGAGGCTGACTCCGAACTGCGCGCGGGCGGCCTCCTCGCGCTCGCTGGTTCGCTCGACATCGTCGGTCGGGCCGAGGAAGCTTCGCCGTGCTACCGCGAGAGCCTTCGCCTCTTCACTGCATGTGGTGCCGAGACGCACGCCGCAAATCTTCGCTTTCGCGTCGCAGCGAACATGGTGATGCGCGGCGAGGCGGATGCGGCCCAGCCGCTGCTGGACGAGGCGCTGCGAGACTTCCGGCAGCTCGGATTGACGCTCGGGGAAGGCCAGGTGCTCTATTTCCACGCCCAACGGGCGGCCGCAACGGGCGACCACGCCATTGCCTGCGACCTCTATCGAGAAAGCGCCTCGATCGCCCACGAGGCGGGCTGGAGCTGGTGGGAGCTCGGATCGCTCGCAAACGCGGCGGACGCAGAGCGTGAGCGAGGGAACCTCGAGGCAGCGGATGACCTCGCGTTTCGATCGCTCGAGCTGGCCGTCCAGGTCGGTGACCGCCAGGGGGCCGTGTACGCGGGTGCGATCCTCGCCGGCGTCGCCGCACTGCAGGGAGACGCCGCGCGCGCAGGGCTCCTGTGGGGCGCGGTCGAGAGCGAAGCGGCGTCCGGGCCGATCGGACAATGGGAGGCCGAGCAGGACGTCTGGGAGAGCGTCGTCCTGCAAGTCGACGGGCCAGATTTTTCACGAGCGCGGGCGGAGGGACGCCTGTTTTCGATCGCCGGCGCGGCCGGCATAGACATGGCCGGCTCCTAGCCGGATCCGAGTCGCCTCAGCGCCGCCCACCCCTTCGAGTCGGTGGTTTGAAAGTCGTAGAGGCTCCAGCCGGTCACCGAGCCTACGTCCCCGACCGCATCCGCGAACGCCTTCAGCTCCTCGGCATTCATCCGGTCAGCGACCCCGCCCGCTGCGTGGATGGGGATGTCCGGGCCGACGGCGACACGCAGCAGCCGCAGTGAACGCGCGACGTAGCCGTACGTCGCGTCATAGCCGCGGAAGGCGCCACCGGTGTACGTCATCGGGATCCAGGCGTCGACCAGCGCGGTCAACTGACGCCAGGGGAAGTCGGGCCACCATTCCGGATGCCGCTCGAAGCCTCGAGACGGATAGGTGATTGCGGCGATCGGCGTCTCCCCTGCCTCGGCCCGCAGGACCCGGCTCAGTGCGAGGAGGCGTTTCGTGCGCAACGAGACGTTCTTCAGCCGCAATGACTCGATATCGAGCGCGACCCCGTCGAACGCACCACCGTTCGCGGTCCGGAATGACAACATCGCGCGGGTGCGGCGCAAGTCGAGTGTCGGCTTGACGAACCCCGGCAGATACCACGCGACGACCTTGATGCCGCGCGCGTGCAACGCGTCGACGAACGAGCCGAGCGCCTTCGGATCGACGACGTCGACGGCGCTGCGATCGTTGGCCGTCTCGACGTAGACGGTGCGGACGCCCCGAGCCGCGATGCGCGCGGCGGTTGCCCGGGGGGTGCGGTAGGCGGGCGCGTCGTAGATGTCGGACCAGGTGCCGAGACCGGCGAACATTCCCGCATCGGCCCGGGGCGCGGCCCGAGCAGCATCGAGAACTGGCGCGCCAACGATCACAGCGGTGACGACAGCGAGAAGGCAGAGGCTGCGCACGACGGCGAGTGTAGGAACGAGATGTGACGAATCGATGAAGCAGACGCGCCCACCGCGGGCTCGCGACACGCTCTAGAGCGACCTGACCTTGATAGCCACTCGGACGGTGCGCTCGGGATCCTTCGACTTCGGCGGCGAGTAGACCTCACGGTGGCCGCAGAGGTCGATGATGACATAGGGGAACGGCTCGCCGGCTCGGAGCACCAGCTCGCCGCGCTTACCGACCGGGCAATCGCGATCGTTCGATCGCTCTACCTCCACCGCCGCGGTGACGACGAGCGCGACCACCTTCTTACCTTGCCGCTTGACGGTGAGGCACGTCTCCTCGAGGTCGTTGGTCTGAAAGTCGAGCACGAGGTCGTCGAGGGCGATCTGCTCGTGCACATGTCGAGCCTTGACCGCGACGTCGCGATACGTGGCGCAGCCGCCCGCCGGTCGTTGGCCCGTCATGGTGATGTAGAAGCGTCCGGATCCGATCGTGGTGGTCTCGCTCAGGTCGCCGCGGACGGCCGGGCGATGCTGCTCGAACCGTAATGCCACCTTGTAGTTGCATGGAGCCTTACCGAGTCCGGCGGGCAGTCGTGGCGGAACCGGGCATCCCTTCACCTCGGCGGGCTGCGTGGGGTTGGTTCCGTTCTTGAGGCAGGCGCCTGCGACGCAGGTGCCGCTCCAGCCGCACGCGGTCCCGCACCCGCCGCTCTCGTACGCCCAGACGCCGCTGAACGAGCGGCCGTCCGAGCTCATCGTGAACGTGAACGTGCCCGTCTTCGGCGGATCCCCCGGCTGCGTCCATGTCCCCTTGAGCACGTTCTTGGTGATCGTGCCGCTGAGGCTGCCGGGGCTGAAGCCAGCGTACGTCCCGCTACCGCCGGCGCCCAGCGTCATCTTCCCGAAGTCCGTGTTCCACGTTCCGGCCCACGTGTTGTCGGCCACCGCTCGGCCCGAAGACCCGAACGGGAAGACGAGCAGCGCCGCCAGCGCGATGACGAGCGCCGTACCGAGTCTCACCCCTCGCATGCGGGCGAGAATACCGCGGAGCGGGCGCGATTCCAAGTGCCGCTGAGGGAGGCGTCGGAGCGGCTAACCTATGCGCTCTGCGGGCGTAGCTCAGTTGGTAGAGCGTCGGCTTCCCAAGCCGTAGGTCGAGGGTTCGAGTCCCTTCGCCCGCTTAGGTTCCAAGCCGTTCCCCGACTCCGGCTGAATCTCCGTAAGCCCCGTTCCGAGACGGATCCGCCCGAAATCATGTCGAGCCTCGCGGCATCTCGACTGCGAGGCCACCGAACTACGGCAACGTACGTTTGCCCTTTTCGGGGGACGCCCGGGGGAAGAGGGCGGTCGATATGTGACACATGGAACAGGCCACCAACAGCGTCGACCTCGGGGCGCTCTCCAACTCCGCCCTGACGACCCAGTTGGAGCAGTTCGAGGGGCTGGAGCGCCTCGTCTCGAAGCAGCGAGGGCTCTTGCACGACTATCTCGACGCGACCGCTCAGGCGAATGGCAACGGTATCTCCGCGGCTGCCGACGGAGCTGCTGGTCGCGATCCAGGAGGAGGAGCGCTCCCTGTCCGAACGTCGTCTCCAGCTGCACCAGCAGATCAATGGGCTCCGCATCGAGCGAAGCAAGCGCCTGACTGCGCTCCGCGAGCCGCTGGCCGCCTCCGAGTAGGCGCACACTGCGCGGTCCGGCGGCCGAGCGCATTCGGCACGAATCGGATGGCCGAGTCCGAGGCGCATTCACGGACCCGACTGGACGCCTGACGGCGCGTCGCTTACATTTGCCGCTGCGCGGTCCTTGGGCTTCGACCCACCGCAGCGGCGCGTTACGCTACTCGACGGAGGGAGAACGATGACCGGGTACACGATCAAGGCCCTGGCCGACGTTTCGGACGTGCTCGGGGACTACCCCGGCGAGATGCGCCTCGCGACGTACGAGATCGACGCGGAGCAGGCCGCGCTGACCTGGCGTCGGATGCCTGCCCAGACCGGCGGTAAGGGGTCGTACGGCCACCGCCACAAGACGCAGGAGGAGATCTACCTCGTCGTCTCGGGGACGCTCCAGTTCAAGCTGGACGACGACGTGATCGACGTGCCCGCCGGCACGGTCGTGCGCGTGGCCCCCGAAGTGGCGCGTTCGGTCTGGAACGAGGGGCCGGACGACGTCGAGCTCGTGATCGCCGCCATGAAGATCGACGATCCCCACGGCGACACCGAGAAGGTGCCCGACTTCTGGCCCGAGTAGGTCGCCCCGGAGGGCCTGCCGACCCGAACGCTCTTTCGCACGACCCGTTCTGCCGCTAGCGATACTCGGGGTTCGGGAAGTCGAGGCTGCAGCCGGCGTCCCACGCCGACCGCTGGTTCCCGTGGGCTGGGAAGCCGCCGGCGTCGCGGAGGAGCCGCGCCGCATGGAGCAGGTTCCAGGTCATGAAGGTCGTGTTGCGGTTCGTGAAGTCGTTCTCGGGACCGCCGGAGCCTTCGTCGAGGTACGACGGGCCGGGCCCGACGGCGCCGATCCAGCCGCAGTCCGCCTGCGGCGGAACCACATAGCCGAGGTGCTGGAGCGCGTAGAGGATGCTCATGGCGCAGTGCTTGACACCGTCCTCGTTGCCCGTCACCACGCAACCGCCGACCTTCCCGTAGTAGGCGTATTGGCCCTTCTCGTTCAGCTGGCTCGAGTTCCCGTAGAGGCGCTCGATCACCCCGGTGCAGACGGACGACTTCTCACCCAGCCAGATCGGGGTGCCGAGCACGAGGATGTCGGCCGCCTGGACACGCTCGTACAGCGCGGGCCATTCGTCCCTTGTCGCCCCGTGCTCCGTCATGTCGGGATACACGCCGGGCGGGAGCTCGTGGTCGACCGCGCGGATCTGATCGACCTCGACGCCGTTCGCCTCCATGATCGCGATCGAGATGTCCATCAGGCCCTGCGTGTTGGACGTCGTCGGGGACGGCTTCAGGGTGCAGTTGACGAACAGCGCCCGCAGATCGCTGAAGTCCCACGTGCTGGTGGAGCAGAGTTCCTGCTGGTAGTCGTTGAGCGGCATGCGCCCTCCTCTGGTCGGGTGAGATTCTGTTGTCCCGGTCGCCGCCGAAACGTGTCACCCTCCCGAGTCGGGCCGTGGCTCAGATCGTGACCGGCGACTCGGTGCGGGGGTCGTAGCGCCCACCGGCGGCCGCTGCGTTACAGCGGGCACGGTGCAGGAACGCCGCCTGGGCAGCCTCGACGTTCTCGGCCAGCCCCTGCCACGCCTTCAGCGCCGAGGCTTGCAGGGCTCGGCCGTAGGAGAACGACAGCGTCCATGGACGCCCTTCGAGCCGGTTGATCGCGTCGAGGTTGACGGACGCCTCGGTCTCGGACTGCCCCCCGGAGAGGAACACGATTCCGGGCACGGCGGCGGGCACGGTGCGACGGAAGCAGTCGAGGGTGGCGGCAGCGATCCGCTCCGGGCTCGCCTGATCGGCATTGCCCTTCCCGGGGATCACCATGTTGGGCTTGAGCAGCGTGCCCTCGAGGTCGACGCGCTGGAGCGCGAGCGCCTCGTACAGCGCCCGCAGAGTCCTCGTCGTCGCGTCGTGGCATGCATCGAGCGAGTGATCGGTGTCCATCAGCACCTCGGGCTCCACGATCGGCACGATCCCGGCCTCCTGACAGAGAGCCGCGTAGCGCGCCAGCGCGTGGGCATTCGCGTCGAGGCAGTACCGGCTCGGCAGCCCGTCACCGACCGAGATCGTGGCGCGCCACTTCGCGAACCGCGCGCCCAGCTCGTAGTACTCGGTGAGCCGCTTGCGCAGCCCGTCGAGACCCTCCGTGACCGTCTCGCCCGGGGCGCCGGCGAGCGGGTGGGCGCCGGTATCGACCTTGATGCCCGGTACGACACCCTTGCTCGCGAGCAGCTCGGCGAACGGGGTGCCGTCGTCGGCCTGCTGCCGGATCGTCTCGTCGAACAGGATCACGCCACCGATGTACTCCTCCATCCCCTCCGTCGTGAACAGGAGATTGCGGTACGCGCGGCGGTTCGGCTCGGACGACTCGACGCCGATCGAGTCGAAGCGCTTGGTGATCGTGCCCGTCGACTCGTCGGCCGCGAGGATGCCGCGGTCATTCGCGACGATCGACCGGGCGATGGCGTACAGCTCGGACACTGCCATCAGGCCTCCATTCGCAAGTTCGTCAGCTTGTCGTTCGGATGGTAGGCGGAGATGCGGCGCACCGTGCCGGAGCGCGAACGCATCACGATCGACTCCGTCTCGATCCCGCTCGCACTCGCACGGACACCCCGCAGCAGCGAGCCGCCGGTGACGCCGGTGGCGGAAACGAAGATGTCGTCGCCGGCGACCAGGTCGTCGGCCGCGAGTACGCGCTCGAGGTCGAAACCGCCCTCGACGAGCGCAGTCCGCTCCTCGTCGTTCCGCGGCCAGAGTCGCCCCTGGATCGCTCCGCCCATGCACTTGATCGCAGCGGCCGAGATGACGCCCTCGGGCGTGCCGCCGATCCCCATCATCAGGTCGACGCCCGTACCCGGCTGGCAGGCCGCGATCGAGGGAGCTACGTCCCCGTCGCGGATCAGGTTGACCCGCGCCCCCGTGGCCCGAAGCTCGGCGATCAGCTCCTCGTGGCGGCCGCGCTCCAGCACCACGACCGTGAGGTCGGAGACGCGCATCCCCTTTGCGGCGGCGACGGACTGGACGTTCTCGGTCGGAGAGAGCCTCAGGTCGATGGCGCCCGCTGCGTCCGGGCCGACGGCGATCTTCTCCATGTAGACCGCCGCCCCGGGGTCGAACATCGATCCGCGCTCCGCGACGGCGATCACGGTGATCGCCCCTGGGATGCCGAGGGCGGTCAGCCTCGTGCCCTCGAGCGGGTCGACTGCGACGTCTACCTCGGGCCCGAAGCCCGCGCCGACGCGCTCCCGATTGAACAGCATCGGCGCCTCGTCCTTCTCGCCCTCGCCGATCACGACGACGCCCTGCATCGAGACCGTGTTGATCATCCGTCGCATCAGGTCGACGGCGGCGGCGTCGGCTGCGATCTTGTCGCCGCGCCCGATCCACCGCGCGGCTCCCATGGCCGCCGCCTCCGTCACGCGGACGAGCTCGAGCGCGAGGTTGCGGTCGGGCGTGGTTGGGTCGCTGGCGTGTTTCACGGTTCTGCCGGTGATCCTACTGCCGCGACCGCCTCGCTGATGAGCTGGTCGGACGGCTCCAGCACCACGACCAGGATCCCGGCGAGAAGGACGAGCAGCGCCCCGGCGATCGCCGTTGGCCCGAGCGACTCTCCGAGAAGGAGCCACGCGAGGACAACGGCGGCAACCGGCTCGAGGAAGGTGAGGACGCCGGCCACCTGGGCGGTCACGTGGCGAAGCAGAGCTGCGTAGACGAGAGTGGCGAAGCCCGTGAAGACGATCCCGAGGAGGAGTGCGACGGCCCACTCGCCGCCGTCGACCGGAACGACTCGATCGGTCAGCAGGAGCGCGGGAGCGATCGCGATGCCGCCGACGAGACAGTCCCAGAACGCCACCGTCAGCGGTGCGACGCGCGCCTCGAGCAGCCGCTTCGAGAGGACGACGAGAATCGCGAAGGAAAGCGCCGAGCCGATCCCCGCGGTGACGGCGAAGCCGCCGAACGACCCCTCCGAGTCACCGGCGAGCGCGACCAGCACGATGCCGACCGCGCCCGGGACGAACGCGGCGAGCACCACGCGCGAGAGCCGCTCGCGGAGGAACAGAGGCGCGAGCGCCGCCAGGAACAGCGGCGCCGTGTAGAAGGTCAGGACGGCGAGGGCCACTGAGCCGCGCTTGACGGCCTCGAAGAAGAGCCACCAGTGCAGGGCCTGGACGACGCCGAGTGTGATCAACGGCCTCAGATGCGCTCCTGGTCGAAGCCGCCCCCGCCGCCCGACCGCGATCGCGACCACCGCGAGCGTGGCCGCCGCGAGCGAGAGCCGGAGGAACGCCAGCGGCACGGCGCCGAGGGAGACGGCACCGACGAGGACGGCTATCGCGCCCCAGCCAGTGGCGAGACCTGCGAATCCGAGCTTCCAGCGCATCGGCGCTGACGCTTACATGGTGTCCGGTGCTTCGACCCCGATCAGGTCGAGGCACCGGGCGACCACGGTCTTCGTCGCGGCGCAGAGGCCGAGCCTGAAGCGCTCCTCCGGCGAGCCCAGCACCTTGTGGTGGTGGTAGAAGCGGTGGTAGTCGTCCGCGAGCCGGATCGCGTAGGTGGGCACGGCATGTGGTGCCCGCCGCTCCGTCGCCTCCGCAACGACGCCCGGGAACTCGGCGAGCCGCTTGATCAGGTCTCGCTCTTCGGCTGCGAGCGGCCCGGTGAGCGGCAGCTCACCTGTGCCCTCGCCCGGCGCGTTGCGGAGGATGCCGGCGATCCGCGCGTGGGCGTACTGAACGTAGTAGACGGGGTTCTTGGCGGACTTCTCGGCGGCCAGGTCGACGTCGATCTCGATCGTCTGGTCGTGGCCACGCGAGATCAGGTACCAGCGCGCGGCGTCGACCCCGATCTCGTCCACGAACTCGTCCAGAAACACGACGTCGCCCCTGCGCTTCGACATCTTCGTCGCCTCGCCCCCCTTCGTCAGGTGGACGAGCTGGTAGATCAGCACCTCGAGCGACGCGCGCGGGTGGCCGAGCATCTCGGCCAGCGCCTGTAGCCGGCCGACGTAGCCGTGATGATCGGCACCGAGGACGTAGACGAGCCGGTCGAAACCCTTCGCGTACTTGCGGCGGACGTAGGCGGCGTCGGCTGCGAAGTACGTGGGCGTGCCGTCCGAGCGGACGAGCACGCGGTCCTTCTCGTCGCCGTGGCGCGACGTCCGGGCCCAGAGGGCGCCGTCCTCCTCGAAGGTGTCCAGGAGCGCGATCGCCTCGGGAATCTCCTTCTCGACGACGCTCTGGCGCTCGAAGGTGTCGAAGTGGATCCGGAACCGCTCCAGGGCCGACTCGATCTCCGCCAGCATCCTGGGTACCGGATCTCCGTCCTCCTCGGCCAGCACCGCGATGTAGTCGCCGTGGTACCCGTCCTCGGGTGGTGCCTCGCCGCGGCGCGCAGCCTCGACGGACTCGCGGAACCGATCCATCTGACCGCCCGCGTCGTTGTAGTAGTACTCGCGCTCGACCTCGTGGCCGGCGAAGGCCATGAGCCGGGCGACACAGTCCCCGTAGGCGCCGTTCCGGGCCGAGGCCACCGTTACCGGGCCGGTCGGATTCGCGGAGACCATCTCGACCTGGATCTTCTCGAGGCTCTCGGCGGATCTACCTCCGAACCCGCTCCCGGCCGCCAGCACGTCGGCCAGGGTCGCCGCGAACCAGGGGTCAGCGAGCCGGAGGTTGACGAAGCCCGGGCCGGCGACCGACGCTTCTGCGACGCCGCCGAGAGTCGCGGCGGCCGTGGCCAACTCCTCGGCGATCTCCCGCGGGGGTCGTCGCGAGGGCCCCGCGAGCTGCAGAGCCACGTTCGTGGCGTAGTCGCCGTGCGCCGGGTCGGCCGGCCGCTCGAGCAACACCGGCGCGCCTGCCGCAGAAGCGAGAGCAGCAGCGAGTGCTCCTACCGGATCAGTGCCCATACGTCCCTTGGAGACGGCGAGCTCGGCCTCGCTCGTCCGCGTGGTTGCACGTGTGGCAGTGCTGCTGGCTGATCATCCCGTCTCCGTCCCTGTCGCTCGGCAACCGCGCTCGCACGGTAAAGGAAGAGTGCCATGCCCGCTCGGGGAGCCCGCGCGGGCTGAACGCAGCCGCTGATCACCCAGCCTGCCGAGCGAGACGCGGCGCCTGCTTCCCGACCCGGGCGGCTACTCGGTGATCGTGGAGACGGCGCCGGGAGCCGAGGTCGTGACGCCGACCCCCTCGCGCACGAGTGCAGCCTGGACTTCCTCGCGCGCCTTGTAGATCCGCCACTTGACGGTGGCGAGCGTGACCTCGAGCGAGTCCGCGATCTCCGTGTAGGAGAGGCCCACCACGTCACGGAGCAGCAGCGCCATCTTGAGCTCGATGTTCAGTGCCGCGACGGCGCGCCAGAGAGCGTCGATCGTCTCGGCGCGCTCGAAGGGCGCGTCGATCGACTCGAGCGGAGCGATGTCCTCGATGTTGACCACACCGCGCGGCCGACGTTCGAGGGAGCGCAACTCGTCGAGCACGCGGTTCTTCGTCACCTGGAACAGCCAGGTGGTGAAGCGTGACCTGAGCGAGAATCCCGGGAGGCCCTGGTAGACGCGCAGGAAGACTTCCTGGGTCAGATCCTCGGCCAGAGCCCGGTCGCCCACGAGGCGGAGGATGTAGTTATAGATCGGACGCTCGTAGGCACGGACGATGATCGAGAATGCCCGCTCGTCGCCGCGTTGGGCTTTCCGAAGGATCCCGAGATCAGGCTGTTCGAGGGCCAATTCGCGGCGAGCATACAGTCGATCTCGGCTTTCGTACCAACCTTTTACGAGTTACTGAAATGTCAGCAGTTGTGGTCCGATGTCGGACCAGTCAGGCTGTGGCCCGTCATTAACGGTGGGATCGCGATTCCCAGGAGCGACAGGACGGTCGGAGCGAGGTCGGCGAGGGTGCCTTCGGGCCGGAGGTCGACGTTCGTGGCGGTGATCACGAGCGGCACCGGATTGACCGTGTGGGCCGTGTGCGGACTGACCCCGTCCGGCTCCAGCATCTGCT
This sequence comes from uncultured Thermoleophilia bacterium, assembly GCA_963795175.1. Taxonomy (GTDB): domain Bacteria; phylum Actinomycetota; class Thermoleophilia; order Gaiellales; family Gaiellaceae; genus Gaiella. The sequence continues at coordinate 491,658 of CAWCGR010000003.1, forward strand.
CCGCGTTGCCATGGTCGGCGGTGACGAGACACACGCCGCCGCGCGCCACCGTGGCAGCGACGACGCGGCCGAGCGCCGTGTCGGTCGCCTCGACCGCTTGTACGACGGCGGGAATCACGCCCGTGTGACCGACCATGTCCGGGTTCGCGAAGTTGACGATGCAGAAGCCGACCTCGCTCTGGAGGCCACGCTCAACGGCCTCCGCCACTCCTGCCGCCGACATCGCCGGCTTCAGGTCGTAGCTCGCGACGTCGCGTGGCGAGGGGACGAGCACGCGGGTCTCTCCCTCCCACTCCGACTCCTCGCCACCGTTGAAGAAGTAGGTGACATGCGCGTATTTCTCCGTCTCCGCCGCATGAAGCTGGCGAATGCCGGCACGGCTGAGCGTCTCGGCCAGGGTGTCGCGCACTTGCTGCTCGTCGAATGCGACCGGGGTCGCGATGTCCGCCGCGTAGCGGGTCATCGTCGTCAGGTCGACGCCGAGGTCGATCAACCTCCGGGCCAGCTGCCGGCCGCGGTCCGGCCGGAAATTGAAGAAGATCGCAGTGTCGGTTGCCGGCTCGAGTCGCGGGCTCCCCGGGAAGACGACCGGTTCGACGAACTCGTCCGTCGTACCTCGCTCGTAGCTGGCGCGTACGGCAGCAACGGGATCGACCGCCCGCTCGCCGGTACCGTCGACGATCGCCGCCACGGCGCGCTCCGTGCGCTCGGCGCGACTGTCGCGGTCCATCGCGTAGTAGCGGCCGACGACGGTCGCGATCCGCTCGGCGGGCAGGAGCGAGAAATCGCGCTCGGCTGCGTGCGGCGAGACGTCGCGCCCGTCGGTGAAGGCGTGGATCCAGGTCCGCTCCAACATCTTCTCGCGGCGCGCGAGCTCGAGCAGTGCCAACAGGTGGTCGATGTGCGAGTGGACGCCCCCGTGCGAGACGAGCCCGAGCAGATGGACGTCCCCGCCGCGCTGCTTCGCCCGCGCGAAAGCTCCCCGGAGCGCCTCGTTCGTGAAGATCGTTCCGTTCCGGACGGCGAGGTGGACGCGCATCAGGTCCTGGAAGAGCACGCGGCCGGAGCCGATCGTGAGATGGCCGACCTCCGAGTTGCCCATCTGCCCGTCGGGCAGCCCGACTGCCTCGCCCGATGCCCTCAGGGTGGTGTGAGGGAATACCTCCCAGAGCCCGTCGAACACCGGCGTCCGCGCCAGCTCGACCGCGTTACCCGGACCTGCCGGGGCGAGGCCCCAGCCGTCGAGGATGACGAGTGTTACGAGAGGGAAGCGGCGATCCGACACAGGCTCGAGAAGGACGCGGGATCCAGTGAGGCGCCCCCGACGAGGGCGCCGTCGACGCCCGGCTGGCCGAGAAGCTCGGCGGCGTTCTCCGGCTTGACGGAGCCGCCGTAGAGCACGCGCGTCTCGTGGAGCGACTTGATCAGCTCGTGCGCCTCCCGTGCCAGCTCGGGGGTCGCGGTCTTGCCCGTGCCGATCGCCCACACCGGCTCGTAGGCGATGACCAGCGACGCGTGCCGCGGGAGCGCGGCGACCTGACGGCGCAAGACAGCCCCCGTCTCGCCTGCCTCTCGTTCCTCCTCCGTCTCGCCGACGCAGGCGATCACACCGAGGCCGCCCGCGAGTGCGGCCTCGGCCCGAAGCCGCACTGTTTCGTCGGTCTCGCCGAAGTAGAGACGCCGTTCCGAGTGGCCGACGAGCGCGCCGCGGACGCCGAGCTCGACGAGCATCTGCACGGAGATCTCGCCGGTAAACGCCCCGTCCTCGGCCCAGTGGACGCTCTGCGCGTAGATCGGCCATTCCTCGCCGACGGCGGCCTCCAGCGACACGTACGGCGGACAGAGGACGATGTCGACACCCTTCGGTGCTTCGAACGAGTCGAAGAACGCGAGGGTCTCGACCGGGCCCTTGAACATCTTCCAGTTTCCTGCAACCAGCTTTGTCATCTCAACTCCCGGGGATCGCGGCGACGCCGGGAAGCTCCCGGCCTTCGAGGAGCTCGAGCGAGGCGCCGCCACCGGTGGACACCCACGAGACGCGGTCCGCGAGACCGAGCTCCTGGATCGCCCGAACCGAGTCTCCGCCGCCGACGACCGAGTACGCGTCGGCCGCGGCTACCGCCTCCGCTACGGCCTGGGTGCCGGCGGCGAAGCGGCCCCACTCGAACACCCCCATCGGCCCGTTCCAGAAGATCGTGCGCGCCTCTCGGGTAATCGCAGCGAACGACTCGGCGGTGGCAGGCCCGATGTCGAGGCCCAGCCAGCCGTCCGGGATCTCGTCCACGCTCGCGATCCTCGCCTCGGCATCCTCGGCGAACGCACTCGCGGCCATCACGTCGGCCGGCAACTCGACCCCGAACGAGAGCGGGTTGTGCTCCCGGATCTGCTCGGCCATCTTGCCTCCGATCAGGACACTGTCCGCCCGCCCGCCGAGGTTCTCCAGCACGGCGAGCTTGTCGTCCACCTTCGCGCCGCCTGCGATCAGCACGAACGGCCGCTCTACCTCGCCGAGGAGCCGCCCCAGGTGCTCGAGCTCGTCCAGGAGCAGCAGGCCGGCATACGCAGGCAGGAGGTGAGCTACTGCCTCGGTCGAGCTGTGCGCGCGGTGCGCCGAGCCGAAGGCGTCGTTGACGTAGAGATCCTGCCCCTCGGCGAGCTCGGTCGCGTACCCGACGTCGTTCTCGGTCTCGCCCTCGTGGAACCGTGTGTTCTCGAGCACTCGGAGCCGGTCGTCCGGCACCAGCTCGCGCAGTCGGCGCGCGACGGGTGCTATCGCGTACTTTTCCCGATCCGCCTCCGACTTCGGGCGCCCGAGATGCGAGCACACGGTGACGGTGATCGCGCCCCTCGCGAGCAGCAGACGGATCGTGGGGACCGCGGCGCGGATCCGGGTGTCGTCGGCTACCTGCCCGTCCGCGAGCGGGACGTTGAGGTCGGCCCGGACGAGGACGCGCTTCCCCTCGACGTCGGCAGTCTCGACGGACCGCGGCAGCCGCATCTCAGAGCAGCTTGCCGACGAGGTCGACGAGTCGGCAGCTGTAGCCCCACTCGTTGTCGTACCACCCGAAGACCTTGACGTTGCGCCCGTGCACCATCGTCAGCTCGGCGTCGTAGATGCAGGAGTACGACGAGCCACGGATGTCGGAGGAGACGATCGGGTCCGGTTGGTACTGCAGGATGCCGTCCAGCGGGCCGGCTGCAGCTGCGCGGTAGGCCGCGTCGACCTCGTCGCGCGAGACGTCACGGCCGACGGTGACGACGAGGTCCGTCAATGATCCGGTCGGGACCGGAGCACGCACCGCGACGCCATCGAGCTTGCCCTTCAGGTGGGGCAGCACGAGGCCGATCGCCTTGGCGGCGCCCGTCGAGGTCGGGATCAGGTTGATAGCCGCTGCACGGGCGCGCCGGAGATCCTTGTGCGGGAGGTCGAGGATGCTCTGGTCGTTGGTATACGCGTGGATCGTCGTCATGAATCCCGACTCGATGCCGGCGATGTCGTCGAGCACCTTGGCGAGCGGCGCGATGCAATTCGTCGTGCACGACGCGTTCGAGACGATGTGGTGTTGAGCAGAGTCGTACCCGTCGTCGTTGACGCCGAGCACGACGGTGTAGTCGGGATCGGTCGCGGGAGCCGAGATCACGACTTTTTTCGCGCCCGCGTCGAGGTGCTTCTGCGCCCCCTCGCGGGTGGTGAAGAAGCCCGTCGACTCGAGCACCACGTCGACTCCGAGATCGCCCCACGGCAACGCCGCGGGATCGCGCTCGGTGAGCATTTTCATCTGCTCGCCGCCGGCGTTGATGACGCCATCCCCGAGGGTGACCTCGCCCGGAAACGGCCCCAGGATGGAGTCGTACTGGAGCAGGTGCGCCATGGTCGCTGCGTCCCCGAGGTCGTTGACCGCGACGATCTCGACGTCGGCTCCGAGCGCCTGCTGCGCCCTGAAGAAGTTTCGCCCGATACGCCCGAACCCGTTGATCCCAACGCGAACCGCCATCTCTCCTCGCTCTCTTCGTCAGTTGGCTGTGCCGCGAGTCTAACCCCGCCCCTCGCACCGTCCGCGGCCTACCGGCGCGCGAGGCTTGAGGATTCGGCTGCTGGGCCTCATACTCGTCCGCGGTGGGCTCGCGCTCCCGGGCTCGGCGGATCTAGACCCCGTCCGCCGCCTGGTATCGGAGCGCGCACAGTGGGGGAGGAGGTCGTCCTCGGAGCTCCTCCCCCAGCCCGCCTACTTTGGTTGGCGGAGCGGGAATCGATTGCGCGACTTTCTGCTCGACTCACATCTCCCCGAGCTCGACCACGCGGGCGAGACGGCGCTGCATGCTCGCCTTCGTCGCGGGCGGGCTGGCGCGCTCCGCGAGCTCGCGGAGCGACAGCGCTGGGTGCCGTAGGCGCAGCTGCGCCGCGTCCCGCAGCGGATCCGGCAGCGAGTCGAGCGCGCCCGCTGCCTGTAGCCCCCGCGCTGCGTCGAGCTGCCGCTGCGCCGCTCTCGCCGTCCTCACCAGATTGGCGTGATCGGCGTTCGCGAGCCGATTCGCCTCGGAGCGCATCTCTGCCACCACGCTCCGCTCCTCGAGGGCAAGCACGGTATCCACGACCCCTGCGGCGAGGAGATAGCCCTCGATCTCCTCCCATCCCTTGGCATAGGCGCGCGCGTAGGCGCCGCGCTGACCGACCCTCAGCTTCACCTCTTCGACCGATCCGACGCTACGAAGGAACGATGCGCCTGCGGCCGTCGGGGTGCGCACCTCTAGGTGCGGCGAGCGAGGGCCCGTCAGCGAGCCCGCGCCGAGGAATGCTCCCCGGAGGTACGCACCGCGGCAGCAGGAGCGCGCGACGACGCGGCCCGGCGGCCGGTCGAGCGGGTGGTGCTCGTGGTCGAGGACACCGGCCTCCGCGAGCGTGTGGAGCGCGTGCTCCGTGCCCTCGACGTGCAGCTGGTAGCGGGTCGCCCGGGCGAACGACTGCGCGGTGTAGGTGCGGATCTCGGCCGGGATGCGGAGCTCGCCGAGCAAGGCGAAAGCTCGGCGGACGGCTGCGGACGAGGCAAGGTCGAGGTGGAGGGCGACCGAGCCTCTACCGCGCAAGTGGAGAGCTCCGGCTGTGTGGAAGAGCGCCGAGATCTCAGCCAGGCGGTCGCAACGCCGCGTCGGGGCGATCGCGGCGAGCTCGGCCCGCACGTCCTCCGCGAGCGAGCCGGAGCTCACAGCCGCACCCCCTCCAGGGCCAAGAGCCGGCGCTTCAGGCTCGGCCCCGCCGACCCGTATCCGCCGATCCCGTCGGCCGCCACGACCCGGTGACACGGGACGATCAGCGCGAACCGGTTGTCGGCGCAGAACGACCCGGCGGCGCGGGCCGCGCGAGGACGACCCGCGAGTGTCGCCAGCTCGCCGTACGAGACGACCTCGCCCCAGGGAATCGCCCGCGCCGCCGCTGCGAGCTCGTGCTGGAGTGGCGTGGCCCATTCGAGATCGATCAGGACGTCCCCGTACGCGGTCGCGACGCCGGCGAGGTGCGCCGTCACGCGCCGGCACAGATCCGACACAGAGGCGTTCGGGTCGCGCGACACGGCGGGGGGTAGCGTTCGTGCTGGGCGCTCCGTTCCCCCGTCGGGGGGAACGGGTATTGCGCCCGCGTCGAGCCGTGGTCCCGGCGGAGACCCCGCCGCGACCAGGGTCGGGCGTCGGCCGGAACGGCGCGGCGCGGTCGGGGCCACCGCCGCGATCGCGCGCTCGTCGTCCTGGCGAAGCTCTTCGCACGGGAGCTCGTGCTGGACGATCGTGCCTCCACGCACCCACACCTCGCCGACGCCCCAGCCCGGCACCTCGTAGGAGTGTCGCGTCACGCGCACGTTTCCGACAATACAATCGATCTCGTGAGCGCTCCCGGCATCTTCCGGCCTCCGGCCGCGGTCAACGAGCCGATCAGGAGCTACGCCCCCGGCTCGCCGGAGCGGACCGATTTGAAGAAGCGGCTCGGGGAGATGGCCGCGGAGCGGGTGCACATCCCGATGGTGATCGGCGGCGAGCGCGTCGAGACCGGCACGACCTTCGAGGCGGTGATGCCGCATCGACGGGCGCACGTCCTGGCCGATGTCGAGAAGGGCAGCGCCACCGAGGTCGAGCGCGCGATCGCAGCCGCCCGGGTCGCACACGCCGCCTGGTCGCGGACCCCGTGGCACGAGCGAGCGGCGGTGTTCCTCCGCGCGGCGGAGCTGATCTCGGGGCCGTGGCGATCGACGATCAATGCGGCGACGATGCTGAACCAGTCGAAGACGGCCTATCAGGCCGAGATCGATGCGGCATGCGAGACGATCGACTTCCTCCGGTTCAACGCGGAGTACCTCGTCCGGATCTACGAGGAGCAGCCCGTCTCGTCGGCGGGGGTCTGGAACCGGATGGAGTACCGGCCGCTCGAGGGATTCGTCTTCGCGATCAGCCCCTTCAACTTCACCGCCATCGGGGCCAACCTGACGACTTCCCCCGCCCTGATGGGGAACACCGTCGTCTGGAAGCCAGCCTCGACGCAGGCGCTGTCGGCGTGGATCACGATGCGGATCCTGGAGGAGGCCGGCCTCCCTCCCGGCGTGATCAATCTCGTGTTCGGGCCGGGCGCGGAGATGGGTGCGGCGGCCCTTGCCAGCCCGGAGCTCGCGGGTGTCCATTTCACGGGCTCGACCGGCGTGTTCCACTCGATCTGGCGCACGATCGGGAACGACATCCAGCGCTACCGCAACTACCCGCGAATCGTGGGTGAGACGGGCGGCAAGGACTTCATCCTCGCCCATCCCTCCGCCGATCCCGCTGAGGTCGCCGCTGCGATCGTGCGCGGCTCGTTCGAGTACCAGGGGCAGAAGTGCTCGGCCTCCTCCAGGCTGTACATCCCGTCGAACCTCTGGGACGACGTGCGCGAGACCCTGGAGACCGAGGTCGGGAGCATCTCCATGGGCGACGTCAGCGACTTCACGAACTTCATGGGCGCCGTGATCGACGAGAGTTCCTTCAAGACCCAACGCGATGCGATCGACGAGGCGAAAGCAGCCGGAGCTGAGATCGTCACCGGTGGCGGCACCGACGACAGCGAAGGCTGGTTCGTCGAGCCGACCGTGATCAAGACCGACGATCCGGGTTTCCGGCTTCTGCGCGAGGAGTTGTTCGGGCCGGTCGTGACGACCTACGTGTACGACGAGGCGAAGTGGGACGACACGCTCGAGCTCGTCGATTCGACGAGCAGCTACGCGCTCACCGGTGCCGTCTTCTCCAACGACCGCTACGCGATCGCACAGGCCCATGATGCGCTCCGCTACGCCGCCGGGAACTTCTACGTCAACGACAAGCCGACGGGGGCCGTCGTCGGGCAGCAGCCGTTCGGCGGAGCGCGCGCTTCGGGCACGGACGACAAGGCGGGGTCGATGTGGAACCTGATCCGCTGGGTCAGCCCACGCACGATCAAGGAGACCCTCGTGCCACCCACCGACTACCGCTACCCGTTCCTGCAACCGGACGAATGATCTCGCGGTTGCCGGGTCTCGCTCTCGCGGGCGGGGCGGTGGCGATCGCACTCGGGCTCGGGGCGCGCTTCGACGAGCTCCCCCCTCTCGTCCTCTGCGTTGCGCTCGGGGTCGTCGTCGCCAACGCAGCCCGGTTGCCGGCAGCCGCCACGCCGGGCCTCAACCTCGCGGCTGGGCCGCTACTCAAGGCCGGGGTCGTGCTGCTCGGCTTCGACCTCGTCTTCCCCGACATCCTCGCCCTCGGAGCGAGAGCCCTGGCGGTCGTGATTGCGGTCGTGGCGATCACGTTCGTCGGGACGCAGTGGCTGGGACGCAGGCTCGGCCTCAGTGCGAACCTGTCCCTGCTCGTCGCGACGGGCTTCTCGATCTGCGGTGTCTCGGCGATCGCTGCGGCGAACGGGGTCGTCGACGCGGACGAGGACGAGGTCACGTTCGCGGTAGCCCTCGTCACGCTCTGCGGGACGCTCGCGATCGTGACCCTGCCCTCACTCCGAGGCCCGCTCGGCCTCGACGCGGAGCAGTACGGCGCCTGGGTGGGAGCTAGCGTCCACGATGTGGCCCAGGTCGTGGCGACCTCATCCACCGCGGGCGGCGTCGCCCTCGCGACCGCGATCGTCGTCAAGCTCACGCGCGTGATGCTCCTGGCGCCTCTCGTCGCCCTGATCGCGCTCAGGCAGGCCCGCACGGGCGCGGCCCGCGGCTCGCGTGTCACGGCTGTGCCGCCCTTCATCGTCCTCTTCATCGGAACCGTCGCGCTCGCGAGCCTCGGCGTGCTCCCGGATGGTTGGGTCGATCGCATCGACCAGCTGCGAACCGTCCTGCTCGGACTTGCCCTGTTTGCGCTCGGGACGCGAGTCCGCGTCGCGCGGCTCGCCCGAATCGGGATCCGACCACTGCTGCTCGGGCTCGCCTCGTGGGCGCTGATCGCCGTGGTCTCCTACGGCGGCGTCCTCCTCGCCTGGCACTGAGCCGCGCTACGAATGGTGTCGCTACGCGCCCGAGCACGATCAGCCGCAGCCGTCCGTTGCGGTCGGCCCCTGCCGCTGCGCAGTCTTCGCGCTATGTCAGGTCCTCCGTCACGAGCGTGCGCGTGCCGGTCCGCTCGATCCGCATCACCAGACGCTCGTCGGGGTCGGGGCACACGACGAGATTGTCCTGCTCGAGCCAGTCCTCGTCCGCCAGCTGCCGCATCTTGGCGGGCAGGAGCGGCAACACGGCCTGGATCGCGAAGAGGCAGAAGTGACGACCGTCCGGGATTCGAACCCGGCTCGACTCGGTCACCTCGAAGTAGTCGCCGACCTCGAGACCGCACACCGAGCGGCCTTCGATCCTCTCGACCGTCACTCTCAGGTCGTACAGCTGCATCTCGGTCATGTTGACTTCTAGCGCACGGGCTACGGTGAGCGCGTGAGCAACGTCTTTGCCGCAGTCGAGGCGTTCTGGAACTACCTATCGGCGGTGCAACTGCTGCCGCTCCTGCTCGGCATCGGCTGCCACATCGCGAAGACGATGTGCGCGAGCCGGGCCTGGCGCAACGTGCTCGCGGCGGCGTACCCTGAGGCCCGCATCCGGTGGCCCGCGATCTACGCGGCGTACATCGCCGGCGCAGGTGTGAACGCAGTCTCACCGGCGCGCGTCGGAGATGTCGTCCGCCTGACGATGGCTCATCGAGCGGTCAACGGGGCGACCTACACGACGCTGGTGAGCTCGAGCATCGTGCTCTCGATCGTCGACGTGTCGCTCGCCTCCCTCCTCTTCGTCTGGGCCTTCAGCCAGGGTGTCTTTCCGAGCATCGACGTGCTGCCATCGCTGCCGAGCTTCGACTTCGCCTGGTTCTTCGAGCATCCCCGCGTCAGCGAGCTCATCCTGCTCGCGCTCGTCTTCGGACTGATCGCGTTCGCCGTCTGGATCCGCACGCATGTGACCGAGTTCCGCCGCCAGGTGGGCCAGGCGTTCACCGTCCTCCGGACCCCGCTGAAGTGGGCACGGTCCGTCCTCGTCTGGCAGTTGGCCGAGTGGGCGCTTCGCCTCGCGACGATCTGGTTCATGCTCGGCGCCTTCGGGATCCAGCAGTCGCTTCGAAACGTCCTCCTCGTGCAGGCCGCCGAGAGCCTCGCGACTCTCGTGCCGATCAGCCCCGGTGGCCTCGGGACGACACAGGCGTTCCTGGTCTACACGCTCCGCGGCCAGGCGGCGCGCTCGGCCCTCTTGGCCTTCAGCGTCGGGATGAAACTGACGCTCACCGTCGTCAACGTCGTGATCGGGTTCGCCGCGATCCTGATCACGCTGCGCACGCTCCGCATTCGGCGCCTGCCCGACCCCGTCGACGGCGTGAGCTCGGCGGGCGAGACGACGAGCTAGGAGGGCGCCGCCCGGCCGGTGCGGTGGAGCTGACCGAACACCGCCCGCGCCGTCTTCGCCGGCAAACCGGGGACAGCCTCCAGCTCCTCCTGCGACGCCGCCACGAACCGCTCGGCGGAGCCGAAGTGGCGCAGGATCGCTCGTCGCCGCGACGGGCCGATTCCGTCCAGCGTGTCGAAGATCGACGAGAGCGCTCGGGTGTCCCGCTTCTGACGATGGAATGTGATCGCGAAGCGATGGGCCTCGTCACGGATGCGCTGCAACAGCTGCAGGCCCGGATCGTGGCGGTCGAGCAAGATCGGCTGTGGCCGGTCTGGCACGAACACCTCCTCTGCTCGCTTCGCGAGCGCGATCACGGCCACGCGCGGCAGCCCGGCTGTGGCCTGCATCGCCTCGAGCGCCGCCGCCAGCTGCCCCTTGCCGCCGTCGATCACGACGAGGTTCGGCACGGCAGCGAAGCTCTCGTCGTAACGACCGACGTCGCCTGCGTCGCGCAGGCGGGCGAACCGGCGGGAGATCACCTGCGCCATCGAGGCGAAGTCGTCCTGACCGTCCAGGCCGCGCATCGCGAACGAGCGATAGTGCGCCTTCCTCGGCTGCCCGTCCACGAAGACCGTCATCGCGGCGACGATGTCCCGCCCCTGAAGGTTCGAGATGTCGAAGCACTCGATCCGCAAGGGCAAGCTCTCGAGATTGAGTTGCTCGCGCAGGCTCTCGAGCGCCGCGATCCGGCGCAGACGCTTCTGCTCCGACGCGGTCGCCTCGTGAGCGAGTGCGAGCTGGGCATTCTCGGACGCGAGTTCGGCGAGCCGCTTCTTCTCGCCACGGGCGGGGGCTCGCACCTCGACGTTCGATCCTCGCAGCTCCGACAGGAACTCCGCCAGCGCCTTCGTATCGGTCAGGTCGGTCGGGACGATCAGCTGGGGCGGCACGCTCGGGGCTGCGGTGTAGTACTCGAGGCAGAACCCCTCCAAAATGGTGGCTCTGTCCTGGCCCTCGACGTTGTCGAGGTGGAACGCGTAGCGGTCGATCAACCTGCCGTCTCGGAGCGGGAAGAGCTGGACGGCGGCTCGATCGCCTTCGACCGCAAGCCCGATCACATCCACCGTGCCGACATCACGCCGATCGGCGCCCTGGCGCTCGGCCAGGCTCTGGATCGCAAACAGGCGGTTCCGGTAGCGCGTCGCGTCCTCGTATCGCTCTTCCGTCGCCGCCGCACGCATCCGCTGCTCGAGAGAGCGGACGATCGACCGTGTGTCGCCGGAGAGGAAGTCGATCACCCCCTCGATCTGCTCGCGGTACTCCTCCTTGGAGATCGCTCCGATACAGGGCGCGGTGCAGCGCTCGATGTGGAAGTCCAGACACGGAATCCCGGAGTGACGGCCCGGTCTCGGCCCCTCGCACGGCCGGAACTGGAACACGCGGTTAAGCACGTCGAGCGTTTCGCGCACCTTCTTGGCGTTCGCGTAGGGGCCGAAATAGACGGTTCCACGACGGTGTCTCTCGCGCGTGAACATGACGCGGGGATAGTCGTCGGCGACCGTGACCGCGATGTACGGGAACGACTTGTCGTCGCGCAGGCGCACGTTGAACGGCGGACGGTGGCGCTTGACCAGGTTCTGCTCGAGATGGAGTGCCTCGGCCTCCGAGGACGTGACGATGACCTCGAGCCGGGCGATCCGGCGCACCATCCGCTCGATCCCGAGCCGGCCGTCGCCCTTGTTGAAGTAGCTCCTCACCCGAGGCCGGAGGGACTTGGCCTTGCCGACATAGAGAACCTCGTCGGTCGCGTCGCGAAACAGGTAGACACCTGGATTCCGCGGGACCTCCGCCAACTGCTCGCGTAAGGACTCGACCACGTCGACTAGCGTATCCGTCGCATGTTCCGTCGCCTCCTCCCCCTCGCCGCCGCGCTTCTGCTCGCCCCGGCCGCCTCTGCGGGCGGTCCGGCGATGTCCTTCGGGGCCGCCGAGGACGTCGTCCGCGCTCCGGACCTCGCCACCGCCAAGGCGAAGATGACGCTCTTCCGGCTCGCGGGGTTCACGTCGATCCGCGTCACTTCCCAGTGGCAGGTCGGCCAGGTCGCACCACCGGAGCTCGAGCTCTCGATCCTGCGGAACGTCGCCGGCGCGGCCCAACTCTCGGGCGTCAAGGTGTACCTGTCGGTCTACCCGCCGGGCTCGCGATCGACGCCTCTCACACCCGAGGCCCGCGAGCAATTCGCCGGCTACCTGACCGTGCTCAAGCAGCAGCTGCCGACCGTGCGCGACGTGATCGTCGGCAACGAGCCGAACCTGAACCGGTTCTGGCTGCCGCAGTTCAACCCCGACGGGACGAATGCGGCCGCACCGGCCTATCTGGCGCTGCTTGCCCGATCCTACGACGCGATCAAGGCGATCGACGCCAAGACACGCGTCTGGGGCGGCGCGCTCGCCCCCCGCGGCGTCGACCGACCCGGCACGGGCCGAGACACCCACTCGCCCGTCAAGTTCCTGCGAGACCTCGGCAGCGCGTACCGCTCGAGCGGCCGGACGCTGCCGGTGATGGACGGCCTCGCCTTTCATCCGTACGCGGATTCGTCGGGCCAGTCTCCCGACACGCCGCATCCGAACTCGACCACGATCGGGCTCGGCGACTACGACCGGCTGATCCGGAACCTCGGGATCGCGTTCGACGGGACGGCGCAGGCCGGCTCGGCGCTCCCGATCCTCTACGACGAGTTCGGCGTCGAGTCACGCGTGCCGCCGGGCAAGGCCGCCCTCTATACGGGCGCGGAGCCTGCGACGACGAAACCGGTCGACGAGATCACCCAGGGCGCGTACTACGAACGGGCGCTGCAGCTCGCGTTCTGTCAGCCGAACGTGACTGGAATCCTCTTCTTCCACTCCCACGACGAGCCCGCGCTGGCCGCCTGGCAGTCGGGTGTCTACTACGTCGACGGCGCGCCGAAGTCGAGCCTGTACGCCGTGCGTGACGCGATTCGGCGCTCACGGGGCGGCTCGGTCGCCCGTTGCCCCGCGCTCGCGCTCGAGGTCGGCTTGACCCGGGTGCGCTTCCCGACCCAGTCCGAGTTGGGGCGCGGCGGCGGTGAGCTCAGGTTCACCTGCACGCTCGATTGCGCCTGGGACGTGCGGGCTGTCGGCGGCACCTCCGGCGCGACCCGAGCGCGGCTGACGGGATACGCGCGTGCCGGAGAGGCCGTGACCGCCTCGTTCAAGGGCCGGAAGCTCGGCAAGGGGCCGATCCGGTTCACGATCACGGCCGTTCAGCCCGTGAATCCCGGCGAGCCCCGGACGCGGGAGAGCGCGATCCTCACCCTCCGTTGAGCGGGCGCCGCGTACCATGACCGGGATGAGCGAGGCCAAGCCAGCGTACGAGCGGATCGAAAGCGTCCAGGTGGGCCAGTACGTCTCCTACCGGTTCTTCAAGGTCGATCCCGCCTGGCGCCGGCTCCCCGCGGAGGAGAGGGAGGCAGGCAAGGACGCCTTCGCCGAGGTCGTCGAGGAATGGGCCGGTCGGATGGAAGGACTGCGGGCGTACAACGTCTCGGGAATCCGACCGGAGGCCGATTTCTTTCTCTGGCAGATCACCGAGCGGTATGACGACCTGCTCGAGCTCGGCGCCGCGCTGAACGGCACGCCGCTGGCCGGCTGGCTGACGACGCCGTACTCGTATCTCGCGACGACGAAGCCCTCCGTGTACACGGACAAGAAGCGCGTCCGGCAGGGCAAGGTGATTCCCCGCGATGCGCCGTACCTCGTCGTCTATCCGTTCGTCAAGAAGCGGCCCTGGTACTTCCTCACCTTCGAGGAGCGCGCGGACGCTATGAGACAGCACGCGGAGGTCGGTGGCAAGTTCGTCACCGTCACGAACCACACGACCTACTCCTTCGGGATCGACGACCAGGAGTTCATGCCGGCGTTCGAGTGCGAGGAGCCCGCCGATTTCATGCACCTGATGATGACCCTGCGCGAGACCGAGGCCTCACGCTGGACGGAGCGCGACACACCGATCTTCGTCGGGGCGCTCGGGCCCGTTCGCGCGGTGCTCGCCGCGCTGGACGGCGCCGCGGTGCACGCTCCGGCTGGCTGACGCCGCTCAGCCGAACGTGTGCTCGGAGCGCCAGGTGCGGACGAGCGCCCACACGCAGCAGGCGAGCACGAGGAAGAACGCGATCGTGTCGGAGCCCGTTGGCCTCAGTCCGATCACAGCCCCTACATCGACGACTGCCAGGATCACAGCGGCGTAGAACACGCGCCGGGACCGCTCCGACCAGGCCTCGAGATCGCCGCGCCGCTCGCGCCAGATCAGGAACAGGAAGAACGCGATCGCGAGGAAGAATGCGATCCGGACCAGGCCACCGGTGACGGCGAGAACCGGCTCCAGCGAGAGCACGACGACGACGAGCGCGACAAGCGCCACGATCGCGAGGCCGCGCACGGTCCGGTTTTCGAGGAAGCGCTTCACGATCCGGTCATGGTGCCACGAACCCCGAGTGCCGCGGCCACGAGTGCGGAGACCGCAAACCAGAGCAGGCGGCGTCTCGGGTCCGCAGGCGCGTAGAACCAGGGCGAGAGGACGACGGCCAGCCCCACCCCTCCGTAGACGTAGTGCAGCTCGTCGATGGCGCGATGGCCGCCGGAGAGCAGGAGCAGGCCGAAGGCCGCCTGCGCGACGAGCAGGGTCTGTGGCAACGCCAGCAGGTGAACGGTCGCACCCGTCACGTCGAGACGGCGACGGTAGGCAAAGAGCCCGTAGGCACCTGCCACCAGGCACCCCGCGACGACGGCGTAGGCGAGGTAGCGGTGCGCGTCGACCACGGCACGAGCGTAGCGAGTGCGTCCGCGGCGTGGATCGGCTGGCGGTCCGACCGGAGCGACCGGTCTGCGTCGCCGGGGCGTCCCGAGAGACGCGACGGGGCCTCTCTGGGCCCCGTCGTCACATGCGGATGAGAGGACTTGAACCTCCACGCCCCGAAAGGCACACGGACCTGAACCGTGCGCGTCTACCAATTCCGCCACATCCGCGCGCCGGGCATTCTAGCCGCCGTCGCCGGTGCAGGCATGCTGCATGAAACCACCGCGTCAGTTCACCGTCTCAATCACCATGATCCGCTTTTCCGGCCTTCTCTGCACCATCGTCGTCTGCCTCCTCTCCGCCGCCGGCGGGGCGACCGACGCCGTGCTCGCAGGAGGACCGCGGACCGAGGTGATCGTGACGCTTGCCTCTGCACCGTCGGCAGGCCTCGCGGGTGCCCGCCTCGAAGCGAGGCGCGCCGCGATCGACCGCGAGCAGGCCCAGTTCGCCAGGAGCCTGCACCTCGCAGTCCCCGAGGCGACGATTCGGTGGCGCTACCGCCTTGTCCTCAACGCTGCCGCAGTCATGCTCCCGCAGGGCGCGTTGCCCCGTCTGCAGGCGCTCTCGGGCGTGCGCTCCGTCGACGTGGGCGCCTCGTATCCGGCAGCCGCTGTCTCCTCCTCCGCGGGCGCCGCGAGCTCGAGCGCCTGGCAGACCGGGCTCCCGAACCAGGGAGCAGGAATGAAAATCGGGATCATCGACGACGGCGTCGACCAGACCCATCCGTACTTCAACCCGGCCGGGTACACGATGCCGGCGGGGTTCCCGAGGGGACAAGTCGCCTATACGACGGCGAAGGTGATCGTCGCCCGCGCGTTCGCACCGGCCAAGACCACCTGGAAGCACGCCCGGAAGCCGTTCGATCCGGAGCAGTCGGGTCATGCCACGCATGTCGCCGGGATCGCGGCCGGCAACGCAGCCACGCCGAGCAGCAGCGGCTTCCGCTCCGGGGTCGCGCCGCGCGCCTACATCGGGAACTACAAGGCCCTGAGCGTGCCCACGGACGCCAACGTCGGCCTCGACGGCAACGCGGCCGAGCTCGTGGCCGCGATCGAAGCAGCGGTCGCGGACGGGATGGACGTGATCAACCTCTCGATCGGCGAGCCCGAGGTCGCCCCGTCGAGGGACCTCGTCGCACTCGCCCTCGACGGGGCCGCCGCAGCGGGCGTCGTGCCCGTGGTCGCGGCCGGAAATGACTTCGACGACTTCGGGCCCGGATCGCTGTCGTCGCCGGGCACCGCGAAGGACGCCATCACGGTCGCCGCCGTGACGATCCCGACCGCCTCCGGCTCGAGCCTCGCGAGCTTCAGCGCGGCCGGTCCCACGGCCCTCTCGCTGCGCCTGAAGCCCGACATCAGCGCCCCCGGAGTCGCGATCGTCTCCTCCGTCCCGCGGGGACGCTGGGAAGCTCTCTCCGGCACGTCCATGGCCAGTCCTCAGATCGCAGGTGTGTCCGCGCTGCTGAAGGAGCGGCATCCGACCTGGTCGGTGGCGACGTTGAAGGCGGCGCTGATCGGCTCGGGCAGTCCCGTCCAGGTCGACGGCACGCCCGCGCCGCCGACCCGCGGTGGCGGCGGACTCGCGGTGCCCGTGCGGGCCGACGTGCCCCTGATCCTTGCGAGCCCCGCGTCCGTCTCGCTCGGCCTCGTCAGGCCGGGCAGCTCGGTTCCGGCTACCGTCACGCTCGCCGATGCCGGCGGTGGCGCGGGCGCGTGGAACGTCTCGGTCGAAGCGATCTCGGCAGTTGTCGGAGCCCAGCTGAGCATCGCGCCGACCGTCACGATCCCCGGCAATCTCGATTTCGCCGCCGTCATCGATGCCACCGCCGCCGAAGGCGAATTGACCGGGTTCGTCCGGCTGACGCGGGGGACGGACATCCGCCGCGTGCCCTTCTGGCTCCGTGTGGAACGGCCCGGCCTCCTCGCGGCAACGACCTCCGCTCTCTCCGCTCCGGGTCTCTACAGCGGCGACACGCGTGGCCGACCCGCGCTCGCGTCTCGTTACCGCTACCCGGAGGTTCCGGTCGGCGGCATCGTCGCCGCCGTCCTCGATGGGCCCGAGCAACTCTTCAGGGTGACGCTGACGAAGCCGGTCGCGAACTTCGGTGTCGTCATCGTCCGGCGTGGCCTCGGTGCACGCGTCGAGCCTCGCATCGTCATGTCCGCCGACGAGAATCGTCTCACCGGGTATCCGGCGCTCCCGGTGAACCTGAACCCGTACCTCGCCGTGTTCGGGAGCAGGGTGCTCGTCTCGGCGGCCGTGCGCCCGGTTCCCGGTATCTACGACATCGTCTTCGACAGCCCCACGGCCGCCGGCGCCGGCAGCTTCTCGTTCCGGTACTGGGTCGACGACACGACACCGCCTTCGCTCGTGCTCCCGCAGCCCCGCGTGAAGCGCGGTACACCTGTCATCGTCAACGTCGCGGACGCGGGCGCGGGCGTCGACCCGGCGACCGTGACGGCAACGATCGACGGGGCGAAGCGTGCCGCCCCGCTCCGGGCCGGTGCGCTGCGAATCTCGACGAACGGTCTCCGGCCCGGCCGGTACGCGCTGCGCGTCCAGGTCTCCGACTACCAGGAGTCGCGAAACATGGAAAACGTGCCGCCGATCCTCCCGAACACCCGGGTGCTGCGGAAGACGATCGTGATTCGCTGACGCTGCCACGGGCGGCCGCTCTGTTCCACTCCGGCACGCAGTAGCCGGCTCCGTCCTGATCCGGCACGCAGTAGCCGGCTCCAGGGTCTTGCGTTGCGATCGGAGATCCCCACTCGGGGTCTCAGATCTGCAGAAAACATTCAATGCGGCGGCGTCTCGCGCTCCTCGATCGTCGGCAGGGACTCGAGGTCCGCCTGAACGCTGCGCACGAACTCGTCGTCGTCGGTCGAGACGACCTGGAGCTTCGACTTGCGCTTCTGGCGGTCGCGCAGGCGTCGTGCGTCCGCTCCGGCGAGACGCTCGAACCTCGGCCACTCGGCGGCAATCACAACACCTACGCCGATCGCGAGCAGCACGATCCACGGCCAAGTCACGGATTCAGTCTAGCCGGAGCTTCCCCGCACGACGCCTCTCGGCGCCGACTCAGCCCGACGGGCGCTCACCTGCGACCCAGATGTCCATCGCCAGATCGGCCAAAGCGACGCCGCCGTCTGCGGTGACCAACCATGTGTCCTGCATGTAGAGACAGCCCTCGCCGTCGGCCGCAATCGCGTGAGGGTGCATCGACAACACCATGTTCTCTGCGAGCTCGACATCGGAGCCCTCCCCCACCTTCGGGAACTCGATCATCGTCATCCCGATCGAATGACCGGTGACGTGCCCGAGGTGGTAACCGCGGTCGGAGAACCCCTTGGAGACGGCCACATGGACGTCGTGGCACGTCGCACCGGCGTGCATCGCCGTCTTGGCCGCCTCGTAGTACTCGGTGTAGGCCTCCATCATCCGCTTGGTCTCGTCCGACGGGTCGACGTCGGCGCCGCGGATTGCGCGCGAGACCTCGACCCAGTGCATCCCGGGGCCCGCGACCTCGAGCGACGGCAGGACGAAGCCTCCGAGCACCTCCTCGGAGCGGGCGATCTTGAACTCGGGCCGCGCGTACGTGTCGGTTCCCGTCAGGACCATGTTCATCGTCAGGCGGCCGCAGCCCTCGGCGATGAACCACTCCTCCGCTGCTGCCATCACCTCGGCCGCTGTCTTGCCGGGCTCGTAGGCCTCGTGCCAGATCTCGAAGCCGCGCTGGTTGATCCGGACGGAGTCGCGGACGGACTCGAGCTCCGCCTCGCTCTTGACGGCCCGGGCGATGTCGAACTCGACATCGAAGGGGATCAGCGAGATGCTCTCGTCAGCGGCGAGGGCCTGGTAGTCGCGCACGGCCATGATGTAGTCGAGCCCGTAGACGCCGATGCGCTTCCAGCCGGCGCTCTTCGCGCGGGCAGCGATGTGCTCGCCCGGTCGCGCGTGAAAGGCCTGTTCGAGCGGGGTCGTACCGTGCTCGCCCACGTATCGCGCCTCGGTCGGAAAGACGATGGATGCCTCACCGTCGGCGGGCAGGACGACGTACGCGTACCGGTGAACGATCTGGAATCCGGACATGTAGGTGACGGCACCCTCGAAACCGCTGTACTCGTTGCCGGAGACGATCAGGGCGTCCAGCCCGTTCTCTCCCATGGCGGCACGGACGTTTGCGTAGCGACGCTCGAGCTCGGCTCCTAGATCCACGATGCTTCAACTCCTTTGATGAGGGCGGTGATTGTGTCGTTGAGCGGCGTCGGCACGCCGAACTCACGTCCGAAGCGGGCGATGCCGCCGTTGAGAAAGTCGATCTCGGTGAGACGGCCGGCTTCGACATCCTGCAACATCGATGCCTTGTGGCCGTATGCGACCTCCGGCTTGGCGGCGTGGTCGATCAGGTCCTCGGGATCGGCGTCGAGCGTGATCCCCTGGGCCGCCGCCACAGCCTTCCCCTCGTCGACGAGGCCCGTCACGAGCGCGCGCAGGTCCGGCCGCTCACACACGCGGCCGTGCGTGAGACCGGTGAGCGCGCCGATCGGATTGGTCGAGGCGTTGAAGATCACCTTGCGCCACTGCGCGGGGCGTGCGTCGGAGACGGCCGTCGCGGGCATACCGCCCCGCGTACAGGCGTCGGCCAGTGCCTCTACCTGCTCCATCGAGGCGGGCGCCGGCTCGAACGGCGAGAACGTCGTCTCGCCCTTCACGTCCCACTGCACGTGACCGGGTTCGAGCAGCTTTCCGGCCGGGAACGTCGTCCCCCGGATCACCCGGCCGACGTGCCGCGCCAGCGCCTCCTCGTTGCCGACGCCGTTCATGACCGACGCCACCGCGCCGGCCTCGAACGCATGCGCGGTCACCTCGAGGGCGGCCTCCGCGTGCATGGCCTTGGTCGCGACGATGCCGAAGTCGCAAGCCGGTAGCGCCGAGGCGTCGGTCGTCGCACGCAGCCGGCCGTGTACCTCGCCGGCGCCCGAGAGGCGCAGGCCGTCGGCGTTGATCGCGTCCACGTGACCCTGCGAAAGGTCGAACGCCCAGACCTCGACGTCGTCCAGCGTGGCCAGGTTGGCGGCGAAGAGCGAGCCGACGGCACCGCAGCCGACGATGCAGATTCTCATGTGATTGGTTCCTTCGGAATAGGAGGACGGGTGCGCCGCAAGCGATCGAGCCGGAACTCCCGCCCACCGGTGATGCCATTTGGTCGCAGGATCAGGACAAGAGCCATCAGGGCCCCCACGACGACCAGCCGCGTGCCGGACGGGAGGTCGACCTGGATGCCCGCGATGTCGAGGCCGCTCTCGGCTTCAGCGAGCAGTGAGTCGAGGCCGCTCACGGCGAGAGCACCGACGACGGCGCCCCAGAGGCTGGTCATACCGCCGATCACCAGCATCGCGAGGGTGATGAACGTGAGATCGAGGTAGACCGTCTCGGTGTTGATCGGCAAAAGGTGCACGTAGAGGCCGCCGGCGAACCCGGCCAGCACGCCGGAGAGCGTGAACGCCAGCAGCCGTTGCCGGTACACCGAGACACCGACGGCGCGGGCGGCGGCGGGATCCTCACGGGTCGCGCGGAGCAACCTCCCGAAGCGACTCGACTGGTAGCCGAAGGCCACCCCGATCACGAGCAGGGCGCCGATCGCCGCCTGGAGCAGGCCCGTCGTCTCGGGCACCGACGAGAACGTGTTCGAGCCAGGCCCGACCTTCTCGTAGTAGCGCAGGAGGTTGTGCGTGATCTCCAGCACGCCGAAGGTGGCGATCCCCGCGGCGAGGCCCGAGAGCCGCATCAGCGGCAAGCCGACGAGCAGTGCGTAGACCCCGCCGATCCCCGCCGCGATCAGGAGCGAAGTGACGTTCCCGACCGTGTGATCGCGGAGAACCGGGAACAGGTACTGCATGATCGCGGGCTTCTCGGACACGGGCACCGACAGCACACCGGCCGCCCAGGCGCCGACGGCGACGAAGCTGATGTGCCCGAACGAGAGGACGCCGGAGTTGCCCACGAACACGTAGATCGCGACGACGATGGTCACCGCCACGAGCGCATTCACGAAGTAGATCTCGGTCGAGGCCGAAGCAGCCGCGCCGAGGAGCGCCGCGATCACGACCGCTCCCGCCGGCGCCCCGAACTGGATCAGCCTGCGCGCGCTCATACCCGCTCCACCGGGCCCGGGCCGCGGGCGAAGAGCCCATTCGGCCTGACGAGCAGGACGAGGATGACGAGGCCGAAGACGAAGGACGGCAGATACTGGCTCTGGTCCGTCGGCAGCGCTCCACCGAGCAGGCCGAACACGAAGCCGATCGCGAAGCCGCCCAGCGTGGCGGTCAGGAGCCTGTTCATCCCCCCCACGACGACACCTGCCAGCACGATGATGGTCGTCGAGAGGGCGAAGTCCGGCGTCACGAGCGGGTTCTGCACCGTCAGGATCACGGCCACGGTCGCCGCCAGCAATGCCGAGACGAGAACCGCAGATCCGATCACGCGGTCGGCCCGCACCCCGAGCAGCCGGGCGGTACGGAAGTCCATCGCCGCCGCCCGCATGTGGAGGCCGACGGTCGTGCGCTCGAGCAGGAGCCAGACGAGCAGGAGGCAGGCGAACGCGACCACGATCGCGACGATCGTGATCTTGCGGACGTCGACCGAGCCGATCGTGACCGCCCGGTTGAGGTAGCCGAGCGACGACGCCGACTTACCGAGCGATCCGAACGCGAGCAGAGCAATGCTCTGCAGCAGGAATGCGACTGCGAACGTGGCGACGAGCATGACGGCCGGCGACTGCGCCCGCAGCGGCCGGAAGACGGCGCGGTCCATCACGAAGGACAGCGCCACGACGACGACGAAGCAGAAGGCGATCGACGCCCAGAGGGGCCAGTCCCACTGTGACGCGAAGGCGAGGGCGTAGGCGCCGGCCATCACCAACTGGCCGTAGGCGAAGTTGATCAGCCGCAGGACGCCGAAGACGAGGCCGATCCCGACCGCCATCAACGCGTAGACGGCGCCGAGGCCGATCGCGTCGACCAGGATCTGCCAGGTGATGCCGAAGACTGCGATCGTCATGAGAGGTACGCCGCGACCATCTTGTCGGTGTCGTCTGCGTCGCCCGGCGTGAGCGTCAGGCGCAATTCGCCGTTCGCGATCACGAACGTCCTGTCGGCGAGTGCGACCGTCCGCTGGGCCCGCTGCTCGACGAGGAGCACGCTGATTTCGCGCTCGCGCACGCGGGCCAGCGCGTCGAAGACGACGTCGACGACGGTGGGTGAGAGACCGAGCGACGGCTCGTCGAGCAAGAGGAGATCCGGTCGGGAAACGAGGGCGCGGGCGATCGCGAGCTGCTGCTGCTGGCCGCCCGAGAGCGCTCCGGCCTGGCGACGCCCGAACTCGCGCACGATCGGGAAGAGCTCGTACACGTCCTCGATGTCTGCCTCGGTACCGTCGCGGCTCCGGCGCGCGGCGAGCCCGAGCCGGAGGTTCTCGTCGACCGTCAGATCGGCGAAGATGCGGCGTCCTTCGGGCACGAGCGCGACTCCGGCGCGCGCCACGTCCTCCGGCCGCTTCCCCACGATCGACGTCCCCGCCACCCGGATCTCGCCCGCCCCGGGGGTGACCAGGCCCATGATCGCGTTCAGCGTCGTCGACTTGCCGGCACCGTTCGGGCCGATCAGGCCGACGATCTCGCTGCGCCCGACCGTGAAGGAAAGGTCGCGCACTGCCGCCACGCCGCCGTAGGCGACGTCGAGTCCGGCTACCTCGAGCATCGATGCGTCGGTCACTCTTCGTCCCCCTGGACGGCGCTCTCGCCGAGATAGGCCGAGGCGACGTCGAGGTTCGCGCGGATCTCGTCGGGAGTCCCGTCTGCGAGGGTGCGGCCCTGGTCGAGGACCTGGATGCGGTCGCACACGTCCATGATCAGGGCCATGTTGTGATCGATCAGGAGGACGCCCGCGTCGTGGTCGTCCCGGACACCGCGTACCACGGCGGCGAATTCCGGCACCTCCGCCTCCGGAAGCCCTGCCGCAGGCTCGTCCATGAGGACGAAGAGCGGCTCGGTCGCGAGCGCCCTGGCGACGCCCAGCCGGCGCTCGTCCCCGTGCGGCAACGATCCCGCGGATGTTTCTGCGTAGCGTCCGAGGCCGAGGAGCCCCATGATCTCCGTGGCGCGGCTCCGCGCCGTCCGTGACGAGGCGCCCACTCCCATTGCGGCGACTTCGATGTTCTCGCGCACGCTCAGCTGCCGGAAGGCGTGGGAGTGCTGGAACGTCCGCGCCAGCCCGTGGCGCCCGCGCCGGTGGGCGCTCCACGACGTGATCGGGCGCCCGTCGAGCTCCACCGTGCCGGCGGTGGGGAAGTCGAAGCCGGTCAAGAGGTTCACGAGTGTCGACTTCCCGGCTCCGTTCGGCCCGATCAGGCCCACGATCTCGTGGCGATGGAGCGTCAGCGAAACGCTCTGGACGGCGTCGACCCCGTCGAACGAACGGGACACGTCGACGGCCCGGAGTGCTCCTCCGGGCCGTCGAGTGCCCTGCGCGTGTGGTGCTGCGTTGCCCACGTCCCTAGATCTTCGGGACGACCTTCGCAACGACGAGCCCGACACGCTTTGCCTTGTTGTTCTGGATCCGCATCACGCGGTACTGCCGGCCGAACACGGTGTGCAGCGAGGGCGAGAAGCTCACGAGGCCCGAGAGCGTCGGCACCTTCTTGAACTTGACCATCGTCTTCGCGAGCACGGCTCCGTTGGTCGAGCCCTTCGAACGCCTGATCGCCGTGACCAGCCCGTCGATCGCAGCCGACCCGGCGACGAAGCCGCCGATGCCGTAGGTGCCGCGGCCGCCGAGCTGCTTCGCCAGCGCGTTGACGGCCTTGCTCGGGTCGTCCCCGAAGGCCGACGCATACGTGACGTAGTAGTAGTTCGTCACCTGCGGCTCCTTCGTGACCCAGTACGTGCCGTCACCGGCCCACGAGTTGAGGATCGGCGTGTCGTTGCCGAGCGAGCGCAGCCCCGAGACGATCTGCGGCAGAGCTCCGAAGGAGCCGGCCGTCGAGGTCACGATCACGTCGGCCTTCTTGCCGTCGAGTCGGGTGATCAGGTTCTGCTGGCTCGTGCTGCCGAGCGACTGATAGCTCTCCTCCGCGACGATCTTGCCGCCGAGCTGGGTGAACCGAGCCTTGAACGCCTTGACGACGTCCTTGAAGTAGACGATCACGGTGTCCGTTGCGAGCGACGCCGTGCGCCAGCCTCGGG
Organism: uncultured Thermoleophilia bacterium; assembly: GCA_963795175.1. Taxonomy (GTDB): domain Bacteria; phylum Actinomycetota; class Thermoleophilia; order Gaiellales; family Gaiellaceae; genus Gaiella. Next base: position 515,625 of record CAWCGR010000003.1, read on the forward strand.
CATAGGCGTACTGCGCCATCGCCGATCCCTCGTCCTGGGCCACGTTGCCGAACGAGAACGCGAGGCTGCCCTTGGCGCCGAAGCGCTTCGGTCCCATCTGATCCGTGCCGATGCAGGGTGCGATCGTCAGCTTGCCCGCGTTGATCGCCGTCTGCACGACCGGAGCCGCGAAGTCGACGTCACACGTGGTGAAGATGACGTCGGCCTTCTGGCCGAGCAGCTTCGCCGCGCACGACTTGGCGATCGCAGGCTTGTTGCCCTGCGTGTCACAGGTGATGATCTTGAGCGGCCGCTTGCTGACGCCGCCCTTCGCGTTCCACTGCTTGACGCGGACCTTGGCGGCCGCGAGGGCAGGGTTGTCGAACGGCGCCATCGCGCCCTTCGAGTCGAAGGCCCAGCCGATCACGATCGGCTTGGCCGCAGCGGTTGCCGAGCCGGCCGCGAGCGCGGCGAAGGCCGCGACGGTTGCGACCAGAGCGGCGAGCGCCCCGATCCTCTTGACGTTCATCCTCACATCGTCCTCCTGGGTGCGGTTTTGACAGTGGATGCTCGACGGGTGGTCATGACCAGGACTGCTCTTTCGCCTTCACCAAGCGGTAGAGCGCAGTGTGGAGCGGCACGCCGACCCCGTGTCGATCCGCCTCCTGAACCAACGCTCCGGTAATCAGGTCGATTTCCGTCGGCCTATGAGCTTCGACGTCTTCCAGCATGGATGGATAGTGAGCCGAGCCACGCTGTGTGGCAAGGACGTTCATCTCCCACGGGTCGTCGTGGAGCGCGATTCCGGCCGCTTCGGCGACGGCTTTCCCTTCGTCCATGAGCGCATGGACGAGATGACCGAGGTCGGTGGCGGTGGCTTCGGCCGCGAAATGCGGGTCGTGCGGGAGCCCGGTCAGGGCCGCGACGGCGTTGACCGTCGCGTTGAAGATCAGCTTGGACCACTGTGCCGGCCGCAGGTCCGGCAGCGCCTCGACCTTGAGCCCGGCGGCCCGGATCAGCGCGGCGGCTTCCTCGACCTTCTCGTACGGCGTGCCCTCGTAGGGACCGAGCCACGTTTCCGTGTCGAGGATGTACTCGACGTGCGCGTCGTCGTGGCGCGTGCCGCTCATGAACGTGACGGCGGAGATGATCGGCCAGTCGCCGTGCGCCCGCACGATCTCCTCGGCGCCGAGCCCGTTGAGGGTGGTCATCAGCGTTGCGTCGGGGAAGTGGCCCTCGAGCGAGGCGGCCGCCGCCTCCAGGCCGGGGGCCTTCGTCGCGATGATGCCGAGATCGAACGGCGGAATCTCTGTCGGGTCGGCCGACGCGGTGACCGAGGCCCGAATGTCGCTGCGGCCGCTCACCCTGAGCCCGCCGGCGTTGAGCGCGTCGGCGTGCTCTGGGCGCCGGGTGAGCACGCTCACCTCGGAAACCTGCGCCAGGTGGCCCGCGAAGAGGCTGCCGATGACGCCGCCCCCGATGATGCAGACGCGCTCGATCACCGGCCCCGGCCTCCGTGATGTGTCACGAGCACGCGGAGGAGTATCCCACTCCCGGGGGCACACCGTCCCCCACGGCCCGCGCTGCGCGCGTGCACTCCCACCTCAGCTCTTCCTCACGAGCGCGGTGAACTCCGCGTCGGTGAGCAGCCGTCCCTTGCGGACACCGAGCGCCTTCACGGCCGCGAGCAGGTCGGCACGCTTCTCCTCCGGCACGTCGAGGCCGAGGCGCGCGGCCACGATCCCGATCGAGTCGATGCCACTCTTCTTGCCCAGCACGATGCCGCGCTCGGCCCCGACGAGCTCGGAGCTGTACGGCTCGATCGCCGGTGGGTCGTGGAACTGTGCCGCCACGGCGCCGGACTCGCGCGTGAACAACGCATCGCCCGTGACCGCCTTCCACGACGGCAGCGGCGTCTCGGCACGCTCCTGCACGAGCTGCGAGAGCCGCCGTGCGTGGGTCAGGTCGAGCCTCGTCGGGATCCCGTAGAGCGCCTCCAGAGCGAGCGCAACCTCGATCAGGTCGGCGTTGCCCGCGCGCTCGCCCATCCCGTTGATCGTCCCCTGCACCCACGTCGCTCCGGCTTGAACGGCGGCTATCGCGGCAGCCGTCCCGAGCCCGAAGTCGTCGTGGCCGTGCCAGTGGACGGGGATCTCGGCGCCGAGCCAGTCGACCGTCCGGCCGACGAGGTAGGCCGCCGCTTCCGGCGTCGCCACCCCGATCGTGTCCACGACGACGACCTCCTGCGCACCTGCCTCGACGGCGGTCGTGTAGGCGCGGCGGTAGAAGTCGAGATCGGCGCGGGACGAGTCGACCCCGAAGAACGCCACCCTGATTCCCGCCTCGGAGGCGAACGAGACCGCGCTCCTGATCCGCTCGAGCATCTTCTCGTGCGAGACGCCCAGGGCGGCGAGCTTCGCGTCCGAGATCGGGCTCTCGATCACCGAGGCCGCCACACCGAGCTCGACGAGTGCCTCGACGTCCGCCTGGACGGCGCGCGAGAAGCCCCACACTTCGGCACGCAAGCCGGCGGCGCTGACGAGCTCGACTGCGCGCCAGTCCTCGGCCGAGACGCGCGGGAAGCCGGCCTCGATCCGATCGATCCCGGCAGCGTCGAGCGCCCGGGCGATCTCGACCTTGTCCTCCGGTGTCAGCACTACCCCGACGGACTGCTCGCCGTCACGGAGGGTCGTGTCGTACAGCCCGACGGTGCGATGCGGCTGCGGATCGAGAGCCTGCTCGTTGAGGCTGCCCGTCCAGATCTTGCTCCGGTCGATCATGCCGCCACGATCCCGTCGGGGAAGCCCGAGAGCTTTTCGGCCCCGTCGCTCGTGATCAGGAAGTTGTCCTCGAAGCGCAAGCCGCCTCCGTTCTCCCAGTAGCATCCTGGTTCGATTGCAAGCACCATCCCTTCCGCCACCGTGCCGTCGCCGGCCTGATGGGCGTACGGTGGCTCATGCGCGCGGGCGCCGACCCCGTGGCAGATCGGATGGGACGGTTGGCCGGGGAAGCCCAGCTCGGTGATGCCGGCCCGGATCCGACGATCCAGCTCGGGCAGGCTCGCCCCGGGCACGCAGAAGTCCACCGCGTCGTCGTAGACGCCCCTTAGGCCCTCCTCGAGCTCGCGATATCGATCGGAGAGCTCACCGACGACGAGGTTCTTCGTGTGGTCGCACCAGTAGCCGTCGGCGCAGACCCAGATCTCGAACAGGGTCGGCTCGTCCGCGACTACGACCCTGTTGGACGTGGCGGTGAACGTCCGGATCCCATCTCCGCTCCAGACGAGCGAGAAGCCGAGTGCCAGGTCGACTTGGCCCGACCAGCCCGTGCCTTCACCGTGCACGAACCCGAGCCACTCCGACGCCGCTTGGGCCTCCGTCATACCCGGTCGCAAGACACCCTGGACGTGCTCCATCGCGGCGGCGGCAATCGCGTTTGCGAGACGCATCCGCTCGATCTCCTGCGGCGTCTTCAGCATCCGGGCCTCGTTCAGGAGCGGCGTCGCATCTTGCGCCTGGGGGAACGCGTCGAACCAGGCGCGCGAGAACGTGGTCGGCTCACCGACCATCCGGTCGCTCGCCTGTGTGCCGAGCGAGAGCTCGATTCCGACAGCGTCGTATTGCTCGGCCAGGGCGGCCGCCAGGTCGAGGGCCCGTAGCGAGGGTGGCCGCGGGTCGCGCTCGTCGTAGCCGGAGAACAGCCGCAGGTCGCTCGTCCATGCAGTGCGCTCCGCGTCGCCGCGCGACGGCTCCAGGCAGATCAGGGCTGGCTCGCCCTCGGCCGGGAACACGACTGCGTCGTACCCCTTCATGCCCCAGAAGTTCGTCAGGTAGAGGACGTTGTCGGGTGCCCGGACGACGAGCGCCTCGAGCCCGCGATCGCGCATGAGGGCGCGAACACGGTCGAGCTTCGTATCGTCACGCGGCCAGCTCACCGGTCGAGTGCCCTCACGGTCAGACGTTCTCGCCCCAGGGCCGCACCCGCGGCAGCGGCGGGGTGCCATGGCCGTCCTGCCAGGAGACGATCGGGTTGCGGAGGACGCCGATCCGCTCGATCTCGGCCTCCACGACGTCACCGGGCTTGAGATAGAGCAAAGCGCGCTCCTCGGCCGACTTGAACCCGGCCACACCCGAAACCGTGCCGGTCGAGAGAACGTCGCCGGCGGAGTATCCGAGCCCCGAGAAGTTCGAGAGGATCTCCTCGATCGTGACGGACATGTTGCCCGAGTGGGACTGCTGGCGAACCTCGCCGTTGACCCGGAGCTCCATGCGCAGGTCACGCGGGTCGGGAACCTCGTCGGGGGTCACGATCCACGGTCCCAGAGGACAGAACGTGTCGATCGCCTTGCAGAACGAGAACACGCCGGAGCGCATCTCGCCCCGCTGGATGTCCCGCGCCGTGAGGTCGTTGAAGATCACGTAGCCCCCGATGTAGTCGGCCGCCTCCTCGGGGCTGAACCACTTGCCGGACTTGCGCAGCACGACAGCGAGCTCGAGCTCGTAGTCGAGCTCCTCCGTCAGGTGCTCCGGATAGACGACCGGCTCGTCCGGGCCGACGATGGCGTCGACGTTCTGGAAGAAGTTGATCCACGGCGCGATGTCGTGCGACCAGTTGACGTTCTCCGACTCGGTCTTGTGCTCGCGGAAGTTCCCGGCGGTGTGGAAGAACTTCTTCGGGACGATCGGCGCCCGCAACCGTGTCTCGGCGAGGGCGATCCGCTCGCCGGTCTCGTCTGCGCCGCCCTGCTCGAAGTACTCCCGCATGGTCGCCACTCCGAGCACGACGATCTCGTCGCCGTCCAGCACGCCCACCCGGCCTGCACCTTCCCCGAACGTCACCAGTTTCACGCCTGCTCCATCCTCTCGTCCGTTGAACCCGACCGAACCACCGAAACCATGCCCTTACCCGACGCCGCAGACGCGCATCGCGATCCGCGCGTACACCTCGGCGGTGCGAACGAGGCCTTCGATCTCGAGGTTCTCGCCCTTCGCCACGTCCATCAGGCCGGTCGACGTCCCGTAGTTGACCGTCGGGATCCCGTAGCGCGTCAGCGCCGACGCATCGGAGAACCATCGCGTCACGTCACGACCCGGCACCGAGCCGAAGACCTCCGCGTGGGCAGCGTCGATCGCTGCCACGAGCTCGTGCCCCTCGTCGATCTCGGCGCCCGGAGCGGTGACGTACACCTCTGCCTCGACCCCGTAGTCGGGGAAGCGCTCCGCGAGCCCCCTGACCATGTCGAGGACTTCGCGCCGCGCTGTGCCCATCGGCTTCGTGGGTGGGACCCTGACATCGAGAAACAGGTCGGCGTGATGCGGCGTCCGCGAGACGCGCCACCCGAAACCGCCCTCGATCGCGCCGACGTTGACGATCGCCTTCGCTCCGCGGTAGCCGTTCTCCGGATCCTCCTCCCACGTCGGGATCCACTCCTGCACGGCTCCGAGCACCTCGTGCAGGCGCAGGATCGCGTTCAGGTCGCGCTTGCCCTCGCTGAACGCGGTGTGGATGAAGTTGCCGTGAACGCGGATGCGGAGCCAGAGGGCGCCGAAGTGGCCGAGAACGACCTTGCCTTCGGTCGGCTCGCCCAGCAGGCACATGTCGGCGACGCCGCCGTGGGAGACGAGGTAGCGGGAGCCTGCCGCGTAGCCCCGGTACTGGCCGCCGACCGCGTCGCCGTACTGCGTCTTCTCGATCTCGCCGCAGACCGCCGCGACCATGACGTCGCCGCGAAGGCGCACGCCGGCGTCCTGCAGCGCAGCGAGAGCCTCGACGTAGCAGGCGAGCGCGCCCTTCATGTTCGAGATGCCGAGCCCGTAGAGGCGTCCGTCCTCGATGAAATGGCTCGGCTGGAAGCCGGGTACGTCGCGCAGCCACTCCTCTCGACCGGAGTACGACGTGTCCATGTGCCCGTTGAACATGAGCGTCTGCCCGCCGCCGGAGCCGCGCCAGGTGCCGAGCGCGTTCGCCCGGTTGTCCTCGACCTGCTGCCACTGCACCTGCAGGCCGAGATCGCGGTACAGCTCCACCATCAGCTCGCCCATGCCCTGTTCGTCCCCGGTGAAGCTATGGACGTCGATCATCCGCGAAGCTGTCCGGACGAGCCGGTCACGGTCGATCGCGAGGGAGGGGCTCTCCACGATCAGGAATCCCGGAAGTGCGGAAGCACCTTCTCGCCGAAGAGGCGGATCTGCTCGATGCGGTTCTCGCCCCACAGCTCGAGCATGATGTGCGTGCAGCCTGCGTCGCGGTACTCCTCGATCGCCTCGATGCAGTCGCTCGGGGTGCCGGCGATCGGCTTGCACTTGTCGAGCAGCTCGTCGGTGACCTTCGCCTTGGCTGCGAGCCGGCCGCCCTGCTCCATTGCCTCGGCGACGGGGATGATCTCCTCCTGCTCGATCCTGGCCGACTCGAGCAGGACGTCGGCGGAGCCCTGGATGTTCTGCACCTTGTTGGCGAGGTACATGCCGCCGATCTCGCGCGCCCCGTCACGGCCCGCATCACGGTCCGTCGCGTGGATCGAGGCGAGAATCGTGCAGCCGAGATCGACGTCTTCCGCGGGACGACCCGACTTCGCCGCACCCTCGCGGATGTTCCCGGCCGTGTAGCGGACGTAGTCCGGCGTCGTGATCGAAGGCGTCAGCAGGCCGTCGCCGATCTCACCGCCGATCTGTTGCATCATCGGGGCCGTCCCCGCGACGTAGACGGGCACCGGCCAGCGCGGGGTATGCGCTTCGTCGGAGAGGGCGGGAATGTCGGCCGAGAAGGCCTTGCCGTCGTACTCGAACCGCTCCCCGCCGAGGATGCCACGCACGATCTCGACGGAGTCGCGCATGTGCGCGAGGGGCTTCGTCACCTTCGGGGGGCCACCCTGCTTCGTGTTGTTGAGGAAGATCTTCGACGTGCCGAAGCCGACGATGAAGCGCCCTGGGCCGGCTGCCTCCTGCACGACCCGCGCGTCCATGGCGACCTGCACCGGGTGCCGCGTGTACGGGGAGATGATGCCCCACGCGATCGTCAAGTTCTTCGTCTCGCGTGCCATCAGCGCCGACACCACCGTCGAGCCGCGCGCCTCCATCTGGTGCTTGCGCCACCACGGGTAGGCCTCGGCGAGCCAGACGGTGTCCATCCCCGCCTCGTCCATAGCGCGCGCGGCGGCGAGCATCTCGTCGAGCGGCTCCATCGTCAGCTGCATCACGCCGATGCGGAAAGGAACCGCCACGGTCAGCCTCCTTGTCGGGTCGTTCGTGACATGTCACCGCACCGTACCACGCGCTCGCGGCGGTCAGGGCCCGCGCTCCCGCTCCCGCTGCAGGGCAACAGTAGCGCCGGAATCGCCGTCACGCGATGATGGCTGCGATGAGACGTGTGCTCCCCACAGGGACGGTGACGTTCCTGTTCACGGACGTTGAGGGCTCGACGAAGCTCCTGCACGAGCTCGGCGCAGAGAAGTATGCCGCCGCGCTCGCCGAGCACCGCCAGATCGTGCGCTCGGCCTTTCACGATCGAGGCGGTGTCGAGGTCGACACGCAGGGAGACGCGTTCTTTGTCGCCTTCCCGACGGCGCCCGCGGCAGTCGCGGCCGCGGGGGCGATGACCGAGGGGCTTGCGAAGGGGCCGATCCGCGTCCGCATCGGCCTTCACACGGGCACACCTCTCGTCACCGACGAGGGGTACGTCGGCGAGGACGTCCATCGCGCGGCCCGCATCGCGGCCGCGGGCCACGGGGGGCAGGTGATCGTTTCGGCGGCGGCCGCACAGCTCGTGGATCCCGCCGGCCTGCGGGATCTCGGCGAGCACCGGTTGAAGGACCTCTCCGCGGCCGAACGCCTCTTTCAGCTCGGGAGCCAAGAGTTTCCTCCCCTCAAGAGCCTCTACCGCACCAACCTGCCCATCCCTGCCACCCCGTTTCTGGGGCGCAGCGAGGAGTTGTCCGAGGTCGTCGCTCTGCTCTCTCGGCCGGATGTACGTCTGCTGACACTGACCGGGCCCGGCGGAACCGGGAAAACGCGACTCGCGCTCCAGGCGGCCGCCGAGGCCTCGGACCTCTTCCCGGACGGCGCGTATTGGGTACCTCTCGCCCCCTTGCGCGACCCGCAGCTCGTGCTGCAAAGCGCTGCCCAGGCGCTCGGGGCAGAAGAAGAGCTCGCCGACCGCATCGCCGACAAGCGGATCCTTCTGGTCCTCGACAACTTCGAGCATCTCACCGTGGCGGCGACGGACGCCGCCGCTCTTCTCGCCGCCTGCCCCAACCTCTGTCTCGTCGTGACGAGCCGCGAGCCGCTCCACGTGAGCGGCGAGCAGGAGTACCCAGTGCAACCCCTCGCCTCCCAGGAGGCGGTCGACTTCTTCAGCGCCAGAGCGCGAGGCATCAGGCCCGACTTCGCACCGGACGTCACCGTCTCCGCGATCTGCCGCCGCCTCGACAACCTCCCCCTCGCGCTCGAGCTCGCTGCCGCACGCGTGAAGGCGCTCTCTCCCGACCAGATCCTCGCGCGCCTCGAGCAACGATTGCCGTTGCTGACCGGCGGAGCCAAGGACTTGCCGGAACGTCAACAGACCCTTCGCGCCACGATCGACTGGTCGTACGACCTGCTCGCCGCCGACGAGCGGCGCCTCTATGCACGGCTCGCCCTCTTCCGCGGCGGATGCACGCTCGATGCGGCGGAACGGATCGCCGACGCCGACCTCGATCTGTTGCAGTCGCTGGTGGACAAGAGCCTCGTGCGGTACAACGACGACCGCTACTGGATGCTCGAGACGATTCGCGAGCATGCGAAGGAGCACTTCGAAGACTCGCCCGAAGCCGAGGAGCTGCGCAGACGCCACGCCCTCTACTTCCTGGAGCTCGCAGAGGCGGCCCACCCGGCCATACGACTGATGGAGCACGGGGGTACCGCTGAGGTGGTGGGCGTGCTCGAGCGCGATCACGACAACTTCCGAGCGGCGCTCGACGAGCTCACCTCCGCGGGGGAAACGCAGCACGTGCTGCAACTGGCGGGCGCTCTGGCGGAGTTCTGGTTCCGAGCCGACTACTGGGCCGAGCTGCGGGTGCAGCTGCTTGGGGCCGTACGTGCCGACACGCGCCCGAGCGAGGTGCGCGCGCGAGCGCTGCTCAGCGCTTCCGACCTCGTCTCGCTCGACGGCAATCGCGAGCAGTCGGGCCACTTCGCCGAGGAGGCGCTTGCGTTCTATCGCGAGCACGGTGACCTGCGCGGCGTGGCGGATGCGCTGACGCGAGTCGGTGGCACGCTCGCCGAGCGCGGCGATGCGGCGGGGGCAATCTCAATTCTCGAGGAGGCTCGTGGGCTGTACCGCGAAGTCGACGATCAGCACGCACTGCTCACCTCTTCGCGCCTGCTCGCCTGGATGCGCGAGCAGGCCGGTGAGCGGGAGAACGCGAAGGCGCTCTACGCAGAGAACCTCGAGCGGTCACGCGCGATCGGGAACCCACTCATCCTCGCGGCGTCACTCGGTTGGCTCGCGATGGTGGAGGCCGAGGAAGGTCGCTACGCCGAGGCGTTCACGAGAGCGCGAGAGCACCTCCAGATCGCCCCTACGCTCGGCAGCATCGAGACGGCGACCGCCCTGATGCGCACCGGCCGAGTCCTCGTGCTCGCCGGTCGGCTGATCGACGCCGTGCCTGTGGTGGCCGCGTCCGAGGCGCTGTTCCAGGAGATGGGGATCACCGACTACTGGGCTCTGGGACTTGCCCGGCAGGTCGGGGCAACGCTGCAAAGCGCTCTGGAACCGGCCCAGTTCGAGGCAGCGTGGGAGGATGGACGACTGCGCACGCCCGCCGAGGCAGTGATGCTCGCCCTCGACGCACTGACTCGAGCAGGCGCCTAGCCCGCTGCCGCCTTCGCCTCGGCCACCTTCACCTCGAGCGCCGTCAGCACGTTCCCGACCTGCTGATTGATGATCGGCTGCAGGACGCGCTGCCCCATCGAGCCGACCGGACCGGCGATCTTGACGTCGGCCGACCATGCCATCGAGGTGTGATCTCCCTCGCCGCTGAGCGTGAACGACGTCGTCATGTTCATCAGTGCCCCGACGCCCTTGCCCTTCGCGTTCATCGAGGCGAACTCGGGTGGCCGCTCCTCGAGCTTCTCGAAGTCGATCGTCATCTTGAGACCGCCGAGCCCGAGCGGCACCTTGACCTTGGCCTGCCAGTGGCGGTCGTCCTTGATCTCGAATCCCTCCACGCCAGGCATCAGCCCGGCCATCTGAGCAGGATCGTTGATGACGCTCCAGACGACCTCCCGCGATGCGTCCAGCTCCTTCGTCCCGTTGACGTTCACTTGGAAGTCACCTCGACTGTCTCTCTCGACCGTTCCGGGTGGGTGAGGAGCTCCCAGACACGGTGATAGGGGTTATGGCTGTCGGTCACGATCGCTCCACCCGCCGCGCGCAAGGCGTCCTGGATTCCTGCGCAGATGCAGTGGATCCCTCCCCCACCGCCTTCTCCCATCCCCTTCGTGCCGAGCGGCGTAAACGGTGACGGCGACTCGATTGCCGCCGTTCTCAGCGGCGGCATGTCGAGGGCGTGCGGGACATGGTAGTCGTAGAAGTTGGGCGTCAGGAGGTTGCCGTCCTCGTCGTAGACGAACGACTCCCAGAGCGCTGCCCCGATCGCGTGCGCCGTCGCGCCCATCACCTGGCCCTCGACGATCTGCGGGTTGATCCGGACGCCACAGTCGTCCACGGCGGCGTAGTCGACGACTTCGGTGACGCCGGTCTCGGGGTCGATCTCGAGGATGCAGGCGTGAATCTGGGTCGCGTACGTCAGCGTCAGGTTGCCGAACTTCCGCTCCTTGTCCGGCACCTCGAACGGCGGTCGGTAGACGAAGCGCCGGTTCATCGTCGGAGGGTCGTCCGGGAAGCCGGCGTTGTTCGCGTTGGGGATGGCGCCGAGCGCCATGAACGGCAGCGCCGCCTCGGGGTTGTCCTTGATGCGGGCAAATCCGTCGGCGAGCTCGATCGCCTCCTCCGGGCACTGGAACACCATCGAGGCGAGCTTGACCATGTCTCCTGCGAGCAGCTCCGCCGCACCCTTGACGGCGCCGAGGCCGGTGACTGCGAACTGGCTGGCATACGTCCCCGAGAAGCCCGCATGCGAGTTCCAGTAGCTGTCGTGACCCGCGCGCACGTTGACCATGTCGACGTCGCAATGGAGGATGTCGGCCACCACCTGCGCCGCGGTCGTCTCGTGGCTCTGCCCCTGCGGCGTCGTGCCGAGCGTGACCACGATCTCCCCGAAGATGTCGAGCTTCACCGTCGCGACTTCGTTGTTGCCCGAGAACTGCAGCTCGGGATTGATCAACTGCGACTGGCCGAAGTTGTTCGTGCCCGAGTCGAGAGTGGAGCCGATCCCGAGCCCCAGCAGCTTGCCCCGCCCTGCGGCCTCGGCCCGGCGCTCCTCGACCCGATCGGCCCCGATCAGCTCCAGCGCCATGTCGAGCGCACGCGGGTAGTCGCCCGAGTCGTAGACGCAGCCGTTCGGCGTCTCGTAGGGCATGTCCTCGGGCTTGACGTAGTTGAGCCGGCGGATCTCGACGGGGTCGAGCTCGAGCGTCTGCGCGACGATGTCGATCACGCGCTCGGTGAACCACAGCTGCTGCATCCGCGAGTACCCACGGTTCGGCGAGACCGGTGCCTTGTTCGTCATCGCCTGGTTGAACTCGAGCCGGATGTTCCGCCACTTGTAGAGGCCTGCCGCTACCTGCGACCAGATCACGCCGCCGAGCGGCTCGTAGCGCAGATACGCACCCGCGTCGTCGATCGCCGTCGTCCGGAAGCCGAGCAGGGTTCCGTCCGCCTTGACCGCGACCTCGGTGTTCTCGAACCAGCGCTCGTTGCCGTGCGACATCGACTGGTGGAACTCGGTGCGCCATTCCGTCCACTGGATCGCCCGCTTCAGCTTGCGCGCCAGCAGGCAGCAGACGACGAGCTGGGGGTGCGAGGTGATCTTGTTGCCGAACCCGCCGCCGATGTCCTGCGTCACGATCCGGAGCTTGTCGAGCCCGACGCGGAGCGCCGGCCCCATCATGATCGCGGCGAAGCCGGGGAACTGGTTGTTCGTGTACATCGTCCACTGACCCGTGCCGCGGTTGTACTCGACGAGGGCACCGTCGCATTCGAGGGGCGTCGAGTTGAAGCGGTCGAAGTGGAGCTCGCCGATCTTGACGACGTGATCGGCCTCGGCGAAGGCCGCGTCGACGTCCCCCCACTCCCACACGCCCGAGTACGAGAGGTTGCCGCCGCACTCCTCGTGCAGGACGGGAGCCGCGTCCTCGAGCGCCTTGCGCGCATCGACGACGACGTCGAGAGGCTCGTAGTCGACGACCACGAGCTCCGCCGCGTCACGCGCGAGCTCGCGCGTCTCGGCGACGACGGCGACCACGGGCTCGCCGAGGAACCGCACCTTGCCGACCGCGAGGGCGTAGTCCTTCACGTGCCCTCCCGGCGGTGCTGCGATCTGGAAGAACGGATCGGTCAGGATCGCGACCTCGTCGCCGGTGAGGGTCCCGTAGACGCCGGGGAGCTCCAACGCTGCGGTGACGTCGATCGACGCAATCGTGGCGTGGGCGTACGGCGACCGGACGTAATGGAGGTAGCCCATGTCCTTGCGCTTGATGTCGTCGAAGAAGACGCCCTGCCCCTGCAGGAGCCTGCCGTCTTCCTTGCGCGGCACGCTCTGGCCGACGGCCGCCCCCTTCTGCAGCGTCCCCGCCTCGGTCTCGACCGTCGTCACTGCGCACCTCGCTCGCCGGCCGCTACCACGGCCTCGATGATGTTCCAGTAGCCGGTGCAGCGGCAGATGTTCCCCTGCAGCGCCACCTTGACCTCGTGCTCGCTCGGGCGCGGGTTCTGCTCGAGCAGCGCGGTCGCGCTCATCAGCATGCCGGGGGTGCAATAGCCGCACTGCAGCGCGTGGTGCTCGTGCATCGCCTGCTGCAGCACCGTCAGCTCGCCCTCGTCGCTGGCAAGGCCTTCGACGGTCGTCACAGACGCCCCGTCGGCCTGGACCGCGAGCATGCAGCAGCTCTTGACCGCGTCGGAACCGAGTTGCACGGTGCACGCACCGCAGTTGCCGGTGTCGCAGCCGATATGGGTTCCCGTCAGGTCGAGCTCGTCGCGCAGGAAGTGCACCAACAGCATCGACGCCGGCACTTCACGTTCGTACGTCGTCCCGTTGATCTCGACCGAGATCGTCTTGCTCGTGGAAGTCGTGGTCACGCTTACCCCTCTGCTCGTTCGGCTGCCTGCAAGACCGCCCGCACGGCCGAGACCTCGGCCAGGTGGCGGCGATAGTCGGCGCCCGCGTGGACGTCGGACGGTGGATCGAGCGTAGCGCCGAGACCCTCCGCGGCCGCACGAACGGCGGCCTCGGAGAGATCGCCGGCTGCCAATGCCCCTTCCATCGCGGTCGCACGAACGGGCACGGAGGAGACGCAACCGAGCGAGATGCGGATCCCGTCGGGGCCGACACTCGCAGCGGCGCTGACGAGGTAGGTTCCGTGCGCGCCGAGCGTCACCCCTGCCATGGCGTCACCGGTTCCGGGCTTCCGCGTCGGTACCGAGATCCGGGTCAGCAGTTCGCCCTCGGCGACGGCGGTCACGTAGACACCGATGAAGAAGTCGTCGGCCGTGACGGTGCGCTCGCCGGTCGTGCCGCGAATCGTGAACGACGCCTCGAGCGCGCTCAGGAGGGGTGGGTAGTGGTTGGTGGGGTCGTTGACGCAGACGTTGCCGCCGATCGTGCCGCGATTGCGGATCTGGACGTCCGCGATCGTGGCCGCCACCTCGGCCAGGATCGGTCGTGCAACCTCGATCTCGGACGACGCGATCAGCTGGGTGTTGGTCACCATGGCGCCGATCTCGAGCGAGCTCTGGTCGGCGGAGAACGAGATCGTGCGCAGCTCGTCCAGGTTGGCGAGGTCGACGAGCACATCGGGCGAGGCGGCCCGGGCCTTCATCACGTTGACGAGCGTCTGGCCGCCTGCGAGGGCACGTGCCCCATCGTGCTCGGAGAGGAGTGCGATCGCCTCCTCGACGGAATCCGGACGCGCGTACTCGACTTCTCGTAGAAGCATGCCTCTATTGGTCGCACACGCAGTGCTGGCATGTCAAGGCGGAACCGTCGGTAGCATCGCCGCATGGCCCGCTTCGACGCCGTGTTCATCGGTTCGGGGATCAACTCGCTGGTCGGTGCCGCTCTTCTCGCCCGCGACGGTTGGAGCGTCTGCGTGCTCGAGCGCAACGACGTGGCGGGTGGGTGTATCCGCACGTCGAGCGACCTGACGCTGCCCGGCTTCACGCACGAGGTGCTCGCCTCGTGGCACCCGCTCTTCACCGGATCGGCAGCCTACGGGGAGCTGAAGGACGAGCTGGACCGCCGTGGCGTCACGTACGTCAACACCGACCTGCCGACGGGAACCGCGTTCCCGGACGGATCCGCTGCCTTCATCGCCGGCTCGCTGGAGGCGAACGTGGCGGAGTTCGAGCGCCTAGCCCCCGGCGACGGCGCCGCCTGGGAGCAGCAGTTCAACGAGTTCATGGCCAACGCCGACCTCTCCTTCGGGATGCTCTCGACGGAGCTCTGGTCGACGGCGGGGCTCTCGCTGGGCCGTACCGCGTTGCGGCGTCTCGGTCGACGAGGCCTGCTCGAGTTCACCGGCAAGACCCTCGTCAGCTGTCGCGACTGGGTCTCGCAGACCTTCAGCGCCGAGGCCGCACACGGCGTGCTCGCACCGTGGGTGCTCCACACGGGGCTCGGCCCCGACCAGGCGACCTCGGGCTTCATGACCCAGGTGATCGGGGCGGCGCTCCAGCTCGGTGGTATGCCGGTACCGGTCGGCGGTGGCGTCCGACTCGTGGAGGGCCTGGCGGGGATCGTCACGGACGGCGGCGGCGAGGTGCGGCTCGAGGCAGATGTCAGCCGGATCCTCGTCTCGGGGGGACGGGCGACCGGTGTCCGCCTCGCCGACGGAGACGTGATCGAGGCGGGTCGGGCAGTGGTCGCCAACGTCACGCCGACGCAGCTGTACGGCTCGCTCCTCTCCGACGCGACCGTTCCTGCCACTCTGGCGGCAGCGGCCACGCGCTTTCGCTACGGCCGCGCCGAGATGCAGATCCACCTCGCGCTCGACGAGCCACCGCGGTGGAAAGGGCCCGACGCGGAGCGGCTCGCACGATGCCCGATCGTGCACGTCACGCCGGGCCTCGATGGCGTCTCACGGGCCGTCAACGAAGCCGAGCGGGGCCTCCTTCCCGCCGAAGCGACGATCGTCTGCGGTCAGCCGGTCGCCCTCGACCCGTCCCGTGCACCGGCAGGCAAGTCCATCATCTGGATCCAGCTGCAGGAGCTGCCGGCCGGCACGGTCAAGGGAGATGCCGCCGGCGAGCTCGACACCGGCGCCGGCGACTGGAGCGAGGAGCTTCGTGAGGCGTATGCCGACCGGATCGTGGCTCGTCTCGGCGAGTCGATCGAAAACCTCGGCCCGTCCGTCCTCGAGCGCGTCGTCGTCTCGCCGGTCGACCTCGAACGGCTCAACGTGAACCTCGTCGGCGGCGACATCTACGGCGGCTCGTGCGCGCTCGACCAGAACCTGCTCTGGCGGCCGCTGTCCGAGGCGCCCGGGCACGAAACGGCGGTCGACGGGCTCTGGCACATCGGTGCGAGCACGCATCCGGGCCCGGGCCTCGGCGCGGGGTCCGGCTACCTGGTGGCGAAGCAGCTGACGAAGCCACCTCTCACGCGGCGGCTTCTGGCGCGGCTCCCGGGCCGCTCGTGATCCTCTCCCTCTCCCAGATCTCTACGGTCGGAGCCACGTTCGCCGAGGACGTCGAGGCCTACGCGGCTGCGGGCTTCGACGCGATCGGCCTCTGGGAGTTCAAGCTGCCGGGCGACGACGAGGCGAACATCGCTCTCCTCCGTGAGCATGGGCTTCGGGTGGCCGTCTGCGTTCCGACGGTGCCGTCGGTGCTGCAGCTCGCCCGCGTGGGGATGGAAGGGCCGGCGGACGTGACCGAGCGGGTTCGGGCGATCGAGACGTCGGTAGCGCGGTTCGCCCAGTACGAGCCGGAGTGCGTGGCCTGTCTCCCGGGGCCGCTCGGCGGCCGGGAGGTGGCGGAGGCCACGGCGCTGCTCGTCGCCGCGCTCGGAGACGTCGCGGCGGCGGCGCGCGTGGCCGGCGTGCGGGTCGGGTTCGAACCGATCCACGCCTCCCAGCGCAACGAGGTCGGCTTCGTCAACACGCTCGCCGCCACCGACTCGATCCTGGCGCTCGTCGATGCCCCTGAGGTCGGTGTCCTGTTCGACACCTACCACCTCTGGGACGATCCCGACGTCTGGCGGTGGCTCGACGCAAATGCCGGTCGCGTCTACGGGGTGCACGTCAGCGACTGGCCGTCGTCCGGCGGCGGCGATCGGGTCCTGCCAGGCGAAGGCATCTCGCGGACGCGAGAGTTGATCGGCGCGCTCGTCGCGGGAGGTTGGGATGGGGCGCTCGATGTGGAGATCTTCTCGACGCCCGAGCTCTTCTGGGGCCTGCCGGTCGACGAGGCCGCCCGCCGGGCCCACACGGCCGCTCAGGCGCTCCGCTGACGGCGCCCGGTCGGCGGTGGGACTAGACGCCGCCGTGCAGGCCCAGGATGGCAGCGATGTAGCGCTTGGTGTCGTCGAACAACCCCCGGTCGCGCACGGCCTGCGGGCCCTGGTAGTAGCCGGCGAGAGCGAGGCGCTCGTCACCGCCGAACTCGTCGAGCAGCCACCTGAGGTAGCGGACGCCGGCGCGGATGTTGCCGTCGTACGTCCGCGGCGTCGTCGTGCCGAGCAGATCGCTGTCGACCCAGGCCCACGTCGTGGGTAGAAGCTGCATCACGCCGACCGCGCCCGCCTTGGAGACGACGCCCTGCTGGAAGCCGGACTCCATCCACGCCGTCGCGCGCGCCAGGCGCGGGTCGACGCCGTACACCGCTGCCCAGTGGTCGATCGACGCACGGACGGCGGCGGCCGGAACCGTGACCGGAACCGGAGCCGCAGGCGCCGGCGCCGGTTCGGCGGCTCCCGCCGGAAGGACGAGGCGCTGTCCGGGCACGATCACATCCGCGAGCCGAAGCTGATTCGCCTTCGCCAGCCTTGCCGGCGTCGATTTGTAGCGGGCTGCGATCGCAGTCAAGTTCTCACCCACTGCCACGACGTGCGTGGCGACGCGCGGAGCGAGGGTCGCACGACCGCTGCTCGCAAGCGCGCGGTAGGTGAGCTTTCCCGCGATCCCATCTGCCCGCAGGCCGCGGGCTGTCTGGAACCGAGCCAGCGCCTTGGCCGTCTGCCGGGTGAACCGGCCGTCGACCGCTTTGCGGTCGAGCCCGAAGGGGATCAGTCTGAACTCGAGCGACGAGACGTCCCACCCGGTTGCGCCGGTAGCGAGCTCGCGTTGTCCGAGCAGCGGCTGCCCCAGCGGCCCGAGCGCCGCTCGTGTTCGCGGGCCGACACGGCCCGTGGTCGGCAATCCCGCGCGGCGCTGGAAAACGGTCAGCCCCGAGCGCGTCGCCGGTCCGTCGAGGCCGTCGACCACGGCCGGATAGTGGCCCTGGGCGCGCAAGGCGACCTGGAGAGCGGCCACACCCGGATTGGCCGCGCCTGCCGCTGGGCCCGCCAGTGCGAGCGCAGCGACCGTCGCGGCCGTGATCGCCAACACGCGGTGCATACACGTTCTGTCGGCAGGAGCAGCGCGATCCTGAAGCGCCGACGCGAACCGCATCGGTGCGCGTATTCCGCCTCGCTTGACAGACATTGTTGCATTCGTCATATTCGTTCCTCAGCTCAGCGACACGACTGTGAGCCCAGCTAAGGGAGGAGACAGATCGTGAAACGCTCACTGCCGCTCCTGGCAATCTCGCTCGTTGCCTTCGCCGGAGCCCAGGCGGCCCCGGCGACTCAGGCCGCTTCAGCGAGCACCAAGGCCTGCCGCTGGCAGGGCGCCAAGATCGTGCATGGCCCGGGGGAGCGCTGCATCCAGCTTCGCCGCTCGCGGTTGCTCGTGACGGTACGCCGCTAGACGGCCGCCCGCATCCGACCGGCCTCCCGCAGGCTCCCGCTCGGCGAGAATCCGCAGCGCCGGCTTCGGGAGCTCCCCGGGTTGGACTCGAACCAACAACCCCTCGGTTAACAGCCGAGTGCTCTGCCAATTGAGCTACCGGGGAAGGGAGCGGCCGGAAGTGTACCGAGCGCGGCACCTGCGGCTCCGACAGGGTGCCTAGACTTCTGTGATGGACGACGCTCGCCCCGGCCACGGCACGGCATCGTGGCCGATCCGGCTCATCCGCTGGCCCCTGAAGCTCGTGCGCACGCTCGTCCGCGTGATCCCACAGGCGGTCGATGGCTACTTCGCGGACCGGTGCGGCCAGCACGCCGCCGGGATCGCCTACCGCGTCCTCTTCTCGCTCGCTCCCCTTGCGATCGTGCTCGTCGGCATCTTCGGCCTCGTGCTGCGGAACGAGAGCCTGCGTGCCGACGTGATCGACCAGATCGTCGCGGCGCTGCCTCTGTCCGACAGCGGCAGCGCGGACGTCACGCGCGAGATCGAGAAGCTCGCCACACCCGCGTCCGTGCTCGGACTGGTCAGCCTCGTCGTCTTCGGTTGGGCCGCCACCGGGATGATGGGCGCGCTTCGCACAGGGCTCGAGGTTGCGATGCGCGTCGAGCGCGGCCGGCCCGTCGTGCACGGGAAGCTCGTCGACGTGATCTTGATCGTCGGCACGGCGGTTCTCGTTGCCGCGATCGTGCTCGTCAACCTCGCCATGCAGATCTTCTTCAACTCGATCAAGCGGCCGCTCGACTGGCTCGGCCCTGACGGGGGTCTGATCGAGCAGGCAATCCGCAACGGCGTTCCGCTCGTCCTCACGACAGGCGTCGTCCTCCTCCTCTACCGGTTCGTGCCGGCCCGCCGACTCAGGCTCGGCGACGCGCTCGCGGGCGCGATCGTCACCGCCCTGCTGCTCCTCGTGATCTCGCTCGTCTCCGGCGGGATCGTCGGTCGCACGAGCAGCCTCGGCAACATCTACGGCTCCCTGACGGTGGCGCTCGTCTTCCTCTACTCCGTCTACCTGTACGCATCGGCGCTCCTGCTCGGTGCCGAGGTCGCGGCCGCGTGGTCGCGACCCACCGTCGACACCGGCGAGACGCTCGGGCAGCAGGTCAAGCGTGTGGTCTACGGGCTGTTCGTCCACCAGGAGCCTCCCGGGCGGCCCTCCTCGAGGCCACGCGTGCCGACCGATCCGCGCTGACGCCGTGGGTCCGGAGAGGTCAGGCGAGCTCGGTCAGGGCCTGGCGCACCTTCGCCAGGTGGGCCTGGAGCTCGGTCGCGCGCGCCAGATCCGTCTCGCCCTGAAGATCGCGTCGAAGCTTCCGCTCCCGCAGCCGTAGGAGCATCTCGGTGCCCACGCGGCGCGAGAGCCCCTCGGTCGCGGCCGTCGCATCGAGCTCGGCGAGCAACCCGACCAGGTCGGGATCCGGAGGCTTGCGGGCGACCAGCGAGCCACGCATCCGGCGGTGCTCCTCGAGGTCGAAATGCTCCTCGCCGAGGCCGGCCAGGGCCTCGTCGAGATCGGGATGGGCGACCACGGCGGCGAGTGCTTCCCGCTCGAGCCGGACTCCTGCGTCGATCAGCTTCTTCGGCTGCGCGGTACCGGCGCCCGGTGTCGCGCCGCGCGCCGGCGCGATCCCGGAGAGGGTCTCGCGCGGAAGGTCGAGGCGGTCGGCCAGGAGGCGGAGCGCCTCCTGGCGCTCGGGGGAGTCCTCGGCCCCGGCAAGGATCTCTCGGGCCCGCACGAACGCCTCCTGGCGGTCGGCGGACCGTTCCAGCTCGAGCCGGACGCGATAGTGGAGGTAGCTCTCGGCCCCGCCGAGGCGCTGCTCGAATGCGTCGGGCGCGTCGGCCGGGTCCTGTCCTGGTGGCAGCACCACGATCCGGATCTCGAACCCCTGACCCTGCGCGCGTTCCATCCCCCGCAGGGTTGCGTCCTCCCCCGCGGCGTCGGCGTCGAAGCAGAGATAGAGCCTCTTCGTGAGCCTGGCGAGCTCTCGCAGATGGTGCTCGGTCAGCGCCGTGCCCATGGAGGCGACGACCGGCTCGAACCCGGCCTGCCGCAGAGCGATCACGTCGGTGTTGCCCTCGACGACGACCGCCCTCTCCTGCTTGGCTATCGCCGGCCGCGCCAGGTGAAGGCCGTAGAGGACGTTGCTCTTCTTGAACAGGTCGCTCTCGGGCGAGTTGACGTACTTCCCCTTCAGCGGATCGTCGTCGTGGAGCTTGCGGGCCTGGAAGCCGATCACCTTGCCGCGTGCATCAGCGAGCGGGAACATCAGCCGCGGGGGGAAGTAGTCGTTGCCGCGCTGATTCGTCAGACCGGCGGCCCTGAGCTCCTCGGTGGTGAATCCCTTCTCCTTCGCCTTGGCCGCGAGCCCCTGACCGGGCGAGAGCCCGAGCCGGAACTCACGTGCGACCTCCTCGCCCAGGCCGCGACTCGCGAGGTAGGCGCGGACAGGCTCCCCGGCGGGACTGTCCCATAGGTGCCGCTCGAAGAATGCGGCTGCCTGGTCGAGAACCGCATAGAGGCGCTCGCGTCGTCGGCGTGACTCGTCAGCGACCGGCGAGCTTGCCTCGTACTCGAGCGAAACGCGAAACCGCTCTGCCAGCCATTCGATCGCACCGACGAAGTCGAGCCCTTCGGTCTCGCGGACGAACGTGACGACATCACCGCCCTTGCCGCATCCGAAGCAGTGGTAGAGGTTCAGGTCGGCATTGACGGAGAAGCTCGGTGACCGCTCTTCGTGGAACGGGCACCGCCCCATGAACCGGGTGCCCGAGCTCTTTCGGAGGGACGTGCGCAGGCTCACGACGTCGACGATGTTGGCTGCAGCGACGACGTCCCGGACGCTCTGTTCCTTGATCCGCGCCACTAGCTGCCCCCGGCGTACGCAAGCGCAAACCGGTCGGTCATGCCGGAGATGTAATCGGTGATCCTTTCGGCCAACTCGCCTTCGCCCGCGGGCAGCAACGTGGGATCGGCGACGAGGCGGGCGAAGATCGTGGAAACCGCCTCGTGAGCGCGCCGATGCTCCGGACCGACGTGCGGGCCGAGGTAGACGCGGTCGAACATGAACGCGCGAAGAGACAGCATTGCGTCGCCGATCGCGTCACTCTGACGGATGTCGCCCGCCTCTGACGAGGTCTCGACGAGATCGTGGACGAGCCTGTCGATCCGCTGGGAGCCGGTCGGCCCGAGCAGGTCGATCTCGTCGCGGGGAAGGTCGGCCTCGGAGAGGATGCCGTAACGGATCGCATCGTCGATGTCGTGATTGATGTAGGCGACGCGATCGACTATTCGGACGATCTTGCCCTCCAGCGTCTCGGGCTCCGTCGCGCCTGTGTGCGTGAGGATGCCGTCGCAGACCTCGTGGGTGAGATTGAGCCTGCGCGCGATCCGCCACGACTGCTCGTTGTGGCGAAAGCGGCGCCCGAAGGTCGCGCTGAGGGCGTCGTCGAGTGCCTGCTCGCCGGCGTGTCCGAACGGCGTATGGCCGGTGTCGTGCCCGAGACCGATGCCCTCGACGAGGTCCTCGTTGAGGCGCAGAGCCCGCGCCACGACGCGGGAGATCGCTGTCGTCTCGAGGGTGTGGGTCATGCGGGTGCGGTAGTGGTCGCCCTCCGGGTCGATGAAAACTTGGGTCTTGCCCTTGAGCCGCCGGAACGGCTTGGAATGGACGAGCCGGTCGCGGTCGCGCTGGAACGGCGTCCGCACGCCGGACGGAGCCTCGGGCATCTCGCGGCCGCGCGTCTCGTACGAATGCACGGCCAACGGGGAGAGCCACGACTCCTCGAGCGCACGGACGCGCTGCTCGAAGGATTCTGCCGCGATACCTGATCTCTCCACGGTTCCAGCGTAGTCGCCGGCCCGGATCGTTCGAGGCGGACGTCCGGGCTACGCTTGTCGACATGTGGATCGGCCGAGCGGTTCGCTACCCGGGCATGGTCGCCGTCGTGCTGTGCGCGCTAGCCGCAGTCGGGTGCAGCGGCGCCCGCGAGGTCGACGAGGGCGTCTTCGCGTACGACGCGACCCAGCCGCTCGGGACGAATGACCGGGGGGTCGTCTCCGAGACCTATCCGATCGCCGTGCACGACCTCTCGTACACGTCGCTACGCGACACGGTTGACGCCCTCCTCATGGTTCCCCCCGGGAAGGGCCGTCGGCCGGCGGTCGTCTACGTCCACGGCGCCGGGAGCACGCGGGAGTCGATGGCGGGCCCGGCGCTCTGGCTGGCGGCGCGCGGCGCAGTCACCCTGGCCATCACCGCGCCGTCGAGCGGCGCCGTACCGGCGTCCGCCCCCGGCATGCTCGACCGCCTCGCGGAGCAGCGCGAGCTCGAGATCCGCGACGTGATCGCAGTTCGGCGAGCGCTCGACCTCCTGACAGCGCGCGACGACGTCGACCGCGGACGACTCGGGTTCGTCGGTTGGAGCGCCGGAGCGAGGGCGGGCGCCCTGCTTGCCGGCGTCGAGCCGCGGCTGCATTCGCTCGTCCTCGTCTCGGGGGGCTCGGCACCGGTCTCCGAGTTCGTCCAGGCTGCGCCCGAAGATCTCAAGGCCGACGTGGAGGCGACGATGTCGTCGATCGACCCGCTGCGCCACATCGCCCGGGCCCGCCCGGGCTCGTTGCTCCTCCAGGACGGCCGGCGCGATTCGGTCATCCCGCGGCGGGCGCTGCAGGCGCTGATCGACGCAGCTCCCGAGGAAACCGAGGTGCGCTGGTACGACGCGGAGCACGCCCTCGGACCGGTCGCCTACCGCGAGCACATGAGCTGGCTCGAGCAGGAGCTCGGCCTCGACGGGCCGCGGGTGCCGGGCGCCAGAGCCGGCCCTTGAAGCGTCAGAACGATCGAGACTGGCCGCCGTCAACGGTGACGCACGTGCCGACGACCCAGGAGGCGCGCGGGCAGACGAGGAAGGTTACGACGTCCGCGACCTCGTCGACGGTGCCGAACCGCCCCCACGGCAGTTCGCGCTCGATCAAGGTGGCCATGCCCTCCGGATCGTCGCGCAAGCGACGCTCCCAGCTGCCGCCTGGGAACAACGTCGACCCCGGGGCGACGCTGAAGACGCGGATCCCGTCGGCGGCGAGATCGTGCGCCATCGCCTTCGCGAGGCTGATCTCGGCCGCTTTCGCGACGTTGTAGCCCGGGCTTCCGCCTCCCTCGCGCCCCCAGATCGACCCGATCATCGCGATCACGCCACCACCGCGGGCGCGCATCTCCGGGACTGCAGCCCGTGACACGGTCAGCGCCGGGAACAGGTTCCGGTCGAGAACGTTCTGGAGGTCGGCCGGATCGGTGTCGTCGAACGTCCTCGCCCCCGAGCCGCCAACGCTGTTGACAAGGATGTCGACCCCGCCGAACCTCTCGACGGCCGCGGCGACCACCGTCTCTGCCCCCTCAGGTGCGGTCAGGTCGACGACGACCCCTGTAGAGCTCCCGGCCAGCCCTTCCGCGGACGCGACGGCTGCATCCAGGTCGTCCGCGCCTCGCGCGCAGAAGACGACGTTTGCCCCCTCGTCGACGAGGTGCGTTGCGATGCCACGCCCGATTCCCCGGCTCGAGCCCGTCACGATCGCGACCTTGCCTGCGAGCCCGAGATCCATGCCACGATCCTAGAGGCTCGCGACCGGGCGGTCTCGCGGCTGCGACCTGCGACCCGCGGTCAGGTTCCCGGCATGCCGCCGCCCGTGTGCAGGCGGCCCGCGTGGAGCTCGTCCCAGACGACGAAGACATTGCCGGGATCGAGCTCGAGCTCACGCACGACCGCGCCCGCGACTGCCGACAGGACACGGGCGATCGTCTCGGGCGACCGGCCCTCGAACGCGTTGATCCGGACGAGAGGTGGGTGCGTGGCTGCAGGCTGCTCCGCGGGAGCATCGTTCTCACCCTCGCGGTACGTGCCGGCGGGCAGGGTCTGCCACGTGACCCAGGTGCCCTGCGGATCCTCCTCGATCTCCCGGCTGACAGCGAGGACGATCGCGCGCGAGGCGGCATCGAGGTCGGTTCCGACCCGCTGCCGGAGCGCTGTCACCTGCACGATCGGCACCTCCCAACGGTAGACGATCGTGAGCGACCGCGAGTCGCGCCCGGATTGCACGCTACCGTTGCCCGATGGCCGAGATCCTGCTCGTGCGCCACGGTGAGACCGACTGGAACCGCGACCGCCGCGTCCAGGGTCACACGGACGTCCCGCTCAACGCGGCCGGGCTCGAGCAGGCGCGCGCCCTCGCGCAGCACATGCTCGACAAGGCTCTCGTCGCGATCTACTCGAGCGACCTCGCCCGCGCGCGCGACACCGCTCGGGCTGTCGCACAGGCCCACCGGCTCGAGGTCATGGTCGAGCGAGGGCTGCGGGAGAAGCATTTCGGCAGCTGGGAAGGACTGACAGACACCGAGGTCGCCAGCCGCTTCCCCGAGGCCCTCCAGGGCACCTGGGGCGACGGTGAGACGAGCGACCAGGTAGCGGAGCGAGCGCTCGCGGCGATCACGAGGATCGGCGACCTGCATCGCGACGGCCCGGTCCTGGTGGTCTCCCACGGAGGTCCGATTCGCGCCATCCTCCGGCACTTCGCCGTCGACCACGGGCCGATCGGCAACTGCGCGGTCTTCAGGCTCGTCTACTGAGCCGCCGCCCTGCCGGCCCGAGGCGCGTTACCTGCTCTGGGCGGTCGGGCGCAGCGATGCCAGAAATGCATCCCTGCGCCCACGTGGCCCGGTGCTTAGCCCTCGAAGCCGTCGACGATGAACGAGAGGTTGGACGACGACTCCAGCCGGAGCGGCAGCGCGGCCTGATACTCGGCCGAGTGGTACCACGCCTTGGCCGCGTCCTTGGAGTCGAACTTGAGCACCACCGTGCGGCGCATGTCGCTGTCCCCCTCGAAGACCTCGGATCCCTCGTCGACGACGAGAACCTCGGGGTCGTGGCCGGCAAAGCTCGCGAGGGCCTTCGGCAGGTAGTCGTTGTTCAGCTTGTCCGCGTCGTCGACGCGGTTGTGAAAGATCATGTACGCAGCCATCCTTGCTCCTTTGCACGTTGGCTCGCCCGATAGCAGGGGGCCTTCGGGCCGAGATGCCGCAGAAATCCAACCACCCAGGCTCGTGGCACCTGACGTGGGAGCTACACGAGCGACGATACGCCGACTGCAGGCAACGACGCAAGCCCGCACCGCGGGGTCTCAGCATGGCCAGGCCGCGCGTCCTGCCACTCCTGATTGTCCGAAACCACTAACCGCCCAGCCCTCCCGACGGGGCTGCTGCACGTCCAGAGTCAACGGGTGCCCCGTTGCGACCACCCTGAGCCCCTCGTTCAGCCGACGACGTGCGTGTAGATCGGCGACCGATCGGCACGCTCGAGGCGTGAGAGATCGTTGTTGGCGAGTGCGACGAAGAACCGGATCCGCCCCTTTGGCAGGCCCGTCACGGTGACGGAAGCCTTGCCCGACCGGGCCCGGACCTTCCCGTTCACGTACAGGGCCCAGTGCCCGCCGTCGAGCCGGTTCGGCTTCGAGCCGATCAGCGCGGGGAACATCTTCCAGCCCCATGGCTTGACCTTCACGGTGAGGGATCCCTTGCTCGGAGAGAAGGCGTAGCCGGTGATCGAGATTCCGCGGGCGGGAGCGGCTTGTGCGACCGAGGCGAGGAGGGAGCCTGAGGCAACGACCGTCGCCGCGAGAACGACGATAAGAGATTTTCGCATGTGCGGTGCCCTTCCGGCGTTGTCCATCCCGGCCGAGCGGCGCGCGCCGAGCCGCTCCGTGGAATTCTCTCGTGCGGTGGCCGATCCCGCAAGGGTGAGTACACCAGCGCCCTCCAGGGGACAGGTCACGGCCTGCCGAGAGGAGGTGACGGCTCGCGGGTCGGCCGTTGGATGACAGCGAAGGGCGCGGATGGCGCTGGGAGCACCTCGCGCTCGAGCCACCGTAGGTTCGTTGTCCCCGTAGACGACGCTTGCAAGACCGGACCGAGACCACATCTGCACCGCATTTCACGACCTGCCCGACAGCCACGCCCACCGTTTCAGGTGGGTTTGGCTAGGCTGCCCGCCGTGGAGGACTACACGAACAAGTACAAGGGCGAGCAGGTCGACCTCGCCCTCTTCGGCGGTGAGTACCAGGAGGGCGTCCTCACGGCCTACTGTTCGATCGAGGACGTGCCCCACATCGAGCTCAACGGCCATATCCTCGTGCCTCTCCAGAATGTCGCGTCGTTGCACTGCTCGAGCAGGTGCGACGCGCCCGAGCCCGACTGGCCACCGCGAGGGCTCGAGAGCGAAGGCGACGACCGCGACGACGACGGGTAGTGCGCCGCCGGATCACGGCGAACTTCCTCAAGGCCTCGCTCATGGTCGGCGTGCTCGTCGCGCTCGCCGGCGGCGTCGGCTGGCTGATCGGGCGTGAGCGAAGTGCAGCGCTGTTCGTCTTCTGCGGGCTCGGCGCCGCGATCGCCGTCTACTGGCTCGGCGAGAGGGCTTTGCTCGGGATGCTTGGGGCGCGGCCATTCGCGTTCGCCGAAGATCCTCTGCTGCGCTCGACGACCGACACGGTCGCGGCGCTCCTCGGCATCCCGCCGCCCAAGCTCTGCCTGATCGACGACGGCTTTCCTCGGGCGTTCGTGGTCGGTCGAGGGCCCGGGGGTGCCACGCTCGTCGTCTCCACCGGCCTCCTCCGCGTGGCGCGCCGAGAGGAGCTCCAGGCGGTGGTCGCCCATGAGCTGGCGCATGTGCGCAGTCTCGACGTGCTCACCCAGACGTTCGCCGTCCTGTTCGCGACGACCCTCGTCGAGATGAGCCGGCTGGGCGGCTTCTTCGCCCGCGCTTTGCTGTTCGGGCTCGGGCCGATCGCGGCGGCGTTCACCCATGCGCTGCTCTCACCCAGGCGCGAGTATGCGGCCGACCGGGACGCCGCTGCGGTGTGCGACCCACACGACGTGGCCGACGCACTGCTCCGGCTCGATCGTGCCGCCGAGCTCGTCTCCTTCGTGGCGCCGGTGGCGACCGAGCCGCTCTATACCGTCGACCCGTTCGAGCCCGACCGCCTCGCGCGGATGTTTCGGACGCACCCACCGCTCGCCGAGCGGGTGCGACGCTTGCGCGCGCTGGGAGTTGCGGACGACTAGGCAACGCAAACAGGGGACACACTCGCGTGTGCCCCCTGTTCGAACTAATTCGGCGGCGTCCTACTCTCCCAGGGGCTCGCGCCCCAAGTACCATTGGCGCCGGCGGGCTTAACTTCTCTGTTCGGAATGGGAAGAGGTGTACCCCCGCTGCTATGACCGCCGAAAGTGTCAAAGGTGGGACGCGATCCCCGGCGGCGGGCTTCGGTTGAAGCCGGTCCGCGAGGATCGAGCGTCGCTCGAACCTTCAAAACTCCATAGCGACTCAGACATGTTCAAAATCAAGACCTCGGGCAATTAGTACGGGTCAGCTGAACACATTGCTGTGCTTACACCGCCCGCCTATCAACGTGGTGGTCTTCCACGGCCCTTACTCACTTGAAGTGATGGGGAGCCTCATCTCGAGGTGGGCTTCCCGCTTAGATGCTTTCAGCGGTTATCCCGTCCAGACGTAGCTAGTCAGCAGTGCCGTTGGCACGACAACTGATACACCAGAGGTCTGTTCGTCTCGGTCCTCTCGTACTAGAGACGACTCCTCTCAAGCTCCCAGCGCCCATGGCGGATAGGGACCGAACTGTCTCACGACGTTCTGAACCCAGCTCGCGTACCGCTTTAATGGGCGAACAGCCCAACCCTTGGGACCTGCTTCAGCCCCAGGATGCGACGAGCCGACATCGAGGTGCCAAACCCTCCCGTCGATGTGGACTCTTGGGGAGGATAAGCCTGTTATCCCCGGAGTACCTTTTATCCGTTGAGCGACGGCGATTCCACTCTCTACCGCCGGATCACTATGGCCGACTTTCGTCCCTGCTCGACTTGTCAGTCTCGCAGTCAAGCTCCCTTATGCCATTACGCTCTACGCACGATTTCCAACCGTGCTGAGGGAACCTTTGCGCGCCTCCGTTACATTTTAGGAGGCGACCGCCCCAGTCAAACTACCCACCTCACGCTGTTCCCGACCCGGATTACGGCATCGGGTTAGAAGCCCAGAATCCATAGGGTGGTATCCCAAGGTTGACTCCACGAGGGCTGACGCCCCCGCTTCAAAGTCTCCCACCTATCCTGGACAACGAACACCAAACTTCAACGCAAAGCTGTAGTAAAGGTTCACGGGGTCTTTCCGTCCAGCCACGGGTACTCGGCATCTTCACCGAGACTACAATTTCACCGGATCCCTCGTTGAGACAGCGCCCAAGTCGTTACGCCATTCGTGCAGGTCGGAACTTACCCGACAAGGAATTTCGCTACCTTAGGACGGTTATAGTTACCGCCGCCGTTTACTGGGGCTTGGATTCAAAGCTTCGCCCGAAGGCTAACCTCTCCTCGTGACCTTCCAGCACCGGGCAGGCGTCAGCCCCTATACGTCGTCTTACGACTTCGCAGAGACCTGTGTTTTTGGTAAACAGTCGCTTGGGCCGTTTCACTGCGGCCCCCTCGAGCTCCATTCCGCGAAGGAATTTTACTCTACTGGGGCGCCCCTTCTCCCGAAGTTACGGGGCCATTTTGCCGAGTTCCTTAACGAGGGTTCTTCCGATCGCCTTGGTATTCTCTACCTGCCTACCTGTGTCGGTTTTGGTACGGGCACGCGCAACCTCCCTAGACGCTTTTCTAGGAGGCATGGCTTCAAGGACTTCGTCCATGCGGACTCGGCATCCCGTCTCAGGCTTGATGGGTGACGGATTTCCCTATCACCCGCCCTACGCGGTTACCCCAGGACGACCATCGCCTGGGTTCCCCTAGCCTACCCCGTCCCGCCATTGGTGGTAACGGTCGCTACGTGGTACAGGAATATCAACCTGTTGTCCATCGCCTACGCCTTGCGGCCTCGGCTTAGGTCCCGACTAACCCTGAGTAGATTAGCTTTACTCAGGAACCCTTAGGCATTCGGCGGAGGAGTTTCTCACTCCTCTTTCGTTACTCATGCCAGCATTCTCACTTCCCACCGCTCCACGGCTGGCTTCCGCCGCCGCTTCACTGCAATGGGAACGCTCCCCTACCACTCCGTGTAAACACGAAGTCCGTGGCTTCGGCTCCATGCTTGAGCCCCGTTACATTGTCCGCGCCCGACCACTTGACCAGTGAGCTGTTACGCACTCTTTTAATGGTGGCTGCTTCTAAGCCAACATCCTGGTTGTC
Organism: uncultured Thermoleophilia bacterium; assembly: GCA_963795175.1. Classification (GTDB taxonomy): domain Bacteria; phylum Actinomycetota; class Thermoleophilia; order Gaiellales; family Gaiellaceae; genus Gaiella. Next base: position 544,948 of record CAWCGR010000003.1, read on the forward strand.
ACTGCAATCGGACATCGTTTCCCACTTAGCATGGAATTAGGGGCCTTAGCCGACGGTCTGGGCTGTTTCCCTTTCGAGCACGAAGCTTATCCCCCGCACTCTGACTGCCACACTCTGGATTTCCGGCATTCGGAGTTTGCCTGATTTCAGTAAGCTGGTAGGCCCCCTAGACCAAACAGTGCTCTACAACCGGAAATGAACATGTGACGCTATACCTAAATATATTTCGGGGAGAACCAGATATCTCTGAGTTTGATTAGCCTTTCACTCCGACCCACAGGTCATCACCGCCGTTTTCAACCGACGTGTGTTCGGTCCTCCACGGGGTCTTACCCCCGCTTCAACCTGCCCATGGGTAGATCACTCAGTTTCGGGTCTACCTCCAACGACTAAAGCGCCCTATTAAGACTCGCTTTCGCTACGGCTCCGTTTCCTTAACCTTGCCGTTGAAGAGTAACTCGCTGGCTCATTATGCAAAAGGCACGCCGTCACAGGACAAAGCCTGCTCCGACCGCTTGTAAGCACACGGTTTCAGGTGCTATTTCACTCCCCTTCCGGGGTACTTTTCACCTTTCCCTCACGGTACTAGTTCACTATCGGTCGCCAAGGAGTACTTAGCCTTGCGGGGTGGTCCCCGCGGGTTCCGACCGGGTTTCCCGTGCCCGGCCGTACTCAGGTACCTGTCAAGGAAGGCTGCGCAATTTCGCGTACGGGGCTGTTACCCGCTGTGGCCCGGCTTTCCATCCGGTTCCGCTATCACGCAACTTTGTAACTTCCCGACCCGCCGGCAGGCGGATCAAGCCAGGCCCTACAACCCCCGGACGACAACGACTGCCGTCTATCACATCGCCCGGGTTTGGGCTCTTCCCTTTTCGCTCGCCACTACTCAGGGAGTCGAGGTTTCTTTCCTTTCCTCTGGGTACTTAGATGTTTCAGTTCCCCAGCTTGCCTCCTCGTGCCCTATGTATTCAGGCACGGGTACGCGCGCATTACCACGCGTGAGTTTCCTCATTCGGAAATCCCCGGATCAAAGGTTGGTCAGCACCTCCCCGAGGCTTATCGCAGCCGCCCACGTCCTTCATCGGCTCTTGGCGCCAAGGCATCCACCGTGTGCTCTTATTCTCTTGATCGAAAAGAACATGTGTTGATGTCGCTATGGAGTTTTCAAGGTACGCGCGAGCTCGAGAGCCCACCTGCAGAGAACACCGCTGTGACCCGCGACTCGCACTGACGCCGCCGGCCCACCGATCTCTCAAAACTCAACAGCGTACTGGCGGCGCGCCTTACCGAAGCAAGACGTCCGCGTAGGCGACGAGGTCGACATTCATCTAGGCGAGCTGTGACATCGGACGACCCCGGAGCGAGCTCCTGGGACATCGACAAGCACAGCGCCTATCGGAGCAAGCTCCGACTCCCTAGAAAGGAGGTGATCCAGCCGCAGCTTCCGCTACGGCTACCTTGTTACGACTTCACCCCAATCATCAACCCTACCTTCGACGGCTGCCTCCCCGAGGGGTTAGCCCACCGGCTTCGGGTATTGCCAACTTTCGTGGTGTGACGGGCGGTGTGTACAAGGCCCGGGAACGTATTCACCGCGACGTTGCTGATTCGCGATTACTAGCAACTCCGCCTTCATGGAGGCGAGTTTCAGCCTCCAATCCGAACCGGGACCGGCTTTTTGGGATTCGCTCACTCTCGCGAGTTTGCAGCCCTTTGTACCGGCCAATGTAGCACGTGTGTAGCCCAAGACATAAGGGGCATGATGACTTGACGTCATCCCCACCTTCCTCCGATTTGTCACCGGCAGTCTCCTATGAGTCCCCGACATTACTCGCTGGCAACATAGGACAGGGGTTGCGCTCGTTGCGGGACTTAACCCAACATCTCACGACACGAGCTGACGACAGCCATGCACCACCTGTGCACTTGCTCCGAAGAGGGAACGTGTTTCCACGCTTTTCAAGTGCATGTCAAGCCTTGGTAAGGTTCTTCGCGTTGCGTCGAATTAAACCACATGCTCCGCTGCTTGTGCGGGCCCCCGTCAATTCCTTTGAGTTTTAGCCTTGCGGCCGTACTCCCCAGGCGGGGTGCTTAATGCGTTAGCTTCGGCACGGAGGGAGTCGACACCCCCCACACCTAGCACCCATCGTTTACGGCGTGGACTACCAGGGTATCTAATCCTGTTCGCTCCCCACGCTTTCGCGTCTCAGCGTCAGTACCGTCCCAGAGAGCCGCCTTCGCCACGGGTGTTCTTCCTGATATCTGCGCATTTCACCGCTACACCAGGAATTCCACTCTCCTCTTCCGGACTCTAGCCAGGGGGTTTGGGTCGACGTCTGAAGGTTGAGCCTCCAGTTTTCACAACCCACCTACCTGGCCGCCTACACGCTCTTTACGCCCAATAAATCCGGACAACGCTTGCCCCCTACGTATTACCGCGGCTGCTGGCACGTAGTTAGCCGGGGCTTCTTCTGGCGGTACCGTCACCCTCTGGGCTATTAACCCGAGTGGCTTCGTCCCACCTGAAAGAGGTTTACAACCCTAAGGCCTTCTTCCCCCACGCGGCGTCGCTGCGTCAGGCTTTCGCCCATTGCGCAAGATTCCCCACTGCTGCCTCCCGTAGGAGTCTGGGCCGTGTCTCAGTCCCAGTGTGGCTGATCGTCCTCTCAGACCAGCTATGGATCGTCGCCTTGGTGGGCCGTTACCCCGCCAACAAGCTAATCCACCGCGGGCTCATCCTCGATCGGAGGCCGAAGCTACCTTTTCTTCCAAGCCCGAAAGCTCGAAAGGCTATCCGGTATTAATCCGGGTTTCCCCGGGCTATCCCAGAATCGAGGGCAGATTACCCACGTGTTACTCACCCGTTCGCCGCTGTCCCCAGGACCGAAGTCCCGGTTCTCGCTCGACTTGCATGTGTTAAGCGCGCCGCCAGCGTTCGTCCTGAGCCAGGATCAAACTCTCCGTGAAGAACTTGTCGCCGGCGTACATGCCAACGAGAGGCAAGCCTCTCCCTGACACGGCCGACAAACGGTTGTCTTCCCTAGAGCTTGAGCTCAAATGTCTATCCGCACGTCGTCGCAGCCCTCCCGAAGGTGGGACAACGGTTCCGTGCGGCATCGACGGGAAAACCATCCGATTCTGCGTGAGCAGATGGATGGTGTAACCCCTCGACCACGCCAAAACGCGGACGAGAGGCCTCGTCGTTTTACGTACGCTGTTGAGTTTTCAAAGATCGATACCGGTCGAGCGGGGCAACAAAAAGACCTCCGACAACTCGCGCCAGAGGCCCACTTGGAGTCGGTACAGGTCGTATCCGATTCGTTCGCGGGCCGCTCCGGTGTCGAGTGACATGGGCTTTCCTGCTGCCTCCCTCGCGGGCGGCCGATGGATAGTAGCAGCATTCGGCGCGGGTGTGTCAAGCGCCAACCGTCAACCATCGACGGCGAAGCGGACGAAGCGCCGCTTGCCCGCCTGCACGAGCGCTCCCGCCACCTGGGCCCGCGGCACGTCGAGCTCCGACACCCCCTCCCCGTTCAGCTTCACCGCGCCCTGGGCGATCATGCGCCGGACCTCACTGGTGGAGAGTCCGAAGGCCCCTGCGAGCAGAGCCGGCAGGTGCACCGGATCGCCTGTCGGCAGCGGCGCCTCAGGCACCTCGTCGGGTGCACCCCCTTCGCGCACGACCCGAGTGAAGTGCGCCTCGGCTCCTGCCGCTGCCTCGTCGCCGTGCCAGCGGGCGACGATCCTGCGGCCGAGCTCGAGCTTGGCCGTCATCGCGTCGGTGCCCTCCGCGAGGGCCTCGCCGAGAAGCAGCTCCCACCACTGCGACAGAGCGCTGTCGGGGATCGACATCGTCTTGCCGAACATCTCATTCGGCTCGTCGGTGATCCCGATCGTGTTGCCGCGCGACTTCGCCATCTTCTCGGTGCCGTCGGTGCCGACGAGCAAGGGATAGGTGATCACGATCTGGGGCTCGAGGCCGTACTGTCCCATCACGTCTCGTCCGGCGAGGAGGTTGTAGAGCTGGTCGGTGCCGCCGATCTCGATGTCCGCCTCGATCGCGACGGAGTCGTAGGCCTGCATGAGCGGGTACAGCAGCTCCGAGAGCGAGATCGGCTCGTGTGACGTGAACCGCTTGGCGAAGTCGTCCCGCTCCAGCAGCCGCGCCACGGTGACCGTCCGCGTCAGCCGGACGACTTCCGCGTAGCTCAGCTTGCCGAGCCACTCGCCGTTGTAGCGAACCTCCGTGCGTGACTCGTCGAGCACCCGGAAGGCCTGGGCGGCGAAAGCCCGCGCGTTCTCGTCGAGAACTGCGTCGGCAAGCACGGGCCGCTCCTGCGAGCGGCCCGAGGGATCGCCGATCCTGGCCGTGTAGTCGCCGACGATCAGGACGACGGTGTGCCCAGCCCTCTGAAAGGCCGCCAGCCTGTCCAGCACGGTGGCGAAGCCCAGGTGGATGTCGGGGGCCGTAGGGTCGATCCCCAGCTTGACGCGAAGCGGCCGGCCGAGCTCGAGCTTCTCCTCGAGCCCGCCGGCAGGAAGTAGGTCGACGGCGTGCGCGCGAAGGGAATCGTCGGTCATCCGCAGCCGATTCTACGGGCCGGTCGCGCGAGAGACGTGTGCTGGTGTCAGAGCGTCGACGGAAGCACAGCCGGTCAGGTGCAGCGCGATCTCGACCTCCTCGCGCAGGAGCTCCAGCACCTGGAGGGCGCCGCTCTCCCCCGCTGCCGCGAGGCCCCAGAGAGGCAGCCGCCCGGCGAGCACGGCCGTCGCGCCGAGCGCCAGCGCGGTGACGACGTCGGTGCCACGCCGAATGCCGCTGTCGAGCAGCACCTCGAGCCTGTCTCCGGCCGCCTCGACGATTGCAGGCAGCGCTTCGATCGTCGGCATCACGCCGTCGAGTTGGCGGCCGCCGTGGTTGGAGACGACGACCGCTGCAGCGCCGTGCTCGGCGGCGAGAACCGCATCGTCCGGCTCGAGCACGCCCTTGACGACGACAGGGACGCCGGCCGACGAGACGAGCTGCTCCAGGTAGGCCCAGTCGAGCGCGGGATCCAGGAGCCCGAGCGCCTCTTCACCCGCGAGCGCGTCGATGGCGCGCCGCACAGAAGGCAGCCGAGCGTCCTCGAACGCCCACGCGATCCGGCGCTCGCGGTCGCGCGGACCGATCACAGGCAGGTCGACCGTGAGAAAGACTGCAGCGAAGCCGGCATCGACCGCCTCTGCGATCAACGCGTCGGTGATGCCATGGTCTCGGAAGACGTAGACCTGCAGGAACCGCGTGCAGTCGGGCGCCGCAGCGGTGACCTCGGCCACACTCGCGGTCGAGAAGGTCGACAGGCACATTGCCGAGCCGGCTGCCGCGGCGGCCCGTGCCAGGCCTTCCTCACCGTCGGGGTGCGCCAGCCGCTGATAGGCGACAGGTGCGACGACGACGGGAGAGCGCAGGCGGTGTCCGAGCAGCATGGTCTCCGTCGAAGCGGCCTCGATTCCTCGCAACACGCGCTGTCGCAGGCGCCACCGCGCAAAAGCGGCGGTGTTCTCGGCCAGCGTCCGCTCGGCTCCGGCGCCGCCCGAGAGGTATTCGGCCCAGTCGGGATCCATGCGGGCCACCGCGAGGTCCTCGACGTCGGACAGCGTCAGCGGCGTCTCCACGCGCTGAGCGTAACGCTCGAGCCGGGTGGGCATCGAAGTCGGCAACTTGCTCGGGATCCGAACCGATCCTGCCTGCCGTGCGAAGAACATCGATGACCGCGTCTGACCCCACCGCCAGCGTGCTAGCGTTGCCAGACCCGCCGGTCGCGTGGACTATGCGAAAGCACCTCGCTCATCTTTCGGACGAGGCACTCGTCGCCCTCGTTGCCCGCGGCGATGAAAGTGGGCTGGCCGAGCTGTACGACCGTGTCGGCAGGATCGCGTACGGCCTGGCCTTCAAGGTGCTCCGGGACGACCGCCTGGCCGAGGACGCCGTCCAGGAGGCGTTTCTCGGCGTCTGGCGCACCGCAGCGGGCTTCCGACCCGAGCGTGCCAAGGCAAGCACCTGGATCCTGACGCTCGTCCACCGACGAGCCGTCGATCTCGTCCGTCGCGAGGAGCGGCGACGCACCGAGCCGCTCGATGACGAGCTGCGCGATTCCGCGCAGAGCGCGTCCGCGGAGGATGCCGCCTGGCTCGGCTTCGAGCGTGAGCGCGTCCAGAGTGCGCTCAACCTCCTCCCCGATACCCAGCGCGAGGCGATCGAGCTCGCATACTACGGTGGGTACTCGCAGTCCGAGCTGGCTGAGAGACTCGGCCTACCGCTCGGCACGATCAAGAGCAGAATGTTCGCCGGGCTCGCGCGCCTGCGCGAGATCCTCGATGACGGGGCTGTGATGCTGTCATGAACCTGGAACTCCACGATCTGACCGCCGGCTACGCGCTCGACGCGCTGGACGACACCGAGCGCGAGCTGTACGAGCGGCATCTGCCGGGGTGCGACCGCTGCCAGGAGGAGCTCGCGTCGTTCTGGGAGGTCGCAGGCGCGCTCGCCGTCGGTGCGGGCGGCCCGCCGCCGAGCCTCGCGCTGCGGGAGCGGATCCTCGAGTCGGCGCGCGCGGAGCAGCAGACGGTCGTACCCTTCGAGCGGAAGCGCCGCATCGCCCCTGTCTATGCCGCCCTAACCGCGATCGCAGCAGCCGTTGTGATCGGCCTGGGCCTCTACGCGAACTCGCTGAACGGCACGCTCGACACGACACGCGCTGCCCTCAGTGCGCAGGAGCGGGCAGCGGCGGTTCTCACGGACCCGGACGCCTCGACGGTGGCGCTCGCTTCGGGCAACGGCCATCTCGTCGTCGCGGACGACGGAACCGCGGTTCTCGTCCTGCACGGCCTCGAGGACGCCCCGGAGGGCAAGACCTACGAGACCTGGGTGATCGAGGGATCGACGCCGATCGCCGCCGGGACGTTCGAGACACGGAACGGGCGCGCGATCGTGCCGGTTCCCCGCTCCGTCCGGGCGGGCGCCGTCGTTGCCGTCACCGTCGAGAAGGACGGCGGCTCGACCGTACCGACGCAGGCGCCGATCATCGCCTCGAACCCCGTCTGAGCGTCTCTGCTAGCGAGGAGCCGGCGGGCAAGCTGCGGTGCAACTCCGCCGGCCGGCACCAAGGCGCGCCGATTCGACCCGTACACTCGTTCGCATGAGCGAGCTCGGTCGTCGCCTTCAGCAGCTGTTCGGCTTCCCCGGCTTCCGGCCGGGGCAGGAGGACGTGGTCCGCGCCGCCGTCGACGGCCGCGACACCCTTGCCCTGATGCCGACGGGCTCGGGAAAGTCGCTCACGTACCAGCTGGCCGCGATGCTCCGGCCGAACCCGACCCTCGTCCTCTCCCCGCTGATTGCGCTGATGAAGGATCAGGTCGACCAGCTTCCGCCCGAGATCGCGGCGACGGCGACGTTCGTCAACTCCTCGCTCGACGCCGAGACCACGAGCTCCCGTCTGCACGACGTGGCGGCCGGCCGGACCCGCATCCTGTACGCCGCCCCAGAGCGCCTTCGCAGCGCTTCCTTCGTCGAGACCCTGCGCAGCATCGGCGTCGGCCTGGTCGTGATCGACGAGGTTCATTGCGTCAGCATGTGGGGCCACGACTTCCGCCCGGACTACCTCTTTATCCGCCGCGCCCTCGAGGAGCTCGGCGAGCCGGCCGTCCTCGGGATGACCGCGACCGCGACCCCGGCCGCCGCGCGGGAGATCGCCCAGGCGCTCGGTCGAGAGCTCGCCGTCGTGCGGACGAGCATCGTCCGGCCGAACCTCCGCTACGACGTTGCCGAGGTCGGCGGTAACGAGGATCGGCTGCGCCTGCTCGTCGAGCGGCTGGAGGCGATGGAGCCGGGCAGCGCAATCGTCTATGCGCGGTCACGCGACTCCTGCGAACGAGTCGCCCGCACCCTGAGGGGTCACGGCTTGCGCATGGAGCACTACCACGCGGGTCTCGAGGCGAGCGAGCGCTCGCGCGTTCAGGACGACTTCGTCGGCGGCCGGATCCTCGGTGTCGTCGCGACAACCGCCTTCGGGATGGGGATCGACAAGCCCGACGTCAGGTTCGTCTGCCTCTTCAACTACCCGGACTCGCTCGAGAGCTACGTCCAGATGGTCGGTCGAGGCGGCCGGGACGGCGCGCCCTCCGAGACGCTCCTGCTGGCGAGCCCGTCCGACGCCACCGCGGTGCGGCGGTTCGCCGTGGGTGACATCCCGGCCGCCGACGATCTGCGCCGCGTCTACGCCGCGTTGCGGCGCCACGGTGGCAGCGTCGAACCGGAGCAACTCGAGGCCGGCGATCACGATCCGCGCGTGCTCGTCGGCATGCTCGAGCAGGCAGGGATCGTGCGGAGAGGCTTCGACCGCGGCCGTGCGATGCAAATCGAACTGCCCGAGGTCGGCCCGGACGCCGGCGGCGTGGTCGATGAGCTCCTCTCGCGCTACGCCCTCGAGGCCGAGGCGCGGGTCGAGCGCATCGTGGGCTTCGCGGAGAGCAACCGGTGCAGACATGCGCAGGTGGCGGAGCACTTCGGCGAGTCCCTCGATGGCCCCTGCGGTGCCTGCGACGTCTGCGACCCTCCGGTGGCGCGCCCTCGAGGTCGGGTCGCGGACCCGCTGCCCGACGACCTCGCCGGCGCCATCGTGCGTGCGGTCGAGAGCCTGTCCTGGCCGCTCGGCAGGCGCTCCCTGGCCGCGATGCTGCGGGGCTCCGTGTCGGCTCCGCCGTCTGCGCGCGCCTCGAGCGCCTTCGGGGTGCTGGAGGCCGCCTCGGATGCCGAGGTGAAGCGCTGGATCAAGGCGCTCGAGGCCGCCGGAGCGCTGGTCGAAGCCGAGACGGACGATGGCTTCCGTGTCCTCCGCGCGGCCCGGGGAGCGCAGGTTCCCTCGCTGAAGGCTCCGGCGACGGGCCCTGCCGACGACGCAGTCGTGGCACGGCTCCGCTCCTGGCGTCTCACCCGTTCGCGCGAAGACGGCGTGCCCGCCTACGTCGTGCTCCACGACGCGACCCTGCGCGACCTCGCCGCGGCCATGCCGACGAGCCTCGCAGAACTGGCGGCGGTGAAGGGCTTGGGGCCGACGAAGATCGAGCGGTACGGCGACGACCTGCTCGGAGTCGTCGCGGCCGACGCAGGCTGAGTAGGACGAGGTCCCGCCGGGCGCGTCCGCTCGGGCAGACGCGGGCCCTCGGCCAGACAGTGCTCAGGGGCTAGAATTAGCCTCTTGCGGCTGCGACGAAGCACGGAGGGCCCACGTAAGCGGGGCCGGATTCGAAAGCTGCGCCTTCTCGCCGTGCTCGCCGTCCTCGTGCTGTTGACGGGAATGGCGTTCATGTTCGGGCTGGTGCGCGCCGTCGCGAGCGAGATCCCGCTGCTCGACCCTGCCGCGGAGCGCACCCAGGTCGACGGCATCATCTATGCGTCGAACGGCCGCTCCGTGCTCACGGTCCTCCGCGGTGAGGAGAGCAGAGTCCTCCTGCAGAAGCTCGACGACATCTCCCCGATCATGCGCCAGGCGATCGTCTCGGTCGAGGATCGCCGCTTCTACGAGCACAACGGCGTCGACATCCGAGGCATCGGGCGCGCGCTCTGGCAGGACATCCGCTCCCAGTCCGTCGTCGAGGGTGGCTCGACGATCACCCAGCAGTTCGTCAAGAACGCCTACGTCCGCAACCAGCGGACGCTTGCACGCAAGGTCAGGGAGGCCGCTCTCGCGTGGCAGCTCGAGCAGCTCTGGTCGAAGGACAGGATCCTGCTCGCCTACCTCAACACGATCTACTTCGGCAACGGCGCGTATGGCATCCAGCAGGCGGCACGGACCTACTTCGGGAAGGGAGCCCTGAGCCTGAACCTGGCCGAGTCCGCACTCCTCGCCGGGCTCCCCGCCGATCCGACCCGGTATGACCCGACCCGCTCCCCCAGCGCCGCCAAGCAGCGCCGGCTCTATGTGCTCAGGACGATGTTCGACGAGGGCAAGATCACGACCCAGCAGCTGCGCGAGTCGTCGCGGGCCCCGCTCCCCAAGGCCGGGGACGTCCGTCTGCCGGGCACGCAGGGGCCTGGTCAGTATTTCGTCAACTACGTCAAGGATCAGCTGATCGCGAAGTACGGTGCCGGTCGGGTGTTCGGCGGCGGGCTGCGGGTCACGAGCACGATCGACCTCAACCTCCAGGAGACCGCTCATCGTGCGATCGAGAGCGTCCTCAAGACCCCCGGCGGGCCGGCCGCAGCACTCGTCGCGATCGATCCCCGCACGGGCGCAGTCCGGGCCATGGTCGGCGGCTCCAACTTCCGCCAGAGCCAGTTCAACCTCGCGACCCAGGCCGAGCGCCAGCCGGGCTCTGCGTTCAAGCCGATCGTGCTCGCGACCGCGCTCGGGCAAGGCATCTCTCCCGTGACGATGTTCGACTCGAAACCCGTCGACATCGACGCTGGCGACCGCGTCTGGCACGTGACGAACTACGAGGGCTCCTACCTGGGGCGCGTCGATCTCGGAAAGGCGATGGTGCATTCGGACAACTCGGTCTACGCGCAGCTGACGAAGCTCGTCGGTCCGAAGGCGATCGTCAAGACCGCCCACGCGCTCGGGATCCGCAGCGAGCTCGCACCGTACTTCTCGATCGGCCTCGGTGCGATCGCCGTCAACCCGCTCGACATGACGCGTGCCTATGCGACCATCGCCAATCGAGGGCTCCGGGTAGACGGTTCGGTGACGGGCAACAGCCCTCGGGTCGTCGAGTCCGTGGAGTTCGCCCGCTCGGGCCGGGTGGCGGAGAACCGGCCCGTCCCGAAACCGGTGCTGGCCACCGACCAGGCCGACCTGCTGACCTCGATCCTGCAGCGCGTCGTGCGCACGGGTACGGGCGCGAGGGCATCCCTGCCCGACCGGCCGACCGCCGGCAAGACGGGGACGACCGACAACTACGGTGACGCGTGGTACGTCGGCTATACGCCGCAGCTCGCCGTCGGCGTCTGGGTCGGCTATCCGAACAAGCTCCAGCCGATGCTGACCGAGTTCGGCGGCGAGGCGGTCTCCGGGAGCACATTGCCCGCCCTGATCTGGAAGGCGTTCATGTCCGCCGCCGACGAGCAGCTCGGGCTCGAGCCGGAGCAGTTCCCGGCGACACCGTACCTACCGGCGCAGAGCAAGCGCATCGTGTGGCGCGGTGGCTCGTACCGGCTCGACAACGGCTACTGCCCCGGCACGCAGACCGTCGCCTACTTCCTCGACAAGGGCCCTGCCACGGAGGCGCAGTGCTACGCCAACGAGGTCACTGTCCCCCTCGTCGTCGGCCAGACGATCGAGGGCGCCCAGGAGACGCTGAGCCGGCAACCGCTCGGGTCTGAGCTGATCGGGGTGCCCGCCAAGCTCGGCAAGCGGCCCGGGTACGTGATCAGGCAGGAGCCGCGCAGCGGCTTCCTCGCCGCCGACGACACCGTCAGGCTCTACGTGACCCGGCCCGACCCTCGCTTCGGCCTGCTGCCGAACCTCGTCGGCTCGAGTGTCGACGTGGCTCGCGACCGGCTCGAGAAGGTGGAAGCGCGCGTCACGGTCACGTATGACGATGGCCCGGAGGGGACGGTGCTGGAGCAAACGCCCGAACCCGGCGTCACCGCCGGCCGAGGGCTCAAGGTCGGGCTGGTCGTGGGCCGCGCGACACCCACTCCGACCCCCTGAGCAGGTAGCGCCACGGCAGCGCGGCTGCGCGGCTGATCCCGACGCGCGGGGTGGCCACGACCTCCGCCGGTTCGCCGGCCGGAGGTTCGAGCCGGAACGGCGTCCGGAGGACCGACAGGCCGTCGGCCTCCCGTGTGATCGCAAGAGCCTGGGCAAGCCTGCCGGGGCCGGAACAGAGAGCGCGGTCGGGGACGCCGCCGCGGCGCGCTCGGATCTCCTCGAAGCCGCGCGTCGGCTCGAGAGCTCGGAGCAACACCGCTGCGCCCGTGCCCTCGGGCTCGCACGCGATGTTGGCGCACCAGTGGATGCCGTAGGACCGGTACACGTACATCGTTCCCGGAGCGGCGAACATGGAGGCGTTCCGCGGTGTCTGGCCTCGAAACGCGTGGCTGGCAGGGTCATCGGCGGCGTACGCCTCCACCTCGACGATGCGCCCGCCGACACCCTCGTGCAGGAACGTCCAGCCGATCAGCCCACGAGCGACGTCGTGGACGCTGCCGCGGAGCAGCTCCTCCGCCGTCAAGCGCCGTCCGCGAACAACTGCGGGTGCTCGGGGCGCCGCCCGCGCGACCGCGGCTCGCGGGCGGCGGCGGCATCGGTGCCCATCTCCTCCAGGATCGTCTCCTGCGTGCGGGAGGCGACCATCGCCTCCGGCAGGCCATCCACCCAGACAAGCGTGCGGCGCCCGTTTCCGCGCTCCTCGCCGAGGATCGGCTCGAGCGCGTAGATCCGGTCTGCGCGGACGTACTTTCCGAAACCGAGGAACACCATGCGCGGCGGAGTCGTGGGCATCTCCGGCACAGTATGGCCATGGAATCGGTCTGGGACTACCCGCGGCCACCCCGGCTCGAGGAGGTCACGAAACGGTTGCGTGTCGTCCTCGGCGGGGCGGTCATCGCCGACACGAAACGTGCTCACCGCGTGCTGGAGACCAGTCATCCACCGGTCTACTACATCCCGCGCGACGACGTCTCGGCCGGCGCGCTCGACCCCTCCTCGGCGCCGGGCTCGGTGTGCGAGTGGAAGGGCGCGGCGACCTACTTCGACGTGGTCGGAGGTGATCGCCGGATCGAACGCGGCGCCTGGACGTATCCACGGCCGGATGCCGGCTTCGAGCCGATCCGCGACGCGGTGGCGTTCTATCCCGCTCACATGGACGAGTGCACCGTCGACGGCGAGCGGGTGACACCACAGCCGGGGGGCTTTTACGGAGGCTGGGTGACCGAGGACATCGCCGGCCCCTTCAAGGGCGAGCCGGGAACCTCCGGCTGGTAGGGATAAGCTGCTCCGGCCGTGCCGCGCCTCTTTCTCTCGCCCCCACACCTGACCGGCTCCGAGCTCGAGCTCGTGCGGGAAGCGATCGAGTCGAACTGGATTGCGCCGCTCGGACCGCACGTCGACGCGTTCGAGCAGGAGCTCTCGGCTGCAACAGGTGCGCCGAATGCCCTCGCGCTCTCGAGCGGCACCGCGGCGCTCCACCTCGCCCTCGTCGTGCTCGGCATCGGGGCCGGAGACGAGGTCGCCTGCTCCTCGCTGACCTTCGCTGCCAGCGCGAACGCAATCGTCTACAGCGGCGCCCGTCCCTTCTTCGTCGACTGCAACGACAGCTGGTTGCTCGATCCGGCGCTCCTCGACGAGGCAATCGCGGCGCGGAAGCGTTCCGGAGCCAACGTCCGCGCTGTGATCGCCGTCGACCTCTACGGCGCCTGCTGCGACTACGAGGCCATCCGCGCCGTGTGCGAGAACCACGGCGTCCTCCTCGTCCAGGATGCGGCCGAGTCCCTGGGAGCGACGTACCACGGTGCCTCATCGGGCTCCCAGGCGCCGCTGGCGGCGCTTTCGTTCAACGGCAACAAGATCATCACCACGAGCGGCGGCGGCGCGCTCGTCGGCTCGGACGAGCGCCTACTGGAGCATGCCCGCAAGCTCTCGACCCAGGCACGCGAGCCCGCGCCGCACTACGAGCACACGGAGATCGGCTTCAACTACCGGCTCAGCAACCTGCTCGCCGCTGTCGGCCGGGCCCAACTCGCAGCCCTGCCGGAGCGCGTTGCCGCTCGGCAGCGGCTCAATAGCCGCTATCGCGAGCTGCTCGCGGACGTGCCCGGCGTCGAGTTCATGCCGCAGGCGCGAGACGGCGCCTCGAACTGCTGGCTCACCTGTATCACCGTCGACCCCGACGCGTTCGGCGCCGATCGGGAGGCGATCAGGCTGGCGCTCGAGGCAGAGGACATCGAGGCGCGCCCCGTGTGGAAGCCGATGCACCTGCAGCCTGTCTTCGCCGGCAGCCCTGTTTTCGGAGGGGATGTGTCGGCGCGCCTGTTCGAGCGCGGGCTCTGCCTCCCGAGTGGGTCGGCGTTGAGCGAAGCCGATCAGGATCGTGTCGTGGGAACGCTCGTCGCCGCCGGTCGCGGCGCGTAATTACGACGCCGTCGCGACCTTGTCGGTCACGGACGTGTCGACGAAGTCGAGCCAGTGCGACCAGCGGTCGATGCGCCCGTTGACGGTGTCGAGGAAGTTCTGCTGGATCTCCCGTGTCACGGGGCCGACGCCGAGCTCCTGGTCGTCGACGGCCCGAACCGGCGTCACCTCGGCGGCGGTGCCCGTCATGAAGAACTCGTCGGCGAGATAGAGATCCGAGCGGATCAGCGGCGTCTCCTCGACGACGTATCCCAGATCCTGCGCGATCGTGATCACGGCCTCGCGGGTGAGGCCGGGCAGGATCGAGGTCGACAGCGGCGGCGTCCGGATGACACCGTTCTTGATCAGGAAGATGTTCTCCCCGGGGCCGTCGGCGACGAAGCCGTCGTCGGTGAGCAGGATCCCCTCGTCGTACCCGGCGCGCCGTGCCTCGGTCGTCGCCAGCATCGAGTTCAGGTAGACGCCGCTCGCCTTCGAGGCGTGCGGGATCGTGTTGGGGCCGACCCGCTTCCAGGAGGAAATGCAGGTCGTGATCCCCTTCTCGAGCGCGTCCTCGCCCAGATACGCGCCCCAGGGCCAGCTCATGATCACGGTCTCGACCGGGTTGCCCTGCGTCGAGACACCGAGCTGCCCATAGCCGTAGAACGAGATCGGACGGATGTAGCAGGCGGGCAGCCCGTTGGCGCGGATCAGGTCGTGCGTCGCCGAGCGGAGCTCCTCGACCGTGTAGGGGAGCTCCATGTAAAGAAGGCGCGCCGAGTCGTGCAAGCGCTGCATGTGGTCTGCGAGCCGGAACACCGCCGGGCCTTTCGGCGTCTCGTAGCAGCGGATCCCCTCGAACACGCCCGAGCCGTAATGGAGGCCGTGCACACCGACGTGGACCTTCGCATCGTCCCAGTCGATCAGCTCACCGTTCATCCAGATCTTGCTGGTCTCTTCCATTACGGCCTCCGTATTCGCGGGTCTCTCCTGATTATGCGGATTCCTGGACCAGGTCCAGGACGGTACCGCGCGTCAGTCGCATCAGCTCGAGGGGGGCGACCATCGCCATGTGTCGCTCCGACCCTCCTCCGACCCACACGACAAGGCTCGAGAGGATGGTGCGCTCGACGAGCACCGGGGCTCCTCCAGGCGGCGGAAACGGCGACACCGCACCCGGGCCGGTTCCCGTCACCGCGAGCACCTCGGCCGGTCTCGCGACGCGGACCTCGGTGCCCCCGGCCGCGGCTGCGACCTTGGCGGCGTCCGCCTTGCGGTCACCGGGGACGAGCACGAGGACGGGGCGCTCGTCGCATATGAACACCAGCGACTTGACGATCTGATCGAGCCCACAGCCGATCGCCTCGGCGGCCGCGTGGGCCGTGGGGGTGTCGGTCGCGAACTCCTCCAGCCGCGACTCTGCCCCGGCCGCGCGCAGGAACGCGGCCACACGCTCGACGGGCTCGGGCCATGTCATCGAGGGATTGTAAAACGGCATTCGCTCCCCGGCGCGCCTAGTAGACGAGAGGGATCAGGCGCCAACGAACGGCACGACGGTAGTCGGCGTAGCCCTCGTACACAGCGTCGAGCAACCGCTCCTCGACGCGTACCTTCGCCGCCCAGAGCAACCCGAGGAGCACGGCGGCGGCCAGCGCCGGAATGCTCGTCAGGAGCCCGTACCCGACGAAGAACGCGAGGCCGCCCGCATAGATCGGGTGACGGACGACCGCGAACGGCCCCCTCGTGACGAGGCCGGAGCCGAGCGGCCGCGGAAACGGGGTCAGGGAGCGTCCCAGCGCGCGGGCCGACCAGACGGCGATGGCTCCCCCGGCGACGACCAGGATCGCACCTGCCCCGAGAGCAGCCCAACGGCCGGTCGCGGGCCAGCCGGGCGGCAGGAAGCCAGCCGCCACGACGCCGGCTACGACGAGGAACTGGGCAACCACCCATTCCGTCCCGCGGCCGCCCGGCGGGTTCGCCGACGGACCCGGTTCAGTCGAGCTGGATGAAGACCGCATCGCCGAAGCCGACACTGTGGAGCTCCTCGATCAGAGCCTCGGTGGGCGGCTCGTCGACCGACAGCACCATCAGCACCTTCCGGCTGTCGTGCGTCCGGGAAACGCCCATGTTGGCGATGTTGGCCCCGTTGTGGCCGAACAGCGTGCCGACCCGGCCGATCACGCCCGGGACGTCGTCGTACCGGAAGAAGACCATGTCCGTCGCCAGCTCGATGTCGATTCCGAACCCGTACGCGCTGACGAGGAAGAGGCGCAACTCCGTTCCTACGGTCGTTCCCGAGACCTCCACCTCCACCCCGCTCTCGGACGTGACCCTGACCTCGACCACATTGGTGTAGTTGCGTGAGGCCCGCAGGCGCTCCTCCGAAACCTTGATCCCCCGCTCAGCAGCGAGGAGGGGCGCGTTGACGTAGTTCACCTTCTGATCGACCCTTCCCCGGAAGATGCCGTCCAGCGCCGCGACCGTGAGCAGACGCGTGTCGAAGTCGGAGAGTGGGCCGTGGGCGGCCACGCACACCTGCTCCGGGCGGCCGCCGGCGAGCTCGACGGCGAGACGACCGAGCTTCGCCGCGAGTGGGATGAACGGGCCGAGCACCTCGAGCGACGCCTTGTCGACCATCGGGATGTTGACGGCATTCGTGACGAGCCCTCCCTCGAGGGCGGCCGCCACCTGCTCGGCGATGATCACTCCCGCCCTGTCCTGAGCTTCACCGGTCGAGGCGGCGAGGTGCGGGGTCACGACCACCTGATCGAGCTCGAGCAGGGGACCGTCGTACGGCTCGCTCGAGAAGACGTCCAGCGCCGCGCCCGCAAGCTTGCCGGAGCGGATCGCCTCGGCCAGAGCCTCCTCGTCGACCAGGGCGCCACGCGCAGCATTGATGAGCCGCGCACCGTCCTTCATCCGCGCGATCGTCTCGCGGTTGATGAAGCCTCGCGTCTCGTCGGTCAGAGGCGAATGAAGCGTGACGAAGTCGGCCACGGCGAGCACGTCGTCCTCGCTCTCGGCCTGGTCGACTCCGAGCTCGCGAAAGCGGTCGTCGCCGACGAACGGGTCGTACGCCACGACCTGCATCCCGAGCCCGATCGCCCGACGCGCGACCTGCTGCCCGATCCGACCGAAGCCGAGCACTCCGAGGGTCTTCCCCTCGAGCTCGACCCCCGCCCAGCTCGAACGCTCCCAGCGGCCCTGCTTCAGCGCCGCATGCGCCTGCGGGATGTTCCGGGCGAGCGCCACGATCAACCCGACGGTCTGCTCGGCCGCCGAGACCACCGTCGACTCCGGCGCGTTGGCGACGACCACGCCGCGTCGGGTCGCGGCATCGACGTCGACGTTGTCGACGCCCACCCCCGCCCGCCCGATCACCTTCAGGTTGGTCGCCTTCTCGATCAGGTCTCCCGTCAGGCGCGTGGCCGAGCGGATCACGATCCCGTCATACCGATCGATGATCTCCGCGAGCGGCGTCGTCTGATCCTCGTCGACGGCGAACTTCGATCGGAGAAGGTCTGCGCCGGCCTCGCCGATCGACTCCCGCAGGAGTACGCGCGCCGTCATCCCGCCGCCTCGTACGCGGCCAGAGCCGCTGCACCCGCCGCGCCGCGCTCGATCGGTGCGCCCATCTCGACGAGCAGGAGCTCGACGGCGCCGAGGGCCGTGACGATGTCGAAGACGTCGACGTACCCGATGTGGCCGACGCGGAAGAGGCGGCCGACCAGATCGCCGTGCCCGCCGGCGATCGTGATCCCGTAGCGGTCACGGAGCGCGAGCCGCAGTTCGACCGCATCGATCCCTTCCGGGGTCAGCATCCCCGTCAGCACAGCGGCACTGTCGTCGTCGGGGGAGTAGAGCTCGAGTCCCATCGCCTTCGCACCGGCCCGGCAGGCGCGACCGACCGCGATGTGCCGGGCGAACACGTGCTCGAGCCCCTCGGCAAGCACCGATCCGAGCGCGGTGTTCAGAGCGACGAGCGTGGAGGTCGCAGGAGTGAAAGGGGTGCTGCCTGCGTCCTGCGCCGCCCGCGCGCGGCACCAATCCCAGTAGAAGCGCGGCAGCGTCGCCGCGGCGGCCTTCTCCCAGGCGCGCTCGGAGATCGATGCGAAGGCAAGCCCGGGTGGCGTCATCAACGCCTTCTGCGAGCCGGTCACGACCACGTCGATCCCCCACTCGTCCGTCTCGAGCGGGACCGCCCCGAGGCTGGAGATCGCGTCGACGACCGAGATCGCGCCCGCGTCGGCGCAAGCGGCCGCCAACGCGCGGATGTCCGAGACGACCCCCGTCGAGGTCTCCGAGTGTACGAGGAAGGCCGTTCCGGCGCCGCTCTCGGCCAGGGCACGTGCGACGTCACCGGGGAGCGGCGTCTGGCCCCAGTCGTACGTCAGCGCGACGACGTCGCAGCCGAACGCTGTACCGAGCTCCTGCCAACGCGTGCCGAACTCGCCGTGCGAGACGACGAGCGCCTTCTCACCCGGCGAGAGGAGGTTGGCGAACGCCGACTCGAACGCACCGGTGCCCGACGACGTGAAGACGAGCACGTCGTTCGTGGTGCGGAACACCTGCTGCAGCCGCTCCCGTGCCTCCAGGAAGACCTTCTTGAAGTCCGGCGAGCGATGGTGGATGACCGGCTCCGCCAGTGCGGCCAGTACCTCCGGTGGCACCTGGGTCGGCCCTGGAGTCAGGAGGTAGCGCTTCTGCGGCATCTCGCCAGAGCGTAGATGAACGCCGCCGCGGCCCACTACGCTCTCCGACATGGAAGCGCTGCTCGCCTTCACGGCCACGCTCGTCTCGTTGCGGCTCAGCGCCGACCTCGTGCGGCGGCACCGCGCGAGGCCGGCTCCTGGCCTCCTCGCCTGGGCGGCCGCACTCGCCGCGTTCGCGGCGGGATCGGGCGCGATCGCCTGGGGCGCCGCTGCCGGGTGGAGCGATCCCGCATTTCGGGTCTACTACCTCTTCGGTGGGCTGCTCGCGGCGGCCCTCCTCGGCGTCGGCTCGGTTCAGCGCGCGGGGGTTCGCTGGGTTGGGCCGTTGGCGCTCGTGTACGTCGGGATCGCCGTGGGCGTCGCCCTGGCTGTCCCGCTGGTGTCGCCGGTCGCGGGCAGCACGATTCCGGACGCACAGGATCACCTCTCCCTCTTCCCGGCGCGCGTTCTCGCGATTGCGGCAAACTCACTCGGGACGCTCGCCGCGGTCGCGGTGGCTCTGAGGGGGCTCCGGCGACGACCCCTCGGGAACGCTCTCATCCTCGCCGGGCTCCTGGTGGCCGCGGTCGGGAGCACGCTGGCCGGGCTCGGCAAGGCAGAGTCCTCGGTCTTCACGGCCGTGGCAGCGGCGCTGCTCTACGGCGGCTTCGTCGTTCCTAGTCGCGCATCGGCGCCTCTGGAGGACGCTCACCCCGGGCCCGCCGGCGCCGCTCCCTGAACCACACCACAGCGAGGGCGGCACCGACGAGCAGGCCGATCACCGTCTCGGCGATGAGCCCCGGGATGCCGCCGTGGCCAAGGAGGTTCATGTGCGGGAGAGCAGCCAGAGGCCGCCGACGGTGTAGGCGAGCATGAGCGCCAGGATCGCCCACTGGCTGCGAACGGCGTCGCCGCGATCCCTGAAGATCGCGACCGCGCGGTCGTGCGCGACGACAAGCCCGGCGAGGTGGCCGACGACGAGCACGGTCGCCTGCACGTACCAGATGGTGCTCGTTCCGAGCAGGCCGATGTTCGGGACGACGTCAGCCGTGCCGAACAGGTTCCAGCCCTTGCCCAGCGGATCGGACACGAGCGGCGCCAGAAACTGGCCCTGGATCACGAACAGCGAGAAGTAGTGAGCCACTGCATAGACGAGAGCGATCGGGACGAGCGAGAGCACGAACTCTTGACCCAGCGGCCGCGGCGCGCCGACCGTCGTGCGGGCCATCGCGCAGGCACCGAGGAACGCTGCGAGGACGATACCGATCGCCGCGAGCAGGCCCAGGAGGCTCAACCACGTCACGAGCAGCTCGCCGGTGCCGGGCCGATCGAGGATGTAGGGGGCCTGAACTCGGGCGACGAGATCCTGCCACGTGCTGGTCCTGCCGTAGCCGTCGAAGCCGACCGAACCGAGCGAGACCGCGATCAACAAGATCGACCCCCGCACCGGCTCGGCTCCTGCTAGGCCCGTGAGAGGCCACCGCAGCCGGACCCTCCCGGCCGTCGCGGTGAGGGGCGCCATCCGCGCCAGGTAGGCGAACAGGATCGCAAATCCCTCACCGCGCGTCGTCCAGCTCTCCCGGCCGAACGAGGCCATGCCGAACAGCGTCACATAGGTGTACAGCGCGATCGCGAACGCCAGCGCCCGCGGGCTCGCCGGGTTCGCGTAGCAGAGCTCGAGAGCGACGAAGCAGAAGAGCGCCACGGCACCCGGATAGCGGCCGTAGCGCTCCGGGTAGACGGCGAGTGGCTGCGCCGTCCTGCCCGACCGCTCCCATACCCAGACGAAGACGTCCGCGAGCGCGCGCCAGGGGCTGAGCGCCCGCCACACGTTGCCGAACAGGACCGAGAGCAACGGCAGCCCCAGCCAGAAGCCCACGTAGACCCAGGTCGGGGCGAGATTCGCCGCGGGATCGGTCGTGCCGACGAGCGCGGCGGCGAAGACGACCCCGAAGAGCGCGACCGACAGCGACTGGACCACGATTCGGGCGGGGCCGAGAAGAGTACGGCTGATGCCGTCGGAGAGCGTCCGACCCTCCGCGCGCTCCGCCAGCTGGGCCGTCTTCCAGAGCGCACCGAGGGCGACGAACGACGCGAGGAGCACGAGGGCCCCGCCCCAGTAGAAGAGCCAGACGGGCACGGGCAGGTCCTGGACTCCACCGATCCCGTGCGCGAGCACCTGCGGCAGCAACATGGAGATCAGCGCGCCGCCGTCCGCGTCAGTGCGCCCGCCATCGTCAGCCGAGCAGCTTCGTCCGCACGAGCTCGCTAACCACGCGCGGGTTGGCCGTCCCGCCCGTCTCCTTCATCACCTGGCCCACGAAGAACCCCAGCAAGCCCTCCTTGCCACCCTTGAACGCCGCGGCCTGGCCCGGGTTGGCGGCGATGATCGCGTCGATCACGGGGTCGAGCTCCGCGACGTCGGAGACCGCCTCCTGGGCGAGGTAGGGAGCCGCTGTGAAGCCGGCGTCGCCTACCTTGGCGATCGCCTCGTCGAAGACCTGGCGCGGGATCCTGTCGCGTGCCTCGACCAGCTGAGCCAACTCGGCCGCGGGCACGGCCGCCGGATCGACGCCCGCGCCGACGAGGTTGTTCGCAATAACGTTGGCGGCGGCTACGCGATCCGCGCCGGCCGCGACTGTCTCCTCGTAGAGCCGGTCGAGACCCCCGGTCACGAGCACGAGTGCCCGCTCGAGGTCGAGCTCCGCGCCGAGCCGGGCAATCCGCTCGGCGGGCGACTCGGACAGCTCGGCGCGAAGCCGCTCCACCATCTCGGCCGGCGGCTCGATCGGAACGAGGTCAGGCTCGGGGAAGTAGCGGTAGTCGTCCGCCTCCTCCTTCGATCGCCGAGGTGTCAGGGCTCCGGAGCCCGCGTCGAAGTCGAACGTCTCCTGCCTGACCTCGCCGCCCGACTCCCAGATAGCGATCTGACGCGCGACTTCTGCCTCGATCCCACGGGCGATGTAGTTGAAGGAGTTCAGGTTCTTGATCTCGCACCGCGTGCGCAGCTCGTCCGAGCCGGACGGGCGCACGGACACGTTCGCGTCGACGCGAAGCGTCCCCTTCTCCATCTCCGCGTCCGAGATACCGAGCTCGACGACGGTCTGCCGGAGCAATTGCAGGAACCGCTTCGCCTCCTCGGCGGAGCGGATGTCGGGCCCGGTCACGATCTCGAGCAGCGGGGTGCCGCCCCGGTTGTAGTCGACGAGCGAGTACTCGGCGCCGCCGATTCGACCGGTGCTCCCCCCCACGTGCACGGTCTTCGCTGCGTCCTCCTCGAGGTGGGCCCGGACGATGCCGACCTCCAGCTCTCCGCTCGGCATCGGAACTAGCATCCTGCCATTTTCGCAAGATGGCATATCGTATTGCGATATTTGATAGCCCTTCGGGAGGTCGGGATAGAAGTAGTTCTTCCTCGCGAACACGGCACGGGGAGCGATCTCGCAGCCGAGTGCGAGGCCGAGCTTCACCGTCCACTCGATCGCCTTGCGGTTGATCACGGGCAACGCTCCCGGAAAACCGAGGCAAACAGGGCACGTCTGCGTGTTCTCCGCCCCGCCGTACCCGGCCGCACAGCGGCAGAACATCTTGGTGCGCGTCTTCAGCTGCACGTGGATCTCCAGCCCGACGACGGTCTCCCAGGCCGCAGCCGTCATCGCAGTCGCTCCGGCACGCCGTCGAATCCGATCGCCCGCTCGAGGGCATGCCCGGCGCGGAACAGCGTGTTCTCGCCGAACTGGCGGCCGATCAGCTGCAGCCCGACCGGAAGTCCCTCCGAGAGTCCCGAGGGGACGTTGAGCCCGGGGAGGCCGGCCAGGCACGACGGGATCGTCATCACGTCGCACGCGTACATCGCAAGCGGATCGGAAGCCTTGTCGCCGAGCGGGAAGGCGACGGTCGGAGACGTCGGGGTGGCGATCACGTCGAAGCGCTCGAGGGCGTCGCGATGCTCGCGCACGAGCAGCGTCCGCACGCGCTGCGCCTGTCCGTAGTACGCGTCGTAGTAACCGGCCGAGAGCGCGTAGGTGCCGAGCATGATCCGCCGCTTCGGCTCGTCGCCGAACCCGGCGTCGCGCGTCTGCTCCACCATCTCCCGATACGTCGGGGCGTCGACCCGCTGGCCGTAGCGCACGCCGTCGTAGCGTGCGAGGTTGGAGGAGGCCTCGGCCGGGGCGATCAGGTAGTAGCAGGGCATGCCGTAGTCGAACGAGAGCGGCAGGTCGCAGTCCCCGATCTCCGCCCCGAGCTCACGGGCAGTCTCGATGGCGGCCTCGAAGGACGCGCGCACGCCCGGCTCGACGCCGGGGAGGTCCCAGATCTGTTTCGGGATCCCGATCCGCAAACCGTCCAGCTTCTCGGCGGCGGGCAGCTCCACGGGCTCAGGCAACTCGACGGTCGTGGAATCGCTCGGATCGCGGCCGGCGATGATCGAGTAGAGGAGCGCCACGTCGCGCACGGTCTTTCCGACCGGCCCGATCTGGTCGAGGCTCGAGGCGAACGCGACGATGCCGAAACGGGAGACCGTGCCGTAGGTCGGCCGCAGGCCGACGTTGCCGCACAACGCCGAGGGCTGCTTGATGGAGCCACCGGTGTCCGAGCCAAGCCCCCAGGGAGCGAGGCCGCCGGAGACCGCGGCCGCCGTGCCGCCGCCGGAGCCCCCGGGGACGCGGCTCGGATCCCAGGGGTTGTGCGACGGCCCGTAGGCCGAGTTCTCGGTCGAGGAGCCCATCGCGAACTCGTCGGTGTTCGTCTTGCCGATCAGCGGCATGCCTGCCGCCTTGCAGCGCGCGGCCACCGTCGCGTCGAACACCGGCACGTAGCCGGCCAGGATCTTCGAGCCGGCCGTTGTCTCGACGCCGGCGGTCGAGATCACGTCCTTGAGGGCGATCGGCACACCGGCACCCCCGTCGAAGTCGACGAGGCGCAGATACGCATGCAGTTCCCCGTCGCGCTCACCCGCGGCATCCGCGTACGCCGCGTGAAGCTCCGCGGACGAGACCTCGCCGCGCTCCAACAGGCCGAGGGCATCCTCGGCGGTCAGTCGCAGCGTGTCGATCACGCCGAGACCTCGGGGCCGGCAGTCGGCGGGACCCGGAAGAGGTCGCCTTCACGGGCCGGCGCGTTGGCGAGCGCAACGTCGAGTGGTAGCGACGGACGGGGCTCGTCCTCGTCCCACACGTTCACGAGGTCGAGCGGATGCGAGGTCGGCGGCACATCGGCCAGATCGAGCTCTGCCACCTTCGAGACCGCGTCGAGGATCGCGCCGAGCTCATTCGTCAGCCGCTCTACCTCGTCCTCCCGCAGGTCGAGCCGCGCGAGGCGCGCGACGTGCAACACCGTATCCCTGTCGATCGCCATCCCACCCCAATCCTCTCAAGACGACGGGCCCCTCGCGGGGCCCGTCGCACGAAGCTCGAATCCGGAAAGCCTAAGCTGCCGTGACGTTCGCCGCCTGGGCACCCTTTGGACCCTGGACGACCTCGAACTCCACCTTTTGTCCCTCGGTGAGGGACTTGTAGCCGTCCATGGTGATTGCCGAGAAGTGGACGAACACGTCCTCTCCGCCTTCGCGCTCGATGAACCCGAAGCCCTTCTCGTTCGAAAACCACTTGACGGTGCCAATCTCTGACAACGAACGTCCTCCTGAACCATGTGTCGCCCCTGGTGAGGCAACACGACTTGTCGAAGGCGAGAACGGTACCGTCACGCACCGGGGAAAGCAAGCAGCCCACGCCGATAACGAGCCGCCTTCAGCGTCGACTGCAGGAGCATCGCGATCGTCATCGGGCCGGTACCTCCCGGCATCGGCGTGAGGAACCCCGCCACCGCCTCCACGGAGGCGTCGATGTCGCCGCGAATACCGTCCTCGGTGCGCGTCAGGCCGACGTCGAGACAGACTGCGCCCGGCTTCACCATCTCGGCGGTGACGATGCCGGGACGCCCGACCGCTGCGACGACGATGTCGGCGCGCCGAACGTGAGCGGCGAGGTCGGCGGTGCGGGAATGGCAGACGGTGACCGTGGCGTTGGCGTGCATGAGCAGCATCGCCATCGGGCGTCCCACGATCTCGCTGCGGCCGATCACGACGGCCTCCTTGCCGGCGGGATCGATGTCGTACGCGCGGAGCAGCTCCATGCATCCCGAGGGCGTCGCCGGTACGTGAATAGGGGTGCCGAGATAGAGGTTCCCGGCGTTGACGGGGTGGAATCCGTCGACGTCCTTGGCTGGCGACACGGCGTAGGTCACCTTGGTCTCGTCCATGTGCGACGGCAGCGGCAGCTGCACGAGGATCCCGTCGATCTCGGCGTCGTTGTTGAGGGCGTCGATGGTGGCGAGGACATCCGCTTCGCTCGTGCCCTCGTCGAGCCGGAGGTCACGGGCATCGATGCCCGCCTCGGTTGCGGCCTTGTGCTTCGCAGCGATGTAGACATGCGAGGCCGGATCGTCGCCGACGAGCACCGTGGCGAGCCCGACGTGGCCGAGCTCGGCAACCTCGCGTCCGACCTCGCCGCGCAGCTTCGCGGCCAGCTCTTTCCCGTCCATGCGCACGGCAGTCATCGCGGCGACTCTAGATGACGGAGGGTCTGGGATGGCGCACTCCCCTAAAGGGTCATGTCTCGGCGGCCTGGCTGGGCCGATAACACCCTCATGTCGCTCTTCGGGCCGGCCCGGCGCTCTCACCCCTCCCACAGATGCTGACGAGGATCATCGTCGTGGGCGCCACCCTGCTCGTTTTGATGGCGGTCGCGCGGGATCAGCACTGGGCACAGAAGGCCGGTGTGACCGGAAAGTGCGTCGCCGCTGCGGCGCCGGCCACCCGTCCGACCGGCTACTGGTACGTCTGCAAGCAGGGGATCCTGACTGGCTTCCCGAGCCTCGACGGCGGTCCATGCTCGAATGCCGGCGTCGCCGCGAAGCAGGAAGTGTGGGTCTGCACGTCCCCCCTCGTCTCACTGCCCACGTACTGACCGCCGAGCGGCCAACCCCGTCAGCGCCTCTCGCACGATCCTGTCGGCGACGAGCGCCGTGATGTCGGCCGACCCGACGCCGGTCGGGATCACCTCGACGACATCCATCGCGACGACGTGCGCTCGCGCTGTGATCTCTCGGCACGCCCACAGGAGGTCGGCGCTCGTCATTCCGCCCGGCTCAGGAGTTCCGGTGCCGGGGGCGAACGCGGGGTCGAGCACGTCGATGTCGACCGTCAGAAACGCCGGAACGTCGCCCACGATCGCGACGGTCTCCTCGACGATCGCCTGGATGCCCCGATCTCGCACGTCGTGCATGAAGAAGCTCGTGATCCCCTGCTCCGCCTGCCATGCGAACTCCTGCTCCCCCGGCCAGTAGCCTCGTAGCCCGATCTGGACGTAGCGGCTGCCATCGGCATGCCCGCCGCGGACGAGCCTGTACATCGGAGTCCCGTGCGAGACCTCGATCCCGAAGACCTCCGTGCCCGTGTCGGTGTGGGTGTCGAAGTGGATCAGAGCCAGGCGGCCGTGCGCGGCTGCCACGGCCCTGACGTTGGGCTCGGTGATCGAGTGGTCGCCCCCGAGCACGATCGGGATCGCGCCCGCGCCGACGACCTGACCCACGATCCGCTCGATCGCGGCGTGGCTGCGCGCCGGATCCGCCGGGACGACCGGTGCATCGCCGAAGTCGACGACCCGAAGCCGCTCGACGGCGTCGAGACGCGCCTCCAGGTGCGGGCCCGGCGGGCAACTGGCCGACCGAATCGCTCGTGGCCCGAAACGGGTGCCCGGCCGGTCTGACGTGAGGTCGTCCATCGGCGCGCCGACGATGGCCACGTCCACGTTCGCGAGCTCCACCGGATCCTGCGTGTAGGGCAGCCCCGCGAAGGTCAGCAATCCCGCGTAGTCCGGCTTGTCCGGCAACCCGAGCTCGAGCCAGCGTTCGAGAGGATCGATCACGGCGAGATCCTACGCCGCCACTACCCTGGCCGAGTGGGACGACCACGCCTCTCACGTGAGGGTGTGCAGGCCGGCGCCCGCCTCGCCGCTCTCGGATTCGTGGTGGCCTGGCTCTTCTCGAGCCGCCTGCAGGGCGCCGTCCCGTTCTGGCTGCCGTTCCTGATCCTCGCGGCGATGGAGGCGGAGTTCGTGATCGGCGGGATCCGTGAGCACCGCCGCGGCGCGAGCATCCCCTCGGTCACCCGAAGGCTGCCTGGCGAAGCAGATGCCGATCTCGGCTGGATCGAGGTCGTCGGCGACGACGGTACTCCGATGCTCGTCGCCGCTCCGCGCCGCCTGCGACGGCGCAATCGCACTCCCCTCCTGGTCGGCCTGCTCATAGCGGCGGGCCTCTTCGTCTTCGCCTACAGGGTCGATCGGGGGCAGAGCTGGTCGTCGGTGCCGGCTGCGGAGCGGGCCAGGGCCGAGCAGCGATTCTCGGACGAGGCCACCGTCATCGCGGGACGCGCGGTCACCGTGCGGTGCGACGAGGACTACGCCTTCACCGGAGTCGGCTCCGACGCCGCGGGCGTCGCGTTCATCTCGAACGGCCTCGCGTATCTCGAGCCCGGCATTTGCCGAACGCTCTACCGGATCTCGTTCGAGCGGCGCCTCGGCTCGCGCGACGAGGCCGCATTCGCGATCACCGTGCTCGCGCACGAAGCCGTGCACCTGAAGGGGGTCCGGGACGAGGCAGTGACGGAGTGCTACGCCCTGCAGGAGGGTGTGGCTCTCGCCGTCAGGCTCGGCATCGACGCCGCAACGGCGCATGCTCTGCTGCGGGCCCAGCTCGACCGGGACCTCTCGGATACGAGCGTCGCACGCGTCGACTACCGGCTGCCGGCCGGCTGCCGTGAGGGCGGAGAGCTGGACCTCCGGCCCGCCGATTCGCGGTTTCCGTAGGCCTTCGCTCGGCTCGGCAGCCTATTCGCGGTCTGGGAGAGCCTCCTCGAGACGCGTGCGGACGAGCGTGACGCTCCAACCCGCGACCTGCTCACCGAGCACGGCGGCTGCGAGTGCCCCCGCCTCGAACACGAGCCGCTCTCGCTCGCCCTCGAGGCTGCCGCGGACGACGAAAAGCGCAGCGTGCGTGCGCGCGGCCCACTCCTCCACCTCGGGGAGCGTGGTGCCGGGCGCCGTCCGGCCGGAGGCGGAGAGCCTCGGCACCTCGCCCACGACTCGAGCGACCCGCTCCGCCTCGACGGCGACGGCGTCGGCCTCCGCCCGGAGCGCGAGCTCCCTGCGCGAGAGCAGGTCGAGCCGCTCTCCGAGCCTCACGAGCGCCTCTGCTGCGTCGGCGGCAGCGACCTCAGCACGGGTATGGGCACGCTCTGCAGACGCCTTGGCGTCCTCGCCGGCGCGCCACGAGCGTGCAACCTCGTCCAGACGCCTGGCAGCGTCCGCGAGCTCGAGTCGGGCCTCGGCCTCACGCTCACGGGCCTCGCTCACGGTCGTCTCCACGTGCTCGATCTCGAGCGGAAGGGACGCCAGGGCTTCCTCGATGCGCGCCGTCTCGGCTCGCACGTCGTCGACCTGCCGCAGCACATCGAGCGCGTGCTCGAGTCGCTCTGCGACGTCGCCGTCCTGTCGCTCGAGGTCGCGAGCGTGCGAGAGAGGATCGGCGCTGGCTGCGTCAGCCATGCAGTCAGTATCGCGCACAGAAGAGAGGGCCAGACCGACCACCCGTCCGCAGGGGATACTCATCCGGTGGCGCCGCTGAACCCATCCACCTCTCCTCCTCCTCTGCCCGCCTCGAACCTCGATGAGGCCCACAGCGGCGCCGGGGAACGCCCCCAGTGAACGCCTACGCACGCCGGATCACCGGCGTCGTCACGGTCATCTTCCGGAACCCGGAGCTGCGACGGCTGCAGATCGCGTTCTCGGCCTTCAACGGCGCCGAGTGGTCCGTCTGGATCGCGATGCTCGTCTACGCCTACGACCGCGGCGGCGCCACCGCCGCCGGGCTCGTCGCACTGGCCCAGCTCGCACCGGCGACCCTGTTCGCCCCGTTCGCGTCGGTGCTCTCCGACCGCTACCGCCCGGCGCGCGTTCTCACCGTCGGCTATCTCGCTCAGGCGGCCGGCATGGGCGCCACGGCGGCTGCCCTGCTCCTCGACGGGCCACCGGCCGTCGCGTACGCCTGTGCGGCCGCTGCAGCGACCGCTGTCACGATGACGCGTCCGACGATGGCGGCCCTGACCCCCGCCCTCTGCCGCGCTCCCGAGGAGCTGACCGCGTCCAACGTCGTCTCCGGCTGGAACGAGAGCGTCAGCTCCCTCATCGCGCCCGCGATCACCGGCGTCCTGCTCGCCGTCGCCGGCCCTGGCTGGGTGTTTCTCGTGATGGCGACCGCGGTGCTCGGTGGAGCGCTGCTGGTGGGGCGCATCCCCGGCCCGGCCGCGAACCCGACGCGCGAGACCAGCGTTCGGGCCGAGCTCGCCGAGGGGTTCGCTGCCGTCGTCGGCGAGCCGGCCGCACGGACCCTCGTCGGGCTGCTCGCGGCCGAGTTCGCGGCTCTCGGCGTGCTCGACGTCCTCTACGTCGTCCTCGCCGTCGGGACCCTCGGGATGGGCGACGGAGGCGCCGGGTATCTGAATGCGGCCTTCGGTGCAGGCGGCGCACTCGGGATCGCTGTCACCGCGTCCCTCGTGGGCCGAGCGCGCCTGATGCCCGCGCTGGTGACGGCGCTCGTCGTGTGGGGTGCGTCGTTCGCGCTGATGGCGCTCTGGTCGACGGCCGCGGCTGCCCTGCTCCTCCTCGTGGTCGCGGGGGCCGCCCGCAGCCTCTTCGACGTGGCAGGCAGGACGCTCTTGCAGCGCACGGCTCCTCCCGACGTGCTCGCCCGCGTCTTCGGGGTGCTCGAGGGCCTCATGATGGCCGGCCTCGCGGCAGGGTCGCTCCTCGCCCCACTTCTGGTCCACATCGGCGGCGCGACGGCTGCGATCCTAGGCACCGGGCTCCTGCTGCCGGTGCTGGCACTCCTCGCCGGCAAGCGGCTCTTCGCGCTCGACGCTTCCGCCCGCGTTCCAGTGGTCGAGATCGGCCTGCTGCGGTCGCTGCGCCTCTTCGCGGCGCTCTCCCCGCCCGAGCTCGAAGGCATCGCGCGAAGTCTCGTCGCGATCGACGCCCCCGCGGGCGCGTCGATCGTCGTCCAGGGCGAGGCGGGAGATCGCTACTACGCGGTCGCGGCGGGACGGCTCGAGGTCGTCAAGGACGGCCTCCCGATCAACACGATCTCCCGCGGTGAGGGATTCGGCGAGATCGCGCTGCTGCACGACGTGCCGCGAACCGCCACCGTGACGGCGCTGACGCCGGTGAGCCTCTACGCCCTCGACAAGGAGCCGTTCCTCGAGATTCTCACCGGGCACGCGGTGGCACGGGAGTCGGCACACGCGATCGCGACCGAGTTGCTCGCGACCGGCGAGCGGCGCTGACCGCTCCGGCCGCTGACGAGGTCTACTTGAACTTCACCAGGAAGACGTGGCTCGTACCGTCGACGAGCTTCACGTTGACCTGGCGGCAGCCGGTGGAGCCCTTCGCCGACTTCCACACGTAGGTGTACTGGTTCGAGGCGGCGTCGTACTGGAGGCCGCTATTGGAGGCCGCGGTCGTCGGAACGGAATCGACAGGGGCTCCCGGCGTACACGCGACGTTGGTGACGATCGGAGAGCTTGCTGCGAGGATCGAGAGTCCACGGTTGCCGCCGAGCGAGAACTTGATCGGCACTGAGCTTCCGGCATTGACGACGTTGAGCACCGGCGGGTTGTCGACCGGCGAGAGGAAGCCGCTGAACGGCCAGATGACGTTGTAGGTGACGTGGCTCGTGGACGTGTGGTTGACGTTGTCGGTCGCATTGACGGTGAAGGTCTTCTGGCCGACCGTCGCGGTCGTGAACGGGCTACCGGTGGGAACCGTCCCGGTGCAGGTCTTCACGCCCGAGCCCTGGTCGGAGCACGTGTAGTCGGATGCGGCGGTGCTCCCGATCAGGTAGGAGCCGTTTGCGGCAGGAGCACCGATCGCGATAGCGGGGTCCGAGCCGTCAATTGGAACGAGCGTCGTCGCCGTCCCGCCGTTCGAGCCCCGCGCCTCGACCACGTGGACGCCGTCCCCGGTCACCGTCGGCCCGTTGCCGGCGCTGACGGGCGCGAAGGCGCTGCCGTCCACGCTCACCTCCAGGTCGACGCCGGTCGGGCCGTCCACCGTGACGGGTGTCGCGGCGTTGAACCAGCCGCTCAGCGGAACGGTCGGCACGGGCGCGACGGTGACGCCGGCGGACGGTGCTTGCGGCTGGGCGGCAGCGTAGTAGAAGCCCTTGTTCGTGCTCACGCCCACATTGCCCGCCGCGTCGACGGCCTGGACGAAGAACTCGAACGGGTCGCCCGCGTTGTTCAGGGGAACGCCCCCCGTCCAGGTCGCGGTCGTCCCGACGTGACCGAGGTCGGAGAACGTCCAGTTCGTGTTGCTGCCGCTGCGGAGGGCGACGAGCACGCGCTTCACCTGGCCGGATCCGGTCGGCGCGAGGTCGGTGACGTCGATCGCGAACGCCGCGGTCGACCCGACCTTCGTCGCGTCGATGCGGCTGAACCCGGGCGGGGTGAAGTCGGTGCTCGGCGAGCGAAGGACCCTCGCCCCGATCCGTGTGTAGAGCCGCTGCACCCCGAGCCCGGTGCTTCCCGGGTTGGAGCCGGTGAAGAACTGGCCGGTCATCAGCACGACGCGCTGGGAGAGCGCCCCGTTGTTGACGAACGTCCGCAGGGCCTGGATGCGCGCCGGGAAGGCGACGTCACCGAACGAGAGCTCCGGCTCGGCCGACTGCGTATCCAGGATCGGGCGCGCGAACACGGGGTTGACGTCGGGCGTGTCCGCCACCTGGCGGAGCTCGGTGATCAGCGCTCCATGCCCTGACGTGCCGGTGACATCGATGTACGCCTTCGGTTGCAGCGGGCGGAAATGGGTCACCTGCACGCCGTCCGGCCCACTCCAGAAGTCTCCGAGCGCGGTCGAGCTCTTCGCGTTCGCGATGTTGTCGAGCACGAAGGACTCCGCCTGGAGCCCCGTGGCCGAGTCGGTGACGACCGACGTCGAGGTCGGGGTGGCGGCAGCCGCCTGCACGGCGAGGGTCTGGTAGCCGCCGGAGGAGCTGGAGGACGACGAGCCTGCGTCGAGCGGGGCAGGGCCTCCGCCCGGCAGGGTCACCGACCACATCGGCAGTCCGTAGAGCGTGAACTCGGCCATCGCCTTCTCGTCGTAGACGCCGAAGACGCCGAGGCCGCCGAAGTACTCCTGCTTGGCGGCGGCCATCGCGTTCCCGACCGTCGCACCGGCGGCGATCTTCTTCGCGAAGATCGCGTCGAGTTGCTCGGAGTAGGCGACGACGAGGCTGTCCCCGTAGCCGAATCCGGTATTTGCGGCGTAGGCACCGACACCGTTGTGCGCGTAGGCCTGAGGCCAGTCGTACGTGTTGGCCGTTACGACCGCATCCGAGACCGAGAGGCCCGCGTGGCAGCCCATGCTGAAGACCAGGCGGTTGACGAGCGGGCCGGTATTCCCAACCGGAGCGGTCGCCAGGCCGAGCGGCAGGTTGCCCGAGTTGAAGTACGGAGGCGACTCGGACGGCGGCGCGAACTGGAAGTGATCGGCGTGGCCGTTGAGCGAGGTGATCGACGGCGCGGAGCCTCCGGACGGGAGGAACGCGTCGATCAGGCCGCTCGTCGTCCAGTCCGCCAGGCCCGTCGCAATGGGGGTCGGGAGCGTGCTCGCGCCGGTGCCGAAGCGGCTCGCGAACGGCGCATTGATGGTTGCCGCACCGTCCTGCATGAAGTCGTACCCGGTGGTCAGAGACGTGGTCGGGTTGAGGCGCCCGTTGAAGGCGGTGAAGCGACTCAGGGTCCCCACGATCTCGGCGGGCGTCTCGACGAGCCGGCCGACGGCGAGGCGCGGAACGTACAGCTGCCGGTTGAGGTAGGGAACCGGCTCGAGCGTCGCATAGGGGTCGTCCGACAGCATCTGCCCGGCGTGCAGCGCTGCGTAGAGGTCGCTGGAGCGGTCGAAGGTGTCCGCGTAGCCGTTCTCGTTCGCGACCGTAGTGAAGTCGCCGAGGCGACCCTGCGGGATGACCCGGTCGCCCCCGACGAGGACGATGTACTTCAGGCCGGCGCCGTTGGGCTGTGCTCTGACCGCGTCGACGGCCGCGTTGATCGCGGCGACAACGGCGTTTGCGAGCTCGGGCCGTCCCGGGTTGGCGTCCCAGTTCGTGTACGCCGTCTGCACGGCGGCGTTCGTCTCCACGGAAAGGACAGCGTTCGGGAAACCGAGAGAGGAGAAGTTCGCCTGGCTCGAGGCGAGCGTGTTCATCACGCTCGTCGCCCCGCCGGCGCCGAAGAAGCCCTCCAGGCGCTGACGGTTGACGACGAAGAGGGTGTTGAACCCGGTCGGGAGGGCGCCGATCGCCGCTCCGGATGCCCCTGCGACCGTACGGGAGGTAGCTGTCGTCTCGGCGCGCGGCGCCTCGGTGATCACACGCAGCATGTACGGATCGGCGCTCGTCGAGCCGTTGTAGCTCGTCACCTGCACGATGTACGAGCCGACGCTGCCGTCTGAGAGGACGGTGATGGCCTCGGGGTCGGCGCCTCTACTCGCCGACACGCCCACGAGCGGGAGCGCCTGCAGGCGCAGGTCGTCGAGCGTCTGCGACGGGAGAGCGTCGGTCGCGTGCGTGAGCTCGGACCCGGTGTCCGTCAGCGGCGCGCCGTCGAGGCGCGGCGTCGTCGCGATCGCAGGGCGTAGGGCTGTCCCTTCCGGGCCGTAGACGACGAGGTCGTAGTCGGCCGGGAGATGGCTGAGGTGGAACGTGACCCGCGTTCCCGCGGAGGGTACGTCGAAGCGGTAGTAGTCCACGTCCGCTGCGCTCGTCAGGTACGAGAGGTAGAGCTTGTCCGTCGTGAGGATCGGGCTCGTGTCTCCGTTGTTGTTGCCGGACTCGGTGCCATCGCTGACGGTGACGGAGTCCGGGGCGGTGGCGGAGACGGCAGCGCCTCCCTCCGGCTTGGCGCTCGCGAGGGCAGCCGCCTGCGGGCCGAGGACGATCCCGGGCCGCGCGGTAAAGCAGAGCTTGTACGCGCTGCCGACCGTCCCCGGGACAGACCACGTCGCTTCGGTCGAGCCGTCCGGGAGGCGTGCCAGCGTCGGATCCTCGACCGCCTGGCCCGTGTTGCTACAGGTCTGAGCTCCCCCGACTCGCTTCGCAGTCCCGGGTGCGAACGCGAACGTCGGTGGCAGCGTGACGGACACGGCGACGACGGTCGGCACACCCGTGTCGCCACCATCGCCTGGCTCGACCGCGTAGCTCACGACGTACGGCGCGTCGACGGGCGGCAAGCCATAGAGGGCGAGGCTCGTGTCGAAGATGTTGAGCGTCTCGAACGAGAAGCTCTCGGGGTTGTTGGCGAAGAGCGCCAGGGCGAGCACGTCGGCGAGCGTGAGGTCGTTCGGCTGCGGCAGGCTCTCGAGCAAGTCGCCGACGATGAGCGCGCCGAAGTCCTGCAGGTCGGCGAGCGTCCAGTCGTCGGGCACGTCGCTCGGCGCGAGCGCGCGGCGCAGGTCGCCAAGCGTCTTGCCCGGCAGGACCTTGCCGCGTAGTCGCCGAGGGTGCCCGTGGCGCAGTCGCGAGCCGGCGCAGTCGAGGACTGACTGATTGACGGGCAGCTGGTTGACGGGCAACTGGTTCACCGGCGACTGGTTCACCGGGGCGTTCGCGACGAGGATCGCGTTCAGCGAGAGCTGGTTCACCGGCGATTGGTTCACCGGCGACTGGTTCACAGGCAGCTGGTTCACCGGCAGCGAGAAGATCCGCGACTGGTTCACCGGCGACTGGTTCACGGGCAGCTGGTTCACCGGAAGCTGGTTCACGGGCAACTGGTTGACAGGCGCCTGCGCGGCTGCGAGCGCGTCGATCAGCGACTGGTTCACCGGGCTCTGGTTCACGGGAGACTGGTTCACGGGGGCACCCTCGAGTGCTGCCGAGAGGAGCGATGTCCCGGCGGGCAAGCCGCTGGAGCAGTTGAGCGGCGGGCCGCTGAACAGCGCGCACCAGTCGATCCCCGAGATGCCGGAAATAGGCAACTGGCCGAGCGCGAGCGTCATCGCGGGGAGTGAGCCGAGCGGACTGTTGGAGAAGTCGATTTCGGCGAACCGCAGGGGGTCCGTGGCGCCCGGCCTCAGGGCCTCAGGAAGCGGGCTCAGGCTGAAGACCTGCCGCAGCGTCACGCTCTGCAGCGGCGTGGTCGCGAGCGGCGGTGGCAGCAAGGAGCTCCAGCCGCCGGGGCGAAGCAGCGGGATCGTCGAGAGCGCGGTGTTGCCGAGCGGGCCCGGCTGGGTCGCGAGGGTCTGGAAGTAGCCCGGCCCGGACGGGACGCCCGACTGGTTCACGGGCGACTGGTTCACGGGCAGCTGGTTCACCGGCGACTGGTTGACCGGCGACTGGTTCACGGGCAGCTGGTTGACGGGCAACTGGTTCACCGGCGACTGGTTCACCGGCGACTGGTTCACGGGCGCCGCCTGCGTCCCGCTCGTCTGCGGCGTCACGAGTGCGGCCGGCGGGATGTTGCCGAGCGGCACCACGGCGGCGCCTGCGTTCGCCGACGAGGGGCCTGTGACGGAAAGGTTCGTGACGAGCGGCGGCGGGGCGTCGGCCGGCGCCACGGAGACGTCGTCGAGCGCGATCCCCCACGCCCCGCCCGTCGTGTCGGTGGAGGCGAACCGCAGCGTCGTCGAGGTTTCCGTCGCGACCACCGTGGCCGACCCGGGAGTCCAGTTCATGTTCGTGAACGACCCCTTCGGGTGGCTGACGTGGAGCACCGTCGAGCCGTCCCATAGGACGTCCATGGCGGCGTCCCCGGACGGCCTGTCGGGGTTCGTCGAGTACGCGAAGGAGATCTTGTAGGCCTGCCCGGGAACGGTGGCGATCGTCTGCGAGATCGAGCCTGGAGTGTTTCCGTCGAGGTCGATGGACTGCGTTCCCTCGAACGGCGGCCAGTAGCTCTTGATGTGGTCGATCGAGCCGCTGTCGATCGTCCACCCGGTCAGCGCCCCGCCGGTCCCGTAGGTGACGAAGCCCGAGGTCGTGAGGACGGGCTGCTCGAAGCCGCCGTTCGCGACGAGGTTCACCGTCGACTCGGTGATGTCCAGACAGGCCGAGAACTCGGACGTCCCGCCGGGCCCTGTCGCGGTCGCCGTGAGCACGTTGCCCGCCCCTGCCGCCGTCGTCAGCTCGACTTCGTTGAAGGCGCCTACGCCGATCGTCTCCGAGCCGACGTAGGTTGCGCCCTCGCCGTTGCCGCTCGGGTCACACTCGGACGAGACGAAGAAGTCGAGGATGTAGGTCTCGCCAGCGACGCTGTCGAGCGAGCCCTCGACGGTCAGCGTCCCGTTGCCCTGGACGGCCGAGGTGAGCACGGGGAAGTTCTGGAGGTCGTTCGGGCCCGAATCGCCGTCGCCCTGCGTCGTTGGCGTTCACACCGGGATCGAGCCCGTCGTCGTCGAGGTCGATCCCGAGACCGACGTTGTCGTGGATCGAGTTCGCCCGGATCGCCATCGCGCCGCTCGCCTCCATGACGATTCCACCGGCGCCGTTGAACGCGATCACGTTCCCTTCGCCGGGCAAGGCGCCGCCGACGAGGCCGTCTGCGGAACAGCAGCTCTCGGCGAAGATGCCCGCACCTACATTCCCGATCGCGGTCGTGCCGTCGGCGCCGACACCGATGGAGTTGCCCTGGATCGTGAAGTCGTAGGCGGGCGGCATCTCGATGCCGTGACCGCCGTTCCCCGAGATCACGTTGCCCTGACCGTCACCGGGCCCGCCGATCACGACATCGTTGTTGTCGTTGACGTAGACGCCGCCTGACGCATTCGCATGGGCCTGCGTGCCCGAGGCGTCCGTGCCGATGTAGTTCCCATACAACTCGACGCCGTCATCATCGACGTAGACGCCGTACCCGTCGAAGCCACCGATCACGAGGCCGCGGACGACCGCGTTGGCTCGTACCGACCGTCAGGCCGTCCGTGCCGGTGCCGGCATCCGCGCCGTCGATCTCGATCAGCGGCGGCCCGGTGTACGACGCTCCACCCTGAGACCAGCCGTCGAGGAGGGCCCCGTAGAAGGTGGGCAGGCTGCCGAGGGTCTCGTCGAGCGAGATCGTGTGCGGGCCGCCGCCGGGGATGTCGAAGGCGACGGTGTCGCCGGGCTCGGCGTCCTCGAGCGCCTCTCTGAGGGTGCAGTCGTCCGTGTCGCAGGCCTCGGGGTCGTGGTCGTCGGTGGTGTTGACGGTGAACACGGACCCGGTGACAGAGGCGGGCGCGTAGGTGACGATGAGCTCCGGCCGTTGCAGCATCACGGATGCTTCTCGCGAGTTGTAGCGCGCCCAGTAACCCGCGTTCGCATGGACGCAGCCCCCACCCGTGCCACAGTTGAAAGGATTGAAGATCTCGAGCGAGAGCATCCCGTCTCCACCAAACTCGCTCTGCACCGCCGCCGTGAAGTCCGTTTGCGCCTGCGTCGCAGATTTCACCGACGTGTCTGCGCTCGGGAACGTATAGACCGTCGTGAGATTCTGACCGGGTAACTGGACATCGATCAACGCCGTGCCGAGTAGTGATGCAGGCGGCAGCGACGTCGACGCCGTCAGCGGGAAAATCCCGTCGTTCGGCCGATTGTTCCACGCCGTACTGCCCTCGTCCCAGGTGTCGTCGCCGAGGAAGATCACGTGATGGCCCTGATCGCCATCCTCGGCAAATCCCGTGGACTGGCCCAATTTCAGCTGCACGCCCGTGATCGTGCTGCCTGGCGGAATCGAGCCCAGATCGAATCGAAGCAAGCCGTATGCCGGTCCTGCGGTGCAGGGATCGCCGTTGACGGTTGGGCACGGATAGTTGTTCGTCCCGCCATACACGTCGAACGACGGCAGGCTGCCGTAGGCAACGCCAGGCTGCCCGGCCTGCACGAACGTGTCCGCAGCGGGCGAGAGCGTCACGGTGTCGGCGAACGCCTGCGGCACCGCGAATACGGCAAGCCCAGCCACGACGATCAGCACGCCTAGACGTGCCCACCGCCGCAGACCCCTCTGCTGACGTTGTCTCCCCCAATCCAGGCTCGACTATAGGAAACTGGTGACTGCAATCGCAACCCCTCCGAAAGGCTAGGTCTCGTCCCTCTCCGTGGCCGCGTGTCTCACCCAGATTCCGTTGTCGGCTTCCCCTGCGTCGATCGACGCGCCATGCTGAGGCCGTGACGACCACGACGGAGAACACCGCCCGGCTGGCGCCGTACCTCCCCCGGCTCGTTCGTAGCTGGAGCGACGAGGCCGACCGCTCGCGCTGCCGCGTGCTCCACGGATCGCTCGTCTCCGTCGACATCTCCGGCTTCACAGCGCTCGCCGAGCGCCTGCAGGCCAAGGGGAAGGAAGGGGCGGAGGAGCTCGTCACTCGCATCTCCGGCGTCTTCGATGCGCTCATCTCGGCCGCCGAACGGCACGGTGGCGATGTGCTCAAGTTCCGCGGCGACGCGCTGCTGCTGCTCTTCGTCGGCGAGCGACACGCGGAGCGTGCGTGCGGTGCCGCGTCGGACATGCAGTGGACGATCGAGCAGGTCGGGACCCAGGAGACGTCGCTCGGAACCGTCGAGCTCCGCATGTCCGTCGGCGTCCACTCCTCCGATTGCCATCTCTTCCTCACCGAAACGCCCCATCGAGAGCTCCTCGTCGCGGGACCGGCCGCCACCCGCGTGTTCGAGCTCGAGGATCTCGCGTCGGCAGGCGAAATCGTGCTCAGCGCCGAGACCGCCTCACTGGTCGACCCGGCCTGGGTCGGCGAGCACAAGGACGACGCCCTCCTGATGATCAGGCTTGAACCGGGGGCGAGTACGATCCCGCCACCTCCGGCCGTGCCCGGTCGCAATCTGGACGAGTACGTACCAGGGCCGCTCCGGGATCACCTCGCGGTCTCGAGCGGCGAGGCCGAGCACCGGCAGGTGACCGTCGCATTCCTCAAGCTCTCGGGCACCGACTCCGTGATCGCCACCGTCGGCGCCGCAGAGGTGCTCGCACGCATCGACCGGGTCGCCGAGGCCGCGGGGAAAGCTTGCGCGGCTTTCGGAATCACCTGGCTCGAGTCCGACATCGACGTCGACGCCGTCAAGCTGTACCTCACAGCCGGGGCCCCGGCTACATCCGGCGACGACGAGGAAGGGATGATCCGGGCGCTCCGCGAGGTGATCGCCGCCTGCCCGGACCTGACGCTGCGCGCCGGGGTCAATCGTGGGCACGTGTTCACCGGCGACATCGGCGCCGCGACGAGGCGGACGTACGCCGTCATGGGCGACACCGTCAACCTGGCGGCGCGGTTGTGCGGAAAGGCGGAGGCCGGCGAGATCCTGACAACCGCCGCAGTGCTCGACCGGGCCCGCACCCTCTACTCGACCGACGTCCGGATGCTCCGCGTGAAGGGGAAGGCGCTCGAGATCGAGGCTCACGTCGTGGGGGCGCCGCTCGGAACACGCGAGACCGACCACGCGCTCGCGGGATCGCTGGTCGGCCGCGAGAGGGAGCTGCGCCTGCTGGCCGACGCGCTCGCCGAAGCGCGGGCCGCCCGCCAGCACGTGGTGGAGCTGGTCGGCCCGCCGGGGATCGGCAAGTCCCGGCTCGTCAGCGAGCTGCGCCACCTCGCGGACGACCTCGGCTTCGAGCGGCTCGAGGCGGCGACCGACCCGTACTCGACTGCCGAGCCCTACAGCGCATTTCGCACGCTCCTACGCCAGGTCGCAGGCATCCCATCGGATCGCTCGCGCGAGGAGGCGGGAGCCGACCTGGCGGCCCTCGTCGGCGCAGAGCTCCCGGATCTCGCTCCCTGGCTGCCGCTTCTGTCGATCCCGATCGGTGCCGACGCCGAGCCGACACCCGAGGCGTCGAGCCTCGATGCGGAGGCCAGCCGCACACGGATCCATCTCACGGTGGAGGCGTTCCTCGACCGCCTGCTCACGAACCCGACGCTGATCGTGGTCGAGGACGCACACTGGCTCGACGACGCCTCCGAATTTCTCCTCCGGCACCTCGTCGACCGGCCCGGTGAGCGCAGATGGCTGCTGGTCGTGACGACGCGACCCGGCGTCGACCCGTTCGCAAAGGCGGAGGCGGCGCACACGGTCAAGGTGGAGCTGGCCCCACTCGGAGACGACTTCGCGGCTAGCCTCACGCTCGAGATCGCAGCGGAGCTGGCGCTCTCCCAGGCCGACGTCGACCGGCTGGTCGCGCGCTCGGGCGGCAACCCGCTGTTCGTCCGTGAGCTCGTCACGGCCGCGCGCGCGGGCCAGAGGGTCGAGACGCTCCCCGACACGGTCGAGAGCCTCCTGACGACGCGCATCGACACCCTCGATCCGTCCGACAAGGTTCTGCTTCGCTACGCCTCGGTGATCGGCCCGTCGTTCGACCTCGGGCTGCTCGGCGAGGTGCTGGCGGCAGAGGTCGCCGACGCCGGCGACAGCGGCCGCTGGGCCGCGCTCGAGGAGTTCGTGGTGCGGCGGGACGAGTCGGTGCTGGCGTTCCGCCACGACCTGGTCCGCGCGACGGCCTACGAAGGCCTGTCGTTCAGCCGTCGTCGCGACATCCACGGGCGCGTCGGGACAGCGCTCGAGGCCAAGCTCGGGAGCCGGGCGGAAGAGGAAGCCGCGTTGCTCTCGCTCCACTTTCACGAGGCCGGCTCCTACGACCGGTCCTGGCGGTACTCCGTGCTGGCAGGAGAGCGGGCGGAGGCGGGCTTCGCGAACGTCGTCGCTGCCGAGCTGTACGAGCGTGCGCTCGCCGCCGCGGCCGAGCTGCCCGATCTGCCGGTCAGCGAGATCGCTCGGATCAACGAGTCGCTCGGTGACGTCTGCGAGCGGTTCGCCGCCTACGAGCGCGCCTACAACGCGCTTTCTGCCGCCCGGGCGGCGCTCGGGCCCGACGATGCGGTGCTCGATGCGCGCCTCCTGGGCAAGCAGGCGGCGACGCTCGAACTAATGGGCCGCTACGACGAGGCGCTCGCGGCTTGCGCCGAGGGGCTCGCGCGCCTCGACGCATTCGGCGCGGCCGGCGCCGAGGCGGGGAGCGTCCGCGCATCGATCAAGCTCTCGACGGGCGGCATCAACTACCGCCGCACGAACACCGAGGACGCCGTGCGGTGGCTCGAGGAGGCTGTCGCCGACGCGGAGGAGGCCGGCGATCGCAGCACGCTGGCCCACGCCTACTATCTCCTCGACGCAGCGCTCACCGATCGCGGCAGCTCCGAAGGGCTTCGTTACCTCGAGCTCGCGCGCCCGATCTACGAGGAGCTCGGCGACATGCGCGGGCTCGGAGTCGTCCTCAGCAACCTCGGCATCCACGCGTACTACGTCGGACAGTGGGACGAATCGGCGCGCTACTACGCGGAGAGCCGCGAGGCGAAGGAGCGGTCGGGGGACGTGATCGGCGGTGCGATCCAGGTGAACAACGAGGGCGAGATCCTCTCCGACCAGGGGCGGCTCGACGAGGCCGTCGTGGCGTTCGACGTCTTCCTCCGCGCGTGCCGTGCCGCGGGTTGGCCGTTCGGGGCGGGCGCGGCTCTCTCGAACCTCGGTCGCGCCGCGGCCCGCGACGGCCGCTTCGAGGATGCGCACGCGCATTTCGAGGAAGCGCTCGCCATCTTCGAGGAGCTCGCGGCGGAACGGTTCGTGCTCGAGGGCATGGCACGCCGGGCAGAGTGCCTCGTGCTCGAAAGCTCACCGGATGGCGCGCTGGCGCTCGTCGCCGAATGTCGCGAGCGCGCGCGGAAGACGCCGGTCGGAGGCCTGGAGGCACTGATCGAGCGGGTGACGGGGCTCGCGCTGGCCCAGAAAGGCGACCGCGAGGCGGCCATGCATCATCTGTCCGAGAGCCTGCGACTCGCGCGCGAGGTCAACGCCGAGTTCGAGGTCGGCCTCGCCCTTCAGGCGCTGGCCGCGGTCGGTCATGAGGACGCCGCCGCGCTTCGGTCGGAGAGCGACGCCATCCTGGAGCGCCTCGGCTGTGTCGCCGTCCCCGAGATCCCGCTGCCGTGAGCGTCACCGGGCAGTGATGTAGTCGGTCAGGTACTGGATCTGGAAATGCTGCTGCTGCGAGGTGAACTTGACGAGGTCGCCGATCGAGATCATCCCGACGATCTCACCGCCCTCGACGACCGGGACGTGACGGATGCGCCGGTCGGTCATCATCGCCATCGTCTCGTCGACGTTCGTCTCCGGCGTGATGCAGACCACCGGTGACGACATCACGTCGCGGACGAGGGTGTCACGCGAACGTCGGCCCTCGACCGCGATCCGCCGGAGGTAGTCGCGCTCGGTGAAGATGCCCGCGATGCCCGAGTCGTCGGTGACGAGCAGGGCGCCGACGTTCGCCGCCACCATCGCCTTGACCGCTTCGAAGACGTTCTCGTCGCCGTCGATCGAGACCACATCGCGGCTCTTCCCGCCGAGGATCTCAGAAACAGGGTGCATCCTTCATTGTGCTGATCGTGGCGTTCGGGTGTCAAGCGAGCCGACAGGAGGTCGCTCCCGGGCCACGGCTAGGATGCTTGCGGTCTGGCGACGTGGCCGAGTGGTTAGGCAGAGGCCTGCAAAGCCTCGTACAGCGGTTCGAATCCGCTCGTCGCCTTGGTTTCCGGGTCTCCACACTCGCTGACACCGAGACCCCGAAAGCAGGCGACGTACCGGCGCCTCCCTAGAATCGGACCGTGCAGCGCCGGTCGATACTGCTCGGGCTCGCGATCGGCCTCGCCCTGGCCGACTCGTCGGTCGTCACATTGGCGTTGCCCGACATCCTGCGCGACTTCGACGTCGAGATTACGACCGTCGCCTGGGTGCTCACCTCCTACAACGCAGTCCTCGCCGTGCTCGCGGTTCCGGCGGCGCTGCTCGCGCGGCGTCGGCCCCTGCCGACGTTCGTTGCCGGCATCGCGGTCTTCACGTTCGCATCCGTCGTCTGTGGTCTCGCACCGACGTTCGAGCTCCTGATCGGAGGTCGCTGCGTCCAGGCCGTGGGTGGCGCGCTGATCGTGACGTCGGCGCTCGACCTGCTCAGCGAGATCGAGGGCGACTCGCCGCGCGCGCTGCGTATCTGGGTCGTCGCAGGGGTGCTCGGCGCAGCAGTCGGGCCCGCCGCCGGGGGAATCCTCACGCAGGCACTCGGCTGGGAGTCGATCTTCCTCGCCCAGGCGCCCGTGGCAGTCGCGACCCTGATCGCGGTCCGCGGCCTGACGGCGCACCGGCTGCCGCGACCGTCCGGGCGGCCGAACCTCGGCGCCAATGTCGGTCTCCTCTTCCTCTCTGGCGGTCTCGTGGCCGCGCTGTTTCTCGTCGTCCTCCTGCTGGTGGACGGGTGGAGCCTGCCTCCCGCGTGGGCCGGGATCGTGGTCACGATCATGCCTCTCGCCGCGATCGCCTCGGCCCGCCTGGCTCCGAAAGCCGGCGGCGTGCGCACGCGGGCCGGAGCGGGAGTGCTGCTCGTGGCGGGCGGTCTGGGTGCTCTCGCCCTGCTGCCGGGCGCAGGCTGGGGCTGGACGATCCTGCCGCAGCTTCTCGTGGGCGGCGGCCTCGGGCTCGCCGTTCCGGCACTGACCGAGTGGGCCCTCAGTGAGCAGCCCGAGCAGATCGTCCAGGGCGGTTGGACGATCGCGGCTCGCCATGCGGGAGTCGTCCTCGGCCTCGTGCTGCTCGCGCCCCTGCTCGCCTCCGCGCTTGACGACAACAAGCAACGCGCACTCAACGCCGGCACGGCGGCCGTGCTCGACAGCTCGATCCCACCGCTCGACAAGCTCAGGGTCGCGCAGGCGGTGCTCGACCAGGTCGATCGCGCCGACGGCTCGCTTCCCGACATTGCCGAAGCGTTCCGGGAGCGGCCGGCGACCGAGCCCTACCGGCTTCTCCGCGACAACCTCGAGGAGGAGCTCGACCGCGCCGTCACCGACGCCTTCTCGATCCCGTTCGCGCTCGCGGCCGCCCTCGCGCTCGCCGCGCTCGCGGCTCTGATACCCGGCCTGCGGAGGAGACGATGAGGCGATTCGCGCCCGTCCTCGCGGCCATGGCGGCAGCCGCCGCAGTGCTCGCGCTCTACGTCGCTCTCGGCGGCGGCCGCTACGAGCCGACGC
The DNA here is from genome assembly GCA_963795175.1 of uncultured Thermoleophilia bacterium. GTDB lineage: Bacteria > Actinomycetota > Thermoleophilia > Gaiellales > Gaiellaceae > Gaiella. The sequence goes on from CAWCGR010000003.1 coordinate 588,880, forward strand.
CCGTCGCCGACCCCTGCGCCCAGCGCGAGCTGGGCTCGGGTGGCGGGACGTCGGCCGTGCTGGAGCGCATCCTGCTCGTCACGGTCGACGGGACCGCGTGCGAGCTCGGAGTCTCGCGCGAGGCGCTCGTGCTCTCGCTGCGGGACCGCGCCTCGTTCGAGCGTTTCGCGGCCCGGAACGGCGTCTCTCGCTCTCACGCCGAAAAGGCGCTTTCCTCTGCGCTGGGAGAGGGGATCGACGACGCCGCCGAGGCAGGAGACATCCCGGGGTTCGTCGCCACGGTCGTCCGGGCTCTGGCGACCCGAGTGCCCCCGTGGCTCTACCTCGACCTCCTCGACCGTCTCCAGGGACTCATCGATTGACCTCGACCTCGACATCGGGACGATCGTCGGAGATTCTTGTGGCACCACGACGAAGGAGGAAGCTATGTTCGCGCGCATCGCGTCGTTCGAGGGTGGCGACATCGACAAGCTCCGTGAACGCAACGAGGAGGCCCGGGCCTCCGGCACGTTGAACCTGCCGGAGGGCATCACCAGCGGAATGCTCCTCAACGACCCCGCCAGCAATCGTCACCTGTTCGTCACCTTCTTCGACAGCCGCGAGGCGCTCGACGCAGCCGAGGCACGATTCGCCTCGATGGGCGACGAGATCCCCGTGGAGGTGCGAGGCCAAAGGACATCCCTCGATGTCTACGAGGTCGCATGGGAGGCGTCCACCTAGCTCGATCGGGGCGAACGCGAGGAGGTCGTCGTCAGGGAGCACCTCTATGCTCCGGCCTCTGATGGGCGACTTCCCGACGACCTCCTTGCCGACCCCCTTGCCGGCCTCCATGCCCGCCTCTGCGACTGCGGTCTCTGAGTCGGCGACGGCAGCCGAGCCGTGCTGGCGGTGTGGAACCGGCATGGAGTGGCGACACGCGACCCTCCAGTGTCCGCGGTGCCACTTCAAGGTCGGCTGCTGCGAGGGGACGACAGCCGAGTGCTCCCCGCAGGATCGCTAGCCTCAACCGCGTGATCGAGCTCACGCCGCCGCCCGTCTCCCTCCCCACCCCGCGACAGACCGCAACTGCGGAGGCCCGGCGCCTTCCGCGCCGCACCCGTTGATGGCTGACGCCTCTCCCATCGCGATCCGACGGATCCGTGAGGACGAATGGCGCCAGTGGCGTGCCACTCGGCTCCGCATGCTGCGCGACGACGCCGACTTCTTCGCCACGCGCTACGAGGACATGGTGCGCGAGCCCGAGAGCACCTGGCAGTCCTGGGTCGCCGACGCGGCTGCCGGAGTCCAGAAGACGCTGCTGGTCGCGGAGGAAGACGGCCGCTGGCACGGTGTCGTCGGCGCGTTCGCGCGCGTCAACCAACTCGAGGTGCAGCTGATCTCGATGTGGGTCGATCCAGGGTCGAGGGGACGGGGAATCGCTCGCGACCTGATTCGGGCCGTCGCAGAGTGGACGGAGATGCGTGGAGCGGCGAGAGTCGTGCTCTTCGTGCAGGAGGCCAACGCCCCCGCGCGGACTCTGTACGAGCGGGCGGGCTTCAGACCGACCGGAGACCGCGCTCCGGCCTCCGCGGGAAGGAGCGCCTTCAAGCTCATCCTCGCCGCGAGCGTCGCCGACCTGAAAAGCGCGTCCGGCTAGAGGAGGACGCCTCCGAGCAGGGTCGACCTGACGGCGAACTCGTCGTCGAGCACGACGAGATCGGCCCGCGCACCCGGGCGCAACACGGCGATGTCCTCCCGGCCGACGAGACGCGCGGGGGTCCGCGTGACGGCGTCGATCGCCTCCACGATCGGGATCCCGAGCTCGATCAGCATGCGAAGGCCCCATGCCAGCGGTCGTACCCCGCCCGCCAGGGTTCCGTCCTCGAGCCGGGCTACGCCCGCCTCGACCGTCACGTCGACCGTGCCGAGCTGAAAGACACCGTCGCCCTGGCCGCCGGCGGCGGTCGAGTCCGAGACGAGGGCCATTCGCCCGCGTGCTGCCCGCCACACGGCCAGGATCGCCTCCGGAGCGAGGTGCACCCCGTCGGCGATGAGCTGGACGACGATCTCGGCGCGCGCCAGCGCGGCGCCGGAGACCCCGGGATCGCGGGGGCCGAACGGTCGCATGGCGTTGAACAGGTGCGTCACGGACCGCGCACCTTGATCGAAGGCTGCCTGTGCGACCGGGGCAGTCGCGTCCGTATGACCGAGCGAGACGGTGATCCCTCGGGAGGCGAGCACGTCGACGAGCTCGCCGGCGCGAGCGAGCTCAGGAGCCAGCGTGACCATGGACACCGAGCAGCCCGCGACGAGGAAGGACGCCAGGAGGTCGAGATCCGGTTCGCGGAGCTGTGCGACCGGATGGGCGCCCGCTCGAAGGCGGCTGAGGAACGGCCCTTCCAGGTGGGCCCCGAGGATCCGTGCGCCGTCACCCTCCGTCACGCCCCCGATCGTGGCCAGGGCGAGACGCGTCAAGTCCGGCGGTGCGCTGACGAGGGTCGGCTGGTACCAGAGGACGCCTGTCCGGGCAAGCTCCGTCCCCAGCCGCTCGAGGTCGGCCGACGTGGCGTTGAGGACGTCGACGCCGCGGTAGCCATTGACCTGCAGGTCGACCAGCCCGGGTACGGCGACGCCAGAACCACCACCGGAAAGGCCGACAGCGGCGATTCGACCCTCGTCGATCTCGACGTCACCTCGAACCAGCAAGCCGTCGACGACCGCGGCAGCGACACCGAGTCTCACGAGCTGAGCCTACCTCGCTTCGCAGATTGAATCACCGTCAGGCCACTGGTAGCGTCGGAGACCTGGATCGGCAACGACCTACCCGGCGCTGTCCATGACGGCCTTCGAACTCACCGGCCGGTGCGCGGTCGTCACCGGAGCCTCGAGCGGGATCGGCCAGGCGATCGCGGTCGCCCTCGCCCGCGCGGGGGCAGACGTCGTGGGGCTCTCGCTGGACGAAGGTGCTGAGACCGCTGCGGCTGTTTCCGACCTCGGCCGCCGCTCGCTCCAACTCGTCGGCGACACGAGTACGCCGGCCGATCACGAGCGCGCGGCCGACGCGGCGGTCGAGGCCTTCGGACGCCTCGACGTGTGGGTCAACAACGCCGGTCGGCCCCTCGTGAAGCCGTTCCTGGAGACGACCGACGCCGACTGGCGTGATCTGCTCGACGTCAACCTGTTCGGGTACGTCTGGGGCTGCCGCGCCGCGGCGCGGCACATGGTCGGGGCCGGCGGTGGCCGGATCGTCAATATCAGCTCGGCCGCGGATGTCCAGCCGCTGACCGACCTCTCGGCCTACATCACCGCGAAGGGCGGCATCGTCGGGCTGACGCGCACGCTCGCGCTCGAGCTCGCCCCGCACGGGATCACCGTCAACGCGCTGGCACCGGGTGCCACCGACACACCCCTCAACACCACCTCGTACACACCCGAGGTGCGCGCCGCCTACGAGAAGCGGATTGCGCTCGGCCACATTGCGGCGCCGGCCGAGATCGGCGACGCGGCGGTCTTCCTCGCCTCCGACGCATCGCGCTACGTGACGGGTCACGAGTTGCTCGTCGACGGCGGGCTGACGATCAACGGCTCGGTCGGCCACGCGCGTACCTAGCCATGGATGTCGCCGCGGCAAAGCTCTCGAACACGGACCAGCTGGCGACCGCGGTCGTCTCCGTGGTCGCCGACGGCCCTGCTCTCGGCACCCGCGCTGTCGACATCCGGGTGTGGGACGGGATCGACCTCCGCATCCTGCCCGATCGCGGTCTCGATCTCGGTGCGGCCTGGTTCGGCGGCATTCCACTGGCGTGGATCTCACCCGTCGGCGAGTGCTCCCCTCCCGAGGCCGAGGAGCTCGTCGGAGATCGCTGGCGGGACGTCTGGGGCGGTGGCCTTGTGACGACGTGCGGGCTCTCGAACGTCGGTGCCCCGGCCGAGGGTCACGGGCTGCACGGCACCTACACCGCGCGTCCCGCCGCCGATCTCCACGTCGAGCGGTCGGCGGCCGAGGTCGTCGTTACGGCGACCGTGGTGGATCCGCCGTTCACGCTCTCGCGCCGGATCGTGACAGCGGTCGGCCAGGGGCTCGTGCGGATCAACGATCGCATCGTCAACGACTCGCCTTGGACGGCCGCGGCACCGCTGCTCTATCACGTCAACATCGGCCCGCCGCTCTGGGACGGGGACGCCTTTCTCGAAACCGACGCTGACGAGATTGTCCCGCGCGATTCCGACGCGGCAGCAGGCTCCGCAACCTGGGACACGCCGCCGGAGGCCGCCAGCGACGCTCCGGAACGGGTCTTCGAGCACGTCGGGGCCTCGTGGGCGCGACTGACGAGCCCGCGGTTGGGAGTCGAGCTGACCGTGCTCGCGTCGCTGCCGCGACTCTGGCAATGGGTGCAACCGGCGGCCGGAGCGTACGCGCTTGCGCTCGAACCGGCCAACTGCTCGGTGCTCGGACGAGCCCACGACATCGCGGCCGGCCAGATGCCGCTGCTCGACCCGGGCGAGGCCCGGGCCTCGTGGGTGACGATCGGCGCGCGGTTCATCTAGATCTGCGTCCCGGCAGCCGGCGCGGTCGAGGATGCGCACGTGGTATCCGCGCCCGCCGGTACCGTCTCGTTGCACATGGCAGACCAGCCTCGCAACCGGCGCGCCGGCTCACGACCTGCCACCGCGAGCGAGAGCCGGCGTGCCTGGCGCCGTCGTACCCGGTTCTGGTTCATCGTGTACTTCGTGCTTCTGCTCGGGATAGCCGCGGCGAGTCTCGCCGGTGGCCAGTGGTCTGTCGCGATCACGACAATTGCGATCGCGGCGGGGTTCGGTCTCTACATCCGCCGACTCTGGCGCAAACGCTGACGCCACTCCAGCGCCCCCGGCCGCGGCGGGAAGCGGCGCTCGGCTCACAAACCTCTCCCAAAGAGCGGAGAGATCCCCCGCGGATGGGCTGGAATCCTCGCGCCGAGGTGGCGTAGGCTGGCGGAATGGTCAATCGTCTGGACGAGGAGCGGCTCGAAGTCCTGCGCGGCTGGGGCTCGGGGCTCGCCTTCGACAGCCGCGAGGAGCTGCGCGCCGCGGGCAAGGCGATCACGGTGCTGATCGACGAGATCGATCGGCTGCAGGTCGATCTCTGGAACGCCAGGGTCGAGAGTCGTGAGACGCCGGAACCACTGGCCGCAGCGGCGCAGGGAACGGCGTTGCGCGAACGGCTGAAGCGAACGCGCCCTTCTACGACCTGAGGCCCGAGCGTCGTCCTCCGCCCCGGTGGTCCCGCCCTCGTCGTGGGCGCATTCCGGACAGGGTTTCATAGCGAGGGCTTGCACGACCGGAACGTCTGAGGCCCGTGGCGACTCTCTCTCCCAGATCGACGAGAGCAGCGAGGGGAACAACACGCGCTCCTTCGGCGTGGACGCCTGCCTCACCAGCCGCTGAAGCCTCGTCCACGGCCGCTCGACGTCAGCACTCGAGGGGAGCCGTGCTCCGGCCGAGCCGTTACGCCTCTCCGCGGCCGGCCCGGAACTGTCTGCCTCTCACCGATTTGCCACTCGAGTGCTGACCTACACGACCTAGTACCACTTCCCCTTGGCGAAGCCGCCGAAGGCGATCAACCCGACCAGGGCGATGATCAGGCCCAGCCAGAAGCTCCAGGCGATCGCCACGATGATTCCAACGACTACGAGGATGCCGCCAACGCCGATACCACCCATGTTGCCGCCGTCTCCGCGAGCCATTCTCGCCTCCTCCTTGAGAACTCCGACACTGCGGTACCCATTGTTACACCGCGGGGCGGACGACGAGTCACGCCGCCCCGTTTCACACCTCGCTGTTTCCGATCGTCCTCGACCGGGTACGACCTAAGCTCACCCAAAGAAGGAGTTGCCCCATGGCCCGGATCGAAGAGACGATCGACGTCGAGGTGCCCGTCACCACTGCGTACAACCAGTGGACGCAGTTCGAGGAGTTCCCCCAATTCATGGAGGGCATCGAGCGTGTCGAGCAGGTCGACGACAAGCACCTTCTCTGGTCGGCAGAGATCGGCGGCAAGAAGGAGCAGTGGCGCGCAGAGATCACCGAGCAGCACCCCGACCACAGGGTGGCGTGGAAGGCGATCGAGGGGCGCGAGAACGCAGGCGTCGTCACCTTTCACCAGATCGACGAGAAGAACTCGCGGGTGGCAGTCCAGATGGACTGGGAGCCCGACGGCATGGTCGAGTCGGCGGGGGCAATGGTCGGGGCGGACAGCCGTCGCGTGCAGGGCGACCTGAAGCGCTTCAAAGAGCTGATCGAGGGTCGCGGCGAGGCGAGCGGTGCCTGGCGCGGCGAGGTCGAGAACGCCGCCGACCGCAAGTCCTGACCGTCCTCGCGGCCAGCCCGCGAGATCATCCTTCACCCACTTGACGAGAAAGCCCCCGGAACCCGGGGGCTTTCTTCACGCGAACGAAGCGATCGAACACTGGCATCCGCGAGCCGGGAATGAGGAAGGCCCACTTGAGCGGGCCTTCCTCCAAACCGGTCATCCAAGTTCTGCGCCGCCTATGGCCCGGGTGGCCCGGCGTCCACGATGCCGAACAGCGTCGTCTCCGCCAAGAGCACGGGTTGCATCGCCGCGAAGAAGTCCGCCCTCGGCGCTCCGGCCGGGAGATCGAGCCTCGCCGAGAGGGCGTAGAGATGGAACGTGTAGTTGTGCACCCCGGTGCCGGATGGTGGGCAGGGGCCGAAGTAGTCGAGATAGCCCCAGGGGAAGCCTGAGGGGTCGGTCTCGGGCGGGAATCCAAAGTCGAGGAGGTCGTTCGCGCCGACGCTCCGGCCGCTCCTCCCCGGCCCGATCGTCGTCCGCCCGGCGGCGATGTTCCAGGTGATCCAGTGCGTGAAGAGGCTGGGTTCAGGGAGATCGAACCGGTCGTCCAGCACGATTGCGAACGACTTCGTGCCCTTGGGAGCACCGCTCCAGGAGAGCGGTGGTCTCGTGTTCGTGCCGTCAGCGGAACAGAACGTCGCGTGGTTGACCGACGGGAACGTGCCGCCGTCTATAAACGCGGAACTTGTCAGTGTGAACGCACCGCCCGGTTTAGCTGCGCTGGCCGGACCTGCGATCAATGTCACAAGCGCGGCCACCACGCCGACAAGAGCCAACAAGAGTCGCTTTCGATGCATGAGTTCGCCTCCCTTGCGTTCCCGGGCCCCAGGCTGGAGCCAGAGTGGTGCGCAGCGAGAGAGGGGCTTGGCGTCGCAAAGACCACTGCAAGCGCGGCTGCCTCAGGAGGGCGTATGGGCGCGACTCGACCCGCTGTGCTCCCGACAGTACGATTTTGTGCCGAAAGTGTCAATGCGCGCGAGGTCGGCAGGGTCGAACGCCCTCGGAGGTAGCCCTGCGTCCGGCGCTCAGCTCTCTCCGGGTTGCGGTGCCGGAGCGAAGCCGATACTTCGAATCAACCCGGACAGTCACGAAGCTGTTCGCAACCGACAAAGTCGTCGAACGACCCAGGATCAGAAGACTGCTTTCATTTTCGGTGGCAGTTCACTGGCAGACCCCACCTTCCGAATCGGCCCGGGCAACAAAAACCCCGCTCTGGGCGGGGCTCTCGTCAAGCGGATGAAGGGACTCGAACCCTCGACCTTCTGCATGGCAAGCAGACGCTCTAGCCAACTGAGCTACATCCGCGTAACGGCCCGAGTATAGCGGCGGTCGGCGCGGCCTGGATCGCGCCACGGGGCCCGTGACGGGAGCTCCGCAACACAGACCGTGCGAAACCCGGATGCGCGCCGCCATCGACTTTGCTCTGATGTGCCTATGCGCGATCGATGAAGGAGGCTCGATGGGCGCACGCCAGGATCCGGCCACTGGCCGGCGGCGACGGCTGGAGTGCACGTTCGGGGAGTTCGAGCGCCGCCTGGCTCGGGGCCGAAGCGAGGCCGAGATCCGGCAGCTGTGGAGCGAGTTGACCGGATCGGAGCCACCCGAGCCGACCCGGGCCCGGATCCTCGGCCTCGGCCCGGTAATCGCTCTCTACCTCGGCTTCCTCCTCATCACCGCTGCCTGCGCCGCGTCGATCGGCCTCTACTGGGACGACCTCGGAGCGGGCGGAGTGCTCGCCGTCGCGCTCGCCCTGATCGGGTTCTATCTTGCGGCTGCCGAGGTCTTTCGCGGCCGCGGCCTGATCTGGCCGGCCGGGGCGCTGAGCACGGTCGCTGTCGGGTGGGCCGGCCTCTGTGCCTACGCGACCCTCGAGCTCACGGGCGTCTGGCCGGAGGGTGCGAGCCAAATCGAGCACATCCACAACGGGCTCACTGCGATCACCGCCACCGTGCTGGTCGCCACGCTCGTGCTGCTCCGCGTCCGTCCGACCCCCCTCCTCTTTGCGCCGGCCGCGCTCGCGCTCGGAACGCTCTCCGTCGACCTCGGCGAGGTGATCTTCAGCAACGATCTCGGCGAGCGCGGACGAGCCGCCTTCGCGCTGCCCGTCGGGCTTGCGTGGGTCGCCCTGGGTTTCGTCTTCGACGTCGCGCGCAGGCGTACGGAGGCAGGATTCGCCCACGGAGTCGGCCTGCTGGGGGCCGGCGGCTCGGTCATGGTCATCGTCCCGATGACGGTGCCCGGCTACGCACTCGTCGGGGTCATCGGCGCCACGTTGCTGTTCATCTCGGCGTTCGTGCGCCACCTGAGCTTCGCCGTGGTCGGCGCCGTCGGCGTCGTCGTGGCGGTCATCTCCTCGCTCGGCCTGCTCGGCCGGAACGCTCCGCCGCTGATGGCGCTGGCCGGCATTCTCCTGATCGTCGTCGGAATCCGTTGGCCGCGGTGGCGATCCGGGATCCGCGCGGCGACTCTCGCACGACTGCCTCCATCCACACAGGCCCTGCTCACGCGGCTTGCACCGGAGCCACTCAGCGAGCTCGAAACGCTACCGCCGCGGCCTGCCGCACCGACTCCTCCCGGTTGACAGCGTTGACGATCGCCCTGAGCGACGCCGTCAGGATCGACCCGTGGACGCCGACGCCCCACAGCGCCTCGCCGTTCACGTCGGCCTCGACATAGGCGGCGGCCTCCGCATCGACGTTCGCCGCCATGGCGTGCTCGTGGTAGTCGCGAATCGAGATGTCGATCCCGAAGGCCTTCGCGAACGCATCGACGAGGGCGGCGAGCGGCCCGCTCCCTTCGCCTTCGATCACGCGCTCCTCGCCCTCGACCCGGATTCTCGCGGCGATCTGGTCGGAGTCCTCCTCGCTCGAATGCGTATAGGCGAGCAACTCGTACGGCTGCTGGTGGTCGAGGTACTGACGAGTGAAAGCGTCCATCAGCTCGCCGCTCGTCAGCTCTCCCCCACGCGCGTCGGTGATCTGCTGCACGCGGCGGGCGAAGTCGACCTGAAGGCCGCGCGGGAGCTCGAGATTGTGGTCGGTGGCCAACAGGTAGGCGACGCCGCCCTTGCCCGACTGCGAGTTGACGCGGATGATCGCCTCGTAGCTCCGCCCCACGTCCTTGGGATCGATCGACAGGTACGGCACGTCCCACACCAGTGAACCCGACCGCTCCTGCGCGTCCATCCCCTTCTTGATCGCGTCCTGATGGGAACCAGAGAACGCCGTGTAGACGAGTTCGCCGGCGTAGGGGTGGCGAGGATGCACCGGCAACTCGTTGCATTCCTCCACGATCGTCCGCGTCTCGTCTATCTGGGACAGGTCGAGCTCCGGGTCGACCCCCTGGGTGAGCAGGTTCAAGGCGATCGTGACGATGTCGACGTTCCCCGTGCGCTCCCCGTTGCCGAACAGGGTGCCTTCGACCCGCTCGGCGCCGGCCATCAGCCCCAACTCGGCCGTCGCGACCGCGGTACCTCGATCGTTGTGCGGATGCACCGACAGGATCGAGGAGTCGCGGAACGAGAAGTGGCGTCCAAACCACTCCATTCGATCGGCATAGACGTTCGGCGGGAACTGCTCGACCGTCGTCGGCAGGTTGACGATCATCTTCTCCGCCGGCGTCGGCGCCCACTCTGCCGCCACGCGCTCGCAGATCTCGAGCGCGTAATCCAGCTCGGTGTGATGGAAGCTCTCGGGCGAGTACTGGAACACGATCTCGGTCGCAGTCTCCGCGGCGCGCAGCTTGCACAATGCCGTTCCCCGCACTGCGAGCTCGGTGATCCCCTCGCGATCGAGCCGGAAGACGACGCGCCGCTGGGTGGCAGAGGTCGAGTTGTAGAGATGGACGATCGCCCGCCGCGCGCCCTCGATGGCCTCGTAGGTGCGATCGATCAACTCGGGGCGCGCCTGCGTGAGGACTGCGATGGTGACGTCGGCGGGGATCAGCTCCTGCTCGACGAGCGTCCGCACGAAGTCGAAGTCCGTCTTCGAGGCCGACGGGAATCCGACCTCGATCTCCTTCAACCCGAGAGCGACGAGGAGATCGAAGAATCGCCGCTTCCGGCCCGCATCCATGGGGTTGACGAGGGCCTGATTGCCGTCGCGGAGGTCGGTCGAGCACCAGATCGGCGCCCGTGCCAGGACGACGTCGGGCCAAGTTCGGTCGGTCAACGAGACGGTCTCGTAGGGTCGGTACTTCTGGAACGGCATCGTCATCGGGCTGGCTCCTTCGGAGGACGGACTACTCCCGCTGGGTGCGGGTGCACGGATACGGGTATGTCGTCGCTCGATTCCCCTAGCGGGGAAGGAGGAGGGCAAGCAGGAGCAGGCCGGCAGAAGTGGAGTTGCGCGAGCCCGTCATGTCCCAGCCAGGATAGCCGAGCAGCCCTTTCACTTCAATTGGGACGGCGTCGACCGCGCGAGCGTCTATGCGTCGGCGTCGAGAGCGTCGTTGACGAGCTGGTCAGCGAGCTTGTTGTGCTCGCGGCGCACCGCCGTATAGGTGACGGTTCCCACCGACCGCGCAAGGCGGCCCGCCTCCACTGCGAGCTCGCGCAGCGCGGCATTCTTGATCTTGTACTCCCCGCGCATCTGCTTGACCATCAGCTCGGAGTCCGAGACGACCTCGACCTCGGTGACGCCGAGCTCGCCGGCGCGGCGAAGGCCGTTCAGCAGCGCCGTGTACTCCGCGACGTTGTTGGTCTGCACCCCGATCGCGTCGCCGCGAGCGTCGAGGACGGAGCCGTCCTCCCGCTCGAGGACGAACGCCGCTGCGGCCGGCCCGGGATTCCCCCGCGCGCCGCCGTCGGTGAAGAGCTTCACCCTCATCTCAGGGGACGTCGAAGACGATGCCCTGCGCGAGCGGCAGCTCGCTCGTGTAGTTCACGGTCGCGGTCTGCCTGCGCATGTAGGCCTTCCACGCATCCGAGCCGGACTCCCGGCCGCCGCCGGTCTCCTTCTCGCCGCCGAAGGCCCCGCCGATCTCCGCCCCACTCGGGCCGATATTGACGTTGGCGATGCCGCAGTCGGAGCCCGACGCGGCGAGGAATCGTTCCGCCTCCCGCAGGTCGGTCGTGAAGATCGAAGAGGCCAGGCCCTGGGGGACGCCGTTCTGAAGGACGATCGCCTGCTCTGCATCGTCATAGGTGAGGACGTAGAGGATCGGCGCGAAGGTCTCGTCGCACGCGATCGCGGACTGCGTCGGCAGGCGCACGAGCGCGGGCTCCGCGTACCAGGCCTCGGGCCAGCGGTCCGCGAGCACGCGGCCGCCGCCGACGATCACCTCTCCCCCCTCCGCGCGAGCCTGCTCCAGTGCCGCCTCCATCCGGCCGAACGAGTCTCCCGTGATCAGCGGGCCCACGAGCGTTCCCTGCTCGCGCGGATCGCCGACAGTGACGCTCCCGTACGCCGCGGCGAGCCGGTCGACGAGCTCGCCGGCGACCGACTCGTGAACGATCAGCCGTCTCAGGCTGGTGCAGCGCTGGCCGGCGGTGCCGACCGCGGAGAAGAGGACGCCGCGAACGACGAGGTCGAGGTCGGCGCTCGGAGCCACGATGGCGGCGTTGTTTCCGCCGAGCTCGAGCAGCGAGCGGCCGAGCCTCGCGGCGATGCGGGGAGCGAGCTCCTTGCCCATCTGCGTCGACCCGGTCGCCGAGACGAGCGGGATCCGGCCGTCCTCTGCCAGCTGCACAGCCCTGTCGGCCCCACCGATCACGAGCTCGGCGAGGCCGGCCGGCACGCCGCCGAAGCGATCCGCGGCCCTTTCGAAGAGCGACATGCAGGCCAACGCCGTCAGCGGTGTCCGCTCGGACGGCTTCCAGATCACGGGGTCGCCACAGACGAACGCGAGGGCGGCATTCCAGCTCCACACCGCGACCGGGAAGTTGAATGCGCTGATCACCGCGACGGGCCCGAGCGGATGCCAGGTCTCGGTGAGGCGATGGCCCGCACGCTCCGAGGCGATCGAGCGCCCGTAGAGCTGACGCGAGAGGCCGACGGCGAAGTCGCAGATGTCGATCATCTCCTGGACCTCGCCGAGACCCTCCTGGGCGATCTTCCCCACCTCGAGCGTGACGAGTGCTCCGAGCGTCTCCTTCTCGCGCCGCAGCTCCTCACCGAAGAGGCGCACGAGCTCGCCTCGGTGCGGCGCCGGCAGCTCGCGCCACTCCTGGAACGCCGCGGCGGCGCGACCGACGGCCGCGGTCGTCGCGGCAGCGTCCGTGCGCCCCACGCGCGCGATTTCCTCTCCGGTGATCGGGGTACGGACGATGAGATCGCCCCCGGCGGACGTGTCGACGCCGAGGCGGTCGAGCAGGCCGGCCGCGGATGTCAGTGATTCAGCGGCAGTCACGGAGCCCTCCTTGCGCGCGTACGTCGAGTCCTGGAACAGCTGCTAGCGAAGGTACCTGCGCGCCGCCGGTAGCGGCGTCCCGACCGGCGTCCGGCTCAGACGCGCTCGATGTCGGGGATCAGCCGGCCGTCCTCGGTGACGGTGGCGTTCCAGTTCTGGTATCCGGGCTCGAGGTCGGCGATGTCCTGTCCGCGCTCCGCCACCCGCACCGCCTGGGCCGAGTCGGGCGAGACGCGGTACTGGTACCACGAGATGTCCCACGCAAAGGTCAGCACCATCTCGGCGTTGACCCCGGAGAGCGGCGTGATCGACGCCTGCGGCTCGCCGAGAGCCTTGGCAACACCGGCGATCGTCCGGCGGAACTGCGTTGCGTTGAACAGCTCGGCCGCCTCGACGAGCGCGAGTTCGCTGTCGCCGAGCCGCCGCAGGATCGGTTCCGCGAGGACGGGCTCGACCTCTTCCTCGCGCGCGCCGAGAAGCGACTGCAACAACGACCGCTGGCGCCGTCGCCGCGCAGGCTGCTGCAGCATCGGCGTGAGCGTGACTCCTTCCCGGACCCAGCCGTAGTCGAGCGCCGACTCCGTGCAGAGGGGGCAGACGTCGACGAAGGTCGCGCCGTCGGGCGAGTACCGCAATGCGTGCTCTCCCTGGAGGAGCGTTCGCTCGCAGACGACGCAGGTACGCGTCGCAGTGGTCCTGATCGTGCGCATGGGCCGACCACTATAGCCCGAATGCAGGGACTTTCCCAGGAGAGTCCCGGGAGGGTCAAGCCTGGACGAGTGCGCGCGCCTTCTGCGTCTCCTCGATCACCTTCTGCGCGACGTGAGCCGGTACCTCGTCGTAGCGGAGAAAGTGCATCGAATACTCGCCACGACCGCCCGTCATCGAGGTCAGAGACTGGGCATAGGTGAGCAACTCGGCCATCGGCACCTCGGCCTTGATCGTCGTCATCCCGGAGGCCGGCTCCATGCCGTGGAGTCGGCCGCGGCGCGAGTTCAGATCGCCGTTGACGGAGCCGACGGCTTCGTCGGGCACGGTCACCTCGAGCTCCATGATCGGCTCGAGCAGGGTCGGCGCTGCGCGCGCGTAGGCCTCCTTCCATGCCATCGAGCCCGCGACCTTGAACGCCATCTCGGACGAGTCGACGTTGTGATACGAGCCGTCCACGAGGCGCACCCGCACGCCCTGGACCGGTGCACCCGCGAGCTCTCCGTGTGCCATCGCCTCCTGGATTCCCTTGTCGACCGCCGGCCGGTAGCTCTGTGGGATCACACCTCCGACGATCTGGTCGACGAACTCGTAGCCGACGCCGCCGTCGATCGGCTCGATCACGATGTGACAGTCGCCGAATTGGCCCCGGCCGCCGGTCTGCTTCTTGTACCGGCCGTGCGCCTTCGCCTCCGAGCGGATCGTCTCCAGGTACGGCACCCGCGGTTGATGGAGCTCGACATCGACCCCGAACCGCCGCTTGGCGCGCTCCAGCGCGACCTCGACGTGCATCAGGCTCATGCCGGAGAGGATCTCCTCACCGGTCTGCTGATCGCGTCGCAACCGCAGAGTCGGATCCTCCTCGGCGAGACGGCGAATCGCGGTCGCGACCTTTTCCTCCTCGCCCTTGATCTTCGGAGTGATGGCGAAGCTCATCACCGACTCGGGCAGCACGATCTCGGGTAGCTCGCCCGCGATCTCGCGATCGGTGAGGAGGTCGCCGGTGCGGACGTCCTTGAGCTTTGCGACAGCGCCGATGTCGCCTTCGCCGAACTCCTTCACGCCGGCGTTGTTCTTGCCCTGCAGCTGGAGCAGCGTGCCCATCCGCTCCTTCGCGTGGCCGCGGGCATCGAGCAGCGTCGAGTCGGCCGTGACGTCGCCCCGCAGGACCCGGAAGAGGTTGATCCGGCCGGCGAACGGGTCGGCAAACGTCTTGAACACGAAAGCGGCGGTCTGCGCGCCGTCGATCTCGATCGGTGCTCCCTTCTTGGCCGGCGACGGTACGCCCTCGACGATCAGGTCGAGCAGGGCGTGCGTGCCGAGGTTCTTCGTCGCGACGCCGCAGGCGACCGGAAACACCTCGCCCCGCGTGATCGCGATCTTCAAGGCCGAGGCGACGGCGTGCGCGTCGAGCTCCTCGCCGCCGAGGTACTGCTCCATCAACGCCTCGTCCGTCTGGACGACCTCGTCCAGCAGCTTCTCGCGGTACTCCTGCGCGAGCTCCACCATGTCGTCCGGAATCGCGGTGGGCTCTCCCTCCTTGCTGCCTTCCGGGTTGAGGTACGCGCACATGTGGAGCACGTCGACGATCCCCGACAACTCGTGCTCGGCGCCGATCGGGAGGTGGACGGCGACGCAGCGGGACGAGAACTGCTCCTGGATCTGCACCAGGGTGCGGTAGAAGTCGGCCCGCTCGCGATCGAGCATGTTCACGAAAAGGACGCGGGCGAGACCGAGGTCGTCCGCCATGTGCTTCACGCGCGCGGTGCCGACCTCGAGCCCCATCACGGCGTTGACGACGACAAGAGCGCCCTCGACGACGCGGAGAGCACACCGCGCCTCGCCCTGGAAGCTCGGATCGCCCGGGACGTCGAGCAAGTTGATCTTCCTGCCCTGCCAGTCGGTGTGCGCGAGCGTCAGCGCGATCGACAGGCCCCGCTTCTGCTCGTCCTCGTCCCAATCGCCGACGGTGGTGCCGGCGTCGATCGAGCCGAGCCGGTTGATCTCCCCGGTCTGGTAGAGCAGCGCCTCGACGAGGGACGTCTTGCCGGTGCCACGATGGCCGACGACAGCGACATTGCGGATCTTTCCGGGCTCGGTTGCGGCCATTGGCGTCCGTGTCCTCCTCGGATGTCGGGTCACCCGAGTCTAAATGGATGGCGGCGCGCCGTGCAGGGAAAAGTGGGGTACGTCGCCCCGGGGTCCGTCGCCGGATGCCTGCGCCGGGGCTCTAGGTCTCGGCGGTCTCGCGCACGTTGCCCGCGAGTCGCGCCTTCAACCGCAGCACGGCCTTGGTGTGGAGCTGGGAGACGCGCGACTCGGTCACACCAATAACCTCGCCGATCTCCCGCAGGGTCAGCTCCTCGTAGTAGTAGAGCGTGACCACGAGCTTCTCTCGTTCCGGCAGCTTGGCGATCGCCTCGCCCAGCGCCTCGCGCATCTCGGTCTGCTCGAGCGAGAACTCCGGGTCGGGGGCACCCTCATCCTCGATCGTGTCGATCAACGCGATCTGGTCGCCGCCGCCGGACGGAGACCAGAGCTCGTCGAGGGCCGCCATCGATGAGCGCGAGATCTCGGACAGGCTCGTCTCGAGCTCCGGCACGGTGATCCCGACCTTGGCCGCGATCTCCTCGTCGGTCGGCGCCCGGTGGAGCCGGCGCTCGAGGTCGGCGATCGCGCGCTCGATCTCGCGCGCGCGGGTGCGGACGGAGCGCGGCACCCAGTCGAGCGAGCGGAGCTCGTCGATGATGGCGCCCTTGATCCGGCTGATCGCATACGTCTCGAACTTGATCTCGCGGTCGGGATCGAAGCGCTCGATCGCGCCGATCAGACCGAGCAGCCCGTACGAGGCGAGGTCCTGCTCGTCGACGTGCGCCGGCAGGGTCGCGCCGAGTCGGCCGGCGACGAACTTGACGAGCGGCGCGTAGGTGAGGATCAGCCGGTCACGCAGCGCCTGGTCGCGCGTGCGCCGGTAATCCTGCCACAAGGCATGCGTATCGCTTCCTGGCTTGACGGACACGGAGACACAATACGCCGCGGATGCCCGAAACCTTCCTTTGAACCGACCCCCCTAGGGCCAAGCTTTGCGAGCCAAGTCGCCCATCCAGAGAGCGAGGCCCGCCGCCGCGAGGCCGATCACGATCGCCCTTCCCCCCGAGAGCGCCGCGTAGACGGCGAGCCCCCCGAGCGCGAGGGCGATCATGAGAAACAGGATCGAGAGCGCACGACGCTGCACGATCGCGAGGCTACACTGGTGCGTGCAACCCAGGGGCGTGGCTCAATTGGTAGAGCACCGGTCTCCAAAACCGGGGGTTGCAGGTTCGAGTCCTGCCGCCCCTGTTCGCTTCGCCAGGCGCAATCCATCTGAAGAGCGGATTGCGCCTGTCTTGCAGTGGGCCTTCCAGTTTCCGCTCTGATCCGGCCCGCAGACAGCGGGCCCTGCGCGGTCACCGCCGTTCGCCGGACCGCGAGTCCGAGCTGATCGCTCGCCATGGCGATCACTCCACGAGCGCCGCCTCGATGATCTCAAGCCGGCCCGAATCCGCGTCGAGCCGGGCCCGAACTCCGAGGGGCACCGTCACGACGTCCTGTCCGTGACCGATGCGCAGGCCGGCGACCGTGGGGATGCCGAGCGGAGCGATCAGCTCGTCGAGTCCCTGAAGTTGGAACATACGGTTCCCGGGGCACCTCCCTCTGTCGAGGGAGATATAATTATTTATATTTGTATGGTGATATTTAAATATTTGATATAAATAATATAGTCTGATTAGTTGGACGAGAATCCGGGCAACTCCGTCATGTCGAGTAATAAGAGTGATGAAGAAAATTTTTTAATAAATATAAAGAAATTGAAAATTAAAATAAGATAATTATAAGTTAATGATAAAAGTATAAGAAAAATCGCGCACATCTGCTGCTCGCCGCCGGAGAGGGTGCCCACCTGCTGGCGGTGCCGGCGCTCGGCCAGCACCGGGAACAGGTCGTGGACGCGCTCGAGCCGCTGGGCCACCTGCTGCCCGCGTGCCCGGTAGGCCCCGGCGGCGAGGTTCTCGGCGACGGTCATGCCGGCGAACAGGCGCCGCCCCTCCGGCACCAGCGCCAGGCCGTGGTCGCACGCGGTCGAAGGCGGGGAGGGCGGTGACGTCGACGCCGTCGATGCAGATCGAGCCGCGCCGGACCGGCAGCGATGCCGGCGATGGCCTCCATGAGCGCGCTCTTGCCGGCGCCGACCATCCCGACGAGGGCGACCCACTCGCCCGCGCCGACCGTCAGGTCGACGTCGCGGACGACCTCGAGCGCCTCGTACCCGGACGTCGAGCCGCGTGGACCTCGAGTGGCTCACCGCCCGAGCAGCCTCGCGAGCGTCCCGCCGCGGCTGCGCGCGAACGCGACGACGCCGTCGCGGCAGAAAGAGGACGATGACCATGACGATGGCCGCCGAGGATCATCAGGTTGTAGCCGCACGAAGCTGCCCCAGACCTTCGACTCGAGCAACTGGATGCCGAACGCGCCGATGACCGGGCCGAACGTCGTCCCGACCCCGCCGAGCAGCACGATGACGAACATCTTGATCGAGATCCCGACGTCGAAGATCAGCCGGCGGCTCGATGAAGCTGATCCAGTACGCGTAGATCGCGCCGGCGAGTCCGATCAGCGCCGCGCTCAGCGTCCAGGCGATCGTCTTCAGCAGGGTGGTGTTGACGCCGGCGGCCGTCGGCGGCGTCCTCGTTGGCGCGGATGCTGCGCAGCCCGTAGCCGAGCTCGCGTGCAGGTGACCACGGTAGCGAGACGATCACGGTCAGCGCCATGGCGCCGAAGAACAGGTAGTAGAAGAATCGCGCGGTCGACTCGACCGAGCCGGTGGTGATCGGCAGGGCGAGGCCCGATCCGCCGCCGGTGACCTCGAGGTTCTGGACGAGCGCGCGCGTCGCCTCGTTGAGGGCGAGCGTTCCGATCGCGAAGTAGTGCCCGCGGAGCCGCAGCAGCGACGGGCCGACGCAGTGCGGCGAGCGACCGTGCAGATGACGACCGAGACCGGGACCGCTGCGACGAAAGGGCCACTGCGCCTTGACCATGAGCGATCCCGGTGACGACGGCGCCGAGGCCGAACCACACGACGTCGCCGAAGGCCGGGTAGCCGACGAATCCGGCGGTGATGTTCAGCGCGGTCGGACATCGCCGCGAACATCAGCGCGAAGGTCGTGACCCGCATCCAGTACTGGTCGAGGACGGCGGGAGCCACGAGCAGCAGCGCCAGCGGCAGATCACGATCGCCGCAGACGTCGACGACCCGGCCCGGAGCGACGACCGACGTCCGCGAGCTGAGCCGAATTGTCGGCGTCAGATCTCGGCATAGAACCGCTTGCCGAACAGCCCGCGGCGCCGCGGGAGCAGCACCGCGAGCAGCAGGCCGAAGCTGACGAGGTCGACGCAGCCCGGGCTGCCAGTACGCCCGTGAACGCCTCGGCCACGCCGAGGACGAGCCCGCCGGCGATGGCGCCCGGGATGCTGCCGAGCCCGCCGAGGGTGACGACGATGAACGACTTCGTGGTGAAGGCGACCGATGCCGAAGGGCGAGAACTGCGCGACGACCGTCGCGACGAGCGAGCCGGCGATGCCGGCCATCATCGCGCCGATGCCGAAGGTGATGGCGTAGATGCGCTTGGTGTCGATGCCGACGAGCTCGGCGGCGCGCGGGCATCGAAGCTCGTGGCCTTGATGGCCGTTGCCGGTGCGCGTGCGGTCCAGGAGCGCCATCAGCCGAGCGTGATCGGGCGATCGCGGTCGCCGAAGACCGCCAGCCGCGCGTAGGGGATGTTGAGCGAGCCGACGGCGAAGCTCGACGTGCGCGTAGGAGGTGGTGCACCGCGCGCAGGTCGGCCTGGAAGAGCTTGAGGTGCACGTTGGTGAGCACCATGTCGAGCCCGAACGTGAAGATCAGGCTCAGGAACACCGACGCGGCGACGATGCGGTTGAGCAGGTGCCGCTGCAGGAGGAACCCGAAGCCGAACAGCACTGACGGCCGACACCGGGAGGGTGAGCGAACGGGTCGATCCCGAGGCCCTGCCCAGATCCAGTAGGTGATGTAGGCCCCCAGGATGATCATGCTCCCGTGGGCGAGGTTGATGATGTTCATCACGCCCCAGATCACGGAGAACCCGGCCGCCATGCACGCGTACAGCCCGCCGAGCAGGACGCCGTTGATCAGGATCTGGAGGTAGACCATCCGGGACGGGGGAGGCCGGCATCCCGGCGCCCGTCGTGCGGCGGGCGCCGGAGGTCTTCACGTCGCTCAGGCGCCCGGGGCCGGGTACACGAGCTCTGCCTCGGCGAACTCCTCCGGCCAGACGACGACCGGCTTGCCGTCCTGGGTCTGGGCGACGCCCATCGACTTGCAGTCCTCGACGCCGCGCTCGAGTCGAAGCAGACGTTGCCGTAGAAGCTCGTCAGCTCGATGCTCGGCGATCGCGTCGCGCACCGCGTCGCGATCGGTCGTCCCGGCCTCGCTGATGGCCTTGTAGTACACCTCGAGCGCCGCCGCCGACTGCGGCGGGTGGTAGTCGGGCTCGATAGCCCATCTCGCGCCTCGAACCTCTCCGCGAACTCCTCGGCGTTCCAGCCGAAGATCTCGTCCTGCTGGTCCGGGTTGAAGTTCGGCGCCCACTGGATCGGCTCGAGCAGGCCCTCGCCGTTGCCGCCGACCGCGTCGTTGAAGCCGGGGACGGTCGGGCCGAGGGAGAACATCCACATGGGGA
The DNA here is from genome assembly GCA_963795175.1 of uncultured Thermoleophilia bacterium. Taxonomy (GTDB): domain Bacteria; phylum Actinomycetota; class Thermoleophilia; order Gaiellales; family Gaiellaceae; genus Gaiella. The sequence goes on from CAWCGR010000003.1 coordinate 609,022, forward strand.
AGGACTGGTCCTGCTCGGCGGCCTGGCGCACGAGCTGGATCATGCCCGCGCGTGTAGCCGCCCGAGATCACGAGGTCGGGGTCCGCCTCACCGATCGCCTCGACGATCGAGGCGAAGTCGACGCCCTGCGGGAAGTCCTTCTTGTAGACGACCTCCAGGCCGTTCTCCTCGGCCAGCGCCTCGGCGGCGTCGGCGAACGCCGTCGGGAACAGCGCGTTCTCCCGTCGCCACCAGCCCCGCCGCGAGCAGTGCGGCCAGAACTCCAAGTCTGGCTCGCATGCGGCGATTCCCTTTGATCTTCATGTCCATTTCCTCCCCAGTCTGTCTCGTCAATGCGCGGCACACTGAACGCCGCGTGCGACTCGAACAGGCCTTGCTCCCAGAGGTTTTCCCTCTCCCCAGAGGTCTTTCCCAACGGGCCGTAGTTGGGCAACTCTGAGCATAAGCCGTGCTAAGTATAGGCCGGTTTCCGGGAAGTCAACCACGGGCAAGCCGCGGACGACCAGGTGCCGATCAGGTCCTGTGCGAGACGACGGTGGAAGTTCCACGGCGCCTGCTCGGCATGGCCGCCGAGGTAGCCGTGCTCGAACAGGCAGGTGTCGAGGCCGGCCTGCACCGAGCGGATCGCGTCGAAGTCCTCGTCGAGCACGCTCATCACGAACGCCGAGAACTCTTCTACCTCCGAATCCGGCGTCGAGCGCGCGTAGTAGAAGTCGAACAGGACGCGCGTCGAGTGCGGGCCTTCGGGCAGGACACAACGAGGCGCGATCGCCTGCATGTCGCCGAACACGCTGAACTGGGTGTTTGGATGCAGCGCGAGGAACGCGAAGCGCGCCCCTTCGGAGTCGGCGAAGCGATTGCCGGTGACCTTGGGCACGTGATCGCCGTCGTCCTTGGTCAGCAGCACGTCCGCTCGGTCGAACGACTCGACGTCATACGGGTCGATCGTCAGGCCGGGAAGCGTCTTCGCGTGGATCGTCGGGCAGTGGTAGCACTCCATGAAGTTCTCGATCACGACCTTCCAGTTCACCTCGACCGTGTATTCCTCGCGCCGCCGGAAGACCAACTCGTCGACATCGACGCCACAGAAGTCCCGCGTGCGCTCGGGAAACGAGCCCAGATGCTCGGCGAGCGGCACGATCTCGGGATCGAGGGAGACGAACATGAACGGCCCCCAGGTCTCGACCGCGAGCGGCGCCAGACGGAGCGCTGCGCAATCCGGGCGCTCGGCGAGGTCGATTCCCGGCGCCTTGTGCAGGCTGCCGTCGAGCCGGTAGGTCCACGCGTGGTAGGGGCACTGGAGCGTCTTCCGCCGGCCCGATCCCGTCGCGATGATGTGATGGCGGTGGCGACAGACGTTTGCGAGGGCGTGCAACACGCCCTTCTCGTCCCGGGTGATCACGACGGGCACCTCTCCCACGACCGCCGTCGTGTAGCTCCCCGGCTCGGCCACCGGGCTCGCGTCGCCGACGTACTGCCAGGAACGACGGAACACGCGATCGCGCTCCTCGAGCAGGTGGGCGGGGTCGGTGTACCACGCGTTCGGGATCGTCTCCCCCCGGTCGATGCTTGCGGCGATATCTCGCTCGGTCGTTGCCATCGGCAGCCGCTCCTCTCCTCGTCGTGGTACTTCATCATGGCTGAAACCCCGATCCACAGCCGATCGAGGCGAACGGGCCGCCGACCATCGCCGTCCTCCGCGGGACGGCGTAAGGTCTTCGGGGATGACCATGCTCACGAGTAACCACGACGCGAGCTCCCCTGCCGCGGTTGCCCGGCACGAGCACATGGGTCGGCTCGTCACCGAGCTCCGATCCCGGACTGCACGCATCGCAACAGGCGGAGGCGAGAAGGCGACGGAGCGTCATCGCTCACGAGGGAAGCTGACGGCGCGCGAGCGCATCGACCTCCTGGTCGACCCGGGCTCTGCCTTCCTCGAGCTGAACGCGCTTGCTGCATGGGAGCTCTATGACGATGGCGCCCCGGGCGCAGGGATCGTGACCGGGGTAGGCGTGATCGAGGGACGCTGCTGCGTCGTCGTCGCGAACGACGCCACCGTCAAGGGCGGCTCGTACTTCCCGCTCACGGTCAAGAAGCACCTGCGCGCGCAGGAGGTCGCGGAGCAGAACCACCTCCCATGCATCTACCTCGTCGACTCCGGCGGCGCATTCCTTCCCCTCCAGGCGGACGTCTTTCCCGATCGTGACCATTTCGGCCGAATCTTCTACAACCAGGCACGGCTCTCGGCCAAGGGCATCGCGCAGATCGCGGTCGTGATGGGCTCGTGCACCGCCGGCGGCGCCTACGTGCCGGCAATGTGTGACGAGACCGTGATCGTGGAGGGAACCGGCACCATCTTCATCGGCGGCCCTCCGCTCGTGAAGGCGGCGACCGGCGAGGACGTCACCGCCGAGGAGCTCGGGGGCGCGACACTCCATACACGCCGTTCGGGCGTCGCCGACCACTACGCCCTCTCGGACGAGCACGCGCTCGCGCTGGCGCGGCAGATCGTGCGTCATCTCGGTGACGTCTCGTCGCCGCCGTGGGAGGTGACGACGCCCGAGCCGCCCGCGGTCGATCCCGCCGACCTCTACGGGATCGTGCCGGAGCACTATCGGCACGAGCTCGATCCGCTGGAGGTGATCGCACGGCTCGTCGACGGCAGCCGCTTCCACGAGTTCAAGGCGCTCTACGGCGACACGCTCGTGTGCGGCTTTGCCCGGATCGAGGGCCATCCGGTCGGGATCCTGGCCAACCGCGGCGTGCTCTTCGCCGAGTCGGCCCAGAAGGGAGCGCACTTCATCGAGCTCGCATGCAAGCGCCGGATCCCGCTCGTCTTCCTGCAGAACATCACGGGCTTCATGGTCGGCAAGGACGCCGAGGAAGGCGGCATCGCCCGGGACGGCGCCAAGCTCGTCACCGCAGTCGCCTGCGCCCAGGTACCGAAGTTCACCGTCGTCACAGGCGGCTCATTCGGCGCCGGCAACTACGCCATGTGCGGCCGCGCGTACGGACCACGGCAGCTCTGGATGTGGCCGAACGCCCGGATCTCGGTGATGGGCGGCGAGCAGGCCGCCACCGTGCTCTCGATGGTCGGGGACGCCGACCCGGACGAGATCCGCGCCGCGTACGAGCGGGAAGGCTCCCCCTACTTCTCGACGGCGCGCCTGTGGGACGACGGCATCATCGACCCGCTCGACACGCGCCGCGTACTCGCGCTCGGCCTCGCCGCCGCTGCGAATGCACCGGTGCCGGAGACGACCTTCGGCGTCTTCCGGATGTAGCGCCTCTCTGTCCGGGTCGCACCCGCTCGGCAGCGTCCATGAGCCCGGGGGCCGCCAAGGAGTGATCGGCGCGCGTCCCGGAGTCGCCGGGGCACACCCCGCCTACGCTGCGACGGCGTCCACCGTCGCCTCGGCGACGAGCGCGTCGATGACGCTTCGCAGCTGGTTCAGAAGCTCGTCGTCCGGCGCCGCGAGTCGGTCAGGGGCCTTGCCGAGCGACAACTCGGCAGCGACGACTCGGGCGCCCATGATCCCGAGCACTTTCCGCGTTTCCGCGTGCGCCCAGAGGCCGCCGAACGCACCCGGGCTCGCTCCGATGACCGCGACCGGCTTACCTCGAAAGGCGTTCGTCGCCATCGGTCGCGAGCCCCAGTCGAGGGCATTCTTGAGGGCCCCGGGGATCGAGCCGTTGTACTCGGGTGTGGCGATCAGGAGGGCATCGGCCTTCGAGACCACCGACCGGAATCCCGCCACCGCAAGCGACGTGCCGTCCTCCGTGCTCTCGTCGTACGGCGGCACGTCCCGGAGGCCCTCCCAGACGGCGAGCTCGACGCCGTCCGGGAGGCTCGCCGCAGCCAGGTGGAGCAGTTGGCGGTTGACCGACTCCGGGCGCAGGCTGCCGGGGATGGCGAGGATCTGCATCGCTATACCTCCTCGTCCAGCACGAGCTCGAGCTCGGCGCGGAGCTTCACGTCGTTGCCGACCGCGAAACCGCCGGTCGGGAGCGGAGCGTTCCAGTCGAGGCCGTAGGCCGTCCGGTCGATGACCGTCTCCAGCTCCAGACCGAGCCGCGAGCTGCCGTCGAAGGCGTGCGTGACGGGGCCGCTCAGCGTGCCGGAGATCTTGACGGGCAGCGTTCTCCCCTTCAACGTGAGCTCGCCCTCGATCTCGATTTCGTCGCCCGAGACCTGAATCTCCGTCGAGCCGAACGTCAGCTTCGGGTGCCGTTCCGCGTCGAAGAAGTCGGGCGAGAGCAGGTGATCGTTGAGGTTTGGCTCCGAGACGCGGATCGACGTGACGTCGACCGTGCCGCGAATGCCGGATTCGTCGACCGAGACGTCGAACGTCTCGAAGCCGCCACGGAAGTTGGCGACAACCATGTGCTTGACGGAGAACTCGACCGTCGAGTGAACCGGGTCGACGGCCCAGGTGCCTGCAGGAAGTGCGGCGCGGGTTTCCGAAATCGTGCTCACAATCGTGCTCCTTTTTCGCTACTATTTGATGACTCAACTACCTTAGCGGAGAAATCATTGTCTCGTCAAGTATTGACTACACAAGTTTCGGCACAGAACGTGTTCGGGCGACTGCTGCATGCCCACGGCTCGCTGATGCGAGCCGTCGAGGCGCGTCTCCGCGCCGAGCACGGCCTCAGCGCGAACGATTTCGAGACGCTGCTCCACCTCGCCAACTCCGAGCAGGGCGCCCACCGGCGGATCGATCTCGCCGAGCTGCTGCGTCTCACCCCATCGGGCGTCACCCGCCTGCTCGACGGGCTCGAGCGGTCGGGCCTGACGGGACGGCGTGACTGCTCGTCGGACGCCCGGGTGACCTACTCGGTCATCACGGACGCCGGCCGCGAGAAGCTCGCCCTCGCATCTCGCACCCACGAGGCGGTGTGCGAGGAGCTGATCGGCTCGCACCTCTCCCCCTCCGAGCTCGACGAGCTGGCGGACCTGCTCGGCCGTCTCCCCGGCGGCGAGGAGTTCGACCCGAGCGCCTGCACCGGCGGCTGACCCGGAGCATCGACAGGGCTGGCGAGCCCGTCGGCGCCCTCGGCAGTCGGCTCACGGGCGGCCGAAGACATCCTCATCGAGACGCGAACCTCCTTCGCGCAGCGGCGTCACCGCTGCGGCGATGGTCGAATGACGAAGCGTCGGTCGCCAGAAGCGGGCTCTAGACTGCCGTACGATGAGCGCGCTCCGAATCGATCGGGATGGTGACCTTCTCCGCGTCACGCTCTCGCGGCCCGCGTCGCGGAACGCCTTCGACGCGGCGCTGATCGAGGAGCTGGCGGAGGCATTCGTCGACGTCGGCAAGGCGCGCGCCGTCGTGCTCTCAGGCGAGGGCAAGAGCTTCTGCGCGGGGGCCGACATCGAGTGGATGCGAGGTGCCGCCGAGCTGACCCACGACGAGAACGTCGCCGACGCGAATGCGCTGCGGCGCATGTTCGACGCGATCGACTCCTGCCCGGCGCCGGTTGTCGCCCTCGTCCAGGGGCACGCGTTCGGTGGGGGCGTCGGCCTGGTAGCGACCGCGGACATCGCGATCGCCCACACGGAAGCGTCGTTTGCATTTTCGGAGACCAAGCTCGGGATCATCCCTGCGGTGATCTCCCCGTACGCGATCCGCAAGATCGGGGAGAGCGCCGCACGCCGCTACTTCGTCACCGGCGAGCGCTTCGACGCCCCGACCGCGCTCCGGATCGGTCTCGTCCACGAGGTCACGAGCGACCTCGACGGGGCGCTCGACCACATCGTCGGCGAACTGCGCACGGCCGCCCCACGGGCCGCACGGCATGCGAAGCGGCTCGTGCTCGACCTGCCCGACGGGCCCGAGACGGCCCGCAGGATCGCCGAGCGGCGAACGAGTGCCGAGGGGCAGGAGGGCCTGAGGGCCTTCGGCGACGGGCGCGTCCCCGGCACCGCGGGCTTTGCGTCGTGGAGTCCGCCAGCCCCGGAGGAGACAACGAGCGGCTAACGGAGGACTTGGAGCACCTGGTCGGTGCTCCATACCTGGCCGAAGACCCGCGCAAAGCCCGACAGCGCTGCGTGGTGGTGCCGCTCGAAAAACGTCGCTGTCGCGTCCTCGACAACGATCACGCCGAAACCGCGGTCGGCTGCGTCGCGCGCGGTCGTCTCGACGCACATGTCGGTCGCCATACCCACGACGACGAGCGTGTCGATTCCCATGTTGCGCAGCAGCCACTCGATCCCGGTCGAGTTGAACGGACTCGACGTGTTCTTGTCGACGATCAGGTCGTCGGCTCCCGTGCCGAGGCCGGCGACGAGCTCGTGCTCGAAGGTTCCGCGATGCCAGAGGGCCGGCACGTCGAGTGCCTCCAGCGAGTCCGCATCCCGCCGCCGCCGTCGCTCGATCATGTCCCGGCCGTCGGCCAGCAGCGGCCCGTGCCGCGTCAATACGACCTGTCGGCCGCAGGCATGGAACGCGTCCGCAAGCCGCAGGATGTTCGGGATCACGAGGTCGGTGATGCGTGGCAGGTAGTACGACGCCGTGTCGGGATACTTCTCGGCCAGCATCTGCCCGATCCCGACCTGGGGGTTGCAGCCGTAGTTCTGGATGTCGATCACGACGAGCGCCGCCCGGTTCCAGTCCACCTCGAAGGCGGGCCACGGGAAGTGCCAATCCGCGAGCGTCGCAGGAGAGTCGATCGGCGGCGTCTGGCTCATCGCACCAAGCGTACTCAGGCCCTCGCCCGCGTGCGAGACTCAGCCGGCATGTCTCGCCCCTCATTCCGTCGCCCTGATCTCCCCCCGCTCGGCTCCAGCCGCGCCGACCTCGACACCCCGGCACTGTGCCTCGACCTCGACGTGATGGACGAGAACATCCGCCGTGTCGCAGCAGCATGCGACGACGCCGGCGTCTCCTGGCGCCCGCATGTGAAGGGCCACCGCTCGCCGCTGATCGGAGCGCGCCAGATGGCCGCAGGAGCGATCGGCCTCACCTGTGCGAAGCTCGGCGAAGCCGAGGTGCTGGCGGCCGCGGGGATTCGCGACCTGATGATCGCCAACGTCGTCGTCGGGCCGGCAAAGCTACGGCGGCTGGTGGAGTTGCGGCGCCACGCAGACCCGATCGTCGCGGTCGACCACGTCGACCAGCTCGTCCCGCTGGCGTCGGCATTCGCCGACGCAGGCACCGCCGTCAAGGTCGTGCTCGAGATCGACGTCGGCCTCGCGCGAGCCGGCGTCTTGCCCGGCGAGGAGGCACTGCGGCTCGCCCAGCTCGCCGCTTCGTTGGACGGGGTCGAGCTCGTCGGCCTGATGGGCTACGAGGGGCACCTCCTCACGGTTCCCGACGGCAACGAGAAGCGGAGCAGGATCCACGAGGCGCTCGGGCGCCTGATCGAAACCAAGCAGCTCCTGGAGGCCGACGGAATCCCGTGCCCCATCGTCTCCTCTTCCGGTACGGGCTCGTTCCAGCACGCGCTCGCCTACCCCGGGATCACCGAGATCCAGGCTGGTGGGGCGATCATGATGGACGTCTTCTACCGGGAGGCCTGCAACGTCACCGGCCTCGACGATGCCCTCACGCTCGTCACGACGGTGGTCGGCCGTCCCGCGCCCGACCGGGCGATCGTCGACGTCGGTCGGAAAGCCATGAACGCGGAGATCGCGATGCCACGCGTCTGCGAGCGGCAGGGCGTCGAGTTCGAGCGCCTCTCGGCGGAGCACGGGCAGCTGCGGCTCGACCCAGATGCGGAGCCGCTCGCGGTCGGTGACCGGCTCGCCGTCGTTCCCGGCTACGCGGATCTGACGGTCGTGCTGCACGACCGCTTCTACGGGTTCCGCGGCGATCGTCTCGCCGAGATCATCCCCATCGCGGGCAGCGACGCCTCCACGTGACCGCACTGCTCGCGCTCCTCTCCGCCGTCTTCATCGGCGGCGCCGATTTCGTCGGTGGCCTCACCTCACGAACGGCCAACGGCATCCGCGTCGCTGCGTTCGTGGCGCTGGTCGGGCTCCCGATGGCGCTCGCGGTCTCGATCGCGTACGGCGCCGAGCACATCAGCACTGCCGACGTCGTCTGGTCGCTCCTGGCGGGGACCGCGGTGGCGGCAGGGATCGGGTGCTTCTACGTCGGGATGGGTCGCGGCCTGATCAGCGTCGTTGCGCCGGTGGCGGCCGTCGTCGGCGCCGTGCTCCCGGTCGTGTACTCACTTGCCCGGGGCGAGCGCCCCGGAGCGATCGCCCTGGCAGGGCTCGTGATCGCCTTCGTCGCAGTCGCCGTCGTCTCGTTCGCTCCCTCCGAGCAGCATCCGGATGCACTCGGAGTCGACCGCGGGGTGCTCGTGCTCGCAGTCGCCAGTGGCGTGTTCTTCGGGCTCTTCTTCATCACGTTCTCGCGCGTCTCGGAGGACGCCGGCATGTGGCCGGTCACGATCGAACGAGCGGCGGCAGCGATCGTCCTGATCGGACTCGTGCTCGTGTTTACTCGCGGCCCGCTCGCCGGTGGCCGGCGCTTGCTCCCTGTCGTGATCGTGATCGCCTTCCTCGAGGTGGCGGCGATCGTGCCGCTTCTGCTCGCCCTGCAGCGAGGCCCCGTGGCGATTGCCTCGGTGGTCGCGTCCCTCTATCCGGTGACGACGGTGTTGCTCGCCGGAATCGTCTTGCGCGAACGGCTCTCGGCCCTTCAGTACATCGGCGTCGTCAGCGCTCTCGTCTCCGTCGGGCTCGTCTCGACCGGGTAGCGCCAGATCGGTCGCGATTCGGTTACCGAACGACGTGCGTGTTCCCCGGCGTGCCCGCCGAGACGAGCCGGAACTTCCAGCCCGCCCGGGCCCGGACGACCCGCGTCAGCACCCCACTTTCCCCGGTGAGACGGGGGCGGCCCACCGGCCGCCAGCCGGCCGCCGTCCAGCGCTGCAACTGGTAGACGCGCCGTCCGTCACCGACGCGCACTGAGCCCCACAGAGTCGTCCGCGCACCAACCCGTGAGACCTGCGCGAGCGGGGCCGCCGCAGCTCTCAGGGCCGGCTTCGCCCGTCCGGTGGTCGTCACGAGCCCGCTCTGCCAGCGGTCGGTGTCGGGCTCGTCGCGGTAGAGGTACTGGATCAGGAGATCGACCCGCGGCGTCGCCCAGGCCCTTTGAGCGGCGGCCGCCACGTAGGCGGCCTGAACGGCAGGAGGCACGCCGAGCAGCCGGTCTGGAGGGTTCGACTGGTAGCCCAGCTCGGTGAGCCACAGCCTGACCGGGCCGAACGCCTTGCGCGTTTCACTCACGAGCCGTCCGATGGTGGCCATCGTGATCGTCTCGCAGTGCCCGCAGCCGCCACTCCAGGGCGTCTGACCCCGGCGCAACGCATATGGATGGTGCGCGTACGCGTCGAGTCGCGCCCGTGCGCTCCCCATGGCGCGGATGAAATCGACGGGAGACGTGCCACCGGTGCCACCCCGCGGTGCGGTGACACCGCCAGCGACCCGGGACCGAGGTGAGACAGCGTGAATCGCCGCGTAGCCCGGGTTGAGCAAGCGCGTCACGTACTGCGTCGCAGACGCCGTCGAGAGCCACTTGCGTTGGTTCGGCTCGTTCCAGATCGTCCAACGGCGTACCGCCGGATACCGGAGGGCGACCTCCTGCGCGAACCGGGCGAAGTCGACGCCTCGGGACGGTGCCACGTTCGGCCCACGGCCGCCGTTGGCCCAGCCGGGCGTCCCGTACAGGGTGACGAGGGGCTCGAGCCCCGCAGCGAGCAACGGCTCGAGGATCGCGTCCGGTCGGGACCAGTCGTACTCGCCGCGCACCGGTTCCACGGTGTCCCAATGCACCGTGACGCGGACGATACGCAAGCCGAGCTCCTGCAGGGTTTCGACCCTGCTCTCGATCGTGCCGGGCCCGTACTGGATCCAGGCGTCGTCCTGAATGCCGAACTGGACGTAGGGCGATGCCTCTGCGCGGCCAACGGCGACCGTCGCGAACCCGAGGCAGACGACGACGAGGCCGAGTAGCCGCATCCTGGCTCGTTACCCGGCCAGTCGGGGGACGAAACACGCTCCCGGCGGGCGGCGGCTCCTGCCCTAAGCTGCAACTCATGGCCGTCCGCCGACTCATGGTCGCGAATCGAGGCGAGATCGCCGTCCGGATCTTCAAGACGTGTCGACGCCTCGAGATCGCAACCGTCGCGGTCGCCGCGCCGGACGACGCCGGGGCCTTCCATGCCCGCTCGGCCGACGAGACGATCGAGATCGACTCGTACCTCGATGCGTCCGAGCTCGTTGGGGCGGCGCTCGCTGCCGACGCGGACGCCGTGCACCCCGGTTACGGCTTCCTCGCCGAGAGCGCCGACTTCGCCCAGGCCGTGATCGCAGCCGGGCTCAACTGGGTCGGCCCGTCCCCGGAGGCGCTCCGGCGCGGAGGCGACAAGCTCGAGGCGAAGCGCATCGCCCGCGAGGCGGGCGTCCCCACGCTCCCGCAGGGCGAGCCGGACGAGATCGGCTTCCCGCTCGTGATCAAGGCGGCCGCAGGCGGCGGGGGGCGTGGCATGCGCATCGTCCGCTCACCCGCGGGGCTCGACGAGGCGCTCGAGGCGGCGCGACGTGAGGCGGAGGGAGCCTTCGGGGACGGGACCGTCTTCTGCGAGCGCTACCTCGAGCGACCCCGGCACGTCGAGGCGCAGCTCCTCGGCCACACGGGCGGTGTCGTCGTCCTCGGAGGGCGCGACTGCTCCGTTCAGCGTCGCCACCAGAAACTCGTCGAGGAGTCTCCCCCGCCCCGCCTCGATCCGCGAGCCTGGCCCCGGATCGCCGCCGGTGCGGTCGCGTTCGCGGAGGCAATCGGCTACGAGAGCGCAGGAACTGCCGAGTTCCTCGTCGACGGTGCCGACGTCTTCTTCCTCGAGCTCAACGGTCGAATCCAGGTCGAGCATCCGGTCACCGAGGAGGTGACGGGCCTCGACATCGTCGAATTGCAGCTTCGCGTTGCCGCGGGGGAGCCGATCGAGGTGGAGGTCGCTCAGCGATGCCACGCGATCGAGGCGCGGCTCTATGCGGAGGATCCGCGCTCGTTCCTCCCGCAGGCGGGGCGGATCGAGCTGCTCACACTGCCCGACGGCATCCGCGTCGACGCCGGCGTCGAAGAGGGTGACGAGATCGGAACGGCCTACGACCCGCTGATCGCGAAGTTGATCGCCTCGGCGCCCAGCCGTGACGAGGCACTCGATCGTCTCGCCGAGGCCCTCGACGCGACCGTGGTCGAGGGAGTCGTCACGAACCTGCCTTTCCTCCGTTGGCTCGTGCGCCATCCGGCGTTCCGGGACGGGCCGGTGTCCACGGCCTTTCTCACCGAGCATGCGCCTCTCACCGCCCCGCCGCTGCACGCCGCTCCAGGAGCCTTCGCCAGCCCCTGGCGGTTGAACCTGCCGACGCCGCCACCGATGGCTGCGCCAGACGTCGACGCCGACCGCCCGCGTGCCGGAGCCGGTGGGCATGCAAAGGTGATCGCCCCGATGCCGGGAACGGTGATCGCCGTCAGGGTGGCGGAGGGCGACGAGGTGACGGCCCACGCACCGCTCGTCGTGCTCGAAGCGATGAAGATGGAGATGCCCGTGCTGGCGCCGTTTGCGGCGACCGTGACCGCAGTCCATGCCGCCCCCGGCGAACAGGTCGCAGCGGGCGCAGTGCTCGTCGAGCTCGGCTAGCTCCCTACATGCGCTCGATCGCGCGGAGCATTCGCCCCAAGGCGACGTTGACGAGCCACATCACGATGACGCCACCGACGTAGGTCCAGAAGCCGGTGATCGAGAAGTTCGGCACGACCCACTCGGTGAACGCGAGGATCGCGACATTGACGAAGAAATACGCGATCCCAAACGTGAGGATGATCAACGGGATCGCGACGAAGGTCAGCAGCGGCTTCAGGAAGACGTTCGCCAGCCCGAAGACGGCGCCGGCGAACAGGAGGGAGCCCCATCGTTCGATCGTGAAACCGGAGAGCGCCCAGTCGGCCACGATCAACGCAAGGACGTTCGCGCCCCAGGCGACGAGAAGACGGGGGATCAGCTCCACGGGCTCATCCTAGTCGGCGGCCACCTGCCCGTTGCGCTCGCTCGCTCACCGCCGTCCGTGCGGCTAGAAGAGCTTCTGAAGCTTCAGGGCGGCCCCCATGTCACCCTTGATCTTGAGCTTGCCCGTCATGTACGCGGTGGTCGGGTTGGCCTCCCCTCGTGCGATCTTCAAAAGCGTCTCCTCGCTCGCGGAGATCGTGCAGTCGGCCTCGTGCTCACCTTCGACCACCGAGACGACTCCGTTCGCAACGGTCACGGTCCAGGCACCGGCTCCGGCGATATCGAAGGCGAAGGTGTTGTTCATTCCCGCGGTCTTGGCCGGCTCGACTCTCGAAGGAAGCTCGGCAAAGAATTCCTGTGTCGTCATCTCGGTCTCCTTAGTCGTCGATCGTGTGATCAGTCGAGCAAAGCCTGAGGCTGGGCCGGTGCGACGGTAGTCGCGGTGCCGCGCACCGGGTTCGGCAGGAAGAAGCAGAGCACGACCCCGAGCGCCGGGGCGAGCGCGCTGGCGATCAACGCCGTCTTGAGGTCGATCGCGTCCGCGATCGCACCGAGGCCTACGGCGGCGATCCCGCCGAGCCCCATGGCGAGGCCGATCGAGAGGCCCGACGCCATGCCGACGTGCCGAGGCAGATACATCTGGCTCATCACCATCGTGACGCCAAACGTCCCCACCACGCAGATCCCGACAACGATCAGCGCGAATGCGCCGACGAGGCCGCCCACGAGGACGAAGACGAGAATCATCGGCGCGAGCAGGACCTGCGCGACGAGGAGCGTGCGGCGTAGGCCGAAGCGATCTGCGATCGGGCCGAGCAAGAGCGTTCCGAGCGCACCCGAGACGAGCATCAGCGAGAGAAGGTGGTTTCCGTCCGCCTCCGAGTTCCCGAGGGAGATCACCCAGAGGGGCACGAAGGTCAGCAGTCCGAACCAGGCGACGCTCCGGAGACCGATCACGCCGGAGAGGATCACCATCGCTCGAATATCGTCCTCACCCGCACCAGAATGCACGCCAGCCCGTCGCTCCGGCTGCCTGCGAGCAAGATACGGCAGCGCCGCAAACAAGGCCACCGAGGCGAGCACGACCGGGACGCCAGCGAGGACGCCACCCGTACCTAACCCGAGCCAGAGGACGAGCGGGGTCACGACGATCGGCCCGAGCGCGTAGCCGGCGTTCCCCCCGATGTTGAAGAGCGACATGCCGCTCGCGCGCTTGGGGCCACTCAGGAACACCGCGAACTTGGCTCCTTCCGGGTGGAACGCAGCGATCCCGATCCCGGAGACGAAGACAAGGGCGAGCAGGGCCCAGTAGCTCGGGGCGCGGCCGGCGAGCCCGATCCCGAGGCCGGCCAGCGCGAGGCCTGCCGGCAGCAGCCACAAGGCCCCCCGCCGGTCGGACCAGAGGCCGAAGAGCGGCTGCATCAGCGACGACGAGACGAGGACGGCGAGCATCAGGACCGCGGTGAGCGTGTAGCTGAGGCCGAACTTGACCGTGAAGAACGGCAGCAACGCGGGCACTGCGCCCGACGCGAAGTCGGTGGCCAGATGACCGCCCGAGAGCACAGCCATGCCTTTTCGGTCGATGCCCTCGAGCATTGCGCAAGTCTAGGCGTCGAGGGCCTCCTCGCCGTGCACCTCGGCCGCACCCGATGCGACCTTCTGATCGCCGATCTCCGGGCCGCGCCGCGCCGCGCGGGCCGTGCACGCTGGTCGAACAATCGGCGCCCAGCCGGGGGTCCTGCACGCGCCGCTACGATCGGTTTTCGTGGACTTCGACCTCTCGTCAGAGCATGAGTTGCTGCGCGACACGGTGCGCGCTTTCGCCGTCGACCGGGTCGCACCGGTTGCCGAGGAGATCGATCGCGAAGCGCGATTCCCCTACGAGATCGTCGCCGAGATGGCCGACCTGGGCCTGATGGGGATTCCCTTTCCCGAGGAGTACGGGGGCGCCGGCGGCGACACGACCGCCTACGCGATCGTGATCGAGGAGCTGGCGCGGATCGACTCGTCGGTGGCGATCACCCTTGCCGCGCACACCTCGCTCGGGACGATGCCGATCTTCCTCTTCGGCTCGGAGCAGCAGAAGCAGGAGTGGCTTCCTCCGCTCGCCCGCGGCGAACGGCTCGCAGCGTTCGGCCTGACCGAGCCCGATGCCGGTTCGGACGCAGGTGCGACACGCACCACCGCCGAGCTGCACGAGGGCAACTGGGTCGTGAACGGCTCGAAGGTGTTCATCACGAACGCGGGCACGGACATCACCCACTGTGTCACGATCACGGCACGCACCGGCGAGGACGAGATCTCGAATCTCGTCGTCGAGAACGGCACCACGGGCTACGAGATCTCGGAGCCGATCCACAAGATGGGCTGGCGCGCCTCCGACACCCGCGCGCTCACGTTCGACGGCTGCGCCGTGCCGGAGGGCAACCTCCTCGGCACGCGCGGCCAGGGCTTCAACCAGTTCCTCGAGATTCTCGACGGCGGCCGCATCTCCGTCGCAGCGATGAGCGTCGGCGTCGCCCAGGGCGCGTACGATCTCGCCTACGCGTACGCACGCGAACGGCACCAGTTCGGTAAGCCGATCTCCTCGTTCCAGGCGATCCAGTTCAAGCTGGCCGACCTCGCGACCGAGCTCGAGGCTGCCCGCTGCCTCGTGCAGAAAGCAGCCTGGTTGAAGGACGCCGGGCGTCCGTTCGCCCGCGAGGCGGCGATGGCGAAGCTCTACACGGGCGAGCTCTCGAACCGCGCCGTCAACATCTCGCTCCAGATCCATGGTGGGTACGGCTTCGTCGACGAGTTCCCGATCTCACGGCTGTACCGGGACCAGAAGATCCTCGAGATCGGCGAGGGGACGAACGAGGTTCAGCGCATGGTGATTGCGCGCCATCTCGGGCTCCCGTGAGGCACGCGCTCGGCGGCGCCGTGCTCGCGCTCCTGCTGCCGGGCACGGCGTCCGCGCACGTCACGATTTCGCCGCCTTTCGTGAGCGCCCGCGTGGAGAGCCGGATCGAGCTGGAGACGCCGAACGAGCGCCCACCCAACGCCACGGTCGAGCTCTCGGTCACGGCCCCGCCGGGGATCGAGGTCGAAGGCGCCTCCGCGCCTCCAGGCTGGCAGGCAACGGTGGACGGCTCGACGGTGACCTGGTCCGGCGGCCGCCTGGTCGGCCGCACCGTGACGCTCTTTCCGCTCACGATCACGCCGAATGTCGGAGCCGGTACCTACCGGTTCGCAGCCTTGCAGACCTACGACGACGCCGCCGAGGTCACGTGGAAGGTCGACCTGAGCGTGCTTCCGGCTGCGGGCAACGCGGCGCCCGGGCAGCATCCCCTCAGGGCGCTCGTGGCCGCCGTGGTGGGTGCCTTCGTGATCGCGCTGAGCCTCGTCGGCCTGCGGCGTCATCGGCGCAGGCCACTTCAAGAGTGATAGCAAGACCGGGTGCTACCTTCGCGTGGTGATCTTCCACCAGTTCCTCGATAACGACCTCGGTTGTGCGTGCTATCTCGTGGGAGACGAAGCGGAGGGCGCCGCGGTGGTGGTCGACCCACCGTTCCGGATCGAGCCGGTCCTCGCCGAGGCAGAGCGACTCGAGGTGCGCATCGTGCGGGCGATCGAGACCCACACGCACGCCGACCACGTCTCGGGTCACGGCCGCCTCGCACTCGAGCACGACATCCCCGTGAGCATCCACGCCGACGCCGACGTCGGGTACCCGCATGACCCGCTCCACGACGGTGACACGCTCGACGTCGGAGCCGTCACGATCCGGGTCGTCCACACGCCGGGCCACCGCCCCGAGCACTGCGCTCTCGTGGTCACCGACGGCTCGCGCGGGCAAGAGCCCTGGCTCGTCCTCACCGGCGATTCGCTGTTCGTCGGCGATGTGGCGCGGCCCGACCTCGCCGTCGAGGCGGTCGAGGGCGCTGAGGGGCTGTTCCATTCGTTGCGCCGCCTGCTCGAGCTCGCCGACGGCGTCGAGGTCTTCCCCGGCCACGTCGCCGGATCGCTCTGCGGGAGGGCAATGAGCTCGAAGCCCTCGACCACGGTCGGTTACGAGCGACGCTTCAACCCCAGCCTCCAGCTGAGCGAAGTCGGAGCCTTCATCGCGGAGTCGGCCGGTGTGGCCGCCCCCAAGCCGCCGAACCTGGCGCGGATCGTCGAGTGCAACCGCGGCCCATTCCTCGCAGCCCCGCCCTTTCCGCACGAGCTGGCCGCGCCACCCGAGGATGCGCAGCTGCTCGACGTCCGCTCGGTCGCCTCCCACCTCTCGGGCCATCGGCCCGGCGCGGTCAACGTGCCGGTCGGAGGCACGAGCTTCGCCACCAAGGCAGGCTTCGTCCTCGATGCGTCCCGACCCGTGTGCGTACTCGCGGAGACCTTCGACGACGCCCAGCGCGCGATCCACGGTCTCCAGACCGTCGCCTTCTTCGAGATCGCCGGATATGTGCTCGGCGGCGGGACAGAGCGCACCGAAGGGGTGACCGTAGACGAGCTCGACGAGATCATCGCCGCCGGAGCCGAGGTGGTCGACGTGCGCGAGAAGGACGATCGGGACACCGGCTACATCCCTGGAAGTCGCAACATCCCCTATCGCCTGGTTGCCGGCTGCTGCCCCGACCTGGACAAGGATCGACCGGTCGTGACGATCTGCGAGAGCGGCGCTCGAGCGGCGATCGCGGCCAGCATCCTGCGCGCCCGGGGGTACGACGCACGACCCGTGATCGACGGGGGAATGATCGAGTGGCGCGCCCGCGGCGGCGACGTGGTCGAGTTCCGTCGCTGCGGCACCTAGTCGGACGCACGACGGCTAGCGCAGCCGCTGCACCTTGAAGCCGTCGCTGGTGAGCGCCTCGATCAGTTGCCGGGAGTGGGTCTCGTCACGCGTCTCGAGCGTCAGCTCCGCCTCGGTCTCCAGGACGCCGATGCTGCGGCCCTCGCGATAGTGGGTCACCGCAAGCACGTTCGCCCGCTCCGCGGCGATCACGCCGACGATCTGCGCCAGCTGGCCGGGTCGGTCGGGGATCACGATCCGGACGATCAGATACCTGCCGGACGAGGTGAGGCCGAAGCGCGTCACGGACATCAGGGTCGTCGCGTCGATGTTGCCGCCGGCCAGCACAGCGCACACTGGGCCGTTCCCCGGGACGAGCCCGCCGAGGAGCGCGGCCACGGGAGCCGCGCCCGCACCCTCGACGACAAGCTTCGAGCGCTCGAGCAGCAGCACGATCGCCTGCGCGATCGCCTCGTCCTCGACGACGACGATCTCGTCCAGGAGGTCGCGCAGGATCGCCGAGGTGAGCTCGCCGGGGCTCTTGACCGCGATCCCGTCGGCGATCGTGGGGCCGGTCGGGACCCGGCCGGCCAGCGGTGCGCAGGCAGCGGCCTGAACTCCGACCAGGGAGAGCTCGGGGCGCAAGGCGCGGAGCCCGATCGCGATCCCGGACGCGAGGCCGCCTCCTCCGACCGGGATCACCACCGTTCCGGCGCCAGGCGCCAGCTGCTCGGCGAGTTCGAGGCCGAGCGTGCCTTGCCCCGCCACGACGCGTGGATCGTCGAATGCGTGGACGAAGGTCGCGCCCGTCTCCTCCACGCGGGCGCGGGCCGCGGTGACCGCATCGTCGAAGCCCTCGCCGCCGAGCACGACGGTCGCTCCGTATCCCCGCGCGGCCTCCACCTTCGCCATCGGGGCGGCCTCGGGGACGAAGATCGTCGCCGCGATGCCGGCGTGCCGGGCGGCCCAGGCGAGGGCCTGGCCGTGATTCCCTGCGCTCGCCGTCACGACCCCCTTCCGCCGCTCGGCCTCGTCGAGTTGGACGACGGCGTTGTAGGCGCCGCGGAGCTTGAACGCGCCGGTCAGCTGGAGGTTCTCGGCCTTGAGCGAGACGACCCGGCCGATCAGCGCGCCGATCGTGCCGGACGAGAGTACCGGCGTCACTCGCGTCACACCCTCGAGGCGCTTGCGAGCCGCCTGTAGATCCGTCAGCGTCGGCCGCTTCACGCCGACCCGCTGCGAAACACGGTCGACAGGATCTGGTCGACCGCCGTCAGGGGATCGACGCGCCGCTCCTGTACGGACGCGACGAGCTGCTCCAACGCGGGATCGGCGGCGATCGCCTGCTCGATCGCGAGCCTGGCCCGGGCAGTAGCCGCCGACACCACCTCGCCGGCCAGGTTCCGGCGGCGTCGGGCCTCGAGCTCGCCGGCCTCGACGAGCTCCTCGCGCCGCTCGACGAGCGCGTCCCACAGCTCTGACACCCCTGCCGCGCGGATCGCCTCGGTGAGGACGACCTTCGGCCGGTGCTCGACGTCGGGGTCGAGCGAGATCACCATCCGGATGTCGTTCAGCATCGCCTTCGTGCCCGGCTGATCCATTTTGTTGATCGCGATCACGTCGGGGATCTCCATGATCCCGGCCTTCAGGGCCTGCACCGAATCACCGGAGCCCGGCATCAGGACGAGCAGCACCTCGTCGGCGATGCCCATCACCTCGACCTCACTCTGCCCCGTCCCGACCGTCTCGAGGAAGACGACGTCCTTCCCCGCCGCGTCGAGGAGCAGAAGGGACTGCAGCGTCGCCTCGGCAAGACCCCCGAGGTGGCCGCGCGTACCCATCGAGCGGATGAAGACCTCGGGATCGAGGAAGTGATCGACGAGTCGGATCCGGTCGCCGAGCAACGCCCCCTTGGTGAACGGGCTCGACGGGTCGACCGAGACGACGCCGACGGTCAGGCCGAGCGAGCGGACGTGACGGATCAGCGCAGCGATCAGCGACGACTTGCCGACCCCCGGCGGGCCGGTGATGCCGATCGCAAAGGCGGATCCCGTCTCGGGGAACACCTCGTGCACGATTGCCATTGCTCCCGGATCGCGATTCTCGACCAGCGTGATCGCCCGGGCGAGCGCCCGGCGGTCACCTGCTCGCACACCCGCGACGAGCTGCTCGTGGCTCATGGGACGACGCGCCATCGGGGCCACTCTACGGCAACACCCTGTCCGTTTAGACCAGCAGACGCCCGTCAGTCGACGCTGTAGGCTCGTCCGGGATGCTGGGGCAGTTCACCGCGCAGTTTGCGATCGTCCGGGTGCCCGAGCATCGTGCGTATCGGAACCTCCTCCTGGCGCGGCTGATCTCGGCGCTCGGCACCTGGACGGCGTTCTTCGCAGTCCGGATCGCGCTCTACAACCAGACCGACTCTGCCGCATGGGTCAGCATCCTCCTGGTCGCCGAGCTCCTCCCGGGCGTGATCCTCGGGATCGCGGTCGGCCCCTTGATCGACCGCTGGCCACGCAAGCGGATGATGATCCTCTCCGACCTCGGGGGTGCTGCCACCTTCGGCCTGCTCCCCTTCGTCCACTCCCCCGCCGCTATCTGCGCCCTCTCGGCCGTGGCCGGGTTGTCCGCGGCCTTCTTCCGCCCGGCGTGCTACTCGTCGATCCCGAATCTCGTCAAGGAAGAATCGCTGGTGGCGGCGAACGCCCTCATGCAAGGCGCCGAGAACATGGCGACCCTGATGGGGCCCGTGCTCGCGGGCGTCGGGGTGGCGCTACTCGGATCGAGCACGGTGTACGCGCTGAACGCGGTCAGCTTCCTCGTCTCGGCCATGCTGCTGATGCGGATCGCCAGCAAGCTCCAGACGGGCCTGGCCGCGCGGATCGGCCGGACTCACTGGCGCGAGGTCAAGGCCGGGCTCTCCCTCGTCCGCGACGACCTCCATCTCTCCTCGATCTTCCTCATCTGGAGCTGGGCGACCCTCGCGTATACGGGAATCAACGTGGCCGAGATCGTCCTCACGACCGACGCCTATGGCTCGGGCAACGTCGGCTTCGGTGTCTTCGTCGCGTTCTCCGCCGCCGGGATCCTGGTCGGGAACATCGTCGCGTTCTGGTTCATCTCGCGACTGACCGTGTACGGCGGCTACCGCATGTCGTTCCTGATAACCGCGGCGGGCGTGGCGATCTGCGCCGTCAGCCCGAACCTGACGATCGGCTGCATCGGCGCCGTCGTCTTCGGGGCCGGCAACGGGATCGGCCTCGTCTGCAACATCACCCTGATCCAGCAGGTCGTCTCCGACGAGCGTCGAGGGCAAATCTTCGCCGTGCTCGGCAGCCTCGTGCAGACGTTCACCTTGATCGGGACTCTGATCGCCGGGCCACTGACCGAGTCTGTCGGCCCACGCATCGTCTGGGGCATCAGCGCCACACTGCTCGTCGTCGGCTACGTGAATGCTTCGATCGTCTCGAGACGAAGAGCGGGACGGGAAGCTCCGCCTCCCGAGAGCGTGGCGACGATCGAGGTCGGGGCCGAGGCTCCCGGAGGGTCGTTTGCGCGGATCGCGACGCTGCTGGACGAGGTCGAGCGGACACGCGAGGCAGAGTCCCGCGCCGGTCTCAGACTGCGGCCGCGCGGACGCCCGCGCGGCAAGCGGCCACCTTCGGGCTGAGTGACGGTCAGCCGGTCGTGCGACCGGAGACCGTGAGCTGGTTCTCCGCGTGCCGGACGCGCTGCTCGAGCTGCCAACGATCGCCGGAGCCCTCGCCTGCGTCGAGCTTCTCCAGCTCCGCCTTGGCTGCCTCGAGCTGAGCCGTCGCCCGCGCGTCGTCGATCTCCTTGACGTCCACGGCGTCGTCCACGAGCGCGAGGGCCCTGTCTGTCTCGACCTTGAAGAAGCCCGGCCCGGTCGCGAACTCGAGCACCTCGTTGCCCCCGAGGTGAACCCGCGTCGAGCCGGCCTTCAGAGTCGCCACCAGCGGAGCGTGGCGTGCGAGCACTCCGATCTCCCCGGCCTGGCCGGGGACGATCAGCATCTCGGCTTCACCCTCGAAGACTGCGCCGCCCGGCGTTACGACCGAGACGTCGAACTTTGGATGTGCGTCGGCCATCGAGGCTGCCTACGCGGCGACCTTCTCGAGCTGGCGCGCCTTCTCGACGGCCTCCTCGATCGGTCCGACCATGTAGAACGCGGCTTCCGGGAGCTCGTCGTGCATGCCCGCGATGATCTCCTTGAAACCCTTGATCGTGTCCTCGAGCTTGACGTACTTCCCGGGCGTACCGGTGAACTGCTCTGCGACGAAGTTCGGCTGCGAGAGAAAGCGCTCGATCTTGCGCGCGCGCGAGACGACGAGCTTGTCCTCGTCGGTGAGCTCGTCCATGCCGAGGATGGCGATGATGTCCTGAAGATCCTTGTAGCGCTGGAGGATCTGCTGTACGGCGGTCGCCGTGTCGTAGTGCTCGTCCGAGACGATGCCGCGCGCGAGTGCGCGTGACGTCGAGTCGAGCGGGTCGACGGCCGGGTAGATCCCCTTCTCGACGATCGCTCGCGAGAGGACGGTCGTCGCATCGAGGTGCGCGAACGTGTTGGCCGGAGCAGGATCGGTGAGGTCGTCTGCAGGCACGTAGATCGCCTGCACGGACGTCACCGAGCCGGTGCGGGTGGAGGTGATGCGCTCCTGCAACTGGCCCATCTCGGTCGCGAGCGTCGGCTGATAGCCGACGGCGCTCGGCATGCGGCCGAGAAGCGCCGACACCTCGGAGCCGGCCTGGACGAACCGGAAGATGTTGTCGATGAAGAGCAGCACGTCCTGCCCCTGCTCGCGGAAGTACTCCGCCATCGTCAGGCCGGACAGGGCGACGCGGAGACGGGCTCCGGGCGGCTCGTTCATCTGGCCGTAGACGAGTGCGACCTTGTCGAGGACGCCCGACTCCTCCATCTCGAGGTAGAGGTCGTTCCCTTCGCGGGTGCGCTCGCCGACGCCGGCGAACACCGAGACGCCGCTGTGCGCATTGGCAACGTTGTGGATCAGCTCCATGATCGTGACGGTCTTGCCCACGCCGGCGCCGCCGAAGAGGCCGACCTTGCCGCCCTTGATGTAGGGAGCAATCAGGTCGATCACCTTGATGCCCGTCTCGAACACCTCGACCGACGGCTTCAGGTCGCGGAAGGCCGGCGGCTCGCGATGGATCGACCAGCGCTCGACGTCGTCGGACGCAGGCTTCTCGTCGACAGGTTGGCCGATCACGTTCCAGATCCGGCCGAGCGTCGAGTCGCCGACCGGGACCGAGATCGGGTTTCCGGTGTCGCGGACGTCGGTGCCCCGCGCGAGGCCGTCTGTCGAGTCCATCGCGACTGCGCGGACGCGGTCGTCACCGAGATGCTGCTGCACCTCTGCGACGAGCGTCGACGTGGCGCCGTCGGGGCGGGTGATCTCGATCTCGAGCGCGTGCAGGATCTGGGGCAGACGGTCCGGGAAGACGGCGTCGATCACGACGCCCTTGATCTCGATGATCTGGCCGGTGTTGAAGCCGTTCTCGGTGGGCATGGGACTCCTGGTCGGGGAATTGCGTGTCGTGGGCGCGGCAACCCGGCAATCATGAGCAGGCGCCGCACGAGCGCCCCCATCCTACCCGAGTGCGCCGCCTGGTCGCCCGCACCAAGCGCACGGCGGTGGCGCTCCAACGCCGACGCCACCCGGGCGTCGTGATCGAGGCGTCAGCAGCGCGCGGTGACGGGGCTTGCCAGCATCGACCTACGGTATCCGCCGAACCCGAAACGTTACGGATCGAGCGGCTGCGTGCCCGGGTGCTTCCCGACCCACGGCGCGGCAGGCGTCTCGCTCAAGACCGCGGCACGCCGGAAGGCACGGAGCTCTGCGGGCTCTGCTGCGACCTCCGCGAGAGAGACCTCGTCGATCACGATCGGCGGTGTCGAGACCGTGCGCACCGTCTCGCCCGAGAACCACGAGCCCATCGTCACTGCCACGGTCGCGCCGGCGGCGACGGCAGCCAGCTGACTGACGGCGTGCGAGCCGGGGATCCGCTGGAGCAAGCTGCGCTTCCGGAGCCGGGCGACGACAACGCCGTTCGCCGGCCGGTTCACCGGTGCCGTGCGCAGCCGGATCGTGATCGACTGGACGTCGGCGGCGAATGTCGCGCACGCGGCGCAGTTCCGAAGGTGCGCGCGGAGCAGCCGCTGCTCGAGCATCGGCAACTCGCCGTCGGGGGCTAGCGCCGCCCGAGCGCGGGCGCGCTCACACGTGCGATCTTGTCTGACCACTGCCATATCTGATCAGACGACGTTAGCCGACGTCGGTTAGTGGGGAATTCAGATCAGCTTCACACGACTGTCGACCATGACACCCAGGGCGAGCAGGATGAAGCCGAGCACGCTGAGAAGCACTGACATGTTGATCGACTCGCGATGGTCGCCCGGGGTCGCCCGGCGCAGGCTGCGTCCGACGGAACCGCCCCTCGCCCGGTACGGCCCCCGGTTGCCGACGAGGAAGCCACCGACGAGAAGAAGCGAGCCGACGCCGTAGAAGCCGAGCGAGACCGTCCTGTCCGCCGATCCGGCCCCGAGCAGCGCGAACAGGAGGCCGAGCACGACGACGACGGCGCTGATGCCGCCCAAGAGGAGGGTGAATCGGCGCGCGGCCGAGACGAGGGCGTCACGCAACGGCGGCGTTGCCCCGGCGGCCCACTTCGTCGCTCGTCATCGGCCAGCGCTCGAGCGGGAAGTGGCAGGCGGCATCGTGCCCCTGGCCGAAGCGGCGCAACTCCGGCTCCTGCACATCGCAGGTGCCCTTGACGGCACGCGGGCAGCGCGGGTGGAACCGACAGCCGGAAGGCGGGTTGATCGGGTTGGGGACGTCGCCTTCGAGCACGATCGCCTTGCGCTCGCGGCCGAGCCGGGGATCGGGGATCGGCACGGCCGACAGCAGCGCACCGGTGTAGGGATGCTTCGGCTCGTCGTAGAGCGACCGACCCGTCCCCACCTCGGCAACCTTGCCGAGGTACATGACGAGAACCCGGTCGGAGATGTGCCGCACGACATTGAGGTCGTGCGCGATGAAGAGGTACGTGAGACCGAACTCCCGCTGCAGATCCTTGAGCAGATTCAGGATCTGAGCCTGCACGGAGACGTCGAGTGCGGAGACGGGCTCGTCGCAGACGATCAGCTTGGGGTTCGCGGACAGCGCGCGAGCGACTCCGATGCGCTGCCGCTGGCCTCCGGAGAACTCGTGCGGGAAGCGGTTGTAATGCTCCGGGTTGAGCCCGACGATCTCGAGCAACTCCTGGACGCGGCGCTTCCGCTCGGCCTCCGTGCCGATCCCGTGCACCTCGAGCGGCTCGCCGACGATGAAGCCGACCCGCTTGCGCGCATTGAGCGATGCATACGGATCCTGGAACACCATCATCATCTCGCGCCGCACCGGGCGCATCGCTGCGCGCGACAGCTTCGTGATGTCGACTCCGTCGAAGATGATCTTGCCGCCGGTCGGGTCGAGCAGGCGCGTGACGCAGCGCGCCATCGTCGACTTGCCGCAGCCAGACTCGCCCACGACACCGAGTGTCTCGCCCCGCTTGATCGTGAAGCTGACGTCGTCGACGGCCTGAACGGCCGCCACCTGCTTCTGGAAGATGATCCCCTCGGTGATCGGGAAGTACTTCTGCAGGTTCTCGACGACCAGGAGGTCCTCGCTCATGCCGCTCCCGTCTCTATCGTCGCGAGCAGGCGCCCCGGCTCACGAGCCTTCGTCGCCTCGTCGAGGAAGCACGCGTCGCGGTGCTCGGACGACCCGGGCGCCGGCACGAGCTCGGGAAGCTCCACGCGGCAGCGGCTCATGGTGTACGCGCAGCGCGGGTTGAACCGGCAGCCCGCAGGCGGATTCAGGAGCGACGGAGGCTGTCCCGGGATCTGCGCGAGGCTCTCGGTCTCGACGTTCATCCGCGGCAGCGACCCGAGCAGCCCCCAGGTGTAGGGATGTCTCGGAGCCGCGTAGATCCGTTCCACCGGAGCCTCCTCGATGACCCGCCCCGCGTACATGACGACGACGTCGTCGGCGATCTCGGCGACGACGCCGAGATCGTGCGTGATCATGATGATCGCCGTGCCATGGTCCTGCTGGAGCTTGCGCATCAGCTCCAGGATCTGCGCCTGCGTCGTCACGTCGAGCGCGGTGGTCGGCTCGTCCGCGATCAACAGCGCCGGGTCGTTGATCAGCGCCATTGCGATCATCACACGCTGGCGCATGCCGCCCGAGAACTGGTGCGGATAGTCGTCGATCCGCTTGTCGGGTCGCGGGATCCCGACCTCGTCGAGCGCGGTCAGCGCGCGATCGCGTGCTTCCTTCTTGGAGACGTCGTTGTGCAGGAGCACCGCCTCACCGAGCTGCCAGCCGATCGACTTGACGGGATTGAGGGACGTCATCGGGTCCTGGAAGATCATCGCGATCTTCTCGCCGCGTAGCTCCCGCAGCCGGTTCGGGCGGGCTGCCAGCAGGTCCTCCCCGTCGAAGATCGCCTCGCCACTCGACGTGGCGTTGCGCGGGTTGTTCAACCCCATGATCGTCAGCGAGGTGACGCTCTTCCCACAGCCGGATTCGCCCACGATCCCGAGGGTCTGGTTGCGGTCGACGGAGAACGAGACGCCGTCGACGGCGCGGACGATTCCGTCGTCCGTCTTGAAGCTGGTGCGGAGGTCCCTAACGTCGAGGAGCGCCATCAGCTGAGCCGAATCCTCGGGTCGAACCACGCGTAAACGACGTCGACGATCAGGTTGAAGACAATGATGCAGATCGTCGAAAAGACGACGATTCCGAGGATCACCGGCAGGTCGAAGTTCTCGTAGCTGACGAGGACCTGCCGCCCGAGGCCCGGCAGGCTGTAGATCGACTCCGTGAAGATGGCGCCGCCAAGGGCGAGCCCGAGGTCCATACCGAGGATCGTGATCACCGGCAGAAGGCTGTTGCGGAGGATGTGGGAGCGCATCACCTGGCCCTCGGGGGCACCCTTTGCCCGCGCCGTGCGCACGTAGTCCTCGTTCATCGTCTCCAGCACGTTGGCACGGATGAGCCGCACGTAGAGCGCCGCGAACAGGATCATGAACGTCAGCCAGGGAAGGAGCATGTGGTAGGCCCACTGCACCGGTCCCCCGCACTGGGCGCCGAGGGCCGGGTTGATGAAGTCGCAGTAGCCGGTGATCGGCGTCAGCCCCCACTTGAAGCCGAAGAAGTAGGCGAAGATGAGGCCGATCCAGACCGGGTGAGCCGAGACTCCGATCAGCACGAACACCATGCCTGCTCGGTCGAGGAGAGACCGGGGTTTGATCGCGGAGAGGATGCCCACGGGCAGGGAGAGGAGCAGCCAGAAGACCGCTCCCCCGAAAACGAGCGATGCCGTCACCGGCGCGGCCGAGAGCACGATGCTGTTCACATCGCGGCGGTTGACGAAGGACTCACCGAGCGACTGGTCGACGACGAGTTGCTTCAGGAAGAGTCCGTACTGCTTCCAAAGAGGATCGTTGAGATGGAGCTTCTCGGCGACCTGCTGCACCTGCTGCGGCGTTGCCCCTTGCCCCGCCGCGAGCCGCGCCGGATCGGCGGGCGTGACGTAGAAGATCACATAGGTGACGACGGTGACGGCGAGGAACAGGAAGCCTGCCCAGAGGATCCGTCTGACGAGGTAGCGGGCCATTGGCGAGGGGAGTCTACAGAGGGGTCGTGTCGTCCGAAGGAGTGCGGCGGCGGGAAGGGCTCTCGCCCCTCCCGCCGCCGCGGGTGCTACCTGCCGCTCTCGCTACTTCTTGATTGCGAGGGCGTTGATGATCGCGTGCCCATACACGGGATGGAAGATGAAGTTCTCCGTGTTGGCGCTGATGAAGTCGCGCGACGTGTAGTTGAAGACCGGGGCCCACGGGGCGTCCGTCTTCATGATGTCGACGTCGAGCTGCCCGTACGCCTTGTAGCGGGCCTGACCAGTCAGCTTCGAGGCTGCGTCCATCGCCTTGTTGAACCTCGCGCTGTTGTAATACGCGTAGTTGTTGTTGTTCGCATCCTGGATGTTGCCGCCGTCCAGGAGGACGTTGATGAAGTCGTACGGATCGAAGTAGTCCGCGATCCAGCCGGCCGTGTAGATATCGATGTCGTTGCCCTTCGTGCCCATCGTCTTGATGGCGACACCGAACGGCTGCGGCCTCAGGGTCACCTTGAAGCCCGCCTGCTCGAGGTTGTACTTCGCGATCTGCGCGTAGTTCACGGCAGCCGCCGACGTCGTGTGCATCAGGTTGACGTTGCCGCCCTGGCTCCAGAGCTGCTTGGCCTTGGTCGGATTCGCACCCTTGAGCGGGTAGAGCGTCGCGTCCTTGAATCCAGGCAGCTGCGGCGCAAGGATCTGGTCGGTGCGCTTACCACCGAACTTGCCGCGGGTGCGGAGGAGTGCAGGACGATCGATCGCCCAGTTGACCGCCTTACGGGCAGCGACCGACTTGAACGTATCGCGGGCGGTGTTCATCACGAGGTAGCCGGTGCCGACGAGCGGGTTCACGAAGTAGCGACTCTTGTTGACGCCGAACTCCTCGGACAGCGGGCCGTTCTGGACGGCCGGAACGCCACCGAGGTCGTGATTGGCCTGACCCGCCTTGACCTGCAGCAGGCTCTGGTTCTGATCCGTGTTCGTCGTGATCACGATCTGATCCGCATTGGCCGGCCGGGTGCCCTTGTAGAAGGTGTTGCGGGCGAGGACGACCGAGCGGCCAGCCTCACGCGACACGATCTTGTACGGGCCGCCGGAGGCATACACGTCGATGCCCTTGGCATTGATCGGCATGTTCGGCTTGACCGCCGCGAAGAACGGCATCGAGAGCTGCGCGATGAACGTCGGATCCGCGCGGAGCAGCTTGACGGTCAGCTTCTGACCCTGGGCGGTGATGCCCGTCAGGCTGCCGGCCTTCTTGCTGTTGAACGCCTCGCAATTGCCGAAGTTCTGAGCGAACGCCACTGCCGGAGAGCCCTGATCGGGATGGCAGACCCGGAAGATCGCGCGCTGGAAGGCTGCAGCGGTGATCGGCGAGCCGTCGCTGAACTTGAGCCCGGACTTCACCGTGAACGTGTAGGTCTTTCCGTCCTTGGAGATGACCGGGAGTCCTGCGGCTGCCTCGGGGACGAGCTGGTTGCCCCCTGCCGATGCCGGCTTGTCGGGATAGTTGAGCAGCTGGATGTTGACGGCGTAGATCGTCGCCCAGCCGATCGAATCGTATGCGAGCGCAGGATCGAGGTACTCGTAATCGGTATTGGAGACGTTCAGGCGGAGCGTGCCGCCCTTCGTCGCCGCCGATTTCGAGGCGCTCGAGGCGCTCGTGGTGCCGGCAACGGCCGCCGCCACCATGAGGCTCGCTCCTACGACCGTCAGGCCGAGAGCGAGCAAGAGCTTCTTGTACATCTGACTCCTTCCGTTATTCCGTGAGGGTGGGACGTCCACCGACTGCTCACGAGTTGGGCTTCCACCGGTGCATAGGACGCACCGCTGGCCGAATTGTTAGTTGAAAAACTCCTGGGAAAAGGGGCGTCAGCTCGTGTGGCGCGGGTCGAACGCGTCTCGGAGTCCGTCTCCGAGGAGGTTGAAGGCCAGCGTCGTCAGGAGGATCATCAACCCCGGCCACACCATCAACCACGGCTGCGTCAGGTAGTAGTCGGGACCAGCCGAGAGGAGGTTTCCCCAGCTCGCCGTCGGAGCCTGGATCCCCAGGCCGAGGAAGGACAAACCGGCCTCCCCGACGATGTTGCCGGCCACGATCAGCGTCGAGTAGACGATGATCGGGGCGACCAGATGCGGCAGCAGATGCGAGCGCATGATTCGCCAGTCGCCCGCCCCCGTCATCCGGGCCGCTTCGATGAACTCTTTTTCGCGCAGCGAGAGCACCTGGCCGCGGATGATGCGGCCGGGATAGAACCAGCCGAAGATGCCGAAGATCAGCGTCAGTGTGAAGACGCCTGGGGCGAGAAAACCGAACGTGATCTTGTTCAGCTGCGGCCCTACGGTCGCCGAGACCGCGATGATGAAGAGCAGGACGGGAAAAGCCATGAAAATCTCGGTCAAGCGTGAGACGACCGTGTCGACGCCGCCCCTGAAATATCCCGCAAGCAACCCGAGGAGGACGCCGACCGAGACCGCGAAGAGGGTGGCGAGCACAGCGACCTCGAGCGATGTCTGCGCCCCGTAGAGGATACGCAGGAACATGTCGCGCCCGAGCTGACCGTCGGCTCCGAGGATCAGGTACGTGTCCTTGAACCCTGCTGTTCCCGCCGGGGTCGGGAAAGGCGCCGTCGAGATCCTCGTCAGCGGCCCGACCGGCTGCAGGGTCGCAGCATCGACGCCGTTCGCGAAGATCTGATTGGGCCCGTGGCCGAGGATCCGGGAGGCGATCGGCCCGCCGATGAACGAGGCGATCAGCAGGAAGAAGATGAACGACCCGCCGATGACGGCGATCTTGTCCTTCTTGAACCGGAGCCAGACCTGCTCCCAGTACCCTCTCGCCTTCACGGCGACGACGGCATCCACGCCGGCGGCGGACTGCTCGGGGGGGCCTGGCTCCCCGCCCGGGAACCCCGCCGACTGCTGATCCGACGTCATCGACGCAAGAGGATAGCGGACACCAACGAGAAGTTCACGCTGGATTCAGACGCCGGCTCGACCGCAATGTTTGCAAGAGCGCGGTGACGGTGCACCGGGCGCTCGCACGCCCTCAGGAGAGCGCCTCGGCTCCCGCGACGACTTCCAGAATTTCTTGGGTGATCTCGGCCTGTCGGGCTCGGTTCATCTGCAGGGTGACGCGGTCGATCAACTCGCCGGCATTCTTCGACGCGTTCCGCATCGCGGTCATCTGCGCGCCCTGGAAGGAGGCAGCCGACTCGAGCAGCGCCCGGTAAACCAGGGTCTCCAGGTAGACCGGCAGGAGTCGGGCCAGGATCTCCTCGGGCTCCGGCTCGAAGATGAAGTCGCCGCGCATCGCGTCGTCCCGCCGCTCTTCCTCGTCGGTCTCGATCACGTCGCGCGAGATCGGCAGGATGTCGGTGTCGGTGACGCTCTGGGTGAGGGCGGAGACGAACGTGTTGTAGACGAGGACGACCCGGTCGACCTCGTGCTCGGTGTACAGCTCGGCCACCCGGTGGGCGATTGCCTGGGCATCGCTGTAGGCCGGCCCGTCCGAGAACCCGACGTACGCGTCGCTCGCATCGCGGCCGCGGAACGTGAGCGTCGAGCGCCCCTTCTTGCCGACGGCGAGCCACTGCACCTTCTTCCCTTCAGCCTGCAGGGCCCGTTCGAGCGCGAATGCGCGCCGGACGACCTGCCCGTTGAACGCCCCGGCAAGGCCACGATCTCCGGTCAGCGGCACGATCAGCACGGTCTCGACCGTCTCGCGCTGCTGCAGGAGCGGCAGGCTCCGGACCGACGACGACGCCCGGCCGACGCCGGCCATCAGGTCGCTCATCGTGTCGGCGTACGGCCGCATCGCCTCGATCCGCGTCTGTGCCCGCCGCAGCTTCGCCGCTGCGACGAGCTCCAGGGCACGGGTGATCTTCCGCGTGTTGGTGACGGACCGGATCCGCCGCTTGAGATCCTGGACGGAGGCCATTTAGCCGGCGAGCCCCTTCTCTTCCTCGATGTTGAATCCGTCGACGAACTTCTTCAGTGCCTCGTCGAGTTTCTTGGTCACGTCCTCACCAAGATCTTTCGTCTCCCGGATCACGTCGTAGACGCCGCCACTCGAGCGGAGCGTCTCGCGCAGCTCCTCCTGGAAGCGGGGCACCTGGCCGACCGGAACCTTGTCCAGGTAGCCGTTGTTGCCCGCGTAGATCGCCACGACCTGCTCCTCGAAGGGCCACGGATCGAACTGCGGCTGGTTCAGGGTCGCAACCATCCGCTCACCGCGCGCGAGCGCCTGCTGCGTGGCAGGGTCGAGCTCCGAGCCGAACTGCGCGAAGGCCTCCAGCTCGCGGAACTGCGCCAGGTCCAGGCGCAGGCGTCCGGCGACCTTCTTCATCGCCTTCGTCTGGGCGTTGCCGCCGACGCGCGAGACGGAGATGCCGACGTTGATCGCGGGCCGCACGCCCGAGAAGAACAGGCTCGACTCGAGGAAGATCTGGCCGTCCGTGATCGAGATCACGTTCGTCGGGATATACGCCGAGACGTCACCGGCCTGCGTCTCGATGATCGGCAGGGCGGTCAACGAGCCTCCGCCGAGCGCATCGTTCAGGCGGCAGGAGCGCTCGAGCAGGCGTGAGTGCAGATAGAAGACGTCGCCGGGGAACGCCTCACGGCCCGGCGGCCGCCGCAGCAGCAGCGAGAGCTGCCGATACGAGTCCGCGTGCTTGGAGAGGTCGTCGTAGATGACGAGAGCGTGCTTGCCGTTGTAGAGGAAGTACTCCCCCATCGCGGCGCCGGCGAACGGCGCCATCCACTTGATCGGCGCGGCCTCCTGGGCAGGGGCCGAGATGATGATCGTGTAGTCCATCGCGCCCTCGTCCCTCAGCTTCTCGTACACCTGGGCGACGGTCGATGCCTTCTGACCGACGGCGACGTAGATGCAGATCACGTCACCGCCCTTCTGGTTGATGATCGTGTCGATGCCAACGGCGGTCTTGCCGGTGCCGCGGTCGCCGATGATCAGCTCGCGCTGGCCTCGCCCGATCGGGATCATCGAGTCGATCGACTTGAGGCCGGTCTGGAGCGGCTGCGTGACCGGCTGCCGCTGGATCACGCCCGGCGCCTTGAACTCGAGCGGTCGCGTCGTCGAGGCCTCGATCGGGCCCTGGCCGTCGAGCGGGTTGCCGAGCGGATCGACGACCCGGCCCAGCATGCCCTCACCGACCGGGACGCTCATCACCGCGCCGGTGCGGCGCACCGGCTGGCCCTCCTTGACGAGCTGCCACTCACCGAAGAGCGCCACCCCGACGTTGTCCTCCTCGAGGTTGAATGCGATCCCGACGACTCCGTGCTCGAACTCGAGCCGCTCCAGCGAGACGCAGTTCTCGAGGCCGTGCACGCGCGCAATGCCGTCGCCGACCTGGAGGACCGTGCCGACCTCTGAGAGGTCGGTCTCGACGTCGTATTGCTCGATCCGCTGCTTCAGGATCGAGGTGATCTCTTCCGGCCGTAGCTTCACATCAGCTCCTCTTGTCGTTCAATCATCGGTGTCGAATTCATGAGCGGCCGCTCACGTGACCGTGAGCCGGGAACACAGCCGCTTGCTTGCGTTCCCCGCCCGGTCGAACGCCGCGGCACAGATACGCAACTTCCCCTTCGCTGTCTTGGGCACGCGCCACGAGATCGCCTTCCTCGTCCCGTCGTGCAGGACGGCAACGCCGTTCATGCGGGCGACCGGCTTCGCGCCCTCGAGGACGCTGATATCGACGCTCGTCTTGTTGGTATCCGATGCAGCCAGGGTGAGGCGAACATTCGACCCGGCCTTGGCGCGCGTCGGAACGTCGAAGCGGAACGCCGGGGGCTTCAGGTCGAAGGTCTCGCCCGTCGTGGGTGCGAAGACGATCCGCCGCTGCAGCTTGCCGCACCACATCGTCGTGATGCCACCGTCCTCGTCGTAGCGCCCGAGGAAGAAACCGTCGGAGATCATCTTCACGACGAAGCTGCCCGAACGAAAATCCTCGCGGCCGTTGAACCGGCCGACGAGCTCCTTGGTGTCCTCGCCCCGCGTGCAGGCGATCAGATCGCCGCCCTCCATGTAGTGGCCGCGGAAGAAACGGGTGCGGCCGTCGTCGGGACAGCCCGTGAACGCCCTCCCGCCGAAGTTCTTGCCGATCGTGGCGAGGCCGTCGGCATACCTGATCGGCTTCCAGGTCAGCGTGCCGAGCGGAGTCACCGACTTGCCGTCCATGAGCTCCGCCGGCCAGATCCCGCTCCACAGATCGACCAGGCCCGCCTCGCCCTCCGGGGGCGCGCCCGCGCCGAACGCGGCAGGCACAATGGCTCCCATGATCGACACAGCGAGCACAGCGACCAGGGCGCGCCGTCGGATGGGGCTGATCGCTCTCCTCGTCGCGCTCGCTGCAGTCGGCGCGGGGTGCGGCAGCGAAACGTCGGCCGGCGAGGGCGCCACGACCGGGCCGTCGCTCGCGGCCGCTGTGGAGCAGGCGCTGTACGACGAGGGCGACACGCAGGAGATCTCATGCGAAAGCCTCGGCTCCGTCGAGGTCGACGGCGTCGCCCAGGACGTGGTGCGCTGCGCGTTCTCCGAGGAGGAGAACGGCGCGGGCGAGATGCGCTCGCGCGGCGGCTGCTTCACGCTCGAGAACGGGATCGCGCGCGACGTCACGATGGACGTCCCGGCTGACGTGTCCTGCTTCACCTAGAGCTCACCAGCCCCTGCCTCAGCCGCTCGATCCGGCCTCTGACGCTCGCGTCGACACGCATCGAGCCGGCCTGCAGGATCATCCCGCCGACGAGCTCGGGGTCGACCTTTCGCGTCGCCTCGACGGTACGACCGGACGCCTTCTCGATCTGCGCGACGATCGCAGCCGCCTCGTCGTCCGACAGCTCGAACGCCGTCGTCAGCTCCACCGCCACCCGTCCCTCGGCACGATCGACGAGCGCCTGGAACTCCTCCCGGATCCCGGCGATCTGCCCGGCGCGCCCCTTCCCGGCCAGGAGGCGCAGGAAGTTGTTGACGAGCTCGTCCGCTCCCTCGGCCAGTTCGCCGAGCACCCCGACCTTCGCCGCGGGGTCGACCTGCGGGTTCGCCAGGAACGACTCGAGCTCCGCTGATCCGGCCACGGCATCGGCGAATGCGACGAGATCGCGCTGCACGGCCTCTAGCCGTCCGTGCTCCTGCGCAGCCTCGAACAGGGCTCGCGCGTAGAGTCGCTCGGCAACGGCCACGGCGGTCTAGCCTCTCCCTCGCTCGAGCACCGAGAAGTCGAGTCCCTGGATCGCCTCGTCGATCAGGCGACGCTGATCGTCGGAGTCGAGCACCTTGCCGACGACCCGCTGGGTCGCCTCGAGCGTCAGGTCGGCGACCTCGCCGCGGATCTGGTCGATCGCACGTACGGTCTCGGCGTCGATCTGCTTGCGGGTGTCCTCCAGCCTTCGCTGGCGCTCGACTTCGGCCTCTTCCTTCGCCCGCTGGATCTGGCCGTCGGCAACCTTGCGGGCCTCCGCCAGGATCTGCGCCGACTCGGAACGTGCCTCGGCGAGGATGGCGCGGTTCTGCTCCAGCAGCGAACGCGCCTCGTTGCGCGCGTTGTCGGCCTCGTCGACCGCATCGCGGATGCGGTCGCGCCGGGCGTCGATCGTCTTCTGGATCGGCCCGAAGGCGAACTTCTTCAGCACGAAGAACGTGATCCCGAACGAGACCAGCGTCCAGATCATCAGGCCCGGGACGACCTCGATCAGGCCGCTCGATACGAGAGTCGTATTCAACTCAGATCAGGACGTAGGCGAGCAAGCCGCCGATCAGGCCGTAGAACACGACGGCTTCCGTGAGCGCGAAGCCGAGCCACTGGATGCCCTGGAGCTCGCCACGGAGCTCGGGTTGGCGAGCCACGGCCTGGATCATCGAGCCGAAGATGTTGCCGATGCCGATGCCGGCACCGAGCGAGCCGAGGCCGATTCCGAGCGCGAGCGCGATGGCCTTGCCCGCATCTGCGATGTTGCCGTCGAGCGCGCCGACGATGGAGAGAGCTGACATGTGGGGTTGTTCCTCCTTAGTGCTCCGGCTCGATCGCCGAGCCGATGTAGATGGCGGACAGGGCAGCAAAGATGTAGGCCTGGATCGAGACCACGATCACGACCTCGAACAGGTAGAAGAGCGTCGCGGCAGCCGTTCCGACGACGGCGAGGGCGACGTTCGAGAGCACGAAACCGAGCCCGATGAACGTCAGGATCAGCATGTGCCCGGCGAGCATGTTGGCGTACAGACGAACGGAGAGGCTGATCAGGCGCATGAACTGGCCGAGGATCTCGAGCGGGATGATCAGCGGATAGAGCGCCTTCGGCACGTCCGGGATCCAGCTCTTGAAGTACTTGATCGGGCCGTTGTAACGGATCCCTTCGATGTGGGTGAAGATCCATGTCATCAGCGCGAGCGCGAGAGTCACCGACAGGGTCGAGGTAGCCGCGAAGATCGCGAGCGTCGGAAGCCCGTTCCATTTCTCGTCGGACAGCGGCAACGGAATGAAGCCCAGCATGTTCACGACCCAGATGAAGATCATCAGGCTCGCGACGTAGGGGAACCAGATCCCGATCGCCTTCGTCGGCAGGCCCTGTTCCGCCACCTGCACCTGGGCGACCTCGTAGACGGTTTCCCCGAGCGCCTGCTTGCGGGTCGGCTCGGCGCCGACCTTCACCCGCATCAGCACGATCCCGATCAGGCAGGAGATGACCGTGCCCAGCAACAGGTACGCAACGGCCTTCGTGATCGAGAGGTTGAGCGGGCCGAGGTGGATCGGCACCCACTCGTGCATGTTCCATTCCTCGGAGGGGTCGAACTCCTTGCTCGAGTGCCCCCCCGACTCCTCGGACGCCAGCGCGACGGCCGGCAGCGTCAGCAGCAGCCCGAGTGCAAGGGCGAACATGCGCTTCACGCCCGAGCCCCCGAATCGAAGAACGTCAGGAGCGACACCCCGAGCTCGAGCGTGTAGGCGAGCACATAGACGAGCACGGCGGCGAGGCCGACGCGCGAATCCGCGACGGTGACAGCGACCAGTGGTATGCCGATGATGAATGCTCTGAAGCTCATGCCGATTCCCCGCACGCCCGACGCCGCGAGGTTACCGTCACCGAGCGGGAGGCGCGTCAGTAGGTAGCCGAGCGCCTGTGCTGCCACCCAGAGCACGGCCGCGAGCCCCCAGCCCCGAAGCGGCCAGCCGGCGATCGCGAACACCGGCAGCGCCAGCACGATCAGGCCGGTCCCTGCGAGCACGGGCGCGATGCGCCCGGGCACCGGGCGCGGAGTCGTGAAGAGGTCTACGTTCACGGCCTGCCCGCGTAGACGCGGTAGACGACGAGCACGGCCAGCGGGATTCCGAGCACCGCGCCGATCAACAGCCCGAGGTCGACGGCTCCGACGGCCCATCCGATCACTGCACCGACTCCCATCGAGGCGCCGAGCGTGCCGAGCAGAAGGCCGGAAGCGGTCGCGAGCGAGCGCGGTTGCTCGGTGGGCGGCGAGGCGACCATCATCGTCGCGCGTCAGCATATCAGGCTGCTTGTGACAGTCGTTTTTGGGTGGTTGAGCCAAAAATGACTATATTCGTCACATGGCAGCGGAGCGCTCCCGCCTCGTTCTGGTGCATGGCAGCGTGATGGGCGGGCGCCCGACCTGGAGCGGACAAAGCGGGCTCGCCGGGCGTTTCCGTCTCGAGATCGTCGAACGGCCGGGATTCGCTCCCAATCCACCCGTCGACCGCGTCGACTTCCTCGAGCACGCCGCGCTCGT
Source organism: uncultured Thermoleophilia bacterium (assembly GCA_963795175.1). Classification (GTDB taxonomy): domain Bacteria; phylum Actinomycetota; class Thermoleophilia; order Gaiellales; family Gaiellaceae; genus Gaiella. Next base: position 645,267 of record CAWCGR010000003.1, read on the forward strand.
CGCCGGCCGGATCGAGGACGGCGACCACCTCGTCGGCCACTCGTACGGTGGCGTGATCGCGCTCCTCGCTGCAGCCGAGGTGCCCTCGAGGATCCGATCGCTGACCGTGATCGAGCCGCCCGCGATGGCCGTCGCCCGCGGGAACCCCGCCGCGGACACCTTCACGCGCGAGGGCAGCGATTGGTGGCGGACAGGCCCGACCGACGACCCGGAAGCGTTCCTCCGCGGTTTCCTCTCGTTCGTCGGCTCGGAGTACGAGCCTCCCTCCCCACTCCCGCCGGCGCTCGCCCAGGGAGCACGGACGCTGATCGTCGAGCGTGGCCCGTGGGAAGCCGAGATCCCGCTCGACGAGCTCGCCGCGGCGGCGATCCCGACGCTCGTCGTCTCGGGCGGCCATCACCCGGCGTTCGATGCCGTCTGCGACGTGCTGACAGAACGGCTCGCTGCCCGGCGGCTCGTGCTCACCGGGTACGGCCATACCGCGCAGCGGCATCCGGATTTCAACAGCCGGCTGGCCGAGTTCGTGCTCGAGGCCGAGCGAGAGGCGTCCCGCTGAGGCCGGCGCGGGGGCTCAGGCCGAGCGGCGCTCGGCCTCAGCGCGCGCCCGTTCCTGGTCGGCGAGCCGGCGACGCACGCGAGGATTGCCGAGCTTGACGATCTCGAGCAGATAGATCACGTACACCGAGAATGCGAGCGCGTCGAGCGCGATCACGACGACTGCCACCGTTTCCCACGGGTGCCAGACACCCCCTTCCCGGAACGGGACGAAGCGCGTCGCGAGCGCCGCGAGTCCCAACGACGCAGTCCAGGCCCACATCGTGACGGCGGCGCGGCGCTGGCTGAAGCCGATGTTGATGAACCGGTGGTGAAGGTGCGAGCGGTCGGCGGTCGAGATCTTCTGCCGGTACTTGAGGCGCTTCAGCACCACGAACGAGGTGTCGATGATCGGCACCGCCAGCACGAGCAGCGGCAGGAACAGGACGACCGTCGAAGCGGTCTTCAGGAGCCCTGCCACCGACACGGTGGCGAGCGTGAAGCCGAGGACGAGGGCTCCGGAATCACCCATGAAGATCCGGGCCGGGAAGAAGTTGTGGCGCAGAAACCCGACGCAGGCGCCCGCGACGATCGCCGAGAGAACGGCAGCGTCGACCTTGCCGAGCGACAGCGCGATCACCGCGAACGTCGTTCCCGAGATCGCACAGACGCCCGATGCGAGGCCGTCGAGACCGTCCAGGAAGTTGACCATGTTCATCACCGCCACGATCCAGACGACGGTCAGCGGCACCCCGATCAGCGGCGAGAGATCCACGGCGCCGAGGAACGGAAGCGTGAAATGGTCGATCCAGACCCCGAACGCGGTCGGGATCGCAGCTGCGAGGACCTGGCCGCCGAGCTTCGGCACCGGCGCCAGGCCGCGGAAGTCGTCGACGGCCCCGACGACGCAGGCAACGGCTGCGCCGAGCAGGATCCCGCGCATCTCGGACGAGAGGTCGAGCAGCGCGAGCGACGGGACGAGGATCCCCATGAAGATCCCGAGTCCGCCGAGCCTCGGGATCGGGCGCCGGTTGAGGCGCCGTTCGTCGGGAGTGTCGACCACGCCGAGCAGACGCGCCATCCCGCCCACGGCGGGTGTGAGGAGCACGACGATCAGCAGGGCGAGCGCAGCGCCGTACAGGACCTCCGGGTTGTCCCGAAGCTGGCTCATCGCCGCCTACTTCGTGCCGTAGAGCCTGTCGCCTGCATCCCCGAGCCCCGGGACGATATAGCCCTTCTCGTTGAGGCCCCGGTCGACGGCAGCGACGACGATCGCAACGTCGGGGTGGCCGTCCCGGACGCGCGCGATGCCCTCGGGCGTCGCGATCAGCGCAATCACCCGGACCGTGCTCGCCCCCGCGTTCTTCACTGCCTGCACGGCGGCCGCCGTCGAGTTGCCGGTCGCCAGCATCGGATCGAGCAGAAGCACGTCTCGGGCGGCGATGTCGGCCGGAAGCTTCACGTAGTACTCGACGGGTTGCAGCGTTTCCTCGTCACGGTAGAGCCCGATGAAGCCGACGCGTGCGCCCGGGATCAGCGAGAGGACCCCGTCCAGCATGCCCACGCCCGCGCGGAGGATCGGGCACACCGCAACCTTCTTGCCGCTGATCCGGCGGGCACCCATCCGCTCGAGCGGGGTCTCGATCTCGACCTCTTCGTCGGCCAGCGTCTTCGTCGCCTCGTACGTGAGGAGAAGGGTCAGCTCGTTGACGAGCTGGCGGAACATCTGGGTCGTGGTGGTGACGTCGCGCAGGAGCCCGAGCTTGTGCCGGACGAGGGGATGGTCGACCTCGACGACGCCGCCGGTCACCGTGCGAACCTCGCGTAGCCGGTGAGGCCCTCGTAGAGCGGTCGGCGCGCGCAGATCGCCTCGCTGCGGGCGGCCAGGGCGGGGATGTCTGCTCCGTCGGCCAGCGCCTCGACGATGATCCTGCCGACCTCACGGAAGTCGTCCTCGTCGAAGCCGCGCATCGTCGCAGCAGGCGTACCCAGCCGCACGCCCGAGGCGACCGTCGGCGGACGCTCGTCGAACGGCACCGTGTTGCGGTTCGTCGTCAGCTTGGCAGCATGGAGGCGCTGCTCGGCGTCCATGCCCGTCCACTCGGTGCGGCGGAGGTCGAGCTGGAGCAAATGGGTGTCGGTACCGCCGGTGAGGATGTCGAGGCCCCCCGCCACGATCTCGGCCGCGAGCGCGTCGGCGTTCGCGCGCACCTGGACCTGGTAGTCGCGAAATGCCGCGGACGCTGCGATCTTGAAGCAAGCCGCCTTGGCCGCGATCACGTGCTCGAGCGGCCCGCCCTGGAGCCCTGGGAAGACGGCCTTGTCGATCGCCGCCGCGTGCTCCTCGCGACAGAGGATGAACCCTGCGCGCGGCCCGGCGAGTGTCTTGTGGGTCGTCGAGCTGACGACGTCGCAGTCGGCCATCGGGTTCGGGTGGAGGCCGGCTGCGACCAGCCCGGAGATGTGCGCCATGTCGCACCAGAGGAGCGCGCCGACCTCGTCCGCGATCTTGCGGAACTCCCACGTCTCCACGGTGCGTGGGTACGCGGAGCCACCGCAGAGGATGACCTTCGGCCGGTGCTCCTTGGCCAGGGCCAGGACATCGTCGTAATCGACCATGCTCGTCTCCCGCGAGACGCCGTAGTGCACGATCGTGTAGAGGCGCCCGGAGAAGTTGACCTTGAGCCCGTGGGTCAGGTGGCCACCGTGATCGAGCCGGAGCGACAGCACCGTCTCGCCCGGCTGCATCAGGGCGAGGTAGACGGCCGTGTTCGCCTGGGCGCCGGCGTGCGGCTGGACGTTGGCGTGCTCCGCCTGGAACAGCGCCTTCGCGCGGTCGATCGCGAGCTGTTCGATCTCGTCGACGACTTCGCAGCCGCCGTAGTAGCGCTTGCCGGGATATCCCTCGGCGTACTTGTTCGTCGCTGTCGAGCTCGCCGCCTCGAGGATCGAAGGCCAGGTGAAGTTCTCGGACGCGATCAGCTCGATCTGGTCACGCTGGCGGTCGAGCTCCGCCTCGAGGAGCGCCGCGATCTCGGGATCGATGTCAGCGAGGCTCGCACTGCGCAGGTGATCGAGCGACGTCGCTGCCAGGGCCATACCGCGATGCTACTCGGTTCGACCGCGTTCGACGCCTCGGATCAGGTGCGGCGGCGCTCGATCGAGCGAAGCTTGTCGCGCGTCCGATCGACGGTCGCGGTGTCGCGACCCGTGCCGCCGTTCAGGACGTCGCGCCACCCGTCGCGCGCCAGGATCGTGTCCCGACCCGAGCCACCGAGCAGTGTGTCGCGCCCCGTGCCGCCGATCAACAGGTCGTAACCGGCAGCTCCCTCGAGCCGATCGTTGCCGGAGCGTCCGTTGAGCTTGTCGGAGCCGGTACCGCCACGGAGGATGTCGTTGCCGCCGCCGCCGTCGATCACGTCTCGGCCAGGCCCGCCGTAGACGATGTCGTTGCCGCCGCGGCCGAAGATGCGGTCGTTGCCGCCGAGCCCGCAGATCACGTCGCGCTTGTTCGTGCCGCGCAGGACATCGGCCGCCTGCGTACCGACGATCGTGCAGCTCACGACTCGCCCGGCCGGATTGCGGGGCCGCCGAGGGGTCGCGAACGAGAGGACGCGGCCGGAGTAGGTGCCTACGGCCGAACGTGCCATGAGCCGGTAGTACCAGCGGACACCGGGGGGATTGAGGCGCGTCAGGAGCACGTTGACTCCCACGCTCCCCGCACCGAACGACGTGCGCTCTGCGGTGCGGCGCCCGAACGAGCGGGTGCGCCCGTACTCGAACCACCAGGTCGCCGAGCCGCCCTGCGGGCTGACGGTGCCGGTGACCCTCACCCGCGTCAGCGAGAGGGTCGTGAACACGACCGGCCCGGTCACCGGTGCCGGTACCCCGGCCGTGGAGAAGGCCACGTCGCCGCCTCGGCTCGTCCCGAGCGAGTTCCAGGCCACGATCCGGAAGAAATAGGTGACGCCCGGACTGAGTCCCGAGACCGTCTCTGTGAACCCGCGGGAGCTCGTGCCGGACCCGGCGCCGCGCGTGCGAGTCCTCGACCCGTACGACGTGGACGTGCCGTACTCGACGAACCACGACGTCGAGCTCCCGTTAGGGTTGATCGTCCCGCCGAGCGAGGCTGACGTGGAGCCGACTGCCGCCGGCTGGGACGTGCTGACGCTCGGCGGTCCGTCGGTCGTGAACGTGAGGTCGGCGCCGGCGACGGTCCCGGCGTCACTCGAGGCGACGAGGCGGAAGTGGTACTGCGTTCCCGGCTTGAGGCCGTTGACCGTCTTGGAGACGTTCCTGGTCTTCGTCCCGGAGCCCGCGCCCGACGTCGAGGTCTTCGACCCGTACGAGGTCGACCTGCCGTACTCGAAGAAGTAGGTCGTCGAGCGACCGTTGGGATCGACCTTGCCGTTGAGCCTGGCGCTCGTCGAGCGAACGGAGCTCGCATCCGTCGTCCTCACGGTCGCCGGCTGCCCCGTCGCGAATGTCTCGTCGGATCCGAAAGCCGTACCGGCCGAGCTCGTGGCGACGAGGCGGAAGTGATAGGTCTTGCCCGCCGACAGGCTCCCGATGCCGACCGACACGGACTTGGTCGAGTTGCCGGAGCCTGCGTCGACCGATCCCGTCTTCGAGCCGTACGAGCTCGACGTCCCGTACTCGACGTACCAGGACGTCGGCTGCCCCTTCGGGTTCACCGTGCCGCCGAGCGTGGCGCCGCCCGAGCTGACACCTGTTGCCGGCGAGGTCGAAACCAGGGGCGGGGATGCGGTCGTGAAGATCCCGTCGCCGCCCGTGACCGTGCCGGAGCCGTTCTTCGCGACGAGCCGGTAGTGATATGTCGTTGCCGGAGAGAGGCCGCTCAACGACTTCGCGACGGAGACGTTCGCGGAGCCGGAGCCGGCGGCCGTGGTGGAGGTCTTCGACCCGTACCCGGTCGTGGCGCCGTACTCGAACCACCAGTCCGTCGCCTCACCGCCCGGATTGACGGTTCCGTTGAGGGTGGCCGACGTGCCTCCGACTGCGCTGACCGCGCCGGTGATCGCCGTCGGGCTCGCTGCCTGCGCGCCCTGCGCCAGGGTGACGAGAACGAGGAGAGCAAGAACCGAGACCATCAGGCGTGCGCGCATCGGGACAAACCTATCCCTCTCGGGTTAGCGTGTCCCCGGCAGGACGTAAGGATTATGTGAGCGCGTCGGCGATGCGGCTCAACGTCAGGGCTGCGTCCGCCGCGCCCACCCGCAGGATCACCGGCTCGCTCCCGGTCAGATCGACGACGGTCGACGGCGCGCCGGGAAGCTCGCCACCGTCGACGGCGACCGCCACACCCTCGAGCAGGCGGGCCGGCACCTCGGCGAGAAGGCACGGATCGGGCCCACCGGGCAGATTGGCGCTCGTGGCGACGATCGCGCCGAGCTCGGCGACGATCCCGTCGGTGGGCCGAGGAAGGAGCGGCACTCGCACGCCGATCGCATCGGGCCGGTTGGCCGTGAGCCAGTGGAAGCGCCGGGCCGGATTGGGGACGACGAGCGTGAACGGGCCCGGCAGGAGGGCGCGGGCCGCGGCAGCCGCCGCGGTTCCGTCGAGCTCGGGCAGGTGCTGGTCGAGGACGTCGACGTCCGCGAAGATCAGGGCCGTGGGTTGAATCGCCTCGCGACCCTTGAGCCGATACAGGTCGGCCGTGGGCCCCTCGGCGGCCGCACAGACGAGCCCGTACACCGTGTCCGTCGGAAGCACGGCGAGTCGACCCGAGCGAAGCGCGCGAACAGCGGCCTCGACCTCGGTCACCGTCGGCGTGCCTCGACGATGCGATCGATCCCCGCCAGGTCGGGCGTCACCCTCACGTCGCCCAGTCCCACCTCGGCGAGCAACGCCGCCGTCGCCTCTGCCTGGCCGGCTCCGACCTCGATCGCAACCGCTCCACCGGGTGCGAGCGCGGTCGCCGCTCCTCGCGCCACCGCGGCAACCGCGCCTTCCGCCGTGAGCGCGATCTGCGGCTCCCACTCGCGGACCTCGGGCTCGAGCGAGTCGAGGTCGGCAGGATCGACGTAGGGCGGGTTCGAGACGATCAGGTCCCAGGGGCCGTCGGGCAGGCCGCCGAAGAGATCGTGGCGGACGAGCTGCACGACGAGCCCCGTGCGGGAGCTGTTCTCGGCCGCGAGCGCGAGCGCCTCGGCGGAACTGTCGATCCCGGTCACGATCGCACCGTCGTGCTCGTCCGCGATCGCGAGCGCGATCGCTCCCGAGCCCGTGCCGACGTCCAGCACGCGGGCCTCGCCCAGACCGGACAGGAGCGCCAGGGCACGCTCGACCAGGATCTCCGTCTCCGGCCGTGGGATGAGCGCGCGGCGGTCGACCGTCAGCGTGAGTCGGCGGAAGCCCCATTCGCCGAGCACGTACTGGAGCGGCTCACGCCGCGCCCGCCGGCCGACGAGCTCGCGCGCCGCTGCGAGCTCGACCGGCGTCAGCGGCCGGTCGAGCGCCATGTAGAGCTCGATCCGCTCCAGACCGGTCGCTTTCGCGAGCAGGCGCTCGGCGTCGAGCCGTGGTGTCTCCGACCCCTTGCTCGCGAGGTGCTCCGTCGCGAGCCGCAGAATCGCGCCGACTGAGGTGGGCCCGTGACCTGCCGCGCCTGGGCCGGTGTCGGAACCGGGCGGAAGCCCGACGCCGACGTGCGGCTCGCTCATACTCCGGCGGCCTCGAGCGAGAGGCGCCGATCTTCCGCCTGAATCGCCTCGGTGAACTCCTCCAAGTCGCCGTCGAGGATCTGGTCGAGCCGGTGCACGGTCAGCTTGATCCGGTGGTCGGTGAGCCGGTTCTCGGGGAAGTTGTAGGTACGGATCTTCTCGGCGCGCTCTCCGGAGCCGATCTGCGACTTCCGCGCCGCCGAGAGTCGCAGCTTGCTGCTTCTCACGCTCCAGTTCGTACAACCGCGCGCGGAGCACGCGCATCGCCTTCTGGCGGTTCTGAAGCTGTGACTTCTCGTCCTGCATCGCGACGACGACGCCGGTCGGGACGTGCGTGATGCGGACCGCCGAGTCCGTCGTGTTGACGCTCTGCCCGCCGGGCCCGGTCGAGCGGTACACGTCGATCTTGAGATCGCTCTCGGCAATCTCCACCTCGACCTCCTCGACCTCGGGCATGACGGCGACGGTCGCGGTCGACGTGTGAATGCGTCCCTGTGACTCGGTCTCCGGCACGCGCTGGACCCGGTGCGTGCCGCCCTCGTACTTGTAGACCGAGAACGCACCGTCCCCCTTGACGGCGAAGACGACCTCCTTGAATCCTCCCGACTCGCTCTCGTTGGCGGCCAGGATCTCCGTCTTGAAGCCACGCCGTTCCGCGTATCGGCTCAGCATGCGGAAGACGTCGCCAGCCCAGATCGCGGCCTCGTCGCCTCCGACGCCCTGGCGGATCTCGACGATCACGTCCTTGGCGTCGGCCGGGTCGCGCTCGACGAGCGCCGCCTTCAGCTCCTCCTCGAGCCGCTCGACGTCGCTCTCGAGCTCCGCCGCCATGGAGGCCAGCTCGGGGTCGTTCCTGACGTCGACGAGGTCGGCGCGGGCCTCTTGCCACGCCACCGCGAGCTTGTACGGCGTCTCGAGCTCCTTCAGGCGCCGGCCCACGTCGGCCGCCTCGCGATGGTCGTTGTACACGGACGGATCCGAGAGCCGCGACTGCAACTCTGCGTACGAGCGCTCGAGCTCCTCGACGAGTGGATCGATCCCGGCCATGGCGTCGATGGTAGCCCGGATGGAATGCCGCGTCGGGGCACACTCGAGCTTTGCGCGCCCACAGCTCGTCCGCGCGGACGAGATCGCGCGCCCCGACCGCAGCCGGGTCCCGCCCGGCGCGCTGCCGGTTCCGGCTAGGTGAGCGTTGCGGTGACGGTGACGGTCGCGCTGGCGCGGATCAACGCCGAGAACGGACAGCCCGCGTCGGCAACTTCGGCAACCTGAGCGAAGGCGGCCGCGTCGCAGTCCGGCACGACGCCCTGCGCGGTGATCTCCGAATGCACGATCTGGTGGCCCTTTCCTTCGACTTCGTCGATCGTGACCACGCAGCGCACGTCGAGCCGCTCGGGCGGGGTTCCCGCCCTCACGAGCTCACTCGCGAGCGACATCGTGAAGCAGCCGCCATGCGCGGCAGCGAGCAGCTCCTCGGGGCTCGTCTTCCCCTCGACGTTGCCGATGCGGGAGGCGTTGCTGAAAGGCATGTCCTCGAAGGTCCCCGAGGTTGCGGCGGTGATGACACCCGCGCCTCGAGCGACGTTTCCTTCCCACCTGAGTGCAGCTTCACGAGAGATTCTCGGCATCCGTCCTCCTTTCGTGCTTCGACGTCCGTCGTGCGGACGCCCTCAAGCCATGACCTCGACGCGCGACTCCGACAGCTGCTGTTGCTCGCTCGCCGCCTGCTCGACGCGAACGACCTCCTGCAGGGCGCGGATCGAGACCTCGATCTGATCGAGCGAGGGCTCCCTCGTCGTCAATCGCTGGAGCCAGAGACCGGGTGCGAGCAACGTCATCAGAATCTTGTTGCCCTGGTGCTTGCCCGCGTACCGGATCAACTCGTACGCAAGCCCCGCGATCACCGGGAGAAGCAAAATCCGCGAGAGCACGAGCCAGTACCAGTCCGGCCTACCGACGAGCGCAAAGACGAAGATTCCGATCACCATTACCCAGAGCAAAAAAGCAGTTCCGCAACGAGGATGGATCAAACTGAACTTCTGCACCTTCTCCGGCGTCAGTTCCGAGCCACCCTCGAGCGCGTTGATCGTCTTGTGCTCCGCCCCGTGGTACTGGAAGACCCGCTTCAGGTCGGGCAGCAGGCCGATGAGGACGATGTAGGCGATGAAGACGGCAACCCTGATCGCTCCCTCGACGATCACGAACAGGTACGTCCCGTCGATCGGGAGCCAGCTCGTGAGCAGAGCCGGTCCCACCTTGAAGAGCATGAGCGCGAACCCGATCGCAATCACGAACGAGAGCGCGATCTGCCAACGTGAGATCTCGGTCGAGACCTGTGCGACCTCGCCCTCGCTGCCCTCCTCGGGCTCTTCCTGCATGGCGTAGTTGGCCGAGATCGCGAGAGCGCGGAACCCGATCGCAAGCGACTCGCCCAGTGCGATCACACCGCGGATCACGGGCAAGCGCCAGACCCGGTGCCGCTGCATCGGCGACCTGACCGGCTTCGTCACCTCGACGATGTCGCCGGCAGGCGTGCGCACCGCGACCGACCACACCGCGGGGCCGCGCATCATCACACCTTCGAGGACGGCCTGACCGCCGTACGAGACGCTCACGGACTGGAGACCCGCCTACCCGCGGCGGGCGCCGCCGGCCTTCTCGAGACGGCGCTGGAAGCGCTCGACTCGACCGCCGGAATCCATCAGTTTCTGCTTCCCCGTGTAGAAGGGGTGACAGTGCGAGCAAACCTCGACGTGCAGCTCCGCCTTCGTGGAACGGGTCATGAACTCGTTGCCGCAGGAGCAGGTGACATGCGCGAGCATGTACTCGGGATGGATTTCAGTCTTCATGGCCGAGCCAGGATAGCAGAGGCGATATCGGCACTGACGTTGCCTCCGGAGACGACGACGACGAGGTTTTTCCCCTCCACGCGACCGGTCAACACGGCCGCGACCGCGGTTGCGGCACCGGGCTCGGCAGCGAGCTTGGCGCGACTGTAGAGGAACCGGAACGCCTCCCGGATCTCGTCCTCCGAGACGAGCACGACATCGACCCCGAGCATCCTGCAGACGTCTATCGCAACACCCCCCGCGAAGGGCGCGGTCAGTGCGTCGGCAACGGTGTCGGGCGTCATCGGCACGGGCTCCCCGGCGGCCAGCCCGAGAGCGAGCGCGTTCGACCCTTCGGGCTCGACCGCGACCACGCGCACCCCGTACGGCACACAGGCCGACGCGATCCCCGAGACGAGGCCGCCCCCGCCGCAGGCGACGACGATCGTGTCGACCGCCGGGACGTCCTCCAGGATCTCGAGCCCGACCGTGCCGGCGCCGGCGATCACGACCGGATCGTCGAACGGGTGCACGAACACGCGTCCGCTCTGTTCCCGGAGCTCGTGAAGCCGGGCGAAGGCCTCTCCGGGCCCGGCCGCCTCGAGATCTACCTGAGCGCCGTAGCCGCGGGTGGCGTCGAGCTTGGCCACGCTGACCCCGTCCCACATGACGACGAGGGCGTCGACGCCCTCGGTCGCAGCAGCCCAGGCGACCGCCTGGGCATGGTTTCCGGCCGAGACGGTGATCACCCCGCGCTCGCGCTCACTGAAGGTGAGCCGGCGGATCCTGTTCAGCGCCCCTCGAGGCTTGAACGAGCCCGTCCGCTGGAACAGCTCGGCTTTGAGGTGGACGCCCGGCCCGAGACTGCGCGAGCTGAAGGTCGGCGTTCGGTGGATTGCGCCCCGGATCGTGTCGGCTGCTGCGCGGACGTCGTCCGGGGTGATCGGAGGCGTGGCCACCGGGCGATGGTAGACGGCGCGCCGGGATTCCGGCGAGAATGGAAGGCGTGAGCGCGTCCGAGCCCCTGCCGGTCCGCCTGGTCGTCACCGACGACCTCGAGCGATCTCGCCTCACGGTCTTCTTCCGGCTTCTCCTCGTGATCCCGCACGTGATCGTGCTGGCGCTGTACTTGCTCGCGGCGGTCCTCGTGGCCCTCATGCTCTGGTTCTTGTTGATCGCAACCGGCAGGGCGCCCGGTGGGATGCAGTCGTTCGTGGCGTCCTACGTGCGGTACTCCGTCCAGGTAAGCGCCTACGTTCATCTGGCGGCCGCGCCCTACCCGGCCTTCGGCGGCGGCGTAACGTATCCGGTCGACGTCGAGATCGACATGGCCGAACGGCAGTCGCGGCTCGGGGTCATCGCTCGGCTTCTGCTCGCTGTTCCCGCCTTGCTCGTCGCCGCGGCCGTGGGTGGAAGCGTCCCTCTCATCGACGCGGCCTTGATCAGATCGCCGAGCTCGAATACGGACTGGAGCGCCGGTGACCTCGCCGGAGTCGCCGCGGTCCTGGCCTGGTTCGCCACCATGATCCGAGGCAGGACCCCACGCGGCCTCAGAGACCTGGCGGCGTACGGGATCGGGTATCTGGCGCAGGTGAGCGCGTACCTCCTCCTCGTCACCGACCGTTATCCCACGTCCGATCCCGCCCTGATCGTCCCGGACGCGGAGCTTCCGCCGCATCCCGTCAGGCTCGAGTTGGAGGACGGGCTCGAGCGCTCGCGGCTCACCGTGTTCTTCCGGGTCCTGCTCGCGATCCCGCATCTGCTCTGGCTCGCGCTCTGGAGTGTGCTCCTGATCCCCGTTCTGCTCGTCGCCTGGCTCGTCGCCCTCGTTATCGGCCGTGTGCCGGAGGCGCTCCACCGCTTCGTCGCAGCCCGGGTGCGGTACGGCGCGCACGTGGGCGCCTTCCTGTTCGTGATCGGAGGGCCGTTCCCGGGCTTCGTCGGCGCTGCCGGGAGCTACCCCGTCGGGATTGCGATCGATCCAGCGGCGCCCCAGCGCCGCGCGCGGACGCTGTTCCGCCTCGTTCTCGCGCTCCCCGCTCTTCTCCTCAGCGCCGCCTACAGCGGCGCCATGATCGTCGTCGGCGTGCTCGGCTGGTGGGCGTCGCTCTTCACCGGCCGGATGCCGGAGGGCCTGCGCAATCTCGGCGCCGTCGCGATCCGATACTCCGCCCAGGCCGAGGCATACCTCTTCCTGCTGACCGACAGCTACCCCTACTCGGCACCCGTCGTCGGGGAGCCCGTGGCCGCGCTCGTGGCCCGGCGGCGGCCGCCAGACTCCCTCCTGACGGCCGGGCTCGCCTGAGCCGCTTCCGCGCCCTTGCGATCGGCCTCGCGGTTGCCGCGTGGGTCGTCTGCGCCGCCCTGCTCCTGCGGACTGCGGTTCCGCCCGGGCTCCGGCTCGGGTCTGTCGACACGCCGGCGGTCTTCGGGGATGCGCTCGTGCAGCGGGCGGAGCACGTCGAGCGTTTCTTCCTGATCACCTGGGTCTGCGCGAACGTTGTCCTTCTGATCACGCTCTGGGTGTACGCCCGCAGGGGGGCGCGCTTCGCTCGCGAATCGGCCGCCGGTCCCGTCGGCACCGGAATGTTGCTGGGGATGCTCGGCCTAGGAATCGTCTGGCTCGTCGAATTGCCGTTCAGGCTGCTCGACGTGTGGTGGGCGAGGCGTTACGGGCTGACCGAGTCGGGATACCTCGAGTGGGCCTTCGAGCACTGGTTCGAGCTCGGCGGCGCGTACGTCTCGATCTGCATTGCGCTGTTCGTGGTCATGTTCCTCGCCCGGCGGCTGGGCGAGCTCTGGTGGATCCCGGGAGCCGCGGTGTTCCTGGTCATCGGAGCCGCCTTCGCATTCGCCCAGCCGTACCTGCTCGGTGAGACCGAGCCTCTCGCCGACCCGTCCCTCCGCCGCTCCGCGAGCCAACTCCAGCAGCAGCAGGGAGTGTCGGGGATTCCCGTCTCGGTCGAGGATGTCAGCGGCACGACGAGCCAGGCGAACGCGTACGCGGCAGGGTTCGGGCCGTCGCGCAAGATCGTCCTCTGGAGCACGATGCTCGACGGCGACTTCTCCGACGGAGAGGTGCGAGTGGTGATCGCCCACGAGATCGGTCACCACTCGAGCGACCACATCCTCAAGGCACTCGGGTGGTTCGGCCTGTTCTCCCTCCCCGGTGCGTGGGTCCTGATGCGGGCGACGCGGCGACGCGGCGGCATGGGCAACGCGGCCGCCATACCCCTCGCGCTTCTCGTCGCCGCCGCCCTGCAACTCGTCCTGGCGCCGGCTCAGGCCTGGATCAGCCGGAACATGGAGGCGGAGGCCGATTGGAAGGCACTCGAGACCACGCGCGATCCGACTGCCGCCCGCGGGCTGTTCGTCGGGTTCGCCGAGAGCTCGCTCGGCGATCCGGATCCGCCGACCTGGGCCCACGTGATGCTCGACAGCCACCCCACGCTCGACCAGCGTGTCGCCATGGTCGACGCCTGGCGACGCCTGCACCCCGCCGCCGGCGGCTAGGTCAGGGTGTACTCGGGGCCGGACCCGCCCTCGGGCGGTGTCAGTCGGCCCCCGCGTGCCGTGATCGCGCCGCACTGCACGCAGTTCGACGGCGTCAGCTTCACCTGCACCGTCCCGTCGCCGTCGTCCTCCCCGACCTCATAGACCTGGGCCGGGCACATCCACGCCCACATCTCCGCGACCTCGCGCGGTACCTGGCGCTCGATCCGGACGTGATTCGGCTGGTCGTCTCTGGTCCGGTTCCCGGCCGCGAACACCGACGAGAGCTTGTCGAATGTGAGCTTGCCGTCCGGCGCCGGATAGCGAGCCGCGCGGTCCGTCCGTAGCAACGGTGCTTCGGCGTCGAGCTCGTTGTGGAGGTCGAACGGTGGGAGCTTTCCCTTCGTCACGGACATCGCGCTCGCCAGCCCACCACCGACGAAGAACCCCTTGGCGAACGCTTGCCTGACGTTGCGAACCTGGTGGAGGCCCTTGCCTAGATACCCGTTCCGCACCTCGGCGTCGTACCCGGCGAAGGCACCGACCCGCCCCGGATTCTCCCCGCGCTGGAGCGAAGCGTAGGCCGCCTCCGCGGCCAGGCGACCCGACTCGACCGCGTAGTGGACGCCCTTCAGACGTGCGAGGTCGACGAGCCCGGCGCTCTCACCGGCGAGGAGCAGCCCGGGGGCACCGAGGCTCCGGGGCAACGCGTGCCAGCCGCCGCTCGTGATCGTCTTCGCGCCCCAGGCGACCCGCTCCCCGCCGTCGAGGAGCGAGCGGATGAACGGGTGCGTCTTGAACTCCTGCAGGAGGTCGTGGGCGGAGAGCTCGACGTCGCGGTAGTCGAGCCCGATCACGAAGCCGAGTGAGATCATGTCGTCGCCCATCGGGTAGAGCCACGAGCCGCCGAACTCGCGATACTTGGCCGGCTTGCGCAGGGGCCAACCGAGGGTGTGGACGATCTTCCGCAGCGGCGTCGGCACGCGCCAGACCTCCTTCACACCGAGCTCCCAGATCTGCGGCTCGGGTCCGTGGAGGCCGAAGTGGTCGAGGGCGGCGCCGGTCAGGTGGCCGGCCGTGCCTTCGGCGAGCACGGTCACCTTCGCCACGATGTCGGCACCCGGCTCGAAGTTGCCGAGCGGCTCACCCTCCTTGCCGCGCCCCTTGTCGCCGCTGCGGATGCCGACGACCCGGCCGTGCTCGACGAGCAGCCGATCAGCTGCCGTCTCGGGCAGGACGAACGTCCCTCCCGCCTCCGCCTGGTCGGTCAGGTAGCGGCTCATCTGCGCGATCGAGACGATCCAGTTGCCGTGGTTGCGGAGCGGCGGCGGCGGCGGGATCCGGAGCGCCCGCTTGCGTGTCATCAGGTAGACGCCCTCGCCGGCTACCTCGCCGTAGGTGGGTACGCCTGCGAGTTGCTCGTCCCGTCCCTCGAAGAGCTTTCGGATCGCGCGAGGGTTCATCACGGCACCCGAGAGAAGATGCGAGCCCGGCTGCTTGCCCTTCTCGACGAGCGCCACCGGAACCTCGCCCAGCCGCTCCGCCATCGCCGGGTCTTCCTCGAGCAGCTGCCCCAGCCTGATCGCGCACGCCAGCCCGGCGGGGCCACCTCCGACGATCAGGACCCCGACCTCGATCCGTTCGTCGGGCGCGTCCGTGGGCGGCGCGATCACCTCGGCCGAAGAGAACGGCGGCGGATAGTCCGCGGCGCGAATCTCGGCCACCGCTAACCCCGGCGGGCTCGAACGAGCTCGGCAAGCTTCGGTGCGATCTGGTTCAGGTCGCCGACGACCCCGAAGTCGGCGAAGTCGAAGATCGGCGCGTTCGGATCCTTGTTGATCGCGACGATCGAGCCCGAGTTCTGCATGCCTACCTTGTGCTGGATCGCGCCGGAGATGCCGAGCGCGATGTACAGCTTCGGCGAGACGGACTTGCCCGTCTGGCCCACCTGCGTCGCGTACGGGTACCAGCCGGCGTCGACGACAGCGCGGGTAGCGGCGACGGCCCCGCCCAGCGCGGCAGCGAGATCCTCGGCCAGCTTGAAGCCCTCCGGCGTCCCGAGGCCCCGACCCCCTGCCACGATCACGTCCGCGTCCTCGATCGACGGCCCGCTCGATTCCTCCTGCGCCTGCTCGACCATCCTGGCGGCCGCCGAAAAGTCCTCCACCGTCACGTCGACGCTCTGCACGGTGGCAGTGCCGCCCGTCTCGATCGGGTCGAAGGAGCCGGAGCGGACGAGCGCAAGCCGCGGCGTGCTCGTCCAGCCGACGTCCACGAGGACGGTGTCGCCGAGCGCCGGCCTGCGCCCGCGGAGCTCGCCGGCCTCGCTCGAGAAGTCCGTCAGATCCCAGTTGAGGCCGGCGTCCAGGCGCGCCGAGAGCCCCGCCGCGATGTCGGCCGAAAGGACCGAAGCGGCGAAGAGCACGTTCTCGGCCCCGGAGGCGGCGATCACGGCCGCGAGCGCGTCGACCCGCGGCTGCGGCAGCGGAGCGGCGAAAGCTTCGCCGTCTACCGCGTACACCGTGTCCGCGCCGAAGGCGCCTGCGGAGGCAGCGACGTCGGCGACGTCATGCCCGACGACGACTCCGGCGACGTCACCTCCGAGTTCGAGCGCGCGGGCGAGCACGCCGAGTGCGCCCTTCTGGATCTCGCCGTCGTGGTGCTCGAGGAAGACGAGGGTCGTCACAGGAGCTTCCTGCCGATGAGCCATTCGACGAGCTGCTCTGCCGCGGTCCCGTCGTCGTCGATCTTGACCTGGTCGCCCTTGGAAGGAGGCGGCGCCAGCGCCACGACCGTCGTCCGTGAGCCGCTCGTACCGGCCCGCTCGGCCTCGACGCCGATCTCCGCCAGCGAGAGCGTCTCGGTCGGCTTCGACTTCGCGCCCATGATCCCCTTCAACGACGGATACCGCGGCTCGTTGATCGCGTCCGAGACTGCGATCACGGCGGGGAGCGGGGCCGTTATCACGTCGTACCCGAACTCGGTCTGGCGCTTGCCGGTCACGGTGGAGCCATCGACCTCGAGATTCGCGACCTGCGAGATGAGCGGACGGCGCAGTCGATCGGCGACGGCAGCCCACAACACGGCCCCGTCGGAGTCGGAGGACTGCTGGCCGAAGAGCACGAGATCGGCCTCCTCGCGCTCCAGGGCGCGGGCGAGCGCGTAGCTCGTTGCGACCAGGTCAGAGCCCGCGGCAGTGTCGTCGGAAACGAGAACGGCCCGGTCGGCCCCCATCGCGAGGGCCTTGCGCAGCGAGTCGACGGCTTTGGTGGGGCCGAGCGAGAGCACGACGACCTCCCCACCCTGCGCCTCCTTGATCCGGAGCGCCTCCTCGACGGCATTCACGTCGGTCGCGTTGAGCGCGCCCTCGCCCGAGCGGTCCAGCCGGTGGCTGGAGGCGTCGATTCGCCTCGTCGAGGCCGCGTCGGGAACCTGCTTCACACAGACCAGGAGCTTCATGTCGAGAGCCTAGCTCGTCCGCTCTCGGCGTCGCCGGACAAGCACAGACCGCTCTCTGGCGGGCGCGTCTGGTAGGGTCGTGCCCTTCGAGCGCGAACCGGATCACTGGGTGGGGGCGTTCCTGCCCGCCAGGATGAGAGACCACCGGACGACAGCCCGAGGAGTGTTGCTCCTCCTTCTCATGGCCCTGGGTCTCGCAGCTGCGTCGGCAGCTCTCGCCCTCGACGCTGCGCCTTCTTCCCCCGCCGCAGCGGCCGCTCCGATCGTCTTCCCGATCGTCGGCGCGGCCAAGTACTTCGACGACTACGGGGCTCCGCGGGGTCAGGGTCGCCACGCGGGGAACGACATCCTTACGACCTGGCGCTCGCCGGCGGTCGCAGCGGAGGACGGCACGGTCAAGTTCTGGACGACCTCGGCGCGCGCAGGCTGCATGCTCTATCTCTACGGGGCGAGCGGCACGACGTACATCTACATCCACCTCAACAACGACCTCACCGCCAAGCGCGACAACCGGGGCAAGTGCGTGCCCGGCGTGGCGTATGCGAAGGGCCTCACGGACGGAGCGACGGTCGCGGCGGGCCAGCAAATCGGCTACAACGGCGACTCGGGCGATGCCGAGGGGACGTACCACCTCCACTTCGAGGTGCACCCGAAGAACGGCCCGGACGTCGACCCCGGCCGCTATCTCGATGCGGCTCAGCGGATCTTCTTCCCCCTCCCGGCAACCGCTGCGAGGAACGTCGTGCTCGGCCTGAAGGGTGTCGCCGTCTCGGCGGGCGCAGGCGTGCTCGAGCTCTCGGTCACCGCCGTCAGGGTGTGGCCCGGCGGCGTGTGGACGACCATCCCTGCGAGGTCGGTCGAGCTCGCGGTGCCCGACGACGCGAAGCTCGACGAGTCCGTTGCGGCGCAGATCGTCTCGCCGACCCGGCGGGCATTGAGCTCACGAGCGTCCGCACGGCTCCTCGTCTTCACGCGCCCGGCGAAGCCGACGCTCGACGTCACGGCGGGAGCGCCGAGCGCTCTCACCGTCGACCGCATCCGACCCGGCTGATCGACCTCTACGCGCGCGAGTCGAGGTAGCGGCGCATGCGTCGCGCGACGCGGCGCTCGCGCACGAAGAAGATGCCCGGAACGACGAAGATCAGGCTGATCAGGACGACGGGCACCAGCAACCAGACGTCGCTCGCGCGCACCGCGACCCGCTCCAGCTCCTCGCCTGCTGCCGCGACCGGCCCAACTGCACTCTCGACCGTCGAAGGGCTGCCTCCCTTCGGAACCCACCCGTTCACCAGCCAGCGGCTCTTGGCGCCGGTGCCAACCGACACGACATTCATGGAGAACACCGCCGGCCGCACGTCGCGCACATTCTTGTCGGGGTAGAGCATCACGAGCAGGCCGACGCCGTCCGTGTTCGAGTACTCGACCTTCCAGCGGGCAGTATCCACCGGGTACGGCACGACCGGGATTGCGCCGGTCGCCCATTCCTTCCGGGTGAGGCCGCCGCGCAGATCTGCACCGACGAGCTCATAGGCCCGTTCAGGCCGGTCACGCGCCACCGCCGTCCGGACGAACCGCTGAGCGACCGAAACGACGGCCGCGAGCTCGGCCTTCGTCAACGTGTGCCGCTCGGGTGCGACGAAGATGTCAGCCTTCCCGCCGGAAAACGTCTCGGTCGCGTCCGCCGTGTTCCAGAAGAAGACCGCGCTCACGGTGGCCGCAGCCAGCATCGTGCTCGCGCCGACACCCCAGAGGAGGCGGCGCCAGGCACGGTAGGACACTCGGGCCTACCCGGGGTCCGGCAGCGCCGGCTTGTAGCTGGGCACCCATTCGAAGACTTTCCACGGTGCCTGCTCGTTCGCCCGCTTCAAGCCGATATAGAACAGCGCCGGCTGTTCCTCCGAGCCCGCCTTGGGAACCATGTAGACCTGCCAGTGCACCTCGTTCTTGTATGACCGGTCGACCTTGAACGTGACGAGCTCGATATTCCCTGCCGGGTAGAAGACGATCGGGATGCTCCCTGTCTCCCACTGCTGCCGCGTCAGCCCCTGCCGGAGCTCTGGCGCGACGATGTCGTATGAGGCAGGAAGGTTCTTCCGCGCGACGGCGGTCTTGATGAACTCACCGGCGACCTGACGGGCAGCAGGGTCGATCGCGGTGGTCTCCTCGGGCGTGAAGACGTCAGCGGGCTTGTTCGAGAACGTCTCCGTCGCGTCGCCGGTGTTCCGGAAGAGCGCAAACGTCACCGCCATCACGCCGAGCGCGAACACGACCAGCGCGGCCCAGAGCAGCCGTCGCTGATTGCGCGGGGACTGGAAGAACGAGCGGCGATCCGAGGTGGCCTCCATCACCGAAAGAGTAGACGCTCGCGCGAGCCTCGAAGTTAGGGCCGGATGAACGCGGTGCTCGCCGCTAGGGCGTTGCCACAGCCGTGCGCAGAAAGTCGACGATCTCGCCCGTGGGCGCGCCAGGCGTGAAGATGGCTGCGACGCCCCCGGCGAGCAGGTCGGCGGCGTCCTCCGCCGGGATCGTGCCGCCGACGACGACGAGCACGTCGTCGGCGTCGTTCGACTTGAGGCCCTCGATGATGCGCGGCACGAGCGTCATGTGCGCGCCCGAGAGAATCGAGATGCCGACCGCGTCGGCGTCCTCCTGGATCGCCGTCTCGACGATCTGCTCCGGACTCTGGTGGAGGCCGGTGTAGATCACCTCCATGCCCGCGTCGCGAAGAGCGCGCGCGATGATCTTGGCCCCACGGTCATGGCCGTCAAGTCCGGGCTTGGCGATGACCACACGAATCTTCCGCTCCACGTAGGCAGTATACGGCGGTGAAATTCACGGTCATCGGCTCCTCCCCCGCCTGGCCCAATCCTGGTGGCGCTCAGTCCGGATACATCGTCGAGCATGCAGGCGGACGCCTTCTCGTCGATTGCGGACCGGGCGTGCTCGCGCGCTTGAGGGAACGGGAAGCTTGGCCTCACGTCGACGCGATTGCGATCACGCACTTCCATCTCGACCACTGGGGCGATCTCGTCCCGTGGGTCTGGGGGGCGATGTATCGCGCCGGCGGCGTCGCGATCGAGGAACGCCCCGAGCTCTGGGTGCATGAGGGCGGGCGCGATGTGCTCGAGCAGTTCGGTGAGCGCTTCGGCTTTCGAGACATGTTCGACCGGGTCTTCACGGTCAGGGAGTACGCGGCCGAGACGCCGTTCACGGCAGCCGGGGTCGAAATCCTCCCGCTGCGCCTCCCTCACTACATGATGGAGACCTACGGATTCAGGCTGACGGCAGGCGCCACGACGATCGCGTACTCGGGGGACAGCGCGCCCAGCGAGCGGCTGGCCGAGCTCGCGCGTGGGACGGAGCTCTTCGTCTGCGAGGCAACGCTCGCCGACGGGACGGATGACGGCCAGCCACGCGGGCACCTCAGCGTCGACGAAGCGCTGGCAGCTGCCGAGGCGGCGGGAACGAAGCGTGTCCTCCTGACCCACCGACCATCCGAACTAGCGGTGCCGGACGGCATCGAGCGCGCTTTTGACGGCATGACGATCGACCTCTAGACCATCGCGCCGGCCGCCGACAGACGACCGGCCAAGATGCCCCACTCGCCCTTTCGGGCGAATCGATCGAGGGAGACAGCGGGCCAAACCTGACCTCTCCGGGGCCGGAGATCGCTGAGTCGAGGGATGAGACCTTCGCGTGCCCCGAGCCGATCTGTTGGGCATGCGGCGGTTCCTCTCCTTCTGCCTTCTCGTCCTCGTGGCCTCCGCTTCAGCGCTGGCAGGTGTGGGCGAAGAGCCGGCCGGGGCGAACGGCCAGGCGTGCGGGGCAGGCGCGAACGGCTCCCAGGGCTACGCCTATGCCGGCCACCAGGCAACGCGAGTCGCGCACGGTATCCGCGCCACCATCACCCCGACCTCACCCCCGAGGGTCGCAGCCGGGCACGTGGCAGGCTGGATCGGAGTGGGCGGCCCGGGCCAGGGCGCCAACGGTGAGACGCTGTGGGTTCAGATCGGCGTCGCCTCGATTCCGGATACCCCGACGATGGTCTATGCGGAGATCACACGGGGCGGCAAGGAGCCTGTCTTCCTGCCGCTCGTGAAGGGGGTCAAGGTCGGCGAGAGCCACCGGGTGGCCGTGCTCGAGATGTCGGGGCGGCCGAACTGGTGGCGCGCCTGGCTCGACGGCAAGGCGGTCACGGAGCCGATCCTGCTCGAGAACTCGAGTAGCCGCTGGAAGCCGATCGCGACGGCCGAGTCGTGGAACGGCGGCCAGGCGGTGTGCAACAGCTTCGGCTTCCGGTTCGACGGCGTCGGCGTCGCCGGCACCCCGGGTGGCTCGTGGCGGCCCTTCGCACCCGGATACCGGTTCCAGGATCGGGGCTTCGGAGTCAGGGCGCTCGGCTCACCGAACGGTGCACGGCGCACCCTGTCAGGCGGCGCTCCCACGCCATACGCGTTCGAAGCCCTGAGCCTGTAGCCGACGAGGCCGGCGGTACGCCGAACGTCCGCTGACGATCAGGCGGCGAGGACCCGAATCGGCGTACCGAGCGGGATCCGGTCGCGCAAGAAGTCGGCGGTCTGGTTCGACATCCGGATGCACCCGTGCGAGACGGCCTGACCGAGGAGATGCGGCGCGGTCGTGCCGTGCAGTCCGACGACACCGCCGCCCGGCCACTCGGAGAGCTTGGAGTAGGCACTCAGCTCGAATGCGAACGAGCCAAGGAATGGAACCTGCACCGGCTTGAACCGCACGGTCACGTAGTAGAGCCCCGTCGGCGTCTCCATGCCGGGAGCGCCCACGGCCACCTTGCTCGCGTAGAGGAGCTTCCCCGCCTTCCAGAGCTGCACGACGCGTGAGTCACGGTAGACGACGACCTGCCAAGGGATCTTGTGGATCGAGATCTGCCGCGCGGGTACCCAGCCCGTCTTGCCGTTCGGTCGGCCAGGCACGGAGATCTTGTACCACGTGGGCTTCCTGGCCTTGTTCTTCTTGACGGCGATTGCCATCACGTATCGCGGCCGGTAGTCCTGGGGCCGGAACTCACTCAGCTTCGCGACCACGCGCGCCCTGGTGTTGGGGGCACTACGTACGGTCAGCAGCGGCACGTTGATCGTCCCCGAGCCTACGATCGGCCGCGGGGACTTCCTGGGCACGCTCGCGAAGCCGGCCGTGGGGAGCGCGAGCGCACCGAGCAGAACCGCTGCCAGGAGCGCCGATCGCATGGATGAAGGGTATCCGCGGATCATCCGGACTCCCTGGTTCGATCCTTGCCGTCGTACTCCTACGCCGCCCAACCGTGAAAACCATGTCATTGCGATCGTCTGCTCCTCTCACGGCGAGAGGGCCTCGCGGCCCTCTCGGTGTCGGTCTGCTGCTCCATCCCCCAAGGCTTCGTGCCATGCGATCACCGGTGAACCCATGGGCCGCCGATGCGTTGCCTCCACACCGTACTCCCCCGTTGCGGGGGCGCGCATCCTCCGATCGAGTGATTTGCGCACTCCCCCAGGTGTGTCCCGCTCTCGACCGCGCGAGCGCGGGCAAATGGCGGAACACGAGGGGCGGCCGGAGCCGCCCCTCCCTTCTCCATTCGAGCTCGAGCGTCAGCCCGTGACCGGCGGCTCGAACGTGCCGACTACACCCAGTCGCTGCGAGTTGCAGGCCTTCGTCCCGACGAGTGCTACACGCACGATGCCGGGCTTCGCTGCCTTGAACCTCACGACAACGCTGCCGTTCTTTCCGGTCCTGACCGTCTTGTCGATCCCGGGGCCGGTGGCGCGAACCCGGACACGGCTCGAGGCGTTCTTGCCCTTGCGCACCTTGACCAGGATCCGCTGGGTCTTACCGCTTGCCTTCAGCATCTTCGGGCTCACGATGATCGTGCTGCAGATCGACGGGTTGGGCTTGGCGGTCGGCGGCGTCCCCGGCTTGGTGACGAGCGTCCGAGCCTGAGCCGTGTTGTTGTTCGGATTCGTCTCGGTGGTCGTCGTCGTCACGAAGACGTCGTTGACCTTGGTGCCCGTCGACGCAACCGTTGCGTTGAGCGTGATCGAGACCGACGAACCGGACGCGAGGCTCGGGATGGTGCAGTCGAGCGCCTGCGCGGTGGTCGTGCATGTCCCGCCCGACGTCGTCGCCGAGACGAAGGTCACGCCGACCGGAGCCGAGTCCGCGACCTTCACGTCGGCAGCCGCGCTGGGGCCGTTGTTCGTCACGACGATCCCGTAGACGATCGGGCGTGACCCGCTACCGGCCGGCAGCTGCACCCGGGCGGTGGCCGTCTTCGCGACCGTGACGTCGACCACCGTCGGCGGCGTCAGCTTCGGAGGCGTCGGCGGCGTGGGCGGCGTAGGCGGATTCGGCGGGGGCGGAGGCGGAGGCGTCGACGTAACCGTCAGCGGCTCGCACGGGCCCGTGATGCCGTTGTAGACGCTGTCACCCGAGTACACCGCCTGGAAGGCGAACGAGCCGACTCCGGGCGTCTGCGTGAACGACGTCCCGTCGACCGTGCCGCCCGAGAGCTGGAACGCGTTCGAGAATGCCACCGCATCACCGCTGCACTGGCTGTTCGTGAACCACCGGAACGTGACGGTGCCGGTCGGCGTGCCGTTCGTGCCGGAGACGACGGCGGAATCGTGCACCGTCGTACCCTGCTGGGCCGACGTCCCCATGTCAGCGTGCGACGAGTTGTGAATCGTCGTCGTCACGACCGGGTCCGGCATGTTGGTTACGGTCAGCGGCTCGCACGGGCCGGTCGTGCCGTTGTACGTCGCATCGCCGCCGTACACGGCGCGGAACGCGTACGAGCCGGCGGCGCTCGGCGTCTGCGTGAACGACGTCCCGTCCACACTCCCGTTCGAGAGCGAGAACGTTCCCGAGGTCAGCAAAGGGTTGCCGCTGCACGAGCCGTTCGTGAACCACTGGAACGTGACGTTCCCGCTCGGAGTCCCGTAGCTCCCGGAGACGACAGCTGAGTCGTGTACCGTCGTCCCCTTCACGACGGTGAGCACCTCGCTGTGCGCAGAGTTGTGGATGATGGTCGCGACCGAAGGATCCTTCTTCGGCGCTGTGCATGTCCCTGGAAGCGTGATCGTCTTCGAGTAGCTCCTGGTGTAGTTGTCCCTCGTCCACTTGACGGTGATGCTCGCGTTGACCGACGTCGTGTTGCCGGCGACGGACTCCGTGAAGGACTTGTACTGCGAGGTCAGCGCCGTGTCGACCGGAATCGCGTTGCGATTCGAGGCGCTGATCTTCGGCGTGTACGAGAAGTAGTCGGTCGGCCCGACGGTCCAGGTGATGTCGTACATCCCGGTCGCCGTGTTGCAGGTGGCGGACCCGCCGAGGCCACTGTTGTGAGCGAACGCCGCGGGCGCCGCGACACCTGCGAACGCCATCGCCAGCACCCCTATGACAAACCGCCTCTTCAGTGTTCTTCGCATCTGAGCTCCCCCATCAAGGTGAAATTGTTTGAGCCACGCAGGTCTGACAGCGGTCTGACCGTAGTCCCGCAGTCGGGGGATCACAACCCCTTGAACGAGGGATCTGGAGCACCCCCTGCAGTTCCACGCCGCGGCCCCGCAACCTGCTCAGACGGGCGCCGCGGGGGCACAAAGCCCGCTTGTTCTGAAGGCGCCGGCCTCAGTGCTGTCCCTGCCAGTCGACGCCCACTTCGTCGTGCGAAGGCACGCGCAGTTGGGACGGCAACAGCCGACTCGGCGCACCTACGAAAGGCTCACTGCGAGCGAGTACGAGCTTCCCGGGAAACGAGCCACGGCCTGGCCACCGAGAAAGTCACCCTGTTAGACGGGCCTCTCGCTTCGATACGAACGTGCCTCGGCGACGAGCGCCTCGAACAGCCGCTTATCCTCTTCTTCCATCTCCGGGTGCCAGAGCACTGCGACGGCGAACCTCTTCGACGGGTCCTCGAGCGCCTCGAGGGAGCCGTCCTCGGCGAAGGCGCTTTCGACGAGTCCCTCGCCCACGCGCCCCACCCCCTGGTGATGGCTCGATCGCACCGAGCCGTGGTGGCGCCCGAGGATCGCCTCGAGTCGGGTCCCGGGCTTCACGTCGACGGGGTGTTGCGAGAACACACCGAGCGTCTCGCGGTGGCCGTCGTGCCCGACGTCGTCGGGCAGGTGCTGGATCAGGTCGCCACCACGGAGGACGTTGAGGAGCTGGAAGCCGCGGCAGATCGCGAGCGTGGGAAGGTCGCGGTCGAGCGCTGCCTCGAGGAGCCGGAGCTCGCCGGCGTCGCGGTGGGACTGGGCGGGGTCGGTTGCGGGGTGACGCTCCGCCCCGTACGCCGCCGGGTCGATGTCGATGCCTCCCGAGAAGACGATCCCGTCCAGCACGTCGAGCGTCTCCTCGACCGCGTTCTCGCTCGGCGGGACGACGAGTGCGCGCCCTCCGGCCTGCTCGACCGAGTCGACGTAATAGAGAGGCACGAGTGCGGCGGGGAGATCCCAGGCACCCCATCGCGCGGGTTGCGCGTAGGACGTGATCCCGATGATCGGACGCGGGCCGCTGCTCACGCCGCCACGCTAGCGCACCGTGTCGCCGGTAGGACGCCCATCCCCGCTACCCGCGTTCGTAGTACCGCTTCCGCTCCCAGTCCGTCACGAAGGCGTCGTACAGGCCCTGTTCGGTCCGGGCGTAGTTGAGGTAGTGGTCGACGACCTGTTCCCCGAATGCAGCGCGGGCCATCGAGCCGCCCTCGAGCGCGGCGATCGCCTCCCGCATCGTGGACGGGAACCTGTCGGCGTCCGACTCGTAGGCGTTGCCCTCGAGCCCCGGCGGCAGCTCGAGCTCGTTCTCGATCCCGTGCAGGCCCGCAGCGATTACGGCGGCGAATGCGAGGTACGGATTCGCGTCGCCGCCCGGGATGCGCGTCTCCGCCCTCCGCGCCGCTCCGTGGCCGACAACTCGGAACCCACAGGTGCGGTTGTCGTTCCCCCAGGCGAGCGTCGTTGGTGCCCACGAGCCGGCCGCAAAGCGCTTGTACGAATTGATCGTCGGAGCGAGGAACACGGCGAGCTCCTTGAAGCACGCAATCTGCCCGGCAAGCCAGCGGGAGAACATCGTCTCATCGGTGGCAAAGCACGGCTTGCCGTCGCGCCAGAGGGACGAGTGGATATGGCACGAGTTACCGATCCAGTCCTGAAACGGCTTCGCCATGAAGGTGATCGAGCAGCCGTTCAGGAACGCGATCTCCTTGGCGCCGTTCTTGTAGATGACGTGGTTGTCCGCCATCGTCAGCGCGTCGGCGAAGCGGAAGTTGATCTCCTGCTGGCCCGGCCACGCTTCGCCCTTCGACGTCTCCACCCGCATGCCCGCCGCCTGCATCCCGTTCCTGATCTGCCGAAGGAATGCCTCGTCGTAGGTGGTCGCAAGGATGTGGTAGTCGAGGATGTACGGGACCGACGGCGTCAGCCCCGAGTACTCCTTCGCGTGCGCCTCCTCGAAGCTCTCCCGCAGGAGGTAGAACTCGAGCTCGCTGCCCATCATCGGCGTGAGCCCGAGCGCAGCGGCGCGCTCGAGTTGCGCCTTCAGCACCTGCCGCGGCGAGGGAGCGACGGGAGAGCCGTCGTGGAAGTGGACGTCGCCGAGCACGAGAGCAGTCGCCTCGAGCCACGGGATGCGCCGGAGCGTCGCCATGTCCGGGCGCACGTCGAAGTCCCCGTACCCTTGCTCCCAGCTCGCGAGCGCGTAGCCCGGCACCGGGTCCATCTCCATCTCCAGCGCGAGCAGGTAGTTGCACCCCTCCACTCCGTGCCCTGCGTCCATCTCGTCGACGAAGAACTCGCCGTGCAGGCGCTTGCCCATCAGCCGCCCCTGCATATCGGTGAACGCGACCACGACGGTGTCGATCGCGCCCGACTCCACTTCAGTCCGCAACTGCTCGAAGGTCAACATGGCGACGATCCTATTCCGTCCGGGCGCCGGAGGATACTCCGGGCCATCACAGCGCACCCCTCGACGTACCGCTTGACATTGCCCACTGCGGTAGGGGTGAATACGCCACCGGATTGTCGGCCTCGGAGGCCACAGCCGGAAGAGCCATCAACCAGGGAGGCGGCATGAGCGAGACCCCGGCACCCCCACCCGGAGGTGTCATCCACACGACCGAGGACGAGAAGCTCCTCCACAAGCTCGGCTACGCGCAAGAGCTGTTCCGAGCGATGGGCGGGTTTCAGAACTTCGCAATCAGCTTCACGATCATCTCGATCCTCGCGGGCTGCCTGACGTCCTACTACATCGCGTTCCAGTGGGGTGGCCCCGTCGCCGTGACCTGGGGCTGGTTGCTCGTCGGCACGATGTCGACCATCGTCGCGCTCGCAATGGCCGAGATCGCGTCCGCGTATCCGACCGCCGGCGGCCTCTACTACTGGGCCTCGAAGCTCGGCAGTCCGGCCTGGGGCTGGTTCACCGGCTGGTTCAACCTCGTCGGCCAGATCGCCGTCACGGCCGCGATCGGCTACGGGCTCGCGATCTTCGCGACGGCCCTGCTCAACCTCTGGTTCGACTATCCGAACTCGTCCAACTGGATCTTCGTCACCTACTCGGCCGTGATGTTGATCTCCCTCACCCTGAACATGCTCAACGTCAGGACCACGTCGCTCCTGAACACCTTCTCCGCCTACTGGCACATGGTCGGCGTCGCGGTGATCGTCCTCGTCCTGGTCATCGTCCCCGACAACCATCAGTCGATCGGCTACGTGTTCGGAGAGACCGTCAACAACTCCGGCTTCTCCGGGGGTGGCTTCAGCAACATCGTGTTCTGGTACGTGTTCGGGATCGGCCTGCTGATGGCGCAGTACACGATGACAGGGTACGACGCCTCGGCCCACATGGCAGAAGAGACGCATCAGGCGTCACGCACCGCCGCCGTGGGAATGTGGATGTCCGTCTTCGTCTCGATGGTGTTCGGCTTCATCCTGCTGCTCGCGGTCACGTTTGCGATCCCCGACACGCAGGGTGTGCTCGACGCCGGCGGGAATGCCGTCGTCTACATCTGGACGGAGTCGACGAGCCAGGCCTGGGCTGAGTTCATGCTCCTGATCGCCGTCGTCGCCCAGACGTTCTGCCTCACGGCATCGACCACATCCGCGTCGCGGATGCTGTTCGCGTTCTCGCGCGACCGAGCGGTGCCGGGCCACACGATGTGGCGGAAGGTCGGCGCCAACCGCGTGCCGCAGATGGCGGTGCTCGCGATCGCGGTCCTGGCGTGGCTGTTGATGGTGCCGACGCTCTGGAATGCGGTGGTCGGCTACCTCGTCGGAACCTCGATTGCGGTGATCGGGCTCTATATCGCGTTCATCCTGCCCGTGATCCTTCGCCTCCGGCTCGGAACGCGCTTCGAACCGGGCGCCTGGTCACTCGGCAAACGGCACAAGCTCGTCGACTGGATCGCGATCATCTGGGTGACGTTGATCTGCCTCCTCTTCATCGCACCCATCGCCCCGGCCGGCATTCCGTGGAACGACGCGTTCGACTGGAACGTTCTCAATTACGCCCCGCTCACCGTCGGAGGCGCATTCCTCCTGTTCGGTGGCTGGTGGATCCTCTCGGCGAAGAACTGGTTCAAGGGGCCCGTCCGGATGGGCACCGACGCCGAGCTCGAGCTGCTCGAAGAACAGGGTGACTTCGCCCTTCCCGCCGACACGTCGTACGAGGACTAGAACCGGCGGTCGCTCGAACGTTGCGGGGGGCGCCGACCGGCGCCCCCCGCCGGCTCTACCCCATCCACGCTCCGCCGTTCTGATCGATCGCCTGACCCGTGACACCACGTGCGTCGGGCGACAGCAGCCACGCCACGGTGCCGGCAATGTCGTCGGGCTGGGACATGCGCCCGAGCGGTACCGCCCGCATCGCCTCGCGGTAGGCGTCTTCTCTGGTGCCGCCCATCGCCTCGGCGATGCCGTCGAATCCCTGCCACGCCATGTCCGTGTCGACCCACCCGGGACAGATCGCGTTGACCTGGACGTTCAGCGGCGCCGTCTCGGCCGCCAGTGACCGCACGAGGCCGAGTAACCCTGCCTTCGAGGCGCTGTAGCCGGTGTAGGCCGGCACAGCGATGCGCGCCAGGATGGACGAGAGCACGACGAGATGACGCGGCTCGGGGCCCGGGGCGAGATGGTCGAGCGTGGCGCGACAGCAGTAGTACGTTCCGTTGAGATTGGTCGCCACCAGCTCGTCGAAGCGGTCATCGCCGGCGTCGCCGCCGTTCGCTCCACCGAGCCCACTGCAGGCGACGAGGGCGTGAATCGGCCCCAACCGCTCCGCTGCCTCCGCGAAGGCCTTCTCGACCTTCCGTCTCTCCCGGATGTCGCACGAAGCGATATGGCTCGGGTGCTCGAGCGTCGCGGCCGTGGACTCGAGCCGTCCCCGGTCGCGCCCGAGCAGCGTTATGGAAGCGCCGTCGCGGTCGAGCCGGCGGGCAATCGCAAGCCCGATTCCCTTGCCGGCGCCGGTCACGACGACGTGCGGCGAGACTGTCGAGGTCATTCGTGATCTCCAGACGATCGCAATTTGCGGGAAGTCGTACGGGGCACGCCCTTGAAGGCGTCCCCTGCGACAGCATAGATTCGTGTCTGCGCCGAGCACGGGGCGCCGGAGGACGAAGCATCGCCGGGCGGCGGTACGCGGAAGCGGAAGGTCGACCGGCGATGTGGACGATGGTGACCCGGCTCGGTGAATTCTGGACCATCACTTTTTGTAGAGCATCCAGCGCGAGGCGCAAGTGCGTGATGGTCTCGTTGGAAATATCGCAATTTGCGGGAATGCACTTCGACGACGCTTGACTCGGCGGTACCCATCCCCTACTGTGGTGATTGCACCGAGGTAGGAGCACCTGAGGTTGAAGGTTTCCAGAGAGGCACTCGCTTCGGCGAAGGTCAGTCGGGAAGCCGGACGAAGGAGCCACCGCCCCGGTGCATTTTTTGTGCGCTCGCGAATTGGCGCCGTATTCGCTGAGCCAAGTTTGTGGCTTGGCGTCCATTCATCGAGGCAAATTGGGACGCGAATCGGATGTGTCCGCAATTTGCGACATTTCTTCATTTAGTACTCTTGACGGCGGCTCGACGTCCCTCTAGTTTTGCTCTTGCACCGAGCACGGGGCACCGGAGGTTGATGGCTCCCCGATCGGCACTCGCTTCGGCGAAGGTCAATCGGGAAGTCGGACGACGGAGCTACCGACCCGGTGCATTTTTCATGGTCCGGCGCCCTGAGGTCGCAGCGTATGCTCGCCAGAATGCGCCGCCTTCTCGCCGTCGTCAGCCTGATCGTGTTCGTGGACACGATGCTCTTCTCCGCGATCATCCCTCTCGTCCCCATCTTCGCGGACGACCTCGACCTCTCGAAGTTCGAGGCGGGTCTCCTCGTCGGTGCCTACGGCGCCGGCGCCATGGTCGGTGGCATCCCCTCTGGCCTGCTCGCATCGAGGATCGGCCCGAAGCGGGCCGTCATCGTGGGGCTTCTCCTGCTTTCTCTGACGACGGCGGCGTTCGCCTTCGGCTCCTCCGCGACCGAGCTCGGTCTTGCCCGCCTCGGGCAAGGGGCGGCAAGCGCCGTCACCTGGGCCGGGGCCCTCGCCTGGCTCACGCTGGGAACGCCGCAGGCCCGCCGGGGAAGGACGCTCGGCACCGCATTCGGGTTCGCGGTGCTCGGCTTCATCATCGGGCCAGCGATCGGCGCCCTCGGTCACGTGATCTCGATCCGGGGCGTCTTCGTCGCGATCGCGGCCGTCGCCGCGACGATGGCGGTGATCGCGTTGTGGTTCCCGGCCGGCCCGAGTGAAGTGCGACGCCCACGAGTGCTCCGGGAGGCTGTGCGTGACATCGGCTTCGTGACGGCTGTCTGGATCACGCTCGTCCCGGCTCTGTTCTTCGGGGTTCTGGACGTGCTCGTGCCGCTGTCCTTGTCGAAGTCCGGCTGGGGCACGATCGCGATCGCGGCCACCTTCGTCTGCGCCGGCGCGATCGAGGTCGCGCTCGCACCGCTCGTCGGCGGCGTCAGCGATCGCCGCGGGCGGCTCTATCCGATCCGGGCTGCGCTCGGGTTGATGGCCGCGGTCGCGCTGGGATTCTCCTTCGTCACCCCAGCGCTGCTCGTGGCACTGCTCGTCGTCGGCGCCTCGTTCGCGGCCAGCGGCATCTATGCCCCCGGGATCGCGCTCGTCTCGGACTGCGCCGAGGCGAACCGGATGCCTCAGACGCTCGCCTTCGGGGTGATGAACACGTCGTGGGCCGTCGGCGCGATGGCGGGCCCCGCTGCCGGTGGCGCACTCGCGCAGGCGATCGGAGATCCGGCTCCGTATGTGGTCTGCGCGGTGCTCGCGCTCGTGACCGCCGTCGCGGTCAGCCGAACCAGCGCGTCGCCACAGACGGCCTAGGACCGCTCTCGGGGGTCGGCGGCGCCCGGAAGCTCTGCGGGGAAGCGGTCCAGCGCCCAGGCGCGTCCAAGCGGTGAGCGACGGTAGTCCTCCCCGCCGACGAGCGCATAGTCGCGCCGACGCGGGTCCATCGGGAGGCGCGCCTCGACCGGATAGAAGCGGTTGTGATCGTCGATCAGCGCGTTGACCTCGTCGAACGACCACGACGCGAGCTGGGCGTGCCAGGCGTCGGCGAAGGTGTCCGCGCCCAGCCCGCTCGCTACCAGCTCGCTCCAGGCCTCGCCGAGGCGCCGTTCGTGGTCGGCGACGAGCTCGGTGATCTTGCGCAACCGAATCATGAACGGGAGCGGACCGCCGAGTGCGGAGAGGTATCCGTCGGCGGCGGGCCGGAAGTTTCGGAGCCGCAACCGCAACGGCCTCCCGCGGAGCCCGGCATCGCGAATGTCCTCCTCGAGCTCCGTGCGATCGCGCCGGGTGCGCGGCGTCTCCGGCAGCACCACACCCTGCTTCATGATCAGCTCACGCTCGGCGCGCTTCATGCTCCAATTACAGCAAAGGCCGTGCCGGGTGCTCTCTGCGCCACGAACCGGGAACAGGCGGTCGCTTGCCCGGATCCGGGAGGCGAGCCGTCGGATCGACCGGCGAGTCCTGTCCCGGTCTGCTCAGTGCCGGTCGCGCAGGCGCTCGAGCCACGAGCGACGTCGCGGGACGTCGTCCGCCGAGCGGGACGGCGCACCGATCGCTGCCAGTTCTGCAGCCGACTCCTCGAGCGCTGCATTTTGTGTGGGGAGCTCCTTCACCAGCTCGGCCGAAGGCGACGAACCGGCTGCCTCTTCCGCCGGGCGGCCTGGCTCCTCGGCCCGGTCGTCCGAGCTCCGACCGACGCTGATCTCGGGCTCACCCTCGCCTCTGCGGCGCTCCCTCAGTCGTTCGAAATCACCCTGAATCGCGGCGCGCATGTCGTTCTTGTGACTCTGCTCCTTCACGCCGCCTCGTTCCCCCTCGACACCTCCACTCCTCCCGTGTCGGGTGGCGGGGCAGCCATGTGGCGGCCCCCCGTTGGTATCTTCGGGCCCGTGGGAAGAGCGCTCCTGATCTTGTTGGCTGCCGTCGGAGTCCTCGGCGCAACGACGACCGCTGCCGGTAACCGCGCAGCCGACGCCACCGCGGGTTACGTTCGTCGGCGACTCGATCGCCGCCGCGATCGACTACGACGCCACATCGAAACGGGTGCTAACGCGCGGGGTCGACCTCGATCTCGAGCTCGCCGTCTGCCGCCGGATCGTCAAGGACAGTTGCCCGTACAACGGGTCGAGGCCGCTCAGCCTCGTCGAGCTGATCGCGACGATCCGTGTCGGCTCGACGGTTGTCGTGGCGCTCGGCTACAACGACCCAGCCACCACGTTCGCCGACGACGTCGAGACGGCGATGACCGCCCTGCGCAAGGCGGGGGTCGAGCGCGTCCTGTGGCTCACTCTGCGAGCCGAGCGGGAGTCGTACATCGCGATGAACGACAGCCTTCGCGCCGCGGCCGCGCGCCATCCCGACCTCCGCGTGGTCGACTGGAATCTGTACTCGCGCAGCCATCCGGATTGGTTCCAGGACGACGGCCTGCATCTCAACCGCGAAGGGTCGGTCGCCATGGCGACGCTCGTGCACCGCGCCCTCGCCGACGCGGGCGCAGTCGCGGCTCCCCTCGCCGCCCAGCTCGCCATCGTCACCCGCAGCCTCCCGCCCGCCCGGGTCGGTCGGCCCTACCTCGCCCGCCTCGCGGTCGCGGGCGGCAGCCGGCCCGTCCGCTGGTCGCGCAATGCCGGCCTCCTGCCACCTGGTCTCCAGCTCCGCCCCGACGGACGCCTGACCGGGACTCCGCGCACCTCCGTGCGGGTGCTGCCTGCACTCCGCGCGACCGATGCCGACGGCCGCTCTGTGGTGCGGCGCTTCGCTCTGGTCGTCAAACCCCGCTGACCCACGCGATGATCGCCGCCGCTAGCATTGCCGCGATGCCCGTCGCGATCAGCCTCCTGTACTTCCTGCCCTTCGTCGTGATCGGCGTCGCACTGCTCGTGATGCTGATCCTGTTCCTGCTCGCCCGCATCCAGGGCGGGCGCTTCCTCCGCCCGATCGTCAACCTGCTCTCGAAGATCGCCTTCATGCGGCGCTGGTTCCAGAAGATGTCGATCGCGGCGTACGAGCGGTCGAACCCGGAGCTCGCCGGCGCGATCAAGAAGATGCAGAAGTTCGGCGAGATCAAGACACCCGAGCAGGCCCAACGTGCTCTCGCGGTGCTGACGCCCTCCGAGCGGAAGGCCTACCTCGAGATGGCCGGCGAGCAGGGGCAGATGCCCGAGCCGGTCAACCGGGATCAGCGTCGTCGCGTGGAGCGCGGCGCCCAGGGGATGGTCGTGCAGCAGCGGCCGGGGGCAAACGGCCGCAGGGGCAAGAAGCGCTAGACGGCTAGAAGCCCCCGCTCAGCGGTAGCGATAGACGATGCGGCCGCGGTTGAGGTCGTACGGGGAGAGCTCGACCTTGATCCGATCGCCTGGGTTGACGCGGATCCGATAACGGCGCATCTTTCCGGCCGTGTACGCGATCAACTCGTGGCCGTTGTCGAGTCCGACGCGGAACATGCCGCTCGGGAAGGCCTCGAGCACTTCGCCCTCCATCTCGATCTTCTCCTCGCCGCTCATCGCCGTTCTTCCTCTCTCGCTGGCTCAGCCGCGAAGCGGACGCGGCCCCGCCCTGTGCCCAACGGGGCCGCGCTCGGCATCGTCAGATCGCGACCACGTTGGTCGCTTCCGGGCCTTTCGATCCCTCACGGGCCTCGTACTCGACCTTCGCATTCTCTGCAAGAGTCTTGAAGCCGTCGCCTGCGATGTTGCTGTGGTGGACGAAGAGATCCTTCCCCCCTTCGTCGGGCGCGATGAAGCCGTAGCCCTTCGCGTCGTTGAACCACTTGACGGTTCCTGTTGCCATGAATCACACACCTCCTCTCACCTTCGCCGAACGGGTGAGGGAGGCGCGCTGCCTCCGGGACCTCGCTCAATTGGCGCCACAAGGGTACACCAACCGCGAGGAAGAATGATGCCCGCGCTACGGACGGAACTCGTACCATTGGCAGCAGGTCAGACCGAGGGGGTCATGGCGTGCAACCACAGATGGATCAGAGCTGGCTGGACGTCGTCGGCGACGAGCTCGAGACCCCTTCGATGCGGCAACTCCGCACGTTCCTCGCGGCCGAGCTGGCCGGGCGGGGCTTCTATCCCCCTGGCAAGCTCGTGTTCAACGCGCTCCGCCTGACGCCGTTCGACGCGGTTCGCGTCGTCGTTCTCGGCCAAGATCCGTACCACGGGCGCGGCCAGGCGATGGGGCTCAGCTTTTCCGTGCCGCCGGGCGCTCCCGCCCCACCCTCACTCCGCAACATCTTCGCCGAGCTCGAAACCGATCTTGGCCTGCCCGCTCCGGCGACGGGCGACCTGACACCCTGGGCGAAGCAAGGTGTCCTGCTCCTGAACAGCGTCCTCACCGTCGCTCCGGGCGCTCCTGCCTCGCACGCCGGCAAGGGCTGGGAGACGTTCACCGATCGGGTCATCGCCGAGCTCTCGGCGAGACGCGACGGGATCGTCTTCCTGCTGTGGGGGAAGTACGCCCAGCAGAAGGGAGCGATCGTGGAGGCGGCGCGGCATCACGTGCTCACTGCCGCGCATCCCTCCCCCTTCTCGGCGAGTAACGGCTTCTTCGGGTGCCGGCACTTCTCCCGGGCAAACGAGCTGCTCGCGACCGGCGGCGGAGTGCCTGTCGACTGGTCGCTTCCGCCTGGCCCGAGTCAGAGCCAGGGCAGAGCCCTGCCGTCGAACAGCGGTAGCGCCACTTCTTCGCCGTAACGCGCGCAAACCGCGTCGTAGGCGGCATCGAGTCGCGGCGGGCGGGCGTTCGAATGTGCGTCGGACGCCACGAGCGCCACGAGACCTGCCTCGAGGAGCGACCAGGCTGTCTTTTCGGCGGCGCCTCCGTGGGCACCGGTCAGCGAGGGGGCGTTGAG
Organism: uncultured Thermoleophilia bacterium; assembly: GCA_963795175.1. Classification (GTDB taxonomy): domain Bacteria; phylum Actinomycetota; class Thermoleophilia; order Gaiellales; family Gaiellaceae; genus Gaiella. The sequence continues at coordinate 680,691 of CAWCGR010000003.1, forward strand.
GCAGAGGAGCGCCCCTCGGGCCACGAGGTCGCGCACACAGCCCGGATCGCTCGCAACCGCCCGGCAGCGCTCGGGGTGCGCCAGCACGCCGACGAGCCCCGCCGCCTCGACCTCCGCCGACGCCTCGTCGACTCTCGCTATCGCATCGTCGATCTCCAGCCACGAGCCGGGGAACTCGATCAGGACGGCGCGGGTTCCCTCGAGCGCGAGTTCCCAGGGGTCTCGGCCGGCGATCTCGCTCGGATAGACCTCCCAACCGCGACGGAGGTCGAGGCCCCAGTCGGCCACCTCCGCGCGCATGGCGGTGAGAGACGCCGTGTAGAGCTGCTCCCGCTCGGGCGTGCGAGGGTACGAGTCCCAAGGAGCATGGGCATGCGGGGTGGCGAACAACGTCCCCGTCCCCGACTCGAGCGCCAGCCGGCAGAGCCTCAGTCCCTCCTCGATCGACGGAGCGCCGTCGTCGCCCGAGGGGACGACGTGGGAGTGGACGTCGACGAACGGCATCACACGGCTCCGGCGAGACTCCCGTGGGGACGCTAGAGCGCCTCCACGAAGGCGCGAATGCGCCCGACAGCCTCCTCGAGACTCTCGAGTGACGCCGCATACGAGATGCGGACGTGGTCGACTCCGACCCTGCCGAACGAGCTTCCGGCCAGTAGGGCGACGCCGGCCTCGTCCAGAAGCCTGTCGGCCAGCTCGTCGGCGCCGAGCGGCAGCTCCGAGACATTCGGGAACGCATAGAACGCACCACCCGGCTCGATACACCGAATTCCGGGAATGGAGTTCAGGGCCGGCACGAGCATGTCGCGACGTCGCCTGAACTCGGCCACCATGTCGTCGACGGCGTCCTGCGGCCCTTCGAGTGCCGCCACGCCCGCGAGTTGCGCGAACGGCGGCACGCAAGAGGTCGAGTTCACGATCAGACGCTGCAACGGGTCGACCAACTCGGAGGGAACGGCCGCGTAGCCGAGGCGCCAGCCCGTCATCGCGAACGTCTTCGAGAACCCGTCGAGAAGAACGGTGCGTTCGAGCATGCCCGGCAGAGCCGCGATCGACGGCGCGTCGACGTCGTACGTGATTCGCGAGTACACCTCGTCCGTCAGGACCCAGGCGGGAGTGCCGAGGATGGCCGCCGCCGCGCGCTGGAGATCGGGCTGCGGGATGACACCGCCGGTCGGGTTCTGCGGAGCGTTGAGGATCACGAGCCGGGTCCGCTCGCTGAGTAGGCGCTCGAGCTCGCTCGGATCGAAGCTGAAGCCGCGTTCCTCGTACAGCGGGAGGGGTACAGGTGTGGCGCCGGCGAACCGGACTGCCGACTCGTAGATCGGGAACCCCGGATCCGGGTAGATCACCTCGTCCCCCGGTCCGCAGGTGGCAAGCACGGTGAAGAAGAGGAACGGCTTGGCACCGTTCGCGACGAGCACGTTCGCCGGGTCGATCGGGATCCGGCGAGAGGCCGAGAGCGATGCCGCTGCTGCTTCGCGCAGGACCGGCAAGCCCGCCGTCTGGCAGTAGTGCGTCTCGCCTGCGCGGATCGCGGCGATGCCGGCTTCGGCCACGTGTGGCGGGGTCTCGAAGTCCGGTTCGCCGATCTCGAGGTGGATCACGTCGCGCCCGGTCGCCTCGAGGGCCCGGGCGCGCGCGAGGACGGCAAACGCGCCTTCCGTCCCGAGGCGTCCAACGGCCACGTTGAGGCTCGGTTTCACAACGGTCGCCACGTCACTCCGACCCTACATCGTGGTTGACTGACCGCGTGAGCGCTTCGGCCGACCGGCACACGACCAGAAACGGCCGGATCGCGATGCTGGCCGCGGCGGTGGCCTGGTCGACCGCCGGCCTTGCTCAGCGGGGACTCGACGCCACACCGGGAACCCAGGTCTTCGGGCGGGCCCTGTTCGCCTTCATCACGTTGCTGATCCTCGTTGCCCTGACCGAACGGTCAGGTGCGATCGCGTCGATGCGGTCGCTCGGCCGCGAGGGGATCGCGATCTCGTTGTTCCTCGCGATCTCGTCGGGCACGTTCCTCCTGGCCCTCAGCTACACGTCCGTCGCCAACGTCCTCTTCCTCCAGGCTGCCGCGCCGATGATCGCAGCGCTGCTCGGGTGGTTCCTCCTCTCTGAGCGGATCTCGCGCCGCACGTGGCTCGCCATGGTCGTCGCGGCAGCCGGCGTCGGGGCGATGGTGCTCGGAACATTGAGCGCGGGTGTGCTGGCGGTAGGGCTGCCGATCGTGATGACGCTTTCGTTCGCCTTCGTGATCGTGATCGCCCGGCACCGGCGCGACGTCTCGATGCTCCCGGCGGCGTGCGCCTCACAGGCGCTCGTGATCGTGGTCGTGGCACCGTTCGTGTCGTTCGGCTCGGCATCGGCGAGCGACTGGAGGCTCTTCGTCGCCCTCGGAGTTCTGCAGATGGGCCTCGGGCTCGTGCTCCTCACGATCGGGGCTCGGCTCCTACCGCCCGCCGAGGTGGCGCTGCTCGCGCTGCTCGAGGTCGTCCTCGGCCCGCTCTGGGTCTGGCTCGCCTACTCGGAGGAGCCACGCACGACGACGCTCGTCGGAGGAGCGATCGTCTCGGCCGCGATCGTCGTGCAGGCAACGGGAAGCGACGGGCCTGTCGGCGTCTCGGAGGGCCTGCCGCTACCGCCCGGGGATGCCGCCGACTGACGTCAGCCGCCCGCGGCCTTCGCTCGGTGGCCGGCCGACTGGAGTCGCGCGACGATCTTGTCGCGGTGATCGCCCTGAATTTCGACCGCATCGCCTTTGACCGTCCCTCCCGTCCCGCAGTGACGCTTGAGATCGCGCGCGAGCGCCTCCAGGTCGGCTTCAGCTCCCCTGACGACCGTCACCGTCTTACCGCCACGACCGGCCTTCTCGCGAAACACGCGCACGACGCCGTCCCTGGGAAGCGCCGGACCGCGCGTGCCCGCCGGGCTCTCTGCGCGGCGGTCGTTGCGCCGGTCGCCATCGTCGGTCGAGTAGACGAGGCGATGGTTCGACATACGACGATCGTAGCCACCAGGCAGCGGCGTGCATCGTCCCGCCGAACATCGCGACGGGATCCGGCGACGACAGCCACAGGTGCGGCAACGGCGTTGCCACGCGCCCGACTGCCCGGGGAAGGGTGGCGCGCGCTGAGCGAGAACCTCGCAGCATGGAAGGCGACCGCACCCGCGAGGTCTCGTTCGAGGCTCGCCGGGAGGCGACCCCGGCGGTCGTGCTCGTGATCGCCCTCGAGATCGGGGTAGCCGTGTTGAGTCGGGCCAAGGGCTGGAACCTCTGGATCCTGCCGTGGTGGGTCTGGCTCGTGCTTGCCGTGCCGATGCTGCTGCTTGCGGCCGCGCTGTTCTTCATGGGCTCTCACGAGAGCGGGCGGAACCGGCGGCTCGCGCTCGCCGTGCTTGCGCTCGTGCTCCTCGCCAACGCGCTCGCGCTCGTCGCCGTGATCGGGTCACTGGTGACGCAGTCCCCCACCGGCGGCGAACTGCTGATCAAGGCACTGTCGGTGTGGCTCGCCAACGTGATCACGTTCGGGCTCTGCCTCTGGGAGCTGGACGGCGGCGGGCCGGTGCAGCGGGCATCCGGGCGACGAGTCTACGAGCTCCAGTTCCCCCAGGACGAGAACCCACAGCTCGCACGACCTGGCTGGCACCCGCGCCTCGGCGACTATGTCTACGTCTCGCTGACGAACTCGATCGCGTTCAGCCCCACCGACGCGATGCCGCTGACCACTCGGGTCAAGGCGGTAATGGCTCTCGAGAGCATGATCTCGGTCGCCTCGCTCCTGCTTGTCGCGGCGCGGGCCGTCAACGTCCTGACCTGAGTCGGCGCTCCACCAGGTCGCAGCGGCCTGCTCGGTAGCTACAGATCGGTGTGCACGACGATCGGAGAGCCCTGCTCGCTGAAGTCGGGAGGGTACATCCCGGCCGGCTCGCCGGCGAGACGCCTGCGCTGCGGGGCAACCATCGTGGGAAGGCCCGCTTCGACCCAGCCGGCGTAGCCTCCGACGACGTCACCGGCGCGCGAGAAGCCGAGGTCGACGAGCATGTTGGCCGCGAACACGGATGAGCAGCCGTGATCGCAGATCAGGAGGATCTCATCCTCCAGACCGCCGATGTGAGGGTTGCGGGCCGGGCTGTCCGGGTCGGTGCGCCATTCGAGCACGGTCCGGGGTATGTGGAGCGAGCCGGGGACGATGCCGTCGCGCTCGCGGTCGAGGTCGGAGCGGATGTCGACGAGCAAGGCACGCCGCGCGACGGCGGCGAAGGCCTCGCGAGGCTCGAGGCGCACGATGCGCGCGGTGGCGAGCTCGAGGAGCTGTTCCAGCGAGCGCCGCTGTGCAGGGACACTCATCGCTCGGATTATGTGACTTCTGGCGCGATCTGTCCAGTGGCTCACGAGGTCGCAGCGGCCGCCGGGGCGCGGTGCCAACGCGTTACGGCGACGACGACTCCGCTTCCCGCGGTCAGGCCCGCGACGAGCGCGATCGCGCCACTGCTCCCCGCGAGGTCGGCGACGATGCCGGCGGTGAGGCCCCCGGCGACGAAGCCTGCGTCCCGCCAGAAGCGGTAGATCCCGACCGCCTGCGCGCGATCGCGGGGCTCGACGGCGTCCGACACCGCCGCGATGAGAGTCGGATAGACCATCGCCGTTCCGAGCCCGAGGAGGATCGCGGCGAGCAGCGCCGGTAGGAAGGAGCCTCCTCCCGCTACGAGAAGGGCGAGCGCGGCGCCCTGGACGAGCATGCCACTGGCGATCAGCGGCTTGCGGCCGACATGATCTGAAAGCCACCCGGTCGCGATCTGGCCGATCCCCCACACGGCCGGATAGACGGCCGCCACGGCACCGATCTGCCGGCTGCTGGCCCCCTCGGCTGCGAGGTACAGCGGCGCCAGACCCCAGGCGAGCGCGTCGTTGAGGTTGTTCACCAGCCCCGCCTGAGAGCAGGCGCGCAGGACGGGGTCGCGATAGGAGACGAGCGGGAACGCCTGGCGCAAGGAGATTTTTTGGTCCCGGCCCCCGTGCCCGGCCTGTTCGGTGACCACGTGCACGTGCGTGTCGCGGACGAACATGACCGAGGCGACGAGACCCGCGACCGCGATGATCGCTCCCCCGACCCAGACGACGCTCGCGGGCGCGATCGATGCCGCGAGCAAGCCGGTCACGAATGCGGCCGCGGCCACGCCGAGATACCCGGCTGATTCGTTGAACCCGAGGGCCAGCCCGCGCCGCTTCGGCCCCACGAGGTCGATCTTCATGATCACCGTCATCGACCACGCGAGCCCCTGGCAGGCGCCGAGGAAGAGGTTTGCGACGACGACGAACCCCCAGTTCGGCGCCACACCGATCAGCAGGGGCACGGGAAGCGCGAGCAGCCAGCCGAGCACCAGCAGGCGACGGCGGCCGACCCGGTCGGCGAGTGTCCCCGCTGCGAGGTTCGCCAACGCCTTCGTCGCTCCGAAGGCGACGATGAACGTGAGAATCGCCGTCTTCGAGGTAAGGCCGAAGTCCTGCTCACCGATCAACGGCAGCACGGTGCGTTCGAGCCCGACCATGCCGCCGACCAGGGCGTTGATGCCGACGAGGAGCGCGAACTGCGGTGCGTTCGCCCGCAAGCCCAGCTGGACGTCGGTCACACGCGCTCGGGCAGGCGGCCGCTGCGGTTCGTGGCGACGATCGCCGCCTGGTCGGGTGGGGCCGGTGGCATGTCGACGAGCAGGGCCTTTGCGAACGCGTCTTCACCCTCGTGCTGCAGCGCCTCGTTGAAGCGGCGCTCGAACCCGATCGAGGAGAACGGGTTGCTGGAGAGCCCCCGTCCGCAGACCGAGCCGCCGATGTGGCTCGGGTAGACGAGCACGCGATCGGGGAGCTGCAGCAGCCTCTGCATCGAGCCGTAGAGCAGGCGGGCAAGCGGCTCAGGGTCGCCGTGGGCGTGGAGATCGGGCCGGCCGACGTCACCGACGAGCAGCGAGTCGCCGGTGAAGACCAACCACGGCTCCGTGGTGCCGCGGCGCTTGTCGGCGACCGTGAGCGCAACGTGGGCAGGAGCGTGACCCGGCGTTGCCATCGCGGTCACGATCGTGTTGCCCAGCTCGACCACGGCGCCGTCGGCCAGCGGGACGTGCTCGAAATCGACGCCTGCCTGTTCGGGCAGGTAGGCCGTCGCCCCCGTGCGCTCGACGAGCGCCGGCAGGCCGGAGACATGGTCGGCCTGGACGTGCGTCTCGAAGACGGCTGCGATCGGCGATCCGATCGCCTCTGCTGCCTCGACATACCGGTCGACGAGGTCGACATGGGGGTCGACCACGGCCAGACGATGCTTCGAGGTGCAGCCGAAGAGATAGCTCGCGCACGAGGTCGGCTCGAAGATGTACGGCCGCAGCAGCATGAGGAGACCGTACGCCATCCCGCGGCGCGTGGGAAGACCGATCGCCGAGCTGCGTCACTGCTGTGACCGTTTCGCGTCGCGAAGCTCGCAGGTGTCCTGGCTCGGACGGCAAAACAGGGGTGAGCCGTAGGTACGTTGGACATCACGTGGCTGCCATCGATTCCACCCAGATGAGCTCTCCCCCGGGCACCCCTCCGGCGACCCGATTTCGGGGTTGGTGGATGCTCGTCTGGTGCACGCTTGCGCTCGGTCTGACGGCGCCGGGACAGACGGTCGGGGTGGCCGTCTTCATCGACGACTTCATCGGCACGCTCGATCTCTCCCGCTCGGCGGTCTCGGCCGCCTACCTCGTGGGAACCGTCACGGGCGCATTCGCGTTGCCGTTCGTGGGCCGCTGGGTCGACCGCATCGGCGTCAGCCGGGCGATGCTGGTGATCGGCGCTGCGTTCGGCGCGGCGCTCGTGGCGACGAGCGCTGTGCAGGGGATCGTGACGCTCGCCCTCGCCTTCGTCGGCATCCGCATGCTCGGCCAGGGCGCGCTCAGCCTCACCGGCCAGACGGGAATCGTCCTGTGGTTCGACCGTCGGCGTGGGCTCGCGATCGGGATCTCGATGACGATCTCGGCGGCGATGATGGCGCTCTCGCCGATCATCCTCACGCAGGTCATCGACGCCGTCGGATGGCGCAGCGCCTGGATCGTGGCGGGCGTCGTCGTGTGGGTCACGGTTGTCCCGATCGCGATCTTCGCGATCGTCGACCACCCGGCCGACATCGGCCAGCAGCCGGACGGCGCACCACGAGAGGTTCGTGACGCGCACCCGCCGGCGCCGTCACTCACCGTCCGAGAGGCTGTCCGCACGAGAGGCTTCTGGGCCGTCACCTCGATCGGAGCGCTCAGCGCCAGCCTCGGTACGGGTCTCCTCTTCCACCAGTTCGCGATCATGAACGCCCAGGGCCTGAGCCGGGTGCAGGCCGCCGCCGTCTTCCTGCCGCAGGTGCTCGGAACGGTCGCCGCGGCGCTTCTCTTCGGGGCTCTCAGCGATCGTGTCTCTGCCCGGGTTCTGCTTCCGATCGCCGGATTCACGCTCGCTGCCGCGATCGTGCTCGCGACGGTCGTCAGTCCCGGCTCGGTGGCGCTCTTCTACGGCCTCGTCTTCGGGTTGGGGATGGGCCAGATCCGGGCGATCAGCATGGCGACCTACCCTCGCTGGTTCGGTACGGGTCATATCGCCTCGATCAACGGCGTCGCGGCAAGCATCATGATCGGAGCCTCTGCGACCGGGCCGGTGCTGCTGTCCCTCGGCAACGATGCGTTCCACTCCTACGCGCCCGTCCTTCTGCTCGGCGCCGGAGTCACCGCCGCGGTCGCTGCGGTCACGGCCACGGTCAACCCACCGCGAAGGCCCCAGATCGACTGAGTCGGCGGCTGCCGCTGGGTGAGCTCACCACAGCCCTCCTCCCCTCAGCGTCGAAACAGCGTCGCCCGGGCCTCGAACGTGGTGTCCGGCTCCAGGGGGTAGATCGGTCGCTCGCACACCGTGTGGCCCAGGCTTTCCAGGTTCGCGCTCGTCGCCCCTGGCGCGTCGATTCCGAAGTTCCGCGCCGCCCAGTCGACGAACATATGCCGCTCACAGTGCGGCGACTTGACCACGACGAGGTCATAGTGCTTCGGGTTGCGACCGGCGGCGAAGAAGACCGACCGGTCGAAGAGATTCGCTGGAACGGAGATCACGACGATCGTGTAGTTCTCATGCAGCAGGACGGCGAGCCTGCCGGGGTCGTTCGGGGCGCCGTAGGTCTCGAGGACGCAGTGACCGCGCGAAAGCAGGTCGACCGTGACGTCGAGCTCGATCGGATCGAAGCGCGGGTCGAAAGCGCCCCCCAAGCGCACTCGCAGGGTGCCCCCCACTCCGGCCGCGAACGCCGCCTCGACCGCGGCGGGGTCGACGACAGGCAGTAGGACGGAACCTCCGTAGCCCGCATCGAGCAGCGCCCGCAGGATGACGTTCGAGTCGCCCGTCGCCCCCGAGCTCGTCGCGTCCGCCGCGTCCGTGAAGATGGCCGCCCCCTCGAGTTTGCGTGCCGCCTCGATAGCCTCCTCGACGGAGACCAGCTGCGCCTGCATCCTGTCGCGATCGGGCCAGAAGGCTTCCGCGAGCAGGATCGCTTCGCGCTCGGCCGCCTCGGCATCGCTGTCGGTGATCACGATCGCCTGGCTACAGAGCTCGGGTACGTCGGTAAAAGGGTTCCCGATCATGAATCCGGCTGCGAGCGCGACGCCTTCCCTCTCGAGCTCTCTGGCCCGGCTGATGATCTTGCCGTAGACGCCTGTTTCGGTGATCAGCTCGTCACCGCGCACGAGCGCCGGTACGATCACGCGCGCGATCACCGGCTTCGCGCCGTCGAGGACGCGGAGCAGCAGCGCGGCAGCACGGGCACCGGTGTTGGACATGTCCACGTGCGGATAGGTCTGGAGCAGCGTCAACCCGTCGATCTGCTCGACCATCTTCGCCGTCAGGATCCCGTGCAGGTCGAGGGAAATGACGATCGGAACGTCATCCCCGACGATCTCGCGGCATTGCTCGAGCAGGTACCCCTCAGGGTCGGGGTAGCCAGCGGCGCCCATGGCGCCGTGGAGCGAGAAGTAGACCGCGTCGATCGTCGACGCTTTCGCGGCGACTGCTTCCAGGAGCTCACCTGCCAGCCGCTCGAAGCCTTCGCGCGAGAGCTGACCGGCGCTGAACGCTCGGGCGCTGTAGATCGGCACGAGCTCCACGCCCGGCGCCGCCTCGAAGACCTCGAGTGCCCCGCCGACGAACGTGTTCAGCCCACGCTGGGTGTCGAGCACCTCGTCCCCCCTGAGCACGAAGAACAGGTCGTACTCGCTCGGCACGGGATTGAACGACGAGATCTCCTGCATGCACTCGACGATCAGGATGCGCGGCAACAAGCCCCTTTCGTAGGTGGCTCATTCCTATCACTGCGAGTCGCCGCACCGTGAAGGAACAGTCAACGGAGCCGGCCAAGTCCAATGAGCACGCATCGGAGCCGGCCGGCGAGAGAGGCTCCATCGGTGCGGCTGTACCAGCTGTTGCTCGTAAGCGGCGTTCTCTGGCCGCGTGATCGGTGCCCGCATCGCACCGGGGAACTGACATGGGCGCGACCTCGCGCCGACGACCGGTCATGGCCAGCCGAGTGGATGTTTCCTTGTCGCTCCCGGGCGCCTAGAACGACCCTGATCCGGTCAAGCGGGGACAGCCGGACTCGGGAGCGCCTCGCCCAGCCAGAGTGACCGGTCGTCCTCGCGCAACTCGACGGAGACGGGCACGATCCGCTCGACAGCCGACAGCCGAGACTCGGCCGCGGCGAGGGTTTGCGGCTCGCTGAGGACGTACCATCGGGAGATGCCCGGGAACCGCTGGGCGTCACGGGCCGTGTCCTCAACAGGCTTGTCCCCGGGCTCCAGCCACATGGAAGCCACCAGAGCATCGCCCTCGGCGTGGATGATGGGGCTAGCGGCGAGCATTTGACGGACGGCGTCATGGCGGACGTCCATGAACATGTGCAGGTCCTGGATGGCAGGATCCCGGGTGATTATCCCTCCCCACTTCGCCTTGAACCACACCGGCCCCTTGCCCAGGAACGGCAGCGACCGGCCCAGCGTGGCTCGGGTCTGTCCCAACTCGACGCCCCGCTCGAGGCTTCGGATGATGAGCGCTGCGATCACGCGCTTCTGACGCACCGCATCGTCCGCATCGCGGATGCCCAGGCCCCACAGATCGTAGCTCGCCTCGCGCGCAACGTTGAAGATGCCGGCGACCCAGTCACCGTCGATGTCGGCGCAAACCAGCTCGCCACCGTGGTTCAACTGGTCCAGCATGGTCTCTACCCTCATGATCGATCCGTCGTCGGGGAAACGTTGCGCAACGAGCGGTGCGTAGTGGCGAGCGTGGAACTCGCGAATCGCATCGGGATCGCTTGTGACCCGGTAGCTGAAGTTCGCCCGGCGGATGCGCCGGAAATCCTCCCGCGTGGTCGACGTCAGGAGTTGCGCCCGGAGGGCTTCCAGGTCTGCCGGAAGATGCGTGTGGATATCGACCACGAGCGGCACGACAATCGCGCGCCGCAGGACGTCGGCCGGCCACCGGTCGGGTTCGAGGATCCGCAGGATCGGGAGCCCGCCGACGGCGGCGATGTCCATCGTCCGGCCGGGAAGGCGATGACGCCGGATGCGGCCGCGGGCGCCTGGGCGGACGTCGTCGCCGCAGAAGAACGCGGCAATGCTCGGCGCCCTCTCCTCGAAGCCCGCGCACCATGCGGTGCCGCCGCTTCCCTCGTACAGGGTCTCGCGCGGAAAATGCCGTGCCAGCACGGACCGGAGCGAACGGTACGCGCGCCTCATCTGTGATCGTTCGATTCCCCGACCTCCGGCACGCGCCGCGAGGCATGGTCGAAGGGAGTCGGACGAGGGACGTGCATTCACTCCAGCCTCTCACAGCCAGTGAGCGGTCGCCACCTACGAGCGCTCGCAGGCTTCGGCTACAGCAGCAACGGGGCGAATGACCGTGTAAGGCTCGAGCAGCAGTGCGTTGGACTGACGCGAAGCTCCAAGATGGGAGCCGGGGGCCAACCCCGTTTGCTTCCAAAGACCCGTCGCGAGCTCGACTTCCGATCGCCGAGCCTCAGCGGCCCCCGGGGGGCCACGGAAGGCGTACCGGGTGGTATTCACCGGGCCAGTCGGCGTATGCCTCGTCGGGGTCGGACGTGTCCTTCTCGGCCGAGGCGCCGAACGTCGCAGCGAGCTCGCTGACCGGGTAGCTCAGCTCCTCGGTCTCCGGCCGCGCCCCGAGCATCAGGACGGCGCACGGTCCGTCGTCCCCTCCGACGAGCACGTGGCGGGTGTCGGCAGGGCAGTGGAAGTAGTCCCACGGCCGTAGCCGTCGTTCCTCCTCCTCGACGACGAGCCTGCACTCGCCCCAGAGCACCAGGAACCCTTCCTGACAGTTCTCCGCGTGGTAGAGCGAGCTCGGCTCACCGGGCGCCAGAACGCGAACGTTGACGCCGACATCGCGAAACGGCGCCTCCCGACCCTCCAAGGGATACAGGGCACCGCCCTTCTCGTCGTTGCGCACCGCGAGCGCGTCCGCGAGGTTGAGGACGAACCACCCCTCCGACGTCACGTAGCGTCCGTGCGGGGTCTCCTCTGAGGTTGCTTCCTCTACTGGCATCGGTTCTCCTCGGTGTCAGTCCGGCAGGAGGCTTGCTCGCTGCCACAAGGTCATGGCCGAAAAAGTACCCGCGCTGCTCGGCAGCCAAACTCGCGCGAAATGACTTGGCGCGAGCCCTGTGCCGGTGCTTTACCCATCCTCGGGGCGACGTGTGGGCACGAAGTCGAGCGGCGCGCCGGCCGGGATCAGCGGCTCGCGCTCGATGCTTCTCTCGTACGCCCTCCGAAGACGTGCGGCATGGGCATGCACCCAGTTGTACGCCTGCATGACCGGCCAGCTCTCGCGCTCCTTCGGGTCGGTCAGCAGGTTGATGACCACCGGTGTGGCCATGACCTGCGGTGGCTCGTCCAGGTAGCGGTGCCGGACGTACGCGACCTTGAAGTTCTGCCATTTGACGGCGTGGAGCACGTCGGATACCCAGACGAGGCATCCCTCTCGGTTGGAGGTCGCCTGTGAGCCCGCGAAGAAGGCTCGCTGGTCGACGCCGTCGATCTCGCGATCGTCCGGAATGGGACATCCGGCCCATGAGAGCAGCGTCGTGAACATGTCCGTCTGATGGACGATCTCGTTCGACGCCCGGTCCGGGGCGATCTCGCCGGGCCATCTCATCACACACGGCGTGCGCATTCCGCCTTCGGAGGAGGTGAAGTACGAGCCTTCGAAGACGCCCGCGCTTCCCCGGGCGATCAACAGGTTCTCCGCGCCGTTGTCGCCTGCGAACACGACGATCGTCTCGCCGGCGACGCCGAGGTCGTCGAGCGCGTCCAAGAGGTCGCCGAAGTCGTGATCCAGTTCGGCGAGGCAGTCGGCCCAGTCGCCGTTTCCCGTCGCGCCGTGGAACTCGGCGCGCGGGATCGTCGGGACGTGTAGAAGCGAATGGTTGAAGTAGAGGTAGAACGGCTTGCTCGCACCGACGCTTCTCTCGAGGAACGCGATCGCGCGTCGCTTGTACTCGACGTCGACGTCAAGGCGTCGCTCCATCGTGAGCGGCTCGTCGTCGAGCTGCCGGACGCCGGCCTCTCGGGTGCCCTCGTGCATGTACGACCGCTGATCGCGGTCCGGGCGGTACCAGGGATTGTCGTCCCATCGGGCTTCGTCGTACGAGCGCGGCGGCCCGTACCACTCGTCGAATCCGTGGTCGGTGGCCCATCTCCCGTCGTCGGCTCCGAGATGCCACTTTCCGACGCACGCGGTCGCGTACCCCTCCTCCGACAGGACGTCGGCGATCGTCCGCTCCCATGCGACCAATCCGTGGCTGCCACCGTCCCGCGGAACCGTGTGGGTCCCGGATCGGATCGCGTGGCGTCCTGTCATCAAGGCCGAGCGTGACGGGGTGCACTGTGGCTCGGCGATGTAGTGCCATAGCTGAAGGCCTTCCCGGGCAAAGGCGTCCGTCCGTCTGGTCTCCGCACCGCGCACGATGCCGCCGCCGTAGCACCCGAGCTCCCCCATACCGAGGTTGTCGACGTGGAAGAAGAGGATGTTGGGACGCCGAGACGTCACAGCGTCGTCATCCGCTCGCGAGTCGACTTCGGTCACCGGCCCATTCTATGGGGCAACGTGCAGCCAGGTGCTGGCCACGAACAGCACAATCGTCGCCAGAATTGGCTACGGACGATGGGATTGTCAGGTCTGTGGATGCTTTGCCCAAAAGGCTTTCAAGTCGCCGCGAGCTTACGCAGGGCCCTTAGCTCCGAACGAGTCGGATTGGCCTTGCCGACGCCCGGATGCCGTGGAAGCTGCTCTCGACTTGCACTCATAGCAGCAATGTCCAGCGCGCTCTTCGCCCACTGGGAGCCGTCCTCGCCTCGAGAGTCCATCGCTCACAGCGGAACCAGTCATCTCTCGACACAACCAGGTTACGCCGCAATTCGTGCTCCAGCTCACGGCCCGTTCGGCAGCAGTGACTCGATGCCGAGCAACTGGCACTCGCCCAGAGAACCGTGGTGAGGCATTCCTCTCTGGTGCGGCAAGTCTCAGACGTCGTCCGGCGAATCGCCTCGAGTCCAGATGTAAGTGGTGTCCTCGAGGGCCTCCACTGAACGATGCGGTTGATTTCGTGGGAAGAAGCCGATCTCTCCCGCGCCGTACTCGATGTCTGTGCCCGCGTTGCGCAGCACACAGCGGCCGCTAAGCATGACGACGTACTCGTCATACGGGTGGCTGTGGTCGTCTGCCGAACCACGCTGGCCTCGCTTCAGGTGGACGATGCCCCAACCCTGCTTCTGCGGAGCCTCTATCTCGTCCGCTCCAATCTTGATGCCCATTGCTCTCCCGAGGAAAAAGACGGCGCCGACGTACTACGGCAACCCTACCCATTCCCTAGCTGTGCGATGCCCGCTTCGCTGAGCGCTGAGGTGCCCGCTCCCTGATCCTGTGGCGAGTCGGGAGTTGGCCCGAGGTTCGTCACGTTCGAACGGTTCCTGCTCGGACGTGACGAGTGGGCCTTCTCCCGAGGACAGGGGCGGGCGCCTCCGTACCTCGGCTGGGCTGACTCGACGACCTGGCCGACGTGCTGTCTCAAGTCGCAGAGGACAGGCACGCACAGGCGTCGTCAGATTGGGACACAGAACGAGACGAGGCCCCTGAGGGCCTCGAATCGCTTTCATGGAGGCGGCGGGAATCGAACCCGCGTCCGCGGACGCACCGGACAGAGCATCTACGAGCGTAGTCCGCCTTGAATCTCGCCCGACGGCCGATGGCGAACGACCTACCGGCGGGCCAGCCACCCTTTGGATGTCGCGTCCCGGGCGGTGGTCGCTCCCGTGACGCCGAGCCCGATAGTTAGCGCCCCGCCCTGGCCTCGGGCCCAGCCAGGAGGGACGTGGCTTAGCTAGTCAGTGACTAGGCAGCCATTGCGAGATCTGAACGATTCGCATTTGGTGTTTTCCCGGTGGATTTACGAGGCCAACCGGGGACCTCGGCTCGCAACTCAGCCGGAGAACCGACCACGTCGAAACCAGGTCGCCCCCGTATGTCATTTCTGCTGCAATGCATACTACCGGGAAGAGGCATCCGCGAGGTGCGACGCGAAGGGGAAAACGGGCCGTCGGGTCGAACATGACCCCCTGGGTACCGAACAACGATCGAGGGGAATTCAATGTCCTACGCAGCGGCGCATCCGTTCGTAAACCTCGTCACCCTGCGCGACCGCGCCCGCCAGGAGGTCGCCAAGGTCGTCGTCGGCCACGAGCGCGCCGTCGACCTCCTGCTCGTCGCCGCGCTGGCGCAGGGTCACGTGCTGATCGAGGGCCCGCCCGGCAGCGCGAAGACGCTGCTCGGACGCGCGATGGCCCACGTCCTCGGCGCGCAGTTCAAGCGAATCCAGTTCACCCCGGACCTCAGTCCGTCCGAGATCACGGGCGCCAACGTCATCAAGATGGGCGAGCAGGTCTTCATGCCCGGTGTCGTCTTCACCAACGTGCTTCTCGCCGACGAGATCAACCGGACGCCCCCACGCACCCAGGCGGCGCTGCTCGAGGCGATGCAGGAGCGCACCGTCACGGTCGAAGGTCGCACGCACCAGCTTCCCGACCCGTTCCTCGTGATCGCGACGCAGAACCCCTTCGAGCACGAGGGGATCTATCCGCTCCCCGAGTCACAGCTCGACCGGTTCCTGTTCAAGATCAACCTCACCTACCCTGACCACGCACACGAGGTCGAGATGCTGAGCCTGCCCCACACCGGCGTCACGCCCGACATGCTCGGAGACATCCACTCCCTGCTCGGGGTCGTGGGCCTCGGCAAGGCCCGTGCCGATCTCGATTCCACCCACGTCCCCGCCGAGGTGGCGTCCTACATCGTCGCGATCGTCCGCCGCACGCGCGAGCACCCGGGCCTCGAGCTCGGTGCGAGCTCCCGCGCGGCGATCCATCTCCTCAGCGCCGCGAAGGCCCGGGCCCGCCTCGAGGGCCGGGAAGCAGTCACGCTCGAAGATGTACGAGACATGGCGCCGCACGTGCTGCGCCACCGTTTCATCTGCCGCGCCGGCGCCTCCGCCGACGAGGCGCTGCGCGACGCACTCGACGGATAGCTCCAGCTCGGGCGAGGGATCCCTCGCCCGTCCCTCGGCCGAACTGGCTGCTGCTTACGACAGCGCTTCGGCCAGCGCGCGCTCGGTCAGCACGCGAGCCAGGTGCCTGCGGAACTCCTCCGACGCGGCCGAATCGCTCGACGGCTCCGTGCCGTCGGCAGCATGTGCGGCCGCATCCGCAGGCGAGGCGCCACTCGCCACGGCACTCTCCACGGCTGTCGCCCGGATCGGCGTCCCACCCATATTCGTCAGTGCCACTTTGGCCGAGACGGCGGAGCCGTTGTCGCGGCGGACGAGCGCAGCCACCCCGACCGTGGCCCAGTCCTGCGCCCGACGGTGGTACTTCAGGTACGACCACCCCATCGCGTCGCCGAGCTTCGGCACCCTGATCTCCGTCAGCAGCTCACCAGGCCCGGCTGCTGTCTCGAACACGCCGGTGAAGAACTCGGCGGCGGGCACGGTCCGCTCACCGCCCGCGCCCGCGACGACGAGCTCGGCGTCGAGCGCAAGCATCACCGCGGGCAGATCGGAGGCCGGGTCGCCGTGTGCAAGCGACCCACCGATCGTGCCCCGGTGGCGTACCTGGGGGTCGCCGATCGCGCCCGCCGTGGTCGAGACGATCGGACAGTGCTCCTGAAGGAGCGGATCGCGATGCACCGCGGCGTGCCGGGTGAGCGCGCCGATGGCAATGTGCTCGCCGGCGTCCCGCACGTACGCGAGCTCGGCGAGCCTGCCGATGTCCACGAGCTTCGACGGCCTCGCGATCCTGAGCTTGAGCGCCGGTACGAGCGAATGGCCGCCGGCCAGGGCCTTGGCGTCGGGGTCTCCTGCGAGCAGGCCCAGCGCATGCTCTACCGACTCGGCGACCTCGTAATCGAATGCTGCGGGGATCATTTCGCCTCCTCGATCGCGCGCCAGACCCTCTCGGGAGTGGCCGGCATCTGGATGTCCGTGACTCCGAGGTGCGAGAGCGCGTCGAGAACCGCGTTGATCACGGCCGGCGCGGCGGCGATCGTGCCGGTCTCTCCCACCCCCTTGGCACCAAACGGGTGGTCGGTTGCCTTGCTTTCGGTCCGGTCGAGCTCGTAGGACGGCAGCTCAGCCGCGGAGGGCACCAGGTACGTCGCGAGCGTGCCGTTCGTCAGATTGCCGTCCTCGTCGTAGAGCGCCTCCTCGTAGAGGGCTGCCGCGATTCCCTGGGTGATACCCCCGTGGACCTGACCTTCGACGATCAGCGGGTTGACGACCGTGCCGACGTCGTCGATCGCCACGTAACGGATCAGCTGCGTATCGCCCGTCGCCGTGTCGACTTCGACGACGGCTGCGTGCGCGCCGCCAGGCCAGGAGAAGTTCGGCGGGTCATACGTCGCGGTGGCCTCCAGGTTCGGCTCCATCCCGTCAGGCAGGTTGTGCGCGGCGAAGGCCGCCCAGGCCGCGCCCTTGACCGTCATCTCTTTGTCCGGCGAGCCCTTGACCGTGAACGTACCGGCTTCGTAGAGGAGGTCGTCGGCCGACACCTCGAGCTGGTGCGCGACGATTTCGCGGGCCTTCTCGATCACCTTCTCGCCCGCAGACCACAGGGCCGCGCCGCCCACCGGAAGGCTCCGGCTGCCGTAGGTGTCCAGCCCGTAAGGCGAGATGCTGGTGTCGCCGTGAAGAACCTCCACCTCCGAGGGATCGCAACCGAGCTGGTCGGCGACGATCTGCGACCAGGCGGTCTCGTGTCCTTGCCCGTGTGGCGACGTCCCCGTGACGACCTGGAACGTGCCGGTCGGCAGGCAGCGGATCGTCGCGGTCTCCCAGCCGCCTGCCGCGTAGCGGATTGCGCCGAGGATGCGCGATGGCGCCAGTCCGCACATCTCGTTGTAGGTCGAGAAGCCGACGCCGAGCTGCTTGACGTCGCCTCGCTCTCGCCGAATTCTCTGCTCGGCTTCGAGCTCGTCCAATCCGAGGTGCTCCAGAAGCCGGTCGAGCGAGGCGTGATAGTCGCCGCTGTCGATCGTCAGGCCCGAGGAGAGCACGGCCGGGAACTCGGTGATGAAGTTCCTGCGCCGCAGCTCGACCCTGTCGATTCCGAGCTCGCGGGCGAGCAGGTCCATCGTCCGCTCGAGCACGTAGGTCGCCTCCGGCCTGCCGGCGCCCCTGTAGGCGTCGGTCGGGGTGGTGTTCGTGAACACGCCCGTGAAGGTGACGCTGTAGTTCGGGATCGCATATGGCCCGGCGTAGATCCAGGCGCCGAGCAGAGGGATCCCGGGCGTGACGAGCTGTAGATACGCCCCCATCGACGCCACGACGTCGGCGCGCAGCGAAGTGATCTTGCCGTCCTTCGTCGCGGCCAGCTCGAGCGTGGTCACGACATCGCGACCGTGGATCGTGGCGGTCGCGTTCTCGGAACGCTCCTCCACCCACTTGACCGGCCTGCCGAGCCGACGGGCCAGCGCGACCGCGAGCAGCTCCTCCGCGTAGACGTCGAGCTTCGACCCGAACCCGCCACCGACATCGGGTGCGACGACGCGCAGCTTGGTCTCGGACATGCCGAGCGTGGCCGACGTGAGCAGCCGCAAAATGTGGGGTATCTGGGTCGCCGACCACAACGTCACGTCACCGCCCGGCTCGGGACGCGCAACGACACCGCGTGGCTCGATCGCGTTCGGGATCAAGGGTGGCTGGACGTAGCGGTGCTTCACGATCACGTCAGCGCCGTCGTCGAAGCTCCCGGTCTCGAGCTTCCAGACGTAGGAGACGTTCGTCCCGAGCTCCTCGTGCACGAGCGTGGCACCGTCCTGCGCGGCCGCCGCGACGTCGACGATGGGGTCGAGCGGCTCGTAGTCGATCTCGACCAGTTCCGCCGCGTCGGCCGCGTGGGCACGCGTGTCGGCGATCACGACTGCGACCCCGTCACCCTGGTAGTGAACCTCCCCCACCGCGAGCGGAAAGTGCTCGGGGCTCTTCATGTCCTCCGTCACCGGCCAGGCACACGGCATCGGCGCCTTCCAGTCCTCCCGGAGGTCGGCACCTGTGAACACCGCCACCACCCCTGCCGCCGCCTCGGCCGCTCGGGTGTCGATCGAGGTGATGCGCGCATGCGCGTACGGGCTGCGGACGACCGCCATCACGACCGTTCCGGGAAGTGCGATGTTGTCCACATAGGTGCCGCGCCCCTGCAGCAGCGGCCCGTCTTCCTTGCGCCGGAGCGCCGACCCGATGTGCCTTGCTTCTGTCGCGCTCATGACGCCACCCCCGCCGCGTCGGCGACAGCTTCGACGATGTTGTGGTAGCCGGTGCAGCGGCAGAGGTTGCCCTCGAGGCCTCGGCGGATCGCATCGCGATCGGTCGCCGCGCCCTGCTCGATCAGCGAGACGGCGGCCATCACCATCCCCGGGGTGCAGTACCCGCACTGGAGCGCGTGGTGGTCGTGGAATGCCTGTTGAACCGGATGCAATCCGTCCTCTCCCGCGAGGCCCTCTATCGTCGTGATCGACGTGCCGTCCGCCTGGACGCCGAGGACCGTGCACGACTTCACAGACTCCCCGTCCAGCAGAACCGTGCAGGCTCCACAAGAGGACGTGTCGCAGCCGACGGTGGTTCCGGTCAGCGCGAGCTGCTCTCGCAGGACGTAGACGAGCAGGTCACGCGGCTCGACGACGAGCTCGTGCCGCGACCCGTTGACGGTCAGTACGACGGAATGCACCTGTGCCTCCTCTTCCGGGAGTGTCGGATCGACCCTACTACTGCTGTGAGGGCGCGCCAAACGCTCGCTATCGTGGAGTCATGATCGAGATCAGGGAAATCGGGACCGACGAGCTCGGCAATTGGGTGGGCATCGTCTCCGGCGTGCGGGCGGATCGGGCGGGCAGCGTCGAGGATTACCTCGACTGGAAGCGGCAGGCAGAGGACATGGCCTGGTTCGTCGCCTCCGCCGACGGCGTCGACGTGGGCGCCGCGGTCGCGTACGTGGGCTGGCACTCGGAGCCCGGAACGGGCATGGGCGAGGCATTCGTCCCGCCCGAGCACCGTGGTGCCGGCGCCGGGACTGAGCTCTATCGCGAGATCGCCCACTGGCTGCTCGAGCGCGGCTGCGTCATGGTCGAAACGACGGTGGCCGAGGACGACGAGGAGAGCCTCGGCTGGGCCGACCGGCGAGGGTTCCGTGAGGTGGGCCGCAACTCGAGGCTCGTGCTCGACCTCACCTCGATCGAGTCCCCCGTGGTCGATCCCCCGGAAGGAATCGAGATCGTGACCTGGGCCGAGCGGCCCGACTTGACGCCGTCGCTCTACGAGGTGGCGAGGGAGGCGTATCCCGACGTGCCAGGTGACGAGCAGACGCCGATGGACACCTACGAGGACTGGCTTTCGCGAGACATGAGCGGCCCGGGCGACAAGCCGGAGATGACGTTCGTGGCGATTGCCGACGGCGTCGTGGCCGGCTACGCGAAGCTCGTGCCGTCCAGCTCGCGTGAGCACGTCGTGATTCACGACATGACCGGCGTGAAGCGCTCATTCCGTCGGCGTGGGATCGCGGCGGCGCTCAAGCGCGCCGAGATCGCCTGGGCCAAAGGAGCCGGCTACAAGAGCCTGGAGACCGAGAACGAGGTGCGGAACGAGCCGATCCGCCGCCTCAACGAGCGCCACGGCTATGCCGTCACGCCCGGCGTCGTCGTCCTGCGCGAGTCTCTCGCCGGGGTGGAGTAGCCGAGGGAGGCACGATCACCGGCTGCGGCCCCTGAACGTGCGCTCTCGAAACGGTACTCAGCGCCGGGCCTTCAGCGCCCGATCCATCTGCCGCTTCGCGTCGCGATCGGCGATCGAGCGGCGCTTGTCGCCCTTGTCCTTACCCCGGCCGAGGGCGACCTCGAGCTTGACCTTGCCATCCTTGAAGTAGAGCTTCGTGGGAACGAGCGTGAGGCCCTTCTCTCGCACCTTCGCGTACAGGGCGTCGATCTCGCTCCGCTTGAGCAGCAGCTTGCGGTCGCGGTCGGTGACGTGGTTCGTCACATTGCCCTGGGCGTACTCGGAGATCGAGGCACCGACGAGCCACATCTCGCCACCGCGTACGTCCGCATACGCCTGGCCGAGCTGCGCATGCCCGGCCCTGAGCGCCTTTACCTCTGTCCCGGTCAGCACCATGCCCGCCTCGACACGCTCGAGCAGCTCGTAGTCGTGCCGCGAACGGCGGTTCTCGGCGATCATCTTGGTTCCGGTCTCCCTGGGCACGGGTGGATTGTAGGTGCGACGGCCGCTACGATCGATCCATGCATCCTCCTCGCGACGTGATTCGCCCCCTCTACGGCGACTATCGCGAGCGAGGGGACCTGCGGGACTGAGCTGACGCCGTCGTCGTCCGCCTTGTCCCCCGAAGGAGTCCCTCGTGTCTACCACCACCCTGCTCGCCATCATCGCCTCGACCTGGGGCATCGCGATGGCGCTCTCTCCCACCCTCCAGATCCGCCACATGATCGCGCTCCGGTCGTCGGCCGGGATCTCGATTCCGTACCTGTTGGTCCTCGTGATCGGGTTCGTACTCTGGTTCAGCTACGGCATCGCGCTGGGAAACCTGGCGCTGATCATCCCGAACGCGATCGCCTTCGTCGTCGGCGCGACGACGATCGCCGTCGCCCGGCACTACCGGAGGCCGGCCTAGCCTCTCGCTCAGCGACGGCCGAAGCACCTCTCGCAGAGAGGGAACCACGGTGCGCACGTCTTGCCACACGAACGGCAACGCCCGATCGTCGGCGTATTGACCTCGATCCGGAGTCGGGCGACGACGCGCGCGGCCGCAGTCTCCTCCAGCGCTGCTGCCCGCTCGATCGTGACCCCTCCGATGCCCGGATACTGCAGCGCGAACCACCGCAGGATACTTGCGGTTCTTCCAGCTTGCTCGGCCTCCTCGAGCGTCGCGTCGCGTAGCCGCGCCGGGTCGAGCAGGAACGTCAGCAGGGACCGCTGTGCCGTATCGCCCGCGACCGCGAGGGCGAGAATCGAGAGCAGCTCTGCGTTGTCCTCGTCCACCGGGGCGTTGATCAGCTTCCATGTGTCCTCGATCGTGAGGCGACGGTTGCGCTGAGCGAGGCGTTGCTGGATGGCTGCGAGACGACCCCGGATCGGGCTCAGCGACTCGACGGAGAGCCAGCTCTCGTAGGCCCATTGCCTCGTCGCCACGCGATGCCAGGCTGCAAGGGCCGCATCGAGCCGCCGAGGATCGTCCGTGCCCAGGTCCGAGAGCCTCGGCCTGATCCGCGCCTCGTCGACGATCCGGTAGCCCAGGTGCCCCGACGGCAGCACGATGTGAGGCTGGAGCGCCTCTTCCACGATCGCCGGGTCGGCGTTCGCCCAGGGGATTCCCGTCAGGACTCCGACGTGCCCACGCTCGACGAGACCGAACCGCCCCGCGCGCCCCGCGATCTGCGCCAGCTCCCACGGCAGCAGGTCGCGCCGGGACTCGCCGTCGAACTTCGTCGTCTCGGCGAAGAGCAGCGTCTCGCACGGGAGGTTGACACCGTGTCCGAGCACGTCCGTCGCCACGGTCACATCCGAGCGTCCACCGAGAAAGCGGTCGATCTCCTCGCGGCGGGAGCTGAGCGGCATCGCGCCGTAGAGAACCGAGACCCGGTCGGGGTGGAGCCGGTTGAGCTCACCCGCGAGCGCCAGTACGGCCTTGCGGCTGAACGCGACGACGACCGTGCCCGGCGTGAGCCCGCGGAACGCGCGCTCGCCCACGAACTCGAGCGGCAGGATCCGTTCGAAGACCTTGATCTCGGCTTCGGGGAATGCCTGCAGCACGAGCGGCTCGGCGTCGAGCGCTCCGAGCAGGAGGATGTGCCGGTAGTCGCCGGCCAGGAGCAGGCGCGTCCACGCGGAGCCTCGCTCGGGGTCATCGGCCCACTGCACCTCGTCGAGGACCAGGACCTCGCCGGAGGTCGGGGCCATTTCGACCGTGCAGCAGATGATCGGCGCCGTATCGTTGACGCGCTCCTCACCGGTCACGAGGCCCACCGCGTCGGGGCCGAGTTCCGCGCTGAGCCTGCGGTGCGCCTCCTGCGCCAGCATCCGCAGCGGCCCCGCGTACACTCCTCGCCCGCGCTCCTTCAGCACCTCGAGCGCGTGGTAGGTCTTGCCCGAATTCGTGGGGCCGAGATGGGCGACGACCGACTCCGGCTCCACCCGACGCGCCGGCAGCGAGATCTCGATCGCGCCCTCCGCGCGCTTGACAGCCGCGCTCAGACCGGCCGCGCGGGCTCGCTCGTGGCGCGCCGAGCGGCTCGGCCGCTTGGCCCGGCCGCGTCCCTGTCGTCGTCCGCCGGGCATTGACGGAGGGTAGCGGCGCGCACCGCCGCGGAAACAGGGCGACCGGCTGAAGCCGGGCGCCGAATCAGGGAGCTAGACCTTGAGGAAGCGGCGCAGCGTCATGCCGGATCCGAGCGCTCCGACGCCGAGGCCGACGGCGATCAACGCGAGCGCCGTCAGGCTGAAGGACAGCGCCCTCACGTCATCGGAGGTATCGATCTGCCCCAGGATGGCCGGCAACGCTATCTCCTTGCCGACGAACAGCAGGAGGACGGCCGCAATCGAGCCGCCGAGACCGCAAAGGAGCCCCTCGAGCATGAATGGGCCGCGCACGAACCAGTTCGTCGCGCCGACGAGCTTCATCACCTCGATCTCCCGTCGCCGCGAGAAGATCGACAGTCGGATCGTGTTCGCGATCAGGACGACGGAGGCGATCAGGAGCACGATCACCATGACGAGGAACACGATCCAGATCCACTTGCCGACCTGGAGGATGCGGCTCGACGTCTGCTGTCCGTCCTTGATCTTCTCCACGCCTGCGAACTTCTGGGCCCGCAGGTCAGCCGCGATCACCTTGACGTTCTCGGCGTTTCGCGGCGTGATCTCGAACGCGGCCGGGAGCGGATTGGACGGGAGATTGGCCGTCAGCTCCGGGTACTTCTTCTGCATCCGCTTCAGGGCCTCGGACTTGGAGACGAACTGGTAGTCCTTGACCCGCGTCTCCTTCGCCAGGTAGCCGCTGACGGCATTGACCTGGGGAGCGGTGACGCCCTCGACGAAGAAGACCTTCACCTCGAGCTGCGCTTTCACGTGATCCGACCAGGACACGACCCAGCTGCCGAGCGCGATCGAGAGCCCGAGCAGGAACATCCCGATCAATACGGTCATCGTCGCCGCGATCGACGTCGACAGGTTCGCCGCCATCGAGCGGATCGCCTCGGAGAAGACGAGCTTGGCCTTGGTCATTCGGTCTCGTACCCTCCCCGCCGCTCGTCGCGCATCAACTTGCCGCGATCGAGCGCGATCACGCGCTTGCGCATCTTGTCGACCATCTCGCGATCGTGGGTGACCATCAAGATCGTCGTCCCGGCCGTGTTGATCCGGTGGAGGAGCTGCATGATCCCGACCGAGGTGTCGGGGTCGAGGTTCCCGGTCGGCTCGTCGCAGATCAGGAGCGGCGGGTGGTTGACGACGGCGCGAGCGATCGAGACGCGTTGCTGCTCTCCGCCGGAAAGCTCCTCGGGCCTCGAGCCCATCTTGTGGGCGAGCCCGACCAGGTTGAGGACTTCCGGAACCTTGCGCCGGATCGAGGCTGTCGGCTCGCCCTGCACCCGAAGCGCATACGCGACGTTCTCGGAGGCGCTGCGGTTCGGCAGCAACTTGAAGTCCTGGAAGACGCAGCCGACGTTGCGACGCAACATCGGCACTTTCGAATGCTTCAGCCTGCCGAGGTCGCGGCCGCCGACGAGGATGCGGCCTGCGGTCGGCTCGAGCTCCTTCAGCAGCAGCCGGATGATCGTCGACTTGCCGGAGCCGGAGGCGCCGACGACGAAGACGAACTCGCCCTTGTCGATCACGAACGAGACGCCGTCGAGCGCGGTCACGTTGGGCTCGTAGACCTTGTGGACGTCCTCCAGCACGATCATCGACGCGCCGGCCGCCGAGTCGCCGTTGCCCTCGTCGGCGTAGGCGGGAGCAGGCTCGGCAAGAGCCGCCGCGGGGGTTGTCATCAGCTGAGAGTCGTCCTGCACCGGATAGAAAGAGACGGAGTGGCCGTCACGGCCGCTCGAGGTCGGATGTGCCCGCCGATTGTAGCGGACATGATTAGACCACCTTTCCCGCGGCCTTCGCGAGCAGGTACGCACGCACGAAGCCGTCCAGGGCGCCGTCGAGCACCCCCTGGGCGTTGCCCGCCTCGAAGTCCGTTCGGTGGTCCTTCACCATCTGATACGGGTGCAGCACGTACGACCGGATTTGACTTCCGAAGCCGATGTCCTGCGTCGCTCCCCGTTCGCGGGCAATCTCCTCCTCGCGCTGCTCCTCCTGCAGCTCGGCGAGCCGGGACTTGAGGATCCGCATCGCCGTCGCCTTGTTCGAGAGCTGGGAGCGCTCGTTCTGGCACTGGACGACGATCCCCGTCGGCAGGTGGGTGAGCCGCACGGCCGAGTCGGTCTTGTTCACATGCTGGCCACCGGCACCGCTCGCGCGGTACGTGTCGATCCGGAGATCACCCTCGTCGACCTCGACATCGTCGTCGTCGGGCAGGAGCGGCGCGACGACGACCTGAGCGAAGGCCGTGTGCCGGCGGTGGGCCGAGTCGAACGGCGACTGGCGGACGAGCCGGTGGACGCCGCGCTCGGCCTTGTACGCGCCGTACGCGTTCTCGCCCTTGACGGTCATCGTCGCCGACTTCAGGCCCGCCTCCTCCCCCGGACTGGCCTCGACCAGCTCCGTCTGGTACCCGCGGTCGGACGACCAGCGCAGGTACATCCGGAGCATCATCTCCGCCCAGTCCTGGGCGTCCGTGCCGCCCGTGCCTGCGTTGATCGAGACGACAGCGTCACCGGCGTCGTACTTGCCGTCGAAGAGCGCGTCCTCCTGGAGGCGAGAGAGCTCGGCGGAGACCGGGACGAGCTGTGAGCGCAGCTCGTCCTCGAGCGAAGGGTCGAGCTCGAACAGCTCGTGCGCCTCCTCGACCTCGTGGTTCAGCCGGTGGTAGCGCTCCAGCCGCCGCGTCACGCGAGAGTGCTCCGTCGAGATGCGGGCCGCCTGCTGTTGGTCGTCCCAGAACCCCGGGGCGCCCATCGCGGTTTCGAGCTCTTCCTGGCGGGCCGTCAGCGTAGAGGGGTCAAAGGTACTCACGAACCCAGACAAGCTGGGCTCCGAGCTCCTCGAGCATCTGTGCGAGAGGTTGGTTCTCCTGATCCGCCACGCAACGATCCTAGCTGGGGCGGTGGCCGCCATCCGGTCGGAGCCGGTCACGCGGCCGCGTGACCGCGCACGATGCGACTAGCGCCCGCGAATCGCGGCACCATCCCGCGCGATCAGGCAGCAGCCGAGCCACGCGAGCCCGAGGGCGAAGCCGGCGAGGACGTCGCTGAGGAAGTGCACGTTGAGGACGAACCGGCTCGCGCCGATGGCGAGCGCGACGGCGGCCGCAACGACGAGCCAGACCGACGCGTGGGCGCGGGAACGAGAGCGTTCGGCGAGGAGCATCCCGAGTAGGCCATACACGACGACGGCCGTGGCAGCATGACCACTCGGGAACGAGTAGGAGTGCGGGAGCGCGATCGCGCTTCCCAGATCGGGCCGCGCGCGGGCGTACACCGCCTTCAACACGGCGACGGCGATCGTGATCCCGACCACCGCGGAGACGACCAGGGTCGCGTCCCGCCGCCTAGCGGCGCGCCAGAGGACGACCGTCGCGACGCCCGTGACGATCGCCACGCCGGCCAGGCTCCCGAGCCAGGTGAAGACGCGCGCCGTCCACTCGAGGCCCGAGGGCACGCTCCCGGAGGCCCAGCGCGAGACGTTGTCGTCGAGCGCCACAACCTGGCCGCCGTCGACGAAGGCCTGCGCGAGCACGACGAAGACGAGGATCCCGAGCGCCGCGACAGCCGCCTCGACGACGAGGCGGATCGGCAGACGTGGGGACGGGTCGGCCGCGATGGAGTGAGATCCTAAGGGCGTGCCGGCTGCGAGGTGTCTCGGCCTAGGCGCCGTGGCAGCGCTTGTACTTCTTGCCCGAGCCGCACCAGCACGGGTCGTTGCGGCCGACGTTCTGCTCCTCGTCCTTGACGACCTGCCGCTGGACGGGCGGCGGTGCAACGGCCGTTGCTCCGGCAGCGACCCCTCCGGCCGCGGCGATCGCGTCGGCGCCGGCCGACGTCTCGTGCTCGTACGAGAGGGCATGGGGGCCCTCGGCCGGCTGCAGGGCCTCCTGGGCCTCGTTCCGCTCGACCTCGACGTGGAAGAGGGTAACGACGACCTCTTCCCGGATCGCCCGGCTGAGCTCCTCGAACATGACGTGGCCCTCGGCCCGGTACTCGACGAGCGGATCCTTCTGAGCCATCGCGCGGAGGTGCACGCCCTCACGCAGGTAGTCCATCGACTCGAGGTGCTCGCGCCAGCGGGTGTCGACGACCTGCAGGATCACGAACCGCTCGATCTCGCGCATCAACTCGGGGCCGAAGTCCCTCTCGCGATCGTTGTAGGCGTCGAGCGCGTCCTCGGTGAACTCCTCCACGAGCGACTCGCGGGTGAGATCGACCTCCTCTCGCAACTCCTCGACCGTGATGTCACTGCCGTAGAGCGCCGTCATCTGCGTCACGAGGCCCGCGAGGTCCCAGTCCTCCTCCCCTTCGCCCTCGGTCATCAGCGCCACGTTGTAGCGAACGACCTCCTCGATCCACTGGCGGATCCCGGCCGAGGTGTCGTCGCCGTTGAGCACGCTGCGGCGCTGTTGGTAGATCACCATCCGCTGCGTGTTCATCACGTCGTCGTACTTGAGCACGTTCTTCCGCGCGACGAAGTTCTGCTCCTCGACCTTCTTCTGGGCGCCCTCGATCTGGCGGGAGAGGATCGACGCCTCCATGGGCTGATCGTCCGGGATCTTGAACCGCTCCATGATCCCGTGGATCCGGTCACCGGCGAAGAGCCGCACGAGGTCGTCCTGGGCGGAAAGGTAGAACCGCGTCTCGCCCGCGTCGCCCTGACGGCCCGAGCGGCCACGCAGCTGGTTGTCGATCCGGCGCGACTCGTGCCGCTCCGTGCCGAGAACGTAGAGGCCGCCGAGGCTCCGCACCTCGTCGTCGATCTTGATGTCGACGCCGCGGCCCGCCATGTTCGTCGCGATCGTGACCGCGCCCTTGAGCCCGGCGTCCACGATGATCTCGCTCTCGCGCTCGTGCTCCTTCGCGTTGAGGACGTTGTGCGGGATCCCCCGACGCGTCAGGAGCTCGGAGAGGTACTCCGACGTCTCGACCGCGATCGTGCCGACGAGCACCGGCTGGCCCTTCTCGTGCCGCTCGACCAGGTCCTCGGTGACGGCGTGCCACTTGGCGTCCTTGGACTTGAAGATGAAGTCGTTCTCGTCCCGACGCACGACCTCGACGTTGGTGGGGATCTCGACGACGTGAAGGTCGTAGATCTCGACGAACTCCTTCTCCTCCGTCTTCGCCGTCCCCGTCATGCCGCCGAGCTTCTCGTAGAGCCGGAAGTAGTTCTGGAGCGTGATCGTCGCCAGGGTGACGTTCTCCTCGCGGATCTCGACGCCCTCCTTGGCCTCGATCGCCTGATGCAGGCCCTCGCTCCAGCGGCGCCCCTCCATGATCCGGCCCGTGTACTCGTCGACGATCTTCACCTCGCCGTCCTCGATCACGTAGTCGACATCCCGCTTGTAGAGCGATTGCGCCTTGAGCGCCTGGCTGAGGTGGTTCACGAGCTGCACGTTCCTCGGGTCGTAGAGGTTCTCGACCCGGAGCGCGCGCTCGACGGCATCGAGCGCGGACTGCGCCGGCGAGACCGTCTTGTGCTTCTCGTCGTAGAGATAGTCCGCGCCCGAGAGCTCGGTCTCGTCCTCACCCTTGGCCGCTTTGCGGGTGGCCGGCTCGCCGCGGAGATCCTTCACGATCCGGGCGAAGTCGTAGTACGTGCTGGCCGCCGTCTCCGGCTCGCCGGAGATGATCAGCGGCGTTCGCGCCTCGTCGATCAGGATCGAGTCGACCTCGTCCACGATCGCGTAGGCGTGGCTGCGCTGCACGATGTTGTCGAGCGCCACCGCCATGTTGTCGCGGAGGTAGTCGAAGCCGAACTCCGAGTTGGTGCCATAGGTGACGTCGGCCTCGTAGGCCGCCTTGCGGAGGTCGAACGGCATCATGTTCTGGATCGAGCCCACGGTCATCCCGAGCCGCTCGAAGACGCCGCGGTTCCATTCGGCGTCGCGCTTGGCGAGATAGTCGTTGACCGTCACGAGGTGCACGCCGGTGGCCGGCAGCGCGTTCAAGTAGAGCGCCGTCGAGGCGACGAAGGTCTTGCCCTCACCGGTCTTCATCTCGGCGATGTCGCCCTCGTGGAGGACGATGCCGCCCATCATCTGGACGTCGAACATCCGCTGCTGGGATTCGCGCCAGCGGGCCTCCCTGACCGCGGCGAACGCCTCGAATAGCAGCTCGTCGAGCGACTCGCCGTTCCCGAGCCGCTCCCTGAACTCGACCGTCTTGGCGCGCAGCTCCTCGTCGGAGAGGGCCTGGAAGTCGGGCTCGAGGGTCGCGATGTAGTCGGCCTGCTGTTTCAGCCGTTTCACGCGACGCCCCTCGCCGAGGCGAAGGACCTTCTCGAACTTTCCGAAATCCATGGTCGACATGTCGAATGAGAGTACCGGGACGGCCCCAGGCCCTGATTGATTCTTCACGCAGCCCGAGTAGCCTGCCGGCCATGCGCAGCCGCCGCCGGTCGCCCGCGCCCGTAGTCGCGCCCGGCTGCACCCTCGGCGAGCACGGCCGGGCGAAGGACGGGCCCGTCGACTTCACCCACCCGCGCTGTATGTCCCACGTGCGCTAGGGCGACGCGCGGCTACCGACCGCCTCCGCGGACACAGGTCCGATGCGGCCAGGCTACGCTGTCAACGCGAATCGATTGGAGGGTGTGGAGCATGACGAAACGCAGCTCGTTCGTCGTCGTCGCCAACCGCCTTCCGGTTGACGAGGAGATCACTGAGGAGGGAAGCCGCTGGCGCGTGAGCCCGGGCGGCCTCGTGACGGCGCTCCACCCCGTCACAGCCGCACGCAAGGGCGCCTGGGTCGGATGGGGCGGCAAGGCCGGCGCCGCGGCCGATCCGTTCGAGGTCGACGGGATCCAGCTCCACCCGGTCACGCTCAGTGCCGACGACCTCGAGAACTTCTACGAGGGCCAGTCGAACGCGACGATCTGGCCGCTGTACCACGACGCAGTCGAGCCGCCGGTCTACAACCGCGAGTGGCGCGACGCCTACCGGTCGGTGAACGAGCGGTTCGCCGATGCCGCGGCCGGCGTGGCAGCCCGAGGAGCCACGGTCTGGGTGCACGACTACCAGCTGCAGCTCGTGCCGGCAATGCTGCGCGCGCGCCGACCCGACCTTCGCATCGGCTTCTTCCTCCACATCCCCTTTCCCCCGATCGAGCTCTTCATGCAGATGCCGTTCCGGGCCGAGATCCTGCGCGGCCTGCTCGGCGCGGACCTGGTCGGGTTCCAGCAGAAGCTCGCGGCGCAGAACTTCGTCAGGCTGGCGCGACACCTCCTCAACCTCTCGTACAAGGGGACGACACTGCGCGTGGACGGACGCACGGTCACCGCCGCTGCTTTCCCGATCTCGATCGACGCGCGCCAGATGGAGGCGCTCGCAGCCACCGAGGCCGTCCAGGCGCGATCGAAGGAGATCCGTGCCGAGCTCGGCAATCCGAAGACCCTGATCCTGGGCGTCGACCGGCTCGACTACACGAAGGGCATCGAGCTGAGGCTGGAGGCCTTCAGGGAACTGCTCGCAGAGGGCAAGTTGAGCGTCCCCGAAACGACGCTCGTGCAGGTAGCGACACCGAGCCGCGAGCGGGTCGAGCACTACGAGACGCTGCGCACACGCGTCGAGCGCGAGGTCGGACGGATCAACGGCGACTTCAGCCGCGTCGGCGTGCCCGCCGTCCACTACCTGCACCAGTCCTACAGCAGGGCCGAGCTTGCCGCGCTCTACTGCGCGGCAGACGTGATGCTGGTGACCCCACTTCGTGACGGGATGAACCTGGTCGCGAAGGAGTATGTCGCCTCGCGGATCGATCACGGCGGAGCGCTCGTGTTGAGCGAGTTCGCAGGCGCAGCGAACGAACTGCGGCGCGCGTTCCTCTGCAACCCGTACGACGCGGATGCCGTCAAAGACGCGCTTATGAGCGCAGTCACGATCGACCCCGCCGACGGGCGCCGTCGCATGCTCACCATGCAGCGCTATCTGCGGGCACACGACGTCGACCGCTGGGCCCGCTCGTTCCTGGAGGAGCTCGGCGCTCCCGAGGACGGCAGTTGACCGGAACCGTCGAAGTAGAGGCCCACGGCGGGCTCGACGGCGAGCTGCGCTCCGCGCTCGGCCAGATCGCCCGAGTGCCCCAGCTCCTGATCGGCTGCGACTACGACGGCACGCTCGCACCTCTCGTCGAGGACCCGACCACGGCGGGGCCGTTGCCAGAGGCGGTCGCGGCGGTACGAGCTCTGGCGGCGCTTCCCCAGACCGTCGTCGCCGTGATCTCGGGCCGAGCGCTCCGCGACCTCGCCACGCTGTCCCGACTGCCGAGCGAAGTGCACCTCGTCGGGAGTCACGGCTCGGAGTTCGACCTCGGCTTCATCCAACGGCTCTCACCGGAGCTCCGCGAGCTCCACGGAAGGCTGCTCGTCGAGCTGAAGGAGATCGTCGGGGCGCGAGCCAACGTGCGCCTCGAGACCAAGCCGGTGAGCGTCGCTGTCCACGTTCGCGGAGCCGATGATGACGTCAGCGCGCAGGTCCTCGAGGCGATCGAGCGCGGGCCTGCCTCGTGGCCCGAGATCTACGTCACGCACGGCAAGGAGGTCGTCGAGTTGTCGCTGCTCGCCACCGACAAGGGAACCGCGGTCGGCGCGCTGCGGGCCCAAGCCGCAGCAAGCGCGGTGCTGTACCTCGGCGACGACGTCACCGACGAGAACGCATTCGCACACCTCCACGGCCCCGACGTCGGCGTCAAAGTGGGCCGCGGCGAGACGCTCGCGCAGTTCCGCGTCGACGAGCCGATCGACGCCGTCCGCGTGCTCGGCCTTGTGCTGGAGACGCGGCAGAAATGGCTCTACGGCGAGCACGCGGTGCCCATCGAGCGGCATTCGATGCTGTCGAACGGGATGACAGTGGCGCTGCTCGGGCCGAACGCGAACGTGACGTGGCTGTGCCATCCGCGCCCTGACTCTGCAGCGATCTTCGCGGACATCCTCGGTGGGTCGCGCGCCGGGCACTTCTCGGTGGAGCCCGAGCGGGAGGGTCTGCCGCTCGGGCAGCGCTACCGCTCGGGCACGATGTCCGTGGAGACCCGCTGGTCGGGGGTGACGGTGACCGATTGGCTGGAAGGCCGCGTTCCGACGGACATGGGCGATGGCGCCGTCAGCGAGCCACGCTCGACAGGCGACTGCTCGACGCTCGTCCGCGTACTCGAAGGCAGCGGCGTGGCGCTGCTCGCATTCGCACCCCGGCCCGAGTTCGGGCAGGTGCCGATTACGCTCGAGCGCATCCCTGACGGGCTGCGCGTCCTCGGCTGCAGCGAGCCGATCGTCGTGGTCTCGCCGGGTGTGGCGTGGGAGGTGCTCGACGACGGTGGGCACGATATCGCCCGCGCGGCGGTCGACCTGTCCGCCGTCGGCGGGAGGGCGGTCGTGGAACTGCGCCTCGACTCCTCCTACGCGGGCCCTCACCCTGCACCCCTCGACGTGCGCCAGGGTGCGGCAGAGCAGCCGTGGAAGGACTGGGCTGCGAGCCTGCGGCTCCCGGCGGTTGCACCCGAGGAGGTGAAGCGGAGCGCGCTGACGCTGCGAGGCCTGTGCCACTCCCCCACCGGCTCGATCCTCGCCGCCGCCACCACTTCCCTGCCGGAGACGCTCGGCGGCGTGCGCAACTGGGACTATCGCTACTGCTGGCTCCGCGACGCGGCAATGGCGGCCCGCGTGCTCACCGATCTCGGTTCGCTCGCCGAGGCCGAGGCCTTTCTGCGCTGGATCGACGGCTGCATCGACCGCACGGGCGGCCATCCGGAGCGGCTCCACCCGCTCTACATGGTCGACGGGCTGGAGCTCGGCCCGGAGGCCGTGATCGACACGCTGCCGGGGTACGCCGGCTCGCGCCCGGTTCGGGTCGGCAACGCCGCCAACCGGCAGATCCAGCTCGACGTCTTCGGCCCGATCGCCGACCTGCTCGCCGAGGTCGTCGCGCGACGCGGCACCGTCCGCAACAAGGACTGGCGCATCGTCGAGGCGATGGTGAAGGCAGTGGAGCGGCGCTGGCACGAGCCCGATCACGGGGTCTGGGAGGCGAGGCTCCCGCCGCGGCACTACGTGTACTCGAAGGTGATGTGCTGGCTGACGGTCGATCGCGCGTTGCAGGTGCAGGCACTCCGTGGCGAGCAGCAGACGCCGGCCTGGGTAGCGTTGCGCGAGGAGATCCGGACGGACGTCCTCACGCACGGCTGGAGCGAGGCTGCCGGCGCGTACTCGGTCGCCTACGGCGACGACGAGATCGACGCCTCATCCCTCTGGATCGGTCTCTCGGGTCTGCTCCCGGACGACGATCCGCGCTTCCTCGCGACGGTGCTGAAGGTCGAGGCCGAGCTTCGCAGCGGCCCCGTCGTCTACCGCTACCGCTGGGACGACGGGCTGCCTGGAGCCGAGGGCGGCTTCCACGTCTGCACGTCCTGGCTGATCGAGGCGTACCTCCGCACCGGCCGACGCGACGACGCGGAGGAGCTCTTCCAGCAGATGCTGGACACGGCGGGCCCGACCGGCCTCTTCCCCGAGCAGTACGACCCCATCGCCGAGCGCGGCCTCGGCAACCATCCGCAGGCGTACAGCCACCTCGGCCTGATCCGGGGCGCGCTCGTGCTCGACGCGCAACGCACCTAGGCGCGCGCGCCCTAGCCACTCGAGGTGGGCTCGCGGTCTCTCGAGCGGAGCGGTCTACGCCACGTTCTCGTCGCGGGGCAGCTCGATCGGCTCGTCGGCGAGCGGAGGCATCCCGCTCTGTGCGCGGCGCCGCACCTCGAGCGTGCGCTTGTCCCGATAGCGTTCGACCTGGCGCTCGAGCTTGTCGAGCAGCTTGTCGATCGCGGCCTCGTACGTCGACGCTGCCTCACTGGCCACGATGTGCGGCCCCTTGGCATGGATGATCGCCTCGACTGCGTGGTCGTCGGCGATCGACGGATTGTGCTCGCGGGTGAACGTGACTTCGACCAGGGTGTCTTCGTGGAGTCGGCGTTCGAGCTTCGCCAGCTTTGCCTCCGCATACTCGCGGGTCGCATCCGGCAAGTGGTCGTGACGGGCGGTGACCTTCAGTTCCATCCGTGTACCTCCCTCTCCCTCGGGTCGGGGGTCTGATGTCCAATCCTATCTACGGTCTCCTACCTCACCGCCCGGGCGAAGCAGGCGACGTCGACGCGGCGCGCGCCTACGCGCCTCAGCTCCGTCGCACAGGCGGTTGCCGTCGAGCCGGTCGTGTAGACGTCGTCTACGAGGCAGACGCGGAGCGGGCTTCGTCCACGGGTCGAGAACGCCTGCGCGACGTTGCCGCGCCGCCGGGCGAGCGGCAGGTCGCGCTGCCGCCCGATCCCCGGTCGCCGTCGCAGGAGCGGTTCGGCCGGAATCGCCCATGCGGCCGCGAGAGCGTGCGCGAGCGCCTCGGCGGGGACGTGCCCGCGCCTGAGCTCTCGGTCGCGGTCGCCGGGCACGAACGTGATCAGGTCGGCGTCGGGCCTCGACACTGTGGCCGCGACGATCTCGGCGGCGATGAGGGCGAGGTCGCGACGCCCGCGCTCCTTCCAGGCGGCCACGAACGCCCGCGCGCCGTCCTCGTAGACCACGGCCGCCCGAGCAGAGGCAAAGGCGAGCCTCCTGCCGCTGCATTCCGCGCAGCGGCGCACGGGCCACGGTCCAGGGGCGCCGCAGCGCTCGCACAGCGGCGGCGCGCACGACACGAGCCGCGGCCGGCAGCGTTCACAGAGTGCCGAGCCGATCCGGTCGCAGACACAGCACCGCCGCGGGATGAGGAGGTCGAGCAGCTGCACGAGCCGAACGTAGACCGGCAGGTGTGGCCGAATCGTGTCGTCTTTGCGCCGGGAACGAGCCTGGCGAGGCGCCCCTAGTTGCTCGCCGCTCGCGCCGCGAGCAGCTCACGCAGGTGCGCCCGCGCCCCCTCCAGGTCGCCCGGCTCCTTGACGGGAAGGAAGCGGCCGAGCGGGCCCGTCCGCGGGACGACGAGGAAGGTCGTCGGCACGTGCGCCGAGAGCTCGTGATAGAGCCGTTCGAACTGCACCACGGTCTCGCCTGCGACGTTCTTCTCGACCAGGAGCCACGTCAGGTCGACGGGCTCCCGGAGCGCGTCCACCGCGATCAGCGTCGTATTGGTGTTGAAGACGGGAATCCGGCTCTGATCGAACTCCGGCGGGAAGCGCATCGCCTCGAGGAGCTGGACGCGGCCGTCCACCCGGGCCGGGGCGCCACCGGTGTCGCTCCCCTTCGCGACGACCTCGACGGTGAAGGGTGCTCCGGCAAGGAGGTGCCGGCCGATGATCGCGGGATCGACGAGCGCGGCCAGGTTGTCGACGTTGGCGACCATTACCGAGCGCACCCCACGCCGTTCCAGCTCCGCGAGCGTGCCTGATGAGCCGATCGCTCCGAGCAGATCCCCGTGCCCCGGGCCGTAGAGGGACGCCCGCTCACCGGCTTCCCTGAACACGCTCCCGTCCGGGCGCAGGCGGGGCGCTGCGCCCTGGCAAAACCAGAGCGGCTCCCCGAGCTCCAGTTCGTCGACATGGGCCCGCACGGCCTCGTCCGTCGCGAAGCTCGTCATCACCGCGACCGGGATCACCGCGTCGAGGGCGCGGCCGAGGCGGAGCGTCTCCTCGAGCTTGACCTGGAGGAAGCTCCGGCCGTCGATCGCGTCGGCCACCGCCTTGACGCCACCGCCGAATCGCGTCGCCATCCCTCCGGCCAGGATCACGGTCGCGATCTCACCGGCCCGGAGCGCTTCGACACCGGCTGCGTAGGCCTCCTCGTAACTGGCGTCACCGGGCTCCCCGAGAGCTGTCAGGTCAAAGTCGAGCGGCGGCTCCACGGCGCCCACGACGACGTTGCCCCGTCGGGCCAGGGAGCCGTCGACCAAAGCGGTGCGCAACTCCTCGAAGGCGGCGGCGTCGAAGCCGTGCCGCTCGAGGACGGCGCGTGCCTCCGGGTCGACCTCGTCCAGGATCACCGCGACGCCACCGGGGACGGCAGGGAGTCGGCGTAGGGCGCTCGATGCACGCCCTGCTCGGTCACGATCGCGGTGATCAACTCCGCCGGGGTGATGTCGAAGGCGGGGTTTCGCGCCGGGAAGCGGCCCGTCACCTCGGCCGGATCGCGCTCCTCGATCGGGATCGCGCTCGCGTTCGGTGCCGCGGGATCGATCGTCGAGGTCGGCGCCACGATCACGAACGGGATCCCGTGGTGGCTCGCGAGCACGGCGAGCCCGTACGTGCCGATCTTGTTCGCCGTGTCACCGTTGGCAGCGATCCTGTCGGCGCCCGTAATCACGATGTCGACCTCGCCCGCCGCCATCCGTGAGGCGGCGGCGCCGTCGACGATGACCGCGTGCGGGATGCCCAGGGTCTCGAGCTCGAACGCCGTGAGCCGCGCTCCCTGGAGCAGCGGGCGCGTCTCGTCGACCCACACGTGGGCGACTCCTCCCCGCTCCGACGCGGCCCGGATCGCTCCCACCGCCGAGCCATAGCCACCGGTGGCAAGACCGCCCGCATTGCAGTGGGTCAGGATCCGAGCGGCGGGCGGCACGAGTGCGGCGGCATGCGCGCCCATCTCCCGACAGCGCTCGACCTCGTCGGAGTGGATCAGTCGAGCCCGCTCGGGCGTCGGATCGTCGCGCATTTCGTCCAGGGCCCAACGGAGGTTGACGGCGGTCGGACGAGCGGCGGCGAGCGTCGTGTAGGCAGCATCGAGATCGCGCCCCTGCATCGCTGCGAGCGCCATGCCGTAGGCGGCCGCAACCCCGATCGCGGGGGCGCCCCGAACGGCGAGCACGCGAATCGCGTCCGCGAGCTCGGCGGCGTCGTGGCAGCGGAGCTCGATGAGCTCGTCGGGAAGCCGCCGCTGGTCGAGGACGACGACCGCATCGCTATCGAGCCGGACGATCCGCTCGGGTTCGAGATCGCGGAGCGAGGGGCTCTGCACCTCGTTCGCCAGGGCCTAGGTTCCCTCGTCCCACGAGGCGAGGTACTTCGCCTGCTCCTCGGTGAGCACGTCGATCGCAACGCCCATCGTGGCCAACTTGAGCCGCGCGATCTCGTCGTCTATCTCCTTCGGAACGACGTAGACCTTGCGCTCGAGCTCGGCGGCGCTCGCGACGATGTACTCGGCCGAGAGCGCCTGATTCGCGAACGACATGTCCATCACCTGGGCCGGATGACCCTCGGCGGCCGACAGGTTGACGAGCCGGCCCTCGGCGAGCAGGTAGACCTTGCGCCCGTCCGGGAACGTGAACTCCTCGACGAACTCGCGGGCTAGCCGGGAGTCGGTCGCCATCGCCCGCAGCGCGGGGATCTCGATCTCGACGTTGAAGTGGCCGGTGTTGGCGATGATCGCGCCATCCTTGATCACCTCGAAATGACTCTTCGCGAGCACGGACTTGTCGCCCGTCGCGGTGACGATGATGTCGGCGACCTTGACGGCCTCGTGCATCGGCATCACCTGGAAACCGTCCATGACGGCCTCGATCGCCGGCATCGGATCGACCTCGGTCACGATCACATGGGCACCCATGCCCTTGGCGCGCATGGCGACGCCGCGCCCGCACCAGCCGTAGCCGGCGACGACGAAGACGCGACCCGCGATGAGGACGTTCGTGGCACGGATGATCCCGTCCAGCGTCGACTGGCCGGTGCCGTAGCGGTTGTCGAACAGGTGCTTCGTCCGCGCCTCGTTCACGGCGACGACGGGGAACCCGAGCTTGCCGTCGGCCTCGAGCGCCTTGAGTCGGATCACGCCGGTCGTCGTCTCCTCGGTGCCGGCGATCACGTCGCCGAGCTGCTCGCGGCGGGCCGAGTGGAGGATGCCGATCACGTCGGCGCCGTCGTCCATCGTGATGTGCGGCCGGTGATCGATCGCGGCCTCGAGGTGCTGGTAGTACGTGTCGTTGTCCTCGCCCTTGATCGCGAAGGTGCCGATCCCGTACTCGTCGACGAGCGCCGCGGCGACATCGTCCTGGGTGGAGAGCGGGTTGGACGCGCAGAGGACGACGTCGGCGCCGCCGGCCTTGAGTGTCCGCATCAGGTTCGCGGTCTCGGTGGTGACGTGCAGGCACGCGGAGACGCGGTAGCCCTCGAGCGGCTTCTCTCGTTCGAAGCGCTCGCGGATCGCGGCGAGCACCGGCATCTGCCGGTCAGCCCACTCGATCCTGCGGACGCCCTCTGCCGCAAGGGCGAGGTCTTTCACATCGTGACGTTGGGTTGTAGCCATGGTTTCGCAAACTCGCTTTCGGTGGTGAGCGCAACCGAGTCTAGTCTCAGCTGTCGCGTTCAGGACGGCCGTAGCGGTCGTCCAGCCTGACGACGTCGTCGAGGTGCGGCGTCGACACCTCGATGATCATGGTGTCCTCGATAGCCGTGACCCGGTGCACGGTTCCGGGCCGATAGCGGAAGGCATCACCGCCCGCGATCTCGGTCGTCTCGAGCTCTCCCCCGACCTGCCCGAGCTCGAGCGAAGCCCGGCCGTCCTGAACAAGCCAGGACTCGTCCTTGTGCTCGTGGTACTGCAGGCTGAGCGCCTGTCCCGCCCGGACGAACAACAGCTTGCCGACGTACAGGTCCGTCTCGGCCCAGATCAGCTCGTACCCCCACGGCTTGTCGACCCGTCGCGGCGGCGTCGCGTACGGAGAGCTCACGTCAGCCATTCCGGGTGGGCGGTGACGTGCTGGTCGGCTCGCCGGAGCTCCTTCGGCGTGTTCACGGTCAGCCACAGCCCCGTATGCCGAAACCCCCGCAGCGAGCCCTCTGCGGCGAGCTCGGGGAAGATCGTCGTCTCGTGGTCACCCTTCTCGGGGAACCGCGCGAGGGCGGCCGCAGACAGCACGTAGATGCCGCAGTTGACCCAGTACGGCACCCGTGAGACCTCGTGGAAGCCCGTGACGACGTCGTCGTCGGTCAGATCGACCTGACCGAACTGTGATGGTGGCTGGGCCACGGTGACCGTCGCCGCCGCCCCACTCTGCCGATGCCGGTCGAGCAGCGCCGCGAAGTCGACGTCGACGAGCTCGTCGCCGTTCATCGCAAGCACGTCACCGTCTTCATCCCGCGAAGCAGCCGCGAACCGGATTGCGCCGCCGCGACCGAGCCGCTCCTTCTCGCCCGCGTAGACGATCTCGACGCCGAGCCCGCCGAGATCGGCCTCGAAGTCCGGCTCTTGCCCGGCAGCGCAGCTCACGATCACCCGGTCGACTCCGGCCTTGCGGAGACGGCCGATCTGCCAGGCGACGAGCGGCCGCCCGCCGACCGAGACGAGCGACTTCGGGCGCCCACCGGTGAGGTCTCCCATTCGCTCGGCCTTGCCGCCGGCCAGCAGGATCGCCTCCATCAGCTGCCGGCACCCGCGGCTGCGCGCCCGATCCCCTCGTAGACGAAGCCGGCAGCCTGCAACGCGGTTGGGTCGAGGAAGTTCCGCCCGTCGATCACGACGTTCCCTCGCATCGTGCCTCGGATCGCCGCCCAGTCGACGTCGGCGAGTTGCGGCCATTCGGTCACGAGGACGAGCGCGTCCGCGCCGTTGGCTGCGGCTTCGGGGCTGTCTGCCACCCTCACCCCGTGCAGGTCGCCACCGTCCACGACCGGATCCCAGGCGATCACGTTGGCGCCTTCCGCGAGCAGCCGTCCCGCGAGCACGAGGCTCGGTGCCTCGCGCATGTCGTCGGTGTTCGGCTTGAACGCGAGCCCGAGGAGCACGACGTTCTTGTCGCGCAACGAACCGAGATGGCTCAGAAGCTTTCCGATCACGCGGCGCTTCTGGAGCTCGTTCACCTCGATCACGGCGTTCAAGAGCTGGAAGTGGTAGCCCGAGTTGGCTGCCAACTGCTTCAGCGCGAGCGAGTCCTTCGGGAAGCAGGAGCCGCCGTAGCCGATCCCCGCTCGGAGAAAGCTCGGTCCGATCCGTCGGTCGAGCCCGATCCCCTCGGCAACGCGGACGACGTCGGCGCCCGTCGCCTCACAGACGTTGGCGATCTCGTTGATGAACGAGATTCGCGTCATCAGGGCGGCGTTGGCGGCGAGCTTGATCATCTCTGCCGAAGCGACATCGCAGCGGACGACGGCGCCGTCGATCCCGGCGTGCAATGCCACGACCGCCTCCGCGTCGTCGTCGCGGAACGCTCCCACGACGATCCGGTCCGGATGCATGAAATCGGCGACGGCTGTCCCCTCGGCGGTGAATTCGGGATTCGAGACGTAGCCGACACTTTCGAGCCCTCGTTCGTCGAGTCGGCGGCGAACGCGCGCGCCTGTTCCCACCGGAACGGTGCTCTTCATCACGACGACGCAGCGACGCTCGATCGCCGGCAGCTCGTCGATCACGGTCCACACGGCGGAGAGGTCGGCGTCGCCCGAGTAGGTCGGAGGCGTGCCGACGGCGACGTAGACGAAGTCGGTGCCGTCGATCGCCTCGGCCACCTCGCCCGTGAACGAGAGCCGCTCGACATTCCGTGCGATCAGCTCGGCAAGCCCCGGCTCGTAGATTGGCACCTCGCCGCGGCGCAGTGCGTCGATCCGCTCGGGCAGGACGTCTCGAACCACTACGGAGTGGCCGAGCTCGGCGAGGCAGGCACCGGTGACGAGGCCGACGTAGCCGGCACCGAAGACCGCAACACGTGAAGGAACGGCGCTCACAACGCTCGGAGGGTACCGGGCTGCGTCGCCGCGGGTCGCGGATCCCGCGCGCCGCCTAGGAAGACGTGATCTTCGAGACGGGTCGCAGGCCCTTCGCGATCGCGAGCATCGTCTCGTTCGAGAGCCGGTCGAGCAGAGAGTTGACGACCCAGTAGGTGCCGCCACCCTGGTTGAGAGCCACCATGTGTAGGTGGGGCCCGTTGTAGAACAACTCGTAGCTTCGGCCGCCGATGTTGCGGACAAAGTTGCTGCTGCCGAGCACCGGTGCGTTCTCCCAGTTCGACTGCTGGATGCCCCAGTAGTCGTTCGACCCCATCCTGAACGTGAGGCGCACGGTCTTGCGCTTTCCCTCCTCCTTGAACCGGTACAGGCGCACGGGCCGCTCACGGTCGATCCAGGACGACTCCTCGATCACGGTGGGCACCATCAGAGGGAAGTCGACCTTCCGCTGGCGCTCGCGCAGAAGCTCGAGCGTCGCAGACGTCCCGGGCACGACGTTCGCGGGCTGGCGCTTCGGCGTCCGGTCGACCGGCGCGACCGCGAGCGTGCCGTGGAACGTCTGCCCCACGACCGCCGTCAGCATCGCGTCGTTCGCGAGGGCACGAATGGCCGGGGTGGTCTTGAGGACGTCCGCGGAGCCGAAGAGGCCGGCAACCTTCGCCGCGGCTTCCTTCGCCCCGCTGGTGGCAGGGTCGTAGTACACGGTCGTGCGGAAGTACTTGAAATTGGGCGCGTTCGCGGGGATGCCGTTGGGCGGCGTCAGGATCGGGTACCCGCGCTGCGCGAGCAGGTAGCTCGCGTTCGACGCCGACCCGGTGACCCCGTTGCCGTTCAGCACCGTCACCGACGTCGAGCTCGCCGCAGGTGCCTTCGCCTTGACCTTCTCCCCGAGGGCAACCGCAGTCGCCTTCTTCGGTGACTCGACGTCGGGGCTCGCCCACTCGCGCACGGCGGCGGCGATATTCTCGGACGAGGTCGTCAGGTCGGAGGAGCCCTCGAGGCCCTCGATCCGAGACTGGAAGACGTGGCCCGGGGGTAGCGAGTAGGCGAGGACGGCGTACGAGAGCACGGTCTTGGCGCTCACGTTCTGGCCGCCGCCCTGCGCGACCTCGATGTTGCTCGTGATCGCCTTGATCACGCTCGGCAGCTTCGTGAGCCCGAAGTTCGTTCGCACCTGGTCCTTGAGCGCGCGAATGAAGCTCTGCTGGCGGGCGTTACGGTGGAGGTCGCTGTCCGTGTGCCGGAAGCGCACGAAGTCGAGCGCCTGGTACCCGTTGAGCAGCTGGTAGCCGGGTTGCAGGTTGATCGTCGCGTAACCGGTCGGGCCGCTGTGGGTGTTGAGGTATCGCCGGTCGATGTCCATCCACATCCCCCCGAGCTTGTCGACCACCTGCGTGAAGCCGCGGAAGTTCACAGTGATCAGGTAGTTGATGGGCGTGTTCGTGAGGTTGCGCACGGTGTCGAGCGCCCCGCGGGCGCCGCAATCGGCGTACGCGGCGTTGATCTTCGTCACGTAGCGGGCCGACTCCGGGCAGATGATCTCCGCGCGGAGGTCGCGCGGGAACGAGAGCAACGAGATCGTCTGGTTCTTCGGGTCGGCGCGGATCAGCATCAGCGTGTCGGAACGCGCGGGAGTCCCCTTGGCCTCGTCCGCGCGGCGGTCATAGCCGACCACGAGCGCAGTCGCGGGCTCGCCGGCGATCGGCAGGTCGAGCTTCTTGGCCGTCGCCCGCACGTCGAGGCTGCGCGGGGCGACCGCGGCGACGGACTCGTGCAGGTAGAGGTACGCACCGCCCGCGACACCGGCGACGCACACGGCAACGACCGTGAGGCCCCAGCTGAGGACGCCGAGCACGATCGAGCGCCGCGTGCGGGGCGGCGGCTCCGGCTGGCGATAGATCGTGACCGGACCGGCAGGCCCGGGCGGCAACTGGATCTTGCCGTTCCCGTTACCGGAGTGGCCCCTGCCTACGCCTCTCTTGAGTGTGGTCCGCATACGAAAACAGGCGCGGTGCGCCTATTCGCGCCAGGATAGCGGAGGCCCCGGCCGAGGCCCCGTCGGCGCCTGAGCGTTAACCCGCTCTGAACCCGGCCCGGGCGAGCGCGGTGTCGAGAATGTCGAGCTCGACGGATGAGCCGGCCCCGATCCGCAGAGAGGTAGGAGCCCCGAACGGGGCTCCCGACTGCACCGCGACGCCCTCGGCGAGGAGCTTGCGACACGCTTCGTCGGCATCGCTGCCAACGTCGACGAGCACGAAATTCGCCTGGCTGGGAGATAGCGGCTCGAGACCACGAGCCCGCAGCAACGTGCCGAGTGCCTCGACCGAGGCCCGGTTCGACTCGCGCCTGCGTGCCACTTCGGCCTCGTCGGCGAGGCTCGCGAGTGCTGCGACCTGCGCCAGGGCCCCCACGTCGTAACCGCGCTGGACTTTGCGCATGGCGGCGACAACAGCCATCGGGCCAACGCCGTAGCCGACCCGGAGGCCGGCGAGGCCGTAGAGCTTCGAGAACGTGCGCAGAGCGACGACGTCGATCCCCTGCACGGCGAGATCGGCAATCGCGTCGAAGCGGTCGCCCGGCTCGAGGTAGTCGATGTAGGCCTCGTCGAGCACGGGTAGGACATGTTCGGGCAGGTCGGCGACGAGCCGGAGGACGTCGCTCCGTGGAAGCGCGAGCCCGGTGGGATTGTTCGGTGTCGCAACAAAGAGCAGCCGGGTCCGAGGCGTCACCGCGGCCAGGAGCGCATCGACGTCGACCGCACCTCCGGCGAGCGGCACCAGCACCGGAACCGCATCGCGCTTCTGCGCGTCCCGAACGAAGCTCGGAAACGACGGCCACGGCACGACGACCTCGTCCCCGGGCTGCAGCACGGCCTGGCACACGTAGCCGATCACGGCATCTGCGCCGGCCGCGGGAATGACCTGCGCGGCGGGTACTCCATGCCGCGCTGAAAGCGCCTCCGTCAACTCGGCCGAGCCCCGTTCCGGGTAGCGGTTCACGGTCGGCGCGGCGGCAACGATCGCTGCGAGCGCCGAAGAAAACGGCGGATTGGGGCCTTCGTTGAGCCCGAGTGACGCCACCCCGGACGGGAGCCCCGGGATCGGATCGGCCGAAGGCAGTTGCTCGAGCGAGGGCCGGACGAACCGGGCGCCGTCGCTCACGTGGCGGCGAAGTCCCGGGGCTGCTCCGGCAGGGGAGCGGGCTCTGCCGGCTCCGGCGCGTCGGGCGCGGACGGCTTCCAGTCACCCCAGTCGTCGCCGCCCCGACGACGTCGCCACCACAACGCGCCTCCGGCTGCCATAGCCAGCACGACCAGGAGCGCACGGAGCGGGTGCCGCTGCTTGCGCCTGCGGCCGAGCGAGAGGCCTTCGCCGG
Organism: uncultured Thermoleophilia bacterium; assembly: GCA_963795175.1. Taxonomy (GTDB): domain Bacteria; phylum Actinomycetota; class Thermoleophilia; order Gaiellales; family Gaiellaceae; genus Gaiella. The sequence goes on from CAWCGR010000003.1 coordinate 724,663, forward strand.
CCGCCACACCGGCCAGAACGGCCCGGCCGCGCTTCCGGATCAGGCGCTTCGCGAACCACCAGCCCAGCGAGACCGCGACGGCGTTGCGGCGGGAGGCACCCGGGCCGGACATCAGCGGCGCTTGGGAGGTAGGTGGATGGCCCGACCGAGCGCGACGAGCCCGGCCTCCTTGATCGCCTCCGACAGCGTCGGGTGCGCGGCAATCCCGTCGGCGACCGTCTCGACCGTCGCCTCGGCGTCGATCGCGACGACTCCGGCCTCGATCAGATCGGTGGCGTGCGGGCCTACGATCACGAGGCCGAGGAGCTCGCCATACGTCGTCTCGTGGATCGACTTCACCCAGCCGGTCGTCGCGCCGGACATGACCGCTCGGGCGTTCGCGACCCAGGGGAAGACGCCGACCGCGACGTCGTCGCCGTACTTCTCGCGCGCCTGCGCCTCGGTCAGGCCGACTCCGGCGATCTCGGGATCGGTGTAGATGGGACGCGGCACGGCCGGGGTGCCGAGCGACGCGTCGTGGCCCATCGCGTTCTCCGCCGCGATCTCGCCCTCCCGGAAGGCGGTATGCGCGAGCTGCCAGCGGCCGGCGACGTCGCCTGCAGCGAAGATCGTCGGCACGGCTGTCCGCATCCGGTCGTCGGTCGCGATGCCCTTGCGGGGGTCGGTGGGAATGCCGATCTCGTCCAGCCCGAGCCCCTCGACGAGCGGCGCCCGGCCGACTGCGACGAGCATCAGGTCGGCCTCGACCGACTCCCCGTCGCCGTAGCGGACGACGAGTTGGCCGCCGGAGTCCTCGACCGCGGTGCACTGCTTCTCGAGGTGGACGGCAATATTGCGCTTCTTGAAGGCCTTGAGCAACTCCTTCGCTGCGTCGGCATCCTCCTGGGGGATCAGCGTCGGCAGCATCTCGATCACGGTCACCTCGCTGCCGAAGTGCGCGAAGATCGACGCGAACTCGCAGCCGATGATGCCGCCGCCGAGAACGACGAGACGTCGCGGCACCTCTGTCTGCGCGAGCAGGCCGGTGGAGTCGACGCAGCGCGGTGAGTCCAGCCCCGGGATCGGAGGCCGCATCGGATACGAGCCCGTGGCGACGATCGCGGTCTTGAACGTGACGTCCTCGCCGCCTTCGACGGCGATCGTGGTCGCGCTCGTGAACCGCCCCGTGCCGCGCACCCACTCGACGCCGTTCGCCTTCAACAGCCCGGCCACACCCCCGGTCATCTGCTTGACGACGCCGTCCTTCCACGCCGCCGCCTGCGTGAAGTCCAGCTGCGGGTCGGAGACGCCGACGCCGAGACTGCCGAACGTCTCGCGCGCGTCGTGCAGGGCGTGCGCCGTCTGCACCCACGCCTTCGTCGGGATGCACCCGACGCGAAGGCACGTGCCACCCAGCTCCGGCTCCTTCTCGATGCAGGCCACCGAGCCTCCGAGCTGTGCCGCGCGAATGGCGGCGGTATAGCCTGCGGGCCCTCCTCCGAGGACGGCGACGTCACACTCCATGCCGGTTCAACCTTTCGTCGTGAGCTGGTCGAGCGATCGTACTCACTCCGCCCCTAGAGCTCGGCCAACAGCGTCAGCGAGTCGGCCGTTTCCTGGAACTGGCGGAAGCCGTGTCGCTCGTAGAGCGCGATCGCCGCCGCGTTTCGGCGGTCGACGCTGAGGCTCAGGCCCTCGTACTCGTCGCTCCGCGCGCGCTCGACGAGTGAGTCGATCAGCGCGCTCCCGACCCCCTTGCCGCGGGCGTTCGGGACGACCGCGATCGCCAACTCCGGGGTCTGCTCGTCCACGTACCCGTAACCCGGGGCGTCCTTGGTGAACAGGCGGTACCAGGCAGCGCCGACCGGAAAGCCGTCGAGGAGCGCGATCACGGCAGTGTCGCCGGTCCTTCCCCACGCCTTCACGTACAGCTGCACGGGCCCGGGGCTGGCGTCCGGCTTCCGCTCCTTCCAGTAGTACGCGTGGTGGAGCATGTCGCGTAGGAACCGAACGTCCTGGGCCCCACCTCTGCGGACGACGACCGCCATCGCCGCCGCCTAGAGGGCGAGCGCGGGCTGCTCGACGATCGCCACGAGCGTGCGCAGGAACTCGGCGCCGTCGGCCCCGTCGACGGCACGGTGGTCGCACGTCAGCGTGGCGTGCATGAGCGGAGCCACATCGACCTCACCGTCGACGACGACGGGGGTCGGCTTGACGGCTCCAACTGCGAGAATCGCAACCTGAGGCGGGTTGAGCACCGCGACGAACTCCTCGACGCCGAACATGCCGAGGTTCGAGATCGTGAACGTGCCGCCCTCCATGTCCCCCCGGGTCAGCTTGCCGTCCCGCGCGCGGCTCACGAGATCAACGCGCGCTCGCGCGATCTCCTGCACGCTGCGCCGGTCGGCATCCCTGATCACCGGCACGACGAGCCCGTTCGGGGCCGCGACCGCCATGCCGACGTGAGCGCCGGAGTGACGGTAGATCTGCTCGCCGTCGAAGGTCGAGTTGATCACGCGGTGACGCACGAGCGCGACGCCCACGAAGCGGGTCAGCAGGTCGTTGACCGTCGGCTTCGCGTCTCCCTCGGCGAGGCGCTCGACCAACTGCTCGCGCAAGTGGAGCGCCTCGGTCATGTCGATCGAGACACCGAGCTGGAACACGGGCGCCGCCCATGCCTCGGTCAGTCGCCGGGCAATCGTCTTGCGAGTCGACGTCAGGGCCACGACCTCGACCTCACCGGCCGGTGCCGCAGGTGCGGAAGCGGCGGCAGGGGCCGCGCCACCGACGGGAGCGGCCTCGACGTCCTCGGCCACGATCCGGCCGTCCGGCCCCGTGCCCGCGACCGCCTTCAGATCGACGCCGCGCTCGCGCGCGATGCGACGGGCGAGCGGCGATGCCTTGATCCGGCCACCTCCCGTCGCCGCCGGCGAACCGGCTGCGGCGCCGTTCCCACTTGCGGGCTGCGCTGCCGCCTCTGCCGTCTCGGAGCCCGTTGCCGGAAGGGTGAGCTCGGCGGGTGCGGGCTGCTCGGCCTCGGTGTCGGCCTCTGCCTCGGCGGGAGCGCTGTCATCGGCCACGGGCTCGGCTTTCGCCTCTGTCTCTGGAGCCGCCCCGTCCTCACCCGCGATCACCGCGATCGTCGATCCGACCTCGACCTCGCCCTCGGCCACGACGATCTTCTCCAGAACGCCGTCGACCTCCGCCTCGACCTCCTGCGTGACCTTGTCGGTGTCGAGCTCGTACAGAGGCTCTGACTTCTTGACCTGGTCACCCTCGGATTTCAGCCAGCGCACGATCGTGCCCGACTCCATACCCTGGCCGAGTTGGGGAAGCTTGACCTCGATGCCCATCAGGGCGCCTCGATCAGGCGGGCGCGCTCGTTGTGGCACAGCTCTCGTGTGTCCCGCTGCATGGACGTCATTATGCTGACGCGGGATGAAGCTCGTCGAGCAATGGCGCGAGATCGAACGGGGCCTGCCTGCCGGCTGGGAGGAGGTCCGGTTGACGCTCACCACGGAGCAGGACAGCGAGCTGGCGCGGGCGGCGCAGGTGCTGGGCTCGATCAATGCCGGCCGGGTCGGCTCGACGCTCGTCTTCGACGTGCGCCGCACGTCCGGGCCGCATGGCGCCCAGTCCGCGGTGCGCCTCTTCGGCATTCTCGACGACGAGCGCACCTGGTGCCGCCTCGAGCAGTCGGGCACCGTCGACACGTCGCTGCCCGTCACGACGCCCGCGACTCCTGCGCGGGCGCCGGAGTCGGTCGCTCTGAGCTGGGATGCGGCGCTTGCGCCCCTCCCCTCCGATTGGACGGACCTGCTCTGCGAGATCGAGATCGACTCGAGCACCCTGCTCGACCGGACTGCGCTCCTCTGTGCCGCGATCAACCCGACCCGCGCCGGCTCACGGATCGCATTCACGTTCCGTTGCTCCGGCCGCTCGGGCTACGGCGTCTCCGCCTCGATGGCCCGGCGCTGCTTCGAACGGCTCGACGAGGAGCACATCACAGGACGGACGAGAGTGCTGCGCGTCCTCTCCGACACGGACAACGTCGACACCCAGGGCCCTGTCTGGCTCGTGGGTGGCAAGACCCTCTAGGGCGCCCCCGGGCTCAGGCGCGGAGCTCGGCGCCGAACCGCTCGCTCAGCGCAGCAACGATCCGGGCGCGCACGACCGTCGCATCGTCGTCGGAGAGCGTCCTGTCCGGTGCCTGGAGCGAGAGGTGGATCGCGACCGACTTGCGGTCGTCGCCGAGCTGCGCTCCGCGATAGACGTCGAAGATGCGCGCGGTGCGCAACTCCGGCGCCCCGGCCGCGAGCACGGCATCGACCAGCGCAGCTGCTTCGACGTCCTCCCCGACCACGACAGCGATGTCCTGCCGCAGAGGCGGGAACGTGATCACGTCGTCGTAGAGAATCCTGTCGGGGATCGGGCGCGTCAGGTCGTCCAGGTCGAGCTCGAACACGCCCCAGCTGCCCTCGAGCAGGGCCGGGTGAAGCTCGCCCAGCCAACCTGCCTCCATCGCCGCCGCCTTGCCCGGGTGGAGGAACGGCATCGTCGTTCGCGTCGGTCGTAGCTCGAGGTGGAGCGTCTCGTAGATGACCTCTGCGGCGCCACGCGCCGCCTCGAAGCCACCCGCCACTATGCCGCCCACCCGCCATCGCTCCTCGGGGAGCGCCACCCCGCTCGGGAGGTAGACACGGGCGAGCTCGAACAGCGCGATGCCCTCGTTGCCCGCGTCGACGTTCTCGGCCGCAGCTGCAACGAGCCCGTGGACGAGCATCGTCCGGAGGATCGCCTGATCGCCGCTCATCGGATCGGGAAGCCGGATCGCGCCCGGGTCGGGATCGGCGGCGACGAGGCTCCAGGTGTACGCCTCGCTGAAGCCCGCGCCGACGAGCACGTCCTCGACGACGCGCCGCAGGCGCTGCTCGCGGGTCAGGTGCCCCGCAACCTCCCGCCGCAGCGGCATCGTCTTCGGAACGCGGTCGAGCACGACACGCGCCACCTCCTCCACGACGTCGACCTCGCGCGTCACGTCCCGCGCGCGCCAGGTGGGCACCGTCACGTCGAAGTGGCCCTCACCGGCGGCCTCGAAGCCGAGCCGCTGCAGGATGCCACGCTGCTCCTCGGGCGGCACGGCGAGGCCGACCAGCGCATCGCTTCGCTCGGGGCGGAAGCGCACGACGGGCCGCTCGGGCAGGCCTGCATGGACATCGACGCTCCCGGTCAGCTCGGCACCGGTCAGGTCGACGAGCAGTCGGCTCGCGAGCACGGCCGCGGGCTCCGCGGCATGCGGGTCGACGCCCTTCTCCCACCGGTTCGATCCCTCGGTGCGGAGGCCGAGGCGCTCGGACGTGTGCATGACTCCGATCGGCTCGAAGTTCGCGGCCTCGAGCAGCACCTCGGTCGTCACGTCGGTGACCTCGCTCTCCTGGCCGCCCATGATCGCGGCGAGCGCGACCGCTTTGGCGCCGTCGGTGATCAGCAGGTCGCTCGATGTCAGGGAGCGCTTCGAGTCGTCGAGCGTCCGCAACTCCTCGCCGGCCCGTGCGCGCCGGACGACGATCCGTCCACCGTCGAGCCTGGCCCGGTCGAAGGCGTGCAGGGGGCTGCCGTACACGTGCATCACGTAGTTCGTCACGTCGACGACGTTCGAGATCGACCGCATCCCCGCCGCGTGCAGCCGGGCACGGAGCCACATCGGTGACGGACCGACCGAGACACCCCGGAAGACGCGCCCGATGTAGCGCGGGCAGCCGGTCGGGTCGTCGACGGTGACGTCGACGGCTTCCTCCTGGGTGATCTCGGGGTCGACGACCTCGACGGGGAGCAGCTCGCCGTCGAGCAGCGCCGCTACCTCGCGCGCCAGGCCGACCATCGAGAGCAGATCGACGCGATTCATCGTCGGCGTCACGTCGAGGACCTGCTCGCGCACCGGGAGGACGTCGGCCAACGGCGTGCCCGGCTCGATCCCATCCGGCAGCACCATGATCCCCGCGTGGTCGGAGCCGAGCCCGATCTCGTCCTCGGCCAGGATCATCCCGCGAGACAGCTCTCCCCGCAGCGGTCGCTCGTCGAGCGGGGCAGGGAATCCCGGCAGGAGGACGCCGGGGAGCCCGACGGCGACGGTCGCACCGACACCGAAGTTCCAGGCGCCGCAGACGATCTGCCGCGGCTCACCCTCCCCCACGTCGACCTGGCAGAGCTGGAGCTTGTCCGCGTTGGGGTGCTTGTCGGCAGCGACAACGGTGCCGACCCGGAGAAACGAGAGGTTGTCGCCCACGTCGTCGACGCCGACGTCGATCACCCGCTCGACCTCGAGCGACGAGACGTTGAGGCGGCGCGCTATCTCCTGTGCCGTCGCATCGACGTGCACGTACTCCCGCAGCCAGGACAGAGGGACGCGCATCAGAACTGTCCCGAGAAGCGAAGGTCGTTGCGCCAGAGCTCGCGCAGGTCGGGGAACTCGTGCCGCAGCATCGCGATCCGCTCGAGCCCCCACCCGAACGCGAAACCGCTGTACCGCTCGGGGTCGTAGCCCACGAACTCGAACAGCTTCGGATCGACCATGCCGGCGCCGCCGACCTCGATCCAACCCGAATGGCGGCAGACGGGGCAGCCGTCCCCTTCGCAGACGTGGCACGAGACGTAAGCCTCGATCGACGGCTCCGTGAACGGGAAGTAGTGCGTCCGGAACTCGGTCCGACGCTCCTCTCCGAACAGCTTGCGGAGCAGGAAATCGAGGGTCCCGGTCAGGTCAGCCAGAGTGATTCCCTCGTCGACCACCAGCCCCTCGACCTGGTGGAAGATCGGCGAGTGGGTCGCGTCCGGCGTGTCGCGCCGGTAGGTGCGGCCGAGCGAAACGATGTAGATGGGAGGCTGCTGAGCCTCCATCGTCCGGATCTGCGACGGCGACGTCTCGGTGCGGAGGACGGTCTCGTCGTCGACGAACAGCGTCGCCAGGGGCGAGCGGGCCGGGTGGCCGGGTGGGAAGTTGAGCGCGTCGAAGTTGTAGTGCGTCGACTCGACTTCGCGACCGTCGACGACGCGGTAGCCGAGCCCGAGGAACACGTCCTCCACCTCCCGCCTGATCTGGGTGATCAGGTGGAGGCGCCCCCTGGCGTAGCCTCCGGCGGGCAGAGTCACGTCGACCCGCTCGGTCGTCAGCCGCGCGTCGAGCTCGGCCCTCGCAAGCTCTGCCTCTCGACCGTCGATCGCAGCCTCGAGCCGCTCGCGCACGGCGTTCAGAGCCATTCCCGTCTCCCGGTCGCGCACCTCCCGCAGGGCCTGCTTGATCGCGCTCTTCCGGCCCAGGTACTCGACCCGAACGGCCTCGATCTCGTCGGTCGACCCGGCCGCCGCAGCGGCAGCCAGTCCCTCGCGCTCGAGTGCGTCGGAATCCATGAGGGGCCGAGCGTACCAACGCGCCCGACGCGGAATCGCCGCCCTAGACTCCCCCCGTGGCCCTCTACGACTCGATTGCCGGGATCTACGACCCCTGGAGCGCCTCCGTGGTCGAGGACATCGAGTTCTACGTCGACGAGGCGAAAGCATGTGAGGGGCCGATCGTCGAACTGGCGGTGGGGTCGGGCAGGATCGCGATCCCGATCGCGCTGTCGGGCCGGAGCGTGATCGGCGTCGACGTCTCACCGGGCATGCTCGACGTCGCCCGGGCACTGGCGGAGGAGCACGGCGTCGGCCAACGAGTCGACCTGCGCGTGGGTGATCTGCGCGAGCCCCCCGTGCCAGAGCCCGTGGAGCTCGTGATCTGCCCGTTCCGGTCGATGCTCCACATGCCCGACGAGACGGAGAAGCTGCGGGCGCTTCGCGCCGCGCATGCTCTGCTCGTGCCAGGAGGTCGGCTGATCTTCGACGTGTTCGCGCCGAGCCGCGAGGACATCCAGGAGACCAACGGCCTCTGGCTCGAGCGCGCATAACGGATTCTCTCAGACGCCTGTGCGGGTGTGAACCAATCATTTTGAATGAGGAAGTCAGCAATAGCTGGAGCAAAAATCTCAGGTCTTTGCTCGAACAAAATCCCTGTAATGTACGCAGCCCAAGGGTTCCCCCCAGAAGGAGCCCTCGCACGCCAAACCTTCTGCTCGTAATCCAGACCGAGTGTGCGTTTGAGGAGTGAAGGATCGCTAAGTATTGCGCCAGTCTCAGCTAGAAGTTCGAGCGCGCGCGTCGAGGTTTCTTTCCCCGCATCCTCTGCCCAACCGAATACCTCGTCATGATCCGCTGACGAAAGATCACCCCAATGAATCCCCAACGTGGAGATGAGTGCTCCCCGTTCGAAATCGTCACGTCCTGCCTCCTTGGCACACCGGAGTAGGCGACGAATGTCCACTATGCCTAGCTTCCCATGTTCTGCTAGCGCAGCAAAAGCCAGGGCAGCAGCTTCTCTTTGAGGTAGTGGTTGCGTCAAATCCAGCCGGTGAAAGAGGGCCTCGACAATCCCCATTTCTCCGGCATCCGTTAACGTTGTTGCAACATCCGCAAGGGCTTCGCCGACCACTCTGAGTCCATGACCATTGATGGAAAGCCCGCATTGGGCGAGGATCTCGAACGCATCGCGATCTGACCGACTCCATGCTAATTCTACTGCGCCCAGAATAGGTGCCCAACCAGAGGAGTTATAATGCTCTGTGTTCAGAGCGTACACTCTCGCAAGAGATTTCCGAACCCCGAGCGGAAGCTCTGGCAACCGGAACGCACTAAGTGTTTCAAACAGCTCTTTTTGTAGATACGAATTGGTTTCGCTAGCAACTCCCGCGTCCGCCCATCCAAGTACCTCCGAGGCCCCGGAGCGAAATAATAGTTCCCAGACCGACTCTTTGCGGTAATGTTCTTGGGTCCGTCCTGAGCCAGCATTCCCTGTATCAGCAAGTGCATCGCCTCCCAGAACCGCAACCATTTCTTGTTTATTGACGTCCTTCCATCCTGAAATTTGACGAGGCAGTACGCACTCCTGTAGGCGGAGGGCAGCCAGGTAATGCCTGTGGCTCCAACCACCCGAGGTTCGTCTATCCTCAATAATCCAGTTCGTGAGATCAACAACGACTTCCGGGCTATCGATTCTTGGTGCAACACTACCTAGGAGTACCGAAGAACGGGCAGTTTCTCCGAATTCAAAGGCTCTCACGATTTTCCGCCAAACATCGTCTTGAAGTTCGGCGGAGTCACGGTTTTCGTGTGCGATGCTTCCAAGAAGCCCAAACACACTATGACGACCAAAATCGTCGATTTCCGATCGGGGTAACCAGTAATCGACAACAACAGGAACAGAACGAGGGTCAGCCAACAGTCCCAAAGCTCCGAGAAGATCCGAGGAATATTCTTTGGAAGCACGTGCGTGGGCTAAGCTCAACAGTCGTTCGCGTTGGTCAACCGTGGGCCCGAGAGCACATATTGTTCGTAGCGCTATATTTCGGATAGGCGATGCTGAAAAAGCTATGTCCCAAAGTTGCTCCAATACCGGATCATCCCGCTGCCCGATGACAGCTATGGTCCAGCAGGCAGCCTCGGCGCTGTCTGCTGAATCTCCTTCAAGAACCCGCTTCAGCTCTTCGATGACTGTTTTGACAGCAATGACGCGTACGGGATCCGGAAGCTCATCAAGCCAGCGCACGAGCAGTTCCCGTCCACGGTCTCTAACAACCCGGCTCTCATGCCCAGGAAAGTTGTCAAGGCATCGAGGCAAGACAAACCTGACTAACAAGCCGGGAACGAGTTCCGGCGACCGCTCGACGTAGGGTTGTAAGGCATCTAAACCCTCTTCTTCCAGAGCAGTGAAATCGTACATCCTAGTTTCGTTACGACTTCGTTCAGTTCTGAGCCGAAGCAACCACTCGATCACATCCTCCAATCGCGTAGAGGATGCAAGTTCTTCGCGGAGGGACTCAAAGTCGGCGCTCACAAATCCTCTGAGTGCGGTTGAGCAGGTGAATCGCAGAGAACGAATGCTACGAACTCGTGCCGCCACCGCCAGCGTTCACGCCCGACCGGCTCAATCAGACCTGCGGAAAGTGCTTCGCGGTACAACTGATATGCAGCGGTAGAAGGGACGATTCGCTGTGCGGCAGAAAACCAATCAGCTTTCAATGTACCTCGAACGTTCGGCGTTGACTGCCTCGCGATGGCCTCAAGGCAGTCCCGAACTTCATCCCTGTCCCTAAATGCTGATGGGCGTCGCAGGGACGCTTTTCGGCAGAACCATCCCAAGACCTCATCTCCAAGTTGATCGGTAGCGGATTTCGTCCCGTCAAGAACACCATGCTGTTCGGTTTCAGGCATTCCACTAAACGCACGCCACACCACAGGATGACGCAGCGATTCGACAATCAAGGGCTCAGGGAGTCGCGGGTTCGCCATTGGTCTGGATATAGAGATTGGCATGGGTCCCTCTGTGAGAGGGCCCGCAAACTCGCCCGAGTTCCCGACTGCGGCCAATCGCGCTGCAACCTCTTGTGAATCAAGCATCATCCAAGCCTGCCCCAGTTCAGAGTCGTCAAACTCTTGAACTTCAACCATCCCGTAAATGCCTTTACTCGCCTCGCCCGTCGTTCGATCAACGCCTAGATAGCGACGAGCGATGTCTTCTGGATCACGACACGATACAACAAGCGTTGCAACTGGTTGGACGTCAGCCGCTTGTCCCATTGCCTCGCGGGTAAAGTACGCTAACGCCTCGCGAAGCTTACCATCGCTACTATCTGTCGCCTCATCGATTCCGTCGAGACAGATGCACAGCAGCGGTTTTTCTGCACCAGGGTTAGCAACAACCAAGCGTCGGATTGCGTCATCGGGACTATCCGCTTTGCGTTCACGGTCATACGAATGAAGGCCCACCCATCGCCGAACGATATCTCGCAGGTGATGTGCGCTCACACGATCAGCGGCATCGATCGCTGTCAATGCACCTACCGTAGCGTCCGGATTCCCCAAGCGCGAGGTGCGGAAGGGGATCGATTAACTGCGTCTCGACAATTTGAAAGGAAAGCGCTATCTAAACTCTAAGCCTCGGAAATCTGCAAATGCCCCATGCCAGTTCAGACCTCATTGACTACAAGCGCTACCCGATTGTAAGGGAGGGGCCCACGCGTGACGCCTTGCTTGGAGGGAGTCCGCGCCGACTTAGCGCGCGACGGCTGCGCCGTCATAAAGCAATTCCTCACGCCTATGGGCGTCAAAGCACTCACCACTGAAGCCGACAGCGTCTCAGACAAGGGCCACCGCAGCTTCAACCGCACCAATGTCTACTTTTCGAAGGACGACCCAAGTCTCCCAGCTCGACGACCCCCGGAGGCAGTTCTTTGACCGCTCAAACTCATTTGTGCCCGCCGACAACCTCCCCAAGGATGGCCCTCTCCGCACGATCCACGACAGTGATGGGTTTGACCGCTTCATCCAGGACTGCCTCGAGGAGTGTGACTTCTACCGCTACGCCGATCCGCTGGCCGACGTCATCATCAACATGGCCGAGGCGGGCAACGGCTTCCCCTGGCACTTCGACACTAATAACTTCACCGTGACGCTCGCCATACAGAGCGCCGAGCGCGGCGGCGCCTTCGAGTATGCGCCTCACATTCGCGAGGGTGACGAGAACTTCGCTGAAGTCTCACGCGTATTGAATGGCACGTCAGACAGGGTGAAGATCCTCGACCTCGAGCCGGGCGATCTTCAGATCTTTCGTGGCCGCTACTCCCTCCATCGCGTGGCCCCTCTCAGCGGAACCCGGCGGCGCTATGTCGCGATTTTCTCCTATGTCGGAGAGCCGAACATGGTGGGCGCACCCGAGCGCGTGAGGCAACTCTACGGCCGAACCCTGCCTATTCACCACGAGCGCGCGGGGCAGCGGTCCGACCGCTATCTCGACTGAAAGTTTCTGTTCATCAAATAGTGAAATGCGCAGAATTTGTGGGGGAGGGGGTCACTTTGGGCTTAAGCCAGTCATTGACTCCAGCCGAATTAATGGGTCCTGATCCTAGTCCTGAACTCAATATTTTGAAAGCATCCGGCCCGGCAAACCACTCAGTTATGCAACTGTCCTCACAATTTTTCAGGCGATGCAGTCATTCTTTGTTGGCTTTCGAGCGAACCCGTTGACAAGTCGAAAATCAGATTGACCTGCGCGACCGCGCCCTGATTGCCTTAACCATCGTCACAGGGATGCGCGACAACGCAATACCCTCCCTGCGCCTCAAGCACGCGGACTCTTTCCCATCGGCGATGGCCTAGAAGATATTGTTATATCCTGGCTCGCTTACCTCTGGAAAGAAAAGATGTTCGGCAATGACGATCCGCTGTTTGCCCTAACCGGCTTGTGGCGACTCACTCTGCCCAATCAGCCACGTCAAAAATTTTACAGCTCCGCTGGATAGTGGCCTCGATTGGGGCTTGATAATGTAGTATCTTTGCAAGCCTCTAATTCGTGGCATTATCTGCACCGTTTGAAGTTTTAACGCCGTTACGACTGCATCGCTGGCTGGGGCTCGGGCAAGTGCGAGCCCGAAACCTTGATAGGCTAGCATCAGGGCAAGCGGCGTATTGTCGACGAAAGTCACTTCCATGCCTTCAATGGTGGCTCCTGGTATCGCTGCAAGCATTTGATGCCACCCCGATTGGTGGGTAGCAACTTCCAGAAGCCGATACTGCCTGATATCGCCAGGTTCATGTATCTGTTCCGTTATGTTACTCGAGCTGACAATCGATAGAGTTTCGCCAAATAGCGGGACGGCACCATCTGAAAAGTCCGTCGCCGATCCAAAAGCAATTTGCAGGTCTGGCTCATGACCTTGAGGCCTGGCGCGGAAGTCCGCAGGCATGTTTCCTGTCGTTATCAGAACGCGAATACTTGGGTTTTCCTGCTCAAAGCCCGCAAGACGTTCGGCCAACCAGCCCATCGCGAGGAGTGACACCACTTGAAGTGAAACTGTTTGACGACCTTTGGAACCGAACAAGGCACCCGCCGCCATATCCATGGACGCAAGGGATTGTTGTACCGTTGGCAGGAAGGCCCTTCCGGCTTCAGATAGCACAATTTTCTGCGCCGAACGCCAGAACAATTGCTCGCCAAGGTGTGATTCCAAGGCACGAATCTGCTGGCTTACAGCCGAGGGGCTCATGTGAAGGGCCACTGCTGCTTGCGTGAAATTTTCCGTACGGGCCGCCGCTTCAAAGACTCTCAGCCAATTCAACGACGGAATTCGGGAAGCATCCATATTGGCATGATAAGTAGAACTTAGCCTCAGGTGCAAGCAGTATCGCTTGCCTACCCGCTTCATAATTTGCAACGTGCCCGAAACGACAAAGGGAACCCAACATGCTTCGATCACTGAGCAGCGCACAAATTGCAAGTTACAATGAGAATGGATTTCTTTGTGGCGTGCCGGTAATTGACGAACCCTCGGTTTCAGCGATCAGAAATGAAATCGAAAGACTTGAGCGTGATTTTTCCCATGGCGCTAGTGGGCGTAGTTTGAACCAGTATTTCCGCGTCAATGGCCATGTCGTTATTCCGCTATTGGCCAACTTGGCCCGCACGCCGGCCATCCTGGATGCGGTCGAGAGTCTTCTCGGTGAAAACCTCCTTGCATGGTCGGTGGAATTTTTCATCAAGGAAGCGGGTTCATCCAAGGTTGTTTCGTGGCACCAGGATCTCACCTACTGGGGAATGGGAGAGACAAACAACGAGGTGACAGCATGGGTGGCCCTCAGCAATGTTTCAGTGGAAGCTGGTTGCATGCGTTTTATTCCCGGAAGTCATCATGGGAAAATTGTCGATCACACGGACACTTTCGCAGAAGAAAACCTTTTGTCCCGCGGCCAGAACATAGCTGGGGTGGACGAGGACAAGGCCGTCTATGGCGCATTGAAACCCGGGCAGATGTCCTTGCACCATGGTCGGTGCTTTCATGCCTCAGGTCCAAACCGCTCCGACGACCGCCGCATTGGTCTTGCCATCAGATATGTGACACCGGAGGTCCGTCAGGAAGCTGGTGGAGATGACTATGCCATGCTGGTCAGAGGCTGTGATGTCGCCAGGGGATGGATCAATATCGCCGGTCCACGCGGTTTATTTATGCAACAAGACCTTGATCTCTATGACCGCATCCTGCGAGATCAAGCCGCCACACTTGCAGCTGGAGCTGAGGGCAAATTGTCACTTTATGGAGGGACAACTGTGGCAGGAATGGCATCATGAAATCACATGATCGTACCGTTTCATTTACCCAGATGAAGGACGGTACCAGGGAAGATTATGCCCTTCTCGCTGAATTGGAAAAACCTAATCACAGCTTGACGGCAGACAGGATTCTTGCCGAATTAAGGAGACAAGGAACAACTTCCCTAGATGGTTACAAAATCACGCGGTTACAGCACGGCCTGCAGGCCGCCACTCGCGCAGAACAGGATGGCGCTGACACCGACTGGATCGTTGCGGCACTGCTCCACGACGTGGGTGACGGCCTGGCACCGCAAAATCATGACCGGTTTTCTGCCGAAGTAATCCGGCCTTTTGTGCGTTGGGAGGTGTCGTGGGTTGTCGAACATCACGGCATTTTCCAGATGCTCTACTATGCGCAACACTACAATTGGGATCCCAATGTACGCGATAGATTCCGCGATCATCCCTGCTTTGAAACTTGCGCCAAATTTTGCGAGCGCTGGGATCAGTCTTCTTTCGATCCTGTCTTTCCCACGCAGACATTGGAATATTTCGAACCTCTTGTTAGAAAGGTTTTTTCTCGCAAAGCCTGGGACCATTCTATCATTCGGGAAGGTGTGGTGATTGGGATATGACAATCGCTGTGGCCTGCCTGATATCTTGTATGTTATCACGTGTTTGACACCTCTTCGAGAAACTGGAGGCCAGAATGAACCCCGCCGACGAAGCTCCGATGAGTCGCGAGTGGAACTATCATCCCGAACTGCCATTGGCCGATCCGTCAATCTTCACGTGGCCACCCGATCTTCGCTTTCTTGTCCGCTGGTTTGCAAGGAACTGGCTGACGCTCAGCGAGAGGGTGATGCTGGTCCTTCTCGCCACGGCAGCCTGGTACTTTCTCTTTCCACCGCTTGAGGTTGCCAAAAGCTTCGCTTTCGGCTGGATCTTGCAGACCTGGGCTGTAAATCTGGGCATGATGATCGTCATTGCAGGCGGGCTGCACTGGTATTTCTATATGCGTCGCGGTCAGGGAAAGCGGCTTAAATTCGACGCCCGCGATCAGGCAAAAGGCAACCAACTTTGGAATTTTTCCGATCAAGTACGTGACAACATGTTCTGGTCACTGACCAGCGGCGTTGCGCAGTTAACGGCCTATCAGGTTCTGACCATGTGGTTGATGGCTAATGGCTATGCGCCCGTGGTCACTTTTGCCGACCACCCGATCTGGTTCATTGCGGCATTGGTTCTGATTCCAATATGGTCTGCCTTCCATTTCTACTGGGTGCACCGGTTGCTGCATGTGCCCCTTGTCTACAAGCACGTGCATTCACTGCACCATCGTAATGTAAACGTCGGTCCCTGGTCGGGTCTTTCAATGCACCCGGTTGAGCACTTCCTTTATCTTTCGTCTCTGGCAATTCACTGGATCGTGCCGTCGCATCCGATTCACCTGATCTTTCATGTCATCTACGAAGGACCTGGTGCGGCGATGACCCACACCGGGTATGAGGATCTGCTGGTCAAGGACAAGCGGCGACTGGCGCTTGGGACTTTTTACCACCAGCTTCATCACCGTTATTACGAATGCAATTACGGCAATCAGGAAATGCCCTGGGATCGCTGGTTCGGCACGTTTCATGACGGCACAGAAACAGCCACCGGGGCAACCCGCGCTCGCAAGAAACGGATGTATCATGAATGACGCCAATTATGGCAGGGGCAGTCCTTTCTGCTCATCGACAGCACCTAATGGGTGGCGTTGGCTGACCAGATGACTGGCTTCTGCGAAACGCTCGGCACTTGGGCGTCGAAATGTAGGCCCATGCCGGATTTTGCGCGGCCTAAGGCGCGGTTGGCGCTTCTTGACACATTCGGCTGCATGATTGCAGGTTGGGACACGCCTCAGAATTTGAGCGCACAATTCAAATTTAGCTTCGCGCCGAGCGTGAAATTTGGATTTGGACATCACAGGGGCGCATCGCGATACCGTTTGTGGGCACCATGTCTTGGGGGCAGGCGGAAAAGACGAGCACTATGTCCATTTCAGTCCGCAATGTGACATAGCTGCCAGGTAACGAGATTGGCGGTTTGATGGCCAAGATTCCATTCGCATCCGGCCTGGAATTCTCGAAAAAATTGAGTGGCGCTGGTGTATGCGTTAAGGGGATACCAAAGCTAAGCAGTGCCGCATGGAGATTGTCCGTGCAGTTGTCATGTTTTCCCGAATATCCCAGAAGCTCATAGCGGTACTGGTCGCAAGCCGCCAAGAGTGTATCGTGGACACCACCTGAGGTATCTTCTTTCAACGTAAGGACAGGTCGCCGGCGGTTTGTAACGAGGGTGTCGCCAACGATTGGGTTCAATCGTCCCATGTGAAGGCGGCTATGTTCCATTGACATGAACTCGGCAGGGTCTGCGGCATCGAACGCCCAAGTGTCCACCACCTGAGTTCCATGCGTGTTAACGACCTGAACATCCGTTCCGGCCGCCACCCTAAACGCCCGCCCCTCACGCGCACGCAGCAGAAAAGATTCAGTAATTCGTTCGGCTCCCGTCCCAGAATAGGAAGAATACACTTAAATTGTCGCGCAGTTTACGGGCAGATAAATGGCATAGAGAAGGGGCTTTGCGCAAAGAAACAATCGAGTGCACTTTGGCCTGCCGTTATAAACTCTAATTCCCTATGACAAGATTCTCTCTTGTCGCCTTGCAAACAAGACGCCTACGGCAAGATTGAAACCCGCCGCGACCATCAGGACCACTGCCATTATCACGACCGAGAATGCGGCGGCCTGAGACGCCTTACCGGAATCATCGAGCAGGAGAACTGAAACCGCGGCAACCGAATTCCTTGGCGATACCAGGAATATTACGGCGGAAAGGGTCACCATCGCACGCATGAACAGGAAAAGTCCGATATTGAGCAGTGACGGCAGCAACAATGGCAGGGCAATGCGTGTCATTGTCCGAAAAAATGTTGCGCCCAACATTGCGGATGCTTCATCGAAGGTGCGGCTGATCTGCTTGATGTTTGTCGTCGCTATGAGAAATGCCTGGGCATGATAGTGGAAGATCGTGTTGATGGCGAGGAACCAGACGGTCCCGTAGAGCAGATAAACCGGATTGGACGGATCGTTGAAGGCGAGAATATACCCAAGACCCAGCACCATGCCCGGAACTGCGGCGGGCAGGACTGAGAAGAAATAGAGCACCCGGGTATAGGGGTGCGAGACTTTCTCAATGATATATGCGTTCAACGTTACCAGCACAGTGCCGAGAAGGGCTGTGATCGCGGCCATCCCGAGGCTGGTCCAAAGCGGAGCGTATCCGTTCTGCACGTCGGTCACATAGTGATCGAGCGTGAAACTTATGTCGTAGGGCCACAGCTTCACAAAACTCGCAATGACGACTATGCCGGCTACGGACAGGATGATGGCTGAAATGATAAACACATAGATAAGGGAGCATGCGTCGCGCAGCGGATGCTTGCGCAGGGTCAGTGGCGATGAGCGCTCGCTCAGAATGGCGGTGTTTCGGCGCGCCACCTGGCGCTCGACAAGCATCGCGAGGCCAGCGGGAACAAGCAGCACGATGCCAATGACCGCGCCAAGCCGGAAATTCGCCTGGCCGGATACCTGATTATAGATCTCGGTTGCCAGAACACTGTAATCACCGCCGATGACCATGGCGTTGCCGAAGTCGGTGATGACAATGGTGAACACGACGAAGGCGGCCGACATGATGCCGTAGCGGCTGGCCGGCAATGTCACGGTCCAGAACAGGCGAAACTCGCTTGCGCCCAGCATTCGCCCTGCCTCATAAAGCCGTCCATCGGCGACTGACAGCGCTGTGATGATGATGAGGACCGCGTGGGGAAAAGCATAGAGCATATCGGACAGAAGGATTCCCCAGAAGCCGTAAATGTCGATGCGTATGCCGAGCAGATTGCTGAATCAGACCGTTGCGGCCGAGCAGAAACTGGATTCCAAGCGCCTGTACAAGTGACGGCGCGAAAATCGGCAGGAGCGCGCAGAACCGCCAAAAGCTCTTCAGTGGGATGAGGGTGCGGACTAGAGCATAGGCATAGCCGAAGGCGAGGACGATGGTGATCACGGTCGCCGAAGTCGCCAGCAGCAGGCTGCGCGATGTTATCGTGACAAATCGCGGATCACGGAAATAATCGACAAAATTGCCCAATCCCCACGAACCATCGGGAAGCACAAGGCCCTGATGAAGGATCGCCCAGATCGGCACGGCAACGAACAGGCCGAGCAACAGGGTAGTGACACAGACCGCCCCCACCTTGAAAAACCGATCGCACGCATATGACCGGTAGACGGTCGATTGCGACGAGCCCGAAATCGCTGCCAGCCAGGCGCCAATCATGCTGGATAGACGTTGAAGGCATCGGGGGGGAGGATCAGGCTGATCGGTGAGCCAACCGATAGTTTGAGATCATGAACGGTCCTTGCCGGGACTTCCGCGTTGATCGTCAGCGGCTGGCAGGACGATGGCGCAAGGGTCAGCAGGCACTTTCCGCCCAGGAACTCGATCCATTCCACGCTGGCTTCCAAAGTGTTTGAGCCGCTTCGATGCGCAGTCCCGGCGCCCGGGCGCACAATTTGCACGTCCTCCGGCCGGATGGCGATGATGGCGTTTCCTTTCAGAGGTGCCATGATGCATGAACGGTCGACGGCAAGCTCATGCCCGGCGAACCGGAAGCGCCCTTCGCCGGTCTCGACAGCCGTCAGGAAATTCATGCTGCCCACGAACCCTGCGACGAAGGGCGTCAGGGGTCTGTCGTATATCTGGGCCGGCGGGCCCTGCTGGATGATGCGCCCCTCATTCATGACCACGACATGGTCCGCCATAGTGAGGGCTTCCTCCTGATCATGCGTAACCATTATCGTTGTGATTCCCAGCCCCTGCTGAAGCTTGCGGATTTCGCTGCGCAGTGTGCGGCGCACCTTTGCGTCGAGAGCCGAGAGCGGCTCGTCGAGGAGCAGCACATGGGGCCTGGGGGCAAGCGCCCGGGCCAGGGCCACGCGCTGCTGCTGTCCGCCCGACAGCATGTGAGGATATTTGCCGCGCTGATCGGCGACGCTGACCAGCGACAGGAGTTCCGCAACCCTCGCGGCGATGTCGGAATCCCCCCAGCGATGGCACTTGAGGCCATAGGCGACGTTCTCCTCAACCGTCAGATTCGGGAACAGGGAATAGCTCTGAAAGACCATTCCGAAATTACGCATGCGCTCTGGGATGCCGGCCAAGCTCCGCCCCCTGAATGACATTGTGCCGCCATCGGCGGTTTCGAGCCCTGCGACCAATCGCAGTAGGGTTGTCTTTCCGCAACCCGATGGCCCGAGAAAGCAGACAAGGGTAGATGGAGGAATTTCCAGGTCGACCGCATCGACAGCAACGGTCGGCCCGAATCTCTTGGTGACATTGCTCAGCGATATATCCATTGCCGCTTCCCGCTGCTGGGCCGGAGGTTCAAATGGAATGTAGCCCATCCGAGCCAAAGGGCGACAAGGAACATTCAGCCTGCGATCAACGCTCGATTTCTGCCTGCCACTTCTTGAGGATGCTGTCCTTTTCGGCTGCCGAGCGGGCGAAATCCATCTTGAACAGCACACTGGTGACATCCTCGGGAATGCCGGCATCGCGCGCCATCTGGGCCTGCTCCCCTCCGGGAACCGAGTTCATTTCGGCGCGCTCGCCGTAAAGCTTGGCGGCGGCAGGCGTCAGCAGCCAATTCAGGAATTTCTTGGCGTCTTCCGGATTCTTCGACGTCTTCATCAGTCCGCTCGTTTCGATCTCGTAACCCGCTCCTTCTTTGGGAATAACCATGGTAATCGGGAAGCCCTCGTGAATTTGCTTGACCGCCGCGAAAGCAAATGAGGTGCCGATTGCATACTCGCCGGCACTTGCCATCCTGCACGGTTTCGAGCCGGATTTGATATATTGGGCGACGTTCTTATCGAGCTGCTTCATGAATTTCCAGCCTTCTTCCTCGCCCTTCATTTGGAGGAGGCTGGCAACCCCGAGATAGCCGGTGCCCGAGCTCGCCGCATTCGGCATCACGATCTCGCCCTTATATACCGGGTTGAGGAGATCTTCCCAGGACGTAGGTATAGGCAGCTTCTTGGCCTCTGACATTGGCTTGTTGACGCAGAAGGCCGCGAAATAACCGGTCGTCGCGAACCAGCGGCCCTCGGCGTCGCGGAATTGGGAGTCCATCTTGTCGACGCCCTCCGGCGAATATGGCGTAAGCATTTCAAGGATTCGCGGATCGACCATGTTGGTCACCGCCCAGCCCCAGATGACATCGTGCTGCGGATTGCTACTCTCTGCCAGCATGCGCGCGCCAAGATCGCCTGTCGAAAGTCGCAGCAGATGCACGGTGACGTCGGGATTTTCTTTATTGAAGGCCTCGACGTAGACCTTGGCGTCGTCCTCCTCGAGCGAAGTATAGGCGGTTATGTCGCCAGCATATGCACCGATGGACAGGATGGCCAAAGATGGAAACGACAAAAGGGAATTCCAAATTTTTCTCATGAACATAGCGTACCCTCACTTTTGGTTGTCTGTGTGCGGCTTGCAGGAGGCAGTCCGCTGAGCCATTGCGGGAACATAGTTGGTCAAAATGTTTGTACTGTCAACAATTTATGTTAGACGTGCAACATTGTTTGGCAAGATCGACGGCGATGGCTACCGAAACTGCAAGCGTTGAAGACGCGATGACATTGAGCGTGAATGTTCACAAGGCTACCGGCAATGGGAAGCTGATGGGATGATGGAGTCGCATGTGAAGAACCTTCACTCACCAATGCGACCATTTAACCTCATCGGGGAGCGAGTGGGTCCCGACGATGACCCAAGGTAAATGACGAGGTTTATAGGAACAAGTTCTATTAGCCAATTGTTTGAAGCGTTGAGAAACAACTATGAAGTGTGTCGTTTTGGTAAATGTACTGCCACTCCACTTTGCTCAAGACATTTTGCAAGCGTTGCAAGCGGCGCTGT
This sequence comes from uncultured Thermoleophilia bacterium, assembly GCA_963795175.1. Classification (GTDB taxonomy): domain Bacteria; phylum Actinomycetota; class Thermoleophilia; order Gaiellales; family Gaiellaceae; genus Gaiella. The sequence continues at coordinate 745,841 of CAWCGR010000003.1, forward strand.
GTCCGTTACCAGGTGGTTGAGCTTATCCAGCGGGCAGATGTGCTCGAACGCCTTCTGCTCGAATTTGCTGCTGTCCAGCACAAGGATTGAGCTTGATGCCTGCTTGAACATTGTGCGCTTGATCCACACTGATGCGGAATTGAAATCACTCGGCCCTTCACCATTGAGGCGGCTGGCGCCGACGATGGCATGCGAGACGTTGAAGCGTTCGAGATAGCTGATCGTATCGGGCCCGCGCACGCCGCCCTCGCCCGGATCATATTCGCCTGGGCACATGCGGACCCGGATGGTGGGATTTGTGGCCAGTGCGGAGGCAACGCCAAAGCCGGTGGTGATGACCGTCAAATCATTCAGTTCGGCGGCAAGGCGCTTCGCCACAAACACCGTGGTGCTGCCCGCATCAATCATCAGCGTGTCGCCATTCTTGATCAGCGGCACGGCGGCCCTGGCCAATTCCATGCGTTGCGCCGTATTGGCCCGGTACCTGTCGTCAAACATCGGCTCGGCCGTGGTAGGAGCCCCTGTGGCCCCGCCATAGGTACGGTTGATTAGACCCGCAGCACTCAACTCATCAAGATCCCGGCGGATCGTTTCGGTCGACACATCATGTTCAAGCGCCATCTCGACAATGCGGATGGCGGGCGATGCCCGGAGCTCCGCGATAATGGCGCCCTGCCTCTTCTGCTTGTTACGTTCCTTGACAGCCCTCACCGTTTTCCATCCCAGCCTTTTACGATTAAGTTTCTGAACTACACTTATCGCAAACAAAATACCCCTGCAATTTCCTTGATTACATTAAGACCTCTGAAACAAACCACCCTGCCCTACATGCATGTTGGTCATCGTGCGCTCCGAATTCACCAAGCGCCACGTCAGCATTTTCCGCGTGTACTCCAAAAGCAACCCGGCCATTTCCGGCTTTTCCGCGAGATTATGCATTTCGTCCGGATCATTCTCGATATCGAAGAATAGCGGTGGAAGGGCGGCAAAATGCACGTACTTGTAGCGCTTGTCGCGGATTACCGCATAGCAGGCTTCATCCGAGTTGATCCCAAGCGCCGTTTCAGCTTTCTGGTTGCGCACTTCGCGAAAATCATGCTCGAAAAACACTTCCTTGCGCCAATGGGCCGGTTTTTTCCCGTGCAGGAACGGCATAAGCGAGGCGCCATCGCAGGTGCGGGGGATCTCCAACCCGATGCACTCAAGGATGGTCGGCATCACATCAACCGCCTCGCTCATCGCATCAATCTTTTTGCCTCGGCTTGCATTAGCTTCGGGTCGTGGATCGCGGACCACCAGCGGCAGGTGGAAGGACTTGTCAAAATAGATTTCTTTGCCCCAGACATAATGTTCACCGAGCATTTCGGCGTGGTCGCTGGTGACAATGATCAGTGTACGTTCATATTGCCCTGTGTCTTTGAGATGCGCGATGATCCGGCCAAGCTGATAATCAACTTCATTGACCAGTCCGTAATAGGTAGCCCGCATCTGCCTTATGTCGAGATCGCTTGAGGCGATGAGGTCATAGGGATTGTGCTCATCATAGGCCCCCGGCCTTCTGAGCCGCGCAATTTCATAGGCCAGCATGGGGTGTTGCTGTCCCTCCTTTTCAGGAGTTGCGGCACGCACCGGAAACTTGACGTCATTAGGATGAACCGCGGCGTTATAAGGTTCGGGCGCAATGAGCGGCGGATGGGGGCGGAAAAACACGAAATGGGCAAACCACGGCTTGTGTTCCCGCACCAGCAGCCATTTGAGAAATTCATCGGTGAGAAAGGCCGTTTCACTTTCCGCCGCCGGAAATTCCGTGGGGATAAAGCGGAAACCGCGGTCGGCGGGTTTGTCGAAGCCTTTCTTGGGGCGAAACACATCATCACGTCCCTCGGGAAATTTGTAACCCTTGGCAATAAGCTCGGAAACCCAGAAGCCCATGTCTTCCGGCAAATGCAGGGGTGCTGTGAACCCGGGCAGCACCCCTTCATCATAGGCGGTGAGCGCCGGATCGTTGGGATGCTTGCCGGTTGGATCGGGCGTGGTGTCGGTGTAGCCGAACAGCGCCGGCTCATATCCCGCCTTGCGCGCTTCGAGGGCAATATTGGTGTGGCGCCTGTCGAGCGGCGTGCCATTGCGACCCGAGCGGTGGTTCATTAAGATAGAGGCCGGTCAACAGGCTGGTGCGCGACGGACCGCAGGGGGTGCATTGGCCGAAATGATTGCGAAACAACATGCCATCCTTGGCAAGCGCGTCAAGATTGGGCGTTTTGACATTCGGGTGGCCCAGGGCAGAAATGCAATCGGCCCGCCATTGGTCGGCACAAATGAACAACACATTTAACTTATCCGCCATCAACTTTCACGCTCCGCCTGCAAATCAAATCATCGGATTTGGTGTTTACAATATTTTGTGTTGTAAGTACAACATATTTTGATTTAATGGCCACAGTCCTGAATTTCCTTGAAAGTTTTGCAAATGAACAAGCCTGTGGGCTCCACTGCCGTATTCCAGCCGATTGCGCAATTCCCAAGCTCCGAACGCAAGCGCATTCGCGCCGTGCTCACCGACATCGATGACACGCTGACCCATGAAGGCCGCCTTCCGGCCATCGCCTATGCGGCGATGGAACGGCTCAAAGTGGCGGGCCTGATTGTTATTCCGGTCACAGGCCGCCCCGCCGGCTGGTGCGACCTGGTGGCAAGACAATGGCCGGTCGATGGCGTGGTAGGCGAGAACGGTGCGTTTTATTTCAGGTATGATGACGCCACCCGCCGCATGACGCGGCGCTACGCTAAATCCGCTGCTGAGCGCAACGCCGACCGCACCAGGCTCAATCGCATCATGACGGAGGTTCTTGCCGAAATCCCCGGCGCAGCACTGGCCAGCGACCAGGCTTACCGCGAGGCGGATCTCGCCATTGATTTCGCCGAGGACGTGGAGCCCTTGGCGCCTGCTGCTGTTGACGGCATCGTCAGGATTTTCGAGCGTCACGGGGCCACCGCGAAAATTTCCTCGATCCACGTGAACGGCTGGTTCGGCACCTATGACAAGCTCACCACCAGCAGGAATATCCTCGCCGATGAATTCGGCCTCGATGCCGGGCGCGAGCCCGACAGCGTTGTCTTCGTCGGCGACAGCCCCAACGACGCGCCGATGTTCGGCTATTTTCCAAACTCGGTGGGCGTTGCCAACGTCACCAGGTTTGCGGGCCACCTGCCCGCCTCCCCCCATTGGGTGACGAAGGCGGGCGGCGGCGAGGGCTTCGCCGAACTTGCCGATCACTTGCTTTCGAGCTCCTGAACCGGGTCACCAAAGCAGCGACTGCGCCGCATATGTGGGGCCTGAGCCCGTTCCGGTATATTCCCCGGCAATGTCGGCGGGCGTGAGATGCTGGCTGACCCCGTAACTGAGGACCAGCAGCGAATGCAGGCCCATGCCCGTGGCCCCGGCAATGTCCGTTAAGAGATTGTCGCCGATCATCAGTACGTCGTCGGGACAAGGCTTGCCTGCAAGGGCGAGGGCTTCCTTGAAAACCGGCGCATGGGGCTTTCCGAATTCGACCACCGAACCGCCGAGATCGCGGTAAAAATTGCCAAGCCAGCCCGGCCCCAGGCGGATTTCTCCATGGGAAGGGTAAGTGACGTCCGAAATCGGCCACAATCATCGGTGGTTTCCGCTCCAGCGCCGAGCGGAAAAGGGCCCCATAGTCGCTGTCATGAAATGCCTGCTCATCGCGGAACGGCATGCCGGCCACAACCAAGAGATCGGCCTCGCCTGCATCCGCGACGATGGGATGGTTAAGGTTCGCAAGCCAGCGTGGGCCTTCGCCTTCTTTCACAATGAAAAGCTTAAGCAATGTGCCTGTCGCCGCATCCGGCTCCATCAGGTAGCGCCAGGTCAACTCGCCCGACGAGACGATGTTATCGCGCAAGTGGCGGGGAAATCCGGCATTGCCAAGACGCTCTGACACCACGTTGGTGCGCTCGGCAGAGTTGGTGACGATGACAATCCCTATGCCCCGCTGCCACGCCTTGCCGAGAGCCTCCACCGCGCCGTGGAATGCCAGTTCGCCGTCATGCAGTACACCATGTACGTCGACAAACAGGCAGCTGTAATTTGCAATAACATCGGCGAGCCCGGCAATCGTCCTCATGGCAACGCCTGCCCTTTCAGGATGCGCCGCTCCGCTGTCGCGTGGATCTGCTGGCCACGGTGCAGCCTGATGCCGGTCAGTTCGCGCCGGTTAAACGTCATCCGCCACGACAGCATGCGTTGCGCCATGTGCAGGACCTGTTCGGCCTGTGCGGGCTGGCCTGCAAGGTTTACCAGTTCAAAGGGATCTGCCGCGACATCATAGAAGAGCGGTGCCAGCGCGCTGAAGTGAATATATTTCTGCGTCTTAGTTCGTGTGACCGCGAGACCCAATTCATCGATGCTCAAACCAAAATGCTTGTCCACGCTTTCATCGCTGATGGAACGGAAATCATATTCCCAATGCACCTCGTCCCGCCATGCCGAAGGCGCCGCGCCTTCGGCAAATTCGCGTAAGCTCCGCCCATCGCACTGCAATGGAATTTGCGCGCCGATGTAATCAAGCACCGTCGGCATGATGTCGACATGCTCCGAGAAATTGTCAACCACCCGACCCCGCGCCGACTTCGAAGTCTGTGGCGACCTTACAATGCAGGGAACGTGAACCGCCTGGTCAAACGGCGTTTCCTTGCCCCAACACCAGTGGTCGCCCAGCATTTCGCCGTGATCGGAGGTGAAGATAATCAGCGTGTCGTCATAGGCGTTGAGGGATTTCATACCCGCAAGCAGCCTCCCGATTTGATCGTCGAGCTCGGACACGAGGCCGTAATATGTGGCCCGCGCCTGCCGCCACTGGGTATTGTTGTTGGGATGCGGGCCATCAAGCGGCAGCTTGGGATTCATCTCAAGCCGCGCGAGGCGAAACGGCATGAAGGGGTGGATCGCCCGCTCGTCATCGAGGCTGGCGAGCGCCTGGAAATCCGGAACGTCTTCGAGGTCATACATGGCATGCCAAGGCTCGGTGGCAATCAGCGGCGGATGCGGACGATGATAGCTCACATGCAGAAACCACGGCGCATCGCCATATTGCCTGACGCAGCGCAGGGCCCGGTCCGTGGTGAAGGCGGAAATCCCGTGTTCCGCCTTGACCTCGTTGGGTGCAAAAGTCGGTCCCCGAACCAATGACTGGGCTGCAAATCCCTCCTTTTGGCGAAATGGCTGTTTCCAGTTGGGATAGTCCAAGTCCTGTAAATGGAGGAGCCAGGCGGGATCTGTAGAGCCATCCTCGCTTCCCGGCGCAAACTGAACCCCACCTGGCAGCATTTCCGAATAGCGCCCGGCACGCGGATCGCGCGGATGAAGCCCACGCGGATCCAGCGAAGTATCCGTGTAGCCGATCACCCATGGTGTATAGCCAACGGTCCGGACCATCTGTGCAAGATTGGTGAAGCCTGCGTCAAGCGGCGTTCCATTCTGCACCGAGCGATGGTTCATCTGATACATGCCGGTAAGCAACGAGGTGCGGCTTGGCCCGCAGGGTGAGCACTGTCCAAAATGCTGGGCGAAGCGCGTGCCGTCTTCGGCAAGCCGGTCGAGATGCGGAGTTTTCACCACCGCATGGCCCGCAGCCGATAGGCATTCGCCGCGGAACTGATCTGCCGTGATCAGTAAGACATTCATTTTGCCCGACTCCTGAGATCCCGTGCGCCACGCAACTTTAATGTCGCCGTGTGATGGCAGGCGGCTGAATGGCCTTCACTCAATTCTTGCAATACCGGTATATCTGTCTTGCAAATGGCAGTTGCGTAAACGCAACGCGTGTGAAATCGGCAACCCGAGGGCGGATGCGCAGGGTCCGGCCGCTCACCTTCCAGCAGGATGGGCTGGGTAATTGCATCGGGATCTGGCTCCGGCACCGCCGACATGAGCGCTTCCGTATATGGATGCTTGGGCTCGTAATAGACATGGCGAGTCTGGCCGATCTCGACTATCTGGCCGAGGTACATCACCGCCACTCGGTCGCACACATATGCCACGGCAGCAAGATCATGGGCAATGAACAGGTAGGTCAGTCCCAGGCGAGTTTGCAGTTCGGTAAGCAGATTGAGAATTTGCGCCTGGATTGACACGTCAAGAGATGAGATCGGTTCATCACAGACCACCAGCGAAGGATTGAGAACCAGGGCTCTAGCGATTGCAATGCGCTGCCTCTGCCCGCCGCTGAAGGCATGGGGGAAGCGCTTCATTTGGTCGCGCGACAGGCCGCATTGCCCGGCCATTTCTGCTACCCGCTGGTCGATTTCCACCCGCGTCAGCTTAGGATTGTCAGAAATGCCCGCAATCAGTGGTTCTGCAATGATATCACGCACTGTCATGCGCGGATTGAGCGAGGCGTAGGGGTCCTGGAAAATCATTTGCATGTGACGCCGCGCGCGCCGCAGCTCATGCTTGCTCAACTTGGTAAGATCAATGTCCTTTTCGCCAATGCAAAGTTCAACGCGCCCCGACGTCGGCCGCACGCCCAGAAGGATGGAAAGGCCAAGTGTAGTTTTGCCGGAGCCGCTCTCGCCTACCAGGCCCAATGTCTCGCCTTGCCTTATCGCTAAGGAAACATCATCGACCGCACTGACATAGCCGGATGGCTTGGCCCAGAAACCTTTACCAAGCTTGGGGAACTTCACCGACAGATTGCTAACTTTCAGCAGCATGCTCATAGGCCTAACGCCTTCTCGCCATGAATGCATGCAACAAGATGCTCACCTTTGGAAAATACCGGTGGGGAGACTTCGGAACAGCGCGGAAACTGAGCAACTGGGCAACGAGGATGGAAGCGACACCCCGAGGGAACCGCGTAGATGTTCGGCATTGAACCGGAAATCGGCTGGATGCGCCGGCCGCGATCCAGATCGCCGAGGCGCGGAACCGCCTCAAGCAGCGCCCGGGTGTAGGGATGCGTTGGGTTGCGGAAAATCTCGCGCACCGGCCCGCTTTCCACAATGGTGCCGGAATACATGACCGCAACGCGGTCAGCCATCTGCGCTACAATGCCGAGATCATGGGTAATGAACAGGATGGCCATTCCGAGATTCTTTTTCAGATTGCGCAGCAGTTCGAGGATCTGCCCCTGAATGGTAACATCAAGCGCCGTCGTCGGTTCATCGGCAATCAGCAGTTCCGGCCCACAGACTAGGGCCCGCGCAATCATGGCGCGCTGCCGCATGCCGCCGGAGAATTCTGCGGGGTAGCGGTCGAGCGCGCCGACCGGATCCGGAATGCCGACTTGCCCCAGCAGGTCCGAAGCGCGGGTCCGGGCAGCCTGCCGGGAAACCGATTCATGAATTTGCACCACCTCGGCGATTTGCGCGCCAATGGTATGAATGGGCGAAAATGAACTCATCGGTTCCTGGAAAATCATGCCCATGCGCGCGCCGCGAATGGATTCAATCGCTTTGCCGCGGGGCCCAAGCTTTGAAATGTCTACGCTAGACCCATCCCGGGTTCGTAACAGGATTTCGCCCTGCGCAATTTTTAGGTTTTGCGCCAGCAGCTGCATGAGCGCCAGCGCCGTAACACTTTTGCCGGAACCGCTCTCACCCACCAGGGCTAGAACTTCACCGCGGCCAATGCTGAAGGAAACTCCATCGGTTATCTGAATCATACTCCCTTCGTTGTCGAGAACGATCTGGAGACCTCCGACGGATAACACTGGATTTTCCACAAGGAGTTCCATTCTCACCTCGCGTAGGGATCGGCAGCGTCGCGCAGCCCATCGCCAACAAAATTGAACGCGAGAACCGCGACAATGACGAAAATTCCGGGGATCATCAGCCATGGCGCCTGGTCAATGGCCCGTATACTCTGGGCCGCAAACAACAACACGCCCCAGCTTTCAACCGGTTCGCGCAAGCCCAGTCCCAGGAAAGATAGCGACGTTTCCGCCAGCAGGATTTCCGGAAAGGCAATTGAAACATCGACGATCAGATAACTGATAAAGGAGGGCAACAGATGGCGGTGGATAATGCGGAAGTCGGAGCAGCCGCTGAGCCTTGCCGACAGCACAAAATCTTCCTTGCGCGTTGCCAGAAGTTTGCTACGCACCGTTCGGGCCAACCAAGTCCACCCCAGAAGCGAAAGAATGATTGTGATGGCCACATAGGTGGCAAGTGGCCCCCAATCGCGTGGCAACGCTGCTGCCAGCGCAAGCCAGAGGGGAAGCGTTGGAATCGAACGGATGAATTCGATAAATCGCATGATAAAGCTGTCAAGCGCCCCCCCGAAATAGCCGGCCGCCCCGCCTATCGCCGCACCCAGCAGGAAAGATACGCTGACACCGATAATGGCAACGCCCAGCGAGGCGCGCGTCGCATGCACCGTACGGGAAAAAATATCGAGGCCGGTGAAGTCGGTCCCGAACAGATGCAGAAAACCCTTGTCGGTGCCGAAAAGATGCAGATCAGTGGGAATAATGCCAAGCAGCTTATAGGGCTTGCCATGTGAAAAAAGCTGAATCTTCCAGATCTGCGCGGTGTCGGTCACGAATTTCATGCGCAGCGTTATGGGATCGCGCTGTGCCTTGTTGCCGTAAACAAAGGGCTGAAGGTGGAAAGTACCATCCTCCTCAAAAAAGTGAATGCCCATGGGTGCCCCCGCCACGTAGGCAGGATTGCGGTCGTAGGGAGGATAGGGACTGACGAACTCGGCAAATAGCGCCATGAAGACAAAGACGCCCAAGAGCACCATGCCCACCATGGCAAGTTTATGCTTGCGGAATTTCCACCACATCAATTGCCATTGACTGGCAAGGTCGGGACGCCTTATTTTCTCCGGCCCGCTTGCGGCGGAAAAAGGCTGGAAGAATGACACTGCCAAGTTTCATCAGCATTGCCTCATTCAAGCCTGATGCGGGGATCGAGCATGACGAGCAGCACGTCGGACAGAAAAGTTCCAATAATTGTCAAGGCGCAATAGATAAAAATCATAGCGCCCGCCAATTGCATGTCCTGGTTCAGCAAGGCGTGCAGAAAAAGCGGGCCCGTATCTGGCAGCGCCAGGACATAGCCCACAATAGGAGCGCCGGAGATGACATAGGTCAGCCGCCAGCCCAAGGTTGAAGCGATGGGGTTCAGAGCCATGCGAACCGGATAGCGCAGGAGCAACTGCATAGGTGACAAGCCGCTGGCCTTTGCGGAAAGGACATACATCTTGTCCAACTCATCGAGCAGGGCGGCCCGCATGGCCCGGATCAGGAAGGCGGTTCCAGAAATTCCGAGGACTAGGACAGGAACTACAAGATGCTGGAGCATGTCGATAACCCTGGCCACGCTCCACGGCGCATTGGCAAATCCAGGCGAGAACAGCCCACCAACACTTTGACTAAGATACCTCTGGCTCAAGTACATCAGCACAAGGGCCAGCAGGAAATTGGGGATGGCAAGGCCCAGATAGCCGAGAACCGTTACGACATGATCGCCGAAGGAATAGCGGTGGGTAGCCGAGTAGATTCCGACCGGAATGGATACTGCATACATGAAGAAGAGTGTGGAGAAAGCGATGGCCAGGGTGAGCGGCATACGCTCTGCAATGACTTCGCCGACCGGTCGTCGCCAGGTCCAGCTCAAACCGAAATCACCGTGGACTGCCTTGAAAAGCCAACGGCCGTATTGCACGTACCATGGCTGGTCCAGGCCGAGCTCGACGCGCAGTGCCTGAATATCCGCCTGCGATATCACGGCTCCGGTCACTGCCTTCTGTGCCGCATATATTTCCGCGTAATCACCCGGCGCCGCCTGGATAATGAGAAACGAGACCAGCGACACAAGCAGCAGGGTCAAGAACATGTAAGCAATTCGACGACTTAGAAAGCTGAACATTTGCGTCCGTTCAAAAATATCGTGCCATCAAAAAAAGCTGTCGGGGCAAGCATTGTGCCCCGACAGCGGAATGGCCTTAATTCTTGTACCAGAGTTCCGCGCGGTATGGATAAGTATAGCCAAAATTGAAGTGGGCGATTGGCATATCCTTCTTCACGTTCTTGAGTTTGGTTGCAACAATGACCGGTTTTGGCAGTTCGCCCACCGTGCCGATGATAGTCATGTTTTCAAGATTGAGCTTGATAAGCTGCTTGCCTAGTTCGGTATACTTGGCAGAGCCTGGCACAACGGTTTTCCATTCCCTGGCAATATCAAACATCTGCTTGGCCCAATCCGGCGGAGCTTCGCCATCAGCGCCACTGGAATTGTACCACTGTTTCCAATTGATGCCGAAGAGCGGCGAAAGGTCGGAATAGTAAGGCACATAGAGATTGATGTCCGCTACTAGAGTCGGTTCATAGGGAATATCCCATTCCATGTTGATGTCAGAAGCGGCGGCCTTTGCATTCTCGCGTGTCGCCTCACTTGTCAGCTCCTTTTGATTGACCCTGAGACCAACCGACTTGAAGTAGTCTGACATCAATTTCACGAACTCCGCCCGTGCGAACTGGCTGGAGTATTCCCAGAGAATGGTGAATGGCGAACCATCCGGATGGGTACGAAAACCGTCAGCTCCCTTTTTCATTCCCATATCATCAAGTAGGGCGTTAGCCTTTTCCAGATCGAATTCAATCATATAATTTGCGTCCGCTTCAGACGCAAAGGACAGTTTTGTAGGTAAAGCTTGGCTGGGCTTTCCAAGTCCGAAATACAGGACCTGATTTATTTCCTCGCGGTTAATGGCATGGGAGATTGCCTGGCGGAACCGCAAGTCGCCATAAATGGCACTCAGCTTGGGATCACGATGCGTTATGTTGAAAGCGAGTACTGGGCCAGTATTGCCTGCTGGTAGAAGCACTTCATAGCCGCCTTTCTGCTCGCCTTCCTTTATCGTGGGATAACTTTCGAGCTCCACGCCTTGCGCCTTGAAATCCACTTCCCCGTTCAAGATTGCCAACGTTTGCAGATCTGCGTTCAGAAATCTTTCGTGAACGCGATCAAGGTAGGGCAATTGCTGACCCGAGCTGTCAACCTTGAAGTAGTAGGGATTGGCTTTGAACAGCCGCTGTTGCGTATCTGGCGTGAGCTCAAGAACATGGCTTTCGAGCGTTGGCACCTCCAATGCGGCGGCGGTCAGAACTTGCGCGTCCATCCACTTGTCATAGACATTGTCGAACCATTTCACCCAGTTATCAAAACCGGCTGCTTTGGCGTCCGTATCGGCATTGGGATTATACTTACCATGAAGTTTCTTGAAATGATGCAGTGGCGCGAACGGTGCGAAATAGGAACCGCTGGTGGCCATGTAGGTCAACAGCCCCGGATTTGGTTCGTCGAAAGTTAAAGTGACATGCTGATCGTCAACTTTGGTGGCATGGGCATTAACGCCCCATTCCTTGGTCGCCTCCGGATTCAAATCCTTGTTGTTTATAATGTCTTCAAAAAAGAAAACGACATCATCTGCGCCAAATGGCTGGCCATCCGACCACTTGTGGCCTTTCCGCAATTCGAACGTGATTGACTTGTAATCCTCGCTCCAGGTCCACGAACGCGCCGCACTCGGCGTAATGGTTTGCAGATCGTCGGACATGCCGACCAGTGTTACTTGGCGCCAGCTCAGGATATCGGCCGTGCCTGATTCGGATGACCGCGCCAGGGCTTCAAGCTGCCCACCATAGTTGCCGCAATCGACATAAGGCAGTTCCACAAGCGGTTGCTGCGGAAGCCGTTCGGCAACAGGCGGCAATTTGCCGGCCGCAACATCTTCCGCAAAAAGCGGATTATCTGTGAAGGTCAGTGTTACACCGGCCTTTGCCACTTCATCTATCTCAGCCTGATTGGGAAATGCGCCAACAAGGCCCTGTGGATCAGTTACATTTGGACAGGCCGCTGCGAGCGCTGAGCCCGCACTCGAAAAACTTAGCAAAACTAGCGAAACAAAGGCCGTCGTTCTGTACCGTTTCGTTTCAGATACAAGAATTTTCATGGGTTCGAATCCTCCAGTTTTTTTCAGCGACTCCAACAGCCGCATCATTCATCCATTCGTGCATGAACAACACAATAGAATGACCAATTAGCTCTGGAGTCAACTCAGAAATGACTATTCGGTCTAAAAATTTGTTGCGATCACCACATATAGTGTCATTGGGGTGTCACATTTTTCGGCATGAATGCGTTTGCGATGACGACTTCCACACCGGCGGCCCGCAATGCGTTTGCGACCGGCCGCTCCGGGGCGATCTCCGTCACGAGCCTTTGGATTTGTGACGCTTCGCACACTTGAAAGAGCGCATGACGGCCGAGCTTCGAGCTGTCCGCCAGCACCGTGACATGCCGGGCGCTGGCAATCATCGCCCGCGCCACGTAAGCCTCTTCGGCATTGAAGTCCATGAATCGGCCCTCCGGATCCACAGCACCGATCGTCAGAATCGCGTGGTCCGTGCGCAGCCTTTGGATCTGCTCGACAACAAGCGGGCCCAGCATTTCTTTTCCATCACCAAAATAGCGTCCGCCCAGAACATAGACCTCGCCCTGCGCCGGCGCAGCCCACAAAGCCCGTGCTACCAGCGTGGAATTGGTGATGACGGTGTATCGGCCAACTTGGCTGAGCGCCTCTGCGAAATACGCCGTGGTAGAACCTGCATCAATAAGTAAGCTGTCGCCCTCTTGAAACAGGCCCGCAGCCGTCCGGGCAATTGCCATCTTCTGCAAGCGTGCTGTTGAATTTCGTTCGTCGAGGACTGACTCATGTCCGGTCTGCGCATGCACAGCCCCGCCGTGAACTTTTCGGATGAGCCCTTTTGCCGACAACAGGGCTAGGTCACGCCGCACTGTTTCGTGGGAGGTATTGAGGAGTTCGGCGAGCTGGTCCACGCTTACCTTGTTTTCTTCCTTTACCAGCCTGGTAATGCGTTCACGACGTAGTTGCGGCTTCATATTGTCAGACACCTCATTTATGGGTTAGTCATTAGCACAGCCTAAATTGACCATTCAGTCATTCTAGATTGCATATGATCAAGCATACCCAACCGTTTCCGTCAAATTTCACTCAGTCGTTGAAATGGAGATAGTTTTTATGGTTCTGGTAAATACTGGCCCGATGGCTTGGGCAATCGCCAGCGGTGATCAGCATCAACGAACGTCATGCGTATGCGCCGGGAGGCTCATACAACGAGATCAATTAAAAAATGTTGTGTATCCAACATATTTTGTGGTAGTCACAAATAAATCGTCGCATCTACAAAGGAAATCCCCATGCAACATGAAGCCCTTCGATTGGCCATGATCGCCACCTGCAATTTCATGATTGATCGCGGCATCAACCAAGGCACCGCCGGCAACATCAGTGTGCGGGTGGACAATGGCTTTCTCATCACCCCATCCGGCGTTGCTTACGATGAAATGGTGCCCGAAGATATCGTGCTCATGCAGCTCGACGCATCGCACGATGGCGTGCGAAAGCCCTCGACCGAATGGCGCTTCCACCGCGACATCATGGCCAAGAAACCTGAAGTCGGCGCGGTTATCCATCTTCACTCGCGCTTCTGCACTTCGCTCTCCATGCTACGCAAGGAAATTCCCGCCGTCCATTACATGATCGCGGCAGCCGGCGGCCCGACAATTCCCTGCGTTCCCTACGTGACTTGGGGCACCCAGGAACTGGCCGATTATATTCTGGGAGCACTGAGCAACCGGCTGGCATGCCTCCTGGCAAACCACGGCATGGTCTGCATCGGACCGGACCTCAAGAAGGCGGCCTGGCTTGCGGTCGAGGTCGAAGCACTTGCCGCCCAATACTGGCAGGCGCTGCAGATTGGCGAACCCCATGTTCTGCCGGACGATGAAATTGCCCGAGTGATCGCGAAGTTCAAGGACTATGGCCAGGGCGGTGACACGCGGAAAATGCCGAGTTGCTGCTGAAATTCAACGGATAAAAATACGAGGCGGAGTGAATGGGAAGACCAGACAAGATCGGGCAATTGCTTGCAGGCAGTTACATCGATCCGGACAGCAGAATGCCGGTCAGGGTTGAAACGAAATCGCTGATCATTTTGCCGACGCTCAAGGGCGCTGAATATCAGGCCGTTAAGGATCTGGGCTTTGGCCGCCGCCTCGCCGTGGTCAGCGACGTGACCACCCATGAGGTTCTGGGCCAGCGTGTCGAAGGCTCCCTTGCCTCACTCTACGACGTGACCAGCATTGTGCTGCCGAAAAACCCCTATCCCGATGGCGAGACCGTGGAGAAAATCCGCTTGGCCACCGCGCAAGTGTGATGCGGTGATTGCCGTTGGCTCCGGCACCATCAATGACGTCTGCAAATATGGTAGCGCGCAGGATAAGAAACCCTACGCGGTGTTTGCCACCGCACCATCGATGAATGGCTATACTTCGGTGAATGCCGCAATCACGGTTCACGGCCATAAAATGTCACTGGCCGCCCACGCCCCGATGGGCGCTTTTTTTGATCTGGGCGTCTTGGCGGCTGCTCCCGCCCGCATGATACGCTCCGGCCTTGGCGACAGCCTGTGCCGCACCACGGCGCAGGCCGATTGGTTGCTTTCGCACCTTCTGTTCGGCCACGCCTATCGGCAATTGCCCTATGAATTGCTGGCCGATGATGAAGGCCCGCTCTTTGCCCAGGCCGCAGATCTCATGAAGGGCGATCTGAAAACCATGGAGCTTCTGGTGCGCACCCTGGTGCTCTCGGGCTTCGGCACGGCAATCATCGGCACAAGCCAGCCAGCTAGCCAGGGCGAACACCTCATTAGCCACTACATCGACATGTTCTGCGACAAGAGGCGCGCCACCGTTTTCCACGGCGAGCAAGTTGGCGTCACAACACTCTCCATGGCGCGCCTGCAGCACGCGGTACTGGACTCCATCCCCGTTATCACCCCTGACACCGCCACCGAAGCGGATTTCAAGCAACGTTATGGCGACGAACTCGGTGCCTCCTGCTGGACGGAGTTCAAAGCCAAGTTCATTAGCAAGGACAAGGCAGTCCAACTCAATGACATAATGATAAAGCAATGGGACAACATCCGCGAAAAAATATCAAAAATTCTGCTGCCCGCCGCACACCTCGCTGATGTCCTGAACGCATCAGGCGCTGATCTTACACCGGAACAAATTGCTTTGCCTCGTTCATTCTATGAATCGGCGCTGCTGAATTGCCGCGATATCCGCGGCCGTTACACTTTCCTTGATCTGGCGGCGAGCAGCGGCCAGCTCAGGGCATTGACCAAAACAATTTAGGCTTCAGGAGCAGGTTATGGATTTCATCTTCATGTTGACACGAAATGACCGGACGGTTGTGGATTGCCTGGAGGTTCTGGAGTCAGTTTCCAACCTCGGGCTCAAGCACATCGGCTTCAAGGATGTAGGCGTCCCCACCAAAACCCTCAAAGCCCTCACCACCGCCATCAAAGACTTGGGTGCCACCTCTTACTTGGAGGTCGTTTCGGAAACGCCCGAGGCCTGCCTCAACTCCGCCAGGGTTGGCGGCGAACTCGGCATTGATTGCCTGCTGGGTGGCACCGCAGCGGTTGATATTTTGAACATTTTGAAAGGCACCCGGACCCTCTATTACCCCTTCCCGGGCAATCCATCGGGCCACCCCACCAAGCTTGGCGGCACGCCAAAAGACATAGAAGCCGATTGCCGAAAATTCATTGACGCGGGCTGCGCCGGCGTCGATCTTCTTGCCTACCGGGCAACCGATGCAGACCCGCTTGAACTGGTCAAGGCAGCACGTCGGGGACTGGGGACAAACCGCTTGATTGTTGCAGGATCCATCGCCTCACGAAGCCGCATCCGCGACATTGCCGAAGCTGGCGCTGACGCCTTCACCATCGGCTCAGCTGTGCTGGATGGCTCCTATAACAACACCAATGGACTGCTACAGTCGCAAATATCGAACGTCCTTGCGGACAGTAATTATACTTAATGCTGATCGGCATCGACATCGGCACCCAGAGCCTGAAGGTTGTCGTCACCGACGAAACATTAAAAGTTCACGGTGAAGCAAGCATACATTACGCACCGTCCTATCCCCAACCCGGCTGGGCCGAGCAGGATACGAACCTTTGGCTGAACGCGTTGAAGCCTGCGATAGCCGGGGCCATCGATGCGGCGAAATGCAAGCCCGCTGATATTTCAGGTCTCGCAATCTGCGGACAACTCGACGGTTGCATAGGTGTTGACCGCCAAGGCACTGCCATAGGCCCCGCCATCATCTGGATGGACAAACGCGCCGCAAATTCCTTGCAGGGAATCGACTCGAAAATAATTGGCGAGCGCACTGGCATCGTTCTCGACGCCTCGCATATGGCCGCCAAAATAAAATGGTGTCGGGAAAATTGGGCTAATGCAGCCGAGTATGCCGTCTGGCATCAGCCTACCTCCTTCATGGTGGAGAAGCTCACCGGTACACGCGTCATTGATCCGTGCCTCGCATCCACCAGCATGGTCTACGGTCTTCATTCGCAAGCCTGGGATGCAGGTTTGCTGGGACTCTTCGGGATTGAGAAAAATACCCTGCCCTCTATCGCCCCGACAACCAGCATTGCAGGCCACCTGTCTGGTGTCGGCGCCGCCCTCAGCGGATTGCCGATCGGCTTGCCCGTTGCCGTCGGCACCGGCGATGATTTTTCCGCATTGCTCGGCTGCGGAATTTCACAACCCGGAACTGTGTGCATCACTATCGGAACAGGCGAAATCATTGGCGCGCTGACGGACAAGCTGGTGATCGATGCCGATCAACTGGTAGAGACTCATATTTTTTCCACCGGCCATTATCATCTCGGCAATCCGGGCTGGCTGTCGGGCGGTGCCATCCGCTGGTTCCTCACTACCTTTTCAGTCAAAGACGACGAAGAATTTTCAGCCCTCGCCGCACAGGCACCGCCCGGCTGTGACGGTTTGCTGTTCATTCCGGCCTTGACCGGCGCCACCGCGCCGCAATGGCTGGACAAGGCCCGCGGCACTTTTCACGGCATGACAACCGCCCACACAAAATCACATTTTGCCCGGGCTATTCTCGAAGGCACCGCCTTCGCCATGCGCGATGTCATTGACCGGCTGACGGCGCTGGGCGTGCCGACGGAAAAAATACGGATCATGGGCGGCGGTTCAAAAAGTCCAGGTGTGGATGAAAATTCGCGCCGATCTCATGGACCGGAAAATAGAAGTGCTCGATCATGGCGATGCGTCAGCTCTGGGGGCCGCGGCAATTGCCGCTGTTGCAGTCGGAATCTATCTGGACTTGCCGCACGCTGTTGCAGCGTTGAACAACACCGTCACTACGGTTGAGCCGGATGCGGCAAACCATGGCATCTATGAACAGACCTATCGCAACTATCAAAAACTGTTCGCCGCACTCCTGCCTTTGCAGAAATAAGGCAATTACTTTTTTTCCGCCTGCGCCACGAGAACTTCAACCGTGAGCAGACTGAGCGCTTCAGCCATGTCCGCATCCGGCTCACGGTCCGTGATAAGATAGTTTACCTTGTCAAGACTGAGTACGCGCACCGGCGCATAGCGGCCGAATTTCTGGTAGTCGGCCACGACGATGACGGTTTGAGCCGACTGCAGCATCAGACTGTGCAGTTCCGCTTCTTCGCGGC
The DNA here is from genome assembly GCA_963795175.1 of uncultured Thermoleophilia bacterium. GTDB lineage: Bacteria > Actinomycetota > Thermoleophilia > Gaiellales > Gaiellaceae > Gaiella. The sequence continues at coordinate 763,462 of CAWCGR010000003.1, forward strand.
TGAAATCCATCAGCATACCGTTTGGTGAAATAGCGCCCGCCCCAATGACCGCGAAGTCGGCAAAATAGTTTGACAGCATTTGCGTGGCGTCACGACCGAGGCAGGCCTGGTTTTGCGGCTGGATTTCTCCGCCGAGAATATGAACCCGGTTGTTGTTGCGCCCGCCAAGCTTGGTGCAGGTGGCAATGCAGTTGGTGAAGACCTGCAGGCCCTGCCGCGACAAAAGTTCATCGGCGGTGCATTGAACCGTGGTGCCGCCAGCCAGAATGACCGACGCACCATCCGGAATCATGCCCGCCGCGAGACGGCCGATGGCGCGCTTGCCAGCAACATTCGTTGTCTGGCGGATGGCCATTTCCGGCTCTTGGGTATCAAGCGAAATGGCACCGCCATGGGTTTTCCGGATCTTTCGCTGTTCGGCAAGCGTCAGCAGGTCCCGCCGGATGGTTTCGCGCGAGACGGCAAGCCTTCGCTGAATCTCGGTAATGGAAATCGAACGGTTCAGTTTCACCAGGGACAGGATTTGATTCTGGCGTTCTTCTGCAAGCACGGACGTCTCCCAATTTGCTGAGATCCTTGGGTGAAATTGCTGAACCAAATATCACCCGGATTGACAGATGTGGTTTTTATAGCAATAAATTGCATATTATTGCAATAATGTTTTATTTTGTGTATAACTGCGTCATAAAAATAAACTACAGGAGGAACGACCCCATGACCAAGCTAACACCAAGCCGCACAAAGAAAATTTCCCGCCGCTCCGTGCTTAAAACCTTGGGCGCCACAGCCCTCGGCTCACTCATTGTCGGCCAGCGCGGGCCCTTTATCGGCAATGCCGAGGCGGCAACGCCGACGCTGCGCCTGCTGATGTGGCAGCCCTATGCGATCAAGGAAACCATCGCCGCCTTCGAAAGCCAGTTCAAAGCAAAATTCGCGCCCACCTTCTTTGACGGCAACTCGGAAGCCTTCAACAAGTTGAAAGTCGGCGGCACCAAGGACTTCGACATGGTCATGGCCGACGGTTTCTGGCCACGGCTCTATTTCAAGCAGGGCCTCACCAAGGCGGTCGACTATTCCAAGATCGCCAGCATGTCCGGCGTGTTTCCCGATTTCCTGCCGACGAGCTTCAAACTGCTGGCCGATGAAAGCGGCGCCAACAACATCGCCGCACCCAACTGCTGGGGCGGCTACGGCATCACCGTCAACACCAACGAGATCGCCAAGGAGGATATCGGCTCCATCGGGCTTCTCCTGAACAAGAAATATGCCGGACAAATTCTCGACCAATTCGCGCTTTGAAGAAAACATCGCGCTGATGGGCATCTATGCCGCCTCAACGATGGGCACCATGGATGGCGCCCGCCCCGACGGCAAGCCTTTCAATCCCTATCAACTCACCGATGACGAGCTTGCCGAAACCAAGCGCCTGCTCATCGAACAGAAGAAACTGCTGCTCACCCGCTACCAGGATTATGACGCGCTCGACCGCATGATCCGCGCCAAGTCCGTCTGGGCCGCACCGGAATTTGCCGAAAGCTACCGCCATCTCAAAGTGCTGCGCAAGGAAGGCAAGATCGATTTCGACGTGGAGCATGTGCTGAAGCCAAAGGAAGGCGGCCTCGGCTGGGTCGATACCTGGATGGTGAGCGCCGAAGCCGATTCGGAACGCACCGAACTGGCCCATGCCTGGATCAACCTGTTCCTCGAAAAGGACAACTATGTGCGCGTCGTCCGCTCCACCGGCTACGGCGGCGTGGTTGACCTGCGCTCCATCCTGACGAAGGATGAAAACGAGCTCTACTTCCAGGACCGCAGCGCCGACGCAGGGCAACTGCACATGTTCGACCAGCCATCGTCGCCCGAGAAATGGGAACGCATCTGGTCTGACGTGGAAGCCTCATAGCGCCTGCAGCGAATTGGTTCTAAAATAAAATGGATGCAAGGGCGGATCAATTCGCGATGAGCACGCATGATGACACTGTTTCATTGTCGCTTCAGGACATTTGCAAACAGTTCGGGCCGGTGAAGGCCGTTGACGGAGTGAATCTGGATATCAGGCAGGACGAGTTCTTCGCCCTGCTTGGGCCCAGCGGCTCCGGCAAAACCACGCTGCTCAGGATCATTGCCGGACTGGAGCATCCCACGTCCGGGCGGGTGATGGTGGGAGGGCAGGATGTGACTTACATGCCCCCCTATCACCGCCGCATCGGCATGGTGTTCCAGAATTTCCTGCTCTTTCCCCACAAGACCGTGGCCGAGAACATTGTCTTTCCGCTGCGCATGCAGAACATCGCCAAGGCCCAGCGCGACGACCGGCTGAGCTGGGCTATCCATCTCTTGCGGCTCGAAGGTCTTGAAGCACGATATCCCGCACGAACTGTCCGGCGGCCAGCAGCAGCGCGTGTCCTTGGCGCGCGGGCTTATTTCGCGCCCGGCCCTGCTCCTGCTCGATGAGCCGCTCGCCAACCTCGACCGCGAATTGCGCGCCGAAATGGAAATCGAAATCCGCCGTTACCAGAAGGAACTGAAAATTCCGTTCATCTACGTGACCCACAACCAGGAAGAAGCGCTCACCATGAGCGACCGCATCGCGGTCATGCGCAATGGCGTGTTCGAACAGGTGGGCCACCGCACCGAAGTTTACCAGAAACCCGGCAACGGTCTTTGTGGCCGGGTTTGTCGGCCAGTCCAACCAGATGGAGGGCAAGGTTGACAGCGTGAACGGCGGTTTGCTTGCCTTCACCTGGCAGGGCAGGAAGCTGGTGGTGCCCCACGCGGGCGACGCTGAAAGCAGGTGAGCTCGTGCGCTACATGATCAAGCATGAGGATGTGCAGGTCGAGGTCGCGTCAAGGAAATCCGCGATTCCTGAAAACCACAATTCCATTCCTGGAAAGCTGCGCGACATCATTTTCAAGGGCCAGACCGTGAACTACCTCGATCGATCTCGAAGGCGGCATGGAAATAGTTGCGAGCGGTTCGCCGCGCGACATGAAATTGGCCGTCGGAGATTTGGTGTTTGCCTTTTGGTCGCAGGATACCGGCTCCAGCTTCAGGCTTGGATGATTGGCGGTGATGAAACCTGACAGCACCTGGCGCGACTTTCTGACGCCCTTCGTTCTTCTCACCGGACCGGGGACGATTTTCATCGTGATCACCCTGCTCCTGCCGCTGCTTACCGTCGTCATGTTCAGCTTCTGGCGCACCGAGAGCTATGAGCTCTATGCGGACTGGAATCTCGACAACTACCGGGTTCTCTTCGGCGAGGCTGCCTATCGCACGTTTCTCATCCGCTCGGTTGTGAGCGCCGCAGTGACCTCGTTGATCTGCCTCGTGCTCGCCTGGCCCGTTGCCTATTACATTGCCAGGCATGGCGGACGCTACCGGCTGCTGCTGGTGCTTCTGCTCGCCGCACCGTTTTTCACCGGCGTCATTTTGCGCATCGCCGCCCTGCAAGGCATCCTTGGGCCCGGCGGCCTTATCAACATGACGCTGGGACTTGCGGGCTTCGCGCCGATAAAACTGCTGATGTACACGCAGTTCGCCGCCACCATCGGCCACATCTATCTCTACATTCCCTTCATGGTGACGGCCATTTACCTGTCGCTGGTGAATTTCGATTTCGCCCTGCTCGATACCGCCAAGATCAATGGCGCTGGACCGTTTCGCGCCTTCATTGAGGTAACCTGGCCGCTGAACTGGATCGGCACCTCGATCGGCACGGTGCTCGTCTTCATTCCCTGCCTTGCATCCACCATTACGCCGCGCTTTCTCGGCGGCCCCAACGCCACATCCTTCGGCATGAGCCTGTCCCAGCAGTTCGGCGAAACCGGAACCTGGGCTTTGGGATCGGCCATGAGCGTTGTCATGTTCATCTTCTCCTTCCTCGTCATCGCCATCATGCAGCTGACCATTGATTTGCGGCGCAGCGGCTTCACGGGAGTCGGCAAATAGTGATCGATGTTACCGACAGGACGGCGAGATGGCGGCGCAGGCCCATGGCGGGGCTGCTCAACCTGCTCTACGTTTTTCTCTACGCGCCGATCCTTTACGTGATCTACGCCTCGTTTTCCGAAGACATCGTCTGGCCTTTTCCCCCGTCGCTTCACCTCGCAGGCCTATGCCGATCTGGTCAGCAACTCGCTCTATTCCGACGCCTTGATCAACAGCCTGATCATCGGCCTGGGCAGCGGAATTATTTCGACTGCGATCGCAACGGCCGGCGTCATCGGCATCCTGCGCTATCCGTCAAAGCGGCGCACCCTGATCATCGTCATCTTCCTCTCGCCGCTGTTTGTGGCGGAGCTTCTCATCGGCATCTCGTCGCTGGCCTTCAATGCCCGCATTCTCGGGCTGCCCGGAAACATGTTCTCGGCAATTGCCGCCAATGCGGTGGAAGGCATGGCGTTTTCCTTCCTCATCATCCTGTCGCAACTCGTCCGCTACGACTGGCAGATGGACGAAGCGGCCATGGTGTTCGGCGCGCGTCCTGCGCGCTGCTTCTGGGAAGTGACGCTGCCCACCATCTGGCCAAGCCTGCTCGGCGCCTTCCTGATCAGCTTCATTCTGGCTTTCAACAATCTCGAGATTTCATTCTACAATCTTGGCGCCATACCGACCCTGCCCTCGGTCGCCTGGGGCTCACTGCGCTTTGGCCTCGGGCCGGAGCTCTTTGCCCTTGCGGCACTCACCAACGGCTTTGTCTTTCTCATCTTCGCCGTAATGTATGTGCTGATGCGCACCGGTCTTGTGAAATTCGGCTATCGCGGAAAATAAAAGAATAGACGTTTGAATTTTTATAAGCTTGTCAGAGGCTTATTGATGGATATCGTCCTCACGAATTCGCTGCTTTCACACAGCTCTATCAATCTTTCCACCGTATCTGACATTCATCCCGCGTTGCTTCAGATGTTTTTAGTGCTGGGCTGTTGAATTCAGAGGCCATAGAATAGGGTGATCACCCAGGCTCTTTCCAGAATGCCTAGTTATGCGAACAGCACTTCATTGGCAACAAAATCAAAAACGATCTATCATTATTACGGTTCAAGCCGTTTGCCATATCGAATAAGAGCATTACTGATAAAATATCTGCTAAACTGACGTCTTGTTAACCCGCACCCCCACAAAACAGCGGCTGTGCTGCCCTGTCCGGAAATGGATCTTAGTTTCCTGGCTATAAAGCACCATTGAAGTGACTACTAATCAAACTAGCCTAGGGTTTCGCCGAAAAGCGATCCCCATAAGGAGGAAATTCGCCGTTGCGCAGGTAAGCCTCGTGATATTTCTTGAGCTTGTCCTCGTCGACCTCGACGCCCAGCCCTGGCCCTTCGATCCGGCCCCATTCCGGTCCGTCCATGATGGGAATGCGCTGCGTGAGGATATCATCTTCCATCATCTGCGCCGTCTGCTGGTTGCCGCAGTCCGAGTTGGGCGTACAGAGCATCATGTGTTGGCCCGCAGCCGCAGCCAGACCGAATTCTCCATGCGTATGCTTGCAGACAATTTGCCCTTCGTGGTGAGCAACGTGGGCAACCGTCGAAAAGCGGCGGAGCGAGCCAACCCAATATGGACTGAAACAGAGATAGTCACCTGCCCGGCTGCGCGATAGCCGCAGCGCATCGGAATATTTCCAAAGGCCTTCATTTACGCAGATCGATGGCGTAATCCGGCGCTTCACATCCTGCGTGAGCTCAATGGGTTCCACCGGCACTGGCCCCTCGACAAAATCAATATTGAACAGGCGGTGCCAGCGATCGATTGTTTGAACTGCCTGCGGAACGGTCCAGGCCTGGTTGGCATCGATGCGAAGCTTACCGTCCGGGGCCGATATGCTCGCGGATCACTTCCAGCAGCTGCTCTTCCTTGGCGGTGTCATAACCCACCTTGAAATAAAACGTGTCATATCCCCGGCGAATGCCGTCATCGCATTGTGCAGCAACGTCATCCCGGCTGCCCCAATGCAAATAGTAGAAATAGCGCACCTTTTCCCGCTGCGCCCCACCGAACAAGCGGTAGATAGGCTGGCCCGCTTCCTTGCCGTTGAGGTCCCACAGCGCCATGTCGATGCCGGCAAAGGCGAAGCTGCCTGTCATGGGCTGGAATTGCCATCCGCCGCCAATAAAGTAATCGCGGGCGATGTGCTCCGTGTCCCAGGGATTCCGTCCAACCACAAAGGGTGCGGCCGCCTCCACCGCTTTCTGAATGCCCACGGTTTCGCTGTTCATGCAAGCTTCGCCCCAGCCAACCAATCCGTTATCCGCCGTAAGTTTTACGATGACGTCGGTCACGCCTTCGCGGGCGATCAAGGCGCTGGTTTCGGTGCGCGTGTAGCGGATGCTGATGGGGAATGCTTCAAGCTTCGTGATTTTCATTTTCTGTCCTGTTTCCTTAATTCCGGTGCAGCAGCTTGCTGAGGAAAGCCGCGGTGCGTTGTTGTTTTGGTTTGCGCAGAATGTCCTTTGGATGGCCCTCTTCCACGACAAGGCCGTCCGCCATGAAAATGATCCGGTCCGCCACATCTCCGGCAAATTCAATTTCATGGGTGACGATCATCATGGTGCGCCCCTGCTCCGCCAGCTTGCGCATGACATTGAGGACTTCACCGACAAGTTCGGGATCCAATGCGGAAGTGGGCTCGTCGAATAAAATGAGTTTCGGCTGCATCGCCAGCACGCGGGCAATAGCCACCCGCTGCTGTTGGCCGCCGCTAAGCTTGTTGGGAAATTCATCGAGCTTGTCGAGCAGCCCTACCTCAGTAAGCACCGCTATCGCAACCTCGTCAGCTTCGGCCTTGGACATCTTGCGGACCCGCCGCGGCGCCAAAGTTACGTTATCGCGTACCGAAAGATGCGGAAACAGATTGAAGCGCTGAAACACAAAACCAATGTTGGCCCGATCCTTGGCCATCTGCTTGTCGGTAAGGTTTACCTCGCGGCCCGGACCCGTGGAAACTCCGAACGGCATGCCGTCGATCAGGATTTTTCCGCGCGTTGGCCGTTCAAGATGGTTGATGCAGCGCAGCAGTGTCGTCTTGCCAGACCCGCTGGGGCCGATCAGGGCAACCCGCTCGCCGCTGGCCACGGAGAGATCAATGCCCTTGAGCACATCTAGATGCTCAAAACTTTTCCAAAGGCCAATTATGTTGACGAGATCGGTCATCTATTCACTTGGTTTTCGGCAAATTAAGCGCGGCAACAGTGCTTGTTGCCGCGCTTTTGCATTATTGGGCGAAGCAGCTTGCTGCTGCAGCGGGGCTCTTCCAGTCGGCCGGGCGGTCAACACCGGCACGATAGTCCGGATCCGGGCCCTTGAACCAGTAGTCGGCACCCAGGCCGTACTTGCTCATCACCTTGACGTTCAGGCATTCGGCCCAGGCCTTTTGCACTTCGGCATTCAAGGCCTCGTACAATTCCTTGTTCTCCGGCCAGACGCTGATGATCGAATAATACTTCGTCGACATGATCGGATATGTCGCAGGCTCCGGCGTCAGAGGAAGCTGATGCAGACCCCATTCCGGATGCTGCAGCAAGGCATATTCAACCAACGTCGGATCAAGCACGCCCATATCGAGCCGGCCCGCCGAAATATCGCGGATGACCGCATCGGAGGTGTCATAGAGCTTCACCTCGGTGATCCCCGGTATGGTCTTCATTTCCGGGATCGGCGTAAATCCGGTGACGGTGCCGATGGTGTGGCCCTTCATGCTGTCGAAGGTGGTGAAGTTGTTTTCCTTCTTCTGCAGCAGCGTGGTGCTGAAGTAATAGATCGGATCGGTCATCGTGAAGACCTTGGAGCGCTCGGCGGTCCAGCCCATGCTGCCCAGCATCAGGTCGACCTGACCCTGCTTGGTAGCCTGGATGGCGCCCGACCATTCCATCTGCTTCGGTTCGATTTCAAGACCAAGCCGTTCGGCCAGCGCGGCAAGCAGTTCGCCATCCGTGCCGATCAGTTTTCCGTCCTTGAGGCCGGTCATCGGCATGTCGCCGTTGAAGCCAACCGTGAGCTTGCCCGGCGTAATCGTCTTTGGCGGGGCAGCCAGCGAAACGCTGCTGCCAAGAAAGGCGACGGCCCCTGCAATGCAGAAAACTTTGAGAAGCCTGAAAAGGCCTAGTTTGGTGTCCATGTAATCCTCCATTTGTTTTTTTGCCTTAACGTGGCGTTTCGTCATTGACGTTTCTTGTTATTGGGTACGCCGGACCGGTATCACCCGTCGCTCAAGATGACGGAAGAATTGTGAAAGGGGATAGCTCATCAGGAAATAAAGAAGCGCTGCCAGCACGTAGAGCTGCATCGGCATGAAACTTGAGGACGCCAGATCCTTGGCCCGCAACATAAGCTCGGGTGCGGCGATGATGGAGGCGATTGACGTATCCTTCAGAAGGCCCACCACATAGTTCCCCACCGGCGGGAGTGCGATGCGCCACGCCTGCGGGGCGATGACGTCGAACATCGCCTGACGTGGCGTAAGGCCAATCGTCAGGGAGGCTTCGCGCTGGCCCCGGTCGATGGCTTCAACGCCTGAACGAAAAATTTCGGCAAGAATGGCCCCGCCCTGGAGCCCGAGGCCCACCACGGCGGCGGTAAGCGAATTCAGGCTCAGGCCCGGAAAGGCGCTTGGCAATCCAAAATAGACCACGAACAGAATGACAAGAGCCGGCGTTCCCCGCGCCACTTCGATGAGCCCAACCGCGAACCACTTGAGCGGCCTGTGAGACGACAGCCGCATCCACACGATGATGAGTCCAAGGGGAACCGCCACAAGAAATGTCAGCACCGTCAGTTGCAGCGTTTGCAGGCAGGCCCACAGTAATTGCGGCATCCAATCGGCAAAACCGGCTGTCAAGTCAGCCCAGAACTTCGTCATTGGCTGGCCCCCATGGAACGAGTCTGGAGATAGGAGGCAAGTTGCGACAACGGAATGCTGATGCTGAGATAAAGTGCGGCCACGAGAAGATAGATTGTCATGCTGTCGTAGGTTTCCATGACAAGGTTGCGCGCCCGGAACATGATTTCTGGCGCGGCAATGGAGGCTATCAGCGAGGTGTCCTTGAGAAGCTGAACACCATAATTGACGAAGGGCGGAACCATGATGCGGCCAGCCTGGGGCAGCACCACATCATAGGCGATCCAAAAAGGTGAAAGACCCAATGACCTCCCCGCCTCCGTCTGGCCTTGGTCAATAGCCTGTATGCCAGAGCGGAAAATCTCCGCCAGGTAAGCAGATCCGTTAATTCCAAGGCCAATGATGGCCGCGACTAAGGGATGCATTCTGAGCCCGAAATCCGCCAAACCGAAATAAAGGATAAAGAGCTGGGCAAGGGCTGGTGTACCTCGAATAAGCTCGACCCAGGCGCGGGCGATATAAAAGAGAAAAACATTGCGGCTCAGCAGCATGAGCGCCAGCAAAAGCCCAAGCAGAGTGGCAAAGATTAGCGCTCCCGTTGCCGCCTGTACGCTGACCCACACGCCGCCTAGTAAAAATGTGAAGTATCTCTCCATTTCCCTACCGGTGTTGGCACAAACGACGGTGACAGAAGCGCTGAGGCATTGCAAAAACCTATCATACAATGATAGGATTAATCAAGCCGCTTATTCCGGAGAAAGCCAATGTCTGGCGCAACAGTTACCCCGCTCAACGCGCTCCGCGCCTCTATGCGCCGTGCGAATTTGCATGATCATATCGTCGATGCGCTTGGCGTCCGAATTGTGCGTGGCGATTTTCCTGGAGGCGAGGTTCTACCCAACGAAGCAACGCTCGCCGCCGAACTTGGAGTCAGCCGAAATGCACTTCGCGAAGCGATAAAGGTTCTCGAACGAAAAGGGCTGGTTGAGGTGCGGACAAAAACCGGCACACGCGTGCTGCAGCGCCAAGAATGGAGCCTTCTCGACAAGGACGTTTTGGGTTGGGTGAATGAGTCGGGCCAGGAACTGCAACACGCCATGGGCCTTGTTGAATTCCGGCTAATCTTCGAACCCAAGGCTTCTTACCTCGCAGCGCTGAGAGCTACCGATGCCGAAGTGCAGACCATTCTTTCAGCCTGTGCGGATCTTGAAGCCTGCGTTGGAAAACCACTCGGCGTCATGTCGGAAATGGATCTCGTGTTTCATCAGGCCATTATACGGGCATCGCACAATGATGTTTTGATGCATCTAGGATCCCTGATCGTAGCCCTTATGAAAATCCAAGTGGTGGCGACCTCATGGGATCAAAAGGCGCTTGAGCGCGGATTGAAACAGCATCGCGCCCTAGCTGAGGCAATCGCCCAGAGGGACGCGGTGAAAGCCATGCAGATTTCTCATGAGCTCGTGCTGGCGCCCTACAACTTCCTCGCCAACTCCAATGGCATTGCCACCGAACTCCGTCTAAAGTAGCGCCGGCTATTTTTTAAGATGGCAAGTGGCCGTGATTTCAATGCAAGCGCCGGGAACCATCAAGCCGGCAACGATCAGGGTTGCCCGGTTTGGATAGGGCTTTTCAAAGGCGCTGGCGAATGCCTTATTCATGTCGGCAAACGCATCCTTCGTGGTGAGGTAAACGATCACTTGAGTCACGTCGGCCATGGTGCCGCCCGCCGCTTCGACGGTTTTTTTGAGATTCTGAAAGGTGAGTAGCGCCTGGTGATAAGGGCTTCCGGTTTCGATCGAACCATCGGCGCGGATGGGTATCTGCGCCGTAAACACACTGTTTTCCGAGCATATCGCCCATTCGATGGGCGAGTCATCCTCGGGCAGGCCGGTTTTTACGACTGTTCTCAAGTAAGCCTCCTCAAACTACGAAAAAGCATATCATAGATTGATAGGATTAATCAAGTGATGTACTTTCCACTGACTCCTTCAAAGTGCAAGATCAAGATAGTGACTGGTTGACCCCGGAATTGCCATGGGTATCGTATGCACCCAATAGCCGCTAAAGCTAGCAATGATCAGCTAATCAATATCGAAACCGCCGAAAGCGATGAGGGACTTCTTCGAGCACGCCGGCCATTCGAAGCTGTCAACATGAAGGGCCGAGCTCCGGGCACAGTTGCAGGCCACAGCCTACACGCATACCGACTCGCAGCTGGCCTTTGCGGCCGATCCGCCTGCTCTTCTCAGGCATTTAAACGCCGTCTTTACAGAGGCCGGCGGCGGACCCGCAAAATATGCCACTCGATTTCTTCGCGCAAAGCCTGCACCTCACCGGCGGCGAGAAGATCGCGCAGGCGGCGGTGTTGCGGCGCCATGACCTTGGCGTCGCGCTCATCGCGAATTTCATGGCCAAAAATAATGAAAACGTGGCGGGCCAAGGTCTCCCAAAGGATCTGCACGATTTCATTTCCCGAGACCCGGCAGATTTCCCGGTGGAAACTGAGATCGGCCTTGCTGACCTCGATCCATTCTAGGCGCTCGGCTGACAGTTCCATCGAAGCAATGATCCGGTCGAGGTTTGCAAACAGGCTTGGGTCTGACTGGTAAATGGGCACTGCCGTGGCCAGCGCGATCTTCTCAAGGGCAACCCGCGATTCGCAAATCTGTTCGATGCGTTGATCATCAAAACTTGCAATGTGCGTGCCCCGGTGCGGGATGCTTTCGACAATGCCCTGCGACTCGAGAATCTTCAAGGCTTCGCGCAGCGGAACCCGGCTGATGCTAAGAAGGCTAGCTAGTTCCGTCTCGTAAAGGCGTTGCCCCGGCTTCAGCGCGCCCGCGGAAATCCCCGTGACAATGGCGTCCGCAGCCTGCTCTGAAAGGCTCGCCATCCGGGCCATGCTCAACGGCGGTGGAAACGACAAGGGGAGCGATTCAACTTTAGTCATGACGCCTTCTACCGCACTTTTGTCACTTGCCTAACTCATATAATTGTATACAATTAGCACAAAGAGCGAGAGAATTCAATTCGCGGATTGCAGGGAGCAGGAAATGACGGGATTGCTGGCGGGTAGGCGCGCCTATGTAACGGGCGGATCAAGCGGCATTGGCGCTGCCGTCGTCGAAACCTTTGTGAAGGAAGGCGCCCATGTGGCGATCGGCGCATCGCGCCATTCCGAACAAGCAGCGGCCGCCGCAAAACGTTTGGCAACTAACGGCCAGCGCGTTGTCGTGATCCAGGCAGATCTGAATGACCGCGCTGCAACGGACCGCGCCGCAGATCAAGTGATCAGCGCGTTAGGTGGAATCGACATCTTCGTTCACTGCGCCGGAATTGATGTGACACAGACGGCCCCTACACACGAAACGCCCGACGACACGTGGGACCGCATGCTGGCGCTGCATCTGACCGCAGCTTTCCGGCTTTCAAAGAAACTCGTACCGGCCTTGCTGAAAGGCACCAAACCTTCCGTGACGTTTATCGGCTCCGTCGCCGGACTCGTGGCTTGGGAAGGAGACGTGGCTTATAACGTCGCTAAGGCCGGGCTTCATCACCTCGCCCGCTGCATCGCGGCTGACTATGCCAAGGCTGGCCTCCGCGCCAATGCCATTGCCCCCGGTGTGATCGATACGCCGCTCACCCGCGGCTATGCCTCGGGCATGGAGGGCGGCGAAGCAAGCGGCATGAAGGTTCTGGCCGGACTTCATCCCCTGGGCCGTTATGCAAGCCCTGCGGAAGTGGCAGGTACTGCCCTCTTTCTCGCCTCCGACCAGGCCGCCTTCATCACCGGCGTCGTGCTGCCGGTCGATGGCGGCATGACAATGATCTGAGGAAACAGCAATGGCAAAGCTGAAAATACTGGCGGCAATTTGCGATGAACCGGGCGAAGGCGATGTGCTGAACCTGCGCCACGTGATGATCGACGATCCCCATGAAATGGAAGTGCGCGTCAAAATCGAGACCACCGGAATTTGCCGCAGCGATATCCATTATCTGCGCGGTGTCTGGGTTCACCCGAAGCCGGTCATCCTTGGGCACGAAGCCTGCGGCATCATTGAGTCCGTGGGGGCTGGCGTGTCCAAGGGCCGGATCGGCGAAAAGGTTGTGCTAACCTTCACGCCCTCCTGCGGCCAGTGCCGCTTCTGCGTGGTTGGCCGCAGCGTGCTGTGTGAGGAAGTGGCCCGCGCCGCAGCACTTGGCACCATGTGGGACAACACCACGCGATTCTTCGAAGAGAATGGCAAGCCCATCCATCATCTCAGCCTCGTCTCTTCCTTCTGCGAATACACCGTTGTGCCCAGCAATGGCGCCATCAAGATTGATCAGGAAACGTCATCCGAACAGGCTTGCCTGCTGGGTTGCGGTGCGCTTGCAGGAATTGGCGCGGCCCTGAACACAGCCGAGGTCAGACCCGGCGATAGCGTTGCTGTCTTCGGCTGCGGCGGTGTGGGGCTCAGCGTGGTGCAGGGTGCAAAGCTCTGCAATGCCCTACCCATCGTGGCGGTGGATGTCCGCGCCGACAAGGAAGCCGAGGCCCGACGTTTCGGCGCCACCCATTTTGTCGATGCCTCAAGCGGCGATCCAGTGGCGGCGGTGCGCGAAATCACCGGGGGCGGAGCCGATTTCACCTTCGAGGCAACTGGCCGGACCGAAATCGCCGAGCTTTGCTACAAGGCCACCAGGCGTGCCGGAACCACCGTACTCATTGGCCAGCCAACGGAAAATGCCATGGCGGGCTTTCCGCCCTACTGGATCGCACAGGATGAAAACCGCGTCATCGGCTCAAGCTACGGCTCGACGCGCCCGATGATTGATTTTCCGAAAGTCCTGCGGCTGGTCAAGCACGGGATGCTGAACCTCGAGGCGCTGGTGTCCGAGGTTTGGCCATTTGAACGGATCAACGAGGCAATCGCCCTTGTTGAAACTGGAAGCGTAAACCGCATGGTTCTGCGCTTCAACGGCAAGACTTGAACGCATGAAGTCAGGCTTGCACAAAATGAGGGATAACAGCTTGGGCCGCGCACCGCGGGCCAGCAAATAAAGGAGGAAGCTCATGACCAAATTAACAAAACTCAACCGTAGGAATCTTCTCGTTGGCTCCGCTGTGACCATGGCCGCCACCCTTGGCGCGCCTGCCATCATCCGCGCCGCCGGCCGAGAACTGCGGATGCTGACTTGGGAAGGCTACGCCGAACCGGAATGGCTGGATGGCTTCAAGCAAACCACCGGGGCCACCGTGAACATCGTTTATTCCGGCTCCGCCGATGAAATGTTCGCCAAGATGCAGGGCTCGCAAGGGGCGGACTTCGATCTCGTGTCTTTCGACACCTCGCTGTTCCCGCGCTATGTTGATGCCAAGCTTATCCAGCCTTTCGATATGGCGAAGGTTCCAAACTTCAAGAACATGGCGCCGGAATTTGCTTCCGTGAAGTCAGTGATGCGTGGCGACGACCGCTACGGCATGCCCTTTGCCTGGGGCTCCCTGCCCCTCGTCTATGACACCGAAGCCTTCCCGGCACCGCCCGAGTCCTGGGAGGTGATGTGGGATCCACAGTACGCCCAGCAGATGCTCTGGATGGATGACGCCAACAATTCAATCACGGTTGCTGCATTGATCGTGGGTGCCGCCAATCCCTACCAGCTCACCGATGATGACTTCGCCAAGATCAAGCAGAAGCTGATCGATCAGAAGAAGTTGTCGCTCAGCTACTATGCGGGCTTTGATGACGGTGTGAACCTCTTTGCCCAGAATGGCATCAAGCTGATGTATTCCATGGGCGAGCCGCAGGTGCCCGCCCTCTTGAAGAAAGGCGTCAAGGCGGCGCTTACGATCCCCAAGGAGAAGGCTGTGGGCTGGCTCGACTGCTGGGAACTCAGCGCCGGCGTGAAGGACAGCGAACTGGCCCATGCCTGGGTCAATTCCTGCATGGATGCAGCCGTTGGCAAGGCCCTTACCGAGAAGCTGAACTACGGCAACACCACCAATCCAGACATCAACACGGCAGCGAAGCTCACCTATGGCGACAAGCTGTCGTGGCTCGAGACAGCGGAAAACTACGAGAAGCGTGTTGCCCTCTGGAATGAAATCAAGGCAGGCTGATTTTTCAGTTTTCCTGATCTCCAATCAGGCCGGGATATGCATGTCCCGGCCGTCTTTTCCTTGCAACAACTGGAAGCGCCATGCCCCTTGAGACCATTTCCCCCATACTGAAATCGGCCCCGCCCCGCCTGAAGATCACCGGGATAGAATGCCATGCGCTTCTGGCTCCAGATTATGACAAGGGAAACACCTCTTCAGCGCAGGACAGCTTCGTCGTCGTTATTCACACGGATGGCGGTGTTTCCGGCGTGGGCGAATGCGATGCCAACCCCTGGATGGCCAAGGCTTGCGTCGAGGCGCCAGGCACGCACACCATGGGTCTTTCAATCCGTGACATGCTGATCGGCGCCAATCCCTTTGAGATCGGCGACATCTGGCGGAAGATTTATCTGGGAACCGCCATGAATGGCCGGCGCGGCATGGTCATTCATGCTCTCAGCGCCGTCGAAATGGCGCTTTGGGATTTGTGCGGCAAGGCCGTGGGCGAGCCCGTCCACGCCCTGCTCGGTGGCGCGACGCGGGATTTCATCACGCCCTATGCCTCACTCCAGCCGGCCGGCGGGCGCTTCGAGGACTACCGCGACGCGCTTTGCCTTTCGGCTGAGACGGGCCCAGAAACTGGGCTTCAAGGCCCTGAAGACCGAAATCACCATGAACGGGCCTTACGCCCACGGCGGCATGCGCGAAAACTATGACCGCCACACAGATGTTTTGGCCGCCGTCCGTAAGACCATCGGCAATGACATAACGCTGATGGTCGACGTGCAATATCTCTGGGAAGATGCCGCGACCTGCCTTTCAGTCATCAAGGATTGGGCCGAGTTCAACGTTTACTTCCTCGAAACGCCGATCTGGTCCGATAACGTCCATGAGATGGCAAAGCTTGTGGAGCGCGCCCCCATGCCCATCGCTTGCGGCGAATGGCTGGCTACCCGCTTTGAGTTCGAGGAACTGATGGATATCGGCAAGGTTCAGGTGGCCCAGCCCGATGTGGGTCGTGTTGGCGGCATCGGCGAAGCTAAAATCGTCTGCGATATGGCCAAGGCGCGGGGCCGCACTATCGTGCCCCACTGCTGGAAAACCGGCATCTCAATTTCGGCAACGGCGCACCTGGCTTTCGTTACCAATCACTGTGCCTTCATCGAATATCTGCCGCCCCAACTCTGCAATGAGCGCCTCAGGCGCGAACTGGCCCAGGAAGAGCTTGTCTTCCGCGCCGACGGCACCATCCCCCTGCCGACCAAACCCGGCCTCGGAGTGGAGGTCGATTGGGATGTGGTAAAGCGCTATAAGGCCTCGTGAAGAGGCAGAGGGTAATGGGATTAGAGCTCAGGAACGTCAGCAAGCGCTATGCGCATCAGGAAGTGCTTCATCCGCTATCTCTTGAAGTGGCCAATGGAGAATTCCTGACGCTCCTCGGGCCCTCCGGTTCCGGCAAGACAACCGTGCTGCGCCTCATCGGTGGATTCTCCGAAGTGTCGGGAGGAAATATTCTCTTCGAAGGCAAGGACATCACCGACGCACCGGCAAACCGCCGCCCCTTCAACACCGTCTTCCAGGACTATGCCCTGTTTCCGCACATGACCGTGGTCCAGAACGTGGGCTATGGGCCGCTGGTGCAGCGCCGCGCCCCCGAAGCCGCCCGCAAGCTGATTGCCGAGACGCTCGACATCGTCGGTCTGTCTGAATTGCAGGACCGTTTCCCCGCCCAACTTTCTGGCGGCCAGAAACAGCGCGTGGCTCTCGCCCGCGCCATCGTCTGTGAGCCGCAGGTCATTCTTCTCGATGAACCGCTGGCGGCCCTTGACGCCACGCTGCGCCGCCAGATGCAGGTGTTCCTTAAGCAGATCCAGCGCCGCATCCAGACCACTTTCATCTTTGTCACCCATGACCAGGACGAAGCCATCACCATGTCCGACCGGATCGTGGTGATGAGCCAGGGTCGCATCGAGCAACTGGGAACTCCGCGCGAAATCTATTTCCAGCCCCGCACTCATTTCGTCGCTGGCTTTTTTGGCGACAATAACCTGATCCCCGGCATAATGGCCGGAGCGGACGCCGTCGATACGGCCCTGGGCCGCCTCCCCATCGCCGCCAGCAAACAGCATGCAGCAGGCGCCAAGGTGCTGCTCGCAATCCGGCCGGAATCCTTGAAACTTGGCGCGGGCCAGGTGTCCATTGCGGCGGAGGTGGTGGAAGCCATGTTCGGCGGGGCGCTCACCAAGCTGCTGCTGCGCTGCAAGAGCGCGCCTGACATCACGCTGAACATGCGCCTAGCCGGAAATGACCGCGCTTCCGTGCTGGATGTGGGCACGCCGCTCACCGTTACCTACAATCCCGCCGATGCCGTTGTGATCGGAGGCTAATGCCATGTTGCCACGCCTTACCGCCAGATGGCTGATCTTCCTGCTGATCGCTTCGGTGCCCGTGGCCTTCATCGTGGCGCCCATCGGCTCATTCCTGCTTATCTCCTTTTTCCGTACCGACAAGCACGAGATCATCCGCGAGCTGACGCTTTTCAACTACATCAATTTCTTCGGCAACTGGACCTATTCCGGGACTTATCTCGGAACCATTTTCCTCTGCCTGGAAGTTGTGGCCGTGTCGGTGCTGGTGGGATATCCCATCGCCTGGTTCATCTGGCAGCAGAAGGGCAGCCGCCGCTATCTCATGCTGCTGCTTGCGGTAGTGCCGCTCTTCATGAGCTACATCGTGAAGCTCTACACCTTGCGCTCCATGCTCGGCCTCAATGGGCTGGTCAATCAGATGCTGCTGAGCCTTGGTCTTCTCGAAAAGCCCAGCCAGCTCTTCCTTTTCAACCAGCGTGCCGTGCTGATCACCATGGTGGTGATCTACCTGCCCTTTGTCATCCTTCCGATATTCCTCGCATTGGAGCGAATCCCGCGCTCGCTTCTGCATGCCTCTATCGATCTCGGCGCAGGCGCATGGGACACTTTCCGCCGCATCGTGCTGCCCTTGTCCTTCCCCGGCACGGTTGCCGGCGCATTGTTTGTCTTCGTGCTGGCGCTCGGCGATTTCATCACGCCGCAGATGGTGGGCGGCACCACCGGCTTCACCATTGGCCGCGTGATCTTCTCGCAATTCGGCCTCGCCTTTGACTGGCCCTTTGGGGCCGCCATGGCCGCTATCCTGTTCCTCACTGCCCTAGCTGGCATTTTAACGGCAGGCTTTGCCATGAGTAGGCAGAAGGTCTGATCATGCGCAACAGCGGAGAAAAATTCGCCAAGATCGCCACCGGGACAGTCACCGCCATTGTATTTGCCGTACTTTACGCCCCGCTCTTCATCAGCGCGTTGTTTTCCCTGGTTGAAATCAGGCGCGGCAAGATACTCTGGGAAACCTTCAGCTTCGGGCCTTATTTCACCCTGTGGTCGAATCCCAGCGTTCTCTCCGCCCTCTCCAATACCGCTGTTGTCGCCCTGACCGCCGTGGCCGTCGCCTCCGTGCTGGCGGTAGTAATGGCGCTTTATACGGAATGGGAAGGTGCCATCGGCAGGCGCGCGCTTGAACTTGTCATCTACATGCCATTCCTGCTGCCGCCCATTGTCACGGGACTGGCGCTTCTCGTGACCTCGGCGGAATTGGGAATCAACCGGGGCATCACTACAATCATTGTAGGCCATACGGTCTTCGTTCTCGCCGTCTCCTATCGCCTCGTGCTCACGCGCCTGCAATCCCTCCCCCGCTCTCTCATCGAAGCCTCTTTCGATCTCGGCGCCAGCCGCCTGCAAACCTTGCGCTACGTGCTCCTGCCGCACCTTGCGTCCGCCGTGGTCACCGGTGCCGTATTGGCACTCGCCTTGTCCTTCGACGAAACCCTGATCAGCACCTTTGTGGCCGGCGACCAGATGACCCTGCCGCTCCGCCTCTGGGCCATGATGCGCGTGGGCTTTACTCCCGAAATCAATGCACTGGTGACGCTCGTGCTGCTGGTGACAATCATCCTGGCCCTCGTGACAGCCTGGAGGCTGAAGCCCGGGGGCGAATTGAGTGAGGAATGAAATGAGCAACACCGCACCAAGGCTGGCCGGCCGCGTTGCCGTCATTACTGGCGGTGCCCAAGGGATCGGCTATGGCATCGCCGCAAGATTGGCAGAAGAAGGCGCCTCCGTCGTGCTCGCCGATCTGAAAACCGATGCCGCCAAACTTGCCGCCGAAAAGATCAACGCCGCTGGAGGCAGAGCCGCAGCCATCCCCGTTGATATCGGCAAGGACGCGTCCGTCGCGGAACTGGCGAAGAAAGTCGAAATCCTTCATGGCCGTTGCGAAATTCTGGTCAACAATGCCGCCATCGGGGCCGACACCCATATTGAGACCATGACGATGGAACAGTATGCGCGCGTTATCAACATCAACCAGGATGGCGCCATCCGCATGACCATGGCCTTTGTGCCGCTCATCAAGAAATCAGGCGCGGGGCGGCGCATTCTCAACATTGCCTCGATCCAGGGCCTGCGCGGCTGGCCCAACCAGCTTGCCTATGCCACGGCCAAGGGCGCCATCGTGAATTTCACCCGCGCCGTGGCCGTCGAACTCGCGCCCTACGATATCATGGTGAACGCCATTGCTCCCGGCTTCGTCGACACGCCCATGTCGATACTGCCCGATGGCTCCCATGAATATGATTCCGACTGGTTCCGCGATATTTATGTCAAGCATGGCCGCATTCCGCTGCGCCGCGCCGGCACCCCGGCAGACATGGCAGGCCCGGCATTTTTTCTCTGCTCCGACGATTCACAATATGTGACAGGCCAAATCCTGAGCGTCGACGGCGGTGCATCGGCAACGTTCTGAGGATGAGCGTTAGGACCGGCGCATAATCCGCGCCAGGAATGACTGTGTTCGTTCGTTCTGCGGATTGTCGAATACGGATTCTGGTGGACCGTCTTCCACAATTTTTCCGCGATCGACAAAAACCACTCTGTCGGCAACTTCCCGCGCAAATGCCATTTCATGTGTTACAATGGCCATCGTCATTCCGTCACTGCTCAAGTTCTTCATGACATCGAGAACCTCACCAACCAGCTCGGGATCGAGCGCACTCGTCGGTTCGTCAAACAGCATCGCTTTTGGGGACAGGGCGAGCGACCTGGCAATTGCAACGCGTTGCTTCTGCCCGCCTGACATTTCGGCGGGGTAGTGCTCGCCATGATCGGCCAAGCCCACACGTTCCAGCATCATCAAGGCCCGCTGCTGGGCTTCAGCCCGCGGAATTCCCAAACCATAGATTTGCCCTTCGGTGACGTTGCCGATGGCGCTCAAGTGCGGGAACAGCGCAAAGTCCTGAAAAACCATGCCAAGTTTTCTGCGTACACGGGCGATGTCCTTCTCGGGGCGGGTTTTCAGCACCGACCCCGCATGGTCATAGTATGCTCTTTCTCCTTCAATCAGGATTGTTCCCGATGTGGGCTGTTCCAGAAAATTGATGCAGCGGAGAAGCGTCGATTTCCCTGAACCCGATGGGCCAATGATGCAAACGACCTCGCCCGCGGAAATTGAAAGGTTGATGCCGCGCAGGACTTCGGCGGAACCATAATTTTTATGGATGTCCTTGAGTTCTATCATCTTGGTTTTTTTCTCAGGTAGCTACTGTCGGCCCGTTTTTCGAGCCATCGGACAAATAGCGCCGCCGGATATCCCACTGAAAGATAGAGTATGCCGGTCACGGTATAGATGGTGAAATACTGATATGACCGGGCCGAGATAATTTGACCGGTAAAGGTCAGCTCCTGCACAGTAACCACAGAAGCGAGCGCCGTATCCTTGAACAGGGAGATAAAGTAGTTGCCAAGAGTTGGCGTTACGATGCGCAGTGCCTGAGGCAGTATGATGCGGTAGAAAGCAACGGCTCTTGTCATTCCTACCGTGGCGGCTGCTTCCCACTGGTGTTTCGGCACTGCAAGGATGCCGCCGCGGTAAACTTCGCTCATGTAGGCCGTGTAGTTCAAGGTGAGGCCCAGTATGGCAGCCGAGAACGGATCAAGGTTCAGGCCGAATCCGGGCATGACATAGTAGATATATGCTAGCTGCAGCAGGAGCGGCGTCCCACGGATAACTTCCACATAAATGCTGCCTACTGAGCGCAACACGAAGTTTGGCGACATTCTGATAAGTGCCACCGGAATGGCCAGCACCAGGGCCATGGTAATGACAATCAAGGTTAGTGCAACAGTGATCGCCAGTCCCTGCAGGAGGGCCCCGCCATATTCGCGGACGACATCAAGATTGAGCAGTTCCATTGCATTGCCTGACAAAATTGCAGAGCGGTCAGGCTGCGCCTGGCCACTCTGCTGGTCCCTAGATCATCAGTTCAGCGGAAAATATGTGAGATTGCTGTCGCTCAAGCCATATTTTTTCAGTATGGAGGAAACAACACCGGCTCCCCACAGTTCATGCAGCGCCATGCTATAGGCCAGGCGCAATTGGCAGTCTGCAGGACGCAATGCGTAGCGCGCATATCCGTATCCATACTTGAAGATAAGTTCTTCTGGAACGGCCACACCCTTTACGATCTCAATGGGCGAGCCTTGATTGGCTTTCAGGTAATCAAGCACCTTGACATCGTCTTCGAGAATAACATCGACTTTGCCTGTGCTGATACCGGCGAACTCGGCGGCGTCATCCTGAAACGGCGTGACTTCGATGCCAATTTTACGCAAATATTCATCTGCTGCAGAGCCGGCGATCGCCCCAACTTTCTTTCCCTTGAGATCATCGAATGACTTAACGCCGGTAGGATTGCCGGTCTGTGCGACGACCGCCGGTCCATACCACCATGCCGGGCCGGTAAACGTGACGACCTTCAGCCGGTCTGGCGTCTGGTGGATGTTTGAAGCCACCACATCAATTCGGTTGGACAACATCATGGGTATAAGCTGTCCGAAAGGCGCAACCTCATACTTGACATTTTTGATGCCAATCCACGCAAGTGCGGCCTCGTTGATTTCCACGTCCAAGCCATCAGCCTTCTTCGTGTTGGGATCGAGGGACGAATAGGGCGGACTGGGGCTTATCCCCAATGTAATTCCGTCAGTGAGCGCCTTATCAAGCGATCCATCCTTGCATTCTTTGAAATTTGGAACGCCCTCAATTTGCTGTGCAACCGCAGGCCCTGCGAACAGGACGAGAATCGCCGCAGTGAAAATTTTCAATACAGTCATTCGTTTTCTCCCAATTTCTGTTGTTCTGAGTCTCTTCGAAAATTGCGCCGGCTAAATCACAACTGGATTTTCCCGAGCAGAATTATTAAATCGTACTTTTATTTTTTTGTCAATTTGTTAAGGACAGCATTCAGATTTTCAAAACTCGCGATCTAAATATAAAAACTATTTAATTTCAATACTATGCGCGATTATTTCGTCGGAATTTGAATTTGCGAACATGACGCAGCTCCCCTTGCAAGTGAACTTTATTTATTTTATCGTATTTTTTTAAAATATAAATGCCTGGCTTACATCGGAAGTCCGGAGGAAGGCATTTTGACCGGAAGCGCCTGAATTTTAGAGGGAGTTTTGTTTTGAAGATCGATGCCGTTGATTTTTTCTATCTCGCCATGCCCGAAATCACCACGGAAGGTGACGGGAGCCAGGATGCGCTTGTGGTGCGCGTGTCGGCTGGCGGTCATATCGGATGGGGTGAGTGCGAAGCATCGCCCTTGGTCTCCATTGCAGCATACATTGCCCCGATGTCGCATGGCGCATGCCGTCCGGTAGCCGCAGCGGTTGAAGGCCAGTCCATCAACAGTCCCGAAGATATTGACCGGATGGCGCGGGCAATCGAATGGGACAGCATGGACATGTTGCAGGCCCCCCATACCTGGTCGGGGATTGAAATGGCCCTTTGGGATCTGTTGGGAAAAGCCCGCAGCGAACCGGTCTGGAAACTTCTCGGCTACTCCAAATCCCACAAGAAGGTACCTTACGCGTCAGTCCTGTTTGGTGATACGCCGCAGGAAACACTTGAACGGGCGAAGTCAGCGCGCGTTGATCGCTTTACCGCCGCCAAATTTGGCTGGGGGCCGATTGGGCGGGCTGATGTCCGCGCCGATGCCGACCAATTTGCCGCTGCGCGCGAGGGCTTGGGCCCCGATTGCATCCTGCTGATTGATGCGGGGCAAATATGGGGAGAGAATGTTGAGGCGGCGGCAGCGCGCCTGCCCGCGCTTGAAAAAGCCAATGCAACCTGGCTGGAAGAGCCGTTCAATGGCAGCGCATATGGCGCATATGAGGAACTGTCGAGGCGTACCCCAAAAATCCGGCTCGCCGGCGGGGAAGCGGCTCACAACGTCTACATGGCCCGCAATTTGATTGACCATGGCCATGTCAGTTTCGTGCAGATTGATTGCGGGCGAATTGGCGGCATCGGTCCGGCCAAGGCGGTTGCGGACTATGCGGTTGCCAAAGGCGTCACATATGTCAATCACACTTTCACCTCGCATTTGGCGCTTTCAGCTTCGCTCCAGCCCTATGCAGGATTGGCGGAGCACCGTATCTGTGAGTATCCTGCTGCCCCAAAATCACTGGCCCGTGAAATAGCCAAAAATCCAATGCAGCGCGACGCGAATGGCGAGATTGAAGTGCCGGATGCGCCCGGCTTGGGCATTGAGGTAGATACCGGGGCGATCCGGAAATACCTTGTCGATGTGAAAATTATTGTTGGGGGAAAGACTCTGTTTTCGTCAAACCCGATCAGTTGAAGGTTTTCCAATGAAACGTGAACATGCCGGATCACTGAAGTAAAATGACAGTCATCAAGAAATTTGAACTGGCCGGAAACCCACCTCATCAGTTTGCCCTCTCCTCATATGACGCAATGGGACCAGGGGCCACCAGCTACCGCCTCAAGGGTATCCAAGGCCGGGTTATCAGCAATATCGGGGAAAACATCGTTCAAAACGTCTATCCTCCTGGGACCCTGTTGCCACGCGAAACCGATCTCATGGAGATGTATCTGGCAAGCCGCACCACCATCCGCGAGGCAATAAAGGTCCTGTGTGCGAAAGGCTTAGTTGAAACCCGGCAAAAGGTTGGCACACGCGTTCTCAGCCAGAGCTATTGGAACATTTTTGATTCAGACGTGCTTCTTTGGCACGCGCATGACAATTTTAATAACGACATCCTCACCCATCTTATTGAGATGCGCCAGCTCGTGGAGCCGGCCGCTGCGCGCTATGCGGCGACCCGTGCAACTCTCGACGAAATAGCGGTCATTGGCGAGAATTGCGAAGCGATGCGGCTGGCGATGGGCGATATGGCGGCTTATGCCAAAGCGGATGTAGAATTTCATCTCTCGGTCTTCCATGCGTCCCACAACGTAATGCTGAGCCGCTTTGGGCACATCATCGCGGAATTCCTGCGCATCAGCTTTCATATTCAGCAGAACGCATTGAACAGCGACGAAAACCGGATAGAGGACGATTATGCAAATCACGTGAAGATATATGACGCCATCAACCGAAGCGACCCAGCGACCGCGGAGGCACGGATGATGGACGTCATTCTCCACGGGAAGGCTTCACTGCAACGGGCACGCCTTCAAACAGAATGAAGCCGGTGCAATTTGATAAACCCACCCCTATGAGCGATGGGAAATCTGCAACTTCCTGAGGATCAACATGACCACGCAAAAAATTTCCATCCGTTCCATTGTTGCAGCACCCTTGCTGGGAGAATCACCCAAGGGCGGCTGGTCCACCGAGATCAAGCCGGAAGACTCGGTTCACACGCTCATCGCGGTTCACACCGATGCCGGAATCACCGGCCATGGCAGCGTGTTTACCAATGGCGGCCTCGTCGAAGCAGCCCTCAAGGTTCTTGAGCCGCTTTATGCCGATGAGAATGCCCTTGAACCGGAGCGCGTTAGCGAGAAGCTCAACCAGAACACATTCTGGATGGGCCGCGGCGGTACCCTCACCCACACCATCAGCGGAATCGATATCGCTTTGTGGGATATTCTGGGCAAGGCGCTGGGCCAGCCGGTGGGCCGCCTGCTCGGCGGCACCTATCGCACGCGGGTGAAACCCTATTGCTCTCTTCTGATGGAAGAGCCCGACGCCATGCGCGACACGCTCGCGCAGTATCGCACCCAGGGCTTTCGCGCTTTTAAAATTGGCTGGGGTCCCTTTGGCCGCCGCGATGACCGGAATCTGGACGAAGCCATCGTGAAAGCAGCCCGCGTCGGCGTGGGCGAGAGCAGCCAGTTGTTTGTCGATGCCGGAGCAAGTGACGCCTATTGGCCTAACGGCCTGCGTTGGGCCATCAACACCTCCCACATGCTGGCCGCCTATGATGTGGGCTGGTTCGAGGAAGCCTTGAAGCCCGATGCCATCGATGATTTCTGCGAGCTTCGCAAGCAAAGCCCCGTGCCTATCGCTGGCGGCGAGGTGCTCACCCGCAGGCAAAGCTTTACGCCATGGCTGCAACGCGGCGCGTTCGATATTGTTCAACCCGACGCCACCAAGGTTGGCGGCATTTCTGAGCAGCGGAAAATCGCCTGGATGGCCCAGGAATTCGGCATCAAATATGTGGGCCATGGCTGGAACACGGCACTTGGCGTTGCCGCCGATCTGCAACTCGCCGCAGCATTGCCCCATGTCGATGTCGTCGAGTTCATCGGTGGCAGCCCCTATGTGGATGGGATTCTTGCGGAGCCCTTCAAGCTTGATGGCGAAGGCTATTTGGAGATTCCGATGAAGCCCGGCCTGGGGATTTCGCTCGACCGGGAGAAGGTTGCGCGCTATTCGCCGTCCGCCGATCTCCTCTTCAAGGCATGAGCAGCGCCCCAATTTTCCTGCACTCAGCGAAGGTCCGCGCAAATGTCTATAGAACGGGTGCTCTTCTCACTGATGTTGCGTTCCTGCTAGGCCACGGACAATGGGTGCAGCCCTTCGCCACGCCAACTTGGCAGGACACGCCCGAACAAGGCAGGCTGGGTCACATGCGCCGGCTTGGTGGAGAGTTCTTCTGTTTGCCTTTCGGTGGCAGTGGGATGTTGAACCAGCCCAGCGAGGGATGGGAGGATTTCATTGCCCTGCCTGCCAATCCTCTTTTGCACGGTCCCTGTGCCAATGAAGATTGGTCCGTCATTGCATCGGAACACAATGAAGTAACTCTTCAACTTCATTTCCCCCAGGACCACGCCATCCAGTTTGTTGAGCGCCGCATCAAACTTTCAGAAACTCAATCACGCATTGACATAGAGATTCAGATCAATGCGAGAAGATCGGCACTTGTTCCAGCGGCGTTCCACCCCATCCTGCGTTTGCCCGAGATAGCGGGCGAGTTGGCGATCGAGGCTGAATTCTCGCTCGGCCTGACCTATCCAGGCATCATTGAGTCAGATCGCATGGTAACCGAGCCAGCCAGAGAATTTCGGGCTCTTGCCCAGGCGCCGCGTCGCCATGGTGGCACGGTTGATCTCGGGAGGCTGCCATTGGGACCGGCAATGGAGGACGTTGTCCTTATGGCGGGCATGCGCACCCCGGTTCGGGCAAATTTTACGCGCGAGGGCTTTTGCGTGGTGCTCGATTGGAATCGGGAGCAACTGCCCCATTGCATGGTCTGGATTCATGACCGGGGGATAGATTCAGAACCCTGGGCTGGCCAGTATCGCGGCGTAGGCCTTGAACCCATGGCGGCCGCCTTTGATGGTCCGTGGGATCTTTCCGCAAAGTCCAACCCACTCAATGCCAAGGGCTACACAACAGCAATAAAACTTGAACCAGATGCAGCGGCCCGGCTCAGTTGCTCAATTAGCGTCGAGGATCTTTGAAGACGCAAAGTGTGGTTCAGCGGATGCTGTAGCCGCCATCAATCGCAATGGCCTGTCCCGTCATGAAGGCCGAAAGGTCCGATGCGAGATAAACTGCGAGTTCACCCATTTCCTCAAGCTTTCCCGGCCTCGGGATCGGATGCATCAGCCGCTTGGCGCGTATCGCCGCTTCTGGATCCGGTTCCGCCTTGGCCACCTCAATGGACAGCGGCGTTTCGACAAAGCCCGGGCAGATGGCATTTACGCGCACGCCCTTCTCTGCAAGATCGAGCGCCATGGACATGACCATGCCATTCACCCCCGCCTTCGCCCCGCAATAGGCAACCCGCTCGCGCTGGCCCACCAGGCCATACATGGAGGAGATGGCAATGACCGAGGCGGCCTTGGCTGCAACAAGATGCGGGATTCCATAGCGGACGGCGAGAAAAACTGGCCGCATGTTGATGTCGATGATGCGCTGGAATTCATCGGGCTCCGCATCAAACATGGAAGTTCTGCCGCCCGCCCCCGCACTGATCACAATCGTATCAAGGCCGCCCATGAAATCAGCAGCACTTGCGGTAATGCACTGAACATCCGCCACCGAAGTGGCATCGCCCGCTGCATATCCAGCCTTGCCAAGGTTGGCGGCAGAAGTTTTGAGAACACCTTCGCGCCGTCCGGAAATGAAAACGGCAGCGCCTTCCCTCGCTAACGCCTCTGCGCAGGCAAGGCCAATTCCCGTTCCACCACCATAGATGAGGCACTTCTTGCCCTTGACCCGATCACCCATCGCCAGGCTTCCTCTTGTTCAATGTTAGCTGCGGACTTCAAAGTTCAGGAGTGACGCTTTTTCCACGGCTTTCCAATCCACATCAATGCCAAGCCCCGACCCCTTGGGCGCATGGACATATCCTTCCTTGTCTGTGCGTATGACATTGTTGGAGCCATATTCAAATGATGGATAAGGCACCGGCTGTTCGAAATAATCGCAATTGCCAAAGGCCAGCATGACATGAAGGTTGGCCGCCTGGGTAAGCGTATAGCCCCAGCATTGCACTTCTACCGTCATGCCTTTGGCTTCCGCCAGGCTCATGATCTTGCGGATGGGCGTGATGCCGCCGCAAATCGTGGCGTCAACCCGCAAAGCACTCCAGCAATCCGTGTTGATCGCGGCAAAGATTTGCTGCAGGTCGGTCCAGGTATTGCCCGCGGCAATGACCGGGACCGTGGTTTGCCGCCTGATTTCCCGGTAGCCCGCCAGATCCGTATCAACCAGCGGCGCTTCGAACCACTTGAAGTCCAGTTCGCCGATCCCGCGGCCAACCTTGATGGCGCTGGCAAGATCGTAGCGCTGCTCCACATCCAGCATCAACGCCATGTCTTTGCCGGCAAAATGCTTGGCCACCGCCTGGCACATCGGCAGATCGCGCGCCGGATTGCACCAGCAATGAAACTTGACCGCCTTGAAGCCTTCCTCATGACGCTCCGCCACGTAGTCAATATAGGCCTGATTATCGGCAAGAAGCGGCGTCGAAGCATAGGAGAGCACCTTGTGCCGCGCCCCTCCCAGAAGCTGGTAGAGCGGCAGGCCGGCATAATTTGCCGTCATGTCCCACAGCGCGATATCAATGAGCGATTGCGCCTGCGGCACCAGCGGCGTGCCGAGATGGCGGCTGCGGTGCCAGATCACTTCGCGCTCCGCTGGCGTCTGGCCCATGAGATCAGGCAGGAGATAGCGCAGGGTTTCGCCCACCGAGCGGTCAAAGCCGTGGCCGGTGATCATCGCCGCACCGGCAATGCCCTGAAGGCCGCTGCCTGTGGTGAGGCGCAGGATGATGTTGACCATATACTGGTCGCTCATCCCTTCCGCCCAAGTGTAGCGCTCCGTATCCGGCCCGACGACGAACACCTCGGCCCGCTCGATACGTTCATCTAACATTTTTTTTCTCCCGTTTTTTCACTGTCTTGCGCTTTGCCTTGGCGGGCTTCGTCTTGTCGATTGCGCTTTCACCATGCCAGCCGAGATGGCCCAGGAAATCGCGTGTCCGCTCCACCGTTGCGGCGTCGAAGATCTGGCGCGGCGGCCCCTCTTCAATGATACGGCCCTTGTCAAAGACAACGACCCAATCGGCGACACGGCGCGCGAAATCCATTTCATGGGTCACCACCACCATGGTCATGCCCTCATCGGCCAGCGCCTTCATGACACTCAGCACCTCGCCGATGGTTTCCGGATCGAGTGCCGAGGTTGGCTCGTCGAAAAGCATCAGCGCCGGTTCCATCGCCAGCGCCCGGGCAATGGCCACGCGCTGCTGCTGTCCGCCGGACAGCATCGAGGGATAGGACTCGGCCTTGTCCGACAGGCCGACCTTGAGCAAAAGTTTGCGGGCCCGTTCGTTGGCAGCGACTGGATCAAGCTTGAGCACCGTGGTCAGGCCAATGGTGATGTTGCGGATCGCCGTGAGGTGCGGAAAGAGCTCGAAATTCTGGAACACCATGCCCATGTGCTGGCGCACCGTGCGGGCGCTGACGGGGTTGCTGACATCCACCGGCTTTCCATCAAACAGCACCCGTCCGCCATCAAGGGTTTCCAGCGCATTCGCACAGCGCAGCAGCGTTGACTTGCCGGAACCCGATGGCCCGATGAGGCAGATGACTTCGCCGCGGTTGACCGTGAGGCTCACGCCATCGAGCGCCCGCAGCTTTCCGTAGTCCTTCGAGACATTTTCAAAAGCCAATATGGGCTTGACGTCGCTGCCAACGCGCTTGTTGCTGTTGCGATTGTTCATTCTGTAACCTTGTAACGACGGTGTATCCAGTCGACGAGCTTGGCCTGGGGATAGCCCATCAGCCAGTAAATCGCGGCCATGGCGGTGAGCACTTCAAGGATGCGGTAGGTCTCCGACCTGATCTTCAGCGAGACATAGGAAAGATCGGCGACGGAGATGATCGAGACCAGCGACGTGTCCTTGAATAGCGACACCCAGGTCGTGGCCAGGGCGGGCAGCACGCGAAGCACCGCCTGCGGCAATACGATATGCCACATGATCTGCGCGGTCGGTCATGCCGATGGCCCGGCCAGCATTCCACTGGCCTTTTCGGATCGACACGATGCCGGAGCGGAACGTCTCGGAATTGAAAGCCGAGATATTGCAGGAAAGGCCCAGGATGGCCGTGCCGATCTGCGAAAGGCGGATGTCGAAATAGGCCGGAAGAACGTAATAGACCCAGTAGATCTGCAGGATCAGCGGGGTCGCGCGAAAGAATTCGACAAAGCAGGCAGACAGAAGCGAAATCGCCTTGAATCTCGACATGCGCATAAAGGCGAGCAGCAAGCCCGCCGGGAATTGCGATGAGCATGGTGACGACGCTGAGCCAGATCGTCATCACCGCACCATCAAGCAGGCGCGGCAGGTTCTCCCATATGACATGCCACTGGAAGGTCATGAGGACCCGAGATGCGCGACGCGCTTGTAAATCATGTCCACGCCGCGCGCCACGGGAAAGCACAGCAGGAAATAGACGAGCATGGCGGCGGTGTAGAGCTCGAAGGGGCGATAGGTGTTTCCGGCGACAACCTGCGTCTGCCGCAGGAGTTCCGGAACGGCGATCACCGAGGCGATGGCGCTGTCCTTGACCGCGAACACGAAGAGCGATCCAAGCGACGGCAGCATGCGGATGACGGCTTGCGGCAGTATGATGGTTCGGACCGCCTGGGTGCGGCTCATGCCCAGCGCAAGGGCCGCCGACATTTGGTCTTGCGCACCGAGGTCAGTCCGGCGCGGATCGTTTCGGCGATGTAGGCGCCGAGATGAAGGCCAAGGGCCGCAATGGCCGCCGCGGTCACATTGATCGAATGGCCGATCAGCATCGGAAAGGCGAAGTAGATCCAGACAAGGATGACGAGCAGCGGAATGGCCCGCATCGTGTCGACATAAAATCCCAGCGTCACATCGAGGAATCTGCCGCCATAGGTGCGAAGCGAACCGACCATGACGCCGATAACGAAGCCAAGCAGCATCGAGAACACGCTGATGAACAGCGTGACGCCAACGGCCTTGAGAAGAAACGGCCAGCTGTCAATGAATGGCGCAAGACTGATCGTCATGATGTGGCCCCCACTCTGCAAACTACGGGCCGGGCAGGCAATGGCCTTCCAGCAATTGCCTGCCCGTTCACCCAAGTTTTCGTCAGTTGCCCTTCAGGATCCGGATTTCTTCGGCGCTGACCTTGTCCTTCACTTCGCCGTAGACAGCCAGCAGCCAATCGCGGAACACAGGATCGGCCTTGTCGACCGCCATGCCCACATCGGTGCCCATTTCCTGGCTCTTCAGGCAGTCATCGCCAAGCGGAAACACCATGAGGCCGGGCACCTGCTTGGCCAAGCTGGGGCCAGGCGACATTGTCGATTGGCGCCACATCGGCGCGCTTGGCCATGATTTCCTCAACCGGGGCATTGGCGCCGGAGCCCGCAACACCCTTCAGAACCATTTTCGGAAACCGGGTTGGCGCCCAGGTTTCCGGCGGCGTGCCGGTGAAATACGCCATGGTGAGATCAGGCGAGTTCAGGTCATCGACTGATTTGAGATCCTTGATCTTGGGATTGTCCGCCAGTCCGAAGAAGCAAAGGCTGGATGTCGAATAGACGATGAAGTCCACGACTTCCGACCGCTTCGGCGTTACCGACAAGGGCGCGATGGAGATATCGGCCTCGCCCGTAGCCAGGATCGGCACCTTGGTTTCGTGGCTTACCGGTACGATTTCAATTTTCACGCCGAGGCGGTTTGCATATTCATTGACCAGAACCCACGCCGGGCCGGAGAACTGATCGCCGCTGCCTGTGGTGTTTTCCGGCAGCCACGGCGTTTCACCGATGGCCGCGGCCTTGATTGTGCCGCGTGCCTTGATCGCATCGATCTTGGCGCTCTGGCCCGCAGCCGGAACATCCGTTCCGGCGGCTAAGGCCGGCGCTGCGCTGAAGCCAAGCGCCATGGCAGTCACAAGCGCTGCCGAGAACAATAAATTTCTTTTATGCATCAAACTTCTCCCTATTACCCAACGGAACGATTGCCTAGCGGCACCCGCAGCCTTCTTTTTTCAGGCAGCATCTCAATCGAAACACGGGAGCCCGCGACAACAGCGGCACAACCGGATATCAAATTCAGCCCTGCCTTCCATGGGAACGGGCGCTTGATCTAGCAAACAGGAATTTGATATCATTTAGTATACTGGTATACAATAACAAAATCGCTATAATATGCTTGAAAGCGGGCCCCGAATCTTTTCTTGAGGCGAAATGGCACCCAGAGAACTGAGAAACAGGAAGATCGTCGCGGTTGCCGGTGAAACGCCGCTGCCCTCATTGGGATTGGCCTTTGAAGCACCCAATGACGGCAAGCGCTCGCTCGCCGATGCAGTGGCCGATGTCCTGGTGAATGCAATAGCCCAAGGCATGCTGCAACCCGGGCAACGCCTGGTCGAAGCCGATATCGCGGGGCAACTGAACATCAGCCGCGTGCCGGTGCGCGAAGCCATCAAGATTCTGCAAACCCAGGGCATCCTGAAAGCAGTGCCTAACCATGGTGCACGGGTAGCACCCTTTAATACGGCGGATTTTGATCAGGTCACCGAGGTGCGCCTCGCCCTTGAGCGCATCGCGGCGCGCCATGCGGCGGAAACCTACCGGCGTGAACCACGGCGACTGGATCTGCTGCGCGAGAATGTATCACGCATGGAGCGTGCCTCGCACTGGTCAGATTGGGCGGAACTCCGCAAGCTCGACGTCGCCTTCCATCATGAATTCTGCAAGGCTTCAGAAAATGAAATCCTTCTCAGTCTTTGGGAAGCGCTTGCGCGCCGGGTCAATATAATCTTCGGAAAGGAAATAGCATCGGAACGTAATTTCCAAGTTGTTATCAGTCAGCATGAGAAATTGATCCAACTATTCGAATCTGGGGATCCCGATATTGAGAGAGAAATTGAATCACATATTCTAAGACTTCATAGCACTAGACCCACAGACTCTCAGCAAACGCCGAGCAATGGTCGTTTAGAATCAAAGCAAGAGGTGTGACCACAACCAAGATATGACTGCTTTGCATTCCCCTCACAATTCCATAACGCCCGTTACGCGAACGATTTATGCCCAAAAGGATCGGGACTGGCGAACTGTTAATTACAAAAGCAAAATTCATCTCAGTGTCTCAATATCTGGCTCAGGAACAATTTTGTGCGTTCATTCTTAGGACGTGTGAAGAAGTCTTCAGGTTTTGCCTCTTCGATTATTTCTCCGTAGTCCATAAAAATGACACGGTCAGCGACAGACCGCGCGAAACCCATTTCATGAGTCACACAGATCATTGTCATACCGTCGCGCGCCAAATCAGTCATTACATCTAGAACTTCGTTGATCATCTCAGGGTCGAGTGCCGAAGTTGGTTCGTCAAACAACATAATCTTCGGCTTCATACAAAGCGCACGCGCAATTGCCACCCGCTGTTGCTGACCACCCGACAATTGAATGGGATACTTGTGTGCCTGCTCAGGTATTTTTACTCGCTCTAAGTAGAGCATGGCTGTCCTATCAGCTTCGCCTTTTGCAGTTTTTCGAACGAGGCGCTGTGCCAGTGTTAAATTCTTTAGAATTGTCATATGCGGAAAAAGATTGAAAGATTGAAATACCATACCAACTTCACGACGTACGGCGTCGATATCGTCGACTTTGTCTGTCAACTCCTTACCATCAACTATGATTTGACCACTGGTATGTTCTTCAAGCCGATTGATACAACGAATTAAGGTTGATTTACCCGATCCGGACGGTCCGCAGACGACGATCCGTTCTCCCTTAAGCACATCGAGATCGATATTCTTCAGCGCTTGAAAGCTACCAAAAAACTTGTTAACTCCCCGGACCTGGATCACTGGAGTTTGGGATTTGTTGGTCAAGTTGGTTCTCATTTGATCATATAGCGACCAAGATATCGCTCAAGTTTTGCGAAGCTTTTTTGTAAACCCCAAGTTAATGTCATGTAGATGATCGCCAATGAAATAAATACCTCATAGGGCGCAAAAGTTTCGGCAACTATGGTGCGTGCTATGCCTGTCATATCAGCTAGCGTGATGGTGCTGGCAAGCGCCGTCGCCTTCATCAAACTGATGACGTCATTGCCATACGCGGGCAGTGCCAGTCTCACAGCAATAGGCGAGGTGATATAGATGAACCGTTGGGACACGGACAGCCCCAATGCTGCCCCCGCTTCGAGTAAGCCGTTGCTTACGCCGAGAACGCCCCCACGTAGTATTTCTGAAACATAAGCACCTGTATTTAAAGACAGTGCTAGAATAGCGCAACCGAAGGGTTCACGCAGAATTGGCCAGAGGAAACTAGCGCGCACCCATTCGAACTGGGGCATGCCATAGTAAATTATAAAAATTTGTACCAAGATCGGAGTGCCGCGGAATACATATATATAGACCTGGGCCGGAAATGAGAGCCACCAATGACCACTGATCCGCATCAAGAGCAAGCCAACCGCAATCACCAATCCAATGACCGCGGACAAAACGAGGAGTTGAAATGTTAAGCCGATTCCCGCCAGCATACGAGGCACGGCATCGATTATAAGTGATGGATCCAGCATCAGCGAGTCTGTTCCAAGTGTCGGTTGGCGTATTTTTCAAGCCCCATGATGGTGAGGGTTACAAGCGTTGAGAAGCCGAGGTAGATAGCCCCAACCACGATGAACATTGTAAACGGCTTACCAGTTGTACTAGTCGCCTGTTTAGCCACGACCAATGTTTCGTTGAGGCCGATTATTGAAATAAGTGCGGTGTCTTTGATCAGCGATAGTGCGTGGTTACCAAAAGGTGGCAGTGCCAGCCGCCACATTTCAGGTACGCGAACATAAAAGAAAGTCTGCAAGTTTGACATGCCGAGTGCGCGCGCAGCCTCTATACTGCCGGTACTGACGCCTAAGAATGCTCCCCTAAACGTTTCAGTGGCGTAGGACCCTACCACGAGAGAAATAGCGATGGTGCCGGCCCAAAAGGGAGGAATGTCTACGAATTTGATTTCCGGATTGAAGACCTGTGCCGCAGCAGTTAGCGTAACCGCGGAACCGTAGTACATGAGTAAGATCACGAGGATTTCAGGAGTTCCTCGAAAAATAACTGTATACGCTCCAGCAACTCGCCGGGCAATGCGACTGCCTGATAATTTAGCTGCTGCCCCAATAAGCCCAAAGACTACCATGAGTGCCAAGGAGGTGATGAACACCTTGAATACCACCACAGCGCCCCAGGCATAATCGTCCCACCAGCCTGCGACAGATTCCACGTAGCCTTCCTTTCTACCAGCTGCAGCCGGGCTGATCGCAACAGTCAGATGACTGCTGCGATCAGACTATTCGGATCTATTGTGCCCAGGCTTCATTGTGTATTGGGAATGGGAAGATTTTCAACGCGTATTCTTCCAACTTGCCATCACGGATAAGCTTTTTCACAGCTCCGTTGATCTTTTCCTTCAGCTCATCCTGGCCTTTGCGCAATCCTATTCCGACACCAGGGCCGAAGTACTTTTCTTCGTTAATGGCGGGGCTTACGAACTCGAATTTGCCTACGCCTTCACCTTTTCCACTTAGAAAACTCAAATGCGACTTCATCGGGTTGGTCATAATCATGTCAACGCGGCCATTCATCAAGTCGAGATACATAGGGTCGTTTCCGTCATACAGCACCAACTCCGCATCAGGAAGGACTGCTTCAAACCAGCTGAAATAAGTGGACGCGCGCTCAACGCCGACCTTTAAGCCTTTGAAGTTCTCCGGAATGGGCTTGCCGGCATCATCGAACAGCTTCCAACCCTTTCCAACGGGACCCACAAGCCGGCCTATCGAAACTCGATAAGGTGTAGAGAAATCTATCTGTTCCATGCGCTTCTCAGTAATGGACATCGACGCAACAATAAGATCGAACTTATTCGCTAATAGAGCCGGGATCATACCGTCCCATTCCTGGCAGACAAATTCGAGATCGGCGCCGATAATTTCCGCCACGCCCTTTGCGACATCCACATCATAACCCGCCAATTCACCTTCGGGGGTACGGTAGTTGAATGGGGCATAAGTGCATTCCATTCCCACACGTAAAGTTTCCGCTGCAACGGGTGCCACACCCAGTGTTACGAGCACTGCCGCACCTAGCATGAGAGATTTTAGTTTGGCTAACATGACTTTCTCCGATCATTGGTTCCAAGGACAATCCGTTATGGCGAGCCTCGAGCTTCTCATAGGGGTGGCAAGATATCAATTACGTACTTGCAGGTTGCCGAACGCTGATAGTCACCGCGCCTTGAAAGGAAATCTCCCATTGAAATGGCTCCGCGCCCATCCTCCCTGAGGGGGATGAATTGCCAACTCTTCGGGGAACGGTCCACAGCAACAAGTCGGTTGACGCACTGCACAATAAGGCACAATCTTGCATGACCGACGTACAAAAATGCCAATGGAACCATAGGTTAGGCGTCACACTCCACATGATCCAGCGACCGGAAGATCATATCTCTATTGCCACTTTTGGCGCCTGGAACGAATGTGTGGCGCAAACAGCCGCCTGCCTGAATGACAAGCAATTTCCCGATCGTTTACTCGAGGCCATCCGAATAATAGTGCCTTTTCGGTTTGGTCTGATGGTCGTTTATCGGGTGGGTGCCGCGCCCTACTGTATCCATCACAATTTCGACAGCGAGGCAGCCAAGAGAGCCGTAAACCGCTATACTGAAGCAACATATGTTTTAAATCCGGTCTACAATGGGTTTCTCGCCGGCCTGAAGCCAGGTGTTTATAAAATCACGGAGCTCGCACCTGATGCGTATTTTTCGGCCAAGGTATTCGACGAACTTAAGATTGGGATCCATAGTGAGGAGGAACTGGGTTACCGCACACCAGGCTGGCCGGAGGGCCTTGCCGAGTTGATCGTCGCGATTGGACTTCCTAACGGTGAATTACTGGAAATAAGCCTCTCACGCGATGCTAGCGAAGGCTATGACAACGATTCTATAAGGCGTATGCGCATAATCGAACCTGTAATCTCGGCCCTTTTCAAGGGGTATTGGACCCAGGCTCGCGCTCGCCTCTCGAATGCAGTTTCACCGCTGTTACTCGACGATCTCCTGCGTGAGTTTGGGCGCGACAAGCTCACTAGCCGGGAACGCGAAGTCGCACAGCTGATTCTTCGCGGGCACTCGGGAGAGTCAATATCCTTACATTTGGAAATCTCGCGTTCGACCGTGAAGTCTCATCGCCAGAACATTTACGCCAAACTGAACGTCGCAACTCAGCAGGAATTATTTACCCATTTCTTGAAATCTTTACGATTGGCCACAAACTAGAGCCATTCGACCGGCGCTCTGACTCGACTCATACTCTGGGGGGATGGAAGCTAAACGCGCATTGCAGCAGTGTCGTCGCGAGCCTTTCAGGCGCTCGATGCAAGAGTCAAAAGATGAACTTCCCGATCGACGAATTACGTTCCTTATTTCCATCCCTTTCGGTTGTGGATAAAGGCCAGTCCCGAGTTTACGCCGATAATCCCGCTGGCACCCAAGTGCCCTTCTGCGTTGCGCGTGCGGTTTCGGACGCGATGTTAAACAGTTGCGCAAATCTCGGGGGACACTTTGCGACGAGCAAAGCGGCTGGCGAAATTGTGCATACCGCTCATGAACAAGCCGCTATTTTCCTTGGTGCCAAGTCAGCAAGAGAGGTGATCATTGGTCAGAGTATGACCTCGCTAACTTTCCACCTGTCTCGCAGCATCTGCCGTGACTTCAAGCCTGGCGACGAAATCGTTATCTCTCGCATGGAACATGAGGGTAACGTGGGGCCATGGCTGCAAATGGCGAAGGATAGGGATTTGGTGATCCGCTGGGTTCCGTTCGACTTGAATTCTTGGAAAGTCGAGCCAGAGGCACTGGCGGCTGAGCTGACCGAGCGAACACGTCTGGTCTGTCTAAATTACGCAAGTAATATGACTGGCTCAATCAATGACATTGTGGCCCTTACGCGTGTTGCTAAGACTGCTGGTGCACTGGTATTTGTCGATGCAGTACAACTCGCGCCTCATCACCTCGTAGACGTACGCGCGCTGGGGTGCGATTTTCTGGTATGTTCTTCCTACAAGTTTTTCGGTCCCCATCTAGGTCTGCTCTGGGGACGCGAAGACGTATTGAGGGACCTCTATCCTTATAAAGGGCGCTGTGTGTCGGATGAGTTACCGGATCGATTCGAGGCTGGGACGCCCCAGGTTGAACTCCTTGCGGGGCTTATGGCAACCTTCGATTACTTTGCCGTTCTAGGTCAAAAACTTGGAACAATTGGGGATAAGCGCACACAGATCGCAGCGGCCTATGAAGCTTCGAGAGCATATGAAGAGCCACTGGCCCGTCGCCTAATAGGTGGTCTCTCAAACATTCGCGGGTTGAAAATTTTAGGTATTTCCAATCCTAACCGAATGCATGAGCGCGTTCCAACCGTATCAGTACGTATTAAAGGTCATAAACCAGAATACCTGGCGCACGCTCTCGGCAAAAAAGGTGTCTTTGTATGGCATGGTCACAATTATGCTTATGAACCCTCGCGCCAGTTGGGCTTGCCTCTCGATGAGGGCGTATTGCGGATCGGGCTCGCTCATTATAACACTGAAATTGAAGTAGATCGAATTATTACGTCTCTCAACTCGTTGTCCGAAAGTTAATTATCATGCAAACTCGTGCTGACGCAGAACTACTGGCATTTGCCCATCATCTTGCTGATGCATCGGGTGCTATGCTGCGCGTTGCTGCATTGCTATCCCCTGAGGTGGGGTTGAAAGCCGACGCTTCCTACGTGACCAATACGGACAAGGCCATCGAGTTGCGACTGCGCGAAATGATCCAGAAAGCCTATCCGGAGCACGGAATTTTCGGTGAGGAATTTGGAAATGTGAACATCCAATCCGAATTTGTTTGGGTTCTGGATCCTATTGATGGTACGGCCGCATTTGTCGCAGGCATTCCTGTCTACGGCACACTTATTGGACTCGCTCAGCAGGGACT
Source organism: uncultured Thermoleophilia bacterium (assembly GCA_963795175.1). GTDB lineage: Bacteria > Actinomycetota > Thermoleophilia > Gaiellales > Gaiellaceae > Gaiella. The sequence continues at coordinate 802,271 of CAWCGR010000003.1, forward strand.
GCCATACGTTGGGATCATCGATCACCCCATTACGAACGATCGGTGGGCGGGTGTCGCAGGCGTCATGGCTGAACGCAATGGCACGCCTATCCGTACCAGGCCTTGTCGCAGTTTGAAAGAAGCCCTTGGAACATGCTCAAACCCAGACTTCATGAATGCAGAAGAGCTTGTCCGTTTTACCAAACTGAGACAGCAACTTCAGTACGTGCAGTACGGCGGTTCATGCTACGCTTATGGAGTACTGGCATCGGGACGTACAGATCTTGCAATTGATTCTGGCCTCGATTCATTCGACGTAATCGCGTCGATTGCAATTCTAGAAGGTGCGGGTGGTTCGGCGTCCGATTGGAATAATAAACCAATATCTCTAGGATGGTCTGGCCAGATCGTCGCTGCCGGTGATGAGCACTGCCGAAAGATGGCACTGGATATACTGGGTGCGGATTAGAACTGGCGCTTTCTGGCGCATGGATGCCGCTTTGACAATATTGTTGCTGAAAAAAACAGCTTGGCGCACGCTAACTATCTAACCTTCAAAGCGGTCTCAATCACCAGAACATTCCATAACGCCACTTAGGCGAATTAGGCTGGAACGACTGACCTAATTTTCGATTTCCGCTTGGAGCAGATAACAGTCGTAAGGCGAGGTCAATCGTCCTTCCGCTAAGGGCCAACAGCGACAGTCACGCGTTGATTGCGAGATGCTGGTTTGTCCACAACAGAGGACCAATCGCCAGCTTGGTATTGAGATGGTCGAAAGACCATTCTTCCTTGCGGGAATGGCCTGTTGTGTTATTTGTTGCTGATAAATTTGTTCCTGCTCGGCCCAGGTGCTTTTGATAAAGGCCAAAATTGCTTCAATTTCCTCGTCGCTCAGGATTGCGCCGAACGCTGGCTGCCAAGTGGGCATCCTCCTGGTGGCAGAAATGCCGGATGCCGGGCCACGCGCCAATGAGGTAAAGGCTCGAAGCCGATGGACCCTTTATTGTAAGGAGACTAAGCTTTTAGCTTAATTGGAAGAATCAGGGCGATTTGGATTAGTAAGGACCGCTGCTCAGCACTGAGTTTCTGCCAAACCTGCAAAAGGAGCGGATCAATTTTCGCATTTTCCGCACTAGACGAGGGCACGCCCCTTCTGTCATGCATCGCACTATATTTTAGAAGCACATGTGGTTCGATACCAAGAACTTCCGATAAAATCTTGAGTTTGCCTGGAGCAGGTATGGACTTGTTCGCCTCCCATTTGCATACGGCCGTTTTGGTACACGAAAGCTTCGCGGCAAGCTCATCCTGCGTCCAATTTAGTCGTCTTCGCGCCGATCTAACTTTCTCTCCGAAGTTCATAACACCTCAATAAAGCCAACAAAGGCATGCTGAATGGTTTGCATAAATTGAAATGAACTTAATCCAAACTTTTTGCGTGTTTCCCGCGCTCCCATTTCACCCTTGACCACTTGTAGGCGTCGATGATCGACATGCCGTAAATGAAAATGCCCCCAATATGGCGTCCGAAAAAACTGGCCGTCTCCGGCATAACATGGGTGCTGGCCCAGCCAAGGATTATGGTGAAGAACAGGAACATGAGCCCGCGCTGCGCCCGACCCTGCAATACATGGCCGGAACCCGGCAGGATAATGGCGGCAAGAAGTACGAGGCGGGGGTTGCGCGGTGCCGGATGTCATGTCCTCTTAGTCCTCCAACCAAAGATGTCTTTGCGAATGGCAATTAGCCTGTCCAGAATGTCCCGCGCGAGATGGCCCTCGATCTGAACTTCTCCGAATTCGGCTTGCCGAAACACTCCATAGCGGGCCCGCTCCGCTTCCGCCAACAGCCACACGATGCGCACCCCGTTCTGGGTGATGAGCAGCTCTTTTGCCCGTGGTCCGAAGAAGGGTTCCAGATGTGGCCCAAGCAGGGAAGCGGGAAGCACGTCTTCGGCATTGTCGGTGCGGATGACCGCGTGTTCGGGGAATCCTTCCTGGAGGCTCAATAGTATGGGGCAGATGATCGAAATTCGAGAATGTCGTGGGCCCGGCAGGGCGCATCATCAGGTCAAAATGGGCTTTCACCGGCAGCTTGTCCTGCAGCGTCACCATAAGCCAAAGGGCGGGCAGTCGCCGAGTCGCAAGCGTGTCGACAAGGGGATAGATTTGAACCGGAAACCCACGATAGGTTCCTGACAGCCGGGGATACTCGTCAGCTCCCCTCTGTTCAAAAACCGGCTCTTCAACAACTTCAAGAACATCGGCAAAGAGGAATTCAGTCGCTGCCGCCTTTTGCCTTTGCTTGCGGCGAAAAACATCGACTAGCCGCCAGCCAAGCACAGCCAGCGCAACCAGTCCAAGCACCGTACTCCACATGCAACGCCCCTCAATGAAAATGGCCCGCAACCAAGCGGGCCATTCCCTGGATTGATAGTTTCAGTAACCCTTTGGCTTCGGCCACGGCATGGTGAACTGCTCGCCGCGCCTGACATACTGGTACCGGTAGAAATGGAACCACAGCGACATCAGGATGTAAAACACCACCATGGCCGTGAGCTGCGCGCCATATCCGAGGAAGATGGCGAAGAACGTCACGACACAGAGGATGAACAGCACCACCGCCGGGATCGGATGGAACGGATGGGTGAATCCCCGGCGGATCGTGCCCAGCGGCCACTTGTTGCGGAACATGATGATGTTTACGCTCATGAACGTGTATTGCAGCACGCCCGAAAGGATCGAGAAGGTGATCGCCTGGCCAAGGTTCGCGATGAACGCGAAGGCCAGGGCAATCGGCACCAGGAACACGATGGACCGGTAAGGTGTCCGGTATTTCGGATGCACGGCGGAAAACCACGTTGGCAGATAGCGGTCGCGGCCCAGTGAGAACCAGGAGCGCGCTGCATCGTTGATGCAGCCGTTGGCCGAGGCTAGTCCCGCCAGGATGGTGGCCGTGAACATCATGTATTCCAGCGTCTTGCTGCCGGTCATCCGACCCGCGTCAAGCAGCGGGAAGTAGGTGTAGCCCAGATACTGCCAGGGCAGCAGCGAGGCGCAGATATACCACGTCAGGCTGGCGCCGATCAGCAGCGTTATCATGCCCGCCATTGTGCCGTAGGGCAGCGAGCGGGATGGTGAGCGCACTTCTTCGGCTGCCTGCGTGGTGCCCTCGATGCCAAGATAGTACCACACGCCCCAATGGAAGGCGGCAACCACGCCGATCCAGCCATAGGGCAGGGCATTCTCGGGCGTTACCATGTCGCCCAGCTTCAGCACGGCGCCTTGGCTCCACGGCTGCACCGAGAAGAACAGAACGATGATTGCCAGATAGGCAATTGCAGTGATGACGAAGTTGACGTTGAGCGTCACCAGCACGCCCCGGTAGTTCAGGGTGGCCAGAACAACAATCACCGTCGCAATGACGCCGCGGTAATGCCAGTCGCCAAAGCCTTCACCGGCGTATGATTTGATCGTGTCGGCAATGAGAATGGCAGTTGGAGACTTCGAGCATGGTGTAGGCAAAAACCAGGTAAAGCGCCACGTTGAAGGCCATCAAAGGCCCCACGATGTGCTTTGCCTGGGCATATTGTCCGCCGGCGGCGGCAACCGTCGAGGTCACCTCCGAGTCGATCATGGCGACCGAGGTGTAGAGAAGGCCGATCATCCAGCAGATGATGAGTGCGGCAAGCGAGCCGCCCTTGTCGGCTGCGAAGTTCCAGCCGGTGTATTCACCCACCAGCACGATGCCGACGCCCAGGGCCCACACATGGGCAGGGCCGAGAACGCGCGAGAGGGATACTCTTTGGGGGGCCGAACCGGCTGTTGTTGCGTTTGCCATGTCAGCTCCTCAAACCCTGTGCTTTTCTTGAACTGCTTCAATCTCGCCTTCGCGCGACGAAGTCAGCGTTGCTTCGGAATAGGACGTATCGGTCTTGTACCAGTCATAAAGCATCCACAGCGCAAGCACCGCCGATACCGCCCAGCCGATATTCGCGACAGTCATCCACATGTTTGATCTCTCCTACTTCTTGCCGTTGAATTTTTCGTCGATCACTTCCTTGTACTCCTGATCGGAGGCGCGGAAGAGGAAGACGAAATAGCCGATGAGCACGATTGCCATGATGATGAGCTGCACCCAGTTGATTGTGTAGTCGAACTTGTTCTGGATGATGTCGTGGGCGGCAGCCGCATCAGCGAAGCCGAGTTTCACCCACTGCTCGACCTGCGCCGGAGTCTGGCCCAGCGCTTCCCATGTAGGATTGTCGATCTTCTCAATGGCGCGTGAAACGCCTGCCCAGCCAGCCTGCAGCGGCAGCCACAGCGCAAGGAAAATGGCCGCCACCACGAAAATGATGTCGACCCACTGCATGGTCTTGGGTTGTTCGGGGGGAGTGTATTTTGCCATTGATTTTCTCGCTCAGCTTCTGTTCTTGCGGGATTCATCAAGATGCTTGATGTCGAGGCCGTAGATGAATTCCTTGTCCTCTTCATAGTGCTTCAACATGGCTGTGATGGACGCCGTGTTGAAGATCAGCACCGCCGCCGCAGCCAGAACCACCGCCGTCTTGATCCCCGCATCGGGGATGAACGGCCAGGTCATGAACAGGACAAAGAGTATGGTGATCCAGAGAAAAATGATGAAAAGCCATGCACCGCGCTTATCGCCCTGGTACATGGCCTCAATCCGCTGATTGAGGTCAGGCATTGGTGTTCCCTCCCGCGTGTAGCGCTTGTTTTCCCCGCACCTTGCGCTACCGCCCCTTGTTAGACTATTTGCTACGGGGCAACTTTCTTGAACCACAGGAAACATGTTCGCTGATGCTTGTCAAGGAACTGTTGAAGTTTTGTGCAGCCTTCTGCAAAAATTCTGAGCAGTAGCGCATTAATGTTTAATTCCATTGACTGCTGTGGGAAAGAACAGAAAATGAGTGATCCAACCATCGATTTAAAAAAAGAGCGTATCTGGGCCATTGAGTTTCTCGAACGCCTCCAGAAGGTCCAATTGGGGTTGAAAGAGTAAGGTTTGACCGTAGTGCTGGCCTTTGCCACGGAGCACATGCCTAGCGACGTCCAGTAACAACATCTTGGTCTTGAGGTAGGTGGACGTTGGCGCTCACCAGACCGGTCTGCGCTCCTTGAGAGAAATGGCCATCGGGCATTGCTCAAGCGGCAGACGTGAACCGTCAGGCTGGAACAGCCGCCATGTCACGCACCATTGATCGATGCCTATCTCAGGCTTGCGACCAGCGAGCTCTGCGGCAGCTTGGTTGTAAAAGGTGATGTAGCCTTGGGCGTCAGTTGTGTAGACCGCTGCGGGCAAGGCCTCAATCATTGAATGAAATTGCTGCTCGTTCTCCCTCAACCGCTGCTTCGCACTCCTGGCCTCGGTTACGTCAGAGGCGAAGATTCAAATATTCGCCGGAGAAGAGATTTCCAATCGCAATGCTGTAGCGGCGAAACCGATGTGATCGCTCGTAGCGAGCTAGAACCAAGGGGAACTAATCTGACTTCTTGCGCGTTTATGGCAACTCAAGCATGTGCTAGTTTTGTATAACATACTAGCTTTCGGCTAATTTTCGAAGGGGAAATGAGAATGAGTACCTTACATTCTGTCGAGAGTGCTGAGCACAGACTAATTCCGGCCCCGGACTTGGAGGACTTCTTCGAAAATGGCGCCCTCGGCTTGCATATCGTAGCTGGCGATGGAACGGTCCTCAAAGCCAATAAGGCCGAACTTCAATTGCTCGGGTATTCAGCCGAAGAGTATATTGGCCGGAACATTGCTGAATTTCATGCGGATGCGGCGACAATAAGTGACATCTTAAATCGACTAGGGAATGGCGAGCGTCTGGACCAATACCCCGCGCGGTTGCTCGCGAAAGACGGGTCGATCCGGCATGTCTTGATTACATCCAGCGGCCTATTTCGAGATGGAAAATTGGTTCAAACACGGTGATAGCAATTGGGTGTGGGGTGATCGCCGCATTACAGGCGATCGTCAGGCTGCTTTTGGCCCGTCAGCGACAACGAGTGGCAGAAAACGACATTCGCTAAGGGCCGATATTGTTGATTTAGTCGGCATCAAGATACCTCTATGGAGTGATTCCGTTTCTCATGTGATTTGGGAGGAGGATGAGCCGATGATGGGGATACAGGTAGTGCCCGGAACAGCTTTTCTACGATTTTTGCCTTGAGGATCATGTGCCCGGCGATAATATGTTACGGCGGATCGATGACCTTCTTGATCTGATATTTTTGGCCACCAGATTCTCATCGGGGCGAGTGTTGGGATTGCGATGATTCCCAGAGACGGTGACACCACGGCCGATCTCCTGCGACGGGCTGATCTGGCGCTTTACCAGGCCAAGCGCGAGGGCCGTGGACGTGTCGTGTTCTATCGCCCCTGGCTTGACGAAGATGTGCAGCTAACCACAGCGCTGGCACAGGACCTCCGCCAGGCCATTGAACTCGGCCAGCTCGAAGCCCACTACCAGCCGCAAGTAAACATTCAAACCGGGGAAGTGGACAGCTTTGAAAGCCTCTTGCGGTGGCACCATCCTGTTCATGGCAATGTTTCGCCGGCCAAGTTCATCCCTATTGCAGAAAGCAACGGCCTCATCTGCAGTCTTGGGCATTGGATCCTCCGCGAGAGCTGCAGGCAAGCGAAAGCCTGGATGGATGAAGGGCTGGAGCTTAGGAAGATATCGGTCAACGTTTCCGTCGCGCAGATCAGGCAGATGCGATTTGAGCTGGAAGTTGAGCAAATACTTCTGGAAACGCGTCTGAAACCCTCAGTTCTTTGCCTCGAGATTACAGAAAGTCTGTTCGCTGACACGTCGCTGGTGCGTGTCCAGACTGTTCTTGAAAGTCTCAAAGGTGTAGGCGTCAAGCTCGCGATCGATGATTTTGGCACGGGGTACTCCTCCTTGTCCTATCTCAATGGGCTACCCTTCGACGAACTGAAAATTGATCGGGCTTTTGTCAGTGGTATTGGCAGCAACCCCAGCAAGCACCGTCTGCTCAAGGGCATGATCGAGCTCAGCCATGCACTGGACTTGTCAGTTATCGCGGAAGGCGCTGAAACCCAGGAAGAAGTGGCAGTCCTTCGAGGGATGGGAGCCGAGCATGTTCAAGGTTATGTTTACAGCAAGCCCGTTGCAGCTGCCCAGATTCCGGCAGTGGTACGATCGATAAAGACTGCCTATTCTAAGCGATTGCTACTCCCCGGGGGCAAAGGTCAGTAGGCGTGAAAGTAGCAGTGGAACACTATAACCAAATCAATTGGTTGTCAGCTCCTGGCCCCTGGCAGACGCGATAAATCGTGGCTCCAACGTCTCTCGTCTCGCAAAAGTGGAAATGAATTATAATGGCTATTATAATCATTTATAGTTTTGGATGCTAAGCGGACTTTGAAGAGGGGCTAGGCATTTCCGTTTAAGGCCAATACCGGAAATTCAACCGACGCCGCTATCAACCACCTGCACCAGTTGCCATCATACCAAAACCAACCCCTCTCTACGGGAGGTTACCCATGCAATAATCTCTCATTGCGTCTGGTAAAGAATATCGGGCAAGTTACTCCGCCTTCCGGCAAGTGGGTGGATCTCCAGGCGCTGCTGCCGGTCAGAGTTTCCAAGGCCCGGTATGCCTTCTACCCTTCGGCGCGGTGGTGGACGCAATCGGGCAGATCGAGGCGAAACAGAAGGAGGCCGCTCATGGCTAATAAAATACAGGCGGTGGCCGACGCCATGGCGGGCGTGGGGCGCACCACTACCATCTATCCTGCGGAATTCGCAGGTGAACTCAAGGGCCGCGAGAAACGAACGCTGGGCGACCTGTTCGGCCTGACGCAATACGGCGTCAACCTGACGGTGCTGAAGCCGGGCGCCTGGTCGGCGCAGCGCCATTGGCACGCGGTCGAGGATGAATTCGTCTACGTAACGGCAGGCGAAATCACCCTTGTCGACGAGGCCGGCGAACACAAGATGACGCCCGGCATGTGCGCCGGTTTCAAGGCCGGGTTGCCGAACGGCCACCGGCTGGAGAACAGGACATCGCAGGATGCCGCCTATTTAGAAATCGGCACACGCTCGCCCACCGAAACGGTGACTTATCCGGATATCGACATGGTGGCGATCAAGACGGATGGCGAGTTCGTGGTCACGAGGAAGGACGGGACGGCGCTCTAGTCAGCGGCCCGATTGTCGAAACGGTCAATCTGACGCGATGGGTCAAACTGAGACGCTTAGAACCAAAATTTTGAACGTCAACTTCGCGGCTGGAAGCAGACGCAGCCCGCATTCCAGACGACTTTTCCAACGGGCCAATAGCAGAAATTGACTTGATAACATCAAAGCGTCTGCCTTGGGTGAAAACTGACAAATTGCACAGACGAACTTCCGTCTGCTTTGGCCTAAATGGAGACTTCCGGCACAAGCGCCGCTAACTCACCCGAACTTGCGGATTTATTCAGGACTCATTCGACGTGTCGCCTCGTGATAGATGGGTTTCGATTTTCGCCTGTCCGCTCAGGGTACGATGCACTGGGCATTTGTCGGCGATGCTCAGTATCGAGGCTCGTTGGGCTTCGGTCAGATCGCCTTTCACATGGATGGTGCGCGTAAAGATATCGGTCTTCGGAACGGTCTTGTCGCTACCTTCAGAGTCGTCGATGTGGGACTTGTTGTGCGTAACATCGACGGCAACATGTGCCAGCGGCAGCCCCTTCTTATGGGCGTATAGCCGGATTGTCATCGTTGTGCAGGCACCGAGTTCTGCCGAAAGAAATTGATAGGGGCTCGGCCCATAGTCAGTGCCTCCCATTGAAACAGGTTCATCTGCTACAAGCTGGTGCTTGCCGCTGATCATTATATCCTGACGAAAGCCATCGGGACCAGCTTCGGCTACACGCACTACGCCTTCGGGGGCATCGCTGCGCATGGGTTCGGGTATTAGCGCCAGATAGCGTTGCGACCACGCAGCGATTACATCTGCAACATATTCGGCATCTGCCTCACGCGAGATCAGGTGGTCGGCATCATCCAGTGTTATGGAGCTTTTAGGGTGCTTGGCAGCTGCGAAGATCGCTGCCGCATTTTCGATCCCTACCGTTTCATCGCGCGGGGCGTGCAGCACCAGGAGCGCTGCCCCCAGATGCGCCAGCGCAGTGGTCAGCGATGTGGCAGAAATGTCGTCTAGAAACTCTCTTCGGATTTC
>CAWCGR010000004.1:0-1188886 GCA_963795175.1 uncultured Thermoleophilia bacterium
TGTCCTGGCGGGTCACGGTCACCTTGAAGCCTGCCTCCTTGAGAACGGCCCTCGCGTCGGCCTCCGTCTGGCCCGAGACGTCCGGCAGGGGAGTCGTCTGCGGGCCGTTGGAGACGGAGAGGTTGACGGTCGAGCCCTTCGTCGCGGTCGACGATCCGCTCGGAACCTGGCTGACGACGACACCTGCAGGCTGCGTGCTTTCGACGTCGGTCCGGGCCACGGCGAAGCCGGCGGCCTGGAGCTGCTGGAGGGCGGTCGAGTAGTCGAGGCCCACGACCGGGGGCACGGCTATCTGCTTCGGGCCGGTCGAGTAGTTGATCCGGACGGTCGCGCCCTCGACGAGGGTCGTACCGGACTTCGGATCCTGCGCGGTGACGGTGCCTGACGGCTTCTCGGACGGCACGCCGACGCTCTTCGCGTTCAGGCCGGCGCGCGTGAGCGTGGCGACGGCGTCCGTCAATTGCTGCCCGACGACGCTGGGCGCGGTCACTTCTTTCCTGCCCGTGGAGACGAGGATCGTCACGATTCCACCGCTTGCGAGCCCTGTCCCCTCGACCGGGGACTGCTCGAAGACGATCCCTGACGGCTGGTCGCCGTTCGGGACGCGGCGGACCTTCGGCTCGAAGCCGTCGCCGAGGATCAGGTTGACGGCGCGGCCCTCGACGATGCCGGTGTACTGCTGGACGACGAGCGGCTTGTTGGAGGCGATCTGGCGTTGCACGTTGTCGTAGAGGAACCAGCCGCCGATGGCGACCGCGAGCAGGGCACCCACCGAGAGGAGCCATGGCCACCAGCTGCGTCCGCGCACGGGTGCGTCGTAGGCGCGATACCGCTCGTCGCCGCGGTAGGACGCGCCTCCGAGCGGCGCCGCCACGCGCGTCGCCGCAGTTGCGTCGAGCGCGCCCGCGCCGGCCAGCACCATCGTCGCAGCGGTCGCCGTCTCGCTCCCGACCGGCTCCCCCCGCGCGACCATCTCGAGGTCGCGGTCGAGGGTCGATGCGGCCCGGTAGCGGTCGCCGGGCTCCTTGGCGAGTGCGCGCAGGACGACCAGGTCGAGGTCGTTGGGGATGTCGGAGCGGAGCACCGACGGCGCCTCCGGCGTCTGCGAGAGGTGCTTCATCGCGATCTCGACCGGCGACTCGCCGGTGAAGGGAACGGCCCCCGTGAGGAGCTCGTAGAGCACGATCCCGGTCGAGTAGAGATCGGAGCTCTCGTCGACCGGCGCGCCGCGTGCCTGCTCCGGTGAGAGGTACTGCGCCGTGCCGACGATCGAGCCCGCCTCGGTCATCTCGCTCGCGCCTGCCCGTGCGATGCCGAAGTCCGCGACCTTGACCCGTCCCTCGCGGTCGACGATCACGTTGTGGGGCTTGATGTCGCGGTGGATGATCCCGTTCTTGTGGGCGTACCGCAGGGCGGCGAGGATCTGACGCGTGTACGAGATCGCGACCGGCACCGGGCACGGGCCGCGGGTCACGATCAGCTCCTTCAGCGTCCGGCCTTCGATGTACTCCATCACGATGTAGTACGAGCCGTTCGCGACGCCGCGGTCGTAGATCGAGACGATGTTCGGGTGCGAGAGGCCCGCCGCGTGGGTTGCCTCACGTCGGAACCGCTCCACGAACTGCTCGTCGTTCGCGTAGCGCTCGTGGAGGATCTTCACCGCGACGTGGCGCCCGAGCTCCGTGTCTTCGGCCAGCCAGACGTCGGCCATCCCACCCGAGCCGAGCTTGCGCTCGAGGCGGTAGCGATCTGCAAGTGGCGTCGTCGTGAGGTCGTTGGTGTTCATAGGGGGTGCGTTATGGATTCGCCGTTGGGGTCAAGAGTGCCTGCATCACCTGACGCGCAATCGGAGCGGCGGTTGCTCCACCGGTCCGTGACTGGTTCTGGAGCACCACGGCGATCGCCAGACTCGCCTTCTGATCGGGGAGCCCGGCGAAGGCGATGAACCACGTCACGTTCTGCCCTGCCACACCGGTCTCGGCCGTACCGGTCTTGCCGCCGATGCGGAGACCAGCGATCTGCGCGGACGTACCCGTGCCTGCTTCGACGCCCCGTACCATCATGGCGCCCACGTCGCGGGCGGTGGGCGGCGACACCGCCCGCCGGATCTTCGTCGCCCGGGTGCGGTCGCGGGTCTTGCCGTTGGGCGTCACGGTCTTCTCGACTACATACGGACGCATCAGAATGCCGTCGTTGCCGATCGTGCCGGCCACCATAGCCATCTGGAGGGGGGTCACGAGCAGCCGCTCCTGGCCGAACGCCATTCGGCCCGCGTCGACGTCGCGGTCGCGCTTCGGCTCGTAGAGCTGGCCGTCGCGGTAGAGGCCACTGGCCAGGCGCTCGCTGTCCGGCGTCTCGAGCGGCGGCCGCTCGTAGAAGCCGAATGTCTTGGCCTGCCTGACGAGCCGCTTGGCACCCAGCTCGAGGCCGATGTTGCAGAAGACGGAGTTGACGGAGAACGGGAGTGCGGTGGCGAGCGAAATCGTCCCGAATGGCCGCGAGGTGTCGAAGTTGTTGACGCGCTTGCCGTACACGGTGCAGTAGCCCGGGTCGTCGAAGGTCGACGAAGGCGTGTACTCGCCCGACTCGAGCGCGGCGGCCGCGGTCACGACCTTGAACGTCGAGCCGGGCGGGTAGAGGCCCTGCGTGGCGCGATTGAGGAGCGGGGAGGCGGGCGTGCAGGCGGCGCTGATCCGGCCGATCCGGCCGTAATTCGACTCCACGTCGTTGGGGTCGTAGCTCGGCGAGGACGCCATCACCCTCACCCTCCCGGTGCGCGGATCGAGCGCGACGACGGCGCCGCAGGTGCTGCCGAGCGCCTCCAGAGCGGTGCGCTGGCCGTTGACGTCGAGCGTGGTGACGACGGTGTCGCCGATGATCGGCTTGCCGCTGAGCTTGTCGAGCGACTGGTCGACGAGGGACGAGAGGCTCCGGGCCGAGCCGGTCAGGATCGGGTTCAGGGAGCGCTCGAGCCCCGTGCGCGAGCGGGCAGCGGTCGAGTACCCGACCACGTGGGCGGCGAGCTTGCCTTGCGGATAGCGGCGGAAGAAGAGGCTGCGCCCGTTCACGGTGCGCTCGACGTTGCGGGCGAGCACCCGCGAGGGAGTGAGGATCGGGCCGCGCTTGATCTCGAACTGAGCGACCCGCTGGATCGCGTTGTCCTGCCGCTCGGCCAGCGCCGGTCGCGCCCATGTCTGCCAGTACGTCGTGGCGACGATCAGGACGACCATCAGGGTCAGCGCGACCCCGGCGACGCGGGTGATCTGCCCGTTCACCGGTGCGCCGCCGCAGCGTTGGCCCGGTTCGAGACGAGGAGGAGCAGGCCGAGCATGACGAAGTTCGACACGATCGACGAGCCGCCGTAGGAGACGAAGGGGAGCGTGATCCCGGTCAGCGGCACGACCCGGAGGACGCCGCCGACGATGATGAACGTCTGCAGGGCGAGGCCGAACGTGAGCCCTGCAGCGAGCAGCTTCGAGAAGCCGTCCTGCGCGAGCAGCGAGATCCGCATGCCTCGTGCCACGATCACCATCACGACGAGCAGGACGCCGGCCGCCCCGATCAGCCCGAGCTCCTGCGCGATCGCGGAGTAGATGAAGTCCGTGTTGAGGTAGGGGATCAGCTGCGTGCCGTCGACCGTGGTGAACGTCCCCTTGCCGAGCCCGGTGCCGCCGTAGCCGCCGTTCGCGACCGAGTAGAGGCTCTTGACGAGCTGGTACGACTCGCAGTTCTGCCGGAAGTCGAGCTTGCCGCTGACGGAGCAGTAGACGCGCTCGTCGGTCCAGGGGTGGAGCCAGACGGTGACGCGCTGCTGCACGCGGCTGAGCGCGTTGTAGAGGGCTGCCGAGCCCGCCAGGAAGAGCGCGAGGCCGATGCCGACGTAGAGCGCGCGGCCGGTGGCGACGTACACCATCGCCAGGAAGATCCCGAAGTTCAGCAGGGCCGAGCCGAGGTCGCTCGTCTGCACGAGCACGAGCATGGCGGCGCCCCAGATCACGAGCAGGGGCCCGAGATCCTTGAGCCGGCCACGGGCGAGGGCTTCGCGCTTGTCGCGGAGATAGCCGGCGAGAAAGACGATCAGGAAGATCTTGGCGAGCTCGCCGGGCTGGAACTGCATCGACCCGACCTTGATCCACAGCTTGACGCCGTTGACGCGGTGACCGAGTCCCGGCACCGACGGCAGCAGCAGCAGGACGACGGCCGAGATCCCGAACAGGTACTTGTAGCGCTCGAGCACGCGATAGTCGAAGCGGAGCCAGACCAGCGTGCCGACGAGGACCACGATCCCGAAGGCGACCCAGACCGCCTGGCGGCCCGCGTCGGCGGGGTCGAGCCGGTAGATCACCGTCAGGCCGAGCGCGGTCAGCAGGCCCACCAGGGGAAGCAGGGTCGGGTCGGCATACGGCACGGCGAACCGGGTGGCGGCGTGGGCGACGATGTACAGGCCGAAGACGGCACCCGCATAGCCGAGCCAGCGAGCCGAGACGAGCGTCGTGTCGACGACGGTGACGCTGGCAAACGCCGCGAAGGCGACGAGCGACGCGAAGAAGAGGTTGAGCAGCTCCTTGTTGCGAGCGCTCACCGGGCGATGCTCCACCAGACGAGCAGGGCCATCGTGGCGGCGCTGATCACGATGCTCGTGAAGGCGAGCCAGCGGCCTCCCTCGCCGGCTCCGTGACGTCGGACGGCGACCGCGGGCTCGGTCACCGGCTCGGGGGCCGGGACGGCCTGCTCGAGGGTCTCGGCATCCGGCTCGTCCGCGACCGGGGCCGCGGCCGGGGGGAACGGCTCTCCTTCGAGGATCTCGAACAGGACGACGGTGATGTTGTCGATTCCCCCGGCGCGGTTCGCCGCCGCCACGAGCGCCTCCGCGGCGGGGTCGAGCTCGTCCTCGGACAGGATCAGCCTGGCGATCTGCTCGTCGCGGACGATGTCGGTGAGGCCGTCCGAGCAGATCAGGTAGAGGTCGCCCGGCTCTGTCGTGACGGTGAGGGTCTCGACTTCGACGTTCGGTTCGGTGCCGACCGCCCGGGTGATCACGGAGCGGTGAGGGTGGTTTTCGGCCTCCTCCACCGACAGCGTCCCGGCCCGGACGAGCTCGCCCACGAGCGAATGGTCGGGGGTCAGCTGCTCGAGCGACCCGTTACGCAGGCGATAGGCGCGCGAGTCGCCGACATGGCCGATGGCGATGGTGCCGGCCGCCTCGTCGACGAGGAGCGCCGTGACGACGGTGCCCATCCCGGCGACGCCTGGATCGTCCAGGGCCCGGAGATAGATCCGCTCGTTCGCCCGCTGCAGCAGCTCCGTCAGCGTCTCCTCCCCGAAGGCGGTCGGTGATCGCTCCTCCAGAGCACCCGCGGCGAGCCGCGATGCGATCTCGCCCGCCTGCGCCCCGCCGACGCCGTCGGCGACGGCGAACAGCGGTGGCTCGCAGACGAACGTGTCCTCGTTGTGTGGCCGCCGCCGGCCCGTGTCCGTGAGCGCGCTCGCGCGGCCCGTCCTCATGCCTCCACCCTGAGATCCGTCTGCCCGATCCGGACGACGTCACCCGGCGAGAGCAGGCGAGCGGTGGTGACTCGGCCTCCGTTGACGAACGTGCCGTTCGTCGATCCGACGTCCTCGACCCAGAGGCCGTCCGGGCGGGGCTCGAGCAGCGCGTGGCGCGTCGAGACGAAGTCGTCACCGTCGATGCGGATCGCGTTCTCGGCGCCGCGCCCGAGCCGGGTCGGCTCGCGGACCTCCACGGTCGAGCCCTGGGGTAGCGCAGGGCTTTCGAGCACGAGCAGACGCGCGACCGGGGCCTGCACGATGGGCTCGTACCGCGCCCGCAGCTCGTTGGCCTCCTGGGCGCTGAGCACGATCGACTCCTGCGGGGCGGAGCGGAGGTCGCGGGTGACCGACCGCACGACGGACCAGATGAAGAGATAGAGGAGCACGAGGAACCCGATCTTGAGCACGAGCAGCGTCTGCTCGGTGTCGAGAGCGGCGATCACGTCAGCGCGGCGCTTGGCCGAAGACGATGTCCGTCGAGCCGATCGTGATGCGGTCGCCGTCGGAGAGCTGCTCACGTGTGATGCGACGGCCGTTCAACTCGGTGCCGTTCGTCGAGCCCAGGTCGACGACCACGTACGTGATCCCCTCCCGCACGATCTCGGCGTGGCGACGGGAGGCGTTGCCGTCGGTGAGACTGAGATCGCACTCGCGCGAGCGTCCGATCACGAACGTGCTGGAGGTGATGGGATGCACGCGCCCGGCGATCGACAGCGTCACGATCTCCGCGCTCCGGCTCCGGCTCCGGCGTCTCGGGCGGGGGGACGCCGGGCTCCTCGTCCCACGCCTTCGGGGGGTAGATCATCGTCATCGACGGTCCCGGCTCTGCGGCTGCGGGGACGGGAGCGGGCGGCGGGACGGCGGGAATCGAGACCCCCCGGGACGGCTCGGCCGAGGGTGTGGGCAACGCCGGAATGCCATCGTCTGGCTGCGCCACGCGGGTCGCGATCCCGAACTCGCCGACGGCGAGATCGTCGTCGGCGGCGAACTTGACCCGGGGCGGCGTGAGGAGGGCGTAGCCCTCTCGTCTCGCATGCTCGACCAGATACTCCTGGAGCTCGCCGACGAGGGAGCCCTCGTAGGAGGAGAACTGCTCCCGGTCGGCGTTCGAGAGGTACACGGTGTACTCGTTCGGGACGTAGACGCGGGAGACGGAGACGGAACGGTGCTCGTCCATTTCCTTCGCCAGCTTGCGCGCGAGCTCGACGGGCTGCACGTGCGTCCTGAAGGCACGCCCGAAGACGCCTTCGAAGAGGCGCTCGATCGTGCTCTCGATGGTGCGCAGGACGCTCATGGCCGGGTGGACGCCTTCCGGCTAAGGGTAGCGGGCGCTCTTCAGCGAAAAGGCTGCGAGCGTGCCGTACAGCGCGAAGGTCGCGAGCGTCAACGGCACCCAGTGGACGCCTGGGACGAGCGCGAGGATGAGCCCGAGCTGCGCGATGCCGAGGAGCGCGATCGCCTTCGTCCCGCGCCGGCGGGCGTCGGGGAGGAGCGCGGCCGCACCGGCGAGCACGACCGCCACGACCGCGATCCCGGCGTGATCGCCCGCCACCGTGGCCAGGGCCCGGATCAGGTCGGCCACGCCCGTGGAGGAGTCGATCCCGAGGCCGGGGACGACCGCGCTGCTCAGCGGCAGGGGCACGCCGCGGAGGCCCGCCACCGCCGCTGCCGCGAGGACGCCGACGAAAGCGTGCGCCGCGCGGCGCAGGCGGCTTCCGGCCGGCTGGACGGCGAGTGGCAAGAGCGCGAGCGCGCCGAACGCGCCGAGCAGCGGACCGGCGGCGAAGAGCAGGCCGGCCCGCGGGTCTCGCCAGCACGCGGCGAGCCAGGCAAGCGCGATCGCCGCGTAGACCAGTGCTGCCGACGCCGCCACGTTGCCGAGCGGGAACACCGGCGTGAACAGAGCGATCGCGAGACCGAGTCGGGGGCTCCTGAGCATCGTCACTCCGGCGGCGACGGCGAGCAGGGCGACGAGGACGGGTGGCCAGAACGGCAGCAGGCCGGCAGCGAGGGTCACCGCGATCGCCGTTACCGCGGCCGGAACGAGCCGGCGCTCGAGCGGAAGGGGGGCGCGGGCGGGCCGGGGGGCCGCCGCGGGGGTGCTCCGGCGGGCCGTTTGGGGACGATCGCGGCGCGGCGTTGCCAGAGCGGCGCGAAGGTCGTGCGCGAGACGCTCGGCGGACGGCCGGCGCGACGGCTCGACGGTCAGAGCGGAGGAGACGGCGGCGGCGACGGTGGGCGGGAGATCCTTCCGGACGGTCGCGATCGGCTTCGCCCCAGCGGAGATCGCGGCCGCGACCTGGGGCAACGGCACGCCCCAGAAGGGGTGCTCACCGCTCAGCGCCTCCCAGAGCAGGACGCCGACGGCCCAGACGTCGCTCGCCTCAGTCGCCTCGCGCCCGCTCAGCCGCTCGGGGGCGATGTAGGCCAACGTGCCCGGGACATCGCCGACGGCCGTGAGCGTGTCGGCCTCGTCGAACTGCGCCAGGCCGAAGTCGAGGAGCCGGATCGAGATCCGCTCGGACTCCTCGACGAGCACGTTGGACGGCTTCACGTCACGGTGGACGATGCCGAGCCGGTGCGCGTGGGCGAGCGCGTCGAGGATCTGCGCCGCCACCTCGACGGCATCGCGGTCGCCGAGCTTGCCCGCCCGCAACGTCTCCCGGAGCGTGCTGCCGCGCACGTACTCGTAGGCGATGTAGACGTGCCCGCTGTCGCCGCCGAAGTCGTAGGCCCGTACACAGCGCTCGTGCCGCAGCCGCGATGCGGCCTCCATCTCCCGCGCTGCGCGGGAGGCGCGCTTCCCCTCCCGCGGCACGATCTTGAGCGCGACCTCGAGCCCGGTCCGCTCGTCGCGTGCGAGCCAGACGGAGCCGGAGCCCCCGCGTCCGAGGGGACGAAGGGGCCGATAGCGGTCGAGGACGAGCTCGGGAGAGGGCAGGGCGTGCGCGATGCTCGACACCGTCGCCTCTTCGCCGCGGCGGGGGACCGTCCTTCCGAACGCGAGCTTGGCGTAGACTCCGCAGGTCCCCTGACGGAGCAGATCTGTGAGCTCACACGACGACGACAACCTCGACTTCGACTTCTTCGAAGGCGACGCGACCCGAGAAATGCAAGGTGCCGCGCGTTCCTCGGCGCCGCCGCCGCCGCGCGGGGGCGGTCGCAGCGGGCCGCCGCGCCGGCCGCATTTCCGCGCCCCCCAGGGCGTGACGCCGATCCTACGGCTGATCGGCTTCGTCGCGTTCGCCGTCGTGGTCGTCGTCCTCCTCGTCCTCTGGGGACAGGGGTGCTCGGGCGACAGCAAGCGGAACGGCTACGCCGACGCCACCACGGAGCTCGGCAAGATCGGGGCCAACTCCACCACGATCGGGGCGAACCTGGCGGAGCTGTTGACGACGCCGGGACTGAAGCAGGAGCAGCTCGAGACCTCGATCGGCGGCCTCATCCAGCGCCAGCAGCAGGATGTCGAGGCGGCCGCGTCGCTCGACGTGCCGGGCCCGCTGCGGCCGGCCGCGGGACATGCGGTCGAGGCGCTCCAGCTCCGGGTCGGCGGCCTCCAGGGTCTTCTCGACACGTTCAAGGCCACCAAGGCGGAGGATTCGAAGACCGCGACCACTGCCGGCGAGAAGCTCGCCGAGCAGGCCCAGCGGCTCGTCGCAGGCGACGTCGTGTGGGAGTACCTGTTCCGTGTTCCCGCCCAGTCGACGCTCGGAGACGAGGGGCTCGGCGACCTCGCCGCCCCTGCGTCGGTCATGGTCGACAACGTCGAGCTCTACTCGGCGCGCTCGTTGACGGCGATCTGGCTTCGGATCCACGGTGCGTCGATCGGCGGCACCCCGTCGGGCGTCCACGGCACCGGGATCGACAAGGTCGTCGTCCAGCCGGCGGGCACCCAGCTCGCCACCGACTCGGAGACCACGATCAAGGCATCCACCGACCTGGCGTTCGACGTTTCGGTGAAGAACACCGGTGACAACCAGGAGGTGCGCATCGAGGTGACGCTGACGATCCCGAACGGGACGACGCCGATCGAGAAGAAGCAGACGATCGACCTGCTCGACATCGGCCAGATCGGGACGGTCAAGTTCAAGGACTTCCCGGGCGTGCCCTTCGGAGAGAAGACGTCGGTCCAGGTGAGCGTCAAGCCCGTCGAGGGTGAGCAGAACACCGCGAACAACAGCGCCGAGTACCCCGTCATCTTCTCGCTCGGCTGATGGAGGTTGCGCTTGCCGTCGCGCTAGCGGCGTGCGTGGTCGCCGCGATCGCTGTCCTCGCCGCCGCCTACCTCGTGCATCGCGTGCGGGCGCTGCAGAAGACTCAGAGAGTCGTGCTCGGAGGAGGCGCCTCGCGCGACCTGGTCGACTTCGCCGTCTCCCTGCAAGGCCGCATCGACGATCTGCACGGAGCTGTCGACGAGGTCGCGACGGGGCTGTCGCGCGTCGACCGCCGGGTCGACGGGGCGATCACCAACACCGCCGTGGTGCGCTACGACGCCTACGAGGACACGGGCGGCAAGCAGTCGGCCTCGTTCGCCTTTCTCGATGCGAACCGGACGGGGACGGTCGTGACCGCGATCCAGGGGCGCGACTACGCGCGGATCTACGTCAAGGACGTCGAGCGCGGAACCGCCTCCGTCGCACTCTCACCCGAGGAGCAGACTGCGGTCGAGCGGGCAATGGGGCGCTGAGCCTTGCCGCTCCTGCGCACCTGCCCGGCCGGCTCGTGAGCAGCGTCTCCCTCTGTGACGTGGGGCCGCGGGACGGGCTCCAGAACGACGCCACCCTGCTCGAGCCCGCGACCAGGGCGGAGCTCGTCGATCGCCTAGCGGCGACGGGGCTCCCGTCGATCGAGGCGGCGAGCTTCGTCAACCCGGCCCGAGTGCCGCAGATGGCCGGCGCCGAGGAGGTCGTCGGCGCGATCGAACGCCGCGGCGGCGTTTCCTACGCGGGCCTCGTCCTCAACGAGCGCGGCTACGACCGGCTCCTCGCGACCGGGCTCGACGAGGTGCACTTCGCGTTCGCCGCCAGCGAGAGCTTCAACCAGCGCAACCAGGCAGCGTCGGTCGAGGACTCGTTGCGCGCGGCGGAGCGCATCGTCGCGCGGGCGCGCGAAGACGGGCTGCGCTCGACCGTCACGATCGGCACGGCCTGGGGTTGTCCGTTCGAGGGTCGCGTCGATCCATCCCGGGTCGTCGAGCTCGCGGGCCGCGTGGCGGCCGTGCGGCCGGACGCGATCCTGCTCGCCGACACGATCGGTGTCGGCGTGCCCCGGCAGGTCGAGTCTCTGATCTCGGCCGTCGTCGGCTTCGGCCTGCAGGTCGGCGCCCACCTCCACAACACCCGCAACACCGGGTACGCGAACGCGCTCGCCGCGGTCGGCGCCGGCGCGACGCTTCTCGACGCCTCGATCGGCGGGCTCGGCGGGTGCCCGTTCGCGCCTCGGGCGACGGGGAACATCGCCACCGAGGATCTCGTCTACCTGCTGCACGGCGAAGGGATCGAAACAGGGGTCGACCTGGGCGCCCTGATCGCCGTCGCCGAATGGCTCGAGAGCGCACTCGGCCATCCCCTCGAGGGTCAACTCGTGAAAGCGGGGCCCTTCCCGCCCGAGGGCGCTCGCGCCACGCCGTAGGACGCCGTCCCCGGCCACTCGCGCTACCCCTGCCTCGACAGGTACGCTCGCGTTCCGTGACTCAGGTCCTCGTCCTGAATGCAAGCTACGAGCCGCTCAACGTGTGCTCCGACCGGCGCGCGCACGTGCTCGTCTGGAAGGGGAAGGCCGAGGTCGTGGAGCACCACGCACAACCGCTCCGGTCGGCCGAGCGGTCATTCGTGCGGCCACTCGTGATCCGGCTGCTGCAATACGTGCGCGTCCCCCGCTCCGTCAAGCGACGGATCTCGCGGCGCGCGTTGTTCGCCCGAGACGGCTGGAAGTGTGTCTACTGCGGGATCGGCGGCGGCCGGTTGACTCTCGACCATGTGATCCCACGCTCGCGCGGCGGCGACTCCGTCTGGGAGAACGTCGTCACGGCGTGCGCGCCGTGCAACCTCCGCAAAGGCGACCGGCTGCTCGAGGAGGTGGCGATGTCGCTCCCTCGGCCTCCGCGGGCGCCGGCACCGGTGCTCTTCATCCGTCTCGCGGCCCAGCGCGTGCCGGACAGCTGGCGCCAGTACCTGCCGTCGCTCGACGCCGTCGAGCACGCCGCCGCCTGACCCCGGCGCTCGGCCTCAGACGGTGCGGACGGCGAGCCCACCCTCCTGGTCGGCCCGGTAGGAGCCGAACACGCGCAGCTCTGCCGTCAGCTCGCGCATCTCCTTCAGCGTCGCCGAGAGCTCCTCGTCGAGGGGGTGCCCGCTGAGGACTGCGTCGAAGCGATAGCTGAACGGGCGTGAGGGGATCGGCCGCGAGACGAGCAGGTTCAGGTCGATCTTGTGCTTGGCGAGCGGTTCCAGTGCGTGGAAGAGCGCGCCGGGCACGTGGTGGGTCGTGAACGAGAATGCGGTCCGCCACTGGCCGTCACGACGGTCGAGGCGGGTGTAGGGCGCGATCGAGACGAACCGCGTGTAGGCCTCGGGGTGGTCGCCGACGTTGCCGTCGATGATCGTCAGACCCTCGATCCGCGCGGCGCGGTCGCTCGCGATCGCGACGACCGTAGGGTCGGCCAGCGCGGCCACGGTCGCAGCCGCGTCGCCGGTCGTCGGCGAGGCGACTGCGAGCGCATCCGGGAGCGAGGCGAGCAGCTTGCGGCATTGATCGAGGGCAACCGGGTGGGAGTGGATCTCGCGCACCTCGGAGAGCGGCACCTCTGCCGGGCCCACCAGGCAGTGGTTCACGGGCAGAATCGCCTCGGCCACGATCGAGAGCGGAGACTCGTAGAGCAGGTCGTGCGTCTCGGCGACCGGCCCCACGAGCGAGCTCTCGATCGGAAGGACGCCGTAGGGGAAGCGGCCGGCCACGACGGCCTGGGCGACGTCGGAGAACGTCGGCAGCGCCACGAGGCGCGCAGCGGGGAAGAGCCGGTCGCACGCCGCGGCAGAGTGCGCGCCTTCGCGGCCGGGGTACGCGACGGTGAGTTCGATCGAAGCCATGAGTTGAATGCGCCTTTCGCTGAGAGTCGGTTCGCCGGGAATCAGCTAGCCGGCGCGAGGCAAGGTCGAAGGCGCCGGCTAGCCCGTAAAGGCGAAGCCGAACGGCACCCGGGCGGAGATGGCAGGTGCGCGTCGCATCGTGGTCACAGGGTACGGGCAGCTGCGAGGGCGCGCAAGACGGCATCGCCGACCTCGGTCGTCGTGCTGCTGCCGCCCAGGTCCGCAGTGGGCGCCTCGATCAGGGCTGCGTCGACGGCTCGCTCGAGGTCGGCGGCCTCGGCCGGGCGGGCCAGGCCGTACGAGAGCATGAGCGCGACCGACCGGAGCATCGCGGCAGGGTTCGCGATCCCACGGCCCGCGATCTGGGGTGCAGACCCGTGCACCGGCTCGAAGAGCCCGGGCCCGCCATCACCGAGTGACGCCGACGCGGCCAGCCCGAGGCCCCCGGTCACAGCGGCGGCGATGTCCGAGAGGATGTCGCCGAAGGTGTTCTCGGTCACGACCGTGTCGATCGTCTCGGGGGCCTGCACGATCGTCATTGCGAACGAGTCGACGAGCGCGTGCTCGAGAGCGATCTCGGGATAGATGCCAGCACCCATCTCTGTGACGACGTCGCGCCAGAGCCGCGAGGTGTGCATCACGTTGACCTTGTCCACCGAGACCAGCCGGCCGGCGCGGGTCTGCGCGACCTCGAAGCCGCGCCGTGCGATCCGCTCGACCTCGGGCCGCGAGTACTCGCAGGTGTCGTACCAGGTGCCGTCCTCGCGGATGCCCTTCTCGCCGAAGTAGAGGCCGCCGACGAGCTCGCGGACGATCATCATGTCGACCCCGTTGCCCCGGGCCGGCCGCAGGTTGGCGTACACGCCCAGCTCCTTGCGCAAGCCGAGCAGGCCTTGCTCCGGTCTGACGGCCTGCCCCTCGAGCTCGGGCAGGCCGACGGCGGCGAGGAGGACGGCGTCGGCCTCGCGACAGGCCGCGAGCGTCTCGTCGGGGAGCGGCGAGCCCTGCTCGAGGATCGCGTTGCCGCCGAAAGCGTGCTCTGAATGCGAGATTCCGAGTGCGTCGAGCACGCGGAGCGCCTCGGCGGTGACCTCGGGCCCGATCCCGTCGCCCGGCAGGACGGCGACGTGCGTCACGCGGCGGGCCTCGTGGCCTCGAACGCGGTGATCGCGTCCTCGTGCTGGAGCGTCAGTCCGATGTCGTCGAGGCCGTTGAGGATCCGGTACCGCGCCGACTCGTCGAACGGGAACGCCAGGACCTTGCCGGCCGGCGTCGTCACGGTTTGCGCCTCGAGGTCGACGACGAGCTCCGAGCCGCGGTCGAGGTCGACCGACTCCATCAACTCCTTGACGTCCTGCTCGGGCAGCTCCACGAGCACCATCCCGACCTGAGCCGCGTTCGAGCGGAAGATGTCGCCGAACGACGGGGCGATCACGACGTCGAGGCCGTAGTCCTGCAGCGCCCAGGCGGCATGCTCGCGCGAAGAGCCGCAGCCGAAGTTGCGGCCGGTGAGGAGGATCCTGGCTCCGGCGAACTGGGGCTGGTTGAGCTCGAACGACGGCCGCTCGTTGCCGTCCTCGTCGAAGCGCCAGTCGAAGAACGCGAACTGGCCGTAGCCCGTCCGCTCGATCCGCTTGAGGAACTGCTTGGGGATGATCTGATCCGTGTCGACGTCGGGGCGGTCGAGCACCGCCACCCTCCCCGCGACCTGCGAGAGCGCCTTCATGCCGGCACCGGCTCCGAGGCGAGCGAGCGCACGTCCACGAAATGGCCGTACAGCGCCGCCGCGGCGGCCATCTGCGGGCTGACGAGGTGCGTGCGGCCGCCCCGGCCCTGGCGGCCTTCGAAGTTGCGGTTCGAGGTCGAGGCGCAGCGCTCCCCGGGGGCGAGGACGTCGGGGTTCATCCCGAGGCACATCGAGCAGCCGGCCAGCCGCCACTCGAAGCCTGCGTCCAGAAAGACTCGGTCGAGCCCCTCCGACTCCGCCTGGCGGCGTACCTGCGCCGAGCCCGGCACGACGAGCGCCGTCACCCCCGGATCGACGGTGCGCCCGCGAACGATCGCCGCGGCCGCACGGAGATCCTCGATGCGGGAGTTCGTGCACGAGCCGATGAAGACGCGATCGATCCGGAGGCCGTCGATTGCCTGGCCCGGGCGGAGGCCCATGTACTCGAGCGCACGCTCGGCCGCGACCCGGTCGTCGCCGTCGCCGAACGAGGCGGGATCGGGCACGGTGCCCGTCACCGGAACAACCATGCCGGGGTTCGTCCCCCACGTCACCTGTGGCTCCAGAGCCTCGACGTCGACGATGACGTGCCGGTCGTAGACGGCGCCCGGGTCGGAGGCGAGAGAGGCCCAACGGCTGACGGCCTCGTCCCACGCCTCGCCCTCGGGGGCGAACGGGCGTCCGGCGAGGTACGCGAAGGTGGTCTCGTCGGGGGCGATCATCCCTGCTCGCGCCCCCCACTCGATCGTCATGTTGCAGATCGTCATCCGCTGCTCCATCGAGAGGGCGGAGATCGCCTCGCCGGCGTACTCGACGACGTAGCCGACTCCCCCTGCCACCCCCACCTGCCCGATCGCGCCCAGAATCATGTCCTTGGCCGTCAGGCCCGGCGGCAGCGAACCGGCGAACTCGAGCAGCATCGTCTTCGGGCGGCGCTGGTTCAGCGTCTGCGTCGCGAGCACGTGCTCGACCTCGGAGGTGCCGATCCCGAACGCCAGGGCGCCGAAGGCACCGTGCGTCGAGGTGTGGCTGTCGCCGCAGACGATCGTCTTGCCGGGTTGGGTGAGGCCGAGCTCCGGCCCGATCACGTGCACGATCCCCTCGCGGCCCGACCCGGTTGCGTGCAGCTCGATCCCGAACTCCTCGCAGTTCGCGCGCAGCGCATCGAGTTGCGCCTTTGCCATCGGATCGGTCACCGGTCCCGGCAGGGTCGGGACGTTGTGATCCATCGTGGCGACGGTCAGGTCGGGGCGGCGTACGGGCCGGCCGGCCAGCCGCAGCCCCTCGAAGGCCTGGGGCGAGGTGACCTCGTGGACGAGGTGCAGGTCGATGTAGAGCAGGGTCGGCTCGCCCGGCTCGTCGCGGACGACGTGGGCATCCCAGATCTTGTCGAACAGCGTGCGGGCCACGAACCCATCGTACGCAACGTCCGGTTCAGGGGCCCCCACTCGGCTCGTCGTCGAGAACGCCTTCGCGAACGACGATCTCGCCGTCCAGCGAGATCGTGTGACCGACCAGCGGCAGGTCGAAGTGCCCTGCCCCGAACCGCCCCGCGTGCTCGTTCGCCCCCGTCGAGAAGAGGAAGATGCCGGCGGCCGCGCGCGCTTCCGTCCCGTTCACGTCCGCCTTGTCGTAGAGCGCAAGCGACTCCCAGCGGGCGGCCCGGTTGAGGCCGAAGCCGAGGTGACTCGTGGCGCGGCTGGCATCGTCCGGGAACGCGGAGAGATAGGCCCGGAAGAGCCGCGCATCGGTGCCGTCCCCCTCGACGGCGACGACGTGATCGTCCTCGATCACGAGGCGCACCGGCGTCTCGGCGTAGCGCTTGAACGTCAAGTTGAGGTCGCCGGGGGCCATGACGACGGTCCCGGTGACGCTGTGCGCGGCCGGGAAGGCGGCCACGAGCCCGCCGGGCCAGTGGGCGATCGAGCCGCGGCCGGACGTGAGGCCGGTCGAGCCTGCGACGAAGGCCCCCGCGAGCTCGACCGCGAGCTCCGTGCCAGCCGCACTCGTGACCGTCATCGACGTGGCAGCGCGCATGCGCTCTGCCGCCAGCTCGACCCGGCGCGGGAGGGTCGGATCCCACGCGAAGCGCTCGAAGTTCTCGGGATGCTCGTTCGAGATCATCAACACGCGGGCCCGGTCGGCGAGCACGGCCCCGAGCTCCGGGGCATGCAGGAGCCCCTCCACGGTGCAATCGAGCACGAGGTCGGAGGCTGCCAGCGCGGCGATCGCGGCGCGGTTGCCTTGCAAAGCCTGCGAGGCTCCGGTCGAGCGGAGCGGCACCGGATGTGCGCTCGCCGGCGTCGGCACGACGACATCGACGACCGCGCCGCCGCAGAGCTGGGCGGCGAGTCGGCAGGTCTCGACGAGCTCCGGCCGGCTGGCAGACTCGCTCAGCACTGCGACGACTTCTCCCTCGGTGAGCCCGCAACGCCGAAACTGCTCGACGAAGACCCGGATCCAGCGGTACTCGGTCATCGGGCAACCTCGAAGTGAGCGCG
Organism: uncultured Thermoleophilia bacterium; assembly: GCA_963795175.1. Taxonomy (GTDB): domain Bacteria; phylum Actinomycetota; class Thermoleophilia; order Gaiellales; family Gaiellaceae; genus Gaiella. The sequence goes on from CAWCGR010000004.1 coordinate 16,866, forward strand.
GAGCGCCTCGTTGACGACGGCAGGCGCCTCGGCGGGCAGGAGATGGCCGGCGCCGGGCACGATCTCGAGGCGGGCGCGGGGCACGAGCTCGGCGATCGCCCTTGCGTAGGCCGGGGGCGTCTCCTCGTCGAGCGCGCCTGTCAGCACGATCGTCGGGAGTGTCACGCCGGAGAGCATCTCCCGCACATCATGGGTGACGAGGCAGTCGACTGCTGCGCGGAGCGCCTCGGAAGAGATACGGGCCATCGCGGCGCACTGCCCCGCCAGGGTCGAGGGCTCGATCCCGGGGCCGGCGACGGCGTGGAGGACCGCGGGGGCGATGTCCTCCGGGGTCAGCCCGGCGTCGAGCGGGGCCAGCCGGGCCGCCCGCCAGGCAGCGGCGCTCGTCGTCCCGTCGAGGCCGAAGGCGGGACTCGTGGAGAGAAGCGCGAGAGACAGCAGTCGTCCCGGATGCCTCAGCGCCGTGTGTTGCGCCACCATGCCGCCGAAGGAGAGGCCGACGAGGTGGGCGCGCTCGATCCCGGCGAGATCGAGCAGACGCGCAACGGCGTCGGCGAGGGCCTCGAAACCGAGCGGGCCCGGCAGCGCCCGCGAGACGCCGTAGCCCGGGGCATCCCAGGCGACGCAGCGATAGGCGTCCGAGAGAGCGGAGAGCTGGGCATCCCAGGCGGTACGGCTCCCCCCGAGCCCGTGCAGGAAGACGACCGCCGCTCCGCTTCCCTCTTCGCGCCATCCGAGCTCGAATGCGTCCTCGTCGTGCACGAGAAGCGATGATAGGAGAATGTCGATCACGACCCCCCGCGAGCGCGGCCTCGCCGTCGTCGCCGAGCTCGGGCCGGTGTTCCGCGAGCGGGCGCCGCAGCACGACCGCGAGGCCTCGTTCCCCTTCGACAACTACGCCGACCTGAGGGCCAACGGCATGCTCGGCCTCTGCATCCCCCGGAAGTACGGAGGCATCGGAGCGAGCTTTCACGACTACATGCACGTTGCGGCAGAGCTCGGCCGCTACTGCGGCACGACGGCCCTGACGTTCAACATGCACAGCCAGACGGTGCTCTGGACAGGGTTCGTGGCCGATCAGCTCGAGCTGTCGGCGGTGGAGCGGGCCACTCACGAAGAGAGACGTGCCGCCCTGTACGAGCGCATTCTCGACGACGGCGCGATTCACGCCCAGCCGCTCTCGGAGGGTCGTGCGGCCGGGGCCACGGCGGGCGTCGCCGTGGTCGCGACCCCGGCAGACGGGGGCTTCCGCGTCAGCGGACGCAAGATCTTCGCCTCGCTCGCGGGGGCGGCAAGCTTCTACAACGTCACCTGCGTCGTCCCGGGCGAGGATGCCGTGCGCTTCCTCTCGATCGACGCGCAGGCGCCCGGCGTGGCGATCGAGGGCGACTGGGACGTGCTCGGGATGCGCGGCACCGACTCGCGGACGCTCCTGTTCGACGACGTGTTCGTACCGGCGTCCGCCGAGCTGCTGCCGGCGGGCGCGTTCGACCAGCTCGCGGCGCGCTGGCCGCACGTGTGGATGACGCTGACACCGACCTACGTCGGGCTGACGCAGGCAGCGGTCGACTTCGTGCGCGACTACCTGGGTGCGGAGCCCCCCGCCGGGATGAGCGCTCGGCGCGACTCGCCGCAGAAGCAGTGGGGCTGGGCCGAGATCCAGCTGCTCGCGGAGCGCAGTCGCGCGATCTGGTTGCGCGCCGTCGAGGAGGCGGCGATCGACCCGAGCGAAGAGATGCTGCGGCGCGCACTCGTGGCGACCTACACGGTGATGGAGACCGCGCAGGAGGTCGCCGCGAAAGCGATCCGGGTCTGCGGCGGGGCCACGATCATGCGGCGCCTGCCGCTCGAACAGATCTACCGCGACGCGCGCTGCGGATCGCTGATGCTGCCGTGGAGCGCCGAGGTGTGTCTCGCCCGCCTCGGCCAGCTCGGTATCTGAGCGGACGCGCCGCCCTGTCCACCGCGGGCCCGGTTTGACGGCGCCGGCCGCGGCAGGTGGAATGGCGGCGATGTCAGCCGAGCCCGTTACCGCCCCGACCCCCGTGGCGCCGTACCTCGCCGTCGGTCTCTCGACCGTGGTGCACGGGATCGGCGCGCGCCGTCATATCGAGCGCAACCTCGACACGATCGAGGACGCGATCCATGCGGCGGTCTCGATCGTCGGTATCAACATGCCGGTGAAGCTGATCGCGCTGGCCGAAGGGGCGCTGACGGGCTTCACCGACGAGATCTTCGACGTGCCCCACACGACTGCCGCCGACGAGCTGTTCATCGACGTGCCGGGGCCCGAGACCGACCGTCTCGCCGCGCTCGCCCGTCACTACTCGACCTATATCGTCGTTCAGTGCAAGGCGCGCTGGCCGGAGGTGATGGAGAACCGCTTCTTCAACGTCCTCTTCGTGATCTCCCCCGACGGCGAGATCGTCCACCGTACGGCGAAGAACCACCTCTGGTGCCGCGAGCACTCGTGTACGCCGCACGACATCTACGACCGCTGGGTGGAGCTGTTCGGCGACGGCATCGACGCGTTCTTCCCCGTCCTTCGCACCGACGACATCGGCAACCTGGGCCTGATCTGCTGCAGCGACGGCGAGTACCCCGAGGCCGTGCGGGCGCTCGCGTTCAACGGAGCCGAAATCGTCTACCGGCCCAGCGAGGCGGTGCCGATGACGCAGTCCGGCCCCGAGCCCGGCGGCACGTGGTTGCTGCAGAACCGCGCCCACGCGCACTTCAACAGCCTCTACATGGTCTGCCCCAATGTCGGCCCCGTCTATGTGAGCCCGCGCTCGGAGCACCCCTACGACATCGCGGGCGGCAACTCGCACATCGTCGACTACCAGGGCCACGTGATCGCGCACAGCGTCTCGGGCCTCAACACGTTCGTCTCTGCGATCGTGGACATCGAGGCGCTGCGGCAGTTCCGGGTCATGAACCTGAACTCGAACTGGATCAAGGACCTTCGGACAGAGCTCTTCCGAAGCATGTACGACGAGCCGATCCATCCGGCGAACCTCTGGCTGGCACAGGATCCGCAGGGCCACGCAGAGGTGGACGAGGTGTACCGCGGCAACATCCGCCTGCTGCTCGAGCGCGGCACGTTCACACCTCCGGCGCACGCCGCCCCCGGGGCGCGCTACATCCCCCCGAGCGACGCCGACCCGGCGGAGAGCTGGGCGGAGACGAAGCTGCTCTGGGAGGACGCCGACCAGTAGCCCTTGCATGCCCCGCGACCAGCTGGGAGGATGGCCGCGAAACCGCTCGGCATCGTCTCCAGCGGCGCCGGTCCGGCGGCACGTCCTGTTCAAACGAGACATGAGGAGGCGGATCGTGAGTGCAGCGAGCGAGGCCACGCAGGGAGCGCCGTCGCAGGAGCTGGGAGGGCCCAAGCTCCGACTGATCGACGTGATCGCACAGTCGATCGGCTTCATCGGGCCGGTGTTCTCGGCCGCCTTCCTCCTGCCGAGCATCGCCGGTCTCGGCTTCACCGGCAAGGGCGCGGGCGTCGGGTCGCCGCTGGCGGTGATCGCGGCCACGATCGGGCTGCTCGGCGTCGCCTGGATCGTCTCCTGCTACGCCCGCCGGATCCACGCCGCGGGCGCGCTCTACGACTACGTCACCGACGGGTTCGGTCAGCGGGTCGGCTTCCTCGCCGGCTGGGTCTACTACGGCGGCATGACGCTCCTCGCAATCGCGATCTTCCCCGCCTTCGGCGGCTTCCTCTCCCTCACCCTGCTCGGCAATCACGACGTGGACGTCGCCTGGTGGATCTGGGCGCTGCTCGCAGTCGTGCTCGTGTACGGGATGACGATCCTCGGCGTCCAGGTCTCGACCCGAGGCCAGCTGGTGCTCGCCCTCGTCTCGATGACCGTGATCTTCGGGTGGGTGATCTACGTGATCGCCAAGGGCGGCAACGGCGGCAACTCCGCGACGCCGTTCGACCCGAGCGCGATCTCGTTCAACGACCTCTTCTACGGCCTCCTCTACGCCTGCCTCATCTTCACGGGTTTCGAGACGGCCGCCAACCTGGCCGAGGAGACGGAGAACCCACGCCGGTCGATCCCGCGCGCGATCATGTGGAGCGTCGCCGGCGTCGGCGTCTTCTACGTCACGGTCATGTACGCGCTCGAGATCGCGTTCGGCCTCGACATGGCGGCCTTCCTGAATCTCGACAACTTCCCGCCGCTCTACACCGCGGCGGCCGACCCGGCCATCGGCGGCGACAACTTCGGCGAGATCGTGCAGTGGATCGTCCTGATCGACATCCTCGCCGTCGCGCTCGGCGTCGCCAACGCATGCAGCCGCGGCTACTTCGCGCTCGCCCGCGACCGGCGCCTGCCGAGCGTTCTCGGCGGCGTCCATCCGCGCTTCGGCACTCCGTGGATCGCGGCCGGCCTGCTCGGCACGATCTCGATCGTGGTCGTGATGGTGACCGAATGGACGGACGGGATCGTGCCAGGAGCCGACTCGGACCCGGGTGTCTGGTTCCGGGCCTTCCAGTTCGGCGCCACCTTCGGTGCTCTGGGCCTCGTCATCGTGTACCTGATGATCGCCGTCTCCGGCTTCCTGCCGCAGCGGGGCGAGAATCGTGTCCTGCTGGCGATCGCGGCCACCGTAGGCTCGGCCGCGACCCTGGCCGCCATCTGGGGAACCGTCTACAAGGCGCCGCCGATCTACTGGCTCGACAAGGTCTGGTGGCTGACCCTCGTCTGGATCGCAGCCGGGGTTGTGGTGCTGCTGGTACTCAACTCGCGAGGAGCATTCGCGCGTCAGACGAACTCCCAGGCGCGGCACGCGGGCGACTGAGACCGGGAGAGGCCGGGCCACACGGGCGGCCCGGCCTCTCCCGCACCCTCACTACGAGGCGACGGCGGCGAACTCGTCGAGAAACGCGTCGGCGTCGGCCGCGATCGCGATCGGGGCGTAGGTGTGCGCCACCGGCCCGGGCGTCTTGAGTCCGTCCCCGGTGACGAGGAGCACCACGACGGAGTCGGGGCCGAGCGCTCCCGCGTCGACGGCAGCCTTGAGGGCCCCGAACGTGACCCCGGTCGCCGTCTCGCCGAACACCCCGGTGGCAGCGGCCAACTCGGCCATGTTGGTGCCGACCTCGTCCTCGGCCACCGTGAAGATCGCTCCTCCGGTCGAGCGCGCGGTCGCGACGGCGAAGTCGCCGTCGGCCGGGTTGCCGATCGCGAGCGAGCGGGCGATGCTGTCCGGCTTCACCGGCACGACGCGCTCGCCGCTCCGGAACGCCGTTGCGACGGGGTCGCACCCCGCCGCCTGGCCGCCGAACAGCACCGGAGTGCCCCCGTCGACGAGGCCGAGCCGTTGCAGGTCGGCGAAACCCTGTCCCACCTTGTGGAAGAGGGCGCCCGAAGCCACCGGGATCGCAACCGCATCCGGCGTGCGCCAGCCGAGCTGTTCGGCGATCTCGTAGGCGATCGTCTTCGAGCCCTCCGCGTAGTACGAGCGCAGGTTCACGTTGACGAAGCCCCACGGCAGCTCGAACGACAGCTCGACGGAGAGCCGCGAGCAGTGGTCGTACGTGCCGTCGACCGCGTAGATCCGTGGGCCGTAGACCGCGGCGGCGGCCAGCTTCTCGGGCTCGAGGTCGCTCGGGACGAACACGGCCGCCTGGAGCCCCTCTGCCGCAGCCCGTGCCGCGACTGCGCCGGCCAGGTTGCCGGTCGACGAGCAGGAGAGCGTGTCGAGGCCGAGCTCCTGCGCCTTTCGGGCCGCCACGGCGACGACTCTGTCCTTGAACGAGTGCGTCGGGTTCGCCGTGTCGAGCTTGAGCCAGATCTCACCGACGCCGAGCTCGGCGGCGAGCTGCGGAGCAGGCGAGAGAGGGGTCATGCCGGGCGCCAGACGAGCCTCTGCCGGGGCGGCGACGGGCAGCAGGTCGGCGTAGCGCCAGATCGAGGCGGGGCCGGCCTCGATCGAGCTGCGCGTGACCCGGCGGCTCAGCTCCGCCCAGTCGTACGTCGGGTCGAGTGGGCCGAAGCAATTCGTGCAGGTGCCGATCAGGCCGAGCTCGTGCTCGGTCGAGCAGACGCGGCAGCTAAGGGAAACAGCGGGCATGTGATGGGACCTCCTGGTCGTCGCTCGACATCCGTCCGGGATTGGCACCTCACCCGATATGTGGGGCAGGTTGCCGAGGCGTCGCAGGGCCGGTCCCTCAGCCTCTCTTGATGCGGAGCGAGACGAGTCCCGCGCCGATGAAAAGAGTAGCGCACGCCGGGACGGAATGCGAGAGGTTGCGGGATCCGGGGGGCGGCCGCCACCCGGATCCCGTCGAGCTCAGCTCGGCTGCTGCACGATGCGGATGTACGGGCGCGGCGCGTCCCAGCCGTCGGGCCAGATCGTGCGTGCCTCGTCGTCCGAGACCGAGCCGGCGATGACCACGTCCTCGCCTCTCTGCCAGTTCACCGGCGTCGAGACCTTGTGCTTCGCCGTCAGCTGGAGCGAGTCGATCACCCTCAGGACCTCGTCGAAGTTGCGGCCCGTCGTCATCGGATAGACGAGGACGAGCTTGACCTTCTTGTCCGGGCCGATCACGAAGACGTTGCGCACCGTCTGGTTGTGTGCCGCGGTGCGATCGAGCGGATCGCCCGAGACGTCCGCCCCGAGCATGCCGTAGAGCTTCGAGACGTTGAAGTCGGCGTCGGCGATCATCGGGTAGTTCGGAGCGTGACCCTGCGTCTCCTCGATGTCCTTCGCCCACTCGGCGTGGCGGTCGACGGGGTCGACCGAGAGCCCGATGATCTTCACGTTGCGGCTGTCGAACTCGGGCTTGATCTTCGCCATGTACCCGAGCTCGGTCGTGCAGATCGGAGTGAAGTCCTTCGGGTGAGAGAAGAGGATCGCCCATGAATCGCCGATCCAGTCATGGAACCTGATCCGTCCCTCGGTTGTCTCTGCCTCGAAATCGGGAGCTGTGTCACCCAGCTGCAACGTCATCGTCCTCCTCCTCTTCCTTCTGAGCATTTCGAGCGTTCGATCGCTCACGCCATCCGACAACCATATTCGCACTGGTCATCCATTACTTCAAGAAGTGAAGCAAGAATGTAACGAAAGCGACTGCGTTTGCCGATACCAGAACGTGATGCCACCTTCGAGGGCGCACCCGTGATCACCGAGGTCGAATCGCAACGCTGGGAAGCGCGGCCCGTCCAGGCCTGGACGATCCGCATCCTTGCGTTCCTGTTCCCGATCGCCGGCTCGATCGTGTTCGTGCGGATGGCGAGCGTCCTCGTGCCCGTGCCGACGAGCGCGTTCGTCCTCTTCGCCGGTTGGTGGCTCGCGATGAGCGGTTCCGCGACAGTCGTCCTCTTCGTGCTCGACCGGATGGCCCGGAGGCTCATGCCCCTCGTGGCGCTCTACCGGCTCTCGCTCGTCTTCCCGGACGCGGCCCCGTCCAGGTTCAAGGCCGCGCTGCGCTCGAACGACGTCGCATCGCTCGAGCAGCGCATCGCCGGGACGGTTGACGATGCGACGCCCGTCGAGGCGGCCGAGCACCTGCTCTCGCTCGTGGAAGAGCTCGATGCGCACGACCACCTGACCCGGGGTCATGCGGAGCGGGTGCGGGCGTATGCGCAGATGATCGGGAAGGAACTGCATCTGAGCGCGGACGAGCTCGACCACCTCAACTGGGCGGCGCTCCTCCATGACGTCGGCAAGCTCGACATGCCGAGGGAGATCCTCGTCAAGCCGGGCAAGCCGACGGAGCAGGAGTGGACGATCCTTCGCTCCCATGCCGAGCTCGGCGGCAAGCGCGTCGAGCCGCTCTCCGACTGGCTGGGTGATTCGCTGCGAGCGGTGACGGAGCATCACGAGAACTGGGACGGCAGCGGCTACCCACGCGGTCTGAGCGAGGGCGAGATCGCGTTGGCGGCGAGGATCGTGGCGGTCGCGGATGTTTTCGACGTGATCACCTCTGCGCGGTCGTACAAGTCGGCGTTCACCTCGCCTGCAGCGCGGGACGAGATCGCGCGTCATGCCGGCACTCAGTTCGACCCTCAGGTCGTGCGTGCGTTCCTGAACATCTCGCTGGGCCGCTTGCGCCTGGTGATGGGCCCACTCTCCTGGCTCGCGCACGTCCCGGCGTTGGGCCGGATGCCGTTGACCCCGGCGATCGGCACCGTCGCGGCCTCGGTCGGCACCGTGGCAGCCTCGCTCGTCGCCGGCGTCGTCGCCACCAAGCCGCCCCCCGCGATCGCCAGCCCACTCCCTACTCAGGCGATCACCCGGACCGTGGAGCGCACCACCAACGAGGACGAGGCACTCGTCGTGCCGATCGGCGGCGCCGCCGAGCGCGGTGCAGCCGTCACGTCCGTGAAGCTGACGGGCCTGCCAGTCGTCGGCCGAGTCCGCGTCACTCTGGCCAATGAGATCGTATTCGTGCCGCCTCCTGACTTTCACGGTCGGGTGAGGGTGTCGTATACGGCGTGTTTCGAGGGTCTCGGATGCGCGCGGCGGGTGCTGTCGATCACGGTGCTGGCGGTCAACGACCCGCCGCGGGCCGTCGCTGACTCGGCGCGGACGGGGCATGGTCAGCCGGTCGCGGTCGATGTGCTCGCGAACGATTCGGATCCCGAAGGTGACGGGTTGACGCTCGTTTCGATCTCCGGCGCTGGTGGCGCCGGCCGGATCGTGGGTAACCGCGTTCGGTTCACACCGGCGCCGTCATTTTCGGGCACGGCAGTGCTGCGATACACGGTCGCGGACGGCAACGGCGGCACTGCAACGGGGCTGGTGCGGGTCGTAGTCGCTGCGGCGGCTGCAGCTCCGAAGCCGACGGCGGCAGACGCGCCTGCTGTTCCTGCCCCCGTCCCTGCCTCGGAGCCAGAGCCGGCCCCGGCCGAGAAACCGTCGCCGAAACCGTCGCCGAAGCCCAAGCCGACGCCCAAGCCAGTGGTGGCCCCGGTGAACCGTGCTCCGGTCGCCCAGCCCGACCAGGCCACGGTCGCGGAGGGCGCGAGCGTGCGGATCGACGTGCTCGCCAACGACAGCGACCCCGACGGAGACCGGATCTTCGTCGCCTCGGCCGAGGCGCCGCCGGCGGGCAGCGCCCGCGTCGTCGACGGCGAGATCGTGTTCACCGCCCCCGGGGACGGGGCCGGCCCGATCAGCTTCCCGTATACGATCGTGGACGCGAACGGCGCTCGTGCCTCCGCGATCGTGACGGTGACGATCTTGCCGGTGAATGCGCCGCCTCGCTTCACGCCGGGCGGCCCGCAGGGTGCGCTCGAGGACGCAGGCCCGCGCGTCGTGTCCGGCTGGGCGACCGGCATCGGGCCGGGCAGGCCGAGCGAGTCGGGCCAGACCGTCACGTTCCTGGTCGGGAACGACAACAACGGCCTCTTCAGCGAGCAGCCCCGCCTCGATTCCAACGGCACCCTCCGCTACACCCCCGCCGCCAACGCCTCCGGTAGCGCCAGCGTGACCGTGCGCGCCAAGGACAACGGTGGCACTGCCAACGGAGGAAGGGACACCAGCAGCCCCCACACCTTCACGATCACCGTCACCGCCGTCAACGATCCACCCGTCGCAAACCCCGACAACCCGACCGTGGCCGAGGACACCGCCGCCGGGGTCACGTTCGACGTGCTTGCAAACGACACCGACGCCGACAACGACACCCTCACCCTTGCAAGCTTCGACGGCTCGGCGATCGCCCACGGCACCCTCACCCACACAGGTGGCGGCAGTTACACCTACGTCCCGACGCCCGACTTCTCCGGCACCGAGACGTTCACCTACACCGTTACCGACGGGCAGGAAAGCGTCACCGCGACCGTCACCATCACGGTCACCTCGGTCCCCGACGACCCCGAGGCGGCGAACGACGCGTACACGACGGACAAGAACGTCGCACGAGTCGTCGGCGCTCCCGGCGTGCTCGCGAACGACTCCGATCACGACGGGGACACGCTGACCCTGCAGACGACGCCGGTCACGCCGCCGGCGAACGGCACCGTCGTGCTCGCCTCGGACGGGTCGTTCACCTATACACCGGCAAACGGCTTCTCGGGGACGGATTCGTTCGTCTACCGGATCGACGACGGCACCGGGCGCACCGCCGACGGCACGGTCACGATCACCGTCAACTCGGCGATCACGACCTCCAGCCTCTACTTCGCCGATACGGGCCCGCTGTCGACCATCTGGGGCATGACGACGACACCTCCGGCGGCCGCCTCACCGGTTCCCGACTATGACGGCGACTCGAAGCCTGGCCTGACGATCAAGTCGAGCGACGGCGACGACGACAACGAGGATCCCCGGGAGATCAGGGCCTGGGGGTACACGACTTCCTCGGCCCTCGTGCTCAACGGCCCGGTCACGCTCGAGCTGTGGAGCACGATCGAGGACTTCCGAACCGGGAGGGACGGACATCCGTACGCCTACCTCTACGACTGCGCCCCCGGTGGAATCGTCTGCGTGAAGATCGCCCAGAACGACGTCCACTTCAACAACTGGAACCTCGGCACCGCCAACTGGATGCACCGGTCGATCACCATCGGCTCGGTCGACCGCACGATCGCGGCGAACCGGGTCCTGAAGATCGTCCTCCTCTTCAAGCACGACGACCTCTGGGTCGCCATGACCGGCGGCTACCCGAGCGGGTTGACGCTCACGCTCGGATAGAGGGCGCCCGGGCGCACCGAACCACGGCGGGCGGTAGCCGCGTCGGGCAGATCGTCTAGCGTCGTGTCGGCGTCACGCCCCCGTCGAGCGCTCAGTCGGCCGTCTCGTACCGGGAGAGCGTGACCGCCCCGTGTGAAGCGGACGCAACCAGCGTGGCGTAGTTCGCGAGCACCCCGCGTCGGTAGCGGGGCTCCGGCTCGACCCAGTCCCGCAGGCGCTCCGCGATCTCCTCCTCGCTCAGTTCGACGTTGAGCTCGTGGTTCTCGACGTCGACGACGACCGTGTCGCCTTCGCGAAGCGCCGCTAGCGGGCCCCCCCTGGATGCCTCGGGAGCGACGTGGCCGATCATGAACCCGTGGGTCGCACCCGAGAAACGGCCGTCCGTGACGAGTGCAACCGAGTCCGACAGGCCCTCGCCCACGATCGCGCCGGTCACGTGCAGCATCTCCCGCATGCCAGGCCCGCCGTGCGGCCCCTCGTAGCGGATCACGACCACATCGCCGGGGACGATCTCCCCCGCCTTGACGGCCGCGAACGTGTCCTCCTCCGAGTCGAAGACGCGGGCCGGGCCGCGATGGAGCGTGCGGTCGTGGCCCGCCAACTTGACGGCGCACCCCTCGGGAGCCAGATTGCCGTAGAGCACGGCGACGCCCCCGCGATCCTTCAACGGCGTCCCGATCGGGACGATCACCTTCTGGCCGTCCTTCTCGACCGCTGCGTCAGCGATCTCGCCGATCGTCCTGCCGTCGACGGTGCGCGCGTCCTCGTGCAGCAGGCCGGCTTTCTTCAGCTCGCGCGCGACCACCCCGACCCCGCCGGCGCTGTACATGTCGTTCGCGTGCCAGCGTCCCCAGGGCTTCATGTCCGCGACGATCGGCGTCCGCGCCGAGACGCGCTCGAAGTCATCGATCGTAAAGTCGACGCCGAAGTCCCGCGCGATTGCGACGAGGTGGAGGACGGCGTTCGTCGAGCCACCCGTCGCGGCGACCGAGGCGACCGCATTCTCGAACGACTCCTTCGTGACGAACGAGCGCGGGGTCAGGTTCGCCTCGACGACCGCCACGGCGAGGCGCCCTGCCTCGTAGGCCGCCTGCTCCTTGTCGCGATGCATCGCAGGGATGCCGTTCGTGCCGAAGGGCGACAGGCCGAGGAAGTCGAGGATCGTGGACATCGTGTTCGCCGTGAACTGGCCGCCGCAGGCTCCGGCGCCGGGACACGCGACCGATTCGAGCTCGTGCAGGTCTGCATCGCTGATCTTCCCGGCAGCGCGCGCGCCGATCCCCTCGTAGACGTCACCGACCGACACCTCGCGCTGGCGATAGAGACCCGGCGCAATCGAGCCCGAGTACGAGACGACAGCCGGGATGTTCAGCCTGCCCACGGCCATGGCGGCGCCAGGGTTGGTCTTGTCGCACGCCACGAGCTGGACGAGACCGTCGAACAGATGGCCGCGCGAGACGAGCTCGATCGAGTCGGCGATCACCTCTCGGGAGACGAGCGACGCGCGCATTCCGGGTGTCCCCATCGTGACGCCGTCGGAGATCGCGATGGTGTTGAACTCCATCGGTGTGCCGCCCGCGTCGCGCACGCCACGCTTCACGTGCACGGCGAGGTCACGCTGATTGAGGTTGCAGGGCATCGTCTCGATCCACGTCGTACCGACGCCGATGATCGGCTTCGCCAGATCCTCGTCCGTGAAACCGGTCGCCTTGAGCATCGCGCGCGCCCCGGCGCGGTCCGGCCCGTCGGTGAGAGCGGCGCTGATCCGCTTCGCGGGATGGGACGGAAGGTCGTAGGGCGTGCTCATGGAGATCCTTTCTGGACGGGATAGTTCTGGCGCCGGCACCACTCGCTGAACGAGCCGGGGTAGAGGCGGACGTCGTCGCGGCCGCCGAGGATGAGCTTCTGGGCTACGACGCAGGCTGTCACACCTGAGCCGCAGTATGCGACGAGATCCGTCGCAGCTGCCGCCCCGGGGGGTAGGGGCTCGTCGAACGGGGCGTTCAGCGCGCCGGGGATCCGGCCGGCGACGGGGTCGAGCGGCTCGCTCTCGCCCAGCCAGCGGACGCGGCTGCGGGCGTCGAGGAGCGCGAGCGCGGGATCGTCGAGTCGGGCGTGGATCTCCTCGGCGGTGATCGTGTCACCGACGCGAAGGCGGGCCTGGAAGTCGACCGGCGAGGGCTCGGCCGGCTCGGTCGAGAGGGGCCCGAGGTAGGTGCGGAAGTCGGCCGTGCCGGCTGCGTCGTGGCCGACGTGGCGGAGGAGCCACCAGCAACGGGCCCCCCAGCCGGAGCCGTCGTCGAGGGCGAGGGCGAACGTGCCCGGGCCGATGCCTGCGCTCCCGAAGACCTGCTCGAGCTGCGCCACGCCCGGGAGCGGATGGCGGCCGCCGTTCGCGGGGTCAGTCGCAGGTGAGGAGAGATCCGTCTCGGGGTCGAGGTGGACGGCCCCTGGCACATGGCCCGCGTCGTAGGCCGCCCGCGAGCGCACGTCGAGCAGGACGACCGCTCACAGGGCGCCTCGCGGAGCGACGTCGAGCTCGAGCACCGTGTGGTCGGGGAAGCGGTCACGCAGGATGCGTTGCGCAGCTTCCGCTGTCGGTGGCCCACACGATCACCGTCGGCCCCGAGCCCGAGAGGGTCGCTCCCGCACACTTCTCGGGTGGGCTTGCGCGAACGGCCTCGAGGACGTCGGACGGACGGTATGGCTCGTGCAGCCAGTCGGCGAGCGCTGCCGCGAAGAGCACCGCGTCACCCGAAGCAGCCCCCGCTCCGAGCAGGGCTGCCCGCCCGGCGCTTGCGGCGGCGTCGGCGTGCGACACGGCCGCCGGAAGCGCCTCACGGGCGCTCGCGGTCGAGGTGCGCCCCGGGGGGACGACGGCGATCGGCGCGAGGGGAAGCGTCTCGGCGATCCGGCGCAGCCGACCGTCCCAGCAGAGCGTCAGGCCGCCGAGCAGCGCGGCCGCCAGGTTGTCGGCGTGGGGCTCGAGCGTGACGCCGGCCTCGAGCAGCTCCTCGGCGGGTGCGTCGGGGGCGGCGGCGACGAGTCCGAGGGCGATCGCGGCCGCCGACGAGCCGAGGCCGCGCTCGAGCGGGATCCGGTTGACGAACGCGAACCGCTTGCCGGCAGGATCCGCGAGGAGCGCGTAGGCGCGGATCGCGAGATTGGTTGCGTCCCGTGCGAGCTCCGCCTCCCCTTCGCCCTCGATCGTGACGCCCTCGCCGTCGCTGACCTCCAGCTCGTTCCAGAGGTCGAACGCCACCGCGGCGGCGTCGAAGCCCGCCCCGATGTTGGCCGAGGTCGCCGGAGCCCTGACCTTCATCCTCGTGCCGCGGCCGCGATCGCGTCAGGAGTGGCATCGACGTGCTCGAGCACCGGTGCGTAGCGGTCGGCGATCTCCGTGTCCTTCAACCCGTGCCCGGTGATCGTGACGGCCAGCCGCTCGCCCGGGACGCTGCCGCGGCGGATCGCAGCGAGGCCGGCCGCAGAGGACGGCTCGCAGAAGATGCCTTCGACGCGTGCGAGCTCGAGCCAGGCAGCGACGATCTCGTCGTCGGAGACCGCGACGACGGTCGCGCCCGCGGCCTCCACGCGCGCCGCGTGCACGGGCTCGCCGATCCGGATTGCGGAGGCGAGGGTCGTCGGGCGCTGCTGCGCCTCCACCGAGACGATCGGGACGGTGAGCCCGAGCTCCGCGATCCCGTCTGCATAGGCAGCCGTGTTGCCGCCGCCGCCGTAGGGGATCACGAAGGCATCGGGCGGGGCGCCGAGCTCCTCCACGATCTCGAACACGGCGGTCTTCTGCCCCGCGCGGCGATACGGGTTGACGGAGTTGACGAGGACGTGGGTGCCGCGCCCGGCGAGCTCCTGCGCCGCCGCGAGCGCCGCGTCGAAGTCGCCGCGCACCTCCAGCACGCGTGCCCCGAGCATCCGGGTCTGCGCGACCTTGGCGCCGGCTACGGCGCCCTCTGGCGTCAACACGACCGCCGGGATCCCGGCACGGGCGGCGTAGGCCGCCGCTGAAGCGGCGGTGTTCCCGGTGGATGCGCAGATCACTGCCTCGGCGCCGTCCTCGACGGCCTTCGAGACGGCGACGGTCATGCCGCGGTCCTTGTAGGAGCCGGTCGGGTTGGCCGCTTCCCACTTGAGCCAGAGCTCGACCCCGAGGAGCTTCGAGAGGCGCGGGGCGGCCAGGAGCGGCGTCGAGCCCTCGCCCAGCGAGATCACCGGCGTTCGCTCGCTCACGGGTAGACGCGTGCGGAACCTCTCGATCAGAGGGCTCGTCATCTCCAGCCGAGCTCTGCGACGCCGCGCTGGGAGATCACCGGCATCGCGCTCGCCTCGCCGCTCGCCTCGGGAAGGGCGCGGATCGCGGCGAGCGCGGATCCGACCTGCCCCGCGGTCGCCTCGTGGGTGACGACATGGAGGACGGCATGGCCGTGCTCCGCCTGCTGCACGAGCTGCGCGACCGACACGTTCTCTGCGGCCAGCTCGTGCGCGATCCGCGCGAGGACGCCGGCCCGGTCTTCCACCTCGATCCTGAGGTAGAAAGGCGAAGTCAGGTCGCCGGGCGGAAGCCGCTCGAGCTCGCGCCAGACGGGGTCGTTCTGGAGGAAGCCCGTTCCCGTCGTGCCGACGACGGAGACCATGTCGGCCACGATCGCGGACGCCGTCTCGATACCGCCTGCACCGGGCCCCTCGAGCGTGATCTCGCGGATCGCGTCTCCCTGCAACATGACTGCGTTGAAGGCGCCTTCGACCGCCGCCAGTGGGTGGTGCCCGTCGACGAATGCCGGCCCCACCCTCACATCCACTCGATCGCCGACGAGGGTCGCACGCCCGATCAGCTTCACGTGCATGTCGAGGGCACGCGCCGCGGCGATGTGCTCTTGCGAGACCTGCTCGATCCCTTCCACGTCGACCCAGTCGAGGGGGATGCGCGACCCGAAGGCGACGGTGGCGAGGATCGCGGTCTTGGCCGCGGCGTCGAGCCCCGCCACATCCTCGGTCGGGTCGGCTTCGGCGAAGCCGAGGCGCTGTGCCTCGGCGAGGGCGTCCGCGTACGAGCGTCCTTCCTCCATCGCCGAGAGGATGAAGTTCGTCGTCCCGTTGACGATCCCGAGCACGCGATGGACGTTCGTGACGACGAGGGACTCGCGCAGGACCTTGATCACGGGAATCGCGGCGCAGACGGAGGCCTCGAACCGCAGTTGCACGCCTCCGGCCGATGCCGCCGCGAACAGCTCGGCGCCGTTCCGGGCTACGAGCTGCTTGTTCGCGGTCACGACGGGCCGACCGGAGCGGAGCAACTCGAGCACATGGGCGCCTGCCGGGTCGACGCCGCCCATCACCTCGGCGACCACCTGGATCGAGGGGTCGCCGAGGATCTCGGCGAAGTCGTCGGTGAGCACGCCCGGCGCCGGGGCGTGCGAGCGCTCTCTGCCCGTGTCTCGCACGAGCGCTCGCGTGACCCGGAGCCGGTGCCCCGTAGCGCGCTCGATCTCGTCCGCGGAGTCCTCCAGGAGCCGGTGCACGGCGGCGCCGACCGTCCCGTACCCGAGCAGCGCTACGGGAACATCGACGGACGCCATGCCTCTATTTGTCCCCGGCGCGATGCATGAGGCCGCGAAGCTCCTTGCCCACCGTCTCGAGCTGGGACTGGGCCGCCTCTGCCCGCATCGCCTTCAGCCGGACTTCACCGGCGTCCATGTCCTCGACCCAGTCGCGGGCAAACGCGCCCGACTGGATGTCCGCGAGGATGCCCTTCATCTCCTCCCGCACGTGCTCGTCGACGACGCGCTTGCCGCACGTGTAGTCACCGAACTCGGCCGTGTCGGAGATCGAGTAACGCATTCCGGCGAGACCGTTCTCGTACATCAGGTCGACGATCAGCTTCAGCTCGTGGAGGCACTCGTAGTAGGCGATCTCGGGCGCGTACCCGGCCTCGACCAGGGTCTCGAAGCCGGCGCGAACGAGCTCCGAGGCGCCGCCGCAGAGCACGGCCTGCTCGCCGAAGAGATCCGTCTCGGTCTCCTCCTTGAACGTCGTCTCGAGGATGCCTGCGCGGCCCGCGCCGATGCCGATCGCATAGGCGAGTGCTAGGTCGCGAGCGTTGCCGGAAGCGTCCTGTTCGATCGCGATCAGAGCAGGCGTGCCGTAACCCTCGGTGAAGAGCCGTCGCACGATATGGCCTGGACCTTTGGGAGCGACCATGATCACATCGTGGCTCGCGTCCGGGGCGACGCGGTCGTAGAGGACGTTGAAGCCGTGGGCAAACAGGACGGCTGCGCCGGGGGCGAGGTTCGGCTCGACGTGCTCCGCGAAGACCTTCGGTTGCACCTGGTCGGGCAGCAGCAGCGAGACGAGCTGAGCGCCCTTGACGGCGTCGGCCACGGTCCTGACCGTCAATCCGGCAGCCTCGGCGTCGCCCCAGGACGGTGAGCCCTCGCGGAGGCCGACCTCGACCTGGACGCCGGAGTCGCGGAGGTTGAGCGCGTGGGCGTGCCCCTGGCTCCCGTAGCCGATGATCGCAACCTTGCCGTCCAGCAGCGTCAGGTCGCCATCGCGGAGAATCGTCGCCATCCTGTTCGTCCCTTCGTTCGTGGTCAGTTGATCGCCGAGAGCCGGCGTGCCTTCTTGGCGGATGCCCGTGCCATTCCCACCCGTCCTGTCCGGACGAGCTCCTGGATGCCGTGCGGCCGGGCAAGTTCCTGGAATGCGTCGAGCTCCTCGGGTGTCCCCGTCAGCTCGAACGTGACCGTCTCGGCGCCGAGGTCGACGACGCGGCCCTTGAATGCCTCGGAGGTCGAGATCAGCTCGGCGCGGTGCTCGGGGGTGGCGCTCACCTTGAGCAGGAGCAACTCGCGCTCGACTGCCTCGTCCGGAGCGAGCTCGGTCACCCGGAGCACGTTGACGAGCTTGTGAATCTGCTTCTCGATCTGCTCGAGGGAGTGATGCTCGCAATCGACCCGCAGGGTGATGCACGAGACGCCGAGGCGCTCCGTGGGGCCAACCGCCAGGGAGTCGATGTTGAAGCCGCGTCGCGCGAACATCGTTGCGATCCGGGCGAGCGCACCCGGCTTGTCCTCCACCAGCACCGAGATCGTGTGCTTCACGACGTCGCCTCCACCGGCTCGTGGAACTCCACCATGTCGATCGCGGCAGCGCCGCTCGGGATCATCGGGAAGCACTGCTCGGCCGGGTCGACCCGGCAGTCGATCACGACGGTGCGGTTGAGGCTGAGCGCCTCCCGCAGCGCGGGCTCGAACTCGGCCTCGTTCTCGACGAGCATGCCGACCCCACCGTACGCCTCGGCGAGCTTGACGTAGTCGGGCACGTCGACACCGAGGCCGACGTGCGAGCGACGTCCATCGAAGAACATGTCCTGCCACTGCGTGACCATGCCGAGGTAGCCGTTGTTGACCAGCACGACCACGATCGGGAGGTCGTCGATCACCGCAGTCGTGAGCTCCTGGGCGGTCATCTGGAAGCAGCCGTCGCCGTCGATGCAGACCACGGTCGCCTCCGGTCGCGCCGCCTTGGCGCCGACCGCGGCCGGAATCCCGTAGCCCATGGTTCCCAGGCCGCCGGAGGTGATGAAGTTTCGAGGCCGCTCGGTGAGGAGGTACTGCATCGCCCACATCTGGTGCTGCCCGACGCCTGTCGTGAACACCACGTCGTCGCCCGCGGTGAGGTCCTGGAGGATCTCCATCAGCTTCTGCGGCTTGAACAGCGCACCGCTCTTCGCGTAGCGGAGGGGGAACTCCTCCCGCCAGGCCTCGATCCGTCGGAGCCAGTTCTCGGGGCCCGGGATCCCGGCGTGCCGATGCTTGCCGACCGCCGCGGCGAGCTCCGCCACGGCCGTCTTGAGCGGCCCGACGACCGGGATGTCGGCGCTGCGCAGCTTGGAGATCTCGGCGGGGTCGATGTCGAGGTGGACGATCGTGGCTCCCGGCGCGAACGCCGTCAGCTTGCCGGTCACGCGGTCGTCGAAGCGGGCACCGATCGCGACGAGCACGTCGCAGGTGTTCATCGCGAGATTCGACCACTTCGGCCCGTGCATCCCGGGCCAGCCGAAGAACAGCGGATGCGACTCCGGGAAGGCGCCCTTCCCCATCAGGGTCGTGATCACGGGCAGGCCACCCGCCTCGGCGAGCGCGAGAAGCTCGTCGCAGGCGTCGCCGTTGATCGTGCCGCCCCCGACGTAGAGGACGGGTTTCTCCGCCTGCGCGATTCGCTCCGCCGCCTGGCGGATCTGCAGCGGGTGCACCTTGCTCGGCGGGCGCCAGCCGGGGAGGTCGACCTCGTCGGGATAGCTGAAGTCGAGCTCCGCCTCCTGGATGTCGCGCGGCACGTCGACGAGGACGGGCCCGCAGCGGCCGGTGCGAGCGATGTGGAACGCCGCCTTCATCACGGCGGGGATCTCCTGGACGTCCTGGATCAGCCAGGAGTGCTTGACGATCGGCATCGTGATCCCGGTGATGTCGCACTCCTGGAACGCGTCCGTGCCGATCAACGTCGTGCGGACCTGGCCGGTGATGCACACGAGAGGAGTGGAGTCCATCCAGGCATCTGCGATCGGAGTGACGAGGTTGGTGGCGCCCGGGCCCGACGTGGCGATTGCCACCCCGACACGGCCGGACGCGCGCGCATACCCCTGCGCCATGTGACCTGCCCCCTGCTCGTGCCTCGCGAGCACGTGGCGAACAGAGGTGCCGCGCGCCATGGCGTCGTAGGTCGGCATGATCGCGCCGCCCGGGATGCCGAACATCACGTCGACACCCTCGGCCTCGAGTGACCGCAGGATCGCGTCGGCTCCGTTCATCTTCACTTCCCTCTCTCCTTCGGTCTCACGGTGCTTCGTCCCTTCCCCGGCCGCCGGGCCGGCGGTCGGTGCTGTCCCCGCCGGTTCCGCACTGCTTGCTGCCGGTGCGTGAGCGACGTCTCCCTAGCAGGGGAGAATGTCGATGAGCTCGATGCCTACGCCGCGCGACGCCGCGAAGCGCGGATCGCTGTCGGACGGGGTTACGGCGAGGCAGAGCATCGGACTCGAAGCATGCCTGAACAGCCCAATCGCCGCAACTTCGAAGCGATCACAGCGGTCCGGTCCGCGAACCGCATAGAGGCGAGTGCGATCGCATACTATGCACCGATGGCAGACGTCAGCATCATCGGGGCGGCCGGGTACACCGGCCAGGAGACACTCGACCGCATCCTCGGCCACCCCGACCTGCGTCTGGTCGCGGTTGGCTCCGACTCGCTCGCGGGTCAGCCGGGGAGCGCACTCGACCCGCGCCTCGCCCGGGCCGAGATGCCGCCCTTCGTCACGAACGAGGAGGCGCTGCAGCACGGGGCCGACGTCACCATCGTCTGCCTCTCGCACGAGTCCGCCGCAGCGCTGGACGTGCTCCCCGACGGCATCGTCGTCGACCTCTCGGGCGCTCACCGTCTCCGTGATGCTGCGTCGTACGAGGCCTGGTACGGCTTCACGCATCCCCACCCGAAAGCGCTCGCCGACTGGACCTACGGCCTGCCGGAGCTCGTGAGCGAGTCGGGCCGGCTGATCGCGAACCCGGGGTGCTACGCCACGGCGACGTTGCTGGCTCTCGGCCCCCTGAAGGACGCGGTCGATCCGGGCTCCGTCGTCGTCGACGGCCTCTCCGGGCTGACGGGAGCAGGCCGGACGCTGAAGGCCTCCTCCCATGCCGGCTCGGTGCTGGAAAACGTCGCTCCCTACAAGGTCGGTGTGCATCAGCACGTGCCGGAGATCGCTCAGCTGCTCGGTTTTCCCGTCTCGTTCACGCCCCACCTCCTGCCTGTCCGGCGGGGCCTGATCGCGACATGCAACGTCCGCTCCACCGGGGCCGACCTGCGCGGGCTGCTCGAGGCAGCGTACGCCGGCAGTGAGGTCGTCACGGTGCTGCCCGAAGGCGTCGCGCCGGAGCTCGCCCGCGTCCAGCACACGGATCGCGCCGAGATCGGGATCTTCGCGGACCGCTTCACCGACCGGACCGTCGTGATCTGTGCGGAGGACAACCTCGGCAAGGGCGCCGCAGGGCAGGCGATCCAGAACGTCAACCGCGCCCTCGGGCTCACCGACACTGCCGGCCTGCGACTCGGCGGAGTCCTGGTCTAGTGTCCGTCACCGCCGCCGAGGGGTTCCTCGCGAGCGGGGTCAGGGCCGGGATCCGCCCCTCGGGCCGCCCGGACCTCGCCGTCGTGCGCTCGCTGCCCCGTTCCGTGGGGGCCGCCGTCTGGACGACCAATCGCGTGCAGGCGGCTCCCGTCACCGTCTCCAAGCGCCACCTGGAGCTCGCGCAGCCCCAGGCCGTGCTCATCAATGCGGGAGTCGCGAATGCCGCCACCGGCGCGCAGGGCGAGGCGGATGCGCTCGCTTCGGCCGAGGGGCTCGCGCGGGAACTCGGCCTCGAGCCCGAGGAGGTGATCGTGCTCTCGACGGGCGTGATCGGCGCCCCGCTGCCCTTGAGCAAGGTGCTCGCCGGGGCTCGCGATGCCGCGGTGGCGCTGTCCGCGGACGGTGGAGCGGACGCGGCCGGCGCGATCTTGACGACCGATTCGGGGCCGAAGCTCGCGGTCGCCCAGGTGGGCGGGTTCACCGTTGGCGGCATGGCGAAGGGCGCCGGGATGATCCACCCCCGTCTGGCGACCATGCTCGTGGTGCTCACGACCGACTACCCGCTCGAGGCCGGAGAGCCGGAGGCGTTCCTGCTGCCGGCTGTCGAGCGGAGCTTCAACAGGATTTCGGTCGATGGCGATTGCTCGACGAACGATGCCGTCGTCCTCCTCGCCAACGGAGCAAGTGGTGCTGCCCGCGACGACGCGGCCTTCGCGGCGGCGCTGGGTCAGGTGTGTGCCGACCTCGCACGCCAGGTCGTGGCCGACGGGGAAGGGGCGACCGTCGTTCTCGAGATCGACGTCGCGGGCGCCGCGTCGGAGGCGGAGGCGGAGGCGATCGCCCGCCGGATTGCGACGTCGCCGCTCGTCAAGACGGCCGCGTTCGGCCACGATCCGAACTGGGGCAGGGTCCTGATGGCGGCCGGCTCGGCGCCCTACGGCGACGGCTACGCGCAGCTGGAGACGGACAGGCTCACGGTCGCGTTCGACGGGGTCGAGGTGTTCGCCGCCGGCGCGCCGACCGGCGCGACGCCCCAGTTGTCCGGCGCCGTCTGCCGGATCGACGTGAGGCTCGGGCTGGGCGACGGTTCCGCCGCCTATCTCGCGTCGGATCTCACCTACGACTACGTCCGGATCAACGCGGAGTACACGACGTGAGCCGGGTCGTCCTCAAGCTGGGCGGCAGGGTCGCCGAGGCGGCAGCGGCGGAGGCGCTCGCCCTGCACGCCGAAGGCCACGATGTCGTCGTCGTCCACGGCGCCGGCCCGCAGATCACTGCGGAGATGGAGCTGCGTGGAATCGAGCCGACGTTCGTGGCAGGCAGGCGGGTGACCACCGCCGAGGTGCTCGAGGTCGTGCGCGCCTCACTCGCCAACGTCAACGGCGACGTCTGCGCCGCGATCGGGCCGGTGGCGGCGCCGTTCTTCGGCGACGCGATCGGGTTGCAGGCGAGGCAGGTCGAGGGCCTCGGCCTGGTCGGCCGGCCGACGCCCTCGGCGCCGGCTGCGATCGAAGAGGCTCTCGGGGCACGGCGGATCCCGGTGATCGCGCCGCTCGCGACCGGGCCTGTCGAGGGGTTGACGCTCAACGTCAACGCGGACGAGGCGGCGGCAGCGCTCGCCGTCGGGCTCGCCGCCGACAGGATCGTCTTCGTCACCGACGTTCCCGGCGTCCTGATGGAGGGCGTCGTGATCGAGCACCTCGGGGTCGACGACGCCGACCGGATGCTCGGCGACGGGACCTTCGAGGGAGGCATCGTGCCCAAGCTCGAGGCAGCCGTCCTCGCCACGCGCGGCGGCGTCAGGGCTCTGATCGGTGCCACCGAGGTGGTCGCGTGACTCCCGCGAGCGGCTCCGGCCAGCAGACGGCGGCGGCCGCCCGCGACCTCGTCCTCCCCACGTATGCCCGGGCAGACATCACGATCGTGCGTGGCGAAGGGTGCCGGGTCTGGGACGACGCGGATCGCGAGTACCTCGACTTCGTGGCCGGGATCGCCGTCGTCGGGCTCGGGCATTGCGCGGCCGAACCGCTCGCCGCCGCCCGCGAGCAACTCGAGCGTCTCTGGCACGCGTCGAATCTCTACTGGACCGAGCCGATGCTGCGACTCGCATCGCTCCTGGCAGAGCGCTTCCCGGGAGGGCGCGCGTTCTTCTGCAACTCGGGTGCCGAGGCCAACGAGGCTGCGCTCAAGATCGCCCGCAAGGCGACGGGTCGCACGAGGCTCGTGGCGCTGGAAGGCGGGTTCCACGGCCGGACGCTCGGGGCGCTCTCCGTGACGGGTCAGCCGGGGAAGTGGGAGGGCTTCGGTCCGCTCGTCCCCGGGGTCTCCTTCGCCCGCCCGAACGACATCGAGTCGCTCGAGGCGGCGCTCCAGCCCGGCCGCGACGTCGCGCTCGTGCTCCTCGAACCGGTGCTCGGAGAGGGTGGGGTGATCCCGCTCGAGCCGGACTTCGCCCGTGCCGCTGCCGAGCTGGCGCTCGAGGTCGGAGCGCTGCTGTGCGCCGACGAGGTGCAGTCCGGGATGGGGCGGACGGGCACGTTCTTCGCGTTCGAGCAGCTCGGGTTCACTCCCGACCTCGTCACCCTCGCAAAGGGCCTCGCCAACGGCCTGCCGATGGGTGCCCTGCTCGCGGGAGAGCGGGCGGCGCCCGGGTTCGTACCGGGCGATCACGGCTCGACCTTCGGCGGCAATCCGGTCGTAGCGGCCGCCGCTGCTGCAGTGGTCGAGGCGATCGACGACGAACTGCTCGCCGGGGTGCGAGAGCGCGGTGCCCAGCTCGCGGCAGGGCTCGAGAACATCCCTGCCGTTCGCACCGTGCGCGGGAGGGGGCTCCTCCTCGGGGCGGAGCTCGATCGGCCCGTCGGTCCCGTCGTCGAGGCGTGCCGCGAGGAGGGCCTGCTCGTCCTCTCGGCCGGGCCGGACGTGCTGCGCCTGACCCCGCCGCTCGTCGTCGCCGAGGAAGAGGTCGCGCAGGCGCTCTCGATCATCGAGAGGGTGCTCGGCTCGTGAACCGGCGTGAGCGCCAGGCGGCGATCCTCCGGCTCGTGCAGGACCGAGCGCTGTCCACGCAGGCCGAGCTCGTCCAGGCACTGCGGGACGAGGGCCACGACGTCGTCCAGACGACGGTTTCCCGCGACGTGGCCGAGGTCGGCCTCGTCAAGGTGCGCGCTCCGAGCGGGAGGCTCATCTATGCCGCCCCGGGTACCGGTGACGCAGACCGCCTGCGCGCGATCGGTGCCGCGCTTCGTCGCTACGCGATCGGGGTCGAGGCCGCCAGCGGCGGCATCGTCGTCGTGACCACTCCGTCGGGCTACGCGAGTGCCCTCGCCCAGGCGATCGACGAGGGCGCCCACCCCTCGATCGCGGGGACGCTCGCCGGTGACAACACGATCTTCGTCGCAGCCAAGGACGGGACGACCGCGCAGGAGCTCCAGGCCGAGCTGGCGGCGTTCCTCGCGGAAGGAGTGACCGGATGACGCTCTGGTCGGGCCGCGTCGACGGCTCACTCGATCCTGCGGTCTGGGAGTTCCTCCACTCGGACGACGCCGAGCTCCTCCCGTACGACTGCGAGGCGAGCGCCGAGCACGCCCGCAGGCTCAACGCGGCGGGGCTGCTCTCGGATGACGAGCTCGACGAGGTGGAGGAGAAGCTCGCCGCGATCGCGCGCAATCCGTCCGGGTATCTCGAGGAGGACGAGGACGTCCACAGCGCGATCGAGCGACAGCTCGGCGAGATCGGGCGGAAGATCCACGCGGGCCGCTCACGCAACGACCAGGTCGCGGCGGCGTTCCGTCTCTACGTCGTCGATGCCTGCAAGCGCGCTCGCAAGGAGATCGATGCGCTCGCGCTCGTGACGCTCTCGTTCGCCGAGGCAGAGGCTGACACCCTGATGCCGGGCTACACGCATCTCCAGCGGGGTCAGCCCGTCACGCTCGGCCATCACCTGCTCGCCTGGGTCGAGATGCTCGACCGCGACCGAACGCGATTCGCCGGGGCCGCGGAGGCCGCCTCCGCCAGCCCGCTCGGCGCCGGGGCGTTGGCGGGGTCGACGCTCGGGCTCGACCCGCCGTCGGGACAGATGAGGAACTCGATCGATGCCGTCGCCGACCGCGACTTCGCGCTCGACTACCTGTACGCCGCCGCTGTCCTCTACACGCACCTCTCGCGGATCGGCGAGGAGATCGTCCTCTGGGCCTCGGCGGAGTTCGGCTTCGCGAAGCTCCCCGAGACGGCCGCGACCGGCTCCTCGATGATGCCCCAGAAGCTCAACCCCGACGTGGCAGAGCTCGCGCGGGGCAAGGCCGGCACGGCGATCGGACGGCTCACGGGGCTGCTCTCGACCGTGAAGGGGCTGCCGCTCGCCTACAACCGCGACCTGCAGGAGGACAAAGGGCCCGTGTTCGCAGCGCGGCGCGACGTGCGGCTCGGGCTCGCGGCGCTGACGGCGCTCGTCAGCGGCCTGGTCGTCGACCGTGAGCGGCTCGCCGCCGCAGTCGCCGATCCACTCCTGCTCGCCACCGACGTCGCCGAGGACTACGTGCGCGGCGGGGTGCCCTTCCGCGAGGCGCACGAACGCGTCGCGGCGTCCGTACGTGACGGCTCGTTCCGCCCTGACGGCACCGCGGCGGAGAGCGTCGCGGCGCGGGGAGCGCCCGGGCCCGGCGGCGTCGTAGACGCGATCGCAGAGGCGCGAAGGCGCTTCGGCACGATTCTTTGAGTCACGATGTGACGTGAGCCGCCCCTGGCGGCGTAGAGCTTCCGACAACCGACCTACTTCGGAGGAACCCCCCATGAAGCGTCTCGTCCTCGCAGCTTTACTCCTGCTCGCCGCCGCCGCCCTCGCCGGTGTGGGATGGCCTGAAGGAGCCCGCGCAGTCGAAGCTGCGCCGGGATCGGACACCGTCACCGTCACCGGTGCCGGGTCGGTGACCTCGATCCCCGACACCGCAGTGCTCTCGCTCGGCGTCGAGAGCCGGGCAGACACGGCCAAGGCGGCCATCGCCGCGAACGCCGCCGAGATGCGCCGCGTGATCGCCGCCATCCAGGGCGCCGGAGGGCGCGAGGTCGGGACGCAGTCGGTCTCCCTCACGAGCATCGTCGGCGAGAACAGCGTCGTGAAGGGATATTCCGCCTCGAATGTCGTCTCCGTGACCATCGACGTCGGCCGTGCCGGGGCCGTGATCGATGCTGCCGTGGCCGCGGGTGCGAACCAGGTCTACGGCCCCTCGCTCTCGAGCGGCGATCAGAGGAAGCTGTACCTGAAGGCGTTGGAGGCGGCTGTCGCGGATGCG
Organism: uncultured Thermoleophilia bacterium; assembly: GCA_963795175.1. Classification (GTDB taxonomy): domain Bacteria; phylum Actinomycetota; class Thermoleophilia; order Gaiellales; family Gaiellaceae; genus Gaiella. The sequence goes on from CAWCGR010000004.1 coordinate 42,942, forward strand.
CGGGCCAAGGCACAGGTCCTCGCAGCGTCGTCCGGCCGATCGCTCGGGAAGGTCGAGACCGTCACCGAGAGCGGCGGCTTCGAGCCCGTCCCGCTGATGTCGAAGGCGGCCGCCGATTCGGGCACCCCCGTCGAAGCGGGCGCACAGCAGACGAACGCATCCGTGACGGTCACCTTCGCACTCGCCTGAGGGGTGCGACGCGAGCCGGTCAGGCGGTGACGAGCGCCGCCGGCTCGCGTCGGCCCGATTCGTGGGGGAGCTGAACGCTCGCGCGAGGCAGGTCGGCGCGTAACCCCGGCCGGCTCGATCCCGTGAGCTGGGTCAGCGTGCCACCCATCGACTCGATCAGCTCCTGTGCTGCCAGCAGGCGCACCGGAGCAGCGCCACCCTCGACGGCGGCCCGCTCGTTGTCGCGCGCACGACCGAAGACGAGCGATGCGACCGACGGAGGGAGTTGCTCGCCGTCGTGCGCCACGATCACGCGCACGACGTCTTCTCTCCAGCTCGGCGCCGAGCTGGATCTGGCCGGCACCGGACTCCTGCGCCTCGAGAACGAGATACCGGAGCGCGGTCGTGAGCCTCTCGGCGTCGGCCCAGGCAGTCCCCTCGGCGCCGACGATACGGATGTCGAGCCCGGTCGCCCGGAGCGCGTCTGCGAGCTCTGCCAGTCCGGCTGCAAGGTCGACATCGGAGAAGGCGAAGGTGCGAGTGTCAGCCGCAACCGTGACGAGCGCCTCGAGGTCCCAGCGGAGTCGCTTCAGCGAGTCGGAGCTTCCGCCCGGCGTCGCTGTCTCGAGATCCGCCAGTCCCCGCTGGAGCCGTGCCAGCTCCACGGTCAGCAGCCGCCCCCGCCGCCGCGAACGGCCGCGCTCGCGGGCCAGGTCGGTGGCGATCGAGATCGACTCGCGCGAGCGTCGCGTGATCTGGCGGTAGACGACCACGGCGACCGTGGGAAGCACGAACGCGATCATGAAGCTCGCGAGCCGACCGAGGCGGCCGAGCATGTCTCCGGAGCGCTTCACGTCGGCGAGTGCGCCGTCGCGACGCTCGACGACCTGCTGGGTAAGCAGCGCAAAGGAGGGGCCGACGCCATCGCGGACCTCGATGCGGGCCGCCCGGGAGCGGCCCGCCGTCGTCAGCTCGAACGTACGGGTCGCCGAGCGCGTGAACCGCCGCAGGGTCGAGGTCGTCTCCGGCCCGAGCGTGGTGGACGTGGAGCTATCCGCGATGTATTCGAGCTCGTCGAGGTTCGCCTTCGCTTCTCCCAGGGAGACGTCGATCGACTTCGTCGAATCCGTGCCGTAGACGCGGTCGATCTCCGCCAGATACGCCGCCAACGTGATCTGGGCCCGGACGACCGTCGCCGCGCGGAGGGTCTCGTTCATCGCGTGCAGGCCGACGGAGTTCCTCGCGATCTCCTGCGAGCGGCCGACGATCGAGAACACGGAGCTCGCGAGCAGGACGAGCGCCAGCGCCAAGCCGGCAGCGAGTGCGATCGCCGGGACGCGTCCTGAACGAAGACGCTGCCATCGGTTGCCGACGGGGTTGGTGCGATCCTTCACGAACTCTAGATCGGCTTTTCCAGCCCAGTTCTTGAGCGAAACCGCCCTCAGGCTGCGTCGGAGCGGCTGACGACGAAACGGTTGCCACCGCTTCGCTTCGCCTCGTACATGACGCGGTCGGCGGCGTTGAGCACCTCGTCCGCAGTGTCATCGGGCTTGGCGTGGGCGATGCCGACACTCGCGGCGAGGTTCACCATCGTGCCGGCGACCGAGAATGGTGCCGCGGTCGATTCACAGATGCGCTCGGCGATCGTACGTGCGTAGCCAGGTTCGCCGATTTCGTTGAGGACGATCACGAACTCGTCTCCACCGAGCCGCGCGAGGACATCGTGCGCGCGGACCTGCCGGCGGAGCCGCGCCGCGATTCCCTGGAGCACGGCGTCGCCTGCTTCGTGACCAAGGGTGTCGTTGACACCCTTGAAGCCGTCGATGTCGAGGAAGAGGACGGCGAACTGCGAAGAGGTGTTGCGGAGGCGGTCGAGTGACGCCTCGACGCTCGCGAACAGCGAGGCGCGGTTGGCCAGACCCGTCAGCTTGTCGTGGGATGCCTCGTGGGCGAGCGTCTGTGACCAAGCCTCGAGATCTGCGAGCGTTGTCGCGCTCTGCCACGCACCCGTTGACAGCGCCGCGAGGAGCTCGAGCGACTCCCGGGCACTCGAGTCGCCCCAGAGCGACTCGTCTGACGACCACGCACGCATCGCGACCTGGTACTCGGAAGTCCGAGCGATGGGAAGAATCACGCCGAACTCATGTCCGAGGAGTCGTAGCGCCGTCTGCTTGCCCGAGCTACGGGTGGCACCGACCGCGACCGGCTGGCTGGTAGCCACGGAGTCGTCGAGGCTGGAGTCGAGATCGGTTGCCGGGCTCCGGAGCGAGCCGGCCGTCTTCAGGATCCGCCACGGTCGGCCCGAGTGGCGTTCGCAGATGTCGGTCTGCGAATACCCGAGTGCGATTGCGCTCTCGAGCGCGATATCGAGCACCGACAACCTGTCCGTCGTGGTCGCCAGCCGCTGGGCTGCGGCGCCGACGATCAGCAGTTCCTCCGCCCGCTGGTCGGCACCGACGCGGGCTCCATGTGAGTGAGCAAGGTCGTCGCGGAGCTTCACGGCGAGATACGCGGCGGGCAGGCCGACGACGGCCACGGCGGCGAGCTGCTGGATAGCGAGGCCGAGCACGTCGCCACTCGTGTCGGTCGACCCCTTCACCTGAAGAGTCATCACGACGTAGGCAAGGCTGAGAGCCGCCCACGAGAGGCCCGCTGCGATCGCACCCGATGCGACGGCCGCATCGAATACCGGCAGCAGGAGCGCGACCCACGCGAGCGGGGTCGCCGTCGCATCGAGGAGCATCATGCTGGCGAGAGCGAGCAACGCGTCCACTGCCAGCTGCAGCGCGAAGGTGTAGCGGCGCGTCAAATCCGGGACGAAGCCGATCATTGCAGCGGCATTGAGAAGCGCGTTCGCCACCGCGACCGCGGCGAGCATCGTCGTGACGCTCGCGTCGAGCTCGACGACGTCTGTCCCGGGGGAGATGAGCACGACGACGACGAACGCCAGAGAGAGCACGACCCTGATCGGCTGGAGGCTTCGAAGCAGCGCCGACTTCGCGACGGCCGATTCCCGCCCGGGCGGGCCGGGATGCGAAACCTCGTTGAAGTGCCTGCGGATCATCTGCACGACTCTCATCGGTGGAACTGGAGCCGGGCTTGAACGACACCCGCTAGAAGGCCCGCGTCGGAAGGCATCCCCCGAAAGGGGCATTCGACTGCCCCTCGATCGGACGACAACAGTCCTGGAGACCCCTACGAATGCGGCAATCAACGAATGCGGAGGCGCGGAGCGCGGCCGGAGCGGTGGGAGCGAAATGCTCCCGCAGGCGCATCCCTGCCCGTCTACCCTCGTGGCTCCAGAGGCGAATCGTTGCGGGGCTCGCCATTCTCGTGCTGGCGGGGGTCATCCTCGTCGGCGTCTCCCTTGCCTCCGGCACGGTCGCGGTCGACGACGCGTACGCGACAAACGAGGACACGCCCCTGGTGGTGGCTCCGTCGACCAGCGGCCTGCAGGACTGGTGGGGCTTCAACGAGGGCAGCCCGAGCCAGTCCACCGCCAGCGGCGGGTCGCTCGGTACCGGCGGAACGCTCGGGAGCACCGCGGGCGGCGATACGTCCGACCCGACGTGGTCAGCCGGTTACGTGGGCGCCAACGGACTGACGTTCGACGGCGCCGGTGATTACGTGCAGACCACCAGCAGCTACCTGAAGACGGCCAGCAGCTTCACGCTCTCGGCGTGGTTCCAGACGAACTCCACCACCACGCCGCAGCACATCCTGTGGCAGGGCTACCCCGGCGGTAACGGCTACGGCAACGGCGGCTCGACGACGTCGGCGACGTCGGAGATGAGCCTGTCGGTGGGCAGCCACACGGCGGCGGAGAACGACCGGATCGTCTTCTCGCTCGGCTACGACATCCCGACGAACGGCGCGGACTCGATCTACATCGTCTCCGCCTCCAGCTTCACGGACACGACCAGGTGGCACAACGTGGCGGTGAGCGTGGCCGATATCGGCGGTGGAAGGATGAGCGCGTCGCTGTACATCGACGGCAAGTTCGAGGGGACGGACACCGGAGCGGAGAACGACCGCTCGGTCTGGGACGACCTTCGCATCGGTGCACCGGGTAGCCTCACACGTTCGTTCAACGGCCAGATCGACGAAGTGCGCATCTACAGCAGCGAGCTGACCGGCGCACAGATCAAGGGTGTTGCTCAACCGGGCGTGCTCGCAAACGACACCGATGTCGAGAATGATCTGCTCAGGGCGATCCTGGTGACGGGTCCGTCGAACGGCACCCTCAGCCTGGGCCAGGATGGCTCCTTCACCTACACGCCCAACGCGAACTTCAACGGCTCCGACTCCTTCACCTACAAGGCAAACGACGGCGCCGACGACTCGAATGTCGCGACGGTCACGATCACGGTCACGCCGGTGAACGATGCTCCGGTGTTGTCGGGTGCGAACGATCTCGCCTCGATCAACCGCAATCTGAGCAGTAACCCGGGCACCCCGGTGGCGTCGTTGATCGGCGGTCAGGTGACGGATGTCGACGTCGGCGCTGTAGCGGGAATCGCGGTAACGAATGTGGTGACGACGAACGGTGTCTGGCAGTACTCGACGAACGGCGGTTCGAGCTGGACGAGCTTTACATCGCCGGATCCGAACAACGCACGACTGTTGGCAGCCGATGGGGACACCTACGTTCGCTTCGTACCGAATGCGAACTGGAGTGGAACCGTGAGCAGCGGGCTCACGTTCCGCGCGTGGGACAAGACGAGCGGTACCGCCGGCACGATCGCTAACTCGGTTCCCAACGGAGGCACCACAGCCTTCAGCACAGCGACGGCGAGCGCGTCGATCGTGGTGACGGCAGCGAACACGGCGCCGACATTGTCCGGAGCGAACGACCTCAGCGCGATCAGCGAGGATCCGGTCGCGGATCCGGGCACGCCGGTCTCCACCCTGATCGCGGGGAAGACGGCGGACGTGGATCCGACGCCGCAGACCGGCATCGCGGTGACGGCGGTCGACAACTCGAACGGCGTCTGGCAGTACTCGCTCAACAGCGGTGCTGCGTGGTCAAACTTCGACAGCCCGAGTACCTCCGTGGCCCGGCTGCTCAACTCGGACGCCGGCACGAACGTGCGGTTCGTCCCCAACGCGAACTGGAACGGCACCGTCAACAACGGCATCACCTTCCGTGCCTGGGATCGGACGAACGGCGCCAGCAACGGCGGTACCGCGGACGTCTCCGGCACTCCCGGCACCCACCTCGACAACTTCGGCGCCGTCTCCTACGGCAACAGCGACGGAACTCTCAACTGGGCCACCCCCTGGGTAGAAAGCGACACGGGGGGAGGCAGCGGGCCGACTGGTGGCTGGTTCAGCGTCGCCGGCAACGAGCTCTCGCTGGTCGTTCGCGACACCGGGAACACCATCTACCGGGAGGCCGACCTGAGTACCGCGCTCGGAGCGACTCTCTCGTTCTATTACCGCAACGCTCTCGGAGGCGCGGCCGATCTGCGCACCGAGATCTCGAGCAACGGCGGCGCCAGCTACACGCCGTTGGCGGGTGGACGGTTCACCTCCTCGCTGAACCCCGGGACGGGCACGGTCAGTCTCGACATCTCCGCCCACCGAGCGGCCAACACGAGAATTCGCTTCTCGGTAGTCACGGGTGCGGTCAACCCCGATCAGAACAAGTTCTACGTCGACAACGTCAAGATCACCGCAACCGCCAACAGCGGCGGGAGCACCGCGTTCTCGACGGCGTCTGCCAGCGCGAGCGTGACCGTGACGGCCGTGAACGATCCGCCGCAGGCAACGAATCGGAATGCGGCGGAGACGTACACCGAGGACACGCCGCTGGATCTGGTCGACATCGTCGTCTCGGACGTCGACGGGCCGACGACGAGCGTGACGCTGACGTTGTCGGACCCGACCGCGGGGAGCCTGAGCACGGCCACGTCGGGCGCGGTGACCTCGAGCTACGACGTGCCGTCGGGCGAGTGGAGCGCACAGGGTGCGCTTGCCGACGTGAACGTGCTGCTGGCGGGCGTCACGTTCACGCCGACGGCCAACTCCAACGCGTCGTTCACGATCGCGACCTCGGTCAGCGATACGGTGGCGGCGCCGTTGACCGGGAGCAAGCCGGTCACCTCCAACGCTGTCAACGACGCCCCGGTGATCACGGGCGGCGCCTCGGTCTCGCTCGCCGGCACCGACGAGGACACGCCCTCGCCCGGCACCACCGTCGACAGCATTCTCACCGACGCTGCCTGGTCCGACGTGGACAGCGGTGCCCAGCGCGGAATCGCCGTCAGAGGCACCTCTGGGAACGGGACCTGGCAGTACTCGGACGACGGCATCGGCTGGGTCGCGTTCGGGCCCGTCTGGGCGGCCAACGCGCTCCTGCTCGACGCGGCAACGCAGATCCGGTACCTCCCGGACAACAGCAACGGCGAGACGGTCGGCTTCGATTTCGTCGCCTGGGATCAATCCGCCGGTGTCCCGTCCACGAACCTCGCGCCGAGCCATGCGGACGCGGGGACGGGAGGTGGGACGACTCCCTTCTCCAGCCAGGCCTCGTCGGGGACGCTGACGGTGTCGGATGCGAATGATGCGCCGGTGATCACGAGTGATGGTGGTGGGGGGAGTGCGTCGGTTGGTGTGGCGGAGAACACGACGGCGGTGACGACGGTGGTGGCGTCGGATCAGGATGTGCCGGCGCAGACGTTGACGTACTCGATCAGTGGCGGTGTCGACAGTGTGTTGTTCGCGATCGATCCGTCGTCGGGTGCGCTCTCGTTTGTGGCGGCACCCGATTTCGAGAGCCCGGCCGACAGCGGCGCCGACAACGTGTACGACGTCGATGTGCGGGTCAGCGACGGAACGCTGACCGACACCCAGCAGGTCGCGGTGACGGTGTCGGATGCGAATGATGCGCCGGTGATCACGAGTGATGGTGGTGGGGGGAGTGCGTCGGTTGGTGTGGCGGAGAACACGACGGCGGTGACGACGGTGGTGGCGTCGGATCAGGATGTGCCGGCGCAGACGTTGACGTACTCGATCAGTGGCGGTGTCGACAGTGTGTTGTTCGCGATCGATCCGTCGTCGGGTGCGCTCTCGTTTGTGGCGGCACCCGATTTCGAGAGCCCGGCCGACAGCGGCGCCGACAACGTGTACGACGTCGATGTGCGGGTCAGCGACGGAACGCTGACCGACACCCAGCAGGTCGCGGTGACGGTGTCGGATGCGAATGATGCGCCGGTGATCACGAGTGATGGTGGTGGGGGGAGTGCGTCGGTTGGTGTGGCGGAGAACACGACGGCGGTGACGACGGTGGTGGCGTCGGATCAGGATGTGCCGGCGCAGACGTTGACGTACTCGATCAGTGGCGGTGTCGACAGTGTGTTGTTCGCGATCGATCCGTCGTCGGGTGCGCTCTCGTTTGTGGCGGCACCCGATTTCGAGAGCCCGGCCGACAGCGGCACCGACAACGTGTACGACGTCGATGTGCGGGTCAGCGACGGTATCGCTGACCGACACCCAGCAGGTCGCGGTGACGGTGTCGGATGCGAATGATGCGCCGGTGATCACGAGTGATGGTGGTGGGGGGAGTGCGTCGGTTGGTGTGGCGGAGAACACGACGGCGGTGACGACGGTGGTGGCGTCGGATCAGGATGTGCCGGCGCAGACGTTGACGTACTCGATCAGTGGCGGTGTCGACAGTGTGTTGTTCGCGATCGATCCGTCGTCGGGTGCGCTCTCGTTTGTGGCGGCACCCGATTTCGAGAGCCCGGCCGACAGCGGCGCCGACAACGTGTACGACGTCGATGTGCGGGTCAGCGACGGAACGCTGACCGACACCCAGCAGGTCGCGGTGACGGTGTCGGATGCGAATGATGCGCCGGTGATCACGAGTGATGGTGGTGGGGGGAGTGCGTCGGTTGGTGTGGCGGAGAACACGACGGCGGTGACGACGGTGGTGGCGTCGGATCAGGATGTGCCGGCGCAGACGTTGACGTACTCGATCAGTGGCGGTGTCGACAGTGTGTTGTTCGCGATCGATCCGTCGTCGGGTGCGCTCTCGTTTGTGGCGGCACCCGATTTCGAGAGCCCGGCCGACAGCGGCGCCGACAACGTGTACGACGTCGATGTGCGGGTCAGCGACGGAACGCTGACCGACACCCAGCAGGTCGCGGTGACGGTGTCGGATGCGAATGATGCGCCGGTGATCACGAGTGATGGTGGTGGGGGGAGTGCGTCGGTTGGTGTGGCGGAGAACACGACGGCGGTGACGACGGTGGTGGCGTCGGATCAGGATGTGCCGGCGCAGACGTTGACGTACTCGATCAGTGGCGGTGTCGACAGTGTGTTGTTCGCGATCGATCCGTCGTCGGGTGCGCTCTCGTTTGTGGCGGCACCCGATTTCGAGAGCCCGGCCGACAGCGGCGCCGACAACGTGTACGACGTCGATGTGCGGGTCAGCGACGGAACGCTGACCGACACCCAGCAGGTCGCCGTCACCGTCAGCGGGGACAACGACAACACGCCCGTGATCACGAGCGGGGGAGGCGGGGATACGGCCGCGGTGAACGTGGGCGAGAATCAGAGCGCTGTCATGACCGTGACCGCGACCGACGCAGACCTGCCGGCGCAGACGTTGACGTACTCGATCAGCGGTGGCGTCGACAGCGTGTTGTTCACGATCGATCCGTCGTCGGGTGCGCTCTCGTTCGTGGCGGCACCCGATTTCGAGAGCCCGTCCGACAGCGGCACCGACAACGTCTACGACGTCGACGTCCAGGTCAGCGACGGAACCTTCACCGACACCCAGCAGATCGCCGTCACCGTCACGGCCGAGAGCGACAATGCGCCCGTGATCACGAGTGACGGCGGCGGCGATACCGCGGCCGTCAACGTGCCGGAGAACTCCGCGGCCGTGACCACCGTGAGCGCGACCGACGCAGACCTGCCGGCGCAGACGTTGACGTACTCGATCAGCGGTGGTGTCGACAGCGTGTTGTTCACGATCGATCCGTCGTCGGGCGCGCTCTCGTTCGTTGCGGCACCCGACTTCGAGAGCCCGTCCGACAGCGGCGCCAACAACGTCTACGACGTTGACGTGCGGGTCAGCGACGGCGCCCTGACCGACACCCAGCAGATCGCCGTCACGGTGACCGACGTCTACGAGGCCCCGCCCAACGAGGCGCCGAGGATCACGTTCGCAGGAGGCGGGCCGACGGCCGACGTCTCGGTGCCCGAGAACTCCACGGAGGTGGGCGTCGTCGAGGCCGTCGACCCCGAGGGGACGAGCCTTTCGTTCGCGATCGTCGATGGTGTCGATGCGCGCCTGTTCAGGCTCGATTCCGCCACCGGGGCGCTCGGGTTTCTCGTCGCACCCGACTTCGAGGTGCCGACCGATGCCAACGGCGACGGCATCTATGAGCTCGAGGTCGGTGTCTCCGACGGGCTCTCGGATGCGCGCCAGGCCATTGCGATACGCGTGACCGATGTCAACGAGGCGCCTCGAAACACGATGCCCGCCCGGGTTGAGACGAAAGAGGGCACGCCTGTGACCTTCGGTCGTGCGGCCGGAAACGGGATCTCGGTTGCGGACCCCGATCACGACGCCTCGGTGCGCGTGACGCTCTCCGTCGCGAGCGGCAGGCTGACCCTTGCCGCCCGCAGCGGGATCACGTTCGTTGTGGGCGACGGAACCGGAGACGAGTCGATGAGCTTTGTCGGGCCGATCGAGGCGGTCAACACAGCACTCGACGGTCTCGTCTACACGCCAGCCGAGAACGCGAACGGTCCCGTCGAGCTCACGATCGTGTCGGCCGATCCCGACGCGCCCGGGCTCGAGGATCGCGGGAACATCGAGATCCTCGTGAAACCCGTGAACGATCCGCCCGTGCTCGACCCGATCCCGCCTCAGCGAGTCCAGGCGGGGACACTGCTCACGTTCACCGCGCGTGCGACCGATCCCGACGGCCCGAGGCTCAGGTTCTCGCTGGTCGGCGCACCCGACGGCGCCAGCATCGCACCCGTCACCGGTGAGTTCACCTGGACGCCACCGGCCGCGTTCGACGAGGGCAGCTACAACTTCGTCGTTGTCGTCGAGGACGGCGGTGAGCCTGTCGGTAGCGACCGCGCGACCGCAGCAGTGACCGTGACCGTCGCGCCGCCGACGGACACGGCCCCGACGACCGTGCCCGCCGCTGCACCGGAGGTCGTGGCTGCGCCCGACGCGCCGTCGACGGAGGCGAGAGACGACCACGCAAAGGGAACCTCGGGCGAGCCGCTCACGATCGACATCCTCGCGAACGACACGATCTCGGGTCGGGCCCGGGTCGAGATCACCGTCGGCCGGGCCAAGCACGGCACCGTTCGCGTGCTCGCCGACGGGCGCGTCGTCTACACGAGCACCCGCCTCTTCGCCGGAACCGACCGGTTCCCGTACACGATCGCCCAGGCCGGTCGCCGGTCGTCGGCGATGGTCGAGGTGAAGGTCGAGCGGCCCCTCGACCTGGGGCCGGTGCTGTTCGCCAACGCGAGCTTCAGCCGTCCGCTGCTCGGCAAGTCGGGTGCCGTCGACCAGCAGACGCTGACCCAGGAGGCGGAAGGGACGTTGCAAGTGGGCTTCACAGCGATCACACGGGCGCTGCTCGACACCCTGAAGGCGCTCAACGTCCCGGCGCGTCTCTTCGTGATGGCGGGAGCATGGTTTGGCTTCCTGGGGTTCATGCTGCTCGTGTACCGCAGACGGAAAGCCTTCGTCGTCGAGGGCGTGACGCGCATGGAGACACTCGAGGTCTACGACCGGCCGGGCGGCAGTCCCCTCTTCCGGCTCGGGTTCGATGACGGGCCGGTCTGGGCCGTGGGGCGGAAGGTCAAAGTGGACGGCCGCGCCTGGATCCGCGTCAAGACCCCGGCGGGTCGGGGGTTCGTCGAGCGCGAGCGACTGCTGGCGCTGGATCAGGCCGTCGACAGTCCCACGTCCGTGATCGGCAGCTGGCACTGAGCCGCGGGGAGGGCGGAGCGCCCCCCACGCGGAGCTCCGACCTGCTCACCCTGACGCCGGAACGCCGAGCCCGCCTCCCGTAGGACCGACAAGAAAGCCCCAGGCTCGCGAGGAGCACTGAGGCGTCGTTGCCGTACCGAGTCGTCGTCCCCGTGCGGGAGGAGCCTTCCGCGCCCCCACCAGGCCAGTAAGGGTGGTGATGCCGCCGTCGCGCCGCAAGCGCGACGGCGCCCGGATACCGTTCCGCGCGCAGTACAGGTCTTCGCCTGACAGCAGGCAGTCGAGGTCGTCCCCCACCCGACGGCTCTCCCGCTGCCCGCTCCGTGTCCTTTTCCTCGCCGCCCGACCGAGTGGAGCACGATGCCGACGCAACGCCTCTCCGCCCGCACGATCTGGTACGCCCACGAGGCAGGCGCCTCTTTCCTCGGCATGCTCGCGTTCACCGTGACGGCGGTCTACTTCGTCACCGAGGTGGGCATGAGCCCACTTCAGCTCGTCCTCGTCGGCACGCTGATGGAGGTGTCGATCTTCGTCTTCGAAGTACCGACCGGGATCGTCGCGGACATGGTCTCGCGCCGGCTCTCGATCGTGATCGGGACCGTCGTGATGGGCGTCGCCGTGACGCTCTTCGGAGCGTTCACCGAGGTCTGGCCGATTCTCGCCGCCAACGCGCTCTGGGGACTCGGCTACACCTTCACGAGCGGCGCGCTCGACGCCTGGCTCGCGGACGAGGTCGGGCAGGAGCGGCTCGCGGGCCTCTATCTGCGCGGGGCGCAGGTGGGACGCATCGCGGCGCTGGCGGGCATCGCCACCAGCGTCGGCCTGGCCCTTGTCGACCTCCGCCTCGCGATCGTCACTGCAGGCATCGGCACGATCGCGCTCGGCGCCTTCCTGACCGTCTGGATGCCGGAAACCGGGTTCATGCCGCTCCAGCGCGGCGAGCGAGGGTCGTTCTCCCAGATGGCGCACACCGGCGCCGAGGGCGCCCGACTCGTGCGCTCACGCCCGGCGCTCGTGGCGATTCTCGGCATCGCGGCGTTCGGGGGCATGTGGAGCGAGAGCTTCGACCGACTCTGGCAGGCGCATTTCATCCGCGACGTCGGCCTCCCCTCGCTCGGCGGGCTCGACCCCGTCGTCTGGTTCGGCGTCTTCGGAGCCTCGACGATCCTGCTCGCGATCGCGGTTGCCCAGCCGCTCGGCAAGCGTCTCGAGCACGCGGGCCTGCAGACGATGGCAACCGTGCTGTTCTGGGTCGATGCGGCGCTCCTTGCGGCCGCACTCGTGTTCGGCCTCGCGGGTCACTTCTGGCTCGCGCTCGCCGCCTACTTTGCGATCGGGCTCGGACGCAACGTCTCTGCGCCGATCTTCCAGGCCTGGCTGAATCGGAACATCGAGGATTCGGGCGTTCGCGCCACCGTTCTCTCGATCACCGGTCAGGCCGATGCGGTCGGGCAATGGACAGGGGGCCCCGCGCTCGGGGTCATCGGAAATGTCTTCTCGATCCGTGCCGCACTCTCGGTGGGCGCCTTCTGCATCGCCCCCGCTCTGGTGCTCTACCGCCGCGCCGCCCGGCACGGCGGCGAGGCACCCGAGCTGGAGGCGCTTCCCGGCCCGCCCGGCGAATAGCTGCGCCCCGTCAGGCACCCTGGTAGGCTGAGACGGTCGATTTTTCGAGGCAATGGAGCCTCAGGCGCCGTTTGCGCCTGGGGCTCTTTTCGTTTCAGGAAGGAGTGCAGATGGCGAGACCACGGAGCAGTGCTGCAACCCCGGCCCGGCGCCCGTCGCAGGTGCGGAGCAAGGACCGGGCGACCTCGAGCGTGGCGGCGCGACGCGCGGTCATGAAGCGAATCAAGGAAGAGGGCGTCGAGCACGTGCTCTTCTGGTTCACCGATCTCGAGGGGCACCTCAAGTCGTTCGCGATCACCCCCAACGAGATGCAGGACGCCCTCAACGACGGGATGGGCTTCGACGGCTCGTCGATCACCGGTTTCAACCGGATCGAGGAGTCGGACATGGTCGCGATCCCCGATCCGGCGACCTTCCAGCTGATGCCCCGCCCGGTCGACGATCACGGCCACGAGCTCGGCGCCAAGGTCGGCCGGATGATCTGCGACGTCGTCAAGCCGGACGGGACGCCGTACGAGGGCGATCCGCGCTTCGTTCTCAAGCGGGCGCTCGAACGGATGAAGAAGATGGGATTCGACACGTTCAACGTCGGCCCCGAGCTCGAGTACTTCCTCTTCGAGGACGACAAGGGCACGGAGACGATCGACGAGGGCGGCTACTTCGCGATGACCGTGCAGGATGCCGCGACCGAGGTGCGCAACGACACGATCCACGCGCTGGAGTCGGTCGGGATCCAGATCGAGTACCACCACCACGAAGTCGCTCCGTCGCAGCACGAGATCGACATGCGCTACGACGACGCGCTCGCGATGGCGGACAAGACGATGACCTACCGCATCGTCGTCAAGGAGGTCGCCGCGTGGCACGGCTACTACGCGACCTTCATGCCGAAGCCCCTCTTCGGCGAGAACGGGTCCGGCATGCACACCCACATGTCCCTGTTCAAGGGCGGCCGGAACCAGTTCTTCGACGCCAAGGATCCGAACCACCTGTCCGAGACGGCGAAGTCGTTCATCGCGGGCCTGCTCGTGCACGCGCGCGAGCTGTCGGCGGTGCTGGCCCAGTGGGTGAACTCGTACAAGCGGCTGGTGCCGGGTTACGAGGCACCCGTCTACGTGGCGTGGTCGCAGCGGAACCGCTCGGCCCTGATCAGGATCCCGCTCTACAAGCCGGGCTCCGAGCAGGCGACGAGGGCCGAGATCCGCTGCCCCGATCCCGCCTGCAACCCGTACCTGGCGTTCGCCGCGTTGCTCCACGCGGGCCTCGAGGGAATCGAGCGCGGCTACAAGCTGCCCGCGGAGATGACGACCAATCTCTATCGGCTCTCGGCCGAGGAGCGCATCGAACAGGGCATCGAGGCCCTGCCGGGCTCACTCGGCGAGGCGATCGAGGCATTCGCTTCGTCGGAGCTGTTGCAGGAGGCGCTCGGGGAGCACATCTTCACGCGCTACGTGGAGCTGAAGCGGAGCGAATGGGACGAGTACCGCACCCAGGTATCCAAGTGGGAGCTCGACCGCTACCTGGCCGCGCTGTAGTCGGCCTGCAGATCGGGGGATCCGCTAGCGCGGACCCCCCGATCGCAACGCAAGATCCCTGAAGCCGGCTACTCCGTGCCGGAGGCGGCTTGTGCTGGCGCGGCTGGTCCTCCTGCAGGTCTCGACCCGCTCGAGCGGGTCGAGATCACAAGGCGAGACCCCTGAAACCGGCTACGGCGTACCGGATGCGCCTCTCTCGGGTGCGCGTGCTTTCGGTGGGCGGAGGGGCCCGATCCAACTCGGGCACGAGAGCGGCCGATCTGACTGGACATCGGGGACGATATGGCGCATCATCGGCGGTGCAGGCGCTGCCGCAAGGCGAGCGGCGCGCTTGTGTCTGACGGCCGATCGCGGGTCCCCGGTGTGGGGCCCGTGGTCGTTCAGGCCCGAATCGGCTCGGGCCACCCTTGCCGGAGCACCGCAGGCTCAGTCGGGCTTCGCTCCCATCGCCCAGATCGCGATCGTGAAGGCCGCCAGCAGGAGAACCGAGATCAAGAGGCTCGCCCGCACGAGTCGGGTGCGGCCGCTCGGGAGCCGACGCAGTCCGATGCCCCCGAGAATCAGGGCGATCAGGAGCAACACGGCACCGATGTCGGCGGTGATGAAGCCGATCCCGATCCACGCCGGGTCGGTGGGAGCGTCGTCGAGGTTCTCGCGCGCGTACGTCCATTGGGCGCCGATCCGCATCACCAGGTACCCGGGCAGGCCGACTGCGAGTAGAGCCCAGTAGCCGATCCGCAACAGATGCGTCTCGCCGCGGGCAGTCAGGACGGCGGCCGAGGCGACGAGCAGCGCGCCCATCAGGATCAGCGCGCCGAGCACGTGCACGAAGAGGGGGAGGTTCCAGCTGTCGGGTCTGATCGCGGCGAGCATCTAGGCGCCAGGCTTCCAGATCATGTCGATCAGGATCAGCAGGACGGCGAGCGAAGAGACGGTGTGGAGCATCAGCCCGGTGCTCGTCCGCGCCATCCCGGCGAGTCGCGCGTCGGGGCCCGTATCGCCTGCAGCGACGAGCTCGTGCGCCCGCGCGATGGCCGGTTTGAACGCTGCATCGGCGCGCCGTCCGGTCTCCAGCGAAACCGCCCAGAGGACGATGGCGGCGATCACCCAGCCGTCCCACACCTGGATCCCGTCGACCGCTATCGCGAGCCAGACCCCGAACACGATCACGCCGATCGAGCCGACGCCGACGGTGACGCCGCCGACCTGCACCAGTCTGCCGACGCTCGCAACGACGTCCGGCAGGTTGGTGCGCCGGATCACGACGATCACGACCCAGAAGAGAACCAATGCGGCGCTGAGCGCTGCCGCCGTGAGGAGGTGGAGCGCCAGCAGCCAGTCGTTCAGGCTCATGGCCGTAAACCATAGGCCCCTCTGCGGATGCTGGGGGCCAGGCGGTGGGAGCCGCGGGCGCTCTTTTTCGGACGGCGATTGTCGGCAGAAGGATCTCCGCGGCGGCCGCGGCGATAGCCTGAGCGTGTGCTCACCGCGCTCCGCATCGTGCACCTCCTCTCTGCGACCGTCTGGGTCGGCGGCACGGTCGCCCTCGTGTTCGTCGGCGTGCCGGCGATCCGGCAACTCGAGGGCGAAGCCCGCGCGACTGCGATGCGCGCACTCGGGCGTCGCTGGCGGCCACTCGGCTGGGGCGCGATGGGGATCGCGATTCTCTCGGGCCTCTGGCTGACCGACATCCACGGGGGCTTCAGCTCTGCCGCCCTCTCGACCGACTTCGATCGCACCCTGATCCTGAAGTCGGCGCTCGTCGCCCTCCTCGTCGTCGGGGCCGTGATCCACGACTACGGCCTCGGGCCCCGGCTTCAGCGAGAGCTCCGCGACGGAGCCCCCGAGGCGCCGGCGACACGCCGACGCCTGGTCTGGGTCGGGTGGTTCAACTTTTCCCTCACGATCGCCGTCCCGGTGCTCGGGGCGATCGTCCTCACCTACGTGGACTAGAGACGCATGGACGACGCAGCCCGCCACCTCGCGCTCCTCACCCGCACGACGGAGGTCGTCAACTCCTCCATCGACCTGCAGGAGGTGATGGAGGCGATCGCGCACGAGGTCGCGGCCGCCCTCGAGACCGACTCGGCGTACGTGTACCTCTACGACGAGCGCACCGACGAGCTCGTCCTGCGAGCGACCCACGGGACGCGCGTCGAGATCGCCACGAAGGTTCCGCGAATGCGGCGGGGCGAGGGAATCACCGGCACGGCTGCCGCCGAGCGCGTCCCGGTGATGATCGCCGCCGATGCGCATCTCGACCCCCGCTTCAAGGCCTTTCCGAACCTGCCCGAGGACGACTATGCCTCGATCCTCGCCGTGCCGATCCTGGCGCGGGAGAAGCTCGAGGGTGCACTCAACGTCCGCACGCGCGAGCCGCGCGCGTTCACGCAGGCGGAGGTCGACCTGCTGATGACGATCGCGGGCCAGGTGGCGCAGTCGATCGAGCACGCGAAGCTCTACGCGCAGGCGCAACGGCGCGTGCACGAGCTCGAGGCGCTGGCGCGGATCTCCGAGGCCGTCTCGGAGTCGCTCTACCTCGAGGAGTCGCTCGAGGCGATCGTGCAGACCACCGTCGAATCGATGGCCGCAAGCGGGGCGGCGATCGTGCTCGAGGACGGCCGCATCGCCTGGCCCGAAGGGCGTGCCGGCGTGAACGCGGTGCGGCTGCCGTTGCGCTGGCGAGGGCGCACGATCGGAGAGCTCGTCGTCGATCGCGATACCCCGTTCTCGGACGACGACCGCCAGCTGCTCGAGGCGATCGCGAGCCAGGCGGCGGTCGCGCTCGAGCATGGCCGCATGGCGTTGCGCGGCGTCCTCGCTCAGGAGATTCACCACCGCGTCAAGAACAACCTGCAGACCGTCGCGTCGCTGCTGCGGTTGCAGGCCCGGGCGCCGAACGTCGATCCCCAGAAGGCGCTCGGCGACTCGGTCAACCGGATCCTCGCGATCGCGGCGGTGCACGAGGTCCTGACCGAGCACCGTGAGGACGACGTCGAGCTCGACGAGCTGATCGACCGCCTGCGCGCGATGCTCGTGCAGGGGCTCGTCGAGGGCAAGGACGTCACCTCGACGCTCGAGCCGCTCTGGCTCGAGGGGCAGCGGGCCACGTCGCTCGCCCTCGTCTTCAGCGAGCTGTTCGGCAACTCCCTCGAGCACGGCGGCAAGGCGATCTCGATTAGTCTCGAGGGGCGCGACGGCGACGTCGTGCTCTCGATCGCCGACGACGGTGACGGCATGCAGGCTGCGCCCGACGGCACCGGCCTCTCGATCGTCCGGGCGCTCGTCCGCGACGAGCTCGGTGGAGAGCTGACGCTCGTCGACGGCGGTGGCCTACGTGCCGAAGTCAGGTTCCCGGCCCGCACCGGAAAGGACGACGATGCGCATCCTGATCGCTGAGGACGAGACGATCATCAGGCTCGACCTGAAGGCACTGCTCGAACAGCAGGGCTACGAGGTCTGTGGTGAGGCGCGGGACGGGGAGGAGGCAGTGATGCTCGCGCGCACGCTCGAGCCCGATCTCGCCCTGCTCGACGTCAAGATGCCGAAGCTCGACGGGATCGACGCCGCCCGGCGCATCCTCGACGAGCGCCCGATCCCGATCGTGATGGTGACGGCCTACGGCGAGGAGGAGATCGTCTCCCGTGCTGTCGAGGCCGGCGTGTTCGGGTATCTCGTGAAGCCGTTTCGGGAGAGCGATCTTCTCCCTGCGATCGCCACTGCTCGCGCTCGTCACGAGGAGCTGGCGGCGCTCCGGCAGGAGGCGGACTCGCTGGCGGAGGCGCTTGCGGCGCGCAAGGCGATCGAGCGTGCCAAGGGCCTGCTGATGGAGCGAGAGGGGCTCAGCGAGCAGGACGCCTTTGCCCGACTGCGCAAGGCGAGCCAGATCTCCGGGAGGCCGCTGAGGGTGGTCGCCGAGGCGCTGATCGCGACGCTCGACGTGAAGGGCTAGGGCGCCCGAACGACGAGGCGCCCGGCGCTACCGGTCCCCTCGCAGAACGAGATCGTTCCCGAGACCGGCTTCGGCTGGGCTGGGATTCTCAAGCGGCCCTGCTCAGGGCGCGGCAAGAAGCTGCTCGTCCTGCCGGCGCCTGAGCTCTCGCCGCCCCAGCCACAGGAGCGCGCCGAGCAGGGCCAGCGGCCCGGCGATCACGAGCACGTAGAGCACGACGATCGCCTCGGTGGCGAGAATCTCGCCGGCGCGGTCGAGCGAGCGGTCCCAGCGCGAGGGGATCACGGGCACGATTGACGCCTGGTCGGTCTGCAACGTCAGCTGGATCGTGGCGAAGCGCGCCTCGGTCTCCACCTGCGCCCGCGCCGACCGGACGCGAGCGAGCTCGCTGCGGGCGGCATCGCGGCGCGCCACGAGCGTGGCCCTCGTCGCTGCGTCGAGGTTCGTCTTCGCGAGCCGGGCCGAGAGACTCGCGATCTGGCCGCGGAGCGCCGTCTCGCGCTTCGTCAGCTCGTCGGCCTGGGTCTGGAGATCGTCGATCTGCACCTGCTGTGAGACGATCGTGCCGAGCTTGCTGAGGCGCACGACGGCGTCCTGCACGTTCGCGGTAGGCACCTTCAGCGTCACGGACGAGACGCCGCCGGCAGACGCTCCGTACGAGACCGTGACCAGGTAGCCGCCGAGGTCCCGGGTGATCTGCAGAGCCTGCTGGGTCGCGCGCGAGAGCGCCTCCACGTCCGTTACGGCCAACGTCAGCTGAGCCGAGTAGCGCTGCGCCCGGCCCGGTGTCGGTGCCGGCGTGGTGGCATCTGCGGGTGCTCCTGCCTTGGCCGCCGGCGTCGTCGACGGGGCCACGGTCGCGCCCGGGGATGCCTGGCTGAGGCTCTCGCGGGCCGCGGAGTCGAGCTGAGGCCGCGAACCTGCGTCCAGCAGCCCGGCGACACCCGCGACCGCGATCACGAAGACGGCCGCAGCCGGCAGCCCGACGAAGACGAGCCTCCGTGGCGAGAGTCGGGCCAGCCGGTCGAACGGCGACGATCGCCGCTGCGGCTTCGCGGCCGCGATCGTCTGGACCCGGCCGCGCAGGGCGGCGTCGGCGGTCGGCCTCGCGGCCTGAAGCTCGGTGATCAGTTCAGCGGAGGTCATCGTTCCTCACCTTCTCTTCGAGTTTTGCGAGCGCCCGGCTGAGCCGCGTCGAGACCGCAGTGGGGCTGATTCCGAGCACACGGGCCGTCTGCTCGCCGTCGAGCTCGATCACGATCCGGAGCGCTAGGACTTCGCGCTCGCCCGCACTCAACGTGGCGAGCGCGGATTGGAGGACGGGGGAGAGGCCCTCCACGAAGTCCGCCTCCTGCGCCTCCGGCCTGGCTGTCGCCTGCTCGCGCCGGACCCGTCTCGACTCGGAGCGGAACCAGTCGAGCGCAGTGGTGCGGGCGATCCCGAGCAGCCAGGTGCGCGCGGTCCCCCGCCGAACGTCGAAGCGGGACCATTGACGGAGAGCCTTCTCGAACGTGGAGCCGGTGAGATCGTCTGCGAGGCTGCGGTCGCGCGTGAGGTAGAGGAGGTACCCGAAGACGTCGTCGAGATGCTGCTCCGCCGCGTCGGCAAAGGTCGGAGCAGCGGCAGTGTGAGCGAGAGGGCGGGTCAAGGTGATCGCGTCCACGACCGTTGTACGCCGCCGGGTGGCTGTCGCGTCACACGGATACGAGCTTCGGCCGCCGGATGGCCCGCTCCGCCGCGACCCTATCGGTCGTGATACTCGTTGGTGGTGACCTCCGATCGACAGCACGTCAGCCTGGCCGATGAGCCCTCGGACGCGCTCGTGCTCTTCGGCGCGACCGGCGATCTCGCCTACAAGAAGATCTTTCCTGCGCTCTACGCGATGGCGAAGCGCGGCGCCCTCGACGTGCCCGTGATCGGCGTCGCGCGCTCGAGCTGGGATCTGGAGGAGTTCCGGGCCCGTGCCCGCGACGCGGTCGAGCAGCAGTCCGGAGGCGTCGACGACGCGGAAGCGCTCGAGCGCCTCCTCGGTGCTCTCGCCTACGTCGACGGGGACTACAACGACGCCGAGACGATGGCGGCGTTGGCAAAGGCTCTCGGCGAGGCGAGTCGCCCGGCGCACTATCTCGCGATTCCGCCGGCGCTCTTCGCCACCGTGATCCAGGGTCTCGGCCAGGCCGGGCTCGCCGACGGCGCGCGGGTGATCATCGAGAAGCCGTTCGGCCGCGACCTGCGCTCGGCCCGCGAGCTGAACCGGGTTGCCCGCTCCGCCTTCCCCGAGGAGTCGATCTTCCGGATCGACCATTTCCTCGGCAAGGAGGCGATCATGAACCTCCTCTACTTCCGGTTCGCCAACTCCTTTCTGGAGCCGATCTGGAATCGCAACCACGTCGAGAGCATCCAGATCACGCTGGCGGAGGACTTCGGCGTCGACGGCCGGGGCGCGTTCTACGAGACGGCCGGCTGTCTCCGGGACGTGGTCGAGAACCACCTCTTCCAGGTGGTGGCGCTGCTCGCGATGGAGCCTCCGAGCTCGCGCCACTTCTCCGCCGTCCAGCGGGCCAGGCTCGCCGTCTTCGACGCGATGCAGCCACTCGCCCCCGATGATCTCGTCCGGGGCCAGTTCGCCGGGTACCGCGACGAGCCGGATGTCGCTCCCGACTCGGACGTCGAGACGTTCTGCGCCGTGCGCCTCGCGATCGACTCCTGGCGCTGGGCCGGGGTGCCGTGGTACCTCCGCTCGGGCAAGTGCCTGCCCGACACTGTGGCCGAGATCACCGTCGCGCTGAAGCCACCGCCTCAGGCCGTCTTCGAGGATGCGGCGCCCCCCGTGTGCGGGCGTACGAACTACCTCCGCTTCCGGCTCGCTCCCGACGCGGCGATCGCTCTCGCGGCTCGCGTGAAGCTCGGTGGCGAGGAGTTCGTCGGCGACCAACGCGAGCTGCTCCTCCTCGACCAGCAGCCCGACGAGGAGGCGCCGTACGAGCGTCTGTTGGGCGATGCGCTCACGGGCGACCGGTCGCTGTTCACGAGCGAGGAGTCGGTCGAAGCCGCCTGGGCCGTGGTCGACCGCGTCCTCACGGAGCATCACGCGGCGATCCCCTACGAGCCGGGCAGCTGGGGGCCTGCTGAGGCCGACGAGCTGATCGCACCGCATGGACCGTGGATCGATCCTCTGACCCGCGGCTGCCGGGTCGAAGCAGTCCAGCCTCTGATCGAGCGAGACCCTAGCTCGCCGTCCCGGTACCGCCCTCGCTCGGCGCGGAGTTGGAGTCTGCAATGTCCTCGGCCGGGCCACGAAGGATCCGGGCGAACCCGACCGCAATCGCTGCTCCGACGGTCGGGCCGACGACGTAGACCCAGAAGCTGCTGAAGTCGAACAACACGAGGGCGGGGCCGAACGACCGGGCCGGGTTCATCGAGGCGCCGCTGACCGGCCCGGCCCAGAGCCCGGCGAGCACGATGTAGCCCCCGATCGCGATGGCGGAGAACGACCCCACGTTCTGCGAGACCGACGCGGTGCCCAGGATCGTGCTGACGAGGCCGACCGTGAGGACGATTTCGGTCGCCAGTGCCTGCCAAGCGCTCAGCCCCGGCCCGGGAAGCGTCGCACCCATGTCGCCGACCTCCCCGTAGGCCGCCAAGAGAAAGAGGCAGGCGAGCCCCGCGCCGGTGAGTTGCGCGAGCACGTAGCCGGGGACGCGTCGCCACGAGAAGTTGCTGCGAAGTGCGAAGGCGAGCGTTACGACCGGATTGAGGTGCGCGCCCGAGACGGCGCCCATGAAGAGGATGATCACCATCGTCGTCAGGCCGGGGGCCGCGGCCACGGCGCTGCGGCTCACTCCGCCGCCGCTCAACTCCGCCACGACCCCGGCGCCGGCGGCCGAGAGCACGAGGAGGAACGTTCCGAAGAGCTCGGCGAAGAGACGCCTCCATGCGAACCGGGGGTCGTCGAAGTCGAGCAGGGCGGGAAAGTCCTGCGCCAACCGCTCTCTTCGCCGCCGCTCGGCCTCTCCCCGGCTCGGCTTGGACGGCTCGCTCACGGCCCGATCACGGACGAGTCTGGGTACGTGGTTGCGATGTCCTCTCCCGCTGAACGTTCTCGGCTCGGCACGAGGGCGTCACTCTACGTCGCGGGTTCGGGCCGCCGCCGGGAAACGACCGGCTCCGCTTCGCGTCAGGAGGCGAGGATCTCGTACGAGCGCAGCCGCGCCTCGTGGTCGTAGATCGCGGAGACGATCATGAGCTCGTCGACCCCGGTGCGCTCGAGGAACTCCTGAACGTCGGCGCGCACCGTGGTCGGCGACCCGACGACCGAGCAGGCGAGCATGCCCGTCACCTGGGCCTTCTCCGCCGGAGTCCAGTGCGCCTCGATGTCGTCGATCGGGGGAGGGTACGGCCCGGGCTGTCCGCGGAAGCGGTTGACGAAGGCCTGCTGCGGCGTGGTGAACAGCCGCATCGCCTCCTCGTCGGTCTCTGCCGCGAAGACGTTGAGCCCGGCCATCGCGTAGGGCTTCTCCAGCTGCGCGGAGGGTCGGAACTCGCTGCGGTAGAGCTCGAGTGCGATCGTCAGGTCGGCCGGCGCGAAGTGCGACGCGAACGCGTACGGCAGGCCCAGGTGCGCGGCGAGTCGGGCGCCGAACGTGCTCGAGCCGAGGATCCAGAGCGGGACCTCGAGCCCGGCACCCGGAACGGCGCGGATTGCCTGGCCCGCCTGCACCGGACCGAAGAGGAACTGGAGGTCCTGCACGTCCCGTGGGAAGTCGCTCTCGTGCTGGAGGTCGCGCCTCAGCGCGCGGGCCGTGAGCTGGTCGGTGCCCGGCGCGCGCCCGAGCCCGAGGTCGATACGCCCCGGATAGAGGGACTCCAGCGTGCCGAACTGCTCGGCTATCACGAGCGGCGAGTGGTTCGGGAGCATGATGCCTCCCGCCCCGATCCGGATCGTCGAGGTGCCGGCGGCCAGGTAGCCGACCACCACTGCCGTGGCTGCGCTGGCGATCCCCTGCATGTTGTGGTGCTCCGCGACCCAGTGCCGGCGATAGCCGAGCCGCTCTGCGTGGCGAGCGAGGTCGAGGCTGTTGCGGAGAGCGTCCCCGGGGGTCGAGCCTGCCGCGATCGGAGCCAGGTCGAGGACGGAAAGCGTCACGGGTGCCTGCATCGGGTTGACGGTAGCGCGCCCGGGCACGAAGCCCGCGCTACCCCGGGGTCGCCGTTGTCGACTCGAACAGCTCCTCCCAGCGGGCGAGCAGGTCCTGGAGCTCGTCGCGGGCTGTCCGGTACTCGGTCAGGGTGTCCATGTTCGTCCAGTCCTCGGCGAGCTTCGCCTCGAGCTGGGCCACCTGCTGTTCCAGGGTCGTGATCCTGCGCTCGACCTGCTCGATCTCCGACGGGCCTTTCTTCCGCGGTGCCGGCTTCGTCGTCTTCGGCGCCGCGGGCGAGGCGGCCGCTCGCGTGGGAGCGGCCGCGGATGCGGTTGCTTCTTCCCGGGCCTGGACGTAGTCGGCCCAGCCGCCGTCGTAGGAGCGCAGAGCCCGCTCTTCGATCGCGACCGTGCGCTCGGCGACCGCGTCGAGGAGGGCGCGGTCGTGCGAGACGAGCAGGAGCGCACCGGGGAAGGCCTCCAGGGCGGCCTCGAGCGCCTCGCGGCTCTCGAGGTCGAGGTGGTTCGTCGGCTCGTCGAGCACGAGGAAGTTGGCTCCCGACGCGACGACGACCGCGAGCGACAACCGCCGCCGTTCGCCGCCGGACAGGACCGAGACCTGCTTCTCCTGGGCCGCGTACCCCGAGAAGAGGAAGCGGCCGAGCAACTGCATCGCCTGCGGCCGGGCGAGGCCCGTCATCGCGATCGCACAATCGAGCACCGTGCCTCGCTCGTCGAGCTCGACGTCGTGCTGGGAGAAGTACGCGGGCTCGACGCCGTGCCCGACCCGGACCGAGCCCGCATCCTGGTCGCGGTTGCCGACGAGGGTCTCGAGCAGCGTCGTCTTGCCCGAGCCGTTCGGGCCGACCAGGGCGATGTGCTCGCCACGCTCGATCACGAGCGAACTGCCCTCGAGCAGCTGCTTTCCTCCGGCGGACAGGCGCAGCCCGTCGATCTCGACGACCATCCGACCGGTGCGGGCGGGCTTGAGGAACTCGAAGCCGAGCGTCCGCCGGCGCTGGGAGAGGCTCTCGAGCTCTCCGGCTGCCTTCTTGCGCTCCTGCTCCAGGCGTCCGATCTGGGTCAGCTTCGCCTGCGCCTGCTTGGCCTTCGACTTCTTGTAGCGGAACCGCTCCACGAAGCGCTCCAGCCGCTCGATGTCGGCGCCGACGCGCTGGACCGACTTCGCCGCCGCCTGCGCCCGCGCCGCGCGCTCGAGCCGCCACTGGTGCCACGGGCCGGAAAAGTAGAGGCCCCGCCCACCCTCGAGCTCGAGCACGGCGGTCGTCACCGACTCGAGGAACCAGCGGTCGTGGGCCACCAGCACGACGGCTGCGTCGATCGTCGTCAGCTCCCGCTCGAGCCATTCGAGGCTCTCGACGTCGAGATGGTTGGTCGGCTCGTCGAGGAGAAGCAGGTCGGGATCGCCCGCGAGGGCGCGACCGAGCGACGCTCTCGTCAGCTCTCCGCCGGAGAAGGTCGAGAGTTGCCGGTCGAGGTCCTGGTCGCGGAAGCCGAGCCCACGAAGCACCGACGAGGCACGGTCGCGCCAGTTCCAGCCGCCGGCATGCTCGAGGCGCGCCTGGGCCTCGCTGTAGCGACGCATCGTGGCGTCGTCGTGGACGCCGCTCGCCATTGCCTGCTCGAGCTCCTGCAACTCCTGCTCGATCCGGATCAGGTCGGAGGCCCCCGAGAGCGAGTACTCGCGCAGGGTCAGCCCCCTGTCCCGCGGCGGCCGCTGGTCGTGGAGCGCGATGCGTGCTCCCTTCTGCAATGCGAGCTCGCCGCCCTGGATCGTGGTCTCGCCGATGATCGCCCGGAGCAGCGTCGTCTTGCCGGCGCCGTTCTGGCCCGCGAGCGCTAGCCGCTGCCCCCTGCCGACCGAGAACGAGACGCCGTCGAAGAGCGGGTCCCCGGAGAGCTCCTTGCGGAGATTGGATGCGATCAGGACGGACACCGCCGTAGGGTAGACGGCGGCTGCGTCTCGGGCGCCCTTCCAGGCGCGTCCGACCGGAACGGCGACGCCGCGCGCGTCGATAGGATCGCCCCAGTGGCGTCGGACCCCCGCACCGAGACGATCGACACGATTCGCGCGCTGGCGATGGACGCCGTGCAGCAGGCCAATGCGGGGCATCCGGGCACGGCGATGGCGCTCGCGCCGGTGGCATACCTCCTCTATCGCGACGTGATGCGGCACAATCCGGCCGATCCGCACTGGCCGGGCCGCGACCGCTTCGTCCTCTCGGCGGGACATGCGTGCATGCTCCAGTACGCGGCTCTCCACCTCGCGGGGTATGACCTCACGCTCGACGACCTGCGCCAGTTCCGGCAGTGGGGCTCGCGGACACCGGGTCACCCGGAGTGGACCCACACGGCCGGGGTCGAGACGACCACCGGCCCGCTCGGCCAGGGCTTCGCGAACGGCGTCGGGATGGCGATCGCCCAGCGCTTCCTCGCCGACCGCTACAACCGCCCCCACCACGAGCTCGTGGACTCGTGGATCTACGCGATCTGCTCCGACGGCGACCTGATGGAAGGCGTCACCCAGGAGGCGGCATCGATCGCCGGCCACCTCGGGCTCGGGCGGCTCGTCTACGTCTACGACGACAACCACATCACGATCGACGGCACCACCTCGATCTCGTTCACGCGGGAGGACAAGGGCAAGCGCTTCGAGGCCAACGGCTGGCACGTCCAGTACGTCGACGACGCCGAGGATCTCGACCTCCTGCTGGGCGCGCTCGCCGCAGCCAAGGCCGAGGACGAGCGGCCGTCGCTGATCGTGCTGCGCAGCCATATCGCCTACCCGGCGCCGAACGCGATCGACACCTCGAAGGCGCACGGATCCCCTCTCGGAGAAGACGAGGTGAAGGCGGCGAAAGTGGCGATGGGGTTCGACCCCGACGCGACCTTCGCCGTCTCGGACGCGGTGCGGGAGCACATGGCCGCGGTCACCGAGCGCGGAGCCGAGCTCCAGCGCGAGTGGGAGGGCGGGCTCGCGGCCTGGGCCTCCGCGTTCCCCGACCTCGCGCGCGAGCGCGAGCTCGACCTGCGAGGCGAGCCGCGGGAGGGCTGGCGCGAGGCGCTGCCCACGTTCCCCGGAGGTGAGGAGGTCGCGACGCGCGACGCGGGCCGCAAGGTGATGCAGGCCCTGAAGCCGTTCACGCCGACGATGATCGGCGGCGCCGCGGACCTGGTCGAGTCCACGAAGACGGAGTTCGAGGGCGCCGGGATCTTCTCCGCGACCCATGCGGGCCGGAACATCGCATTCGGGATCCGCGAGCACGCGATGGCCTCGATCGTGAACGGGATCGCTCTCGACCCGGCGATGCTGAGGCCGTACGGCTCGACCTTCCTGATCTTCTCGGACTACATGCGACCGGCCGTTCGCCTCTCGGCGCTGATGGGCGTGCGCGCGGCCTGGGTCTGGACGCACGACTCGGTTGCAGTGGGCGAGGACGGCCCCACCCACCAGCCCGTCGAGCACCACATGGCGCTGAGAGCGATCCCGAACCTCTGGTACGTCCGACCCGCCGACGCCAACGAGACTGCGATGGCGTGGCGGATCGCGCTCGAGCGAGACGCCGGCCCGGTCGCGCTCGCGCTGACGCGGCAGAAGCTGCCCACACTCGACCGGGACGAGGTCGCGCCGGCCGAAGGGGCCCTCAGGGGCGCCTACACCCTGTGGCAGCGCGGCGAGGGCGATCCCGACGCGATCGTGATCGCCACGGGCAGCGAGGTGCATCTGGCGCTCGAAGCGGCGCAATCGCTCGACGCGAACGTCCGCGTCGTCTCGATGCCGTGCTGGGAGCTCTTCGCCGAGCAGGACGAGGACTACCGCGACTCGGTTCTGCCGGCCGCCGTCGCGGCGCGGGTCTCCGTCGAGGCCGGCGTCACGCTCGGCTGGGAGCGTTACGCACGGCGCTCGATCGGGATCGATCACTTCGGTGCCTCGGCCCCCTACCAGCGCATCTTCACCGAGTTCGGGATCACGGCCGAGGCGATCGCCGCCGCACTCGAGGCCGAGCTGCGATGAAGATCGTGGCGGCGTTCGACCACCGTGGCGTGAAGCTGCGCGACGCCGTGCTCGAGGCGATCGCCGCCGCCGGCCACGAGCCCGTCGACCTCGGGGTCGACTCCGACGCAGTCCGGGTCGACTACCCCGACCAGGCCCTTGCCGTCGGGATGGCGATCCGTAGCGGGGCGGCCGAACGAGGCGTGCTCGTCTGCGGCTCCGGCGTCGGCGCCTCGGTCGCCGCCTCGAAGATCCCGGGCATCCGCGCTGCGATCTGTCACGACGCCTACTCGGCGCACCAGGGGGTCGAGCACGACGACATGAACGTCCTCTGTCTCGGCTCCGAGATCATCGGCGGCGAGCTCGCGCGGGAGCTCGTCCGCGCATTCCTCGGCGCCCGGTTCGTCGGTGGGGGCCGATACTCCGACCGCCTCGTCAAGGTGGCCGAGCTCGAAAGGATGACCGATGGCTGATATGTCACGACTCCAGCGCCTGAGCGAGGCAGGTGTCAGCGTCTGGATCGACTCGCTCTCCCGGGAGATGCTCGATTCCGGCGCCCTCGCGGGCTTGATCGAGGACGACGCCGTCGTCGGCGTCACCTCCAACCCGACGATCTTCCAGAAGGCGCTCGCAGAGGGTGACCTCTACGACGCGCAGCTACGCGAGGTGGCAGCCGCGAACGACGATCCGATCGAGATCTTCTTCGCGCTCGCCCTCGAGGACATCCGGGGCGCCTGTGATCTGATGCGCCCCGTCTGGGAGCGGACGGGCGGTGTCGACGGCTGGGTCTCACTCGAGGTCGACCCCACGCTCGCCTACGAGCGCGAGCGAACGTTCACGCAGGCCGTCAGGTTCGCCAAGGAGGTCGAGCGCGAGAATCTCTACGTCAAGATCCCTGCGACCAAACCGGGTCTCGGCGCGATCGAGGACTGCATCGCGAAGGGCGTCTCGATCAACGTGACGCTGATCTTCTCGCTCGAGCGCTATGCCGCGGTCGCCGAGGCCTATCTCCGGGGCCTCGAGCGCCTCGTCGCCGCCGGCGGCGACCCCGGCCGCGTCCTTTCCGTGGCGAGCTTCTTCGTCTCCCGCGTCGACTCCGAGGCGGACAAGCGCCTCGAGGCCGCCGGCCACGAGGAGTTGCAGGGACAGCTCGCGATCGCGAACGCAAAGCTCGCCTACCAGCACTACCTCGACGTGTTCGGCGACGACCGCTGGTCCTACCTGGAGGGTAAGGGCGCCCGGCCGCAGCGCTGCCTGTGGGCCTCGACGTCGACGAAGAACCCGGCCTACCGCGACGTGATGTACGTGGAGGAGCTGATCGGTCCCGAGACCGTCAACACGATGCCGCTCGAGACCGTGAGGGCGTTCCAGGATCACGGCGACGTCAAGGCCGGCAGCATCACCGAGGGGATCGACGAGGCACATCGCCTCCTCGCCGACCTCGCGGCCGCCGGGGTCGACTACGACGACATCGTCGCCACGCTCGAGGCCGAAGGCGTTCAGAAGTTCGCAGACTCCTTCGCGGAGCTGCTCGAAGGCATCCGTGCCAAGGTCGGCGCGCTGGCCGTCGCGTGAGCGACGAGCACGGCAATCCCCTGCTCGAAGGCCTGCAGCTGCGGCGGCGGCCGGACCCCTGTGCCGCCGTCATCTTCGGGGCCTCCGGCGACCTGACGAAGCGGAAGCTGATGCCCGCGCTCTACGCCCTGGCCGTGCGCAAGCTCTTGCCGGAGCAGTTCGCCATCGTCGGCGTCGCGCGGTCGCCGCGTACCTCGGCTCAGTTCGCCGCCGACATGAAGAGGGCGGTCAAGGAGCACGCCCGCGATCCGTTTCGCCAGGACGTGTGGGACTCGCTCGTGGCCGGGATGCGCTACGTCGCCACCGAGTTCGACGACGCCGAGGGCGAGGATCGGCTCGGCGACGTGCTGGCAGAGGTCGACGCCGAGCGCGGCACCGCCGGCAATCGGCTCTACTACCTCGCCGTGCCGCCGCAGGCGTTCACGAGCGCGGTCACGAACATCGGCGAGCGCCGCGCGAAAGAGGGCTGGGTGCGGCTGATCGTGGAGAAGCCCTTCGGCCACGACCTCACGTCCGCCTGCGAGCTCAACGAGCTCGTGCACCGCTGGTTCCGCGAGGACGAGGTGTTCCGGATCGACCACTACCTCGGCAAGGAGACGGTGCAGAACATGCTGGCGCTCCGGTTCGCGAACGGCATCTTCGAGCCGATCTGGAACCGGCAGTTCATCGACCACGTGCAGATCACGGTGGCCGAGTCGATCGGGATCGAGGGCCGCGCCGGGTTCTACGAGTCGGCCGGCGCGATCCGCGACATCTTCCAAAACCATCTCCTCCAGCTGCTCGCGCTCACGGCCATGGAGCCCCCGATCGACTTCACCGCCGACTCGGTGCGCAACGAGAAGGTGAAGGTGCTGAAGGCGATGCACACGCCCGGGCCGAAGTCGGTCGTGCGAGGACAGTACGGCGCCGGCTTCGTCGAGGGGTTCGAGGTGCCCGCGTACCGCGAGGAGGACGGCGTGTCCTCGACCTCCCTGACCGAGACGTACATCGCGGCGAAGCTCTACGTCGACAACTGGCGCTGGGCCGACACGCCGTTCTACGTTCGCGCCGGCAAGCGGCTCGCGCGGCGGGAGACGACGATCGCGATCCAGTTCCAGCGCGCCCCCCACCCGCCGTTCGAGGCGATCGCGGGCGACGGCCTGCGCCCGAACGTGCTCCTGATCCACGTGCAGCCCGATGAGGGGGTGTCGCTCGCGATCGGAGCCAAGGTGCCGGGGGCCGGGATGACGATCCGGACGGTGCACATGGACTTCCTCTATGGCGGCGCGTTTCGCACGGGCCTGCCGGAGGCCTACGAACGCCTGATCCTGGACGCTCTCCTGAACGATGCGACGCTCTTCACGCGCGAGGACGAGGTCGAGGAACAGTGGAAGCTCGTCGACGCGATCCACGGGACCTGGCGGCGCGACCGGCCGACGTTCCCGAACTACGAGAGCGGCACCTGGGGGCCAAAGGCGGCGGACGACCTGATCCATCGCGACGGGCGCTCCTGGCGCAGGCACTGAGCCGGTGGGCGTCGCCTCCGACATCGAGCGTCGACTCGGAGCGCTGCGGGCGCAGGAGGCGGACGACGGGATGCCCGAACTGCGCACCAGCACGATGACCCACATCGTCTGGTGCCCGCCGAAGTGGCGCCGGCAGGCGCGGGCGACGCTGGCGGGACTGATCGAGCGTCATCCCGCCCGCACGATCTTCCTGATTCCCGAGCCGGGCGGCAAGCCCGGCATCGACGCGAAGGTGGAGCTGAAGGACTTCCAGCTGCCGGGGATGTCGCGGGAGGTCTTCTCCGAGGTGATCGAGCTGCGGCTGCGCGGCTCGGCGGCCCGGCATCCGGGCTCGGTCGTGTTGCCACTACTCGTCTCGGACCTGCCCGTCTTCTGTCGCTGGCGGGGAGAGCCGCCGTGGGGAAGCAGTGCGCTCGCCGAGGTGATCAGTGTCGCCGACCGACTCGTCGTCGACTCATCCGAGTGGCGTCGCGTGCCGGGTGCCTACGCGCACCTGGCCGAGTTGTTCGAGCAAATCGCCGTCTCGGACATCGCCTACTCGCGGACGTTGTTCTGGCGACGGCGACTCGCAGAGCTCTGGCCGGGGATCCGGACGATCGAGAAGCTGCGGGTCGAGGGCCCGAGGGCCGACGCGGAGCTCGTGGCGGGCTGGTTGCGGGCACGGCTGCGGCGGGACGTGGCGCTGAGCCGGAGGGACGCGGCGACGGTCTCGGCCGTCAAGGTGGACGGCGAGCCGGTCGCCTCGCCGGGCGACCCGATCGGGCCGAGCGACCTGCTCTCGACGGAGCTGGATCAGTTCGGTCGCGACCGGGTCTACGAGTCGGCCGCTCGGGCGGCGATCTCCACCGGCTAGACGGCGTTGACGGCCTCGAGCAGGGTGTCGTGGAGGAACCCGTTCGACGAGATCGCTGAGCGGCCGTCGACCCGGCTCGTGCCTGATGAGTCGCTGAAGCGGCCACCCGCTTCCTCCACGATCGGCTGGATCGCTGCGAGGTCCCAGATCTGGACGCCCACGGCATCCATGGCGCCGTCGACGGCCCCCTCGGCCACGAGCATGTGGGCCCAGAAATCCCCGTACCCGCGTGCGTGCCACGCGTAGCCTGCGAGCGCCGGGATCGGCTGCTCCAGGGCGAAGGAGAGCACCGCGTCCTCGATCCGGCGTACGGCGGAGACGCGGATGCGGTCGTCGTTGACCCAGGCTCCGCCGCCTCGTTCGGCGTGCCAGCGGCGGTGGAGGGCGGGAGCCGAGACGACGCCGAGGCGGATCTCGCCGTCCTCCTCGAGCGCGATCAGCGTCGCCCAGACGGGAATCCCGCGGGAGAAGTTGCGGGTGCCGTCGATCGGATCGACGATCCAGCGACGGCTGCCTTCCCCGGTCGTCCCGAACTCCTCTCCGAGGACGCCGTCGTCCGCGCGCTCCTTCGCGAGGAGCTCCTTGATCGCCTGCTCCACGGCGCGGTCGGCCTCGGTCACCGGCGTCAGGTCGGGCTTGGTCTCGATGAGAAGGTCGCCGGCCCGGAAGCGCTCCATGGCGATCGCATCGGCCGCATCGGCGAGCGAGAGGGCGAGGGCAAGGTCGGGGCTCATCCGAGCCCCGACCCTACCGATTCGACGGCCTTACTTGGAGGAGGCGATGACGCGGTACTTCGGCTTCGTGGTCTTGATCAGCAGCGGCTGCGACCAGGTCATCTCCTGATGCCCGGCGGGCAGCGCGGTGCTGATCCCACGCACGCGGTACCACCAGTTGCCCGGCTTGAGCGGGAGCATCGTGGCGGTGCCGCCGTCGACCGCGACTCGGCTGACCGAGCGCCACGGATACCGGCTGGCCGACCACTCGACCTCGTAGGTGTCCGCGCCGGGGGCGGGAAGCCAGGCGACGAGCGGGCGTCCGTAGAAGGGCTGGGAGCCGGCCGAGGCGACGAGTCGCCCCTTGGGGGAGAGACCCGATGCGAACGGCGTGCCCTGGCCGGCCACGACCGGAGCCGAGGCCTTGCCGAACGCCATCACGCGTCCGCCGGCGCAGGTGTCCTGCGGCAGTTCGGCGTCGGCGTAGGTGTAGCCGCTGACCTTCCCGTCGGTGCCGAGCTTGGCGACCTGCTTGACCGGAACAACGGTCCAGTAGAAGCGCCCGTTCGGCCAGCCGCTCTCGAGCAGCTCGATCTGGGGCCAGCTGCTGTTCGTCGCCTGCGCCGGGGCGCCAGGGGTGGTGGTGCTGTCGGTCGAGCTGCCGCTGGCGGTGGTGCCGGCGGCCGCTGCCGCGTCGGCCGAGCCCGACTCACTCGCAGGCTGGGCCTCGATGCCCTCTGCGGTCAGCGTCGGGCCCTCGTCGCCGATGTCGAGGAACGACGTCGAAGCGGCCGTCATGGCCAGTGCATCGGCCGGAAGCTTGAGCGTGCCCTTGTTCCGCGCAGCGTAGGCGGGGCCGCCGACAACGGCACCGCGGAGGACGGGGTTGACGCACTGCGCGTCGCTGAAGACGTAGACCCGGTAGAGGCCATAGCTGTTCCCTGCCGCGTCCTTGGTGCCCGCGAAGACGAACGCCGGCGTCATCTCGTGTGCCCTCGGTATCGAGACGGTGCTCGTTCCGAGTGCTGTCATCGCCGCCACCGGGCGAACGACGCCCGTGTCCATGGGCGGGTTGGTGGCGGTGAACGTCGGGCTCCAGGGGCCGTAGTTGACCGGCGTGATGAATCCCTGCAGCTTGCCGACGCGACGGACGGCCCGAACGCGCCATTGGACGGTGCCGGTGAAGTTCGCACCCTGGTGGAACGCATAGAACTCGCGCTCGTCGGCGGCGTTGACGCGCGTCTCGATGACGCGGTTGATGCCCGTGAACCAGAGCTGGTAGCTGGTCGCACCCTCGACGGCCGTCCAGCGGACAAGCCCCGGATACGAGGTCGTCGCGCGCGGCACGTCGGCCCAGCGGATGTTGAAGCCGTAGGACGTGCTCCACGGCGAGGTGCTCGACTTCGTGACCGCGCGGACGCGGGCATAGGCGGCATAGGGCGCGCCGGTCATCCACGGCAGGGTCAGGGGGATCGCAACCGCCGGGCTCTTGAGGCTCGAGCTCGACCAGAAGATGGTGCCGTCCTGGAAGGTCGACGTCTTGGCGAGCTGGAACTCGTAGCGGCTGGCGCCGCGCACCGGCAGCCACGAGAACGAGGGCGTGCGCGGGAAGTCGTGGGCCGCAGGCTCGGAGGCACGGAGCAGGAACGGCTTCAGGCTCTGGGGCGCCGCGGCGGTTCCCTGCCCCTGCGCGAACGCCGCACCGGAGAGAAGGGTGGTGGCGCAGACGGCGATGAGGACGAGGCGGATGGATCGCATAGAGGGGTTGTCGGCATCGTCCAAATGCGCCCTCTCCCTCGAACGAGGGATAACCAAAAAGGGGTACCCCCTCGCCCCGTCGCAGTAGTCAGCGCGTGACGGAGGCTCAGATGAGCAGTGGATCGACCGCTGCGGCTACGAACAGGAGCGCCAGATACGCGAGCGAGTAGTGGAAGAGCACGACGGCGCGCCGTCGGGTGGTGTCGCGGCGTAGCTGCCAGGCGAGGAGGACGAAGGCGGCGCCGAGGAGGGCGGCGGCGCCGGTGTAGACGGGGCCGAGCCACCAGCCGACGGCGACCGTGAAGCTCACCATCGCGACGGAGTAGAGGAGGATCTGGCGGGTCGTCTCGCGGTCGCCCCGGGTGCCGGGCAGCATCGGCACGTTCGCGGCCGCGTAGTGCTCCTTGATCATCAATGCGAGTGCCCAGAAATGCGGCGGTGTCCAGAGGAAGACGATCAGGAAGAGCCACAGCGCCGGCAGGGTCAGGTTCCCGGACGCGGCGGCGAACCCGACGAGAGGCGGCACGGCGCCCGCGGCGCCTCCGATCACGATGTTCTGGTCTGTCGTCCGCTTCAGATAGCCCGTGTAGACGATCACGTAGAAGAGCCCTCCGACGAGCGCCAGCCCGGCCGTGAGCGCGTTCACGGTCGTCGCGAGGAGAGCGAACGAGAGCGCCATCAGGACGACGCCGAACTCGAGCGCCCGGGGGGCCGCGACGCGGCCGGCTGCCACCGGCCTCGCCGCCGTGCGCTCGCCCATGAGGCGATCGATATCGGCGTCGAGCACGTGGTTCAGCGCGCTCGAGCCACCGCAGGCGAGGGCGAGGCCCGTCATGGTCGCGAGGAAGCTCCAGCCGCCGGGGAGGCCCCCTGCGCCGACGAACATCCCCGCGGCGCCGGTGAGCAGCAGCAGCGACATGATCCGCGGCTTGGTCAGGGTCAGGTAGTCGCGCCACGGCCCGAGCGCCACGACCTCGCCACGCGACGAGACCGCTATCGCGAGGAGCGAGGCGGCCAGCGAGCCGCCCGCGCACGCGACATGCGCCGCGACCGCCCAGCGCGCCTCGCCCGCGAGACCGACCAGGCCGCCCGTCGCGATCGCAGCGAGCATGAGCCCGAGTGCGGTGGCCGTGGCGGGGACGAGGCGAGGGTAGGTCAGCGCCGCGACGATCAGGGCTGCCGTCAGCAACGGGAGCGCGATCAGGGCTGCTGCCCAATGCCCGCGATCGAGCTCAAGCGAGGCGCTGAGCACGACGACGCCGGTGGCCAGGGCGGCCGCGGCGATCGCGGCCCGCAGCACCGGCCCGGGAGCGGTGACGGCTACCGGGCGCTCAAAGGGCATTGCGCTGCGCGAGCGTCCGACGGAGGTCGGCCAGCGGTCGCGGGCTCTCCACGGGCGGGAGGGAGTCGAAGTTGCCGGGCGGCGGCGGCGAGGTCGTGTACCACTCGAGCGTGTCGGCCTGCCACGGGTCGTTGCCGACGCGTCGCCCCGTCCGCGCCCGGAGCGTCTCGAGCCCGAAGAGGATCAGGCCGAGACCAAGTCCGAAGACGCCGATCGCGCCCAGCATGCCTCCGGCCGAGGCGCCGTCGACCGTCACCCCGACGTGGCCGGGCTGGTCCTTCAGACCGCCCACGATGCGCCCGATCCCGAGCAGGAGCGCCGAGCCCGCGAGCACGGCTCCGGCGAACGCGCTGAGGGTCCCGGCGAGCATGCGGCCGCCCACCTTCGGCCACCAGTAGACGACGCCGCCGAGAAGGGCGAGCAGGACAGCTGCCCAGACGAGGTCGATACGCGCCGTCTCGAACGTCGTCCCCTTGAGGTCGTCGTGGGCGATCACGAGCACCAGGCTGACGACCGCCGCAGCACCCATCAGCACGAGCGACCCGATCGCGAAGACGAGCGGAACCGCAGGCCTGCCGGCGCGAAGGGCGGCAGTGGCGGCGAGGAGCAGCACCACCGCGGCGGCGCCAAGGGGAATGGTCGCGAGCAGCGCGAGCGTCGCGGAGAAGCGGTTGCTCGCGACGGTGTCGGCGCTCGGCACGATCGCGACGAGCACGCCCGCAGCGACCAGCGCGAGAGTCACCAGGCGGCGCTGTGCGAGCACCCCGCGGTGGAAGGTGGCCACTGCCTCGGCTGCGATCCCGAGCGCGGGCACGACGAGAATCGCGATGATCGCCTGGCTGAAGACCCACTCGTACCCGTCGACGAGGCCGCTCTTGTCGAGGTACCAGTCGAACGTACCCGGGTTCTTCCGTTCGAGCAGGAGGAGCCCGTTCCCGAGAAGCGAGAGCGGGGCCAGGACGAGAACCGCCATCGCGAAGATGCCGGCCGACTGCGCGAAGAGAGGCAGCCGCTCGTTCGTCAACCCGGGCGCGCGTGGCCCACGGAAGGTGGCGACGAGGGCGACCGCGGTCAGCAGGGCGGCCAGGCCGAGCAGGAAGATCCCCATCAGGCGCACGGTCTCGCCCGGGCGCGACGGGTCGAGCGCGACGCTCGGCGTGCTGGCCCAGGACGAGCGGGGAGCATCCCCGTCGGAAAAGGAGGAGAGCGCCAGGGAGACGACGCCGGCGAGCCCGAGCCAGAGCGCGGTCGTCGAGAGGCCGGGGAACGCGAGCCCGCGCGCCCCGAGCTGGAGCGGGACGACTGTGACGGCCAGGCCCAGCGCCAGCGGCAGCAGGCCGCCGTAGGTGAGTAGCGTCCCGCCCATCGTGACGACGCTCGCGTAGGTGCCGAGGCCGATCAGGTCCGCCTCCGGACGTGCGGTCTGCAGGGCTGCGATCAGCGAGAGGATGCCGCCGAGCACGAGCCCGAACCCGCCGACGCCGAGCCAGAGCATCCCGACTCGCTTGTGGTCGGTCGTGAAGACCCAGCCGCTGAAGCGACCTCCGAGCCACTTGGGTGCGGTTTTTCCGGATGTTTCGGCGTTCACGGCGATGTGCTCCTCTCGTGCGCAGCGCGGGGTCGCGGTGCTCGAGGGGTCGGAGGGCGGGTTGCGCTGGCATTCTAGGCGCATGGCCGAAGCGGGGCGAACTCGAACGAGCGTGCGGCTCCCCGCGGATGTCCGGCGGCCGTTCGAGGTGTTCGTCAACGGGGTTCCTCAGCGCGAAGGCGCCGACTACGTCGTCCGCGACGGCGCGCTCGTCTTCGAGCGGCAGATGAAGGAGGAGGGAAGTCTCGGCCTCCTGCGCTGGGCGTCGATCGCGTTCGGCATCGCCGGCTCGTACGGGCAGAACGACTCCGTCGACGTGGCGTACGAGCGCGACGGACGCCGCGTGGT
This sequence comes from uncultured Thermoleophilia bacterium, assembly GCA_963795175.1. Taxonomy (GTDB): domain Bacteria; phylum Actinomycetota; class Thermoleophilia; order Gaiellales; family Gaiellaceae; genus Gaiella. The sequence goes on from CAWCGR010000004.1 coordinate 80,032, forward strand.
CGCTGCGAAGCTTCCCGTCGAGTCGCTGGGCTAGAGCTCGGGGGCCAGCACGAGCCAGGCGAACCCGAGCGCCTCCCGATAACCCTGCTCGTACTCGCGCTTGCGTGTCGCCGCGAACGCGACCGCATCTGCGTCCGCCGACGACTCGAGCCCAGCCCGCCAGTTCTCCTCGAAGGCGTCCCATTCGGCGAGCGTCGAGGCTTCGTCCTGCTCGATCCGGAACCCTGCTGCCCGGGCCATCGCCCGAAGACCGTCACGCGTGGGCATCGCGCCGATCGTCTCGAGAGCGGCCGCGGTCGGCTCCGTGGCCCAGAAGCCGTCGCCGAAGAGCACCCGCCCTCCCGGGGTGACGGTCTCGCCGAGGAGCCGGAGCGCGTCGTCCGGGCCGCCGAAGGCGTGCGACGCACCGACGCAGACGACGACGTCTGCGATGTCGACGAACGTCTCGAGAGGCGCCTCGACGAACTCGACCCGCTCGTGCAGGCCCCGCTCGGCGGCCGCGCGGACGCCGCGGTCGAGGGCCTCCTTCGCCGTGTCGACGCCCGTGCCGGTGGTGGCCGGGTGCGCGGCGATGATGCGCAGCAGGAGCTCGCCCCATCCGCAGCCGAGGTCGAGGACGTGATGGCCGGGCGAGATCGGCAGCGCCTGGATGAGCGCGGTGGCCCGCTCGTCGGAGAGCGGCGCGTTGAACGTCAGCCCCGCATGCGCGAGCCGCCGGAAGTCGTCAAGCACGCCCGGCCGCCTCGGCGGCGACGCGGAGCTCGGCCGCCGTCTCCGGACCGAGCTCGCCCGGCTCGAGCCGCCAGGCCCAGTTCCCTCCGAGCTCGCCGGGGCGGTTCATGCGCGCTCCCGACCCGAGCCCGAGCACGTCCTGGAGCGGCACCATCGCCAGGGCCGCCCGGGACGAGAATGCGAGCTCGAGCAACTCCCAGGTCGGACGCCCGGGGAAGTGCCCGGCAAGCGTGTCCGTGTCATGGGTCGAGGTGTAGATGACCTGGTGCACGCGATGATTCTCCAGCTTGTGGGGGTTGCCGGCCGGCCCATCGAACGCCCACAGCAGCACCACCATGCCCGGGAAGCCCAGCTCGTCACGTAACTCCTCGACGTCCGGAGTGATCAAGCCGAGGTCCTCGGCGATCACGGGCAGGTCGCCCAGCTCCCGGGCGGCGGCGCGGAAGACCGCACTGCCGGGCCCGGGCGCCCAGCGCCCCACGCGCGCGCTCGGAGCCGCCGCCGGCACCATCCAGAAGGCGGCGAACCCCCTGAAGTGGTCGATCCGGAACACGTCGACGAGGTCGAGCGTCCGCCGTAGTCGCTCGACCCACCAGCGGTAGCTCTCCCGGGCCAGCGCATCCCAGTCGTAGAGCGGATTCCCCCACTTCTGGCCGAGCTCGTTGAGTGGGTCGGGTGGGGCGCCGGCGACGAGATCGGTGGGGAGGAAGAGCTCGGGGTGGGCGGCGTGGTCGCAGCTCGTCGCGGCGACGTAGATCGGCACGTCGCCGACCAGGAGCACGCCCTGGCCGGCGGCATACGACCGCAAAGCGGACCACTCCCGCTGGAACCGCACCTGGTCGGCCAGGGCCTCGTCGCCGGCGAACGCGATCCAGTCGCCCACCCAGTAGGCGTTGTCGGACTCGAACCGGCGCAACTCGCTCGGCGCGACGCGCGCGTCGGGATCGGCCAGCAGCCCGGGCCAAGCGGCGAACGCCGACGACGACGCGTAGGGAGAGCCGAACTCGTCGGGCGGATTGAGCGGTAGCACCTGCCAGAACCGCGCCCCCGCGGCCGCGAGCCAGTCGACGAAGGCGTACGCCTCGGCCCCCAAACGGCCCCCCGGCAGGGAGGTCGGATGGAGGTTGACGCCGAGTGACCGGGTCAGTTGCACCCCGAACTGTTTACCTTGTTGGTGATGGCTTCGTCGCGGATCCAGATCCAGGACGTCGGCCCGCAGGTCGATTGCGGCCGATATGCGGCCAAGGCATGCGTCGGCGACACGGTCCCCGTGGCGGCCACGATCTTCCGCGACGGGCACGACAAGCTCGGCGCCGTCGTTCGCTTCCGGCCCTACGGGACGCGCCGCTGGCGCGAGGCGCCGCTCGAGCCGAAGGGGAACGACCTGTTCGAGGGAGCGTTCACCGTCGACGAGGTCGGCCCGTGGGAGTTCCGCATCCAGGCCTGGGCCGACCCCTACGCGAGCTGGCTCGACGAGCACGCCCGTAAGCTGTCCGCGGGCCAGACCGACCTCGGCGGCGAGCTGTCGGAAGGGAAGGCGCTGTTCGGTGCCGGGTCGATCGAGGAGTGGGAAGCGGCAGCGACGGCGCTCTCCGGCCGCAAGCGGCACGGGGCGGCCAAGAGCCCCGTGCTCCGCGTCGACGTCGATCGCGAGCGTGCCCGCTTTGGCGCCTGGTACGAGCTGTTTCCCCGCTCCTGGGGAGGGTTCGAGGGGGTCGCGGCCGTCTTACCCGAGCTCGCCGCGCTCGGGTTCGACATCGTCTACCTGCCGCCCGTGCATCCGATCGGCGAGACACAGCGAAAGGGGCGGAACAACGCCGAGCGCGCACGATCGGGCGATCCCGGCAGCCCCTGGGCGATCGGCGCGGAGAGCGGGGGCCATGACGCCCTCCACCCCGAGCTCGGGAGCGAGAAGGACTTTGCCGCCATGGTCGCGGCGGCCGAGGCGGCGGGGATCGAGATCGCCATCGATTTCGCGATCCAGTGCTCCCCGGACCATCCCTGGCTGCGCGAGCGCCCCGACTGGTTCCAGCGGCGCCCGGACGGCACGCTCAAGTTCGCCGAGAACCCGCCCAAGCGCTACCAGGACATCTACAACGTCGACTGGGACTCCGACGCCGCGGACGAGCTGTGGGCGGCGCTGCGGGACGTCGTGCTCGGCTGGTGCAAGCGGGGGATCCGCGTCTTCCGGGTCGATAACCCGCACACGAAGCCGATGCCGTTCTGGGAGTGGCTGATCGCCGATGTGCGCTCGACGTACCCGGAGGCGCTCTTCCTGGCCGAGGCGTTCACCCGTCCGGCCCCGATGACGACGCTTGCGAAGATCGGCTTTGCCCAGTCCTACACGTACTTCACCTGGAAGAACACCAAGGCCGAGCTGGTCGAGTTCGTGGAGCAGGTGCGCTCGTGGGGGGCCTTCTACCGGCCGAACATGTGGCCCAACACGCCCGACATCCTGCACGAGTACCTCCAGGAGGGAGGACGACCCGCCTTCGAGGCGCGTTTCGTGCTCGCGGCTACGCTGTCCCCGAGCTACGGGATCTACTCCGGTTACGAGGCGTGCGAAAACGTGCCGGTCCGGGAAGGGAGCGAGGAGTACCTGAACTCCGAGAAGTACGAGCGGAAACAGCGCTCTCTGCAGGGTCCCCTGCTGCCGCTGATCAAGCGGCTGAACCTGATCAGGCGGGAGCATCCAGCGCTGCAACGCTTCGAAGGATTGACCTGGCTGGAGACGCACAACGAGGAGCTGATCGCCTACGCGAAGCGTCACGAAGACGACGTGGTGATAACCGTCGTCAACCTGGATCCCGTTCGGAGACAAGAGGGCCTCTGCATCGTCCCCGCGGCGCTCCAGCTCCCCGACGCGTTCGCCGCGACCGACCTCCTCACCGACGCGCCCTATCGCTGGCGCACGGGCCGGAACTTCGTCGGCCTGCCGCCGGGCGGCGCCCACGTGATCGCCCTCGAGGCCGACTCGTGAGCGAGCACTGGTTCGAGCGCCAGCCGCTGTGGTTCAAGACCGCCGTCTTCTACGAGGTGCACACCCGCGCGTTCTTCGACTCGAGCGACGACGGTCACGGGGACTTCCGCGGCCTGACCCAGAAGCTCGATTACCTGCAGTGGCTCGGAATCGACTGCGTCTGGCTGCTTCCGTTCTACCCCTCGCCGCTCAAGGACGGGGGCTACGACGTGGCCGACTTCACCGGCATCCACCCCGATTACGGCACGCTCGCCGACTTCGAACAGTTCATCGAAGGTGCGCATGAGCGCGGAATCCGGGTAATGGTCGATTTCGTCATGAATCACACCTCCTCGGATCATCCCTGGTTCCAGGAGTCGCGATCGTCTCCCGACTCACCCAAGCGCGACTGGTACGTCTGGTCAGACACGCCGCACCTCTACGAGGAGGCGCGGATCATCTTCACGGATACGGAACCCTCGAACTGGACGTGGGATCCGGTCGGCGAGGCGTACTACTGGCACCGGTTCTTCCACCATCAGCCCGATCTCAACTTCGAGAACCCCGAGGTGCAAGAGGCGATACTCGATGCCCTTCGGTTCTGGCTCGACCTCGGGCTCGACGGGTTTCGGCTCGACGCGGTGCCGTACCTGTACGAGGCCGAGGGCACGAACTGCGAGAACCTGCCCGCCACCCATGCGTTTCTGCGGCGGGTGCGGGCAGAGGTGGAGGCGGGCTACCCCGACCGCGTCCTGCTGGCCGAGGCCAACCAGTGGCCCGAGGACGTCGTCGAGTACTTCGGCGACGGGGACGAGTGCCACATGGCGTTCCATTTCCCCGTCATGCCGCGCATGTTCATGGCACTCCGCCGGGAGGAGGCGAAGCCCATCATCGAGATCCTCGACCGCACTCCGACGATCCCGGAGAGCTGCCAGTGGGGCCTGTTCCTGCGGAACCACGACGAGCTCACGCTCGAGATGGTGACGGACGAGGAGCGCGACTACATGGTCTCCGAGTACGCCAAGGATCCGCGCATGAAGCTCAACGTCGGGATCCGGAGGAGGCTCGCCCCGCTCCTCGACGGCGGGCGCGACGAGACGGAGCTGCTCCACGCCATCCTCTTCTCCCTCCCCGGCTCCCCTGTCCTCTACTACGGGGACGAGATCGGGATGGGCGACAACGTCTTCCTCGGCGACCGTGACGGTGTCCGCACACCTATGCAGTGGACGGGAGACCGGAACGCCGGCTTCTCCCGCGCCGATTTCGCGCAGCTGTACCTGCCGACGCTGATGGATCCCGTCTTCGGCTACCAGGCCGTGAACGTGGAGGCACAGCTGCGATCGCCGACCTCTCTGCTCCGGTGGCTGCAGCGGTTCATCGAGCTGCGCAAGCGCCACCCGGTCTTCGGGCTCGGGGATTACGAGGCGTTGCGGCCCGAGAATCCGCGGATCTTCGCCCACATCCGCACGTTCGAGAACGACACCGTTCTCTGTGTGCACAACCTCGCGCGGTCGGCGCAGGCCGTCGAGCTCGACCTCGCTCGCTGGCAGGGGCGAACCCCGCTCGAGCTGCTCGGCCGCAGCCCTTTCCCCGAGATCGGCGAGCTGCCCTATCTGCTCACCCTCGGCCCGCACGGCTACTTCTGGTTCCAGCTCGTGGAGGATTGGTCCGGATGAGCCGCGTCGAGCGCCTCACTTCCCCCGAGCTCCTCTCCCTGATCGTCGGGCAGCGCTGGTTCGTGGCGGCCGAGAACGATCCCGAGAGCGCGCATGTCTCGCGCGTCGTCCATGCCGACGACGAGCTCGAGCTCGCGCTCGTCGAGGTCCGCTTCGCCGAGGGCACGCATTCCACGTATCTCGTGGCGCTCGGGCCGGGTGGCGAGGGAGCCGAGGAGCATCTCCCCGCGTTGGCGCGTCTCGCGGCGCTGGCGGGGATCGAGACTCCGTGCACGTCGGCCCGTGCACTCGGAGTCGAGCAGTCGAACACGTCCGTCGTGCTCGACGAGCGCTTCGTCCTGAAGCTCTATCGACGGCTCGAAGCAGGGCCGAGCCCCGAAGTCGAGCTCCTGCGCGCCCTGGCCGATGCGGGCTTCCCCTCGGCGCCCCGCCTGCTCGGCGTGATCGAGCACACCGGGGAGCCGCTCGAGGCCACGCTCGCCGTCGCTACCGAGTTCGTCGCGTCGGGCGGGACCGGTTGGGACCTGACCCGGTCATCGCTCGCCGCCGACGACCCGTCCTGGCTCCCGACCCGAGCTCACAGGCTCGGGGAGGTGACGGGTCAGATGCACACGGCTCTGGCCTCGTCTGTCGATCCGCACATCGCGCCTCAGGAGGCGAGCGCGGAGTCCGTCGCACTCCTCGGGGCGACAATCGACGAGGAGATCGTCCGCGTCTCGCACGAGCTGCCCGCGCTCGCGGATACGGCGATCGGTGGACGGATCGACGAGCTCCGGTACATGATCCAGGATCTCGCCCATACGGGGCCACCCGGTCTCGTCCTGCGCATCCACGGCGACTACCACCTCGGTCAGGTGCTGTGGGCGGACGTGGAGGACTGGGTGATCATCGACTTCGAGGGCGAGCCCGGCCGCTCGGTCGCCGAGCGCCGCCACCGAATGCTCGCGCTCCGGGACGTGGCGGGGATGCTGCGGTCATTCGCCTACGCCGCGGACGCCTCGAGGCTGCTCGGCGACGTGGCGCCCCCGGCGGGCTGGGAGGAGACGTGCCGGGCCGCCTTCGTCGAGGGGTGGCGCTCTTCCGTCGACCAGCGCCTGCTGCCGACGAGCGAGGCCGGGTTCGAGCGCCTGCTGCGGCTCTTCGAGCTGGAGAAGCTGCTCTACGAGCTCCGCTACGAGCTCGGCAGCAGGCCCGACTGGGTGGGAATCCCCGTCGCCGGGCTCGAGCGGATGCTGGATCTCGCGTGAGCGGGCTCGGCGAGGTCGACCTCCACCTCGCGGGCGAGGGGCGGCACGAGCGACTCTACGAGCGGCTCGGTGCCCACTGCGCGGACGGCGGCGGCGTCCGGTTCGCCGTCTGGGCGCCGAACGCGCGCGCGGTCTCCGTCACGGGCGACTGGAACGACTGGAGCGAGGGAGCCGACGCCCTCAGCGCAGTCGGCTCGTCGGGCATCTGGGAGGGGACGGCGCCGGATGCGGCGGAAGGAAACCGCTACAAGCTCGCCGTCGCAGGGGCCGACGGCGTCACCCGCCTCAAGGCCGACCCGTACGCCGCGTACGCGGAGGTGCCGCCGGAGAACGCCTCGGTCGTCTACCGCAGCCGCCACACCTGGTCGGATGCCGCGTGGCTCGAGCGCCGTCGCGCTGCCGATCCGCTGAGCCAACCGATCTCCGTCTACGAGGTGCATCCCGGCTCGTGGCGACAGGGGCTCTCCTGGCGGGACCTCGCCGAGCAACTCGTCCCCTACGTCGCCGACCTCGGCTTCACCCACGTCGAGCTCATGCCCGTCATGCAGCATCCGTATGCGCCGTCCTGGGGCTACCAGGTGAGCGGGTACTTCGCGCCGCAGTCGACCTTCGGGCCGCCCGACGACTTCCGGGCGCTCGTCGACGCGTTCCACGGCGCCGGCATCGGCGTGCTGCTGGACTGGGTGCCGGCGCATTTCCCCCGGGACGAATGGGCCCTGGCGCGATTCGACGGCACGGCGCTCTACGAGCACGACGATCCCCGCCGCGGAGCCCACCCCGATTGGGGCACGCTGATCTTCAACCTCTCCCGGCACGAAGTGCGGAACTTCTTGCTCGCGAATGCCCTCTACTGGGTGCGCGAGTTCCACGCCGACGGCCTCCGGGTCGATGCGGTCGCCTCGATGCTCTACCTCGACTACTCGCGCGAGCACGGCGAGTGGATGCCGAACGAGCAGGGCGGGCGAGAGAACCTCGAGGCGGTCGCCTTCCTCCGCGAGCTGAACGAGGTGCTCCACGACCGCGAGCCGGGCGTGGCCGTGATCGCCGAGGAGTCGACCGCCTGGCCCGGGGTCTCGCGACCCACCTCGATGGGAGGGCTCGGGTTCACGTTCAAGTGGAACATGGGCTGGATGAACGACACGCTCGCGTACGTCGAGCACGAGCCGGTTCACCGACGGTTTCATCACGACGAGCTGACGTTCTCGCTCGTCTACGCGTGGGACGAGAACTTCGTCCTGCCGCTCTCACACGACGAGGTCGTGCACGGCAAGCGCTCGCTGCTCTCGAAGATTCCGGGTGATCGCTGGCAGCAGCTCGCGACGCTGCGGGCGCTCTACGGGCTGATGTGGGCGCACCCGGGCAAGCAACTCCTGTTCATGGGCGGCGAGCTCGCGGAGTGGGGAGAATGGTCGGAAGGACGGTCGCTCGACTGGCCGCTGCTCGACGACCCCGACCACGCGGGCGTCCAGGCGGCCGTGCGCGATCTCAACGCCACCTATCGCGCCCAGCCGGCGCTCTGGCAGGCCGACTTCCGCCCCGAGGGATTTGCCTGGCTGATCGGCGACGCGCGCGACGAGAACGTGGTCGCGTTCGCCCGCTACGCCGCGGACGGCTCTCCGCTCGTCTGCGCCGTCAACTTTTCACCGGTGGTGCGCGAAGACTGGTACCTGCCGCTCCCTCTGGGAGGTGACTGGGTGGAGGTGCTCAACACCGACTCGCGCTTCTACGCGGGCTCCGACGTCGGCAACGGCCTCGGCGTGCAGGCCCGGGACTCACCGCTCCACGGCCAGCCGTTCTCGGCGCTGGTGACGTTGCCGCCGCTCGCCACGATCTGGCTCGTTCCGCGCTGAGGGGCGTCGAGCGCCGAACCGTCCAACGGGACGAGTCCTGGAGCGGTGGCGGAGCGATAGGCTGGCGCGATGACGGGAGTGCACAGCGCAAGCGACCGCGGCATCGTCGTCGAGAAGCTCGTGCGGGAGTTCAAGAAGGGCCCGCGGGCGGTCGACGGAATCGACCTCACAGTCGCCCCGGGCGAGATCTACGGGTTTCTCGGGCCGAACGGCGCCGGCAAGTCGACGACGGTCCTGATGCTGACGACGCTGCTGCCGCCGACCGCGGGGTCGGCGCGCGTGGGAGGGTACGACGTCCGCACCGAGGGGCCGAAGGTGCGGTCGGTGATCGGAGCAGCCCTGCAGGAGGCGGCGCTCGACCCGCTGCTGACGGGGCGGGATCATCTCCGGCTCCAGACGATGCTGCAGGCGATTCCGCGCGCCGAGCGCAAGGGACGACAGGAAGAGCTGCTGGAGCGCGTCGGGCTGACCGACGCTGCCGACCGCAAGGTGCGCGGCTACTCCGGTGGCATGAAGCGGCGCCTCGACCTTGCGCTCGCGCTCGTCCACCGCCCCAGCATCCTCTTCCTGGACGAGCCCACGACCGGTCTCGACCCGCAGAGCCGCACCGCCCTCTGGGCGGAGGTGGCCCGGCTGGCCCGCGAGGACGGCGTGACCGTCTTCCTGACGACGCAGTACCTCGAGGAAGCGGACGTGCTCGCCGACCGGGTCGGGATCATCGACCACGGCCGCATCGTGGCCGAGGGCACGCCCGCGGCGCTGAAGGCAGAGATCGGCCGGCCGAGCGTCCACGTGACACCGTGTCGGGAAGAGGACAGACCGCGCATCACCGAGCTGCTGGAGCGGTTCGGCGAGGACATCGGCGACGAGAGCGACCTCTCGGTGCGGCTCGCGTCGGGCTTCGGGATGGCGGATGTGATTCGCGCGATGGACACGGCGGGTGTCGAGGTCGTCGATGTCGAGCTCCGGGCACCGAGCCTGGACGACGTGTTCCTCGCCAAGACGGGGCGGACGCTCGAGGGAGCAGCGAAGGCCGAGCAGCCGGCGCTCGTGGAATGAGCGCCCTGCCGACCCAGATCGGCGCCCTCGCGCGGCGCTCGATCATGCGAACCGCCCGGCAGCCCGCGAGCGCGATCCCTCCACTGATCTTCCCGGTCGCGCTCTTGCTCCTGAACGCGGGCGGCCTCAAGGCCTCGACGCTGCTGCCGGGCTTCCCGACCAGCTCGTTCCTCGCCTTCGCGCTCGCGGTCCCGTTCATCCAGGGGGCGCTGTTCTCGACGATGAACGCCGGCACCGATCTCGCGCGCGACATCCAGACCGGCTTCTTCTCCCGGCTCTCGTTGACGCCGGTCGGCGGCACCGCCCTACTCGCGGGTCAGATCTCGGGGATCGTCGTGCTCGGGATCGTGCAGGCGGTGTTCTACATCGTCGTCGGCCTCCTCCTCGGAGTGCGGTTCGCCGCCGGACCGGGTGGGATCGCGCTCCTGCTCGTCTTCGCCGCGCTCGTCTCCGTCGGCTTCGGCGCCCTCGGCTCGTTCCTGGCGCTGCGTACGGGCTCGGGCGAGGCGATCCAGGGGCTGTTCCCACTGCTCTTCGTCTTCCTCTTCATCTCGTCGATGAACACGCCCCGCAACCTGATCGGTGTCGACTGGTTCCGGTATCTCGCGTCGATCAACCCAGTCTCGTACCTGATCGAGTGCGTGCGCAGCCTGATCATCAGCGGCTGGAACGGTCAGGCGCTGGTACTCGGGTTCGGCGTCGCCGCCCTGATCGCCGTGCTCTCGCTGGCCGCAGCGACGTGGGCGCTGGGACAAAGGCTGGAGCGCACGTGAGCGTCTGGCCGGTCGTCTCCGGTGTCGCCTGGCGCACGCTCAAGATCGTGATCACGACGCCCGCGCTCCTGATCCCGTCCCTGATGTTCCCGCTCATGTTCTTCGTCGCCTTCGCGGGCGGCCTGTCGCAGTTGCAGAACGCACCCGGGTTCGACTACACGAACGGCTACACGGCCTTCCAGTTCGTCTTCGTCCTGCTCCAGTCGGCAGCCTTCGGAGGCGTCTTCACCGGGTTCGGTGTCGCCCGCGACTTCGAGGGCGGCTTCGCGCGCCGACTCATGCTCGCCGCTCCGAACCGGACCGGGATCGTGATCGGCTACGGCGTTGCGGCGATGCTGCGGTGGTGCATCACGGCTGCGCTCCTGACGACCATCGCCTTGATCTCGGGCATGCGCGTCGGTGGTGGGCCGGTCGACGTGGTGGGGCTCTACTCGCTCGCGCTGATCGTGAACATGTGCGGGTTCCTCTGGGCCTCCGGGATCGCGATGCGCCTGCGCACGATCCAGGCCGGGCCTCTGATGCAGATGCCCGTCTTCCTGCTGCTCTTCGTGGCGCCGGTCTACGTGCCGCTCAGCCTGCTCGGGGGCGCTCTGCACGCGTTTGCGAAGTTCAACCCGATCACCTACGCGCTCGAGGCCGGACGCGGTTTCCTCGCCGGCGACCCGTCCCACGTCGCACTCGGGTTCGGCCTCACGGCCGCCGCCGCGTTCGCGTTCGCGATCTGGGCTCTGCGTGGCCTGCACTCGGCAGAGGCCGCCGGGTAGCGAATCGGTCAGGCAGGGCGCGCTCGGTAGGGTGCCGCCCATGCGCCCGTGGCCCGGCCAACCGTTTCCGCTCGGTCCCCGCTGGGACGGCAGCGGCACGAACTTCTCGATCACGTCGGAGAACGCGGAGCGTGTCGTGCTCTGCCTCTTCGACGACGCCGACAACGAGACGCAGATCGAGCTCCCCCGGGTCACCGCACACAACTGGCACGGCTACCTGCCCGGCGTCGGCCCCGGACAGCGCTACGGTTACCGGGTCGAGGGCCCCTGGCAGCCGGAGCAGGGACACCGCTTCAACGCGCAGAAGCTGCTGATCGACCCGTACGCCAAGGCGATCGAGGGCCCCGTCCTGTGGGACCGAGGGCGCACGCTCGCGTATGCCGACGGCGACGATCTCGTGATGGACGCCACCGACGATGCCGCGGCGATCCCGAAGTCGGTGGTCATCGACGAGGCGTTCGACTGGGAGGGAGATCAGCTCCTGCGGCGGTCGTGGGACGAGACCGTCATCTACGAGCTCCACGTGAAGGGATTCACGCAGTGCCTTCCAGGCGTCCGCGAGGATCTGCGCGGCACGTACGCCGGACTGGCGTCCGACGCCGCGATCGCGTACCTGCTCGAGCTCGGCGTGACGGCGGTCGAGCTGCTGCCGATCCACCACATCGCCGACGAGCACTTCCTCCAGGAGAAGGGGCTGACGAACTACTGGGGCTATTCCACGATCGGCTTCCTCGCTCCGCATGCCGGCTACGCCGCGACCGGGGCCCGCGGCCAGCAGGTGCGCGAGTTCAAGGGGCTCGTCAAGGCAATGCACCGGGCAGGGATCGAGGTGATCCTCGACGTCGTCTACAACCACACCGCCGAGGGAAACCATCTCGGCCCGACCCTGTCCTTCAAGGGCGTCGACAACCTCGCCTACTACCGCACGATGCCGGACGACCCGCGCTACTACAAGGACTTCACCGGTACCGGGAACTCGCTCAACCCCGTCAACCCTTCGGTGCTGCGACTGATCATGGACTCGCTCCGCTACTTCGTGCTCGAGTGCCACGTCGACGGGTTCAGGTTCGACCTCGCCTCCGCCCTTGCGCGCGAGTTCCACGACGTCGACCGGCTCTCGGCGTTCTTCGACATCATCCACCAGGATCCGGTCCTCTCTCAGGTGAAGCTCATCGCCGAGCCGTGGGACGTCGGCGAAGGCGGCTACCAGGTCGGCAACTTTCCCGTGCTCTGGACGGAGTGGAACGGGATGTACCGCGACACGATGCGCGACTTCTGGCGCGGCCAGAGCTCGGTCGCCGCATTCGCCCAGCGCTTCACCGGCTCGAGCGACCTCTACCAGTCCGACGGGCGGCGTCCGTTCGCGTCGATCAACTACATCACGTGCCACGACGGCTTCACGCTGCACGACCTCGTCACGTACGAGGAGCGGCACAACGAGGCGAATCTGGAGCACAACCAGGACGGGACGACCGACAACCGCTCGTGGAACTGCGGCGTCGAGGGGGAGACGGACGACCCCGCCGTGAACGAGCTCCGCGAGCGGCAGGTGCGCAACTTTCTCTCGACGCTGCTGCTCTCGCACGGCGTTCCGATGCTGCTCGCGGGCGACGAGCTCCACCGCACCCAGGACGGCAACAACAATGCGTACTGCCAGGACAACGAGCTCAGCTGGCTCGATTGGGAGCTGGACGAGCGATCGTCCGAGCTCGCTGCGTTCACTCGACGCCTGATCGCCCTGCGGCGGGCCCACCCCGTCTTTCGTCGGCGCACGTTCCTGACCGGGAAGGAGCATGAGGGCTCGGGCGCGCCCGACATCTGGTGGTTCCGGGCCGACGGGCGGGCGATGACGCGGCGCGACTGGGATCGCGGCGATGCGCTGTCCGTCGGAGCGTTCCTGAACGGGGCCGAGATCATGGCGCAGACCCGCGAGGGCGAGCCGATCGTCGACGACTCGTTCCTCGTGCTGTTCAACGCCTGGCACGATCCGCTCACGTTCCGGTTGCCCCCGGCTCGGTTCGGGCGGCGCTGGTCGCTCGAGCTCTCGACTGCCGAGCCGGAGCTCGAAGCGGGAGCCTGGGAACGCCCGGTGCGGGGCGAGGTCGAGGTGCTAGGGCGCTCGCTCGTGTTGTTGCGCCGGATCGCCTGACTCCACCGACCAGGCGGCGGTCAGCGCTTCTTGCGCGCGGTCACGACGAAGCTACTCCTGCCGAGCGGTTCGCCGTACCGTGCCTCGGCGCGGCGCCCGAGGCCCGGCCAGACGTACCAGGTGTAGACACCCGGCTCGAGCGAGAAGCCCCGTTTGCCGTAGTTCCAGCGCGACGTGAGCTGTAGTCGGGCCCGACCCGGCCAGGCCGAGAGGATCTTGGCGCCGTTCCGGTACAGCTGGACGTTGAAGTACGACGCGCTGGAAACCGGCGCCCAGCGCAGCAGCGGCGGACGGGTGATCCGGGCCTTCGCCGCCGGCGAGGCGAGCAAGCGAGCCTTCGGCGTTGCCGACACGACGATCGACCTCGACGAGTTGCCGGCCCTGTCCGTCGCCACGAGCGTGTACCGATACGCAGCGTCGTTCTGGAGCCCCCCGTCCGTGAGACGGGTTCCGAGGCCGCGGTATACCGTCCTCGTCAGGGTCGTGCCCACCTTGGACCGGACGACTCGCACCGAAGCGAGATCGGCGTCAGTCGGAAGCGCCCACGTCAAGACGATGCGGTGATCGCCTGTCTGCGCCTTGGCGCGTCGCACCGGGCCGGGCGGGGCGAAGTCAGGCGGCGGAGCCTGGTTGCCGAGCGGGAGCACGGTGAGCGTCACTGCCTTCTGAGCCTGGTTGCCGGCGGCGTCCTTTGCGGTGACGACGATGCGGGTGCTGCCGATCGGCAGGGTGTCGGGCATCGTCGTCGTGAGGGTGGTGGCCGACACGAGGTCGGTTGCCGTGATCTTCGCCAGGTAGGCGGCGATGTCCCGGTCGGACCGGAGAATGCCGCGGGCGGATGTCGCAGTGAACGAGGCTTCCGGGGCATTGATCGATGGGGCCGTCGTATCGACCACCGAGATGGTGAAGGACGTCGTGCCGGCATTCCCCGCCGCGTCGGTGGCCGAACAGGTCACCCTCGTGGTTCCCAGGCCGAACTGCGCAGCCGAGGCTGAGGAGCAACCAACCGCCCCGGGGAGCAATGGCAAGCCGCCGTCCGAGGCGGTAACCGCGAAGCTGACCCTCGTGCCGGCGGGCCCGTCGGCCTCGACGGTCAGGTTTCCAGGCCCCGTCAGGGCAGGCGGGGTCGTGTCAACGGACCATGCCGTGGTCGCCGGCGTCGAATCGGTATTTCCTGCGGCATCCGACGCTCGCACGGAGAAGGTATGGGAGCCGTCGGTCAGGTTGGTGAGCCCTGCCGGCGACGAGCACGCCGAGAAGGGCCCACTGTCGAGCTTGCACTCGAAGCTCGCAGGGGCGCCGGTCGCCGTGAAGGCGATCGAGATGACCGCCGTGGCGACGGTCGCGGGCACGTTCGTCGTGATGCTGGTCTCGGGTGGCGTCCTGTCGACGGTGAACGCTCGCGGGGCGGCGGCGCTCGTGTTGCCTGCTTCGTCGGTCGCGGTCGCGTAGAAGGCGTGGGGGCCGTCGGCGAGCGTTGTGGTGGTGTGGGGGCTGGTGCAGGCGGCGGCGGGAGCTGCGTCGTCGACGGCGCACTTGTAGGCGGTCGCACCTGCTGACGAGAACGTGAAGGTCGGGGTCGCGTCGTTGATCGTGCCGCTCGGGCCGCCGAGCGTCGGGACGGGCGGGGGAGTCGTGTCGACGGTGAACGCTCGCGGGGCGGCGGCGCTCGTGTTGCCTGCTTCGTCGGTCGCCGTTGCGTAGAAGGTGTGGGGGCCGTCGGCGAGCGTTGTGGTGGTGTGGGGGCTGGTGCAGGCGGCGGCGGGAGCTGCGTCGTCGACGGCGCACATGTAGGCGGTCGCACCTGCTGACGAGAACGTGAAGGTCGGGGTCGCGTCGTTGATCGTGCCGCTCGGCCCGCCGAGCGTCGGGACGGGCGGCGGCGTCGTGTCCACGATGAACGCCCGCGAGGCGGCCGGGCCGGTGTCGACCCCGTCAGAGGCGGCGACGTAGAACGTGTGCGGCCCGTCGGCGAGCGTGGTCGACGTGTAGGGACTGGCGCACGGAGCGGCCGGCCCCGGGCTGTCGACCGAGCAGAAGTAGGCCGTTGCGCCTGCGGCTTCAAACGTGAAGGACGGTGCCGGATCGTTGATCGTGCCGCTCGGCCCGCCGATCGTCGGTGCATCCGGCGGAACCGCTCCGGCCGCCGGCACCATGACCGAGAGGATCGCGATGGCGGCGAGAGCGGCGACGGGCCCGAGCGTTCTCACGCCGCACCCCCGAGCACGAGCGCCAGCAGTACGCCCGCGCCCACCGCTGCTCCTACTCCTGCGAACGCCAGTCGGCCGTGATCGAGCACGGTTCCGACCCGCGGCCCGAACGAGTACGCCGCCCTTCGGGGTGCGAGCGCAAGCAGGAGCAGCGAGGCCGCGACCGCGAGCAGTGCGATCCCCACGAGGCGAGCTCCGGCGTCGAGCCCTCCCGCCGGCTTGCCACCGAGGGTGGACGCAGTCGGTGCGCTCGAGGTCGCGGACGCCGCGTTCTGCAACGCGGCTCTCGCGGTCGCACGTCGTTGTGCGACCGCGTCGGCCCGGGCGCGTTTGAGCGCGGCTGCCTTGCGCAGTGCTTCCCGCTTCGTCTTGGCGCGAGCCGCTGCCCGCTTCCGCGCTGCGGCCGCGACCGCCGCCGTGCTGTTGCCGGCCGCGCGCCTCGGCGAGCTCGAGCCAGAGGAGCTTGTGGACGCGCGAGATGATGTGGTGCCGGCCGTTCGCGACGACGAGGACCCGGACGACGACGATGACCCGGACGAGGACGAGGGCCGGGACGACGACGAGCCCGACGACGTGGAGGCGGGCGGAGGCGAGCTGGGCGTGGACGCTGCGGCGGGCTTCTGGATGGCAGGCTTGGCGGGAGCTGCTGCATCCGGAGCGGGATCGGGCTTCGGCCCCCCGGCGGCAAGGCTGACGGAGGCGGCGCAGAGCGCCACGATCCACACCTGTAGAACGCGGCCTACCATGCGCGGAGCCGTCCCCCCCGACGTGCCGTCGATCTCACCGTTCACTCCCCCGATTGCTCCCCGGTCGGGAGTGTATAGAGGGAGCCGCTGCGATAGCTAGTGCTGCACGGTGCCCACCGGTGGCTCGGCACTCCACGGAAACGTGATCCAGTCATCGGTGCGTCGCCAGACGTACTCGCTCGCGATCGTCGAGCGGGATTTCTCGTACAGGACCGCAACCCTGGCCTCGGCGACCCGGCCCGCGCAGAAGTCGTGGACGAGCTCGAGCGTCGCACCGGTGTCGGCGACATCGTCCGCGATCAGCACCTGTGCGGTCGAGAGATCGACGAGATCGGGGACGGGAGGCAGGAGCATGGGCAACTCCAGCCTCTCGTCGACGCCCGTGTAGAACTCGACGCTGATCGTGGCCGTGTTCTTGACCCCGAGCGCGTAGGCGAGAGCTCCGCCGACGAGCAGCCCACCGCGGGAGATCCCCAGCACGAGGTCGGGGATCCAGCCGTCGGCGTGGATCGCCTCGGCGAGCTCCCTGCAGCCGACCCCGAGGTCGTCCCAGCTCATGACCTCCCGCGCCTCGCTCACGGAGACGGCGCGTCCTGGAGCGGCCAAGGGCGCGCCTGCCCCGTCCGAATGGCTGAGGTGTGCTTCACCGCCACATCCTCTCAGGATCCTCCATACGGCCCGTCGTCCTCCTGCCGCCGGAACCAGCCGAGCCAGAGGATCGCCACGAGCACTGCGATCGGCAGGACGACGGCCGCGATCACCCAGCCGATCGGCCCGGCGAGTGCGGCCAGGATGATCAGGAGCGGAAGTCCTATGAACAGGCCAACCGCGGCGGCAAGGGCACGGACGAACGACATCCGTCAGCCCTGCGTGTAGACGGTGACCTCGTTCACGGCCGCCGCCCCGCCGGTGGGCATGGACGTGATCCACACGACGAGGTGGCTGCCGAGTCGCGGCTTCAGCTCGAACGTCGTCGTCGCGGTCGTATCCTTCGATCCGGAGACCGTGGTGAACGGTCCTGTCGCGCTGTTCCCGACCTGGATCTCGGCGTCGTACCCGGGAGTCGTCGTCGTCAGCACGACGCGGGAGGCACGGAGTGGCTTGCTCAGGTCGAGCACCAGGCCGACGCCCGACTTGGTGAACGTGCTCCGGTACTTCTCGCTCTGCCAGGCCGTTCCCGGGTCGCCGTCGGTTGCGAGCCCGGCCTGACCGCCGTTCTCTGACCGGTCCCCCTCCGGATCGTAGGCGCCGACCCCCGTGGCCGGCACCTCGACGGCCGCGACCGGCGTCGTGGCGGGCTTGGGGGGAGGGGCCGCAACCGTCGTCGCAGGAGCCGGCGACTGGGTGCGATCGGCTTCACCGCTTGCGACTACGATGACGATCATGCTGGTCAGCAGGGTGGTGAGCCCGACCGCTGCGAGGAATCGTGTGCGCCTGACCACGGCCGTTGCGTGGCCGCCGAGCTCGAAGAAGGAACGGGACACTGGGCTCATCGTCGCAGGTTCGTCACCCCCGGCGCCAGCCGGACCGGCGGGGCGCCGCGGATCTCTATGAGGGCTGCCGTCGGCACCGCCCTGCTCGGATGCGGTCGGATCTCCAGGCTCTTCCACCTGCCGATGCTGGCAGCGCTCGAGGGGTGCGTGCTGCGCGGCGTCGCCGAGCCCGACCCGCACAGCCGGGCCGCCGCAGCGAGAATTGTCGGTGACGCGGTGCTCGTCGACGACTACGAGTCGCTGCTGGCCGACGATTCCGTCGAGGCTGTCGTCATCTGCCTACCATCGGGCCTTCACGCGGCCGCAGCGGAGGCCGCATTCGCGGCAGGGAAGCACGTGTACCTCGAGAAGCCGATGGCGACCTCGCTCGAAGAGGCGCGCGGCGTCCGGGAGGCCTGGCGCTCCGCCGGGCGCCACGGGATGATCGGGTTCAACCAGCGTTTCGACCCTCTGGTGCGCTCGGCCCGCCAGGCGGTCGCCGAGGGGCGCCTCGGGGAGACCGCGGGAGCCCGGATCATGCTCGGCTCTGCGACCCGTACCCCGCCGGCATGGAAGGAGTTGCGGGCGACGGGAGGCGGGGTTCTCCTCGATCTCGGGAGTCACGCGGCCGACCTGGCCCGCTTCGTCTTCGGCCAGGAGATCGCCTCTGTCTCGGCCACGATCCGGTCGCAGCGATTCGAAGCCGACACCGCTGCGCTGACGATGGTGCTCGCGGACGGCCAGATCGTGCAGGCCCACCTCACGAGCACCGCAGCCCAGGAGAGCCGGTTCGAGCTCCTGGGTGAGCACGGCGTGCTCGCTGTCGACCGCTACGCCGGGACGTTCGAGCCGAGACGGCCGCTGCCGCCCTACGGAGCGTCCGCCCGTGCCGGCCACGCGCTCCGCGCTCTCCGCAGGGCCCCGCTGCGCGCCCGGGCCCTGGTGCGGCCGGCGCGAGACGGTGACTCCTACCGGGCGGCTCTGGGTGCGTTCATCGGCTCGATCCGGGCCGACGAGCCGTGTCCTCCCGATCTCGAAGACGGGTATCGAAGCCTCGCGGTCGTGATCGCGGCGGAGGAGTCGGCTCGTCTGTCGCGCCCCGTCGAGCTCGAGGCGGCGTCGTCGTGAGGATCCTGATCCTGAACGATGTCGCCGCGCCGATCGGGGGCGCCGAGATCTTCACGCTCCGGATCCGGGACGAGCTTCGGGCCCGCGGTCACGATGCCAGGTACCTCGCCTCGTCGGCGTTCTCCAACGGGGCGGAGAGCACTGCCGACCACTCGTGCCTCGGAGCCACCTCACACCTGCGCACGCTCAACCGCACGCTGAATCTCGATGCCTATCGTCGCCTCCGCGGCGCGCTGGCCGGGTTCCAGCCAGACGTCGTCCATGTCCGCATGTTCATGTCGCAGCTCTCGCCGCTGATCCTGCCGCTGCTCCGGTCAGTGCCGGCCATCTACCACGCGAGCACGCACGAGCTCTTCTGTCCCACCGGGCACAAGGTCCTGCCCGGCGGCGCCGTTTGCCGGGACGACCCGGGCCGCGTGTGCCGGACGTGCCTGTCCCGGCCGGCGTGGGGTGCGCTGATGCTGCAGCGACGCCTCGTCGCGCGCTGGCAGCACGTGTTCGACCTCTTCGTCGCGAGCAGTGATGCGATGCGCGCCAGCCTCGTGGAGCATGGCTTCGGCCCGGTCGTCCGCGTCTACAACGGCGTTCCGGCCAGGGCGCCGCGGCCACCGCTCCGACAACCGCAGTGCGTTGCCTACGCAGGCCGGCTCAGTCGTGAGAAGGGTGTCGATCTGCTCGTCCGGGCCTTCGCCCAGGTGGCTCCCGCGCACCCCGAGGCTCGGCTGCTGATCCTGGGCGACGGGCCGGAGCGGGCCGGGCTGGTGCGGACGGTGGACTCGCTCGGCCTGGCCGACCGCGTGACCATGACCGGGATGCTCGAGCGCCGGCGAATGGAGGAGGTGCTGGACGAGGCGTGGGTGCAGGTCGTCCCGTCGCTCGTGGCGGAGCCCTTCGGGAACGTCGTGGCCGAGGCGATGATGCGCGGTACCGCCGTCCTCGCAACGGGCCACGGCGGTCCAGCCGAGGTCGTCGTCGACGGCGAGACGGGGCTGCTCGTCCGGCCCGGGGACGTGGAGATGATGGCCGACCGGCTCGGCGGCCTCCTCGGTGACAGGGCGCGGGCGGAGCGAATGGGTGCGCTCGGCCGCGAGAGGGCCGAAAGCGCGCTCAGCCTCGAGCATTGCGTCGACGAGCTCCTCGAGGCCTACGCGACGGTCGCACGGACGTCGGTGGCGTGCTGACCGCGGACCCTCCTGCGCCGCCGCTCCTCGTGCTCGGGCTCGACACCGGCGACCCGGACTCGATCGAGCGCTGGGCAGCCGAAGGGCACCTGCCCACGATCGCCGACCTGATGAGCCGCGGTTGCTGGGGTCGAACCGGCGGAGCCGAGCTCGTCTGCGAGTACGGCGTCGGGCTGTCGCTGTTCAGTGGCATCTCGCGTGGCCGACACGGGCACTACTACTTCCGCCAGCTTGATCCTGGCACGTACGACCTCGTCAGCGCCGAGGCCTCGGTCGCCGCGGCGCCGCCGTTCTGGTCCGAGCTGGCCGGGACCGAAGCCCGCGTGCTCGCCGCCGACGTCCCGGACGTGACCCCGATTCCAGGCGTTGCCGGATTGCAACTGGCGAACTGGGCCACGCACCACGGGTTCGGGCATGGCCCGCAGGCCGAGCCACCCGGCCTCCTGAGCGAGGCTCGTCGCAGCTATGGCCGGCGGACGCCGCTTCGCGCAGGCCACAACTTCGCCCCGCGGCGGGCTCGCCGGTTCCGCGCGCAGCTCCTCGACCGCGTGCGGCGCAAGGGTCGGCTCTACCGGGAGCTGCTACGCCAGGGGCCGTTCGACCTCGCCGTCCTCTTCTTCGCCGAAACGGATGCTGCCAGCCACGCCTTCTGGCGCTACCGCACCGCGTCGAGCGAAGTCCATGGGCGCGCGCCCGACGGGCTCGAGCATGCGATTCGCGACGTCTACGCTGCGATCGATCGCGAGATGGCCGAGATCATCGCCGCGCTGCCGGAAGGCACGAACGTCTGTGTGGTGTCGCTCTACGGGATCCAGGACGAGTACCCGACCTCGACACTGATCGATTCCTTGCTGCGCTCACTCGGCTACCACGTTGAGGGCCAGCAGGGCGACGGCGGGCCCGGCGGCTCAGGGTCACTGGCGGTTGCACGACGCCTGCTCCCGCTCGGAATCCGAGAGGCGGTCGGGAGGCGACTGCCTACGGCGGCCCAGGAGCGGCTTCTGGCAGACCGCCTCCGATCCGCGACGGACTGGAGCCGAACGACGGCTTTCGCGATCCCGTCGCTGTTCACGAGCTTCGTTCGCGTCAACCTGGCCGGGCGTGAACCGGCGGGTGTCGTAGAGCCAGGGGCAGAGTACGACGAGGTGCTCGGCCGCCTATGCGCCGACCTCGCTCTCTTGACGGATGCCGCCACGGGCGAGCCGGCGGTTCGCCGGGCCGCGCGCACGGTCGAGCTGTTCGGCCCGTCGCCGCCAGACTCACTGCCCGACCTGTTCGTCGAATGGGAACCGGGCCCGCGGATGCTGACGGAGGTTCGACACCCCCGCACCACCCTCGTGCAGTCTCGGCAAGCGTATTGCCCCGACAGCCAGGAGCGGCTGAGAGGGTTCTTCGCTGCCGCCGGGCCCTCGATCACCTCGGTCGGCGGAATCGGCGAGATCGAGCTCGGCGACATCGCGCCGACGTTGTTGACGCTGCTTCGAAGACCGCCCGCGACGGCGATGGCCGGGCGCCCGCTCGCGACGGTCCTGAAATGAGCGTCGCCGCGGTCTCGACCCCCGCGCCGCCTGCTGGGCCGTACCGCGGGCAGATCCCGGTGTTCATCCGTCGGCGGCTCGGCCTTCGGTCTCCTCGCGGCTTCGCCTACGACAGCCTGGTCCGGCTGCGGACCGGGAGGAACGTCTATCTGCTCCTGCACCCCGATGACGTCCGCCACGTCCTCGTCACCAACGCGAGCAACTACGTCAAGACGCCCCAGCTGACGAGCGCGGCCGGGCGTCGGCGCGCCGGCGCGGGGCTCTTGACCGCGTCGGGAGCCGAGCACCTGCGGCAGCGGCGGCTGCTCCAGCCGCTCTTTCGCCGTAGCGTCGTCTCGTCCCTGGAAGCGAAGATCAACGACACGACCGAGCGGATGCTGGCCGGCTGGGCCGGAAAGCCCGTAATCGATGTGGGGGCGGAGATGACGGGGCTGACGAAGTCGATCATCCTCTCACTGCTGTTCGGCGACGACCTCGGCGCTCGCGAGCTGGAGGAGCTCGGCACTGCGATCGCAGACCGGCGCCGGTTCACGGAGCTCGTGTACTACGGCCGGCTGCCCTTCCGAACGAGGCTGCCGACAGCCACGGTGCGCGCGCATGGCCGGGCGCTGGCGGTGATCGACTCCGCCATCTACCGCGCGGTCTCCGCGCGCCGAGGAGGGACGGCGAGTGACGACGATCTCGTCTCGGCGCTCGTCCACGCGACCTATCCGGACGGCTCTGCAATGAGCGACCGCCAGGTGCGCGACGAGATACTGACGCTCATGAGCACGGGCTACGAGACGCTCGGCGACGGCCTGACGTGGATGTGGACGCTCCTCGGGCGACATCCCGAGGCGGAGGCGGAGGTCGGAGACGAGCTGGTGCGTGTCCTCGGTGCTCGCGCCGCAACGGCCGGTGACCTCCAAGACCTGCCCCTTCTCGAAGCGGCCCTCGCCGAGACGTTCCGGCTCTACCCGCCGACGTGGCTGTTCGCTCGGGTACCCGGTGCCGACGACGTCCTGCCGGTCGGCGGGCCCGTCCGGGCCGGATCCACCCTGTACATCTGCCAGTACCTGATGCATCGCCATCCCGGCCACTTCTCCGATCCCGAGCGATTCGACCCGCATCGATTCGACGATGCCCGGCAACCCCACCGGTTTTCCTACGTGCCGTTCGGAGACGGGCTCCACCGCTGTCTCGGGGAGCACCTGGCACGACTCGAGGCCGGGCTCGTCGCTGCGAACGTTGCCCGCCGGGTGCGGCTGGAGCTGCTCGACCCGGGTCAGCCGCGCCCGTCTGCCGGCGTCACGCTCCGTCCTCGCTCGACTGTCTGGGCGCGGCCGCACGCGAGGCGGAGCGCGTGACAGCTGTGAGCGGCGACCATCGCCCGGCTCCGGACGTGACCGTGGTGATCCCCACTCACGGGAGGCCCGCTGCACTCGATGCGTGCCTCGCGTCTCTCGGGGCGCAAGATCTCGACGCAGGCCGCTTCGAGGTCGTGGTGGTCGACGACGGCGGTGAGACCGATCTCGACCCGATCGTCGCTCGCCACCGCGGCACGCTTCGGCTGACCCTGATCCGGCAGGAGCGCTCCGGGCCCGCCGCCGCGCGGAACGCGGGCGCTGCGCAGGCGGCCGCGCCGCTGCTCGCCTTCACGGACGACGATTGCCTCCCGGCTCCCGAATGGCTCGCCGCGCTTCGGGCAGCCCATGCCGGCCCGTCGGGCGCGCTGATCGCGGGCCAGACCGTCAACGCACTCGATCGAAACCGGTTCGCTTCCGCGAGCCAGGCTCTGCTCGACCACCTGTACGCCGACGGGAGCAGCCGCCGTGGTGAGATCCCCTTCGTGGCGAGCAACAACCTCGCGATCGCGCGGCGGGACTTCGAGGCGTGCGGGGGCTTCGACCAGTCGTTTCGGCTGGCAGGTGGTGAGGACCGAGACTTCTCCGACCGCGCCCGCTCGCTCGGCTTCGAGATCGTCTACGCCCCTGACGCGCTCGTCCATCACGCCCATCCCCTCGCTCTCGCGGGCTTCGTGCGCCAGCACTTCGCCTACGGGCGTGGCGCCTTCCTGTTCCATCGTCGCCGCGTCCGCCGTGGCGGCCCCCCACTCAGGATCGAGACGCCCGCGTTCTACGGCTCGATGCTCAGCGATCCGTTCCGTCGGCTTCCCTTTGGCCGGGCGGTTGCCCGTTCGGCGCTGCTCGTCCTCTCGCAGGTCAGCACAGCCGCCGGGTTCGTCGTCGAAGGGTCGGCAGCTGCCGCCGGGTCCGGCATGGGCCGCCGTCGGTTCGGCCGACGCCGCGAGTCCTGACTACCGCTCGAGCTGGAAGCGGCGTGCGTCGGGGCCTTAGACCGCGATCGCCTCGTGCAGCTCGAACGGCGCCTGGAGAACGTTCGCATCCACCATCTGGATCGTCTGCAGGATCCGCCCGGCGATGCGGTACGGGTCGCCGAGCGAGTTCGGCCTGCGATCCTCGAGGTACCCCTTGTAGCCGCTGTTGACGAAGCTGTGCGGGACGCGGATCGACGCCCCGCGGTCGGCGAGACCGAAGGAGAACTGGTCGATCGAGGCGGTCTCGTGCAACCCCGTCAGGCGGAGGTGGTTGTCCGGGCCGTAGACCGCGATGTGATCGTCCTTGTGCCGGGCGAACGCATCCATCAGTGCCTCGAAGTAGTCCTCGCCCCCGACCTCGCGGAGGTGCTTCGTGGAGAAGTTGGCGTGCATGCCGGAGCCGTTCCAGTCGTGCTCGACGCCGAGCGGCTTGGGGTGGAAGTTCACGTCCACGCCGTAGCGCTCGCAAAGACGGAGGAGCAGGTAGCGGGCGATCCAGACTTCGTCGGCGGCCCTCCTGGAGCCTTTGCCGAAGATCTGGAACTCCCACTGGCCCTTCGCAACCTCGGCGTTGATCCCCTCGTGGTGGATCCCGGCGTCGAGGCAGAGGTCGAGATGCTCCTCGACGATCGCGCGGGCGACGTCACCGACGTTCTTGTGGCCGACCCCCGTGTAGTACTCGCCCTGCGGCGGCGGGAACCCCTCGCGCGGGAAGCCGAGCGGTGCGCCGTCCTTGTAGAGGAAGTACTCCTGCTCGAACCCGAACCAGGTGTCAGGGTCGTCAGGGATCGTGGCGCGGCTGTTGCTCGGATGCGCGGTGCCGTCGGGCATGAGCACCTCGCACATGACGAGGACGCCGTTTCGCCGCGCCGGATCGGGATAGAGCGCGACCGGCTGCAGGAGCCGGTCCGAATCGTTGCCCTCCGCCTGTCGGGTCGAGCTCCCGTCGAAGTTCCACACGGGCAGCTCGTCGAGGGTCGGAAAGTCGGCGAACTCGAGCACCTTGGTCTTGCCCCGGAGGTTCGGGATGGGCTCGTAGCCGTCCAGCCAGATGTATTCGAGCTTGTACTTGGTCATCCCACGTCCTCCTGTCACCAAAAAAGAGCACAAAAAAAGCCCAAGACTCCCAGGAGTCTCAGGCTGCGTCGCCTAGGTCGCGCCCCGCATGGGCCACGTCCTGCTCTCGTTATAGCGGCAGATCCGACTGGTCGTCAAGTTCTGTCGTCCGTCCGTCCCGCCATCCCCGGTCGTCGATCCCGGAGGCGAGTCGGGTGGGGCTCGTCGCTACGTGGCGCTTTCGAGCTCCGTCACGAGGCGTCGAGCGATCGCGAGGGAGGCTGTCGCGGCCGGCGACGGCGCGTTGATCACGTGGAGAACCCGCCCGCGGCGCTCGAGGAGGAAGTCGTCGAGCAGCGCCCCGTCGCGTGCAACCACCTGTGCCCGGATCCCACACGGGCCCAACGAGACGTGCTCGGCGCGGAGGGCCGGCAGGTAGCGGCGCATGTCCGCCACGGCCGCACCCTTGACCGTGTCGCGCCAGATTTCGCGGGCTCCGGTGCGCCAGTACTTTCGAGCGAGTCGCCACACACCCGGGTACGAAGCCAACTCGCGAGCGTCCGCGAACTCGAACGCGGCACGACGATATCCCTCGCGAGCGAATGAGGGAACCGCGTTGGGGCCGGCCCAGACACCGCCGTCCATTCGTGGCGTGAAATGGACGCCGAGGAACGGAAACGCAGGATCAGGCACGGGATAGACGAGGCGATCGACGAGCCCGGCTGCCGCTTCCGTCAGGACGAAGTAGTCGCCCCGAAACGGGGCAATCCTGTATGCGCCGGTGTCCGGCCCGGTCAGGCGGGCGACTCTGTCCGACTGCACACCCGCACAGGCGACGACCTGTCTTGCCGCCAGCACCTCTCCGGTCTGCAACTGGATGCGGCACTCCTCGTGATCGGTTGCGATGCCGACGACGGTGCTGTTGAGGCGGATCGATCCCCCGAACGTGACCAGCTCGCTTGCGAGTGAGGCGGCCACGACTCGATAGTCGATGATTCCCGTCTCGGGAACGTGAATTGCCCGCACGCCCTCGAGGTTCGGCTCGAGCTCGCGAATCTCGGGCCCCACCAGTTCGCGCAGGCCGACCAGCCCGTTCTTGCGGCCGCGCATCAGCAGGTCCTCCAACCGGGGCACTTCGGAGGCGTCGAGCGCAACGACGAGTTTTCCTGCGAGCTTGTACGGAATACCGCGCTCTTCCGCGTAGTCGATCAGGAGCTCTCGGCCCTCGCGACACAACAGTGCCTTCAGCGAGCCCGGGGCGTAGTACAGGCCGGCGTGAATGACGCCGGAGTTCCGGCCGGTCTGATGCTGCGCGATGTCCGCTTCCTTCTCGATGACTGCGACGCGCGCTCCCGGCCATCGTTCGGCGTAGGCACGGGCGACCGCGAGTCCGAGGATGCCGGCTCCGATGATCGCGAGGTCGACGCGATCCGTCATTGCCGATCCTCGCCCGGCGATGGGGCGACAGTGAGCCGCGCCACGCGCACGATCAGCCCGGGCAGGGGCTCGCCGAGACGAAGGAACGGCACGCCGCCCGAGCGCAGTTCGAGACCGAGGGGGCGGGGATAGGAGGGGGGCGCGATCGGCAACGGGGTTCCTGAATGTCGAAGTCAACGGCGCCCCGACGAGAGTCTCCGCCGTCCGCCTCTCGCACGGAGGTTAACGCGTTCCGTGGCCGGCCAGGAGTCGCAACATCGCCCGTCTCGCGAGCCATTGCAAGCGGCTCGCTGCTCACGGCCGCGCTCGGAATCGCGAGAGCCGGGTCGGAGGGTCAGCCGACGAGTAGCGCGTCCGTGGGCGCGTAGCCGTCGGTGAGCAGCGGGACGTCGTCGGCACGAATGGGCTGCTCCCAGCGAGACGCGATGGCGGCGTCCAGGTCGACGGCTCCGGGCGCTTCCTCTCGAAGGGCTCGCCAGGTCTGTCGGAGCACGCTTTGTGTGGGCCGAGCCCCGTCGCTCGCGACGACGATCACGTTTCCGTAGTTGTCGGGGCTCCCGACGGGGTGGAGCGCCACCGTCGCGAAGACCGCCTGGTAGGTCTTCGCCATCGAGCGGAGAAGCTTCGAGCCCGGTCCGGTCGCCGCGCCGATCACGTTCGAAACCACCACGCCACCCGGAGTGAGCCTCGATTGAACGAGCTCGAAGAACTGCGCCGTTGCGAGGTGGAACGGGATCGAGTCGGAGACGTAGGCGTCGATCACGATCATGTCCCAGCGTTCGTCGCTTCGCTGCAGAAATCGGCGCCCGTCCTCCGAGGTCACCGTGAGACGTGGATCTTGTGGCAGCTCGAACCAGCGTCTCGCGGCCTGGACGACGTCGGGATCGAGCTCGACGACATCGAGTTGCAGGGATGGAAAGTCGCGCCACATGCGTTTCGTCGCCGAGCCACCGCCGAGCCCGATGAACAACACCCGGCGCGTCGAGGGCGCGTACGCGAGCCCGAGCTGGAGGTAGTCCGTGTACTGGAACACGGTTGCATAGGGGTCGTCCAGCTTCATCCCGCTCTGGAACGTGCTGTCGAATCGCAGGTATCGCTCGCCACCGCTATCGAGCACGAACATCCGGTGGTAGCGCGTATCGCGAGCCTCGCGCACGTCGTACCCGTCCACCTGGCCGGTGAGCTCGTCCGCGCGAAGTGCGCCCGGGGTGATCTGCTCGCGTGCTCGGTACAGCGGCGACCAGTTCTGCGTGGCCGAACCCTCGAGACGCCCGGAGCTCTCCGGTGCGAGCCCGGTGAAGCCCGCGCTCGCCGCGACAGCGGCTGTCGCGAGCGCCAGAGCCGCCACCCGGAGGTTCTCGGCGAGCGCGTACCCCGTCGCTGCGATGAAGAGCGTTACGGCTCCGACAGCGAGCACCTGATCCGTGCCGAACTCGGGTACGAGCCAGAACGCGGTGACGAAGGTCCCGACGATGCTTCCCGCGGTCGAAACCGAAAACAGCCGTCCAGCGGTACGGCCGAGCCGCTCGAGCGAGCTCATGGCGAGACGGACGGCTATCGGTGTCGCCGCCGCGAGGACGATGCTGGCGGGGCCGAAGAGCGCGATCGACGCAAGAAGCGGATCGAGCCGGGGACCGGGGTCCCACGCCACGATCTGGCCGATCACCCACCCGTCGAGAATCGGGATCAGCAGAACGAGGCAGGCGCCCAGGGCCAGCGTCCCGGCCAGGAGGTACGGCGTCGGATACCGGTCGGCGAGCCCGCCTCCGATCGAGTAGCCGACCGCGAGACCGGTGAGCACCACGCCGATCAACGATCCCCAGACGAACAGCGAGCTTCCGAAGGATGGCGCGAGGACTCTGCTGGCAACGATCTCGACACCGAGCAGAACGGCCCCGGAAAGGAAGACCGCGACGCGCAGCGCGAGGCCACCCGGCAGTTTCGCGCGAACCTTCATAGCCCCACGGTAGCCAGCGCCGTGAACGAACAGGCGCGGACGGGGGCTGAATCAGGCGGCGGCGAGCGTCGTGGCAGCTCGACGTCGCGGGTCTTCAGCCCGCCGCCCGTTGCGCCGCCTCGTGGGTGGCGTGGAAGTACCGAATCCCGAAGCCCACCCATTCGGGCTGTGACCAGTCCGGGTGTTGGGCGACGATCTTCGCTTCGAGCTCGGCGATCGTCTCGTCCGCGTCGTGTCCTGCAGCTGCAGAGGCGAACGTGGCGTCTCGCATCATCTCCATGAACTCCCGCTGCTGACGCACGATCTCGATCCCACCTACGGCGCCATGCCCGGGAACGATCGTGGCATCAGGCTCGGCCTCGAGCGCGGCGAGGAGGTCGATCCAGGCGGCTCCGTCGAGGTCGACGTCGTCGGGGGGGAAGTAGGGAATGATCGGGAAGCATCGCTCCTCGACGAGGTCGCCGGCGAACGTGATGTTGACGTCATCGACGGTGATGAGCTGATCACCGCTCGTGTGAGTCAGGCCCGTCTCCCTCAGAGAGACGGTTCGGCCGCCGAGGTCGATAGTCGTCGTGCCGGAATAGGTCACATCCGGCTCTACGAGCTCCACCCCTTCGAGCGCCGCCACGACGGCGGGGCCGAACGTTCGGAACATCTCGAGATACGGGATGCCCTTTTCCCGTGACTCGTGCGCCTGGCGCGCGTTGACGAGTATCTGGGCGTTCCCGCGAAACGCCTGGGCGCCGAAGGCGTGCTCTGGATGGAAGTGCGTGAGCGTCAACGTGAGAGGGCGCCCGGCTGCGATTCGCTGAGCTGCTCCGAGAACGAGCTCGCCGTTGGTAGGCCCCATGCCCGTGTCGATGACGAGCACGGCGTTCTCCCCCTCCACGATCCCCACGTTCGGGACGAGCGGAATGCGGCGGTCGGGAATGAGCCACACTCCCTCGGCGAGCGCGGTGAGACCCGACGGGTCGACGTTGGGGAGAGAGACGGGCTCGGTGGATTCGCTCATCGCACATTGCTCCTTGGGGGTGAGTGGTCAGGCGCTGCCGCGCCGCGGCCCGTATGCTCAGTGGCATGAGCGACCGGGTTTCGCTGGGACTCGAGGCCTACGGCAGTCAGTTCGGCATCCCGGCGGACGAGGTCAGAGCTCGGTTCGTGGAGCGCTTCGGAGACCGGTTTGCGGAAGAGGCGATCAATGCCGCCGGAGGCGCGTGGGCCGACGACGCGCTGAGCCTGCGGGAGCGCAGCCTCGTCGTCGTCGCGGCGCTCATCGTGCAAGGGGGGGTCGAGGACCGCCTGCGTGGCCACGTGCGTTGGGCGATCGACCATGGATGCACCCGCGAGGAGTTGGAGGCCGTCGCCACGCTCCTCGCCGTCTACGCCGGCTATCCGCGTGCGTCGGTCGGGCTCGAGATCGTGCGGGAGACGCTCGATGGGATGGCCGCTGATCACTGATGTCCATGGATGAAGGACACGATCGCTTCGGCAACCGCTTCCGGCGTCTCGATCATCGCGAAGTGCGTTTCGGCGGGTGTTTGCCGGACGACGAACCAGGGGTGCTCCTCCGCGTAGGCCTCCTGCGCCGCGAGGAATGACGGATCGCGCGGTTGACCGTAGACGTGCAGAACGGGAACCGGCGGGTCGAGCGTTGCCCAGGCCTCGACGGGGCTACCGGTGCGCTCGTATCCTGCCGCGATCTCACGACCGGAGCGCCGCCACATGTCTTCCCCGTGCTCGCTCATCACCGCGAGGGCTTCCTCGACGGCGGGAAGCTCACGACCGCCTCGCCAGATCTCGAACAGGCGATCTCGGGCGGGCCCCCAACCGTCTTCGGTGTCGAGTTGCTCCAGGACAGCGCGATACGGAGGTGGGGGGGCGGTGACGTACCAGTCGCAATGCACGAGCATCGTGACCCG
The DNA here is from genome assembly GCA_963795175.1 of uncultured Thermoleophilia bacterium. Classification (GTDB taxonomy): domain Bacteria; phylum Actinomycetota; class Thermoleophilia; order Gaiellales; family Gaiellaceae; genus Gaiella. Next base: position 110,202 of record CAWCGR010000004.1, read on the forward strand.
GTCGGGATACCTTCGCGCGAGCTCGATGGCGACGAAGCCCGAGTGCGAGGCGGCGCACGGGACGAAGCGCTCGACGCCCGCAGCGTCGGCCACGGCGAGCACGTCCGTGACCATCTCCTCGAGCCCGAAATCGCTCGTGGTCGGATCGGAGTCGCCGTGACCGCGCCATTCGCAGGAGAGTGTTCGCCTCGATTCCGCGCAGCGGTCGGCCACGGCGTGCCAGCGTGAGCGATTCGAGCACCAGCCCGTGAGGAACAACAGCGCGGGCTCACCCGTTCCGTGGTCGTCGTACGCGATCCGTCCTGCCTCGGTCACCGCGACCTTCTCTTGCACTCGCTCCTCCTTCGCCGGGCGTCGTTCCGGGATGCCGATCCGTGCTCGGCCCGAGTGTACAACGGGATTGGATCCATTTTCTAGTGAAAGTGGATCCAATCTAGTATCATCACCCCGATGAGGCGTGTCTTGACCGAGCGGGAAGCGCGGGTTCACGACCTCGCCGGACGGCTCGGCGATCGCTTCGCCGAGGCCGCCGCCGCGCACGACCGCGACAACACGTTCCCCGTCGAACACTGGCCGGTGATGGCGTCGGAGGGCTACCTCGGGCTCGCCGTGCCGGAGGAGCTGGGCGGTCTCGATGCAGACGCCGGAGAGATCCTGCTTGCTCAGGAACGGCTCGCTCAGGGTTGCGCTGCCACCGCGCTCGCAGTCGACATGCACCACACGTCCTGCGCGGGTCTCCGCGCCGCCTGGCGGAAGTCGGGTGATCCCCGCGCCGAGCGCTTGCTGCGCGGGGCGGTCACGGGCGAGGTCGTCTTGGCGTCGTGCACGTCGGAGGCCGGGTTCGGAGGCGCGCTCGAAGACTGCGCCACGACAGCGACCCGCGTGCCCGGTGGCTTCCAGCTCGACGGACGCAAGATCTTCTTCACCGAGTCGGAGGTGGCGACGCACTTCACGACGTGTGCTCGCTTCGAGCACGGCGATCTCGGAGCCCACATGGTGTTCTTCAACGGGGTGCCGATCGACACGCCGGGATTGCGCATCATCCGGACCTGGGACACCCTCGGAATGCGTGCGACCCAGTCGAACGATCTCGAGCTCGAGGGTGCCTTCGTGCCGGACGAGGCGCTCTTCCACGCGTATCCGGTAGGTCACCTCGACGGCCAGATCGGGCTGTCGGTCATGTCGCTCAACGTCCCGAGCTTCGGTGCGATTGCGCTCGGCGTCGCAACAGCAGGGATGGAGTGGGCCCGCGAAGCGGTGCTACGCCGGGGCCGTGTGAACGATCCGGAGGTCCGCCACGCGTTCGCCCGGATGGAGGTGCTCCTCGAGTCGGCGAGGGCGGTGCTCCACCGACACGGCACCGAGCTCGCGACCGGAGGTCGGGAGGCACTCCCCGTCGAGGAGGTTTACGCGCGCGGGAACATGGTCAAGTACGTCACCTGCCAGAACGCGATCGAGATCATGGACGTGGTGATGGAGATCGCCGCCGGACAGGGGTACCATCGACGATTCCCGGTCGAGCGCTTCTACCGCGACGTTCGGGCAGGAGCGATCATGCCCTACAGCTCGCCTGATGCCCGGAAGCTGTTCGCGCAGCTCTCGCTCGGCGAGTCCCCGGGCCCGGTGTTCGATCACGGGCTCGGCGAAGAGCGGGCTCGGGCGATCCTCGCCGTCTCGCCGTCGTAGTCCCGGGACGCCAAGGAGCGTCGCCGACGTCCGAGTGGAACGCGAGCTACGGGGCACCCATGGCGTCGCCGAGCCGTTCCACCTCGGCGGCGAGGAGCTCGACGTCCTCGCGGGCCGTACGCCAACTCACGATTGCCGGCCGTAAGGAGAAACCGCTCGGCAGCATGCCGCCTGTGGCGAGCACGATCCCCTCGCGGGCGAGCGTCTGCTGGATCCGCTGGTTCAGAGCATCGAGCTCGGCCCCGTCCGGCATGCCGGAGGGGCGGTAGCGAAAGCAGACCACACACGAGGCGACGGGCGCCGTCAGCTCGAGGCGCGCGGAACGCTCGACGAGCTCGGCGAGCTCGAGCGCCAGGTCGCAGCAGCGGGTGATGAGCGCCGAGACGCCCTCTCTGCCCAGATGCGTCAGCGCCGCCCAGGTTGCAGCGCCACGCCACGGGCGGCTCGCCTCGACGCCGAGCTCGTGAAGGTCGAAACCCGCTTCGAGCGCCGGTGTCAGGTAGACCGCACCCCCGGCGAATGTCTCCCGGTGAAGGGTCGCGTCGCGCAGGAACGCGGCTCCGATCCCATTTGGCAGGTTGAGCCACTTGTGCCCGTCCACGGTGACGGAGTCGGCCAGCTCGATCCCCTCGACGAGCGGTGCGGTCCTCGGGCACAGCCGGAAGAACGCGCCGAACGCCCCGTCGACGTGGAGCCAGAGCCGCTCGCGCCTGCAGATCTCGGCGATCTCGCGAAGCGGATCTCCGGCGCCGGTAGTGGGAGACCCGGCATGGGCGACCACGATCGCAGGGTCGCGGCCGTTGGCCCGATCCTGCTCGATCGCCTCCGCGAGCGCCGCCGGGTCGAGCCGGAAGGCCTCGTCGACAGCGACGTGGGTGATGCAGCCGCTCCCGAGGCCGAGCGTCCGCAACGCCTTGACGTTCGTGAAGTGCATCTCGGTCGAGCCGTAGACGGCGAGGCGCGACAGCAGCGACGTCCCCTCGACGCGGACGTCGCTGCCGGCACGCTTGGCCGCCCAATGACGCGCCACTCCGAGGCACACGAGGTTGGCGCCGGCGGCGCCGCTCGTGAAGGTCGAGCTTCCGGATGGAAGCCCGAGCAGCTCGACGAGCCATCCCAACGCGACCTGCTCGAGCTCGGTGGCTGACGGTGCGAGCGTCCAGAGGCCCGTGTTCTGGTCGACCGCGACCGCCCAGGCCTGCGCAATCGCTGCAGCGGGGAGTACGCCACCGGTCACGTACCCCAGGTAGCGGCCACCCGTGGAGCCCGCGAGCCCCGGCTCGACACGTTCGACGAGAGCAGGTAGGACGTCCGCGAGCGGCATCCCAACCTCCGGTAGCGGCTGCTCGACTCGTTGGCGGATCTCAGCGGCGCTCGCGTCGACGCCCGCCCGCACCGGCGGGTCGAGAGCCGCCCGGAACCGTCGCGCCAGGTCGGCCGTGGCCGAGTCGAGAGCGGCTTCATCGGGTGCACCACCGGCCCGCAGGCGCGTCGCCCGGGTCGCCCGAACCCGCTCGCTCGCAGAGCCATCGTCCGCTTCTGGCGTCGCGACCACTCGTTCCTGCTCGGAGGGGTCGCTCCGCGCACTGACGAACTCCGCCGGGGCGGATTCCGAGAGGTTGAAGGCACGGTGGGGGACACCGGGCCCGATGAAGCAGAAGTCACCCTCCCCGATCACGACGGAGTGCTCGAGCTTGGTGCCATAGAAGAGCTCGACCTCGCCACGCACCCCGTAGAGCGCAGACTCGTGCCGATCGTGGGCGTGCGCGATCGAAGACCCGCCGGGCGGAAACGACGTCAGGTTGAGCGCGAGCCCCTTCGCCCCCACCGACGCCTCCGAGATACCGAAATGGATCGGCACCTGCTGCCGTGACGCATCGGCGCCGGGTGCCCGAATCACCACCACGTCGTGCCCGGTGCCGCCGCTCGTCATCCGCTAGACACCCTCGGGTTCGAACAGCAGGTAGGGCGTTTCGAGTCTGGGCATCGATGGGCACGGTACGTCCCACGTGATCCGCGCCGGGGGCGTGATGCCGCCCTCGGCGTCGGTCTCGATCGAGACTCCGTTCGCGCGCGTCACGGCAAGGAGCAGCGTCGGCCGATGCTCGCCGTCCGCTGCGATCAGGAACGACACGGCCGCCTCGATGAGATGAAACTCGAGGATGCGCCGCGCACGAAGTCCGTCCCCCTCGGCGAGCGCATCGACGGTGGCCCGATCGAGGAGAAGGAAGTCTCGGGGGGTACGTGAGCGCACGACCCGCACGCGCAGGTGCATCTGCAGGTGGCGATACATGTCTGCGACGAGGCCGTCGATGAAGGGGCTTGCGAACGTCTCGCGCTCGAGCGTGTGAAACGCGCGGTGGGCGGCGGCAAAGCCGACGGGATCGTCGATGGTCTCCTCCATCATGTCGAGAAGCTCGCGCAGTCGGCTCACATGGGCCTCATCGGTCGAGGCGGCAGTTGCTTCCAGGAGTGGCGGCTCGACGAGGAATCGCATCGTGTAGATCTCCTCGGCCGAGCTCACCGGAAGCTGTGCCGCGGCGACGCCGTGGTTGGGGGTCCCAACGACGAGGCCGTCGCTCTGAAGGCGGCTCAGAGCGGTTCGCAGCGGCGTTCGACCGACGTTGAGCATGGCCATCAGCCGCGCCTGCGGCAGGCGCTGGCCAGGGTCGAATTCGCCGTCGACGATCAGGTCGCGGAGACGGAGATACGCCTCCTGGGAGGCATCACCCGGCCGTGTTCGGCGGCTCTTCGCAGCGGGTGAGGCTGTTGGCCTGGCCACGGCTGAACCATACCGAAGGCCCCCCAAAAGTGGATCCAATCTGTTGACACCGTGCGTGCCCGTGTGCGATTGTGGGTCGGGTGGGCAATTCCGACAACCCAGAGCGCCGCGGTCCGACAGTCGACTGGGAGACTGTCCGGACGTGGGACGAGGCGTACTACTCGCACGTCTTCGTCTCGGCGGACGAGTATCAGCACAGGGCCGTCGCCCGCGCGGACGGCGACACGCTCGAGCTGGCCGACGGCACCCGCCTCTTCGATTTCACGAGCGGGCTCCTGTGCGCGAACGCAGGCCATCGCAACGAGCGGATCCAGGCGGCGATCGTGGAAGCTCTCGATCGCTACGGGTTCGTCTGGGAGGGTTGGGCGACGGACTATCGCGCCCGGGCGGCGAAGCTCATCGTCGACGATCTGCTCGGCCCCGATGACTGGGCCGGGCGCGTCCGATTCACCTCGTCCGGCTCCGAGGCGGTAGAGCTCGCGCTGCTGATCGCGAAGCTCGTCACGGGGCGACCGAACGTGATCTCGCGCGACTTCGCGTACCACGGCTGGACGCACGGCGCGCTCTCCTTGATGGGGCTGCCGGGATCGCGGGGGGTCCTCGCTGCCGTGGACTCCGACGAGATTCGGCGGCCGGCCGGCATCCCGATGCAAGGCACGTATTTCGCGCCGGCACCGTACTGCTTCGATTGCCCCATCGCGCACACGTATCCCGCGTGCTCCGAGAAGACCGGTCGCCTCGCCTGCATCGAGGCTCTCGACCATCTCATCCGCACCCTGGGCCCGGACTCGGTCGCGGCCGTCGTGGCGGAGCCGATCTTCGGCGTCGGCATGTTCCACCCACCGGAGGAGTACCTCGGTCAGCTCCGGGAGTTGACGCGCGATCACGGGATCCTCTGGATCGACGACGAGGTCATGACCGGCTTCGGGCGCACCGGCAAGGCTTTCGCCTATCAGCACGCGGCAGGCGTGACGCCCGACCTGATGGCACTCGGGAAAGGGATGGTCTCGGCTGCGCTGCCCGCGGGCGGCGTCGTGATGAGCAAGGAGATCGCGCGGGTGATGGACCAGTACCGGTGGGAGACCGTGAGCACGTTCTCGGGTCATCCGATCGTGATGGCAGCGGTCGTCGCGAACATCGAGTGGCTTCTGGAGGAGCACATCCCGGAGCGCGCACGCGTCCTCGGCGAGCACCTCGGCGCCAGACTGCGGGAGCTCGAAGAGGTGCATCCTTGTGTCGCCGAGGTGAGCGGGGCAGGCCTTCTCTGGGCCGTCGAGCTCGTGCGCCCCGACGGCGGGCGGTTCGCCCCGGACGATCGCCACACGCTTCCCTCTGGCACTCCGGGCTTCTCACCGTCGTACTTCCTGGCCGAAGCCTGCGCTCGCCGCGGCGTTGCGCTGGCGACCGCCCCCCCGAACACCTTGCGGCTCGGGCCGCCGCTGACGACCACGCCGGAGCGAATCGACGAGGGCGTTGCGGTACTGCGGCTCGCCCTCGACGAGCTCGCCGAGATCGGAGCGGCACAGCCCGCGGACACGACCGCCGGGCGGTAGGCGCGGCAGCAATGGCGGTGGAGGAGAACGAAGACGTGGTGCTCGTAGGGCATCACCGCCGAGCGTGCTCGCGCCGAGCATGTGCTCCGAGTCATCTGCTGCAGGCGATCGCCGTCTCTCCCGGTGCTCTCGACGTCATGCCGCCGATCGACGACCCGGACGAGGCAGCACGATGAGCGCCCAACTGACGGAGCTGCTGCTGTCTCTCCTGGCCGAGATTCCCGCCGGCGCACCCTCGGTCGCCGAGCGCCCCGTGGTCGGCGAGCCCCGCATGCTCGTCGACGGAACGCTCTGCTCCTCGTCGGACGGGGCCACCTTCCCGGTCACCGAGCCGTCGACGGGACGCCACATCGGGGTTGCCGCAGACGGCACGCCCGCCGACATGGATCGGGCCATCGGGGCGGCCCGACGCGCATTCGACACGACGACCTGGTCGAACGACCACGAGCTCCGTGCTCGCTGCCTGCGCCAGCTTGCCGAGGCGATGCGTGGCGACGCAGAGGTGCTGCGGCGCGACCTCGTGGCAGAGATCGGCTGTGCGGTTCGGATGACGTACGGAGACCAGTTGGACAACCCGATCGAGAAGCTCCTGTTCTACGCCGATCTGGCCGAGCGCTACGCGTACGAGGCGCGTCCACCCTACGGAGAGAACTTGCCGGGCAACTGGTTGCTCCGCGAGCCCCTCGGAGTCGTCGGGGCGATCACGCCGTGGAACCTCCCCATCGAGCTCGACCTCGCCAAGGTCGGGGCTGCACTCGCCGCGGGCTGCACCGTTGTCTTGAAGCCGTCACCGCTTTCGCCCTGGTCGGGAGCCCACCTGGGTCGGCTGGCCGCGGAGCACACCGAGTTGCCGCCCGGCGTGTTCAACGTCGTCACGTCCTCGTCGAATGACGTGGCCGCCTTGTTGACGTCGGATCCTCGCGTGGACGCCCTCGCCTTCACTGGATCTACCGCTACCGGGAAGGTGGTGATGGCGGCCGCCGCCGCGACGCTGAAGCGTGTGTTGCTCGAGCTCGGAGGCAAGTCCGCGACGGTGATCCTGGACGACGCCGACATCGAGTCGATCGTGCCACTCGCCGCCGCCTTCGCCTGCTTCAACGCCGGCCAGAGCTGCATCCTCCCTTCGCGCCTGCTCGTGCCGCGGCGGCTGCTCGACGAGTGCGTCGAGCTCGCGAAGATCGGAATCGAAGCGGTGCCGTATGGAGACCCGCTCGACGCATCGAACTTCATGGGGCCGCTCGTGAGCGAGGAGCAACGACGGAGAGTGCTCGGCTACATCGACCAGGGCCTTGCCGAAGGGGCCTCCCTGGTCAGCGGTGGGAGCGCTTCTCCCGACCTGGGCCCGGGCTACTACGTCGCCCCGACGCTCTTCTCGAACGTCCTGCCGGCGGCGACGATCGCGCAGGAAGAGATCTTCGGCCCGGTCCTCGCCGTCATCGCCTACGACGACGAGGACGACGCGGTCGCGATCGCGAACGGGACGATCTACGGCCTCGCCGGATACGTCTGGGGCGCCGACACGGAACGCGCGAACCGGGTCGCGCGCAAGCTTCGGGCCGGGATGGTGGCCGTCAACGGTGGCACGTTCCTCGGAGCCGAGCTGCCGTTCGGTGGTCGAGCCCAGAGCGGGTCCTCCCGCGAGTGGGGCGTCGCCGGATTCGAGGAGTTCCTGGACACGAAGAGCCTCGGTGTCGGAGGCGTGGGATGACCGGCACGGTGGACTGCCACACGCACCTCTTCCCCTCCGCTTGGCAGCGACACGGCCGAATGCCTGTCGACATGTTCGACGTCGAAGGGCTCCTCGGCCGGATGGACGACGCCGGCATCGCCGTCTCGGTCGTCTCCGATCCGCACATCTGGTACGGGGACCTCGACCCGGGAGCGATCGACCGCACCCGGGAGTACAACGAGTTCGCAGCGGGTCTCGTCGCGGGCCACCCCTCCCGCATCGCCGCCCTGGGAACGGTGACCCCATGGCGTGGGCCCGAGCACCTGGAGGAGGCCGAACGGGCGATCCGCGAGCTCGGGCTGGCCGGCCTCGCGATCCCGACCAGTGACAACGGGCGCTACCTCGACAGCGTGCCGGAGGGCTTCTGGGAGCTCGTCGCAGCGCTCGACGTACCGGTCTTTCTCCACCCCGGTGGCACAGTGGTCGGCCAGGAGCTGATGGACATGTACCGGCTCGGCGAGGTCTGTGGCCGCCCGCTGGACACGACGGTCACGCTCGCGCGCCACATCCTCACGGCCGGGATGGACCGCCACCCGCGTGTCGAGCTCCTCTGCGCCCACGCCGGCGGGACGATCTGCGCGATCGCAGACCGGCTCGACTTCGGGCACGAACTTCGCGACTACGCGCCTCTCGGCCCCTGGGGCGAGGTTCACCTGCCGGAACCGCCCTCGGCCTACGTGGCCCGTCTGAACCTCGACACCGTCACCTACGGCACCGCCACCCTGCGACTCGCGCTCGACCGGGTCGGGTCGGAGCGCCTCCTCTACGGCTCCGACAGGCCACCCGTCCCGTTCGAGGCCGAACGACTGCTCGGCTACGTCCGGTCGCTCGCACTCGACGGTTCTGATGAGGCAGCCGTGCTGGGCGACAACGCACGCCGGCTGTTCAAACTCGCATGAGCCGCTTCGCTCCTGCCGACGGCCCGCTCGAGGTCGACCTCGTTCTCAATGGGCGGCCGGCGAGGCTGGTAGCGGAGCCGCGAACGACGCTTGCCGACGCCGTGCGTGCTCAGGGGCTGACCGGGACTCACCTGGGCTGCGAGCACGGGGTCTGCGGGGCGTGCACGGTGCTCCTCGACGGCGACCCGGTGCGCGCATGTCTCGTCCTCGCCGCGCAGGTCGACGGCCGAACCGTCGAGACCATCGAGGGCCTGACCGACCCGGGCGATCCGGGCCCGATCGCGACCTCGTTCGTCGCGTCCAACGCACTCCAATGCGGCTTCTGCACGCCGGGGTTCGTCGTGCTGGCAACGTGGCTCTCGCGCGTCGAGCAGGACCCGGACGAGGCACGCATTCGAGATGTTCTCTCCTCGAGCCTGTGCCGCTGTACCGGGGGCGGACCCGCCGTGGCGGCGACCGTGGCGGCGCTCCGGGCGCCCGCGTGAAGCCACCACCGTTCGCCTACGCCCGCGCTTCGTCGTTCGACGATGCGCTCGATCTTCTCGCCGAGGCCGGCTCGGACGCGAAGTTGATCGCAGGGGGACAGAGCCTCGTGCCGCTCCTCGCCTACCGGCTGGTTCGGCCGTCACATCTGATCGACATCGACCAGGTGGCCGGCTTCGACGCGATCGACGTGACAGCCGAGAGCGTCCACATCGGGGCGCTCATGCGTCATGGGCGCCTCGAGCGAGCGGCGCTCCCCGGCGCGACCCGACTACTCGCAGAGGCCGCGGCGCTGATCGGCCACATACCGATCCGAATGCGCGGCACGCTCGGAGGCAGCCTGGCTCACGCAGATCCCACGGCCGAGCTGCCCGTCGCGTGCCTCGCGCTCGATGCGCAGGTCGTGGCTCGTTCACGGTCGGGCGAGCGGGAGGTCGGCGCGGAGTCCTTCTTCCTCGGCCCGTTTACGACTGCGCTGCTCGAGGGCGAGGCGATAGTCGGCATCCGGATTCGGCGTCCCGAAGGCCGCAGCGCCGGAGCGTTCACCGAGTTTGCGGTGCGGGCCGGCGACTTTGCGATCGTCTCGGCGGCGGTGGCGATCACGGTCGGCGAGGACGGCCGGATCGAGCGCGGCCGCGTCGCCCTCGGCGGCATCGCGGCAACGCCGGTGCGTGCGCGCGAGGCAGAACGCGTGCTCGAAGCGGCCACCCTCGACCGTGTTCCTGCCGTCGAGGCAGCAGAGGCCGCACTCGTCGCCTGCGATCTCCCGGAAGATGTGGACGGTCGCCACCGCCGCGAGCTGGTCACCGTGCTCGTGCGCGACGCAATCGCGCGCGTTGTCGAGGAGCTTGCGGCGTGAGCTCTCGCGAGGTCCGGCTGGCCACCGGGAGAGGTCGCTTCGTGGCAGACCTGCCACCGTTCCACGGCGAGCTCAGCCTTCGCGTCGTGCGGAGCCCCGTGGCCCATGCCCGGCTCGAAGGGGTGGACGCGAGCGCTGCCCTCGCGGTCCCCGGCGTCGTCGCGGTTCACACCGCTGAAGACCTCCCCGACATCCGAATCCCGATCCGTCTCCCTTTCGCCTCCTCGCCGAACGCCGAAAGCGTCCTGCAACCGCCGCTGGCCCGTGACGTGATCCGCTACGTCGGCGAGCCGGTCGCGTTCGTGTTGGCAGAGAGCTCCGCGGTCGCCGAGGACGCGGCCGAGCTCGTCGACCTCGACCTGGCCCTGCTACCCGCGTCCGTCTCGCCGCTGCTCGCGGTCGCCGCCGACGCGCCCGTGGTTCACAGCGTCCTCGACGGGAACGTCCTCGCCACCGTGCCGATCTCCTACGGCGACACCGCGGCCGCATTTGCGCGGGCGGACGTGATCGTCCGACGGCGTTTCACCGTCCACCGGCACACGGCCGTCCCTCTCGAGACGCGCGGGCTCGTCGCCGAGCCGGACGGAGAAACCGGCAAGCTCACGCTGTGGGGTGCGGCCAAGGTCAAGCACTTCAACCGTGACGTGCTCGCCCGGCTGCTCGAGCTCGACAGGCAGAACCTGCGACTCGTGGAGGTCGACGTCGGTGGCGGTTTCGGCGTGCGCGGCGAGCTCTATCCCGAGGACTTCCTCGTTCCCTGGGCGGCGCTTCGGCACGGGCGGGCCGTGCGCTGGATCGAGGACAGGGCCGAGCACCTCGTCGCGGCAAACCACGCCCGCGAGCTCGTTGTCGATCTGGCCGTCGCGGCGGACGCCGACGGCACTCTGCTCGCCTTCGAAGGCACGGCCTGGATCGACCAGGGCGCCTACGTGCGCACCCAGGGCATCCTGCCGACCCTCCTTCCCGCCATGCACCTCCCTGGGCCGTATGTGTGGGAGGCGTTCGCCTTGACCTCGTACGGCGTTCTCACGCACCGAACCCCGGTCGGGACCTACAGGGGGCCGGGAATGACGGAGGCGTGTTTTGTCCGTGAGCGAGCCCTCGATCTCGTCGCAGGCGAGCTCGGCCTCGATCCGATCGACCTGAGACGACGCAACCTCGTGCCGGCGGCAAGAATGCCGTTCGTCTACGACCTGGGGGCCGAGTCTCCCCCGATCGTCTACGAGAGCGGCGACTTCCCGGCCGTCTTCGAACGAGCGGTCGCGGCGCTCGGCCCCGCCGAGGCCAGACGGGCGGGCCTCGGAGTGGGTGTCGCCGCGCTCGTCGAGATGAGCGCGGTCGGCCCATTCGAGGAGGCCACCGTCGAAGCGCGGCCGGATGGAACATTCCTGGTTCGTGCCAGCGTCAGCTCACTCGGACAGGGAGTCGGAGAGGCGCTGACACGCATCGCCTCCGACGAGCTGGGCGTACCGGCCGACCGCGTCGAGACGTCATTCGCCGACACCGACGAGGCACCGGAAGGATTCGGCTCGTTCGCGAGCAGGAGCACCGTCGTTGCAGGCAGCGCGGTCGCGCTCGCCGCACGCGAGCTCCGGCGCCGCGCCGCAACCCTCCTCGAGGTCGAGCCGAGTGTCGTCGACCTCGGGCTCCACTGCTCGGAGCTGGCCGAGCTCGGTGCCGTCCCCGGCCGATTCGAGAAGGAGCATCCGAGCTACTCCTTCGGCGCCGCCGGCAGTGCCGTCGCAGTCGACCGGGAGACCGGGCGAGTGGAGGTCAGGCACCACGTCGTCGCGCACGACGTCGGGCGGGTGATCGACCCGGATCGCATTCATGGGCAACTCGCCGGAGCGGCCGCGCAAGGAATTGGCGGCGCGCTCTACGAGGAGCTGCGCTTCGACGAGGACGGCAATCCGCTCGCGATCTCGTTCGCCGAATACGTGATCCCGTCAGCCGCAGAGCTGCCGACGATCCAGACGATCGCGGTGGAGAGCCACGTGGCAGGCAACCCGCTCGGCGCAAAGGGAGCCGGCGAGGCCGGCATCGTCGGGACACCGGCTGCCGTCGCCAACGCGGTCGCGGACGCGCTCGGGGCGGCCGGAGTCGCGGTCGATCAGCTTCCGCTGACTCCCAGCCGCGTGCGCGAGATTCTGCGGCGCGACTAGGGGAGCGGTAGGGGTCTCCCCTCCACCTCCCGGACGAACGGGACTGCGGCTTGCGCAGCGGCGATCACCGACACGAAGAACGCCTCGATGCTTCAGCGTCGAGCTCCACGCATACCTCGCCCCGGAGAGTGGCCGAGAATCAATCCACGATCTTCGACGAAAGGCAAGTGGCCGCGAGGCCTAGTTGAACGCGCGACCGCCGTTGACCCAGATGTTCTGTCCGGTGACGAAGTTCGACGCGGGGCCGATCAGGAAGAGTAGCGCGCCGATCATGTCCTCCGGCTCCTGCTCGCGCGCAAAGATACGTTGCGCTGCCAGCGTTGGGGCCATCTCGGCCTGACGATTGTCGTAGTCTCGGTCGAACGCGATGTAGTCGGGCGTGAGCGTGTTGACGCAGAGAGGAGCGCAATGACGACGGAAGCTCGCGAACGGTCGGCCGCCCTGGCGGCGCTCGCGCCGGATACACCCGAGATCGTGATCGACCTCGGGGTCGTTCGCACGAACATCGACCGAGCGGCCCGGTCGGCCGACGGGGCGGGGGTCGTCGTGCGGCCGCACATCAAGACGCACAAGCTGCCGCAGATCGCACAGCTTCAGGTGGAGGCCGGTGCCGTCGGGATCCAGGTCGCGAAGCTCGGCGAGGCCGAGGTCATGGCCGACGCCGGCATCAGCGACATACTCGTCGGGTACCCGATCGTTGGCGATTCGAAGCTCGAGCGCCTCTGCGATCTCGCCGAACGCGTCTCGGTCTCCGTGACGCTCGACTCGGACGATGTTGCGGCTGGAATCGCGAGGGCGGCCCTCGAGCGCGGGCTGACGATCCCCGCGCTCATCGAGATCGACACCGGGCTCCGCCGGCTCGGGCTCGAGCCGGGTGACGCCGCAGCGGACTTCGCGGAGCGGGTCGCAGCCCTGCCCGGGCTCGAGCTCGCTGGAGTCTTCACGCACGAAGGCCACGTTTACTCACAGGCGCGTGACGACGCGACGCGCGAGCTCCTCACCCAGGAAGCCTGCGCGGCTGCGGTAGCGACGGCCGCCGAGATCCGGCGCCGCGGTCATGCCGCCCCCGTCGTCTCCGTCGGCTCGGCCGGGACGTTCCGCTTCGCGATCCACTGCCCGGGCGTGACTGAGGTCCGGCCGGGAACCTACGTGTTCAACGACCGCAGCCAGATTGCTCAGGGAGCGGCGACGGAGGACGATCTCGCTGCCGTCATCGTGACCACCGTGGTCGGGCGACCCACGGCAGAGCGCCTCGTCGTCGACGCGGGTTCGAAGGTGCTCACCTCTGATCGAATGATCGTTCCCGATCCACCGCTGACGTTCGGCCGGGTCCTCGGGCACGACGACTGGGATTTCACGCGCCTCAGCGAGGAGCATGGCGTGCTCGACGTCCCTGCCACGGCGGACGTGCGGATCGGCGATCGGCTCGCTATCGTCCCGAACCACGTCTGCCCGACGATCAACCTCGCGACCGCCGTGACTGTGGTCGAGAGCGGGAGTGTCATCGACCGCTGGCCTGTTGCCGCACGCGGCATGGTGCGGTAGAGCGTCTGTCAGCCCTCGCCGTCTCCGGCGGCCGCGGCCATGGCGCTGGGCGTGTGTCCGAGTTCTCGAAGTGTCTTCTGTTGTTGAGTGAACGGCTGCTGCGCGGCGGGCCAGATCGGGTCTTCGACCCAGGGCGCCGGCGGAGCGGGTGCGAGTCGCTCGAGCGGTGTCCCGCCAACGATGGTCAGCGTGTTGGTGAGCAACCGCATCCCTTCGCGCATCACCCCTGAGACGTCATAGAACGGGAACCGCCCGTGATGAAGACGGAACAGAGCAACGTCGCCGCGCGAGCCAGGCCGTAGCGACCCGACATCTCCATCGATTCCCAGGATCTGTGCCGGTCGCGACGTCGTGGCCTCGACGATGTCGCGCAAGGGAAGTCCGAGCTGGAGGAACTTGCTCATGCAGGTCGGAAGGTCGTACGCCGGCCCGTTGATGCTCAACTGGTGTAGGTCGGACGAGATCACGTCCGGGCGTCTGCCCGCCGCCGTGAGAGCCTCGGCGGTCTCGAACGAAAACGAACCCGTGCCGTGGCCGATGTCCATGATCACACCCGCGTCCCACGCACGTTTGGCAAAGTCGTGGAGAACCCCGTTGTCGTCGACAATCTTCATCGTTAGTCCCGTGTAGCAATGGGTCAGGATGTCTCCCGGCCGCATGAGAGCGAGTATCTCCTCGACCTCGGGTGGCCCAAAGGCCACGTGCACCATGAGCGGGAGATCGCACTCTTCCGCAGCCTGCCGGGCACGCATCAGCGGTTCGATTCCGTTTTCCCCCACCGTCGGAGTCCCCATCCGCACCTTCACGCCGCGGACGAGATCCCGGTTGCGCGTCGCGAGGCGCTTGAACAGGTCGATATCGAGGTACGCAAGATTCGCACATTCGTAGTTCTCGCCGACGAGGCCGATGTTGGAGATGTTGAGGAACGCCGTAATGAGCACGTCTGCACGGTCGACCACGAACTCCTTCAGCCCCGGGAGGGTGAGAGCACCCGCCGAGCCGGCATCGTTCCACGTCGTCACTCCCGTCGTCGAGGCAACGGGATCGGGGTCGATGCCCCAATAGGTGACCTTGTGGAAGATGTGCGTGTGCAGGTCAACGAGGCCCGGCATGACATGCTGCCCGGTCGCATCGATCACCTCGGATGCCGTCTCTACCGGGATGTGGCTGTCCACCGCGGCGATCCGGCCACCCTCGAGTGCGACGTCGAGGAGGCCTTCGTGCCCGCCGCCCGGATCGACGACGTAACCGCCCCGGATCAGCAGGTCGAATCGCATGCTCCCTCCTTCGCCTTTCCGTTCATTACGCCTCGATCGCGGCGCGGATCCAGTCCAGCGCCCCGAGTCGGAGGAATCCGTAGTGATAGAAGTCCACCCTGGTTACCCCGAGCTCGCGCGCGAGGCGAACCTTGGCGGCGAGGTTCTCGGGCTCGACGCAGTCCGGATGCGACGGTCGCAGTGCCACCGAGAGTGGACATTCGCCGAGCGCTTGACGGTATGCATCCAGGTCGAAGCGCACGCGCTCGACGTCTGCTGCGTACCCGAGCACCTCGACCTCGGCACCCGCTTCGTGCAGCCGGACGAGGTCGACTCCAGTTCGCCACGCTGTGCCGGCGGCCGGGGCGCCCGTCGGTCGGCCGGTGGCATAGCCTTTAACAGCGCCCGCGAGTTCCATGAAAACGAACCGCCGGCCGTTTGCCGCGGCGACCTCGGACGCCTCTGCGGCGAGCGTCGAAACGACGTCGGAGCGCGCATCCAGGTAACCGAGGAGCATGCCATCCGCGATGGTCGAGAGCTCCTCCCTCCCGACTTCGGCGGGGTTCGCGTCAGAGTCGCCGGCGAAGACCCGATCGAGGTCCTCCCGAACGCTCTCGCGTACGGCCGTGCCGTCGACGCCGAGGCGGTCGGCGGCGGTAAGACAATACTTGCAGAAGCAGAGGCCGAGCAGGTAGCGGGCCTTCGGCCCGAGTTCGATGAAGTAGCGCTCGTGATGGTGACCATGCTCGAGTCCGTGGTAGTGCAGCGACTCGGCGAGGATCGTCGACACCTCGTAGCGCGAGATGTCCGCGACAAGGGCACGCACGTACGCACGAACGTCCGGGTTGGCCGGGCAAAGGTCGTTCTGGTAGAGGTCGCCGAAGGCGTTGCATGGTGCGCAGTCCGGATACTCGCCGGCGCGGTCGGCATGCAGGAAGACTGTCCAGGCATTGACGGCGAGTCCGCGGGCCGCGGCCGCCCTGCATGTGTCGGCGAGCACGTCGTGCTCGCGCGCAAGCGCGCCCACACGCGGCTGGATCCGGAGCCCGTGATAGCGGGCCGGATCGGCTCGGAAGAAGAACTCGCCGCGATCGAGGAGGAACACCTTGCGGCGCGGATTGTGCGGGAAGATGTCGCGGGCAGCGTGGTAGACGAACGCCGGGGTAATCCCGCTCAGCCCGCCGCGAACCTGGAGGTTGTCGAGCACCGCGTCGATCCCCTCGTCGGCGAGGTCGGTCGCGAAGGCGAAGGCGGAGGTCTCCAGACGATCTGACCGAGCCCGATGTCCCACGATGCAGACGCTATCTGACCAGGGGCGGAACCGGGTCGAGTGCCGACTCCCTGCTCATACCCACGCGATATTGTCGCTACACACGATGCCCTCCCCGCCTCAGCCAGCCGTCCCGCCGACTTCTGTCGCCGCGCGCCCTCGCCGAGCGTGGCCTGACCATTCCTCCGGCCCAGATTGCGCCGTCCGGCGTTCGGCTGACCTACAACCGGCTTGCTCGCTTCGGAGACGTCGTCTACGTCGCGGGCCACGGGCCGACCCACGGGGACGGCTGGGGCAGCCCCCTCGGCAAGGTCGGACGCGACGTGACCGTGACCGAAGCGGTGGCCGCGGCTCAGCTCACCGCACTCAACGTGCTCGGAACGATCGAGCGCGAGCTCGGAGGCCTCGACATGATCGCCTGCTGGCTGAAGATCAACGGCTATGTCAACGCGGTCGACGGCTTTACCGAACATGCCACGGTGATCAACGGGTTCTCCGACCTCGTCGTCGACCTCTACGGACGAGAGAGCCTCGGGGCACGAACCTCGGTCGGCGTTCCGCACCTCCCGTTCGACATGCCGGTCGAGATCGACGCGATCATCGGGCTCCGGTGAGCAGCACGTCTGGAGCAGCCCCCGGAACGTGGCGGCTCGACGGCCAGGTCGCTCTGATCACCGGGGCTCAGAGGGGAATCGGGCTCGCGTGCGCGGAGACGTTCGTCGGTGCAGGGGCGCGGGTTGCATGCGTCGACCTTCCCGGTGGTGAGCTAGAGAAAGCGGTGAAGCGGCTCGGACCGACCGCGTCCGCCCACCCCGCGGATCTCGCCGAGGTCGAGCGGGCCGGGAGCCTCGTCGCTGACGTCGTCCGACAACACGGACGGCTCGACATTCTCGTCAACGCCGCAGGCGTGCTGGCGCCCACGTCCTTCCTCAGCTGACGCCCGATGAGTGGGACCGCACGCTCGCCGTCAACGCCCGTGCGGCGGTGTTCACCGCCCAGGCCTGCGCGCGACACTTCGTGGAGGCGGAGATCGCGGGGCGGATCATTCTCTTCGCATCGATCGTCGGACGCAGCGTGGTACGGCTCAACAACACTGCGTACTCCGCTTCGAAGGCTGCGCTCATCCAGGCAGCACGTTGCATGGCGCTCGAGCTGGCGCCACGTTCGATCACGGTCAACACGATCTCGCCCGGGTCGACTGCGACCGAGATGCTGCTGACCGTCCAGACGGCCGGCGACGTCGAGTCGATCGTTCGCGGCAATGCCGCCGAGTGGCGGCTCGGGGTTCCACTCGGGCGCCTGGCGGAGCCAGGCGACCAGGCAGCGCTCGCCCTGTTCCTCGCGGGCCAGGGGGCGCGCCACATCACGGGCCAGGATCTTGCGGTCGACGGCGGCCAGACGACGGTCTGACCGCAGCGGCGCCGGTCGCTAGCCGAGCAGGTAGCCGCCGTCGACGACGATCTGGGCGCCGTTGAGGTAGGCGGACAGATCGGAGGCCAGGAAGACCACCGCACGACCGATCTCGTCCGGATCGGCCCAGCGACGCAGCGGCACGCGACCGGCAGCCTCCGCCCAGTGCTGCTCGACATCGATCCCCTCTGGCGCACCGGCCTTGATGTACTCGACCGCTCCCTCGGTGAGCGACGGCCCGGGGGCGACCGCGTTCGTGCGAATGCCGTGCGGGCCGAGCTCGAGAGCGATGCACTTGGTGAGCCCCCAGAGTGCATGCTTCGACGTCGTGTAGTGCGACATCCCCTGTGAGGTCGGGTGGAGGGCGTCGATCGAGGTGACGTTCACGATCACCCCGCCGGTGCCCTGCTCGATCATGCGCCGCGCCGCCTGACGCGCACACCAGAAGGCGCCGTTGACGTTCACGTCGAGGACGCTCGCGAAGCGATCGCGTGGCATCTCCTCGAAGCGGATGTTCGCGTAGGCCGCGGCATTGTTGACGAGGATGTCGAGCCGGCCGAAGCGCTCGACCGCCGACGCGACGAGCGCGTCGACCTGCTCCTCCACCGACACGTCGCCGACCGCCCACGCGACCCTCTCGCCGTACCGTTCGAGCCGACCGACGGCAGCCTCCACGCCGTCCGCCCGGCGGTCGGTCAGGAGCACGGCGGCACCCGCCTCGGCGAGCCGGCGCGCGGCAGCGAACCCGAATCCCTGAGCGGCGCCCGTGACGAGCGCGACGCGCCCGCTGAGATCGATGAGCTCGGCGATCGACCGGTCGGCGTAGGCGTCGGGCGGACGGCCCGATGAGTCCGTGGCTATGCGCACCACTCGGCCAACATCAGCGCGTACACCGACGCCGCGAGCGCGAGCTGCTCGGTCTCGAGGTACTCGTCCGCGACGTGGCACTGCGCGAGGCGGCCGGGACCGCAGATGATGCCGGGCAGCTCCCGCTCGCCGTACCAGGCGAGGTCGGTCGCGGCGCCGAATGCCCGCGGGGGTGTCATCGAGCCCGACCGTGTCGAGGCAGCCTCCGAGCGTTCGACGGCGGGATGGTCGAGCGGCACGTCGAGCGGCGGGAAGTAGATCTGGCCGAGCTTCCAGGTGAAGTGCGGAGGATGGTCGCGCAGCCACGGGTCGGCGCTGCAGATGGCGGCGACGACTTTCTCGACCTCGGCCTGCACGTCCTCGAACGACTCGTCGGGGTAGTACCACATGTTGTATTCGACCGAGCAGTAGTTCGGCGTCGTGCCGGCGTTCGAGAAGAGGTTGAGGCGGCCGTCACCGCCGCCCCCGGACCGCCGACGATAATCGCCGGCGGGAGCGTGTCGAAGCCCGGCGGCAGGATCGGGTGGGACTTCGTGTTCGCCCAGCGCCGCTCCAGTTCGCGCAGGCGCCACTATGAGCGGGATCGTCTTTTCGATCGCGTTTACGCCGCCGCCCGTCCCACCGGCGTGCACGGACAGGTGCCGCGTCGAGGCATGCGCCTCCACCTCTCCGTCTCGAGGCGGAAATGGACGAGGCCACCCTCGGCCGCGCACAACCGCAGCTCCGTCGGCTCGAGCGAGAGGGTGACGTCGCACGCGGGCGCTCGCTCGACGATCTCGCGGGTGCCGTTGCCGACCACCTCCTCGTCGCTGACGACGTGGAAGACGATGTCGCCGCGCGGATGCAGCCCCTGGTCGAGCGCTACCTATGTGGCCCACAGCGCCGCCGCGAGGCCACCCTTCATGTTGGTCGCGCCTCGGCCGTAGAGCGCCCGTCGACGACCGCGCCGCCGAACGGGTCTGCGACCACGCGCCGCTGTCGCCGACCGGCACAACGTCGACGTGAGCGTTGAAGGCGAGCGAGCGCCCGCCCCCGAGCCCGGCAGGCGCGCCACGATCAGCGGGTGGGCGTCGAAGGTCGCCGATGGCCCGACGTCCCAGCCCTCGACCTCGAACCCGAGCATTCGAAGAAAGTCGCCGACGTACGCGATGCAGCGGCGCGCCTCCTCGGGAAAGTGCTCCGCCTCCTTCGCCTGGCTCTCCGTGCGGAACGCGATCAGTTCACGCAGCAGCGCCTCGAGGCCGTCCCTCGAGGCCTCGACGGCGCCGACCACTGACGGCCGCTGACCCACCGGCTAGACCGTCGGAGCCGGCACGCGCGGGATTTCGATCGCGGCCGTGTCGCGGCGGAGGTTCTGGCCGTCGGCACCGAAGACGTGGACGCGCCACGGATCGAAGTTCAAGGTGAGGTTGTCGCCGGAGGCCAGTGTCGAATCGGGGTCGGTGCGCACCTGCAGGAGGCGCCGCCGGCCTCGACGGTGAGATAGAGATCCGACCCGACCGGCTCGAGGAACTTCACCTCGCCCTGGATACCTCCCGGTTCGCCGCGGGTGCATGCGGAAGTGCTCGGCCGTAGCCCGAAGCGTACTTCGCCCCGTGCCTCGATCTCGTGTTGGAGGTCGGGGAGCTGAGCACCTCGGTGGACAGGGGCACGTCGATGTCCGGGCCGCGGAAGCGCCACCCCTCGGGCGTCGATTCCAGCCCACCCGGGATCAGGTTCATCGGCGGGGCGCCGAGGAAGGTGGCGACGAAGACGTTGGCCGGGCGTCGGTAGACCTCCTGCGGCGTCCCGACCTGTTGCAGCACGCCTTCGCTCATCACGGCGATTCGACTTCCCATCGTCATCGCCTCGACCTGGTCGTGCGTGACGTACATCGTCGTGATCCCGAGCCGCTGGTGCAGCTGAATCAGCTCCAGCCGGGTCTGCAGGCGCAGCTGCGCATCGAGGTTCGAGAGCGGCTCGTCCATGAGGAACGCCTTCGGCTCGCGCACGATGGCACGCGCCAGCGCGACGCGCTGCCGCTGCCCGCCCGAGAGCTCGCCCGGCAGGCGGTGTAGGAGCTCTTCGAGTCCGAGGATGCCGGCGGCCCGCTTCACGGCCGCCTCGATCTCGCTCTTCGGCTGCTTCGCAATGCTGAGCGGAAAGGCAATGTTCTTGAACACCGTCATGTGCGGGTAGAGCGCGTAGTTCTGGAACACCATCGCCACGTTCCGCTTGACCGGGTCGACGAAGTTCACGAGCCGGTCGCCGATCACGATCTCGCCGGAGGTGGCGTCCTCGAGTCCGGCGACCATGCGGAGGATCGTGCTCTTGCCGCACCCGGATGGTCCGAGCAGGACGAGGAACTCGCCGTCCTCGATCTTGAGCGAGACGTCGCTGACGGCCTCGACCTTGCCGAAGCGCTTGACCAGGTGCTTGATCAGGATGTCGGCCATGTGGCTCCTTGAGGTCGGTGTCCGGTGCGGTTGGTCATTGCTTGAGAGCGCCCGCCATCGAGGCCTGGACGAACCAGCGCTGGAAGATCAGGAAGATGATGATCACGGCAGCATCGTCATCACCGCGGCGGCGAGATGACGCCCCAGTTCGTCACGAACTGCCCCTGGAACGACGCGACGCCGACGGTCAGCGTCTTCATGTCGTCGGTCGTCGTGATCACGAGCGGCCAGAGGAAGTTCACCCACTGGAACATGAAGGTGAGATCCCGAGCACGACGATCGCTGGCTTCATCAGCGGCAGGACGATCTTGCGGAAGATCTGCCACTCCGAAGCGCCGTCGAGTCGAGCCGCCTCGACGAGCGCCTCCGGCAGCGTCGACATGAACTGCCGCATCATGAAGATGCTCGAGCGGGCTCGCGAACATCGGCAGGATCATGCCCAGGTAGGTGTTGACTCCGGCGTGCGTCCAGCCTGGCACCCGCGAGACCATGATGTAGAGCGGGGCGATCAGCACGGCCGTCGGGATCATCAGCGTCGCGATGATGAGCACGAACAGCCCCGTCCTGCCGGGGAAGCGCAGCCGCGCGAAGGCGTAGCCTGCGATCGTGTCGATCGCGAGCGTGATCAGCGTCACGGACGTCGCGAACATGACCGTGTTCGCTGCCCAGCGAGATAGCTCGTGTCGTGCAGGATCGCGCTGAAGTTGCCCCAGTAGAGCGATTTCGGGATCCACTGGGCGGGTAGCTGAAGAGCTCGAGCTCTCCGGAAGGACGGCGAGAGCAGGTAGAGGAACGGCCCGATCGCGATCACGGCGAAGAGAGTCAGGAAGAGGTAGGACGACGGTCGCCTTGACGATTCGGACGCCGCGGTCCCGCTGTCTGCCCGCCCGTAGTCGGCGTGGGCGGACTGTCCGCCTGGGGACGTTGACGCCGAACGTCGGACACCAGGTCGCCCTCGACGTCGGCCGCCAGCGCGAAGAACGAGAGCGCCGTGAGCACCAGGACGATCCCGAGCAGGAGTACGGCGGCGGCGTACGCCTGGCCCGTCTCCTGGAACTGGAACATGCGCTTCCAGATGAACCAGACGAGCGTCGACGTCGACTCGTGCGGGCCCCCTGGGTCAGGACGTAGACCGTGTCGAAGACCTGGAAGTTCGCGATGATCGCGATGACGACCGCGAACAGCAGCATCGGCTTCAGGAGCGGCAGGGTCACCCGGCGGAATCGTTGCGCCCTTCGCGCCGTCGACGCGGCGGCATCCTGGAGCTCCTCCGGCACGTTCTGCAGGCTCGCGAGGAAGTACAGCGTCCAGAACCCGAGGCCTCGCCATACCTCCGCGAGAACGATCGTCAGCAGCGCCAGGGTCGAGCTCCGAGGATGTTCAGCCGGTCGAGGCCGACGGCGTTCAGCATCACGTCGACGAGCCCGAGTCGTAGTTCGTCAGGAACTGCCAGATCAGCCGACGAGGACCGCCGGCGCGAGCAGCGGGAGTAGAGCGCGAGCTTGCAGAAGTTGCTCCCCGTCGGTACCGTTGAGCAGGAGCGCGATCATGAAGCGCGAGGAAGAACATGAGCACGATCGCCTCGATCGCGTACACGGCCGTGTTCTTGATCGCCCCTGTCAGCTCGGTATCGCTCGAGATCCCGCGCTAGTTCGCAAGCCGACGAACTCGGCCGAATCGAGGATCCGCCCTTGTTGAAGCTGAGCCACACCGACCAGAACGTCGGAACCACGAGAAAGACGAGGAACGGGAAGGAAGTACGCAAGGACGAAGAGGTAGGCCCGGACGCTCCTCCGCAAGCCATAGCGTGTCCGGCACTCCGGTACTCCGCCTCGCTCAGCGTCAGGGCGTCCCAGGCCTCCTCCGCCGCTGCCGTCATTCTCCCGTTCGTCGCTACTGTCGCGCGGTTACGACTTCAGGATCTGGGTGCCGTCCTTCTGCGCCTTCGCCAGTGCGCAGTCACCGTCTTGTTGCCCGTCGCTGCAGCCTCATCGCCTGACCGTAGACGCTCGCGAGCTGAGCCATCTTCGGCCCGTGGAGGCCGTCCCAGCCCCTGAGCACGTAGTCGTTGACCCGCTTCACCTGCGCATCACCCTTGCTCGTGTTGACGTCCTTGCGCACCGGCGCCCAGCCGTAGTGCGCGTCGAACTCGTTCGCGAACGCGGCGAGGAGAGGAACTCCACCAGCTCCCAGGCGGCGGCCTGTTCTGCCTTCGAGCCATCACCCAGTGGCCCGTGGTCGAGAAGACGTGCGCTTCTGGCCTGGCGCGCCGACCGGGTTGACGAAGTCCGATGAACGGAAGCCTTCCTGCGGAAGACCGCGAGGCGGAGCGGCTCCTCGTGTAGGAACGGATCCGGCCCGCCTTGAACAGGGCGACGCTGCCTCGCGGTCGTACTGCCCGACGGGTGGCCGAACCTGTACTTCAGGATCCGTCGACCTCGACCTGGAGGGCTTCTCACCGCCGCGGAGGTGAACGTCGCCGCTTCTGTCGGGCGAAATGATGTCGCCGCCGTAGTTATGGACCTCGTGGAGTTGAAGTACCACGTGAAGTCCTTGTCCGTCATCGGGACCTGGTAGCCCCAGGTGCCATCACCACCGGCAGCTACGACCTTCCGAGCCGCATCTGCGAGTTGGGCCGAGTTGGTCGGGACCTTGTGACGCCAGACTTCGCGAGCAGATCCGTTGTAGTACACGACGGTGCCGCCGATGATGCACGGCAACCCGTAGAGCTTCCCCTGATAGGTGCTCTTCTTGATCGTGTTCGGAATGAACTTCGCGCCGTCGCTTGTACGCCGGCGAGTACATCCACTTCTTGTTGTTCAGCACCTCGAGCACGCCCTTGGTCCCGAGTCCGGTCAGATCGGTGCTCGTCTGATAGCTCACGTCGTACGGGTTCGGGCCCGCGTAATTCGTCGCGTACGCAGCACCCTCGGTGGCCCACGGGACGATCGTGTGGTTGATCTTGATTCCGGTCTTCGCCTCGAACGGCTTCAGCAGCTTGGCGATGACGTCCTTCTCGTCGGTCCCGAACGGGGCCTTCGCGAACTGAAGCGTGACACCCTCGAATTGCGACCGTGACCGGTCGCGGATGCTGATGCTCGGCCTCGCTGCCGCAGGGCGAACCAATGCTCCGGCAGCGGGCACGGCGAGCCCGAGGACAACGCCCTTCTTGAGGAAGTCGCGCCGACTCTCCCTCTTCTCGTTGCCCACATTCGGCGACGGATCCTTGCTGCGATCACCCAAGTCGTCCACAGCGCCTACCTCCTCCTTCATCCGATGTGCCGGATGCCCGCGAGACCCACATCCGAGTCGGTGTTTGACCTGACTTGAGGGGCATCCTAGGCACATGTATGCAGAGATGTCAACTCACTTTGGAAGCTTTTATAACCTATAGAATCTTGCCGATGGGAGCAATTCGAGACGTTTCAGAGGTGCCGCTCGCCGAGGTGTTAGCGCTGGTCGGCCGCACCGCAGTCGTGACGGGAGCTGCTCGTGGGATCGGGTTAGCCTGCTGCGCGCGGCTCGTCGAGGCCGGCGCGAACGTCCTCGTGGCGGACGTCGACGAACATGAGGCAGAGAGCGCCGCTGCCCGACTCGGGCCTACCGCGGCAGCGGCGCAGATCGACGTCACAGACTCGGCGTCGGTGAGCGCGGTCGCAGATCACGCCGTCGCTCGCTACGGCAGGCTAGACGTCTGGGTCAACTCAGCAGGCGTCTTCCCGGTCTCGCCGCTACTCGAGCTCACCGACGATGAGTGGGGGCACGTGCTCGACGTCAATCTCCGCGGGACGCTGTACGGCGCGCGCGAGGCGGCCCGCGCGATGGTCAGCGGTCGGTCGCGGCGGTGTGATCGTCAACATCTCGTCGACGGCTGCGTATCGGGCCGCGGGTCCCGGCGTCGCCCACTACGTGGCCTCGAAGTTCGGTGTGCGCGGCCTCACCCAGAGCCTGGCTGTCGAGCTCGGAGTCCACGGAATCCGTGTCCTCGCCGTCGCCCCAACGGTCACGTTGACGCCGGGGCTGGAGGCAGAGCGGGCGTCGCTCGAGGCGGCAGGCTTCGCGCTCGACGAGCTCGGAGCGCACCTTCCGCTAGGGCGCGTGGCCGTTCCCGATGACGTTGCTCGCGTCGTTCTCTTCTGCGCGAGCGACCTGTCGCTCCTCATGACGGGCAGCACGCTGGCCGTCGATGCAGGCGAGCTCGCCTGACCTAGGCTGGCGGGCGGGCTGCGTACCGGTCGGCGTCCGCGAATACGTCAATTCCGGCCGTACCGGGATGCATGAAGGCGCTGTGCGGTATGCCCGCCGGGATGGAGTACGTCTCGCCGGGGCCGTACGTCCGGGATTCGCCGCCGATCGTGAAGTCGACCGATCCCCGCAGCACGACCCCCCACTGCGCGCCGTGGACGTGCTCGGCGAGGTCGGCCCCCTCGGGAAGCTCGTAGAACATCGCGACTCCCTGCGCTCCCTGGAGAAGCCACCCGAGCAGGGGGACGACGGGCTTGTCGACCATCGGCAGAGAGCGGATGAAGTCCGGGAACAGGTCTGACGGTTCGTGGTTCATGCTGCCAGCAGCCCCCCGTCGACGACGATCTGGGCGCCGTTCACGTACGAGCCGAGGTCCGAGGCGAGAAAAAGGGCGGTTCGGGCGACGTCGTCCGGATGCGCGAGGCGCCTGAGGGGGATACGCCCCGCATAGGCGGCCCACTGCTCGTCGACGTCGATGCCCTCGGGTGCCCCGGCCTTGACGAATTCGATCGCACCCTCGGTGAGCGAAGGTCCTGGTGCGACAGCGTTGACGCGGATGCGGTCGGGTCCGAGCTCGAGGGCCATCGTCTTCGTCAGGCCCCAGATCGCGTGTTTCGATGTTCCATAGTGGGACAGGCCGGATCCGCTCGGATGGATTGCGTCGATCGAGCTGATGTTGACGATCGAGCCACCACTCCCTTGAACGCGCATCTGCGCTGCCGCAGCGCGGATGCAGAGGAACGAGCCGCCGACGTTGACGTCGATGATGCGACGGAATTCCGCCGCCTCGAGGTGCTCGAGCAAGAAGTTCGAGAAGACTCCCGCGTTGTTGACGAGAATGTCGAGCCGGCCGTAGTGGTCGACCGTGGCCGCGACCAGAGCATCGACGTCCGCCTCTACCGAGACGTCCGTGGCGACGCGTCGTCGCCGTCCGTCCTGCGGCCGCCAAGCGCTCACGCGCCGGTTCGAGCCTGTCGACGCGCCGGTCGGCGAGCACCACAGCGGCTCCGGCCTCTGCCAGCCGGCGTGCACATGCGAATCCGAACCCCTGGGCCGCGCCCGTGACGATCGCGACCTTCCCGCTCAGCGCGAGCAGCTCCGCAAGAGGCACGGCGTCCGCG
The DNA here is from genome assembly GCA_963795175.1 of uncultured Thermoleophilia bacterium. Taxonomy (GTDB): domain Bacteria; phylum Actinomycetota; class Thermoleophilia; order Gaiellales; family Gaiellaceae; genus Gaiella. Next base: position 136,504 of record CAWCGR010000004.1, read on the forward strand.
GGCACGTCAGATTGGCTCCGGGTCGGCACGGTTCGCAGGCCTCCACGTTCGACGGTCAGACCGGATTATTATAAGGTCATCAGAGATCACGACAAGTCGAACCGGCGCGAAGGCGGTCGACGAGGTTCTGGAGGCGCGAGATGGCAGTACCTGCTGATCGGATACGACACCGAGTCGGCGGCAGTCGGTGAGGGACTTGCACGATTCATCGGACCGGACGTCCCCCAGTACCGCTGTGCCCTCGACCCGGAGACGACTCGGCGCGGCGTGGGAGTGCTGGCGCGCCTGCACGAGGAGTTGGAGGCACCGTGCACGTTCTTCGTCTGCGGGCGAACCCTCCTGCACGCGCTCGACGCGCTCGAGCCGCTGGCGGCATCGCCGCTCTTCGACATCCAGCAGCACACCTACAGTCATGTCGTCTTCCGCGACGTCCACTATCAGCCGGCGGGAAGCGATAAGGTAGCGCTGCTGCCGGAGACACCCGCCGTCGCGCTCCGTGAGGAGCTGCGGTTCACCTCCGAGCTGATCCACAAGTACCTCGGGCGCGACTGCATCGGTCTGCGAACGCCCTTCGGCTACTACCGCGGGCTCCGGGAACGCCCCGACCTGCTCGGGATCATCGAGGAGACTGGCCACCGCTACGTCAGCTCGTGGGGACGCAACGAGCAGAACGGCAACCCGACGCCGTGGGTACAGCCCTTCACGTATGCGGACGAGGGCTTCCCTCAACTGCTCGAGATCCCGTTCCAGTTCTGGCTCGACGGCGTCTGGTTCGACGCCCACGGCTACGGCGAGGGGAAGGCGTTCCGCACGGCACTCCGAGGCGCGGTCGACGAGATCGTCGAACAAGACCTCGTGTTCGCCACGGCGTTCCACGAGTGGTGCGCCGTCGAGGCCGACGAGGAGGGCACCGGGTGGATCCGCGGGCTGATCGAGTATGCCCGCGAGTGCGGCGTCGAGGTCATGAGCTACTCCGACTACTGGGCCAGGACGTCCGGCGCGGCAGACCGCGCCGAGACATGGCCGACCCCGCTTAGCCTCGGTCGCCGCTAGACGCGAAGGGGCGCGTCGGTTGGGCGCATCTCGTCGATCACGATCTCGCCGTCGGCGATCACCTGCCGATCGTCGCACCAGAGACTGCAGTTGCGCATCGGGATGTCGAGGTGACAGCTCGAGATGGTTCGGACCGCCGACGAGATCGTTGGGCCCGGTCGAGAAGAGCACGTTGCCGGAGAACGCACGGAGCTCCATGCCGTGGCCGCGACTGTCGGTCGCGAGCGCTGCCCATTTCGCCCGCTCGTCGAGCCCCACCCGATGTGGGAGAGCCCGTAGCCGTCCGGGTCGTCGAAGTCGGCGATGTACTGGCGGACGAGGGCTGCCTGATAGCCGTCACCGGCGATCTCGCGGATGCGGCCCGCCTCGATCACGAACTCGATCGGCTCCTGCACGTACTGCTTGAAGGGCAGCAGGATGTCGCCCCGGTCGACAACGACCCTCCCGTCGATGCCATCGTCTTCGCCGCAGGTCAGGACCATGCCCCCCGAGGGCCAGTGATCCCACTGTCCGGGCCGGTCGACGTAGCCGTACTGGGCCTTGACCGGATAGCCGATCCGATACGTGACATCGGTGCCCGCACGGTTCGGTGAAGCGCAGGGTGCTCGCTGCTGAGAGCACCTCTACGGCGACGTCCGTTCGCCGTTTGAGCTCCTCGGTCGGGAACAGACGCGCGAGCAGGTCGACGGGCTCGATGCAGGTGAGGATCCGCGTCCCCGCCTGCTGGATCTCGGTCAACTCGTCGCTGAAGAGCATGAACAGCGTCTCGACGACCATGTCGGCGCCCTTGAGAATGTCGACCGCGGGCTGATTGCCGGACAACGGCGTCTTGCCGACCGTCCAGACACCGACCTCTCCGGAGGTGGCCGATGAGGAGTACGGCAGGCGGAGATTCATCACCTTGGCACCGAGCCGCTGGCCGCGCGGTCATGAAAGCATCGACGTACTCCACCCGTTCCTCGCCCTGGGAGAGGAGAACGAGGCTCTCACCCACCTCCAGCTTGCAGAGCCGCAGCATCCGCTCGCAGAGGTCGGTGAACATCGACTGGCTGAACGACGCGCCTCCCATCCTCTCTCCCTTCACTTGGTTGGCTATAGAATATAATCTCAGCGTCAGAGAGACATGCGTGCAGGCTCGGAGAACGTGACCCCCCTAGACGATCCAGAGGTCGAACGACTCGCCGCGCTGCCGGTGTCGGTGCTTACGGATGTCGTCGACCGTCTTGGCCACCGCTCGCAGGCGATGAACCACGGAATCCGACCGCTCGACCTGAATGCGGCCTCCCTCGCCGGCCGCGCCTTCACCATCGCTGCGGCGGCGAGCGGCGAGATCCCCGACAACCCGTACGAACACGAGATCGCGGCTGTAGACGCGACCCCGGCGGGCGCGGTCGTCGTTCTCGCCACCGGCGCGTGCCTCGATGCGGCTGTCTGGGGGGAGCTCCTGATGGTTCGTATGCTCGCACGCGGCGGAGTCGGCGTGGTTACGGATGGAGGCATTCGTGACACGGCACAGATCAGGCGACTGGGCACGCCGTCGTTTGTGGCCGCGATCACGCCGCGGGACTCGATGGGCCGCCTGCTCGTCACCGGATGGGGCGAGCCTGTCCAGTGCGCCGGGGTCGAGGTCTCGCCCGGCGACCTCGTGCGCTGCGACGAGGACGGTGTCGTGGTGATCCCCCAGTCGCTCGCTGCAGAGGCACTTACAGCCGCCGAGGCGAAACTCGCCCTCGAGCACGTCGTCCGCGACGGTCTCGAGCACGGTGACTCGGCGGCCGATCTGTTCGATCGCCACGGCATCCTCTAGCGTGCCGGCCGGCGAGTGGCGGAGGCTCACCGTCGACTGGGCACGTCCCACCCATGTCGCCTGCCGGCTTTGTGGCCGACCACTGTTCCGGCGGGCGTGGAGCGCAGTCGTGAACGGCGAACCCGTCTCCTTCTGTGATCCGGACTGCGAGAGGCTGCTGTATGAGTACTGGCTGCCACGGCATGGAGCACCGGCGACCGGAGCGGCTGAGAGATGACATTGCACGTAGGGATCGACACCGGGGGTACGTTCACCGACCTCGTCGTCCTCGACGACGTGACGGGTGAGCTCACCGTCGGAAAGCGGCCGTCAACGCCCGCCGCACCGGCGCAGGCGATCTTCCACGCCTTCGAGGCCGCAGGGATCGACCCGGCAGACGCGACGTCGGCAACGGTGGGAACCACCGTAGGTACGAACGCGCTTCTGGAGCGCAAGGGTGGCCGCGTCGTCTTCGTGACAACCGCAGGCTTCGAGGACGTGCCGGTGATCGGGCGGATCGACAAGGACGACCCGTACGACCTCCGCCGCGGCAAGCCGCGCCCGCTCGTGGCGCGCCGCGACTGCGTCGGCGTCGTGGAGCGGCTCGCAGCGGACGGAAGCGTCGTGACGGCCTTGACCGACGAGGAGCTCGAACGCGTCGCGCGTCGCGTGGCCGAGGTACTCGCCGGAGATCGCGACGACGCCGCGATCGCGATCAGCCTGCTCTTCGCGTTCGTCGATCCGGCCCACGAGCGGCGCCTCGCAGCCTTGCTCGAGCAGCGGTTTCCCGACATCCCGATCTCGACGTCGCATGTCGCTGCCCCCGTGTGGCGTGAGTACGAGCGAGGCTCGTCGACCATCATCGATGCGTACCTCACGCCGGTCGTGTGCAGGCTCGCCGACGATCTCGAGGCAGGACTCGCCGAACGCCGCACCCGGCCCGGTCTCGATCATGAAGTCGAACGGAGGACGAATGCTCGCCGCCACGGCCGGTCGACAGGCGGTTCAGACCGTCCTCTCGGGGCTGTCCGGCGGGATCGTCGCCGGTCGTCACTTTGCGCTCGCCGCGGGCCGGCCGAACGCGATCACGTTCGACATCGGAGGGACGAGCGCCGATCTCGGCCTCGTGCAGGACGGCGAAATCCAACATGTGCCCGACTTCGAGCTCGAATTCGGGCTCCCGGTGGCAGCGCCCGCGATCGATCTTGTCACGCTCGGCGCCGGCGGAGGCTCGTTCGCCTGGATGACGACGAGGGCTTGCTCCACGTCGGCCCGCAGAGCGCCGGCGCCGCTCCGGGCCCGCGTGCTACGGCCTCGGCGGTACGAGGCGACGGTTACCGACGCGAACCTCGTGCTCGGGCGCCTCGATCCCGGCAACTTCCTCGGTGGTCGGTTCGTCTCGACGAGTCGCGGCCAACGAGGCCCTCTCCGGGCTCGGGGGTCGCATCGGCCTCGACGCCGTCGCCGCGGCAGAGGCGGTGATCGAGGTCTCGAACGAGGGCATGGCCGGCACGATCCGCCGGGTCGCAGTCGAGCGTGGTGTCGACCCGCGGGACTTCGAACTCGTCGCCTTCGGCGGTGCCGGCCCTCTGCACGCCGCCGAGATCGCCTCGTCCCTTGGTCTGACCGGAGTGATCGTCCCGCCGCACCCGGGGCTCGCGTCGGCGTTCGGAACGTTGCTCGCCGACCGCCGGGTCGACAGGCGCTGGACGCACTACTCGCGCTCCGACGCCGTCGACGTCGCCGCGCTCGACGCACGCCTGGACGGGATCGAGCAGGACGCGCGCGCGGCACTCGCCGCCGAGGGCTTCGCCGGCGAGCCGGAGGTCGAGAGGTCGCTGAGCATGCGCTACGCCGGCCAGAACTACGAGCAGGAGGTATCTCTGCCCTCGGGCCGTCGATGACGCCACTGTCGCCGCCGCTCTCGGTGCGTTCCACGACGTGCACCACGACATCTACGGCTACAGCTTTCCCGGCGAGACGATCGAGGTGATCCACGCCAACGTGACCGCTCTCGGCCCTGGCTCGCGCCCGGCGCCGGCACGACCCCGGCAGGGCCCGCTCCCCGAGCCGCGCGGAGGTGCGCGAGGTGCACTTCGGCGGTGCCGGCTGGCGTCCGACCGCCGTCTACCGCAGGGATGAGCTACCGGCCGGCTGCCGGCTGTCGGGCCCTGCCCTGATCGAGGAGCTCGACTCGACGACGCTCGTTCTCCCGAGCCAGGATCTGCACGTGCTCGAGAGCGGCATCCTCGCATTCTCGGCGCAGACGCGGCCGAGGCGGAGGCCGCACCGAGCGCAGCGTCGACAGCGTGACCGTGAGCGTGATCGGCGACCAGCTCGTCCAGATCGCGCAGGAGATGGGGACGCACATGATGCGTGCGGCGTACTCCCCTATCTTCAGCGAGTCGCGCGACTTCTCGTGCGCGCTCTTCGACGCGCGCGGTCGGCTGATCGCCCAGGGAAGGTTCAACCCGGCGCACCTTGGCGCCATCGGCGAGACGGTGCGCTGCGTGCTCGACGAGCTCGACGCCGACTCGTTCGGCCCCGGGACGTCGTCCTCCACAACGACCCGTTCCGTGGCGGCTGCCACATGCCCGAGCACATGCTCCTACGACCGGTGTTCCGCGCCGGGCCGAATCGTCGCCTTCGCTGCGACCATCGGCCACATGGCCGAGATCGGCGCGGTCACGATCGGCTCGTTCGCGAGCACGGCGACCGAGGTCTACCAGGAGGGTCTCGCCTGCCGCCCGTGAAGCTCGTCCGCGCAGGCGAGCCGGTCGACGACATCTGGAAGATCATCCTCTCGAACCATCGCACGCCCCGATCGACCTGGGGAGACCTTCACGCGATGATCGGCTCGCTGGTCCTCGCCGACCGACGGCTGCAGGAGCTGCTCGACCGCTACGGCGACGACCTCGCGCTCGCCGTCTGGGACGAGCTGCTCGCGCACGGCGAGCGACTGATGCGAAGGCGCATCGGCGCGATCCCCGACGGGGACTACACGTTCGAGGACGTGATGGAGGGAGACGGTCATACGCGAGAGCTCGTGACAATGCGAGTGTCGGTCGTCATCGACGGCGACCGCGCGATCGTCGACTACACGGGCTCCGACCCGCAGGCTCGCGGGCCGGTGAACGCGACATTCGGCGTCACCGTCTCGGCAACGTGCAACGCGTTCCTCCAGGTCAGCGGCACGGAGATCCCGCGGAATGCCGGCGCCTACGGCTGCATGAAGACGATCGCGCCGGTTGGCACGGTCGTGAACGTCCGCTTCCCCGGGCCGTCGGTCGGCGGCAACACCGAGACCCAGCCGAAGCTCGTGGGGATGCTGCTCGGCGCCTTCGCCCACGCGATGCCCGACAGGGTGATGGCGGCCGAGGGCGTCACGTCGTGCAACTTCCTCTTCGGCGGCGTCGATCCGGGGACGAGCGAGCCGTACGCCCACTACCACTTCGAGGCGAGCGGCTGGGGTGGTCGCGCAGACGGTGACGGCAATAGCGCGCAGAATCACATCCACGGCAACTGCCGCAACACGCCGATCGAGGTGTTCGAGACGCGGTTTCCGTTTCGAACCCTCGGGTACGGGCTCATCTGCGACTCGGGCGGCCCCGGGCGCCAGCGAGGTGGGCTCGCCGTGCGGCGAGATCTCGAGGTACTGACGCCCGAGGTGACAGTGAGCGCACTGATGGATCGCGTCGAGCGCGGCGCCTGGGGACTGTTCGGCGGCCTTCCCGGGCGATGCGCTGCACTCCTCGTCCGCCGTGCGGGCGACGACCGCTTCCGCGACTTCGTCGAGGCGTTCGGAACCGTGAGCCCGTCCAAGCTCTCCGGCGTCATGCTTCGGGCCGGGGACGTTGTGCGGATCGAGAGCGCCGGCGGCGGCGGGTTCGGCGACCCGCGCGAGCGCGAGTCCGGCCGGGTGCTCGATGACGTCCTCGACGGACTCGTGAGCGCAGAGGGGGCGGCCGACGCGTACGGCGTCGCTCTCACCGCCGACGGCACTGCGGTCGATGCCAAACGGACTGAAGCGCTGCGGCGCTAGTCGATCTCGAAGATTCCCTCGATCTCGACCGGGATCCCGAACGGAAGCGCTCCCATGCCGATCGCCGAGCGCGCATGCGGGCCACGCTCCGGCCCGAACACCTCGACGAGAAGGTCGGAGGCCCCGTTCGCCACGTCCGGCTGCTCACCGAACTCGGGATCGGAGTTGACGAGCACGAGCAGCTTCACGACGCGACGAACGCGGTCGAGTTCACCGATCTCCTCTTTGAGGCTTGCGAGCAGGTTCACGATCGTCAGCGCTGCGGCCGCTCGGCCCGTCGGAACGTCGACCTCGCGGCCCAACTTCCCCTTGTAGACGAACTCGCCGTCGCGATAGGGCCCGTGCCCGGAGACGAACACGGTGTTGCCGACGGTGACGGCTCCGACATAGGTGCCGACGGCGGGGTTCGGAGCCGGAAGCTCATGGCCGAGCTCGGCAAGGCGTTGTTCGGGTGTCATCGACGCTCTCCCATCGTCGTTGGATTTCCGGTCAGCGGATCTTCCCGCGAGCCGCGACCGGCCAGACTCCGACGATCGGCCCGGCGCGGTGCACCACAACGTCGTCGTGGAGGTTGGTGCAGCCGCAAACGTGGTTGGGAACGATCGTCACGATCTCGCCAACCTCGGGCCGGCTCTCGCAGGCGCCGAAGTCGACGTGTCCGTGCTCCTCCGACAGGGCGTAGATTCGTGCCTCCGGGTACTCGACGATGAGGCCGTGGCCGCCGCTGTCCGTCTCTTCGGCCGGGTCGTTCGTCAACGTCTTCGAACCACAGTCGAGAATGCCCCGCTCGGCGGTCGGCCTGCTCGCGACCGTCGCCCTGACCCGCAGGGCACAGTCCTCGAGCGGCACCGAACCGTTCGCGATGCACGAGCGATCTCCGTAAACGTACGTGCCGGCGCGCACCTCGGTCAGCTCCGACACCTCGTGGTGTGAGAAGAACGACGGCGTGCCACCTCCACTCACCGTCGTCACCTCCAGTCCGCGAGCGTTGATCTCGTCGATCGCAGAACGGAGCCACGCCCCCGTGCCCGGGAGCGTCGGGTACGTCATCAGTCCGTCGAACCGCAGGCCCGGCAGTGAGTGCACGAGCTCCGCAAGATCGGCAGCCGCACGTGGGGTCTGGACACCGGTGCGGAGGAAACCGGTATCGCACTCGACGAGGAACCCGACCTCGGTGCCTGCGCGGGCGAGGGCCGACGAGAGCCCGCGGGCAACCACGTCCGAGTCACCGACGACGCAGATCGTGGCCTCGCCCGCCAGGGCTGCGAGCCGGGCGGCCTTGGCCGCTCCGACGAGAGGGAAGCTCATCAGGATGTCCCGCAGGCCGGCGGCCACCATCACCTCGGCCTCGCCGAGCTTCTGGCAGGTGATCCCGACCGCGCCGGCACGCATCTGCATGTGCGCGATCGCAGGCAACTTGTGCGTCTTGATGTGGGGGCGGAAGGCGAGGCCGTGCTCGTCGCAGTAGCCCTGCATTCGCGCGACGTTGCGCTCGACCGCGTCGAGGTCGACCGTCGCGACCGGGGTGTCGAGCGATGTGATGTCCATGTCAGTCGTCGAGCCAGACGACCGCGTCACCCTCGACGTCGAAGCCGACGAGGTCGGACTGGATCGTCGTTCGGGCCGGCATGGGGTCGGAGAAGAAGCCTCGATAGGCAGCGTCCATCTCGTCGAAGTGCGCCATGTCGCTGATGTACATCCCCACCCGCACTGCGCTCTGCAGCGAGCCGCCTCCCGCGTGGGCTACGGCCTCAAGGTTCTCGAGTACCTGGCGTACCTGCTCGGTGACAGTCGTGCCGACGCGCACGCCGTCCGCGTCGAACGGGCCTTGGCCCGAAAGGAAGAGAAAGCCGCCGGCCGCAATGCCTTGCGAGTAGCCGCCGGAAGGAGCCGGCGCAGCCGGGGAGAGAACGGGCTTCCGGGTCATGTCAGGACGTCTCCTTGTCTCCGTAGCGGGGGAGCCAGTAGTCGTGGTAGAGCTGCTCGTGGGCGGGCGAGCAGAACATCGTGGGTTCACCGTCGACCTCGGCCCCCCAGTACCGCGCCGCGATCGGGTGCCCGCATAACTCGCACGCGTTGCGGTTCGCCTTGAGGTACGAGATTTCGGCGGTCTTCCACTCGCCCATCTCAGCCGTCCCCGCCGTCGAGGCCATAGATGGTGCGCGCGGCTTCAGAGCTGACGAACCCCTCCTCGATATCGCGCCGGACGAGCGCCCGGTCGCGGTTGGCAGGATCGCCGTAGCCGCCGCCGCCGGGCATCAGGATCTTCACCTGGTCACCGTCGTGCAGACGTCACACCGGAGAACTTCGACGGCGACATCGTCCCGAACTCCTCGACGAAGGTACGCCACTCTTGCGAGCCACTGCGCCGTACCCAGAGCCCGCCGACCGCACCCGCGCCGCCGCCGAGGACGCCCCAGGGCTCCGTCTTCATCCGGTTGAGCAGGGCGCTCACCGTCACCTCGGGCACCGTCACCGTGAAGACGCGCTCGCCACCGAGGCCGCCGCGGAACTCGCCGGGGCCACCCGAGTCGCTGCAGAGCCGGTACGACTCGATGCGAAACGCCGGATAGCGCGTCTCGAACACCTCGACCGGGGTGTTCCGGCAGTTGCCGTTGATCGTGACGACCATGTTGTTGCCGTCGAGCCCGCGGCGGCCACCCCAGCCGACTCCCTCGAAGTGGAAGTGGGCGTAGGGCTCGCCGGTGCGCGGGTCGGTGCCGCCGAACAGAAACGGGGACGATGTGCCGCCGCACGCGGCGGCGACCCGGTCGGGAATCGCGTCCTGCAGAGCACCGAACACCATGTCGGTGATCCGCGGGCTCGTCTCGGTGTTGCCCGCCGGCGACCGGCGCCGGGAACGAGCAGTTCACGATCGTGCCGGGCGGGGCGATGATAGTGAACGGGCGGTAGCAGCCCTCGTTGCGCGGGATCGTCGGATCCGTGAGGTGGAGAAAGGCGTTGTAGATGGCGGACGCGGTCACGGCGTAGATGGCGTTGACGGGACCGACCGCCTGCGGCGCCGATCCGGTGAAGTCGGCGATGACCTCGTCCACCCGCCACAGTCAGCCGTAGCTTCATGGGATAGTCGTGGTCGGTGATGCCGTCGTCCTCGATCGCATCCTCGAAGGTGTAGACCCCGTCCGGGATTCCCTCGAGCTCGGCGCGCATTCGCCGCTCGGCGATGGCCATCAGGTCGGAGGACGCGGCGCGGACGAAGTCGAGCCCGTAGTCCGCGATCAGCTTCTGGATCCGTTTCTCGGCCATGTCCAGCGAGCCCATCATCGCCCGGAAGTCGCCGAGCGTCACCCTCGGCGTGCGGTGGTTCGAAAGGATGATCTTCCAGACGTCGTCGACGTCTACGCCACGCCGCTTGATCTTGACGGGCGGCAGGAGCAGACCCTCTTGGTAGATCTCGGTCGCGTCACCGGAGAGTCCGCCGGGCGTCTTCGCCCCGACCTCTGACATGTGTGCGACGTTCGCGACGAAGGCGACGAGCTCGCCCTCCCAGAAGACCCCCTTCAGCAGCATGTGCTCGGGCACGTGCCCCGAGCCACGGTACGGGTCGTTGTGGAGGACGACGTCACCCTCCTCGAAGGCGTCGAGGCCGAGCTCCTCGATCGTCCAGTCGACGGTGAACTTGATCGTGCCGATCTGCGACGGGCAGAACTCCGCCTGGGCAAGCATGTTGCCCGCCGGATCGAAGATGACGCACGAGAAGTCGAGCGACTCGTTGAAGATCGGCGAGTACGCGGTCGTCATCATCGTGACGCCCATATCGCGGCAGACAGCTCGTCAGGTAGTTATCGACGACGGTCAGTGCGACCTGGTCGATCACCGGCGCGTTCACCCGTCCACCCCCGTCTCGATCAGGAGCGCGCCCTGCGAGCTCCGCTCGACGACCATGCCTGGCTCGACGTAGAGGGTCGAGCCTGCCTCTTCGATCACGGCGGGCCCTGATAGCCGCTCGCCCTCCTCGAGTGACGACCGATGGACGACTGCTGCCTCGACGAAGCCGCTGCCACGCACGTAGACCTGGCGAACCGAGCGCGGGAATCCGCTCTCCTCGATCGTCGCCCGACAGCTCGAGGCGCGGTCGCCGGCCGATAGCCGTGACCTTGAAGCTGACGAGCTCGATCACCTCGCCGTCGATCGCGTATCCGTAGCGCTCCTCGTGGAGAGCATCGAAGCGCCGGAAGGCCAGCTGCAGCGCAGCCTCGTCCAGCTCGCCGCTTTCGATCTCGACCTCGTGCTCGTAGTTCTGGCCGAAGTAGCGCATGTTGATCGCACGGCGGACCTCTGGCTCGCCGGCGTACCCCTCCTGGCGCAGCTCGCCGATCGCACGCTCGGTGATCTGGTTGAACTGCCGGTTGACGAGCGCTGCGTCGACGTCGTTCGAGCGAAACGCCTGTGTCCACACCTTGTCGACGCGGATGTCGGCGAGCAGGAGGCCGAGCGCGGAGAACACCCCCGGGTACTGGGGCACGATCACCTTCGGCACCCCGAGCACGCGGGCGACGGCGGCGGCGTGCAGCGGACCCGCGCCTCCGAAGGCGAGGAGCGAGAAGCGGCGCGGGTCGTGGCCTCGTTCGAGCGAAACCATCTTGATCGCGCTCGCCATGTTCTCGTTCGCGATCTCGACGATCGAGGCGGCGAGCTCCAGCGCGTCGAGCCCCATCGGCTCGCCGAGGGCCGCCATGGCCTCGTTCAGCGGTCGTCGGGTCGAGCCGCATCCGACCGGCGAGGAAGTACTCGGGATCGAGCCGACCGAGCAGCAGGTTCGCGTCGGTCACGGTGAGCTCGGTGCCGCCACGCCCGTAGCAGATTGGCCCCGGCTGCGCTCCGGCGCTCCTCGGCCCCACCCGCAAGAAGCCGCCGGCATCGACCCAGGCGATCGAACCGCCGCCGGCGCCGACGGACTTGATGTCGATCAAGGGCACCGCGGCGGGGAGACCCCATTCGATCTCGTACTCGGTCGTGTGCCGCTGACGTCCCTCGACGAGGATGCCCACGTCCGCGCTCGTACCACCCATGTCGAGCGTGAGCACGTTCGGCTCGGCCGAGCGCGCGCGCCACGTGCTCGGTTGCCGTCATGCCGCCGGCGGGGCCGGACATGACCGTCTGGATCGGAGCGTCCGCGGCGGCCCGCGGAAAGCATGGCGCCGCCGTTCGACTTCATCAGCGTCCACTCGCGCGTCATGCCGGCGTCGCGCAGCGCGCTGTCAAGGCTCCTCACGTAGCTGCCGAGCAGGGGACGGAGATACGCGTCAGCGATGGTCGTCGACGAGCGCTCGTACTCCCGCCAGATCGGTGCCACCTCGTGCGATACGGAGATCGGCAGCCCGGGGAGCTCCTCGGAGAGGATCTGCTTCACGCGCTCCTCGTGCTCCGTGCTGACGTACGAGAACAGGAGGCAGAGCGCGACCGCCTCGGCACCGCTTTCCCTGATCGTCCGGCAGATGCTCCTGACCTCGGCTTCGTCGACGGGTCTGATGACGGCACCCGAGGCGTCGAGCCGCTCGTCGAGCCCGAGACAGAGCCGCCTGCTCGCGACGAGAGGCTCGGGCTTGCACCAGCGCAGGTCGTAGAGCACCCTGCGGTTGATCCGCTGGATGAACGGGGTGTCCTCGAAGCCCTTCGTCGTCACGAGGGCCACCCGGCAGCCAGTTCGTTCGATCAACGCGTTCGTACCCACCGTCGTTCCGTGCGTGAACCGCTCGATCTCACTTGCCGCGACTTCCCCTTCGGCAAGGGCGTTCACGATCGCCTGACCCGGGCTGCTCGGCATGGACGACGTCTTGAGCGAGTCGATCCTCCCTGTTTCGGGGTCGAGCACGACCATGTCCGTGAACGTCCCGCCCGTGTCGATTCCTATGACGAGCCCCATGCCTAGACGCTCGTGGTCCCGGAGAGAAGGCGCAGCTGAGAAGGCTCGCCGAGCCCGTGGAGATCTGCCTGCGCTGCCCAGAGGAGATGCTCGCGCATCGCCTCGGCGGCAGCCGGGGCGTCGCGCCGGGCGACCGCATCGGCGATCACGCGATGCTGCTCGGCCACGTGCGTTGCAGTGCCGCCGTTCATCTCCGAGAAGCCCCAGAGCGTTCCGATCACCTCGCGAATGTCGCGGCTGACCGCCGCGACGACGCGGTTTTCGCTCGCGCGCGCGACGACGTCGTGAAAGTTTCGGTCGGCAGCCATCAGGCTCGGCAGGGCTGCGTCATCGCGGGCAAGCTGATCCATTTGCTCAGCGAGGCCGGTGAGCTCGGCGACCGCGGCAGGACTTGCGAAGTCGGCCATCCAGCCGGCAGCCTGCGGTTCGATCAGGAGGCGGAACTCGTACAGGTCACGCAGGAGCGGCTCGGCCTTCCCCTCCCGCCGCATCGCCTCCTGCACGACGGAGCTGAGGATGTCCCATTCCTCCGGCGGGCGCACGGCGGTGCGCTTGCCGTGCTGAACGGTCACCAACCCGAGCATCGCCAGTGCCTGAACGGTCTCGCGGGCGACGGTACGGCTGACGCTGTATCGGTTCACGATCTCCTCGGAGGAGGCAAACGGCTCCCCGACGGGGATCCGGCCCGAAACGATCTCCGCCGCCAGTAGGGTGGAGAGCTGCCTACTCAGGCGCTGTGGCTCCTGCAGACCCTCGACCACCTGGCGGCGCTCAGTTGACACGCACACCACTCATCGTGATCTGAAGGCTCGTGAGGTGCCGTTCCAGTAGGTCATGCGACAGTTCCTCGAACGAGGTCGCCGGTGATCGCAGGGCCGGGTTCTCGAGCACGCCGCGTCGGACGAGGACGTGTTTCGCACAGGTGTTGTAGTGGTCGATCGAGTGCTGCATCTCGAAGACGAGGACGGGCAGGATCCTGCAGAACAACTCGTCGGCGAGGGAGTGCTCGCCCCGGGCCTCCGCCTCGTACACGCCGACGAGCTGGTCGACGAGGTCCCCTCCGGGAATGATTCCTGCTGCCCCGACGCGCACGCAGTCGAGGAGGTAGATCCCACCGTCGCCACCCCAGACGGCGAACTCGTCGCCGAGGTGGGTGATCCATTCGCCGATCTCGACGGGGCCTGCCTCGAGCTTCACGTGGCGGACGTTCTGCGCGGCCTCGCCGATCCGGCGCACGACCTCCGGCCCGAGACCGACACCGAGGTACGGCAGGCGCATCCTGGATCATGACCGGGATCGACACCGACGACGCCACCCGAACGAAGTAGTCGATCAGGGCGGCCTCGCCGACAATGCCGCTCATGGGGGCAGGAACGACGATGCAGTCCGCACCGGCCTGCTCGGCGTAGCGGGCGAGCTCGATCGAGGCGCGGATGCTTGGGGCCCCGGCACCGATGAAGACCGGGACAGCGGCAGCCGCCTCGTCGACGATCACATCGGTCAGGGCTTGTCGCTCGTCGGCGGAGAGCTTCAGGACCTCGCCGGCGAGGCCGAACGCCACGAGACCGTGCGAGCCGCAGTCGAGCGCGAAGCGCACGACGCGTCGCTGCGCGGCCAGGTCTACGGCTCCGTCCGCCGTAAACGGCGTGCAGATTGCGGGGTAGACCCCGCGCCACCGATCTCGCTGATCCGTCCTAATGTCCGCCTCCACCTTGAATCCTAGCCGACGATCAGCATATCATCCCAGATTACAAGTGGCGGTTCAAGAACATCCTCGCCTCGGCGGGAAAACGGCGATCGTGACAGGCGCGGGGCGCGGTATCGGCCGCGCGATCGTCGAACGCCTTGCGACCGAAGGCGCTGCTGTCGTCGCCTCGCAGCGCGGTGCCGACGAGGGCGACGAACTCGTCCGCTCCCTCGCGGCCCGAGGTCTGAGCGTCGCCTTCGTCCCCGCCGACGTGCGTGACGATGGTGACGCCGAGCGGCTCGTCGACGCGACGATAGAGCGGTTCGGCAGGATCGACATCCTCTGCAACAACGCAGGTGTCGGCCTGCTTCGGTCCGTCACCGAGACAGACCGCGTGGACTACGATCGCGTTCTCGACACGAATGTCTGGGGCGTCTTCACCTGCTCGCGCTACGCAATTCCGCGCATGATCGAGGGTGGCGGCGGCGCGGTGGTGAACATCGGCTCCGTTGCTGCGACCGTGGGCTTTGCGACAGATGCCGCCTACTGCGCCTCCAAGGGGGCCGTCCACGCGCTGACGCGACAGATGGCGCTGGACTACGCTCTCGCTGGGGTCAGGGTCAACTGCGTCGCTCCGGGCTTTATCGAGACGGAGCAGATGCGGGTCTATGTCGAGAGCCATGACGACCCTGCGGCCGCAGAGCAAGCAGTGATCGCGGCGCATCCGATGAGGCGCATGGGCCGGCCCGAGGAGGTCGCCGCGGTCGTCGCCTTCCTCGCTTCGGACGACGCCTCGTTCGTCACCGGCTCGTCCTACACCGTCGACGGCGGGCTCCTCGCCTGGTAGGGCGACGGGACCGTCGACAGAAGAGGAGCCATCGCATGGGGACGATTCTTGTGGGGTACGATACCGAGACTGCGGCCGTCGGCGAGGCGCTGTCACTGATGACAGGGAGCCGGCATTTCCCGCTCTACGAGCTGGCGCTCGATCCGGTCACGTGCGGGAAGTCGCTCGAGCTCCTGGCCGAGATCCACGAGGAGGAGGGTGTCCGCGGGACGCTGTTCATCTGCGGCCGCACCCTTCTCCAGGCCCTCGAGCCCATTCAGGCGGCGCATGCAACGGGCTTGTTCGACATGCAACAGCATACGTTCAGCCACGTGCCCTTCAAGGACATCGTGTACTCCCCCGAGCCCGGGATCGTCGGGACGATCCCGGCGTCGCCGCCGGTGGCGCTGCGTGGAGGAACTCGCCTTCACATCGAGGCTGCTCCGCGATCACCTCGGAATCGATTGCGTCGGCCTGAGAACGCCGTTCGGCTACTACCGCGGCCTCCGCGACCGCCCCGACCTTCTCGAGATCGTCCGTGGGGCGGGGCTTCGCTACATCACGTCCTGGGGGCGCAACGAAGACAACGGGAACCCCACCCCCTGGGTGCAGCCGTTCACGTACGAGGCCGAGGGGTATCCCGACATTCTCGAGCTGCCGTTCCAGTTCTGGCTCGACGTCGTCTGGTTCGACCAGCACGGCTACGACACCGGGGCGGCGTTCCTGGATGCGCTCAAGGGCGCGGTGGACGAGGTCGCCGACAACGATCTCGTCTTCGGCGCCTGCTTCCACGACTGGGTGATGCTCGCGTCTGACGAGCGCACGGTCGGCTGGTTGCGGGGGTTCTTCCGCTACGCACGCGAGCGCGGAGTCGAGGTCACCACATACACCGACTACTGGCGCCGGGCTACCGGCGCCTGAGTCGGCGCGCACCCTGGCTCCGTCCGCTCCGAATGGAAGGACGTGACACGCCGCGCTGTGCGCCTCACCGACCACCGTCTGCCCGGGATCGACCGTCGCGCACGACTCGATTGCGAAGCGGCAGCGGGAACGGAAGCGGCAGCCGGTCGGAAGGGCAAGAGGAGAGGGCAGCTCTCCACTCAGCGCAGGCTCTTGGTGTCGCTTTGCAGGATCAGGTGCGGGGTTGGCGTCGAGAAGACCTCGTGTGTAGGGGTGTCGCGGACGCGCGAACACTTCGGCCGTCGGGCCGATCTCGACGATTCGACCGAGGTACATGATCGCCACCACGTCTGAAATGTGCGAGATAACCGAAAGCTGGTGGGAGATGAAGATCATCGTCAAGTCGAGTTGTTGTCTCAGCTCCTCGAAGAGGTTGAGGATCTGCGCCTGGATCGACACGTCGAGGCTGGAGACCGCTTCATCTGCGATCAGGAGATCGGGGCCGACGGCGAGTGCGCGAGCAATCGCGACCCTCTGTCGCTGACCTCCGGACAGCTCACGTGGGAGACGACTCGCGAGCCGAGCAGGGAGGCCCACCATCGTGAGGAGCTCCTGGACGAACACGTCGCCGCCCCCTTTGTCGACGCGCCCGTGAACGCGCCCCGCTTCCAGGATCGCGCTCTCGATCGAGAAGCGGGGGTTGAGCGACGTATATGGGTCTTGAAAGACCATTTGCACCCGTCGATGGAGTGCCTTGCGCGCTTCCCGGTCGCCTCCGCGCACGTCGACGCCATCGAAGTCGATGGTTCCTTCGTCCGCCTCGTGAAGACGAACGAGACAGCGCGCGAGCGTACTCTTGCCCGAGCCAGACTCGCCGACGATGCCCAGCGTCGCTCCCTTGCCTAGCTCGAACGAGACGTCGTCCACGGCAGTGACCCACTGGCCGGGCCGACGGTGGATTCGGTCGCCCAGTGTCCGGCGGACCGGAAACCGCTTCGACACGTTCTCTACTCGGAGAAGCAATTCTCTCATGGCACGTCTCGCCCCGTACCGACAAACGGGCACGCAGTCAGATGCCCAGGCGCCGCCCGTTGTAGCTCCATCGAGACCTCGGAGCAGCCCTCCCTTGCAAACCCGCAACGCGGTTCGAAGGGGCAACCGAGGGCTAGGTCGGAGACGTCGGGAGGCTGCCCCGGGATCGCCTGGAGCTCGCCGCGCGACCGGCTCTCTCCGAGGAGCGGTACCGCCTCCAACAGCGCCTGAGTATAGGGATGCCGGGGTCGTTCGAACATCTCGCTCACCGGCGCGACCTCGATGAGGCGGCCCGCGTACATCACCGCGACGCGATCGCAGATCTGCGCGATCACCCCCATGTCGTGGGAGACAAGGACGATCGCCATCCCGGTCTCTTGACGGATCTCCCGCAGCAAGAACAGGATCTGATCCTGGATCGTGACGTCGAGCGCAGTCGTTGGCTCGTCGGCGAGCAACAGGCGGGGTTCGCCGGCGAGCGCAAGGGCGATCATCACTCGTTGCCGCATCCCACCGGAGAGCTCGTGCGGGTACGCCTTCAGGCGTGACTCGGGGGCAGGGATCCCCACCTGCTCGAGGAGGCTGACGGCCCGGCTCTTCGCGCTTGCCTTGTTCATCTCCTTCCGGTGCACGAGGGTCTCGGTCAGCTGGCGACCGACGGAGAGGACGGGGTTGAGCGAGCTCATCGCATCCTGGAAGACCATCCCGATCTGAGTCCCACGAGCCTCGCGAAGCTCGCGTTCATCCAGCTGGAGCAGATCCCGGCCTGCCAGCACGACTTCTCCGGAGAGGATCGCACCCGGTCGCGACACGAGGCCGAGCAGCGACCGGCAGGTGACGCTCTTACCCGAACCGGACTCACCGACGAGACCGAGGATCTCCCCCTCGGCTACCTGGAACGACACGTTCGAGACGACCCTGGCGACGCCTCGTAGCGTGGGGAATCCGACCGTCAACCCGCGGACGTCGAGAAGCGGCGCGTTCGATCCGTCCGATCGGGCCTCGCTCGACGTCATACGGTCAACCGAAACTGTCGACCAAGTCGATCTGCCAAACCATCGCCGATCATGCTGAAGGCGATGCCGAGTAGGACGATCATGAGCCCGGGAAGCGTGGCAACCCACCAGGCCTGTCGAAGCACGCTCTGCCCTTCCGCGACCATCGCCCCGAGCTCCGCGGTCGGAGGCTGTACGCCGAGTCCCAGGTACGAGAGGCTCGCGAGGAGGAGCAGGTTGAGTACGAGATCTGCTGCAGAGAAGACGAGGTTCGAACGGAGCAGGTTCGGCATGGCGTGGCGAAAGAGGATGCGCGTCGTCGAGTAGCCGAGCGTGCGCCCCGCGAGCATGAAGTCCTGCTCGCGGAGGACAAGCATCTCGCCTCGCGTCAGCCTCGCGTAGAGCGCCCACCCGATCACGATGGCGCCGATGTAGAACCCGGTTAGACCGGCGCCAGAAATCGCGACGATGGCGATCATCAGGACGAGAAAGGGGAACGCGATGACCGCATCGACGATCCGCATGGCGAGGCCGTCGAGCCAGCGGCCGTGATACCCAGAGTACGCCCCGACGACCATTCCGATCACGAGTGGGACATACGTGACAATGACGATCACGACGAGATCGAGGCGAATGGCGTAGAGCACGCGCGAGAAGATGTCCCGGCCGAATGTATCGGTACCAAACAGATGTGCCGATGACGGAGGCTCGAGTCTGCTCGCGAGGTCGATCTGGTTTGCGTCATACGGAGCGATCAGCGGTGCGAGAACTCCGACGAGGACGGCGAGTCCCACGAACTGCCATTCCTGCATAGAACGTGACGTTCGACCACCGACGCTCGGCGAGGGCGGCATGGCGCAGAGCTGCCTCGCTAGGGAACCGAGCGAGCGCGCGCATCAGCCCGCTCCCAAGCGCACACGGGGGTCGATGAGCGAGTAGGCGACATCGGCGAGCAGGCTGAGCACGATCACCATCACGCCGAATACGAAGACGAGCCCCTGGATGACGGGGTAGTCGCGGCTGAGCACCGACTGAACGAGCAGAGAGCCGAGACCCGGAATCTGAAAGACGTTCTCCACCACGACGGTGCCGCTGATCAGGAACCCGACGTTGATCGATAGAACGGTCACGAGCGGAATCAGCGAGGTTCGGAGTGCGTGTGCTCCGACGACACGTGCCGGCGATAGGCCCCGGGCCTGGGCTGCCTCGACGAACTCGGACTCGAAGGTCTCGATCAGGCTTGCCCGGAGCGTCCGAAGAAGCACCGGCGCCAGATAGAGCCCGAGCGTGACCCATGGCAGGATCAGCGATTCGACGACGGCAACCGCTCCTTCGCCGTATCCGGATACCGGCAGCAGGTCGAGTTCTAGCCCAATGAGGAGCGCCAGCATCAGCCCGAGCCAAAAGGTCGGCATCGCGAAGGCGACGATGCTTACCATGCGAACGGTGTGATCGGCCGCCTGGTTCCGCCTCACCGCGGACACGATCCCGAGGGGTAACGCAATGAGGATGGCGACGAGCACTGCTCCGAAGATGAGGTACAGGCTTGGAGCGATCCGTGCCCCGATCAACTCACGTACCGAGGTGTCTCGGATGATCGAGTCGCCGAAGTCGAAGGTCAGTGCGCCCCGTGTGAACGAGACGAACTGCCCTCCGAGCGACTGGTCGAGACCGAGGTTCTCCTTAACCTGAGCGATGGCTTGAGGTGTCGCATTGATTCCCAACATCAGCTGAACAGGGTCACCCGGGATCAACCTGATCAGGATGAAGGCGACGACGAGCACCCCGACGAGGACGGGGATGCTGAGCAATATTCGTTTTCCGATGTACTCCAGCATTCGTCAGCCGAGAAGCGGTGGGGCACCCGCCGGACGGTCGCCCCACCGCTGCTCGCAGTGACTAGTTGTCCAACCAGACATCCTCCATGTCCCACCACCCGGTCGGCAGGACGCGGAATCCCTTGACACGATCCTGGACGCCGTGGACGGTCGGCAGGAAGAACAGCGTGACCCAAGGCGCCTCATCCATGGCGGCCTGTTGCACCTGCGGCCATAGTTCGACTCGCTCGTCCTCCGTTCCCTGGGCGGCCTGCTGTGTCAACTCGAAGAGGCTATCCGGAGGCTGCCATCCGGTGAAGAAGCCCTTGAGCGCGTTGGACTCCGCCGTGTCGTAGAACAGCAGCGCCACCTCGTCTTCGACGCTGACATCGGACGTGAACTTGACCAATGGGACGGCGACGTCATAGTCATACGCGGCGAAGCGGTCGAACAGGGCTCCTCCATCAACCTCTTCGATCTGGAGCTTGACTCCGACTTCGGCCCACTGTGACTGCACGACCGTGGCCAACTCGCGCAGGAAGCCGGCACCGGCCGGGACGAGCATTGTCGCGTCGATCCCATCAGGGGCGACCTCGGCAATCAGCTCCTTGGCCTTGTCGGGATCGTAGGCGTAAGCCTCGACCTCCCCCGGATCGGCGGTGTACTTCCCCTTCGGGATCATGCTGTTGGCGACCTCGCCGACGCCGCCGTACACCGCGGCCCGAATCGCTTCCTTGTCGGTCGCGTAGTTGAGGGCCTGGCGCACTCTCACGTCCCCAAACGGCGCGCGCTTGTGGTTCAGGAAGATGCCCTCCCATCTCACGATCTCGTCAACCCTGACGTCGAAATCGGCACTGCCCTGAAGGCTCTCGATCTGTGAGAAAGGCACCCCCTCGAGGATGTCTGCCCCCCGTCCTCCATCCGCAATACGCGGGCGTTGTCGTCGGGGATGAAATCGAAACGCACACCGTCGAGGTAGGGCTTGCCTTCTTCCCAGTAGTTCTCGTTTCGCTCGAGCTCGATGTACGAGCCCGGCACCCACTGCTTCAACTTGAACGGCCCGGTGCCGACCGGGCTCTTCCAGTGCTTTTCCCCGTCGGCCTCGACGAGCTTCTTCGACACGATCGAGGCGGGGAAGACGCTGAGATTTTCGAGCAGGGCGCCAACGCGATGATTGAGATTTACTGCGATGGTCGAGTCGTCTACGATCTCGATGCTCTTGATGCCGTAGGCAAGCGTCGGGATGTTGACGTTGACCTTCGGGTCGATGAAACGATCGAGCGAGAACTTGACGTCCTCGGCGGTGACCGGGTCGCCGTTCGAGAACTTCGCGTCGCGAAGATTGAATGTCCAGCGAAGACCATCTTCTGACGACTCCCACGATTCGGCGAGCCCAGGCCCCACCTCCGGAGTCGTCTCCGGATCGGCTTCCACGAGCGTGTTGAAGATCTGGACACGCACGAAGATCGACCCGTTTTCGGCAGGTCCCATGGGGTCGAGCGATTGCGTCTCGAAGTTGCGAGCGAACTTGAGCACCCCCCCGCTCTTCGGCGGGCCGTCGGCCGTCGCCTGGTCGTCGCCGGAGTCGGAACTCTTGTCACCGCCACCGCAGCCGCTTGCAATCACCGCCAGGGCGAGTACCACGAGCGCAATCAACCACCATGCGTAAACCCGGCGGCCCTGTGCCGTTGCGTCAAGAACGTTCCTCGCCACGATCCCTCCTCGAGCTAGACAAACGCACCGCCCCTGCCAAACAGATCGTCGGCCGGGGACGAAGGGAGCGGCAACGCCCGTCTGCTGAGATGTCTGGTGATGTCCCCGTTCGCTATATCCTATAACAGCCCGCCTTCTGTGTTGTGGGAGCCGTCATCGCCGTTTGCAGCGCGGCGGAGGTAGGCAGTGGAAGACCGGCCGTTGGGTGCCCGAACCCGGACGGACGACCGCGGCAGCTCACTCGAAGGGGCTCGATCGCAGGATCGAGGTCCGAGCAGTGCCGCCTCCCACGGAGGGAAGGGATGCGGCACTGCGCGGTTGCGGCCGCGCGCGACCGTAGCTAGAAGGCCGTCTCGATGCGCGGGAAGTGCGGCCCGTGGATCGGCTCACCCGGGGCGCACTCGAGCTCCTCGTCTGTGTAGTTGTAGGGGAACCGCAACGCCCCGAGCCACATCGTTCCCCCGGCCACGTAGCGAGGGACGAACCCGCGCCGGTGGTTCGGACTCGTGTTCGGGCCGGATGCGTGCCAGATGAGGGCATTGTGGAAGCCACACTCACCGGCCTTGAGTTCGTATCCGGCAACCTCGAGGCCCGCTTCTTCCGGGGGCTGAACCTCGCCGATGCCCGGCCGCTCGGCGTGCATGAACGAACTCCCGTCGCCGAACTCGACCGGGAGCTTCTCCCCGAGCTTGTGTGATCCGACCGCGACCTGCATGCCGCCGTTCTCGGCGCCGACGTCGTCGAGCGCGATCCAGCACGTCACCGCACCAGGGGTCGCAAGAGGCCAGTAGGCGTAGTCCTGATGCCAGGCGAGCCTCCCACCGACGACCGGCTTCTTGACGA
Source organism: uncultured Thermoleophilia bacterium (assembly GCA_963795175.1). Lineage (GTDB taxonomy): Bacteria > Actinomycetota > Thermoleophilia > Gaiellales > Gaiellaceae > Gaiella. The sequence goes on from CAWCGR010000004.1 coordinate 159,085, forward strand.
CGGCGCCGTCCTCCAGCAGCACAACTTCCTCCGAGCCCAAAAGCTGCCGTGCCATCCCGGCAATGATCGGGTTCGAGTCGATCTGCCAGAAGCGCTCGTCGCGCTCCCACAGGTTGTACAGAAACGGTACCGAGTGCGGCTTCCTCTCCGTCTCCGCCTTCTCGGCCACCGCGCTCGCAGTGCCCGAACCGACGGTCGCAGTTCCCTCGGCGTGATCGACGATGGGGTCGGTGAGCTCGTACGCCTTCGACTCGCGCCGGCCTTCGAGGTGGTCGTCGAGCGCCTCGCGCGCGATGGCCACCTGCTCATCGTCGAGGACACGGATCGGGAACAAGAAGCCTTGCTCGTGGTATTGCGCGATCTCCTCGGGCGTCAATGGATCTGTCCGGACCTCCGTCATGTCCCTTCCTTTCGCCTAGTCGGGAAGCGGGACGTACCCCGCCTGCTCCATGCTTGCCGCACCACCAAAGGCCCAGAGGATCACGAGGGGGTCATCAGAGGTACCCGTGATCCGGTGCGGGGTGTTCCGGGGGATGAAGCAGATGTCGCCGGCGCCCACCTCGAGGGCATCCTCGCCGACGATCTGAGTTCCGTAGCCGCTGAGGACGACCACGACCTCCTCCGCGTTCGGGTGGTAGTGGTTCTCGTGGGTCGCCCCCTGGGTATACGTCGACTGGCCGAGTGAGATCAAATTCGCCCCGGTCGACGGGCCGACGACCCATCGGACATCGAGGTGGCCGAACGGCCCCTCGGGGGAGTTCCGCGGCGTCTTGTCCGCACGCAGCACCCCGACCCGCCGTGCTCCCGGCGCGACGTCCTCCAGAAAGGCGCGCACCGCACCGGCGACAGCTGTGGGCGCCTCGAGCGGCAGCGTGTGGCCGACACCCGGCAGCTCGACGGCGCGCGCGTCCCCGAGCCGCTCGGCCAGCGCGTGTCCGTGCTCCGGCAGCGTGCGATCGTCCTTCTCGCCGATGAGCACAAGAGCCGGCTGCGTCACCTGGCCGAGCCTGCCCGAGAGGTCCTCGGCACCCACGATCGCCCTGCACTGGCGGACGTAGTCGATGGGGTCGTTGGCGAGCAGGAGGTCGCGATACGCGACGAGGATCTCGGGGTCTCGCTCGAGCGAGTCGGCGGCGAACGGCGGGTTCTCCGACCAGTACTCGGTCACCCACGCCTCGAGGCCCATGCTCTCGATCCGCTCGGAGGAAAGCGTCATGCGCGGTCCAAGGTTGGAGAGCGTCGCATCGGCCCCGATCAGCGCAAGAGCTCGGACGTCGTCCGGGTGCTCGAGCGCGTACTTGAGGGCGATGCTCGCCCCGAGCGAATGGCCGACGAGAACGGGACGCTCGACCTCGAGTGCCGCGAGCAGCCCTGCCAGGTCGTTGGCCCAGAGTTCGAGCGAGAGCTCCTCGCGCTGGATCTCACGGGTGTCGCCAGCGCTGCGAAAATCGGGGAGAATGAGCTTGTAGCCGGGTCCGAAACCCTCCCTGACGCGATTCCAGAGCGCTCCCGAGAGCCCGAGCCCGTGGAGCAGTACGATCGGAACGCCCTCCCCTTCAACCTCTACGTGGATGTCGAGGGAGCCGACGAGAACGCGCTGTGCAGCCATTTACCGCCTCCAATTCACCTGATGGCTATATCCTATAACGCCAGCGTCCGCCTTCATATCGCCGAGCGCACCGCATCGAGGATTGCACTCACTGTCGGTGCATAGACGTTCTCCAACGACGGCGTGAAGGGAACGGGCGCATGCGGTGCAGTGACCCGGCGGACCGGGGCATTGAGAAAGTCGAACGCCTTCTCGGACACGACGGCGGCTATCTCCGAGGCGACGCTGCAGCGCGGCGGGCTCTCGTCGACTACGACGAGCGCTCCGGTCTTCTCAACCGAGGCGAGAATAGTGGCCTCGTCGAGAGGCGACAGTGTCCGCGGGTCGATCACTTCCACGTCGATGCCCTCCGCTGCGAGAATATCCGCCGCCTCGAGGGCCCGCGAGACCATCGCCGAGATGGCGACGATCGTGACGTCCGAGCCCGGGCGCCTGATCTCGGCTATGCCGAGTGGGATCCGGTACGGCTCTTCGGGGACATGGCCCTTGGCTACGTACAGCTTCAGGTGCTCGAAGAACAGCACGGGGCTGTCGTCGAAGATCGACTCCAGCAACAAGCCCTTCGCATCGTATGGCGTGGAAGGCACGACGACCTTTATTCCGGGCAGGTGGGTGAAGATCGAGTACAGCGTTCCGGAATGCTGCGCCGCCGCGCTGAGGCCGCTTCCCATCGCGATCCGGATCGTCAGGGGGAGCCGAACCTGACCGCCGAACATGTACGACATCTTCCCCGCCTGGTTGTAGATCTGATCGAAGGCGAGTCCGGTGAAGTCGGCCCACATCGCGTCGACGACCGGTCGCAAACCTGCCGCCGCGGCTCCGACCCCCGCGCCCACAAAGCCGGCCTCGGAGATCGGTGTATCGCGGACCCTGTTGGCGCCGAACAGCGGGTAGAGGCTCTTGGTGGCGCCGAACGAACCGCCCATCGAGTTCTCCTTGTCGCCTCCCCGACCGGCGCCGCCTGCAACGTCCTCGCCCATCACGAATACCGAGGGATCTGCCTCCATCGCCTGACGCATCGCCTCGCCGACGGCGTCGACCATCGAGAGAGTGCGCTCCGTCGCGATGGCCATCAAACAACCTCCTCGCGTGCGAGCGGCTCGGGGTAGACGAACCTCTCGATCTCGGTCGGATCGGGGAACGGACTCGCCCGCGCGAACTCGACCGAAGCAGTGACGGCGGTCTCGATCTCGTCCTGCATCGCGTCGAGCACCGCGACCGTCGCATGTCCGTCAGCGACGAGGAGTTCGTGGAGGGCGAGGATCGCGTCCTTCTCCCGGATCATCGAGCGCTCGGCGTCGTCGCGGTAGCGCTCGGGGTCGCCTTCGAAGTGGCCCATGAAGCGATAGGTCTTGATCTCGAGCAGCGTCGGCCCCTCGCCGGCGCGGGCGCGCTCGACGGCGTCGTGCGCGGCGGCGTAGACGGACAGGACGTCGGCGCCGTCGGCTACGACGCCGGGAATTCCGTAGCCGGTGGCACGAGAGGCGATGTCGGCGACGCTTGTCGCGTAGGCAGACGGCGTCGACTCGGCGAAGCCGTTGTTCTCGCAGACGAAGATCACGGGCAGCTTCCAGATTGCGGCCAGGTTGAGGCTCTCGTGCAGGATGCCCTGATTGGCGGCACCGTCCCCGAAAAAGGCGACTGCAACCTGTCGGCTGCCCCGCACACTCGAAGCGAGTCCCGCTCCTGTCGCGAGCGCGATGCCGCCACCGACGATCGCGTTCGCTCCGAGCATCCCGCGCGAGAAGTCGGCAATGTGCATCGAACCGCCTCGTCCGTGGCAGAGGCCATCTTCGCGCCCGTAGATCTCGGCCATCATCCGGTCGAGGTCGCAGCCCTTGGCGATGCAGTGACCGTGCCCCCGGTGGGTGCTCGTGACGTAGTCGTTGTCGTCGAGGTTGGCGCAGACGCCTGCTGCAACGGCCTCTTCCCCGATGTACATATGGACGAACCCGGGGATCTCGCCCGTCCGGAACTCGCGCGAGACCCGTTGCTCGAAGAGTCTGATCGTCAGCATTGTTCGGTAGAGCCCGAGCAGGGCCTCTGAGGACATATCCATCAGCTCTTCTCGCCGGTCGGTTCGGTCGGAAGCTCGGGCAGAGCGGTGACGAGTGCCTCGAAGGTCGCGAGGAATGCGGCGGCCGGGCCGCCGTCGACAGCGCGGTGATCGAATGTCAGGCACGCCTGCAAGGTCGGCCTGACGGCGATCGCTCCGTCGCGCACGACGACAGGACGGTCGCGAACCCGGCCGATCCAGAGAATGCCGGTTTGTGGTGGGTTGAGGATCGCCGTCGTGATGTCGACCGGGTGGATGCCACCGTTCGACACCGTGAAGGTCCCATCGGCCATGTCGTCGGGGGTCAGCGATCCGTCGCGAGCCCGCTCGGCGAGATCAGCGATGCAGAGATTGATCTCGTTCAACGAGAGCCGGTTGGCACCCCTGACGACCGGGACGACGAGGCCTTCGGGTGTGTCGACGGCGACGCCGACGTTGATTTCGGCCAGCAGTTCGACATCCGTCTCGGTGACCCGGGAGTTGAGGAGCGGGTGCTCGCGCAGCGCGTGTGCGAGGAGCATGACGACGATCGACGTGATCCCGATACGCGGTGTCGCGCCCTCCTCGTTGAGCCGAGCCCGCAGCTCGACGAGCGGCTTCACGTCGATCTCGAGCACGGAGGTGAGCTGTGCTGCAGTCTGCAGGCTCGTGACCATGCGTGATGCGATCGTGCCGCGCCGGCCGCGGAGAGGGAGGGTCCGCTGCACGGTTAGAGACGATCCGCTGCCTCCGCTCCCCTGCGATGGAGCTGTAGCCCGGCCCTCGACCCAGGCTGCGACATCGCGGTCGGTGATACGTCCGCTCGGGCCAGATCCGGTGATCGCGCGGGCATCTTGCGGGGTGAGGCCGAGCCTGTCGAGCAACGCGCGTGCGCGAGGGGAGATGAGCAGGCCACCACTCCGAGGCGTCCCTGTCGTCGGAGCTGTACTCGCCACGGGCGAGTGCTCCGGCTCACCCGACCCCGCGACATCGACGACAGCGACCCCCTCGGAGCCACCCTGATCGGCGTCGGGCGGTAGGGGATCGGGAGCGTCGTCGGCGTCTGCCGCGGCTCCCTCTTTGCCGACGAGCTCGTCGTATTCTTCCCGGGTCTCGGCGACGAGCCCCACTTCCGTGCCGATCGGGACGGTCTCGCCGACAGGAACGAGCCGATGGAGCCATCCGGCTGTCTCCGCCTCGATCTCCGCCGTCGTCTTGTCCGTCTCCATCTCGAGCACAACGGTGCCCGCGGCGACCTCGGCTCCCTCCTCGACGCGCCACTCCGCGAGCAGAACGTCTTCGGTATACGCGCCGAGCTTCGGCATGATCACCCGCTGAACGGCCATGGTCCCTTGATCCTGAAAGCGAGAGCGGACAACAGGTTATATATTATAAATTCCCCGGCCGTGTGTCATGGAACGAGGACGAGCTTCGTGCCGGAGCCCTCTGCCTGACGCGTCCACGCTGCTGCCGCCTGCTCGAGCGGTACGGACTCGACGTCGATCGAGATCCGCCCGGCGGCAGCATGCTCGACGACGTCCGCGTATGCCTGCGCGACCGCGCTTTGAGGGACAGCGAAGTTCGAGTAGCCGAGAATCTGTAGCTGCTTCCCGCGCATGAGGCCAGACGCGATCGTGGCCATCGGCCCTGACGCCTGCCCGACATGAACGATACGCGCCCCGGGCGCCGCCACGGCAGCTGCCGCCTCGAGCGGCGCGCCCCAAAGGGTGTCCACCACGAGCGTCGGCGCGGCGCCGTCGACGGTCGACGCGAGTCGCTCGCGAAAGTCGTCGCCGCCGAACTCGACCGTCTCATCGGCTCCGAGCGCACGTGCCCGCGCCAACCTGTCCGCGTTTCGGCCGACGGCGACAACGCGTCCGGCGCCCAAGATCCTGGCGGCTTGAACCGCGATGCTTCCGACGTTGCCGGTGGCGCCGAGAACGAGGACGGATTCGCCCGGATGAACCGGGGCGAGCCACGCCATCGGCAGCCATCCTGCGAGCCCGACCACGCCCACCGCGGCCGCACTGAGATCATCGGCTCCCTCTGGTACCTCGACGAGAATGTCGTCAACGGCCGAAAACTGCTCGGCGAAGGTACCGTCGGCTCCGACTCCGAGGCCACGGCCCGAGGCCCATACGCGCGTTCCGGGCGTGAACCGAGCCGACTCGATCACGGTGCCGACGCCCTCGATGCCCGGAACGTACGGAAGCGGTGGGCTTCCTGCCGGGAACGATCCCGACGCGATCGCGAGGTCTGCGGGGTTGACGGCGGCAGCGCGCAGCTCGAGGAGTGCCCGGCCCTCACCGGCCTCCGGTCTCTCCCGGTCGCCGGTGGTCGGCGGTACCTGGTACTCGGAGATGATCGCTGCGCGCATGTCTAGCTCTCGCTCTCGGGCTCGTTGATGGGAATGAAGGCCTGCCTCACGGCGAGCTCGGTGCGGTCGAGGTGTCGACGCAACAGCTCGGACGCGCCGTTGCCGTCGCCGATTCGGCAGAAGTCGAGGAGCTCGCGGTGATCACGCATCGCGTCATCCACCGTCTGCGAGACGAAGAGCCGGACGTAGCGCTGCGATGCGAGCCAGATCTGGTCGAGAACCCGCTCTATCCATGCGCTCGCACCTGGCTCGAGCAGCGCCCAGTGGAAGTCCCGGTGAAGCTCCCAGAACGCCGGCGAATCGTGATCGCTGGCGACAGCCTCGAGCGTCTCGAGCGCCTGTTCGACGGAGTCGACCTGCTCGGGCGTCATGGCTGCGACCGAACGCCGTATCACCTCGCACTCGATGATTCTGCGGAGGTCGTAGAGCCCGGCGAGATCCTCGAGGTCGACGCCGGCGGCGACGGCCGCACGTTGCGGCGCCGCGATAATGAGCCCCTCGCTCTCGAGTCGCCGCACCGCCTCGCGGATCGGGATGTGGCTGACGCCGAACCGCTTCTCGAGTTCGGCCACCTTGATTCGCTCACCAGGCCGAATTTCACCGGCGAGCAGGTCGCGTCGAAGCCGCTCGGTGACATTGTCGACCATGCTGACGCGCTGAATGGTTTCGTTGGGAGTTGTCGGCATGCTCTTACAGTCTGCTAGGAGGGATCGCTATAGCGTATATCCTCGATCGTGCGCCCGCCAACGGAGGAGCCAGGACTTCAGAGCGTGGGACGCTGGGACTGCAGGTCGGGGGTTTCGTCGAAAAGGCCCTGCGCCGCTCGCAGCACCCGATCTTCCCGCCAAGGCGCGGCTGTGAACTGCATTCCGACAGGAATCCCGAGCGAGTCGAATCCCCCGCGAACCGCGCACGCTGGGAGACCAACGAGATCCTGCGGAGTGGTGTAGCTCATGACAAGCTCGCGGAACGTCAATTCCCTCCCGTCGTGAACGACAGTCTCGTCACCGATCGGAAGCGGTGACCCCGCGCTCACCGGCGTGAGCAGCACGTCGCAGGAGTCGAAGAGGCGCTCGAAAGCCGCCCGCACGCGACGCCGGTCGGCCGCGGCCGCCAGGTACTGCTCGACGGTGACCTCGGTAGCGCTGTCGAGTCGCCCGACGACATCGGTGCCGTACTCGCTGCGTCTCGACGGATACAGACCGGCGCGGCGGTGCGTGTCGAGCGCCTCGGCCCGCTGGATGATGCCGAACGCCGGATAGATCAGCGTCGCCTCGGGGAGAGTGACCTCGACGAGTCGGGCTCCGTTCGCGCCCAGGGTGGCCACCGTCGCGTCGTACACCGCGCTGACATCAGGGGCGAGCGGGACGAGATGAAGGCCCGGGCAAATGCCGACCCTCAAACCGTCCAGCCCCCTCCCGAGCTCGCCCTGGAGATCGCCGAGGGGGACGTCGACCGTGGCCGGGTCGGCCGGATCGACTCCCGCGAGCGCCTGGAGCAGCAACGCCGCGTCGGCCGGGGTTCGGGCCATCGGTCCAGGGTGATCGAGCGAAGCGGCAAGCGGCCACGCCCCATGGCCGCTGATCCGGCCGAACGTCGGCTTGAGGCCGACGACGCCGCAAAACGAAGCCGGCACCCGGATCGAGCCACCCGTGTCGCTTCCGATCGCGAGCGGAACCTCGTCAGCTGCGAGAACGGACGCCGAGCCTCCGCTCGATCCTCCGGTGACGCGGTCGAGCGCCCAGGGATTGTGGGCAGACCCCATCCGCTCGTTCACGGAGGTGATGCCCCAGGCGAACTCGTGCGTCTGTGTCTTACCGACGAGAATCGCCCCTGCCGCGCGGGCACGCCGCAGTGCCTCTGCGTCGTGTTCCGGAACGTGCGAGTCGAACATCGTGGATCCGTAGGTCGTTCGCACGCCGGCGGAGTCGAAGAGATCCTTCACGCCGAACGGGATTCCCTCGAGCGCCCGCGGCTCGCCTCGGCTCCAGGCACTTTCCGACACACGGGCCTCTTCGCGCGCCCGGTCGAGGCAAAGCGTTGTGAAGCCCCCAACCCGAGAGTCGACGGCAGCGATCCTCGCGGCAATCGCCTCGACCACCTCCACGGGCGACGCACTGCGGCTCGCGTACGCGCCGAGCAACTCGGTGGCGCCCAATCGCGTCAGCTCGGTCACGCGCGGAAGTATGGCGGATCCGATCAGCCGGCCGAGCGCCGTCCGGTTCCGCCTACGAGTCCGGCCCCACGCTCCAGCTCGCGATCGGCGCCCGAAGGGGCTCGTCGATCCAGAGAAACTGACCGTTCACGTCGCTTTCGATGATCCGAAGGACGAGTTCGACGGCCTTCTCGGGTGGATCGCCGCCGGTCTCCTCAACCCATGAGGCCCAGTCTGCAAGGGATGCCGCGGCCTCGCCGACGCGCGCGGCTTCTGCCCGGATCTCCGCCCACATTGCTGTCCTGACGTCCCCTGGATGGATCACGTTGGCCGTCACTCCGGTGCCCGCGAGGTCGGCCGCCAGATGGCGAGTCATCTGATTTAGAGCGGCCTTAGCTGTAGCGTAAGCACTGGCAACCGCGGCGGGCGGATGCAGCGAGGCCGCGGACGACACGTTCACGATGCGCCCCCAGCCCGCCTCGATCATCCCGCCTACGAACGCCCTGCACATGAGGTATGGCCCGATTGCATCGACCATCATCGTCTCCACCCAGGCCGCGGGATCGGCGTCACGGAAGCGTTCGAGTGGGCCGAATACTCCAGCCGCGTTCACGAGCAGCGTGGGCGCCCCGAACTCCCCCGCGACCTCCCTCGCCAACCTGGCCACCTGATCTGGGTCACGCAGGTCGACGCGAAAGCGCTCGACGCTACGGGCCACCGGGACGACCGTTGCACCGCCTGCAACGAGCGCGTCGGCGATGTCTCGGCCGAGACCGCGACTGCCACCCGTAACCACGGCGACGGCGCCTTCTAGGCCACTCAACGGAAGCACTCGGCGACTGTCTGACTCAGGGCTACGGCACCGATGACACACCAACCACCCGGGGCCGAGCGTCTCGATTTCACGCCTTGAGCTTACTCCCCTGGTCGTACTGGCCGGCGCCGAGTAGCCGCGAGAGGATCGAGCACGGCCGAGTCATGCGCGCATAGCTCGGAGGATGGGTCGGACCGCTGCAACGCCGACCCCTACGGCGAGCCACCGCACGAGGAACGCCTATGCCCCCGGCAAGAATCGAACTTGCGCACGCGGTTTAGGAAACGCCGTGTGGAGCGGGGGAAGCACCGTATTTGCCGAGTAGGAAATCGGCTCCCGGTCCCGAGGACGCGATCACGACCCGGACCTTGCCCGACGCCCGCGCGTACCCCTGCGCCATGACCAGCACCCTGCTCGTGAACGGCATGAACCGACCGCACGACCGATTGGCGACCCAAGGCCGCTTCCACCGGGGCAATCGACCAACCGGCTACGGTGAACACGACTTCGACACTTCCCGCGCCAGAAAAGCGACGAGACCGTCGGCAGTCGTCATGCGGTCAAAGGAAGATACAACGAGCCGGTTGTCAGCGGGGACATTCGCCATCTCAGAAGTGCGCGAGTCGTCGAGCTCTCTCGACGACACGACCCGTCGACGGAAGCGTGGCGGCCTCCAGTGGTGGACTGAAAGGAATCGGCCAGAATTCCGCACCCACCCGTTCGATCGGAGCGTCGAGATCCAGGAAGAGCTCGGCGGCAAGACGAGCTGCCAGCTCCGCCCCGACGCCGAATTCGGAATAGTCCTCGGTCACGATCAGACAACGCCCAGTCTTGCTCACCGACGTCGCCACGGTGTCAAAGTCGAGCGGGCAGAGTACGCGAAGGTCGATGACCTCGCAGTCGATGCCTTCCGCTTGGAGTTGCTGTGCCGCCGCGATCGTCAGATGGAGCGCGGCCCCATATGAGACGAGAGTGATGTCGCTCCCGGCAGCCCTGACCGCTGCACCCTCGAGAGGTGCATCGGCGTCATATCGATACTCACCCTTCACCCGCGTGTAGAGGCTCTTTTGCTCGAAGAACATGGTCGGGTTCGGATCCGCGATCGCGGCAGAGAGCAGAAGGCCGGCGTCCTCGGCCGTGGCAGGACAGACAACCTTGAGGCCCGGCGTGCGCAGGAACCATGCCTCCGGGTTCTGCGAATGGAACGGGCCCCCCGAGAATCCTCCGGCCGCGGGTGCTCGAACGACCAGCGGCACGGGCAGTCCGTGGCGAAAGTGCATCTTGGCCGCCGTGTTAACTATTGCATTCATGCCGCTGGTGAGAAAATCGCTGAACTGAAACTCGACGACGGGCCGTAGGCCGTCCATGGCCATCCCCACAGCAGCACCGGTGAACGCGGCTTCGGAAATTGGCGTGTCCAGCACGCGGTCGGCGCCGAACCTGGCTTGGAGGCCGTCAGTGGCCTTGAACGCTCCGCCTCCGCCGCCGACGTCCTCGCCCATGACGACGACGCGCTCGTCAGTCTCGAGAGCCTCGCCCAGTGCGCGGCGAATCGCTTCGACGTATGTGACCGTCTCGCTCATGTTGCGAACAGGCTCGGTCCGAGGCCGTCCACCGAAGGAAAGGGCGCCTCGAGCGCGATCGCGACCGACGCTTCGACCTCGGCCTCCACACGCGACTCGAGCGTCTCCTGATCGTCCGCGTCCCAGCCTATGAGCTGCTCGGCGTCTTGCCGCCAGCGCGCGAGTGGATCGCGCTGCCGCCAGACATCGAGATCCTCAGCCGGAACATAACGCTGATCATCGTGCGCCCCGTGACCGTGCATCCGGTAGGTAAAGGCCTCGATGAGAGCCGGCCCTTCACCCGACCGAGCGTGGTCGAGCGCCTCGCTGACGACCGCGTGCATCTCGAACACATCGTTGCCGTCCGCCGTCCACGACCGGATCCCGTAACTCTGAGCCCGCGCCGCAATCGCCGGCACAGTCAGATACTTCGATTCAGGCGTCATGTACGCGAAGCCGTTGCGCTCGACGATGACGACCAGCGGCGCATTCCAGATCGCTGCGAGATTCAGCGTCTCGTGGAAGACGCCGCCCGCCGAAGCGCCGTCGCCACAGAATCCGACTGCTGCGGCGGACTGGCCGCGCCGGGCGCGGGCGAGGGCGACGCCCATCCCCACTGGCAACATCTCGGGAAGATGGCTGATCATCGGAATCGTGCCGCGTTTGAAGTCTCCGAGATGGATGTTGCCGTCTCGGCCCTCCATTGGGCCACCCTTTTTCCCGAGGTAGTGGAGCATCATCTCCGTGACAGTGATGCCGCGAACGAGGTGAGCCCCCATGTCGCGGATCAACGGACAGGCAACGTCAGCCGGCCCCATTGCGAGCGCAGCCCCGACGGAGGTTGCCTCCTGACCGAACCCATCGTAGAAAGAGCCCGGCAATCGGCCCTGGAGGTAGAGCCTTCGACCGGCTGCCTCTACAGCACGAATGAGATGAAGCCAATAGCCGGCGTCCTGGATCAGCTGCGCCGATGGTGGAGCCTGGATGTCAGACGGAGCAGTCCCGCCGTCGGCGGCCGGCCCATGCACCGACTCGACATCCCTTAGAGAGTTTGGCTGGGTACTTATCACGAAAGTACACCGGCTGGGGAACGAGTACGCAAGACAGTCGCTGGATTGTATCGCCCCTGAGCATAAAACGTGCTTCCGAAGGCAAAAATATCCATGTAACTTGCGCTAAGCCTCCACAAACGGTATGAATCACTTCGTGACAGAGCGCGAACTGGATGACGTAGATCGCTCGATCCTGCAGCTCCTCACGGAGAATGGGCGCCGGTCTGTGGCCGATATCGCGGAACGGGTGAACCTGACTGCTGCGCCGGTCACGAGACGGATCGAACGTCTCGAACGACGCGGCATCATCCTCGGCTACACAACCGTGGTCGACGACGGGAAGATCGCCGGCCGGGTCGAGGCTTTCGCCGAACTTCGCTTTGCTGGCACCGCCGACTTCGAGGCAATCGTCGGAACGGTGACCGACATCCCTGAGATCCAGGAGATCTTCACGACCGCCGGTGATCCAGACGCTCTGGTGCGAATCCGGGCAAACGATGTGGAGCATCTCAAGCACGTGATCAACAGGCTGCGTCGCTCGAGGCACATCATGGGCACGAAGACGTTGATGGTGCTCGACAGTTGGCGCAGGAATCTCCGCTCGCCTCCAGATCCACAATGGAGGTGACCTTGAGCCGCATTGGTGTCGACACTCACACCGCCTCCAGGCACTCGCTCCCCTCCGCCTTGGGCCGCTGGTAGACGTGCGGTAGACGGTGCGGGTAGGCGAGGCGCGGCGACGATCCAGTGAACTGCCGAGAGTCCGCTTCCGAAGCGGGTTCCCGGCTGATGCCCCCGGCAAGAATCGAACTTGCGCACGCGGTTTAGGAAACCACTGCTCTATCCACTGAGCTACGGGGGCGGAAACTCTATTTTGCAGGCATTTCGTCTCAATCCGAACGGTTGTTGCGCTATTCACGTGTGGTTTCCTGGCGCTTTCTTCACTGTATCGGCGCGAGGCGTTCGCAAACGGTGAGAGGGCCTTGGGATTGGCAGCTGTCGTTCCCATTTTTTGGAGAGGGACTCCCGTACGTCGGCCGCGAGCGATGTTCGGACGCTCGAGCCCGTGACAGCGATCGCCGAGCTGTGACATCGGGCACAAGCAAGTGTTGTGTTAACACGGCACACTTCGTAGTGCTGCCGCTCGAGGTAGGGGCCGATAAGCGCGGTAAACACCTTGTGCGACCGCTGATGCGTGTCCCGGTTCCTCAAACACACAAATAGGTCTGAGCCGGCCGCTTCGAGCGCCCGTCGGAGGGGGAGGCGTCCTGGGTCGCCGTGGCCACGAGTGGGGGGCAGCGTCGACACGGCGTTCACAAGCTGGTCGACGGCTACGCACCCTCGGACGCGAGATGGCCTCCGAGATGGAGGCCTTCGTCCGCGTGCGGCTCTCGGCCCTACGCCTATCCGCGGCTGACCTAGCGTCGTGCCCGCGCTGCCGGGGCGCCGACCGGTTTGGAAGGCTGACAGGCCTGGAAGCAGGGAAGTCAGCCTCGGTCTGACAAACCGTGAGGCGTCCGCGCAGCCTGCACAAACGGCTCCAGCTTGACATCCAGCGCGAAGCCGTAATATGGTTCACCTGTGGTCTGACCACCGAATGGCACAGCTAACGTCGTCCCAGAGTAAGGGAGAGTCGAGTGGGAGTGCGGCCCAACATCGTCTTCATCGTGACGGACACGTTCCGCCGCGACCATCTCGGCCTGTACGGGAACAGCTGGATCCATACACCCAACCTCGATCGGTTCGCTGCTCAATCGACGGTATTCGAGTCACATCACGCGTCTTCGTTTCCCACGATGCCGGCGCGGGTGGATTTCACGACGGGACGTTTCGGGGCCACGTTCATGGGGTGGGAACCCTTGCCTTCGGAGCTGCCGACACTCGCAGCAACGCTCTCCGCAGAGGGTTACGTCACCATGGGAATTGTCGACACACCGTTCTTTGTCAGAGATGGATATGGATACGATCGCGGCTTCGAGGACTTCATGTGGCTCCGTGGGCAAGGCGATCACTCCCGCCCACTCGAGCGAAGTGACTATCGGTCGACATGGCGCTCCGAAAATGACAGCTGCGTGGCAAGAACTTTCGGCGAGGCTGAACTCTGGCTCGAGCGAAATCACAACAACCCGTTCTTTCTGTACATCGATACCTGGGATCCACACGAGCCGTGGGACGCACCAGACTTCTACACCAAGCTCTATCTCCCGGAGTTCGACGGGACGGAGGTGTATCCACCATACGGTCGTCCTGCGGAGCTGGGGCTCGATGAGCGAGCCGTAGAAATCGCGCACGCGACCTATTGCGGCGAGGTAACCCTCGTCGACCGCTGGTTCGGGAGTCTGATGGAAAAGCTTCGCGTCTTGGGGCTGGCTGATAACACGTATGTCGTGTTCACCTCCGATCACGGGTTCTACTTCGGAGAGCACGATTGCCTCGGGAAGGGCTACTTCGCGTCCGACGGCAAAGGCTGGGTCGCTGAGGGCGCTGAGTCTTACGGGCCCCTAGGTGATGTAGCCGGAGCGCCTAGTTGGAGCAGATCTCCGCTCTACCAGGAACTGATTCATCTTCCATTGATCGTCCGAGGCCCAGGAGTCGATGCACGGCGCGTCAATCCATTGACGAGCGGCTTCGACATCGTCCCGACGATCGCGGATCTTGCGGATGTCGGCGGCTTGGACACGCCGCAACATGGCAGATCGTTTCGCTCATGCGTCAACGGCGGAGGTCAAGAGCACCGAGACATAGCGTTGAGTGCGTGGCCCCTCTACCTAAAGGGCGGCTCGATGACAAAGGCCGTCGATTCGAAGCCTCGCCGCATATTGGAAGGTATGCCGGTGACGATCTCGAGTCCTCAATATCGAGTGCTGGTCGGAGGCGAACAGCCACCCGAGCTCTATGACCGCGCTGGCGGTTCTAGCGAAACGCAGAACATCTGGGCCGAGCACCCAGAGCTGGGTGAAGACATAGTCGGCAGGGGTCTGGAGCTTCTAGACGGGCTCGGTGTCGAAGAGTCCCTGATCGACTCATTACGACTGCCCGGCTCGGTGCAAAGCTCGAAATCCTGATCAGGTGGGGCGCTAGAAACGCCCACCAGAGGGCACAAAAGTGACTCGCAATCTCGAGCACGGAAGAGCGGTTCGGAGGGTTATTGCCTATTACCGGAACGGAAGGGGTGAAGGTAGTGCCGACAGAAGAACGAGAATCATCCACTCTCGATCGTAAGACATTCCTGCGCCGAAGCGGGGTTGCTGCCGCGGCTCTTGGGGGCTTCAGCGGTGTCGCCGCCGTCGCAGCTCAAGAAGGAATCGCTGCGCGGCTTGGCGTTGGCGCTACGCGCGGCGGCAAGCTCACGGTGGGGGTAGGCCAGGTCTATCAGGACGTGAATCCGCTAACCGCGGCCGGGTATCGCTGGATGCGATGCGTCGCCCTCGGGATCTACGAGCCGCTACTGAAGTACGACGACAAGGGTAGCCCGGTTCCGATGCTCGCAGAGTCGTTTCGCGTGGCGAGCAACGGTACGGTCATCTTCAAACTGCGGAAGAACGTCATGTTCCATAACGGCAAACCGATGCGCGCACGAGACGTCGTTTGGAGCCTCAATCGGTGGCATGACACGACGAAAGCCGTACCGCCTAGCATCCAGGCGCTTCCTCCGGACATTTGGCGTAAAGCAGAAGCTCTCGACGACTTCACAGTCCGCGTCACGACGAAAAAGCCGACGCGACTTGCGGAGTACTTTCGCAGTTGGTTCATCCTGCCAGAGAACGCCGACGATCTCCAGCTTGGGAGTCGCCCGATCGGCACGGGGCCGTTTCAGTTCAAGCAGTTTATCGCGGGGGATCGATTGGAACTCGTGCGTAACTCGGAATACTGGGTTCCAGGGCTTCCGTACCTCAATGAACTGACGTTCAAGTTCCTACCCGATGCGGCCGCCCAGATTGCCAACACTCTCTCCGGAGATGTGAACTTCCTCTTCGACGTGCCAGTGACCGTAGCCGACCAGGCGTTGCGCAAGAGCGGTCTGACGACAATTCCGGGCGGGCTATATTACGCAGTGGTGGCACCCGCAGATGTACCAAGGGCCGCTAGCAAGCACTCGCGTACGGCGGGCGCTTCAGTGGGCGGTCGATCGCGAAGGTTCGAATCGGATTGCATGGGCAGGCAAGGGAACGCCGACGACGAATCCGTTCGAGGTCACCCCCTTCGACAACGGCACACGATTGAAGGGTGTGAAGTACGACCCGGAGCGAGCGAAATCCGAGCTTGCGAAAGCCGGCGCGCCGTCGTTGACGCTGAACTTGATGACGCTGTCGGATCTGCCCAGGCTATTGGACACGGGAGTCGCAGGTACTGCAGCAGGGGTTCGAGGCGGCTGGGATCAAGACTGAGATTGAGTCCGTCCCGTTCGCTCTGTGGCTCAATAAGCTGTACACAAAGCGGAATCTCACAGGTCTCGCCGTAAATGCGGCCCTTATGCCGTTCCCATGGAACCTCGCGGCTAGAAACATGCTGGCCCCGAACTTCCCGCCGCCGCCCGGCATGTCACCGGTGAGTTGGAAGGCATGGAACGCGTATCAGCAACTGTTCACATCACGCTCCAATAAGGCCTATCGCGTGGCTGTGTCGAACTTCCAGCGGTACATGGTGCAAGATGCGATCGTTTATCCGACGGTGATAGCTCGAAACCAACAGATCGCGCCAAAAAATCTACGAGGAGTCGAGTCCACCAAGATCGGCGACCTTCGATTTGATCGAGCATATTTCGCGTAGGAAGCGCGGTGGTGGCCTTCGGCGACTCCCAGTCGCCGAAGGCCACACGCGTGATCGAGGAGCGCTGACCAGTGGCTCGCATTATTGCAGCTACCGGAGCGATGATCGGCGTGTTGTTCGTGGTTTCACTGACAACATTTGCGATTCAGGCTGCGCTGCCTGGATCGGCCGCAGACATCAGAGTCGGAGAGCGTCTAGATTTGAGCCCCGAACAGAGAGACAAGCTCGTCGAGTTGGTGCGTCGCGACCTCGGTCTCGATAGACCGATAGTGATCCAGTACTGGGCGTGGCTGACGCACGCGTTAAAACTGGATTTCGGGGTGGCGGAAAACGGACAGTCCGTCAGAGAGGTGATTGCGCCGCGCATCGGTCCGACGCTTGAGCTCACGATCGATAACTATGGCGATCAGCTTTCCGATCGCGGTTGCTCCTTGCCATCGTCGCGGTGCGACGCGGAGGGAGGGTTGCGACCGTCGTGGACACGCTGACGCTCGGGGTTTGGGTGGTTCCGACGTTTTGGATGGCGATATTGCTTGTCCTGATGTTGGCCGTCTGGTTGCGCCGTCGTGCCTGCGTCAGGGTACGTCAGCATGGCAGCGAGGATGCAGTCGGGCACGGCAAGGCACTCTTGATGCCAGTGGTGGCGCTTGGGCTCCGCCATAATCGCCGTGCAGTACCAATTCCTAGCCCAAGGCATGCGGGAAGCCTATCGAACATCAGTATGTCAAGACAGCGATGGCAAAGGGACTCTCAGAGACTGCGCGTGCTCTATCGGCACGTGCTCCCGAACGCGCTTCTTCCCTCACTGACTCGTCCTCGGGATACAGTTCGGTCACCTCATAGGCGGGGTCGTGGTGATCGAGAGAATCTTTGCATGGCCAGGAATCGGCGGACTTCTGCTGGGGTCGATCGACCGTCAGGATTTCAGCGTCATGATTGCATGCGTACTGGCGATCGCCGCAGGCCTACGTGCGTGTTTTCGACGAGTAATCGAAATCGCCTATGGGCTAGCCGACCCGCGGGTACGTCGATCGTGAGAGCGGTTCTCGGGACACCGCGACTAGTTCTAGGGCTGATCGTTTTGGCTCCCATTCTTCGTCGCGGCGGTGGTTCCGAGCCTGATCGCTACTCACCAGCCAAGTTCTATTTTAGGTCAGCCCTTCGAGAGGCCCGAGTCTGCAACTTCTACTTTGGCACGGACGAGCTGGGGCGAGATATCTTTCAGTCGCGTCGTCTACGCTGCTCAAGCTGACCTAAAGATCAGCCTAGGCGCGACGCTGGCTGCGGCGACTCTCGGGCATTCCGATCGGACTGCTGGCGGGATATCGAGGGAGGGCTAATGGGAGCACTAGCGCTGCGCGCGACCGATGTGATGCTGGCGTTTCCCTCCATCTTGTTGGCACTCTTTCTGGTGGCGGTGTTTGGCAGGTCGGAAGCGGTGGTGATCGTCGCGCTCGCTCTGTTGTTCGTTCCCGGTTTCGTGAGACTTGCTCGAAGTCTCGGACTGTCACTCCGCCAACGCGGATTCGTGGAGGCTAGTATCGTCTCGGGAGGCAGCCAAACGCATGTGCTATCGACGCACTTGTTGCCGAATGCGGCTGGCCCGCTTGTGGTCGCGTTCACTCTCACTGCTTCCCACGCACTGCTTGCAGAGGCGACTCTTTCGTATCTCGGTATCGGCGTGCAACTGCCAAGCCCGAGTTGGGGAAACATGCTGCAGAGCTCCTTCGACTGGCTATTTGTGGCGTGGTGGTACGGGATTCTGCCGGGATTGTGCATAGTGCTCGTAGCGTTGGGCTACGTCAGCGTCGGCGCCGGACTGACCGAGCTCTTGGAGCGACGCGGGATCGGTTACCGGGCTCGACGCGTGGTCGGGGGCATTGGCGAGATCTCGAGCGGGAGCCGCTCATGAGCGACGTCGTTCTCCAGGCGCGCGATCTCTGCATTGAGTACCCATTGGCCGATAAGACCATTGTCGCTGTCGATGGGGTGTCACTTGACGTTTCGAGTGGCCAGCGAATTGGAATCGTGGGTGAATCCGGATCAGGGAAGTCGACGTTGGGTCTTGCAATGATCGGCCTCCTCGAGGCACCTGGACGCATCGCCCGCGGCGAGTTGCGCGTAGATGGTGTCGATATCACCTCCGCCGATAGCGCCCAGCTGCGAGCGCTCCGGCAACACTCGGTGGGGATGGTGTTTCAGGATGCACTAGGTTGTCTGAATCCGGTTCTGACCATCGGCAGACAATTGCGAGAATGCTTTCGGGGGCACGAGGACATCTCGAGGTCGACAGCCACCGGCCAGGCAGAGGCGATACTCGCGGAGGTGGGGATCCCAAATCCGGCGGCGCGAATGCGTCAGTATCCGCACGAGCTCTCTGGAGGCATGAGACAACGTGTCATGATCGCGATGGCGCTTGCGGGTAATCCGCGGATTTTGATCGCTGACGAGCCGACCACTGCGCTGGATGTCACCACGCAGGCGCTAGTTGTGGAATTGCTGGCCGAGCTCAGCGATGTTCGTAAAATGGCAGTTCTTCTAATCACGCATGATCTCGGCGTCGTGGCGGGATTCGCCCACGAGGTCTTGGTCATGTACGGCGGGACACCGATGGAGTTCGGATCCGTCGACGACGTGTATCGCGGAGGGCGCCATCCATACACGGACCGTTTGTTGGCGTCTATCCCTCGCCTCGACGCCGCGCGTTCGTCGCGGCTCACAACGATCCCGGGCGCGTTGCTCGGGGAGGCGGACGGTACCGGATGCGCATTCGAACCTCGATGCTTCGTCGGGCACGGCCGTCAGCTCTGCCAGGCCGAGCGCCCGGCCTTCGAGTTGGCACCCGCTGGTTCAGGCATTTCGTGCCACTTCACTGACGAGGTGGAGGCGCAGTCGACCGCCTCACTTGAGCCAGGTCGGAGGCCAGGAGATTTCGGTGAAGCATCCCCGCAGCGCGAAGCGCCGGTTCTCGAGCTTTCGGGGCTGAAGAAGGCCTTTCGCCTGGGCTCCCGTACCCGAGGCGGGGTTCGGTTGTTGCGGGCTGTCGAACAGGTTGATCTCTCGATCAGGGCTGGCGAATCCCTCGGCCTCGTCGGCGAGTCGGGATCAGGGAAGAGTACGGTGGCTCGCATCTTGGTCGGACTCACGGACGCAGACGGTGGGACGGCTACCTTCGAGGCGCGCCCTCTCTCCGTACGTGGCCGACGGGCTCGTGGGCAGATTGGACGGATCCAGATGGTCTTTCAAGACCCCGGGGATTCGCTCGACCCCTTGCAGACCGTTAGCGAAATCGTCGCAGAGCCATTGAGGATTCAGGGCGCGTCGGCAGGTGTTCGAGAGCGTGTTCTCGAGCTCATGGAGCTTGTCGGTCTGACCGTTGACCAAGCTCAGCGCCGACCGGTTGCTCTCTCCGGCGGCCAGCGTCAGAGAGTAGCGATCGCGCGCGCCTTAGCTACGAACCCGGCGATACTTGTGTGCGACGAAGCAGTCTCGTCCCTCGACGCTTCGATCCGAGCGCAGATCTTGAACCTCCTGCTGGATCTTCGCGAATCACTCGGGTTGTCGTACCTGTTTATCTCACACGATTTGTCGGTGGTTCGTCATGTCTGTGACCGGGTTGCAGTGATGTATGCGGGCCACATCGTTGAGATCGCAGATGCGGATGACCTCTTTTCAAAGCCACATCATCCTTACACTGTTGCCCTGCTCTCGGCGGTACCTGTCCCGGACCCTGTCGTTGAGCGGTCACGCGTGCGGATGCTTCTCGCCGGCGACACGCCGGACCT
The DNA here is from genome assembly GCA_963795175.1 of uncultured Thermoleophilia bacterium. Lineage (GTDB taxonomy): Bacteria > Actinomycetota > Thermoleophilia > Gaiellales > Gaiellaceae > Gaiella. The sequence goes on from CAWCGR010000004.1 coordinate 179,244, forward strand.
CACGAAGCCCCTTGAAGGCTGCCCGTTTGCAAGTCGGTGCTGGAAGGCGGAGGCCGTCTGCACGGCTCTGTCGCCTGAGCTGGTGCGAGTAGAACCCACACACTGGTTCGCGTGCCACTTTCCGGAGAACGTGGCCGCCGACGCCGCCGCGGTCGGGCGAGGCGGCGCAACATGAACGACAGTTCGCGGCGTGTGTTTTCAAAGTGAGTACTTGATCTGAGAAGTGCACACTGGTTCTCACCGCGCGGGGCAGGGAACGTCTCCAAGAGGGTCAGTACAAACGTCAGCACCGCAACGATGGATCGCGGTCGCGAATAGCGGGCCAGCCGAACGAGAGGCGCCTTGACGAGACCGACTTCCGCGACCATTACGGTCGTCTGGTAGATGGTGATGGGCCGGGTTCGCGAGTTGGGAGGGTGTCGGTGCGGGTGTGCCTGATGATCGAGGGGCAGGAAGGCGTCACGTGGGAGCAGTGGCTCGCGCTCGCGCGCACGGCTGAGGATCACGGGCTCGAGGGACTGTTCCGCTCCGACCACTACTCCGCAATCATCCAGGACGACGCCGGCTCGCTCGACGCGTGGACGACCCTTGCCGGCCTCGCCGCGGTCACGAGCCGGCTCCGGCTCGGCACGATGGTCTCGCCGGCCACATTCCGCCACCCGACAGTCCTCGCCCGCTCGGCCGTGACGGTCGACCACATCTCGGGCGGACGCGTCGAGGTCGGTATGGGCGCCGGCTGGTACGAGTCCGAGCACCTTCGCGGTGGCTTTCCTTTCCCCGACGTGAAGACGAGGTTCGAGCTGTTCGCCGAGCAGGTCGAGATCGTCGTCCGTTCCTTCACGGAGGAGAGCTTCGACTTCGACGGGTCGCACTACCAGCTGGCCGGCCAGACGGCTCTGCCACGGCCCCTGCAGGCTCCTCATCCACCGCTCATCCTCGGTGGGAGCGCCCGTCCCCGTTCGGCCGCCCTCGCAGCGCGCTTCGCCCAGGAGTACAACACCCCCGGCGGAACTCCCGCGGCGTGCGCCGCGATCCGCGCCTCGCTCGACCAGGCGTGCGCCGACGCCGGGCGCGACCCTGCCTCGTTGCCGCTCTCCGTGATGACGACGTGCGTGATCGGAGCGACGGAGCGCCGAGGTCGACACGAGGTTGCGGGCACTGCTCGCCCTCCTCGGCGAGACGAGGGAGCCGGCAGCCGTGCTCGCGGAGCAAGCCGAACTGGCTCGTCGGGACATGCGCCGAGATCGCGGACCAACTCCACGCCTACCGCGAGGCCGGCGTCAGTCGCGTCTTTCTCCAGCATCTCGACCATGCCGACCTCGAGGCCGTCGCGCTGATCGGCGACGAGCTCGTGCCGCTCCTTTCCTGAGCAGATGAGAGCACGGATCCCAGCCGAGCCACCGACGCTCGGGGAGCCCGCGGCCATGACGTCGTCCGCGCCCGGAGACGGGTCGCGCGTGCGTAGAGGCGCGCACGACCTCGTCGCAGGCATCTCCGTCGCGTGCGTGCTCGTGCCGCAGTCCCTCGCCTACGCTCAGCTCGCGGGGATGCCCGCCGTCCGGGGTCTCTATGCGGCAGCGGCGGCGCCGCTCGCCTCCGCGCCACTGGCCTCGTCGCCGTACCTCCAGCCTGGCCCGACCGCCATCTCGGCCCTCCTCACGTTCGGGGCGCTGGCGCCGCTTGCCGTGCCCGGGAGCGCGCGCTTCGTCGCCCTCGGGATTCTGCTCGCGTTCCTCGTCGGCCTGATCCGGATCGCCGTCTCGGTGCTGCGGGTCGGCTCGATCGTCAACCTCGTCTCGCGGCCGATGCTGATCGGATTCGTCCCTGCCGCGGGAATCCTGATCGTCGCCTCCCAGCTTCCGGCCGTCACGGGCCTCTCGCCGACGGGGTCGACCCTCCACAAGGGCTACACCACCCTGACCCAGGTCTCGTCATGGGACACGGGAGCCCTCGCTTTCGCCTTCGGCACGGCCGCGGTGATCGTGGTCGGCCGGCGCCTCCACGGTGTCTTCCCCGGTGTCCTGCTCGCCGCAGTCGGCGCCCTCGTCGTCAGCAAGGCCGTCGGCTATTCGGGGCCTGTCGTGGGCGAGGTCAGCGCAGCCCTACCGCCGTTCTCGCTCGACCTCGTGTGGGGCAGCACGCTGCCGCTCCTCCTGCCGGCGCTCGTGATCGCCGTGATCGGCTTCACCGAGGCGGCGGCGATCGCCCGCACGTACGCGGTGATGGACCGCCGCGGCTGGGATCCGAACCGCGAGTTCCTCGCCCAGGGCGCGGCCAACATCGCGAGCTCGATCGCGGGCGGCTTTCCGGTCGGAGCGTCGTTCTCGCGCAGCGCCCTGAACCGCCTCGCCGGCGCCAAGACGAACCTGAGCGCTGCGGTGACCGGGGTTGCCCTGCTGGTCTTCATCCCACTCGCGGGCGTCCTGGCGCCCCTGCCGCTCTCCGTCCTCGGGGCGACCGTGATCGTCGCCGTCGCCGACCTGCTGCGGCCCGGGCCGATGCGGCGGCTCCTCAGCCTCTCCCGCCCGCAGTTCGGGATCGCTGCGGCCACGTTCGTCGCCACGCTGGTGCTCGCACCTCATATCGAATGGGCGATCGTGATCGGGATCGGGATCACGATCGCCAACCACCTGCTCCGTGAGGTCCCGCTCGACATCGCAACCAGCGTCGAGGGGCGCACACTCGTGATCCGGCCTCGCGGCGTGATCTGGTTCGGCAGCGCCCCGGCCGTCGAGCAGCGGCTCCTGCGGCTGCTCGCCGAGCACCGCGACGCCGAGGAGCTCGAGATCGACCTCGGCGCCGTCGGCCGGATCGACCTGCCCGGCGCGCTCGCCGTACGGGCGCTCGCGCGCGACGCGATTGCTGCGGGGCTCACCGTCCGGGTGACGAACCCGCCGCCCCGGGCACGGCGGCTCGTGGAAGACGTGGTCGCGGCGCCTACCGATCTCGGTTGAACGCCTCGGGTCGTGCGTCCGGTGGGACGCCCGTCGGGCGCTGCTCGGCTAGCCCGCGGCCGGCGTCTCGACCAGCCGCGACGTGCCGAGCACGGTACCGCTCGCGCTCAGTGCTCGAACCTGGAGGAACGGATGCTCGGTTTCCACCACGATCTCCGTCTCGAAGCCGTCCTTCACAGCCGAGGTCAGCGACTCGAGATGCCCCAGATCCTCGCCGGCGAGGACCTGCCAGCTAACGACGTCGGTCGCTCCGTTCCAACTCGCCGACACGGTGAGCGTGCCGTCTTCCCTCGTCGCCGCGAGCGCAGGGTTGTCCGTCGGGCGTCCCGCCCAGGCGGCCCGGTAGGCGCGGTAGTTGTCGGGCCCGGCCGCGATGCGGCCGTCGAGGAGCACGGTGCCGTCGGCATCGAATTCGGTGAAGTACGGCTTGGCACCCCAACCGACGAACACGTGGCCGTCGGGGAGGAACTGCGCGTTGCCCTGGCTACCGGCGAGCAGCTTCTTGGGGTGGGCGTAGCTGCGTAGGAGCGTGGCGCGCTCCGTCTCGGTGTCGACGTCGAGGACGAGGACGCGCGAGAACTCCGCGGTCTTGGGGTCGGCGGAGTTGTCGAAGATCGTGATCGTCCCGTCCGGCTGCCGGCGCGCATCGTGCTGCCACGCGAACGTCGTGCCCTTGCCCATCTTGAAATCGCTCTTCTTGCCTCCCAGCCGCCACACGACCCGCCCTTCGGGTCGGCTGATCTCGTAGACGCCGTGCGTGTTGCGGGCGGAGATGAGGAGGCTGCCGTCCGGCTGCACGTCGACCGAGTTGATGTGGAAGTAGTCGTACGGGGACCCCTTTGGGCTCGCCGTCGGGGGCGGGGGCTTCGTATACGACTCGGACGGCTCGATCTCGTCGGCGCTGTGCCACTCCCAGAGAACCTTGCCGCTCGGGATGTCGACCTCCTGGATCACGCCCTCCCAGATCGAGCTTCGCTTGGGGCCTCCGATGGCGGAGAGATCCTGTGGCAACCGGCGGTAGATCGTGATCAACGCGGTGTCCTCGGCCGTGATCAGGAAGTCGTGCACGTCACCGCGGAGGCCGTTGCCGGCATAGACGCGGGCGATCTCGCGGTAGGAGTCGTCGAGGATCACGTAGTAGCCGTCGCCGACTCCCTTGACGGCCTTGCCGCGCCACCAGGTGAGCACCGGCTTGCCCCCGTAGCTCTGGACACGGAAGTCGGTGATGCCCTTCGTGTCGAGCGGCTTGAACCAGACGAGCTCACCGTTGCCGTCGATGATCATCGGCCCTGTCTGCAGGACGTCCTTCTTCGGCGCGAGCAGGATCAGCCCGGGAGACGCCAAGCGGAGACGACGTCAGCATCTGGACTTCGACCGGACGCAGATCGGGCCGGGAGCGGAACTCCTGCGTCTTCGCGATCACCGCCGCCTCGTCCGAGTCGCCACGGCTGACGAGGGCGACCACCGCGACCGCCACGAGCACCGCGACTGTCAGGCCGGTGAGGGCGACAAGCTTGAGTCGGCGGGATGGATTACGCATCAGCGGCGATCGATCGACTGCGCGGCCGGCCCGGGCGGCGATGGCAGGATGAAGCGGTGAGCCCCTCGATCCTCCGGCCTCTGGCGCTCCAGAGCGCCGTCCTCGCAGCCGTCCTCGTGCTGGCCGGTTGCGGCGGCTCGTCGAGCGGAGACCCTGTGGCCGCCTCCAGCGAGCGGGGGGCGACCTCGTCCACAACGGCCGCGACGACCGAAGCCGCCTCTCCAGCCGAGACGACCGGCGCTCCTCCTGCGACGACGACCGGGGACGAGCCTGCGACCATCGACGTCGTCGTGCGAGGCGGCGCTCCCGTGGGCGGCATCCAGCGGGCGAGCGTGCCCAAGGGGGCGACCGTCGAGCTCGTCGTCCACTCCGATGTCGCAGACGAGATCCACCTTCACGGGTACGACCTGACGCAGGACGTCGCCGCAGGAGGCGTGGCGCGGATCACGTTCGTCGCGTCGGTGGCGGGGAGATTCGAGGCCGAGCTCGAGCAGCGCGGCGTCCAGATCCTGGAGGTGACCGTCACGCAGTGACCCGATGGTGTCCGGCCTCCGCGACGAGGCCGCGGCAACAGGCCATTTCAGGGTCGGCGGAAGCACATTCATGATCCGGGCTCAGGGCGCACATCGTCCGTCTACAATAGCCCGGCTTGAGGGGCTCACCAGACTACTCGGGAGGTAGCGTGGCCGGACAGATCGAGACAAGGCCGCTGACGCGGTCGGAGCTACTGGCGAAGGGCGGAGCTGCCGGCCTGGCCGTGGTAGCAGCGGGAACCGGGGCACGGCTCCTCGGCGGCACAGGCGAGGCGTTCGCAGCGAGCCTGCAGGCGACCGCCCCGTCGAAGGTGCACGCGTTCGTCTCGCGGCCCGACCTCACCCCGCCCCTGCTGACGATCCGGCATCCGGCCAGGAACGCGGGCGAGGGGCTGCTTTTCATCGCCCCCTCGTCCGGCCCGGGCCAGCGCGGTCCGCTGATCTTCGACAACCAGGGCCAGCCGGTCTGGTACCACCCCACGAACCCACAGACGACGACCGACTTCAAGGCCGGGATGCTGAACGGCAAGCCGGTGCTGAGCTGGTGGGAGGGCAAGTATTCGAAGCAGGGCCTCGGCCGGGGGATCTACGTCATTCTCGACGACACCTATCGCGTGGTCGCGCGGATCAAGGCCGGTGGTCACCTGGACGGCGACCTGCACGAGTTCATCATCACCGACCGTGGCACCGCACTCCTGACGAAGAACCGGGCCAGGTTCCGTGATCTGCGCGCGTACGGCGGCGCCGCCAAGGGGAAGGTCTGGAGCGGGGTCGTCCAGGAGATCGAGATCCCGAGCGGGAAAGTCCTCTACGAATGGGACAGCTTCGGTCACGTCGGCTTCGACGAGACGTATTCCAAGCCGAGCCCCGGCGGGTACGACTACTTCCACATCAACTCGGTCGAGGTCGATGCCGACGGTCACCTGCTCGTCTCCGCCCGTAACACCTGGGCGGTCTACAAGATCCACCGCAAGACCGGCAAGGTGATCTGGCGGCTCGGCGGCAAGAAGAGCGACTTCAAGATGGGCAAGGGCACGGTGATGTCGTGGCAGCACGACGCCCGTTCGCATGACGGGGGCCGGATGATCAGCATCTTCGACAACGGCGCGGCCCCTCAGGTGCAGACCCAGTCGCGCGTCCTCTTCATCCGCCTCGACATGAAGAACATGCGGGCCACGCTGCAGCAGGCATTCAAGCATCGCCCCGGGCGACTGATCGCCAAGTTCATGGGGAACAGCCAGGTGCTTCCGGACGGAGGCGTCGTCACCGGTTGGGGCAGCGAGCCGTTCGTGACCGAGTTCGGCCCGAAGGGCAACATTCGCTTCGAGGCCGTGATGCCGAAGGGCGGGCAGAACTACCGTGCGTTCCGCTTCCCCTGGAAGGCCACGCCTGCGATCCCGCCGAGGCTGAAGGCGGGCGCCGCGGGTGGGAAGAACGGGCTCTTCGTGAGCTGGAACGGCGCCACCGAGGTCGCGCGGTGGCAGCTTCGCTACGGCCCCACGGCGACCGATCTGCAGGAGGGAGCCGTCGCCGCCCGCAAGGGCTTCGAGACGTTCCTCGGCCGCCCGGGCGGCGCGAAGTGGGCGCAGGCGGTGGCGCTCGACGCGGACGGCAAGGCGATCGGCCGCTCCAAGCCGACGCGGATCTAGTTCCCCGGGGGCACGTCACGCGGGCGCGCGACGACGCCCGCGTGACGTGGCCACCCGTGGTTGCCCGCTACCTCGAGGCCGTGACGAGCACGAGCGTGCGGGGGAGCGCGATCCGGTCGCCGTCGCGGAACGGCTCGAGCGCCGCTTCGAGCTCGTCGGCGAGCGCCTGCCGCTCGCCCTCGTCGACCGCGGCGGCAATGCGCCCGAAGTGGCCGATCTCCTCGGTCAGCGTGTTCCAGTAGTGGCCGGGGCTCTCCGCCGTGCGCAGGCCGTGCAATCGCACCGCCGCCACCTCGCTCAACCCTGCCGCGCGGTGCACCTCGGCCGCTTCCTCGGGCTCGCCGAGCCGGCCGAAAGCACGGGCGAAGCTCGCCCGCTCCGCGCCGAGCACGGTGGCGACCACCTGGCGCGGAACCGCGAACCACGGGTTCTCCGCGGGCGCGGCCCAGAGCACGGTGACGATGCGTCCGCCCGGCTCGAGCACGCGCCGCACCTCCGTGAGCGTGGCGACGGGATCGTCTGCCGCCATCAGCGCGAGCCGGCTCGTGACGGCGTCGAACGAGGCGTCGGCAAACGGAAGCGGGCCGTTGAAGTCCGCCGCCAGGAGCGTCAATTCGACGGCGGCCGCGGCGGCGCGTTCGCGAGCGACTTCGAGCTGGCCCGCGCTCGTGTCGATGCCGGTGACGGCGGCGCCGGCGCCTGCGAGCGCGACGGTGAGGCGACCGCTACCGCAGCCGACGTCGAGGATTCGCTCCGCACCCGCGACGGCGGCGACGATCTCGGGCGCGCCGAACGGTGCCGAGGTCATCGGTCTCTCACCGCTCGCGTGGCTCCCAGCCGAAGCGGCGCCAGGCGATCAATGCCCCGGCGATGCCCCAGGCCGCTAGCACGGCGAGCTCGCGGGGGTGATCGAGGAAGGGCTCGCCCTTCAGGTAGACGCCCTTCATCAGGTCGACGAGGTAGGTCAGGGGCAGGACGTCCGCCACCCAGCGCAGCACCTCGGGGTAGCTTCGCGTCGGGCCGAAGGAACCGGACAGGAAGGCCATCGGCAGCACGATCAGGTTGACGACCGCCGATGCTCCCTCGGACGAGCGGATCAGGGCCGTGGCGCCGAACCCGAGGCCCGCGAAGGCGGCCGCACCGAGGAGGACGACGGGAATCATCCCGAGCCAGTTCTCGGGGCCCTGGGCCCCGTACAGGGAGAGGCCGAGCGCGATCGTGACCGCCATCTGCAGCACGAACACGGCGAGCGTCGATGCGAGCATGGCGGCCAGGTAGGTGACGGTCGGCAGCGGTGTGGCGCGGATCCGCTTCAGCACGCCGCTCTCGCGGCGGATCACGAGCGTGATCGCGAGGCCCGCGAACGCGGTGTTGGCGCAGCCGTATCCGATCAGCCCGACGAGCAGGACGTCTGCTGCCGGGAAGCCCTCGATCCGGCCGCCGTAGACGGCGCCGAGGAGGAGGAAGAGCATCGGCGGGAAGATGAAGACGAACACCGCCGACTCCCGGTTGCGCCAGAAGAGCCGCTGCTGGTTGCGCAGCTCGTGGAGAAAGAGCCTCACTCGCCGGCCGTGCCGTTCTCGACGAGGTCGAGATACACGTCTTCGAGCGACGGGCGCACGACCTCGAGCGACTCGAGCTCCCGGCCGGCCGCCACGGCCGCAGCCGTCAGCTCGGCGAGCACCTTCGTCGGCTCGTCGGTCGCGAGGACGACCTGGCGCCCGTCTTCGCGGTAGCGGATCTCGACCTTCGGCGCCACGCCGATCAGCTCGGCGGGGGAGCCCTGCTGGACGATCCGTCCGTCGCGGATCACCGCGACCCGGTCGGCCAGTTGCTGGGCCTCGTCCAGGTAGTGGGTCGTCAGCAGGACCGTCTTCCCGAGCGCGCGCAGCGAGCGCACGAGCTCCCAGGCAGTGCGCCGGGCGGCAGGGTCGAAACCTGTCGTCGGCTCGTCGAGGAAGAGGAGCTCGGGGTCGCCGACCAGTGCGACGCCCAGGTCGAGCCGGCGCTTCTGGCCACCGGAGAGCGTCTTCACCCGCGCGCCGCTCTTCTCGCCCAGGCCGACGAGCTCGATCACCTCGTCAACGTCGCGTGGTCGGGCGTAGTAGCCGGCGAACATCCGGTGCACCTCGCGCACGGTGAGCGAGGCCGGCAGGTCGGAGGACTGCAGCACGACCCCGATCCGCTCGCGCAGCTCCGTGCCTCCGTGCTCCGGGTCGAGGCCGAGCACCGTCACGTCGCCGCCGTCGCGGCTCCGGTACCCCTCGAGGATCTCGACCGTCGTCGTCTTGCCGGCGCCGTTCGGCCCCAGGAGGCCGAACACCTCGCCCGGCTCGACGGTGAAGCTGATCCCAGCGAGGGCCTCGAGGGTTCCGTAGCTCTTGCGGAGGTCCCTCACGACGAGGGCTGTCACGTGCCTAGCTCCAGTTCCACCATGCCGGCGACCGGGAAGCCCGGATCGCGGCCGAGCACGGCGAGCGCGATCTCGGAGCAGTCGGGCTGGTGCCCGACGGTTGCGATCGGGCCGAGCTCCTCGCCGAGCGCGGCGGCGAGCGCCGAGGCTGTCGCCCCTGGCGCCAGCACCTCCTCGACCCGAAGCGTGGCTCCGGTGGCGCCGGCGATCTCTGCCCCGGTCTGCCGGGCGCGGGCGAGCGGGCTCGTCAGGACGAGCAGCGGGGGCTCGGGCAGCGCGGCGAGCCGCTCTCCCAGAGAGCGGGCCTGCTCGAGCGCCAGCGGGCGTCAGCTCACGCAACTCGTCCGGCTCGCCGGATGCGGCCTCGGCGTGCCTGCAGAGGTAGATGTGCACGAGCAGCAGGATAGGGGCAACCGCCGGGTCGGTCAGCCGTAAGGCCGCCGTAAGGAATCCCGTGACGGGCGTCGTTACCATGACAACAGGTCGAAAGGCCGAGACGAGCGACGGACGGAGTCGAAACCATGAGGGATCGCACGATCGGACGGGCCGGCTTCCTTGGAATCCTCGGGGTCGGCACCGCAGGCCTCTTCTTCGCCAAGGACCTCACCGGGGTGCTCGACCGCGCCGTGCCGACGTCCGTGTCGGCCATCGTGCCCTCGTCCGGCTGGCGGATCTACACGGTCGGAGCGACGATGCCGAACATCGACCCGGCGGCCTATCGCCTCCGGGTGGACGGGCTCGTCGACGCGCCACGGAGCTTCTCGCTGGCCGACCTGAAGGCGATGCCGCGTGCGGATCAGGTCTCGGATTTCCACTGCGTCACCGGCTGGTCGGTCAAGGACGTGCGCTGGGCGGGCGTCCGGATCAAGGACCTGCTCGCCGCCTCGGGCGCCAAGGCGAGCGCCGGGGCCCTCCGGTTCGTCTCGGCGGAGTCACCGTACGAGGACTCGCTGACGCTTCCTCAGGCGCTGCTCCCGGACGTGATGCTCGCCTACGAGATGGACGGTGGCCCGATCTCGCGGCCGCACGGGGCGCCGGTCCGGCTCGTGATGCCGCAGATGTACGGCTACAAGAGCGTCAAGTGGGTCGACCACATCGAGCTTCGCACCCCGCCGCCCCCGCGTGGCTACTGGGAGCAGCACGGGTACGACGCAGATGCCTGGCTCGGGCGCTCGAATGGCCTCTGAGGCGGTCGCGCCCGCCCGGATCGCGCGCTTCACCTGGACCGAGCGGACGCTGCACTGGGTGCACGCGTCGGCGTTCTTCGCGCTGCTCGCGACCGGAATGATCCTGTATCTGCCCGCTCTCTCGACGCTCGTCAACCGCCGCCTGCTCGTCAGGGGAATCCACCTCTGGGTCGCCGTCGCGTGGGCTGTCGCGATCGTCCTGATCGTCCTACTCGGCGACCGGAAGCGCCTTGCAACCGACTGGCGCGAGATCGAGACGATCGATCGCGACGACCGCCGCTGGCTGCGCGGCCGCAGGGCGCCGCAGGGCCGGTTCAACGCCGGCCAGAAGCTCAACGCGCTGCTGACGGTGGCGTTCGCGCTCCTGTTCACCCTGTCCGGATTCTTCCTCTGGCTGGGCGAACGCGACCACCGCTTCATCTTTGCCGGCACCGGCACCGTCCATGATGTCCTCACGTTCCTCTCGGTGGGGCTGCTCGTCGGCCACCTCTACCTGGCGCTGATCCACCCGTCGACGAGGCACGCCCTGCGTGGGATCACGACGGGGGAGGTCGACGAGGACTGGGCGCGTGACCACCACCCCAAATGGGTCGAGGAAGAGCGCCGCGCCGAGCCGCACGAGCCGGCCGACAGGCCGACATCGTCCGGATAGGCTGAGGCGGTGCGCACGCTCCGCTACGTCATCGCCGACGTCTTCACCGACACCCCCCTGAGCGGCAACCAGCTCGCGGTCTTCACCGATGCACGGAACCTCGACGACTCGACCATGCAGGCGCTCGCGCTCGAGGTCGGGTTCAGCGAGTCGGTCTTCGTCCTTCCGCCCGAGGCCGGGGGCAACGTCCGGATCCGGATCTTCACGCCGTTCGTGGAGCTGCCGTTCGCAGGTCACCCCACGCTCGGCACTGCTTTCGTCCTCGGCGCCCCGCTCCAGCTCGGAGTGATCACGCTCGAGACCGGCCGGGGCAATGTGCCTGTCGTCCTCGAGCGGGACGAGTCGGGACGGATCGTGTTCGGTCGCATGGAGCAACCGGTGCCGTCGATCGTGCCGTACGCCGACACCGGCGCGCTGTTCGCGGCACTCGGGATCGAAGGCTCCGAGCTGCCGGTCGAGCTCTACGACAACGGTGCCACCCACCTCTTCGTCGCGCTCGACTCGGAGCGCGCGGTCGCCGAGCTCCAACCCGACACGGCGGCCGTCGCGGCGCTCGGGTTCACGGGCGTGAACTGCTTCGCGGGCTCCGGCACGGCGTGGACGACGCGGATGTTCTGGGCATCGGGGGAGGATGCGGCGACCGGCTCCGCGGCCGGCCCTCTCGCCTGCCACCTCGCCCGGCACGACCGGATCGCCTGGGGCGAGGAGATCACGATCTCGCAGGGAGCGGCGATCGGGCGACCGGCGACGCTCTATGCGCGCGCCGAGGGGGGCGACGGGCTGATCGACCGGGTCGAGGTTGGCGGTCAGGCCGTCACCGTGGCGCGGGGGGAGTTCCGGCTCTAGGCCAGGAGCGGTCGCAGCGAGGCGCCCTCAGGGGACGAATGCGACCGCGGTGACGCCGATCAGCTCCAGTTCGACGCCGCGCCAGAACCGACCGCCATCTTCGGAGACGTAGATCCGGGACTCCGAAGCGAACACGATCCTGTCGGGGTCGTCCTCGTCGATCGCGATCGCGGTTCCCGCCGGTAGGCCGCCGCCTGCTTCGCGCCAGGTCTGCCCGGCATCGTCGGAGAGCAGCAGCGGAGGACGCCGGTCGACGACGGCCGCGATCCTGGCGCCGACCTGGTCGGACGTGACGACGAGCGGCAGCGAGACGGACACGGCCCGCGGGGTCGGAGGTGCAGCCTCGACGAGCTCGGCGTCCCCCGTCTCGAGGTCGACGAGCACGGTCCCCACCGTGGTTGCCGCCCAGACCTCCATCAGCGGGCGATGATCGTCGAGACGAACCGGCTCGCGAAGTGCCCTGCCTCGCCGGGAGCCGCGCCGCGCTGTCGGGCGACCGCGTAGGCGAGCAGGAACGAGTCCCCTGCGCCGGTCGGGTCGACGGGTTCGTCGAGCGGGATCGCGTCGACGTGCGTCGTCGCGTCTCCTGCCACGATCAGCGCTCCCTCCGAGCCGAGCGTGAGGACGACCTCGGGGATGGCGAGCGTGCGGAGAGCGGCCTCGCCGGTGCCGCCGCAGAGCTGCTCCGCCTCCTCGTCATTGAGCTTGAGGACGGTTATCTGCCGGAGCACCTCACGATCGATCTCGCCGTCACAGACGAGGGGGCCGACCTGCCCTCGCCGGACGAGCCCCTGGGCGTCGACGATGAGGCGACGGCCCTGGCGGCCGAGCGCGGCGAGCGTCGGGAGAGGGAAGTCGTTGCGCGTGAGCGCGCCCACGACGACCCAGTCGGCGTCTCCGACGGCCGCTCCGGCCCAGCCGCCGACATCCTCGGGGGTCCACGGATCGGCGAGGGAATCGATCTCCATGACCCGCCGGTCGCCTTCGTAGTGGAACGAGAAGCGCGCGGTTCGGCCGGCCGGATGCCAGACGATCGGGAACCCGAATTGCTCCAGGCGCGGCACGATCCGCTCGCGATCCTCGACGGCGGATCGGCAGACGAGGACGGCGTCGGCGCCCGGGTCGAGCTCGTTCAGAGCCCGCGCGCAGTACCAGACCATCCCGCCGGGCCGCTCCGGTGCGCCCGCGACGACGTCGAGAGCGAGGTTCCCGACGATCGCGGCTCGCGGCATGGGCCCGATGCTAGTCGGCTCTCGCCCATCATCGCGCCCGAGCGGCACGCGGGCGCGAGGCACATTCCCGAGTCTGCTTCCCTCCGGTCGGGCGCCGGGCGCGGCGCCTCACGCGCGGCGGCGCGAGGCTGCCGACGGCCACCAGGCCGACGGCGAGCGACGCGACGAAGCTCGGCAGGGTGGCGCCCAGTCCCCAGGCGGGCGGGTCGAGTCGCTGCACCTGCTCGACCCACCACGCAGGGCCCGTGGGCGAAAGCCATTGGTACGTACCGAATCCGACGAACCAGGCTGCGATCACGCCCGGCCGCCAGGCAGGCCCGCCGAAGACGTCGTCCGCCGAGAGCGTGCGGCCGGCGAGCAGCCACTGGGCGAGCAGCACCGCGAACAGCGGTACGAAGAAGGAGCCGAGCAGGAAGAGGAACGACTGGAAGCTCGTCAGCTCGAGGGCGAGCGCGCCGGCGGTGCCGGCCGCCGTGGTGCCGACGACCAGCAGGCGCTGGGGTGCCGCGGGGAAGAGGTTCTGAAGCGAGACTGCGCCCGAGTAGGCATTCGCAAACGCCTCGTCCGTCTCACCGACGGTGAGGGCGAGCAGGGCGAGTAGCGCCACGAGCCCGCCCGCGGCGACTGCGGCAGGCAGCGCCGACGCGTCCCCGATGTCGCGCGTCAGCAGGATGACCGCGCCGAGGGCGAGCAGGAGGGCGTCGGGGAGGAGATAGCCGATCCCCGTGCCCCAGAAGGCCGCGCGAGGGGTGCGGGCGAAGCGGGTGTAGTCGGCTGCGAGCGGGACCCACGAGACGGTGACGCCGATCACGATGTCGATCCCCTGCCAGACCGAGAGGCCACCCGTGCCGGGACGGTCCCACGCGGCGGCGAGACCCCCGCCCGTGAGGGCCCACCAGACCAGGTAGGCGATCGCGACGGGCATCACCCAGACGGCAACGCGTCGGAGCACGGTGCGAACGACGCCGATCGGGCCCAGCAGCCCCAGCGCGAGCGCAGCGGCGCCGAAGACGAGCGTCCACGCCCACTGCGCCCGGACGCCGAACAGCTGGTCCGACAGGGCCGCTGCAGCTGTGGCGATCACGAGCAGCTCGAACACCGTCCAGCCGAGGCACTGGACGACGTTGATCACGGTCGGCAGGAAGGAGCCGCGCGATCCGAGTGGCGCGCGCATGAGCGCCATCGCCGGCACGCGGGCCTGGGCGCCGATCAACGCGGCGACCGCGAGCATGGCGTTGCCGACGAGGCAGCCGACCGCGATCGCAACGATCGCGGAGGGAAGCGAAAGCGCGGGCACCAGGATCGCTCCCGCGACGACGACGAGGAGCGAGATCCCGAGGTTGCCCCAGAGGAGCCCGAGATCCAGGGCGCCGAGGACGCGCAGGCGCTCGGGGACGGGGTCGATGCCCCACGATCGCTCTGGCTCGCTCACGACCGGGCGAGAGTAGCGCTGATCCGCAGCCCGCCGGCTAGGCAGCCAGCAGGCGCCGCAGCACGTACGGGAGGATGCCGCCGTGGCGGACGTACTCGCGCTCACGCGGCGTGTCGAGGCGCAGGATCGCCTGGAAGCTCTTTCCGTCGGCGGTGACGGTGACCTCGCGCGCCTCGCCGTCCTCGAGCCCGCCGACCGAGAACGTCTCGCGGCCGCTGAGGCCGAGCGACTCGCGGCTCTCACCCGGGAGATACTGGAGCGGCAGGATCCCCATCATCAGCAGGTTCGAGCGGTGGATCCGCTCGTAGCTCTCGGCGATCACCGCCCGGACGCCGAGCAGGTTCGGGCCCTTCGCGGCCCAGTCGCGCGACGAGCCGGAGCCGTACTCCTTGCCGGCGAGCACGATCGTCGGCGTCCCCTCCGCCAGGTAGCGCTCGGCGGCCGCGAAGATCGTCATCTCCTCGCCGGAGGGCACATGCACCGTCCAGGTGCCCTCGGCGCCGGGCACGAGCTGGTTCCGTAGGCGCACGTTCGCGAACGTGCCCCGCACCATCACCTCGTGGTTGCCGCGGCGGGAGCCGTACGAGTTGAAGTCGGCCCGCTCGACCCCGTGCTCCAGCAGGTATTGCCCTGCCGGCGCCTCGGTCTTGATCGAGCCCGCGGGCGAGATGTGGTCGGTCGTGACCGAGTCGCCGATCGCGACGAGGCAGCGCGCGCCGGCGATATCGGAGATCGCCGCCCGCGGTCGCAGGCATGCCCTGGAAGTACGGCGGCAGGCGGACGTACGTCGAGTCGTCTTCCCACTCGAACAACTCGCCCTCTGGCACCGGCAGCTCGCGCCACGCCGGATCGCCCTCGTACACGTTCGCGTAGGTGGCGACGAACATCTCCCGACCGATCGCCGACGCCATCGTCTCCGCCACCTCGGCCGGGGACGGCCAGAGGTCGGCGAGGAACACGGGCTCGCCGTCGCTGCCGTGCCCGAGGGGCTCCGTCACGAGGTCGACGTCCATCGTCCCGGCGAGCGCGTAGGCGACGACGAGTGGGGGCGAGGCTAGGTAGTTCGCCTTCACCTCCGGGTGGACGCGCGCTTCGAAGTTCCGGTTGCCGGAGAGGACGGAGCAGGCGACGAGATCGCCGTCCGCGATGGCCTTCGAGACGGCCTCGGGCAGGGGGCCGGAGTTCCCGATGCAGGTCGTGCAGCCATAGCCGACCGTGTTGAAGCCGAGCTCGTCGAGATAGCGCGTCAGGCCTGCCTTCTCGTAGTAGTCGGTCACGACCCTGGAGCCAGGGGCGAGGCTCGTCTTCACCCAGGGCTTCCGCGCGAGGCCGCGCTCGACGGCCTTCCTGGCCAGGAGCCCGGCCGCGATCATGACAGCGGGGTTCGAGGTGTTCGTGCACGAGGTGATCGCCGCGATCACGACCGCGCCGTCGGTGATCTGCACCCTCTCGCCCTCGATCTCGCACGCGACGCTGCGGCGCGGCACGTCGGCCACGGCGGCGACGGCGACCTCCTGCTCTCCGGTCGGGGCCACCGCGGCGGGATTCGCCGTCGACGGCGGGTCGCTGGCCGGGAAGCTCTCGGCGATGGCCTCGTCGACCGCCGTGCCGTAGTCGACGCCGAACGAGGCCAGCGACTCGTGGAAGGAGCGCTTCGCCTCGGCGAGCGGCACCCTGTCCTGCGGCCGTCGCGGGCCGGCGAGCGACGGCTCCACGGTCGAGAGGTCGAGCTCGACCACCTGCGAATAGGTGGGCTGCTCCTCGGGGTCGTGCCAGAGCCCGTTCTCCCGGCAGTAAGCCTCGACGAGGGCGATCCGGTCGTCGCTGCGGCCCGTCAGCCGCAGGTAACGCAACGTCTCCTCGTCGACGGGGAAGAAGCCGCAGGTAGCGCCGTACTCGGGCGACATGTTCGCGATCGTGGCCCGGTCGGCGAGCGGGAGCCCGGCGAGGCCGTGACCGAAGTACTCGACGAACTTCCCGACGACGCCGGTCTGGCGCAGGATCTGGGTCACGGTGAGGACGAGATCGGTCGCGGTTGCGCCCTCGGGCAGCGAGCCGTGCAACCTGAAGCCGACGACCTGCGGGACCAGCATCGAGATCGCTTCGCCGAGCATGGCCGCTTCGGCCTCGATCCCGCCGACACCCCAGCCGAGCACGCCGAGCCCGTTCACCATCGTGGTGTGGGAGTCGGTCCCGACGACGGTGTCGGGGAACGCCTGGCCGTCGCGCTCCTCGATCACTCGGGCGAGGAACTCGAGGTTGACCTGGTGGCAGATGCCCGTGTTCGGCGGCACCGCCTTGAAGTTGGCGAAGGCGCCCTGGCCCCAGCGGAGGAAGGCGTAGCGCTCTCGGTTGCGGCTGAACTCGAGCTCGGAGTTGCGCTCGATCGAGAACCGGGTGGCGAAGTCGTCGACCTGGACGGAGTGGTCGATCACGAGCTCGACGGGGATCAGCGGGTTGATCTTCTGCGGGTCGCCACCGAGCTCCGCCATCGCGGCTCGCATCGCGGCGAGGTCGACGACCGCGGGCACGCCGGTGAAGTCCTGCAGCAGGACGCGCGCGGGGTTGTAGTTGATCTCGTCGGCCGGCTCGGCCGTGGCGTTCCAGCCGGCCACCGCTTCGACGTCCTTCGCCGTAACCGTGGCGCCGTCCTCGCGGCGAAGAACGTTCTCGAGCAGGACGCGCAGGGTGTAGGGCAGGCGGGCGACGTCGTAGCGCGCCTGGAGGGCGTCGAGGCGGAAGATCTCGAGCTCCCTGCCACCGACGGAGAGCGTCGAGCGCGCGCCGAAGGAGTCCGGGTGAGCCATGGTTCCAGTGTACGGCGTGCCGGGCTCCGGTGGCCGCGGTGCAGCGCCGCGGCGAGGTTCGCTCAGCCGATGACGGCGACGATCCCGCACCAGTCGCGCAGGCGCGCGCGGCCGGGGTCGGCGAGCGACAGCGCGGTCGCGAGTGCGTCGAAGCGCGCGCGCCGCCCGGGACGCCCCGCGTCGTGAATCCAGGTCGCCGCGTCGTAGAGCGGGTCGCCCGCAGCAGCCCGTGGGCCGACCGCGCAGATGCCGCGGCGATCGCAACGCAAGAGGCTGCGGCCGTCGAAGTCACCGTGGACGACCACCTCAGCTGCCGGGTCGGCGACGAGCCGGGTGTGGGCAGCTCCGAGCCCAGGCAATGCGGCGACCCGAGCTGCGCCCCTCGAGCGCCGCCTGCTCGATCCGGCGCGCCACGATCTCGTCCAGCTCGGGAACCCCTTCGGGCGGGGGAGCGTGGAGAAGTTTCAGCAGTTCGGCCACTGCTGCCGGAGAGGCATCTTCCGCCCTCGACCCAGGGCTGATCCGCTCGAGCAGGATCGCCCCGCTCTCGGCGTCGTGGGCCAGGAGTCGCGGAGCGCCGGCGCCGTCCCAGGCCCGAAGCGCCGCCACCTCGCTCCGGCTTCGAGCCGAAGGCGACAGAAGCTTCAGCACCGCCGCCCGCCCCTCACGCGTCGTCACCTCGACGATCCGGCCGAGCGACCGGGCAGATAGCTCTTCACCGACGCTCAGCTCCCAGGCGCGCGCGACCGCCTCGAGCTCCCCGACGTCGACCCGCCTCGCGACCGGCCCCGTCAGATCGACGCCTCCACGCGTCGCAGCTCGTCGTCGGGCACGAGTAGTTGGATCTCCTCGAAGAGCTCGCGCTCCTCGAGCCGGACGTGATCCCGCAACAACGTTCCCAGTGCGGTCAGCGTCTCGGGCGCGATCTCGCCTGCCGCCACCTGCGCCCGCACCTCGAGGGCGAGGCCGCGAAGCTCCATGTGCTCCTGCAGGATGCGGTCGAGGACTGCCGATGCACCGCCCTGGCGGACGTAGGCCGGGAAGACGATCTCTTCCTCGACCCTGAAGTGCTCGAGGGTCGTCCCGAAGAAGTGGTCGGAGTAGGCTGCGGCTGCTGCGAGCCTCTCGTCCGGCGGAGCTTTGGCGGCACGGCGAAGGCCACGGGCGAGCGAGAGCTCGTGATGATGCTCCCGCGAGAGCGGCTCGAGTGAGGGAGCGCGCTTCAGCCGCTGCCCGCGAACCCGGGCGATGCCCCGCTCGGTCAGGCTTCGGCGCTCCGGGTCGAAATGACGGGCGACCGCCGAGCCGTACGGCCGTGCGACACGCGCCGCATAGGCGCCGAAGCCTTCGTCTCGCACGGGTTTCAGATCCTCACCGTAGGGATCGAGGAGGTGTTGGCGGCCGACATGGCGGGCGGAGTTGAAGAACGCGATCCCGACGCCCGTCGACACGTCGAGGAGGTTCCGGCGCTCCCTCCTCGCCTGCGCGCGAAGCCCGTCGAAGAGCGCCGCCATCTCCGGCGGAGCGGGCAGGCCGCTCGCGTCCTGCCGAAGCTCGGCGAGCGAGCGTCGAAGGGCCGCGAGCTCGAGGGGCGGGATGTCGATCAGCCGGGCGGCGGAGCCCGAGCTCCCCTCCAGCGCCGCGAGGAGCTCATCGACCGTGCCGAGTTGCGTTCCGGGCGCCAGTACCCCGGTGACCTCCAGCTCGCGGACGAATGCGTCGAGGTAGACGCGGGTCCCGCGGGTGACGTCAGCCCCGGCGGCGAGGAGCCACAGCGGTGAGAAGCCGAACGCGGCGATGGAACCGAGCTCGACAGCGTTGCCCGCCGTCTTCCGAACCGCCAGCCGTTTCGGGTCCGGCTCGTACTCGTCCGCCGCTCCCGGAGCCGCGTCGACCCCGCCGACGAGCTCGATCGAGACCCGCAGCAGGTTCTTGGCCGTCGCCTCGTAGAGCCGTGAGCGGCGGACGAGGCGCGGCAGCAGGAGCTCGGCGGTCTCGTGGACGCCGCCGCCGACGAGGGCGAAGACCGAGCGGACGAGCCGCTCGGGGAGCGACAGGAGGAAGGTTGTCCGGCCAGTCATCGTTAGCATCATTGCAATGGCAGCGAACCTGATCCGCGACCTGCTCGACCAGGCCTTCCCGGGAGGGACGGTCGACGTCGAGGACAGGACGGGAGGTGGCGACCATTTCCAGGTCACCGTCACGGCCGAGGCGTTCAACGGGATCCCGCTGATCCAGCAGCACAAGCTGGTCAACGCCGCGCTCGCCGGCCCGCTCGCCGACGGCACCATCCACGAGCTGCGCATCCGAACGAAGGGAACCGCATGAGCACCTTGCACGATCAGATCAAGCAGGTAATCGACAGCGAGCCGGTCGCGGTCTTCATCAAGGGAACGCCCGAGGCGCCTGCGTGCGGCAACTCGATGCGTGCTCTCCAGGCCCTTTGGCAGGCAGGCGCCCCGATCACCGCCGTCGACGTGCTCCCCGATCCGCGCATCCGCCAGGAGCTGACAGCGTTGAGCGAGTGGCCGACGATCCCACAGGTCTTCGTCAAGGGCGAGCTGATCGGCGGCGCCGATATCACGGAGGAGCTCTTCGCCTCCGGCGAGCTGAAGACCAAGATCGACGAAGCGCTCGGCTCGGATCACGAGCAGACGGTGCGGCGGGTCGACCTCGCGCTCGACTGACCGGGGGCTGTGGTCGCGCGGCGATCACTCCCCGACGATGCGCTGACGCTATATCGTGGCCGCCGAGGTGGGCGTACCGCACCGTGCGCCCGGACGACGACCACCACGGAGGGCGGATCGAGATGCGCCAGACGGACCAGGGCTCGGCGGGCGAGGCCGGTGGGGGAAGTCCTCGTGCTGCTCTCGGCAGGCCAATCCCCCCGGGACCGTCGGCCCTCGATCCGAACGCGCAGTAGGGGCCGGATCGAATGAGCGAGCTCGCCTGGCATAGCGTCGAGACCGCCGAAGAGGTCGCCGTCGGCTACCTGCGCAGGGTCGAGGTCGAGGGCGCGGCGGTCTGCGTCGGCCGCACCGAGGACGGGTGGGTCGCGTTCCAGGACACGTGTACGCACGAGGAGTGCTCGCTCTCGGACGGCGAGCTCGAGGGCAACTTGATCGTCTGCCCGTGCCATGCGTCCGAGTTCGACCTGCGCACGGGCGACGTGCTCAGCCCGCCGGCGCTCGAGCCGCTGCCGATCTTCGAGGCTCGTGTCGACGAGGGGGTGCTGCAGGTCAGGCTCGCCCCGCCACCCGCCGCCGCCGTGGCGGTGCACGAGCGCGAGGACCACGTCTCCGAGACGGTCGCCCGGGCGGCCACCACGGCCGGCCCCTCGCTCGAGGGGCTCGCCCTCGACGACGTCGACCTGACCGATCTCGACGCCTGGGAGGAGGGGGTTCCCTACAACTGGTTGACGCTGCTCCGCCGGGAGGCGCCGCTCTTCTGGCAGCCCGAGGTCGACGGCAACGGCTTCTGGGTGTTCAGCCGCTACGACGACATCGTCCAGGTGTCGAAGGACTGGGAGACGTACTCGTCGGAGGCCGGCGGCACGTCGCTCGAAGACCTGACGCCGGAGGAGGTCGAGGCACGCAAGTCGATGCTCGACACGGACCCGCCGGCCCACACGCGCCTCCGGGCTCTCGTCAACAAGGGCTTCACGCCCCGGGTCGTGAACACCTACGAGGAGCGGATCCGCGGCCTCGCCAGCGGCATCCTCGCCCAGGCCTTCGAGCACGACGCGTTCGACTGGGTCGAGGACGTCGCCTCGGAGATCCCGATGTGGGTCTTCTCCGAGATCATGGGCCTGCCCGTCGACGACCGGCGGCTCCTGATCGAGCTCGGCGACAAGCTGCTCGGGAACACCGACCCCGAGGTGGTGGGCGAGGACAACCTGCTCGAGCTGACCAAGAACGATCCCTCGATCCGCCTGCTCCCGTTCTCGAGCCCGTTCGCGCCCGAGCTGATCGAGTACGGCTGCCGCCTCGGCGAGGCGCGGCGCTCGGATCCGCGCGACGACGTCACGACGCGGCTCGTCGAGGCCGAGATCGACGGCTCGCGGCTCTCCGAGCACGAGTTCGGGCTCTTCTTCATCCTGCTCACGACCGCCGGCAACGAGACGACGAGGCACACGATCAGCCTCGGCCTGATCGACCTCCTCGAACATCCGGAGGAGCGCGCGAGGCTGATCGCCGATCCCTCGCTCGCCGCCGCGGCCGCGGACGAGATCCTGCGGCGGGCGCATCCGGTGCACCACTTCCGGCGCACGGCGGTGCGCGACGTCGAGGTGCACGGCCAGCGGATCATGGCCGGGGATAAGGTGACGGTGTGGTACGCCTCGGGGAACTACGATGAGGAGAAGTTCGCCGACCCGTACCGCCTCGACCTCGGTCGGCAGCCGAACCGTCACCTCACGTTCGGCCTCGGAGGCCCGCATTTCTGCCTCGGGGCGCACCTGGCCCGGTTGGAGGTGAAGATCTGGCTGGAGGAGATGATCCCGTACCTCGACCGGATCGAGCTGGCAGGCGCGCCGACGAGGTTGCGCTCGAACTTCTTCAACGGGGTCAAGCGCCTGCCCGTGCGCGTGCGCTCGTGACTGACAAGGAGGATTGGACTTGACCCAGCACCACGAGGCCGAAGCGGCGACGAGGACGATGAGCGGCCTGGGCGTGCGCGCCGTGCGCCTGCTCTACACCGATCTCCACGGCGTTGCCCGCGGCAAGGACATCCCGATCGGCCACTTCGCCGGCATGTGCGAAGAGGGCGTCGCGTTCTGCGCGGCCGTGATGGGCACGGACCTGCGGCACACGCCGGTCGTCGGTGGGGACGAGGGGTACGTCGACCTGGCCGTCAAGCCCGACCTCGACACGCTGCGCTCGGTGCCCTGGCAGCCGGAGGTCGCCTGGTGCCTCGGCGAGGCGTGGACGCTCGACGGAGCCGATCACTTCCCCTCCTGCCCCCGCGCTCTCCTGCGGCGGGTCGTCGCCGCGTACGCCGCGCGGGGCCTCGAGCCGATCGTGGCGCCGGAGCTCGAGTTCTTCCTCGCCGAGCGCGACGCCTCTGCGCCGAATGGGCTGCGGCGTTACGTCGACGAGTTCTCGCGCGTCTACACGGTCGGCGCGGTCTCGGATCCGCGCGAGATCGTCCTGCGGATGCTGCTCTGGTGCGACGAGCTCGGCCTCGACGCCTTCGCCGCCAACCACGAGTTCATGAACTCGCAGTACGAGATCAACATCAAGCACTCCGATGCGCTCGACGCCGCCGATCGCGCTTTCATGCTGAAGGCGGCGGTCAAGGAGATCGCCGTGCGCGAGGGGATGCTGGCGACGTTCATGGGTCGGCCTTTCGCCGACCAGGGCGGTTCCGGGTTTCACGTGCACCTTTCGCTCAACGACGAGAGCGGCCGCAACGCGTTCGCGGACAGCGGAGGCCCGGACGGCTTGAGCCCGCTCGCCGCGAACTTCATCGCGGGCGTGATCGAGCACGCCCAGGGGCTGCAGGCGATCCTCGGGCCGACGATCAACGCCTACAAGCGGATCCTGCCCGACAGCCTCGCCCCGACGCATGCGAACTGGGGCCACGACAACCGCACCGCCTTCTGCCGTGTCCCGAACGAGCGCGGCTCCCGTTCCCGGGTCGAGGTCCGCACGGGCGACGGCTCCGCGTGCCCCCACCTGATCACGGCGGCGCTCCTGCTCGCGGGCCTCGACGGGATCGAGCGGGGGCTGGCCCCGCCGGAGCCGGTCGTCGGCGATGCATACCGCCTCGACGAGGCCCACGCCGGCTCGACCCTGCCCGCCGAGCTCGGTGCGGCGCTCGACGCGCTCGAGGCCGACACGATCCTGACCGACATGCTCGGCTCGCAGCTCGTCTCCACCTTCGTCGCGATGAAGCGGTTCGAGGTCGAGCGGTTCACGGAGGCCGTGGGCGAGTTCGATGTCGAGGTCGTGTCGCAGTGGGAGATCGAGGAATATGCATCCCATCTCTGAGCCCGACCGGCGCTCCGTCCGGATCGAGCTCGACGGCGAGCCGCACTGGGGCGCGCTCGAGGGAAACGAGATCGTCCTCTCGAACGGTGTCCGCGTCGCCGAGGCGACGGCGACCTACCTCGCGCCGGCGCAGCCGTCGAAGATCCTCGCCGTGCACCTCACGTACGAGAGCCGGGTGCGCGAGTACGACGCGCGGACCCCACCCGAGCCGTCGTACTTCGTGAAGCCGCCGACGACGTTGAACGGCCATCGCCGACCCGTGCTGATGGCCAAGGGCTCGCGCTTCCTCAACTACGAAGGCGAGCTCGCCGTAATCGTGGGGCGAAGGATGAAGGGCGTGCCCATGGCCGAGGTGCTGGACTATGTCGGCGGCTACACGTGCGCCAACGACATCGGCATGCACGACTTCCGCCACGCCGACCGCGGCGCCATGCTCCGGGTCAAAGGCCATGACGGGTTCCTTCCGCTCGGACCCGAGCTCGTTCCCGCGAAGGAGTTCGACCCGACGAGCTTCACCCTGCGGACGTACCTCAACGGCGAGGTCGTGCAGGAGGCGACGGCGGACGATCTTCTCTTTCCGGTCGCCTACCAGCTGGCCGATCTCTGCCGGTTGATCACCCTCGAGCCCGGTGACGTGCTCCTGACCGGGACGCCCGCGAACTCGCGGCCGATGAAGGCGGGCGACGTCGTCGAGGTGGAGATCTCGGGCATCGGCCGCCTCACGAACACGATCGAGGCGTGGGACGTCGACCTCGCCGGGCCGGGCGAGCAGATGCAGGTCTCGGCCCAGACGCTCCACGTCGCGCTCGCGATCCCGGAGGACGAGGCAGAGCGGCTGGTCGCCGAAGGCCGCGAGCCGTGATCCGGCTTCACCGGCTCGACCACGTCTGCCTTCGGGTCGCCGACCTGGACGAGGCGTCGCCTCGCTGGCAGCTTCAGTTCGGCCTCGTCGAGCGGTCGCGCACCGGCGGCACGGCGCTGCTCGCCTGCAACGACGAGCCGTACTGCCTCGAGCTCACCGAGGGTGGGGCGGCGGGGCACGACCATTCCGCCTTCGAGCTCGCCGCCGACTGCTCACTCGCCGACGCCCGCTCGCACCTCGAGGCCCACGGGCTCGCGTGGGAGGAGCGGGAGGAATCGCTGTTCGTCGCCGACCCCGACGGGCGGGGAGTGCAGCTGATGGCCTACCGGCCGCCTTCGTCCGACCTCGACACGCGCCCGCAGCACGCGCGTCCCTCCACGACGGTCCATCTTGGTGGGCCGCGCAAGCTCGGCCACGTCAACTGCCTCACCGCCGACATCCGCGCCGGAGCCCGCTTCTACACCGAGGTGCTCGGGATGGGTGTCTCCGACTGGCTCGACGAGGCCGGCGTCTGGTTCCACGTCGACAGCGAGCATCACGTGATGGCGCTCGTCGACGTCGGCTACGCGCACTTCCATCATCTCGCCTTCGAGACCGTCGACATCGGGAAGATGCGCGACATGCTCGACCACCTCGCTCGCCATGGGCGCTGGCTCGGCTGGGGCCCCGCTCGCCATGGCATCGCCGGCAACATCGCGAGCTACGTGCGAATCGTCGAGGAAGCGTGCTTCGTCGAGCTCTACTGCGACATGGAACAGCTGCAGGAGGGCCACATGCCGCGCGTGTACCCCGACGACCGCTACTCGTCCAACACGTGGGGGCCGTTGCCACCACGTTCGTACTTTCGGTTCGACACGGCTGCCGTCGAGTTCGAGCGGGAGAGCCGCGAGATGCTCGGCGAGGTCCTTCCCGAGGTGGGTAGGTGACCGGGCTGCGCGGCTATACGATCCCGCGCTCGCCGGAAGGGCGTGCTTCGATCGTGCCGTATCCCCCCTGGCACTACGTGGGCGACTTTCTCGTCGTCGAGTACTGGGCGGATCCCGAGAAGGCCGTCTCGTGCCTTCCCCCCGGGCTCGAGCCGCACCCCGATGCCGGCCGCTGCGCCGCCGTTTTCGCGGACTGGCAGTCCTGCTCCGGCACGGGTGGCGAGCTGCTCGACCCGTCGCGCTCCCAGTACAAGGAGGTGTTCCTCGTCGTCAACGCGCTGCTCGACGGCGAGGAGGTGACGACGTGCCCGTTCATCTGGGTCGACCGCGACTTCGCCCTTACGCGCGGCTGGCTCCAGGGCTTCCCGAAGAAGCTCGGCTCGATCTGGATCACGCGCACGTTCGGGCTCGATTGCGCGGCCGACCCGGGCGTTCGGCAGGGCGCTACGTTCGGCGGCACCTGCGCTGCCTACGAGCGCCGCGTCGCCGAGGCAACGGTGACGCTGGAGCGGATCTCGGAAACCGGGCCGACCCACAACGACCCGCCGATCGTCAACGTGCGCTATTTCCCGCGCCTCGAAGCCGGACGCCACGACGATCCCGCCGTGCACGAGCTCGCGCGCTCCCGCAGCCGCGACCGCGTGATCTCGCCCGTGTGGGAAGGGAGCGCGACGCTCGAGCTCTTCGGAGCCGGTCACGAGGAGCACGACCTTCTCTCTCCGATTCGCATCGGCAAGGGCTTCCGCTTCACGTTCGGGTACACGGTCGACGACCAGGAGATCGTGAAGGATCTGCGCGGGTGACCCGCGTCGCGCTCGTCACGGGCGGTGGCACGGGCATCGGCGCGGCGGTAGCGCGCCGGCTCGCGGTCGATGGATACGCCGTTGCGGTGACAGGACGGCGGCCCGAGCCGATCGACGAGGTCGCGCGCGAGATCGGCGGGCTTGCCGTGGCCGGTGACACGGGCGTGGGAGCGGACGCGGAGCGGGTCGTGAGCGAGACGGTCACGCGCTTCGGCGGCCTGGACGCCCTCGTGCTCAACGCCGGGGTCGGTGGCGAGGGATCGCTGCTCGACCTCGAACCGGAGACGTTTGAGGGTGTCATGCGGACGAACGTGACCGGAGCGTTCCTGATGGCCCGGGCGGCGATCTCGCATCTGCTCGAGCGCCGGGGCGCGATCGTCAGCGTCGCCTCGGCGGCCGCTCTCCGGGCCTCGACCTCCAGCCTCGCCTACTGCTCCTCGAAAGCGGCTCTCGCGATGCTGACCCAGTGCATCGCCATCGACCACGGAGCGGCCGGCGTCCGGGCGAACTGCGTCTGCCCCGGCTGGGTGCGGACACCGATGGGCGACGCGGAGATGGACGCGCTGGCCGGGAGGCTCGGCCGTTCCCGGGAGGACGCGTACTCCGAGGTGACGACAGACGTGCCGCTGCGGCGGCCGAGCACGCCCGAGGAGATCGCGGCCACGATCGCCTGGCTCCTCTCGGCCGAAGCCTCGTACGTGAACGGCGTGGTGATGCCCGTCGACGGCGGCCACACGATGGTCGATCCCGGCACGATCGCGTTCGGGAGGCTCGCGTGACACAGAGCAGCGCCCTCGTCGTCGAAGGGGTGAACGTCTCGCCCGATCACTACATCGGCGGAGTGCGCGTGCGGAGCGAGGGCACGTTCACGGACGTCTCGCCGATCGACGGGCGGTCGCTCGGGGAGGTCGCCCGCGGCGGCGAGCTCGAAGCCGGGCTCGCCGTCGCCGCGGCAGCTGAGGCATTTCCTGCCTGGGCCGCGCTCGGCGCGTCCGGGCGAGCGGCCCACCTGCACCGGCTCGCGGATCTGATCGACGCGAACGTCGACCGGCTGGCTGCGGTGGAGTGCGTCGACATGGCCATGCTGCTTCGCTCGCTGAAGGCCCGGGTGATCAACCGTGGCGCCCGCAACTACCGCAGTTACGCCGACCTCGCGGTCGCCTACGAGGAGCGCGTCTGGTCGTCGAACGGCACCGCGAACAGGGTGATCCGGACGCCGAGCGGCCCGGCTGTCGTGATCACACCGTGGAACGCGCCCTTCATGCTCTCCACCTGGAAGACGGCGCCCGCCCTCGCCGCGGGCTCGACGATGATCCTCAAGCCTGCCGAGTGGTCGCCGCTCTCGTGCTCGCTGCTCGCCGACCTCGTCGACGAGGCGGGATTCCCCGCCGGCGTGTTCAACATCGTCCAGGGCATCGGCGAGGAGATCGGTGCAGCCCTCGTCTCGCATCCGGACGTCCGCCGGATCTCGTTCACCGGCTCGCCCGAGACCGCTCGGCACATCGGTGTCGCGGCGGCGCGCAACATCGTTCCCTTCACGGGAGAGCTCGGCGGCAAAGGCCCACTGCTCGTCTTCGCCGACTCGGACCTCGAGGCGGCGGCGCGCAAGGCAGCCGGCCAGTTCGACGACGCGGGGCAGGTTTGCCTCGCCGGGACGCGCCTTCTCGTCGAGGAGACGGTGGCGGACGAGTTCCTCGAGCTGTTCCACCGCTTCACCGACGAGCACGTGCTCGGTGACCCGCGCGATGACGACACCACGGTGACGCCCTTGATCCACCAGGACCATTTCCATCGCGTCGCGGACTTCGTCGAGCGCGCTCGCGCGAACGGGGACGAGATCGTCCGCGGCGGCCGGCCGGCGGAGCGGGGCGGGCTCTTCTACGAGCCGACGCTCGTGATCCCGCGCTCGAACGAGAGCGAGATCGTGCAGCGCGAGGTGTTCGGGCCGGTGCTGACGTTCCAGACCTTTGCCGACGAGGACGAGGGAATCGCCCTCGCCAACTCGACCGCCTACGGACTCTCCGCGATCCTCTACACCGGCTCGGCCGAGCGGGCCGAGCGCGTCGGGCGGGGCGTCCGCGCGGGCACCGTGTGGGTCAATACGTTCCTCGTCCGCGACCTGACGGCGCCCTTCGGGGGGATCGGAATCTCGGGTATCGGCCGCGAGGGCGGTGATTTCGCGCTCGACTTCTACTCCGACCTGAAGACGCTGCAGATCGCCGACGGAACGACCGGATGACCGCCGCCTGCCGGCGGACGGGGCTCGTCCGGCACGGGCGGACGATGGGCCACGACACCGGCTCGTGCCGGTCGGAGCCGACAGGAGGGTGGTTCGAGCCGGCGGCGCTCGTCGCGGGTGAGCCTCGATGACGGTGCCGCGGCTCGTGCTCGTTCTCAGTGAGAACTGGACCCTCACCCCGCCCCGCGAGCTGCGCGCACTCGTCGAGATGGCCGTCATCGCCGAGGACGCGGGCTTCGACGCGGTGATGGTGAGCGAGCACATCGTCCTCGGCCCGAGTGCCGGCGCGAACGGAATCATGGGCAACCCGCGCGACTACGCCCTGCCGGGAAACCAGGATCCGACGATGCCGTGGCCCAGCTCGCTCGTCCTCCTTTCGGCGATCGCGGCTGCGACGACCCGCCTGCGGCTGGCGGCCTGCGCCGTGATCGCGCCACTGCGTCATCCGCTCCTGCTCGCCCGTGAGCTCGGCACGCTCGACCTCCTCTCGGAGGGGCGCCTCGTCGTCCAGCCCACGGTCAGCTGGCACCGGGACGAGTACGAGGCACTCGGTGTTCCCTTCGAGGAACGGGGCGCCCTGCTCGACGAGCACCTCGCCGCCTGGGAGGGGCTCTGGCGCGAGACGCCGTCGTCGTTCGCGGGAAAGCACTACGCCTACGAGGACGCCTATCTCGAGCCGAAGGCGTGGAGGCCCGACGGCCCCCGGCTCTGGCTCGGCGGCGAATCCGTCCATCCCCGGCTCCTGCAGAGGATCGTGCGCTACGCCCACGGGTTCCATCCGCTCGGCCAGCCCTCGGACGAGGATCTCCGGGTGCTCGGCGAGGGTCTCGCGGCGGCCGGCCGGGACCTGGCCGAGCTGGAGCTCGTCGGTGGCATGCGCGCTTCCTTCCCGGACGACGAGAGCACGGCGCCGCTCGCGCCGGCGATCGCGTCGATTCCCGCCCAGGTGGCACGCGGCTTCGGAACCTTCTGCATCAAGCCGTCGCAGTTCATCGACGACGTCGCTCTCTACCCTTCGTTCTGTCGCGAGGTCGTCGAGCGAGTGGAGCAGCTATGAGCTTTGCCGAGGAGATCACCGTCGAGGAGCTCGAGGCCGACCCGTACCCGATCTACGAGCGGATGCGGCGCGAGGCGCCCGTCTGCTTCGTGCCGGCCGTCGGCCTCTGGTTCGTGACACGTTGGGACGACGTCGAGTTCGCGGCCTCCCATCCCGACCTGATCGACTCGGCGGTGACGCCGTCGCCGCTCGACCGCGTGATGGGGGGCAAGAGCATTCTCGTCCTCGACGGCGAGCCCCAGCGAAAGCTCCGGGCCATGCTCGACCCGTCGCTGCGGCCTCGCGTGGTCGAGGCTGCGACGCCCGGCCTCGTCGAGCCGCTTGCCGACGAACTCCTCGACGCACTCGAGGGCCGTGGGGAGGCGGAGCTGATGGCCGACTACTTCGAGCCGATCTCGGTGCTCGGCCTCGGTCGCGTGCTCGGACTCGGCCATCTCGACGGCGACACCCTGCGTCGATGGTTCCACGGCCTCGCCCAGGGCGCGATCAACTTCGAGAACGACCCCGAGCGCTGGCGGATCGCCGATGCGACGGGAGCCGAGATCGACGAGGAGCTCGCCCCCGTCCTCGAGCGGATGTGGTCCGACCCGGACGGCTCGACCGTCTCGACGATGCTGCAGCTCGCGGAGGGCTCGTTCGCCGATCGGGTGGCGCAGATCCTGCCGACGCTGAAGGTGATCCTGCTCGGCGGCATGCAGGAGCCCGGCCATGCGGCGGGCACGACCGTGGCCGGGCTGCTCGAGTCGGGGCAGGCGCCGCGGCTGGCGGCCGACCCGGCCGGGCTCGTGCGCGATGCGGTCGAGGAGGGGCTTCGCTGGGTCTCCCCGATCGGGACGCAGACCCGCCGCGCCGTCGGCGATGTCACGATCGGCGAGACGACCCTTCCGGCCGGTGCCAACCTCGGCGTCCTGGTCTCCTCCGCCAACCGCGACGAGCAGGTGTGGGGCCCCACCGCAGCGTCCTACGACCTGTTCCGTCCCAGGCGCAACCACGCCGCCTTCGGCTTCGGGCCGCATTTCTGCTCGGGCCATCACTTCTCGAGGGTCCAGGTGCGGGTCGCGGTGCAGCGGCTGTTCGACCGGCTGCCTGGGCTCGAGGCCGACCCGGCCCGCCCGGTGTCGTTCCGCGGCTGGGAGTTCCGCGCGCCGCTGGCACTCAACGTCCGCTGGCAGACGTGACCACCGTCGACCTCGGCCCTGCAGACCTCGACGACGGCGACCTTCGCGAGGCGACGATCGCCGGACTCGATCTCGGGATCGCACGTGTCGGTGACCGCTACGTCGCCTTCGAGACCTGGTGCACTCACGCGGAGTGCCCTCTGACCGACGGCTGGCTCGAAGGCGATGCGATCCGCTGTGCCTGCCACGGGGCTCTGTTCGCGCTGGCCGACGGCGCCGCCCTCGAGGGCCCGGCGCTCGACCCGATCCGTGTCTTCGCGGCCCGAGCGACACCAGGCGGTCGCATCGAGGCAGAGATCCCTATCCTGCCGACGTGAGCCTCCGCCTCGACACCTCCCGTGAGCTCGCGCTCGAGCGCGCCACCGAAATCGTGCTCCAGGGCTGGCGGAGCTTCGATCAGGCGCGAGCGGTCGAGCCGCCGATCGACGACCGGCTCAAGGCACTCCTGGCCGCGGCCCTGCCGGAGGGGCCGACAGGCGTCCTCGAGGTGCTCGAGGACGCCCGCCGCGGGCTCGACGAGTCGATCGCCCAGACTCGACCCCGGTATTTCGCGTTCGTCGCCTCGTCCGGCCTCGAGATCGGCGTCATCGGCGACCTGCTCGCCTCGTGCTTCGACGCGAACCTGGCCGTCTGGGCGGCCGCCGCGACCGAGATCGAAGATCAGGCCGTTCGCTGGGTGGCGGAGTTCCTCGGCTTCCCGGCGGCGGCAGGCGCCTTCACGAGCGGCGGCACGGTCTCCAACATGACGGCCCTCGCGGCGGCCAGGGAGCGCGCGATCCCCGGTTCCCGCCGCGACGGGCTGCGGGGTGTCTCGGCGACGCTCTACTGCTCCGAGGAGGCCCATTACTCGATCGAGCGGGCCGCCGAGATCCTCGGGATCGGAGCCGCCAATGTTCGCTCTCTACCGATCGACGGCGAGCGCCGGCTCGTGCCGGAGGGAGTGGCCGAGGCGATCGTTTCGGATCGCGCCGCCGGCCGGATCCCGATCGCCGTGATCGCCACGGCCGGCACGACTCTAACCGGGGCCGTCGATCCGATCGGCGCGCTGGCCGACGTCTGCGCCGAGCACGACGTCTGGCTTCACGTGGACGGCGCCTACGGGCTGCCGGCGTCCACCACCCCGTCGGCCGGGCACCTCTTCGCGGGGCTCGACCGGGTGGACTCGGTCACTCTCGACGCCCACAAGTGGCTCTACCTGCCGAAGGCCTGCGGCGTCCTGCTCGTCCGGCGCCGGGAGGACCTGTTCGAGGCCTTCTCCCACAACGAGGCGTACATCCCGCACGAGCGGACGACGAGCCACATGGTCGACATCACGCTCGAGTACTCGCGGCCGTTCCGCGCCCTCAAGCTATGGCTTGCGTTCAAGGCCCACGGCGCCCAGGCGTTCCGGGACGCAGTCGAGGAGAATCTCCGCCAGGCGCGGCTCCTCTACGAGCTCGTCGGCGCCACCGACGAGCTCGAGCCGCTCTGCGGGCCGCCGCCGCTCTCGATCGTGCCCTTCCGTCATCGGGGCTCGACCGGCGACACGAACGAGGCAAATGCGCGGCTCGTACGGATGCTGCAGGACGACGGGCGCGTCTGGGTCGCCCCGGCGACCGTGGACGGCCGGGTCGGGCTGAGGCCCTGTTTCGTCAACTTCCGCACGACGGACGACGACGTTCGGGCCCTCGTCGACGTTGCGGTCGAGCTCGGCTCGGGCTGATCTCCCGCTGATCTCGCCGCAACGCCGACTTAACGGCCGGTAGCCCGCTGTTCACACCGTCACCCGTATAACTGAAGCATGGAACCGGTTACCCCTGAGCAGCTGTCGCCGCCGCCCGCGCGCCCGCCCCGTCGCCTCGGCTTCGCCGCCTTCGTGATGTTCGCCGGATCGGCGGTGCTCGGCGGGTTCGTCGCGCTCGGTGGGGCTGCCGCCGTCGGCGCGTTCGAGGACGGCGGCACGACGACGGTCGTCGAGCAGCGGTCGGGCTCCGCGTCGGGGCCGAGCACCACGCCCGCCGCGTCGGGGCCGGTGCTCTCGGTCAACGAGATCTACCGACGCAGCGGCCCGGGAGTCGTGCAGATCACCTCGACGGTCGGCTCGGCTGACCTGCGCGCGGGATCGGAGGCGCTCGGATCCGGCTTCGTCGTCGACCGGAACGGGCACGTCGTCACCAACTACCACGTGATCGAGGGGGCCACGACGACCCGTGTGCGGTTCTCGAACGACGACACCGT
Organism: uncultured Thermoleophilia bacterium; assembly: GCA_963795175.1. GTDB lineage: Bacteria > Actinomycetota > Thermoleophilia > Gaiellales > Gaiellaceae > Gaiella. Next base: position 211,761 of record CAWCGR010000004.1, read on the forward strand.
CAAGGCCACCATCGTCGGCAGCGATCCGTCCACCGACCTAGCCGTGCTCAAGGTCGAGGTCAGCCCCGACGCACTCACCCCGCTCATCCTCGCCGACTCGGACCGCGTCGAGGTGGGCGACTCGGTCGTCGCGATCGGCAACCCGTTCGGGCTCGAGCGCACGGTCACAGCGGGGATCGTGAGCGCACTCCAGCGAGCTGTGCAGGCTCCGAACGGATTCTCGATCGACCACGTGATCCAGACCGACGCTCCGATCAACAGCGGCAACAGCGGCGGGCCCCTGCTCGACACCCGCGGCGAGGTGATCGGCGTCAACTCCCAGATCCAGACGGGCGGTTCGGGTAACGGCAACGTCGGCATCGGGTTCGCGGTGCCCTCGAACACGGTCAAGGAGGTCGTCGCCCAGTTGCTCGCGACAGGCAAGGTCGAGCGTGCCTTCCTCGGCATCGCCGCCGTCGCCGTCACCTCCGATATCGCCACCTCGTTCAAGCTTCCCGTCGAGAAGGGCCTCGTGATCCAGACCGTCACCCCGGGCTCGGGTGCCGCCAAGGCCGGCCTCGTGGCGGGGGACGAGCAGGTCGTGATCGCCGGCGAGAGCTTCCGGATGGGCGGCGACGTGATCGTCGCCGCGAACGGGAAGCCCGTCGAGACGATCGGGGCGCTGCGCGACGTGATCGGGACCCTGAAGCCGGGGGCCAAGCTCGAACTCGACATCTATCGCGGTGACAAGGCCATGACCGTCACCGCCACGCTCGGGCGGCAACCGACCTCCCCCTCCCAGTAGCCGCCCGCTCACCGGCCCTCCTTCCGGCCGGCATCCGAGGCGATCAGGGCCTCCGGCGCCTAGGCGTCGGGGGCCCTTTCGCAATCCGGCCATCGCGGCACGCATGCCTGTGGTTATCGTGCTGCCGTGAACGACGACGAGAGGCCAGAGCGCGGCTCCCTGCTGCTCGACGAGAACCAGATCATCGAGGACGAAGAGCTCTGGGAGGACGACGGCTCGGGCGACTACGAGGGCTGGTACTGCGTCCGCACCGATCCCTTTCCATGCCCGGCCGCGGGCTGCACCTTCGTAGCCGGCCACATGACAGCGGCGCACCTCGTCCTCGTCTGGGAGGAGCGCGACGATCCCAACCTCCTCTGGCACGCGCAGCGCGCGATGGAGGTGGGCCGCAATCCGCGGGTCGTCTCGTACCAGCGGTCGTTCGGTCCGAGCGCCTCGTACTACGCGTGGGAGGCAGCAGGCCGCCCCGTCCACGGCGTCCGCGGCAGGGTCTGACACGCCGCCCGATAGCGTCGGCGGGGGCGGAGGGCCAGGGGCGGCGCGCTACGTCGTCACGCTCGCCGGGCGCAGGTTGCGACGACGGTCGTCCGGGGCACTCCTCGCGGCAGCCGGGATCGCAATCGGGACGGCCGTGCTCGTCGGCGTCCTTGCCGGGACCGAGATCGCTCAGGACCGAAGCGTCGCGCAGGCGGTCGAGCGGATTCCCGCCGCGTCGCGCTCGGTCAGAGCCGTGTGGTTCGGGGCCCCCGTGGGCGCGCAGCAGGCCTACGCCGCGATCGACGACACCGTCCGGGCCAAGACGGTTGGGCTCGACCTTCCCGCCCCGACGCCGATCGTGCTGTTTCGCGAGAGCACGGTGGCAGGACGGTTCGTGTCGCTCGCGGGAGTCGACGGTCTCGCTCGCTACGTCAGGCTGACGGGTGGCCGGCTTCCGCGCCGCTGTAGCGCCGAGCGCTGCGAGGTGCTTCGCCTCCGCGGATCGGGCACGCTCCCCGACGCGCCCGGACTCCGCCTCGTCCAGGTCGGGACGGCAGCGTTGCGGTCGGGCCAGCTCTTCGGCGACTTCCTCGCTCCGACCGACAACGCGCTCGACGACCGCGAGCTCGCTCCGGCTCTCCAGCAGAGTGCCGGCTACCACAGGCCACGACCCGCACCGCTCGTCGTTGCGGAAGGGGTCGAGGCTCTCACCCGTGCTCCGGCCGTCGGCAACTCCTACCGGAGCTACGCCTGGGTCTGGCCCCTGACCGCGGGCCGGCCCAGGAGCTGGCAGGTGGGTGGCCTCATCCAGGCGAGCGAGCAGGCGCGGGCCGCACTCCAGGCCGCCGGAACCGGGTACAGCCTGCAGGCGCCGGTCGAGGAGCTCCGAGCCACTCAGGCAGCGGCCGAGCAGGCCGGTCGACGGCTCCTCCTCGTCGGCGGGGAGGCGGCAGCGTTGCTGTTCGCCTTTGTGATCCTGGCGGCATGGGGCATGCGCCGCGATCTCGAAGCAGCACGGCGACGCCTCACCTGGTACGGCGCGGCACGCTGGCAGCTGCGATTACTGACGGGCGTCGAGAGCTCTGTCGTTGCGGTAGCCGGGGTGCTCGCGGGCTGGCTCGTCGGCGTGGCCGCGGGAGGGATTGCAGCCCGCCGAGCCGGCGCACCTGTGGGCGCCGTGCTCGGCCAGAGCCTCCTCGCGCCCATGGGGATCGCGCTCGTCGCAGGCGTCACCCTCGCTGCCGCGCTGATGATCGCGCTGGCAACGTCCGTCAGGACGCGTCGATCGAGGCGCTTCGGCCCGCTCGACGCAGCTGCGCTCGTGTCGCTCGCGATCGTCGGCGCATCGCTCGCAGGGGGCGCGGCCGACACGTCGCGGCTCGAGCAGGGAGAGAGCGCCGGCTTCGTCCTGCTCGTCCTGCCCGGACTGATCGCCTTCGCCCTCGCTGTCGTGGCGGCGCGTGTCTTCGGGCCGTCCGTGCGCCATGGCGCGCGTCTCGCCCGTCCCGGCATCGCCGCCCGCCTCGCCGCCGTGACGCTCGGTCGCGGGCCAGGCGCGGCAGCCGTCACCGTCGCGTTCCTGACGCTCGCCTTCGGGCTCGCTCTCCTCGCCGAGAGTTATCGCGCCACGCTCGTCCGGGCCGAGCACGACCAGGCCGCGTTCGTCGCCCCACTCGACATCGTCGTGCGCGAAGACCTGAAGTCCCTGATCCCGGTCCTCGACGCGGCACCGCTCGACCGGTACGCAGCGCTGGCGGGTGGCGTGGAAGCCGTCCCGGTGCTGCGGCTCCGAGCCAGCACGGGCAGTGCCGACGGGGTGAGCGGCGTGACCGTGCTCGGACTGCCGGCGACGGCGGTCGCGCGCTTGCACGGCTGGCGGGAGGAGTTTGCGGTCCGCTCGAGAGCGTCGCTGGTCGCCGCGCTGACACCCCCTTCGGACCCGGGCCTGCGAGGAATCCCGGTCGGCTCGCGCCTCGGCCTCGTCGCAGGCCCGGGCCTCCTCTCGCTGCGCGCGACGATCGTCTCCCGAAGCGGCAGGGTGGATTCGATCGACCTCGGTCCTCTGAGCGGGAGTCGCGCCACTCGGATCGACCGGGCGCTGCCCCCTTCACTCCGGGGTGGGACGTTACTGGCGCTCGTGCTCCGGCCGCCGAAGCTGATCGACCGCGGTGCCGACGCGGGCCCGCCTCTCGCCGGACGGCTCACGCTCAGCGGGATTGCGATCGAGACCTGGATCGGCGAGGGCGGCGTCGAGGTCAGTCCCGTCCCGGCCGGGCTCGAGCTCCGGTTCCGGATCTCGCAACAGAACGAGGCCCGGGTGCGTGCCCGGCAGGCCACCGACATCTCGCCGCCGGCGGTGCTCGTGACTCCGCGCCTGGGCGTGCTCGCGGGCGGCGTCGGAGGCCTCTTGCCGCTCGAGATCGGCGGAGGCAGCGTGGCGGTGCGTGTTGCTGCCATCGTCGACCGCTTCCCCGGCACCACGGGCGAGGCGGTCGTCGGCGACGTCGAGAGTCTCGAGACGGCCGTCACCACCCAGGTGCCGGGCGCGGGGCGGACGAACGAGGTGTGGCTCGAGCTCCGGCAGGGCCAGGAGCGCGCCGCGATGAGCGAGCTCGGCCGGCCGCCGTTTCGAGGTGTCGAGGCCGTCTCACGCGCAGAGCTGATCGCGGACGCGAGGAACGACCCGCTCGGGCACGGAACGCTGGTCGTCCTCGGCTTCGCGGCCGGCGTGGCGCTGCTCCTTGCCTCCCTGGGACTCGCTCTCACGGTTCGGTCGGACCTTCGGGACGATCGTGGAGACCTCTACGACCTGGAGGCCCAGGGTGCCGAGCCGTCGCTGCTCCGACGCGTCGTCCGCGTGCGGGCGCTCGTCGTGGGCGCCGCAGGGCTGCTCGCCGGTGCGCTCACGGGAGCTTTGCTCTCGCTGCTCGTGACGCGCGTCGTCGCCGTCACGTCGCGGTCTGGCCGGGGAGATCTCCCGCTCCAGACCTCGATCGACCTTCGTGTCGCTGTGCTCGGCGTGCTCGCGTTCGGCGCTTTGACGGCGCTGCTCGTCGCCGTTGTTACCCGGCGCGCATTCAGTGACGGCCGCGGACCTGCTCGCGCGCAGGAGGGTGGCACGTGAGCCTCGTCGAAGCCAGGGATCTCTTCTGTGTCTACCCGGGCGCCGACGGGGGAGTCGCCGCGCTGCAGGGGCTCACGCTCGACGTCGAGGATCGGGAGGTCTGTGTCGTGCTCGGCCCGAGCGGCTCGGGCAAGACCACCTTGATGCGGGTGCTCGCGGGGTTCGAGCGGCCGAGCGCGGGTCGGATCGCGGTCGCCGGGCTCGAGCTCGGGTCCCTGTCGGGCCGGCAGCTCGCCGACTACCGCGCGCGCACGCTCGGGTATGCCGATCAGCACTACTGGCGTGCGCTCGCAGGCGAGCTCAGCGTGCTGGAGCTGGTCGCGGTGCCGCTCGGGCTTCGGGGCGTCGGCCGTCTGGCGCGCCGCCACCGCGCCCTGGAGTTGCTGGAGCGCGTCGGCCTCGGCGAACGGGCCCAGGCCCGGCCCGGCGAGCTCTCGGGTGGTGAGCAGCAACGCGTCGCGATCTGCGCGGCACTCGCGCACAGCCCCCGTCTCCTGATCGCGGACGAGCCGACCGGGGAACTCGACGAGGAGAACGCAGATGCCGTCTTCGCGCTCCTCGCGGACCTGTCCCGGGAGGAGGGCGCGACGACCATCGTCGTGAGTCACGACCCGCGCTCGGCCGCGGTGGCCGACCGGGTCGTGCAGATCAGGGACGGTCGCGTCAGCGATGAGCGACATCGCGAGGTGACGTCGGTGGTGATCGGGCGCGGAGGCTGGCTGCGCATCCCGGCGGAGGCGCTCAGCGCTGCTGGGATCGTCGACCGCGCGACGGTCACGGGCCGGGAGGGCGTGATCGAGCTGCGGTCGCTGCAGAATCGGGCCGCCGCGCCGGCCCGTCCGACCGGCGTGGTCGGCAGCGCAGGTGCAACCGTCGAGCTGCGCGGCGTGACGCGTCGGTTCGGGAGCGACATCGCCCTCGCGGAGACCACGGCGACGTTCGAGCCTGGCCGGCTGTCGGTCGTAACCGGCCCGTCGGGCTCGGGCAAGTCCACGCTGCTGTCGCTCGTCGCCGGTCTCGACCTCCCGGACGAGGGCGAGGTCGTCGTCGGCGGGACGACAGTCTCGTCGCTCGACCGCGACGCGCGGGCCCGCTTCCGGCGCGACACCGTCGCCGTGATCGGCCAGACGCCCGGCCTCTCCTCCTTCATGACCGCGCGGGAGAACGTCGAGCTCGGGCTCGCGATCAGGGGCGTCGACGGCGGCGAGGCTCACGAGCGCGCGAACGACGCGCTCGTCGCCGTCGGGCTCGGTGAGCACGCGGACCGGCTGGCCGGGCTCCTGTCGGCCGGGCAGAGGGAGCGCGTGGGGGTCGCCCGTGCGCTCGCGGCCCGCACGGCGGTGATCATCGCCGACGAGCCGACCTCGCGCCTCGACCTCGCCACCGCCCAGGCTCTGGGTAGCCTCCTCGCGGGGCTCGCCCACACGTACGGGACGACGCTCGTCTGCGCCACCCACGATCCCGTGCTGATCGGCTTCGCCGACGACGACGTGCAGCTGCGGTCGGGCGCCGCGGTACCATTGGCCTAGATGGCGACCCGATCCGAGACGCTCCACGTCACCGGTATCCGCTGTGAGCGGTGCGTGAATCGGCTCGCGGCCGCGCTTCGCAGCCATGACGGCCTCGAGGGCGCAAACGCGAACCTCATGGGCCAGGTCTCGCTCCAGTTCGACGACGAAAAGACGACGCGCGACGCACTCGTCGCGGCGATGGCGCGGGCAGGTTTCCGGGAGCTCGAAGTCGTCTAGGGGAACCTGGGCCAGGAATAGCCGACGCCATGCGCGCGTTAAGGTTCGGTAACAGATACGGTTGCCAGGTGGGTGAGGCAGAGCCCGAAACCGAAGGTCCGAGGATCGCGGCGGAGGCCCGTGACCGGGTGCGCTTCGAGGAGGAAGCTCTCGCTCTCGCCGATCAGGTGTACCGCGTCGCGCGCAGGCTGGTGACAACCCGTGAAGAGGCGGAGGATCTTGTCCAGGACACCTACGGTCGGGCATTCAGGAGCTGGCAGTCGTACACGCCGGGAACGAACCTCCGGGCATGGCTACTCCGGATCCTCACGAACCTCAACCTCGACCGCGGCCGGAAGGTGCAGCGCACACCGGACATGCAGCCGATCGAGGAAGGCGACTACTACCTCGCCAACAAGATGGTCGAGGCGCAGGGGGAGCAGGTCCTCGACCAGGACTACGTCGTGGAGAAGCTGTCCCAGGACTCGATCGTGAACGCGCTGTCCTCGCTCCCCCACGACTTTCGCGACACCGTCGTCCTCGTCGACATCGGTGAGTTCAGCTACGCCGATGCGGCGCAGATCCTCGACATCCCGATCGGCACCGTCATGTCGCGGCTTCATCGCGGCCGGCGGTTGCTCAAACAGCAGCTCGCCGAGGAGGCGATCCAATGAGCCGCGAACCCTGCGATGCGTGCGAGGAGCTCCTCCAGGGCTACCTGGACAGAGAGCTCACCGACACGGAGGTCGGCCAGGCCGAGGCGCACCTGGACGGGTGCGACTACTGCCGGCGCCGCTACCGCTTCGAGGTCTCGCTGCGCCAGTACGTGCAGACGACTGCCGTGGAGCGGATGCCGGAGGGCCTGCTCGAAAAGCTCAGCCAGCTCCGCAGCGCCTGAGCAGCGGCTAGCGCAAGCGCTCGGGCAGGTCGGCAGGCGTGTCGACGTCCCCTGGCGCGCCGAGGTCGTCGCAGGGGACGAGGCGGGCATCGAGCTTTCGTAGGCCGGCGTCGGGGATCGTCTCCCACACCTCTCGCGCAACGAGCAGCGGGTGCCCGCGCTCGCCGCCGTACGAGGCCGCCACGATCGGCCCGCCCTCACTCCGCCACGCCGCGATCACGCGATCGACCGCTGCCGGCGCCAGGTCGGGGCCGTCGGCGAGGACGACGATCGCGGCTTCGACGCTGTCGTCCAGCTCTTCGAGTCCGCTCGCCAGCGAGGCCCCAGGGCCCCTCTTCCAGCCGGCGCACGTGACGACGCGGGCCGGTGTTTCGAGCGTGTGCGCGCCGGCGACGACGAGGATCTCGTCCACGGCGCTCTGCTCCAGGCGCTCGAGCACCTCCGGCAGCAGCAGCCGTTGCTTCGGCGTTCCGAACCGGGAAGCCTCGCCGGCAGCGAGAACGACGGCGGCAATGCTCATTGCTCTTCCACCTTCACCGTCTCGATCGCAACCGTCCGCGTCGGCTGCTGGCTTTCGTCGCCGAGCACTCCGATCCGCTCGACGACATCCAGGCCGCTCGTGACCCTGCCGACGATCGCGTACTCCGGCGGCAAGCCTGCGTCCTCGGCGGTGACGACGAAGAACTGGCTGCCGGACGTCCCCGGCGGCTCGTCCTGCGACTTCGCCATCGCGACCACCCCTTGTCCGTACGTCGCGTCCGCCGGCGGCGGGTCGACCGTCTGGTAGCCAGGCCCGCCGCTCCCGGACTGGGTCGGATCGCCGCCCTGGATCACGAAGCCCGGCACGATCCGATGGAAGATCGTGTCGTCGTAGTAGCCCGATCTCGCGAGCGAGACGAGTGACGCAGCCGTCGCCGAGGCCAGGGCGAGGTCGAGCTCTATCGTGAACGAGCCGCAGTTGGTCAGGAAGACGAGGGTGTAGGTGCGCTCGGGATCGAGGCGCTCCGTCGGAACCGTGGCACCGCCGCCGTCCCGTGACGACGGCGTCGCGACATCGGCGCAGCCGCCCGGTGCAGTCGTCGTCACCGCAACGGAGGTCGTGCCGGCGCTCTCGTCGGCGGAGCCGCCACAGGCCGCAAGAAGCGGCACGAGGGCGAGCAGGAGGATCGGGAGTCCCCGGCGCACCGGTCGATCCTACTCGGCTTGACGTGCGTGGGCGGCCGCCTGTACTGCTTCAGCATGCCGGTCTCGCTCGACGTCAACGGTCAGAGCTACCTCGTCGAGCCCGGCGGCCGGAGGCTGCTCGCAGTCCTGCGCGACGACCTCGAGTTGCTCGGGACGAAGCTGGGGTGCGGCGAGGGTGCCTGCGGCGCCTGCGCCGTGCTCGTCGACGGAAAGGCGGTCAACTCCTGCCTGCTGCCGGCGGACGCTGCCGAGGGTCACGCGATCGTGACGATCGAGGGGCTGTCGGCAGGGCGTGCCGCCGCCGTGCAGGAGGCGTTCGTCGCCGAAGACGCACTGCAGTGCGGCTTTTGCACGCCGGGCCAGATCGTCAGCGCGACCGCCCTGCTCGAACAGGTCCCTCGACCGACGCGCGAGCAGATCCACGACGCGATGGCGGGAAACCTCTGCCGCTGTGGCGCCTATCCGAAGATCGAGCGGGCGATCCTGCGCGCTGCAGGTGCCGCATGACCCGCTTCGTTCGCACCCAGAAGGAGATGGAGGGGCGATACGAGGACGTCTGGGCGCTCGTCGACGAGACGGACGATGTCGAGTCCTGGGCCGCCGGCGCGGATCTCGTGCTCGTCGGACGCCCGGCGCCCCGCGAGGACGGGGCCGCCAGGGCAGCGGGTCGCGTGCGCTACACGGTCGACGTTCGGGTCGCGGGAATGCTCCACGCTGCAGTCCTGCGCTCGCCGGTGGCCCACGGCCGGGTGCGATCCCTCGATCTCGAGAGCGCGCTTGCCAGCCCCGGTGTTCGCGCCGTGATCGGCCCGGAGGCCACGCTGACGCTCTCGACGAAGACTCCGCTGCTCGCCACGGAGCCCGCGTACGCCGGGCAGCCGATCGCGGTCGTGGCGGCGGACACGCTCGAGGCGGCCACGGCCGGGGTCCGCGCCCTCGCACTCGATCTCGAGGTGCTCCCGCACGTCGTCGATCCGCAGGACGCCGTCAACGAGCAGCGCTTCACGACCGACCCGTCGGACGATGCGAGAGGGGACGCCGAGGCCGCGCTGGCCGCCGCCGACGTCACCATCGAGCTCGCCCTCGAGACTCCGGCGCAGGTGCAGACCCCGCTCGAGCCGCACGCAGCCGTTGCCTCGTGGGACGGCGAGCGGCTGACGGCCTGGGTTTCCACCCAGGGAATGTTCGCGGCCCGCCAGGAGCTCTGCCGGGCGTTCGGCCTTCGCGCGGACGACGTGAGGGTACGAACCGAGTTCGTCGGGGGCGGGTTCGGCGCCAAACAGGGTGCCGGGTTCGAGGCGCTTGCCGCCGCCGAACTCGCGCGCATCACCGGTCGTCCCGTCAGGCTCGTCAACGACCGGCACGCGGAGCAACTCGACGGAGGCCGCCGTGCCGCCACCCGGCAGACGATTCGGCTAGGCGCGCGCAAGGACGGCACGATCACCGCGATCGATGCAGATGCGGTCGTCGCGATGGGACAGGGCGGCTACGTCTTCCCCGTCCTGATCCCGGTGCAGACGCTCTACCGCTGTGCGGACGTGCGCGCGCTCACGTTCCCCGCCAAGACGAACCTGAGGGCGCAGAACGCATTTCGCGCCCCCGGGGTGATGGAAGGAGTGACCGCCCTCGAGCAGGCGATCGACGAGCTCGCCCTCGCGCTCGGCCTGGACCCTCTCGCGCTCCGGCGGCACAACCACGCGGACGTCGATCAGGTCAGCGGCCTGCCCTACTCGAGCAAGCACCTGCTCGCGTGCTACGACCGCGCCGCGGAGCTCGCGGGCTGGGCGACCCGTGACGAGCTGCGGACGCCCCGCGGAGACGGGCTCCTGCGCGGAATGGGGTGCGCCAGCCAGATCTGGTGGGGCGGTGGTGGGCCGCCCTCGCACGCGACCGTCAGGCTCGACGCGGAGGGGCATGCGAGCGTGATCACGGGGATCCAGGACATCGGCACCGGCACGCTGACCGGTGCGAGGATCGTGGCCGCGGAGGAGCTCGGGCTCCCGCTCGCCCACGTTCGCGTCAGCGGGGGTGACACGGCACCGAACGTCTACGGCCCCGTCGCGGGTGGGTCGCAGACGACACCGTCGGTCATGCCTGCCGTCAGGTCGGCGGCGGCCAAGGTGCGTAAGACGCTGCTGCAGCTGGCCGGTGACGTGTTCGAGATCGCTGCCGGCGATCTCGAGGTGGTCGACGGGCGCATCCGCTCGAGTGACGGCGCGATCGACGCCGACGTGACGGAAGTAACCGCAAAGCTCGGCGACGCCACGATCGACGGATCCGGTTCCCGCGGACCGAACCCGGACGGTTTCGTCGTTCATACCTTCGGCTGCCAGATCGCTCAGGTCGCGGTCGACCCGGGCCTCGGCGAGGTGCGCGTGGAGCGCGTCGTCGCCGTCCACGACGTCGGTCGGATCGTGAATCCGCTCACGGCCTCGAGCCAGGTCGAGGGCGGAGTGCTGCAGGGCCTGGCCTTCGCTCTCTCGGAGGAGCTCGTCGTCGACCCCACGACCGGAGTGCCGGTCAACGCCCATCTCGACGACTACAAGATCCCCACGATCCGCGACGTGCCGGAGATCGTGATCGACTTCCCCGACGTACCCGACGAGAACCTCCCCAACGTCGGCTCCAAGGGGCTCGGCGAGCCACCGATCGTGCCGACGGCGGCCGCGATTGCGAATGCATTCGCGCACGCAACCGGGCGCCGCGCGCCCGCCCTGCCGCTGACCCGGGCCCGCGTGATCGAGACGCTGGCGTGAGCGCGTACGCCAGACCAGCCTCGGTCGAGGAGGCGCTCGAGCTGCTCGGTCGTGAAGGCGCTGCGGTCATGGCGGGCGGCACCGACCTGGCCGGCCAGATCGACCGCGGGATCACGACGCCGTCGCTGCTCGTCGACCTACAGGCCGCAGGTATCGGCGGCATCACCGGCAGCGCCGACGGCGTTCGAATCGGAGCGACGACGACGCTCGCCGAGCTCGCCGCTGCGGAGCTCCTCGCACCGTACGGCGTCGTGTCGACGGCGGCGCGGCTCGCTGCATCGCCTCTTCTCCGTAACCAGGGCACGGTGGGCGGCAACCTCTGCCAACACACCCGCTGCTGGTACTACCGCGGCGAGGAATGGCACTGCTGGCTCGGCGGCGGCGACACGTGCTTCGCCCAGATCGGCGATCACCGTAAGCACAATCTCGAGCCCGGCGACTGCATCTCTGCCCATCCGTCGGACCTCGCGCCGGCGCTCGCCGTCTGTGATGCCACCGTGCTCGTGCGCTCCCTCGACAGCGAGCGCGAGCTGCCGCTGCTCGAGCTCTACCGTCGGCCGACCGACGACAACCGGTCGCTCGTCGTGCTCGAGCCAGGGGAGCTCGTCGTCGCAGTCCGGCTGCCCGCGCCGCCCGATGCGTCGGTCTACCTCCGTACCGGTGAGAGGCAGGCGTTCTCGTTTCCGCTCGTCTCGCTCGCTGCAGCCCGCCGTGGGGGCGAGCTCAGCCTTGTTGCCGCCGGCGTCGCGAACATTCCGAGGGCACTCGACCCGGCAGACCCGCTCGCAGGGCTCCCCGGCCATCCCCAGAGCGCCTGGAAGCGCACCGTGCTGGCGACGCTGGTGGAGCGCGCAGCGGCCGCCGTCGCCTGAGCGCGCCGGGCCGCTGCGCGGCGGGCGCTTCGGCGCTCCGCCTACGCGGCTGCAGTGACCGCGAGGATGTCTGCGAGGTGGACGAGCATGCGGGCGGGGCGCGCGATCCGTTCGGACTCGTGGCGATCCTCGATTCGCTCGATCCCGTCCCACAGTTCGGCCGCGACGGAGAGCGCCCGGCGGATCAGGTCTGCGTCGGGAACCCCGTCGACGTTCGCCTCATGCGCGGCATTGAGGGCGAGGCCGAGCCCGCCGGCCCGGTCGGGCTGGCGCATCCAGAGCATCGGCGTCGCCATCCCGATGTAGTGGTGGATTCGCGCCAGCGGCAGCGGCTGCGCGATCGAGCCCGGGCCCTTGGGCGCCGTCAGGGCAGGGAGTGGCGTTCCGTGTGCGATCGCGAGTGCGGACTCACCGAGCATCCCGCGCAGCTCGGTCTCGTCGAAGTTGGCCAGTCGCGCGGCACGGAGCGCGAGGACGAGGGCGTTCGGCAGCCTGCCGTAGGGGTAGTCGGTCGCGAACAGCACCTGCTGGGGTGCCACCTGCCGCATCAGGTCGAGCAGGTCGATCGTGCTCCAGACCGAGGTGTCGAAGAAGACGCCCGGGACGCCGCCGAAGTGGGCCGCCATCCCGCCGAGGTCGGCGATGCCGGCGTGCGCGATGATCAGGCGGACGTCGGCGTAGCGGTCGACGAGCGCCGCCAGGTGGTCGCCGATCGGGGGCAGGCCCCTGCCGCCGTGGATCAGGATCGGCACGTCGCGCTCGACGGCGAGCGCGAAGACGGGGTCGAGCCGCCCGTCACCGACGGAAAACTTTTGCGCGCGGGGGTGGAGCTTGATGCCCCTCGCGCCGCGATCGAGGCAGCGCTCCGCCTCTGCCACGGGCCGGTCCGTGAGGTCGAGCCGCACGAAGGGGACGATCCGGCCCGGATGCTCCGCCGCGTATGCCAGCGTGCGGTCGTTGGCGGCGGAGAAGGCGGGCTCGCGGTCGGGCTCGTCGAGGCAGAACGTGAACGAGCCGCTGATGCCGATTCGGTCGAAGAGCGCCAGCAGCTCCTCTGGCCGGCCCTGCATCCCGTCGATGTCGTTGCCGAGGTGGGTGTGCGCGTCGAACAGCACCGCCTCGGCCGGCAGCTCGGCCAGGACCCGATCGGTGACATCGTCGATGATCCGCTCGGCGCGCTCGAGTGCGTCCACGGTCCGAGTTTACGGAACGGACGCTGCGAGCAAGCGCGCGACGAAGTCGGCATCCGGCATCGCACCCACCCAGGCGTGGCGGCCGTTGACGACGATCGCCGGGACCGAGACGACGCCGTGACGGTCGGCGTCGGCCGGGAACTCCGTCGCCTCGACGGCGACGGCCGAGACGCGCTCCGAAGCGAGGGCACAGCGGTACGCCGACAGCACGGCCGGCGGGCAATGCGGTCAGGTGGGTGTGACGAACACCTCGAGTGCGACGTCGTGCTCGAGCGTCGCAAGGGCGGCGGACACGGCCGGCTCGAGGGAGCTTTGAACCCGCCCGGCCTCCGCGATCGCACCGACGAGCGTGGCCAGCTCGTAGCCCCAGGGAAGCCCGAGGTACACGAGCTCGGCTCCGACCGTCGTGCGCGGCCACCGGCCTCGCTCCTCGCGCTCCGTGACCTCGAGCGTGACCCGGTCGGAGAGATCGGCGATTTGCCGCAGGAGCGCCTCGGTCTCGGCGCCGAAGTCGATCTCACGGCCCCCGGCGATCACGGTGACGGGCATCTCCTCCGGACCGAGCTCCAGCAGCAGCGCCACGTCCCGCTCGAGGTCCTCGAAGATTCCGGCGATCGCCTCGCGCTCGTGGGCACCGAGCTCGTTCACGGCGCTGCGGCGGCGCCGGCGGCGCCGGTGCGATGCGGGAGGCGTGCCGGCGCTGCGGCACCGAGCTCGATCATGCGAGCGAGCCCATCTTCGCTCCGAGGTAGGCCAGGTACGGCTCGGGGTCGATCGCGTCCGAGCCGGTCAGGCGGGCAAGCGTCTCCTTCGGCGTCAGCTTCCGTCCGTAGGCGTAGAGGTTGTCGCGCAACCAGTTCGACAGCTCGAGCAGCTCGCCGGCGGCAATCTGCGCGTCGAGGTCGGGGAGAGCCTCCCGTACCTTCGCCCAGATCTGCAGCGAGATCACGTTCCCGAGTGCGTACGTCGGGAAGTACCCGAAGCCGCCGCCGGACCAGTGCACGTCCTGGAGAACTCCGTCCTTGTCTGAGGGCACGTCGATCCCGAGGAACTCCTTCATCCGCGCGTTCCAGATCGCCGGCAGCTCCTCCAGCTCGACGGCGCCCGCGATCAGCTCCTGCTCGAGCTCGAACCGGAGGATGATGTGGAGCGAGTAGGTCGTCTCGTCGGCGTCGACGCGGATCAGCCCCGGCTCGGCCCGGTTGATCGCCCGCACGAACGCGTCGAGGTCGACGGCCCCGAGCTGGTCGGGAAACGCCGCCTGCAACGGTTCGTACCAGAACGTCCAGAACGGGCGGCTGCGCCCGACGAGATTCTCCCAGGTGCGGCTCTGGGACTCGTTGATCCCGAGCGAGGGAGCGCCGCCGAGCGGCGTGCGCATCAGCGAGTCGGCGATCCCGTGCGCGTAGAGCCCGTGCCCGGCCTCGTGCAGTGTCGACCAGACCGACTCGAGGTCGTGCTGGTGGTAGCGCGTCGTCAGCCGCACGTCGCGGTTCGAAAATGACGTGCAGAACGGATGAGCGGTCGGATCGAGCCGCCAGGCGCCGTCCTCGAACCCGAGCGTGGCGAGGACGCGCTCCGCGAAGCCGCGCTGAGCGTCCAGGTCGAAGGACCCGTGAAGGAAGGAAGCGTCGACCACCGGCGCTGCCCGGACGAGCTCGGTCAGGGCAGGGCGCAACGTCGCAAAGACTTCACGAACCTCCGTGGTCGTCATCCCCGGTTCGTAGTCGTCGAGCAGCGCGGTGTAGGGCTGGTCGGTGGGCTCGAAGCAGTCGATGTACCTGCGCTTCAGCTCGACGTTTTCCCGCAGGTAGGGAAGGAACGAGGCGAAATCGTTGTTGCTCCGCGCCTCGACCCAGGCATGGTGACCGCGGGCCGCGGCCCGCGTCAGCTCGACCCGGAGCTCTGTCGGGACGCGGCGCGCCTTCTCCCAGTCGCGGCGCGTGACCCGGATCAGGCTGGCGTCGTCGGAGTCGTAGGGCAGGGACTCCTCCAGCGGCGCCAGCCGCTCGAGCAGCCGGCCGATCTCCGGGTCGGTGAAGCGCTCGTGGATGATCCGGCCCAGCGTCGCCAGCGACTCGGCCCGCGACTCGGTGCCGAGCGGCGGCATCGTCACCCGCTGTTCCCAGCCGAGAACACCTGCCGCTCGGCTCACGTCCGCGACCTCTGCGAGCCGCCGTCGAAGTTCGGTCAAGTCGTCCATTGCGCGGACCCTAGCGGCGCGCGATCGGCACTGCCCCTACTAGGATCGGTGTGGATGGGTGACGTCCTGATCATCGGTGACACGTACCGCTCGCCGGAGCTGCGGCACGAAGTCCCACTGGGAATCGCCGACCCGTTCGTCTACCTCGAGCGGGACGGGATCGCGCACGTCTACATCGGTTCGCTCGAGGCGGACAGAGTGCGAGGTCTCGGTCGCGAGGTGAACGTGCACCCGCTCGAAGAGACCGGGTACGACGAGCTCACGGCGGAGGGGCTCGACTGGCAGGAGCTTCGCCTCGAGTTGGTCGCACGAGCCTGCGCTCACGCCGAGCTGACGCGCGCCTCGGTGCCCCATGCGTTCCCCGCCGGGCATCTCGAGCGGCTGCGTCGGGGCGGCATCGAGCTGACGATCGACCAACGGCAGTTCGACGAGCGCCGACGCGTCAAGGCGGGGCCGGAGTTGGCCGGGATCCGGCGCGCCTCGAGCGCGGCAGAGTCTGGCCTCGCGGCCGGGGTCTCCCTGCTGGGGCGGGCCGAGAACGGGGACGGGGTGCTCTGGCTCGACGGCGAGCCGCTCACCGTCGAGCGGATCAAGGCCGTGATGCGGCGGGTCTTTGCCGAGCAGGGCTGCTCGACCGACGACTTCGTCGTCGCACCCGGACAGCAGGGCGCGGTCGGCCACGACGTGGGGCACGGCCCGGTCAGGTACGGCACCCCGATCGTCATCGACGTCTGGCCGCGGGACGACCTGTCGTCGTGCGCCTCCGACATGACCCGGACCGTCGTCGTCGGCCCCGTGGACGACGAGGTGCGCACCTGGCACACCCTGGTGAAGGAGGCACTGGACGCCTCCACGGCGCTCGTCCGAGCAGGGGTCGAGTGCCGTTCGCTCTACGACGCGGCTTGCGACATTTTCGAGGCGGCCGGTTATCCGACCCAGCGGACGAAGGAGCCGGGCGAGGTCATCCGCCATGGCTTCGTGCACGCGCTCGGCCACGGCGTCGGGCTCGCGGCCCATGAGGAGCCGTACCTCGGGCTGCAGCCGTCCGGCTCACTGGTTGCCGGCGACGTGATCGCGCTCGAGCCCGGCCTGTACGACCCGGCTGTCGGAGGGGTCCGGCTCGAAGACCTCCTGCTCGTCACCGACGACGGCTGCGAGGTGCTGACCCGATTCCCGTACGAGCTGGAGGTCCCGCCCGCATGAGCGACCAGACGATCGAGACTCTCTCCGGCGAGGGGCGGCGGTTCCCGCCGTCGGCAGCGTTCGCTGCCCAGGCCAACGCCGGCGCGGACATCTACGACGAGTCGTTCGAGGCGTTCTGGGAGCAGAACGGCCGCGAGCGCGTGACCTGGTTCGAGCCATTCGGCGAGCTGTACCGCTGGGAGCTCCCCTACGCGCAGTGGTACCTGGGCGGCAAGCTCAACGTCACCTACAACTGCGTCGACCGGCATGTCGAGGCGGGGCTCGGGGACAGAGTTGCCTTCCACTGGGAGGGCGAGCCCGCCGGCGAGACGCGCACGATCACGTACGCCGACCTCCAGCGCGACGTGGTGCGGATGGCGAACGTCCTCAAGGAGCTCGGCGTCGCGAAGGGCACCGCGGTGGCGATCTACATGGGCATGGTCCCGGAGCTCGCGGTCGCGATGCTGGCGTGCGCCCGCCTCGGCGCGCCCCACACCGTCGTGTTCGGTGGCTTCTCGGCCGACTCGCTCTCCGACCGTATGAACGACATGGGCTGTACGTTCCTCGTCACGCAGGACGAAGCCTGGCGGCGCGGGAAGCCGGTGCCCTTGAAGCGGGTGGCCGACGAGGCGATGGCCGCGGCGCCCGGTGTCAGAGGCTCACTCGTCGTGCGGCGAACCGGGAACGACGTCCCGATGACGGAAGGGCGCGACCGCTGGTACCACGAGGTAGTCGCTGAAGTCTCGGACGATCCCACCTCGTGCCCGTGCGAGCCGATGGACAGCGAGGACCTCCTGTTCCTGATGTACACGTCGGGGACGACGGCGCGGCCGAAGGGGATCGCGCACACGACGGCCGGCTACCTGGTCGGCGTCGCGACGACGCACGCGCTCATCTTCGACCTCAAGCCAGAGCGGGACGTCTACTGGTGCGCCGCCGACATCGGCTGGATCACGGGGCACAGCTACATCGTCTACGGCCCGCTCTGCAACGGCGCAACCTCGGTGCTGTACGAGGGCACACCCGATTACCCGGACCACGAGCGCTGGTGGGAGATCGTGGAGCGCTACGGCGTCTCGATCCTGTACACCGCACCGACCGCGATCCGGGCCCACATGAAGTGGGGCCCCGAGCACGCCGCTGCGCACGATCTGTCGTCGCTGCGGTTGCTCGGGTCGGTCGGGGAGCCGATCAACCCCGAGGCATGGATGTGGTACCACCGGCATATCGGCGGTGAGCGCTGCCCGATCGTGGACACGTGGTGGCAGACCGAGACAGGGATGATCATGATCTCGCCGCTCCCTGGCGTGACGACGACCAAGCCGGGCTCTGCGACGAGGCCGTTTCCGGGCGTCGAGGCCGCGGTTCTCAACGAGCAAGGCGTCCGCGTCGAGCACGGCGGCGGCTACCTCGTCCTCGAGCGGCCGTGGCCGGCGATCACCCGCGGCATCTTTGGTGACGATGAGCGGTTCCGCGAGACCTACTGGACGCGCTTCCCGGGGCACTATTTCGCGGGCGACGGCGCCCGGATCGACGAGGACGGCGACTTCTGGCTCCTCGGCCGCGTCGACGACGTGATGAACGTCTCCGGCCACCGGCTCTCGACGATCGAGGTCGAATCGGCGCTCGTCGACCATCCGAAGGTTGCAGAGGCCGCGGTCTGCGGTCGAGCGGACGCGACCACGGGCCAGGCGATCGTCGCCTACGTCACGCTGAAGGGCAGCGCAGGGCCGTCGGTGGAGATGCTGGAGGAGCTGAGGAACCACGTCGCCCAGAAGATCGGCGCGATCGCGAAGCCCGCCAACATCGTCTTCACACCAGAGCTCCCGAAGACGCGCTCCGGCAAGATCATGCGCCGGCTTCTCCGGGACGTGGCGGAGCACCGCGCTCTCGGCGATACGACGACCCTGGCTGATCCCTCCGTCGTGAACGAGCTCGCCCACCGCGCGGCGGAGGATCCGACGGAGGACTAGCCTGGAGCCGGTGTGGCTCCCGACCGGCCGACAGCGATGTCGGCTCGGGCAGCGGCCGAGGCGCGTGTGAACGATTCGATCGTGCGGCGGACGTCGTCGTCGTCCGTCCGCCAGCACGAGACCGAGATCCTGATCGCCGTGCGCCCGTCCCACACGGTGGGCGCCATCCACGCCTCCCCCTCGTCCTGCACGCGGGCCACGATCGCAGCCGTGCGCTCGTCGCTCTCGAAGCGAAGCAGCACCTGGTTCAGCTCGACCTCGTTCAGGATCTCGCACCCGGGGAGCTCCCGTAGCCCCTCGGCGATCGCAGTTGCCTGATCGCAGCTCCTCTCGATCATGGCCGTGATCCCTTGCCGCCCGAGCGAGCGGATCGCGGCCCACACGGGCAACGAGCGCGCCCGCCGCGAGAACTCGGGGCTGTACCCGACCGGATCGCGCTCGACCTCGGTCTCGGAGATGGTGATGTACGGCGCCGCGTACTCCATCGCAGCCGCATGGAGCGCGGGGTGCGCGCAGATCGCGATGCCGCAGTCGTAAGGGACGTTCAGCCACTTGTGCGCATCGGTGGCCCAGGAGTCGGCGCCGCCGTGGCCACGCAGATGGTGTGCGAGCCGCGGGCTCGTCGCCGCCCAGAGCCCGAATGCCCCGTCCACGTGCACCCAGGCGTCGTGCTGCCGCGCCGCGGCGACGATCGCTTCGAGGTCGTCGAACGCGCCCGTGTTCACCTCGCCCGCCTGGCCGCAGACGATCGTCGGCGCCTGCTCGGCTTCGAGCACGCCCCGAAGGGCCGCGACGTCCATCCGGCCCTGGTCGTCGACCGGCACGATCCGCTCCTGGGCGCGTCCGATCCCGAGCAGCCGGAGCGCACGTGTCAGCGTGACGTGGCGCTGGCCTCCGACCACGACGCGGAGCGGCGGAGCCCCTGCGAGCCCGCGCTCGCGCAGGTCGTAGCCGATCCGCTCGTAGACGCCGTGCCGGGCGGCTGCGAGCGACGTGACGTGGGCCATCTGGCAGCCGGTCACGAACGCGAACGAGGATCTCGGCGGCAGGCCCAGCAGCTCGAGCACCCAGCGGCCGGTCACCTCCTCGAGCGCCGCCACGGCCGGCGTGGGCCGGGCGAGCCCAGCGTTCTGATCCCAGGTCGAGACGAGCCAGTCGGCCGCGAGCGAAGCGGGCAGCGCACCGCCGATCACGAAGCCGAAATACCGTCCCGACCCCATCGCAGTCAAACCGGGCTCGGCGACCGCCGCCAGCTCCTCGACGACGGCGAGCGCTTCGTCTCCCAGCTCCGGGACGGGGCCGTCGACCGCTTTCAGCATCGCCGCGTAGTCGGACTCGGGGCGGATCGGCCTGGTCGCGAGACTGTCGAGGTAGTCGCCGGCGATCTCGACCGTTCGGGCGAGGAGCGCTCGCTCGTCGGTCACCTCGGCGCGCTGCCCATCAGGCAGGCTCCAGCAGCCGCTCGAACCGGTCACCGTCGTCGAACGGCCCGATCACGGCGAGCTTGAGCTGTGTGCCGACGACGTCCTGCGCCACGCGCTGCAGATCCTCGGCCGTGACGGCGTCGAGGCCGGCCAGCATCGTCTCAGGCTCCTCGGCCTTGCCCAGGAGCACCTCGCGCCGCAACCCGAACATGGTCGTGCCGTGCGGGCTCTCGATCCCGAGCACGAAGCGGCCCTTGGCGAAGGCGCGGGCCTTCTCGAGCTCGTCGCTCGGCACGGGCTCGTCGGCGATCCGCCGCAGCTCGGCCGCGATCGTCGACACCGCGTCGTCGATCCGCTGGATGTCGACGCCGGCCTGCGCGTAGAGCGAGCCCGCGTCGAGGTAGCTCGCATTGGTGCTGAAGACGTAGTAGGCGAGCCCGCGGCGCTCTCTGACCTCGGTGAAGAGGCGCGACGACATGCCCCCGCCGAGCACCGTCGTGAGCAGCTGCAGCGTGTACCGGTCGGGATGCCCGAGCGGATGGCTACGAGCGCCGAGGACGATATGCGCCTGATCGGACTGCTTCGTGAACACGGACACCGGCGAGCCGTTTGGCGCCGTCGTAGCGGCCTCCGGCTGCCCGGTCGGGCGTGCCTCGATCGAGCCGAGCAACTCCTCCAGGCGCTCACCGAGGCCGTCGCCGATCTTGCCGCCGACGCCGACGACCATGCGCTCCGGCCGGTACCAGGTGTCGATGAACGACGTGAACGTCTCTCGGGTCGCCGCGCGCACCGTCTCCTTCGTCCCGATGATGTCGCGTCCGAGTGGATGATCGCCGTAGAGGAGCTCGTCGTAGACGCCGCCGACGAAGTCCCGCGGCGTGTCGAAGTACATGTTCATCTCCTCGACGATGACGCCCTTCTCCCGCTCGATCTCGTCGGCGTCGAAGCGGGAGTTGCGGATCATGTCGACCAGGACGTCGAGGGCGACGTCGCGCGTCTCGGCAGCGCACTTGACGTAGTACCCGGTGAACTCCTTGCCCGTGAACGCGTTGAACTCACCGCCGATGCCGTCGATCTCGGCCGAGATCGCCCGCGCCGTCGGCCGCCGCTCGGTGCCCTTGAAGAACATGTGCTCCGCAAAGTGGGCGATGCCGCCGATGTCGGCCGTCTCGTAGCGGGATCCCGCGGCGAACATGACGAAGCACGAGACGGACTGGGCCTGGGGCATCGGTGCCGTCAGTACCCGGATCCCGTTGCTGAGGGTGCTTCGCTCGAAGACGGCCATCGCGCGACATCGTAATCGCCGCGACGCCGGTTGGCGCGGCCTGATCGCGCCATCGTCGCCTCGGCATGCCCATGTCGGGTGATGCTGCCCCCGTGACGATCCGTGCTGCTGCCCTAGAGGCTCGCTCCCCTGCGTAGGCGGAGCGACCGCAGTCGCTCCCGCTCGGCCGGGAGATAGAAGCCCAGCGGGACGAGTAGGACCGGGTAGAGGAGCGCCAGCCCGACCGCGAGCGGGAGATTCGCCCCGACCAGCTTCCCGGCCGTGGCGAGCGCGACTCCTGCCGCGGCCGCCGTGAGGACCCGGCGCCACTGGTACGGCACCGGGTAGACCTTCTGCGACCACCAGGCCATCCCCGCGAACATCACCGAGTAGGCGGCGACGGTCGCGATCGCGGCGCCCATCATTCCGAACGCCGGGATCAGCGTCACGTTGAGCGAGACGTTGACCACCGCCGCAACTCCCGTGATCACCCAGTTGAACTGCGTCCGGCGCGCCCGGCCGATCCCGATCGCGAGCACGATGTAGCCGGCGAACGAGACCGCCGCGAACGCG
This sequence comes from uncultured Thermoleophilia bacterium, assembly GCA_963795175.1. Lineage (GTDB taxonomy): Bacteria > Actinomycetota > Thermoleophilia > Gaiellales > Gaiellaceae > Gaiella. The sequence goes on from CAWCGR010000004.1 coordinate 233,396, forward strand.
AGGGGGCCGACGACGCGCGACGCGCTCGAGAACTGCGTTGTCGTCAGCCAGGCGACCAGCCAGGGAGAGAGCAGCGTCAGGGCCGTCGCGATCCAGGTCGAGAGCACGACGAGATAGGTGAGCACCCAGGCGTACGTGCGCTTCGCCTCGTCGTCGCTCTCGATCGAGTAGGCAAAGGCGGGCCAGGCAGTCCTGAAGGCGGTCAGGAGCAGCACCATCGCCGACGCCACCCGGACCCCGACGGAGTAGAGCCCCACCTCCGCCGTGTCCGCGAGCTTGACCAGAAAGAAGCGGTCGCTGAAGTTCGTCACCCAGAGCAGGAGCGCGGAGGGGACGAGCGGCATCCCGAACTGGTTCATCTGCCGCAGCAGCGGCCGGTCGAGCTGGAGCCCGAGTTGCTCGCGTCGGTAGCCGAGCAGGGACAGGTAGACGATCAGCGTGCCCGTGAAGTTGCCGATGATGACCCCGAGCGGCCCCTTGTCCAGCACGACGACGAGCAGCACGGTCGCGCCGACCGTGAGGAGGACGTTGGTCAGGCTCGCCGCCACGAACGCGACCGAGCGCTCCTCGACCCGGAACAGCGACGTCAGCTGCTCGTAGTTCATCTGGGCCCAGAGGGCGACGGCACTCGCCCGCACGAGGTTCGCCGCGCCGGCATCGCCGAACAGCCATTCCGCGATCGGTGTCGCAAGGACGGCTACGAGGGCGAGGCCGACCGTCGACATCGCCATCGTGAACCAGTACGAGGTGCGCAGCACCGTCCGGCGGCCGGCGTCGTCCTTGGCGTCGAAGTAGTAGCGAAAGAACGCCGACGAGATGCCGAACCGGAGGACGATCGTCAGCACCGTGACGAGCGCGATCAGCGTCTCGATCTTCCCGTAGTCGGACGTCGAGAGATAGCGCGTGTAGAGAGGCAGCAGCAGGACGGCCAGGATCCGTGAGACGAGCCCGCCGAGCCCGTAGATCGCGGAGTGCTTGCCAAGCCGCCTCAGCTGGCCGGTGAGCGCCATCAGAGCCGAGCGTAGACGTCGAGCAGGCGGTCGGTGAGCCGCGACTGGTCGTGGACGAGCTCGACGTACGCCCGTGACGCTGCGCCTCGCCGCCGCCGCTCCCCGACGTCGGCGACCAGTGGGCGCAGCTGCTCGCGCAGCGTCTCGGCCGTGGCGGAGACGATCGGCACCTCCGTGCCGAAAGCGTCCTCGGTGCGCCGGACCGCCTCCTCGTGGAGGAACGTGACGACCGGCTTCCCGAGCGCCATGCACTCGATCGCGAAGAGGCCATACCAGCCGGCGTTGAGCTGGTCGACGACGATGTCCGCGTTCCGGAAGCGCTCGAAAGCCTCGTGGTGATGGAGCCCTTCCACGATCTCGAGGTCGGCATCGAGCCCCTCGACGGCGGCGATCACGTGCTCGGTGCCCTTGCGCCGCCGGGACGAAGGAGCGTGCACGATCAATGGCCTCTGCCGCTCGGACGGCGGAGCGGGCGTGATCCGCGCGACCTCGATGCCCGGCGGGATCACCTCGGCCTCGGGTACCCAGCGGATCGCGTCGTAGCTCCCGACGATTTCGGCGCCCGCCTTCTTGCCGGCGGTGAGCTGAGCGGGCGCTTTGCCGCGGATGTCGGAGCCGAGGTAGTGCATCACCGATTTCTTGCCGGCGAGGCGCAAAGCGGGGAACTGCAGCGTCTGCGGCACCAGAGTGAGCCCGAAGAAGAAGTGGAAGACGTCGGTCTGCGGCAACAGCCGTGCGAACGCCTTCCACTGGGCCGCCTGGCGGCGTGCGAGCCCACCCGTCCGGTCGAGCGAGACGTCGGCCTCGGGGTGAAGCGCGTAGCGCTCGAACACGACGAGTCGCGCGTCGATTCCTCGGGCGCGGAGCGACTCGGCCGTCGTCCACGGCACGCCCGCGGTGTTGACGGGGCAGAGCGTGACCCGCAACGGCTGCGGCTCTCCTCGCCGGTTGAGCTTTCGGCTCACTCTCGGAACGAACACGGCACGGACATGTGACGGCGCCCGCGATACCGTGCCCGTGCCCCGGGTGGGTGGGGGTTAGGGATGGTCGTCAAAGGGACCGTCGCCTGCAGCTCGAGCGTCCCACTCGAGCTGGTCGAAGTAGCGCAGCGCCGTCCGTCCCGGCCTGATCCGTGGTCGCAGCGCGACGAGCTCCTCGGCCGAGATCTCCCCGAGCGCGCGCTTGACCCCGAGATACGGGATGTTCAGGTCCTCCTGATAGACGACGGTCGAGATCCGCGGATTGATCTCGATCACGTAGTCCCCCACGAGCTGAATGTTGAAGAAGTGCTCGATCCCGAGCTCGGCGACGATCCGGTCGGCGACCTCCATCAGCCCCTCGTCCTCGAGCGTGACGAAGTACATCGCAAGACCCGCGCGCATCGCCTCGCGGGTCTTCGGGTGGCCGAGGAGGATGCGCTCACCGTCCGCGATCCCGTCGATCGTGCGCTCGCCACCCGTGGCGAGCTCCATCACGAGGAGATCCGGGCCGCCCTCCGCCGGGAGGAGCTCCACCGCCTCCTCGAGCCGCATCGCGACCGAGCCGGGCCGCTCGTTCAGCAGCTGGTGCGCCCGGTCAACCGTCGGGTCGAGAATCCGGAAGCCACGCGAGCCGGACGAGAACACCGGCTTGAAGCAGACCGGCACGTCGGGGTATCCGAGCTCGGCGGCGGCTGCGGCCACCTCGGCGGCCCCGTTCACGCGCCGGAACGCCGGGGCCGGCAGGCCGAGCCGGTGCAGAAAGGCGTACGTCTCGGCCTTGTCGTTGGAACGGAAGATCGCCTCGGGTCTCGAGACGAGCACCGGCACCGGGAAGTCGTCGCGGTGCGCTGCGAGCCCCTCGAGGTCGAAGGAGGACTGCGGCAGCACGCAGTCGGCACCCTCTCGCTCGACGACAGCGCGGACCGCGGCAGGGAAGCCGGGGTCGGAGCCGGCGGGAACGAGATGGAACGAGTCGCAGAGGTGCCTGCCGACGGAGCGCTCCGACATGTCGGTGCCGACGAGGCGGACCTCGCGCTCACCGTTCTCGCGCAGTCCGCGCAGGAGCGCGGCGGTGCCGGGAGCGCCCGAGGCGGTGACGACGACGGTGATCGGTTTCAGCGGCATGCGCGCCCCAGTGTGCCCGAGGCAGCCTCCGTCGGCTGCATTCCACGAGGCCTACCCGCGACGCGGCACCGGCTCCTCACGAGAGATCGATGCGGTCGTCGGCGAGCTGTTGCAGTCGTCGACTCTTCTCCGCCTCCAGCATCGCCCGCATCGTCTCGCCCATCGTCGCGCCGGGATACGCCCAGATCTCGGGATGGGTCAGGAGCTGGAGCCAGGGGAAGGCGCCCGCCTTCAACTCGTCGTGAGGGCACCCCGAGCGCCAGTGCTGGTTCGAGTCGGACCGATAGGTGGCGGGGTCGAACCACGGCTCCTGCATCACGTTGATCCGCCCGTCGGGGAGCGGGGCCCGCATGTACGCCGGGTCCGGGTTGTGCCATGCGACGACCTCGTCGAAGCGCTCGTCCCGGCCGGCGTTGGGATAGACGGCATGAAGCGCGACCCGATGCCCGAGCTCCCGCAACCGAGCGATCGCGCCGACGCCCTCGCTCGAGTCGAGGTTGTAGAAGACGGACTCGGTCATCAGGAAGTAGGTCGCGCTCGCGCCGGCCTCGTGCTCCAGCTCAGCCATCTGCAGCGCAGCAGCGAGCGAGAGATCGACGTCGTGGCGCAGGAGCACCGTGCCCTCGGCGGGAGCGTCCTCGAAGTGCGCGAACCGGTAGCCACCCGCCTGCGCCGCCGTCACGATCTCGCCGTAGTGGTCGAGGTCGAAGGCGCAGCTCACGGCTCGACCTCGACGGTGAGTAGGCGCGCCGCCGCCTCGGCGCGGTCGAGCGCCGTCATGTTGGTCTCGGCCACGGCGATTACGTAGCCGCGGCGATCGCCGTCGAGCCGGACAGGCCTGATCGTCTCACCGATCTGCAGGTAGGTCTCTGCCTGGACGACGCCTGTTGCCGCCAGCACGGGCTCGAGACTGCCGATCCCCACCACCCGGCCGGTCGGCAGAGGCCCGGGCTCGGCCGTGAAGAAGCGAATAGCGAGCGGCTGCACGAACTGCGGGCGGGCGACCTCGTCGGTGACGGGCTCGCCGACCGCGAAGCGCAGGGCCACGTCGATCAGGTCGACGCCGGTGGCATGCCGGACGAGATCGGCCATCTGTCCCCCGGGGATGCGCGCCGCGACCTCGACGACGGCCACCGAGCCGTCCGGGCTCGCGATCAGCTGGGGGAATGCGATCCCGTCTCGAAGCCCGAGCACCTCGACGGCTCGCGCCGCGACTCTCTCCGAGAGCTCGAGTTGGTCGCCGTAGACGGAGGCGGGGTAGACGTGGATCCAGCCGACGCCGAAGCCGACTCCCGGCGGTCGTAGCCGGTCGGACAGCGTCACCACCTCGGCCTCGCCGCCGCGCGCGATCACGATCCCGTTCATCTCGGTTCCCTCGACGAAGCCCTCGAGGATGCATTCCTGCTCCGCCGATTCGGCGAGCGCGGCGTGGAGGTGGCGATCGAGGTCGTCGGCGCTGTCGATCCGGAAGACGCCGCGTTGGCCACCCGAGTCGGCGGGCTTGAGCACGGCGGGGGTCCCGACCGTCTGGAGCGCCTTCCGGCTCTCCGCGAGCGAGCGAACTGCGGCGAACGGAGGCTGGGGCACACCCGCGTCCGCGAAGGCGCGGCGCATCACGATCTTGTTGCGCATGCGCTGGGCGACGGCCGTTCCGATCGACGGTAGCCCGAGCCGCTCGGTCACGGCGGCCACCACGGGCACCGCCCGGTCGGCCGAGACGGTGAGCGCGCCGTCGACGGCGTGCCGGCGTGCGACTTCGGTCACGGCCTCGACATCGGTGAAGTCGACCGCCTCGGCGATGTCGGCCACAGCGAGCCCGAGCGCCTCGGGATTGCGGTCGACGGCGACGACGCGAATGCCCTGCTCGCGCGCCTGCACGATCGCGCGCCGCTGGTGACGCCCGGCGCCGACGAAGAGGACGGTCTTCACACCGGGCGATGCTACAGGGGTGCGGAACGGAGGCCGGTAGACTCGCCGCGTGGCTCTGAGCGGCAAGAGGATTTTGATCACCGGCGGCGCCGGCTTCATCGGCACGACGCTCGCGCGTCGGCTCGTCGACGCCAACGAGGTGATCGCGTTCGACAATCTCCACCGGGACGCCCTCTCGGGAACCGACCTCGGCGACCACCCCAACTTCCACTTCCAGCAGGGTGACGTGCTCGACCTGGAGGGGCTGACCGAGGTGACGAAGGGCGTCACGCACGTCGTGCACTGCGCCGGCATCGCGGGCGTCGACACGGTGCTCGCGAGCCCCGTGCGGACGATGCGGGTCAACATGATCGGCACCTACAACGCGCTCGAGGCGGCCCTCGCGACGCGCGAGACGATCGAGAGAATGGTCGAGTTCTCGACCAGCGAGGTGTTCGGGCAGCACGCCTTCAACGTCGGTGAGGGGCAGGTGACGACGATCGGCTCGGTCGGTGAGGCGCGCTGGACCTACGCCGTCTCGAAGCTCGCGGGCGAGCACATGTCGCACGCGTACCACGCCGAATTCGGGCTGCCCACCGTCTCGGTGCGGCCGTTCAACATCTACGGCCCCGGGCAGATCGGTGGCGGCGCCATCCGCGCCTTCATCGAGGCAGCGCTGGACAAGCGCGATCTCACGATCCACGGCGACGGCTCCCAGATACGCGCGTGGTGCTACGTGGACGACATGGTGCAGGGGACGCTGCTCGGGCTCGAGCATCCGAATGCCGTCGGAGAGAGCTTCAACATCGGCAACGCGCGCTCGGCGGTCACGATCTACGACCTGGCCCAGCGGATCAAGCGCATCGCCGGGGGGCAGGGAGAGATCGTGTTCACCCCGCTCGACTACGTCGACGTGGAGCTGCGGATCCCGAACATGGGCAAGGCGCGGGAGCTACTCGGCTTCGAGGCGGCCGTCGAGCTCGACGACGGGCTCGAGCGCACGATCGCGTGGTACCGCGAACATCGGCCCGTGGGCGCCTGAGGCGCGGCGTGGACGACCCGATCCGCCTCGCGCGCCCCGATGTCGGCGAGGCCGAGCTCGCAGCCGTCGGCGAGGTGATGGCGAGCGGGATGTTGACCATGGGTCCAAGAGTGGGCGAGTTCGAGTGCGCCCTCGCCGGCGCCTGCGGCACAGCGGATGCCGTCGTCGTCTCGTCGGGGACCGCTGCGCTCCACCTCGCGGTAATGGCGCTCGGGATCGGCCCCGGCGACGAGGTGATCGTTCCCGCCTACACGTTCCCGGCCACCGCCAATGCGGTCGAGCTGTGCGGAGCCCGCGCCGTCCTCGTCGACATCGACCCGGACACGTTCAATCTCGACCTCGGGAGGGTCGCTGCCGCGGTGACGCCGCGCACCAAGGCGGTGCTCGCCGTCCATCTCTTTGGGCGCCCGGTCGAGTGGGAAGAGCTCCAGACGGCCGTGCCGCAGGAAGTGGCCCTCGTCGAGGACGCCGCAGGCGCGCTCGGGGCGCGGTACCGCGGTTCCCCGTGTGGCTCGCTCGGTGTGATGGGATGCCTCTCGTTTCACCCCCGCAAGATCGTCACCACGGGCGAGGGCGGCGCGGTCACGACCGACGATGCTGAGCTGGCCGACGCGATCCGCCGCCTCCGCCACCACGGCATCGTCCCGCGCGCCGACTTCGACATCCCGGCGCCGGGCCTCAACTACCGGATACCCGACATCCTCTGCGCGATCGGGATCCCGCAGGTCGAGCGACTCGAGCAGCTTCTGGCCGCCCGCGAGCGCGTCGCCGGCTGGTACAGCGAGCGGCTCGAGCACCTCGTGCTCACGCCCGCGGCGGCCGAGGGCGACCGCCACGGCTGGCAGGCCTACGTCGTCCAGCTCGACCGCCGCGACGAGGCCCTGGTGGCGCTCCGCGCCGAGGGGATCGAGGTTCAGATCGGGACCTACGCACTGCACCGGCTCGGCGCCTACAGCGACCGAGGCGTGTTCCCCGGCGCCGACCGTGCCTTCGCGCGCGCCCTCGCGCTCCCGCTCGCAACGACGATGACCGAGGCCGAGTGCGACCGCGTAGCGCAGGCGCTGACGCGGTTCGTCTGAGCCCGGGCCGGCCGGGGATACGGCGCACGTGCTCGGCCTGATCACGAACCGGGCCCGCGGGGTGACGCTCGGCTCGGCCGTGCTGGTCGCGGTCGCCTTCGCGCTCGGGAGCACGGTGATCCCGAAGATGGAGGCGGGGTCGAGCCAGTTCGCCGACCTCTCGTCGGAGAGCCGCCTCGCGAACGTGGAGGTGGAACGACGGACGGGTGTGGAGGCCGACCCCGGCATCCTCGCCCTCGTCTCCGGCGGCCCGGCGGCGACCGAGCGCGTCCGAGCGCGGGTCGCCCGTGACCCTTCGGTCGCGCGGACGGCCGTCGACGGCAACGGCGTCGTGCTCGTCTTTCTCCGCACGCAGGGCGCCGACACCTCCAAGGAGGCTGCAGAGCGCCTCCTGGCGGAGTTCGCCGGCGAGCCGGGGGTGCTGCTCGGCGGCTCCGCGATCGCCTCGCGCCAGGTGACGGAGGCAATCCAGAAGGATCTTCGTCGCGCGGAGCTGATCGCGTTCCCGCTCGTACTCCTGCTCTCGTTCTGGGTCTTCCGCGGGCTCGTGGCGGCGTTCCTGCCACCGCTCGTCGGTGCCGGCGCGATCGCCCTCACGTTCCTGGGCCTCCGCGTGGCCGTTGAGGTCCACTCGCTCTCCGTCTTCGCGCTCAACCTCGTCACCGGGCTCGGCTTCGGGCTTGCGATCGACTATTCGCTGTTCGTCGTCTCGCGCTGGCGCGAGGAGGCAGCGCGCCACGGGCACGGCCCCGAGGCCCTCGCCGCGACGATGCGGAGCGCGGGTCGAACGGTGCTCTTCAGCGCACTCACGGTCGCTGCCTCGATGGCGTGCCTGCTCGTCTTCCCGCAGCAGTTCCTCTACTCGATGGGGCTCGGGGGTGTCCTCGTGGCGCTTGCCGCCGGGCTCGTCGCGCTCGTCCCCCTGCCTGCGTTCCTCTACTGGCTCGGGCCGCGGATCGATTCTCTCGCCCCGCGGCGACTGCAGCAGCCGCCCTCGGGTGGTCGCTGGGGCCGGTTTGCGGCCTGGGTGATGATCAGGCCGGGCAGGGTCGCGGCCCTTTCCAGCGCCGTGCTGATCCTGCTCGCACTGCCCGCCCTCGGGGTCCACTTCGTCGGGGTCGATGCGACCACCTTGCCGTCGTCCGCGAGCTCGCGCCAGGTGGCGGAGCGGCTCGAGCGGGAGGGCGTACGGGGCCGCTACTCCCCGATTACCGCGATCAGCGAGCGGCAACCACCCGCCGCGGCGATCGCCCGGCTCGCGAGCGCGCCGGGTGTCTCGGGGATCCTGCCCACCCGCGAGATCGCCCCGGACCTCTGGCGGCTCGATCTCTTCCCGAGCGAGGAGGGGCTCTCGGACAGCTCCCAACGCCTCGTCCGGATCGTGCGCGCGGAGTTGCCGGACGCGCGCGTGACCGGCCAGACCGCAGGCTTCATCGACCAGCAGGCGTCGCTCGTGGCGCACCTGCCCTGGGCGCTCGCGATCCTCGGCCTCACCACCTCGACGCTGATCTTTCTCTTCACCGGCTCGGTCGTCCTGCCACTGAAGTCGCTCGTGATGAACGTCCTCACCCTGGGCGCGTCGTTCGGGATCCTCGTGCTCGTGTTCGAACACGGCCTCGGCCTGCCCGGGCTCGAATCGACCCAGCCGATCCTGCTCAGCGCCACGGCCTTCGGCCTCTCGACGGACTACGCGATCTTCCTCTTCTCGCGGATCAAGGAGGCTCGCGCGCGTGGGCTCCCCAACCGGGCAGCCGTCGCGGACGGGCTCGAGCGCACCGGGCGCGTCGTCACTGCGGCGGCGCTGCTGTTCTGCGTCGCGATCGGGACATTCGCCACCTCCGGAATCTCGTTCATCCAGGAGCTCGGGGTCGGTACGGCCGCCGCCGTCGCCCTCGACGCCACGATCGTGCGCGCCCTCCTCGTGCCGAGCCTGATGGCCCTGCTCGGAGACTGGAACTGGTGGGCACCGCCACCCCTGCGCCGCCTCCATGCCCGGCTGGCGCCTTCCGGCCCGGGCTCACCGCACTGAGTCCGACCAGAGTTTCGCAGCCACGAGCTCGGCGACGCCGGTCTCCACCAGCGCTGTGACGGCCTCGTCTGCGGGCGGCAGCTCGACGTGCACCGCCGCCCCGGAGACCGGCTCGCCGACGGCCACCACCGGGGACGACCGGGACGCAGCCCACTCCATCAGCCCGGCGTCGAACCGGGAGCCTCGGAAGAGGAGCGTGCGGTAGCCGGGCCGCTTCGTCAGGTACACGTCCACGTGGAGCCAGTCACCCGTCTCGGCAGCCGCGGCGGCGAGGCGTGGTCCCTCGCGCAGCATCAGCGCCGACTGGAGCGCGGAGGAGATGCGGTGGGCGGGCGCTGTTGCCTGGGCGAACTCGCCCGCGCCGACGATCGCCGCGACCTCGTCCAACCATCGGCCCCGCCGCTCCCTGAGCGAGCCTGCGAGATCCACGGCGGGCAGCAACTCGCCCACGCCGATGCCTGCGCCGAGCCGGCCGGCGAGCAGCAGCAGCACCGCCAGGGTGGCCTGGAACGAGACGCACGCCACCCCGCCCGGCTCGGGCCCGGAGAGCAGGGGTAGCGCGAAGTCGGCGGCCTCCTCGATGGGGCTTCCGGGAGCGTTCGTCACGGCGACGGTCGTCGAGACGCCTCGGTGCCGTGCGAGCGCCGCCACCGTCTCGCCCGTCGTCCCGGACGCAGAGACCCCGACCGCGAGCGTGCGCTTGGACGGGGGCGAGGGCTTCTCGCTCGAGGCGTACTCCGCCCACGCCGTGATGCCCTTCGCGCGAAGGAGCGCGGCCACGGTCAGCGCGGCAAACCGCGAGCTGCCCATCCCCAGGAGCACGACCTGGTCGTAGCGCGGCCTCTTGGGCAGCTGCTCGAGCGGCCCGCCGGGCGCGGCGTACGCGGCGAGCGTTGTTGCGAGACGATCGGGCGCGGAGAGCACGTCCGCGAGGAAGAGCTCGGGGTTCACGCAAGCAACTCTGGCAGCACGAGGCGCGGAGCATAGAACCACTCGGGGAGCACGCGCGCGGCGTACACCGCTTCGCGCCATTCCTTCTCGACCTGGAGTGCATGCAGGAGCGCCGGATCCGCTCCGGCTGCGTCGACGGCCGCGTAGGCGGACAGCGCCGCAGCTCGCGCGGCCCCGCCCCACGACCGCGCTCGCACCGTCTCCGCGCCGAAGCCGCGCCTCCGGGCCGCGGCCACCGCGACGTGGTCGAGCGAGAGCAGGAGGCTGGCAGCGTCCTGGAGCGGCGAGGCGAACCGTCGGCGCTCCTCCGGCGGCATGGTCGGGTCGCCTTCGAAGTCGAGCACGACGACCCCGGCCGGGCCGCGCAGCAGCTGCCCCACGTGGAGGTCGCCGTGGATGCGTTGGAGGGACGTGCCTGCGAGGCGGTCGAAGCCCTGAAGACCTCGTTGCGATGGCGTTGCGAGCGCGGAGAGCTCGGGGGCCTGCGGGGCCACGACCGTGATCGCTTCCGCCACGCTCGTCGTGGCGCGCGCTCGCGCGTCGGTTGCGTCGGAGGCCGTCGCTTCCCGGCACCCGAACGCCCGGCGGAGGTCCACGTGCAGCTCGCCGAGGCAGCGCCCGAGCTCCCCGGCCTGCTCGGCGAGGTCTGCGAGCGCCGCCGGGGGACCGTCGAGAGCGGCTGTGAGCGTTCCGATCAGCGGCTCCCATCCGACCGGCTCTCCGGGGACATAGTCGTAGGTGATCGCCAGCGTGGTGACGAGGCCGTCCCGGCGGTAGACGAGGGCCCCCGCGAGGGTCGGTGCCCTCCGCGAACCCACCCGCGTCAGCCCCTCCAGGAGCTCCCGCTCGGGCTGTGGGTCTCGGCGAAGGCGCCGGTAGAGCTTGAGGACGACCCGGTCGTCGAGCAGGAGCGAGGTGTTGGACTGGTCGGCTTCGACCGCACGCCAGGCCCGTCCTTCGAGCGTGCGGGCAGGAAGACCGTCCGTGCACCCCTCGATGAGCCCGTGGAAGCCCGCGAGCGAGCCGCCCTCGACGGCGATGCGCCCGAGGGCCGGCCAGACCGGGTCATCCGCAGCCGCGACGCGAACCGTGCCGTTCGCATCCCTGTGCAAGGGCAAGCGCATAGTCCTCCCGGCCTCCGTCGTCGTAGCCCGCGGCCACGATCGCGAGCATGCCGCCGCTCGCCTCGGGCACGACGACGAGGTCGACGAGGGCGAGCGACGAGAGGGGGCGGCCCTTGCCCTGGTACCAGCGCGCGACTTCGAGCTCGCGCCGGAGCGACGAGCCGAGCGCCGCCTCGATCTCTGCGACCGCGCCCGACGCTCCTTGACTTCTGACGGTGAATCTCGTAGCTTCGCCCACCCGATCCACCTCCGCCAAATGCCGGGGCGGACACTACCGCAGGCACCGACAGGATCCGCCGACAGACCATGACCGCCGCCACCATCGTCTTCTTTCCCGAGGGTGCCTACGGGCCGACCAACAACTGCGTCGGAATCGGCCAAGTGCTGCGTGCGCGCGGCCATCGGGTCGTGTTCGTGATCGAGGAGTCGTTTGCCGGCAGCCTCGAGGCGCAGGGCTTCGAGGAGCGCCTCATGCGGCTCGGCCCACCGCCGGCAGTGGCGGAGGCGCCGGGCCAGTTCTGGAAGGACTTCATCCGCGAGACGGCCCCCGTCTTCCGGACGCCGACGATCGACCAGCTCGAAACCTTCATCGAGCCGACGTTTCGGGCCCTCTGCGACGGCGCCCGTTACGTCGACCAGCGGCTCGGCGAGATCATCGAGGAGTTGCAGCCGTCGCTCGTCGTCGAGGACAACGTCGTCTGTTTCCCGGCCATCCATGCGAGCGGCCGGCCATGGGCGCGCATCGTCTCCTGCAACCCCCTCGAGATCCAGGATCCCGCCATCCCGCCCGTCTTCTCGGGCTACCCGGCGGGCGACGACGCGGACTGGGCAGCGTTTCGCGCGGCCTACCTTCGGGCCCACACCGGCCTCCATGCCGAGTTCTCCGAGGCATGCGTCGAGCGGGGGGCGCCGCCGCTACCGGAGGGGGCGTTCATCCACACCTCGGACTGGCTCAACCTCTACGTCTACCCGGAGGAAATCGACTACAGGCGCAGCCGGCCGCTCGGGCCGAAGTGGCATCGGCTGGACTCCTGCGTCCGCGAAGTCGACGCGACCTTCACCCTGCCGGAGCGGCTCGTCGCGGGCGAGGGCAGCCTGGTCTACCTCTCGCTCGGAAGCCTGGGGTCGGCCGACGTCGAGCTGATGCGCCGGCTCGTCGACGTGCTCGCGGCCTCCCCCCACCGGTTCATCGTCTCGAAAGGGCCTCAGCACGACGAGCTGGAGCTCGCCGACAACATGTGGGGGGAGGAGTTCCTGCCCCAGCCCGCCATCCTCCCGCTCGTCGACCTCGTGATCACTCACGGGGGCAACAACACCACGACCGAGTGCCTGCACGTGGGCAAGCCGATGATCGTGCTGCCGCTCTTCTGGGACCAGATGGACAACGCCCAGCGCATCGATGAGACGGGGCTCGGCCTGCGCCTCGCTCCGTACACGTTCGATCCAGCAGAGCTGCTCGGGGGGATCGAAAGGCTGCTCGCCGACGATGCGCTGAACGACCGGCTCGCCGCGATCGCGCGACGCGTCAGGGCCGCCGACGGTCGCGGTCGGGCGGCGCACTTGATCGAAGAGGTCGCGACCGGCGGTCGGCGTTGACACGGCACGCGCGCCGCCGTACGCTCTCGGTGCAGTGAGGTGCAGTCCTACTTCAATTCACTTCAGTAGATGAGCGAGGCCGCGCCGTCCGAGACGTCAGGCGGCCGCTCGGTAGGGGGCCAGCTGCGGCTGCTGCGGCGGGCCAGGCGACAAACGCTCCGGGACGTCGCCGAACGGGCCGGCGTGAGCGAGAGCTTCCTCAGCCAGCTCGAGCGTGGGCGCACCGGTGCGAGCATCGCTTCGCTGCAGAGCATCTCTCGGGCCCTCGGCGTCGAGGTCTCGGACCTCTTCGCGGGCGGTGCCGAGGCCAGGCCGAGCGTGCTCCGCGGCGAGGACCGGGCGTACGTCAGGTGGGGAACGCTGGGGCGCAAGGCGCTGCTCACCCCGAAGCCGTTCGAGGCGCTCGAAGTCGTCGCCGCCCGGTTCGAGCCCGGTGGGTCGACGGGAGCCGAGCAGTACGCGCACGGCGACTCCGAGGAGCTGCTGCTCGTCGTCGAGGGGACTGTCGAGTTCTCGCTCGGCCCCGACACGATGCACCTCCGCACCGGCGACTGTGCGCGCTACCGGAGCTCGACTCCGCATCGGCTGACAAATGTGGGAGACGAGACGGCCGAAGTCCTCTACGTGATCAGCCCGCCGAGCTACTGATGGCCGACATCGACGTCGAGCTGCGGGGTGTGACACGGCGCTTCGGCCATGTTGCGGCGGTGGACGCCCTCGATCTGTCGGTCGTCCGCGGCGAGTTCCTCTCCCTGCTCGGCCCCTCGGGGTGCGGCAAGACGACGACGCTGAGGCTGATCGCCGGGTTCGAGCACCCCGATGCCGGCACGGTCTTGATCGACGGCAGCGACGTCTCCCGGTTGCCGCCCTACCGGCGTCCGGTCAACACCGTCTTCCAGTCGTATGCGCTTTTCCCGCACCTCTCCGTGCGCGACAACGTCGCCTACGGGCTCAAGCAGCGAGGCATCCCGCGGCGCGAGCGGCGCGACCGGGCGCAGGGGATGCTCGAGCTCGTGCACCTTCACGACGTCGGCCGCCGGCGTCCACGTGAGCTCTCGGGCGGACAGCAACAGCGCGTCGCGCTCGCGCGCGCGCTCGTGATGAGCCCGAAGGTGCTCCTGCTCGACGAGCCGCTCGGCGCCCTCGACCTGCAGGTGCGCAAGGCCCTTCAGATCGAGCTGAAGAAGATCCAGGAGTCCGTGGGGATCACGTTCGTCTACGTGACCCACGATCAGGAAGAGGCCCTCGCGATGTCGGACCGGGTCGCCGTGATGAACCGCGGCCGGATCGAGCAGCTCGCGCCGCCGCAGGAGATCTACGACGCGCCCGCGACCGAGTTCGTCGCCGCGTTCATCGGCGACACGAACTTCGTCGAAGGCCCCTCCGGGCGGGTCGCAGTCCGCCCCGAGCAGGTGCGCCTGACGAGGGCGGGAGAGGGTTCGCAGGGAACGGTCGTCGTTCGCATGGTGATCGGCGCCGCGGTGCAATGCGTCGTCCGTCTGGACGACGGCCAGGAGGTGCTCACCCGGACGCAGCGCTCCGGCGACACGGTCGCCGAATCGCTGCACGAAGGGGAGCGCGTAACGGTGTCATGGGGCCACGACGTGGCCCTCGACCTGACGGGAGGGAGTTCGGAATGAACGACCAGGAACAGCTGATTCACCAGCTCGGAGAGCAACCCGTGAGCCGGCGGGGGTTCGTGGCAGGCACCACGGCGCTCGTCGCGGCGGCCGCACTCGGCCGGTATGCGCAGCCGGCGTTCGCCGCGTCGGAGGGGCAGGAGCTCTTCTATTACAACTGGGGCGGGTACGTGAATCCGAAGACGTATCCGGCGTTCACGGCGGCGACGGGGATCAAGGTCAAGAAGGACTTCTACGTCTCCAACGAGGCGCTGTTCGCCAAGCTCAAGGGTGGAGCGCGAGGCTACGACCTGGCCGTACCGACGGGCTACATGGTGCGCATCCTCGCCGATGCCAAGCTCCTCCAGCCGATCGACTGGTCGAAGCTCCCGACCGTCGTGAAGACGATCGACCCGAAGTTCCGCAGGCTGCCGTTCGATCCCAAGGATCGGTACTCGGTGCCGAAGGACTGGGGCACGACCGGCTTCATGTACCGCTCGGACCTCGTCAAGGAGAGGCCGACGACGTGGCGCCAGTTCGTCGATCTCGCGAAGACGAAGTACTCGGGCAAGGTGACCGTGCTGGACGGCATCCCCGAGTGCATCGGCTCCATTCTCGTGATGCTCGGCTACTCCTACAACACCGACGACAAGAAGGAGCTCGACGCTGCGAAGAAGGAGCTGCTGGCCCTCAAGCCCCACCTTCTCTCGATCACCTCGACGCAGTACAAGCAGCTCCTCATCTCCGGCAAGGCGGTGATGTCGCTCGGCTGGAACGGCGACGCGCTCGCAGCGGCGGCGAAGAAGCCCGTGGAGTACGTCGTCGGCAAGGAGGGCGGCGAGTTCTGGGTGGACTCCTACGTGATCCCTGCCGGTGCCAAGAACGCAAACGCGGCACATAGCTGGATCAACTACGTCTACGACCCGCGGCACAACGCCGTCGAGACGCAGTACACCTACTACGGGTCGCCGCTCAAGCGCTCCCTGCTCAAGGGCAAGCTCGACCGCAAGATCCTGAGCAACGTCGCGGTCTTCCCGCCGGCGAGCACGCTCGCCCACCTGGAGCCGAACAACGTCACCCCGAAGGGCACGGCGCTGAGGAGCCGGATCTGGACCGAGTTCAAGAACGCGTAGCTCCACCCGAGCCCCCGGCACAGGGCCGCCGCCACAGGCGGGGCGGCGGCCCTCGATACCCGGGGTGGCTCGCCCTGCCCGCAACCGGCTGGTACGCCGCGTTCTATCTCGTCCCGCTCGGGTTCGTCGTCGCCTACAGCTTCGCCGAGCTGTCGGGCTTCTCGGACATCGCGTTCACGTGGAATCTCGACAACTACCGCGCGCTCTGGGATCCGCTCTACGGAGACGTCTTCCAGCGAACCGTCGGGCTCTCGCTCTTCGGGACGGCCGCGACGCTCCTCGTCGGGTTCCCGTTCGCGTACTGGATCGCCCGCTACTCCCGCCGAAAGACGTTGGTGCTCCTGTTCGTCGTGATTCCGTTCTGGACGAGCTTCCTGATCAGGACGTACGCGTGGCTGATCATTCTCGACCCGGAATTTCCGCTCTTCCGGCTCGTCCACGTCGACCTCCTGTACAGCACGTCGGCCGTCTACATCGGCGTCGTCTACAACTACCTGCCGTTGATGGTCCTGCCGCTGTATGCGGCGCTCGAGCGCATCGACTGGTCGCTCGTCGAGGCCGCGCAGGATCTCGGCGACACACCGCTGCGCGCGTTCCGCCGGGTCACGCTCCCGCTCGCACTACCCGGTGTGATCGCCGGCTCGCTGCTCGTGTTCATCCCCCTCACGGGCGAGTACCTGATCCCCGCGATCCTCGGCGGCAACAAGACGTCGTACACAGGCTCGCTGATCGCGCAGCAGTTCACCGAGGTGCACGACTGGCCGTTCGGCTCGGCGATCGCCGTGGTCGTGATCGCCGCGATGACGGTCGTCCTGCTCGTCTTCTCGCAGCGCGGGAACCGGGAGGCGGCGACCCGTGGCTAGGCGATTGCTCGGCGCGCACGCCGCGCTCGTGTTCGTGTTCCTCTACGCGCCGATCGCCCTGGTCGTGGTCTATGCCTTCAACGGCGGCCGGGAGACGCTCGTCTGGGATGGCTTCTCGACGAAGTGGTTCGGTCAGGCGCTGCGTGACACAGCCATCACCGACGCCCTCCGCAACTCACTCGCGATCGCTGCCGGCAACGCGGTCGTGGCATGTGTGCTCGGGACGATGCTCGCCCTCGCGCTTCCGCGGATGTGGAAGCCGATCCGGGTGCCGCTCGACGCGCTCGTGACGATGACGCTCGTGACACCCGAGATCGTGTTCGGGATCGCTGCTCTCATCTTCTTCACCGAGATCGGGATCCCACTCGGGCTCGTGACCGTCCTGATCGCCCACGTCGTCTTCAACGCCTCGGTCGTCGCACTCGTCGTGCGAGCGCGGTTCATCGGCATGGCCCAGGATCTCGAGGAGGCGTCGTTCGACCTCGGCGCCGGCCCGCTCTCGACCTTCAGGCAGGTGACCCTGCCGCGCCTCGCGCCGGCCGTCCTCGCCGGCGGCCTGCTGGCGTTCACGTTCTCCTTCGACGACTTCTACACGTCGTTCTTCGTCACGGGTGCCGGCACCTCGACGCTGCCGCTCTACATCTTCTCCTCACTCCGCTTCGGTGTCACACCGGTCGTCAACGCGACGGCCGCGATGATCCTCGGGCTCACGCTCGCCGCTGTCACCGTCGCCTATCTCGTCCTCCGCCGTGCCGGCATGGCCGGCTCAACCGACTCCTCCTAGAGTGCGGGCTCTGCGGCCGGGCCCGCCTCGAGCCGGACATGCGGGCGCGCAAGAGCGGCGAGCGGGGCCGTCACGACGGCGACGACCGGGAACGATTCCCGCAGCGATCGCCGGCACGCCGCGGCGGACCGGGTAACTCGGGTCTAGACCGGGTACGCTGTCGCGCACCGATGGCCTCGACCGACACGTTCCCCGGTCACGCCCGACCCATGGACGTGGACACCGGGCCCGAAATCTCCGTCGTCGTCACGCTGTACGACGAGGTCGACTCGCTCGAAGAGCTCCACCGCCGGTCGATCGACGTGCTGGAGAAGCTCGGACGTCCGTTCGAGCTCGTCTACGTCGACGACGGCTCGCGCGACGGCACGTTCGCGCTTCTCGAGCGCCTCCATTCCGCCGATCCACGCGTCGGGGCGATCCGCTTCAAGCGGAACTTCGGCCAGCATCCGGCCATGCACGCGGGGCTCAGTCGGGCGCGGGGGGAGATCCTCGTGACGATGGACGGCGACCTCCAGAACCTGCCGGAGGACATTCCGAAACTCGTTACCGCGATCGACGCGGGAATCGACGTGGCGAGCGGGCGCCGCGCCGCACGAATCGACTCCTGGGGGAGGACGTTGCCGTCGCGGCTGATCAACGGGATGCTGCGCCGGTTCACCGGCGTCGACATCTCCGACTTCGGGTGTGCCTTCAACGCCTACCGGCGCACGGTCGTGACGCCGATGCTGGGCGCGATCGGCAAGCAGAAGTTCACGAAGGCGCTGATCCTCTCGGGCGGCGCGTCCGTCACGGAGGTGGAGATCGGGCACGCCGCGCGCCAGGGAGCTTCGCGCTACTCGCCGTTGCGGCTGACACGGCTTGCGCTGCACGTGCTCGCGGGCTTCTGGCCGCAGCCGATCCAGTGGGCCGGTGTGGTGCTCGGATTCGTCTGCACCTTCGCCTCCACCGGTCTCGGTGTTTACGGGGTCGCCTACTGGATCGGCCGCTCCGACTTCCCCGGTCCGCTGTTCCTGGGGGCCGCTGTGCTCTTCGTGCTCGGAGTCCAGGGGTTCGTGCTCGCCCTCGTCGGTGAGTACATCGGTCGGATCCAGCACGAGGTCGAAGGGCGCCCGTTGTACGCGATCGAGCAGGAGCTCTAGCACCCGACGTCCGCCGCTCCGGCCGCCGGTACCATCTGCCGCTCGTGAAACGTGTGCTCGTCACCGGCGGAGCCGGCTTCATCTCCTCGAACGTGATCCGCTACCTGCTGGCGCAGACGCCGCACGAGGTGATCTCGCTCGACTCCCTCACGTACGCGGGCAACCTCGAGAACCTCGCCGACGTGATGAGCCACGAACGGCTCTCGTTCGTCCACGGCGACATCCGGGACGTCGATCTGGTCGCAGACCTCGTCGCCGGGGTCGACGTGATCGTCAACGCAGCGGCCGAGTCCCACGTCGAGAAGTCGATCGAGGAGGGCGCGTCCGAGTTCGTGACCACCAACGTCGAGGGCACCCAGATCCTGCTCGACGCGATCCGCCGCAAGCCGGTCGAGCGCTTCATCCTGATCTCCTCGAGCGAGGTGTACGGGACCGCCGAGACCGACCCGATGGACGAGCGGCACCCGCTCGAGCCACGCAGCCCCTATGCCGCCACCAAGGCGGGCGGCGACCGCCTCGCCTACAGCTACTTCGTCACGTACGACCTGCCGATCGTGATCGTGCGGCCGTTCAACAACTACGGCCCGCGTCAGCACCCGGAGAAGGTCGTGCCGCGGTTCATCACGCAGGCGCTCGCAGGCCTGCCGCTGACGATTCACGGCGACGGGCATGCAAGCCGTGATTGGCTCTATGTCGACGACCACGCCGAGGCGATCGAGGCCCTGATCGAGACGCCGATCGACGTGCTCGCCGGCGAGGTCGTCAACGTGGCGACGGGGATCGACATCTCCGTGGCGGAGATCGCCGATCTCGTGCTCGAGGCGGTCGGTAGCACCGGCTCGACGAAGGAGCACCTCCCGGAGCGTCTCGGCCAGGTCGACCGGCACATCGGCTCGACCGAGAAGATGATGGAGCTGACCGGCTGGCGGGCGCGGACGGCCTTCGCCGAGGGGCTCGAACAGACTGTCTCCTGGTACCGCGAGAACGAGGCCTGGTGGCGGAGCAGCCTCGGTCAGAGCCGGCCCGTCTCCTCGTCCTAGGCGCCGGGGCGCCGCAGCTCGGCCTGCTCGAGGCGGCGGCACGCTGCGACCTGACGGTGATCGCCGCGGACAGTGACCCGCTCGCGGCCGGGTTTGCGCTCGTGGACGAGCGGGCCGTGATCTCCTCCGAGGACGAGGCGGGGATCGAGCGACTCGCCCGCGCGCGTGGAGTCGACGGGATCATCTCGCCCGGCGCGGACTGGCCCGTCGGAATCGCGGCGCGGGTCGCGGAGCGCCTCGGATTGGCGCACCCGATCACCGCCGCAACGGGTGTCCTCGCCACCACGAAGACGAGGCAGCGCGAGCGATTCGCCGCTGCCGGCGTCTCGCAGCCGCGGACGTTCTCGCTCGGCGATCCCGAGATCTCGTTCCCCTGCGTCGTCAAGTCGCCCGACCGCCAGGGCCAGCGGGGGCTGACGCTCGTGAGCGAGCCGTCCGCATTCGATGCTGCGGTCGCCGCAGCCGTCGCCGAGTCGCGCGGTGGCGGCATGCTCGTGGAGGAGCTGATCGACGGGCCCGAGCTGACGGTGAACGCGGTGTCGCTCGACGGCGTCTTCCAGCCGCTCGCGGTCACGGACAGGGTGCTCGCCGATCCGCCGGCCTTCGGCGTCGCCCTCGCGCACGTCTGGCCGAGCGAGCACGTGGTCGACGGGGCGATCGAGGCTGCGCGCGCGGCCGTGGCGGCGCTCGGGATCGAGCACGGCCCCAGCTACACCCAGATCAGGCTCGGGCCGGACGGCCGCCCCTTCGTGATGGAGGTCGCTGCGCGACTCGGCGGCGGCCACGACGCCGAGCTCTGCAAGGCGGCAGTGGGCGTCGACCTGAATCGGCTCGCGGTGTCGTTCGCGCTCGGCGAGCCGGTCACGGCGCGTGACGTGACGCCTCGGGTCGCCTCGCCCGTCGGTGGCGCCTGCATCGTCTTCCTGATCGCGCCGGAGGGCGTGCTGCACTCGGTCGAGGGGGTGGACGAGGCAGCCGCTCTGGACGGCGTCGAGTGGGTGAGGACGTACCGCCCGCGGGGTTGGCGCTTCGGCCCGCTGCGACGCGGGTCGGGCCGCGCCGGAGCGATCCTCGTCACCGGTGCCGATCGGTCGGAGGCCCTCGCACGGGCTCGCCGTGCGGCCGAGTCCGTACGCTTCCTGGTCGATGCGGACTCCTCGTAGCACCCGGCTCGGCTTCCAGCCTCCCGCGATCGGAGAGGAGGAGATCGCCGCCGTCGTCGAGACCCTCCGCTCGCGCTGGCTGACGACCGGGCCACGCGCGGCGCTGCTGGAGGAGCGGATGGCGGAGTACCTCGAGGCCGAGCACGTGCTCGCCGTCACGTCGGGTACGGCGGCGCTCCACCTGGCGCTGCTCGCGATCGGCGTCGGCCCCGGCGACGAGGTGATCACGAGCCCGATCACGTGGCCCGCGACGGCGAACGTGATCGAGCACTGCGGCGCCACGCCCGTCTTCTGCGACGTGCGGGCCTCCGATCTCAACATCGACGCGGACGCTGCTGCCCGCCCTCGTGACCGAGCGGACGAAGGCGATCCTGCCCGTTCATCTGGCAGGGCAGCCCGCCGACCTCGACCCGATCCTGGCTCTCGGCTTGCCGGTCGTCGAGGACGCCGCGCATGCGGCAGAGAGTCGCTACCGCGGCCGCAAGGTGGGGGGTATCTCGGATGCCACCTGCTTCTCGCTCTACGCCACGAAGAACATCGCAGGCGGCGAGGGAGGGCTCGTCGCCACGAACCGCGCAGACGTGGCGCAGGCGATCCGTGACATGCGCCTGACGCGCCGCGGCGACGGGTCGCTCTACGACCAGGTCGGCCCCGGCTTCAAGGCGAACCTCTCCGATGTGCTCGCCGCGATTGCGCTCGTCCAGCTCGACCGCCTCGATGCTCACACGCGCATCCGGAAACGGCAGTTCGCGCTGTACGACGAGGGGCTCGCCGGCCTGGCCGGGATCGAGCCGCTGGCGCGTGATGACCGAGACACCCACGCGTTGCACCTCTACGTCGTCCAGATCGACGCCGACCGGGCAGGAGCCGGCCGCGACGCCTACCAGCGTGCGTTGGCGGACGAGCTGATCGCCACGAGCATCCACTTCCTGCCCGTCCACCGGCTGACGTGGTTCCGCACGCGCTACCCCGCTCAGCCCTCGCTCCCGGTTGCCGAGCGGGCGGGTGACGAGGTGCTGTCGCTGCCGCTCTCGCCGGCGCACAGCGACGACGACATCCTCGATGCGATCGACGCCGTCAGGCGCGTCCACGCCGGGTTTACCGGATGAGGCTGCAGATCCCCAGGGTGCCGCGGCTGTCGAGGTTCAGCCGCCCCTTGCGGATGGCGGTCGGGGTCGCGCTGACGGCCCTCGCGGTCGCCTACATCCTGCTCAAGATCGACATCGGGCAGACGTGGGAGGTGCTCACGGCAGCCAACCTCTGGTGGTTCGCGCTCGCCGTCACGATCATGATCGGCACGGCGCTCCCGATGGCGCTTCGCTGGCAGTGGCTGCTGGCCGCCCAGTCGATCGAGGACCGCTTCCTCTGGCTCACGCGCTCGTATTTCGTCTCCTACACGGCCGGTCAGATCCTGCCGACGTCGATCGGCGGCGACGCCGTCCGGATCTTCGAGACGGCCAAGCGCCATCCCGGTAGGTCGGGCGACCTGACCGCGATCGTCCTGCTCGAGCGGGGCCTCGGCGGCGCTGCAACCGTGCTTCTCGGAGCGATCGGCTTCGTGCTCGCGATCGGCCACTACGACGTCAACGCGTACCTCTGGCTCGAAGGAGCCTTCGTGTTCGGCACCCTCCTGCTGCTCGTGCTGTTCTTCGCGCGCTCGGCGCGGCCGTTGCTCGTGCGGGTGCGCCCGCTGCTCGTGCGGCTCCGCGTCGAGCGGCCGCTGCGCGCGTTCTACGACGGCGTCCACCACTACCGCTCCCATCCGCGCCTGCTGCTGCAGGTGTTCGTGTTCACGACCGTGATCCAGGCGGTGCGGATTCTCGCCATCTGGGCCGCATGCCGGTCAGTCGGGATCGAGCTCGGGCCCCGGATCTACTACGTGATGGGCCCGCTCTTCTTCCTCGTCCTCCTCGTCCCGTTCACCCTGAACGGGTTCGCCGTGCGCGAGGCCTTCTTCGTCAGCTTCCTCGGCAGCGTCGGTGTCGGCGCGGATGCCGCCTTCGCGGCGGGCTTTCTCTTCTTCCTCGTCACCGTGGCGCTGGCCGCTCCGGGAGCGCTCGTGCTCCTCTGGGAGTCGGTGCGCGGAGGTGCTCGGCCCGAGGTGGAGCATGGCTGACGCGGACGTCGCCGTCGTGGTCGCGACCCACAACGCGCTTCCCTGGATCGAGCAGTGTCTCGAGAGCCTGGACGGGGTCGAGACCGTCCTCGTCGACAACGGCTCGAGCGACGGCACCGTCTCCTTCGTGAGGGAGCGCTTTCCGTCCGTCGCCGTCGTCGAGCAGGAGAACCTCGGCCTCGCCGCCGGCTGGAAGCGCGGGCTCGCAGGCGGTGCCACCGAGCCGCTGGGTGCTCATCCTCAACGCCGACGCGTGGCTCGTCGGTGACGCGCTCGAGCGGCTCGTCGCAGCCGGCGACGCGCACCCGGACGTCGCGGTCGTCGGCGCCGAGGCTCGTCAACCTCGACGGCACCCTGCAGCGCTCGGTGCGGGGCTTCCCGACGCGCTGGCGCCTCGCGACGGAGTACTTCTACCTGCGCAAGCTCGGCCCCCCGCACGGAGCTCCTGAACGCGTTCTACGGCGCCGGCTTCGACCACGCGTCGGAGCGGGAGGTCGAATGCGTGATGGGAGCCTGCTTGCTCGTCCGGCGCGCTGCGATCGACCAGGTCGGGGGCCCCGATGAAAGCTTCTTCCTCTTCAGCGAGGAGGTCGACTGGTGCTACCGCTTCGCGCGGGCCGGCTGGAAAACGCTCTTCACGCCCGAAGCGACCTGCGTCCACGTCGGCGGCGCGTCGCACGGCGGCAGGCTGTACCGCGACAATCTGCGCGGCCACCTGCGCTTCTTCCTCAAGCACCACGGCCCGCGCGAGGCCGAGCGGGTGAGGTCGCTCCTGCGTGCCGCGCTCGTGCTCAGAGGCAAGGTCGTGCGCGGCGACAAGGGGGCGATGTACAGCGATGCGGCTCGCTGGATCGGGACGGGTGACGTGCGCTCGCTGATCGAGCGATGAGCTCGCTGTTCCTGGTCGTGCGGCTCTTCGCGGCCACGGGTCTCGTACTCGCACCCGGCGCGATCGTCGCCCGGGCAGTCGGTGTCCGGAGTACGTCGGCCACCCTCGCGTGGGGGCTCGGGATCATCTTCGGCGCGATGACGGTCGTCTTCGCCGTCCACGCCTCGCTCGCGCTCGCGCTCGTCATCCTCCTCGTCGTTGCTGTTTCCGCAACCCCGTTCGCGCTGCGCCGGGGCGGCCTGCCAAAGGTGCCGGGCCGACCGATCGTGTGGACCGCCGGGGTCGTGCTCGGGCTGCTGCTCTGGCACGTTGCCGGCGAGATCGGGGGCGACGGCCTCTTCCACCTGGCTCGCGTCCGCAAGCTCGACGAGTTCGGCGACCTCTCCCTCTCGTCCGTGAACGAGTTCGCGGACGGGGGCCTGCACCCGGGGTACGCCTTCCCGCTCTGGCACGCGTTTCTGGCCATGATCGCCAAGGTCGCGTTCGTCGACCCTGCCGACGTCGTGCTGCACGGCCCGACGGTGCTTGCGCCGCTCACCCTCCTCGTCGCCTACGAGGCCGCGTACGCGCTCTTCCGTCGGGTCGTGCCGGCTGCCACCTCGGCCGCAGCCGCCGTCGCGATCGCCTCGATGGCGCCCGGGTACGGCGGCGCCTTCACGGCGCTGGCGCTCCCGGCGACGGCGTCGCGTCAGATCCTCGTCCCGGCTGCGCTCGCGCTTGCCCTCGCAGCGACACGAACGCCGTCGCGAGGACTCCTCGCGAGCGCGGGCCTCGTCTCGCTCGCCCTCGCGGTCGTGCACCCGACCTACGCGATCTTCCTCTGGATCCCGTTCGGCGGGTTCCTCGTCGTGCGCTGGTTCTGGCGGCGCCCCGATCTCGGCAACGGCGCCCTCGCGCTCGGCGCCCTCGTCGTACCGGCGGGGCTCTTCCTCGTCTGGCTCATCCCGATCGTGCGGAGCACGGCTTCGGTCAGCCCGGGCGCAGAGGAGCGCGCCCGCGGCTTCCAGCACTATGCCGGGCAGTTGCGGGGCTCGGCCGACTCCTTCTCGGTCGTGCCGGACGTTTTCGGGCGTTCCGGCGCCGTTGCGGTTGCTGCCCTGCTCCTGATCCCGTTCGCGGCACTCGCCTCCCGGCGGCGCTCGGCCGCGTTCATCGTCGGTGGCTCGCTGGCCGTCTTCGCGATCACGCTCGTCCCGTGGGTGTTCACGCCGTTCTCGGACGTGGTCTCGCTCTCGCAGTCACGCCGCCTCGCCGGGTTCGTCCCCTTCTCCTTCGCAGTCGCGGGCGGGGTGGAGGTGCTGGCCGGCCTGCTCGGGCCGCTGGCCGCGCCGGTCGCGCTCGTGGGCGGGATCGTGCTCCAGTGGCAGTTCCCGGGCGACTTCGGGTACGCGGTCGAGCAGGGTGGCCCGGCCTGGGCGACCTGGATCGCCGTCGCGGGGGGCACGGTGGCACTCGTGATCGGGCGTCGCCGGCTCCGTTCGGTCACTGCATCGGCGGCCGTCGCGTCGGCATTGCTGTTGCTGCCGACGTTCGTGCACGGCTTCGCGAACTGGTCGGCGTCCTCCGCACGGCGCCCGAGCCCGCTGACACCGGGGCTCGTCGACGCGCTCCGCGGAACCGTGCCGACGGGCGCGATCGTCTATGCGGACCTCGAGTCGGGCTATCGGGTCGCGGCCTTCGCGCCCGTCTACATCTGCAACGCGCCGCCCGGGCACGTGGCCGACACGACCGAGAACCGTCCCTACGAGCGGCGCGACCAATGGCGGCGCTTCAACCGCACCGGGGACCTGGCGATCGCAAGGAGCTGCGGTGCGACGTGGCTCCTGATCGACGGCTCCCGCTTCGACACGGCACCCGACCTCCCGGTCGCCTACCGAGACGCGCGCTTTACGCTCTACCGGCTGTCCCGGTGAGCAGCGCTCGCGTCAGCCGCACGTCGCGCCGTCGCGCTGCGCTCGTCGTGGGATTCGTCTCGTCGGGCTTCTTCCTCTGGCTCGTGTTGCGCGATGCCGATTTTGCAGCCGTCGTGCGTTCCCTCCGGAACGCACAGATCGGCCTCGTCATCCTCGCCGCCGTCGTCGTTCAGGGCGTCTATGCCGCTCAGGCAGCCCGCTGGCGGGCGCTCGCGGCGACAGTCGACCTGTCCGTGCCGCGCTTCTACGTTCTCGTCCTGGCAGGCATCGGAACGAACAACGTCCTGCCTCTGCGGGTCGGTGATCTGCTGCGTGCGCGCTGGCTCGCGACCACGGCCAGGATTCCGACCGGCCGGGCCCTCGGCTCGGTCTTCCGCGACCGCGCGTTTGACGTGCTCACGCTCGTCGTCGCCCTGGTGGTGGTCCTGCCGATCGTCGGCGGCGAGGCCTGGGTGGAGAGGATCATGGGTGCAGGGGTCTTCGTGCTCGCGCTGCTCGCCTTCGTCGTCGCGGGCGCCGCCGTGTACGCGCGGAGACGCCCTCGTGGTCGTCGCGAGAGCCGGAGTCGCGCACGTAGCCTGCTCCGTGACGGCATCGACGAGGTGGCGTCGCCGATCGGGCGGCGGCGCATCGCTGCCGCGCTCGGCTTCAGCGTCGTCGCGTGGGGGGCATGGGGCGTTGCGGCACGGCTCGTCGGCGAGTCGCTCGGGTTCTCGCTGTCGGTTCCCGAGGTCGTCTTCGTCGCCTCCGTGGTCAACCTCGGCGTCGTGATCCCGAGCTCTCCCGGCTTCATCGGCACCTACCAGTGGCTCGCAGTCTCTGCTCTCGGGGCCGTCGGCGTGCGCGGTGGGGTGGCGATTGCGTTCTCGCTCGTCATGCAGGCGATCTGGTACGTGCCGACGACGATCGCCGGTGGCGCGATTGCGATGGGTCACGTCCACCGCGAGGCGACTCGGGCGCAGGATGCGGTCGGAGCGCGAGTACCATCGCGCGAGTGAAGGCGCTGCTCGTCAGCTTCTACTTTCCCCCGGCAGGAGGGGGAGGGGTGCAGCGTCCCCTCAAGCTCGCGCAGTACCTGCCGGCGCTCGGGATCGAGACCCATGTGCTCGCCCCGGACGACCCGCAGTGGATCCACCGGGACGAGGCACTCCGCGTGCCGACGCAGGCCTGGGTGCACCGGGCGCGGTACCTCGGCCCGATCGGCCGCAAGCCTGCGGAGGAGCTTCACGGCAAGCAGGGCGTCGCCCGGGTCTCCACGCAAGCACGACTGCTGGGACGCCGGGTCCTCGTTCCGGACGAGAACGTGTCGTGGAATCTGACCGCGATCCCGGCCGCGATCCGTCTCGTCCGCCGCCATGGCATCGACGTCGTGATCACGACGTCCCCGCCCAACTCGATCCACCTCGTCGGAGCTGCCGTCAAGAGGGTGACGGGGATCCCCTGGGTCGCCGATCTGCGCGACTCGCTCGTCGCGCACGCCCACCGTCGCTCCGAGAGCGCGGCCGTTCGGGCGAAGGAGAAGGTCGATCTCGGCGTCGCGAAGCTCGTCGCCAGGAGCGCGGACGCCACGATCTGCGTGGCCGACTTCATCGCGGACGAGGTGCGAGAGCTCGGGCCGCGGGGGCGCGTCGTCACGATCGCGAACGGGTGCGACTTCGACGACTTCGAGGGGCTCGTCCACACGCCCGGCTCTCGCCTGCGCATCACCCACACGGGCAGCTTCTTCGGCAAGCGCGACCCGCGACCGTTCCTGCAGGCGCTGCAGGAGTCCGGCATCGACGCCGTGGCGCGGTTCGTGGGCGACTTCCGCAGCGCCGACCGCGAGTGGGCCGAGGCGCTCGGGCTCGGCGACCGGCTGGAGCTCATCCCCTATGCCCCGCGCTCGACCTCGCTCGCGCTGCAGCGGGACTCCGAGGCGTTGCTGCTCCTGATCCCCGATGCCGGCGGTCGTGGCAAAGGGGTGCTCTCGGGCAAGGTCTTCGAGTACATCGCGGCGCGTCGCCCGATCCTCGCCGCCGTCCCGCCCGACGGAGCGGCGGCAGACCTGATCCGCGAGACAGGGTCAGGGATCGTGGCCCCGCCGGACGACGTCGGCGCGTTGCGCGAGGCTCTCGTCGAGCTCGATCGCCGCTTCCGGAGCGGCGGCCTGTCGGACGTCGCCCTCTCGGACGACTGGAGCCGCAAGCTCGCCCGCTCGACCCGCGTCGACGAGACCGCGGAGCTCCTGAGGTCGCTTCGTTGACCCGTCGGCAACCGGTCGTGGACGCATTGTTCTACGCGACCGTCGCCACGGTCACGTTCGAGAAGCTGCACTGGAGCGTCGGCGGAGACCTCTCCCTCTCCGACGTGCTGACGTTCCTCTTCCTCGCCGCGTTCGCCTTCGGCCGTCTCGAGCGGCTCGACGCTCGCGTCACGCGCTCTGCCGCGATCACCCTCGGCTTCTTCCTCGCGTTCCTCACCGTTTACCTCCTCGGCTTCTTCAACCTCGAGACGGCGACCGCGCTCGCCCAGTGGGCGAAGGGGATGGTCAAGTTCGTCCTCCACTTCCTGTTCCTCTTTGCGGCGGTCGCCCTCGTCGCCCGGCGCGGCGAGCGCTTCTACTGGTGGGCGCTCGGCGCCTTCTGCGGGGGGATGGTGGTGAACGCTCTCTACGGCGTTCTCCAGCTCGGCCTCGCGCAGACCACGGGCGCCAATCTCGACGCGGCGGTGCTCGCGCCTCTGACGGGCGGCGCCAGCCAGATCAACATCTACGGGGCGATCGAGGGAGCGAACGTCTACCGGCCGAACGCCCTGACGGGCGACCCGAACCATCTCGCGATCGAGATCCTGATCCCTCTGCTCGTGCTGCTACCGGTCTACCTCCGGCTCGAGCGCGGCCACCGGCTCCGGGTGCCATTGATGTTGACGCTGATGCTGCTGTTCCTGATGGAGCTCGCGACGATCTCACGCAGCGGCTTCCTCGGGCTCTTCTGCGGGCTGCTCGTCCTCGTCATCCCGTACCGGCACCTGCTCGTGCGCGCCCGCTTCCTGCTCCCGCTCGCCGGGGTCGGGCTCGTGGTGCTCGCCGTCGTCGCGCAGCGCGCCGACTTCTTCCGGACGGTCATCAAGTCTCGGGTCGACACGGGCGCGAACGGGACTTCGACCCACTTCGCGGTCTACGACTTCATCCCCCAGATCCTCTCGCAGCACCCGCTGCTCGGGCTCGGGTTGAACAACTTCTCCGTCTACTACGAATTCGTCACGGGACGCGACAACTTCGGCCCCCACTCGTTCTACGTGGCCGTCTTCGTCGAGAGCGGCATCGTCGGGGCGCTGCTCTTCCTCTTCTTCCTCGGCTACCTGTTCCGGCGGCTCGCGGCGGGCCGCGCGGTCGGCCGTGCGCTCGCCGCAGCGGGAGACGGTCTCGCGTTGCGCGTGCGCCCGCTCGCCTGGGGCCTGACCGCTGCCCTTGTCGCCACGATGGCGTCGAACCTCTTCTACCTGACGATGAGCTTCTACTACTTCTACGTCTTTGCGATGTTCGCGATCGTGGCGCCGACGGTCTTCGTACGCGGCCCGAAGTCGTGACCCGCTCGAGGCGCCCGTGACCGGCGCAAACATCTTTCGGCGGGACCAAGCCGGAGTGACGTCTATCTACGCCGTCGTCGCCGGCGCCGCCTTTCTCGCCTTCCTGGCAGGAGCCTTGCTTCTCGCTCTGACCGTGCCCTACCACGACTGGGATTCATTCGCGTTCGGCGACTGGTCACGCCGCATCGCCGCGGACCGCTCGCTCGATCCGGTCGCTGCCGGGCCGGTCGGCGCCACCCGGCCGTTGTTTTACGCCCTGCAAGGGGGGCTCTGGTCGATCACCGGGGTGGACTTCGCCGCCGCGAGGATTCTTTCGCTCCTCTTCGCGGTGGCGCTCGTCGGAGGGACTGCTCTCCTCGCGGCCGGATCCGCCGCTTCGACGCCGCGGCGCCGGCTCCAGGCAGCCGTAGCCGTGGTCTGCCTCTTGTCCGTCACGCCTTTCGCGCAGCAGGCGATCTCGGGCCTGTCCGATGTCCCCGCGGCCGCGATGCTCGCTGCGGTCGCCGTAGCCGCGTTGCGTTACCGGCCCACCCGACGGGCCGCGCTCGGCCTTGGGCTGCTCGCGTTTGCGGCGATGCTGACCAAGCCCACCGTGTTGATGCCGCTCTGCGGCCTCGGCGTCGCGGTGTTCATCGCGCGGTCGAAGACGACGGCGTGGGGTCGGTCGGCGCTCGTGCCGCTCGCGGCTGCGGCGGTGCTCGGCCTCGCGTACCACGGCGTCATGGCTGCCCGTTTCGATCTCGGCCTGCTCGAGTATCTTCGCCGCGGCTCGTCCGACGGGCTCTGGGCCGAGCGAGCTGCCGCCGCGCGCTGGGACATGGTTCTCCGCCTCGACGTGCTCGGTAGCGGGCTGCGGCTCCCGCTCGCATTCGTCCTCGTCTACGGCGTCGTGCGTGCGGCGGGGCTCGCTCATCGGCGAGCGGCGACCGCGGCACTGGCTGTCGGGCTAGCCTGGAGCGTCATCGGGCCGTTCGCGGCCGGCGTGCCGAACGGGCCCTTCCCGTCCGTGGAGGCTGCGCTCGCGTTCGTGGGGTTCGCCGTGGTCCTCGTCGCGTTCGTCGTGGGCGATCACGAGGCGGCGCCCACTCGCTCTCAGGTCACCGCTCTGACGCTGCTGGGGCTACCGCCACTCCTCGTCTGGGTGTATGCGACGCCCTACAGCGACAGGCTCGCGGCGACGGCCTGGCCCGGAATCGTAGGCCTGATCGGCTGCTGTCTGGCGGCAGGGATCCACGCGCTAACCCGACTCGGGCCCACCGCGGCGCTTGCCCCGATTCCGATCCTGCTCGTGACGCTCTGGTTGGCGATCGGAAGCCTCGACGGGTTTCACGGTCCGATGTGGCGAGAGTATCGCTCGCTCGGTCGCGACGGCATCTGGGACGAGGAGCGGACGATGAACATCGTCATGCCGGCCGTGCAGTCGGCGGTCGCCGTTGTCAGGCCGCTCGTCGAGAACGGCGGTAGTACCTCTGCCGCCGACCCCCACTTCAAGTTCTTCCTTCCCGGCGACGTGGCGGGGGGAATTGCGCTCCGGTGCTCGGATCTGACGGGTTACAGCGCGTTCGTCCTCGGGACGGGCGACGAGTCCAAGGCACTCGCTCGCGCCGCAGGTGGCCTCTCCGAGCCAACGGAGTGGGCCGCGTGCCGCGTGCCGCGTCTGGAGCAGTTGTCCGACGGCGCGAACGGCCTGGCTGTCTTCGCGGTCCGGAACTAGCCGACGCGACACCGCAGCAGGGTGCGCAGGACGCGGACCCCGTCGGCGGCTGTCAACTTCTTGCCCTCACTGCGCGATCGTGCGCGGTAGCTGATCGGTATCTCGTGCACACGCTCACCCGCGCGTAGCACCCGCGCCGCGATCTCCGGCTCGATCGCGAAGCCTCGCTCGCGCAACTTCAGGGAGCGGAACAGATCAGTGCTCAGCACCTTGTGGCAGGTCATGACGTCGGAGATCCAGCAGTTGTAGAGGACGTTCGTCGCGAACGTCACGCCCTTGTTGCCCATCACGTACCAGAAGCTGTACGCGGCGTGAGACGACCACATCCTCGTGCCGAACACGACGTTGGTGTCTCCCGCGAGGAGCGGCTCGAGCAGGACAGCCAGATCCGCGGCGCGGTACTCGAGATCCGCGTCGAGGATCGCTGTGAACCGTCCGCTCGCATGCGCCAACCCGGTTCGGACCGCGGCTCCCTTACCGGAGTTGCGCTGATGAAAATGGACCTCGACGTTCTCCGGAAAGCGGGCCTCGCGGAGAATGTCGCGGGTTCCGTCGGTCGAGCCGTCGTCCACGAGCACGACCTGTCGTGCCGCGACCGGCAACTCCGCTCCCAGGGCGTCGTCGATCGCTGCGAGCACCGTCGCCTTCTCGTTGAAGACCGGGATGATGATCGTGAGGGTCACGGGCTGGGAGGAACTCACCTTGTCCCAGCCCGTCCGACGTCGAGGCCGGATCGGCCGAACGAGGCGGGCGGCCAAGCCGTGCAGCGGTGGCTGCTCTCGCAGTCGGCGACGATGCTGCCTCGATTCTGGCCGCGATCCGCACCGATGGACGGGATCGTGAGCTCACCGATCCGGCGGTGGTAGCGACGCGCCGCCGTCTCGAGGGCGTCGGGCTGGAGCTCGGCGGCGGTGGCGATCGGCATCCGGGCCAGTCTATTTTGCGACGCTCGGCGCGGCGTCCCATCACCTCGGCCCGGCACCGAGGCGCGCGGGAGGACGCTGTAGCCTGACGGCGTGCGCGTGCTCGTCCTGACGACGTCGTACCCCCGGTCCGAAGCCGATGTCGCCGGAGTCTTCGTGCGCGACGCCGTCGAGCAGCTGCGGCGAGGCGGGGTCGAAGTCGTCGTCGTCTCGCCGGCGTCGTTTCGCCATTTCGGCATCGCCTTCGGCGACGGCATCGCGAACAATCTTCGTGCGGCCCCCTGGCGCCTGGCCCTGTTGCCGCTCTTCTTGTTCTCGTTTGCCCGGGCAGCCCGGCGGGCCGCCGGTGGGGTGGACGTCGTGCACGCGCACTGGATTCCCTCGGGGCTCGCAGGACTCGCGACAGGGCGGCCACTGATCGTGCAGTTGTGGGGCAGCGACGCCGAGCTCGCGAAACGACTGCCGTGGCTCTTCCGGCCCATCCTCCGGAGGGCGCGGATGGCGATCTGCGCCTCGAGCGCGCTTGCTCGAGACGCGACGGCTCTCGGCGCGCGAGAAGTGCGGGTGATCCCGAGTGGAGTCGCCGTCCCGGCTGAGGTCGGAGAGCCCGACGAGCCGCCGCACGTTCTCTACGTCGGCCGCCTCTCGGAAGAAAAGGGCGTCCGCGACCTCGTGCAGGCAGCGGAGGGTCTACCTCTCGTCGTGGTCGGCGACGGGCCGTTGCGCGACATCGTCTCCGAGCCCGTGGGCTTCGTTCCGAGCGCGGCGCTCGGTTCGTACTACGAGCGCGCTGCTGTCGTCGTCGTCCCGTCCCGTCGTGAGGGCTTCGGCGTCGTCGCGCGCGAGGCGCTGGCGCACGGACGCGCGGTCGTCGCGACCGACGTCGGCGGGCTTCCCGACGTGATCGAGGACGGCGTCACGGGCCTGCTCGTCGCTCCTCGCGATCCCGTCGCGTTGCGCGAGGCGCTCGACCGCCTCCTTTCCGACGAGTCGCTGCGGCGGCGGCTCGGCGAGCGGGGGCGAGAGGCGGTCACGTCATGGGATGTCTCCGTTGCCGCGACGATCCAGGCGTACGAGGACGTCCTCGGTCAGGCGACGTAGTCGGTGGAGAGCTCCCAGCCGGAGTCCGTCCACACACAGACCCGCGTTCGGCGCAGCAGCCCGGTTCCCACTGCGACCTTGCCGATCACGGGCGGAAGCCGCTTGAGAGATCGCCGTCCGACGAGCGCCGAGATCCCGCCCCGGAGCCTCATCGAGCTCGACGCGACCGACTTCATGCCGTTCGCGCTCAGCACGGCCTTGCCCTCTTCCAGGTAGACGTCCTGGAGGTGCACGGTCTTCTGGGCTCCGTGCGAGCGGAACGCCGCGAGGGGCGTCTCGATGCCGACGAGGTCGGCATGCTCGAAGAACCTGCTCCAGAGCTCGAAGTCACCGGCGCATCGCAGAGTCGTGTCGACGTGGCCGCCGGCCCGCTCCCACAGGGATCGCCGCCAGAAAGTGGACTCCTGCTGGACGCCGCGCCAGAACCCCGGGGAGAAGGGGAGGTTCGCTCCCGCGCGAAACGAGGCCCTGTCGAAACCGCCGGTGTAGGTCGTCATCACGACGTTCCCCGACTCGTCGAGCGTCAGCGGATAGAGGGTCGTCAGCCAGGCGACGTCCGGGAACTTGGCGAACACGTCGCGCACGACGGCGAGCGTCCAGGGCATGTACATGTCGTCGCTGTTCAGCCAGCCCATGATCTCGCCGGTGGTCTGCTGGAGAGCCTGTTGGACGGCGTCGTACTGTCCGCCATCCGGTCGGCTCCACCAGCTCGTCAGACGCGGTTCCCACCGCTCGATGATCTCGAGGCTCCCGTCGGTCGAGCCTCCGTCTGCGATCACGTACTCGTCGGGAGCGGCACTCCCCTCGAGCACGGATCGGATCGTCGCCTCGAGGAAGCGCCCCTGATTGAAGGACGGCGTCACGATCGAGATCGACGGAGGGACGGGCATACGGCCGTAGAGCCTACCCGGGCGGTCGTCGCGGGCGCTCGGCGATGGCCACTTCGCGCGACCGTGACCGCGAGTATCGTAGGCCCGGATGGTGATTACTGTTAGCAGCGACCAGGGCGTGACCGGCTCTCGGGCTCTCGAGCCCATAGCGGAATGAGCCGAGGAGCTCCAGCGAGATGACTAACGCCGGCACCGACGTTGCGACCGGTCACGGCCTCGACCGGGATCCTGCTCCTGGATTCATCCAGTCGAGGACGGTGATCCAGCCGTCTCATCGCCTGGCGCTTGGCCTGCGCGGTCTTTGGGAGTACCGCGGACTCACCGGTGTGATGGCCTGGCGGGACATCAGAGTCCGCTACAAGCAGACGTTCTTCGGTGCCGGTTGGGCGGTGATCCAGCCCGTCATGTTGATGGTCGTCTTCGGCATCTTCTTCGGCCGGCTCGCAGGACTTCCGTCCGACGGCCTTCCGTACCCGGTATTCGTACTTGCGGCCCTCGTTCCGTGGACGCTGTTCGCTAACGCGTTCCTCAACTCGTCGCAGAGCGTCGTCAAGAACCAGAACATCGTTTCGAAGGTGTACTTCCCGCGACTCGTGTTTCCTGTTTCCACCGCGCTGTCGTTTCTGATCGACTTCGCGATCGCACTCGTTGTCCTTGTCTCGCTCACGGCCGCATACGGGATCTACCCGACGCCGAGGCTCCTCCTTGTCCCGTTCCTTGCTGCTTTCACCCTTCTGGCAGCCCTTTCGTTCGGCATCCTCCTCGCCGCCCTCAACGTGCGCTACCGCGACGTTACGTACACCGTTCCGTTTCTGATCCAGCTCTGGCTGTTCGCGTCGCCGATCGGCTACCCGAGCACCCTCATCCCGGAGAAGTGGCGCTTCCTCTACGGGCTCAATCCGATGTCAGGCGTGATCGAGGGATTCCGCTGGAGCGCGATCGGGACGTCCACCACGCATCCCGGGCCCATCATCCTCGTGTCCCTGCTCGTGACCCTCGTCTTCCTTCTCGTCGGCCTCCTCTACTTCGGTCGCACCGAGCGGACGTTTGCGGACGTGATTTGATGGGATCGGTCAGCATAGGGGTCCGCAACCTCGGCAAGCGCTACACCCTCGGTGCGTCGCCTACCGGGTACGGCCGTCTGAGCGAGTCGGTGATGTTGGCCCTCCGCTCACCGTTCCGCCGTTCTGACCCCGGCGGGACAGACTCACGGTCGATCTGGGCTCTCAAGGACGTGTCGTTCGACGTTAACGAGGGCGAGGTCGTCGGAGTGATCGGACGCAACGGTGCCGGCAAGTCGACTCTTCTCAAGATCCTTGCCCGGGTAACAGAGCCCACCGAAGGAAGCGCAGTGCTTCTCGGCCGGGTTGGCTCCCTTCTCGAAGTCGGGACAGGCTTCCATTACGAGCTGACGGGGAGGGAGAACATCTCTCTAAGCGGCAGGATTCTTGGCATGGGGCGAGCCGAGATCGCCGCGAAGTTCGATCAGATAGTCGAGTTCGCCGAGATGCAAAGGTTCATCGACACGCCCGTCAAGAGGTACTCGAGCGGAATGTTCCTCCGACTCGCTTTCTCGGTGGCAGCACACCTCAACCCCGCCATCCTGCTCGTCGACGAGGTGCTTGCGGTCGGTGACGTCAAGTTTCAGAGAGGTGCCTTGCTCGGATCGGCGAGGTGAGTCAGGAAGGCCGCACGGTGCTCTTCGTCAGCCACGATCTCAACTCGATCGTCGCAACGTGCTCACGAGGGCTCCTCATTCGGGGCGGGCGTCTCGAACTCGACGGGCCCGTCCGCGAGGTTGCCGCGGCTTACGAGGGCTCCGGTCTCCTCCTCGCGTCATCGGGTGGACGGTTCACACGTGACGTGGAGGCGCTTCCGACATCGACGCCGGTGTTTCTCGCGGCGGAGCTCCGCGATGGGCAGGGTGCAGGCTCGACAAGGTTCTCCTACGGCGATCCGCTCCAAGTCTTCATCACGACCAGCGCCGAGGCGCACGTGCCGGACTTCTCGATCGACTGGCAGATCGTCGACGCTCGCCGACACCCCGTTGCCCATGGATCGTCGGTGCTGATGCAGAGCCGCTACTTCAAGCCAGGCGCGGTGGTGCGGCTAACGATCGACCATCTTCCGCTCGCGGCCGGGCGGTATGGCATCGACCTCTCGGCGCGTGCGCCGGGCATCACGGAGTTCGACCAGTGGCAGACGGAAATCGGGTTCGAGATCGACCGGTGCGATCCATTCTCGACCGGGACACTGTACCACGCTCGTGAGGGGCTTAGCCAGGTCGTGCTGGCCCACTCGTGGAACTCCTCTGAAAGCTATTAGTGATGGCCGTAGCCGTCTCGGGTATGCGCAGGCGAACTCCGAAGTACAACCCGACGAGCGAGAAGCCCGGTATGACTAGACGCCGCTCGAAAAATCCAGCCTAATGCTCATCCTCATCTGAACACCCCTCCACGGCTTGTGACCCTGCCGGCGAGGGCGATCGCTCGCATCTCGGAGCGTCCGATCAAGCGTGCGCTCGCTCCACGCTTGATCGGACCGATCCTCCGCGGCCGACGAGTGCCACCCCGATGCCGGCGCCCGGGTAGAAATGTGCAACAGGACGCTCTCGGAAGAACCGGTACTCGCTGCCGAGTTCGAAGCAGATCTCACGGAGAGCCGTCGTCGCGTGGGCGTTGTCGCTGACGAGAACGAGCTCGTTCGATCCATGAAGCACTGCAAGATCGAGCTCGGCCCTTTCGTGTTCATACGAGTGGTCGCTGTCGTGGATGAACAGATCGACCTTCCGGCCGTCGAGTTCGCTCGGCAGCGTCGTCAGTGCATCTCCGATTACAAGACGAACACCCTCGAATGTGGGTGTGTCCAGCAACCACCCACTCTGCGGGTCGATATCGAACGAGAGCAACTCGCCAGGCGAACCTGTAAGTGCATTGTTCGTCAAGGCCTGTGCAAGGAGCGCCGTACCGAGCCCGTCGGCGGTGCCCGTCTCAACGACCAGACGCGGCTTCAGCGCCCGTACGAGGCAATACCAGCCGACGCGGCGACCGAACATCGGTCGCGAGTTGAGGTCGTTACGACGCGCGAGTTGCGTGGACAGTGCGGCGTGGAGTGCCGCGTCTTCCTCGACTTCCTGGACGTACCCGGCTATCTCGGCTGCTGGCCGCTGTAGTGCTGTGGCCACGAAGTCGACGAGCTCTTCGGTGTTGGCAATCTCGTAGGTGAAGTTGGTCGTCTCGCGGCCCGTGAGGACAAACCCCAGGAAAAGCCGCGGCTGCCTCCGCAGCGAAACGCTGTAGGAGCGAAGGATCCGCAACTGCGGAAGGGGCCGCGTCCACCGCACCTTTAGGAGCACTCGTCCGAGATACGACATCGCGGTGCTGATCCTATGCGCTTCGACTCGGACCGCGATCGCCTATCCTGGCCTCGTGCAAGCGGAGTTCTGTACGTTGTTCGACCGGAACTACCTGCCGCGCGCTCTAGCGCTCTACCGATCACTCGAAGCGTCGTGCAACGACTTTCGCCTTCGCGCGTTCTGCATGGACGACGTGACGGCTCCGATACTGCATCGGCTCGGGCTCGAGCATCTCGATGTCGTCACGCCGTCCGAGTTGGCGGAGCTCGATCCCGGCCTGGTGGAGGTGCGGCCGACGCGATCGGCCGTCGAATTCATGTGGACGGCCACCCCGGCGATCTGTTTGGCGTCCTTCGCCCGCGAGCCGGCTCTGACGACGATTACCTACCTTGACGCCGACCTCACCTTCTTCTCCGATCCAGGGGCTGTGTTCGACGAGATCGGGGCCAGCCCGGTCGCGATCACACCGCATCGCTACTCGCCACGCTGGGAGACCGCTTACGCGGAGTCCAGCGGCATCTTCAACGTGCAGTGGCTGACGTTCACGCGGAGCCCGGAGGGCCTCGAGGCCCTCCGGTGGTGGCGCGACCGTTGCCTCGAATGGTGCCGTATCGTCCCGGAGGACGGGAAGTTCGGAGACCAGAAGTACCTCGACGACTGGCCTGTGCGCTTTCCCCTGACACACATCGTCGAGCACGTCGGGGCGGGGCTAGCGCCGTGGAATATCGACTCCTACGACATTTGGGAAGATCCGGTGTCGGGCGAGGTGCGCGTCGACGACGTACCACTCGTGTTCTTTCACGTCCACGGGCTTAGCCTCATCGACGGGGGGGCCTTGATGCGCAAGCTGGGCCGGCGGGTAGGCGCGTACCAGGCCACGTCGGGATCCGGCGGAGAGTTCGTGTGGAGGTCCGGGTACTCCGTCGCAGGACCTCAGCGCGCGTTGATCTGGGAACGATATGTTCGGGATCTGGCCATTGCCTACGACGATATCCGGCGGGTCGAACCCGGATTCGACAGAGGTTTCACAACACCTAGGGGGCGCGAGATCGCAGGGGTCGCGCGAAGGCGCGCGCGCTACGTAGCGGCACGCTTCAAGGCGGCCCGCGAGCGCCGCCAGCACCTCGACTGGTCAGACGAGGAGGTAGCCATGCAAATGGTGGAACTCTCCGACGAGGAGCTTCGCGAAAAGGGACTGGTTGCGCCGTTCCGTATCTTCGTCGAAGCACTTGAGGAAATCCTGGGAGAGACCGAAGACTTGCCCAACCCCTGCCCGCTTCTTGACGTTGGTTGTGGCGTCGGGGCCTACGGCTCCGTCCTGGAGCGGCGGTTTCCCAACCGTTTTGCCTACGAGGGTTGGGATTCGTCGTCTGCGGTCGTCAACGCTGCCCGGCGTGCTCGCCCAGCACACGTGTTCAGGGTCGCGTCGCTTCAGGAGGGCGCAAAAGCCGAGGGCTTCGAGATCGTTCTCGCCTCGGCCCTCCTCGACGTTCAGGAGGATTTCGAGTTCGCACTCGACCTGCTCCTCGCAAGCCCGGCACGGTACGTGCTGCTCCATCGCCAGAGGGTCACTTCGGACAGGACTCGGGTTGAGAAGGCGCCTGGCTACAAGGGGCAGACGACGTATCGGTCGTATGTTTCGTACGGGGACCTGGCGGCGGCGGCGGCGGACAGCGGGAGGCGGATAGCGCGGAGATACCACGTCGGTGCGGACGTACATACCTTTGTGCTGACCCGGCTCGGCCCGCGAGATTGAACCGGAATGGGTTCGAACGCGGTGGTTTAGAGGTAACGGCGCCGTTGAACCGTTGCGGCGATCACGTCATTTTGAGCGGCGCGCTGTTCAGATGTCGCAAAGACCTTCTCGCGCCGCGCAACGCTCGCCTCCGGCACGAAGACCATGTTCGCCTGCGCGAGCGTGCCGTCGAGTGGCCGGTCGAGCAGGTCGACGATGTCGTAGATGACGAACCTCCGCTCGTGCATCTCGGCGATCACCTCGTGGGCGAGGCTCCCTCCCTCGAAGAACTCGAGGAACGAGACCTCGAGGATGACACTCTCGGCCTCGGACAGGACACGTGTGCCCCCTCGAAGGACGTCGAGCTCGGCGCCCTGGACATCGACCTTCAGGAGATACGGCCCGGAGCAGTTCCGCTCGCGCACGAGCGAGTCGAGCGAAACCGTGGGGACAGTTCGGGGAACGCCGTCGATCCCTCCACCCTCGGCTTCCCGGTACACGGAGCTGCCGACGAGGTCGGCGTGGACGTTGAAGCTCACCTCGCCGTCCGTCGCGGTGGCCGCCGCGCGGACATGCTCTGCGCGCGGCATGGCGCCGACGACCCGGGAGAGCGCCTCGGCGAACTCGTCGAGAGGCTCGATGAGGAGATAGCGGGCGTTCGGGAACATCCGCGCGCACTCGTGTGACCAGTCCCCGAGCGCGGCACCGACGTCGAGAACCGTGGCGATGGTTACGCCGGCGTCGCGAAGCCGTGTTAGTGGTGACGAACGGGACGGCCTGATCTCGTAGCCGACGGTGCCAGCAAGCTCGGCGGCCAGGCGTCGCAGGATGCGCGTGTGGAGGGCTGCCATCCACGGCGATCGTACAAGCCCTCGTCTCGCCAGCAGCGGTACTCTCGACCCGTGTTGACGCTTTTTTCGATCCCGAAGGCCTTCTCCGGAAGTATCGGAGACATTCAGCGGAACGCCGTCAGGAGCTGGGCAGCGCTGGGCGTGGAGTTCAAGTGATCCTCGTCGGGGACGAGTCGGGCACGTCGGACGTTGCTGCCGAGCTGGGGGTCGAGCACGTGGCGAACGTCGCGACGAACGATCACGGCACACCGCTACTCGACCACGCATTCGCGAGAATCGAGACCGTTGCTACTCAGCCGCTTCGGTGCTTTGTCAACGCGGACATAGTCGTGCTGGATGACTTCCTGCCCGCGGTCGAGGCTGCATCGTCTTCGGCCGGCCGTTGCTAATGGTCGGGGCGACAATCGACGTCGCGGTCGAACCGGGCTTCGAAGCGGCTGCGGTTGACGCTCGCTACGACCTGAGGCGGCGAGCCATCGCGAGCGGCAGGTCGCGAGGAGTAACGGCGATCGACTACTTCGTCTTCACACCGGGACTCTTCGATCCGCTGCCGCCGTTCGTCGATCGGCCGGGCGCGTTTCGACAACTGGCTGGTCTGGTACGGCCGTCAGCGCGGGGTGGTTTTGGACGCTTCAGCGGCCGTCGTCGCGGTGCACCAGTCGCACGATTACGGCCACATCCCGGGTGGGCAGGACGAGGCCCACTTTGGATCGAGGAGGCCGAGGCCAACTACGCGCTCACCGGAGGGAGCAAGACGATGTACACGATCCACGACGCGAGTCACCGGCTGACCGCACGGGGATCGGTGCGTCGCAACCTCGGCTCGGTGCTCCGCCTGCGCGAGACCGCTCGCAAGGCCGCCTGGAAGCTCCGTAGGGCTGAGACGGTTGCGCGTCCTCCAGGTCACGCCGTATTTCCCGCCCGCCTGGGCCTATGGAGGACCACCGAGGGTGATGTACGAGTTCGCCGTCGGCCTGGCGGGGCGCGGCCACCACGTCACCGTCCTGACCACCGACGTGCTGGACGACGAGACCGGTGCGACACCCCGCCACGAGGTCGTCGACGGCGTGTCCGTCACCCGCTATCCCAACCTGAGCAACGGGCTCGCCTGGCGCTCAAGAAGTACCTGCCGCGAGGGCTGCTGACGGGACTCCTGCACGAGGCGGGGCGTCACGACGTCATCCATGTCACCGACACGCGAACGTATCTCACCGCAGCCGCGTTCTCGGCTTCGGTCGTCCGGCGCGTGCCGCTCTGCCTCTCCGCGCACGGGTCGCTGCCCGCGTCGGCCGGCGTCCGCGGGGCCGTGAAATCGGTCTACGACACAGCTCTCGTCCGTCCGATGTTGCGACGCTCGCCGCTGCTCCTCGCCCAGACCGACCACGAGGCGCGCCTCTACCGGAGCTTCGGTGGCAGCGAGGAGGCGGTGCGGTTGCTGCCGCTCCCCCTCTCCGCGATGGAGGTCGGCGCCGAGGACGACGGCGGCGAGTTTCGCGCGCTCCTCGGTGTCGACCGGTCGGTCAGGATCCTGCTCTTCCTCGGGCGCATCAATCGACTCAAGGGGCTCGACATCCTGATCGAGGCCGTCGAGCCCTTGCTCGGCGACGACGTCGTCCTGGCCGTGGTCGGCCGCGACGACGGCCACTTGGACGAGATCCGAACGCGATTCGCGCCGCTCTTTCTCGATGGGCGCGTCCGCTTCGTCGGGCCACTCTACGGCGACGATCGGTTCGCGGCCTACCGCGCCGCCGACGTCTTCTGTCTCACCCCACCCCACTGGGAGGAGACCTCCCTGGCTGCGCTCGAGGCGGCGGCGCTCGCCACCGCGGTCGTCGTCACCGAACAGACAGACATCCCCGGGATCGCCGAGGCGGGCGGAGGATTCGTCGTGCCGCTCTCCGGCACACAGATCCGGGACGCCGTCGAGACTGCCCTGGAGCAGAGTGCCGCGATGGGCCTGCGCGCGCAGGCACACGTCACCCGCCAGCACGGTCGCGAAGCGGTCGTGTCGCGTCTCGAGGAGTACCTCGAAGCAGCAATCGCGAGGTCGGCTTGAAGATCACGGTGCGGAGGGTGTACGACTTCGGCCAGGACGCAGGCGCGATCGGGCCTCGACCTGCTCACGCCGGAGGGATGGGATGCCGCACGGGCGACGACAGGGCCGTTCGGCCTCGCCGCGTCGCGACCAGAGTGGGAACGCGCCGGGTCAGCACCGGCCAACGTCGAGCGAGCCCGCGAGGTCGTCGAGGTGGCGAAAGAGCTCGGTGCGCGGAGTCTCTGCTCCTACGGCGTCGGCGGGGCGCTGCTCGAGCAGCAGATCCATCGGCTCGAGCCGGGACTTCGCCTCGTCTGCGCCGAGTTCGCGCCGGCGACGGTGGAGCGGCTCCACCGTCTCTTTCCCGAAGTCGAGATCGTCAGCCACGACCTCGCGGTCGACGGTCCGCTCGCAGCAGACCTCCACCTGATGCACCGCATCGACGCGGAGCTGAGCAGCGAGCAGTGGCAGTCCGTGTTCGAGCGTGTCGAGACTCCGGTGCTCTTCGTCCCCTCGACGGTCCTCTCGCCCGGTGACGCGGTGAAGGAGATCGTCCGCCGGCTCTCCCGGCCGCGGGCCACGTTTGCGGGGTGGTTCCGGAACGAAGCTGCGCTCCGCTCGCTCTGGGTGGCGTCGTTCGACGACCGGCCGATCGTCATCGGAGGTCTGCGGGGCTTCCTGCTGCTGCCCCGGAACGGGCGCTGAGGCGCAGGATCAGCTCCGCCGTCTCCTGGATCTCGGCGTCGGTGTGCTCCGCCGACAACGGCAGGCTGAGAATCCGGGGGCAGAGAGCCTCTGCGACCGGGAACCCTCCGGGCACGTCGAGGTCGAGGTAGGCAGGCTGCCGGTGGACCGGGACCGGATAGTGGATCGCCGTGCCGACGCCGTGGTCGGCCAGTGTCGCTCGCAACTCGTCCCTCGCCTCGCTCTGGACGACGTAGAGGTGGTAGGCATGGAGGCGCTCGGCTCGCTCGGCCGGCGGGAGGACCGGCGAGCCTCTCAAGATCGCCGTGTACGCCGATGCCAGCTCTCGCCGTCGGCTGTTCGCGTCGTCGAGCAACGGGAGGCGAGCACGGAGCACGGCAGCCTGGAGCTCGTCGAGGCGGCTGTTCAGCCCCCGCAGCACATGGTTGAAGCGCCCCTGCTCCCCGTAGTTGCGGAGAAGTCGCGCGCGCTCGGCGATCTC
Organism: uncultured Thermoleophilia bacterium; assembly: GCA_963795175.1. Taxonomy (GTDB): domain Bacteria; phylum Actinomycetota; class Thermoleophilia; order Gaiellales; family Gaiellaceae; genus Gaiella. The sequence continues at coordinate 276,256 of CAWCGR010000004.1, forward strand.
GTCGTTGCTCGTCGTCAGCGCCCCGCCGTCCCCGAGAGCACCGAGGTTCTTGGTCGGGTAGAAGCTGAACGCCGCTGCGTCGCCGATCGATCCGACCCTTCTACCCTCATACGCCGCGCCGTGGGCCTGCGCGCAGTCCTCGATCACGAGCAGGTTGCTCTCCCGGGCGAGCTCGACGAGCGCGCCCAAGTCTGCGGGCTGGCCGTAGAGATGCACCGGCACGATGGCGCGGGTGCGCGGGGTCAGCCGGCGCGCGACCTCGCGTGGATCGAGCGTGTAGGTGGTCGCGTCGACGTCGGCCAGCACGGGGACGCCACCTGCCCGCTCGATCCCGACGATCGTCGGAATGCAGGTGTTCGGCGCGGTGATCACCTCGTCGCCCGGCTCGAGGCCGGCCGCCAGCAGCGCGATCGTGATCGCGTCCGTGCCCGACGCCACGCCAACGGCGTGCCGGGCCCCGCAGTAGGCGGCGAACGACTCCTCGAACTGCGCGACCTCGTCGGCCAGGATGAACGCGCCCCGGTCGAGGACGCGGTCGAGCGCGGCGTCGACCGCGTCACGCGGCTGCCGGCGGAGGTCGAGGAACGGGATCCTCACTCGGCGCCCCAGTACCACTCTGCGTGCTCGCGGTAGAAGTCGAGCGTCCGCGCCAGGCCATCCGCGAGGGGAGTCGTCGGCGCCCAGCCGAGATCGGCGCCGATGCGGGAGAAGTCCGCGTAGAAGTCGCCGATGTCGATCGCCTTGCGATCGGGTGGGAACGGGATCGTGCGCACCCGACCTGCGCCCGCCAGTTCGACGACCATCTCGGCGAGCTCGAGCAGCGAGACATGCCCCTCGCCACCGAGGTTGTAGATCCCGCCGAGCGCTCGCTCGTCCGAGCCGGCCAGCAGGAACGCGGTGACGGCGTCGTCGACGAACGTGAGGTCCCTCCGCTGCGACCCGTCTCCGTAGACGACGATCTCGCCGTCCTCGAGGGCAGCGCGGAGCCAGATCCCCAGGAAGGTCTGGCGCGCGTCGCGCACCCGCATCCGGGGGCCGTACGTGTTCGTCAGCCTGAGCGAGCACGTCCGGAGGCCGTAGACGTCGCGGTACAGGCGGTGGTACCACTCCCCGGCGGTCTTGTTGACGCCGTTCACGTCGACCGGGACGATCGGATGCTCCTCGTCGACCGGGAGGTACCGCGGCTTGCCGTAGATCTGGCGCGTGCTCGCGAAGACGATCATCGCGGCCGGGTTCTCGTGGCGGCACGCCTCCAGGATCGAGAGCTGGCTGCGGCAGTTGATCTCGAGATCGGTGTACGGATCCGTCATCGAATCGAGGTGGCTCGTCTGTCCGGCCAGGTTGAACACGACGTCCTGGTCGCGGACGAGGAAGCGGAGGCTGTGCTCGTCCCGCACGTCGCTGACGTTGATCGTCAGGCGATCCTCGAGGCCCGCGACGTTGTGGAGCAGGCCACCGTACTCGGGGATCAGTGAATCGACCAACACGACCCTTGCGTTCGCCGCCACGAGCGCGCGGGCGAGGTTCGAGCCGATGAAGCCCAGCCCGCCCGTGATCAACACGCGCTTGCCGTCGTACCACGTCATCGTGTCGGAGACGCTCAAGGTGCGTGCCTCGCGAGGATCTCGGTGAGCTCGGCCATGCGGACAGCGTAAGTGTGATCGCGCAAGGTTCGCGTCTGGCCGGCGGCCGCCACAGTGGCTCGCTGGTCCTCGTGGTCGAGGAAGTACCTCGCCTTGTCGACGAGGTCGGCAAAACCCTCGTACGCGATGACCTCCCGGTCGATCTCGAAGAGGTCGGACAGATTGGCCTTCGCGTCCGTCAGCAGAAGAGACCCGACCCCCGTTGCCTCGAAGAGCCGCATGTTGTTCGCGTACTGCCCGGCTTCGCTGATGTGGCGATTGAGCACGATCCGGGCGCTAGCGAGGACCGCATACATCTGTAGCCCCCATGCTTCGCCCTGGTAGCGGCGCCTGATCGGAGACCAGGGCGGGCGGCCTCTGAGGTCGTAGCCCCAGAATTCGATCGGAAGGTGCCGGGCCGCTCGGGCGAGCGCCCGGTTGCCGGCGCGATGGCGGAGCGCGTTCAGCGCTCCCACGAAGACGATGTCCCGGGTGCCTGTCGGCGCGCCGAGTGCGTCGAGAACGCGAGCGTCGAATGCGATCCGGAGGTACTCCGAGCGGACGCCCTGACGCCGGAACTCGTCGACGAAGTGCGGGAACGAGGTCAGGACGAGATCGAACTTCCGGAGCCGATCGAGGGGCGGCGCGGCGCTCGCGATCTGCCCGACGACGTATCCGCAGGTTTCGCGCAACTCGGCGAGCGTGCCATCGGAGAGCAGGTGAAGATTCTGGACATAGACGACGTCCGGCTCGAAGGCACGGGCCTGACGGACGAGGACGGTCTCGTTGCCGACGCGATCCGTGCCGCCGGCGTGCTCTCGCCACCACGCCGCCTGCATCGGCGCGCAATTGACCACCACCTCGTGCGCGGGATGGCCCAGCGATGCGAGATGGTGCGAGTAGGCGTCGGACGTTCCGAAGAACGTCGCCATCAGCGCGTGCCACTGCTCGTCGTACGGGCTTCGCTCGAGCGCTGGGTTCCGTGCGTAGTGGGCGTCCAGGAACGCGGGGTAACAGCTATCGACGATCAGGATGCGCACGCGATCCTGCGCAGCGTATCGTCGGCGCCAGCCGTCGACCGCGGCCGGCGCATTGTTACGGTGCGCGCAACGTCAATGCCGGCCAAGCCACGCATCCTCGTTCTCAACCAGTACTACAAGCCTGGCGTCGAGGCGACCGCGAACCTGCTCGCGGAGCTGTGCGAGGCGCTGGCCACCGAGTACGAGGTGACGGTCGTGACCGGGAGGGTGCGCGATCGGGATGACCTGCCCGCGGACGAGACGGTTGACGGCGTCAGGGTCCTGCGGGCCCGCTCGACGACGTTCGACCGCGCGCAGCTCCACCTCCGCGCGGTCAACTACATCACGTATCTCGCCGACAGCATCGTCCGCGCGTTGACGCTCGAGCGGCCCGACGTCGTGCTCACGCTCACGGACCCACCGATGATCGGCGACATCGGCCTTGTCGTGGCCCGCCGGTTCGGCGTTCCGCTGGTGGTCGTCTCCGAGGACGTCTTCCCCGAAATCGCGGTCGAGTTGAAACGGCTTCGGAATCCGATCCTGATCGGCCTGCTCAGGCTCATGGTCGAGACCTATCTCCGCCGCGCCGACCGCGTGATCGCGATCGGCGAGACGATGCGTGCGCGGCTCGAGGCGAAGGGCGCTCCGCCCGACCGCGTTCGGGTGATCGAGAACTGGGTCGACACGGAGCGGATCACGCCCCAGCCCCGCCCGACCGCATGGGCGGAGGAGCGCGGTCTGGCAGGGGGCTTTCTGGTCATGCACTCGGGCAACATCGGCCACGCGCAGGACGTCGCCACGCTCGTCCGCGCCGCCACCTTCCTGCGGGATCTCGAAGACCTGCAAATCGCGATCATCGGCGCCGGCGCGATGCGCGCTTCGGTCGCCGCCCTGGTCGAGCGGCTCGAGACGACAAGTGTGAGGTTCTACTCCTACCAGCCCCGCGAGGTGCTGTCCGAGTCCCTCTCGAGCGCGGACATCCATTACCTGGGGCTCACGAAGGGCCTCTCGGGCTTCGTCGTCCCGAGCCGTGCCTACGGCGTGCTCTCCGCCGGGCGGCCGCTGCTCGTCTCCGCGGACGAGGAGTGCGAGACGGTGCGGATCGTGCGGAAGGCGAACTGCGGAGTCGTCGTCCCGGCGGGGCGTCCCGAGCTCGTCGCCGCCGCAATCCGGGAGGCGTACGAGGGCGGCCACGATCTCGACGGCATGGGCGCGCGGGGCAGGGAGTACGTGGAGCGCGAGGCCGGTAGGGAGGTGGCGGTAGAGCGCTACCGCTCCGTCGTCGCCGAGCTCGTCTCCTCGAGCAGGGCGCGGTAGAGCCGGTCGGCGTCGTCGACGAGCCGGGTGACGGAGTAGCGGTCGAGCACCCGGCAGCGGCCCGACTCCCCGAGCCGGGTGCCCAGGCCCGGATCGGCGGCGAGGTCGGCCAGGCAGGACGCCATCGCTTCGGCGTCGCCGACGGCCGTCAGGAATCCGTCGACGCCGTCGCGCACGACGTCTGCCACGCCGCCGACCTCGGTGGAGACGATCGGGCGACCGGCCGCGAGCGCCTCGATGATGGTCACGGGCGTGCCTTCGTTGGCGGAAGTGAGCACGACGGCGTCTGCGACCGCCCACCAGTCGGAGACGTCCTTCTGATAGCCGAGCAGGTAGAGGTCACGGGCGACTCCCCGCTCCTTCGCGTAGGACTCGAGCGCCTCGCGGTCGTTGCCGTCGCCGACGAGGAGGAGGCAGGCGTCCACGCCACGCGCCCGGAGCGCGACGAGGGCGTCGACGAGATCACAGGTTCGCTTTACGGCCGTCATCCGACCGAACCAGCCCACGACGAACCGCTCGCTGCCGATCCCGAGCCGCCGGCGTAGCTCGGCCGGATCGACCGTCGAGCCCACGCGTTGCTGGAGGTCGATGCCGAGCCGGACGACCGCGAACTTCTCCGCCGGCGCCACCCCGAGCCCCACGAGGTCGTCGCGGACTTGCGGGCTGACCGCCACGAGCGCGTCGCTCGCGTGGCCGAGCAGCCGCTCGATGCCTCGGAAGAGCCTCGACCCGACGGGTCCGAAGTACCCGCTGAGAACGTGTCCGTGGTAGGTGTGGATGACGATCCTCGGGCGTGCACGCCCTGCGAGAATCGCGGCTGCGCGTCCGATCGCGCCGGCCTTGGCGGTGTGCGTGTGGAGGATGTCGGGGCGCGTGCGGCGGATCTCGGCGGCCAGCCGCAGCGCGGCGACGAGGTCGCGCAGGGGGCTGATCTCGCGCGAGAGCCCCGCGATCCGGACGACCTCGACTCCGGCGCCTTCCGCCACGAAGGCCATCGACTCCTCGCCCTTCGCGACATCGCCCGCGACGAGCGTCGTGTCGTACCCACGCTCGGCGAGCCCCGCGGAGAGGTAGGCGACGTGAAGGGCTGGTCCGCCCACGTTCAGGCGCGCGATCACGCGGAGCACGCGGATCGCGGGAGCGGGAGTCGGGGTGCCGGCCATCCGTGCAGCCTAGAGGCCGGGAGGATCGGGGTCATAGCGCTCGAGGGCGCGGAGGGCCGAGGCGTCGACGAGCTGCCGGTCGCCCGGGCGCTCGATGCCCCACGCGACGCGGTACGTCGGTGCGAGGACGCCGCGTGCGTAGCGCTCCGGAAACTGCGTTCCCGAGTACGCCAGCCTGATCGAGATCGCCATCGCGACGAGGCCCGAGACGACGATCAGCCCCGCCCACCCGACAACCGGCCAGCGCTTGCGTCCCGCGCCCAGCCAGATGTACGCGGCGAGCACCGGCAGGAACGGCAGCACGAAGCGCGGGTGGCCGCTCGGCCAGGCGTAAACGAGGGCGACGGAACCGAGCAGCCAGCCATCGACCGGGGCGAGGACGCGTCGCCGGCGGAACGCCGTCACGAGTGCCAGGATCAGGCCGACCGTGCCGACAATGACGAGGAGCGGCTCGACGGAGTCCACGCGCGAGAACGGCACATTGGCGAGGGCGGCCCCGAGCTGGACGGCGAGCGCACGAGCGTGGCGGCCCACGGCTGCGATGAGCCCGCCTTCCCATCCGGCCCGCAGCTCGTCGAGATAGCGCGGAGTCAGGATCGCCGCTCCGATCCCGAGGAGCAGCGAGCTCGCCGCCGCGACCACGCGGCCTCGGGTCGTGCGAAACGCGAGGACGATCGCCGGCACGAGCGCCACCCCGGCGGTGCGGATCGTGCACGACGCCGCTGCGCTCGCCATGGCTGCGCCGAGCAGAACCGGATCGCCGCGGCGGTGCGCGAGGACGAGGAGGGCGACGGCGAGCGAGGCCACCCCGAAGAACGGGATCTCGGAGAGCGGCATCAGCGTGCTCTTGAGCACGTACACCGATAGCGGTATGAGCAGGCAGATCGCGGAGGTGGCCCGAGTCGAGAGCTCGAGCCCGACGCGCAGCACGATGGCGACGGAGCCGATGCCCAGCAGGAGGAACGCGAAGTTCAGCAACGTGAAGGCCCAGGGAGCACCCAGACCGATGGCGTCCAGGCCGCCGAGAAGTGCGGGCAGGCCCGGGGGAAAGCTCGGCTCGCCCGGAGGGTTGAAGCCCCTGCCGTCTGCGATCGCGGTGGCGAGATTCAGGTAGAACGACGAGTCCGTGTCGACCCGAAGCGGCCCCGCCAGCTGGACGGCGTAGAGCACGGCGAGCACGATCGCGGCGATGCCCAGCGGGCGCGTGACGTCGCGCAGGCTTCCGTCGTGGTCACGCACGGCGTGATCCTAGTGCGCTCGCCTCGGTGGGGGCACGAGGCAAGGCTACACTCGCTCGGTGCCCGTCCTGAAGACGCTCTTCTGGGGGTCACTCGTCGCCCTGGCGTGGACGCACGTCGCGTATCCGGTGGCTGCCGAGCTGGCGGCCCGGGCGAGGCCGCGCCCGGTGCGGAAGGACGACGAGTCCGAGCCCTCGGTGACGGTGATCATCCCCGCGTACAACGAGGAGCGAGTGATCGAGCGGCGGCTCGCAAACCTGCTCGCGCTCGACTATCCGCCCGACAAGCTCGAGATCGTGGTCGCCTCGGATGCCTCCAGCGACCGGACCAATGAGCTCGTCGCGGCGATCGCGGCCCGGGAGGAACGCGTCTCCCTGCTGGAGTGCCCGCGCGGCGGCAAGGTCGCGGCGCAGGACCGCGCCGTCCGCGGGGCCGACTCCGACGTCGTCGCGTTCTCGGACGGGAATGCGACCTGGGCTCCGGACGCGCTCCGGCGCCTCGTCGCGAACCTTGCCGACCCCGACGTCGCCTACGTCTGCGGGCAACTCAGGCTCGACCCGGCCGAGGGAACGAACCGCGAGGGCACGTACTGGCGCTACGAGATGAAGCTCCGCGAAGCCGAGTCGCGCCTCGGCTCGATCACCGGTGGCAACGGGTCGGTCTACGCGCTCAAGCGCGCCGACTACGTCGAGGTCGACCCGCGCTGGGGCCACGACCTCTCGTTCCCCTACCGGATGGTGCAGGAGGGCCGCCGCGCGGTCTACGAGCCCACCGCCCACGCCTTCGAGAAACCGACCCCGTCGAACGAGACCGAGTACCGGCGCAAGGTGCGCATGTTCGAGCACTGCTGGGAGATCACGCTGCGAGGCTCCATGTTCCGCGGCCTGCCGCCGCTGTACGTCGTCGAGATCGTCTCGCACCGGCTCCTGCGCTACGGGAGCGGGATCCTGCACCTCGCGCTGCTCGCCTCCAGCGTCGCGCTCGCGGCTGACGGCTGGGCCTATGGGATCGTGCTCGCCGGCCAGGTCGCGCTGATCGCGGCCGCTGCCGCCGGCCTTCCGATCGCCCGCTACTACGCGCTCGTCACCTGGGCGACCGTGGTGGCCCTCCTCAACTACCTGCGGCGTGGGGTTCCCGCGACGTGGGAGGCGGCAGAGGGCACGCGGTGAACCGCGCCCTGGACGCGGTCGGCGCCGCACTCGGGCTCGTGCTCACGGGTCCCTTGCTCGCCGCGTCGGCTGTTGCGATCAAGCTCGAGGACCGCGGCCCGGTCTTCTACCGGCAGACGCGTGTCGGCCGCGACGGCGAGGACTTCGATCTCGTGAAGCTCCGCACCATGATCGTGGGCGCCGAGCGCGAGGGGGCCGGCTTCGCGGTCGATGCCGGCGACCGCCGGATCACCCGGGTCGGCCGTCTCCTCCGCCGGACGTCGGTCGACGAGCTGCCGCAGCTCTGGAACGTCCTGCGCGGCGAGATGAGCCTGATCGGGCCGCGTCCGACGCTGCGCTACCAGGTCGACACGTACACGAGCCACCAGCGCAGGCGTCTCGACGTCCGGCCAGGACTGACCGGGTGGGCGCAGGTCAACGGGCGCGCGACCCTGCCGTGGGCCGAGAGGATCGAGCTCGACGTCTGGTACGTCGACCATCGTTCGCCTCTCGTCGACCTCAAGATCCTCCTGAAGACACCGTTGGCGCTCTTCGGCGGCACGTATCGAGGAGCGGCCGGCGGCTGGCGACCCAAGGCTGACGATGACAAGCCGAGCTGAGGATCCGACTCCCGGCGGCAGGCTCGCGTCGGGAGCACGGACGGCCATCGTCGCGCGCTGGGTCACGGTCGGCCTGCTGGCCGTGCTCGCCGTCGTCTCGGCCCACAACTCCTTCGCGTACCCGGCGCTCGGCGGCTACGACGCCGCTGACAATGTCGCGTACGCCGAAGGGATCGCCCGCGAGTGGTCGATCCCCAAGCGCGACCGGGGGGAGGGCGCGTGGTACACGCCGCCGACCTACTTCGTCCTCGCGGGAAGCGCCACCCGGCTCGGCGAGGCGCTCTCGATTCAGGAGCCCGAGCACCTCGGCCAGCTCCTCAACGGCGCGCTCGCGGTCGGAACGGCGTTGGTGCTCGTCGGTCTCGTCGCCCTCGTCTTTCCCGGTCGCCCCTGGCTCAGGGTGCTCGCGCTGGCCGGATACGTGACGATTCCGGTCGCGCTGAAGACCGACGCGATGTTCCACCCTCAGCCACTGGTGGCGTTCCTCGCGACGCTCGCGGTGTTCTTGACCGTGCGGCTCGTCAAGCGCAACGAGTACAGGTGGCGCGCAGGCCGTCGCGCTCGGCCTCGTCGTCGGGTCGGCGCAGCTCGTCCGCTCGGCCGGGCTGTGGGTCTTCGGAGCGATCCTGCTCTCCCTCGCCGGCGCCGCGCTCGCGCGCCCGGATGTTCGCCGCCGCGCCGTCCGCACTCTCGCAGTCGTAGGCGTGCTCGGCGCGCTGCTGCCGCTGCCCTGGTACGCGTACCTCGCGTTCAACTACGAAAACCCGTTCCTCGGCAGAAAGGGTTGGACGGGAATCGGCCGTGATGCACCCGCGGTAACGCGCGCGCAAGTCGATGCCGCATCGTTCGTACCGCCGCTCGCGGCGCTCAATCCCCTTTCCTACTACGTCAGCGGCGGTCTCCCCGAGACGTTCACCGAGCCCCACCGCGGCGAGCTGCGACCGCGCTTCCTCCCGATCCTCTACACGGAGACCTGGGGGGACTACTTCGGGGTCTGGAGTTGGGGCGTCGCGACGACGCGGCCCGAGATGTCGCCCTCGGTCAACCGGAGGCTCGAGCTGCAGAGTTTCGCCGGCGTCCTGCCGACGTTCCTCGCGCTCACCGGCTGGCTCGCACTCCTTGCCCTCGTGCTCGTTCGCGCCCGTGAGCGGGCAGACCTCTTTGCCGTCGCGCTCGTGCCGCTCGCCGGATTCACGGCCGTTCTCTACTACGCGACCCGATATCCGAGCACGGACGGCGACACGATGAAGGGGATGTTCCTCTTGCCGGCGATCCCGTGCCTGGCGGTGGCGTTCGGGTTTGCGGCAGACAGCATCCGGGCCCGGACGCCGCGGCTCGGCTGGCCCCTGATCGCGGTGCTCGCCGTCTGCGCCGCCGTGTCACTCCACTACGGGATCGCGTGAACGGCGAAGCGACCGGGATGCGTGAATGGCCGTATGTGCGGGCGGCCCTGTTGGTGATGGCAGCGCTCGTCGTGATCCAGCTCGTCGGCACGGTGGTGGACAAGAAGCTGAATCCCGCTCCTTCGGTCCTCGCGCTGACGGTGAAGTGCCTGACCGACGAGAAGTCGCTTCCGGTCGAGACGGGCGCGACGGATCCGATCGGGAGGACGGCCAAGGGCGGTGTCGCGAAGACCCGCATCGAGGGGAACGGGGTCTCGATCGTGATCGCCTCCGACAACGAGTCGGCGCAGAAGATCGCGGGCTACTACGACGCCGTCAGCGATCTGCCCGCCAGCGCGATCGACCTGCACGGCCACGTGGTCTACGTCTGGGAACGAGCCTCGTCGCCCACCCAGAGACAGGTGGCGTACGACTGTTACTACTGACGGGCTACCCTCTGCGTCCGTGACGGCCGTTCTGATCACCTGTGCCGGCCAGCGCGTCGACATCGTCACCGCGTTCCGGCGGGCCGGCGCGCTCGTCGTCGCCTCCGACCTCGACGCGCTTGCGCCGGCGCTCTACCACAGCGACCACTCGGCGCTCGTCCCTCGCGTCGACGACCCGGGCTACCTGCCTGCACTCGCGGCCCTCGTGGCCAAACACGACGTCAGGCTCGTCGTGCCCGTGACCGACATCGATCAGAGCATCCTCGCCCGCCACCGCGACCAGCTGGCCCCGGCCCTGCTGCTCGCGCCTCCATTCGACGTCTGCGCCACGATGGGGGACAAGTACGTCGCCCACACCTTCTTCGAAGCCCACGGGATCCCGAGCCCGCGCACGTGGCTGCCGGACGCGGTGCCCGCCGACGCCTGCTATCCGCTGCTCGTGAAGATCCGCGAGGGGTTCGGGTCACGGCACATCTACCGGGCGGCGGACCCGGACGAGCTCGCATTCTTCCTCCGCCATACGCCGGTCGACTCGATGGTGCAGGAGATGTGTCTCGGCACGGAATTCTCGATCGACGTCTTCTGCGACCTCGGAGGACGCTGCCTCAACGCGATCCCGCGGACGATGATCCAGTCAAAAGGGGGCGAGTCGATCAAGGGAACCTCGATCGCCGACCGGGAGCTCGTCGAGCATGCCCGCTACGTGGCCGAGGCGATCGGCATCGTCGGGCCGGCCTGCATCCAGTGCTTCCGCGAGCCGGACGGGTCGTTGCCGGTGACGGACGTCAATCCTCGTTTCGGCGGGGCCTTTCCGCTACCGCTCGCTGCCGGAAGTCGCTACCCGGAGCTCGCGCTCGCGCTCGCGCTGGGGGAGAGCCCGGAGCCGCGCCTGGGGGAGTACCGCGTCGGGGTGACGATGACCCGCTTCTTCTCCGAGGTCTGCCTCGTCGACGACGGCGCCGGCGGTCTCCGACCGATGCCCGGGGAAGCAGAGGAGCCGGGCTCGGGGCCGGGGCACGAGGGCCGGCCCTAGCGGAGGGCACCGGCCGTGCCCGCCGAGCGAGGCGCGCCGGCGGCGAATCTCTCTACAGTTCCCCCGATGCGCTACCTCGTCACCGGAGCAGCCGGATTCATCGGCTCGCATCTCGCGCAGTCGCTGCGGGAGCAGGGCCACGACGTCGTCGGCCTCGACTGCTTCACGGACTACTACGACGTGGCCCTGAAGGAGGAGAACGCGCGCGGCCATGACGTCCTCCGGGTCGACCTGGCTCGCGATCCGATCGACCTGACGGGGATCGACGGGGTCTTCCATCTCGCGGGCCAGCCGGGCGTGCGGAGCTTCGGCGACGTCTTCGACACCTACCTGGAGCGGAACGTCCTGGCCTCTCAGCGCCTCTTCGAGGCGGCTGCCCGTGACGGAGTCCGGGTCGTTTTCTCGTCGTCCTCCTCGATCTACGGCGAAGCGGAGCGCTACCCGACGGGCGAGGACGTCCAGCCGCGCCCGGTCTCGCCGTACGGGATCACCAAGCTCGCGTGCGAGCACCTCGCCCACGCGACGGCGCGCAGCTTCGGGCTCGATGTCGTCGTGCTGCGCTACTTCAACGCCTACGGCCCCCGGCAGCGGCCCGACATGGCCTTCACGCGGATCGCGATGTGCCTCGCCGAGGGACGGCCCTTCGACCTGTTCGGGGACGGGCTCCAGTCGCGCAGCTTCACGTACGTCGGGGACGTCGTCGCCGCGACGGTCGCCGCGATGGAGCGGGGGAGCGGCACGTACAACGTCGGCGGCGGCGAGGAGGCGACGATGGCCGAGACGATCGCCATCCTCGAGGGGCTTGCAGGGCGCTCGCTGGAGATCCGCGAGCACCCGGCCGTGCCCGGCGACCAGCGGCGGACGATGGCCGACACGTCCCTGATTCGCGAGGCGCTCGGCTGGGAGCCGACCACCTCGCTGCGCAACGGCCTGGCCGCCCAATGGGCCTGGGCCGCTGGTAGGGTCGCGGCGCGATGAGCGAGCCGCTGCCGACCGATCCCGACGCCGAGCGCGAGGTCGACCTGCGCTCAGCCTGGTCGCGGATCACCGCGCGCTGGTGGCTGCCCGTGGCGGGGCTCTTGGTCGGAGCGGTCCTCGGCGTGCTCGCCTCCGTCGGGGGCGGCGACGTCTTCCGGGCCGGCACCCTGCTCTACCTCGGACAGCCGTTCACGACCTCCGGCGGTGGCCAGATCCAGAGCCTCGCCACCAACCCGAAGACGGTGAGCGAGATCATCCGCTCCGAGGCCGCACTGCGGCGGGCGAGCGACGCGAGCGGGCTCACGCTGGGCCAGCTCCGCGGCAGGGTCACCTCGCAGGCGATCGTCTCGGCCGGGCAGGCTCGGAACCTCTCACCGCTCGTCGAGATCACCGTCGACGCAGATGCCGTGCGCAAGGCCGAAAAGGCGGCGGATTCGCTCGCTGCCTCGGTCGTGGGCGTCGTCTCGACGTACGTCGACCGGAAGATCGAGCTCCTCAACAAGCAGATCGTCTCGAGCGAGTCCGAACTGGAGGACATCAACGCGCGCGTCACGAACGCGGTCAAGCAGCAGCAGGACGTCATCGCCGACAAGAGCATCTCGGCGACGGACAAGTTGATCGTGATCAGCAGCATCAACAACACGATCAGCTTCTCGGAGCAGCGCCGCGGCACGGTGCAGCAGGAGCTGTTCCAGAACCAGCAGCTGCTCTCGCTGGCCGAGAACGTCGAGAAGAGCAAGGTCGTGCAGCCCGCGCTCGCGACCCGCACGACGGCGACGAGCCGCCGCAACGCTGCTGCGATCGGCGGGCTGATCGGGTTGCTCTTCGGGGCGCTCGGGGCGGCAGTCGCAGACCCGTTCCTCCAGAGAAGGAACGCGCGGAGCAAGGCGTAGCGCGGCACGATGCTCGAGGGCAAGCGTGTCGCCGTCGTCGTCCCGGCATTCGAGGAGGAGCACCTCGTCGCCGCGACGCTCCGCGGGATCCCGGACTTCGTCGACCGGATCTTCGTCGTCGACGACGCCTCGTCCGACGCGACCGCCGCTCGCGCCCGTGAGGTCGGCGACCCCCGAGTCGAGGTGCTCGCGCACGACGTGAACGGCGGCGTCGGCGCCGCGATCGTGACGGGGTACGAGCGTGCGCGGGAGGAGCGGATCGACGTGACGTGCGTGATGGCGGCGGACAACCAGATGGATCCTGCGGAGCTCGCCGGCCTCGTGGGGCCGTGCGCTCGTGGCGAGGCCGACTACACGAAGGCGAACCGTCTGGTCACCGGCGAGGCGTGGACGCTGATCCCCCGCAGCCGCTATCTCGGCAACGCCGTGCTCTCGCTGTTGACGAAGATCGCGTCCGGCTACTGGCACGTGGCCGACTCGCAGGCGGGTTACACGGCGCTGTCGCTCGCCGCCCTCGACCGGCTCGACCTCGAGCGGATCTACCGGCGCTACGGCTTCCCGAACGACATGCTCGTCCATCTCAACGTCGTCTCGGGACGCGTGCGTGACGTGCCGTCACGACCGATCTACGGGATCGGGGAGCGCTCCGGGATCCGGATCCACCGTGTCGCGCCTCGGATCGCCTGGTTGCTCTTCAAGGGCTTCTGGTGGCGGATGAAGGAGAAGTACGTGATCCGCGACTTCCATCCGCTCGTGTTCTTCTACGTGCTCGGCACGCTGATGACGACGATTGGCCTGCTGCTCGGGCTCGTCGTCGCGGGCTCACGTATCTTCCTCGGCAACGCGATCACGACCCCCACGATCGTGCTGGTGGCGCTGCTCCTGATCTCCGGCACGCAGTTCACGCTCTTCGGGATGTGGTTCGACCAGGAGTCGAACAAGGAGCTGCGCTGACGGCCTCGCTGCTGTTCACGGCGCCGACCGCGACGACGCAGCCCTACGTGGCACAGGGCGTCAGGCGGAGCACCAGCCGGGCGGGGGCTGTCGCGATCTTGACGACGACACCCTTGCGCGCGGACGACTCGATCCCCCAGCCCCGGGGCCGACTCCGCAGGGCGCCCACCGCTGCGCGCGGCACGGTCTTGCCGCTCGCTTCGACCTTGCAGATCCGCTTCTCCGGGAGCACAAGGAACTGCTGCTGCTTCCGCGCTGCCCTGAGCGTGACGTCGATGCGGCCGTCGGTCGCGGCCTTGGCGCTCAATGTCGTCGAGCGGTCGCGCGCGCGGGCGGCGGCGTCCGTGGTCGGCGCGAGGAGCCACCCCTGCCGGTTCGACCGGACGAGATCGTTCACGCCCCACTGCTCGGACCAGACGGACGGCAGGCGGAAGTTGAAGGCCAGCGCGGCGCCCCGGCGCACATAAAGCGGGAAGTCCGTCGCGCGCGATCTGCGCACGAACGTGGACGGGCCGCGCTTGCGGGCCCCGGTGAAGAGGTCGACCCAGTCACCGGCAGGGAGATACACGCTCGTCGCAACCGTCGCGCGCCCGTTGGCGGACCGGGTCACGGGAGCGGCGAGCAGCCCGTCGCCGACGGTGAACTCGAGCGGCCGGGACCAGGCCTTCCGATCGTTCTCCCAGGTCAGTCCGAGCGGTCGCACGACCGGGATGCCCGTACGGCTCGCGTCGATCGCGAGCTGGTAGAGGTAGGGCGCCAGTTCGTAGTGCAGCGTCGCAGCCCGCCGGAACTGCTCGACCGTGGTGGTGCCGAAGCGCCAGAACGTCGCGTTTGCGCCCTGGCCACCGACCTCGAAGATCGGCGTCAGCGCGCCGAACTGGGCCCAGCGGACGAACACCTCGGCCGACAGCTCCCCGCCCGAGTAGCCGCCGATGTCGGAGCCCCAGACGGGCATGCCCGAGACGCCGGCGGTCTGCGCCTGCCTGATCGAGGTCTGGAGGCCGCCGAAGTGGTGCGGGCGGTCACCGCCCCAGAAGCCGCTGACCCGCGCAGACGCACCCGGCCCGCCGGCGCGGAAGAGCGTGCCGAAGGACCCGTGCGAGGCTGAGGCGTCCGCGACTGCCTGCGCGAGCAACCTCGGGTACACGTTCTGGAGCATGGTCCCGGGCCCGCCGCCGAGCCGATTCGGCTCCAGGTTGATCTCGTCTCCCCGATCGACCTTGAACCCGTCGACGCCGAGCGCGACGAGCGCCCGGAGCTTCTCGACGAATCCCGCCCGCGCCGCCGGCACGGTCAGGTCCCAGAGAAACGTATCCTGGTTCCCCGTCAGCCAGCCGTCGGGGTAGGTCGGCGGGGGACAGTTCGTGCGCTCGATCTGCGGCGAGACCCAGAGCATCAGCCGCACGCCGCGAGAATGGATCGCGGAGATCGTGCCCTTGAAGTCGGGGTACGCGACAGGATCGGGCTGGAGTGAGCCGTAGCACCGCCCTCCGGCCGCGTTGGACTCCCACGGATTGTCGAGCAGGACCCAGCCGATCGGGAGCCCGAGCCGGCGCATCTCGTCGACGTCCGCGAGGAGCTCGTCCGGCCCCGAGACGCGGTCGCGCCACTGCACCAGCGAGAGCTGAGCCAGCGCGGGCTTGCGGGGAAGGCCCACGCGTTTGGCGTACGCGGTCACCTGCTGCTGGAGTGACCCACTCAGCAGGTAGACCACGGCGCGATCGGCCTTCAGGCACACGCGCACGGCCGCCACGGGAGCACCGACGGGGCACAGCGGCGTCCCGAGCGTGCAGGTGGCAATTGGATCGGGGGCGCCGAGCGGGAAGGCGATCGAGCCGATCGCGGTCGAGTCGATGAACGCTCCGAAGCCTCCGGTGCCTGCGAAGAAGGGCGCCGGCTGGGAGCTGCGGCATTCGTTCCAGACCTTCAGCGGCACCACCCGGCGCTGCATGTCGACCGTGCGCGCCCGCGAGCCGGTGCCGAGGAAGTGAGCGTCCTTTGAGGCGGTGAGGGCAAGGCGGACGGCGGACGCGCCCGGAACCCGGAGCTCGATCCTGAAGCCCTTCGCCGTCGGTCCGACCGCGACGGTCGCGCGGCGCCCGGCCTCCTCCGTCGCCACCGAATAGGACGTCGTCCGCCCGCTGCGCCGGGTAGCGACGAGCTTCGTGAGCCGGACCGTACGTCCCTCCGGGCCGATGTAGGCGAGCGGCGCACTCGCCCCGCCGAGTCGGGTGACGTGCTCGCCGCCGCGCCGGAGGTCGAGTCGGAACGGCGACCCCGTTACCGCCCACGTGATCGGGGCGGTCGAGGCGACGGCGCGAGACCTTTCGGTCTCGGAGCCGAAGGCGCTCGCCCCCCCGAGAAGCATGATCGCGGCGACGATGACGAGGATGGTCGGTGGACGCATCGCGGCAGTGTTGCAATTCGCGTTGCCGTTCGGCCGTAAACCTTCCGTAAGCTCGGTCGGGGGACATCAGGGCTTGCAAGTAAGCTTCCGACTCGTGCCGACCTCAGTCGTGACCGGTGGAGCCGGCTTCCTTGGATCTCATCTCTGCGAAGCGCTGCTGGCGCGAGATCACCGAGTTGTCTGTGTCGACAACCTCGAGACGGGCTCTCTGGCGAACATCGAGCACCTCCGTGGGGGCTCGTTCGTGTTCCGGCCTCATGATCTGACCGAGCACGTCGAGATCGACGAGCCGGTCGACTTCGTCTACCACCTCGCGAGCCCGGCCAGTCCGATCGACTACCTGCGGCTGCCGCTGCAGACGCTCAAGGTCGGTTCGTACGGCACCCACAACGCCCTCGGCCTCGCCAAGGTCAAGCGGGCTCGCTTCCTGCTCGCATCGACGAGCGAGGTCTACGGCGATCCGCAGGTGCACCCGCAGCCCGAGACGTACTGGGGCCATGTCAACCCGATCGGCCCGCGCGGCGTCTATGACGAGGCGAAGCGCTACGCCGAGGCGTTGACGATGGCCTATCACCGGCAGCAGGGGGTCGACACGGCGATCGTGCGGATCTTCAACACCTACGGGCCACGCATGCGGCCACACGACGGCCGGGCGATTCCCACGTTCATGCGCCAGGCCATCGAGGAGAAGCCGCTGACCGTGTTCGGGAGCGGCTCACAGACCCGCAGCTTCTGCTTCGTCGACGATCTCGTCCGCGGGCTCATCCTGCTGGCCGAGTCGGGCGAGCACTTCCCGGTCAACATCGGCAACCCGACCGAGATGACGTTGCTCCAGCTGGCGGAGGCCGTTCTGCGGGCCACCGGCTCGTCGAGCCAGATCCTCTTCGAGGCACTCCCGATCGACGATCCGCAGGTGCGGCAACCGGACATCACACGTGCGCAGCAGCTTCTCGGCTGGGAGCCCCAGGTGGGGCTCGACGAAGGACTGCGGCGCACCCTCGAGTCCCTGGGCAGGAACGCAGCCGTTGCGTAGGGCAGCAGCGATCATGGCCGCAACGGCTTTCGTTGCGGCTCTCGTCGGCGCGTCCACCGCCGACGCCTCGAGGTACATCCAGAAAGGGCTGTTCGACGACGCCCAGATCCTCTACGGCAATCCGGACACCGTCTTCCCGACGTTGGCGGAGCTGCACACCCAGCTGATCCGCGTCGACCTCTGGTGGGGAGGCCCGGCTGTCAGGGTGGCGAAGAGCCGTCCCGTCGATGCGACCGACCCGAGCGACCCTGCCTATGACTGGACGACGTATGACCGAACCGTCACCTACGCCAAGAGGTACGGGATGCGGGTCATGTTCACGATTCTCGGCACCCCGAGCTGGGCGAACGGCGGCCGGAGCTGGAACGTGGCGCCGATGGACTCCGACGACCTGAAGGACTTCGCCACTGCGGCTGCCCGCCGGTACAACGGCACGTTCCGGAACGCGTTCGACGATCCCGCCCCCCTCCCGCGGGTCCCGTACTGGCTGGTCTGGAACGAGCCGAACAATCCGGTGTTCCTGAAGCCACAGTACGACCGCTACCGGGGCAAGTGGGAGATCGTTTCTGGTCGGAACTACGCCAAGCTGTGCAATGCCTCCGTGCAGGCGCTCAAGGCCGTCAGCCGGACGTTCAAGGTCGGCTGCGGGGTCACAGCCCCGCGCGGCAACAACAACCCGACCACCGCCCGTCCCTCGGTCTCGCCCCTCCCCTTCCTGCGGGCGATGATCGCCGGCGGGGCGAAGGGGTTCGACGCGTATGCCCACAACCCGTATGCCGGTTCGCGCCTGGAGACGCCCAAGACGGCGCCTCCCAAGGCCTCACGCGGACAGGCCCCGACGGCCGTGACGCTCGGGAACTTCTCGCTGCTGACGAAGGAGCTCGCGCGGCTGAAGGTCAAGACGCGAATCTGGGTGACGGAATACGGCTACCAGACGAATCCCCCGGACCGGCTGTTCGGCGTCTCGTGGGCGAATCAGCGGACGTACCTCGAGCAGGCGTGGGCCATCATGCGGAAGCACCCGAAGATCGACATGTTCATCTGGTTCCTCCTCCGCGACGAACCGCGAATCTCGGGCTGGCAGTCGGGCCTCTACACCGCCTCCGGCAAGCGCAAGGACGCCCGCGAGGGCTTCGAGCAGCTCCTGCGCTAGCCGACGGGCCGCGGGTTGCCGCGCTCGGTCACCTGCCGAACGACGCGCGCCGCTCGAGATCGCCTTCGTCGACGAGACGGCCGTCGCGCTCGACGTACCCGTCCTTGCCGCCGACGACGAGCAGCACCAGGTCGTCGGGGCCCGCATTCGAGACCCTGCGCGGGGTCGTCGACTCGACGTGACAGAGTCCACCGGGGCCGAGGATGCGCTCCTCCCCGCCGACCTCGAATTTCGCGGTGCCCGCATGGACGAAATAGAGCTCGTCCTGCGCGTCGTGGTAGTGGAGGAATCCCTCCTGGCCCGGCGGATAGACGACCGCGTTGACGCCGAAGGCCGTCACCCCGAGCGCGCGTCGAACCTTTCTGAAGCCCGGGCCGCTGCCCAGCTCGTCGATCGTGCCGAATGCGTGCGTCATCTCAGTCCTCCCGGGTGCCCATGCTTTCGATCGTGAGGCGTAATCCTTCCTCGAATCCGACCGAGGGCTCGAAGCCGATCACGTCCTTTGCGAGCGAGACGTCGGCCCACGACTGCTGGACG
Organism: uncultured Thermoleophilia bacterium; assembly: GCA_963795175.1. Classification (GTDB taxonomy): domain Bacteria; phylum Actinomycetota; class Thermoleophilia; order Gaiellales; family Gaiellaceae; genus Gaiella. The sequence continues at coordinate 295,199 of CAWCGR010000004.1, forward strand.
TCGCCAGGGCGGACCGGAAGATGGGTGCGCGTGACCGGCCGTTCGAGGAGTCGTCCGATCGTGTCCGCGAGGGTGTTCACGGTCTCGGAGCCGCCGGTGGCGATGTTGAGCACGTGGCCACCGGCGCCCACGGCCTCCGCCGCCCGGAGGTTTGCCTGCACCACGTTCTCGACGTAGGTGAAGTCGCGGGACTGCTCGCCGTCGCCGTAGATCGTGACGGGCTGGCCCTCGCGGATCGCACGCACGAACAGGGGCACCACGGCCGCGTACTGCGAGTGCGGATCCTGCCTCGGGCCGTACACGTTGAAGTAGCGGAGAGCGACGGCCTCGAGGCCGTAGACCCGGAAGAAGCTGACGCAGAACCGCTCCGCCGCGAGCTTCGCCACTGCGTACGGCGAGATCGGGTTCGCTGCCTGTGACTCGACCCGTGGGAACACGCCACCGTCGCCGTAGACCGACGACGACGACGCCGCCACGACCCGGCCGACCCCCTCGTCCCGGGCGGCGAGGAGCACATTGAGGGTTCCCTCCACGTTCACCGCGGTCGAGGTGAGCGGGTCCTGGACGGAGCGGGGCACCGAGCCGAGCGCACCCTGGTGGAAGACGACGTCGACTCCACGGACAGCCGTGTGGACGCGTTCGTAGGAGCGCAGGTCGCCCTCGACGACCTCCACGTCGGCCGCGATCTCGGCGAGGTTCTCGCGGCGTCCGGTGGCGAAGTTGTCGAGCACGCGGACCCTGTCGCCCCGAGCGAGCAAGGCCCGCACGAGATTCGAGCCGATGAAGCCCCCGCCGCCGGTGACGAGAACGAGGCGACTCACGCGGCGCGCTCGGCGACGACGTGGAAGTTGGCGAACAGCGTGCCGGGCCGGGGCTCCCGCAGCCGCGCCGAGCGCGCGTCCACCGCCGCCGCCATCGTGTTGATGCCGGCCACGACGGGCTTCGCCAGCACTCCCAGATGGGCGCGTCGGGCGAGGAGATCGAGGTAGAGGGAGGCGATCATTCCGAGGCAGGCAGTCGTTCCGGAGGCGGGCGTCACACTAACCGATGCCCATTCCGCGTTCTCGCGGAACAGCTTCTCCAGCCCCGCATGGGTCCAGCGCCAGTAGTCGGCGGGCGAGGGGTGATAGGGCATCACGCCGTGGGTCGAGACCAGCACCCGGCCACCTGGCGCGGTCACGCGTGCGAGCTCGGAGACGGCTCGCGCGGGATCGTCGCAATGCTCGAACACCTGGATGCAGATGGCGACCTCGTAGCTCCCGTCCTCGACCGGGAGCTGCTCGACGGATCCCCGCAGCTCCGCGTCCGGATTCTCGACGGGGTCGACCCCGACGTACGAGGCGACGAACGGCGCGAACAGCGGAGCGTATGGCTTCTCCCCGCAACCCACATCGAGAAGGCGGAAGCTGCCGAAGTCGTCGTGTGCGCGCCGCGCCTCCTGCTCCAACCAGTGCGCGAGGGGCGCGCGCACCGCGTACGTCGGCATCGAGCGGGGAGGGTCGAGGCGTGGATCAGGCACGGGCGCAGGTGAGTCCGAGGGCCATCCAGGTGAGAGCCGCGAGCGGGATCCCGCCGACGAGGCCGAGCCCGAGCCAGATTCCCGACGCGACGAGGAGCCAGGTGACCCCCACGAGCGCAAGGGGCGTCACGCGCGACCTGCGCACGCCGACCACGAGCGCCGAGCCGAAGGCGGCGAGGAGCGCGACGAAGCCGACGATCCCGAGGTCGGCGAGGGCCTGGATATACGCGTTCTGCACGCCCCAGCGGTGCTCGGGCGCAGGGAAGGCCTCCGCGGGCTCGTCCGGGAAGCGGCGACGGGCGTCGGCCAGGTGGGGCGTGTAGGCGAAGTCGAGCCCCGAGGCCTGCCAGCCGGCGCCGGTGAGCGGCTGATCGAGGAAGATGCGCACGCCGATGTATCCAAGCAGGGTTCGGTGCGCGTAGCTCTCGATCCCGCCGGACGGCGTCTGTTGCCTGAGGCCGATGAACTCGGTGAACTTCTCGAGCGTGCTGGCGCGCATCGCAGCCGTGCCGGCGCCGATCACGACGAGCACGAGCACGACCCGGACGACCGCGCCTCCGCGGAGCGGGCCGCTCCGGGCCACGATTGCGAGCAGCGCGGCGGCAGCGAGCCACACCCCGATCACACCGGCCATCGAGCCGGAGAGGACGAGGCCCAGGGCGCCGGTGACGATCGCCGCGACAGACCAGTGCCGCCCGATCGGCGCTCCTCGAAGGACGGTGCCGATCAGGCCGAGCGCGAGCGCAGCTCCCGACAGCGCTGCGAAGTCGTGGATCCCGAGGAACGAGGGCTCCCGCTGGCCGGGCCGCTTCCCCTCGAACTCGTCGACGAGCCCGGCGAACTGGAGCACTCCCCAGACCGTGGCGGCCATGCTCCAGGCGATCACGGCGCGCAGCATCGGGATGGCGTCGGCGCGGCGGCGGACGAGAACGATCAGGGAGGGCGCGAGCAGCGCGTACCAGCAGAACTTGGCGGCGCTGACGAGGGACGCCGCGAGGGGATAGTCGTCGCCGCGCAGCACCGGCACGAAGCACCAGGCGACGACGATGCCGAGAAAGACGGCGGCCGCGCCGAGCGGAAACGCGGCCCCTCGGAGGGACCCGCCTCCTTCGCGTCGGAACACGAGGAAGGCGGCCGCCGCGACGCTCGCGATCGCGAGGTCGGAGAGCGCCACGTCGACCGACGTCCCGCCCAGCCCGAACGACGCCTTCGGCTGGTACATCACGTGCAGGAACAGCAACGGAATTGCGGCGGCGAGGAGGAGCGTCCTCCGTGAGTACTGCCGCTCGACCGATTCGTCGCCGGCGGCGGAAGCCGGGCTCGGGAGCGTCAGGGGCCGCAAGGAGTCCAACTATACTGGGCACCCGTTATGCGCTCACGGCTTCTGTGGCGTCGTTCCGCGACGGCCGTGGGTTTGTATGCGGCGGTGGCCCTGGGCCTCCTCGGCACCGTGGTCGCCTCGCGGGTGCTCGGCGTCGAGCGGTTCGGTCTCTACGCGACGGCGCTGATCGCGGCCTCGTTCGTGCAGACGCTGCTCGACCTGACTGTCGAGGAGTCGCTGACGAAATTCGGCTTCCGCTACGTCGCCGCCGAGGACTGGGGGCGGTTGCGACGGCTGTTCGAGGTCGCGCTGAAGCTCAAGCTGATCGGTGGAGCCGTGGGCTGCCTCGTCCTGGTGGCGTTCGCGCCCTTCGCGAACAGCATCTTCGGCACGAGCGGCCTCCGCGGCCCTGTGCTCGCGTCTGCGCTCCTGCCGCTCGTGCAGGCCCCGGAGAACGTGGCCTCGACGGCGCTGCTTCTACGGGGCCGCTACGACCTGAGAGGGGCGTTCCTCAGCTTCTCGATGGCCCTCCGCCTCGCTGCGATCGCGATCGGCACGCAGTACGGGATCTGGGAAGCGATCCTGTGCATCGTCGGGGCACAGGTCGTGGCGACCGCCGCTCTCTCCGCGGCGGGGCTGACGGCGTTCCGGCGTTTCCCCTCGGCGCCCGCCGTGCCGCTCGAGGAAGATCGCGCCGGGATCAAGGCGTTCGTGCTGCAGTCGAGCCTCGGGACGGGCCTGCTGTCGCTGCGCACGGCGTTCGCGCCGCTCCTGCTCGGCGTCGTCACCGGGCCGGTCCAGGTCGGCCTCTTCCGGATCGCTCAGGCGCCTCAGTCGGGATTGTCGGCCGCGAGCTCTCCGGTCCGGCTCGTCCTCCTCACCGAGCAGACGCGCGACTGGGAGCGGGGGCTCGAGCGGGAGGTCCTCCGGGGTATCCGCCGCTACATGGCGGCCACAACGGTGCTGATGCTGGGCGCAGTCCCGGCGTTCCTCGTCCTGATGCCGTGGCTCGTGCGAACCGTGTTCGGCGCCGCCTACAACGGCGCGGTTCCGGCCGCGAGGGTGATCCTGCTCGCCGCGGCACTCTACGTCGTGCTCGGGTGGACGAAGTCGCTGCCGGTCACGATCGGGCGGCCCGCTCTCCGCCTGATCACCCATGGCGTCGAGACGGCCGTGCTGCTTCCACTCGTGGTCGCGTTCGGGTACACCTGGGGTGTGACGGGCGCGGGCTTCGCGATACTCGTTTCGGCGGGCGCGTTCGGGCTGGCGTGGGCCGTCGTCCTGGTTCGGCTCCACTCCGAGGTCCACGCCCGGCCGGCGGTCTCGCGAAGCACGGTCGGGCCGTGAAGGTGCTGATCGTCTCCGGGATCTGGCCGCCCGACGTCGGAGGGCCTGCCATCCACGCTCCCGCCCTGGCGACGTTCCTCCACGAGCGGGGTCACCGGGTCGAGGTGGTGACGACCGCCGACCGGCCGCCACAGCCTGCCGCGCACCCGGTGCACTGGGTCTCGCGTTCGATCCCACCCGGCTTGCGCCACCTCCGGGTCGCGGCGAAGGTGGCGAGGCACGCGCGCTCGGCTGACGTCGTCTACGCGACGAGCATGATCCGCCGGGCCGCGGCCGGAGCGGCGGTTGCTCGAGTCCCGCTCGTCGTCAAGCTCGTCGCCGACGAGGCATACGAGCGCGCCGTGCGCGCCGGGCTGTTCTCCGGCTCCCTCGAGGAGTTCCAGGAGCTTCCGGGTGGGTTGCGGGTACGGGCGCTGCGTCGCGCCCGGAACGCGGCGGTGCGCCGCGCGGAGCACGTCTTCTGCCCGAGCAGCTACCTCCGCGACGTCGCGATCGGCTGGGGCCTCCCTGCCACCAGGATCTCGGTGCTCCCGAACCCGGCGCCGACCGTTCCGCCGTTGCGGCCTCGCGAGGAGCTGCGCGCCGCGTATGGGATGAGCGGGATCACACTCGCATTCGCGGGCCGGCTGACCGCGCAGAAGGATTTGCCCGTCGCGCTCGACGCGATCGCGCGGGTGCCCGACGTCTCGCTCGTGCTGATGGGTGAGGGGCCGGAGCGGGAGTCGCTCGAGTCGCACGTGCTGGACAACGGGCTCGGCGACCGTGTCAGGTTCGTCGGGGGAGGCTCGCGCGAGCAGGTGCTGGAGCTGTTCCACGCTGCCGACGGATCTCTGCTCTCCTCGGCCTGGGAGAACTTTCCCCACACGGTCGTCGAGGCGCTCGCGGTGGGGACGCCCGTGATCGCGACGGCGGTGGGGGGCGTGCCGGAGGTGGTTCACGACGAGCAGAACGGCCTGTTGACGCCGCCGCGCGACGCGGCTGCGCTGGCGGCTGCGATCGGGAGATTCGCCGACGATGCGGCGTTGCGCCAGAGGCTCGCCGGGGCGGCGGCCGACTCGGTCGAGGCATATGCCCCCGAGGCGCTGCTCGCCCGCGTCGAATCCGAGCTGGCCGCGAGCGCGGCCGGGAGACGAGGATGAGGCGGCTGCTGATGGTGGGGCGCACGCGCTACACGCTGCCGCTCGACCCGTTCCTGGCCCGGAAGTTCGACGCGCTCGGCGAGCATCTCGACGTCCGCGTGCTTGCCGCGAGGCCCTCCGCGGCGACAGCGACCGATCCGCGCTTCAGGCTCTACGGGCCCGCTGCCCCGGGACGGCTCGAGGGAGTCGCGTTCTGGGGCCTGCTGCCGTTGCGAGTCGCACGGGAGTTGCGGCGCTGGCGCCCCGATGTCGTTCTCTCCCAGGGTGGCCAGGAGACGGCGCTCGTCCTCCTCGGTCGAGCTCTCTCCGGCGTCTCGACCCGCGTGATCATGGACGTTCACGGAGACCCGCGCGCCGCGACACGTCTCTACGGGTCTCCCCTGCGACGTGTCTTCGGCCCCCTCGGCGATCTGCTGACCCGGCTCGCGATCCGTCGTGTCGACGCGGTGCGGACGATCTCCGGGTATACGAGCGGCGTCGTCCGTGGCCACGGCGTCGAGCCGACGGCGACCTTCCCGGCGTTCATGGACCTCGACCCGTTTCTGACCACGCCGCCGGCTGCGCTGCCCGAGGCCCCCGTGGCGCTCTTCGTCGGGGTGCTCGAGCGCTACAAGGCGATCGACGTGCTCGCCGAGAGCTGGCGGCTCGTCGCCGCCCGCGTTCCTTCCGCCCGGCTGCACATCGTCGGCCGGGGGACGATGACGGAAACGGTCGAGCGTCTCGTGGCCGACCTCCCGACCCAGGTCGAGTGGACGCCACGGCTGGCGACCGACGATGTGGCGCTGGCGCTCGACGGCGCCACCGTGCTCGTTCTCCCGTCGCGCTCCGAGGGCCTCGGCAGGGTCGTGATCGAGGCGTTCTGCCGCGGCCGTGGCGTCGTCGGAAGCAGGGTCGGCGGGATTCCCGATCTCGTCGCCGACGGTGTCACCGGGCTGCTCGTCGACCCGGAAGACCCGGACGCGCTCGCCCACGCACTGGCCCTCTCTCTGACTGAGCCCGGGCTCGCGGCCCGGCTCGGATCCGCCGCACGCGATGCCGTCGAGCCGTGGCTCGCGTCGCCGGACGAGTACGCGCGGCGCGTCCTCGCCCTCGTCGAAGAGGTCGCAGGCTCCGAGGTCGAGCGGCCGTGAGAGTCGTGTTCGTCACGCAGCAGGTCGACCCCGAGAGCCCCGTGCTCGGCGCGACCGTGGCGAAGATCCGCGCCCTCGCCACCCGCGTGGACGAGGTCGTCGTGATCGCCGACAGCGCCGTCGTGGGCGCGCTGCCGGCGAACTGCAGGATCCACACCTTCGGCGCACCCTCGCAGGCGCTGAGGGGCGTCCGGTTCGCGATGGCGCTCGCCCGGGAGCTGATCCGCCGACCGCGGCCGGCGGGAGTGATCGCCCACATGTGCCCGATCTACGCCGTGCTGGCGGCGCCGCTGGCCCGGCCGCTCCGCGTTCCGGTCGTGCTCTGGTTCACGCACTGGCGCTCCAGCAAGCTGCTCGCAGTGGCGGAGCGCGCAGCCACGGCCGTGATCACCGTCGACCGGCGCTCGTTCCCGCTCCGCTCGGCCAAGGTCGTGCCGATCGGGCACGGGATCGACCTGCAGGGCTTCACCTGTGTGGACAGGCCGGAGCGGGAGGGCCTGCAGCTGTTGTCGCTCGGGCGCACGTCGCCCGCCAAGGGCCTCGGCACGATCGTCCGTGCGGTGGCCCGCGTCGAGGGAGCACGTCTCTCGCAACGCGGTCCGTCGCTGACCGCCGAGGAGCGCGCACACCGCGCCGAGCTCGAGGCGCTCGTTGCCGATCTCGGCGTGGGCGACCGCGTCGAGATCGGCGATGCGGTCTCGCCGCGCGAGGTTCCCGGCCTCCTGGGCGCGGCGGACTGCCTGGTCAACAACATGCGGTCGGGCGCCACGGACAAGGTGGTCTTCGAGGCGGCCGCGACTTGCCTCCCGGTGCTCGCGTCGAACCCCGCGCTCGACGCGTTCCTACCGGAGACGTCGATGTTTCCGGCCGACGATGTGGCCGCGCTCGTCGGACGGATCGAGGAGCTCATCTCCGGTGATCGGCAGGCGACCGGCCGCGAGTTGCGGCGGAGGGTCGAACAGGGGCACTCGGTCGAAGGGTGGGCCGATCGGGTGATCGAGGTCCTGTCCGCGTGAGCGACCCGGTCGTCCTCCACATCGGCAAGGTCTCCGGGATCTCGGGCTCGGAGAATCACCTGCTGCTCCTGCTCCCGGCCCTGCGGCGCTCCGGCATCGACGCACGATTCGTGCTGCTGCACGAGAACGAGCCGGGCGCGTTCGAGTTCAGCCGTCGGCTCAGCGAGGCCGGCGTGCCGGTCGACCCGATCCGGCTTCCGCACGTCGCCGACCCACGCGCGTTCGCCCGCCTGCTCGGAGTCATTCGACGGCACCGGCCCGCGATCGTGCACACGCATCTCGTCCACGCAGATTTCCTCGGCCTCACCGCTGCGGCGCTCTGCCGGGTCGAGGTTCGCGTCAGCACGAAGCACGGGTTCAACTCCTTCCGCGCCTCGCGGGCCTTCGCGACCGCCGACCGGGGAGTCGGCCGGCTCGCGCATCGCCATGTCGCGATCTCGCGGGGACTGGCCCGCTACCTCGCCGAGACGGAAGGTTTCGCCGAGGACGCGTTCACGGTGATCCACTACGGCATCGAGCCCGGCCCCGAGCCGCCGCACTACGGCGACTCGACTCCACGGCTTCTCTGCGTGGGGCGCCTCGTCCCGATCAAGGGGCATGACGTCCTCCTGCGGGCCTTCGCGCAGGTGCGCGACGCCGTGCCGGGTCTCGAGCTCGTCCTCGCCGGCGCGGGCCCACTCGAGGCAGAGCTCAGGCGTCGCGTCGGCGAGCTCCGTCTCGATGCTTCCGTCCGGTTCCTCGGCCTCGTCTCCCCGATCGAGCCGGAGCTCGAGGCGGCGGCGATCGTGGTGATCCCGTCGCTCGGAGAGGGGTTCGGGATGGTCGCGCTCGAGGCGATGGAGCGTGGGCGCGCCGTGATCGCGAGCGATGTCGGCGGCCTTCCGGAGATCGTCGCCGACGGTGAGACCGGCCTGATCGTCCCCCGCGGGGATCACGAGGCGCTCGCCCGAGCGATCGGCACGCTGGCCCAGGACCTGCCCCGAGCGGCCGGGATGGGTGTAGCGGGGCGCGCTCGGGCGCTGGCGGCGTTCGGTCAGGAGCGATGCACGGCTGACACGGTGTCGCTCTACGCCGGGGCGCTCGGCTCCGGTGGGCCGGCGTAGCCGCGTCGCCGACGGATCCGTCGCCATCCGCGCTCGAGCGCGAACGCGGCCAGGAGCGCGAGCAGGAAGTCCCACGGGACGCGGTACCTGATCGTGCCCGCGAAGATCATCGCCATCAGCGTGTTGTAGGCGGCAAGCGAGAGCACCAGGGCGACGAGCCGCCGGGGGGCGAGGAACACGCCGATCAGCGCAAGCACGTACAGCGCCACCATGAACACTGGCTCCGCCGTGCGCCGCAGCGTGTCGGCCAGGCCCTTGCGTCCCTCATCGTCCGTCTCGACGGAGAGCTGAGGCTGCCATAACATCGAGGTCGCCTGTGCCGCGAGCCGCAACTTCTCGCCCGGGTGATCGCGCCAGAACTCGAGCACCTGCTCCTCGTAGAACGACTCCTGGGCGCACTCGTCGACCTCGATCCGCTCGCCGGTTGCGAGCTCGATGTCGGCCGCCTTGGTCGGCCAGGGGGGGACGCCGGGAAGATCGGGGACGTCGTCGATCCACTGTCCCGCGGCGAGCGTGTCGTAGGTCTTCGGGTTGTTGGCCTTCCAGAGCGCGCGCGAATCCGTCGTGATCGCGAAGCACCCGACCTGCACCTTGTTGCGAATCGCCCAGGGCGCCACGAGCAGGGCCGACGCGACGAGGACGGTGAGCGCGGCGGCGACCGTTCGCCGCTGCGCCCGAAGCGGCCAGACCGCGTACGCAGCGACCACGAGCGGGAGCAGCGCAAGCCGTGAGTTGCCGAGGATGGCGACCCCTGTCGTGGCGCCGAGGGCCGCGGCCCACCAGAGCGAACGGCGCTCGCGAACGATCAGCGCGAGGAGCACGATCAGGGCCAGCAGGAAGCCGTCCAAAATCTCCCGATTGACATGGACGTCGTGCCAGACGAGGTACGGGTGGAGGGTCGTGATCAGGGCGGCGATCACGCCCGTCAGGAGCCGGTGCAGACGCCGGCCGATCTCCATGACCAGCACGGCCGTGCCTGCAGCAACGACGATCTGGGCCACACCGACGACCGGCCAGGAGCGGTCGAGCGGCCAGTAGAGCGCGGCCAGGAACCACGCGTACAGAGGCTGGGTATACGCAGACGGCACGCCCGGCAGCAGGCCGAACGTGCCGTTGGACGCGAGCGTCTGGGCGAAGCGATCGCTCTTCTCGACGAACGCCTCCAGGATCTTGTCCCGCTCCCACAGCAGCACGAGGAGGCGCGGGACGACGGCGCAGGTGACGACGAGCGCGATGGCCTGCGAGCGACGCATCTCGTTCAGTCGCGCGATACTTGAAAGTGGATGGCGGGCACTCGGAAACCGGTCGCAGTCGTGTCGTGCCACGTCGAGAGGATTCTCGATGACCGCGTCTGGCAAGCGTATCGCACGTTCGTGGCCGATCGGCCCGGTGGTTTCGCGATCGCTTCCCTCGTCCGCCCCCCCGACGAGAGCCGCGGCGAGGACGCCGGACGCTGGCTCGAGCGAGTGCGCGCGCTCGCCGGGCCGATCGGGCACCACACGCACTGGACGGCGCCCGACCACGCCCGGCCCGTGCGGGGCGCCGAGACGGGGGAGCGTGTGCTCCGCGAGGGCGGCTGGCTCCTCGGGCAGGGAATCAGCGCCACCTGCTTCTGCGGCGGTGGCTGGTATTCCGACGCCTCCGTCGCGGCTGCCTGCGCGTCGCTGGGATACGTCGATTGCACGCCCCGGACGCACCGGCCACCGCGCCTCGAGCCCGGCGGCGCCTGGGTCGAGCTGGCAGAGCCCGCAATCGTCGAGACGCAGGACGGTCGCCTGCTCGCCATTCCCACCACCCATTCGCTCGGCGAGCTTGCCCGGCTCGCGTTCCGGCCGAAGCCGATTTCCGCGACCCTCGTGCACGGGTATTTCCACGACACCGACCTGCTCGATCGCCGGCGGCGGCGGGCGTTGCGGGCCGCGCTGACCGTCCTGGGTCGGAGGCTGCGAGCCTCCGACCTCGACGCCGTGGCAGCGGCCGTCGGCCCGCAGGCGCCCGCGATTCCGTGGGCACAGGCGGCCCGAGCCTAGGCCGCCGCTCTCCGGGAGTAGAATCCCGGCGTGCCGACTGCGCCGCCGGTGCCGACCGAGCAGCCCGATCACCCGGAGGAGTCACTGCCGACGGTCGACGTGCGCTCGTCCCGTCTCTACCTGCTCTCGCACAACCATCTCGTCGGTCTTGCGCGGCGTGGGATCAGCATCCTGACGCTGGCGACGCTCGACGTCCTCGGCCTGGCGCTCGGGATCTACGTCGCGCTGGTGCTCCGCTCGTTCGTCTACGGCAAGCCCGTCTACTGGTCGCTCCTGTGGCGCGAGGGGTCGCTGGAATGGTTGAAGTTCCTCGCACCCGTCTGCCTGCTCGTCTTCTGGCAGGCGGGCCTCTACGCCCAGCGCGAGCGCCGCTCGGGAGCGGGGCGCATCCTTTCCTCCCTCGTTCTCGTGGCACTGATCGTGCTCGCGTTCGGAATCGGGACGGGCTACGACTTCACGACCACCGGCCTGATCCCGACCGCGATCGTCACGTGCGCGCTCAGCATCGGCCTGCTCCGGGCTGCGTACGGCTCGTTCTCGCTCGAGCTGATGCGGATCACGGGCGTCCGCCGCCGGGTCGTTCTGGCAGGCGAAGGAGAGAGCCTCCTCCGCCTGCAGCGAGAGCTTGGTTCCTCGCGGGTGGGGATCGCCTACGAGTTCATCGGCGTCGTCTCACGGGCCGGAGCGCCCGACCTGAAGCGGCTCGGAACCCTCGACGAGATCGCCAGCGTGCTCGAGCGCCAACGGCCCGACGAGCTGATCCTGGCCGAGTCGGACTTCGACGAGCACCAGGTGCTGGACGTGGTCGAGCAGGCGCACCGCCGGGGCGTCCGCGTCTGGCTCGCGCCCGCGACCACGGACCTCCTCGTGCAGAAGGGCGAATACGTGACCGGCACCGGGGTGCCGTTGTTCGAGCTGCGGCCGCCGATCCTGGCCGGCTGGGCCTGGACGGTCAAGCGTTCGTTCGACCTCGTCGTGAGCGGCATTCTCGTCGTCGTCGGGCTGCCGCTGTGGCTGCTGATCGCGGCCGCCGTCAAGCTCGAGTCGCGTGGCCCGGTCTTCTATGTCGATCGCCGCATCGGCGTTCGCGAGCACGAGTTCGGGATGCTCAAGTTCCGCACCATGGTCGCGGGCGCCGCCGAGCAGCAGGTGCAGCTCGAGGCGGTGAACGAGGCCGGTGGAGCGCTGTTCAAGATCCGCGACGATCCTCGGGTGACGCGCGTGGGACGCGTCCTGCGAAGGCTTTCGCTCGACGAGATGCCCCAGCTGATCAACGTGCTCCGAGGCCAGATGAGCCTTGTCGGCCCGCGGCCCCTGCCGCTGCGCGACTACCGCCTGCTCGAGGACTGGCACCGGGCGCGCTACCTCGTCCTGCCCGGGATGACCGGTCTGTGGCAGATCTCCGGCCGCTCAGGGCTCTCGTTCGACGATCTCGTCCGGCTCGACTTCACGTACATCGAGAACTGGTCGATCTGGGTCGACATCTCGATCATCGCCAAGACGATCCCTGCGGTCATCTCCGGCCGGGGCGCGTATTGAGCCAGCCCTCCGCGGAGGGCGACCTTCTGCCTCCGTACAATCGCGCCGTGCAGGCTCCCAAGATCCTCGCGGTGGCGTCAGCCGTCGACCTCGATTTCCGGTACGGCTGCACGCCTGCGTGGTGGCAGCTCTGGAAGGGGATGTGCGAGGCGGGCGTCGACCTGATCGTGACCCCGTATCGGGGCCGCCCGGTCGAGTCGCCCTGGTGGCGGACGGCGCCCAACCCCACCTACCGCGAGGGCGAGTCGTACGCAGCCGTGCGCGGCGGCCTCGCCCGCCTGAAGGGCGACCGCTACCTGCGGCGCAGCGAGGACGCGCCGGACGAGAGCGCCCTCGACCGGCTCACGCGCGAGACGATCTGGCGGCTCGTGACGCCGCGCTGGCGTCGTCATCTGGAGCGGCTCGTGGCGAAGGAGCGCCCCGACGCCGTCGTCTTCTTCACCGTTCCGATGGCGCACTTCCGCGGCATCCCGTCTGCCCTGCGCGAGCGGTTCGGGATCCCGGTCGTGTTCTACGACGGTGACGTGCCGATGAGCCTGCCCGAGTTCGGCGGCATGGACACGGGCTTCAACTACTACCACGGCGCCGACCCGTCGGAATACGATCTCGTCCTCTCCAACTCGGAGGGCGGGCTGCCCCGCCTGCTCGAGCTGGGCGCGCGCCGGGCCGAGGCGGTCTTCTGGGGTGCCGATCCGGCGTTCTTCGCCCCCCAGCGGGTCGCGAAGGAGATGGACGTCTTCTTCTATGGCTACGGCGACAAGTTCCGGCAGGAGTGGACGGCTGCGATGATCGGCGCGCCGAGCGAGGCCGAGCCGCAGATCGACTTCGCGCTCGGTGGGCGGGACTTTCGCGGGGAGACCGGCCGGGCCCGGCTGATCGGGGACGTGCCGTTCAACGTCTTCGCTCGCGCGATCTCCTCGGCGCGGATCAACCTGAACGTGACCCGTCGCTCGCATGCGACGGTTCCCCTCTCCTCCACCTGCCGGCCGTTCGAGCTCGCCTCCGCCGGCGCCGCGATCGTCTCGAATCCGCACGAGGGGATCGAGCAGTGGTTTCGGCCGGGCAGCGAGATCATGATCGTCGAGAACGCGGAGCAGGCACTCGCCGCCTACCGTCAGCTGCTCGACGACCCGGCGCAGGCGGCGGCCATGGGCGCGAGCGCCCGCGAGCGGGTGCTGGACGAGCACACGTACACGCATCGCGCCCGCCGCGTGCTCGACCTGCTCGGCCTCGGCGGTGCCGGATGAGCGCGAACGGCCGCGGCATCGCGATCGTTCCCGCGCACAACGAGGCGGGAGCGATCGCCGGCGTCGTCGTGGGGATCCGCGCCTTCGATCCCTCGTTCGACGTCGTCGTGATCGACGACGGCTCCACGGACGCGACCGCAGCGGTGGCAGCGGCTGCCGGAGCGGCCGTCGTCGCCCTGCCGTACAACCTCGGCATCGGCGGCGCCGTGCAGACGGGCTTCAAGTACGCGCTGGCCCGCGGCTACGAGCTCGCCGTCCGTCTCGACGGCGACGGCCAGCACGACGCCTCGGAGCTCCCGAAGCTGCTCGGCCCGATCGAGCGCGGAGAGGCCGACATCGTCACCGGCTCCCGTTTCGCTGCTGCGGCAGGCGATTACACGCCGCCGCTCGCCCGGCGAATCGGGATCACCTGGTTCGCGCGACTCGTCTCGCTCCTGACCCGTCAGAAGGTCACGGACACGACGTCAGGCTTCCAGGCGCTCAACCGCCGGGGGATCGCGCTCTTCGCGCGCGACTACCCGAACGACTATCCGGAAGTGGAGGCGACGCTGCTCGTCTACAAGCACCGGCTCCGCCTCGTCGAGGTGCCCGTGCTGATGCGCGACCGCGAGCACGGACAGTCCTCGATCACCTTCCTCCGTTCGATCTACTACATGCTCAAGGTGACGCTGGCCCTATTCGTGGCAATGGCACGCAAGGCAGCTCTCCCCGAAGAGGAGGCCTAGTCCGTTGACGCCCCTGAAGATCTCGCTTGCCGCCTCGGTCGCGTCGCTCCTGCTCCTGCTCGTCGTCTTCGAGCTGATCCGCGGGCGCCGACTCAAGGAGCGCTACGCCCTGCTCTGGATCATGACCGGGTTGGTGCTCCTCGTCCTCTCGGCCTGGCGCGGTGGGCTCAACACGATCGCCGGCTGGATGGGTGTGTCCACGTACCCGCCGGCGATCCTGTTCGCGGTCGCGACGCTGTTCGTGGTCGTGGTGCTCCTCTACTACTCGACCGTCCTCTCCAAGCTCGCCGACGAGAGCACCGTCCTCGCCCAGGAGGTGGCGCTCCTGCGCCAGCGGCTCGACGAGCTCGAGCGGCCAGCCCCCGAGCCGCCTCCCGGCTCCTGAGGCGACGCCGTCGGCCAGGCGAGTGTGGCTCGCGCAACAGGGATTCGGAGAGCACGACGATGACGCGTGCGGCGCGACCTCAGACCGAGACGGTGATGCCGTTCACGGGGCGAGGGTCGTCGGTGGGCTGACGGCGAACATGTCGCCGCCCGTGCGTGCGTTCTCGAAATCCGCCGCCACGCCGATGCGGTAGGTGACGCCGGCCGGCGGCGATCCGTCCACGTATGTCGGGGTGCGGGTGAGCGCGAGCGTCTCCATGCCGAGCGTGCAACTCGTCACTCCCGCTGTCTCGCAGGACACGTCGGGACCTGCCGAGGCGGTGCGGAGCACCCGGTACGAGACGCCGGCGCGCCACCGCTTCACCGTCCATCTCAGCTCCACCGCTTCGCCCCGGCGCCTGGTCTCCACCCTGATCGAGTCGTCGACCGGGATCAGCACGAACGTGTCGCCGCTCGCCGTGAGGACGACGTTGCTCGGGCTCTGTGCCGGCCGGGCCGCGACGATCACGACCAGGGGGACGAGCGCGAGCACGACCGCGGCGACGACGGCTGTCCGGACTCGCGTCGCTGAGCCGGGGGCGGGCACCGCGACGCGCCAGCCGAGACGGCGCTCGGCGGTCGGGACGAGAAGCGGTACCGCAGCGATCAGGAGCAGGTACGCGGGCCACGCCGGCATGACGAGGCGGAAGAAGGTGCCCGCCTCGATCCCGGCCAGGGGGGACGCGCCCTTGATGACGAGGAACGCCGCCAGCCAGCCTACGAGTAACCCGGCGACGAGCTTTCGCCGCCGGAAGACGACGACGGCGCCGGCGAGCGGGGCCCACTGCACGAGGCGGGCTGCCATGAAGAACTCGCGCAGGTTCGACATGTTCGTCTTCCAGACGCCCCAGTCGACATCGACGTAGCGGTTGATCGACGACTGCACGACGACCGATCCTGCCGCGAGCGCCTCACGCGTCTCCTCCAGCGCGAACAGCGGTATGGAGCCGCGGCCGCGGGCCTTCCAGATCACGAGGGTCAGGATCGCCGGCCCGAGCGAGGCCCCGAAGACGAGCGCCTCCCGCCAGCGCCGGCTGCCCGCATAGGCGAGCAGTGCCCCCGCCAGGAACAGGTAGTTGGGAGGCTTCGCGCCGCCTGCGATCCCCACCACGACGCCGGCGACGATCGCATCGGTCCACGAGCGCCGGTCGATCGAGCGCACGAGGAAGAGCGCCGCAACCAGCAGAGCGACCATCGAGAAGTAGTCGGCCATCGCCGTCAAGCCGAGGGCCTGGGGCAGGAACTGGTCGACGTAGCGACCGTGATAGCGCTCGACGAAGAGAGGGATGGCTGCGTAGGGGACGACGATCCAGAGGATCGAAGCCCACACCGCGAGCAGTCGGCCACCGATGCGCTCCGCGATCGCGAAGATGCAGAACAGGGCGATCGGCGCGAGCACGAGCAGATTGACGAGGACGACGAGCGGCAGGGCCTGCAGGAAGGTCGGGCCCGTAATCCAGGTCAGCGGCGTCAGTACGAGCGACCAGCCGTAGCCGACGAGCGCGTTGGGGAGCCGGAGGTCGCCGAGCGACCACCCGGAGGTGGCGTACCAGATCTGGTCGCCGCCCTGGAAATAGAGCCAGCCGTTGTGCGTGACCGAGAGGGCGAAGGCGATCGTCGCCGCCAGTTGGGCGGCGATCAGGACGGCGAGGGTGCCGCGGGGCCGCGCCAGGACGGCATCGACGGCGCGTCGGGCCGCAGCCGCAGCCACGACCGTCCTAGTGGATCGCATCCGCGTGCGCCGAGCTCCGGTACCAGTCCACCGTCTTGCGGACCCCGTCCCGGAGCCCCACGTGGGCCCGGAACCCGAAGCGCTCCTCGGCACGCGACGTGTCGAGCTTCCTGCGCGGCTGGCCGTTCGGCTTCGAGGAATCCCACACGACGTCACCGGCGTATCCGGTCGCCTCGCGCACGAGCTCGGCCAGGTCGTGGATCGAGATCTCCTCGCCCGTGCCGAGATTGACGGGCTCCGCGCCGTCGTAGCGCGCGGCCGCGAGCATGAGCCCCTCGACGCAGTCGTCGACGTAGAGGAACTCGCGGGTCGGGGAGCCGTCGCCCCACAACGTGATCGAGCTCGCGCCGCTCTCCTGCGCCTCGACCATCTTCCTGATCAGCGCCGGGATCACGTGCGACGTCTCGAGGTCGAAGTTGTCGCGTGGCCCGTAGAGGTTGACGGGGAGGAGGTAGATGGCGTTCGTCCCGTACTGGGCCCGGTACGACTGGGCGCCGACGAGAATCGCCTTCTTGGCGACCCCGTAGGGAGCATTTGTCTCCTCGGGGTAGCCGTCCCAGAGATCGTCCTCCCTGAACGGCACCGGCGCGAACTTCGGGTACGCGCAGATCGTCCCCGCGATCACGAGCTTGGGCGTGTCGTGGAGACGCGCCTGCTCGAGCACGTGGGCTCCCATCATCAGGTTGGCGTACCAGTAGCGCCCCGGGTTGGCCCGGTTCGCCCCGATTCCGCCCACCTCGGCGGCGAGATGGAAGACGAGCTCCGGCTTCGTCTCCTCGAACAGCCGACCGGTCGCGGTCATGTCCGTCAGGTCCGTCTCGGCCCGCCTCGGCACGACGACCTCGTGGCCCTCGCTCTCGAGGCGCTCCACGAGGTGGGAGCCGAGGAACCCCCCGCCCCCTGTCACGAGCACGTGCACGGGCGCAGGTTACCCGCGGGGCCGAGATCCGGCAGCCTAGGGTGCTGTTACGGGGCTCCCGGTCGGCAGCCAGTCCACGCGGCCGATCCATGCGTCGCGGTGCTCCGCGTACCAGCGGATCGTCTGCAAGAGCCCGTCCTCCCACGACACCTTCGGCATCCAGCCCGTCTCGGCGGTGAGCTTCTCGTGGCCGACGCGAAGCGCCATCACGTCGCTCGCGCCCGGGCGATACCGCTTCGGGGTCGTGCTCACGGTGCGGCCCGCCGGCCAGAAGCCGTGCTCCTCGCCGATGCGCAGGATCAGGTCGACCCAGCCTTCCATCGAGATGTTCTCACCCTGGCCGTACACGTACACGTCGCCCGGACGCCCGTGCGCGGCGACGGTGAGGTGGCCGCGAACTCCGTCGGTGCAGAAGCAGAAATCCCTCAACGGCTCGAGGTTGCCGAGCTCGATCGTCTCCCGGGTCAGGGCCTGGGTGATGATCGTCCCCGTCACGTAGCGGGGGTTCTGACGCGGACCGTAGTTGTTGAACATCCGCGTCACCACGCCGGGCACGCCGAAGGCGTCGTGATAGTTCATCGTCAGGAAGTCGGCCGCGACCTTCGCCGTCGCGTAGATCGACTTCGGGTTGATCGGTGAGCGCTCGTGCAGGATCAGGCTGCCCGCGTCGTCGAAGTCGTGGTGATGGGAGACGTCGTCGCGCACGTTGCCGTACTCCTCCGAGGTTCCGGCCGTGTCGAACTTCTCGAGCTCGAGCCCCGTGTCGACGATCGACTGGAGCAGGTTGAGAGTGCCGACCGTGTTCGCCATCACCGTCTCGTAGGGCCGATGCCACGATTCGCCCACGTGCGCCTGGGCGCCGAGGTGGAAGACATAGGGCCGGTCGGGCGCTTCCTTGAGCTCGCGCATCAGGTAGTCGACCGAGGTCTTGTCGGTGAGATCGGCGAAGTGCACCTTCAGCTTCTGGCGGAGGTGCCCGATGTTGTTCAGCGCGCCGCTCGAAGTGGCTCGAACGAAGGCGTGGACGTTGGCGCCGAGCCCCACGAGGGCGTCGGTCAGGTGCGAGCCCATGAAGCCGTCGGCGCCGGTGACGAGCACCGTGCGGCCCGCATAGACCTCACCGAAGGCGTCACGGAGCTCTGTGAGGTCATCCTCCGTCCACGACGTTGGGTTCGGCTCGGCCATCCGCGACAGGATAGACGGCTGGCCGGGCGCGCCGCCGGAGTGGGGCCGGCCGGATGCTCAGGGTCGGTCGACGACGAGGATCGCGCGGTACGCCGGCCGGCGGTCGAGACGGGCCGCGATCTCGTAGGCGACCCGAACGAACGGTCGTCGGAACAGGAGCCACGTGAAGGGGAGGCCGCGCCCGACCGTGTAGATGCCATGGAGGAGTTGCCAGGCCGGGGCCCAGGCATCTGCGTCGACACGAACGCTCATGCCCCGGGCGCGGATCTGGGACGCGATCTCGTGGGCGTCGGGAACTCCCTGGGCGAGGTGCTCGACGGCCCACGGGTGTTGCACTCCGAAGCGCGAGGCGTAGGCGGTCGTCAGCCAGCGGTCGAGCCGTTCCGCCGTGGCGCCCGTGGGGAACGTGAGGATCAGTCGGCCTCCCGGGGCAAGGACCCGGAGCAACTCGTCGAGCGTCCGGGGGCGGTCTTCGGCTGCGATGTGCTCGAGCGTCTCGACGCACAGGACGACATCGAAGCTTCCGTCCTCGAGCGGGATCGAAGTGGCGCTGCCGATTACCTCGACAAGGTTGGCGCGGCTGCGCTCGGCGGTGCGCTCGAAGGCGGTATCGACGCCGACGATCTCGTGTTCGAGCCATTCCGCCACTCCGCCCGACCCCGAGCCCACCTCGAGCACGCGTAGCTCCGGCTGCCAGCGGTCGGCGAGGTTGGCGAGCACCGCCCTGTAGCGGAGCGCTGCGTCGATGTTCTGGCTCGTGACACGAAATCGCGTTGGGATCTTCCGTCGCACGGGCTCCGACCTGGTTTCATTTTCAGCTATCTAGGGCATGATTGCAGCCGTGCAGCCCGGCGGCGAAGAATCACGCGTCGGTCTCGTCGTCGTCAACTACAACGGCGGCGAGCTCGTGCTCGCCGCGATCGATTCGGCGCTGGCCCAGTCACTTCGCCCTCATCGGGTGATCGTCGTCGACAACGCCAGCGTGGATGGATCGGCGGATGCGGTGACGGCGAGGTTCCCGGGGGTCGAGCTCGTGCGCCTGGAGGAGAACGTCGGCTTCGCGGCGGCGAACAACGTGGCGATCGAGATGCTCGACGACAGCGAGTTCGTCGCGCTGCTCAACCCGGACGCGGTCGCCGATCCACACTGGCTCGAGGCGCTCGTCACCGCCGCGCGAGCCGACGAGGCGACGCCGTCGGTCTACGCGTCGTTCGCGAGCCGGATCGAGAGGATGGACGCGCCCGGTGTGCTCGACTCCGCCGGCGACGTGTATCACGTCTACGGCACCGCCTGGCCAGGCCGCCGGGGGGGAGGAGCCGACGGCGCGAGCGCACCGGTGGAGGTGTTCGGTGCGACCGGCGCCGCTGCCCTCTACCGCAACGACTGGCTCCGCCGCGTCGGCCTGTTCGACGAGCGCTTCTTCTGTTACTTCGAGGACGTCGATCTCAACCTGCGGCTCCAGGTCGCCGGCGGCCGCTGCCTTTACGTGCCCGGGGGCCATGTGCGCCACGTCGGCGGTGCGAGCAGCGGTGGGCTTTCCCCCTTCACGATCTACCACTCCCAGCGAAACATGGTGTGGGCGTACGTGAAGTCGATGCCGCCGCACCTGTTCTGGCGCTACCTCCCGATGCACGTGTTGTTGAACCTCTTCTCGATCCTGACGTACGCGGCCAAGGGCCACACGAGAACGCTACTGCGTGCCAAGCGCGATGCGCTGATCGGGCTGCCGGCGATGCTGCGGGCGCGCCGGCAGGTGATGCGAACGGCCGACTTCGACCGCAAGGTGTTCCGCGGCGTGATGCGCCGAGGCGTGCTGCCGCTCTTCCGCGCCACTCGGAGCTGACGCGCTCGCCCCCTAGCGCCGGCGCCTGAGCAGGTCGATCTCTGCTCGGCTGACGAGCCCGAGCGCGAGAACGAGGCCACCGAAGACCCCGATCGCGACGGCCGTGCCCGCGATATTGCCCGCAAACGTGAACAGGAGGCCCGCCCCCAGTGCCACAGCCCCGCTCGTGGCGATCCGGAGGACGGAGGCGACGGACGGCGAGGCCCCGATCCAGCGGCGCGTCAGGACGACGAGCAAGACCACCCCCAGCGCCTCGGTCGCGAGCGTGATCGTCGCGGACGCCTTGTAGGAGTACGTCGGTACGAAGGCCAGGTTGAGCGCCAGGTTGACGGCGACCCCGGCAGCGGCAATTGGAATCAGGCGCCGCTGCAATCCCTCGGCGATCAGGGCCCAGGCGAGCAGCATTCCGACGAACGAGAACGGCAGTGAGACCGCGAGGATGCGGAGCGGCAGGACGGAGGGCGCATAGTCGGCGCCGCCGAGCAACCGGACGAGGTCGGGCGCCAGGACGATCGTCGCCACCATCACCCCGACCGACACGATCAGGAGGAGGTCGACGGCTCGCGCGACCTGCACCGCACGCCTTTCTCGTTCGGCCCCGTTCCGGACGAGCACCGGGAAGACGGCGGCGACGACGAATGCCCCGAGGGGGACGGACGCCTCCATGAAGCGGTACGCGAGCCCGTAGATGCCCACCTCGTAGGAGTCCTTCAACAGCGCGAGCACGAGGGCGTCGAGGCGGTAGCTCGCGAGCCCGAGGATGGTGACGATCCCGAGCGGGAGTGCGTCGCGCATGAGCCGCCGCCACGTCTCGGGGTGGAAACGCGGCACGATCGGGAAGGCCAGGCGCCGCACCGAGTAGAGCCCGACGACCACGGCGACCAGGTAGCCCGCCGAGAGCCCGAGCGCAGCCGCCACGAGCCTGCGATCCGGGCTCGCGGAGACGACGATCACCGCAGCCGCGGCATAGGTGGCGAAGGAGACCGTGCGGGCCGTGAGATCGAGTGCGACCACGAGCCGGAAGTCGAGTCGCGCCTGCAGGGCCGTCGGGATCGTCAGATTGATACCGGCGAGGACCATGGCCGCGCCGGTGAGGAGCACGGCGGCGACCGGAGCGTCGTGATCGGGATAGAGCGCCCAGCCGCCCACCGCCACGACTGCCGCCCCTGTCGACATGCAGAGGCGGAGCCCGATCAGCGAGGCGAACACCTCCTCCGGGCGATCGCCGCGCGCGAACCAGCGGACGGCCGTGCCGTTCAGCCCGAACTCCGACAACGACACGCCGATCAGCAGGAAGACGGTCAGGACGGTGAAGCGGCCGTAGTCGTCGACCCCCAGGAACCGCGTCAGCACGATCGTGCTCGCGGCCGTGAGGACGATCGCGAAGAAGTGCCCCGCGACCTGAAGCGCCGCGCCGCGCAGGACGGCCGGCGCCTGCGACGCGACCGCGGGCGCGTGAGTGGTGTCGAGGGGTGGAACCGGGTCCGGTGGCGGGGGCGTTTCGGAGTTCATGCAGCGCACGCGAGCATAGGGATCAAGGATCATGGAGCCGATGAGACCGGGTCCCCTCGATGCACCTGCCGACGTGCCGGCTGCGGCCCCCAGGGTCTCGATCGTCGTGCTCTCGTGGAACGGCAAGGACGATACGCTCCGCTGCCTCGCTTCGCTCGCGGAGGTCGCCTACGAGCCCGTCGAGGTCGTCGTCGTCGACAACGGCTCGACCGACGGGAGCGCGGAAGCGGTCGAAGCCGCCTTCCCCCGGGCCCACGTGCTGCGGCAGGGGCGCAACACCGGCTTCTCGGGCGGGGTCAACGCCGGGATCGTGGCCGCCCGCGCCGGTGGCGCGGACGCCGTCCTGCTGCTCAACAACGACATGCTCGTCGAGCCGGACTTCCTGGGCCCGCTCGTCGGCGCTGCGCTCGAACCGGGTGTCGCCGCCGCATGCAGCCAGATCCTGTTCGCCGATCCGCCCCACAAGGTGTGGTACGCCGGCGCCTCGTTCCGGCCGCGCCGAGGGCACCACGGTCGCAACATCGGCTTCGGCGACGAGCCGATCCCCGCCTCCCGTTCCCCCTATCCGGTCGACTGTGCCTGCGGAGGTGCGATGCTGATCACGGGGGAGGCGTTGGACGACGTGGGGCTGTTCGACGAGGATCTGTTCGCGTACCGCGAGGATCTCGACTGGTCGCTCCGTGCCCGAGAGCGCGGTCTCCTCGTCGTCGTCGCGCCCGCGAGCGTCGTCCGACACCGCGTCTCGGCCTCGACGGGCGGCGAGTCGTCGCCCGCGTCGCTCTACTACGACCTGCGCAACCTGCTCACGGTGAGCGAACGACACGCCCCGCTTTCGCGCCCGCTGACCCATCTGCGCCGCCTGGAGTCCGTTCTCGGGCACATCGCGCAGGCTCTCCTCTCCCGCCGACGCCGCGATGGGATCTGCGCGGTGCGCGCCGGGTGGCGCGACTTCAGGGCGGGGCGGCTCGGCCCCCGGGCGTCGCGGGAGGGTTAGCGCCGGAGGCGCGGGCGCGTCAGGAGCCCGAAGGCCAGGTGCGCCCTCCGTGCGATCTGCTGCAGCGGCTCGAACCGGATTTCGAAGCCGGTCGCGGTCGCCGCATGGCGTCGGTAGCGCATCGTCACGACGGGGACGAACGCCGTCTTCCCGACCCGCTCGCACAACTGCCCGAGCCAGATGTCGTGCATCCCGACGCCCCGGGGGAAGGGAAGGGCGATGTCGACGAGGTCGCGGCTGAACGCCATGCAGCAGCCGAGGTAGCGGTTCGTCCACAGGTTCTTGAGCAGACCGGGGCCGGCCCGGAGCTTCGCCAGCACCGACGGCTCGAGGGGCCGTTCGTGCTCGTCGACGATCTCGCCGTCGAGGACGATCAGCAGAGGGCGCTCCGCCTCCTGCGCGAACAGGTCACGCACGAGCGGAAGCTTGTTCGGCAGCCAGACGTCGTCCTGGTCGGCGAGGACGACGATGTCGCCGCGGGCCTGGCGGATCGCACGCTCGAAGTTGAGGAGGGCGCTTTGGAGGCCGGTGTTCTCGAGCACGACGATCCGGTCGTCTGCGAAAGCCCGCACGATTGCGACGGTCTCGTCCGACGAGCCGTCGTCGGAGACGACGAGCTCATCCTCGGCCTCCAGCTGGACGAGGATCGTCTCGACCTGTCGCCCGACGTAGCGCGCGCCGTTGAACGTCGCCATGCAGACCGAGATCACGCGACGATCGTACTGCCGCCAATCGGTCAGCCGGGATCCGTGGTCCGATCGGCGTCGCGCAGCGGGGCTACAATCGCCCGATGCCTGACGGCCCAGCAGCCGCCGACTCGAGCGACGGAGCCGAGGCGTCGCCGGTCGATGTCGACGCGCTCTTCCAGAGCCTGCGAGAGCAGGTCCGGCTCTCCGGCGCCGATCCCGGCGGAGGGGGAGATCCCGCCGACCGGAGGGCTGCCCGCGACGAGGCCGAGCGCCTCTGGCCCGTCTCGGCCGACCGTTCGCTTCGGCTTCGACCCGGTGTGCGTGGTGGGGTCGGGACGCCCGTCAAGGCGGTGCTTCGCAAGCTGATGCGCTGGTACGTCGAGCCGCTCGCGTACGACCAGCGCTCGTTCAACGCCGCGGCGCTCCGTCTCGTCGACGATCTCCAGGAACAGGTCGACCGGTTGCAGGGCGAGCTGGCGGCGTTGCGCGACGAGAAGCGGTAGGGCGCGATGCGAATCGCCGTGTGCAGGCCCCAGGTGCCGTTCGCGTACGGCGGAGCCGAGATCTTCACCGACACGCTGGTGGACGAGCTGCGCGCGCGTGGGCACGAGGCGGAGATCGTCTCGGTGCCGTTCAAGTGGTATCCCGGCACTCGCGTGCTGACGCAGGCCTTCACGTGGCGGCTGCTCGACCTGAGCGAGAGCGACGGCAGGCCGATCGACATGGTTGTCGCGACCAAGTTTCCCTCGTACGTGATCAGGCATAGCGAGAAACGCGTCTGGCTCGTGCACCAGTTCCGGCAGGCGTACGAGCTCGACCGCACCGAGCTGGGTCAGTTCGGCGAGCAGCCGGAGGAGCGGGCGCTGCGGCGAAAGGTGCAGGAGCTCGATCGGATCGCACTCGGCGAGGCCACCCGCCTGTTCGCCACCTCGGGCAACGTGGCGGGCCGGCTGCAGCGCTCGACCGGCCTCGTGGCCGAGGTCTTGCCGCATCCAGCCCAGGCGCTCGACTACCGCGACGACGGGCCCGGTTCGTACATCCTCTCCGTCAACCGCCTCGATCGGGCCAAGCGGGTCGACCTCCTGATCGAGGCTGCAGCGCTCGAGCCGTCGCTGGAGGTGGTCATCGTCGGTGAGGGGCCCGACGGCGACCGGCTCCGCGGCCTGGCGCACGGACGCGGCCTCGACGGCCGCGTCCGCTTCACCGGCAGGATCGAGCGGGACGAGCTGGCCGACCTCTACGCCGGCTGTTTCGCGTCCTACTACGCCCCGATCGACGAGGACTTCGGGCTGGGCCCCTACGAGTCGTTCCTGTCCGGCAAGCCGGTCGTGACCGCCACCGACTCGGGCGGGCCGCTCGACATCGTCCACGACGGCTCGACCGGGCGGGTCGTCGCGCCCGAGGCGGCGGCGGTCGCCGCTGCGGCCGCCTGGCTGCGTGACCATCCGGGCGAGGCCGTGGGGTTCGGCCGGGCCGGGAAGGCGCTCGCCGTCGAGGTCACCTGGGACCGCTCGATCGGGAGGTTGCTCTCGTGAAGGTGACGATCTTCAGTCCGATGCCCCCGGAGCGATCCGGGATCGCCGACTACACCGAGTTGCTGCTGCCGGCCCTGCGCGCCCGCTGCGAGGTCGCCGTGGCGCGGCGCGGCGCGAGGCGCCCGCCGCGAGGGACGTCGCTCTGCGTCTACCACGTCGGCAACAACCCCGACGCACACGGTTGGATCGTCCGGGCGCTTCGGCGCACGCCGGGAGTCGTCGTGCTTCACGACTTCGTCCTCCACCACCTCGTCGCCGGTCTCACGATCGGGAGGCGCGACGGCCACGGCTACCTCGACGCGATGGAGCGCGAAGGCGGCGTCGTGGGTCGGCTGCTCGGGCACGCGGTCCTGGACAAGCGCATTCCGCCGCTGTGGGAGAACCGCCCCCAGGAATTCCACCTCGCGGGCGAGGTGCTCGGCCTCGCGACGGGGCTGATCGTGCACTCGCGGTATGTCCACGACCGCGCCCGGGCTGCCGGCTATACCGGGCCGATCTGGATCGTGCCGCATCCCGCGTTCCCCGTTCCGCCGGTACCGGCGGTCGAGATCGCCGGGGAGCCGCTGTTCGGCACCTTCGGCAACGTCAACTCGAGTAAGCGAATCCCCCAGCTGCTCGAGGCGTTCGCGACCGTGCGGCAGGAGCAGGCGGCGAGCGGCCTGCTGCTCGTCGGCGCCGTTTCTCCCGGTTTCGACCTCGACCGGCGCCTGCAGCGACTGGGTCTCGACGGTGCCGGGCTCGTCCGCGAGGGCTTCGTCGAGGAGCGGCGGCTCTGGGCTCTGATGCAGGCCTGCGACGTCCACGTCAATCTGCGCTCCCCGACGATGGGGGAGACCTCGGGAACCGCGATCCGTGCCCTCGCGCTCGGCAAGCCGCTCGTCGTCAGCGACGTCGGCTGGTTCGCCGAGCTCCCGGGCGAGGTCGCCCTGAAGGTGCCCGTCGACGACAACGAGGTGGAGACGCTCGTGGCCGCCTTGAGCCTCCTCGCCTCCCGCCCCGAGGTCCGCGCCGCGATGGGGGCGGCCGCGCTCGACCTCGCGCGTGCGCAGCACGATCTCAACCGTGTCGCAGACCTCTACGTCTCCGCCTTCGAACAGGCAGCGGGCGGTGCGGCGGTCTCCGACGCCGTCCTGCGCGAGGTCAGCAGGGCCGCGGCGGATGTCGGGATCGAGCCCGGCTCGGCCGAGGAGAGCATCGTCGCGACCCGCCTCGGCGAGGTCGAGCTCGGTGGCTGACCGGGTCCGGGCGGTTCCTGTCTGGGCGTGGCTGACAGGCATCGTGGCGCTGTCGTTCCTGGTGCGCGCGTGGCTGGCGCGGGGGATGCTCGGCCCGTTCATCATGGTCGACGAGCTGATCTACTCCGAGATGGCGAAGAGCTTCGCCTCGGATCTCGGCTTCGCGGTCAGGGACGTCCCCGTCCGCGGCTTCGGCATCGTCTATCCGGTCCTGATCGCCCCGGCCTACGCTGTCTTCGACCGCATCCCCGAGGCCTACGCGGCGGTCAAGACGCTGAACAGCTTCGCGATGTCGCTGGCGGCCGTGCCCACGTATTTCCTGGCCCGGAGGGTGGTCGGCCAGTGGGCGGCGCTGCTTGCGGCGCTGCTCGCTGTCACCGTGCCTTCGATGGTCTACACGGCCACCGTGATGACGGAGAACGTGTACTACCCCGTCCTGCTCCTCGCGGCGCTCGCACTCGTGGCGCTCTGCGAGCGTCCGACGTTGCGGAGCCATGTGGCCTTCTTCGCCGCATTAGCCTTCGCCTACCTGACCCGGTCCCAGGCGATCGTCGTTGCCGCCGCTGCGCTCACAGCCCCCGTCTTCCTCGGGTTGTTCCGCCGCGGCGCCATGCGAGCGACGCTCTGGTCGTTCCGCTGGCTCTACGCCGTCTTCGTCGGCGGCGGCGCGCTCGTCGTCCTCCTGCAGACGGCGCGAGGTCGCCCGCTGAATGCGCTGCTCGGGTCGTACGCGGTCGTCGGCGAGAGCAACTACGACATCGGCCGGGCTCTCCAGTTCGTCGTCTACCACGCGGCGGAGCTCGATCTGTACCTCGGCGTGATCCCCGTGGCGGCAGCACTCGTGCTCACGGCGAAGGCGCGCTCGCTCGACCCTCCCCTGCAGGCGCTACTCGGCGTCACGATCGCCCTCACCTTCTGGACGCTCGTCGTCGTCGGCACCTTCGCGTCGCGCTTTGCGGACCGGATCCAGGAGCGGAACACCTTCGCGGTCGTGCCGCTGTTCGTGATCCTGCTCCTTGCCTGGGTCGAGCGGGGCGCACCACGGCCGCGGATCACCGCGCCCGTCGCCGCCCTCGCGGCAGCGCTTCTCGTGCTCGCGATCCCGTTCGACCGGTTCGTGACGACGTCGGCGGTGTCCGACACGCTGATGCTGCTGCCGTTCTGGGCGATCCAGCTGGAGTGGGGGATCGGCAAGCTCGCCTGGCTGGCCCTGTTCGGCGCCCTCGTCGCCGCCGCCGCGTTCCTCTCCCTGCCGCGCCGGGCCGCGCTCGTCCTGCCTCTGATGGTGCTCACGTACTGGCTCGTCGCCTCGAAGCCGATTTGGTACGGCCCCTATCCGTACGGCGTCCGCCAGGCGGGGGCCGGGGCGCTGTTCCAGGGGATCCGCGGCGCCCCGCGCGACTGGATCGATCGTGCGGTCCCGGCGGGTGCAGACGTGGCCGTGCTCTGGACGGGGAAGAGCGATCGCTTCACCGTCAACGAGAACGAGTTCTTCAACCGCAGCGTCGGTCAGATCTACTACACCGTGGCTCCGACCCCCGGAGGTGTGGGTGAGTTGCCCGTCGAGGTTGCGCAGGTGAGCGGCGCCGTGAGCCTCGCCGGGGGTGGGCCGGTTCGCCCGGTGTACCTGCTGACCGACGGATCGATCGAGCCGGACGCGAAGCCGATCGCGCGCGACCCGCTCCTCGGGATGACCGTGTGGAAGGTGAACGGGGAGCTCGTGCTCGCCCGGACGGTGATCAAGGGCATCTACCCGAACGACACCTGGTCGGGCCGAGTCGTGACCTGGAAGCGAGAGCATTGCCGTGGCGGCTCGCTGACGGTCCTGCTCTCCGGAGATGCGCAGCTGTTCCCCGAGGGGAGCGTCGTCACCGCCACCGGCGACCGGCAGGTGCGGGTGGTGCCGAACCGGATCGCCCAGCTCCGGATTCCGCTCGAGCCGCGCAACGGCACGTGCGCCGTGCGGTTCAACGTCTCGCCGGTCGCCGTACCGAGCGAACGCCTTCCGGGGAGCGACGACGACCGCGTCCTCGGGGTGCACTTCAACGCCTTCGCCTACCAGCCATGAGGATCGCCTTCGACGTCAGCCCGCTTTCGCACCCGGCGACGGGCGTGGGCAACTACATCCGCGGCACGCTCGGCGGGATGGTCGAAGCAGCCGCCGGCGCATCCGAGTTCGTTGCGTTCGCTCCCACCAGCCTCCGCGGCCCCGGACGCATCGAGGAAGCACTGCGCGGGCTCGACGTGGAGATCCGGACCTGGCCCCTGCCGGCTTCCCACGCGATCCGCACGGCCTGGAGCAGGGCGGGGCGTCCGGCGGCCGAGCGGCTGCTCGGCGCGTTCGACGTGCTGCACTTCACGGACTGGATGTACCCGCCGCAGCGGGCAGGGGTTCGGGCGACGACGATTCACGATCTCGTTCCGCTCAGGTTCCCAGGTTGGACCACGAAGCGCACTCGCTCGATGCACGGCCGGAAGTACGTGCACGCGGCACGCTCGTGCGACGTGATCTTCGTCAACTCGGCGTTCACCGGCGGCGACGTGACCGAGTTGTTGGGCGTCGACCCGACCAGGATCCGGGTCGCGCGTCCCGGGATCAAGAGCGTCTTCGAGGCTGACGGTCCGGCCGCCGACCTGGGCGCGCCGTACATCCTCACGGTGGCCACGCTCGAGCCCCGCAAGAACCTGCAGGCTCTCGCGGAAGCACACCGCCTCCTCGGTGGCGACGTGCTCCTCGCCGTCGCGGGCGGGGAGGGCTGGGGGGCTCAGCCGCTGCTCGACGATCCCCGTGTCCGCCGCCTCGGGTTCGTCTCCGACGAGGAGCTCGCGCGCCTCTATCGGGGCGCCGCGGTCGCCGTCTATCCCTCGCGGTTCGAGGGCTTCGGGATGCCGATCGCCGAGGCGATGGCCTGCGGCACACCGGTCGTCGCCTCGTCCCATCCTTCCATGGACGAGGCTTCGGGCACCGTGGCCGTCCGCGCCGACCCCGACGATCCGGCCGCGATCGCAGCGGCGATCGAGCGCGCCATCTCGGAGCGGGAGGCGCTCATCCCCGCGGGGATCGAGCACGCCGCCGCCTTTACCTGGAGATCGGCGGGAGAGGCGATGCTCGCCGGCTACGAGGAAGCACGGTGAGGGTCGGTCTCGACATCGCGCCCCTGGCGCAGACGTTCGCCGGGACGGCTCGTGTCGTCAAGGGACTGCAGCGCGCCCTCGTCGGCAGGCCGGGGCTGGACATCGTGCCGCTCACCTTCGGCGGGGCCGGGCGCGCGGCGACCGTGGCGCGCGACCTCGCCTGGTATCCGGTGGGGATCGGCCGGGCTGCACGGACGCTCGACGTGCTCCACTGCACGACGTTCCGCGGTCCGGTCCGTGCGCGCGTCCCTCTCGTCGTGACCGTGCACGATCTCGCCGTCCTCCGGCACCCGCGGGCCTTCCCGCTCTGGCATCGCTCGACCGGCCGCCACGCGCTCCAGCACGGTGCCCGGCGGGCCGCGGCGGTGGTGGCGGTCTCGGAGTTCACGCGCTTCGAGCTCGTGGAAGTGCTCGGGATCCCCGCGGAGCGCGTGCGGGTCGTCCCGAACGGGATCGAGCCCGTCTTCACGAGCACCGGGGAGGCGGTCGAGGGGGACTACGCGCTGGCGGTCGGGACGCTCGAGCCGCGGAAGAACCTCGGGCGCGCCGTCGAGGCGGCGCGCCTCGCCGGCATCGAGCTGCGCGTCGTGGGAGCGGCAGGATGGGGCGGCGTGGACGTCCCTGGCTGGAGAGGGCGGGTCGACGACGAGGAGCTCGCCGCGCTCTACCGCGGTGCCCGGTGCCTCGTGTTCCCCTCGCTCTACGAGGGCTTCGGCCTGCCGGTGCTGGAGGCGATGGCCTGCGGCACACCTGTCGTCACCACCCGCGGCGGAGCGACCGAGGAAGTCGCAGGTGGGGCCGCCGTGCTGATCGACCCGCTCGATGCGAGCTCGATCGCAGCGGGCATCGCCGAGGCCGATGCGCGGCGCGACGAGCTCCGGCGACTCGGTCTCGAACGGGCGCGCGCTTTCACGTGGGAGCACGCAGCCGACCTCGTCGAAGAGCTCTGGCGGGAGCTCGCATGAGCCGCCCGCTCGTCGTCGTCGACGCTGACGTGCTCGGGCGCCATCGCACCGGAGACGAGACGTACGTCCTCAATCTCCTGCGCAACCTGCCGGAGCCTGCCCGCGCGGCAGGGCTCGAAATCGCGGCCGTCACCCGGAGGCCCGATCTCGTGCCCGAGGGAATCGAGCCGATTCCGCTGGCGTCCCGAAGCCAGGAGTTGCGCATGGCCTGGTCGCTCCCGCGACTCCTCCGACGCCGTGCGGCCGACCTCGTGCACACCCAGTACGCGCTCCCGCTCCGGTGCCCGTGCCCCGGCGTGGTCACGATCCACGATCTCTCGTTCGAGCGGGGTATCGACCTGATGCCGCGCCGCGACCGCGCCGTGTTCCGCTTCGTGGTGCCGCGGGCCGCTCGCCGGGCGGCTCGCATCCTGACCGTCTCCGAGCGGACGCTCCGGGACATCGTCCAGCTCTACCGTGTCTCGCCCGACTCGGTCGTGGTGACGCCGAACGGCGTCGACCCCGCGTTTCGGCCCGGCGGCGAAGGAAGCCGCGGGTACGTCCTCTCCGTCGGCGCGATCCAACCGCGGAAGAACCAGGTGGCCGCGCTCGAGGCTGCCGCTGTGATCGGGCTGCCGCTCGTCGTCGTCGGCCCGGAGAAGGACCCGGTCGTCGCCCAGCAGCTGCGCGACGGAGGGGCCGACCTGCGCGGGTACGTCGAGACCGAGGAGCTGGCAGAGCTCTATCGCGGCGCCGCCTGCCTCGTGCAAGCGTCTCTCTACGAGGGATTCGGCCTTCCCGTGCTCGAGGCCATGGCGAGCGGCACCCCTGTCGTCACCGTCGCGGACGAGGCGCTCGTCGAGGTTGCGGGCGATGCCGCGGTGGTCGTGGCGATGGCCGACCTGGCCGATGGGATCAGGGTGGCTCTCGCCGAGCGCGAACGGCTCGCCGCAGCGGGGCTCGAGCGGGCGCGCGCGTTCTCCTGGCAGGCCACCGCCGAGCAAACGGTGGCCGTGTACCTGGAGGCTCTGGCCCGATGAGAGTCTCGGCGGTCGTCGTCTCCCACGGCCACGCGCACGAGCTGCAGCGCTCGCTGCCGGCGCTCCTCCCGCAGGTCGACGAGATCCTCGTGGTCGCGAACCTTCCTGGGTCGGTCGAGTCGCTGCCGGCCGGTGTGCGCGTGATCGAGAACGCCGAGCCGAAGTCACTCTCGGCGAACGTCAACCTCGGCATCGAGGCGACGGAGGGCGAGTACGTCCTCTTCTGCAATCCCGACGCCGTGGCCGACCCGGGAGCAGTGGCCGCGCTCGTCGCGCTGATGGACGAGCGTCCCGGCTGCGGCATTTCGGGACCCCAGATGCTCTGGCCCGACGGCACCTGGCAGCCTTCGCGCCGCCGGTTCCCCACGGTGGCGGGCACGATCGTCCGCCGCACGCCGCTGCGGAAGCTCTACAACCCCTACGAGCGCCAGCGCAGCCATTACCTCCTCGACGAGCGACCGGTCGAGCCGGTGCCCGCCGACTGGCTGCTGGGAGCGTTTCTGCTCCAGCGGCGCACGATGCTCACCGAGCTCGGCGGCTGGGACGACGGCTACCGCCACTACGTCGAGGACATCGACCTCTGCTACCGGGCGATGCGCGCCGGCTGGGAGCGGTGGTACGTGCCCGCGGCCGTCGTTCGTCATGATTACGCAGCGGTGATCGACCGCAGGTTTCTCTCGCGCCACACGCTCTGGCACCTGCGGGGGATGGCCCGCTTCCTGCGCAAGCACCCCGAACGACTGAAGTCATGGTGAGCAAGCTCGACCAGTACGACCGGGCCGCCGAGCAGTGGAGCGAAGCGCAATACGCCGATCACTCCGCCTACCTCCGGCACCGTTCTCGGATCATCCTGGGCCTCGGCCTCCGGCTCGAGCCAGGGGACGAGGTGCTCGATCTCGCCTGCGGCGACGGTCGCCTGGCAGAGCCGCTTCGCCAGGACGGGCTTCGCTACCGCGGCGTCGACCAGTCCCGGGCGATGGTGGAGGCTGCGAGGCGCCACCTGGGCCCTGGCGTCCCGATCGACGTCGGGGACTTGAGCACCTACGTGCCGCCCGCGCCCGTCGCCGCCACGACCGTCTTCCGTGCCATCTACTACACGGAGGACCGGCCTGCATTCTTCGCCCACGTCGCTGGCTACACGCAGAAGAAGCTCGTCTTCGACCTCAATCCGCGCCAGTACGAGATCGGGTTGGTCTTGTCGGAGCTGCACGAGGCAGGTTTCACGAAGACGGCGCTGCGCCCCTTCTTCGTCCCCCAGACCCGAGCGCTGCCGGCGGCCGTGCTGGCGGCCTTGCGGGTGGCGGAGCGGTCGGGACCGGTGGCGAAGCTCGCCCTGCGGTGGCGGTTCACGTACCTCGTCGCCGCGTGGCGCGAACCGTCTAGCCGGGTGTGAAGCTGTAGGAGATCTGCACTCCGAGCGAGCGCCTGTCGCTGCTGCGCGGGTCGACGTCGGCCGGGACGAACGTGTCCGCTGTCACCTCCATCCGCCAGGGCACCCGCGGCGCCGGGAGCAGTACCGTCTCCGCCTGATCCTCGCACGGCCTGACGCGGAGAAGCCGTTGGGCCGTCACCCTGCCGATCTTGGGCTGCTTATCGGGTCCGATCACGATCGGGCCGAGCTTCACGAGCACGCCGCCGGGGATCGGAGCCGTCGTGCAGAAGGCTGCGCGCGAGAGGTTGACCTGGGCGAAGCCCTTGCCGTCCGTGGGGGCGGTGAACCGGTTGTAGGAGCTCGTCTGGCCCATCCAGCCGTCCTCGAACACGCCGGCTCGCGAGTCGGCGAGGCGGAGAGGCTGTCCGTCGAGCCGATACAGGCGCGTGCCGGCCTTCGTGGTGACGAGCGGTGCCTGGAGCGTGACGCCGTTGTACGCCAGCGCGTATTCCGTCTCGGGCGACGGTGTCAACGTGCCGTCGCTGCGCGCCAGGTCGGGCGTCAGCGTCGGGCCGGGCGGTGCGGCCGATCCGTCCGTGCTCCACGACTTCTCGAAGGATCGGTTCCAGAACTCGATCAGCCAGATCCCGGTCGGGTCGGTCACCTGCTGGCCGAGCCCGACGACCGAGCCGCCGTCGGTGGCTCGGTCGAGCCAGTCGGGTGGGGTGATCATGTTCTTCGCCATCCGGGCGGAGAAGTCGTGCTCGCCGGAGGCGGCGTAGATCTCGGTGGTCAGGTTCCAACCCACGACGAGCACCGCGAGCGTCACGACCACGCCTCTCGCCCACGCGAGCCGTCGCAGCGCCAACGGTCTCAGTACCGCCACCACCGCGGTGCCGACGAGGGTGATGGCGATCAACGCGGTCTGGATCGTGGCGTCGGGCCAGCGGAACTCGCGGTTCGCGAGTGCCAGGATCGAGAGGCCGTGGGCCTCGTAGTACGGGAACTGGTCGATCCGGCTCGGGGTCGAGGTGACGAGATAGAGCACGACGGCTCCCGCCGGGACGACCGCCCACCAGCGCGCATCGCGTCGTGACAGCAGCAGGGCCGTGCCGGCGAAGAGCAGCGGGTAGAGGTAGATCAGGTTCCGCTCCACGACGAGGCTCGAGAAGACCGTGGAAAGGTAGGCGCCCTTGACGGCGGCGTACCAGCCGAGCGAGATCAGCGATGCCGCGGTCACGATCGCGTAGGCGCGCAGACCGGGATCTCTCCACTCGGCGCGGGGGCGCACCAGAGCCGTGAGCGTGGCGATCAGCGGCACGATCCCCGAGCCGATCGCGAGGGCGCCGATAGCCCAGACCCCGTAGTCGAAGATGCGTCCCTTCCAGAACGCCGTCGTCGTCGCCCACTCGGTCGAGCGTGTCCCCATGAAGGCCGAGAACGCGAGCACGACGCCGATCCCGAGCAGGACGGCTCCGGCCCAGTCCCAGCGTGTCCAGGCTGCGCGCCAGCGGCGCATCGGGGCCGTCTGCCAGCCGAGCACGAGCAGGCAGAGCGCGAAGGCTCCCCCGATCGAGACGAGCTGCGACCTCGTTGCCGCCGCGAGCACGCACCCGGCTGCGGCGAGGCCGATCGTGCGCAGCGACGGCCTCGCGACGGCGCGCACGATCAGGTAGAGCGCCAGCGTCGATGCCGGGTAGGCGAACGGCTCCTCGACCAGGATCGGTGCGTAGGAGAGCGCGGGCGCCGCGATCGTGGCAATGCCTGCGAAGACCGCCCACCGCTGCGGGACGACGAAGCGTGCGATCGCATAGGCCGGGAAGATCGCGAGCGCCATCACGAGCGCCTGCACGTACTTGAGCGTTTCATAGGCCGTCCCCACCGACTGGATCCACCAGACGGGGGCGGTCAGGTACGGGACGATCGAGGTGAAGACGTAGGGCTCGCCGCGTCGCGCCGACTCGCCCGTCTCGGCGATCGCGCGCGAGATCTGCGCCGTCTCGAGCTCGTCGGTGAAGATCGTGGGCGTCTCCCGGCGCCATGCCTGCCAGGCGAACAGGACGCAGAGCACGAAGTAGGCCGCGAGCAACGGCAGGACGGCGTCGAGCTCCAGCCGCTCCTGCCACCGCCGTGACCGCCCCGCGGGGGCGGCGGTCACTCGACCCTGATCTCGGTCAAGGGAACCTGGAGCTCGCTGTGCCGTTTCACGAACCGGCAGGGTACCGAGGCATCTGCACAGGCTCGTACGACCTGGTCGAGTCGTTCCGTAGGCGCGTTCGGGATCGAGACGAGCACCTCGTCGGGCCTGGCCGTGACGAGGTGCGCCGCTATGTCCCGCGTGCCGCCGACGACCGTGACGCCCTGGATCCGGCGGCCGCGGAGCGCCGGATTGTCGTCGACGAACGCGACGACCTTCGTCGAGGTGCCCTCGCGGAACTCTCGCACCAGGCTGCGGCCGGCGCTCCCCGCGCCGATCACGAGGACCCGCTGCCGGCGGTCGTGTGGCCTCAAGGCGGTCGCCTCCGAGACCAGGCGGAGAACCAGCCGGGACGCGGTCACGAGAGCGGTGCACACGACCGCATCCACGACGAAGACCCGCACCGGGAACCCTCCGAGCGGGCGCGTGGCGACCACCACGAGGAACGCGAGCACCTCGGAGAGCAGCACGGCGGCTGCGATCGCCACTGCGTCTCGCGTCGACGCATAGCGCCACACCCGCCGGTAGATCCTGAACGTGACGAACGAGACGTAGCGCATCCCGAGCACGACCGGCAGCGCGCCGAGAAAGACCGACCGTTGCAGCGCGCTTCCCTCGCCCCCCACGACGACGAGGTACGCGAACAGGAAGGACGCGCACACGAGCACGAAGTCGGCGACGACCTCCCCGAGCCGCCGCGGGTCGAACGTGAGCGCGTGGCGCAGCGACGTGTCGCTCGTCTGGCCGCGCCGGGTGCGTTCGTCGAGCTCGCTGAGGAATCCGCCGAACTGGATCAGGAGCACGAACGTGAGCAGAACGCCCACGGCGGTGAAACGCGCGTCGTCGAGGATGTTGTAGGCGACGCTCGTCGCCCCGAGCGCGACCGCGATGATCGCGAGCAGCCCCACCGCCTTCCGCTCCGACAGCCCGAAGTAGACGAGTCTGTGCGAAGTGTGATCCTTGCCGCCCTGGCTCACCGGCCGGCGCTCGATGAGCCTCCGGATCGTGACGAGCGTCGTGTCGAGAATCGGGATCGCGAGCACGAGCAGCGGCAGCACGATCGTCGCGACGGTCGTGCCGGCCGTGGTCCAGCTCGCCGCCAGACCGAGCACGGCGAGCAGGAAGCCGAGCACCTGGCTGCCCGAGTCGCCCATGAACACGAGCGCCTTGCCTCCCGGTCTCAGGTTGAAGGGCAGGAAGCCGGCGCAGGCGAACGCGAGCGAGAGCGAGAGCACGAGCACGAGGTCGTTGTCGTGCAGCGTCACGGCGTCGATCGCGAAGTACGCGCACGCCACCGTGGCGAGGGTCGCGGCGAGCCCGTCCATGTTGTCGAGCAGGTTGAAGGCGTTCGTGATCCCCACGAGCCACACGAAGGCGACGGCCGTGGCGACGATGTCGTTCGTGAACAACTCGACCCGCAGGCCACTCGCGACGACGATGCCGGCAGCGCCGAACTGCGCGGCCAGCTTGGCAACCGGGCTGAGGTGACGGAGGTCGTCGACCAGCCCGGCGACGAAGAGGAGCGTGCATCCGGCGACGATCCCGGCCAGCTGCCAGTTCGCGTCCACGGCGCCGACGGCGGCGGCGAGCAGGATGCCGGCCAGCAGCCCGCCGACGATGCCGGCTCCACCGAAGGTCGGGGTCGGCCGATCGTGCCAGCGCTCGCCGGTCGGAACCGCCACCAGGCGCTCGCCCACGGAGGAGCGCAGCAGCGCAAAGAGGACGAGAGCCGCGACCGGGAGGGCGACTATCGTGGCGGCGGCGCTCATGCCGGTAGGGTAGTCCGTCGACCTCCCGGAGCCCGCCCCTGCGAGCGGTGCCGGGAGCCCGCGCGAGAGTCACGTCGGTACGCGCCGTAGACTGCGCGCGATGGCCGTCTACGCCGATCTGATCCGCTATCGCGAGTTGTTCGCGAGCCTCTTCCAGCGCGACCTGCGCGCAAAGTACAAGGGCTCGGTGCTGGGGCTCCTCTGGACGCTCGCCCTGCCGGTGACCCTGATGCTCGTCTACCTCCTCGTCTTCTCCGTGATGTGGAAGTCACCGACCACGGACGTCGGCCACTACTGGCTGTTCCTCCTCTGCGGGCTGCCTGCCTGGGCTTTCTTTGCAGGCTCACTCCAGTCGTCCGCCCGGAGCCTGCTCGAGAACGCGAGCCTGATCCGCAAGGTGCGCTTTCCACGGCAGCTCGTCCCGCTTTCGATCGTGGCGACGCAGCTCGTCGCGTTCCTCGTGATGACGGCGGTCGTGCTCGTCCTCGTGATGATCGTCCTGCCCGACTCGCGCGCGACCGCGTGGCTCGCGATTCCGATCGGCGCCGTGATCGTGCTGTTCGTCTCCGGCCTCTCACTCGCGGTGGCGTCGGCGAACGCGATCTACCGCGACATCGAGTTCGTCGTCGCGGCTCTGCTGCTGCCGCTGTTCTTCCTCACGCCGGTCCTCTACAGCCTCGACAACCTTCCGGTCGGAGACACCCACCCCTGGCTCGTGGATCTGATCCGGTGGGGCAATCCGCTCACGCCGGTCGTCGAGAGCTTCCGGGCGCCGCTCTTCCTCGGGACGCTACCGTCGACCGGGAACCTCGTCTACTTGCTGATCGAGACAGTCGTCGCGCTCGCGCTCGGCGCGCTGGTGTTCACCGCCGTCGACGATCGGATCGCCGCGGAAGTGTGACCACGACCCGTCCGTCGTAGAGGCGATCGGGCCCGTCGTACGCCGGTAGCCCGAGATGCTCGGTCGGCTCGAGCCCATCGAGCAGCGACGGCAGCAGGAGGGGCGGGTCGAAGCGAGGGTGGCGTCCCGGCGCGCCCCACGGCTCGAGCTCGCGGTCGCGTCCCTCGCGGGCGACTCCGGTTCCGACGGCCGCCCAACCCTCTGCGTGCGCGTCGAGGAGGAGGCGCGACCAGGTCGGGGGAGGGGTGGCGCCGGCGATCAGGTGGGCGACGGCGACGCCGCCGGCGGCGGCGATGGGCTCCTCCTGGGCGGCGAGCGCCGCGGCGGTGCCGGTCGTCGACGCCTCCGTGGACGACGACGGAGAGGTTGCGGGTGGCGATCCGCGGTGCGACGTCGACATCCACCTCGAGCGGGATGGCACCGACCTCGGCGAACCAGAACCGGTGCTCCTCGACGAGGTCGAAAGCGATCCGGTACGGGCCCGGCGGGCGGGGCGCGGTCACGGCGAACTCGAGCTCGACGTGCTCGCCGGGTCCGACGGGCCGCGGCAAGGGCGTGCGCGGCCCGTCCCAGACGATCGGATTGCCGAGCGGATCGAGCCAGTGGAACGAGGCCATGACGCCGTTCTCGCCGTGCGAGCGCCACGTGGCGGTGCCGGCGTTCTCGAGCGCGACCCGGGCGACGGAGGTGACGCCCGCTCGGGGCGTCTCGAGCGACCAGGCGACCCAGCGCGGTGCCAACGGGCCGGCGTTGACGGGATGCTCGCCGATGCGTTCCACGATTGGGGGCTACTGTAGAGACTGTGAGCGACCCGCTTCTCGTGCGCGCAGCCCGGCGCGAGGAAGTCGAGCGGACGCCGGTGTGGTTCATGCGCCAGGCGGGCCGATCGCTTCCCGAATACCGCGCCATCCGCGAAAAACACGCGTTCTTCGACGTCGCGCACACGCCCGAGCTGTGCGCCGAGGTGACGCTGCAGCCGGTGCGCCGCCACGACGTCGACGCGGCGGTGATGTTCGCCGACATCATGACGCCGGTTCTCGGGATGGGGATCGACGTCCGCCTCGTCGAGGGGATCGGCCCCGTGATCGACGAACCGATCCGCACACTCGCCGACGTGAAACAACTCCGCGTCCCGGATCCCGAGGAGGCGTTCGCCCCGGTGCTCGAGGCCGTCCGGATCGTGCGGGCGGCGCTTCGCCCCGACCAGGCGGTGATCGGGTTCTGCGGCGGGCCGTTCACGGTCGCCGGCTACCTCGTCGAGGGGAAGCCGAGCCGCGAGTTCGCGCGGACCAAGAGCCTCATGCTCGGGAAACCCGACGTCTGGGATGCCCTGCTGACGAAGCTGTCCGACACGTTCGCCGGCTACGTCGCTGCGAAGGCCGCTGCCGGCGCGGACGTGATCCAGCTGTTCGACTCATGGGTCGGCGCGCTGTCGCCTGAGCACTATCGCGCACACGTGGCGCCGCACTCCGCTCGAGTGCTCGCGGCGGTCGACGTGCCGACGATCCACTTCGGCACCGGTACCTCGACGCTGCTCGAGGAGATGGCTGCGGCCGGCGGGGACGTCATCGGGCTCGACTGGCGCATCCCACTCGATGTCGGCTGGGCGAAGGTTCCCGACAGGGCGGTGCAGGGCAACCTCGATCCCGCGGTGCTGCTCGCGCCCTGGCCCGTCGTCGAGGCCGAGGCGCGCGACGTGCTGGCGCGGGCGGGCGGGCGCCCCGGGCACATCTTCAACCTCGGGCACGGTGTCTTCCCCGCGGTCGATCCGGAGCAGCTGACGCGGCTCGCCGCGCTCGTCCACGAGGCGAGCGAAGTGGCGCCCGGCCTGAGCTCGCGACGCGAGGAAGTCGCATGAAGTCCGGAGCGATCTCGGCGGCGAACGTCTCCCGTCGCTTCCGCGTGCATGCGCGCGAGACCCGGACGCTGAAGGACCTCGTCGTGGCGCGAGGGCGCACCGGCGGAGAGGACGTGTGGGCACTGCGCGACGTCTCGGCGGAGATCGAGCCAGGTGAGGCCGTCGGCCTCGTGGGCCGCAACGGCTCCGGCAAGTCGACGCTGCTGAGAGTGCTCGCGGGGATCATCAAGCCGACCACTGGGAGCATCCGCGTCGAGGGCCGCATCGGCTCCCTGCTCGAGCTCGGAGCCGGCTTCCATCCCGACTTCAGCGGGCGCGAGAATGTGTACCTGAACGGCTCGATCCAGGGTCTGCGCCGGGCGGAGATCAGGGAGCGCTTCGACGAGATCGTCGCGTTCGCAGAGCTCGAGCACGCGATCGACCGGCCCGTCCGCACGTACTCGAGCGGGATGGCCATGCGGCTCGGGTTCGCGATCGCCGCGTTCCTGCGTGCGGACGTGCTCCTGCTCGACGAGGTCTTCGCCGTCGGGGACGAGAACTTCCAGCGCAAGTGCTTCGGCGTGATCGCCGCGTTCAAGGCGCAGGGGGGCACGATCCTGTTCGTCTCGCACGACGCACAGGCCGTGGAGCGGCTGTGCGAGCGTTCGATCCTCCTCGCCGCCGGCGAGAAGGCGTACGACGGGCCGACGCACGAGGCGATCGCGCGCTACCGCCGTCTCCTCGCCGACGAGCTCGACCCGGCGGAGCGTGCCGGGGGCCTCCGCGAGTGGGGCACGGGCGAGGCGGAGATCGGCGGCGCCCGGTTGCTCGACGCGGATGGCGGCGGAGCGCCAGCAGTTCCTCGCCGGCGAGCCGATGCGACTCGAGGTCGACCTGAGGGCCCTGGCGGCGATCGACCCGGCGCCGCGGCTCCACCTCGAGATCCGTGACACGACGGGAGTCCTGATCGCCGAGGAAGCGGTCGACACCGCAACGGTCGGCTGGCCCGCCGGGCCCGGGGCGGCGACGGCGAGGCTCGAGATCGAGAGCCCGCCGCTCTCGTTCGGCCGGTTCCGCGTGCGACTGGGCCTCGTCGGTCTCGACGGTCGGACGCTTGCACCAGTTCGACGACGCGCCGCGTTCCTGGTCTACCCGGAGGACGATGCGCGGGGGCTCGTCCGGCTCGGAGGAACGTGGGGAGCAGCCGCGAACCAGGAGACTCGATGAGCTACAAGACCTGCCCGCAGTGGCCCGAGCTGATGGAGCTGGCGCCCGACCTCCAGTTCAAGCACATCTCGGTGGCCGATGCCCAGCTCCCGTTCGACGTCCTCTCGAAGATCACGCACGTCTCGCTGCGGCGAAGTCGAGATGTGCTGCGATCTCGAGCATCACGTCTACAACGGGGCGCACACCGATCCCCAGGTTGCCGCCGCGCTCGTCGGGCACGCACTGGTACGAGGTGCACGAGTGGGCGACGTCGGGGCCGGGCGCCGACGCCTCGTCTCACGCCGCCTGACCCACCGCCTGGCGCGAAGCTCCGCGTCGTCGCGCAACTAGGCCCGCGCGGGGCGCCCGATTGCGACCGGCTGGCGAGCGGATGCCGATGGGCGCGCTGTGTGCCGCCGCCGGCCCGCGCGTAGGCTCTCGACATGGCAACCGTCGTCGTCCCCTTCCGCTCGGGCGGCAAGAGCAGGCTCCCCGCCGACGTCCGCGTCGAGGCGGCGCTCGCCATGCTCGGCGACGTCCTCGAGGCAGCAACGTCCGCCGCGAACCGCGTGCTGCTCGTCACCGGTGATGCCGCCGCCGCGGTCGTCGCGGCCGAGCTCGGGGTCGAGCTCGTGGCCGATCCGGGTGGAGGTCAGGGCGCCGCTGTCACAGGCGGCGCTGAGCGGGATCGACGGGGTCTGCCTCGTCGTCAACGCCGATCTGCCGCGAGTGCGCCCGTCCGATCTCGCGGCACTCGCGATCCCCGCCCGCGCAGGAGCAGTCGCGATCGTGGCCGCCGCCGACGGGACGACGAACGCGCTCGGGCTTCCTTTCGCCGAGGTCTTCCAGCCCCTCTACGGCCCCGGTAGCGCCGCGCAGTTTCGCGCCCACGCCGCTGCCCTGGGGCTCGTCCTGCACGACCTCGAGCTGCCGAATCTGCGGGCTGACGTCGATACGGCGTCCGATCTCGCTCGGGTGGCGCCGCGCGCCCGCGCCCGCACCCGCGCGCTCGCAAGCGCCCTCCGCTCGTGAAGGTCGTGCTCCTCTCGGGCGGAGTCGGCGGCGCCAAGCTCGCGGCCGGGCTCCACGACGTGCTCGCACCGGGCGAGCTGACGATCGTCGGCAACGTCGGCGACGACCTCGAGGTCCTCGGCCTCCACGTCTCGCCCGACCTCGACTCGGTGCTGTACGCCCTCGCGGGCCTGAACGACACGGAGCGCGGCTGGGGCCGTGCCGGCGAGACCTGGCGGGCGCTCGAGGCCGCACGGGCCTGGGGCGGGGAGGGGTGGTTCATGCTCGGTGACCTCGACCTCGGTCTTCACCTCGTCCGCTCGCACGCGCTCCGTCGCGGCGAGCCGCTCTCCGCGGTGACGGCGGCCCTCGTCCGCCAGGCGGGCCTCGCCTCTCGCCTGCTGCCGGCCACCGACGATCCTCTCCGCACGCACCTCGTCACCCCGAACGGCACGTTCGTCTTCCAGGAGTGGTTCGTCGCCCGACGCCACGAGGACGAGGTCGACGCGCTCGTCTACGAGGGAGCCGAGGAGGCGCGAGCAGCGCCCGGCGTGCTGGCGTCGATCGCCGACGCAGACGCGATCGTGATCGCGCCGAGCAACCCGTTCGTCTCGATCCACCCGATCCTGGCCGTCGGGGTGATCCGCTCGGCCCTCGAGCGGCGGGCAGTCCGCTCGGTCGCGCGTCAGCCCCCTGATCGGTGGCCTCGCGGTGCGCGGGCCGCTCGACCGGATGATGCGACGGCTCGTCGGCGGCACGACGCCCGCGCACCTGGGTTCCTGCTACACCGGCCTGCTCGACGTGCTCGTGATCGACCGTGCAGATGCCCGCGAGACCGGCGGGACCGACAGCGGGATCGTCGTCACCGATACGCTCATGGAGAATCGCGACGCTGCTCGCCGGCTCGCGGAGACGACGCTGGAGGCAGCAGTGGAGGCGCGGACGTGAAGATCGCACTGATCGGGGGGACGGGCGGGTTCGGGCTCGCACTGGCGCTGCGGTTGCGCGAGGCCGGCTACGACGTGGTGATCGGGTCGCGCGATGCGGACAGGGCGCGTGCAGCGGCCGCCGGAGCTCGGTGTCTCAGGGGCGACGAACGAGGAGGCGGCCCGGGAGGCCGACCTCGTCGTTCTGACGACGAAGGCGGACGGGGCGGTCGAGACGGCACGCTCGCTGCGCGCCGCGATCGGGACGACGCCGATCCTCTCCGTCGCCGCAGAGCTGTCCTTCACGAAGGAGGGGGTCCTGCCCGACGCAGGAGGCGACCTCGGTCGCCCAGAGAATCCAGGACGTCGTCGACGGGCCGGTGGTGGCAGGGCTGCACTCTCTCGCCGCCTCCAACCTCGGCGGCGAGGAGGCGCCCGACGAGGACACGCTCGTCTGCGGCGACGATGCGGTTGCCAAGGCGGCAGTGCTCGAGCTGGCGGAGAAGATCACCTCGGGCAAGGCCATCGATGCGGGGCCGCTCGCGAGCGCGCGCGCCCTCGAAGGCATGACCGCGGTGATCGTCAACGTGAACAAGCGGTACAAGGCTCACGCCGGCCTGCGGGTCACCGGCGTCGACTGACGTGCCCGCGGAAGTGCGCGTGATCGGCCTCGCGGGCCTGCCGGAGCTCGAGCCCGGCGACGATCTCGGCCGTCTGCTCGCGGACGCGTGCGCCCGGGTCGGAGGGCTCGAGCCAGGTGACGTCGTCGTGGTCGCCCAGAAGGCCGTGTCGAAGGTGGAGGGAAGGATCGTGCATCTGGCCGACGTCGTCCCTTCCGCACGCGCTCTCGAGCTGGCGGGCGACGACGGAGATCCGCGCCAGCTCGAGGTGATCCTGCGCGAATCGG
Organism: uncultured Thermoleophilia bacterium; assembly: GCA_963795175.1. Taxonomy (GTDB): domain Bacteria; phylum Actinomycetota; class Thermoleophilia; order Gaiellales; family Gaiellaceae; genus Gaiella. Next base: position 338,627 of record CAWCGR010000004.1, read on the forward strand.
CCGAGGTCGTGCGCTCGCGGCCCCCGCTCGTGATCGCGCGAACGCGCCACGGCTTCGTGTGCGCGTCGGCGGGCGTCGACGCCTCGAACGCGAAGGGCCCGGACACGCTGATCCTGCTCCCCGTCGACCCGGACGGCTCGGCGGCCCGGCTGCGGTCGAGGCTCGCGGAGCTCACGGGCTTGGCACCGGGTGTGATCGTGAGCGACTCGTTCGGCCGGGCGTGGCGCCAGGGGACGACCGATGTCGCGCTCGGTGTGGCAGGGCTGACGGCCCTGCGGGACCTGCGCGGCTCGCGCGATCGTGTCGGCTACGAGCTCCGCTCCACGATGATCGCGGTGGCCGACGAGATCGCGGGCGCTGCGGAGCTCGTGATGGGGAAGAGCACGGGGACACCGGCGGCGATCGTGCGCGGCGCCGACGTCCTCGGCGAAGGCACGGCGCGCGAGCTCGTCATGCCCGGCGAGCGTGACCTCTTTCCCTGAGCGCTTTGTCCGACTCCCGGCGCTGCGCGTCGTCCAGGGCGGAGGAAGCACGGCACCGCGTTACACTGGTGCGATGCACAAGTACGCGATCTGGGGAACGTCGACCTCCGCGAGCCACGAGGAGTGGGTCCGCGCGGTCGGCAAGGCCTTCGAGGCCGACGGCTTCGAGTTGGTCGACGATCACGCGGACGCCGACTTCGTGCTCAACATGTTCGACGCCGAGGATCCCAAGGCGTTCAGGCGCTCGTCGCGCGGGACCTACTCGGCCTCGTTCTACGAGCTCGACGAGGTGCCCGAGGACGTGCTCCGCACGAGCTACCCGAACCTGGTCCGCACGCTTGCGAACGTCGTCGTGCTGCACGTGCCGGGCTCGGGCGTCTGGTTCACGACCATGGAGCGAGGCACCTACAAGATCTCGGACGACCCGGCCGAGGTGTTCGAGCGCCTCGCGCCGCTCGCCAAGTCGAAGCTCGTGATCGACAACGAGTTCGTCACCGACCTCGAGCCCGAGCTCTGGGACGGCGACGCGATCACGGCCGACATTGCGGCCGCGGGCAAGCGCATGGGCGACCTCGACCTTCTACCGGCACCGTTTCCGGTGCACGAGTTCCTCAACGAGCGCGACCTGCGCCATGTGATGCGGCTCTACCAGGTCGGCGGCCTCTCGTACGGCAACCTCTCGGCGCGCAAGGACGAGACGCGATTCTGGATGAGCGCCTCCGGCGTCGACAAGACCGCCCTCGAGGAGCCCGGGCGCGACATTCTGCTCGTCACCGGCTACGACGAGCCGAACGCTCGGATGCGCATCAGCGTGCCGCCGGGGGTGGAACCGCGCCGGGTATCCGTCGACGCGATCGAGCACTGGATGATCTACCAGGCCCATCCCGAGGTGGGCGCGATCCTGCACGTCCATGCATGGATGGATGGGATCGCGGCGACGGACATCAACTACCCGTGCGGCACGCAGGAGCTCGCGGAGTCCGTCGCGGAGCTGATCGACCGTGAGCCTGATCCCGCGCACGCGGTGATCGGGCTTCGCAACCACGGCATCACCGCCACGGGCGACAGCCTGACGGACATCCTCGATCGCATCCAGGCCGACATCCTCCGCCAGGTGCCGATGACCTAGGGCGCAGCGCTCGCCTCGGTCAGGCGTCGTCGCCGGCGCTGCGGAGGCGGGCGATGGCGAGCAGAGTGAGCAATGGGAGCAGGACGACGTCGTTCGCCATGCACCAGAGGCAGATCGCGTCGATCACGACGAGCTGCAGGACGACGAGATACGCCGCGAAGGCGAGCGCTGCGAGGGCGAGCGCTACCGTCAGCGTCCGGGCGAGCTCGGAGTTCCAGACCGTGAGGGCGAGCGCGGTGGCCCAGGCGACGAGCCCGAGGACCGCTACGGGGACGCCGGCGAGAACGGCGTACTGCGACGCCTGCACCGTCTCGCAACCACCCCCACTCGTGCAGATCAGGGCCGCCGGCCGGTAGTGGACGTAGGTGAGGTACGCGGCGATCGCGAGACCGGCGACCGAGACGACGACGAGGGCGGCGCGGAGGAGCCGGTCGTTCACCGGCCGAGGGCGTCGTCGAGGATCGCGCTGAACGACTCCCCGTCGTACGCACTTGGGCGGACGAGCTTGGGCGGCCCCTGACCGATCTTGACGAAGAACCAGGGGGTACCGGGCACCTTGCGGCGCGTCGCCTCCGCGGCGTGGGCGGCCACCTGCTTCCGGACGGAGAGGCTCTTGGCGTCCGTGACGAGCCGCGCGGCATCGAGCCCGTGCACTCCGCGGACGAGCCGCCGTACGCCCTCGTCGGTCGCGAGCTCGTTCAGGCTCGACTGGTTCTCGAAGAAGAGCTCGGCCACCTGCCAGAGCTTCTTCTGGCGGGCCGCTGCGAGCGTGTACCGCAACGCGGGCTCCGAGGCTCGGGTGACGATCGCGAGGCCGCGGAAATCGACCTTGACCTTGCCCGTCCTGACGTACTTCCTGACGATCGTCGGAAACGCGTTCTCCGTGTAGACGCGGCAGTGTGAGCAGGCGAGATCCTCGAACTGGATCAGGGTCACCGTGGCGCTCTTCTGGCCGATCACGGTGCCCCGTTGGGGGATGCCGTCGACGAGGGTCGTGCCGGGGGACGCCCCGGCCGCGGTGACGAGCAGGAACCCGAGTACGGCGGCAACGGCGACCGGCGCAAAGCGCCGGAGCCGGATGCTCATCCCTTGAGCGCGTCGTCGAGCGCGGGCCGGAATGCCTGGGCGCTGAGGGCCACCTGGAGCTGGTACGGCTGGTTGGTGCCGATGCCGATGTAGAACGAAGGTGTGCCCTGCACGCCGCGTTCCGCCGCCTCCGCCTGGATGTCGGCTATCTCCCGGCCGATCTCCGCGGATTCGGCGTCTGTCTTGACCTTTGCCGCGTCGAGGTCGGGGATTTCCGCAAGCACCTCGTCGATCAACGCGTCGGTCACCCAGCCCGAGTTCTCCTCGCCCTGCTTCGCATAGAAGAGCTCCACGACCTCCCAGAGCTTGTCCTCGCGCGCGGCGGCGAGGGCGATCCGGAGCGCCTTGTCCGAATCGGGGCCGAGGAAGTTCATGCCGCGGAAGTCGAGCTTGAGCCGGCCGGGCCGAACGTACTCCGTGATCAGCGCGGGCAGGACGTCCTTGGTGTACTGGCGGCAGAACGGGCACTGGATGTCCTCGTACTGCAGCATGACGACCTGCGCACCCGGGTTCCCGAGCACGGTCCCGTTCTGCGGGATGCCTGCGATCAGCCCGAGCGGCGATTCGGTCGTGCCGTCCGTGGCCGTCGTGACCGGGCTGGCGTCCGTGCCGGAGCTCTCGTCGTTCGTCAAGAAGATGCTCCCGGCGATGAGCGCTGCGGCGACGACGGCGGCGGCGGCGATCGCGATCAGGAGATTGCGGCTCGGGCGCCTACTGGCTGAAGGGGGCTTCGGCACGGGTGGCACGGGGACGAATTGTGCCTGCATATGCCCTCCTCCGTGGCGGTGAACAGGTTGAATGAGTGCATGAATGCCGACCAGAGGCGTCGTGCTCTCGTCGAGGCGGGAATCGCGATCACGTCGGAGCTCTCGCTCGACGCGGTCCTGCAGACCCTCGTGCGGATCGCCGCCGAGCTCACGGGCGCGCGCTATTCCGCGCTGGGTGTGATCGATAGCGGCGGCACGGAGCTGGAGCGGTTCGTCACCCACGGCCTCGACGACGCCACCCGAGCGGCGATCGGAGATCTCCCTCGCGGGCGCGGCATCCTCGGCGTCCTGATCGTGGACGCGAGGCCGCTCCGTCTGGACGATCTCATGAGCGACCCGCGTTCGGTCGGATTCCCGCCCAACCATCCGCCGATGCACAGCTTCCTCGGCGTCCCCGTGATGACGCGGGGCGTCGCCTTCGGGAACCTCTACCTGGCGGAGAAACAGCCACGAGGCTCGTTCACCGACGAGGACGAGGAGAACGTCACGTTCCTCGCTGCCCAGGCCGCCGTCGCGATCGAAAACGCCGGCAGCGTCAGGCGCGACGCCCTTCGGCGGGCAGTCCAGGCCCAGGAGGCCGAGCGCCGGCGCCTTGCCCGCGAGCTCCACGACGAGACGGGCCAGGCGCTGACGTCGATCCTGCTCGGTCTCACAGCAGTCGAGCGGACGGAGAGCGCGGAGGAGGCTCACGCCGCCGCCGCGGAGCTCCGGACGCTGATCGTGAGCACGCTCAGGAACGTGCGCCGGCTCGCGGTCGAGCTACGGCCCTCCGCCCTGGACGACTTCGGCCTGGTGCCGGCGTTGCGCCGGCTCGGCCATACCGTCGGCGAGGCCGCCGACTTGAACGTGCAGTTCGAGTCGACGCTCGGCGCCCAGCGCCTCCCGCCCGATGTCGAGACGGCGTTGTACCGCATCGTCCAGGAAGCGCTGACGAACGTCGTCAAGCATGCCGAGGCACGACAGGTGAGCGTGGTCCTGTCGCGCAAGGCAGCCAGCGTCGTCGTCATGATCGAGGACGACGGTCAGGGCTTCGACCAGGCGGAGACGTCGAACGCACGGCTCGGGCTGCGGGGGATGCGTGAGCGCGTGGAACTGCTCGACGGGAGCTTGTGGATCGAGGCAACGCCGCAGGAGGGAACGACGCTCGTCGTCGAACTGCCGCTTGCGTGATGCCGCAGCCGGCTTGAGCTCAGGCGGCCGCGTCGCGCGCCAGCGCTGCGATCGTTCGCCCGAGGGCCGGCGCGAACTTGAACCCGTGGCCGGAGCACGCCGAAGCGACCACGATTCGACCGTGCCGCTCGAGCACGAAGGACTCGTCGGCCGTGTTGGTGTACAGACACGTCTCGGAGGCGAGGGGCTCCGGATCGACCTCGGGAAATCGTCGTGCCACCCAACTCGAGACCCAACGCACGATCGCGGGGTCCGGTGAGCCGGTCTCGTCGGGATCGGCGGGTGGGCCGGCGTGGTGGAGGCCAGCCTTGAGGCCGATGCCGGGCGCGGCGAGCGCATAGCTGATCAGTCCCGGCCGCAGCAGCCCGCCCTCGCCCGGCGTTGGCACGGCGCTGTCGATCACGGGTGGCAGCGCGAGCGGCTCGGCGATGCTGAAGTAGGTCACCGTCTCGCGTGTCGGCACCACCGGAAGGTCTATCTCGACACCTTGCAGCAGCTCACGCGCCCAGGCCCCGGCGGCGACCACGCACGCCGAAGCGCTGACCTCGTCCGCGTCGGTCTGGACACGGACGGAACCTGGTCGGGTTTCGATTCGAGTGACCCGACGGTGGTCGAGCAAGACGGCCCCTGCGTCGACGGCTCCGGCGAGCAGGACGTCGTACGCGCGGCTGGCCAGGGTCGTGCCGCCGTCGGGCTGGTGGAGCACCGTCTCGCTCGCTTCGGCAGTCACCGGCCAGCGGGCCTCCACCTCTGCGCCCCCGAGCAGCTCGTGTCGCACCCCGCACGCGGCGAGCGCGCGCGCATTCTCGACCGCGACCGAGCCGAAGTCGAGGCTCCCCGTCTGGATGATCAGTTCCTCGCCACACTGAGCCTCGAGCTCGCGCCAGCTCTGCAGCGCCCCTTGCGCGAGACGGACGTAGTGCTGGTCCGGGTAGGCGAGGCGGAAGATCCTGGATGCGCCGTGACTCGACCCTCGCTCGTGACCCGCGCCAAACTGCTCGAGGAGCACCACTCCACGTCCAGCACGGGCAAGGGCGTACGCGGTCGCGACGCCCGTGATTCCTGCACCGACCACGACGATGTCAGCGTCGCGGCCCATCGGCCGATCCTAGATCACACCGGCTCCCGCCGGGACTCAGCCACCGTTCGTGCGAGCCGCCTTGGAGGCGGCGCGCGCGAGAGCTTTGTACGCACCCACACGCTCGGACGTCGTGCCGGCGGCCTCCGCCTGCTCGACAGCGCGTACGCGCGCCGCGACGGCTACGTCGAGCGGCTCGCGCCCGAACGCGAGCGCATGCTCCGTCGCCCCGGTACGACTGGCGATCTCGCGCATCACCTGCAGCGACGGAACCCGCTCGCCTCTTTCGATCCGCGAGATGTAGGCCGCGCTGCAGCCGGGAAACGCCAGTTCTCTCTGACTGAGCCCTGCCGCCTGTCGCGCGTCGAAGATGCGCTTTCCGACTGCTGCGGGACTGTCGTAGTGCGGCGTGCGAGCACGCTTGAACGTGATCTGCTTGGGGGACATCGTGCCACCCTCCTTACGTACGAAAAGATACTTTAGCGCCACTGCGTCCCTTTGTCAGCCCCTGTCAACCAATGACGCGTCGGGGAATGGGGTCGAGGACGACGGCAGCGCTCTGCCCGGGCGCTCCGACCTGCGATGCTGGCTCGATGGAGATCGATCTCGAAGCGCTGTTCCAGCCGGGCCGGGCGGCAGCGAGCGGCTGGCGCCGGATGCCTGCGATTGCGAGCAGGGCGATGGTGGCAACGAGCCATCCGCTCGCGACGCGCGCAGGCCTGCGAGCGCTCGAGCGCGGCGGCAATGCCGTCGATGCTGCACTTGCGGCCGCTGCCATGCTGACGGTCGCCGAGCCGACCGACAACGGGGTCGGCGGGGATGCGTTCGCTCTGGTCTGGAACGACGGCGCGCTCCACGGGCTCAACGGATCCGGACGCTCGCCGGGAACCCTGGGCGAACAGACCGCAGAGGACGACGGCCCGAGGTCGGTCACGGTGCCCGGCGCCGTCCGTCTCTGGGCTGACCTCGCTGAGCGCTTCGGGTCGTTCGGCCTCGATGCAGCCGTCGGCCCGGCAGCGGACGCCGCCCGCGAAGGGGTGACGTGCACTGCCCGGATTGCGGACAAGTGGGCGCGCGCAGCGCTCGCGCCCTGGCCCGCACCGGCCGCAGGGCAGCGGTACGGATTGCCCCGACTCGATGCCACCTTGCGCCGGATCGCCTCGGAGGGGCCGGAAGCGCTCTACGGCGGGGAGCTCGCGGCCGCTATCGCAGCGGTGAGCTGGTTGGCCGAGGAGGATCTCCACGCGCACCGCTCGGAGTGGGTCGAGCCGCTCCGCCGGCTCTACCGTGGCATCGAGGTGTGCGAGTTGCCGCCGAACGGCCAGGGCGTCGCAGCCCTGCTTGCGCTCGCGCTCTACGAGGAGCTCGAGCCAGGGCTGCACTCCGAGATCGAGGCGATGAAGCTCGCCTTCGCCGATGCCCACGCCTTCGTGCACGACGGGCCTCTCCCGGCCGATCTCTTCGCTGCCGAACGCCTTGCCGACCGCCGGGCACTCGTTGGCGCCACCGCCCGTGGCACCGAGGGCATCGAGCTGCCTCGCGGTGGGACGACCTACCTTTGCGCCGTCGACGGCGACGGGATGGCCGTCTCGCTGATTCAGAGCCTCTACGGCGCCTTTGGCTCCGGTGTGCTCGTACCGGGCACGGGGATCGTGCTCCAGAACCGCGGAGCCGGATTCAGCCGCCTGCCCGGGCATCCGAACGCGCTCGGGCCGGCGAAGCGGCCCTTCCACACGATCATCCCCGGGATGCTGCTCGAAGGCGGCTCGCTCCTCGGGCCGTTCGGCGTCATGGGCGGGCCGATGCAGCCGCAGGGCCACTTCCAGGTCGTCCGCCGCCTCGTCGACGAGGGGTTCGATCCGCAGGCAGCGCTCGACGCCCCGCGCTGGCGCGTCGAGCAGGAGGGCTTCGTGGAGCTCGAGCCCGGTCTGGCCGAGCGGGCGCCCGAGTTGCGAGCCATGGGTCATGACGCTCGCGTCGGCACGCTGCCCCACGCCTTCGGGGTCGGACAGGTGATCCTGCGACTCGGCGAGGCACTGATCGGCGGCTCCGACGCTCGAGGTGACGGGTATGCGGGAGGGCTCTAGAGGCCGCTCCGATTCCGGGCCCATCTGCACAGACGGCGCTAGAGTGGCTTGGCGATGACGATCCGCGTCCTCATCGTCGACGACCACGCCATCGTGAGGACGGGCCTCCGGCTCCTGCTCGAGCGCGAGGAGGACATCGAGGTCGTCGGCGAGGCCGGTGACGGCGACGAGAGCGTCCGCGCAGCCCGGCTCGAGAAGCCGGACGTCGTGCTGCTCGACGTCGTGATGCCGGGACGGACGGGGCTCGAGGCGTGTGCCGACGTGATCTCCGCGTCGAAGGGGAGGGTTCTGATGCTCTCGATGCAGGACGACCCGTCGTACGTGCGCGAGGCCTTCGCTGCTGGTGCGAGTGGATACATGCTGAAGGAGGCTGCCGACACGGAGCTCGTGCAAGCCGTGAGGGAGGTCGCCGGCGGCGGGCGCTACGTCCACCCGACGCTTGGAGCGCGACTCGCGCAGGCGGAGGTCGAGGCTGCGCGCCGTGAAGCCGACGATCCTCTCTCCGACCGGGAGCGTGAGGTCCTGCGTCTCCTGGCGCTCGGTCACACGAATCAGGAGATCGCGAAGGCGCTCTTCATCTCGGTGCGCACGGCCGAAACGCACCGTGCGCACATCATGCAGAAGCTCGGCCTGGGTACCCGTGCGGAGCTCGTCCGCTATGCCCTGGCCAACGGCCTGCTCGAAGTGGAGTGACATTCGCGATCAGGTGCCTCTCAGTGCGACGCCGCGCCGGGAGGATCGCCGACCTTCAGGATCCCGACCTGGCCCATGTCGACGCTGGCGAACGAGTGGCTGACGAACGGGTACAGGCCCTCCTGATCGATCGTCACCTCGAACACGGCCCCGCCGCCCGCCGGCACGTTGACCGTCTGGACGTTGCGCCGCGCCCGGGCCGGGTCCATGTCTCCGTCGACGTACGCCTTGTCGAGGATCGTGCCGACGACGTGGAAGGCAGTCGTCAGGCTCGGCCCGGCGTCGACGACGTAGAACCGCACCAGATCGCCCGGGTCCGCCGTGAGGGGGTGCGTGACGTACTGGCCGGCGTAGCCGTTGAACGTGACCCAGTCCGGCATGATCGCCCGTGCCTTGTCGAGATCGAACTGGGCAGGCGCGTCCATGCCGTCGCTCGCCAGATACCACTCGCTTGCGACCAGGACGTACGACTTGTCGGCCGGTGGGAGGGGCGTTGCTGGTTCGACGACGATGGCGCCGTACATCCCGTTCGCGATGTGCATCAGGACGGGCCTGGTGCCGCAGTGGTACATGAACACGCCGGGGTCGTTCGCCTTGAAGCGGAACGTGAACGACTTGCCGGGGAAGACATCGACGAACGCCAGATCCGGCGCAATCCGAGCTGCATGGAAGTCGATCGAGTGGGGGATGGCCCCCTCGTTTCTGAGCGTCATCTCGATCGTCTGCCCCTGGCGGGCATGGACGATCGGGCCCGGAGCGCCGCCCTCGAAGGCCCAGGCGGCATACTCGATCCCGGGAGCGATCTCGATCGCCACGTCCTTCAGCACCATCTCGACCTTGACCACGTCGCCGGGCGTGAGCGGGGGAAGCTCCGCGGGGTAGGGCTCGTGGGCCTTCGCGAGGTCCGCCGCATTCTTCGGCGCCATTCCCGCGAAGCTCTGGCCCTTGATGGTGGGGGCGCCTGTCCCGCTCGCGTGAGCCACGGAACCGCTCGTCGTCGATCCCGTCGCGGTCTTGTCGTCGTCCAGGGCGCGGTTCGACGCGACGACCGTCGCCGCGAGGATCAGGACAGAGGCGGCGAGAATTCCTCCCGCCAGCATTGCCATCTTCATGGTCATCTCCTTGGCTCTTCGGAAGCTGTGATACGAGCATCGGGCAATGGACGCGTGTCGCCATCGGGGGGTCCCCCCAGTTCCCCTCAGAGGATTCACCGATAGGCAGCGGCCCGACGCCTCTTCGGCGCTCCGGGTTCCTTACGCCTCGGCGCCGCTCCCGGCGACCGCGTTCAACTGGCGCTCGTCTGCGGACGGCCCCTGCCTGACGACGAGCACGGGGCAGAGCGATCGACGGATCACAGCGTGCGAGACGGCGCCGAGCAGGAGCGAGGCGACAGCTCCGTGGCCGCGGGTCCCGATCGCGATCAGGCGTGCGTCGACCTTCTCCGCGTACGAGCAGATCTGTTCCGCCGGATCACCGGCCACGAGCCGGGTCGTGATCTCGACACCGGAGCCCTGGGCGCGGTCGATCGCCTCGGCCAACGCGGCCTCGGCGCGCTCCCGTTCGGCGTCGAGAAGGTCGCCGAGCAGCGCCGCCGAGGGGTGGGTGAGCCCGAAGTCTCCCTGAAGGGCACGCCACACCGTGAGGACGGCGATCTCGTCTCCGATCTCGCCGGCGAGTGCGAGCGCCGCGTCGAACGCGGCAACGGCCGGGTCTGAGCCGTCGGTTGCGACGACGATGGTTCGCATTCGGTCATCGTGCTCGGCGGCGCGGCCGGTCGCATCCGTAGCAGCGAGTCGATCGACTGCGGGATTGCCGCAAGCGGGGCGTGGGAGCTCAGGCGCGCAGCGCGCGAAGCGCGTTCAGGATCACCGCCACGTCGATGACTTCCTGGAACAGGGCGCCCCACACCGGGGGCAGGTATCCGAACGCCGCCACCACCATCGCCGCGACCGAAAGGCCGAGTCCGACCGTTACGCTCTGCTTGGCGATGTAGAGCGACCGGCGGCCGATCCGGATCGCGAGCGCGATGCGGCCTGCATCGTCCACGGTGATCACCGCATCCGCCGTCTCGGAGGAGATCGTCGCCCCCTTGCCGGCCATCGCGATCCCGACGTCGGCGAGCGCCAGGGCCGGCGCGTCGTTGATCCCGTCCCCCACCATGACCACGTTCTGCAGCTCGGGGCGCGCAAGGATCGCCCGAACCACTTCGAGCTTCTGTTCCGGCGTCTGCTCGGCGTGCACGTGCTCGATCCCGATGCTCTCGGCGACCGCCTTCGCGATCTCGTGCCGGTCCCCACTGACGAGCGCGACATGACGGATTCCGGCCTCGTGGAGATCGCGCGCGAGCGTGTCGGCCCCGGGACGGAGCAGATCGCCCATCACGATCACCGCCTCGAGCACGCCGTCGACGCCGACGAGGATCTTTGCCCGACCGGCTCCGTCGCCGGTGTCGTGCTCGCGCGCTCGTCGACCCGCGTCGACGTACCCGTGCGCTTCGAGCCAGCCGCTCGACCCTACCGCGACGCGGTGACCCTCGACATCCCCGACGATCCCCCGTCCCGCATCCTCCGTGACGGCAGTCGGGAGGGCGAGCTCGACGCCGCGCCTGGCCGCACCGGCCACGAGGCCCTCTGCGAGGGCATGAACGGACATCTGGTCGAGCGAGGCGGCGAGCCGGAGCGCCTCCGCGGCCGTCAGCTCGCCCAGGGGCACGATCTGCTCGAGCTCCGGCTGGCCGAGTGTGAGCGTGCCCGTCTTGTCCAGGAGGACGGCCCTCGCCCCGCCGAGTCGCTCCAAGGCGCCGGCGCCCTTGACGATGATCCCGGCGCGTGAGGCGCGCGACAGCCCGGCAACGAACGCGATCGGTGCGGCGAGGATCAGCGGACACGGGGTCGCCACGACCATGACGGCAAGGCCCCTCGTCGCGTCTCCGGCGGCCAGCCAGGCAACCCCTGCGACAGCGAGCGAGAAGGGCAGGAAATACGCGGCATACCTGTCGGCGAGGCGCGTGAACTGCGCCCGATCGGTCTCCGCCGCCTCGACGAGCCTGACGATCGCCGCATACGCGCTCTGCGAAGCAGACGAGGTGACACGGAGGTCGAAGGCGTCGCCCGCGTTCGCGGTGCCGGAACGCACCTTGTCGCCGCGCGGAACGGTGACGGGCAGCGCCTCGCCGGTCAGAGCCGACTCGTCCAGCACTGCCTCGTGGCCTGCGACCGTACCGTCGGCGGGAACGACCTCCCCGGCCCTGACGGCGACGACGTCCCCTGGCCGCAGCACGTCGACAGCGACTTCTTGCACGGTGCCGTCGACGTATCGGTGTGCGATGCGTGGGGCGCGCTCGACGAGCAAGCGGAGCTCGCGCCGAGCCCGACCGGCCGCCCACGTCTCGAGGGCTGCGCCTCCGGACATCATCAGCGCGACGATCGCGCCCGCGAGATACTCATCGAGTGCGAGCGCCCAGACGATCGCGACGAGCGCGATCGCGTCGACGCCGACGTCTCCGCGAAGGAGCGAGCGCGTGGTCGTGACGAGCAGCGGCACGAGCACGACAGCGGCTCCGGCGGCCCACGCCCCGTCGGCCCAGCCGGGTTCGTCGAGCAGCCAGAGCGCTGCGCCCACGCAGATCGCCACCAGCGCTACGACCGGCAGCCCCAGGTCCCGAATGCGAGGAAGCTGCCCGCGGAGGAAACCGGCGGCCGCTATCGCAACCGGCTCTCGGCGTCGCCGGGCGGGCGTGCCATCGAGTGGCGCCGGGTTCCGCCGCAATCGACGCGGGCGGCGATCGTTCCAGGCCCGCCGGTGGCGGAGATGACCGCGCTCATATCCTCAATGGTGCCCGACGGCCGAGATGGGTGGGGTCGACGCTCCGATCACGCGTCTTTAGCTGGAGCGCGGCGCGGTCTGTCGTGCGCGGCGCAATCCCCGTCGTGGTGGTCGAAATTACACCTCGGTCTACCTCTCGAGATGAATGGTTCCGTGCGGACGGACGCACTAGCCTCGGTGCCATGATCACGACAACGAACCAGAGAGGGACCGGCCTGACGCCGCGGCAGCGCGAAGTAGTAGAGCTGATCGCAGCGGGGTGCTCGAACGACGAGGTGGGAGCACGACTCGGCATCTCGCCGCGAACGGCGAAGGCGCATTCGGACACGTTGCGCTCGAAGCTCGGCGTCAGCCGGCGCCGGCAGATCCCCGTGGCCTTCAGGGTGCTCACGGGCGAGGATCCTCTCTCGGCAAGCCTCGGCGCGCTGCATCGGCGCCCGGGGGCCTGACGGCGGGGCGCCCGCGGTACCTCCCCCCGGCATCCGCGGGCGCCCGATTTCCCTGATGAGCCAGCCTGTTGTAGCGTCTGCCGTCGACGAGATGGCCGAGTCCCCGAAGCCGCCGCTGCGCCGGCGCCGGATTCTCGAGCGTCCCAGGCTGATTCGGGCGCTCGACCGGTCGCAGGCTCAGGTGCGGATGCTCGTCGCCGGCCCCGGCTACGGGAAGACGACCCTCGCTGAGCAGTGGGCGGCACAGGCGGAACGCGTCGCCTGGATCCGGGCTCGGCGCTTCTCGGCGGATGTGGCCGTGTTGGCCCGGCAGGCTGCATCGGCGGGAGCGGAGATCCTCCCGGGGTGCGACAGAAGGCTGCGTGAGCGGCTCAACGTGACCGCGGATCCCAAGGACGAGCTCGCGGTGCTCGTCGATCTGCTCAGCGAGGATCTCGCGGCGTGGCCCGAGGACGCCTGGATCGTCGTGGACGACTACCAGCACATCCGCGAGTCGGCCACGGCCGAGGCATTCCTCGAGGGGCTCGTGCAGCAGTCACCCGTGCGCCTGCTGATCTCGACGCGGGATCGCCCGAGCTGGGTCTCGACACGCAGTGTCCTGTACGGGGACGTGCTCGAGATCGGCCAGAGCATGCTCGCGATGAGCGAGGAGGAAGTCAACGATCTCCTTGCGGGGGCGCACGACGAGATGAGCCCTGGATTGCTGGCCCTGGCAGGCGGTTGGCCGGCTGTGATCGGCCTCGCCAGCCTGGCCACGTCGGAGTCGCGACTACCCGATGAGGGCCTCGAGGTGCCGGAGCAGCTGTACGACTTCTTCGCCGAGGAGGTCTACCGGGGCCTCGACCCGGATAGCCGCACCGGCCTCGGGTTGCTCGCGACCGCGCCGAGCCTCGACCGTGAGCTTGCGGCAGAGCTGCTCGGTGCGGAGCGCGCGGAGCGAATCTGCGCCGAGGCGCTGACGCTCGGCGTCCTCGACGAACGTGGTGGAAAGCTCGAACTGCACCCTCTGGCTGCCGCCTTCCTCGAAGACCGAGCCCGACGCGAGACCAGCGAGAACTTCTCGTATGCCCTCGGCGCGGCGCTTGACGTCTACAGAGCAAGACGCGAGTGGGATGCGGCGTTTGAGGTGCTTGAACGCCGGGGCCACGGGGGGATTGACGACCTGATTCGAGATGCGCTTGATGACATTCTCAACTCAGCGCGCCTCGCAACTCTCGAAACGTGGATAGATCGAGCGCTGCGCCGCGGAGGCGAATCGCCAATCGTCCTCGTTGCCAAGGCTGAGAGCGAGTTGCGCCAGGGTCTACATACCTCCGCGGAAGCTCATGCGCGCAAGGCGTGTTTGGGCTCACCGGGGAGCGACGTGATGTACCGGGCTCTTGAGGTCGCCGCCCGAGCGGCGCACATCGGCTCACGCGAGCGAGAGGCGCTCGAGCTCTACAGAGAGGCCGGAGCAGCAGCTCCGGATGCAGCACGGCATCGCAAGGTCCTTTGGGGGCAGGTGATGTGTGCCGGCGCTCTCGAACTTAGCGAGGCGCATGACCTAATTCAGGGACTTGAGGAGTCATTGATAGAGCACGATCCGACGGAGTTGGTTCGCCTCGTGGATAAGCAGCTCTCCATTGGATTCCGATTCGGATACGTGAGGCACCTGCAAGACGCTCGGCGCGTCGTAGAACTAGTTCCGCGAATCGATGATCCATTTGTCCGGTGCTCGTTCCGAAGCATGTACTCATGGGCGCTGATTCTCGGTTGTTTCTATGCGGAAGCAAACGAACACGCACAGCGGCTTCTCGATGATGCGACAGAGTTCAGAGTTGACGTTGCCGTGTCCCACGCTCAGGCGATGCTCGGCTACTCCTCAGCCGGGTTGAAGCGGTTCGAGGAGGCTCATGAGCAGCTGATTCGTGCGGATGCCTCAGCAAGGGCCGTAAACGATCCGTTTGGCGAGCACAATGCATACGCGCTGAGGATTCGCGTCATGCTGGAGGAGGGGCGAGCCGCCGATGCGTGCGCGGTCGAACCGCCTGATGCACGTGGTTCGGTAAGGGCGATGCAGGGCGAAGTTCTAGCTTCGCGCGCCCTTGCCCTCGCGACAATCGGCCGGCTCGACGAAGCGATCGAACTGGGAGGCAAGGCGGTCTCGATGACCCAGGGCATCGAGACAAAGGTGCTGTGGCCGGCGGTTCAGGCTGTCGTTGCTCTGAAGTCGCGGCACGCAAGCGCCGCCGCGAAGTCGGAAGCTCTCATGAACGTTGCCTTCGAAGCGGGCGCGGTAGATCTGATGGTCTGCGCATACCGATCCAACTCGGAGTTGCTCTCAACCCTCCTCGCTTCTCCCACGTGTGCTGAGCAAACGGTCTTCGCTCTAGGCCGTGCGGGAGACGTGGACATTGCTGCGGGTCTCGGGCTTGAAGTCAACGGGAGCCTCGATCCGCGTTCGACGCTTTCGCCGCGAGAGCGTGAGGTCTATGAGCTTGTCTGCGTTGGTCTCTCAAACCGCGAGATTGCCACGCGTCTCTTCATCACGGAGAGCACGGTGAAGGTACACATGCAGAACATGTTCGACAAGCTCGGCATCCGCTCACGCACGGCCCTCGCGATCAACGCGGTACACGAGCGTGTGCGTCAGGCCGCGCCGGCCCGAGACTCGGGCCAGTCGGATAGCGCCGCGAGTTGACTTACTGTGATCGGCTCGAAGTCCTCGCGCTTCGCAGTCCTGTAGTCCTCCTGCGCTCCAGCGAGCAGGGCTTCAAAGGCTGCGACCACTGCGGTATCAAACTGGCTCTCGACCGCCTGGGCTAGCCGAAGGCGAGCTACGCGACTCGGCATGGCATCACGGTACGGCCGGTTGGACGTCATTGCGTTATATGCGTCAGCCACAGCGATGATCCGGGAGATTTCTGGAATCAGGTCTGCGCGCAGGCCATCGGGGTAACCTTCTCCGTCAACTCGCTCGTGATGATGGCGGACGACAAGTGCGACGTCGGCGTATGCCGCGACTCGCTCCAGGATGCTTTCGCCGATCTCCGAGTGACGCTGCATCTCACGTCGCTCCTCAAGCGTCAGCGGTCCGTCCTTCAGAAGGAGGCTTGCCGGCAGCCCAACCTTGCCGATGTCGTGTACGAGCCCGCAGAGGTAGGCTCGGGCCTGCCTCTCGGCCGACAGTCCCATCCGCTCCGCGATGTCGCGCGAGTAGATAGCGACGGCCTTCGAGTGGCCTGCGGTGTAGAGATCGCTCTGTTCGAGCGTCGCGACGAGGGCTTCCGCGAATTCTAGGTTGGAGCGATTCAGATAGTCGTTGGCGCCCTGGAGGTCAGACGCGAGCGTTCGCTCCTGTAGGTACATCGAGAAGAGCTTCTGTGCTGCGAGCGCCGGGCCGAGGAAGAGAGGCGCCGTCCACGGCGACACCGACGTGTAGGCCATCGTCAGCAAAGCCACGACAGGCGCGTAGAATCCGACAGCGGTCGCCATGATCGGTGCGAGGGTGCGGGCAGAGAATGACGAGTGGTTCCCACGGAGACGTGACGCCGCCATGGCGAACGCCAACTCGAGTGACTCCCCTGCGATCGATCCAATGATCGTCGCGAAGATGATGCTGCCCGAGTCTCCCGGCCAGAGGGACATCATGGCCATGGCGACTCCACCCGTTGCCGCACCGACTAGGAAGCGACTAGACGTATAGGTGAGCCACTTGAGGCGGGGCGACCTTGAGGCCGAGCTCCGATCAAAGATTTCGCTATCGCCGAGTTCGGAGGCCGCCCCGACCAGGCCTCCGGCCAGGGGCCCGAAGAGGACAGCTGCGAACAGCATCAAGACGGGCGAGATCGAAAGCTCGGTGGTGTCAGTAAGCCTTACGCTGCCCCGCTCGGCTGCTGCGGCGGCGACGGCGAGCATGAGAACGATCCAAGTGTTCCCGACGGGCCCACCTGTGAGTGTGAGTGCTGCTCCAGTCACGACCGCAGCGGTCGCCAGCGCGGATACGTAGAGGTGGAGGGGGCTGCTGATCGGTCCGCGCCAAACTCCCCTTGATTTATCCCTCAGATGGGGTATACGATCCATTTGCCGTTAGTCCTCAAAACAAGGAGTAGGTCGATGCGGAAGTTCACTCGTGTCGTCCTTTTCGCCATCATGTCCGCGGGCGTCAAGGACTGGTAGCCGTCAGATCCTGAGTTCTTCGTCTCCACCGAGCATCCCTCTTTTGGGGGGTTGCGAAGTAGGCGTCGAATTTCGGATCCGACGGTCAAACCGTAGAGAGCGTTAGGCAATGAGCCCACGCCGATAGCCAACAGCTACGGCGTGGGCTCTGCTTCGCGCTTGGAGCTTCGCGAGCAGATGCCGGACGTGTGACTTGACCGTCTCCTCCGAGAGGAAGAGACGCTGGCCGATCTCACGGTTGACGAGGCCATCTGCAACGAGTTGCAGCACCTCGATCTCACGAGCGGTCGGCTCCTGGGCCAACTCGCGCAGGACCGGCGGGTTGAAGGGAATCACGGAGCCGGTGCGACTCGTGCTGCGACGCGCGGCGGCCGCTTCGAAACGGCGGCTGTGGTCGCGGTAGCGATTGAGGATCTCTTTGCGTTCGGCTGCGTCCATCGCGATAGATCATCGGCGCGCGGGCGTCCGGCTTGAGAGCAAAAAGGGGAAATCGACGCAGAATCACTCACAGAGGGTGAGTGGCGCGACCGGCCAGGCTCGAATGCGGCCGCGGCGGCCCTTCCGCTACGTCGCAGGTGGTGCGGATGCGGCGGGCTGCCGGCCCGCTTCGATCGTCACCTCGCGCTGGCGCGGCTTGATCCGCCCAGCCTTGACGTCCTCGGCAAAGTGGCACGCGACCAGATGGTCGTCGAGCGAACGCAGCTCGGGCTCCTCGTCGGCGCAACGCGTCTCCTGCACGAACGGACAGCGCGTATGGAACCGGCAGCCGCTCGGTGGATTGGCGGGGCTCGGCAGGTCTCCGTCGACGCGAATCGCGATGCGGCGCCGCTCGATCTCCGGGTCGGGAATCGGGATCGCGGAGAGCAGCGTCAGTGTGTACGGGTGAAGCGGGTTGTTGTAGAGGTCATCCGCCGGCGCGATCTCGACCACCTTGCCGAGGTACATCACGGCGATGCGGTCGGAGATGTGGCGCACGACAGCCAGGTCGTGGGCAATGAAGAGGTAGGTCAGGCCGAGCTCGTCCTTGAGCCTCTCGAGCAGGTTGACGATTTGAGCCTGAATCGAGACGTCGAGCGCCGAGACCGGCTCGTCACAGACCACGAAGTCGGGGTTCAGCGCGAGTGCACGCGCGAGCCCGATCCGCTGCCGTTGGCCGCCCGAGAATTCGTGCGGGTACCGGTTTCCCGCATCCGCCGGGAGCCCCACGACCTCGAGCAGCTCCCGCACGCGCGAGGCGACCATCCGCTTCCCCGTACCCGGGTGGTGCACGCGCATCGGCTCGCCGACGAGACGCTCGACCGAGTGACGCGGGTTCAGCGACGAGTACGGGTCCTGGAAGATCATCTGCATCCTGGTGCGGAGCGGCCGCAGCTCGCGCTCCGGCAAGGTGGTGATATCCGTGTCGTCGAAGCGGATGCGGCCCGACGTCGGCTCGTACAGTCGAAGCACGGCGCGGCCGAGAGTGGACTTGCCGCAGCCCGACTCACCGACGAGGCCGAGCGTCTCGCCGCGGTGGATGGAGAGGCTGACGCCGTCCACGGCCTTGACGTCACCGACGTGACGATCGAGGAGGATGCCCGACCTGATCGGGAACCAGACCCGGAGGTCCTCGGTCTGAACCAGTGGGGAGCCGCCGAAGGCGCCGATCGTGGTCATGCGGCTCCTCCCAGGCGGGCCCGCTTCCATTCGTCGGCCGGCGCCGGGTTGAAGCAGGCCGCCTCCTGGCCGGGCTCGAGGATCGTGAGCAGTGGCAGCTCCTCGGTGCACACTCCGATCCGACGGGTGCAGCGGGGCGCGAACGGGCACTCGGACGGCGGGCTCAGCATGCTGCGGGGTTGGCCCTCGATAGGCCTCAGCGGCTGCTGGCGGCCGGTATCGAGCCTCGGCACGCTGCCGAGCAGGCCCAACGTGTACGGGTGCCGCGGGCGACTGAAGAGCTGATCGACGGCTCCTGTCTCGACGAGCGTGCCGGCGTACATGACGTGCACCCGGTCGCACATGCCGGCGACGACTCCGAGGTCGTGGGTGATGAGGATCAACGCCGTCTCTCGGTCGGCGGTGAGATCGCGGAGCAGGTCGAGGATCTGCGCCTGGATCGTCACGTCGAGCGCCGTTGTCGGCTCGTCGGCGATGAGGATCCTGGGCTCGCACGCGAGCGCCATCGCGATCATCACGCGCTGGCGCATCCCGCCCGAGAACTGATGGGGGTAGTCCTTCAGGCGGGCCCTCGCGTTCGGAATCCCGACCCGGTCCAGAAGCTCCGTCGTCCGGGCGTCGGCAGCGGCGCCGCTCAGCCCGAGGTGCGTCTCCAGCGCCTCACCGACCTGCCGACCGATCGTGAGCACCGGGTTCAGCGAAGACATGGGGTCCTGGAAGATCATCGCGACCTCACGACCGCGTACCGAGCGCAGCTCGTCGTCCGAGAGCGCCAGGAGGTCTCGCCCGTCCAACACGGCTCGACCGCCGCTGACGCGTCCGTTGGGGCCGAGCAGGCCGAGGATCGCGAGTGCTGTGACGCTCTTTCCACAGCCCGATTCTCCGACGAGCCCGAGCGTTTCGCCCGGGTCGACGTGGAACGTGACGCCGTTGACCGCGTAGACGGTGCCGCGGCCGGTCGAGAACTCGACGCGCAGGTCATCGACGCTCAGCAGCGGCTCAGTCATCGACGGATCTCGAGCTTCGGGTCGAGGGCCTCACGCAGGCCGTCGCCGACGAGGTTGAAGCCGAGCACGGCGATAACGATCGCGAGCCCCGGGAACAGCGCCAGGTGTGGCGCCGTCTGCAGGTACCGGACCGTGTCGGTCAGCATCGTGCCCCACTCCGGCGTCGACGGATCCTGCGGGCCGAGGCCGAGGAAACCGAGTCCCGCCACATCGATGATCGCGGTCGCGAGCGCAAGCGTGGCCTGCACGATCACCGGCGAGATCGAGTTCGGCAGCACGTGGGCTGTCAGGATCTGGCGGCGCGGGACGCCGACCGTCCGCGCGGCGAGCACGTAGTCGTTGTCCCGTTGGCCCAGTACTGCACCTCTCATCAGACGAGTGAAGACCGGGATGTTGACGACGCCGACCGCGAGCATGATCTGCCAGAGTCCCTGCCCCAGCATCGCGACGAGCCCGATCGCGAACAGGAGCCCCGGGATCGCCAGCATGATGTCCATCACTCGCATGATCACCGTGTCGATCTTCCCGCCGACGAACCCGGCGATGGCCCCAAGCACCATCCCGAGCGAGAGGCCGACGAGGACGGAGACGACACCGATCAGGAGCGAGAACCGGGCTCCGTAGAGGATGCGGGAAAACTCGTCGCGTCCGAGCTGGTCGACGCCCAGGGGGTGATCGAGCGACGGCCCCGGACAGCAGCCGTCGCGAATCAGGGACAGGTCGGTGGCACGCGGGTCGTACGGGGCGAGGAGCGGCGCGAACAGCGCCACAATGATGAAGGCCCCGATGACGGCGAACCCGATGAGCGCCGCCTTGTTGCGCCTGAGCCGTCGCCACCCTTCGCGCCAGAGCCCTCCGCCCGGTGCCTCGAGCGTGGTCGCCTCGATCTCGGCGAGGCTCATGAAAGCCGAATCCTGGGGTTGATGTACCCGTACGAGATGTCGACGAGGAGGTTGACCAGCACGAAGATGACCGCCAGAAAGAGGATCCCGCCCTGGAGCACCGGGAAGTCGCGCGCCTCGATCGCGCCCACGAGCCACGTTCCCATGCCCGGCCAGGCGAACACGGTCTCGGTGAGCACGGCACCGGAGAGGAGCAACCCCACCTGGAGGCCGATCACGGTCGTGATCGGAAGCATCGCGTTCCGCAGGACGTGGCGCCGGTCGACGATCGCCGGGCTGAGGCCCTTCGCCCGCGCAGTGCGGACATAGTCCTCGTTCTGCACATCGAGCACGGAGGCGCGGGTGATCCTGGCGACGATCGCGAGCGGGATCGAGCCGAGCGCGATGGCGGGTAAGACGAGGTGCTCGACAGCGCTGACGAAGGCTTCGGCGTCGAGCGTCAGGATCGAGTCGAGGATGTAGAGGCCCGTTGGATGCTCGGCATTGATCCGCACGTCTATCCGGCCCACGGTCGGGAGCAGTCCGAGCTTCACGGCGAAGACGTACTTGAGGAGGATCCCGAGGAAGAACACGGGGATCGAGATCCCGAGCAGCGAGACGACGAGGCTCCCCTGATCGACCCAGGACCGGTAGCGCTTCGCTGCGATGAAGCCCAGCGGGATGCCGATTGCCACCGCGAAGAACATCGCCGCCACCGCCAGCTCGACCGTCGCCGGGAAGCGCCGGCCGATCTCCTCGGTCACCGGGCGGCGCGACGCGATACTCGTGCCGAGGTCACCCTGCAGCAGACTCTGGACGTACTTCGCGTACTGGACCCAGACGGGCCGGTCGAGGCCGTACTGCCGGTTGACCTGCTCGATTGCCTCCGGTGTTGCGCGCTCCCCGAGGATCGACGCTGCCGGCCCGCCGGGCAGCGCTCTGATCCAGAGAAAGACGAGGATCGAGAGCCCGAGGAGGATCGGGACGAGAAGGAGCAGCCGGCGGACGGTGAACCGAAGCACTCTAGGTGTGCTCGGTCACCGTCCGCCGGCTGCCTGGACTCTGCGTTCTAGCTCCCTTCCCCGAATGTGACCGAAGCGAACGACTCGCCGCCTACGCCAACAGGGCTCGGGACGTAGCCCGACACGTTCTCCTGCAGGGCGAGTGCCGCCTTCGCATGCACGTACGGGATGCCCGGGAGGACCTCCATGATCTTCCGGTTGGCCTCCTCGTAGAGCGCGGTGCGCTCGTCCTGGTCGGTCTCCTCCTCTGCCTTGTTCAGCAGGTCGTGGATCTCCTGGTTCTCGAACCCGAACTGCGCGGACGGCGCCTGGAAGAAGGTGCCGATGAAGTTGTCCGGGTCTGCGAAGTCGGCGATCCAGCCGATCAGGTTGAGGTTGCCCGCCGTGCCCTCGTTCACCCGGCTGACGTAGTCGGGCCGCCACGGTGCACTCTTCGGGACGACCTTGAAGCCGGCCTTGGCGAGGTCGGCCGCAAACGCCTCGAAGTTGCGCTTCGGATCGGGCATGTAGTCGCGGCTGACGTCCGTCGGGTACCAGAACTCGATCTCGACGGGCAGCGTCAAGCCGGCCTCCTGGAGCAGTTGCTTCGACTTGTCGGGGTCGTAGTCGTACGTGACGACGTCGTCCGCCGACCCGAAGATCTCGGAAGGCTGGAACTGCGTCGCGAGCACACCGCGACCCGCGTAGAAGCCGTCGACGACGGCCTGCCGGTTGAGCGCGTGAGCGATCGCCTGCCGTACCTCGAGCACGTCGGTCGGAGGCTTGCTCGAGTTGATCGTCACGTAGCCGACGTTGAACGGCGGCCGCTCGAGGAGCTGCAGCGCGGCGTCGCCACTGATGGTGTCGACGTCCTGAGGTTCGACCAGGTCGTAGCCCTGGATCTCGCCGTTCTGGAGCGCCTGCAGACGAGCGGCGTTGTCAGAGATCGGCTGGAAGATGATCTTCTCCAGCTGCGCCTGCTCGCCCCAATAGTCGTCGTTGCGAACGAGCGTCAGCTGCTCGCCGGGTGTCCAAGAGTCGAATTTGAACGGACCTGTTCCCGTCGGATGCTCCGTCGAGTACGTCCCGGTCGGCTGGAAGATGCCGTCCTCGTTCACCGCGCCCGCGTCCGCCTCGTAGTCCTGCAGCGCCTTCGGGCTGACGATGTGGAGGCTCGGTAGCGTCAGGGTCGAGAGGATCGTCGCCGACGGCTTCGTCAGGTTCAGGGTCACCGTCAGGTCGTCGACAGCCTCACAGCTCTCGTAGAGGCTCTGGTCCGGCCCGGGTGCGCCCTCGGCCGGGTTCTTGAAGCCCCCGCCGAAGCCGTACTGCCAGTAGTAGGTCGTGCCGTCGCCCTGGAGCGACGCGGGGAAGTTGAACCAGCGTTCGAAGTTGAAGCACACGGCGTCGGCGTTGAACGCCTCGCCGTCGTGGAAGGTGACGCCTTCACGGAGCGTGAACGTCCAGGCCAGCCCGTCGTCGCTCGCTTCCCAGCTCTCTGCCAGCGAGGGCTCGACGTCGGACGTTCCAGCCGCGAGCCGGGTCAGGCCCTCGGTGATCTGGTACAGGATGCGGATCGACTCTCCGTCGGAGATCAGAGCGCCGTCGAGCGCCGTCGGGTCCGCTGCGCCTCCGAAGACGAGAGTCTCCCCTCCGCCTCCGTCACTTCCGCCGCAGCCCGCGGCAACGCTCGCGAGCGCCCCCACGGCGACCAGCACGGCAATTCTTAGCCTTGTCCGTCTCACAGCAGTTGCTCCTTTCGCCTACGTGGCAGTTTGGTCCGAGTCTAGCCGGGCAGTCCCGGCTCCCAGCGTCAGGCCTTCCGAACGAGCCGGCATGCAAGGGCCGGGAGAGGCAACGAGACTCGGCCTTCTCACGCGGCGAGCGAAGCGAGCTCGCGCAGGGCGGCCAAACGCGACAGCGCCTGACCCTCGAGCTGGCGCACCCTTTCGCGCGTCAGGTCGAGCTCATGGCCGATCGCCTCGAGCGTCCACGGCTCACCTTCGAATCCGAACCGCAGCTCGAGAATCCTCCGCTCGCGCTCGGGGAGCGCGTCGAGCGCTCGCCGCACGCCCTGGCGCCGCAGCGACTCCTCCGCTTCCTCGAACGGATCAGCTGCCTCGCGGTCGGCGAACAGGTCGCCGAGCTCTCCTTCGTCGTCGGCTCCGACCGTCTGGTTCAGCGAGACGGACGCATGGGCCGCGCCCAGCGCCTCGTCGACGTGCTGGATCGGTAGACCGGTCGCCTCGGCGAGCTCCTGCTTCGTGGCCTCGCGGCCCAATTCGACCTCGAGCCGGCGGGCGGCGCGAGAGAGCTTCTGCTGTCGCTCGACGACGTGCACCGGCACGCGGATCGTGCGCGCATGGTTTGCGACCGCGCGCTGCACGGACTGTCGGATCCACCACGTCGCGTAGGTCGAGAACTTGAATCCGCGGCGCCAGTCGAACTTCTCGACGGCGCGGTTGAGCCCCAGTGTTCCCTCCTGGATCAGGTCGAGGAACGGCACGCCGAGGCCGCGGTAGCCCTTGGCGATCGAGACCACGAGCCGCAGGTTCGACTCGATCATGCGCCGCTTGGCGACGGGGTCACCCCGCTCGATGCGCTTCGCGAGGGTCACCTCGTCTGCGGCCGTGAGCAGCTTGTGCCGGCCGACATCCGCGAGGAAGAGCTGGAGCGAATCGGCGGCGCCCGAGAGGGACTCGGCAGCCCAGACCGCAGCTTCGGCTTCTTCCTTCTTGCGCTCGGCCTCGGCCAGCTGCCGCTTCGCGTCGGCGTCGGCCTGTGGCTGGCCCACCTCGAGGCCGATCGTCTCGAGCTCGCGGGTGACCTGCTCGGCCTCCTCGTCGTTCAGCTCGTGCTCGAGCACAAACGCCTCGAGCTCGACGGGCTCGACCCAGCCGCGCTCCTCCGAGCGCTCGATCAGACCCTTGATCTGATCGGATTCGAACAGTTCTGTCAGCTGGTTCTGGGTCAAGAGGGTGTGTCAGTCCTTTCGCGTGTCCCCGGTGTGCGCAGTCTTCCTTGACTCTATGCGGGTTTGCCCTGCTTTTCCAGGCCCGAAACGCGAGAGAAGCCGTCACAAGCTCCCAACGCGGACGCCGTGGCCCTTATTCCGCCGACCTCGTGACCAGATCACGCTCTCCCACGCGCGAAGCCGGTCTCGCGTCGGCTCAACGACGATAGATGATCCGTATGGGCCGTGCGTCAGCGTTTGCCGGCGACACGCCGGGTCTTCTTCGGCGCGGGGCCCTTGGCCCGGCGCTCCGCGAGCAATTCGAGCGCCCGGTCGAGTGTCAGCTTCTCGGCATCGTCGCCACGGCGCAGGCTCGCGTTCGTCTCGCCGTCGGTCACATACGGCCCGAATCGGCCCTCTTTGACGACGATTGGCTTGCCCGACGCGGGGTCCGGGCCGAGATCGAGCAGCGGCGGCTTCGCCTGACCTCGACCCCGGCGCTCCTTCGGCTGGGCGAGCAGGGCGAGCGCCTCTTCGGTCGTGACCGTGAAGAGCTGCTCCTCACCGGCGAGCGAGCGGGTCTCCTTGCCCTTCTTGATGTAGGGCCCGTAGCGCCCGTTCGCGACCTGGATCTCCTCACCGTCGGGCGCCGTCAGGATGCGCGGCAGCGAGAGCAGCATCAGCGCCTCGTCGAGGGTGACCGTCTCGACCGACATCGTCTTCAGGAGCGAACTCGTGCGGGGCTTGTCGGCCGAGCCGTCTTCGAGCACCTCGCTCACGTACGGGCCGTAACGGCCGTCGCGCGCCACGATCTCCCGCCCCGACTCCGAATCGACGCCGAGCGCCCTGTCTCCCGACGGTTTCGCCAGCAACTCCTCCGCCATCTCGCGTGTCAGCTCGTCGGGAGCCATGTCCTCGGGCACGCTCGCCCGCTCGTCGCCCCGCTGCAGGTAGGGCCCGTAGCGGCCGACGCGTAGCACGATCCCCTCGGCCCCCGGGATCTCGACCGAGTTGACGTCCCGCGCGTCGATCGCGTCGAGGTGGTCGGTCACCATGGCGTGCAGGCCCTCCTCGCCGTTCGAGCCGCGGTAGAAGCGGTTCAACCAGGCGACCCGGTTCTCGTCGCCCTGGGCGATCAGGTCGAGGTCGTCCTCGAGCCGGGCGGTGAAGTCGTAGTCGACGAGCCGCCCGAAGTGCCGCTCGAGCAGCTGGGTGACCGAGAATGCGAGGAACGTCGGCACGAGCGCGGTGCCCTTCTTGAAGACGTAGCCACGGTCGAGGATCGTCCCCATGATCGAGGCGTACGTCGAGGGTCGGCCGATCCCGCGGTCCTCGAGCGCCTTGACGAGCGAGGCCTCGGTGTAGCGGGCCGGCGGCGACGTCGAGTGGCCCTCCGGCTCGAGCGCGGTCGCGGCGACCTCCTCGCCGACCGTGAGCGGCGGCAGCCGGCGCTCGTCGTCGCCGTTCTTCGACTCCTCGTCCCGCCCTTCTTCGTAGGCTGCGAGGAAGCCGCGGAACGTGATCACCGTGCCCGAGGCGCCGAACTCGGCGTCCCGGCCGTCGGAGGCGGTCGCACCGAGACGCAACGACGCAGTCTGGCCGCGCGCGTCCTCCATCTGCGACGCGACGGTTCGTTTCCAGACGAGGTCGTAGAGGGCGTGCTCGTCGCGCGAAAGCTCCCGCTCCACTTCCGCGGGAGTACGGAACGTGTCGCCCGCCGGGCGGATCGCCTCGTGCGCCTCCTGCGCGTTCTTGACCTTCCGCTCGTACCTGCGGGGGGCGGAGGGGACGAACTCTGACCCGTAGAGCTGCGCTGCCTGCGCCCGCGCCGCCTTCAGGGCCGCCTCCGAGAGCGTCGTCGAGTCGGTGCGCATGTAGGTGATGAAGCCGTTCTCGTACAGCCTCTGGGCGAGCCTCATCGTCGTCTGCGACGAGAAGCGGAGCTTCCGGCTCGCCTCCTGCTGCAGTGTCGAGGTCATGAACGGAGCGGCAGGGCTGCGCCGATACGGCTTCTCTTCGACCGACCGAACTGCGAAGGCCGCGCGCTCGAGTGCGGCTGCGAGCGCGCGCGCCGCCTCCTCGTCGAGAGTCAGGACATCCGACTTGAGGTGCCCGTCGTCACCGAAGTCCCGACCCTGGGCGATACGGCGTCCCTCGACCGTGACGAGCTTCGCCTCGAACGTGCCCGGATCGAAGGTGCCGACGATATCCCAGTACGAGGCGGCCACGAACACCATTCGCTCTCGCTCTCGCTCGACCACGAGCCGCGTCGCGACGGACTGGACGCGGCCTGCGGAGAGGCCCTGCATCACCTTTTTCCAGAGGACAGGCGAGACCTCGTACCCGTACAGGCGGTCGAGGATCCTCCTCGTCTCCTGCGCGTCGACGAGGCGACTGTCGATCTCACGCGTCTCGCCGAGTGCTCGCTGGATCGCTTCGCGCGTGATCTCGTGGAACACCATCCGCTTGACCGGCACCTTGGGCTTCAGCACCTCGAGCAGATGCCAGGCGATTGCCTCTCCCTCGCGGTCCTCGTCCGTCGCGAGCAGGAGCTCGGTGGCGTTCTTGAGCTCACGCTTCAGCTCCTCGACCTTCTTCTTCTTGTCCGGGTCGACCACGTAGAGCGGTTGGAACTCCTCATCCACGTTCACGCCCAGCCGCGCCCACGGCTCCTTCTTCAAGGCCGCCGGTATGTCCGCAGCGCGGTTCGGGAGGTCGCGGATGTGCCCGATCGACGACTCCACGACGTAGCCGTCGCCGAGGTACCCGGCAATGGTCTTTGCCTTGGCGGGGGACTCGACGATGACGAGACGACGTTCGGCCACGGATGCCCTTTTCGGCTTGGACGACAGGATCCTCCCCGGCCGGCGGCCGGGTGCGCGGGTCACCATAGCGAGGCTTTGCCAGACCGCAAGTGTCGGAAACGGGCGATACTGACACGACAGTGGTCGGAAACCCGCGTCCGAGCCCGCTCTATCTCGCCCTCGGCGCGATCAGCTTTCCCGTGCTCCGCGTGGTCTACCGTGAGCGCTGGCGCGGTGCCGAGCGGCTGCCGACGGAGGGAGGCTACGTCCTCGCCGCCAACCACCTCTCTAACGCCGATCCGTGGCCTCTCGGGATGGCCCTCTTCCCCGGCCGGTACCTGCGATTCATGGCCAAGTCCGAGCTGTTCTGGTTCCCACTCGGCGCCTTCATCACCGCGTGCGGGGCGTTTCCCGTGCGGCGCGGTGAGCGCGACGAGGAGGCGCTCGAGACGGCCGTTCGGCTCTGCCGCGAAGGGCATGTCGTCGTCATGTTCCCGGAGGGAACGAGGCGGGCGAAGGGCCTGCGGAAGCGCCACGAGCCTCGCTGGCGCTCCGGCGCAGCGCGGATCGCACTCGAGGCCGGGGTGCCGCTCGTTCCGGCCGGGATCTTGGGAACCGAGCGGTTGACCCGGTTCGGCGCCCTGCGCGTCGCCTTCGGAAACCCGGTCCGGCTCGACGACCTCGCGGCGCTGACGCTCGACGATGCCGCCGTGGCGGCCACCGAGCGCCTCAGCTCCGCAATCACGGAACTGGAGGCATCGCTTCCGTGAGGCCATTGCTCGCAGTCGACGGAGACTCGTTCGCGCACCGGGCCTTTCACGCGCTGCCCCGCACGTTCAGACGGGACGACGGCGGCCCTGCCAACACCCTGATCGGGTTCATGTCCATGCTCCTGCGTCTCTGGCAGGAGGAGCGCCCCCGTGCCGTCGTCGTCGCCTGGGACACCCTCGGCGTCCCCACCTACCGGACCGAGCTACTTCCGGGCTATCAGTCCGGGCGCGAGTTCGATCCCGAGATCGTCGACCAACTGGCGCTGCTCCCTGCACTCGTCGCCGCTACCGGGCTCGTCTGCGGGAAGCACGAGGGATTCGAGGCCGACGACTTTCTCGCGGCTGCCGTCGAAGCGGAGCGGAAGCGCGGTGGCTCCACGCTCGTCGCCACATCCGATCGCGATGCTTTCCAGCTGGCGGCGCCCGATGTCACGATTCTGCAGCCCGTGCGCGGTGTCAGCGAGTTGAAGCGGATCGGCCCGGCCGAGGTTCGTGAGCGCTATGGCGTCGACCCGGGGCAGGTGTGCGACTTCATCGCGTTGCGAGGCGATCCGTCCGACAAGATCCCGGGCGCGCGCGGAGTCGGCGAGAAGACGGCTGCCTCGCTCCTGCAGACGTTCCCCGATCTGGAGGCGATGATCGCCGCGGGACGGTTCGAGACAGAGGCGGACAACCTGCGGATGTTCCGGCACATCGCCACCCTCGACCCGACGGCTCCGTTGCCCGATCTGCCCGACGTCGAGCCGGACTGGGAGGCGGGCGCACGCGCAGCCGAGACTCTCGGAGTGCCGCGTCTCGCAGCACGACTGCGGGCGGCGGCATAGAGCCCGTCAGCCACCCAGCGCTGGCCCGGCTCCATCCGACGGCCCACCACCGCCACCCGGAGTCGGAGGAGCGACTCGGCTGCCTCCTCGCCGCTCTGCGACCGGAGCTCGAGGGAGAGCCTGCCTCGCGCGAGGCGATCGCGAGAGCCCACGACGACGACTACGTCGGCACCATCGAAGCGCTGACCGAGGAATGCTGGCTCGACGGTGACACGCTCGGCCAGGCGACCACGTGGGAGGCGGCGCGGCTCGCGGCGGGGTGCTCGATGCAGGCGGTCGAGGTCGGCGGGTTCGCGCTCGTCCGTCCCCCCGGCCATCACGCTTTGCGCGACCGGGCGATGGGCTTCTGCATCTTCGGCAACGCGGTCATCGCTGCGCGCCACGCCCAGGAGGAGCTCGGATTCGGCCGGGTCGCAATCGTGGACTGGGACGTGCATCACGGCAACGGGACAGAGGCCATCGTCGGCGGGGACGACTCGATCCTCTTCGTCTCTCTGCACCAGTGGCCCTTCTATCCCGGCACCGGTGGCCCTGACACGGGAGGCCCGACAACGGTGAACATCCCGCTTCCGGCGGGATCGGGTGATGCCGCCTACGCAGGCGCGTTTCGGGAGACGGTCGAGCCTGCCGTGCGCTCCTTCGCACCCGACCTCCTGATCGTCTCGGCCGGATTCGACGCCCACGTCGACGACCCGCTGGCCGGTATGACCCTCACCGCGGACGGCTTTCGCGACCTCGCGGCGCGCTGCACGCAACTCGCCCCCCGGGTCGCGGCCGTGCTCGAGGGCGGGTACAACCTCGCCACCTTGCCCGGGCTGGTGGAAGCCGCACTCGAGGGCTTTTCCTCCTAGCCCTTCAACGCAAGACGGCCGGCGAATGCCGGCCGTCTCACTGTGGTTCAATCCAACGAGCCCCTGCGATGAGCGTGCGTGCTACCAAGTATCGGGCGCCGGGCGCGTCCCGCCATCCCCTGGGCTTGACGAATGTGATCACCCGCTATGGGTGATCTGCCGCGGCCGGTCTCAGTGTCGCGCCGTCGCGAGCCGCTCGAGTGCGTCTCGCCGCGAGGAGACTCCGAGCTTCCGAAGCAGGCTCTTCACGTGCGAGCGCACCGTGTGCTCCGAGATGAACAGCCGGGCTGCGATGTCGTCCGTGCCGAGATGCTCGTCGAGCAGCAGCAGCACCTCGACCTCGCGGGCCGACAGCTTCTGCGCGACCTCATCGGGGACGCCGCCCATCCTGCCACCCTCGCGCACGCGGTCGAGCAAGCGACGGGCGATTGAGCCCGAGAGAGCAGCCTCGCCGTGTGCGACGCCGCGAAGGAACAACGCGATCCGCTCCGGAGGTTCGCTCTTCAGCAGATACCCCGCCGCGCCGGCGCGGATTGCTTCGAGGAGGTTCTCGTCCGTGCCCGAGGCAGTCAGCACCACGACCTCGCTCTCCGGTGAGACCTCACGGAGGTGGGGCAGGGCCGTGAGCCCGTCCATGCCCGGCATCGTCAGGTCGAGGAGCACGAGCGTGGGCCGAAGCCTGCCTGCTTCGGCGATCGCTTCCCTTCCATCCGAGGCGTGCCCGACGACATCGAAGCCGTGTTGCTCGAGGAGCGACGTGAGCGCCTCTCGCGTGAGTGGGTGATCGTCGACGATCAGAATGCTCTCCATATCCCCCTCATCGGCAGGTTGGCGCCTGCCGATGAGGGGGATGTGTCGACTCGCTCATCCGAGGGGTACAGCGCCTGGCTCGTTGGGGAGCTCGTGCTCGCCTGCGTGCTCGGCCTGGGGACGCTGCTGCTCGCTGCCACGAGCCATCTCAACGGGTACCAGCTGGTCAACGCCCGAATCGCGTTCGACACAGCCGTTGCCCTCGTCGCCTCCCTCGTTGCGATTCTCGCCGCCACCCGGTTCCTCGTCGAGGGGAGAGGAATGGACCTGCTGCTGGCGGGTGGCTTTCTCTCGACCGGGATCGGCACGTTCACCTTCGCGGTCGGCCCGGTTCTCGGCGGCGGGAACCTGAAGCTGATCGAGACGTGGGACGCGATCGGCGCCGCCCTCTTCGGCGCTGTCCTGATCGCGCTGGCACCCTTCGTGACGCGAAGGTTTCAGCTCCGCCGACGCGCCTTGGCGGCGAGCCTCCTGCTCGTGGGGGTGGCGCTCTTCGCCATCTGGCTCGATCTCCGCTTCTTCGAGTTCACGAACCATGTCTCCAGCAGGGACTCACCCGCGATCGCGACCGCGTACGCGCTGCTGGCGGTGCTCTCGATCATTGCCGCCGTCGGCTTCGGGCTCCGGTACCGGCGTCACGGCCGCGACCTCGACAGCTGGCTCACCCTCGCGATCACGCTCGTCGTCTTCGCCGACCTCCACTACGTCCTCGCTCCGGTGCGGACCGGCGAGAACGTGCTGCCGAGCGACATGCTCCGGATCCTCGCGTACGGCGTCCTTCTCGTCGGTGTGTGGCGCGCGATCGGGCATGCAGAGTTCGGCCGAGCCGTGGCAGAGGAGCGCGCCAGGGTCGCGCGCGAGATCCACGACGGCCTCGCGCAGTACCTCTTTGCCCTCTCGACACAGGTGAGCATGCTCGAGTCCGGCGCCGACCTGCAGAAGCTCTTGCCGCGGCTCAAGCACGCGTCGACGGCGGCGCAGCAGGAAGCGCAGTTCGCCGTCCTGGCCCTGTCTACGGCAGCGGGATCGGCGCCGTTCGACACGGCGCTGCGGCGCTACGTCGGCTTTCTCGTCGCAGACGGGGCTCTCGACGTCGACATCGACATCGACAACGAGGTGATCCTCGCGCCCGACGAGGAAATCGAGATCTTCCGAATCGTTCAGGAGGGTCTCGCCAACGTGCGCAAGCACGCGGGTGCGAGGACGGCGTCCGTCTCGATCGCCCACAGGGCGGGACGCCGCGTCGTCGTCGTCTCCGACGACGGCTCGGGCATCGCGAGCTACGACCCCGGCGCCGGGCAGGGCCTGAAGAACATGCGCTCCCGCGCTTCCTCGATCCAGGGCGTGCTCTCGCTCCGCTCCTCGCCGGGTTCGGGCACGTCGATCGAAGTCGTGCTCCGCCCGGTCTGAACGCGTCGCGGCCGGCGCATCGTTTCCGGAGCCGCCCGGCACGGCCCCGTCGGCATCTCCCGCCTCGATCGTTCCCTCGACCCAATAGAAAAAGCCCTGAAATCAGGGCTTTTTCCGTAGCAGGCCTGTAAGCCGGATTTTGTCGCGGATGACCATCTGTCTGGGCCGGCAGTTGCCTGACGGCTCGAGCGGCGTACCCGGTTCCTCGGCGGGCCGCGTCAACGGAACCTGCTTCGCCTTGCACCGGACGGGGTTTGGCGAGCCATCGTGTCACCACGATGCTGGTGGGCTCTTACCCCACCTTTTCACCCTTACCGGAGC
Source organism: uncultured Thermoleophilia bacterium (assembly GCA_963795175.1). Taxonomy (GTDB): domain Bacteria; phylum Actinomycetota; class Thermoleophilia; order Gaiellales; family Gaiellaceae; genus Gaiella. The sequence goes on from CAWCGR010000004.1 coordinate 370,839, forward strand.
CGAGGCTCCGGCGGTCTCCTTTCTGTGCCACTTTCCATCGGCTTTCGCCGTCTGGGGTTTCCCCAGCGTCCTGCCCTGCGGTGTCCGGACTTTCCTCGAGCGCACCGCCGAAGCGGCCCGCCCGCGGTCACCCGGCCTGCATCGCTGAGGGTAGCGCGACGAACGCGGCGTTGCGCGGTCGGTGGGCCGCAGAACGGCGCCGGTGTGGCGGCTCGGGCGCGCTCAGCCGGTCTGCGCCACCGAGGGGAGTGCGAGCTCCGGCACCTCGTGCCCCTCGGCGAGGATCGAGCGGCATTCGGGGCAAGCGATCGCCAGTCCGTGGGCCCCTCGCACGTGCAGCACGAACTCGCTGCACACGGGGCACGCGAGGCTCGCTCCGCGGAAGAGCGCGACGAGCTCCTGGTCGAGCGTCCGGGCGAGGGCGGTCACGGTCATCGCAGGCTCCGGAACACCCCCACGACCTTGCCCATCACCTGGACGTGGTCCGCGTAGATCGGCTCGAGCGAGCTGTTCTCGGGCTGCAGCCTGATCCGGCCGCTCTCGCGGTAGAACGTCTTCACGGTGGCCTCGTCGGCGGCCTCGTCGTCGCCCACGAGCGCAACGACGACGTCGCCGTTCGAGGCATCGTCCTGCTTGCGCACGACGAGCGTGTCGCCGTCCAGGATGCCGGCCTCGATCATCGAGTCGCCGCGCACGGTGAGCAGGAAGTCGGCGCTGCCGCCGAGCGACTCGGGAACGGCGATCCTGTCCTCCACGTTCTCCTCGGCGAGCAGCGGCGAGCCGGCTGCGATTTGACCGAGCAGCGGCAGCCGCGGAAGCTCCTCTGCCGGCTGCGGCGATGCCGCCGCGACGGTGCGATGGCCGATCAGGTCGAGCGCGCGAGGCTTGGTCGGGTCGCGCTTGAGCAACCCGGCGCGCTCGAGGTTCGCGAGGTGGGCATGAACCGTGGACGGGGAGGCGAGGCCGACTGCCTCACCGACCTCGCGCACGGTCGGCGGGTAGCCGTGCCCGTCCGTGTAGTCGACGAGGAACTGCCATATCTCCTGTTGTCGTGCGGTCAGCATCGTGCCTCCGAGGTGGGGTGTCCGAACACGTGTTCGTGATGAAGAGTACGGATCCTCCCGGACGGCGTCAAACCGGACCTCTTCTCGCCGTCCTCCGTCACGGTAGGCAGGGCGGGCACCGGTCGGCTTCGGCATGATGGAGCGCGATGAGCCCGATCAACTCGCCCGCCGACGTCCTCGACACGATCGGCAGCAGCGACCGGCTCCTCGTCCAACAGGTCTTCAAGCCGATCGCCAACGAGTATCGGATCTCGATTCCCGAGCCGGGGCGCAGCGACGAAGGCGAGCCGCTCCTGTTCGTGCGCCAGAAGCGGATGGCCGTGCGAGAGGACATCCGCTTCCGGACCGATCCCGAAGCGGAGCCGCATCTCTTCATGATCAAGTCGAAGACCGTGTTCGAGTTCGCGGGCAGGCACGACGTGCTCGACCAGGATGGAGTGGTGATCGGGACACTCGAGAAGAGCTTCGCGAAGTCGCTGCTCCGAAGCCACTGGGTCGTCCGCGACAGCAACGGAGCCGAGCTGTACAGCGGTGAGGAGAAGAGCCTCGTGATCGCCCTGATCCGGCGCTTTGCCGACCTCATCCCCGTCGCCGGAGCAGGACTGCTCCAGTACCTGCCGTTCGACTTCCTGCTGACGGGCCCCGACGGTGCTGTGGGGCATTACCGGCGTGTGCTCGGCGCGTTCCGCGACCGCTATGTGCTCGAGCTCGACGCCGGCGCAGCAGGGATCGACCGCAGGCTGCTCCTCGCGACGGCGATCGCGCTCGATGCACTCCAGGACCGCTAGAAGCTGAGCCCCCGCGTGCGCCACCGGGTCGTCACTCGGGCGATCCTGCGCGGCGCGGTCGGAAGGCGTAGAACGCCGAAGGGGCCCCACTGGAGCCCCTTCGGCATGCACATGCGCTGGAGAGGACTTGAACCTCCACGGGCTTTCGCCCACAAGGCCCTCAACCTTGCGCGTCTACCAATTCCGCCACCAGCGCGCGGGGCGATTGTAGCCGGACTACGCGAGCAGCCGGTACAGGACCACCGTGTTCACGAAGAAGAGCGCCCCGATCAGCGCCGTCAAGCGCGTGAGGTTGCGCTCGACGATGTGCGTGCCTCCCTGGGACTGCGGCGTGAATCCCATGCCGCCGAACCCGGCCTCGCGGCCGGAGTGCATCAGCACGAGCGTCACGAGCGCTGCCGAGATCAGCACCTGGAGGACTGCAAACATCGGGACCATCGCCCGCTGATCGTACCAGCGCTACCCTGCGCTTCATGGACGTCTCCGAGGACGCGCGCGCCGTGATCCAGCGGCACCTCGTCACCGGAGACAATCGGCTCAAGCAGGGCGTCGCCGCCGCGAAGGTGCGCGAGAGTTACGCGGCAGCGCTCGACGCCGCGCGCGCCGCCGGTCTCGAGGACGCCGTGCGCCCGCTCATCGAGCTCAGGCTCGCGGATCTCGAGCGGCTCGAAGCAGCAGCTCCTCCACCCGCTCCGCCTGAAGCCTGACGTCGTGCCGCTCGGCGGCTCGGCGGGCGTCCGGGTTGGGACGAGGAAGCTGAGCCGCCGCCGTCAGCCCGGCCAGCACCGCGTCGTCGTCGTCGGGGTCGACGAGCACGCCCGCCTCGGGCGGGACGAACTCGGCGGGGCCCCCGACGCGGGTCGCTACGACCGACCGGGCCGATGCGAGGCCCTCCAGGGTCGCCAGCCCGAACGGCTCGAGCAGGCTGGGTTGGCAGATCACGTCGGCCGCAGCCATCCAGGTGGGGACGAGCGCGTGGCCGACCGGATCGACGATGCGGATCCCGGGCCGCCCCTCGAGCCCGCCCCGGAGAGGCCCCTCGCCGAGGAACACGAGCTCTCCTTCCCCGCGGCGCTCGAAGGCCCGCGCCAGCCGCAGCACGTTCTTGCGCTCACTGAGCGAGCCGACGCAGAGGAAGCCCGTTCCGGCCGGGAACCAGCCGACCTCGTCCCTGGCCGTCTGCGCGTCGCGTGGGGTGAAACGCTCGAGGTCGACGCCGCAATCGATCACCGATCCCTTCGCCCCGGCCTCCGGCACCACGGCGACGAGGCGCTCGAGCAACCAGGCGGAGACGGCCACGACAGCATCGGCGCGGCGAACGGCGATCCTCGTCGCGAGGCGGACGGCGCGGCTACGGCGAGCGTTCTCGACATCCTGTCCGTGAGCGGTCACGACCAGCGGGGCGCGTCCGGCGAGGCCGGCGAGAAGGCCGGCGGGGACGAGGAAATGCGCGTACACGACATCGGGGCGAAACCGCCGGGCCGTCAGCAGGACGTCGGCGGCGAGCCGGGCGTGCCGGCCGCGCCCACCCGGCCGGTCGACCACAGCGCGTGCGAGCTCATGCCCGCGTTCCTCGAGCGCCCGCTCCAGCGTTGCGACGAACGATCCGAGGGCGGGCGCACCGGGCCCCGGGTACATCTGGGAGACGAGCAGGATCCGCACGCCTCGAGCCTATGCAGAACACGCGGCCGAATGAAGGCCTGCCGCACTCGGCACCACACCCGCGGGCCCGTCTTCAGTGACTGTCGTACGTGCCCCAGAGCTCGCGCAGGGCACCGCAGATCTCGCCGATCGTGCAGCGGGCGCGAAGCGCCTCGCGGAGCGGGGGAAGCAGATTGTCGGTACCAAGCGCTGTCTCCCGCACGACGGCCAGGGCTTTCCGTGCGGCTTCGTCGTCACGCTCGGCTCGCACCCGTGCGGTGCGCGCGCACTGGCGCTGCTCGGCTTCGGGGTCGAGGCGGTGGAGCTCGATGCTCGTGTCGGACTCCTGCGCGAACTCGTTGACGCCGACGACGACGCGTTCTCCCGTCTCGACCGCGCCCTGGAAGCGGTAGGCGGCCTCCTCGATCTCACCCTGGACGAAGCCGGCCTCGATCGCCGCGACGGCGCCTCCGAGCTCGTCGACACGCTCGATCAGCTCCCTCGCCCGCGCCTCGAGCTCGGCCGTGAGCGCCTCCAGGTAATAGGAGCCGCCGAGCGGGTCGGCGGTGTTCGTCGTGCCGGCCTCGTGCATCAGGATCTGCTGCGTGCGGAGGGCGATCGTGGCAGCGCGCTCGCTCGGCAGCGCGAGCGCCTCGTCGTAGCTGTTCGTGTGGAGCGACTGCGCGCCGCCGCACACAGCCGAGAGCGCCTGGATCGCGACGCGCACGATGTTGTTCTCGGGCTGCTGCGCCGTGAGCGTCGAGCCGCCTGTCTGGGCGTGGAAGCGAAGCGCCTGGGCCTTCTCGCTCGTCGCCCCGAAGCGGTCGTGCATGATCTGCGCCCACAACGTCCGGGCGGCCCGGAACTTCGCCACCTCCTGGAAGAAGTCGTTGTGGGCGTTGAAGAAGAACGAGAGCCGCGCGCCGAACGCATCGGGGGAGAGCCCCGCTGCCACCGCGGCGTCGCAGTAGGCGATCCCGTTCGCGAGCGTGAAGGCGAGCTCCTGCGCGGCCGTCGAGCCGGCCTCCCGGATGTGGTACCCGGAGATCGAGATCGTGTTCCACTGCGGCAGCCGCTCCTCGCAGTAGGCGAACAGATCGGTCGTCAGTCGCATCGAGGGACGCGGCGGAAAGATGTAGTTCCCGCGAGCGACGTACTCCTTGAGGATGTCGTTCTGCACCGTGCCGCGGAGCGCCGCGCCGGGCACTCCCTGGTTCTCCGCGACCAGTTCGTAGAGGAGCAGGAGGAGCGCCGCCGGGGCGTTGATCGTCATCGAGGTCGATACCGCGTCGAGCGGGATGCCCTCGAGCAGCAGCTCCATGTCCGCGATCGAGTCGATCGCTACCCCGGTCCTGCCCACCTCGCCCGCCGCGACCGAGTCATCCGAGTCGTAGCCGAGCTGGGTCGGGAGATCGAAGGCGACCGAGAGCCCGGATTGGCCCTGGCCGAGCAGGTAGCGGTAGCGGGCGTTCGACTCCTCGGCCGACGAGAAGCCCGCGTACTGTCGAATCGTCCACGGGCGGGCCCGGTACATGTCCCGGTAGGGGCCGCGTGTGAACGGGAACGTTCCAGGAGGCGCCGGCTCCCCGTCGGGGGCATCGGCTGCCCGGTAGAGCGGCTCGACCGGGATCCCCGATTCGAGTGCTCTGCGATCGGGCGCGGCGGCCATGCCCCGATCCTACGCCGGTTCGCCGACGCGGGAGTGCACCTCCGTCCCGATCTCGCTGCCGCCCTGCCGATCGGGGTGACGTCGCGCTAGAGGACGCCCCCGGCGCGGGCGACTTCCTCGAGGGCCCGCCGCTCGCCCGACGCGACATGCGCCCGGATCGCCGCACGAGCCGCGTTCAGGTCGCCGGCCTCGTACGCCGCCACGATGGCGGTGTGCTCGTGCTCGAGGTCGTCGTCGTCGGCTCCCCGGCCGCCGCGGATCACCTGCACGATCACGTTCACGGGCATCTCGCGGTAGACGTGCGAGAGCACGCTGTTCTGGGCGAGATCGACCTGGAATTCGTGAAAGGCCGCGTTCGCCGTGTTCCAGTCCTCCTCGGTCGGTGCCGCCTGTGACGCCGCCTGAAGAGCCCTGAACGCGGCCAGCTGCTCCTCCGAGACCGCTCCGACCGCTCGCTCTGCCGCGTGAAGCTCGAGTGCCAGCCGGACGTCGAACGCGTCGCTGACCATGGAGGGCGTCACCGGCGTCACGAAGTAGCCACGGCGTGCCTTGACGGAGAGCAGCCCCTCCGCGACGAGGCGCGTGAGGGCATGGTGCACCGGGCTGCGCGAGACACCGAACTCCGTCGCCAGCGCGTGCAGGCTCACCTTCTTGCCCGGCCCCGGCGTGCGCCTGAGGATGCGCTGGCGGAGATTCGCGTAGACCTGGTCGTTGAGGTTCGTGCGGGGGAGCGTCGCGGACGGCATGGGGAAGATGTACCACGCCGCGACCGCTGCCGAGGATGCCCGGCTACGCTGCGCCCGATGAAGATCGCAGTCCGTCTCTTCGCCGGCTTGCGCGAGCTCGCGGGAGCGCGTGCAGTCGAGATCGAGTTGCCGACCGGCGCCAGTGCCGGTGCCGTCTGGCCCGCCCTCGCCCTCGGCGAGGAGCCGCCGGGCCTCCTGCTCGCCGTCAACAAGGAGTACGCCGACCGCGCCAGACTGCTGGAGGAGGGGGACGAGGTGGCCCTGATCCCACCGGTCTCCGGGGGCGCGTTCAGGCTCTCGGAGCAGCCGCTCTCGATCGAGGACGCCGTGCGCGAGGTCGCTTCGGACGACGCGGGCGCGATTGCCACCTTCACCGGAACGACGCGTGCCCGTTCGCGGGGCCGCGAGGTCGTACGGCTCGAGTACGAGGCGTACGAGGGCATGGCCGAGGCCGAGATGGAGCGGATCGCGGCCGAACTCCGACAGCGGTATGCGCTGATCGAGGTCGCCATCCACCACAGGGTCGGCACCGTCGGCATCGGTGAGACCAGCGTCGTGATCGCCGTCTCCTCGGCGCACCGGGCGGACGCGCTCTCGGCCTGTGCCGAGGCGATCGACGTGCTCAAAGGCTCGGTGCCGCTGTGGAAGAAGGAGATCTACGTCGGCGGCGAGGAATGGATCGGGCAGGGCTCGTGAGCGAGCGGAACGAGCCCGAGACGCCGACCGATGGCAACGAGCGGTACCGGCCCATCGTCTACGGGACCGGGGCCGGCTCGAGCCTCCCCGACGAGCCGCCCGCACGTTCGGCAGGCGGGCGGCTGGCGCGACTCATCGGCCCCCTCGCCCTCGCCGGTGCGGTGCTGCTCAAGATCGCGGGTTCGCTGAAGTTCCTCGGCATCTTCGTCGCCGTGGGCGGGTATGCGCTGATCTGGGGTTGGCGGTTCGGGATCGGCTTCGTGGCGATGATCCTCGTGCACGAGCTCGGCCACTACGTGGAGGCGCGACGGCAGGGTCTGAACCCGCAGCTTCCCGTCTTCATCCCGTTCCTCGGGGCGTACGTCGCGTTGCGCGGGCAGCCGTTCGACCCGTGGCGCAACGCCCTCGTCTCCGCCGCCGGCCCGTTCGCCGGAGGTATCGCCGCGCTCGCCTGCCTTCTCTACGGCAACGCGATCGACTCCGACCTGCTGCGGGCTCTCGCCTACATGGGCTTCTTCCTCAATCTGTTCAACCTGATCCCGATCGGCTTTCTCGACGGCGGCCATCTCTTGCGCTCCTGGCGGGTACTCCGCGCCGGCGGTGGGCGGCCCACTCCCGGCGAGGCTCGGAAGCTGGCCGGCATCGTGGGCGCGTACTCGGTCGCGCTCGTCGTCGCCCTCGCGCTGGGGATGGTCGTGGCGCACGTGCCGCAGACGCGCCTATGAGCTCGAACAACGAGCTCGACCGCAAGCTGCTCCGGCGCCGCGACGGGTCGATCACCAACGATGTCTCGCTGATCGCGGCGGAGTTCCTCGCCGGCTTCGAGAAGGTCGAGCAAATCGACCGGCCCGCGGTCTCGATCTTCGGCTCCGCTCGCGTCGGCGAGTCGACGCCCGTGTACGAGATGGCGCGCGAGACGGCGCGGCTCTTCGCCCAGGCCGGCATTGCGGTGGTCACGGGTGGGGGGCCGGGGGTGATGGAGGCCGCGAACCGCGGCTGCCAGGAGGCCGGTGGCCTCTCGGTCGGATTCAACATCTCGTTGCCCCACGAGCAGGGCTCGAACCCCTACTGCGACATCTCGCTCACCTTCAAGCACTTCTACGCGCGCAAGGTGATGTTCATGAAGTCGGCCGAGGGATTCGTGATCTTCCCCGGGGGATTCGGGACGCTGGACGAGCTGTCCGAGGCGCTCACTCTGATCCAGACGGGCAAGATCGGCAGCTTTCCAGTCGTGCTCTGCGACTCCGCCTACTGGACGCCCATGCTCGATTGGATCCGCGACAGCATGCTCGCGGACGGGCTCATCTCGCCCTCCGATCTCGAGCTCGTGCGTGTCACGGACGAACCTGCCGAGGCGGTCTCCTTCGTCGTCTCGCACCTCGAAGCGCGCATCGCGGAGGGGTCGGCGTGATCGACGACGCGCTCGAAGCGATCCGGTCACGGTCAGCGCTCGTGCCGCAGGCCGCAGTCGTGCTCGGGTCGGGGCTCGGCGGCTTCGCCGAGCAGCTCGAGGATGCGGTCGAGATCCCCTACGGCGAGATTCCGGGCTGGCCGGTCTCGACCGCGCTCGGGCACGCCGGCACCCTGCTGCTCGGGACGTTCGCCGGAGTGCCGCTCGCCGTGATGAAGGGGCGCGCTCACCTGTATGAGGGCCACCCGGCGGATCGCGTCGTCTTTGGCGTGCGGGTCCTCGGCAAGCTGGGAGCGCGCACGCTGGTCGTCACGAACGCCTGCGGCGCCGTGCGGGAAGACCTCCGGCCCGGAGACCTCGTCGTCGTCTCCGATCACCTCAACCTGCAGGGGACGTCGCCGCTCGTTGGCCCGAACGACGACTCGCTCGGACCGCGCTTCCCGGATATGAGCGCTGCGTACGACCCGGCGCTGCGGGAGCTCACGCACGCGGCGGCGGCTCGGCTCGGCCAGACCCTCGCCGACGGGGTCTACGCCGCGTGGCTCGGGCCGGCGTTCGAGACGCCGGCGGAGATCCGCATGATCCGGATCCTCGGCGGCGACCTGGTCGGGATGTCGACGGTCCCCGAGGTTCTCGCCGCCCGTCATATGGGGCTCCGGTGCCTCGCCGTCTCGTGCGTCACGAACATGGCGGCGGGGATCCTGCCGGAGCCGATCGACGCCGAGCACGTGCTGGCCGTCGGCGCGCAGGCGCAGGAGCGGCTGACGGCGCTGCTTCGCGAAGTGCTGCCCTTGCTCTAGAGGCGGGAACGCCGGCAGCGGGTGCCTACACTTGGGCTGATGGCTCCATCGCTCCGCACGCTTCCCTCGATCGACCGGCTGCTCGGGGATCCACGGTTGGCCGGCCTCTCGCGGCCGCTCGTGCTGGCGGCCGCCCGGGCCGCCCTCGACGGCGCGCGTGATCGCATTCGGGCGGGCGAGAACCCGGGCGACCTGGTCGAGGCGACGCTCGCCGAGCTCGCAGCCGCAGAGCGGCCGTCGCTGCGGCGCGTCCTCAACGCGACGGGAGTCCTGATCCACACGAACCTCGGCCGCTCGCCGCTCGCCGATGCCGCGCTCGAGCGGGTCGTGGAGGTGGGCGGGAGCTACTCGAACCTCGAATACGACCTGGTGCGAGGCGCACGTGGCTCGCGACAGGATCATCTGACCGCGCTGCTCGGGAGGATCACCGGCGCCGAAGCGTCGCTCGTCGTCAACAACAACGCCGCGGCCGTGATGCTCGCCCTGGCCGCGCTCGCCGAGGGGCGCGAGGTGCTCGTCTCACGGGGGGAGCTGATCGAGATCGGCGACGGCTTCAGGATCCCTGACGTGCTGACACGCTCCGGAGCCCGGCTCGTCGAGGTCGGCACCACCAATCGCACGCGCATCGCCGACTACGAGCGGGCGCTCGCACCAGAAACGGCGGTGATCCTGCGCGTGCATCAGTCGAACTTTCGGGTGGTCGGCTTCACCGAGCAGCCAGAGCTGTCGCACCTGGCCGACCTGGCGAGGCGCGCCAAGGTCACTCTCGTCGACGATCTCGGCTCGGGCGCTCTCTCCGATATCGGCGACGAGTCGACCGCCTCAGCGAGCCTCGCTGCCGGGGCGGACCTCGTGTGCTTCTCGGGCGACAAGCTGCTCGGAGGCCCGCAGGCGGGGATTCTCGCGGGCCGGGCCGACCTGATCGACCGCCTGCGCCGTCACCCGCTCCAGCGCGCGTTGCGGGCCGACAAGCTCAGCCTCGCAGCACTCGAAGGCACGCTCGCGCTCGCCCTCGATCCCGATCGGGCCCGCGCCGAGATCCCCGTGCTGCGCATGCTCGCTGAGCCTGTTGCCACCGTCCGCGCCCGGGCCGAGCGCCTGGCGCGCCTGGTCGGGGGCGAGGTGGAGGAGACGGTGGCGAGGGTCGGCGGCGGCGCGTTGCCCCTTGCGGAGTTGCCGAGCTTCGCGTGCGCGATCGAGGAGCCGTTGTTCGACCCACTGCGCGCCGGCGAGCCTCCGGTGATCGGGATCGTGCGCGACGGGCGCCTCCTGCTGGACGTGCGGTCGCTCGCGGACGGCGAGATCGACGAGGTCGCGGCCGCGGTTGCAGCGGCTCGCGCCAGGCCCTAGTGGGCCGGCGCGACGTGCGAGGAGACGCGGCGTGGCGCTGACGGTCGGCACCGCCGGTCACATCGACCACGGCAAGACCTGGCTCGTCCGCGCGCTCACCGGCAAGGACACCGACCGCCTCCCCGAGGAGCGGCGGCGCGGCATCTCGATCGACCTCGGCTATGCGCCGCTCGACCTGCCGGACGGGAGGAGGCTCTCGTTGATCGACGTCCCCGGGCACGAGCGGTTCGTGCGCACGATGGTCGCCGGAGCAACGGGCATCGATCTGTTCCTGCTGGTGATCGACGCGGCCGAGGGGGCCCGCCCCCAGACGCTCGAGCACGTCGCGATCCTGGGCCTGCTCGGGGTCGAGGCGGGCGTCGTCGCGGTGACGAAGTCCGATCTCGTCGACGAGGAGACACTCGAGCTGGCGATCGAAGAGGCACGGGAACTCGTGCCCCGCGCGGAGGTCGTCGCCGTCAGCGCCAAGTCAGGCGCGGGTCTCGACGAGCTGCGGACGGCGCTGGCGCGGGTGGCCGACACGGTGGAGGCGCGGGACGCCGGCGGACCGGCACGCCTCTACATCGACCGCGTCTTCTCCCTTCGAGGGATCGGGACGGTCGTGACGGGGACGCTGTGGTCGGGGACGATCGCCGAGGGCGAGACGCTGCAGGTCGCGCCGGGCGGCGGCGAGGTGCGCGTGCGCAGTGTCCAGGTGCACGACACCGTCGTCGTGAGCGCCTCGGCCGGGGAGAGGGTTGCGCTCGGGCTGCCGGGTGTCGAGCGCCGAGACCTCCATCGGGGCGACGCCCTCGTCGCCCCCGGAGCGTTTCCGGTCTCGTATCGGCTCGACGTCGAGCTCGAGGAGCTGGCGCCGATCGAGGCCGGCGCCAGGGTGTCCGTGCATCACGGCACGTCCCGGATCGCAGCTCGGGTCGCACGGGTGGGCGCGAGCACCGCCCAGCTCCGCCTCGAGGCGCCCGTCGTGGCGGCGCGCGGCGACCGGCTCGTGCTGCGGGGAGACACCACGCTCGGCGGCGCGACCGTCCTCGACCCGGCGCCGCCGCGCCGGCTCGAGGAGCACCGGCTCGACCTGCTCGCGCAGGGCGACCCTTCCTCGATCGTGGCCGCGATCGTCGATGCGCCTGTTGCGATCGAGTCGCTGGCGGCCCGCGCGCTCCTCTCACAGCCGGAGTTGGAGCAGGGACTCGCGGCGGTGGTGCAGGCAGACGGCTGGGCCTTCTCGGAGCGGTGGCTCGACGAGACCCGGAGCACGGTCACCGAGCGTCTGCGCCGTCGCTCCGAGGAGTCGCCGCTCGAGCCCGGCCTGGCGATCGCCGAGCTCCTTCCGGCAGAACCGTGGGCGGCCGCGATCCTGCCGTTGCTTCCGGTCGAGCGGCGGGGAGGCATCGCCTATCTGCCGGGCGTCGCGGCCTCGCTCGGGGCCCGCGGGGAGGCAGCGGAAACGTTGACGCGCGAGCTCGAAGCGGCCGGCCTTGCCGCGGTGAAGGTCGACGACCACGAGCTCGCACGCTTTCTCGAAGCCGATCGGCGGCTCGTCCGGCTGGGGGACGGGTTCGTGACCTCGGTGGCCGCATACGACCGGGCTCGCGAGCTGGCCATAGCCGAGTGCACAGCGGCGGGGGAAATCGCGCTCGCGCGCTTCCGCGACCTCGCGGGAGTCGGCCGGCGGGACGCGCAACTCCTGCTCGAGCGGCTCGACCAGGACGGCGTCACGCGGCGGCTCGGCGACCGGCGGGTGCTGCGGCGGGCGGCGCGCGAGGGCTGAGGGCTAGACGAGCGGCTGCGGCGTGACGGTGAGCTGGAGCACATCCGGCCGGTGGTAGTGACCGACGGGATCGAAGCGCTGCCGCTCCTCCGCCAGGCGCGCCGGGTCGAGCTCGGCGAAGAGGATCCCTTCCTCGTCGTACAACGGCCCCAGCAGGTACGCCCCGTCGGGGCCGAGGACGGCGCTGCCGCCTCGCCCGATCACATCCAACCCCGCGATCTCGTCCGCGAGCGGGAAGTCGGACGGGTACGACGCGGCGCGCTGGAAGTGGGAGGGCGCCACGACGAAGGCGCGTGACTCGCGCGCGATATGCACGAGCGTCGACTGCCAGGCATCGCCGTCGTCGGCGGTCGAGGCGATGTAGATCTCGACCCCCGAGGCATAGAGCGAGAACCGTGCGAGCGGCATGTAGTTTTCCCAGCAGATCAGGCCGCCGAGGCGGCCGAGCGGGGTGTCGATCGCCTCGAGGCCGCGCCCGTCGCCCTGTCCCCAGATCAGCCGCTCGTGATTCGTGGGCACGAGCTTGCGGTGATGCTGGGCGAGCGTCCCGTCCGGTGCGTGGTAGAGCAGCGAGTTGTAGAGCGTGCCGGGCCGGGCAGGGTCGAACTCGTTGACACCGGTCACGAGCCAGACGCCGTTCTCGCGCGCGATCTCGCCGAGCCGGTCGCAGGCGGGCCCCGGCACCGCCACCGACTCCCGCGCCAGGAGGGCGAAGGCAGCCTTGGCCCGCGGATCTCCCCAGCCGGCAAACGCCCGCGCCCAGACCGATGACGGATAGGCGGGGATGAACGTTTCGGGGAAGACGACGAGGTGGGCACCACCCGCTGCCGCCTCCGCCGTCAGTGCCGCCAGCTTGGCGAGGGTCGCCTCGCGGTCGAAGATGACCGGCTCGGCCTGGACGCACGCCACCTTGACCAGAGATTCCATCCCTCGAGTATGACGGTCAGGGCGTCCAGGGCTCGCGCGAGGCCCATTCGGGCTCGTCTTCGACCCCGATTCCCTCGGCGACACGGTTGATGTAGTTGAAGTACGAGATCACCTGGATCGCATCGCTGATAGCGGCGTCGCCCCAGCCGTGGGAGCGGAGCAGGTCGGCGTCCTCCCGGCCCACCGTCACCGGGGCAACGGTCAGCTTGACCGCGTAGTCGCAGAGCGCGCGGACGCGCGGCTCGAGGTCCGCCTGCCGGTAGTCGTGGGCTGCGTGTCGCACGATCTCGTGGTCTGCGCCCTCGGCACGGAGGTCGTCTGCATGCGAGAGCGTTCAGTAATGGCAGTCGTTCTGGCGCGACACCACGGTCGCGAGCAACTCCCGCTCGGCGCGCGAGAGGCCCGAGGGGCCGAACATGACCGCCTTGTACATCTCCATCGACCGCTTGAGGACGCCGGGGCGCAGGCTCATCGCCTTGACGATGTTGAACACCTTGCCGGCCCGGGCGATCGCGGCCTCGTACTCGGCCTTCAGCGGTCCGGTCGCGTCTTCTGGCTCGATCAGGCGGACGTGCGGCACGTTGGCGATCCTAGCCGCGGGTGAGCCCCCTCAACGGGGCCCACCCCGGTGGTCGGCTCAGGGGACGATGTTGTGGTTCAGGTGGAAGACGTTCTCGGGGTCGTAGCGGCGTTTCACCTCGACGAGCCGGTCGTAGTTCGGCCCGTACGCCGATCGGATCGCGTCGCTCGCCTGGTCGTCACCGAGGTAGTTGAGCCAGCGCCCGCTGTCGAAGTACGGCTTCATGGCAGCGAACGCCTCCCTCGTCCAGTCGATGTTGGCCGCCGAGTCGTCCGGGTCGGGCCAGATCGTCGGGAGGAGGAGGTTCCACCCTTCCTCGCGGTGCGGCACGGCCGTCTCGGTCACACCGACGCGCGTGACGGCGCCGTGGAAGTGCTCCCACAGCACCGCGGACATCGGTGAAGGGGCGTTCGCGAAGCGGTCGATTGCGATCTCGATCATCTCGTCCGGGATGCCGTGCGTGAAGCTCGAGAGCCAGTAGTTGCAGAGGCCCTTCGGATACCCGGCGTCGAGCAGTGTGTTCATGACGGGGTACGGCATTTCGCCCACCTCGATCATCAGCGGTGAGCCCCACGTCTTGAACGGCTCCAGGTCGCGCTCCGCCTCCTCCGCGGTCCCGGTGTGGCAGACGACCATGGCCGCCAGCTTCATCCCCGACCCGTCGGGTGCATGGACGAGCCCGGCGAAGACGGTCAGGTCGTCAGAGCACCCCGCGGCCGCGTCGCGGTAGAAGCGCAGCATGTCGGCAGCAGCGTCGAACGGGTGGGCGATCAGGCCGCCGACGACCGTCTTCAGCGGGTGCAGGCGATACGTGATCGCCGTCGCCACGCCGAAGTTGCCGCCACCGCCGCGGACGGCCCAGAAGAGGTCGGGATGCGAGTTCGCATCGACGTCGAGGATCTCGCCGTCGGCTGTGACGAGCTCGACTGCAACCACGTTGTCCGCCGCGAGCCCGTGCTTCGCCATGAGCCAGCCGAGGCCGCCGCCGAGGGTGTAGCCGCCGACCCCCGTGGTCGAGATGGCTCCACCGGTCACCGCCAGGCCGTGCTCGGCCGCCGCCTCGTTGAGGCCTGCCCAGAGGGTGCCGCCTCCCGCCCGGGCGGTCTTGGCCTGCGGATCGACATCGACCTGGTTCATCTCGGCAAGGTCGATCATCACACCGCCGTGGCTCACCGCACGACCGGCGACGTTGTGCCCGCCACCGCGGACGGAGACGTCGAGCCCCGCCGTGCGCGCCGCGGCCAGCGCGGCCACCACGTCGCTCGCCTTCCGGCAGCGAACGATCACCGCCGGCCGACGGTCGATGAGGCCGTTGTGGACGGCTCTCGTCGCATCGTAGGCGGCATCGTCCGGGCCGATCACCGTGCCCTCTACCTGAGCCTGCAACGCACTGACGACTGCGGCGTCGAGGATCGCGCTCATATGCCAAACCTCCGGTTCGTGGATCCAGATGTGGCGTCGAACCTCGAGTCTACGACGTCCCGGCGGCCCGGGCAATCGCTCTTTCGAGGCCCGCTGTTCCGCGGGCACTCCGCGGATGTACCCGGCGGGCTGGTGCGTGGGAGCGGAACGAGACCCTGCTGTCGGAAGACGTCTCGGGCGACGCGTCCCGCCACGGAGTAGGGAGAAAGAGACGTCAAAAGTCGCGAACCGGGGAAATGTCATGGCAGTGCCGTCGCTGGCTGCCGGCTCGGCCGGACGCGTCGTCGGGGTCTTGCCAGAGGCGCCGGATTACTGCGCAACCGTTCCTGCGAATCCGGGTGCAGGCCGCACTACGCGTGGATCTTGGCGGTGCGAGACTGGTCTCGACGATCGCAGAGGACGCCCGCTTCGCTTCGCGGTGGCTGACGCGTTCCCGCACCAATCACTCGAATCGAAGGAGCACCAGCAATGACCTCCCCGCATGACGCGTTTCCGCTTCGCCTGACCGGCGAACTCGATTCCGGCGTAAGCCGCTGGCTATGGCTCTTCAAGTGGCTTCTCGCCATCCCGCACTTCATCGTTCTGTTCTTCCTCTGGATCGGCTTCGTGCTCTCGACCGTGGTCGCGGGGTTCGCGATCCTCTTCACGGGCCGCTACCCGCGCGGGATCTTCGGCTTCAACGTCGGCGTCCTCCGCTGGACCTGGCGCGTTGGCTTCTACTCGTACAGCGCCCTTGGCACAGACAGGTACCCGCCCTTCACTCTTGCCGATGACCCGGCGTACCCGGCGAGGCTCGACGTCGAGTATCCCGAGCAGCTCTCGCGCGGGCTCGTCCTCGTCAAGTGGTGGCTTCTCGCGATCCCGCAGTATGTGATCGTCACGATCTTCACCGGTGGAGCCTGGTCTGCATGGTCGGATGGCGGAGACAGCTGGCTCTACGCCTCCGGCGGCGGCCTGATCGGGTTACTCGTGCTCTTTGCCGGGCTCGCCCTGCTCTTCACGGGCCGCTACCCGCGGTCGCTCTATGACCTGGTCCTCGGCCTGAACCGCTGGGTCTTCAGGGTGGTCGCCTACGCGGGCCTGATGACCGACACGTATCCGCCGTTTCGGCTCGACTCCGGCGGCACCGAGCCTCCGACGGCAACAAGCACCACCACGGCAGTGCCGCCAGCCCCGGCGCCTACCGCATGACGAGCGGAAGGCCCGCCTGAGGTATCAGGCGGGCCTTCCGGTGTCCGGTTCGCGACAGTCCCCCGGCCCCTCTCCCCACCCATCGTCCCGCTACGCTCCGTCGCGGAGCGGCATGGGCCCGGTGGCCCAGCAGGTCTTCAAAACCTGTGCGGTGTGGTAACCCCACGCTCGGTCGGTTCGACTCCGGCGCCGCTCCGTGAGGTCGATTGTGGCTTTATGCAAGGGCTCGCAACCGGTCTGCAACGCTCCGAGGCCGCGACCGGGTCGTGCCGGCGTGCCCGTAGGGTTCCGCGACGCGCGCGGGGCTTCGGTGCCGTCGGGGTTTTCTCGACATTCCCCGGCGGCGTAGGATCGGCTCATGGACGACCTCCGGAGGACGCTCCACCACGTCGCCGATCTGATCGCCGACTACCGCGAGGGCCTTGCCGAACACGACGTGGCGCCGTCCGTAGGACGGGCCGACGTTCGTGAAGCGCTCCCACGGGAGCTGCCCGAGGCGTCGGCGTCGGTAGGGACAGTCGTCGACGAGCTCGTCGCGGGAGCGACCCCGGGGCTGATGGCCTCCGCCGGGCCACGGTACTTCGGGTTCGTGATCGGCGGCTCGTCGGACGCTGCCCTCGCGGCGGATCTCCTCACGGCGGGCTGGGACCAGTGCGCCTACAACGAGTCGCTCTCGCCCGCGGCGCTCGCGTTCGAGGACGTTGCCGGCGGCTGGCTCAAGGAGCTGCTCGGGATTCCCGCATCCGCAACCGTTGGCTTCACGACCGGTGGGCAGGGAGCGAACACGGTGGGCCTGGCCGCGGGCCGCTGGAAGGTGCTCGACCAGGTTGGTTGGGATGTCGGCCGGGACGGACTCCGGGGTGCCCCTCGCGTGAGGGTCGTGGCGAGCGTCGAGCGCCATGCCACAATCGATCGGAGCCTCCGCCTGCTCGGGATCGGCGAGAGCGCGATCGAAGAGGTCCCCGCCCTCGCGAACGGCGCGATGGACACCGACGCTCTCCGGGGCGCGCTGCGCTCGCAGCCCGACACGCCTACGATCGTCTGTGCGCAGGCCGGCAACGTGAACACCGGGGCCTGCGACGACCTGACCGCCGTGACCTCGGCCGCCGCCGAGACGGGGTCATGGGTCCACGTCGACGGCGCCTTCGGACTCTGGGCTGCGGCAAATCCGGCCACGAGGCACCTCGTGGCCGGGGTCGAGGCGGCCGATTCGTGGGCATGTGACGGCCACAAGTGGCTGAACGTGCCCTACGACTCGGGATTCGTGTTCTGTGCGCATCCCGACGTCCACGTCACCGCGATGGAGTACACCGCCTCGTACCTCACGGGACAGGTTGCCGGCCGGGCCTTCGGCGGCGGCGACTTCGTGCCGGAGTCTTCGCGACGGGCACGTGGCTTCGCGGCCTGGGCCGCGCTCCGCTCTCTCGGACGGTCGGGGGTAGCCGACCTCGTCGAGAGGTCGTGCGCGCTCGCGCGCCATTGCGCGGTACTCCTCGACGATCTCGACGACATCGACGTGGTCAACGAGGTCGTGCTCAACCAGATCCTCGTCCGCGTCGGTGGCGCGGACCTCACGAACAGGGTCGAGCGGCTGATCCAGGCGGACGGGACGTGCTGGCTCGGAGCGACGACCTGGCGTGGAGAGCGGCTTCTCCGGATCTCGGTCTCGAACTGGTCGACGAACGAGCGGGACGTCGAGCAGACCGTCGACGCGATCGCGCGGGCACGCGCCGAGTCGGTCGCGTAGTGATCCACCGAGTGACGCGCGGGGTGGCGCATTCAGTTACGGAAGGGCGCAGAACCGCCAGCGTTACCCGCATCTCAAGACGCGACTGTGCGTTTTCGAGAACCTGTCGGTGTGGCAACCCCACGCTCCGTCGGTTCGACTCCGGCGCCGCTCCGTTGGCCGTTTGCGGCTTCCGCAAAGAGATCGTCGAATCGCAGACCGACGCGTCGTAGAACCGCAGAGCGACGCGTCCATGTGACACGGCGGGACTGTTTTCGCGGAGTCCCCACCGCAGGGCCTGGTCTTCATCGACGCTCAGGGGCGACGCCTCCCCGCGACGAGCAGGGTGACGCCCGGTAGCTCCAGCCCCGAGGGCGTGTCGTAACCACGCGCAGCGAGCCTGGCGCGCTCACGGATCGCCCCGGCGGCCTCCTCCGACATCGACCCGAGCAACCGGGCCAGCGGGCCCGCGAGAGCGCAGGTGCGGCCCCACCACTCGTCGAACGAAGCGGCCCGCAGCGGAACGGCGATCTCGGACACGCTCACGTCGGCGAACTGGGCTCCCGAGAAGAGGCGTTGCAGAGCGTCGGCGTCGGCCAGCGAGAATGGCCCCGGGACGCCGGGAGGCGGGACCGGCGCCCCGGTCTGCTCGCTCACCGCATCGAAGACGATCCCGAGCCATGGGTTTCGTTCGCGCGGCCCCCAGACGGCCACGGCGAACCGGCCACCGGGCCGCAGGACGCGTCCTATCTCGCGGGCGGCCTCAGCAGGGTCGGGCACGAACATCAGCCCCTCGCGGCAGAGGACGACGTCGTAGCTCGCGTCGGTCTCCTCGATGTGCTCGAGGTCGAGGACCCGTGTGCTCACGTTCGCAAGCCCGCGGGCGGCGGCGCGTGACGAGGCGATCGCCGTCATCTCGGCAACGACGTCGGACAGGACGACCTCTCCGTCGGAACCCACGCGCTCGGCGGCTGCGAGCCCGAGCCCTGCCGGTCCGCAGGCCAACTCGAGCACCCGCTCGCCCGGCAGGGGCGCAGTGAGGTCGAGCATCACCTCCGCGGCTTTCGAGCCCCGCGCATCCGCGTACGCCGCGTGCTCCTCCCACCCCGGCGCGACAGCGGCCCACATGCCGCGCAGACGGGCACGGACGTCTTCGTCGGCGCTTCCTTGCCCCGTGTGTGGTCGATCATCCGACTGCTCGACGATGCTTCCGGTACTCATGGTCGTCTCCTATCCCTATTGATGACTCGTAGAGTGTAATGAAAGAATTGGTAGTGTACTGAAATGACGGACGACGTCAAGGGCACGCGACGGTATGTGTCGCCTCGCCGTCGTGCTCAGGCCGCCGAGACGCGCAGCCAGATCCTTCGCGCCGCGCAGGAGCGCTTCGAGCACGGGGGCTACGCGGCGACCACGATGGCGTCGATCGCGGCCGAAGCGGGGGTCGCGCTCAAGACGGTGTACGTGGTGTTCGAGACGAAGAGCGGGCTCCTGCGGGCGCTCTGGCACCTCCTCCTGCGTGGAGACGAGGAAGACCTCGCCGTCGGAGAGCGGCAGTGGTATCGAGAGGTGCTCGAGGAGCCCGATCCCGAGCGCCAGCTCCGCCTGGTCGCGGCCAACTCTCGCATCGTCAAGGAGCGGGCCGGTGCCCTCCTGGGGGTGATTCGCAGCGCCGCTCAACTCGACGCGGAGATCTCGCGGTTGTGGGGGCGGATCCAGGCCGATTTCTACGACAACCAGCGTGCGATCGTGGAGTCGCTGCGCGCGAAGAACGCTCTCCGGCCCGACCTCGACGCGAACCGCGCCACCGACATCCTCTGGACGCTCAACCACCCGGACGTCTGGTTGCTGCTCGCAGGCGACCGTGGCTGGACCTCGGCCGAGTGGGAACAGTGGTTCGGCGACACGATCTGCGCGCAGTTGCTGCGCCCCTCCTGAAAACCGCTGCGGTGAGGTTCGCAGAGCCTCATCAGTCCGAGTACCTCGTAGCGAGGATCCGGACGACGTGGAGAACTAGACGGCCCCGCGCGTCAGGACTTCTCGGCCTTCACCGTCACCTTCATCACCCTCTCGGCGACGAACCACTCGGCATGTGTGCAGCCCCACCTGCCAACCTTGCTGGCAAGGAGGTAGTGGCCGATCCGACCGGCCTTCCGGTACGGGCGGAGCTTGGTCGCGGCCGGCGGGTTCGGGTTCACGTCGGCTGCGTCGACGACCTTGGTGTAGCTGCGAAGGACTCCGGTGATCTTGTCGGTGATCGTAATGCGGTAACGCAACGCCCCCGGGATCGCAGGGAACGTCACGAAATGCGCAACCATGCATGTGTCCTTCCCGCTCGGGCCGTCGTTGCGGCCGGTGACGGCGATGGACGACAACTGGTACGCGGGAGCTTTGAGCTTGGGCACGTCCGGCGTGTAGCGGATCACCGTTGCACGCACCACGGCGTAGTTGGCCTCGTGCTTGGCGCGGACCGTGGTGCAGTCCTCCTCGGCGGTGCCGGGACCGTCGCTGCTGTTGCCGACGAGGAGACCCGCGACGAGCCCCTTGCCAGGGCTCCACGTCGGGAACTCCGTGAACTGGAGGTTCCCGCGCTCGTGGCGGTTGAAGATCAGCGTGTACTCGCGCCCGGGGGCGGTGGTCGATGTCCAGGTCACGTGGTACTCCGCGGCGTCCGCCAGGTCCGCCACGACCGCGAAGGTCGACCCGTGGCAGCCGGTTTGCAACGGCTGTGTCATGGCGACCAACTTGACGGAGATCGGCTCTTCACGCGAACGGGCAGAGGCGAGCTGAGGCGCTACCAGCGCCGACAGCACAGTCGCGGAGAGCACGAGGATACGGACGGACGAGCGCTTGACCATGCTGCAAGCTCCTCTCTCGGGGCGCGACTCGATTGGGGCCCTAGCTCCGGTTCCGACAGACTCGGGTTCCGAAGAGATGCGGGTTGCGCTGCCGTCGCGTGATTTCGGACGACTGTAGCGAGATCGGCAACAGCACGCCACCGGGGCCAGTCACGCCACCGCCATCGGCGATACGGCCAGACTGGCAACCGCCCCAGACGAGTCCGGCAGCCGCTCGGCCCAGGGTCGGTTGGGCTTGGCGATCGAGGGCGCCGGCCGGCCTCGGGGGCGTAGGGCGACCGATGCCAGCGCTCGGCCGCTACCGACCTCTGGTGGCCGTACGCGCCGACGGTGGGTCGATACACCTTCAAGACGACCGCCGAGCAGACCGAGGGCAGACTGGATGCTCAACCACCCGGACGTCTGGCTGCTGCCCGCCGGTGAGCGTGGCTGAGCCTCGGCTGAGTGGGAGCAGTGGTTCCGACACGGTCTGCGCGCGGTTGCTACGCCCCTCCTGAGACCGGCTGCGGCCTGGTGAAGATTGTTAGGGCGGCCGGTACGCGGGTGTCGGTGTTTACGCGCGGACCTGCGCCTTACACACGGTCGCTCGACATCGACGGCGCATCGGCGAAGCCGCTTCGCGGTCACCGAATCCGGCCCGCCCGGCCGAACCTCGCTCGCCTGCGCCACCCTCGGGAATGCCGCCCGAGGCGAGGACTCCTGTCACCGGAGCCTCCTCGCACTAGACTCGCTGTATGGCCGAGCCAGCGAGCGTGGGAAGCGTTCGGAGCTACTGGAAGGACGTCTGGAGTAACGGAGACGTCGCGGCCGCCAGCGATTTCTACGCCCCGACGTTCTGCCTGAACGGCGAGCAGACCACCGTCCAGGAATTCGCCGAGGGAGCGAACTCATGGTTGGCTCACTTCTCGGATTTCGCGGTCGAGGTCGACAAGCTGTTTGCCTGCGGGAGCAGCGTGGTGAGCCGCGTTATCTATCGGGCTGTCCATACCGGCGACTTCGTGACGTTCCCGGCGACCGGGAAGACGTTCGAACTGAGCGGGATCGACATTTTCGAGTTCTTCGACGGTCTCGTCACGACCCACTGGCACGAAACAGACCACTGGGACATGTTCCAGCAGCTCGGGGCCGAGGTTCGGCCCGCTCGGGCCTAGCGACGCTCCGTCGAACGCCTGCGGTCAAGCGTTGCCTGGAAGACGCGCTCGTCATTCCCCGGAGCGATCGGGCGGCTCGGTGACCGCCGGTCTCGAGGCTGTGGCCCCGGGTCGATATCGTTCGTCGGAATCAATTCGCTCGACGACTGGAGGCTCGAGATGGCGTACGGGATAGTGGACGCCAGCACGGTGGAGGCGAAACACGGCGTGTTCAAGCCGCTCCGCGAGGCATTGGGCGTGAGCGCGTTCGGGATCAACGAGTTGGAGCTCCCGCCGACGAAAGAGGGCCCGGAGCACGACCACGTGGAGGATGGGCAGGAAGAGGTCTACGCGATCATCCGAGGCGGAGGCAAGATCCGCGTCGACGGCGAGGAGGTCGAGCTCCGACCCGGCGTCTTCGTTTTCTTGCCGCCCGAGGCGCGCAGGCAGATGGTCGCCGGCGAGTCGGGGCTCGCGTGGGTCGGCATCGGGTGCCAGCCCGGCGGGTTCAGCCCGGAGTAGTCGCGCGAACCGTCCGCGATCGCTGCCTGAAGGTGGCCGTTCTATCCGCCGCATGGGCGGCGTAGAACGGCCACCGGGGGCGGCATCGCACGCGCGACCGGTGCTCGCCCGGTCGTCGAATTTCCGCCCGGAGTCACGCGGGCGGCGCGCGGGCTGCGGCTCCGCCGCTACAACATGCGTGTGTTGATCGGCGGAGTCATCCTTGCCGCCCTCGCCCTGGCGGGCACGCTTCTCTGGCTCGGGTTGATGGTCTGGGCGGCTCGCGAGGACGGCCGGGACGACCGGGCGCATCGCCGGGCAGAGCGCCGGCGTCGGAAGCCTTAGCCGCCGCTTTCGGAGGCGCTGAACGACCTCTCCGATGTCGTTTCGCGCGTCGCGCACCCGCGCCTTCGGGCTCGGATGGTCGGCGCTCGTTCGCAGCGCGCTGGTGCTCGGGGGTTTGTCGAGCGCGTGGCGAGAGGCGTATCATCGAGGTTGACCGACGAAAGGAGGCGCACGTGTACGCACGTCTGGTCGAAGTGGATGGGGTCGGTGCGGCCAAGCGGGACGAGGTCCTCGGCATCATCCGCGACAGGGTTCTCCCGGGAATGAGCGAGGTGGACGGCTTCGCCGGTTTCATCACGCTCATCGACGAAGAGAGCCACCGCTGGCGCAACGTCATCCTCTGGGAGACGAAAGAGGGTGCCGAGGACGCCGAGCGCCGGTTCGCCGCGAAGCGCGAGGAGATCGTTCGAATGGCCGGCGGCACGATCCGTTCCGCCGACCTGTTCGAAGCGCCGCTGGTCGAGATCCTGGCTGGAGCGCGCGCGTAGCGAAGGCGTGGGGGCGGCTCGCCCGCCCCCACCCTTCCACGCCTCCCACCCCGTCCGATGACGCGCGTTCAGCGGCTGACGTTGATCGCGGCGATCCTCGGTTCGAGCGTGGCGGCGATCGACGGGACGATCGTCAACATTGCGCTGCCCGCGATCCAGGCCGACCTGGGTGGTGGGCTGCAGTCGCAGCAGTGGATCGCGAATGCGTACACGCTCACGCTCGGCTCCCTGATTCTCGTGGGCGGCTCGCTCGGTGACATCTACGGCAAGCGCCGCGTCTTCATGGTCGGCCTCGCGGCGTTCGGAGTGCTCTCGCTCGCGTGCGCGCTGGCTCCGACGGTCGAGACCCTGATCGCCGCGCGCGCGTTGCAGGGCGCCGCCGGCGCTCTCCTCGCCCCGAGCTCGCTCGCGATCATCGTGGCCGCCTTCTCCGGGAACGAGCGCGGGGCCGCGATCGGCGCCTGGACGGCATGGGGCGGGATCTCCGTGATCGTCGGCCCTCTCGTCGGTGGGGTCATCGTCGACAACGCCTCGTGGCGGTGGATCTTCGCCGTCAACGTGCCGCTCGTCCTCGTCACCCTGCTCTTCGCACGGGCGGCGGTCGCCGACGGACCGTCGGTGCGGCGGCCGGTCGATGTGGTCGGTGCCGTTCTGTGCGTACTCGGCCTCTCGGGGATCGTCTTCGGCCTGACCGAGCAGCCGCGCTTCGGCTGGAGCGGCGTCGGCACGCTCGCGCCCCTGATCGGGGGAATCGTCGCTCTCGGCTCGTTCGTCGTCTACGAGCAGCGCGCGTCGTACCCGATGCTCCGGCTCGACCTCTTCACCCGCCGCAACTTCGTGATCGGCAACCTCGAGACGCTGACCATGTACGCGGGCCTCTCGATCCTGTTCTTCTTCCTCTTCATCTTCCTGCAGCAGGTGGCGGGCTACTCGGCGCTGAAGGCGAGCCTCACCACGATTCCCTCGACGCTGATCATGTTCGCGCTCTCGAGCCGGATGGGGGCACTGGCCGACCGGCACGGGCCACGGCTGTTCATGGGCGGCGGCCCACTCGTCGCCACGGCGGGGATCCTCCTCTTCCTCCGGGCCGACCAGACGACGTCATTCGCCAGCGATCTGCTGCCGGCGCTCGTCGTCTTCTCTGTCGGTCTCTCGATGACGGTCGCCCCGCTCACGGCAGCGGTGCTCGCCGACGCGGACGACTCCGACGCGGGGATCGCATCGGCGATCAACAACGCGGTCGCCCGTGTCGCCGGCCTGGTCGGGATCGCAGCGATCGGTGCGGTGATTGCGAGCACGCTGACCGGCGAGACGTTCGCGGCGGACGCCGACTCGGTCCGGGCGTTTCGGATCGCCGTCGTCTGCTGTGCCGCACTCGTGGGTGGCGGCGGCGTGATCGCCGCACTGTGGATCGAGAACCCGCGCCGGACCGTCAGGGCCGAGGAGTGCGCGGGCGGCCAACTTGCGGGCGCGCCGCTGCCCGCTGTCGAGACCACCTGAGCCGGGCTGCGCTCTTGCCCGGCTGGCCTCGGTCGCGAGTCGACGCGACGCGCTCGCGATGCTCCTCCAAAAGGCGCTCGACTACCCTGAGTGCCGGTGAGCTCACGTTTTCCCGGCATCTCGTCCTCGTCTCCCGAGCCAACCGCGGTCGGGGGAAAGCCGGTCGCCGCCGCGGGTCGAGCAGCCCGCGCAGCGGCTTCCGCTGCTCGTTCCGCTCCGCTCCGAGCGGTTCGGCGGCGGCTCGTCAGGCTTCGAGAGGTCTACCGCCGCGGCGGTGCGCGTGCGGTCGTGGTTCATGCGCTGCCGGGGCTCGGCTATCACCGGCTGATCGTCTTCGAGTCGAGCATGCAGCAGCTGGTCGAGCCACCTCGAGCCGCAATCCCGCTCGAGTTCGCCTTTCTCGGCCCGGGCGATCTCGACGCGCTCGTGACCCATCGGCCCGACCTCCCGCGCTCGGAGCTCGAACGCCGCCTGGAGTGCGGCGAGCGCTGCTTCGCCGCGCTCTCGGACGGTGTCGTCGTCGGCACGACGTGGGCGCACCGTCGGAACGTGACCTTCCCCGATCTCGGACACGTCCTCGTCGTGCCGGAGGACGCGGTCTACGTGTACGACGCCTTCGTCACCCCGTCGCGGCGCGGGCTCCGCATCGGCGCCGAGAGCGGCCAGACGCTCAAGAACACGCTCGCAGCGGAGGGGTGGAGGCGACTGTTCTTCGTCGTCATGGCGTTCAACCGGGCGGGCCTGACCAACGGCACGCACGGTACGGCGCATCCGGCGGCCCGGCTTGCGAGCCTCAAGCTCGGGCCGCTGCCTCCGCTCCGCGCTCCCTACTTGCCGCGTGATCACGCTCGTCCGCCCGCGCGCCCGGTGAGCTCGGCCCGCCGCCAGGTCTGACCGGCGGCCCCTAGCTCTTGGGCTGCTTGCGCCAGCTCGTCAGGTCGAACAGCTCGTTCAGCTGTTTCAGCACCTCGCGGGCGATGATGTCCCCGCCCGCCGGGTCGAAGTGCACGCCGTCGCCGGCCCGCACCTTGATCGTCTCCCCCCGCGCATTCTGCAGGTACTCGGTGAACTCGCCGTTGTCCCCCGCGAACATGGTGTAGGTGTCGACGAAGACCGCTTTGCCCGGCCGCCTCTTCGCCTCCTTCTGGACGATCGCGTTGATCCGGTCGAACCGCTGTGTCTGCGTCTCGCTGCGGGCGATCGGCAGTCCGATCCAGACCACGACCGCTCCCGCCCGATTGATCGTGCCCATGATGGCGGCGACGCGGCGGCGGTACTCGGCCGTCCAGCTCGGGCCTCCGAACCCCCCGATCGACGTCCCGGGCGGCAGACCGGTCATGTAGTCGTGGTTGTCGTTCGCCCCGAAGTTGACGACGACGACCTTCGGTCGCAGCTTCTTCACGCGCGCAGCGATCTCCTGGAACCAGTTGAAGACGTCGGGGCGCGTCAGCCCTGTCGCGACGTTCCCGTCGACGCCGCCGACGGACTGAATCACCGGGCTCGCGCCGGCGGCGCGCACGATCGCATAGCCGGGGACGATCACGAGTGAGTCACCGGCGACCCAGATCCGGAGCTTCTTCTTCGGGGTGAAGACGAGCTTGGCCGGTTTCACCGGCGTGGTCGGCTTGGCCGGCGCTCCACCGGGCTTCGGTGCCGGCTTCACGTCGGGGCGCGACGGCGCGGCGGCGGGGGGTGGGACGACGATCTCGACGTCGATCCGGTCGCCTCCATCCCGGCCCACGAGGTCTTGCACGAGGGCACGGGGTCGATCGAGCAGGAGTGCATGACTGACGTCGGCGAGCGGCCCGGTGAGCGCGAGCGCGACATCGCGCTTGACGCCGGGCTGACCGTTGAAGGCAGCCTTGTGCATGCCCGGCGCTATCAGGAGGGAGCCGAAGAGGAGCGCGACGAGCGCGACGACGAGTGCGTGGCCCGCGCTCGCGAGGCGCCGTCCGCCCGCGGGGTGCTGCTCGTTGGCGGGGTCCCTGAACTCTGGCGGCTCGGCTCGTGTCATCAGAAGCGGAAGTAGATAAAGGGTGCCACGCCCTCGGGGCCCAGGGTGTTCGTCACCATCAGCGCGAACGCGAGCACAACAGCCTGGCCGAGCACCGGGAGCCGCCCGAACCGCTCCATCACTGCGTACGGGAAGCGGGCCGGCAGGTACTGCGAGCCGATGCCGACAGCGATCGCGAGCAGGACGCCCGAGGTGACGAGCGGGGACGGCTCACCCCAGCCGTCGACGAGCCCCGTGAGGAGGCTCCAGGCGCTGTCGAAGCTGTCGGCGCGGAAGAAGACCCAGGCGAGACAGACGATGTTGAACGTGATCAGCCGCGCCACGATGCGCCGCCGTCGTGTGTCGGCCCGTGGCGTGTATCCCGGCCGCTCACGCCGCCATCGCTCGGCCGCCAACCCGACGCCGTGGATGCCGCCCCAGACGACGAAGGTCCAGCCGGCCCCGTGCCAGAGCCCACCGATCAGCATCGTCAGCAGCAGGTTCCGGTAGGTGATGACCGTACCGCTTGCGGTTGCCGCCGAGCGGGATGTAGACGTAGTCGCGGAGCCACCGCGACAGCGTCATGTGCCAGCGTCGCCAGAAGTCCTGGATCGAGACGGCTGCGTACGGCGAGTCGAAGTTCCGCGGGAAGTTGAATCCGAGCAGGAGCGCGAGCCCGATCGCGATGTCCGTGTAGCCCGAGAAGTCGGCGTAGATCTGCACGGCGTACGCGTAGATCCCGATCAGGATCTCGAGCGACGAATGGCTGTTCGGCGCTCCGAACACCTCGTCGACGATGTTGGAGGCGAGGTAGTTCGCGATCACCACCTTCTTGAACAGCCCGGTCGCGATCAGATAGAAGGCGCGGCTCGTGTCGACGCGGCGTGGGTTGCGCGGTGTCTCGAGCTGGGGGATCAGCTCGCCGGGCCGCACGATCGGGCCTGCAACGAGGTGCGGGAAGAACGAGAGGTAGACGGCGAACTTCTCGAGCGTGGTCGGCACGAACTCGCCGCGATAGGTGTCCACCACGTAGCTGATCGCCATGAACGTGTAGAACGAGATCCCGACCGGGAGCACGATCGTGCGGATCGAGAGCGGCACGTCGACGCCCACGACCGACGCCAGGTTCTGCGACGAGCTGACGAAGAAGTCGTAGTACTTGAAGTAGCCGAGGACGCCCAGGTTGCCGATCAGCGCTGCCGCGAGGAGCGTCTTCCGCTGGGCCTCGCTCGTGGCGTGATGGATGCGGACGGCGAGAACCTGGTTCCAGATCGTGCAGCCCGCGAGGAGAAAGATGAAGCGCCAGTCCCACCAGCTGTAGAAGACGTAACTCGCGACGAGAATCAGGGGCCGCCATCGGTGCACCTTCGGCATCGCGAGCCACGAAAGCGGCAGCACGATCAGGAAGAAGATCGCGAAGGTGGCGGTGGGAAAAAGCATCGCGCGAGACTAGTGAAGCGGTCGGGTGCGGCGGCCGCAGCGGCGCACAGCGCCTGAACGCGCTACGCGGCGGCTCAGGCGTCGGGCGGGCGCTCGACCGTGGCGTCCAGGTCGGGTACTGCGGGCGGAAGCTTGGTCACGGTCGTGGGCGCGTCGAGGGCGGGCTCGATCATCGTGTGCTGCACGGGCGCCACGAACCACGCCGGGTCGGCTGCGTGCGGCTCGGCAGGGGCAATCGGCTCGAGCAGCGGGACGAGGTCACGGCGGCGCTCGGCGGCGGTCGCAGCCCATTCGATCAGGCCGACGAGCAGCCAGGCTGCGGCCATGACGGCGGCGATCGCGCCCGCGTCGAGCTCGGCGAGCGCCGCTGCCACCGCAACGCCGGCAAGGAAGAGAACCTCGAGCAGCAGCCGCGGAACGGCGGGTCGACGGCGCACCGGTGCCCCGATCGAGCTGATCCACGCGTAGGAGGGGGCATCGGCAGGAGCGGCACTCTCGTCGTTCCAGCCGGGCTCGGCGGTGGGGAGCCCTGGCCCTCCGAGCCGGCGGACATCGGCCTGCAGAGCCTCGATCCGATCGGACAGCTCGCGGACCACGCCTGCGAGATCGTCCGATCCCTCCGGCCCCGAACCGAGAGGACGGCCGTGGGCGGTGCTCTCCGGCGCGCTCACGTAGACGCCCCGTCGTCGTCCATCGCGTCGATCGCCTCACGGGCCTTCGCGTGGACGCGCGCGCGCCGCGCCTCGAGGCTTTCGTCCTGCTCCGTCGCGACGTCGGGCTCGGCCTCGCGCGCATCCGCGAGTCTGCGTCGCAACTCCTCGGCCGGGTCGGAGA
This sequence comes from uncultured Thermoleophilia bacterium, assembly GCA_963795175.1. Lineage (GTDB taxonomy): Bacteria > Actinomycetota > Thermoleophilia > Gaiellales > Gaiellaceae > Gaiella. The sequence continues at coordinate 399,707 of CAWCGR010000004.1, forward strand.
CCGCGGTCTCGGGACCGTTCTCGAGGCTCGGCGCCCGGTAGGTGCGTCGCGAGGCGTAGCGCCCCAGGGCAGCGATGCCGGCGAGACCGGCGAACCAGGCGAGCACGCGCTTCACGGGTCGATGGTATCGCGACCGGCGGCGTCGCAGCGGCGGGCGGCTCGCGATGAGCCCGATTCACGGTTCTCAGCTACCGTACCGGGGCTTCCTGCCTCTCCACGCCCGGGCCATTCCCTGCTCGTGCTTGCCGGTGAGGCCGCCTAAGACCGAAGGAAGGAGATAAGGGAACCCGTGATCGATTACGAGATCCTGCTGTTGTTGGACCCAGACCTCGCCGAGGAGCCGCAGGCGGAGGTCGTCGCGCGCGTGCGCGGCCTGATCGAGAAGGGCGGTGGCACGTTCACGCGTCACGACGCCTGGGGCAAGCGCAAGCTCGCCTACGAGATCGACAAGAAGGCCGACGGGAACTACCACCTGTTGCTCTTCAGCGCTCCACCGGAGACGCTCGACGAGATCACCCGCGTGCTCAAGATCGACGACAACGTGATGCGTCACCTCGCGACACGTCGTCCCGAGGGAGGTCCGTCCGAGCCACTTCCCGTCGCGGCCCCGGCAAGTCACGATGCCGTGATCGACGATCTCGCAGAGGAGGATGAGGACTGATGGCCGCAAACATCAACCGCGTCGTTCTGGTCGGCAACCTGACGCGCGACCCGGAGATGAAGCACCTGCCGTCGGGCACGGCGCTGTGCTCGCTCCGCATCGCCGTGAACACACGGCGCAAGGACGAGTCCGGTCAGTGGACGGACAAGCCGAACTACTTCGACGTGTCGGTCTGGGGTGCCCAGGGAGAGAGCTGCGCGCAGTACCTCTCCAAGGGACGCCCGGTCGCGATCGACGGCCGACTCGAGTGGCGCGAGTGGGAGGCGACCGACGGCTCCGGCAAGCGGCAGGCAGTCGAGATCGTCGCCGACAACGTGCAGTTCCTGGGCAGTCGCGGTGACGGCGACGGCGGCGGCTCCGGGTCGTTCGTCCCCGCGGGCGCAGCCCAGACCGGCGGCGCCGACTTCCCGACCGCACCCACCGACGACGACATCCCGTTCTAGGAGACCCGACCATGGCCCAGAAAACACCAGCGCGCAAGCGCCCCAGCTCCAGCTCCGCCCCCGGGCGGCGCAAGAGCTGCCACTTCTGCAAGGACAAGATCACAGAGGTGGACTACAAGAACGTCAACCAGCTACGGCGCTACGTCTCCGAGAAGGGCAAGATCCGCAACCGCCGCATCACCGGCGCGTGCCGGCGGCACCAGCGTCAGGTCGCGGTAGCGGTCAAGCGGGCCCGTGAGGTCGCGCTTCTGCCCTACGTCGCGGACTAGGAGAGCCTGATGAACGTGATTCTGCTCAAGGACGTCGAGAAGCTCGGCCTGCGTGGCGAGGTCGTCAACGTCGCCCGCGGCTACGCCCGCAACTTCCTGCTGCCGCGGAACCTCGCAGAGGTGGCAACGGAGGGCCGGGTCGCCGAGGTGAAGCGCATCGAGGCCCAGAAGGCGATGCACGAGGCCCGCAGCGCGGAGCAGGCGGCCGAGATCGCCGCCACGCTCGGGAAGACGGTTCTCCGCTTCGACGTCAAGTCCGGGCCGACCGGCTCGCTGTTCGGCTCCGTCACGACGACCGACATCGCCGACGAGATCTGGCGCACCCGCAAGATCCGGGTCGACCGTCGCAAGATCGGCGTCGACAACATCAAGCGAATCGGTCGCTTCACGGTCCCCATCGACGTCTTCGAAGGGGTCTCGGCCGAACTGAAGCTGATGGTGGTGCCCGAGGGCGGCGAGCTGCCCCCCGAGGAGGAGTTGGCCGCGATGGAGGCCGCCGAGGCTGCGGCCGTCGCGGAGGCCGAGGCCGAAGCTGCTGCAGCCGCTGCCGCGGTTGCGGAAGAGGCCGAGTGGGAGCGGGCCGAGGCCCGCGAGATCGCACGGATCGCCGACCTCGAGACGGACGCAGAGGACGCTCCCGACCCTGCAGTTTCCCTGGCGGAGGCCGCATCGGGTGAGGACGGCCGGCCCGCCGAAGCAGAGGCCGACGAGACCGAGGTCGCGCCCGGGCCGTAGCAACGCGGCTCCGGTGGCCCGCGCGAGCGAGCCACCGGAGCCGTCGAACGTTCCACAGGGGCCTGTGGAACGTCGGCCGGACTTCCCGCTCCTAGCGGGAATCGTCGGTGGATAACCGGTGCGCCGATTGGGGAAAAGACATCCGGGGCGGGGGATAGACTAGGAACACATGTTCTGTTTACCCTGCAACCGACCGCTGTTCGCCGGTATCGGGCTGTGGTTGCCTTGCACCTTCGGGACAGGTTGACTGCGCCCGTGACCGTCGCGCCCAGCCCTTCGGCGATCGTGCCGCCGCAGAACCTGGAGGCCGAGGAGTCGGTCCTCGGCGCGATGCTGCTCTCGGCGACGGCGATCGGCGCCGTCACCGAGGTGGTCGACGCGGCCGACTTCTACCGCGACTCGCACGGGACGATCTACCGTGCCGCGCTGGCGCTCTACGGCAAGGGAGAGCCGGTCGACGCGATCACGCTCGCCAACGAGCTCGACGAGCGCGGCGAGCTCGAGCGCGTCGGCGGGACGGCGAAGATCGCCGAGCTCGCCGCCGTGGTGCCGGCGACCTCGAACGCCGAGCACTACGCCCGGATCGTCAAGGAGATGGCGACGCTGCGAGGGCTCGTCCGCGTCGGCCAGGAGATCCAGCGGCTCGGCCAGACGCGACCGGGCGAGACGACGGACCTCGTCGACCGCGCGGAGCAGATGGTGTTCGAGCTCGCGCAGGAGCGCGTCAGCGGGGACTTCGCCCACATCCACGACCTCCTCAACGAGAGCTTCGCCCGGATCATGCATCTCTACGAGGCAGGCGTCGACGTGACCGGGATCCCTTCGGGGTTCCGCGAGCTCGACAAGCTGACCTCGGGCTTCCAGCCGGGCAACCTCGTGATCATCGCCGCCCGTCCCTCGATGGGGAAGTCGGCGCTCGCTCTCTGCACGGCCGCGAACCTGGCCGTTCGCCACGAGACGCCGGTCGCCCTGTTCACGCTCGAGATGTCGAAGTCCGAGGTGACGCAGCGTCTGATGTGCAGCGAGGCCAAGGTCGAGTCGCAGCGCCTCCGCTCGGGCCGGCTCGCCCAGGACGACTGGCCGCGGCTCACCGCCGCGTGCGACAAGCTGATGAAGGCTCCGATCTACGTCGACGACACCGGCTCGATCACGATGATGGAGCTGCGTTCGAAGGCCCGGCGGCTGAAGTCGCGCGAGCCGAAGCTGGGAATGATCATCGTCGACTACCTCCAGCTGATGACCTCGGGCTCGAACCCCGAGAACCGGGTCCAGGAGGTCTCGCAGATCTCACGTCAGCTGAAGGTTCTGGCCCGCGACCTCGAGGTTCCGATCCTCGCGCTCTCGCAGCTCTCGCGCGCCGTCGAGCAGCGCCACGACAAGCGCCCGATCCTGTCCGACCTGCGGGAGAGCGGCTCGATCGAGCAGGACGCGGATCTCGTCGCCTTCGTCTATCGCGACGAGTACTACAACGGCGAGGAGTCCGACTCGCAGGGGCTCGCCGAGGTGATCCTCGCGAAGCACCGCAACGGGCCGACCGACTCGATCAAGCTGAGCTTCCTGAAGCGGTACGCCAAGTTCACGGACATGGCCGCCGCCTCGTAGGGCGGCCGGATGCCGGGTTACGTCGTGGAAACCATCGAGCCAGCGGGAGAGGCCGCGCGTTCCCGCCGTCACCGCGGCGCCTGAATTCCGATGTCGCCTCGACCTCGTCCCGTGCGACGTTCACTCGAGACGCGGTCGCCTGCTCCCCCTGCGGGCAAGGCGCTCGATCCGCGGATCGGCGTCTTCAGCTCCACGCTGCCCGGCTGGGGCAGCGACGAGATCGTCGCGGCCGCCGTCGAGCTCGGGGCGTCGGGGGCCGAGTGGGGGTGCGGGCCAGGTGAGGCGATCCGCGACCGATCCGATGCCCGCCAAGCGCGCGTCGCGTGCGACCGAGCCGGCGTGGCCGTCTTCGGTCTCGCGGTTCAGGATCCGCGTGCGACGCTGGCCCAGCCGGCCCGGCTCCGTACCTTCCTCCGACTCGCCTCCGAGCTGGGCGCCCCGAGCCTGCGGGTGTTCGCCCCGCCGATGGGGCATGCGGGTCTGGCCGCGGCGCAGAAGCGTTGCCGCGACGCGCTCGCGGGACTCGTCGACCTCGCAGCGCCGCTGAGGGTGCGTGTTCTCGTCGAGGTCGCACCGCAGACGATCGCACCGTCGCCGGGACTTGCCCTGGCTCTCGTCGGCGAGCACGACCCCCGCGAAGTCGGCGTGCTCTACGACCCCGGCAACATGGCCCGCGAAGGCCACGTGGCACCACGACTCGCGGTAGACCAGCTCGGGCGCTACCTCGCCCACGTCCACCTCAAAAACGTTGCACCGAGGCAGCGCGAGGGAACCTGGGTTCTCGACTACGCGAGACTCGAAGCGGGTGTTCTCGACTGGGAGGAGATCATCCACGCGCTTGCGGGTCGCTACCGGGGAGGATTCGCCGTCGACCACCTCCGCGCGCCGCTCAACGGTCGAGCGGCTCTGCGCGAGCTCGCCCACGAGCTTGCCTATGTCGAACGGCTGCTCAGCGGGAAGGCAAACGACGCATCGAGCTAATGGTGCAACGAGCTCGCGGGCCGAGGTGACGGCCACCGCGACGGCTCGATCCCCGGTCGACGCGCCCGAGGCGCGCGATCAAGCGAGGCGTGCCGCGACCGGCACGGGGTGCATCACGGTGTTGGGGATAGGTGCGAGCTCGAGTGCCCGCGCGACGAGCTGCTCGAGCTCGGGGCGGGGCGTGTCGCTCTCGAGGCGCACGGCGATATCGATGCTCGCGAAGCCCGGGCTGCCGGGCTCGATCCCGTAGGCGGCAGTGAGGTTCACGACGCCGCTGACGTCGACCGCGAGCGAGTCGATCGTGATCCCACGCGCAGAGGCGCTGCCCGCGATCCCCACGATCAGGCACTGGCCGATCGCCGTCAGCAGCATGTCCTCGGGCGAGGGCCCCGTGCCGCCGCCCGCGAGCTCGGTCGGCTCGTCACCGAGCACCACCGTGGTGCCCGGCAGCGAGGTTTCGGTCCTGTAGCCACCGAGCCAGCGAACGCTCGTTGCGAACGGATGGCGCCCCGCGGCGGGATCGTCGCGATAGCGATCGACGATCTCCCCGACTGCGGCCAGGTCGACGCCGTTCGGGTCGCTCGCCGGCTCGCCGATGGATGCTCCACTCATGGAAGAGAGTGTGCCCGACTCACGCGGCCTGCGCGGCAGGCCCCCGTCGCGGCTTCCGTCGGCAGTCAGGCGACGCCGGGCCAGCTCCGTCGTCCAGTGGCGTCGACGCTCTTCGTTGCGGGGACCCGCAGGACTGCGAACGCGGAGAGCGAGGAGCACCCGAGCAGCGCGGCAGCGAGCCCGAGCAGGACCGCAGGTCCGGCGAGCGCCCCGAGCAGGTATCCGCCGGTCGTCGTCGCCAGCGCGATCGTCGTGTACTCGCGCACGTTCCACGCGATCGTGACGGAGGCCCGGTCTTGGGGCTGGACGAGGGCGAGGGCGCCGCTGACCATGATCGGCCATGCTCCGACCCCGAAGAACGTCATCGTCAGGGTGACGGCGACGTAGAGCCACGCCTGGGAGACGCCGATGAGGATCGCTGCGGAGGCTGCGCTGATCGCGAGCATCGAGCCGACGGCGACGTGCGCCCCGGCTGCCCCCGCGATCCGACCCGCGGCGAACGAGCCGGCGATCTTGGCGAGCGCCGTCGCCGCGCCGACAAGGCCGATGTAGAGCGGTCGCACGCCGAACTCCTGGGTCAGGATCACGGGAACGAGCGTGATCGCCATGCCCATCGCCCCCACCAGGAAGAGATCGGGCGCCTGCAGAGACAGGCCGGCGAGCAGCCTCAAGCGCGGGCGCGCCGGCGCGCTCGGCGCAGCCTCGCGCAGCCAGCTGACCACGGGGGGGAGGGCAAGGAGCGCTCCACATGCTCCGAGCAGGAACATCAGCGCGATGCTCGTCGTCTTCTCCAGCCCTGTCGCCCGGAGCATCGCGATTCCCAGCCCCGTCAGGATGGCCCCGCTGATGTTCCCGGAGACGTACCTCGAGTACTGCCCCACGAACGACCTCTCCGCGCCGCGCTCGCCGGCCCGATGGCCGAGCGCGCTGAGGATGCCGACCCAGACGAGTCCGTTGCCGGCGCCATGAGTGAGCGCGCCGACCGCGAGCAGCGCGGTGGACGGCGCGCTCATGAGGAGCGCGCCGGCTGCGATGAGGCAGAGGCCGTACCCAACGCCTCGCTCCGAGCGCCGCAGCCCGAGCGCCAGGAGCGCTCCGAGTGCGATCGAGAGTGTGTTCACCGCGAGCAGCGAGCCGGCGAGGAGCGTGGTGTGGCCTCGCGCCAGGACGAGGAGTGGAAGGCCGATCGCCATGTTCGTGAACGAGAGACCCGTACCGAATGACGCCGTGTTGATCGCCCGGCGCATGGTCGAGCGAGCCGTTTCCGAAGCCTTCACCGTTCCCGTTCTACCCGATCGGTCGGCCGCGATCGCTTCGTGACGGTCGCCGAGGCGTCCGTCGTGGTACCGGGTCTACGACCTGGCGGGGGTGTTCTCTGCGAAGTACTCGTGGCTGTCGGCGTTCCGGATCGCCGACGCGGGGTCGGTGCTCGCGAGGTTCATCGCCCCCGCCTGTCCGTAGACGACGTCGTCCGTGCCCGCCACCACGGTGAAGTGGCTCATCTCGTGGATCAGCGTCCCGGCCTGGGAGTCGGTTCCGGTGGCGGGCGCATTCCAGTAGACGCGACCGAGGTAGATCGTGTACGGAGCGTTCGGATAGACGTAGGCGTAGACGTTCCGCTTGCTGCTGCAGTCGAAGGTGATCCCGGCGTCCGCCATCCGGCCCGAGATCTTCTCGAAGTTGCTCCGGACCGTGTCGTAGCGGGTCGTCTCGACGATGCCGAACCACGTCGTGTAGCGCGAGCCGGTGGTGCCCGCGTTGAGGTAGCCGAGGGCTCCCGAAGCGTACGTCTTGGCGGCGTTGCGGGCGGCTGCCAGGACGGACTGCTGGGTCGTGCTGCACGCGTTGAAGGAGGTGCCGCCCGGGGCCGGAGGCGGGGGTGGCGTGGGCTTTCCTCCCTTGGCGGCGCGCCCGCCTACCTTGAGGCTGATCGCGCTGGACACGAGCGCCTGGACGTTCGACTTCTTCTCGTCCAGGAGCCCGTACGCGGAGACGTTGAATGCGACCTCGTACTGGCCGGTTCCCGTCAGGTCGTAGGACTCCCCGAGATCCACTGCCCGCGTGATGCTCTCGCCCGACTTGACCGAGACGTAGTCTCTGCCGGTTGCCTGCGGCCGCTTGGCGTGGGGGCCGGTGTAGGCGACCGGTTGCCCGTCTCGCGTGACCGTGAAGAGCGGCTCCTCGACGCCGTCCACCGGAGTCAGCCAGCGGAGAATGCGAACCGTGCGCCCGGTCTCGTTCGTGATCGTGACGGTGACGATGACGTCCTGCGAGGGGTCGAACTCACCGGAGGCGGTGCCGAGGGTGACGGTGAGATCTCCCTTGGGCGCTGCGCCGGCTGCGCCGATCGAGACGAGCGCCAGGGCAGCGATGAGGAGCACAGCAGTCCAACCGGCGCTTCGTCTGCTCATGTGTTCCTTCCTGGCTCCTCGGGGACGGTACGAGCTCCATCTTGGGTCAAGCCGGCGGCGCCGTCAATCCTCTCCTCGCCCGTGGGCCCCGGCGCGTTTTGTGCACGAGCCGGGAACTGCCGGCCCCGGCGCTCACCTCTCGATATTCAGCTAGTGGCTCCGGTGGCGGTGAACGCGGGCCGTGAACCGGAGCCTCCGGCTCGGTCGTCAGACCAGGGCGAGCGCCGCTGCCTCGATCTCGTCCTCCGAAACGAGCACGAGGCTCGCTGCGTCCCCGAGCGGGACGAACGAGTCCTTGCTCGTGACCCGGGCCAGCTGACCGGCGAAACCGGCGTCGATCAAGAGTGCGATCACGCCCTCCGAGACCCCGCCCATCCGCCGGGTCTCGTCGACGACGAGCACGCGCTGGGTGGCGACGGCCTCTCGGGCGATGTCCTCGATCGGGAGCGGCGCGAGCCAGCGCAGGTCGACAACCCTCGCCTCGATGCCGCGCTGCTCCAGTCGCCTGGCCACGCGGAGCGACATCAGCAGGCCGTTTCCCCACGTGAGGATCGTCAGGTCGTAGCCGTTGCCGTAGGTTCGGGCCGACCCGAGCGGCACGTGCTCGACCGACGGCGATGCGAGCCAGAGGCTGTCCCCTTCGTCGTAGAGGTCGCGATGGTGATAGAGCGCGATCGGCTCGAGAAACGCGCACACGGATCCGTCGGTCTTCGCCGCCGCGACACACGTCCGCAACATCGCGGCCGCGTCGTCGGGGCGTGCGGGCGACGCGATCACGAGCCCCGGAATGTCGCGGAGGACGGCGACGGAGTCGTCGTTGTGGAAGTGGCCGCCGAAGCCCTTCTGGTAGCCGTAGCCGGCGATTCTCGCCACCATCCCGTTGCGGTACTGGCCCTGGGAGAAGAACTGCAGCGTCGCCGCCTCGCCGCGGAGCTGGTCTTCGGCGTTGTGGAGGTAGGCGAGGTACTGGATCTCGGGGAGCGGGAGGAAGCCGCTGATCGCGCTGCCGAGTGCGAGGCCGAGGATCGAAGTCTCGTCGAGCAGCGTGTCGAAGACCCTGCCCGCGCCGAAGCGCGCGTGCAGGCCGCGCGTGACCCCGTAGACGCCGCCTTTCGCAGCGACGTCCTCGCCGAAGAGGAGCGCTTCCGGATGCCGCTCGAGCACGTCGGCCAGCGCGCCGTTGATCGCCAGCGCGAGCGTCAGCGGCTCGGCGGGCGGGGCCGTCGCGACGGCATCGGCCCGTGCGAGTTCCGCGACCGCGTCCGGCGAGCGGGGCGCCAGCGGCCTCATCACGTCGGCCGCCGTCCGGAGCTGGGGCGGCGGGCGGCCGCGAGTGCGACGTCGCGTACGCGGGCACGCGTCTCGAGGTAGTCCTCGGCGAGCTGGCCGCCGGTCCGCACGCCCGCGGCCGCGAGCCAGGCCCCGGTCGCGAGCAGTGGATCGCGCTCCAGGTCGGCTCGCACGTCGCCGGGCGAGCGGTACGCCGTCTCGACGTCAGCCCCGGCATGCCCGAGGTAGCGCACGGTGCGGAGGTGGAGGACGGCGGGGCGTCGATGCCGGCGCACCCAGCCGACGAGATCGTGCGCGAGGGCCAGCAAGCGCTCCGGGTCGTCGCCGGCGGCGCTCTCGTACCGGATCCCGGCTCGGCTCGCGAGGGTCGTCTCGACCCACCCTGCCGGGGACGGGACGCTGATCCCGAGGCCGTTGTCCTCGCAGACGAAGAGGATTGGCACCGGTAGGTGCTGATGCGCAGCGTGCGCCGTCGTGTTGAGCGCGGCCTGTGCGGTCGCGTGGTTCAGCGAGGCGTCGCCGAAGCTGCAGACGGCGATCGCGTCCTGTGGCCAGGCGCATTTGACGCCCAGCTTGCGGGCGCGGTCGATCGCGATCGCCACTCCGACGGCCCGTGGCAGGTGCGACGCGATCGTCGACGTCTGGGGGATCACCGCCAGCGCCTGGTTGCCGAACACCTTGTGGCGGCCGCCGGCGATCGGCTCGTCGGTTGCAGCGGTGACGCCCAGCATCACGTCGGGCACCCCGTCGTGCCCGGCCTGGCCGGCTCGTGCCAGATAGAAGGCGCCCGAGCGATAGTGCAGCAGGGCCGGGTCGGTGGGGCGGAGAGCGAGCGCCACGGCCGCGTTGCTCTCGTGCCCGGCCGAGCCGATCGAGTAGAAGCTCCGTTTCTCCTTCTGGAGCCACCGGGCGGCGAAGTCGCAGTGCCGGCTCGAGACCTGTGCGCGCCACAGCGCCTCGGCCTCGGGCTGGGCCGTACTCCGGGTGCCTGCCTCCAGGGCTCCGAGCGCCGCCAGGAGATGCTGCTCGAGGGGATCGAGGTCGTCGGCCATCGTCGTCGCCGCGGCCGCCCCTCAGCCGAAGAAGGCGAAGGGGCGCACCACGTCCGAGTCGATCGCTTCCTCCCACACGACCGCGCCCCCGGCCTCGACCTCGCCGTGGACGCGGGCGGCGAGAGCGTCGGCGTCCTCGCGACTGTCGGCGCCGACGATCAGGTGGCTCCACTGGCGGATCGGCTTGTAGCCCTCGGCCTCGAGGCGACCCGCGAGCTCGATCGCATCGTGGCGGGAGCGACAGCTGACCCGTACCTCCCACGGCGCATAGCCCCGCCCTGCGACCTCGTCCTCCCACGTCTCGCCGGGCGGCTCGTTGTCCCAGCGTTCCTCCTCGGCGAGCCAATGCTCGACGTCGCTCGTGGTGGCCGCGACCCCGTGATGCGCGAGCTCGGCAAGGATCACCGCGTGAGCCTGTGCGGCGCGCGCCGCCGAGTCGGCGTAGACGAAGAGGTTGGCGTCATCACCCGAGACCGAGACGTGCCCGCCCCGGAGCGCATGCGCCCGGGTCGAGCCCTCGGGGCTCAGCCCCTCCTCGAGGAGCCGCGCGAACTCCTTCCGCGCCTCGTCCTCCGCGAAATCGACTCGCACTCTCCAGTCATCCGCCACGGGCTGAGCATACTGTCGTCCGCCGCACCCTCGCTGTCCCGGGAGCGGGCGCCCGCGGGTGCGGAGCCGGTCGTCGTCGGCCGTGAGTAGACTCGGGCCGTGCCTGCCACCGTGATCGTCGGTGCGCAGTGGGGCGACGAGGGCAAGGGCAAGATCGTCGACCTGCTCGCCCAGAGCTCCGACCTCGTATGTCGCTATCAGGGCGGTCCGAACGCCGGGCACACGATCGTCGTCGAGGGCCAGACGTACAAGATCCGGCAGATCCCGTCCGGCATCGTGGCCGGCAAGGCGTCGGCGATCGGCGCCGGTTGTGTCGTCGATCCGCGCGTCGTGATCGAGGAGCTCGACGATCTCGAGGGACGCGGCCATGTCACGGCGGGCCTCGTCTTTCTCTCCGGCAACGCCCACCTGATCATGCCGTGGCACGTCGCGCTCGACGGCGCGCGCGAACGGAAGCTCGGCAAGCTCCAGATCGGAACGACCCGCCGGGGGATCGGCCCCGCCTACGCCGACAAGGCGACGCGGATCGGGATCCGGGTCCAGGACGTGCTCGATCCCAAGATCCTGCGCCAGAAGATCGAGCTCGCCGTGACCGAGAAGAACGTCTGGCTGGAGCGCGTCTACGAGATCGAGCCGTTCGACGCGGATGAGGTCTCGCATACCTACGAGGGATACGCCCAGCGGCTCCGCCCGTATGTCGCCGACACGTCGCTCCTCGTCGACCGCGCGCTGCGCGACGGCAAGCACGTGCTCTTCGAGGGCGCGCAGGGAACGATGCTCGACCTCGACCACGGCACCTATCCGTTCGTCACCTCGTCGAGCCCGATCGCAGCGGGCGCCGCCGTCAGCTTCGGGATCGGCCCCAACCGGATCGACGAGATCCTCGGCGTCTCGAAGGCCTACGTGACCCGTGTCGGCGAGGGCCCGTTCCCCTCCGAGATCGAGGGCCCGGCGCAGGAGCGCGTGCGCGAGCTCGGTGGCGAGTTCGGCACGGTCACCGGGCGCGAGCGGCGCTGCGGCTGGCTCGACCTCCCTGCGCTCCGCTTCGCCGTTCGCGTCAACGGCATCACCGCTCTCGCGTTGACCAAGCTCGACGTCCTTTCGACCTTCCCGGAGATCCCCGTTTGCGTGCGCTACGCACTGCCGGACGGGAGCGAGACCGATGACTTCCCGGCCCATCAGTCGGACTTCCACCACTGTCGGCCGGTCTGGGAGACGCTCCCTGGCTGGAAGGAGGAGCTCGACGGGGACACGTTGCCGGGCGCCGCCGCGGACTACGTGCGCTTCGTCGAGGACGCACTCGGGGTTCCGGTCTCCCTCGTCGGCACCGGGCAGGGCCGCGAAGCCGTCCTCTCGCTCGGCTAGCGCACGCCCCGCACGAGCCAGGCACGCGCGTCCATGGAGAGCGGGCCTACGGGCTCGCCGAAGCGGCTGAAGCACTCGAGCCTGAGTTGCTCCCTCCGGGCATCGTCGAGCGATGCGTAGTAGGCCCCACCGGGGCCGATGCCCAGCCCGAACGTCTCCCAGTAGTCGTCGAACCCCGTGTAGACCCGTGTCACCGTCAGCGATCCCGTCTCTACCTCGGTCAAGCCGGCGTCGAGCCACAGCCGTTCGAGCTCGTCCCGACTGCAGTAGGCCATCGACTGCCCCTCTCCCGGAGTGCCGGGATCGAGCGCCCGTGCCGCATCCCAGAAGACGCGCAGCATCGTCATGCCTTCCCGGTAGTCCCAGGTGCACGCGGCGACGGTGCCGCCCGGGCGGGTGACGCGACACATTTCCTCGACCCCCGCGGGGGCGTCGTCCAGGAAGTTGAGGACGAGCTGCGCAAGCGTGGCGTCGAAGGCTTCGTCCTGGAAGGGGATCGCCTCGGCGCCTGCGATCCGGACGTCGGCGCTCGGAGCGGCGGCGGCGCAGGCGACGACCTGCTGCTCCGACGGGTCGATCGCGGCAACTGCGCCGGAGCCGACGTGCTCCACGAGGGCAACCGTGAGCGAGCCCGCGCCGCAGCCGACGTCGAGGACGCTCGCGCCCTCGTCAACGCCGACGGCGGCGACGAACGCGCGCGCCAGTGGCCGAGACCACTCGCCCATGTAGCGGGTGTAGGAATCGCCGCCGGAGCGGAACGTGGCGGCCCCGTCGGTCATCGTCTCAGTCTGCGGTCATACGCGCCGAGCGTCAATCGCCCCGCTAGGCTCGGCGCGTGAACGTCCTCCTCGTCGGGTCAGGTGGCCGCGAGCATGCACTGGCCTGGAAGCTCGTGCAGTCGCCGCTTCTGACCGGGCTGCACGCGGCTCCAGGCAACCCCGGCATCGCAGAGTTCGGGCAATGTCATCCTGTCCGCTCCGACGACGCCGAGGCCCTGCTCGCGCTGGCGCGGGAGCTGCATATCGACCTCGTCGTCGTCGGGCCCGAGGTTCCGCTGGTGGCAGGGATTGCCGACCTGCTCCGATCGGTCGGCGTGCCGGTGTTCGGCCCGTCCCGGGCGGCCGCCGCGATCGAGGGATCGAAGACCTTCGCCAAGGAGGTGATGGCGTCGGCCGGCGTCCCCACTGCTGCGACGCTCGAGGATCCGGTCGCGCCCTGCGTGCTCAAGGCGGACGGCCTCGCCGCCGGCAAGGGCGTCGTCGTCTGCCGGACGGCCCGCGAGGTCGAGGCCGGCCTGGCCGAGCTGGACGGTCTCGCCGGGCCGCTCGTGATCGAGGAGCTGCTCGAGGGGCCCGAGGTCTCGGTCTTCGCCCTCTGCGACGGCACCTCCGCTGTCGCGCTTCCGGTCGCGCAGGACTTCAAGCGCGCCTTCGACGGTGACCGCGGCCCGAACACCGGCGGGATGGGCTCGTTCGCGCCCGTGCCGGGCCTGGCAGGCCCGGAGGTCGAGAGGCTCGTCGACCTCACGTGCCGTCCCGTGGTGGAAGAGCTCGCTGCCAGAGGGCATCCCTTCGTCGGCATCCTCTTCGCCGGCCTCATGCTCACGGCGGACGGTCCGCGAGTGCTCGAATACAACTGCCGCTTCGGCGATCCGGAGACTCAATCTGTGCTGCCGCTCGTGGGCGGCGACCTGCTCGCCGCCCTCGCGGCTGCAGCCGGCGGAAATCTCGGCGAGACGACGCTCGGCCGTCAAGCTGGTGCAGCCGTCACCGTCGTGCTCGCCGCGGGTGACTACCCGGCGGCGGGCGACCGCGGCTCGCCGATCACCGGCATCGAGGCCGCGCGCGCCACGGGTGCGCTCGTCTTCCACGCCGGCACGGCACTCCGGGGCGACCAGCTGGTGACGAACGGCGGCCGGATCCTCAACGTCACGGGCCTCGGCGACGACCTCGTTGTCGCGAGGGAGGCCGCCTATGCAGCCGCCGACCTGATCGCCTGGGACGGCGCCCGCAGGCGCGAGGACATCGCTCTGGCCGCCAGCGTCGGCAGCGACGCCCCTGCGACCGGCTGACGCTGGCTCAGGGAGGGCGCGGCCGCAGCGCGCTCTAGAATGACACCGTGATCTCTCGCTACTCCCGCCCGGCCATGAGCCAGATCTGGTCGGAGGACGAGAAGCTGCGCCGCTGGCTCGACGTCGAGCTCGCCGCGCTCGACGGCTGGGCGGAGGTCGGAGCGGTGACTCACGAGGTCGTGGCGACCATCCGCGAGCGCGCTGTCGTCCCCACGCCCGAACGCGTCGCCGAGATCGAGCGCGAGACGAATCACGACGTTGCCGCGTTCGTCGATGCCGTCTCCGAGGGCCTCGGCGAAGAGGGCCGCTGGTTCCACTACGGCCTCACTTCCTCCGACGTTCTCGACACGGCGCTGTCGCTGACGGCACAGGACGCGGGGGCGCTCCTGCTCGAGGGGCTCGATCACGCCTTCGGCGTGGTCGTCGCCCGGGCCGAGGAGCATCGCGAGACGGCCTGCATGGGTCGAACGCACGGCGTGCACGCAGAGCCGACCACGTTCGGGTTGAAGCTCGCCGGCTGGGCGTTCGCGCTCGATCGCGACCGCGAGCGGCTCGCCCATGCCGTCGAGGGCCTCCGCGTCGGCAAGTTCTCCGGGGCCGTCGGCACGTACGCCGCCGCCGAGCCTACGGTCGAGCGCGTCGCCTGCGCGCGCCTCGGCCTCGAGCCGGCGCCCAGCTCGACCCAGATCCTCCAGCGCGACCGGCACGCCGAGTTGCTGTCGTCGCTCGCGCTGCTCGGCTCGTCGCTCGATCGCTTCGCGACCGAGATCCGCCACCTCGCGCGCACCGAGGTGCGGGAAGTCGAGGAGCCGTTCGGGCGCGGGCAGAAGGGGTCGTCGGCGATGCCGCACAAGCGCAACCCGATCACGGCCGAGCGAATCTGCGGGATCGCGCGCGTCGTGCGTGCGAACGCTCTCGTCGGGCTGGAGAACGTCGCCCTCTGGCACGAGCGCGACATCTCGCATTCGTCGGCCGAGCGCATCGTGCTGCCCGATTCGTTTCTCGCGGTCGACTACATGCTCGATCGGTTCGCGTGGCTCGTCGAAGGGCTCGTCGTCCGTGACGAGCGAATGCGCGAGAATCTCGACTCGAGCCACGGTCTCTACTTCAGCCAGCGGCTCCTGCTCGCGCTCGTCGATGCGGGCCTCTCGCGCGACGCGGCGTATCGGCTCGTGCAGCGGAGCGCGATGCGCGCCTGGGACGAGGGTCTCGACTTCCGCGAGCTCGCCGCGGCCGACACCGAGGTGGCCGATCGCGTCACGCTCGATGAGGTCTTCGACCCGGCGGCCTTCACCGCCCACGTCGATGTCGTCTTCGACCGGCTCCGCGCGCTCGTGTCGATGCGCCGGGAGGGCGCTCGTGCCTGAGGGGACGCATCTCGCGAGCGGAAAGGTGCGCGAGATCTATGCGCTCGACGACGAGCGGCTGCTGCTCGTCGCCTCGGATCGGATCTCGACGTTCGACGTGATCCTGCCGACTCCGATTCCCGACAAGGGGCGCGTCCTCACCGGCATGTCCGCATTCTGGTTTGCGCGGACCCGCTCCCTCGTGCCGAACCACCTGCTCGACCTCCGTGACGACGGGCGCTCGACCGTCTGCCGTCGGCTCGAGATGCTCCCTGTCGAGCTGGTCGTGCGCGGATTCCTGTCAGGCTCGGGCTGGGTCGACTATCAGCTGTCCGGCGCGGTGTGCGGGCAGCAACTCCCCGCGGGCCTGCTGGAGTCCGAGCGCCTCCCCGAGCCGATCGTGACGCCTGCGACGAAGGCAGAGGAAGGGCACGACCTCAACATCACATTGGCCGAGGCAGCCGCCCTGTGCCCGCCCGGCGCGTTCGCTGCAGCGCGCGAGGCGGCCCTCCGCCTCTACCGATTCGCGGCCGAGCACGCGGAGTCGCGCGGCATCGTCCTCGCAGACACGAAGTTCGAGTTCGGCGTCGACGAAGAGGGCGTGCTCACGCTCGGAGACGAGGCACTGACGCCCGATTCCTCCCGCTTCTGGCCCGCGGCGGACTACGAGGCCGGCCGGCCGCAGCAGTCGTTCGACAAGCAGTACGTGCGGGATTTCTGCATCGGCACGGGGTGGGATCGCACCGATCCCGGGCCGGCTGTCCCGGACGACGTCGTGGCGGGGACACGCGCGCGGTACGTCGAGGCGTTCGAGCGGTTGACGGAGATCCCGTTCGACCGTTACCTCAACGATCCAAAGGTGGTGCTGTGAAGGCGACCGTGCTCATTCGTCCGAAGGAGGGCATCCTCGACCCACAGGGGGAAGCGGTGGGCGAAGCGCTGCGCACCCTCGGGTTCGGGGTCACGGAAGCGCGGGTCGGGCGACTCGTCGACGTCGAGCTCGAAACCGACGACCCCGCGGAGGCCCGCGCGGCGCTCGACCGGATGTGCCAGGAGCTGCTGGCGAACCCGCTGATCGAGTCGTTCTCGGTCGAGCTCCGAGGCGACGGGTGAGCCGGGACTCGGGCGTGCCGGGCGACGGGCCTCGGATCGCCGTGGTGACGTTCCCCGGCTCGAACGACGACGGCGACGCGTGTCTCGCTCTCGCGTTCCTCGGTGCCTCGCCGGTTCGCTCCTGGCACGCGGATGTCGAGCTGCCGGAAGGGGTCGAGGGAGTCGTGCTGCCCGGGGGGTTCTCCTACGGCGACTACCTACGCTGCGGCGCAATCGCGCGGTTCGCTCCCGTGATGAGGGCCGTGGCCGCGTTCGCCGCCCGCGGCGGGCCCGTGCTCGGCATCTGCAACGGGTTTCAGATCCTCTGCGAGGCGGGCTTGCTCCCCGGCGTGCTGCGCCCCAATCGGCAGCAGCAGTTCATCTGCCGCGACGTCGCGATCTCCGTCGAAAGCACGGCGAGCGCCTTCGCGGGCGACTGGGAGCAGGGCCAGGAGCTCGTGATCCCGATCAAGCACGGTGAGGGCAGCTGGTTCGGCGATGCCGACCTCCTAGCCGGGCTCGAGGCGAGAGGGCAGATCGCGTTTCGCTACGCGGAGGACGTCAACGGCGCGGTGGGGCGCGTTGCCGGTGTCACGAACGAGGCCGGCAACGTCCTCGGCCTGATGCCGCACCCCGAGCACGCGGTCGACCCGCTGCTCGGGCCGGTCGGGGGGGTCGCTGTGCTCGAGGGGCTGCTCGCAGCGGCCCGCTCACCCATGGCCGCGCGCTGAGACCGGGATCAGGGAAGCGGCAGCGACGTCGTGCCGCCCGGCAGGTGGGACGGCAGCTCGGAGCCAGCCTCAGCGACCGCCGCGGGTAGACCCGTCGGATCGGTGACCGGGGCCGGCAGGGCGGGCGTCGAGGGAAGCTGCACGTCCGCAGGTAAGGAGACCTCGGGCGGGAGCGGCGGCACGTTCGGAAGCACTATCGGCGGGGAGACCGTAGGGGGCTCGGGCGTCGTCGTGGGTGGGGGAGTCGTCGAGGGGCCCTGCTGCGATCCGCCTCGGCTCGGCGGCGCAGCCGGGGCCTCCTCCGGCGCTGCCGTGATCGTGGCCGCAGCCGCCGAGTCGTCGGCGGGGCTCGCGTCGTGTCCCGCGGCGAGGACGGGCTCGCGCCTGGCCGGCGCAGCGGACGCGCTCGCGCTCGGGACGGGTCTCGATCCGAACGACGGCGCCGGGGCGGGTGCCGATTCGACGATGAGCGCGAATGGGCTCGAGGTCGGTGCGGCTGAGGGATCGAGTCGGCCGTCGTGGCCCACCACACTCGGCGGCGAGATGGACGATCCGAGAACGACCGCCGAGGCAGAGAGGGTCGCGCCCGCCGAGACGAGGGGCGTCCGCGCCAGGATGCCGATGTGCGACAGCCAGGACAGCGGGCCGGAGGCGAACCGTGCGCTCCCGAGCGAGACGGCGAGGAAGGCGCGCACCACGGCCGGATCGAACTGGGTTCCCGCGCAGCGCGCGATCTCGGCCCGCGCCTCGGATCGTGTCGATGCCTGCTTGTACGACCGTGAGGAGGTGATCACGTCGTAGACGTCGGCGACGGCGACGATCCGGCCCGCCAGAGAGATCTCCGTCCCGGAGATCGCGCGGGGATAGCCACCGCCGTCCCAGCGCTCGTGGTGGTCGGAGACCGCGTCGCACCAGCTACCGAGCCAAGCCCGCAGCGGGGCGACGAGCGCCGCACCGAATTCGGGGTGGCGCTTCAGTGCCGCCCATTCCTCGGGAGAGGGGGCGTTTTCGCTGACGAGGATCTGCTTGGAGACCTCGAGCTTGCCGATGTCGTGCAGGAGGGCTGCCCAGTTCAGCCGCTCGAGGTCGTCCTTCGTGAGACCGAGCTCGCGCCCGATCAGCCGTGCGTAGGCACGGACGCGCTCGGAATGGCCTCGCGTCAGCTCATCGTGCGCGTCGAGCGAGCTCGCCAGCAACAGCAGCCGCTCGGCCGCGGCCGCGGGCGTCTCGCCGGGGACGCCTCGCCGCGCCTCCTCCACGCGCTTCTCGAGCGACTTCACCGTCCCGGAGAGGATCGCGAGCCGGAGTCGAGAGGGCATGGCGTCGGGAAAGCAGAGCGAGAGCTTGAGCAGCGCAGCGAGCGGAAGGAGTCGGCGCGAGAGCCGCCCGATCGCGACGAGGACGAGCGTGGCCGCGGCGGAGATCCCGAGCCACCAGCCGAGATAGAGGGCGAGCGAGTGCGTCGGCGGTGCGATGTGCTTGCTCGCCGCGTAGACGACCATGATCGAGGCGCCGACCGGGAGCAGCATGGCGGCGGCGCGGATCGACCCGGCCCCTACGGGCCGAGCGCTCCACTGCTTCCCGCGATCCCCAACGACTGCATCCATCGGCTGTGCCTCTGCTCGGCCCGGCGGGCGCGGTGCTCGCGCCTGTGCCGCGCGCTCCTCGGAACTGCGTTCTTCCCCGTATCAACGTTCCGTAGACCCGCGTCGTCGCCCCCCGGACGGGTGATCCGGGAGGATGAACCGGGCCGCGAACTGGGCCGACCGGCCGCGCTCGCAAGCGCACCCGTAGCTGCGCTGTGGGGAAGCGACCCGGCACGGTCGAGCGTGTGCGTCCGAAGCCGGCTGCCCCGGCCGACCGCCAGCCGCTCGAGCCTAGACCGCGGGCTCCAGGATCTCTGCGGTCTCGCTCTCCGGCGGGGTGCCGTACGCGTAGACGAGGAGGTCGATGTCGCCGTGGTTCGCCGTCTGCAGCTCGGTGCCGGGCTCGACGTGGATCAGGCCACCCGTCGGGACATCCGAGCGCTTTGGCGGGTCGCCGAGATACATCGTCAGGGTCCCGGCGAGGACGACGAAGGTCTCCTCCTGGATCGGATGCCGGTGGCGGCGTCCTTTGGCGCCAGGCTCGTAGCGCCAGATGTTCGCGCGCGTATGGGCGAAGCCCGCGAGCGCGCTCAACTCGGCGACGTGCCGAGCCGGCTCGCCCGGCTCGTGGGGCCGGGCGGTCCACTCGAGCTCGTGGGGATCGACGATACGAAAGCCCATCCCGGGCAGGCTAGCTGGGGCGCTCCGACATCGACGTAGCCCACGCCGGGTGTCCACGCGCCTCGATTGCGTCCCCGGGCAGCGACTCCCTCTCCGAGTGCTGCCGATCGGTTACGCTCGACCCAGAAGGCCGGAGAGCTCCCGCGAGGGATCACGAGTGCCGGTACCGATGAGAGAGGAGCACTGATGCCTGGTCAGATCGTGCATTTCGAGATCCCGGCGGACGACACGGCTGCCGGCCGCGCGTTCTGGAATGGGTTGTTCGGGTGGCAGTTCGAGCCCGCGCCGGGGATGGCCGACTACCAGATGGCGCGTACGGGCGAGCAGTCCGGAGTGGCGGTCTCGGACATGGAGCCGGGCAAGCGGGGGGCCCGCGCCTATTTCGACGTCGACGAGATCGAGGCCGGGGCTGCCAAGGTGCGCGAGCTCGGCGGAGAGTCGAGCGACCCGATGCCCGTGCCGGGAATGGGCTGGTTCTGCACCTGTTCCGACCCGCACGGGAACGAGTTCGGCATCTGGCAGACCGATCCGTCCGCACCGGTTCCGACAGGCTGAGCCCAGCGGGCACGAGCGAGCCGATCAGGCTCAGTCGCGCTGCGGTCTGACTGCCTCCTGAACGACCCAACCGTTGCCGTCGGGGTCGGAGAAGGAGAAGAAGCTGGAGTAGTTCGCCCGAGCCGGGTCGAGGCCCGGTGCCTGCCGTCCGTCCGGGAAGTGGAAGAAGTCGCTCGGCTCGACGCCGCGGCCGACGAGCTCCGCCCGGGCGGCTTCGATGTCGCTGACGACGAGCTGGAGGCCGCTGAGCGATCCGGCCGACGCCTCGTTCTTCATCAGTGTGGCCGAGCACGCCGAGCCACGCGGGGTCAGTTGCACGATCCGGAACTCGTCGCCCGCCCGATGGTCGACATCGAGGCCGAAGCCGACCTGGTCGACGTAGAACGCCTTGGCGCGGTCGACGTCCACCACGGGGACGATCACCACCTCGAGCTTCCAGTCCATCTTGGTCGACCTCCTCGGCTCACGGGACGGAACGCGACAGCCGGGCACCGACGACGAGCTCGGGACCCGGCATTGCCGTTGGATGTTCGCACGGAATACGATCTGCATGTGCCGGCACGTCTCGCCGGCGAGTTCTCGGAAAGGAGTCGTATGCCCACCGTGATGGCGTTTCACGAGGTGAAGGACAAGGACCATTGGCTCGCGTCGCCGAAGCGGGAGGAGTTCTTCGCACCGCTCGGCGTGTCGAACATCAGAACCTTCGTCGATCCCACGAACCCCGCTCGCGTCGGCGTCGTGATGGACGTCCCCGACCTGGGCGAGCTCGCCACGGCGATGGAATCGCCGGCGGCCGCAGAAGCGATGGTGTACGACGGCGTCCTGCCCGAGACGCTCGTCTTGCTGGTCGAAGCCTGACCTCCGGCCGAGGTCGGCGACGAAGAGCCCGAACAGCCGGCGCGGCCTCGACGGGATGGGAGCGCGTCGGCTTCTCGGTCAGCCTCCTTCCCGGGGCTCTTCGGCTGCCCCGAGCGCCTCGCGCAGGCCCGGTGCCCGCTCGAGCAGCTTCCACAGCCGCTCGAGATCCCGCGCGCGCAGCGTCACCGGCCCGCGCCTGACCCTCCCGTCGGTGGTGTAGGCGAAGCGGACGAGCCGATCGCCTTCGGCTGTCTCGAGGAGCTGCACGAGGGTCGCGAATCTCCGTTCTCCGGCCCGCTGGGCGATCTTCACCTCCTCGACGGGGGTCGCTGCGCCCCACGGAGTCGCCGTCGTTGCCATGGGAGGAAACGTAGCGTCAGAAGGGTGCCGGCTTTGCGCCGACTGTGCGCCGGAAACGTGCCGGCCGCTAGAGCACGCCGTACTTCGTCCAGACCTCACGGAGTGTCATGCCGGAGAGGAGGTCGGCGCGCGCGTCGCCCTCGAGGCGGTGCTTCAGGGCCACGGCGCGGGCGACGTCGGCTGTCAGCTCGTGTGGCACGACCACGATTCCGTCCGTGTCGCCGATCACGAGATCGCCCGGGCGAACCATTACCCCGCCGACCCGGGCCTCGACGCGGATCCCTGTGACGACGGCGCGCGCGAACGTGTCCAGGGGGGAGACGCCGCGTGCGAAGGCCGGGAATCCGAGCGCCTCGATCGCCGCCGCATCGCGGGCGCGCCCGTCGAGCACGACTCCGGTGGCGCCTCGACCCATCGCGGCGCACGTGAACAGCTCGCCCCAGGACGCCGCGCGGACGCCTGCCTCGACGGCGAACATGGGCACCTCGCCGGGGCGGAGGTCGTCGACGGCGGTGAGCTCCCCGTCGTACGGCAGCTCGGGCTCCGACTCGTCGGCCACGATCACCACCGGAACGGCGAGCCCGGCGAGTCGCGCTCCCGGCCACAGTGGCCTGATCTCCGGATCGAGCACCTGTTCGCGCCTTCCCAGCCGGTCGAGTGCGTCCGAGATGACGGCGCTCGGCGCGCTCGTCAGATTGGCGAGCGCTTCGGGATCGACGTTGGCATCCATCACCGGTTCCTCCGAGCGAGCGAGCGGGATGTTCCAGCGCCCGGTCTCATCGGCCGGCCGCCGGCACGTGACAGCCCCGGAGATGGTCGTCCACCAACCCGGCCGACTGCATGAACGCATACACCGTCGTGGGGCCGACGAAGCGAAAGCCGCGGCTCTTGAGCTCCTTCGAGAGCGCCGTCGACTCCGGGGTCGTGGCGGGGACCTCGGCGAGCGTCGAGAGCCGGGCCGCGCGCGGTGGCGGCGCGAAGGCCCACACGAACTCGGACAGGCCCCCGTCCAGCTCGAGAGCGGCACCCGCGTTGCCGATCGTCGCCTCGATCTTGCCGCGATGCCGGATGATGCCCTCGTCGGCGAGCAGGCGCTCGACGTCGCTTTCGTCGAACTGCGCCACCCGGTCGAGCGAGAATCCGGCGAACGCCCGCCGGAACCCCTCGCGCCGCCGCAGGATCGTCAGCCATGAGAGGCCCGCCTGGAATCCCTCCAGGGAGAGCAACTCGAACACCGCGTCGTCACCTCGCAGCTCGCGCCCCCACTCGTCGTCGTGGTACGCGCAATAGAGCGGATCGTCGCCGCACCAGCCGCATCGCGCCGTGCCGTCGGGATCGAGCACCAGGTCCATCATCGGTCGATTCTGCAACAGACTCGCTCTCCCGCGCCACCCGCCGGACGGCCGCGGCCGGAGTCGGGGTTGCACCTGGGGGTCCGGCCGGGGATGATCGTCGGGTCAGCACGCCTTCGATGAGCACTCGATCCCAGTCCGATCCCGACGTGCCGGCGATCAGGTTCGCGACGAAATTCTGATCCGCCGATGTCCACTTGAATTTGCGGATCACCTTGACCGCCGGTTCCTCGGCGGCGATCCCGTCGTATGTGCAGAAGGACAAGGCGCTGATCGCCGGGCTGAAGCTGAACCTGAAGCACGTGGTCGCGGGCGCGAGGCCGCTCAGGTGGCGCGTTGGAGCCAGCTCTACAAGCAGAAGAAGCCGGTGCATCTTCTACTGGTACGACCCGCAGTACCTGAACGGCTCAGTACGATCTCGTGCGGCGTCAAGCTGCCTCCGCGCGCTTCGAAGGCCTGCCAGGACGACGAGAAGAAGGGCGGCGATCCCAAGCAGTACGCGTGCGAGTACCCGTCGTATCCGGCTCGACAAGGTGATCAGCGGCAAGTTCGCGAAGAGCGGCTCGCCGGCGGTCAAGGTGATCGCGCAAGCGGTTCAAGTGGACGGCCGGCGGATCAGAACTTCGGTCGCGATCCTGATCGCCGGCAGCAAGAAGATGAAGCCGGACAAGGCGGCGGAAGTCTGGGTGAAGGCGTCACCCCGGCAAGGTCAAGTCCTGGCTCAAGTAGGTCGGGCCGGTCATCGGGGTCGAGCGGGGAGGCGCGAGCCCCCCCGCTTTGCGCGCTCGGTAGGTCGCGAGCCACGCCGCCCACGGCCACGTTGCTTAGGCTCATGACGCGTGATATACATCCCGTATATCAGGACGTACAGGTCACCTCCCGCTTTGCCGCGTCACCCGTTTCCGGGCCGGCGCTCTCGCTCAGCGAGCGAGCCACGAACGGGATTCGTGAGCTGATCGTCACCCTCGAGCTCCCGCCCGGGTCGCCGGTCAGCGAGCGCGCGCTGATGGAGCGACTCGGGCTCGGGCGGACGCCGGTTCGCGAAGCGCTGCGCACGCTCGCCCAGGAGAAGCTCGTCCAGGTCTATCCCCGCCGGGGGATCGTGGTCGCGCCCGTCGACGTCGGCGACCTGGCCGCCCTCTCGGAGGCGCGGCTCGCACTCGAGTGCTTCGCCGCGCGACGTGCGGCCGAGCGCGCGAACCCGGCCGACCTGGTCGTCGCGCGCGCGCTCCTCGAAGAGCTGCCGGGTGTCGCGGCCGGACGCGACGAGCGGGCGCTGATCGGGCTCGATCAGCGCGTCCACCGCCACGTCTACCGCTGCGCGCACAACCCGTTCATCGAGTCGACCCTGAACGAGTACTACACGCTTACCCTGCGGATCTGGTTTCTCGCGCTCGACCGCGTCGCTCGTCTCGACGACGCAGTCACCGAGCATCGCGAGCTGCTGGAGGCGATCTGCGACGGAGATGCCCCGCGTGCGGAGAGCGTCATGCGCCGGCACATCGAGAGCTTCGAACGCGCCGTCCGCGCGGTGCTATGACCCGACGACCACGATCACAGGAGCAGTGACACCTTGACGAGCAACGAGACAACGACCACGTTCCCCGAGAGCGCCAGGGCCGTCGTGATCGGGTGCGGCATCGTCGGCAACAGCCTCTCGTACCACCTCACCCGGCTCGGCTGGACGGACGTCGTCCAGATCGACAAGGGGCCACTGCCCAACACCGGTGGCTCCACGGGGCACGCCTCCAATTTCATCTTCCCGGTCGACCACTCCAAGGAGATGACGCAGCTGACGCTCGAGTCGCAGCGCCAGTACGTCGAGATGGGCGTCAACACGGAGTGCGGCGGGATCGAGGTCGCACGCACCGAGGAGCGGATGGAGGAGTTGCGCCGGCGGATGGCGTCGGCGAAGTCCTGGGGCGTCGACTCGGCACGGCTCGTGACGCCGGCCGAGATCAAGGAGCTCGTGCCCTACATCGACGAGTCGATCCTGCTCGGCGGGTTCTACTGTCCGACCGTCTCCGTCGTCGACTCGTTGCGCGCCGGCACCATCATGCGCGAGCGCGGGATCGACTCCGGCGGCCTGCGGGTGTTCGCGAACACGGAGGTCAGCGGCATGGACGTGGAGCACGGCCGGATCAGGCGCGTGCACACGTCCCGTGGAACGATCGAGGCCGAGGTCGTCGTGATCGCGTGCGGGGTGTGGAGCCCCCTGCTCGCGGCGATGGCGGGCGCGCACATCCCGCTCACACCCGCCGTCCACCAGATGATCGACGTCGGGCCGGTGCCGCGCTTCGAGGCGTCTTCGAGCGCGATCGAGTTCCCGATCGTGCGCGACATGGACGTGTTCATGTACGAGCGCCAGGACGGCGTCGGGCTCGAGATCGGCTCCTACGCGCACCGCTCGATCCTCCACGACCCCGAGGAGATCCCGTCGATCGAGGAGGCGGCGCTGTCCCCGACGGAATTCCCGTTCACACAGTCCGACTTCGGGCCTCAGATGGAGCACGCGCTCGAGCTGATGCCGGAGATCGTCGGCGACGAGTCCGTCGGCGTGAAGTACGCGATCAACGGCCTGATCTCGCTGACGCCGGACGGGATGCCGATCCTGGGCGAGACGCCGGAGGTGAAGGGGCTCTGGTCGGCTGCGGCGGTCTGGGTGAAGGAAGGGCCGGGCGTCGGCAAGTCGCTCGCCGAGTGGATGGTGAACGGCGAGTCGCACATCGACCTCCACACCTCCGACGCGAGCCGCTTCCACGACCACCAGAAGACGCGCGAGCACGTGAAGGCGCGCACGTTCGAGGCCTTCCCGAAGACCTACGGCATCGTTCACCCGGCGGAGCAGTGGGCGAGCGAGCGCGGGATCAGGCGCTCGCCGATGTACGAGCAGGCGACGGCGCTCGGCGCCGCCTTCTACGAGGCCGTCGGCTGGGAGCGGCCGCAGTGGTACGAGGCGAATGCCCCGCTCGTCGAGCAGTACGGGGTGGAGCCGCGCGAGGCCGAGTGGGACGCCCGCTGGTGGTCGCCGATCATCAACGCCGAGCACCTTGCGATGCGCGAGCACGCCGGGCTCTTCGACCTCTCCGCGTTCGCGATCTTCGACGTGCAGGGGGCCGGGGCGCTGGATGCGCTCCAGCGCGCGGTGCTCGCCCAGGTCGACGTCCCCGTCGGCCGGGTGATCTACACCCCCGTGCTCGGCCAGGGCGGCGGGTTCAAGTCGGATCTCACGATCATGCGGCTCGACGACGACTACTTCCGGATCGTGACCGGCGGGGCGCACGGGATGGCGGATCGCAAGCTGTTCCTCGACGCGATGCCGGGCGACGGCTCCGTCTCGCTGTTCGACGTCACCAACGCCTGGACGACGATCGGTCTCTGGGGGCCGCGGGCGCGCGACATCCTGGCCGGAGTCACCTCCGCCGACGTCTCGCACGAAGGGTTCCCGTTCGGGCGCTGTCGCGACATCGAGATCGACTCGAGACAGGTGCTCGCGTCGCGGATCTCGTACGTCGGCGATCTCGGCTGGGAGCTCTACGTGCCGATGGAGCAGGGAGGGCGCCTCTGGGACGTGCTCTGGGAGGCTGGCTCGTCTCATGGCCTCACAGCCTGCGGGATCGGCGTCTACGGCACGACCGGCCGGCTCGAGAAGGCCTACCGCGCCTACGGCGCCGAGCTCGAGACCGAGTACAACGTCGTCGAGGCGGGCATGCAGCGAGCCACCGTGAAGGAGCAGGACTTCGTCGGCAAGGAGGCGCACCTGCGCCACCGAGAGGAGGAGCCCGCCGCCGTCCTGTGCACACTGACCATCGACGACCACGCCTCGGCGGCCGGGGTGAAGCGCTACCCGCTCGGCCGTGAGCCGATCACGTTGCGCGACGGCACACCGCTGACGGACGCGAAAGGCCGCCGGTCCTACGTGACCAGCGCCGGCGCCGCTCCGTCGCTCGGCAAGTACATCCTGCTGGCGTACCTGCCGCCGGAGCATGCGGTCGAGGGCTCGGCCGACCTCGCCGTCGAGTACATGAACGAGCGCTTCCCGGTCAGCGTCGACGTGGTCGGGGCGCGGGCACCGTTCGACCCGGAGAATGAGAGGATTCGCTCGTGAAGCTGTTGGTCTGTGTCAAGCGGGTTCCGATGACAGGCGGCCGGATCGTGCTCAGTGCGGACGAGCAGGCGATCGAGACGAAGCACCTCGGCTTCGCGATCAGCCCGCACGAGGAGTGCGGAGTCGAGGAGGCGGTGCGACTCGTGGAGCAGAACGGTGGCGAGTCGGTCGTGCTCACCCTCGGCCCCGCCGACGCAGAGGAGCAGCTGCGCGACGCGATGGCGATCGGGATCGACCGGGGCATCCATCTCGTCACCGACGGCGAGGAGTGGGATCCGGAAGGCACGGCGGCCGCCATCGTGGAGGCCGTCCGGGCCGACGAGACGGCCTCGGGCCCGTTCGACCTGATCTTCTTCGGCAACGAGTCGGCCGACTCGGGCGGCTTTCAGATCGGCCTGCGCGCCGCGTACACCCTCGCTCGCCCATGCGCGACCGGGATCAAGAGCATCTCCGTCAGCGGCGGGAGCGTCCGCTGCGAGCAGGAGTCGGGCGGCGGCCGCGACGTCTACGAGCTGCCGCTGCCCGCCGTCGTCACCGTGCTCGAGGGACTGAACCTGCCGCGCTATCCGTCCGTGCCGGGACGGATGCGGGCCGGACGCAAGCCGCTCGAGGCGACCGCCCCGGCGCGTCCCGAGCCCCGGCTCGAGCGCGCGCGGCTCGTCGTGCCGGCAGGCGAGGCGAAACAGGCCGAGGTACTCGGCCACGGCGCGGATGCCGCGCCCGCCGTCGTCGACCTGCTGGCGCGGATCGGGGTGGCGTCGTGAACCTCGTTCTCGTCGAGCACTCCGACGGCATGCCGACCGACGTGTCCTTGCAGGCGCTCGCGCTGGCCGCGAGCCTCGGCGGTGAGACCCAGGCGCTGCTGATCGGAGCCGGTGCGGCGGACGCGGCCGGAAGCGTCCCTGCTGTCGTCGCCTACGTCGCGGAGCACGAGGCGCTCGGTGCTTTCGCGCCCGATGCGTGGGCCGCGATCATCTGCGCGCTCGCAGACCGGATCGAGGCGACAGCCGTCGTCGCTCCCGGATCCGGTCCGGCGACCGACGCGATGGCGCGGGTGGCGGCGCGTCTCGGCGAGCCGCTCGCCGCGAACTGCACCGCTGTCACGGCGGGTGACCCGTTCCACCTGACTCGAATCCGCTGGGGCGGCAGCCTCCTCGAGGAGGCGCGGCTCCATGCCGGCCGCGCGCTGCTCACCGTTGCCCCCCACGCGATAGCGGGTGCTGCTCCGGGGCCGCCCGGAGCGACCGAGGATTTCATTCCCGAGATCGACGCCGCCGACCTCGTCGTCCGGGTCGTCGACCGCGTCGCGCCGCCGTCAGGCGGTGTCTCCCTGACGGACGCGAAGGTCGTCGTCACCGGCGGACGCGGCGTCGGCTCGGCCGAGGGCTTCGCGCCCGTGGAGGAGCTGGCAGGCCTGCTCGGTGGTGCCGTCGGCTGCTCGCGGGCGGTGACCATGTCCGGGTGGCGGCCGCACACCGACCAGGTGGGTCAGACGGGGAACAAGATCGCGCCCGAGATCTACATCGCCTGCGGCGTTTCGGGGGCAACGCAGCACATTGCCGGCTGCAAGGGCGCCAAGCGGATCCTCGCGGTCAACACCGATCCGGAGGCCCCGATCATGTCGGTCGCCGACTATGCGGTCGTGGGCGACCTCCATGAGGTGCTCCCCGCGATCTCGGCCGAGCTGAGGCGGAGGGGCGCGTGAGGAGAGCGCGGCAGACTGAAACCGGGCGACAGGCTGAAGCCTGGCGCCGCTACCGGTGCCCGGCTTCAGCCGGGCACCCTGTTTCCGAATGACGACCATCCTCTCGGCCGTCGGCCTGCTCGCCGTTCTCGGCGTCGCGGGCTCGCTCTTCGGCCGGCGTGCTCTCCTCCTGACGCGGCTGGTACGACTCGGGCAGCCGGTGCAACGCTTCGACGACGTGCCTCGCCGCGTACGGAACGAGGCGGTCGTCGTGCTGGGCCAGAGGAAGCTGCTCCAGCGGCTCGTCCCCGGGCTGATCCACGCCTTCATCTTCTGGGGCTTCCTCGTCCTCTTCCCGACGATCGTGATGGCGCTGATCGCGGTCGTCGCGCGAGGCAAGTCGATCCCGTGGCTCGGGCACCAGGGCTGGTTCGCGTTTCTCGTCGACCTCTTCGTGATCCTCGTCCTGGTCGGCGTCGCGGCGGCCTTCTGGATTCGTAAGGTGCAGCGGCCGGAGCGGTTCAAGGGCAGCCATCTCGGTGAGGCCGACCTCATCCTGGGACTGATCTCGCTGATCGTGCTGACCCTGCTCCTCTGGCACGCCTCGCTGATCGCGACCGGGCTCGCGGAATGGCCCGCAGGCTGGTCACCGATCTCGAACGCGATCGCACAGGTCTTCGGGGACGGCACCTGGGCGGAGGCGCGCGAGCGCCTGCTCGTCTGGGCCCACGTCCTGCTGGTGGTGGGCTTTCTCGCGTACCTGCCGCACTCGAAGCACCTCCACATCGCGACCGCGGCAATCAACGTCTGGTTCGCCCGCACGCGGCGGCGGGGGCGACTCGAGCCGCTCGACTTCACCGTCGAGGACGAGAGCGCGATGCGCTTCGGCGCCGCCACGATCGCCGATCTGACCTGGAAGCAGATGATCGACACGATGTCCTGCACCGAATGCGGGCGCTGCCAGGACGTCTGCCCCGCGTATGCCACCGGCAAGGAGCTCTCGCCGAAGCTGCTGATCATGGGGCTTCGCGACCAGCTCTTCGCCGAGGGACCGAGCCTGCTCGCCGACCCCGACTTCGTGCCGAGCCCGCTCGTGCCGAACGCCGTCAGCGACGACGTCGTCTGGGATTGCGTCACCTGCGGCGCTTGCGTCCAGGAGTGCCCCGTTGCGATCGAGCACGTCGACCACATCGTCGACCTGCGCCGCCACCTCGTCATGGTCGAGGGCCGATTCCCCGCCGACGGCGAGACGATGCTGCGCGACGTCGAGCGCTCGCAGAACCCCTGGGGGAAACAGCAGACGGAGCGGGCCGACTGGGCGGAGGGCCTCGACGTCCGGGTGCTGCAGCCAGGGGAGACACCACCCGAGGTGCTCTACTGGGTCGGCTGCGCCGCGTCTTTCGACGAGCGCGCGAGAACGACGGCCCGTTCGACGGCGAGGCTGCTCCAGGCGGCCGGTGTCGACTTCGCGATCCTGGGGCCGAGGGAGTCCTGCACGGGCGACCCGGCTCGAAGGATGGGGAACGAGTACACGTTCCAGTCGTACGCCGAGCAAAACGTGGCGACGATGAACGAGGCAGGAGTGACGAAGATCGTTGCGAGCTGCCCTCACTGCTTCAACACACTGGCGAACGAGTACACGGACTTTGGTGGCAACTACGAGGTCGTCCACCACACGGAGCTGCTGACGGAGCTCCTGGAGCAGGGACGAATCGAGCCGGTTGCAGGCACCGAGGAGATCACGTACCACGACTCCTGTTATCTGGCCCGGCACAACGACGTGATCGCCGCGCCGCGGGAGATCGTCTCCCGGATCGGCAAGCCGCTCGAGATGGCCCGGAGCGGCAAGCGCACGTTCTGCTGCGGGGCCGGCGGCGCGCACATGTGGATGGAGGAGCGAGGCAACCAGATCAACGAGGAGCGCGCGCGTGAGGCGGCAGAGACGGGTGCCACGACGCTTGCCGTCGCGTGTCCCTTCTGCACGATCATGCTTGACGACGGCGCTCGTCAAAACGGCTCCGACTTGCGCGTGGCCGACGTGGCGACCCTGCTGGCCGAAGCGCTGCCGGACGCCCCCGTCAGGCCGCCGGGGAGCGCGTGAGGCACCGGCCGCATCGACGCAGTCGTCGTGCCCGACGCGCGCCCAGCATCGCCCGGTGAGCTCCGAGCGGCACGACGTGGTCGTGGTCGGTGCGGGGATCGCTGGGCTCGCAGCCGCCCACGCGCTTCGTGATCGGGACGTGCTCGTGCTCGAGGCGTCGGATCGCGCGGGTGGACGCATCCAGTCTGAGCGTCGCGGGGAGAACTGGCTCAACTTCGGCGCGCATGTCTTCGGTGGCCCCGGGTCTGCATCGGGCCGACTCCTCGACGACCTCGGCGTCCGCACCGAGCCGGTTCCCGGCCGCCTCGCCGCGGTGTCGCTGAACGGGAAGCTCGTCGCGCGAGGCCCGGTCGAGAGCTTCCCGCTGCGACTTCCGATGCCGCTCCGCTCGCGCTTCGCCCTTGTTCGCACCGGCGTGCGGCTGAGGCTGGCAGTCCGGCGCTACGCCGAGCTTGCGGCCCCTCGTGCCGGCGAGGATCCGGCCGAGCGACAGCGACGCATGCTCGAGTTCATGGACGACCGTTCCTTCTCCGCCTTCGCGGGCGCGTTGCCCGAAGACGTCGACCTGCTCTTCCGATCGACACTGACGCGGTCATCCGGTGAGCCGGAGGAGCTCGCCGCGGGGTACGGCGTCGGCTACTTCCATCTCGTGTGGGACCGGAAGGGCGGCCTTTCGCGCAACATCCTCGGCGGGTCGAGCTCCGCAATCGCGGCCCTCGCGGCCGAGCTCGGCGACCGGGTGCGACTGGGCGCACCTGTGAAACGGGTCCTACGCATCCCGAACGGCGTTTCGATCGAGCTCGAGGACGGGGAGACGTCGAT
The DNA here is from genome assembly GCA_963795175.1 of uncultured Thermoleophilia bacterium. Lineage (GTDB taxonomy): Bacteria > Actinomycetota > Thermoleophilia > Gaiellales > Gaiellaceae > Gaiella. The sequence continues at coordinate 431,084 of CAWCGR010000004.1, forward strand.
CGACGCCCGGGCCGCGATCGTGGCGACTCCCGCGTACGTGACGCGGGAGCTCGTGGCGGGGCTCCCCGACGACACGGCCGCCGCCCTCGCCGCCATCCCTTACGGGCCGTACGTCGTGGGGGCGTTCCTGACGGGCGAGACCGGACCGGTTCCGTGGGACGACCTCTACGCGGTCGCGACGCCGAAACGGTCGTTCAGCATGCTCTTCAACACAGCGAATGTTCGCCGGGGACGGGAGACCACGAGGGCGCACGGCGGCAGCTTGATGGTCTATGCGGCTGCAGGTTTCGCCCGTAGGCTCGAGGGGCTCGCCGACGACGCCATCCGCGACCTGTTCGTCGCAGACCTGGAGGCGGTGCTGCCCGGCAGCCGTGGCCTCGTCGAGGAGTGCGTGATCAAGCGCTGGGAGCGGGGCCTGCCATTCCCTCGCGTCGGGCGCAGCCGACTTCAACCCGCTCTGACGCGACCGCTCGACCGTGTGCACCTGGCCGGTGACTACCTCGGCACCTGGTACACCGAAACGGCAGTGCTAAGCGGCATGGCGGCGGCGAGCGGCGCCCGCCAGGACATCGCCTAGGGTAGGGCCGTGCGCGTCGTCGTCATCGGGGGCGGGGTCGTCGGGCTCTCGGCCGCATTCGCCCTTCGACGGGACGGCCACGAGGTTGAGGTCGTCGAGGCGGGGGAGACCGGCCAGGGCGCGAGCGCCGGCAACGCGGGCTGGGTCTCACCGACGCTCTCGACCCCGCTCGCCGCACCGGGGATTCTGAGGACCGGCCTGCGCTCCGCACTCGACCCGCGCGGTGCGCTCGTGATCAGGCCTCGCCTCGACCCTCTCTGGCTGCGCTGGCTGTGGGGCTTCGCCCGGAGCAGTCGGCCACGCCCGTTCCGTGCCGGGGTCGCCGCATTGCTCGGCCTCTCTCGGTGGACACTCGACGAGCTCGACGCTATGCGGGCGGCCGGAGTCCAGTTCGAGGAGCACCGGGCCGGGCTACTCGTCGTCGCGCGGACAGCGCACGGCCTCGACTGGTTCGATCTCGTGTTCGCGGAGCTGAGGAAGCTCGGCTTCCAGGGAGGGTTGGCCGAGCTCGGGGCCGGCGAGGCGCAGGCGCTCGAGCCGGCACTCGGCGGAAACGTGCATCGCGCAGTCCACGCCACGATCGACCGCCACGTCGACCCGCTCAGCCTGACGACCGGGCTACGCGACCAGCTCGAGCGCTCAGGCGTGACGATCTCGACCGGGTTCACGGCGCATGCGATCAAGCGGGATGCGGGTCTGTGGCGCGTCGATTCAGCCGACGGCCGCGCGGTGCGCGGCGAGGCAATCGTCGTGAGCGCGGCGTCAGGGACGACCGCGCTCCTCCGAGCACACGGGTTTCACGCCCCGCTTCTCGGAGCCAAGGGCTACTCCGTCACCGTTCCCCACGCCGACCCGACGCCGACCATGCCTCTCTATCTCTGTGAGCCGAAGATCGGGATCACGCCACTCGAGGCCGGCCTGCGGCTCGCGGGATTCTTCGAACTCGGCGCCCGCGATGCCTCGCCGAGCGTGGAGCGCGCGCAGCAACTCGTGGAGGAGTCGCGCCCGTTCCTCGCGACCCTCGACGGATCGCGCTTCAGCGAGGGCGCAGCCGGATGGGCCGGCTTTCGACCTTCGACGCCGGACAGCCTGCCGCTGCTCGGGGAGCTTCCCGACGCACCCGGGCTGATCGTCGCGACCGGCCACGGGATGCTCGGCGTCACGCTCGCCCCGGCGACCGGGCTCGCCGTCGCCGCCCTCGTGCGGGGGGAGCGGCCCGATTGGCTGGCGCCGTTCGCGCCCGGCCGGTTCCGTCGCCGCTAGCCCGGCCCTCTGGCTGCGCGCCCCCTTGCCGTGGTGTCAGGCGGCGTGGGGAGGATTGTTGACGAATCCCCGGGACGTGCGTAGACTCATATAGTGGAACGGTCGTTCCACGTACTGGATCACCTTGTGACCACTGCTCGCACCGGCACCCAGTCGATCGACCGCGCCTCGCGCCTGCTCGTCCACGTGGTCGAGGAGGACGGAGCGCCCACGGTGGGCGAGCTCGCGGAGCTCTCCGGCCTGCCGAAGAGCACGACCTCCCGCCTGATCGGCGCCCTCGAGCGCCAGGGGCTCGTGCAGCGCGACCCGGGGCGCGGCGCGATCAGCCCCGGGCCCGTGCTGCTCCGCTACGCGCGCCGCGAGCCCTCGGGCCGCGACCTCGTCGAGCTCGCGGCGGATGCCCTCGAGCGGCTTGCGCGGGTGAGCGGCGAGACCGCCAACCTCGGCGTTGCGACGCCGACCGCCGCCGAGATGCTCGACCAGCGCGACAGTCGGCACATCCTCGGCTCCACGAACTGGGTCGGCCACCGCAGCCCCCACCATGGCTCGGTCGTCGGGAAGGTCTTCCTCGCGGAAGGGGCGGTCGCGCTTCCCGCGGGGCAGCTAGAACGGCTGGCCCCTTCCACGATCACCGATCCTGCGGAGCTCCGATCCGACCTCGAGCGCACCCGGGCGCGCGGATATGCGACTGCGGTCGATGAGCTCGAGCCTGGTCTCTGGGCCGTCGCGGCGCCCGTGCGCGACGCGCGCGGCACGGTGATCGCGGCGCTCAGCATCTCGGGCCCGACTGCCCGCCTCAGAGACGGCCTGCTCGACGAGCTCGGTCGGCTCGTCCGGGACGAGGCGTCACTACTCTCAGTCCGTAACGGCTACGACGACGCGAAACGAGGTGCTGCATGAGCGACGAAGAGATCGACCTTAACGCGCTTACCGACGACGAACTCGTCACCCAGATGCACGACGACCTCTACGACGGTCTTGCACCCGAGATCGCCGAGGGCACGAACATCCTGCTCGGGCGCGGCTGGGCGCCGGACAAGGTGCTGAACGACGCGCTCGTCGGAGGGATGCGTATCGTCGGGATCGACTTCCGCGACGGGATCCTGTTCGTCCCCGAGGTGCTGCTCGCCGCGAACGCGATGAAGGCAGGGATGTTCATTCTCCGGCCGCTGCTCGCCGAGACCGGCGTCGAGCGGATCGGCAAGGTCGTGATCGGCACCGTCAAGGGCGACATCCACGACATCGGCAAGAACCTCGTCGCGATGATGCTCGAGGGCGCCGGGTTCGAGGTGATCGATCTCGGCATCAACACGCCCGTGGAGCAGTACCTCGAGGCTCTCGAAGAGCACCAGCCGGAGATTCTCGGCCTCTCGGCCCTCCTGACGACGACGATGCCGTACATGAAGGTCGTGATCGACACGCTGACCGAGAAGGGCCTGCGTGACGACTACATCGTGCTCGTCGGCGGCGCGCCTCTGAACGAGGAGTTCGGTGCCGCGATCGGGGCAGACGCCTACTGCCGCGACGCAGCCGTCGCGGCCGAGACGGCACAGGCACTCGTGCTGGCGCGCCGGGCGGCAGCGAAGGTCTAGGGCAGGTTGGACGTCACCACCACCGACCTGCTCGAGACGGAGGTCGCCTTCGAGGCCGAGGAGCGTCCGGACGTGCTGATCCTCGCGTGTGGTGCGATCGCCCGTGAGGTGCTCGCGGTGATCCGCCTCAACCACTGGACGCACGTCGACGTCCGCTGCCTGCCGGCGAAGCTCCACTCGACTCCCGGGAAGATCGCAGGCGCGGTCGACGCCAAGCTGACCGAGCTGGCGGGGCGCTACGACCGCGTGTTCGTGGCGTACGCGGACTGCGGCACGGCGGGGGCGCTGGACAAGGTGCTGGAGCGGCACGGCGTCGAACGCCTGCCCGGCGCCCATTGCTACGGGTTCCTCGCCGGCAACGACGCGTGGGACGCGATGCAGGAGGACGAGCCTGCCACGTTCTACCTGACCGATTTCCTCGCCCGGCACTTCGAGGCGATCGTCGTCCGGGGGCTGAAGCTCGACGCGCACCCCGAGCTCGTGCCGATGATGTTCGGGAACTACAAGCGCCTCGTCTACCTCGCCCAGACGGATCGAGACGGATTGCAGGAGCGCGCGAAGGCAGCGGCCGCATTTCTCGGGCTCGAGTTCGAGCAACGCCCGACCGGTTACGGCGAGCTCCAGCCCTCACTCGTCCAGTTCGTGAACGTCGGTGCCCGTGCCTGACCTGACCGTGATCTCGTGGCGCGACATCCCGGCGCAGGTGACGGCCGGGAAGGGACGCAACGCGGCCCGGGTGCAGCTCTCCGAGCGCTTCCAGGAGGCGATCGATGCGGCTGCGATGCGCGCCGGCCTGATCGGCACCGATGCGTATCTCGAGGAGTGGCGACGGGAAGCACTGCCCTGCGGCGACGACCTCGCGGCCGAGGTGGCAGCGACAGCGTCGCGACTCGAGACCGAGTACACCGACGAGAGGCTCGAGCGGATCGTCCGCGCGAGCGGAAACGAGGAGACTGCGTGAGCGAGACCGTCCTTTCGTCTGCGAGCAGAGAGGTCGTGATCGGCTTCGACCGACCGTTCGTGATCATCGGCGAACGCATCCGTTTGTTTGCCCGCAGAGTGGGAACCCGCAGGGGCGGGTTCCCACTCGCGAGAATCCCTGAAGCGGCCGCTGCGCGGCCGGGCCTGGTGGAGGGATCGGCGTGAGCGAGACCGTCCTTTCGTCTGCGAGCAGAGAGGTCGTGATCGGCTTCGACCGACCGTTCGTGATCATCGGCGAACGCATCCGTTTGCTTGCCCGCAGAGTGGGAACCCGCAGGGGCGGGTTCCCACTCGCGAGAATCCCTGAAGCGGCCGCTGCGCGGCCGGGCCTGGTGGAGGGACCGGCGTGAGCGAGACCGTCCTTTCGTCTGCGAGCAGAGAGGTCGTGATCGGCTTCGACCGACCGTTCGTGATCATCGGCGAGCGCATCCGTTTGTTTGCCCGCAGAGTGGGAACCCGCAGGGGCGGGTTCCCACTCGCGAGAATCCCTGAAGCGGCCGCTGCGCGGCCGGGCCTGGTGGAGGGATCGGCGTGAGCGAAACCGTCCTTTCGTCTGCGAGCAGGGAGGTCGTGATCGGCTTCGACCGACCGTTCGTGATCATCGGCGAACGCATCAACCCGACGGGCCGCAAGCAGCTCGCCGAGGAGATGCGCAACGGCAACTTCGAGACGGTCGTCTCCGACGCGATCGCCCAGGTCGAGGCCGGAGCCCAGATGCTCGACGTCAACGCCGGCATCCCGCTCGCCGACGAGCCAGCCATCCTGCGGCACACGGTCGAGCTCGTCCAGTCGATCACGGACGTACCGCTCTCGATCGACTCGTCGATCGTCGAGGCGCTCGAGGCCGGCCTCTCCGTCTACCAGGGCAAGGCACTCGTCAACTCCGTCACCGGCGAGGACGAGCAGATGGAGCGCGTGCTGCCGCTCGTGGCGAAGTATGGCGCCGCCGTCGTGGCGATCTCGAACGACGAGACCGGCATCTCGGAAGATCCCGACGTGCGCTTCGAGGTGGCCAGGAAGATCGTCTCGCGCGCGGCCGACTACGGCATCCCGAAGTCCGACATCGTCGTCGACCCGCTCGTGATGCCGATCGGCGCGATGGGCACCGCGGGCAGGCAGGTCTTCCGGCTCCTGCGGCGACTGAAGGAGGAGCTCGGCGTCAACTCGACCTGCGGCGCCTCGAACGTCAGCTTCGGCCTCCCGAACCGTCCTGCCCTGAACGCCGCCTTCCTGCCGATGGCGATCGCATCGGGTCTCACCTCCGCGATCACGAGCCCGCTGCACGTCGAGGTGCGCTCTGCAATCTGGGCCGCCGACGTGATGAACGGGAACGACGAGCATTGTGCCGAGTGGATCGCCCGCAACCACGGCGAGGGCGGCGAGGCTGCCCAGACCGGCCGCCGCGGCGGCCGCGACGGCAGGCGGAGGGCGGCGACCGCGTGATCCGTCGCGCCACCTCGTGGCCCCCCGGTGACCGGTCACAGCCGGATGCCGCCTGGTGCCATGCCTGACCATCTCGTCGTCTTCACCCCGTCCGGGCGGCGCGGCCGGTTCGACCCGGGCACGACGGTGCTCGAGGCGGCGCGGCGGCTCGGGGTCGACATCGACTCGGTCTGCGGCGGCCGCGGGATCTGCGGGCGCTGCCAGGTCGAGGTGAGCGAAGGCGAGCACGCGAAGCACCAGATCGTCTCGGCGGCCGCGCATCTCTCGCCGGTCGGTGAGGTCGAGCGCGCGTACGCAGCCGACCGCGGGCTGGCCGGGGGCAGACGTCTCGGGTGCACCGCCTCGATCCAGGGCGAGCTCGTGATCGATGTCCCGCCCGAGAGCCAGGTGCACCGGCAGGTCGTGCGCAAGGAGGCGGACGCGCACCCGATCGAGATCGATCCCGTCGTGCGGCTGCACTACGTCGAGGTCGAGGAGCCCGATCTCGCCTCGCCCTCGAGCGATCTCGGCCGTCTGCGTGAGGCGCTCGAACGGGAGTGGCAGTTGACCGGGCTTGCCTACGACGATCACATCCTGCCGGGGTTGCAGAAGGCCCTGCGCAAGGGAGAGTGGCGGGTCACCGTGGCGGTGCACGACGAAGCCACGATCACCGGCGTCTGGTCCGGCTATCACGAGACGGCGTACGGGATCGCGTTCGACATCGGCTCGACCACGGTCGCGGGACACCTCTGCGACCTCGCCGGCGGCGAGGTGCTCGCGTCGGCCGGCGAGATGAACCCTCAGATCCGCTTCGGCGAGGACCTGATGAGCCGCGTCTCCTACGTGATGATGAACCCCGGCTCCGAGAAGGAGTTGACCCGGGCCGTGCGCGGGTGCCTCGCCAAGCTGACGGCCGAGCTGGCGAACGACGCAGGCGTCTCGCGCGACGACATTCTCGAGGTCACGCTCGTCGGCAACCCGATCATGCACCACCTCCTGCTCGGCCTCGACCCGACCGAGCTGGGCGGCGCCCCGTTCGCGCTCACGATCGACGAGGCAGTACGGCGACCTGCCACCGAGCTCGGGCTCCCGGTTCACCCGGGCGCCCGCGCCTACGTGTTGCCCTGCATCGCGGGCCACGTCGGTGCGGACACGGCAGGCGTGATCCTCTCCGAGGCGCCCTACCTCGGGGACGAGATCAACCTGATCGTCGACATCGGCACCAACGCCGAGATCGTGCTCGGCAACCGCGACCGCCTCCTCGCCGCGTCGAGCCCGACCGGCCCGGCGTTCGAGGGCGCGCAGATCAGCTGCGGCCAGCGGGCCGCCCCCGGCGCGATCGAGCGCGTGCGCATCGATCCCGACACGCTCGAGCCCCGTTACCGCGTGATCGGCAACGATTCGTGGTCGAACGAGCCGGCGTTCGCCGGCACGCATGTCACCGGCGTCTGCGGCTCGGGCATCATCGAGGCGATCGCGGAGCTGCACCTCGCGGGCGTACTGACCACGGACGGAACGATCGATGGGGCGCTCGCCGCGCGCTCGCCTCGGATCGTGACCGATGGCCGGACCTTCTCGTACGTGCTCTCGGACGCCGAGCCGGTGCTCACGATCACCCAGAACGACGTCCGCCAGATCCAGCTCGCCAAGGCCGCGCTCCATGCGGGCTGCACCCTGCTGCTCGAGCGTTACGGGATCGAGCGGGTCGACCGGATCCGGCTGGCCGGGGCGTTCGGCAACCACATCGACCCCGTCCACGCCCTGGTGCTCGGCCTCGTGCCCGACTGCGACCCCGCGAACGTGACCTCCGCCGGCAACGCGGCGGGCACCGGTGCGCGGATCGCGCTGCTCGACCGCTCCGCGAGGGCGGAGATCGAGGGTGTCGTGCGACGGGTGGAGAAGATCGAGACCGCCGTCGAACCGCGCTTCCAGGAGCTCTTCGTCGGCGCGATGGCGATTCCCCACGACTCCGACCGGTACGAGCGCCTGCGCGCGGTCGTGCCGTTGCCCCCGCGCCGTGTCGCCGATGCCGGCGAGGGCCGCCGGAGGCGGGGGCGGACGAGCCAACCCGATTCGACGCAAAGGAGCCCCGCATGACCGAGATCACCGGTGGCCGCCGCAGCGGGGGCCGCGCCGCGCGGCAGGCCGCACGGGCCGTCTCCGATGCGATCAGCGTCCCGTACATCACGCGAGCGCTGACGCCCCTCGAAGTCCTCTCCGAGGAGCATCTCAGCCTGATCGAGGAGAACGCCGACACGGTCCTGGAGCAGGTCGGGATCGAGTTCCGGGAGACCCCCGAGGCGCTGCGCCTGTTCCGGGCCGCCGGGGCCGAGATCGACGGTGAACGGGTCCGCTTCCCGCGCGGCCTTGCCCGCCAGATCGTGCAGGCGACGGCGCCCGCGACCTTCACGCAGGTGGCGCGCAACCCGGCCAACAACGTCGAGATGGGCGGCCTGAGCACCGTCTTCGCGCCGGCGTACGGCTCCCCGTTCGTCCGCGATCTCGACAACGGCCGCCGCTACGGCACGATCGAGGACTTTCGCAACTTCGTCAAGCTCACGTACATGACGCCGTACCTGCACCACTCGGGCGGCACCGTCTGCGAGCCGGTCGACCTGCCCGTCAACAAGCGGCACTACGACATGGTCTACGCGCACATGCGCTACTCGGACAAGGCGTTCATGGGGTCGGTCACGCACCCCTCCCGCGCAGAGGACACGGTTGCGATGGCCCGGATCCTGTTCGGGGCCGACTTCCTCGAGTCGAACACGGTGCTCGTCTCCCTCGCCAACGCGAACTCGCCGATGGTCTGGGACGCGACGATGCTCGGAGCCGCGAAGGCCTACGCGGAGGCAAACCAGGGCGTCCTGATCACCCCGTTCATCCTGGCGGGCGCGATGAGCCCCGCCACTGTCGTGGGCGCCGCTACGCAGACGCTCGCCGAGGCGCTCGCCGGCATGGCCTTCTGCCAGCTCGTTCGTCCCGGGGCACCCGTCATCTTCGGCTCGTTCGCGTCGTCGATGTCGATGCAGTCGGGAGCGCCGACCTTCGGCACGCCGGAGCCGGCGTTGATGCTCTACGTCATGGCCGCTCTCGCGCGGCGGCTCCGGGTGCCCTTCCGATCGGGTGGCGCTCTCACGGCCGCCAAGATCGCCGACGCCCAGGCCGCCTACGAGTCTGCGAACACGATGCAGCCGACGATGCTCGGCGGCGTCAACTTCGTCCTCCACACCGCCGGCTGGCTCGAGGGCGGGCTTGCCATGGGCTACGAGAAGTTCATCCTCGACGTCGATCAGGCTGCCGGGTGGCACGCGCTCGCGAAGGGGGTCGACATGACCCCGAACGGCCAGGCCCTCGACGCGCTCCTGACGAACGAGCCGGGCACGCATTTCCTCGGGCACCCGCACACGCTCGCAAACTTCGAGAGCGCGTTCTGGCGGTCGTCGAACGCCGACAACGGGAGCTTCGAGCAGTGGGAGCTCGACGGTGCGATGGACGCGAACGTGCGGGCGAACGCGACCTGGAAGAAGATGCTCGCGGACTACGAGCCGCCCCCGATCGACGACGCCGTCGACGCCGAACTGCTCGAGTTCATCGAGCGAAAGAAGGCCTCGTTCCCGGATTCGAACGCGTGATCGCGGCGCCACCGAGGCCCACCGCGTCCCCGCCCACCGTCGCCGAGCTCGTCGCCCGCTCGCGGTTCGAGGTGATTCCGCTCGCAGGCGCCGAGGAGAAGGTGCTCGAGCACGTCCCCCCGGACGTCACGCTCACGGTCACGGTCTCACCGGTTAAGAGGCCTCGAGCCGTCGCTCGAGCTCGCCGCGAAGCTCGCCGGCCACGGCTACGCGGTCGTCCCGCACCTGTCGGCGCGGTTCGTCTCCGACCAGGCGCACCTGGCCGACCTCGTGGCCCGGATCGCGGCCATGGGCGTCAGTGACGTCTTCGTCGTCGCGGGCGACGCGGAGGTGCCCGCAGGCGTGTACGAGGGCGCAGCGCCTCTGCTGCACGACCTGCACGAGCTGAACCACCCGTTCGCCCAGATCGGGATCGCCGGCTATCCCGAGACCCACCCCCTGATCGACGACGCCGCGATGGCGGCCGCGATGGCGGCCAAGGCGCCCTACGCCACCTACATCGCGAGCCAGATCTGCTTCGACTCGAAGGCGACCGCGCGTTGGGTGGGAGAGGTCTGGGAGAGCGGGATCCGGCTGCCCGTCTACGTCGGCATTCCCGGGGTGGTGCAGCGGGCGAAGCTGCTGCGGGTCTCGGCACGGATCGGGATCGGCGAGTCGCTGCGCTATCTGCGCAAGCATGGCGACTTCGTGACGCGCTTCCTCCTGCCCGGAGGCTTCAGCCCCGACAAGCTGATCAAGGGGCTCGGACCCGCGCTCGCCGACCCCGAGCCGAAGATCGCGGGCTTCCATATCTTCACGTTCAACGACCTCGAGAAGACCGAGGCGTGGCGCCGCAGGAAGCTCGCCGGCGGCTGATTCTCCCGGTCGAGCGGCATAGACTCGCGCGATGAGCGAGCAGCGGTACGACTACGTGATCGTGGGTGGCGGGTCGGCCGGGTCCGCGCTCGCGAACCGCCTCAGCGCCGACCGCTCGATTCGCGTGCTCGTGCTCGAGGCCGGTCGTCGCGACCACGTCTGGGATGTCTTCATCCACATGCCGGCCGGCCTCGCGACGCCGATCGGCAATCGCTTCTACGACTGGAAGTACGAGTCGGAGCCCGAGCCGCAGATGAACGGGCGCCGGATCTACCACGCGCGCGGCAAGGTGCTCGGCGGCTCATCGAGCATCAACGGCATGATCTTCCAGCGCGGCAACCCGCTCGACTACGAGCGCTGGGGGGCCGATGCCGGCATGGCCGCGTGGGACTACGCCCACTGCCTCCCCTACTTCAAGAAGATGGAGACGTGCCTCGCGGGAGCAGACGAGTACCGGGGCGGGGAGGGCCCACTCGTACTCGAGCGAGGGCCGGCGACGAGCCCGCTCTTCGTGGCGTTCTTCGAGGCCGTGCAACAGGCCGGCTACCCGCTCACGGACGACGTCAACGGCTACCGGCAGGAGGGCTTTGCCCCCTTCGACCGCAACATCCACCGCGGCAGACGGCTCAGCGCCGCCCGCGCCTATCTCCACCCGGTGCTGGGACGGCCGAACCTCGAGGTGCGCTGCAGAGTCTTCGTCAACCGGGTGCTCTTCGAGGGCACCCGGGCGGTCGGGGTCGAGGTGGCGGGCAAGGTCGGCCCGGAGCGGATCGAGGCAGGTGAGGTGATCCTCTGCGGCGGGGCGATCAACTCGCCGCAGCTGCTCCAGGTCTCCGGCGTCGGCAACGCCCGCGAGCTCGAGTCGGTCGGTGTCGATGTCGTCCACGACCTGCCGGGCGTCGGCGAGCACCTGCAGGACCACCTCGAGGTCTACATCCAGTACGGCTCCAAGCAGCCGGTCTCGGTGGCGCCGGCGATGAAGTGGCGCAACCGGCCCTGGGTCGGGTTCAGATGGCTCTTCTTCCGCTCGGGCCCCGGCGCCACGAATCACTTCGAGGCCGGGGGCTTCATCCGCGGCGACGAGGACGTCGCCTACCCGAACCTGATGTTCCACTTCCTCCCGGTCGCGATCCGGTACGACGGATCGTCGCCCGCCGGGGGCCACGGCTACCAGGTTCACGTCGGGCCGATGTACTCCGACGCGCGCGGGTCGGTCAAGATCACGTCGAAGGATCCCCACGTCCACCCGGCTCTGCGCTTCAACTATCTCTCCACCGAGCAGGACCGGCGCGAGTGGCTCGAGGCGGTGCGCTCGGCGCGGAGGATCCTGACGCAGCCTGCGTTCGACCCCTTCAACGCCGGCGAGCTCTCACCGGGCCCGGCGGTCGAGACCGACGAGCAGATCCTCGACTGGGTGGCGCGCGACGCCGAGACCGCGCTCCATCCCTCCTGCACGTGCCGGCTCGGAGTGGACGAGATGTCGGTCGTCGACCCGGCCACCATGCGCGTGCACGGGGTGGACGGCCTGCGCGTCGTCGACGCCTCCGTGTTCCCCTACGTCACGAACGGGAACATCTACGCCCCGACGATGATGGTGGCCGAGAAGGCGGCCGACCTGATCCTCGGGAACACACCGCTTGCGGCGGAACGGGCACCGTTCTACCGTCACGCCGCTGCGGTGGAGGGATAGATCGCGGGACGCAGGCAGGGCGGATGCCGCATTGCAGGCCCTGACCTCGATCCCCGATGGCGCCCTGAGCGCACGCCGGCGCCGGGGTCGCCGCCCGACGCTCGGGTAGCTCCCGAACGTCGGGCGCACGTACCCTCCCGATCTTCCGCCGGCCCTCGGGGTCGTGAGGACCTCGCGGCGAGCCCTACGCCGAAGCGGCTGCGGGCGCGGGCATCGCGCCGATCTGCTGGAGGAAGCTCAACTCGTCCAACCGGACCCAGCGCTCCACGCAGTATCCGTCGGCGTCGAGCTTGAAGATCGTGATCTGCTCGACGTCGATCTCGCTCCCGGACGGGGGCACGCCCATGATCTCGCCCTGATGCGTTCCTTTCACGCGCATGCGCACGGCGACCACGTCGTCCCCGACGATCATCTCGGCCGGCTCGACTCTGGCATCCGGGAACGCCGACCAGAAGGCACGGTAGAAGTCCATCGTGCCCTGCTTGTCGACCGCTCCTCCCGTGCCGGGCAATCCGTGGATCGCGACGTCGTCGCTGTAGAGGTCGAAATACGCGGCATCGCCTCTGTTGAATGCCTCCACTGCCGGACCGATACGACTCGTATCTGCTGCCATGCCAGCCTCCTTTGGTCGGAGTTCCGAACCTCCATCGTTGCGCCGGCAGTGACGGAGGTCAAGTCCCCGGGAGCGCACCGATCCTCAGCACGACTTTTGTGCTCTTGGGGAGGCCGGGCGCGCCGGCGTTCTCCGGGCCGCTCGCTACCCGCTGTCCGCCACGCTCAGAACGGCCTTGACGATGCCGTCGTAGCCCGTGCAGCGGCAGAGGTTGCCGGAAAGGCCGATGCGCACCTCGTCCTCGGTCGGCCTCGGGTTGTCGGCGAGGAGCGCGGTCGCCGAGACGAGCATGCCGGGAGTGCAGAAGCCGCACTGAACGCCGCCGTGCTCGAGGAACGCCGACTGGAGCGGTGCCAGGGTCTCGCCGTCCGCAAGGCCCTCGACCGTGGTGATTTCGCTGCCCTCGGCCTGTAGGGCCAGGTAGGAGCAGGAGTTCACGGGCTGCCCGTCGAGCAGCATCATGCAGGCACCGCACTCGGAGTCGTCACAGCCCTCCTTCGAGCCAGTCAGACCGACCACGTCGCGGACGGCAGCGAGCAGGTTCATGCCGGGCTCGAGCTCGACGGGATAGGCAGTGCCGTTCACCGTCAGTGTCGTCGAGACCCTCATGTGCCCTCCCCTCGGGCCCGGAGCAGCGCCCGCTCGATCGCGCGCCCCGCGATCACGGCGGCCATCGCGCGACGATAGTCGGCCGACCCGCGCACATCGGCGATCGGCGTCGCCGCTGCGGCGACTGCAGCGCCTGCTGCCTCGACCGCCGCCGGGCCCCCGTCGCTGCCGACGAGAGCGGCTTCGGCCTCCGGCACGCGCCGGATCGTCGGAGCCAGGGCCGTCATCGCGACGCGTGCGGCCGTGACGGCGCCGCCGTCGACGCTGACGACCGCGGTCGCCCCGACGACTGCGATCTCCATCTGGCGCCGGTATTCGAGGCGCAGGTACGCGCTTCCCGTTCCGTCGGCGGGTGCGGGGACGTCGACCCAGAGCAGGAGCTCGTCCGGGTCGGCGGCGGTCTCGCCGGGGCCCGTCCAGAGGTCCTCGATCGGCACCTCACGCGAGCCCCTCGGAGAGCGCAGGGTCCCGATCGCTCCGAGACAGACGAGGGGCCCGCCGGTGTCCATCGCGGGGGAGGCGTTCATCAGGTTGCCGCCGATCGTGCCCTGGGCGCGGGTCGCGTGCGAACCGACGATCAGGCAGGCGTCGCCGAGTGCGGTGAAACGGGTGCGGACGTCGTCGCTCGCCACGATCTCCGCGTGACGCGCGAGCGTGCCGAGCCGGAGGCCGCCGTCGGGTTGCGAGACGACACCGCCCAGCTCGTCGATGCGGTGGATCGCGACGATGCTCGCGGGCAATGCCGACTTTCCCGCGCGGGCGCCGACGACGAGGTCGGTGCCGCCGGCAACCGGCCGGGCCCCGTCGGCGACTGCGGTGACCGCGTCGTCGATCGAGGCTGCCGTGGTGAACGACTGCACGCTCATGCGCCCGCCTCCCACACCCGCTCCGGTGTCATCGGGAGCTTGTGGACACGCGCGCCGATCACCTTCGCGATCGCGTTCCCGATCGCGCCGGCCGTCGGGACGCACGGTGGCTCGCCGACGCCCTTCGACCCCTTGGGGCCGGCGTTCGGCGTCTCGGTCTCGATCCAGGCGATGTCGATCTCCGGGGCGTCCGACGCGGTCACGAGCTTGTAGTCGGTCAGATGGGCGTTCCGATGGCGGCCCTCGTCGTCGAGCTGTGTTCCCTCCGTCAGCGCCTGGCCGATCCCCATCACGACGCCGCCGTAGACCTGGCCGTCGGCCCCGATCTTGTTCAGGATCGTGCCACAGTCGTGCGCCGCCGCGATCTGCAACACCCGGACGACGCCGGTGCCGCGGTCGACCTTCACACGCGCCGCGTGTGCGATCAGCTGTGGCGCGTGGAACGACTCGAGCCCGAGCCGGCCGACGCAACCCTCGGCCGGCGCGGTCGGCGCGTCGGGGAGGTCACCGGAGCCCTTGCCGTGGAACGTGCCCCCGCCTGCCAGCTCCGCGATCGTCACCGACTTGTCGGGCGAGCCCTTGACGACGATCGCCCCGCCGGCGAGCTCGAGGTCGTCGCGCGAGGCCTCGAGCTGCTCGGCGGCCGCGTCGAGCAGCTGCTCGCGCAGATCGACGGCGGCCGCGATCACGGCCCGGCCGCTGTTGAACGTCGTCTGCGATCCACACGACCCCATGTCCCACGGCGCCGCGTCCGTGTCCTGGTAGAGGATCGAGAAGTCCTCGGGCTGCATGCCGAGCTGCTCGGCGACGTAGGTCGGCATCGCCATCACCGCGCCGGTGCCGTTCTCCTGTGCTCCCGTCACGATCGTGCCCGTGCCGTCGGGGTTCAGCTTCACGTAGGCACCGCTCTTCGAGGCGAAGCACGGCCACCAGCCGACAGAGACGCCGATCGCCTCGTCGTCGGGCAGATCCCGGCCGTACCCGATCAGCTCGACCGCCTTCTCGAGCGTCTCCTTCATCGCGACCCGCTCGAGCACCTGGCCCGTCGCCGTGACCGAGCCGGTCTCGATCAACGTCCGCCGCCGCAGTTCGACGGGGTCGATCCCGAGCGCCTCGGCGAGCTCGTCCATGTGCTGCTCGAGCGCCCAGCACACCTGCGGCGCAGTCGGGGCGCGGATCGAGGACGACGGCTGGTTGTTCGAGTACACGAGTGAGGACTCGACGTGGACGGTCTCGAGCTCGTAGGGGCCGAGAGCGTGCATCGCCGCCATCTGGGCGAAGAAGCCGCCCTCGCCGCAGTACGCGCCCTTGTCGAGCACGAGCCGCGCCTTGCGCGCGACGAGCGTCCCGTCCGCGCGCGCGCCGGTCTCCAGCTCGATCACCATTCCCTCCCGCCGGTGGCCGACGGCGAAGAACTCCTCGCGGCGCGAGAAGACCAGCTTGACGGGGCGACGGGCGGCGCGCGCGAGAGCGGCCACATGGCCCTCGAAGTGGAAGTCGCACTTGGCGCCAAAGCCACCGCCGAGCAGCGGCACCACGATCCGCACGTTCGACTCCGAGATCTGGAGCGTCTGGGCGACCCCGGCGCGCGCCGCATAGGGCACCTGCGTCGAGGTCCAGACCGTCACCTTGTCGCCTTGCCACTGCGCGATCACGGCACGGGGCTCGATCGGGACGCCCTGGACGGGGTCGGTCACGTACCGGCCACTGACGACGACGTCGGCGCCCGCCAGTGCTGCGTCGGCGTCGCCCTTCACGATCGTCGAGTAGCCGAGCGTGTTGTCGTGACGGCCGAGCGCCTCGTCGCCCTCGTACGACTCCCAGGCGGGGTGGACGAGCGTCGCTCCCTCGGCGAGCGCGGCCTCGAAATCCGTCACGACGGGGAGGGGCTCGTAGTCGACCTCGATCAGCGCCGCCGCCTGCGCCGCGATCTCCTCGGTCGTGGCCGCAACGCCGGCGATGATGTCGCCCTCGAAACGCACGGTCTCCTTCGCGAACAGGCGCCGGTCCTGCACCATGCCGCCGTAGAGGACGTCCGGCACGTCCTCATGGGTGACGACGGCGAGGACGCCCGGCAGCGCACGGGCCTTCGAGACGTCGATGCGGGTGATCCTGGCGTGCGTGTGGTCGGCGTAGCGGAACCGGGCCATCAACTGGCCTGCAAGCGTGATGTCGGCGGTGTACCGGCCGGTGCCCGTCACCTTCTCCTTGCCGTCGGGCCGGATGAACGTGCGGGGTTCCTCCACCGTTGCCACTGATACCGCTCCTTCGTCTGCGAGTGTCGCCGTATCCAAGCAGAGCGACGAGCACCGCGGAGCCCCCAGGCGCGCTACCACGGGCGCGCCAGGATCGTCCTCGCAGCGCTCGAGCGGGCGTCGGCCGCGCCCGTCGCCGCCGTTCGCGAGACGAGCGTCGTAATGGCGACAGCCTTTGCCGCGATCGTCCTGCGCGAAGGAGTGAGCCGGACGAGACTGGCCGGCTCGGCTGTCGTGGTCTGCGGGATCGGGCTGCTCGCTGTTCGCTGAAGCGTCTCCACCGCAGCGCGGGCCGGTGGTGCGGCCGGGCTCAGCGCTTGGCGATCGCGTCGCCGACGCGAACGACACCCGCTGTGACGACGCGCGCATTGACGCCGCGCAGCCGGAGCTCGCGGCCCGGCGATTTGTTCACGAACTTGAGTGCCTCCGTGCCGAAGCGGGCGCTGAACTTCGCGCAACCCGTGTGCGGCTCGGCGGTCACCTCGATCACCGCTTCGCCGACGGCCAGCCGCGAACCCGGAGGGAGATTCTCGATGCCGAGATCGAAGTCGACGTAGAGCTGGTCGCCGGCGAGGGGCCAGCGCTCGCGGGGCCCGGCCACGGCGGCTGCCGCCCGCACGTTCATCACCGTCACCTGGGCGTCGGGGTTGGGGGCGCCGCCTGGCATCTTCCTGCTCCCCCGCGCGCGCCACGCGTCGCCGAGCAGGCCTTCGCCGAGGTCGAGCTCGCCGAGCTCGAGCACCTCGCGCTCGTTCTCGGTCGGGCGGCGGACGATCAACTCGACCGTTCCCGCCGACGCCGGCGAGCGGCGGATCTCGTCGAGCGTCGCCGCCAGCTCGGCCCGGGTGCGGTGCTCCGCCGACGAGACGGGGACGCTCATCGTGCCTTGACCTCGTTGTTACGCGGGTTGTGCGTCAGTTCGACCAGGCCAAGCGCCTCGAGGAGTGGCGGCAGGTAGACGCCGAAGCGTCCCCGCAGGCCCTTCTTGAGGCCGTACCAGCCACCTGCCGGGTTGTCGGGAGACCTTCCCCAGGCTTCGACCGTTCCTTCCGCGGCCGGCTTCTGCTCGTCGGCCCCACCGAGCGGCATCCAGTCGCCATGCGCCTTCAGCATCGCGTGGAGGTCGTCGATCGCGCTCAGGAGGTAGCGAAGCTGGGTCGAGCCGACCTGGCAGACCAGAGCGGGCGGATCGGCCGTCTCGTCGCGGTGCATCGTGTACGAGCTACTTCCCGGCGCCGTCTTCAGCTGCCAGGGATCGTCCTTCGTGCCGGTGCCTGTCGCCGTACCCATCCGCCGTCCTCCTCACCCAAACGGGTCGCTGGTCGCGCTTCTCGATCGGGTCGAAACGCGCGCCCCTGCCATCGTCACGCGGTCGACAACGAGCGAATCGCTGCCGCAATCTTATTGGGGCTGGGCAGGGTTGCGAGCTCGAGATCCTTGCCATAGGGCATCGGATGGGTCGGAGCGCCGACCCGGATGATCGGCGCATCGAGCTCCCAGAAGCAGTGCTCGGCGATGTGCGCAGCGATCTCGCCGCCGATGCCGCCGAACTGCACCGCCTCGTGGACGATCACGACGCGATGCGTCTTCGCCACGGACGTGGCGATCGAGTCGGTGTCGAGCGGCACGATCGTCCGCGGATCGAGGACCTCGACGCTGATTCCCTCGGGCTCGAGCTCCCTGGCGACCCTGAGCGCGTGAGGGACCATCGCCCCCAGCGCCACCAGCGTGACGTCGCTCCCCGACCGGACGACGTTCGCCTTGCCGAGCTCGATCGCGTAGCGCTCCTCCGGCACCGGTGCGGGGTCGCCGAAGTAGAGGAGCTTCTGCTCGAGGAAGATCACCGGATTGTCGTCCTGGATCGCGGCGGCGAGCAGGCCCTTCGCATCGAACGGTCCCGACGGCATCACGACGACGAGCCCCGGGATGTGCGCGAACAGCCCCTCGAGGCTCTGCGAATGCTGTGCGCCCAGGCGCAGGCCACCGCCCGACGCGAGTCGGAGGACGAGGGGCATGCTCGGGGTGCCGCCCATCATGAACCTGAGCTTGGCGGCCTGGTTCATGATCTGGTCGAACGCGACCCCGGCGAAGTCGGAGAACTGAAGCTCGACGACGGGGCGCAGGCCGGTCAGCGCCGCCCCGATCCCGCAGCCGACGAAACCGCTCTCGGAGAGGGGGGTGTCCCGGATCCGCTCGCTCCCGTAGCGCTCGTAGAAGTCCTCGGTGGCGCGGAACATGCCGCCGACGCGGCCGATGTCCTCGCCCATCACGACGACGCTCGGATCGGCTGCGAGCTCGTGGTCGAGAGCTTCGCGGATCGCCACCATGAACTCGAGCTTGCGGTCCGGCGATTCGGGCGGAGCGGGGGGCGGCGGATAGCTGCGGTGCGGCCCGAAGACGTAGGACGTGAGCTCGGAGCTGTCGGCATCCTCGTCGGCGAGGGCCGTCTCGATCGCCCGCTCAACCTCGGACTCGACGTCACGCCGGATTTCGGCGACCCGTGCGTCGTCGAGCTCCCCCGTCTCACGCAGGAGCGCCTCGAGCCGGGGCAGCGGATCCTTCGACTCCCACTCCTCGATCAGGGCGGGGTCGCGAACGTCGGGCAGGTTCACGCGCATCGAGTGCTGCATCCGGCGAAAGGTCTTCATCTCCAGGAACGAGGGCCCGTCGCCGGCACGTGCCCTCTCGAGCGCTCTTGCGACCGCGTCCTCGACGGCGAGCAGGTCGTTGCCGTCCACGATCTCCCCCGGCATTCCGTACCCGCCGGCGCGTTCGGCGAGATCCTCGACTGCCCGCAGTGTTCGCCAGTGCGCCGTGAGGGCGAACTGGTTGTTCTCGCAGATGAAGACCACCGGGAGCTTCCACGTCGCCGCCAGGTTCATCCCCTCGTGGACGGCGCCCTGGTCGGCGGCGCCGTCGCCGAAGAACGCCAGGGCGGCACGCCCACTGCCCTGCAGCTTGGCCGTCAGACCGGCGCCGCACGCGTGGGGTACGCCTGCTCCGACGATCCCGTTGCAGCCGAGGATGTCGAGCGACAGGTCGGCGATGTGCATCGAGCCGCCGACGCCCTTGCAATAGCCCGTCCGCTTCCCGAACATCTCGGCCATCATCCGTCGCAGGTCCGCACCGGCCGCGATCAGGTGGCCGTGCGAACGGTGGTGCCCAATGATGTAGTCCTGCTCGCGCATGACGCCCGCCGCGCCGACGGCGACGGCCTCCTGACCGACGCAGCTGTGCGCGGTGCCGACGATCACGCCCTGCAGGAAGAGCTCGGCCGCCCGCTCCTCGAAGACGCGGATCAACCACATCAGCCGAAACTGGTCGACGAGGTCGGGCCTGCCGGGGTCGCGGCCCTCCGGCCGCGTCATCGTCTCAGCCTGGGACACGGGATTGGGTCGCGATCAACTCGGCGGATATGGCCATTCGCAGATGCTACTCGTGCGGCGACCGCCGCAGGCAACCACCCGGAGGTACGCGAAGTGTGACTCCGGCGTCCGTCGATGGTGCCTCGGCGGCGCCATGCTCGTGACTCAGTAGTCGTTGCGCTCGATCAGCTCGATCCGATAGTCGTCCGGGTCGCGCACGAAGCACAGCAGCGAGCCGCCCTCGCGGATCGAGTACGGCGGCCTTTCCGGCTCGATTCCCTGCTCGGCCAGCTTTGCGAGCGTCTCGTCCATGCTCTCGACCGTGAGGGCGATGTGGCCGTACGCGGTTCCCAGCTCGTAGGAGTCGACGCCGAAGTTGTAGGTCAGCTCGAGCTCCGGCACCTCCTTGCCGGGGACGCCGAGGAAGTAGTTCATCGCCTCCTCGCGGATCGGCAGCTCGCGGCGCTTCTCGAGGCCGAGCGCCTCGTAGAACGCGATCGACCTCGCCGGATCGGTGATGCGGTAGCACGTGTGGATCAGTTCCATGGCGATCTCCTTTGCACGCGTCGAGCCGGGTCGAATCCGAGTCGGCGATCAGTGATCACACGGTTCACTCGGGGCTGGTCTCCTGAGCCTAACCCTCCGCTTCGACCCCACGCGGGCTGAGGGTATGGCTGCCTCGCGTCGTGCTGATAGGTTCGTGCGAATGTCCGCCCGCGTGAACCCCTGGCTCGTCCTCGTCCTCGTCTGCATCGCGCAGTTCATGGTCGTTCTCGATGCCACGATCGTGAACGTCGCGCTGCCGACGATCCAGGTCGACCTCGGGATGTCGGACACGAGCCTGCAGTGGATCGTCAACGCCTACACCCTCCTCTTTGGCGGGTTCCTCCTCCTCGGCGGGCGTGCAGGCGACCTCGTGGGGCGCAAGCGGATCTTCCTGGCGGGTGTCGTCTTGTTCACCGTCGCCTCGCTGCTCTGCGCGCTCGCGCAGGGGGAGACATGGCTGATCATGACCCGCGGCCTCCAGGGGCTCGGCGCCGCGCTCGTCTCGCCCGCCGCACTCTCGATCGTGACCTCGACGTTCAAGGAAGGGTCCGAGCGGACGAAGGCGCTCGGGGTCTGGGCGGCGATCGCCGTCGGCGGGGGCGCGGTCGGGCTCCTGCTCGGCGGCATCCTCGTGGACGTTCTCTCCTGGCCGTGGATCTTCTTCGTCAACGTGCCCGTCGGAGTCGCGGCGTTCGTGCTCTCCCTCCGCTTCGTGCCGGAGTCGCGCGACGAAAAGGCGCACCGGAGTTTCGACATCGCCGGTGCCGTCACCGTCACAGCGGGCCTGATAGCGCTCGTCTACGGGATCGTCCGCTCAGCCACGCTCGGCTGGGGCTCGGGCGAGGTGCTCGGGATCCTGGTCCTCGCGGCCGTTCTCCTGGTCGGCTTCGTCGTGATCGAGCACCGCTCGGCCGAGCCTCTTGTCCGTCTCTCCATCTTCGGCGTGCGCACGGTGCGCGGCGCCAACACGGCCATGCTCGTGGTCGCGTGCGGGCTCTTCGCGATGTTCTACTTCAACACGTTGTTCCTCCAGCGCGTGCTCGGCTTCTCCGCGCTCGAGGCGGGGCTAGCCTTCCTCCCGTTCACGGCCGGGATCATCATCGGCTCGATCGCGTCGCAACAGCTGATCCCGCGGCTCGGCGCCCGAGAGGTACCGCTCGTCGGGCTCACGATTGCCGTCGTGGGGATGTTGTCCTTCCTGCGGCTCTCGCCCGACAGCTCGTATCTCCCGGACATCCTGCCGGGGATCATGTTGGCGTCGATCGGGATGGGACTGACCTTCGTGCCGGTGACCTTGATCGCGACGAGCGGCATTCCCGTCGCCGACGCCGGGCTCGCGTCCGGGCTCTTCAACACCTCACAGCAGATCGGAGGCGCGCTCGGCCTTGCATTGCTCTCGACCTTCGCCGCCAGCAAGACTTCGAGCGTCCTCTCGGCCGGTTCGGGTTCGCCGACGAAGGCGGAGACCGCCCAGGCTCTCGTCGACGGCTTCCACATCGCCTGGATCGGCTGCGCCGCCTTCCTCGCGGGCGGAGCACTGCTCCTCTTCGCGCTGCTCCGGCGGGGAGACGTGCTCGTCGTCGCTCACGGCGAGGCCGACCCGGTCGTGACTTGACCTGAAGGCGGGGCCGCCGTGAAGATCGCGCCGTTCCGGATCGAGCAGTACTACGCGGTACACGAGTTCACGGCGGCGTACATGCTCTCCTCGAGCGATGCGGAGTCGGTTGCGATCGCAGACCTACTCGCACTCGAGCCGGGGTCGGCCGAGCGGCTGTTCGGGCAACGGCTCGGCTACACGGAATCGGCCGGGGCGCCGGAGCTGCGCACTGCCGTCGCGGGCATCTACGAGACCATCTCGGCGGACGATGCCGTCGTCGTCTCGGCCGCGGAAGAAGGAATCTTCCTCGCCTACCACGCCCTGCTCGAGCCGGGTGACCACGTCGTCGTGGAGACGCCGTGCTACGAATCGGCGCTCCAGGTCGCGTATTCGGCAGGCGCGTCGGTCGGGGTCTGGCAGCGGTCGGCCGCAGATGGTTGGGCGTATGACCTCGACGCGCTCGAGCGGGTCCTGCGCCCCGACACGCGCCTGTTGTACGTCAACACACCGCACAACCCGACCGGATCCCTGATGCCGCCCGACGTCTTCGACCGGGTCGTCGCGCTCTGCGCGGAACGCGGCGCCTGGCTCTTCTGCGACGAGGTCTATCGCGAGCTCGAGCACGACGTCACGGATCGGCTTCCGGCAGCGTGCGACCTCTACGAGCGCGCGCTTTCGCTCGGCTCGATGTCGAAGACGTACGGCCTGCCCGGCCTCAGGCTCGGCTGGCTCGCTTCGCGGGACAGGGAGGCGCTCGCGCGGATCGTCGATCTCAAGCACTACACGACCATCTGCGCGAGTGCTCCGAGCGAGCTGCTCAGTGCGCTGGCGCTCCGCCATCGCACGGCGCTCGCCGATCGCAATCGCGCGATCGTGCTCGCGAACCTGCCGCTGCTCGATACGTTCCTCGACCGCCATGCCGAGCGCTTCTCGTGGGAGCGGCCGACGGCGGGGCCGATCGGCTTCGTGCGCATGCACGGGGAGGCGGACACGGCGCGATTCTGCGAGCGGGCCGTCGCGGAGGCCGGCGTCCTCCTGTTGCCCGGTGCCGTCTACGACGCGCCCGACCACTTCCGAGTCGGCTTCGGCCGGGCAGGAATGCCGGAAGCGCTCGATCATCTCGAGCGCTGGCTTCACACGAGTTCTTAACCCGCGGCACGCACGGGCGCAACCCGGGCGCAAGGTTTCCAAACATCCTGCCGATACAGATGAATCACGCACATGAACCGACCGCACTGGAGCGCTGCGATGGGCGACGGACAGAGGCTGACGACGTGGATCGAGTGGTACCGCTTCGCGCGCCACGCGTTCGAGTTCGGGCATGCCGAGGCTTCCGCGTACGCGACAGCGCGCTACGTGGAGGAGCAGAATCGCGTGGTCGTCCGTGAGCGGAGAGCCGCATGAGCGGCGATCGCACGCTCCAGACCGCACCGGCGGAGATCGAGGAGCAGAAGGACGATCAGGCGGCGCGGGTGCTGAGCTGGCGCGTCGAGCAGCTGCTTGCCGCCGGCTTCGACGGCGATGCCGCATTCGTGCTCGCGCTCGATCGTGACGTCGACCTGCACGAGGCAATCGAGCTCGTCCGGCGCGGCTGCCCGCCGCCGACCGCGCTCCGGATCCTCGTCTGACCTAGCCGGGGGTATCCGTGGGGCCCGTTCAGGCCACAGGCCGTCGCCGCAGGCGGATCGTGCCCGAGCCGAGAGCGACCCCGAGCAGGATGAGCACCAGCCCGAGGATGGCGGAGCCGCCGACCCGCTCGTCGAGGATCAGCGCCCCGTAGGCGAGAGCGAAGCCCGGCATCAGATAGGTGACGAGGCTCATTCGCCGGGCGCCGAAGAGCGCAATCAGACGGAAGAGCACGAGCTGGGCGAGCGCCGTCCCGAGCAGGGAAAGCAGCAGCAACGACGCGATCGCCCCGGTGGTCGGCATCGACGTCGGCAGCTCCAGGAGCGCGAGCGGGATGAGCATCACACCGCCCGTCAGGATGCCGCCGGTTGCGAGCACCGGCCCGGAGACCGTTCCTGCCAGGCGGAGCTGCCCGTAGATCGCGGCGCCGGCGTAGAAGACGGACGCAAGGACGACGGCGAGCGTGCCGAGGATCGCCCACCCGCCGCCGTCCGGCGACCCGCCGGCGACAAAGCCGACACCGACGATCCCGAGGCCTACCCCGACGATCCTGGGACCACCGATCCGCTCGTGTGGCAAGAAGCGCAGGCCGATCAGGAGAGAGAAGATCGGCACGGTCGCCTGGGCGATGCCCGCGAGCCCGGACTCGATGTGCTTCTCGCCCCAGGCGACGAGCCAGAAGGGCGCCGCCGCGTTGAGCAAGCCGAGCACGAGCGACGGACGCCAGGCGGCGCTGAGCTGGGCGAGGGCGGTCGTCCGGCCGAGGGTCGCGATCAGGTAGGCGAGCAGGACGACGCCGGCGAGCAACGCCCGCGCGGCCATCAGCGCACCGGGAGACAAGCCTCCGTCGACGCCGACCTTGATGAAGAGGTAGGAGGCGCCCCACACCGAGGCGAGCCCGAGCAGCAGCGGCCAGTACCGGGTCGTCACGAGCGGAGGCGGGCCCGCCTACCCGCAGCGAGGCCCGTGGCGAGCGCGGTGCCGCTGAGCACGAAAGCCAGGCCCACGAGCGAGACGATCGTGACGGTCTCGTCGAGGAACACGGCTCCGTAGACGAGCGCAAAGGCCGGCACGAGGTAGGTGACGAGGATCGTCCGCGAGGCGCCGGCGCTGGCGATCAGCGCGAAGTAGAGGAGGTACGCGATTCCGGAGCCGAGCACTCCCAGCGCGGCGACGGCCAGCCAGACCTTGGCGGAAGGCATCGTCGCCGGCAGCTGGGCGAGCGCGAAGGGCGCCATCAGCAGCGACGCGCAGCCGAGCTGCCCGATCGAGACCTGGAGCGCCGGCACCCCGCGGACGGCGACGCCGGCATATAGGACCGAGGTGGCGTAGCAGAGCGCGACGGCGATGACTGCCAGGGCCGCGACCAGGTTGCCGCCGCTCTGGGCGCCGACGAGGAGGGCGACTCCCACGAACCCGACCCCGACTCCGATCAGCCGTACCCCAACGACGCGCTGGCTGTGGTCGATCCGCGAAGCGAGGATCACGGTGAAGATCGGCGCCGCGGCCTGGATCACGCCTGTCAGACCGGAGTCGAGCCTCGTCTCCGCGAAGCCCAGCAGCCAGAACGGCACCGCGTTGTTGAGCGCGCCGAGAACGAAGAGCGGCACCACGTACCCACGCAGCGACGTCAGGCCGCCACGGCCCGGAAGGAGCGCCAGTAGGAGTAGCAGGCCGAAGACGAGCCGCCCGAGCACGACGACGGACGGCTCCAACACCTCGACGCCGATCTTGATGAACAGGAACGAGGAGCCCCAGATCGACGAGAGGAGCAACAGGAGGAAGGCGTCGCGTCGTGTCACGTGGCTGCCGAGGCTAGCCGCGGCAGGCAGGCGCCGAAGGGGCTACCGACGAGGCAGCCGGAGGAGGCAGCAGCGATGATGGAGGTATGGCCGCACGCCCTGGGCAGCCGGCACACGAACTCGAGGCGGATCGCGTCGTCGCCGAACACCGCACGGATGGGTCGCTCGGGCTCGCGACCACCGAGGCGGCAACACGCCTCGAGCGTGACGGCGCGAACGAGCTCGGGCGTTCGCGCGGGCCGGCCTATGCACGCATCGCGGCCCGCCAGCTGATCGAGCCGCTCGCCGGATTGCTCACGGCCGCCGCGCTCGTGTCGGCGGCGATCGGTGAGACCGTGGAGGCCACCGCGATCGGGCTCATCGTCGTGCTCAACGCGGCGTTCGGCTTCACCCAGGAGATCGGGGCAGAGCGCGCCGTGCTCGCCCTGCGGGCCTCGCTCGAGCTCGTCACCACCGTGATCCGCGACGGTCGCGAGCGGGTCGTGCCGGCCCGCGAGCTCGTCGTCGGCGACGTGATCAGCGTGCGGGAGGGCGACCGCGTGCCGGCCGACGCGCGCGTTCTCGACACCCAAGGGCTCGAGGTGGACGAGTCGCTCCTCACGGGCGAGTCGGCCACTGTCGCGAAAGGGGCGGAGGCCGTGGCTCCGGGCACGCATCTCGCGGAGCGCAGCTCGATGGTCTATGCAGGCACGGGCGTGACGCGGGGAAGGGCGACGGCCGTGGTCGTCGCCACGGGAGCGCGAACGGAGCAGGGTGTGATCGCCGATCTCGTCGGTCGCGCCGCTCCGCCACCGACCCCGCTGCAGATCCGGCTCGGCCGGCTCGCTCGTTGGATGGTCGTGCTCGGCCTCGGCGTCACGGTCGTGCTCGCAGGTGCCATGCTCGCCCGCGGCGAGCCGCTGCGCGAGGCGTTCCTCGTCGGAGTCTCGGTCGCGGTCGCCGCCGTGCCGGAAGGGCTCGCGGCGACGGTCACCGTCGCACTCGCACTCGGCTCGCGCGAAATGGCGCGCCGGGGCGCGATCGTCCGAACCCTGTCCGCGATCGAGACGATCGGCGAGGCGACGGTCGTCTGCGCCGACAAGACGGGCACCCTGACCGAGAATCGCCTGCGGCTCGACCGGCACGAGCCGTCGTCGTCGTGCCGCGGCGACGATCTGCTGTGGGGTGCGGGCGCTGCGTCGGCCGCCGAGATCGACCCGGTCGATCGCGCGCTGCTCGCCGCTGCGGCCGAGCGTGACCTGGTCGCCGGCGTGGAGACGTTGTATTCGCTCCCCTTCGAGGCGTCCCGCCAGCGCGCCACCGTCGTCGTCGCCGACGGCGACTCGGCAACGTCCGTGGTCAAGGGAGCGCCCGAGGTCGTGCTGGCGCGCTCGCTGGCAGAGCAGGAAGAGCTCGTGCGGCTGAGGGAGGTCGCCGAGGGGTGGGCTGCGGAGGGCGTGCGCGTGCTCGCAGTCGCCTCGCGCGCCGTCGCGCGCGACGAGCGGGACGAGGCCGTTCTCGAGGAGGGCCTGCGACCGCTCGGCCTCGTCGGCCTCACGGATCCGCTCAGGCCGACGGCGCTGGCGTCGATCCGCGAGGCACGTGAGCTCGGTCTCGAGGTGCGGATGCTGACCGGTGACCATCCGCTGACGGCCGCCGCCGTCGCCGCCTGGCTCGACCTCGACGCCGACGCCGTCCACTCTCGTTTCACGCCGACGGACAAGCTGAACCTCGTCGTGCGCCTGCAGCAGGAGGGGCAGGTCGTCGCCGTCACGGGCGACGGGGTCAACGACGCGCCGGCGCTTCGCCAGGCCGACGTCGGCATCGCCATGGGCGGCGGCACCGAGGCCGCCCGCGAGGCGTCGTCGCTCGTGATCACGGACGACGACTTTGCGACGATCGTGGCGGCGGTGAAGGAGGGCCGCCGGATCGCCGGCAACCTCCGCTCGTTCCTCGCGTTCCTCCTCTCGGCAAACCTCGGCGAGGTGGCCCTGTTCGCCGTCGCCATCGGAGCGGGCCTGGGGCCGCCGCTGACGGTGGTGCAGGTGCTCGCCGTCAACCTGCTCACCGACGGCCCGCCGGCGATCGCACTCGCCCGCGATCCCGGCGGCTCGCGCGAGCGCCCCCGCCCCGGTCGACTGTTCGGCCGGGGCTACGCCGCCGCGTTGATCGGCATGGGCATCCTCGTCGGGCTGGCGGCGCTGAGCGCGTTCCTCGTCGTGCGCGAGTGGCGTCCGGAGGCGGCGCAGACCGCCGCGTTCGCGACCGTCGCCCTCGCCGAGCTCGCGCTTGTCTTCTCCTGCCGGTCGCCGCGGCTACCGTCGTGGCGTCTCGCGCCGAACCGGTACCTGCACGCGGCGGTGGCTCTTTCGCTCCTCGTCGTCGCGCTGCTCGTCTACGCCCCGTTTCTCCAAGGGTCGGTCGGCACGGTGGCGCTGACGGCGCGGGAGGCTCTGCTGGTGCTCGCGCTCGCGACCGTCCCCGCGCTCCTGACCGAGTCGGGGAAGCTCGTCGGGAGGCGTCGCTAGACTGATGTCCTGAGCTTTGTCGCGGAACAGCCGCTCCACCGTCAGCTCGGCCTCACGGACGGGGAGCACACCCGTATCCAGGAGTTGCTCGGGCGCGAGCCGAACCACTTCGAGCTCGCAGTCTTCTCTCTGCTGTGGTCCGAGCACTGCGGCTACAAGCATTCCGCTCTGCTCCTGAAGCGCCTTCCGAGCGATGGCCCGCGGGTGCTGCAGGGCCCGGGGGAGAACGCAGGCGTGCTCGATCTCGGCGAGGGGCTCGCGGTCACCTTCAAGGCCGAGAGCCACAACCACCCGTCTGCCGTCGAGCCGTTCCAGGGAGCGGCCACCGGTGTGGGAGGCATCCTGCGCGACATCATCGCGATGGGCGCCAGGCCGATCGCCCTGCTCGACAGCCTGCACTTCGGAGCCCCCGACGATCACTTCTCCCGCGCCGTCGCCGGGATCGGCGCCTACGGCAATTCGGTCGGAGTCCCGAACGTGGGCGGCGAGGTCGTGTTCGACGACGTCTACGCGTCGAACTGCCTCGTCAATGCCATGTGTGTCGGCCTGCTGTCGAGCGACTCGGTGATGAGCGCCCGCGCGGACACGGCTGGAGCACTGCTCGTGCTCTACGGCGCCACCACAGGCCGCGACGGGATCGGCGGCGCCTCGGTGCTCGCGAGCCAGGAGCTCGGCGAGGAAGGTGCCGACAAGCGGCCTTCCGTTCAGGTCGGTGACCCGTTCACCGGGAAGCGGCTGATCGAGGTGTCGGTCGAGCTCGTCGAACGTGGCCTCGTGCTCTCGCTCCAGGACTGCGGCGCAGCGGGCCTGGCCTCTTCGCTGTCCGAGATGGCGGCCGACTACGGCATCGACGTCCACCTCGACCGCGTGCCTCAGCGGGAGGAGGGGATGGAGCCCTGGGAGGTGATGATCTCCGAGTCGCAGGAGCGGATGGTGGCGATCGTCGCGCCCGAGCGGCTCGCCGAGGTGGAAGCGGTGATCGACCGCTGGGAGCTGCACCGGGCGGTGATCGGCGAGGTGACCGAGACGGGCATCCTCCGCGCGCTCTGGCGGGGCGGCGTGGCCGGCTCGATCCCGGCGCGCCTCCTCACCGAGGAGTGCCCGCGCTACACCGTCGAGCGTGAGCCGCGCGAGGCGCTGCCCGAGGTCCCGCTTCCGGAGATCCCTGCCCCGGCCGTGGTGCTGCTCGAGCTGATCGGCTCCGACGCGCTCCGCTCGCGCGCGTTCGTGACGCGCCGCTACGACCATCGGGTCCAGTCGCGCACCGTCCGGGGCCCGGGCCTCGATGCGGCCGTGCTGCGCCTGCGACCCTCGTACCGGGGGCTCGCGGTGAGCCTCGACGGGACGAGCCGGCTCGGCCTGCTCGACCCGCGCACGGGCGGCGCGGCGGCGATCCTGGAAGCCGCGCGCAACGTCGCGTGCGCCGGGGGCGATCCGATTGGCTTTACCGACTGCCTCAACTTCGGCAACCCCGAGAAGCCCGAGGTCGGGTGGGAACTGGCCGAGTCGATCGAGGGCATGGCACGCGCCTGCGAGGCGCTCGATGTCCCGATCGTCTCGGGCAACGTCTCGCTCTACAACGACACCGACGGCCGTTCGATCCACCCCACGCCCGTCGTCGGCTGCGTCGGGCTCGTTCCCGACGTCCGCCGGGTCCCGGGAAGCTGGGACGAGGGTGATGTGATCGTGCTCGCCTCGGCCGGGGCGCCGGCGCTGCCCGGCTCGGAGTTGCAGGCTCGCTACGGGACCGTCTCGGGAATGCCGGCGGTGCTCGATCTCGATGCCGAGGCAGCGCTGATCCGGTTCGTCACGGAGGTAGCGCCGCGTTGCTCGCTGGCACACGACGTCTCCGACGGCGGGCTTGCGATCGCGCTTGCCGAAGCGGCGCTGCACTCGGGGGTCGGTGCCCGGCTCGAACTGGCGCTGGATTTGGTGACGCTGTTCGGCGAGGGCTGCGGCCAGGTGATCCTCGCGCTGCCGCCGGACCAGGTCGAGATCGACCCGCTCGGGAACGACGTGAGCGTCCGCCGGATCGGCGAGGTCGGCGGGGACGAGATCCTCGGCGTCCCACTCGCGCAGCTGCGGGCGGCGTGGGAGGGTGAGGCGTAGCCGTGTGCGGCGTCTTCGGCATCCGCTCGGTCGAGCGGGACGTGGCCCGGCTCTCCTACTTCGCGCTCTTCGCGCTGCAGCACCGCGGGCAGGAGTCGGCCGGGATCGCCGTCTCCGAGGGAGGCCGCCTGACCGTGCTCCGCGACATGGGCCTCGTCGCCCAGGTCTTCAACGAGCAGCAGTTGCAGGCCCTCCCGGGTGAGGTGGCGATCGGCCACACGCGCTACTCGACCACCGGTGGCGTGCACTGGTCGAACGCCCAGCCCCTCGTCCACCACGGCAGGGCCCGCACGGTGGCGCTCGGCCACAACGGCAACCTGACGAACGCGGGCGCCCTCCGGGACGAGCTCGTGGCGGACGGAATCCGGCTCGGGTCGACCTCCGACACGGAGGTGATCGCGGCGCTGATCGCCCGCGATCCCGCTCCCCTGCCCGAGGCCGTCGCCGCGACGATGCGCCGTCTCGAGGGGGCCTACTCGGTCGTGGCACTCGTCGGCGACACTCTCGTCACCTTCCGAGATTCGCACGGCATCCGGCCGCTCACGCTCGGGCGGATCGGCGACGACTGGGTCGTGGCCTCCGAAACGTGCGCGCTCGACCTGATCGGAGCGACGGTCGACCGCGACGTGCGGCCCGGTGAGGTGGTCTGGCTCGACGAGACGGGTCTCCAGAGCGCGCAGGCGATCCCCGAGGGGCGAGGGGCGGCATGCATCTTCGAGCACGTCTACTTCGCGCGGCCCGACTCGCGCCTCGGCGGCCACGAAATCCACTCCTCCAGAGTGCGCATGGGGCAGCGACTTGCGGAGGAGGCACCCGCCGACGCCGACCTCGTGATGCCCATCCCGGACTCGGGCACACCGGCCGCGATCGGGTTTGCGAAGGCCTCCGGGATCCCCTACGAGGAAGGGCTGATCAAGAACCGTTACGTGGGGCGAACGTTCATCCAGCCGGACCAGGAGCTGCGGCGGCAGGGGATCAGATTGAAGTTCAACCCGCTCGACGAGGTCGCCGGCCGCCGGGTCGTGATCGTCGACGATTCGATCGTGCGCGGGAACACGATGCAGCAGCTCGTGGCGATGCTCATGGACGCCGGTGCGGCCGAGGTCCATGTCCGGATCTCCTCGCCGCCGGTCGTGTCGCCGTGCTTCTACGGGATCGACATGGCTGACGAGGACGAGCTCGCCGCGTCGCACCGGTCGGTCGAGGAGATGCGGGAGCGGATCGGAGCGACCTCGCTCCACTACCTCTCGCTCGAGGGGATGCAGGCGGCGACGCGACTGCCGGAAGGATCGGTGTGCCGTGCCTGCTTCACGCGCGACTACCCGACCGCCGTTCCCAGCGGTGGCAGGACGAAGCTGCGGTTCGAGGCCGTGAGATGACGGCGCCGAGCGGCGCGAAACAGCACGGTGAGGAGACTGCCGCGGCTGCCGTGCAGACCTACGCCGCCGCAGGCGTCTCGCTGGCGACCGCCGACGCGATCGTCGGCCGTCTCCGCAGCGCTGTCGCCTCGACTGCGACGCCCGGCGTCGTCGGTGCCTTCGGTGCCTTCGCAGGCCTCTTCGCGATCGACGAACGCCGCCTGCTCGCCGCCTCGACCGACTCGGTCGGCTCCAAGCTCGTGCTCGGGCGACGGGCTGGTCGGCTCCGCTGGTGCGGCGAGGACCTTGCCGCCCACTGCATCAACGACGTGCTCACGAGCGGTGCCGAGCCACTGTTCTTCCTCGACTACGTCGCCGCCAACACGATCGACGTCGAGCAGGTCGCCGAGCTGATCGAGGGCGCAGCGGCGGTCTGTCGCTCGGCGGGCTGCGCGATCCTCGGCGGCGAGACGGCCGAGCTGCCCGGGATCTACCGCGAGGACGAGATCGACTTCTGCGGCACTGCCGTCGGCATCGTCGACCGTGACCGGGTCGTCGACGGCTCGCGCATCGAGGCGGGCGACGCCGTCGTGGGCTTTCCCTCCGCCGGGATTCACGCGAACGGGTTCTCGCTCGTGCGCCGGATCGTGGGCGAGGAAGCCTTCGACCCCGACCTGCTACTGCCCCCGACGCGCCTCTATCTCGACGACGTCCGAGCGCTGCGCGACCGCGCCGACGTTCGCGGACTGGCACACGTCACGGGCGGCGGGATCGCCGGCAATCTCGCGCGCGTGCTGCCGGACGGGCTCGGCGCCGTCGTCGACCCGGGAGCGTGGGAGCGCCCCGAGGTGTTCGGCTGGCTCGCCGCCAACGGAGTCGGCGAGGACGAGCTGCGACGGGTCTTCAACATCGGGATCGGCTACTGCGCGATCGTCCCTGCGGCGGACATCACCTCCGCCGACCTGGTGATCGGGGCGATCGTGGACGGCGGCGGAGTCGCCTGGGAGTGACCCGGCCGCGGGGAATCGGCGTGCTCGTGAGCGGCGGCGGCACCAACCTGCAGGCGCTGGTCGACGCCGAGATCCCGGTCGCGGCCGTGGCGGCGAACGTCGCTGCAGCCGGCGCACTCGAGCGTGCCGCTGCCGTCGGCATCCCGACCGGCGTCTTCGACCTCGACGCGTACCCCGACCGGGATGCGCGGGATGCCGCGATGGCCGACTGGCTCGTTTCGAACGGGGTCGAGCTCGTCGTCTGCGCGGGCTACATGCAGCTCCTGCGGCCCGTGTTTCTGGCCCGTTTCCCCGGTAGAGTCGTGAACGTGCACCCCGCCTTGCTCCCCGACTTCCCCGGCGCCCACGCCGTGGAGGACGCGCTCGCGGCCGGCGTCGGCGAGACGGGCGCGACGGTGCACCTGGTGGACGAGGGGCTCGACACCGGTGCCGTCCTGCTGCAGGAGCGGGTTGCCGTTCTCCCCGGGGATACCGCAGAGACCCTGCACGAGCGCATCAAGGCCGTCGAGCATCGACTCCTGCCGAAGGTCGTGCGGGAGCTGAGCCGCACGTGAAGCGGGCGCTCCTCTCCGTCTACGACAAGACGAACGCGGCGGCGTTCGCCTCCGAGCTCGTGCGGCTCGACTTCGAGCTGATCGCGAGCGGTGGCACCGCCCGGCTGCTCGCCGGCGACGGCATCCCCGTGACGACGGTCGAGCAGCTGACAGGGTTTGCAGAGATGCTCGGCCATCGGGTCGTGACGCTCCACCCGGCCATCCACGGAGGGATCCTCGCCCGACGGGACGTCCCGGAGGACGTCGCCGATCTCGCCACGAACGGGATCGAGCCGATCGACCTCGTCTGCGTGAACCTCTACCCGTTCGAGCAGACGGTCGGCCGCCTCGACGTCGAATGGGACGACGCGATCGAGCAGATCGATGTGGGTGGGCCGGCGCTGTTGCGCGCTGCGGCCAAGAACCATGCCCACGTGATCCCCGTCTGCACGCCGGACGACTACGAGCTGGTGCTCGACGAACTGCGAGACGGCGACGTCTCGGTAGCGACCCGGCGAACGCTCGCGGGCAGGGCGTTTGCTCGCACGGCGGCCTACGACAGCGCCGTCGCAGGCTGGCTGGGACGAGGGCAGGGGTTTCCCGAGACGCTCGTGCCGGTCTTCGACCGGGTTGCCGTTCTCCCGTACGGGGAGAACCCGCACCAGGAGGCCGTCTACTACGCGGAGCGGGGTGCGCGCACACACGTGATCGCGCGGGCGGAGCAGCTCCACGGCAAGCCACTCTCCTTCAACAACCTCAACGACCTCTCCGCCGCGAAGCTCCTCTCGATCGAGCTCGACGGCCCGGCGTGCGTGATCGTCAAGCACGCGAACCCGTGTGGCGTCGGTGTCGCCGCCACGGTCGAGGAGGCCTATGCGAAAGCCCTGGCCGCCGACCCCGTCTCCGCGTTCGGCGGCGTCGTCCTGTTGACGCATCCGGTCAGCGCTGCGCTCGGAGCCGAGCTGGCGAAGCAGTTCGTCGAGGTGCTGTTCGCGCCGGGGTTCGACGAGGCCGCGGTCGAGGCGCTCGTCCAGAAACCCGACGTGCGAATCCTCAACGACACCGAGCGGCGCGCGATCGATCCCTCGGAGTGGGACATGAAGCGCGTCGTCGGCGGGTTGCTCGTCCAGGCGCGTGACGGTGAGCCCGACCCCCTCGACGACATGGACGTGGCGAACGGCGAGATCGACTCGGCGACCTGGGACGACCTCCTCTTCGCCTGGACCGTCGTGAAGCACACGAGCTCGAACGCGATCGTGATCGCGCGGGAAGGACAGACGCTGGGGATCGGCGCTGGGCAGATGAGCCGGGTCGATGCCGTCCGGATCGCGATCGACAAGGCACTCGCGCAGGGCCACTCACTCGAGGGCGCCGTGCTCGCGTCCGACGCGTTCTTCCCGTTCGTCGACGGGCCTGCGCTCGCGCTCGAGGCGGGAATCCGCGCGATCATCCAGCCCGGCGGCTCGAAGCGTGACGACGAGGTCGTTGCTGCCGCGCGTGAGGCCGGCGCGGCGATGGTCCTCGCAGGGCGCCGGCACTTCCGGCACTAGGGCACGTCGAGGGACGGTAGCCGGCTGGACGTTTGAGACGGTACACAGGCGGGGACAATGACGTATGGCGAGAAACGGCTCCGATCGGGGCGACGAATGGGGCCGGGCGCTCGCGATCTATTTGCGCGACCACCACGCCGCGGCACGCGCCGGGACGAGAATCGCCCGGCGGGCTGCTACGGGCGTCTCCCGCGATCTCGAAGGAGTGGGGGAGTTGGCCCAGGTCGCGGACCAGGTCGAGGAGGACTTCGGGACGCTCGAGCGCGTCATGCAAGCGGAGGGCGTGTCGCCCGACGTCGTCAAGGACTCCCTGGCGACGATTCTCGAGTCCCTCGGTCGTCTCAAGCCGAACGGCAGGCTGCGCGGTCGAGCGCGGTTGAGCGACGTGATCGAGCTCGAGACGCTGGTCGTCGGGATCACCGGCAAGGCGGCCCTCTGGAAATCGCTCGCGGTCGCCGCCAAGCGCGCCGACCAGGACTTCGAGGCCCTCATCGACCGCGCGCATTCGCAGCGCGAGGTGGTGGCGCGGCTCCGCGACGAAGCCTCCTCCCGCGCCTTCTCTGCCCGCGACTGAGCCGTCATTCGCGCGATCGTTCGCCTGGGACGTTCGAGCTGGATCCGCCGCTACGAGCCGAGAGGTCAGGAGCGGGATGGCGTGCGGGGGCTCGCGCAGGGTTGCGAAGGCGTCAGGGAATCGAGCGATACAGCCGCAGGAAGGTCTCGCGGAATCCCCGCTGGGGCCAGAACCTGGACGCGACCAGGTTCGTCATCCGCCAGTCGGTGATCATGATCGGATAGCCGTTCTCGTGGGCCCACCGGAGGACGTGAGCTGTCAGCGCGAGGCCCACGCCGGAGCCGCGCACGTCTGGCTCGGTGGCAGCATTGGCGAGGTCGATGCTCCCGGCCGGGACGCGCAGGTCGCCCTGCGGGCGTCGATAGAGGAGCGCATGGCCGACGATCCGCCCGTCGCGCTCGGCGACGAAGTGCGTGAACTCCGGCTCGTCCCACGTGGTGCGCCATTCCTCTACGAGCTCCTCCAGCTCAGGCACGGGCACGCCGCCGAAGCTGGGTGACGATGCGAGGTGCTGCTTGAGCAGCAGGTCGAAGGAGGCGGCCGCGTGGAGGTCGTCGGGGGTGCTGAGCCGGACGGTGACGTCGTCCTGGCCGGCAGGCTCGGGCGCCGTCTCTCGGGCGGCCAGGGCGGCCGACTTGCCGAAGCAAAGCCGGTGCCATGGCTCGACCATGTCGTCGATAGCTGGTGCGAACGCGTAGTGCTTTGTCAGGCCTGCTTCGAGCCAGGGGCCGGCTGCGGCGGCATAGAGGTCACGGACGTGGTCGGGCTTCCGCGCAGCCTGGCCGGCGAGACCGACCCAGGCGACGCGCTCGCCGGAGAACCCAAGCGGTCGCGCGAGGAGATAGCCGACGACCTCGCCGGCGTCGAGCGCGACTGCCCCGCTCGCGCCCTCCGTCCTCCAGTCGGACTCGATCTGGGCGCGGAAGTCGTCAACCGGGGGCAGCAAAGGCTCGAGCGCTCGATGCCGCTCGTGACGCTCCGCCAGCAAGGTCGCGGCAGCGTCGAGGTGGTCGTCGGAGAAGGGTTGGAGCTCGAGCCCGGGCATCGGGCCAGGATAGCCCGGTCGTGCAACCGGCCGATCGGTTCCCGGATCGGTGATTCCGGGCTGCCCGATGGGGAATGCCCCGACGCCCGGTCGTCGCCGAAGTCGCCTCGCCCACCGAGTCGATCAGTCGATCTCAGGCCGCCGGTGCGACCTCTGCGGTGGGTCCCATGGCAGACAGCAACTCGGCCGAGCTCGAGACCCAGCCGAGCAGCAGTTCGATGTTGAGGAGCGACGCCTCGTGATTCGTGCGGGGCAGGCCGGCGCCGATCGGCTCGGCGGTGCAGTCCTCGAGCACGAGGCACCGGTAGTCGCGGAACATGGCGTCTCGCACGGTCGATTCGACGCAGATGCTGGTCGTGCAGCCGGTCACGATCAGGTCACGCACGGCCCGCGCTCGGAGGACGTCGTCGAGCCGGGTCTCGAAGAAGCCGCTGTAGCGGTGCTTCGCCACCCGGAGCTCGTCCTCGCGGGGCTCGAGCTCGGTCAGAACACGGGTGTTCCACGTGCCGGACACGAGGATCCGGCCGTCCGAGCCGTCCGGATCCGTCATCTCCGCGCCGACGTCCAGGGGCTCGTGCTTGAGCCAGTGCGGCCCGTCCAGGGGGCCGACGTTGCCGAGGTCGGGAG
Source organism: uncultured Thermoleophilia bacterium (assembly GCA_963795175.1). Classification (GTDB taxonomy): domain Bacteria; phylum Actinomycetota; class Thermoleophilia; order Gaiellales; family Gaiellaceae; genus Gaiella. The sequence goes on from CAWCGR010000004.1 coordinate 467,691, forward strand.
GGTGCTCCATCGTGACGTAGACGACGGGGACGTCGGCCCCCCGGGCCGCCGCCACGACAGGCACGATCGCAGCCGCTGCGGCGCGGATGCCGCTGATGTCGATCCCGGCACGGTCGAACATCCCTCCCGGTGAGCCGAAGTCGTTCTGCATGTCGATCACGAGCACCGCTGCTCGTTCGAGATCGAGCTCGAGAGGCGCCGGGCGAGCCAGGACCGAGATCACCGAGCGATGATACCCCTGCCACGAGCGCTCACTGCCCTCCGGGCCCGCTTGCTAGTCAGGCAGCCATCCGTCCTGGTAGGGGGTCGGCGCGACTGCAGGGAAGCGGGCGTAGGCGACGGCCGGATCGCTCGTCTCCTGTTCCACCCCGGCTCCATGCCGGAGCGCCGCCTCGTCCACCGTGTAGCTGCCCCAGTCCGGGCCTTCGGAACGCTCGTCCCGCGCGCCGATCGCGAGCACCGCGGACGGCCCGCTGCCCGCCCCGACGATCATGTGCCTCGCGTGGGCAGGGCAGTGGACGTAATCCCACTGCCGCAACGGCCGTTCCTCGCCCTCGACGATCAGCAGTGCCTCGCCGGAGAGGACGAAGAAGTCCTCCTGGTTGGCCTCCCAGTGGTACATCCCGATCGGCTCGCCCGGCCCGAGCACGAAGAGGTTGACCGCGTACTGGGGAAAGTGGGTCAGGCCCTCGAAGGGCAACGACTCACCCCGGCCGTCGCGATGCCTCCAGCGGGCCTCCCGGGCGTTGAGGACGAACCAGCCCGCCCCCGCGACGACGATGCCTTCCTCCGTCCGATCCAGCGGCGCTTCGGGGACCATGCCCGATCATAGAACCGCGGCGCCGCTTGCAGCCGGAGCGAGTCAGGCGCGTCTGGCCGCTCCGTCGCCCCCGGCCGCCCCGAGCAGCGAGCGCGCCGAGAACTGCATGATCCCGATCGCCTCGTCCGCCGCCAGGCCCGCGACGTCGGTCAGCCACACGAACGCTTCGATCCCGGTGGTGGCCGTGATCGCGAGCACGAGCCGTTCGAGCTCGTCGGCCCCGATGCGATCGCGCAACGGTTCGAGGGCGTCGCCGACCCACGCTCTCCGACGTCCGCGCCGTAACAGAAGGTGCTCGCGCTTCTCCGGGGCCTCGAGCGAGAGCCGCAGCATGGCGCGGAGCGGGACCTCGTTCTCCGTCACCTGGCGGGCCATCTCCGCGAGCACGATCTCCAGCCGCGCGGCCACGTCGTCGGGCGGGTCGTCACCGAGCACGGACTCCTTGCCGATCTCCGGGTAGGCGGCTACGAGGAGCGCTTGCTGCGTGGGGAAGTATCGATACGCCGTCGTTCGCGACACGCGTGCGCGGACGGCTGCTTCCTGGACGGTGGGCGTCGCTCCTTCGGCCACGAGCTCGCGTGCAGCGGCCGCCAGCGCCTCCAGCGTGCGGGCCTTCTGCTGTACACGGCCGGTCGCTTGATATGGGACTGACATTCCGTTATGATACACAAATCCCATGAAGGAGGCGATCGTGTCCGACGCACTCACGCAGGCCCTGGCAGCAGGGGAGGGGGAAACGCTCTGGTTCGCGGGGGCGCACCAGACGATCAAGCTCACCGGCGACTGGAGTGACGGCAAGTTCTCGCTCGTCGAGGTTGCTGCGCCCCGGGGCCGCGCTACTCCCCTCCACATCGATCCGAGCGACGAGGCCTTCTATGTCCTCGAGGGAGAGATGCTCTTCCACATCGACGGCGTCGAGCGCTCCGCAGGGCCGGGGGACACGCTCGCGGTCAGGAAGGGCGTGCCGCACGCGTTCACCGTCACCTCCGAGATGGCGCGCTTTCTCGTCGTCAACACGCCCGGCACGCACGACCGCTACTTCCGCGACGGCGGTGAGCCAGCGCTCGACGGCGACTTCGACAACGCGCCCGCCCCCGACTACGCCCGCATCGAGGCGTCCAACCAGAAGCACGGCGTGGAGATGCTCGGCCCGCCGCCGTTCGCGCAGCTCAAAGCGGTCTGATCCCGCGACGCCGCGAGGGAGCAGCCGGGTGCATGGCTGCTCCCTTGGTCGAGGCCTCAGCGCGACTCGACGAGCAGCGTGCTGTGCAGCGCCCGGGTGGCAGGGGAAGGCGTCGTCCCGAGCTCGTCCTTGAGGAGAGCGCACAGCCTCTCGTAGACGCGGAGTGCCTCGGCGCGGTTGTCGCGTGCTGCGAGCGCCTCCATCAGGTACCGGTACCCACTCTCCCGAAACGGCGCGCAGCGGAGGAGCGTCCTCGCCGAACGTTCGGCGGTTTCCAGCTCCCCACCGCCGATGCGCAGGCTGGCGTGCGCAGCAAGCTCGAGGGATCGGACGTAGGTCTCCCCGAGCAGGGCGCGCCGGTCGTCGATCCAGTCTGCCTCTTCCCCGGCCAGGAAGGGCCTCACGGCGATGTGCTGTGCGATGCGGGCCGCCACCCAGACGGACGGCCAGTCCGACCTCGTGCAGGCTGCTTCCGCGCGGTGGAGCGTCTCGGCGGCCGCCTCGACGTCGATCCAGGCGCCGGCGGGGAGAACCAGCTGCAGCTCGCTTCTGCCGTCGAGCCGCTCCCTGCCGATGGCCTTGCGGAGCTTCGAGACGAGGGCGCTGAGCGCCGAATCGGGTGAGCCGGGCAACCCGTCCGGCCAGATCGCGTCCATCAGCTCCATGCGTGCGACGGGTCGTAGGCGGTTGGCGGCGAGATAGGCGAGGAGCAGTCGCCCCTGCCGTCCCGGGAGCACCCGTTCCACCCGCCGACCTTCCAGGTCGACGACGAGCCTGCCGCAGAGCTGGATGCGCGTACCCAAGGTCACGCCAAGGTTACGACAATGCCATCGCCGCAGACTCGCGCCATGACCAGCATCCTCGTTCACGTCACGCACGGCCCCGAGTCTCCCACCCGGGCCGCACTCGGGTTCCTCGTCGCCCGCACCGCTCTCGAAGAGGGTCATCAGGTATCGCTGTTCCTCGCGGGCGATGCCGTCCAGCTCCTGCGCGACGCGGTGCTCGACAACCTCAGCGGTCTCGGCACGGGTGCCCTGCGGGAGTCGTATGACGCGATCGTCGCCGGTGGCGGCCGCTTCTACGCCTCCGGCATGTCGAGCAAGGGCCGGGGCCTGACCGAGGCCGATCTCGACGGCAAGCCGGCCGAGCTGGCGCCGCCGTCGCGGCTCGTGCAGCTCGTCGTCGACAGCGACCGGACGATCACGTATTGAGAGGTGACAGCGGCGGCTTGCCCGGACGGCAAGCGAGCTGCGACGGTGTGCCGACCTAGTCCGACCCCGAAGGGAGCACGATGTCGAAGGTGATCAACTGCGAGTGTGGCGAGACGGTTCGCGCGGCGACAGACGACGAGCTCGTCGAGAAGGTGGGGCAGCACGTCGAGGACGCGCATCCCGAGCTCGTCGGGAAGATGTCGCGCGACGACGTCCTCGCGATGGCCGAAGAGGAGTAACGCCGCGGCCGGACGCGAGGCCGTTCGGTCGGCCCGACTCCCGGGTCGTCACCGCGCCGCAAGATCCGGGGAACGGATGTGAGGGAAACAGAGAGGGGCCTCGCGGCCCCTCTCTCGTTTGCCAAGCCGGTGCGGCCGGCCGCGAGCCGGCTAACCCGGTGAGATCCGTTGTTACATCTCGAACGTCTCGTAGACCTCGACGCCGCCGGTGTCGCTCTCGAGGATCGGGCAGCCACCTGCCTTTGCCACGGCATCGTCGAGGCTGTCGGCCGAGATGAGCGAGTATCCGGTCAGGCCGGTCGAGGCGCCCTTGCCGAGCGACTTGCCCTCGCCGAGCGGGTTGCCCATGTCGACGACCGAGTCACCGAGGCCGCCGAACCACCCCATCCAGGCGTCCATGACCGCCTTCTGCTCTTCGGCGCCCTCCGGCATGCTGCCGCCGCCCTTGTACACGAGTAGGAACTTCCCCATCATCGTCTCCCTTCGTTCGCTCGTTGGATCGTGCCTGCTGTCTCCCGGCCCTCGATCACTGCGCTCCCGCGAGCCAGGGATCTACGCCGGGATCGTTGCCGGTCGCGGCGACCGCGAGGCGGCCGAGGTAGTGGTCCCAACCGACCGCATGCGACGCCGCGGCCTCGCCGCTCGGCAGATCGCGATGCGTGAAGACGAGCTTCGTGCCGCCGTTCTCGGCCACGAGCTCGATCACGACCGTCGACGAGCCGGGGGGCACGGGGTTCGGGCCATCCGGGCCTGGCTCCCAGCCCCAGGTGTAGACCAGCCGGCGGGGCCGGTCGAGCTCCACGAACACTCCGCTCGCGACGTTCCCCGGAATGATCTCGATCCGGAAGGCCCCGCCGGGCCGTGGCTCGAAGGTCGTCGCAGGCAGCCCCTTCCAGCGGGCCACCTTCTCCGGATCGACGAGGAACTCCCACACCGTTTCCGGTGCCGCGTCGATCTGCAATTCGCGCTCGTACAGCAGCGGATCAGTCGTTGTCTCCATCGTGCGTCGTCTCCTCTCGTTCGACTTCGAGCTTGAGTGCCTCGAGCCGGACAGTCCAGAACTCGTCGAGGAACGCCTTTAGCTCTGCGAGTCCCTCGGGGCGCACCCGGTAGAGGCGTCTGGTGCCGTTCCGTCGCTCGTCCACGAGGCCTGCCTCCTTCAGCAACGTCAGGTCCTGCGAGACCGCGGGCCGGGTCACGTCGAAGTGCGACGCGATCTCCCCGGCCGAGAGCTCGCCGTTGCGGACGAGCCTGAGGATCTGACGTCGACGCGGCGCTGCGATCGCTCGGAGTGCTGTCTCCATTCCTTCTATGTAAGCATATCCTTACGTTAGAAACAACTTAAATAGCGAGCGACACCCACCGAAGAGGGGGCACGCCGGCCTGTAAGGAAGATGTATTGGTTTCCCCTCAGCGCTTGAGGCGGCGTTAGGTTCTTCCGAACCACTGCAGCGCGGCCGTTACTCGCCGGGACATCCCGGGCCGCCTTCCAGTCGCCTCTTCCTATGGCCCTCCTCACCCGCATCTGCCTGCTCGCGCTCTGTCTCGCGCTGATTCCGACGGCCGCTGCCGCCGGCGCAAAGACAAAAGGCCCGAAGGCCAAGGCGGTACCGACCGTCGCGAATCCCGCTCGTCTCGCAGGATCGCCAAAGGCGAAGCAGCGCAAGCAGAAGCGGCTCTCGCTCGGCCAGCGTGCCGCCAAGATCGCTGCCCGGGAGCTCGGCGTGCCGTATCGCTGGGGTGGCTCGTCCCCGAGCGGCTTCGACTGCTCCGGCCTCGTCTCGTACGTCTACGGGAAGCTCGGTGTCGACCTTCCCCACAACGCAGCCGCCCAGTACCGCTACGGCCGCTCCGTGACCCAGAGCAGGCTCAAGCCCGGCGACCTTCTCTTCTTCAGCGGGCTCGGGCACGTGGGGCTTTACATCGGACGCGGTCGCATGATCCACGCGCCGCAGTCGGGACGGCGCGTCGAGATCCAGCGCGTCGGCTCCCGCAGCGGCAGCCTCGTGGGGGCCCGCAGGCTCAGGTCCTGAGCCAGCTCACGACGGCCGGAGTGTTGCTCCCGCCCTCGGCCGGACGACGCAGCGTAGTCTTCTCCGCGTGAGCCGGACCTTCCCGACTTTGCTCGATCTCGTCGGCTCGACGCCGATCGTGCGGCTCGACCGCTTCGGCGCCAGCGTCTCGCCGACGCTCCTCGCGAAGCTCGAGTTCCTCAACCCCGGCGGCTCGAACAAGGACCGGATCGGGATCGCGATGATCGAGGCGGCCGAGCAGGAGGGCAAGCTCGTGCCCGGAGGCACGATCGTCGAACCGACATCGGGCAACACCGGAGTCGGGCTCGCGATCGCAGCCGCCCAGAAGGGCTATCGCTGCATCTTCGTGATGCCGGACAAGATGAGCCAGGAGAAGATCTCCACCCTGCGCGCCTACGGCGCCGAAGTCGTGATCACTCCGACCGCGGTCGACCACGATTCTCCCGAGTCGTACTACTCGGTCTCCGATCGATTGGCGGAGGAGATCCCCGGTGGCTACAAGCCGGATCAGTACTCCAACATGGCCAACCCCGACGCGCACTACCTGACGACGGGGCCGGAGATCTGGGAGCAGACCGACGGCGGTCAGATCGACGCGATCGTGGTCTCCGTCGGCACGGGCGGCACGATCTCGGGCGTCGGCCGGTACTTCAAAGAGCACCGTCCCGAGGTACTGATCGTCGGAGCCGACCCGGAGGGGTCCGTCTACACCGAAGATGCGACGCACCCGGTGGGGCCATATCTCGTCGAAGGGATCGGCAAGGACACGTGGCCGAGGACGATGAGCCCCGAAGTGGTCGACGAGTGGGTCCGGGTCTCCGACCGGGACTCCTTCCTGACGGCGCGGCGGCTCGCGCGCGAGGAGGGTCTGCTCGTCGGCGGCTCGTGTGGTTCGACCGCCTGGGCGGCGCTCAGGGTCGCAGCCCGCCTCGGAGCCGAGGCGCGCGTCCTGATGATCCTGCCGGACGGTGGCCGCTCGTACCTCTCGAAGTTCTACGACGACAACTGGATGATCCAGTACGGCTTCATGGAGCGGACGTCACCGACGCCGAGCGTGGACGAGGTGCTGCGCTTCAAGCGCGGCGAGGCGACCGAAGTTCCGGACCTCGTCACGATCGAGTCGACCAAGAAGGTCGGGGCGGCGATCGAGCTGATGCAGCGCTACGGGATCTCGCAGTTGCCGGTCGTCCGCCACGAGTCGGCCGAGTCGCTGGCCGACATCGTCGGCTCGATCCAGGAGCGGAGCCTGCTCGACCGCGTCTTCAAGAACCCGGACGCGCTCAACGAGGACATCGCCGTCGCGATGCAGCCACCACTTGCCGCAGTCGACGCGCGCGCGTCCCTGAACGACGTGTTCGCCGACCTGCGAGGCCCGAGCGCAGCGGTCGTCGTCGGCATCGCCGGGCGGCCGGCCGCGATCCTGACCCGGTCGGATCTGCTCGAGTTCCTCTCGCACCGCCGCACGCAGGTCGAGTCAGCGTAGAGGCGCCGGGCACGCCTCCGCCGTTGCCGCGGGCGCGAGCGGTGCCTCTCCAACCGGCTCGGCCGGCAGTACCTCCTGGATGTCGACCGGCTCGAGCGGGGTGGGGCGGCCCTCGCTGCGGATCGTCGCGAACACCGCGCCGATCACGATCAGGGCGCCGATCGCGGTCGCGCCGCCCGGCTTCTCGCCCAGGAACAGCCCACCGAGCGCGATCGCGACGAGTGGGTTGACGTACTGGTGGGTCACGACCTGTGAGATGGGCGCGTTTCGGAGCAACCAGGCGTAGGCGGTGAACCCGACGAGGGAGCCCGCGACGACGAGATAGAGCCACGCGGCGAGCGGCCCCGCGGCGAAGGCGCCCGCACCGAGGTCGCCTCCCTCGCCGAGCAGCAGCGCCACCGTGACGAGCACGATGCCTCCGCCGAGCATCTCGTAGGCGGTCGTCACGAATGCGTTGTCAGGGAGCGGAGCGCGCCCCGAGAGAAACGAGCCGGCTGACCACGAGATCGTCGCTGCCAGCATCGTCGCCAACCCGATCGCGGTCGACCCGCCAGCTGCACCGGCTGGGACGACGATCAGCGCCAGGCCCGCCAGGCCGACGAGCGCGCTGAGCCTGGTCGCGCCCGCGATCCGCTCGCGGGCGAGCGAGCGCCAGATGATCACCTGCAGCGGCACCGAGCCGGCGATCATCGCGGCGACGCTGGAGTCGATGTGCGTCTCGGCCAGCGTGACGAGACCCACGCCACACGCGAGCAGCATGACCCCGAGACCGACGGCTGCGGCCGCCTGCCGCCAGGGCACGCGCAGGCGCGTTCTCCCGAGGGCGAGAATCGTCGCGAGCAGGACACCGGCGAGGACGAAACGGAAGCCGGCAGAGAGGAGCGGCGGCAGCGTCCGCACCGAAACCTTGATCGCGAGATACGTCGACCCCCACACGAGGTAGACGATCCACAGTGCCGTCCAGACTCTCCAGCCACTCGCCATGTCTTCTCTAACGCTCGCGGGCCCTTATCTGTTCTCCAACGCGCGATTCGGTCCCGGTGTGAGGTGCAGCTCAGCGCCTGATGAAGCTGGCGGCGTGACCGCGGGCGTTCGCGTGGCGGAGCTCGTCCGCGTTCAGGGCGCCGATCCGCTCGAGCAGGGCGAGCTCGTCGCGGAGGTGCGTTCGCATCATCTCCGGGCCGTCGGTCGCGATCGTGAACGAGACGCCGTGCTCCACGAAGGCGCGAAACGTCTCCTTGACGGCGTCTTCGTCCGGCAGCGCCTTCGTCAGCAGATTGGAGGTGGGGCAGATCTCGAGAACGGTGCCCGCGTCCCTGAGGAGCGCCATCAGGGCCGGGTCGCCGGCTGCAAGGATGCCGTGGCCGATGCGCTCAGGGCGCAGCGTCTCGACCACCCCGCCGATCTCCTCAGCGCCCGTCGCCCCCTCCTCGCCAACGTGGATCGTGACTCCGAGCCCCGCCGCCCGCGCCGTCTCGACCATCGGGCCGATCGCGGTGTAGTCGTAGGGGAGCCCGCCCGGCCGCGGGCCCGCGATGTCGACGCCAACGACGCCCCGATCGGCCCAGGCGATCGCCTTGTCGACGATGATCGCGTTCTGCCGCGCGTCGAAGGTGCGGTCCATCATCAGGATCAGCCCAGCCCGCACCTGAGGGTACTCGAGCCGGGCGCGGTCGAGGCCCCTGATCGCCGCGAGGATGATGTGGTCGAGGTCGCGCTCACCGCCGCGGTTGCGCTTCATCGGGTTGAACCGCAGCTCGAAGGTCGTGATCCCCTGTGAGCGGTAAGCGCCGCCGATCGCGCTGTGGACGGAGCGCTCGACTGCGAGCGGAGACGACTGGATCAGCTCGGTCCAGTGGTAGATCGCATCGAGCGCGTCGAGGTTCTCGACGCCGCGGGGATCGGACACGGTGACGAGTGACTCGAACTCCCAGTAGTCCTTCACCGGCAGCGCGATGCCCTGCTCATGGGCGAGGCTCCAGAGGATGTCGGAGGCGACCGACCCGCCGAGATGCGTGTGGAGCTCGGCGAGACCCTCCGGAGCCACGTTCATGGCGCACACTCTAGGCCCGTCGCGGGGTCGGGTACAGGGGCCGGATACTCGCCGCGGCCCGGCTCGGTGGGAGCGAGAGGGTTCGTCGCCTGCGTTCCCTCTCACGTGGTTCGAGAACTCCTGCAAGACGACCGAGCCGTAGGTCAGGCCGGCGCGCGAAGAGCCGCCGCGACGAACTCCCGCAGCTCCGGCACGACGCGCGGGTCGATCGTGTGCGGCACGGCACTCTCGCGCCAGAGGAGGGCGGCGCCGGCCGCGCGCACGCGCTCGGCGGCCGCGCGGCCGAAGTCGGCGGAGATGACCGCGTCCTGCGACCCGTGGGCGACGGCGATCGGATAGCCGTCGAGCTCCTCCAGGTCGAGCTCGAAGCCCTCGACCTCCGGCATGAAGCCCGACAGGGCGATGATCCCGGCAGGTCGGGGTCGGCCCTTCCCGAGCCCGAGCGCCCAGCTCATCACGGCCCCCTGCGAGAAGCCGCCCAGGACGACGCGCTCGATCGGCACCGGCAGCGAGTCGAGAAAATCCGCCGCGGCCGCGTAGGTGGGGAAGAACGTCTCCGGCTCCGGTGTCGGGATCCCTCCCAGCCGGTACCAGTGGGCGCCGCCGGGAGGAAGGGAGAGGGGCGCACGTGGCGTCACCCCGAGCAGCCGCCGCTCGGGATCGAGAGCGTCGAGGAGCGGGAACAGATCGTGCTCGTCCGCACCGCGGCCGTGGAGGAGTACGAGCGCTCCCTGCGCCTCGCCGTCCGCGGGCCGGTCGCGATGACGGAGCTCGGCGGGCTCAGCCGGCACGGTGCTGGGCGGGAGCGGGGAGGGGGGTCAGCCGGGGCTCGATCTCTGCCCGCAGATGCTCGAACGCCGGTGGCAGGATCAGCGCCTCGCCGAGCTCCTCGACGTCCTCGTCGATCGAGAACCCTGGCCCCAGCGTGGCGATCTCGAACAACACGCCGCTCGGCTCACGGAAGTAGATCGAGCGGAACCAGAAGCGGTCGATCACGCCGCTCGCGCGCGCTCCCGCGGCCTGAACGGTCTCGAGCCACGCGTCCTGCTCGTCCGTGTTCGAGGCCCACGCGACGTGATGCACCGTCCCCGCACCGGGGATTCCTGGGCCGGAAGCGGGCGGCGAGTCGTAGGCGTAGTGGCCGCCACGAACGGCGCCGCGCACCTCCCAGGTGTTGCTCCCCGTGGGGATGAAGCCGAGTGGCCCTTCCAGCAGCTCGCGGCTCGCCTCGGGCTCGGCCGCGAAAGCTCGTACGCTGTCGAACCCTTGCAGGGCATGCTCGGGCGGGATCTCGGGGCTTCGGGCGACGAGCGGCTCGTCGGTGGTAACGACGACCGCGAGCTCGAGGCCGAGGCCCTCGGGATCCTCGAAGGCAAGCCGGCCATCGCTTCGACGCGAGCCGATCCCCTCCGCTCCGAGGCGGGACGCCCAGAACTCGAGTGCCTCTGTCGAGGCGACCCTGAACGTGATCGTGTGGACCATCCCGGCACCGGCGCGACCGCGGCGGGCGCCGGGATACTCGAAAAACGTGATGTCTGCCCCCGGACTTCCCTCGTGATCGGCATAGAAGAGGTGGTAGACGGTGGGGTCGTCCTGATTGACGGTCTTCTTGACCATGCGCAGCCCGAGCACCCGCGTGTAGAAATCGACATTGCCTGGCGCGTCGCCGGTGATGCAGGTCACGTGATGGATGCCTTCGAATCGCATGGGTCTCCCTCGCTTCTCGTTCCGGCCGGCGCGGCGGCCGGAAGCTTCGCCCGTTGAAATGTTTGCCGCGTCAAGTACAATACTTGCATATGCAACCATCCCAACGCAATACCAGTTCGCTGAGCAGGTCGGAGCTCGCCGCCTGGCGCGGCATGCTGCGCGTGCACAGCGCGCTCGTCCGCGCTCTCGACCTCGAGCTACAGGAGACGTTTGCCCTCTCCCTGCATGAGTACGAGGTGCTGATCACGCTGAACGACGCCCCCGGGCGGCGACTCCGGATGTCCGAGCTCGCGGCGGCGGTGCTGCTCAGCCAGAGCGGGCTCACCCGTCTCGTCGACCGCCTCGCCCGGGCTGGCCTGGTCGAGCGCACTCCCTGCGAGGACGACCGCAGAGGCCTCAACGCCGGGATCACCGAGGCGGGGCGCGAGCTCCTGGCGCGGGCCCGACCGGCGCACCTCGACGGGGTGCGGAACAGGTTTCTGGGCCACTTCGACGAGTCCGAGCTGGCCCGGCTCGGCGACTCCTGGGAACGGGTCGTCCCCGGCGCGACAGCCGAGTGAATAAGCTCCTCGCGTGAAGATCGGCATCATAGTGCCGTTCTCGTGGTCGTTCTGGGGCGCGGTCGTCGAGCACGCAGAGCTCCAGGCGGACGCGCTCGAGGCGCGTGGGCACGACGTGCGGCTGGTGATGGGAAACGATCCCCCGGGGCAGTTCACGCGCGTCCTGCACCCGAGAGTTGGACGGCACGGCGATCCTCCGCCCAACGTGATCCCCATCGGCCGATCGGTGATCGTGCCCGCCAACGGCTCGCTACCGAACATCATCCTCAGCCCGCGGGCGATCTGGCGGATCAGGCGCGTGCTCGAACGGGAGCAGTTCGACGTCATCCACCTGCACGAGCCGATGACGCCGGTGACCTGCATCTCGGCCCTCGTCATGTCCACGGCGCCGATCGTGGCGACGCATCATGCCTCCGGGGAGCTCGGCTACATGAAGCTCGCGATGCCCGCCTGGGGGTTCCTCGCCCGGCGCATCGACGCCAGGATCGCCGTCTCGGAGCGGGCTCGCGACTCGGCTTCTCGGTGGCTGCAGGGGGAGTACGAGATCGTGCCGAACGGCGTCCTCATCCCCGACGAGGCCGAGCCGGGCGGGCGTGAGCACACGGTCACCTTCGCCGGACGCCACGAGGCGAGGAAGGGGCTGCAGGTGCTCCTCCGAGCCTGGCCGGACATTCACCTCCGCACCGGTGCGCGGCTCCAGATCTGCGGCGCCGATCCTCTGGCCGTCAGGCTCCTGATCGCCCGCCTGCGCGTCTCCGACGCGGGCATCGACATCCTCGGCTTCCTCTCCCAGGAGGAGCTGACGGCGCAGCTCGCCCGCACGAAGGCGCTCGTGGCGCCGTCGGTCGGAGGGGAGAGCTTCGGGATGGTGCTGACACGGGCCTTCGCGTGCGCCCTGCCCGTCGTCGCGTCGGACATCCCCGGCTACCGCGAGGTGACGACGCCGGAGACATCCGTGACGCTGCCGCCGGGTGATCCAGAGGCGCTCGCCGATGCGGTGACGGCGCTCCTCGGCGACGAGCCTCGCCGTGCGGCGATGGGAGCCGCGGCCCGCACCCTCGCGATCGAGCGGTACTCGTGGGGCGACATCGCACGGCGGTTGGAGGGAATCTACGAGCGCGCCATCGCCGCCAACGGAAGACGCGCAGCGTGACTCGTATCGGGCGGCTCGTGCGGAACCCGTGGGCGCAAGGCCTCGTCGCGCTCGCGCTCGTCGTCGCCGTGATCCTGGCGCTCTGGTGGCGGGGGCCGAACTGGAGGACGGTCTACGAGGCCTTCGACGTCGTCGCCTGGCCCTGGATCGTCGCGGGGATCGCACTCAACCTCCTCTCCGTGCTCGCACGTGCCCTCTCCTGGCGGCTGACGATCGACCAGGCACTGCCGGAGCCGCATCCGCGGTTCGGGCAGGTCTTCTCGTCGTTCGGGATCGGGCTCCTCGGCAATGCCGTGCTTCCTGCTCGTGCCGGCGAGCTCGCCCGGGTCGCCGTCCTGCGCCGTCACCTGCCGCACGGACGCGGCACGAGCGCCACCTTGCTCGGGACGGTGTTCGCCCACCGGCTGTTCGACCTCTTCCCGGTCGCTCTCCTCGTCACCTGGGTCCTGCTGACGGCGAAGATCCCGCACTGGGCGGTTACGAGCCTGATCGTGTTCGGTCTCGTCGGCGCCTCCCTGCTCGCCGTCGGCCTCCTCTCGGCCAGGACGGGGGGTGGTCGCGTGCACGACGGGATGGGCAGCATTCGCGCTCTCGTGGTGCTCGCCCGCCAGGGCCTCGCCGTCCTGCGGCAACCGGTGCCCGCCCTGGGCGCGGCCCTCTTCCAGTGCACCGGCTGGCTGTTGCAACTCTTCGCGGTCTGGGCCGTGATGGAGGCCTTCGGGCTTGATCTGCCCCTGCCCGCGGCCGGGCTCGTGCTCGTGCTGATGAACGTCGCCACCATCTTCCCCTTCTGGCCGGGGAACATCGGCCTGCTTCAGGCGGCGGTGGCGCTGCCGCTCGTGCAGTACGGCGTCGCCTACGGCACGGGATTCGCCTACGGGCTCGTGCTCCAGGCGGTCGAGATGTCCGTCGGCGTCGGCGTCGGGCTCGCCTTCCTCGCGCGGGAGGGGCTCTCGCTCGCGTCGCTGAAGTCGATGGAGGAGGAGCAGCAGGCCGTGGAGGAAGCGCTGATCGAGCAGGAGGCGGTAGCTGCGGCGGAGCGCGAGATCAGCCCAGCAGCGGGCTGAACGACCCGAGCCGCTCGGCCACGAGCTCCTCGGCCGAGGCATTCGCCGGGCCATGTCCGGTCACCGCTGACACGAATACGTCCCGCTCGAGCGTGACCAGGGTCACGTCGCTGACCGCTGTCACCGTGGCGGTGCGCGGCACGTCGCGGAGCAGCGCGATCTCCCCGAACGACTCACCGGGTCCGAAGGTGCGGCCGAGGATCTCGACCTCGCCGCTTTCGATCACGTAGAAACGGTCGCCGGCCTCACCTTCGCGGACGATCGTCTCGCCCGCGGCCGCGCTCGCCGGGGCAGCCGAGGCGGCGAGGAACTCGAGCACCGGCTCCGGCAGGATGCCGAGCAGCGGCACGCCGCGGAGGAGTGCCGTGTGCACCGGCGCCGCGCTCGAAGCGTCGATCGCTGTGAGCCTGCGGACGGCGAGGATGGTGGCAATCGGGAGCAGGGTGCCTGCAGCGAGCAGCGAAGGCCGTGCCCCGATCAGGCCGATGCAGAGCGGGGCTGCGAGGCCACCGAGCCCGATCGCAGCGAGCAGGATGCCCTCGAGCATCCCGAGCACCCGCCCCAGCACGTGATCGGGGACGATGCGTTGGAAGAGCGTCAGAGCCGCGATGTCGGCCACCGAGTTGCCGATCCCGATCACGGCGAATGCAAGCAGAGCGACCGGGTAGTTGGCGAAGAGCCCGATCACGGCAAACGGGACACCGAACAGCACGACCCCGATCCCGAAATCAGCGGCCAGGCGCCCACGCGTGGCCAGCACCAGGGCCGCGAACCCCCCGACGAACCCCCCGATCCCCAGGGAGGCGCTGAGATATCCGACGCCCGACTCGCCCGCCTCCACGAGCTCGAGCGCGACGAGCACCACCAGGACGGTCATCGTGCCGGCGATGAACGCCTGCGCGGCGTAGAGCGCCGTCACCGTGGTGACGTTGCGGTCGCTGACGACCGCGCGCCACCCCTCCGACAGCTCGGACGCGAACCCCGGCCGCGTGCCGGAGCCGTCGGCCGGAGCGCCGGCCGGCGCCGGCGCACGGAGTCCCACGAGCAGGACGGCGGACGAGAGGAACCAGAGTGCGTTGAAGCCGAACACGGCCTCCACATTCGAGAACGCGAGGACGACGCCACCGATCGCGGGCCCGACGAAGGTGGAGACGGCATCGAGCGTGCTCGTCGCCACGTTGGCGGCGGAGAGCTCCGCCGGGCTGCGGGCGAGCCCCGGCAGGAGCGCGGCCTGCGCCGGTCGAAAGGCGACGCCGACGACGTTCGTCAGGATCACGACCGCGTAGACGACGAGAGCCGGCCCGTCCGTGGCGATCACGAGCGCCGCGAGCGCCATCAGCACGGCGCGGATCAGGTCGGTCGCCATCATCACGCGCTCCCGCCGGAAGCGGTCGGCGAGAGTCGCGAGGAAGGGCGACGCGATCGCGGCCGGCAGGATCCGCAGGACCGAGATGATCCCCACTGCGGTCGTGCCGCCGTCCTTGTAGGCGTAGACGGCCAGCCCGACGACGTAGGTCCAGTGGCCCATCGTGGAGCCGAGGAACGCAAGCTGCAGGCGGCGCAGACCCGGATTCTGGAACACCTGCGCGAGCGTGGTGAACGATTCGCCGACCCGCGCCGCGAGGCCGTTCATGAGTCGTCTCCTGTCACGTGATGCAAGATCACACATCGGCGGGAAGATTTCTGGGGCATCTACCGTCTAGTGTGTACAGGGTCCGAACAAGGGCACGCGACGAAGGGAGACGGCAATGTCCGACGAGAAGAACACCGACGCGATCGAGGCCAACGATTCAGACTTCGAGGGCCACCGGCACGCCGGGCCCGAGAAGCACGGCGACACGAGCGACGTGCACGCGGCGAACGACGACGACGCGCCGGACTTCGAGGGTCACCGGCACGCCGGCCCGGAGAAGCACGGGAAGCACGCCAAGCACATCTAGGACGACGCACCGAATCGTCGCGAGGGGCGCCTGAGGGCGCCCCTTCTGCGTCCGGGCACGCCTCTTACGAGCTCAGCTGCTCGAGCACGGTCTCGAGCGCCTCGAGCAGCCGCTGCCCGGCGGTGTCGTCCTCGGCCTTCCCGACCAACCCGGCCAGGCGCGCGACGACCGCCTCGTTTCCCTCTCCCCGCTCTGCCACCCCCCGCGCGCGTCGCGCGGTCTGGAGCAGGTCGAGCCCGATCGCGGCCTGGTCGGCAAAGAGGATCAGCAAGTCGATCTCGCCGAGCGAGAGGGCACGGTCGGTGGAGCGGTCGAGCACCTGCAGGACCCCGAGCACGTTCT
Source organism: uncultured Thermoleophilia bacterium (assembly GCA_963795175.1). Taxonomy (GTDB): domain Bacteria; phylum Actinomycetota; class Thermoleophilia; order Gaiellales; family Gaiellaceae; genus Gaiella. The sequence goes on from CAWCGR010000004.1 coordinate 483,482, forward strand.
CGCCGTTGACGAGTGGCACCGCCATCAGGCTCTTGGGGACGTAACCGGTGCTTTCCGCCGTGGCGCGGGCGTGGCGTGGATCCTGCTGGAGGTCGTCGACCACGAGCGGCTGGCCGGTGACGAGGACCCAGCCCGCGATGCCCGTGCTGGACGGGATCCGCATCCCGATCAGGGCTCCCTCGCCCTCACCGGAGACCGCCTCGAACACGAGCTCGTCGGTCGCCGTGTCGAGCAGGAAGATGGACGAGGCCTTGGCACCGAAGATGGCCCGGGCGACGTCCACGATCGACTGGAGGAGGGCCCGGTGGCTCTCCTCGGACGGCAGCATTCCGGCAGCGACCGCCTCCTGATAGCTCGTCCTGTCCGTCATGGTGTCCTTCCCGTGTTGGTCGCAGTCAGGTAGAGGATGCTCTTCAGCTGGAACGGCGTCAGCCCGGGATGCTTCGAGAGCACGAGCGCTGAGAGGCCGGCGATGTGGGGTGCGGCGAAGCTGTTGCCCGTGCAGCGCAGGGTGCTGCCGCCCTCCCAGGCAACGTCGAGCTCGACCCCGCGGGCGAAGAACTCCACCGGCGGGTTGGGATTTGCGTACCACTCCCACGAATCGGTGCCCTCGTGACTGCCGACGGAGATGACGGAGGAGAAGCGCCACGGATAGCTCTCCACGGGCATGTTGTGGGCCGAGGCAACGAGCACCGTGCCGCTGAAGTACGCGCTGTCGGCGAGCTCGTGCAGCAGTTCCGCGAACTTCTTCTTCGTCGTCGAGAGGCTGAGGTTGACGACGTCGAAGCCCTGCTCGATCGCGTAGCGGAGGCCGCCGAGGATCAGGTCGGCGCTACCCGTGTTCCCCGCCCCGAGGACGCGCACGCTGTGAAGGCGGCACGCGGGCGCGAGCGAGCGGACGATGCCGGCACAGGCCGTGCCGTGGCCACACACGTCGCCGAGCTCGTCCGGCGCGATCGACGTCGCCTCGCCGTCGAGCGTGACCGCGACGGCGCTGTCGATCCCGCCGACCAAGGGATGGTCGCCGTCGACACCGCTGTCGAGGATGCAGACGTCGATCCCGTCGCCTGTGGCCCCACCGATCGCCCAGTCTCTCGTGACCCGGTCGGGCCACTCGGCTGGAATCGCGATCGAACGCGCGCCCTCGCTCGTCAGGCTCCAGGCGGGGAGCAGCCGCTCGCTCATTGCGCCTCGAGCGCGCGCGCCCGCGCCGTCGATGCCGCTACGGCCAGCATGGCAGCCTGCTGGGAATGGCGGTCGCCCTTGACGGTGCCCAGGTTGATCTCGACCAGGTGCGCGGCGGCCCGCGTCGCAGCCTCGGCAAGGGCCGCCGCTGCCGTCGCGTCGGGGCGGAGCCGGGGGGCGCCCTCGACTGCTGCGGTGGCGGCGAGCTCGGTCACGTCGGCGGCGGCCTCAGCGATGCGCAGCGGCACCTCGGCGGCGTGCAGAAGAGCCGCGCCGAGGGCGAAGTCCCGCTGCTCGGCCGTCCCCTGCACGCCTTGCATCGTCGTCAGGACCCGCGCGAAGGCCGCGGCGTCCTCGGTCCCGAGAGCCGTCAACCGCGCCCGGAGGGATCGCGCCTGCGCGGCGATGCCGGCCCCGTCGGCCCAGCCCTCGGAGCCGCGCGCCACCATGGTCACGAGGGAAGCGGCCATCGCGGCAGCGACTGCAGCCGCCGAGCCGCCGCAGGGAGACGGAGCGGGCGCCTCGAGCTCGTCCAGGAACGGCTCCAGCCCCGATCCGGCCGCGGCTGCGTCAGAGGGCGCCGCCGTCACGACGTGAGGCGACTGCGCAGGTGCTGGACGACGACGGGGCTGGGATCGACCCCGGCGAGGCGCAGAGCGCTCTCGAGATCGGCCACGAGCGCCTGCCGGAACGCGGCATCCCGCTCGGCGCGCTCGATGAGCTCGTCGAGACCGGCCCGCGCCCGCGGCAACGCCTGCGCTGCCTCGACCCACCCCGCAGGGGCAGGTGGAAGTCGGTGCAGGAGCTCACCGAGGCGCTCTTCGTCGCGTGTCGTCATACAGTCACCATGCTTACACGACGGAGCAGGGACGAGGAATCTTCCGTTCGGCCGGGCTCGAGCCCTCCGTCGTTCACCACGGCGTCTCCATCTCGGTGCGGAGCCTGCCGAGGCAGCGCGAGATCCTGCTCGCGATCGTGCCCGCCGGGAGGTCGAGCGCGGAGCCGATCGTGCGGTAGCTCTCGTCGCGGGCGAAGAACCGATCGAGGATCTCACGGCATTCGGGACCGAGGCGGTCGAGCGCCTCGCGGACGTCCAACGCCTCGTCGAGGCCCGCGATCGCGTCTGCGGCCTCCTGTTCCTCGAGCTCGTCGGCAGGGATGGTGCGGGCGGAGGCGCGGAGGACGTCGAGGCAGCAGTTCCGCGTCAGCTGCCCGATCCAGGGCCGGAACGCGTCGTCGGAGCGGAGGGAGCCGAGCCGCTCGTAGACACGGAGGAAGACGGTCTGGAAGACGTCCTCGGCGTCGTGGGCGGGAAGCCGGAATGCTTGCGTTGCGATCGCGGCGACGTATCGCGCGTAGCGCTCGACGAGAGCGTCCCATGCCGCCGGGTTCCCGGCACGACATGCGGCGACGAGATCCGCGTCGGTCGTGACCGCGTCACTTGCCTCCGGCACCGGGCTATCGGGCTTGGGCGGCCCGGAGTCGCTCGGCGAGGATCTCGAGCAGCTTCCAGGCGAGCTCGGGACGCTGCTCGACGAACGGCCGGAAGCTCCAGACGGGCAGGGCGAAGGCGACCATCGGCTCCGTCGCCGTCACCGTGGCCGACCGAGCCGACTTGTCCACCAGCGCGACCTCGCCGAACGAGGTGCCCGGACCGAGGGTTCCGACGGTGGTGCCTCCGACGCTGACCTCGGCCTGGCCAGAAGCGACGATGAAGAAGTTGAGACCATCGACTCCCTCGGTCGCGATCGCGGCACCCTCGGGGAAATGACGTTCGATGAACTCGCCGGCAAGACGCTCGACAGTCTTGTCGTCGAGGTCGGCGAAGAGGGGGACTCCCCGGATGAGATCGGCTGATGGCTGTGGCATGGCGTGACCTTACCTACCCGGCCTACTGATGTCATCCGACCCCGCGGCGAGCTCCTCGATCCTTCCCTCGGCGGCCTCGAGCAGCTCGGCACAGAGCCGATGCAACTCCTCGCCACGCTGCCAGAGGGCGATCGCCTCGTCGACGGCGACGTCGCCGCGCTCGAGCCGGCCGACGATCTCCTCGAGCTCGTGGCGGAGCTGCTCGAACGTCTTCGCGCCGGCCTGTGCGCTCTCGTTCACGACCGCACCTCCGCCACCGTCGCCGCCAGAGCGCCCGACGCGAGCTCGATCTCGAGTGGGCTCCCCGGAGCCACCGCCGCCGCGTCCTTCAACGCCGAGCCGCCGGAGCGGACGACGGCGTACCCGCGCAGCAGCGTCGCCCGCGGCGAGAGGGCCTGGAGGCGGGCGGCGGCGTGATCGAGGGCGACCCGCCTGCGCTCGAGGAGCAGCCGCGGCGCCGCGCGAAGCCGATCGCGGTCGCGCACCAGGCGCTCGCGGTCGCGGACGAGCGCCCGGCGAACAGTGTCGTCGAGGCGGCTGCGAGACCGCCGCAGCCCCTCGCGCAGCTCGGCCAGGTCGGGCACGACGAGCCGTGCCGCCGCCGTCGGAGTCGACGCGCGCACGTCGGCGGCGAGGTCGCAGAGAGGAGTGTCCTGCTCGTGCCCCACGGCCGAGACCACCGGCACCGGGCAGGCGGCGAATGCGCGCACGACTGCCTCGTCACTGAACGGGAGCAAGTCCTCGAAGCTGCCGCCTCCCCGGGCGACGATGATGACGTCCACTTGTGGATGGGCCGCAACGCGCCTCAGTGTGGCCGCGATCCGTTGGCCCGCGGCCGAGCCCTGAACCCGAGTCTCGGCGACGACGATGTGCGCGGCGGGGAATCGCGCCTGGATCCCCGTCAGGACATCGCCGCGGGCAGCGGCGTCCGCTCCCGTCACCACCCCGATCGCGCGCGGGAAGCGGGGGAGTGGGCGCTTGCGCTCCACTGCGAACAATCCCTCGGCCCCCAGGGCGCGCTTGAGCCGCTCGATCGCTGCCAGGTGGTCTCCGAGCCCGACGCGCTCGATCGTGATCGCGCGGAAGCTGAGCTCGCCCTTGGCTTCGTAGATCTCGGCCCGTCCCTCGACGAACACACGCTCGCCGTCACGCAGGTCGAGCTCGAGCTGGTCGTAGCGCCGCCGTTGCATCGTCACGCGCAGGATCGCGCCGCTCGAGGGGTCCTTGAGGCTGAGGAACACGAACGACCACGCCTCGTTCCGCCGGAGGTCGGTCACCTCACCTTCGACCCAGAGAGCGGGCAGCTTGCGCAGGACGATCCCGATCCCGGCGTTGAACGCGGAGACGCTGAACACCTTGCGGTCGCCGTAGAGCGTCGCTTCGACTTTCACAGGCGCAGGGTAGACGCCTGGGGACGATGCCGCGACCTACGGGGCCGGAGCGGCTGCTAGAGGAGGATCTCGGCGACCGTGCCGGGCGCGCAGCCCTGCCGCATCAGGTCGACGCAGCTGTGCAGATCGGCTTCGCTGGCGGCGAGACGCTCGGCGAGCGGGAGCGGGAAGCCGGCCTCGATCAGGACGTGGAGTCGCCAGCTGACGACCTTGTCCTGCTCGTTCTCGCGCTCGATGTGGGTTTCGGTGATCTCGGCCATGTGTGCGGGGGGATTCGTGATGGCTGAGACGATCCCTTCCACGATTGGTTTGCGATTGAGCCCCGGGCCGTCAGTGGCCGCTCTGGAGCCGGCGCTGGAGCTCTTCGCGCAGCCGCGCCTCGACGGCGCGGTCGAGCTCACGCGACAGCTTCGTTGCCGCCTCCTCGCGGATGTCGCGCATCCTCTCGTCGAATGCGGTTGCGGCCAGCTGGGCGTGGCGCTCGATCTCCCGTTCCGTGACGCGCTCGAGCCGCTCGGTCTGTCGCCGTTCGAAGTCGATCAACGCCACCTCGAGCCGGGCCCGGGCGTCGGTCTCGGCCTGCTCGATCCCGTCGGCGATCGCCGCCTCACGGGACCGCAGCCGCTCGGTGATCTCTTCGACGGAGCGACGGCGGTCGGTCGTGTGCGCTTCGAGCTCGTCCAGCGCCTCGGTCACGGCCGTGGCGGCCGCCCGCTCGAGCTCCTCGCGCAGGCGGATCACGGCCCGCCGCTGCTCGTCGCTCGTCGAGCCGAGCTCGGCGGCCTCGCGCTCGATCCGCGCCTCGACATCCGCTATCGCCGTTTGCTGGCGCTGGATCAGGTGCTCGAGCTGCGCTTCCAGATGACGCTGCGCACGTTCGAGGTCGTCAGCGACCCCGCGAAGCCGCTCGTCGAGCCGCCGCTCGGTCTCGGCGAGCGTGTCGGTGAGCGAGGCGCCGGCCTTGCGCTCACGCTCGGCTACGGCGGCGTGACGCTCGGCAGCGAGTCGCCGCTCCTCCGCGGCGAGCTGCGAGACGGTGTCCGCGCGCTCGCGGGCCATCGTGATCCGGATCTCCTCGAGGTGGGCAGCAGTCGCGACGGAGATCGCGCTCTGGAGCTCGGCCCGTGCCGACGCCACCAACACGTCAGTCGCGGCCGCATTCCTGCGCGCGTGCCGACGCGAGAACCAGAGCGCGACCGCGACCGCGATCGCGACGGCGAGGCACGTTGCAAGAATCCAGACAGCCACAACCGAACGCTATAGGCGAAGCACGACGAGCGCGGCCGCCACCAGGACGGTCGCCACCGCCAGCAGCCGCAGTGCTGCCTCGGGCGCCGCGATCAGTGTCTCCCTCGTGAGCGCTTCGCGAGCGCCGTCCAGAAGCTCCAGCTCGCCTGCGACCGCCAGAACCTCGCGCCGTGCGCGCCGCACGGGCGTCGAGAGACGGCGCTGGGCGAGCGAAAGGGCGGTCGCCCACGAGGCGACGAGCACGGCGGCGATGCTCACCTTCCCGGCTGAGGCGAGGGAGGCCGTCACGACGGGAAAGGCACCCCAGGCGAGGGCGAACCAGCGGTCGGAGTGAAAACGGCCGCCGAACAGCTCCAGGTTGTAGGCGGGAACGAGGAAGGCGCCGGCCGCGATCGCCGGGAGCAGCCAGAGGCTGAAGTCGAGGGCAACCGCGATCCCGATCGCACAGGCCGCAGCCACCGAGAGGATCGCGAGCCCGGCCAGGACGGTATCGGGGATGGTGGTACCGAGCGGTCGGCCCCGGAGCTCGTCGAGCGCGTGGGCACCGATTCCCATCGCGAGGAAGAACGCGAGGACGGTGAGGCCGAGCCGACCCCACGGGACGTCGGCGACGAGACAGCCGCCGACGACGACGTAGGAGAGGTGCCAGGCCGTGTACGGCACGTGGAGCAGCGTCACGTAGTCTCGCCAGCCGCCTCGCTGCAGCGCGTAGAAGGCGGGTCTCATGGGCGACGAGGATCGGGTGCCCGCCGGCCCCAGATCACGACGCCCCCGCCGAGGCTCATGCGTCTCGCCTCGACGTCCACCATCCCCGCTGCGCGCCAGAGCTCGAGCTGCCGCTCGAGTGGCCACCGAGCATAGAAATCGCGGATCGACGGGCCCAGAAAGCGACCGACCTCGTACCAGCCACGCGAGACGAGCCGGCCGGCCGCGGGCAGGCCAACCCCGACGTACAGGTCCCAGAGCGGCCGCCAGAGCCCCTGCGGGACGCAGAACTCCAGCGACGAGATCGTGCCTCCCGGGCGCACGACGCGAGCCAGTTCCCTCAGCGTTGCCGCAGGGTCGTCGACGTAGCGGAGGAGGTAGGTGAACGTGAGGTGGTCGAAGGAGGCGTCGGGGAAGGGGATCGAAGTCGCGGACGCCTCGACGAGCTCGACCCTGCCGCCGAAGCGGGCGCGAGCGCGGGCGAGCATGTCGGGGCTCTGGTCGAGGCCGGTGACGATGTGCCCGCGGGCGAGCAGCCGCTCGGCGACGAGGCCCGTCCCGGTGGCGACGTCGAGCACCGTGCCGCCGTCGTGGGGGACGTGCGAGACGAGGGCACGTCGCCAGCGCGGATCCTGTCCGAGCGAGAGCGTCGCCCCGACGCGGTCGTACTGCGGGCCAAGGGGGGCGAAGAGTCGGCGGGCGTGGGCCTGGCGCGCGGACACAGCACTACCCTGCCATGCTTCTTCTATCCTGGGGCGGTGCCGCTGCTCGCCGACCTCGAGCGCATCGCCACGATCGCGGCGGCCGGCGTGAATGCGAGCGCCGTCCTCGCCGCCGAACCGACGCCCGGCGTCCGGGCGTATCTGTGCGCGTTCGAGGATGAAGACGGAGCCCGCTCGTGGCTCGTCGTCGACGACGACGGCGAACCGATCTCGGCCCGGCGCGACGTCCGGGACGTGATCGCGATCACCGCCCTCTGCGAGATCGCCGAGGAGTCGGCCGTGGGAGGCGATCTCGACGAGCTGCTCTCCCAGCTCGTAGCGCTGCGGCTGACGGAGAACCCCGACGGGATCGACGAGGCCGAAGACGCGGTCAGGGCGCTGCAGCACACGATCGGCTCGCCGCCTCAGCTCGCCACTCCAGCGCGGCTCGATGCGATCGGGGCGGCGACGCGGCGCCTCGAGCAGGCGCTCGACCCGGTCGCACCGTCACCGTTCACCGCCGCCCTCAAGTCCGCCCAGGGGACGATCGACGAGCTCCAGAAGGAGATCGAGTCGACGTACCGCGTCCAGCTGACCGCCTGAGCACGGCTCCGCTCGGTTACGCTGCGCCGATGGAAGGCGGTGGCTTCTTTCCCCTCGGCGGCGACCCGGAAGAGATCCTGCGCGGGTTGCGCGAGTTCGCGGAGACTCAGTCGGAGAGCGTCAAGGAGGCGCAACGCGAGCAGTTTGCGACGCTGACGCTGAACACCGCGGTCGAGCTCACCGCCGCCGCCTTGAAGCAGGTCGTCCCGGAGGGAGGGCCCGAAGCGCAGGCCGTTGCGCTCCGCGACGCGATGCGCCTCCTCTTCCCCGAGGCAGTGGCGCTCGTCAGCGCCGCGCGCCAGGGGTTCATGCGCGAGAGCTGAGCTGCCGCTCCGGCCGGGCACGGCCAGCGGCGGCGGTGGCGGATCCGACCGGCGCTACAATCGCGCTCCCGTGGGCCTCCTCGACCGCGCCGTCGCCACCGTCCTCCCCGCCGTCCCACGCTCAGTCGTCAGGCGGGTCTCGGCGCCCTACATCGCAGGCCCGACGCTCGACGACGCCTGCCGCACCGTGGCGACGTTGAACGCGGTCGGCAAGCGCGGCACCATCGACGTGCTCGGCGAGGAGATCCACTCCGCCACGGAGGCCGACAGGATTGCGGCCGCCTACGCCGAGGTGCTCGCCGCGATCGACGGGAGCCGGCTCGACGCGAACATCTCGGTCAAGCTGACCGGTCTCGGCCTCAAGCTCGATCTCGGCCTTTGCCGATCCCTGCTCGAGACGCTCGTGCGCGATGCCGGGGCCCGCGGCTCCTCCGTTCGGATCGACATGGAGGACGCCTCGTGCGTCGACGACACGCTCGCTCTCTACCGCGAGCTCAGGCAGGCGGGGCTCGACAACGTCGGCATCGTCCTGCAGGCGTACCTGAAGCGAACTCACGAGGACATCGCCGCTCTCAAAGACCTCCGTCCGAGCGTGCGGCTCTGCAAGGGGATCTACGTCGAGCCGGAATCGATCGCGTTCAAGCAGGCCAACGTGATCCGCCGTTCCTATCTCGCCTGCCTCGACGCCTTGCTCGAGGGAGGCTCGAGAGTCGCAATCGCCACGCACGACGAGTTCCTGCTCGGCGAGGCGCTCGCGCGTGTCGCCGCTCTCCCACCGGACGCCTACGAGTTCCAGATGCTGCTCGGCGTACGCGAGGCCCGCGCCACGGATCTCGTCGCAGAGGGACATTTCCTCCGGGTCTACGTGCCCTTCGGGCAGCAGTGGTACGAGTACTCGCTGCGTCGACTGCAGGAGAACCCGCAGATGGCCGGGACGATCGCTCGAGCGACGATCGCAAGGGCGATCGGTCGCGGCTGATCTGGTTCGCCGTGCGCGCTAGGCCACGAGGCTGAAGCCGCCGTCCACGATGAGCGTCTGCCCGCGGATCATCGCTGCATCGGGGGAGCTCAGGAAGGCTACGGCTCCGGCGATGTCGTCCGGCGCGACCATCCGTCCGGCCGCATTGCGCGCGCCGAGCTCGAGCATCTCCTCACGGTTCGGAAAGTGGTCGAGCGCGCCGGTGTCGACGACTCCACCCGAGACGGCGTTGACGCGGATCCCGTTCGGCCCGAGCTCGACGGCGAGGTACCGCACGAGCGACTCGAGCGCTGCCTTCGACGTGCCGACGAGCGCGTAGTTCTCCAGCACCCGAATGGATCCGAGGCTCGAGATCGCCACGATCGCGGACCCGGGAACCATCGTCGGCGCCACCACCCGGGTGAGCGCGAGGAACGCCCGGGCGTTCGCGTTCAGCGTCCAGTCCCAGTGCTTCTCCTCGGTGTCGAGCGCCGGTCGGATCACGCCCGTGGCGGCGTTGTGGACGAACACGTCCAACGGCCCGAGCTCCCGCACCTGCTCGAGCACGCGCTCCGAGGTGACGTTGCCGCGCACGAGCACGGGCTCTGCGCCGAGCGCCCTCAGTTCCGCCGCCGTCTCCTCCGCAGCCGCGTCCGAGCGCATGTATCCGATGGCCACGCGCGAGGCGCCGTCGCGGGCGTACCTGAGGGCGATCGCCTTGCCGATCCCGCGCGATCCTCCGGTGACGAGGACGGACTGTGTCATCAGCCGTTGCGCGGGAGCGGGCGCGCCGCGGGCGCCGACGAGGGCATCTCGTCCCAGCCGATGCGCGCACGTGGGTCTTCGGCTTCGTCGTTCTCCGCCTTCGACGACGCGAAACCGAGATCGTCGAGGAGTCGGATCTTCGCCTCACCGAACTGCCGCACGGGATCGTCTTCCGGCAAGCCGGCGATCAGCTCGCGAACGCGCGCCCGCAGCTGGAACGCGAAGTGCGGGGTCGCGGGCCCGACGAGGGCCTCGATGTCGTCGAAGGTCGGCTCTGCCATCGCGCCGCAAGCCTAACGACTAGCGTCGGGGAAATGCGGAGACCAAGACCGGTCGAGGTGATGTTGCTGTCGGCGATCGGTCTCTGGGCGCTCAACCTCACGATCAGCCGCTACATCCTCACGCACGGGTTTCTGCCACTCGCCTACTCGACGGTCCGCTACGGCATTGCGGCGCTCGTGTTCATCGGGATCGCGATCGCGGCCGAGCGGTCGCTCCGGATCGCACGCCGTGATCTCGCGACCGTGCTCGGTGCCGCATTCGCGCTGTGGATCAACCAGATCGGGTTCGTCTACGCGCTGAAGACGACGTCCGCCTCCGTGATCGCGCTGATCCTCGCCGCCACTCCGATCTTCGCCGCGCTGATCGGGCTCGCCTTCGGCACCGAGCGGCTGCCGCGGCGCTTCTGGCTCGGTGCCGCCCTCTCGTTCGTCGGTGTCGCGCTCGTCGCGCTCGGCGCGAGCGGCGAGCTCGGCGGCGACGCCGTCGGGATCCTCTACGGGATCATGACCGCGGCGACCTGGGCGGTTTACTCCGTCCTGATCACGCCCCTGATGCGCCGGTACTCGCCCTCGCGGATCAGCGCCGTCGTGCTCTCGCTCTCGTGGATCGGAATCGCTCTGATCGGCCTCCCGCAGACGGGGTCCCAGGAGTGGCACCTCGGGTGGACCGTCTGGGTGCTGCTCCTGTTCGCGACGATGGGGCCGCTCGTCGTCACGAACGTGCTCTGGTTCAAGTCGCTCGACCAGATCGGGGCCTCCCGGGCGACGCTCGCGACGAACCTGCAGCCGTTCCTGGCCGCACTCGTGGCGGTCGTCACGCTCGGGGAGCGGATCGACATCGTGCAGTTCTCCGGCGGTCTCCTGATCGGCGTCGGCATCCTCGCCGCGAGGCGGCGGGCCGTCGTCTCCCCCGGCAAGGAGCCGCGCAGTACGCTCCCGCGATGAGCCCCCAGCGCCGCACCGCATTCGTCTCCGTCTGCGCGGCCGCGATCCTGGTGGTGGTCAAGCTCGCCGCCGGTCTCGCCAGCGGCAGCCTGGGGCTCATCTCGGAGGCGCTCCACTCGGGCACGGACTTCGTCGCCGCCCTGTTGACCTTCTTCGCGATCGGGATCGCAGGCCGGCCCGCCGACCGCTCTCACCCGTACGGCCATGACAAGGCGGAGCACCTGGCTGCGCTCGCGGAGGCGTTCGTCCTCCTGCTCGTCAGCGTCGCGGTCGCGGTGCTCGCGGTCGCCCGCCTGGAGGGCTGGATCGACCTTCGAGACCTCGACCGCGTGGTGGGTCTTCGCCGCCGTCGGCCTCGTCGTCACGATCGACGTGTCGCGGATGATCGTCTCTGCACGCGCCGCGCGACGGTTCGCGAGCCCGGCTCTCGCCTCCAACGCGCTCCACTTCGGCAGCGACCTGGCCGGCACGCTCGCCGTCCTCGTCGGCCTGCTCGCGGTGCGGGCCGGCCACCCCGCGGGAGACTCGGTAGCGGCCCTGTTCGTCGCCTTCCTCGTGGTCGTTGCCGCGTCGCGGCTGATCCTGCGGAACGTGGACGTCCTCATGGATCGCGCACCCGCCGATGCGGTTCGGGCGGCCCGCTCCGCGATCGCGACGCTCGAGCCGCCGGTCGACGTACGGCGGCTGCGACTGCGGCAGGCTGCCGGTCGGACGTTCACCGACGTCGTGATCGGAGTCTCGCCGGGCGCCGCGGTCGGCCAGGGGCACGCCGTCGCAGACAGCGTCGAGGCCGCAGTCCAGGGGGCGCTCCCCGGAAGCGACGTCGTCGTCCACGTCGAGCCCGCCGGTGCCGAGGTCGCCCTGCGCGAGCGCGTGCGCGAAGCGGCGATGTCGGTCGCCCGGGTTCGCGAGCTCCACAACCTCTCCGTGATCGAGCTGCTCGACGGCTTTCACGTCTCGCTCCATCTCAAGCTGCCGGGTGAGCTCGCACTGGACGAGGCGCATTCGATCGCGGAGAAGGTCGAGGCCGCGATCATGGCCGGCGTCGCCCGAGATCGTCGACGTGCAGAGCCACCTCGAGCCGCTCGCCGAGCCCGCAGCGGGGCGCGAGGCGGACGACGATCCGGCCGCGATCGAGAGCATCGTCCGTGAAGCGACCGGGGCCGCCCCGAGGGCGCTCCGCTTCCTGCACACGGACGAAGGGCTCGTCGTCCTGCTCACGCTGGCGCTCGAACCGACCCTGAGCCTGGCCGAGGCTCACGGGACAGCCTCGGTCGTGGAGGAGCGGATCTGGGTGGTCGTGCCGGGCGTCGCCGAGGTGATCGTTCACACGGAGCCTTGACGGCCGTCCAGCAGGTTGAATAGGCGGCAATGCGCCTGTGCATGTTCCATCCCCGTGAGCAGCCGATGGACCGAGGCTGGGTCGGCCGAATCGACGGCGACCGTGTTCTCCATCTGGCGGCACAGACGCTCCAGTCCTTCTTCCTCGGTGGCGGCGGTGCGCGGGAGCACGCCGAGTACTCCCGCGCCGACGTGACGCTGCTCGTGCCGGTGCAGCAGCCGCCGACCGTGCGGGTGTTCTCGGCCGACGGGTCGTTCCGGTTCGCCAATGCCAACGCCGTCGTCGGCCCCGGCGTCGCGGTCGCCGGCGAGCGGCTCACGGCCGTTGGCCGACTCGCCGCGGTGATCGGGGCAGGCGGCGAGATCGGAGGGTTCTCGGCGCTCGTCGAGTGGCAGGACGCGAGCGAGCAGCCGACCGCGAAGCAGACCGACTTCGGGATCGTGCTCGGTCCGACGGTGGTGACGCCGGACGCTGTCGACCCGGCGGCGATCACGGTGCGGCTGCTCGGCGACGGCGTTGGGCAGGAAGGAGCGGCCGGCTCGTTCTCGTGGCCGGACGCGGTGACACTCGCGGCGCGGCGGACGCTGCTCCGCCCGGGCGACGTAATCGCGGGCCCGACGCTGGTCGAGCTCGACGGGTGCTCGACCGGGGTGCAGTTCGAGGCCGGCGTGATCGGCACGCTCGACTGCCCCCTCGACTGATGCGGGTCGTCCTCGACTGGGACGGGACGGTCACCGAGACCGACACGCTCCACATGGCTATCGAGCAGTTCGGCGATCCGGAGGTCTTTCACGCGCTCGAGCGCGAGCTGGAACGCGGGCTCACGCTGCACGAGGTGATCGCGTGCGAGATGGCGACGATCACGGCCCCGCTGGACGAGGTCGTCGGCTGGCTGCTCGAGAACGTCCGGGTCCGCGCCGGCTTCGCCGAGCTGGTTGCCGACCACGATCCGCTCATCGTCTCGGCCGGCTTCCACGAGCTGATCGATCCGGTCCTGCGGCGCGAGGGTGTCTCACCGCCGGTCGCCGCGAACCATCTCGTCGCCGACCCGTCCGGGTGGCGGGTGGCGTTCAGCCGCCCCGAGCCCTGCGAGGTGTGCAGCGAGGCCTGCAAGCGCTCCGTCGTGTCGGAGCTCGGCCCGTTCGCGTACTTCGGCGACGGCATTTCCGACCGCTGCGCGGCGCTCGCGGCCGACGTGATCTACGCGAGGGCCGGCCTCGCGCGATACCTCGACGGGCTCGGGGTCGCCTACCACTGCTTCGAGGACTTCCGCGACGTCCGCATTCCTCCCGGCTGAGCCGTGCCCTCGATCCCAGTCCCGCAGCCGTACGACTTCCTCGCCTCGACCGAGCGCTTCCGCTCCTACGGGCCGGACAGGGCCAGCCACTGGCACGACGGTGGCCTCCACCGTGTCATCGGCGGGCGCGAGGTCCGCATCGAGGCGGCGCCGGGTGGCGTCCGGGTCGAGCCGTGCGACCCGGAGATCGCCCGCCACGTCGAGTGGCTGCTCGGCCTCCCTCTCGACCTCGTGGGCTTCTGGGCCTGGGCGGAGGGCGAGCCGCGCCTCGCCGCCCTGCGCGAGCCGCTCGCGGGATACCGCCCGCCTCTCGTTGCGGATCCGTGGGAGATGCTCGTGAGCCTGATCACGGCCCAGCAGGTGTCGCTCCATTCCGCCTTCGCGGTGCGGTCGCGGCTGATCGAGCGCTTCGGCGTCCGGCACGGCGAGGCCTGGGCGTTCCCTTCGCGCGAGCGCATCGCGCAGACGAGCGAGCGGGAGATCCGCGAGGTGGGCTTCTCGACCCGCAAGGCCGAGTACGTGACCGGCCTGGCGCGGAGCAGTCTCGATCTCGACGGCCTCGCGCTGCTCCCGGACGCTCTCGTGATCGAGGCGATCACCGCCCAGCGGGGACTCGGCCGCTGGACGGCGGACTGGTTCCTGGCACGGGCGCTCGGCCGCCCCGACGGCTGGCCTGCAGGCGACCTCGGTGTGCGCAAGGCCGTCTCGTTCTTCTACGGTAAGGGTCGAGATCTCGACGAGGCGGAGGTGCGCGCGGTGGGTGAGCGATTCGGAGCGTGGCGCAACATCGGGTGTCACATGCTGCTCGCCGGCGCGAGACTGCACGGATGACGATTCGCGGCGCCACGCGGGACGACCTCGCCGTGATCGAGGAGCTCTGGCGGGCGTTCGAGTCCGAGCTCCCTGCTCCCGCCCACGAGGACGTCGAGCACGCCCGGGAGCTCGCCGAGATCCGCGAGATCGTCGATGCCGGGCTCGGCTTCGTCGCGGAACGGGACGGCGTTGTCGTCGGGTTCGCGCTCGGCCGCCGCCGCGGCCCGCGGGTCGGCAGGCTCACCGATCTCTACGTGGTGCCGTCCGCGCGCCGCAACGGGATCGGCGGCAGGCTGATCCGAGAGATGGCGGCGCGGTTCGTCGCCGACGGCGCCGAGGTGGTCGATCTCGAGGTGACGGCGACGAACACGGGCGCGAGGGCCACCTACGAGCGCTTCGGCTTTCGGGAGGAACGGGTAGTGCTCGCCGCCCCGGCTGCCGCGCTCGCCGAGCAGGCCGGCCCGGCCGGTGCGGCTGCTGCCTCGTTCGGCTCGATCCACGTCCAGACGGACGACGTGGACGTGATCCGGAAGGCGGTCGAGATGCTCGTCCCGCGGCTGCCCGGCCGCTCCGTCGGCTCGATCGTGACGCACCCCCGCGGCGGCTACGTGACGGTCTACGACGACGTCTGCGACCGCGATCCGGCGATGCTGCGACGGTTCGCCAAGGAGATCTCCTCCCGCACCGGTCTGGTCGTGATCACGCTCGGAGTCGAGCAGGAAGCGGTCGTCCGGATGGTCGTCTTCGACCGTGGCGGCATCGTCGACGAGTACGCTTCGGTCCCCGAGTTCCATGGACCACTACCTCCCGGGGAGGTGATGGCACTGCGCGCGAACCCGGTCGTGATCGAGCGCTACACGGGCGCCGTCCAGGCGGACGTGCGTGTGGCCACCCCTGTCGCGGCCTCGCCGACCGAGTTGGCTCCCCCGCGTGCGTTGCTGGCCGGTCTCGCGGCCGCCCTCGGGCTCTCGGGCGCGGAGCACGGCTGGGGCGACGCACCCGAGCTGGACGCCGCGATCAGGCTCGAACGCCGATGATCCGGCTGATCGACGCGCCCCGCTGTCCGTATTGCGCGCGAGTCAGGATCGCGCTGGCGGAGAAGGGCATCCCCCACGAGACCGTCGTGATCGACCTCGGCAATCGCCCCGATTGGCTCTACGAGCTCAACCCCACCGGCCGCGTGCCCGTGCTCGAAGTGGACGGGCGGGCGCTCCCCGAGTCGGCCGTGATCAACGAGTATCTCGAGGAGCTCCAGCCACGGCCGTCCCTCCTCCCGTCCGAGCCCGAGAGTCGCGCCGAGGCGCGGGTGCGGATCTTCCGCGACAAGGACTTCACGGACCCGTACTACGCGCTACGCCGCCGTGAAGAGGGAGCCGAGGCCGCGTTTGCCGATGCGCTCGTGGAGCTCGACGCGAGCCTCGACGGGCGGCCGTTCCTCGGCGGCGAGGCGTTCGGCCTGGCGGACATCGCCTACGTCCCCTGGGTGATCCGCGCGCGCGACCTGATGGGCGTGTCGTTCGATCTCTACCCGCAGGTGCGCGGCTGGCTCGACCGACTGGCCGAGCGACCAGCCGTGGCGGCCGAGATCGCGGTGGTCCGGGCCCTGTGAGGCGGCGATGAGCGACGTGCTCCGCGACGAGCTCGAGCGACGCCTCGGCGAGGGCGGTCTCACCGTTCTCGACGTGCGGTCGACGGCCGAGTTCAGCGGCGAAGCGGGGTATCCGTGCGATCCCAGGCAGGGGCACGTTCCGGGCGCCCGCAACGTCGATGTCCAGCTGCTCGCCGCGGCGCCAGACGCCGCCGCGCTGAGGGCGCTCGTCGGTGCCCCCGAGGGCGCGGAGGTGATCGCGTACTGCCATTCGGGAGGGCGGTCCGCGATGGCGGTCGAGCTCCTGCGCGCGGCCGGCTACGACGCGCGCAACTACGGGGGCTCCTGGCACGAGTGGGCCGCGAGCCCGGAGTTGCCGGTCGAGTAGGTGCCGGGTGGGGCCGGTTCCGGCCTAGACCGCAGCGCGGTCGAGGAACGCGTCGCACAGCTGCCGGCCGTGCTCGTTCCAGGTTCCCAGGAGGGCATCGGTCTCGGTCCGAACCCTCGCCGGATCCGGGAGCTCCGCCGCGCCCTCGACGAACCAGTGCTCGAGCATGTGCCGCGTCACCTCGGGGTGGAACTGCACTCCCCAGGTGCGCTCACCGAGCCGGTAGGCCTGCAGGGCCGCACCGCTCTCGGCCAGAAGCTCGGCCTCGGCCGGAAGCTGAAAGCCGTAGTAGTGCCACTGGAAGGCGTCGAAACGCTGCGGCAAGACGCCGATCACGGGGTCGGAGAGGCCCGTTTCGTTGACGTCGACCGCGTGCCATCCCACCTCGGAGACGGGCATCGGGCCGACATGCGCTCCGACGGCGCGGGCGATCAGCTGCGCGCCGAGGCACACACCGAAGAGCGGTACCTCCCGGTCGACGGCCTCGCGGATGAAGTCCGCCTCGGCGGCGAGCCAGGGGTGCTCGCCGTCCTGGTCGGGGTGCATGGCGCCGCCGAAGACCATGATCGCGTCGTACTGCGCCGGTGCATCCGGCTCGTTGCCCCCGTTGACCGTCACCCAGCGCTCGAGCCTGTCGCCCCGCTGCTCGACGATGTCCTCGAAGAGGCCGCCGCCACCGGTCGACGTGGGCTCGTGGACGATCGAGAGCACGCGCATCCCGCGAGCGTAGCGCGCGGCCGTGGCCCGCCCGCCCGTTTGCGCCGCGAAGGCTCAGACGAGCGGCATCTCCGCCACGCGTGCGACCTCGGTACCACCTGGCCCACACGGCTCCGTCACCTAGAAGAGCGTCATCTCCGCCGGTGGCAGGTCGATTCCCCCGGTGGCGGGCACACCGGCTTCATCCAGGAGACCTCGGAAGATCACCGCACTCCTCGGGGCGAAGTCGTCTCGGTTGTTGTTGAAGAGCGCGTAGACCTCCTCGGCCTCCTCGGTGAGCCGCCGCACCGGGCCGATCCACTCTGCAAGCTCCTCCCCCGAGTACATCCAGTCGAAGCGGTCGGCCGCGCTGCCGCCTCTGATGTTCCATGTCTGTGCGTTACGCCCGTGGAAGCGGATCACCGACACAGCGTGTGTCGCCGCCGCCACCCGGGGAGCAACATTGGTCGCACGGGTCAGCGGAGCGTCGACGGAGACGTACGCCAACCCGTTCTCCTCCAGGAAGCCGAGCGTGTCGGAGCGCTCGTCCGGTTCCATCCACGAGCGGTGGCGGAACTCGACGAGAGGAACGAGTGGCTCGAGTCGGCCGCTTGCACGAGCGAGCTCCTCCTTGGCCTCTCTCGACTTGACGAAGCGGGGGTGATACTGGAGCAGCACGCCGCGCAGCTTCCCTGACAGTTCGAGTGGCTCGAGCGCTCCCCGGAACGCTGCGAACGACGCGTCGGTCGGCTCGCCCTCGTGGAAGGTCATCGCAGCACTTGCCTTGACGTGGAACGTGAACTGATCAGGTGTGCGCTCGGCCCAGCGGCGGGTGACGTCGGGATCCGGGAGCGCGTAGTACGGGGAGTCGACCTCCACCACGTCGAACCGTTCCGCGTAGTACCGCAAACGGGCCGCTGCCGTGGAGACCCCTTTCGGGTACCACGCCTTCAGGAGGCCTTCGTCAGCCCAGCTGCAGGTCCCGAGTCGCACCGTCGCAGGCATGGTCGGAAGATAGAGGACGCGCCATGGCTCGCTGGCGACCAGTCGCGGGCGAAACCGGGTGGTATCGTCGGTCGCCGAGAAGGCTCCCCTCCAGGAGCACCGGCGATGCTCGGCTAGGAGCACTACGGCCACCCCGACCGATCGACCCGAGCCCACCGCCAGCGCCCCGACAGCCGAGGAGGGAACCGGACGGGGTCACATCGGCCTGATCGTTCTCTGCTCTATTGCTTCCGGGCTGATCCTCGGACTGGTGCTCGTCCTCGTGGTCTTCGGAGGCGGACGCGAGCACGTCATCACGGGTGCGGCCCTGATCTCGTTCGCGCTCGGCTTGCTGATGCTCTTCGAGCTTGCTCGCCGCCGCACGGATCAGCCCCAACCGTGGGCGTTTGCCCCGGCCCTGGGACTCGGGGCCGTCGGCCTCGCCGTTCTCGTTCTCGGGCCGAGCGGTCGCATGCTGGGTTGGCTCGGCTGGGTGTGGCCGCTCCTGCTCGCGGCACTCGTCGTGTGGTCGTGGCGCGGCGTGCGCCGCTCGCTTCACAACTGGTCGCGGCGAGCCCTGCTCTATCCGGCCTTCGTCATCGTGGGCCTGATCGCCTTTGGCGGAGCATTCGAGACCATCTCCGAGGCGACGACGAGTATCGCGCCGACGAGTGGTCGCACCTACGTCGTCGACGGTCGCAGTCTCTACCTGAGTTGCGCCGGCTCGGGGTCTCCCGCCGTTCTCTTGTTCAACGGGTTCGCCGGGCGAACACCGAGCTGGGCCTGGGTGCAGCGCGATGTTGCGGACCACACGCGCGTCTGTGTCTTCGATCGCGCCGGTCAAGGTTGGAGTGGAAAGGCGCCTGGTCCTCAGGATGCACATCAGCTCTCCGCTGATGTGGACGGCCTTCTCGCCGCCGCGAGGGTTCCCGGCCCCTATGTACTCGCCGGCCACTCGGTTGGCGGCGCCTACGCGCTTGCCTATGCGATGGATTTCCCGAAGAACGTTGCCGGAGTCGCGTTGATCGACTCGGCCACTCCGTATCAGTTCGATCTGCCCGCGTATCCGGCCTTCTACTCGTTGTGGCGTCGCGGATCGGCGCTGTTACCGACGCTCGCCCGAGCGGGTATCGCACGCGTCTACTCGCTCGGCCTGGGCTCCAGCACCCTGCCGCCAGATGTCCGTCGTCAGGCGCGAGCGTTCAGTTCCTCGCCGCGCGAGCTGCGAGCCGATCGCGACGAATTTGCAGCGCTGAAGACCGTCCTCCGCCAGGCCCAGGCCCTCACGAGCCTCGGTGGGAAGCCGCTGTTCGTCCTGACGGCCGATCTTGGGCAGCAGTCGGGATGGTCCGCTGCCCAGGCGGAGCTGGCGACTCTCTCGACGAACAGCGCTCATCAGACGACGCAGGGCGCGACGCACGCGGCGCTCGTCGAAGAGGGACTCTACGCGGCCGTCAGCAGTCGAGCGATCGTTGCGGTCGTTCGCTCCGTTCGGACTGCCACGCCGCTCGCGCGCTAGACCCGTCGGAGCGGCGACTCCAGCACACGATGGCGTCGAGTCGCGCCTAGCGTGGCTTGCCGATCGCGGCGAGCACCGTTGAGAGCATCGCCTCTTCTGCCTGGTCTTCGGAGATCCGACCTGCCTGTAGCTCGAAGCTCGCCGTGTGCGCAAGAGCTTGGATCACGGCGAGATGCCAGCTGACCGGGAGATCGGTTCGGAAGACGCCTGCCTTCTGGCCCCGCTCGATCAGCGGTACGAAGAGCGAGACGATCGGAAGATGGCGGCGGTGGAGCTCCTTGGGCGAGAGGCGGCCGGTATTGATGGTGACCAGGGCCTGGAAGCTGTCGAGCTTCTGCCAGGTGGCGCGGAGCACCCGCTCGAGCGCTTCGCCCGGCTCGCCGCGGCTCGGCTCGGCAGCGCTCGCTGCCTGAGCGACCGCCGCGACTGCGTGCTCCATCACGGCGTCGAGGAGAGACTCTCGGGTCGGGAAGTGGACGTAGATCGTGGCGCGGACGACGCCCGCCCGGCGGGCGATCTCGGCCATGCTGGCATCGGGATCGCTCGCGAGCGCCTCGAGCGTTGCTGCGAGGATCGCTGCGACGCTGCGGTCTGCGTCTGCGCGGCGTCGCCGTGGCTTGGGGGCGGGTGTCGTCGACTTTGCCATTCAGTGAACCGGCATCGGGCTGGGGTTGTGGCGGAGTTTCGGCACGAAGTCGCGGGCGTGGGGGAGGATCGCGAAGGCAACCAGGCCTGCGACGGCAGTGAGCACTCCGGCTGCGATGAAGGCATGGGAGATCCCAGCCGCTGCGTGCGCCCCACCGAATGCTCCGGTGGCACCTGCTGCGATCGTCGAGAAGATTGCGATGCCGATGGTGCCGCCGATCTCGTGGCCGGTCGAGTTGAGTCCGGAGATCATCCCCGACTCCTCCTCCTGCGCACCGGTGAGGACCGCGATCGAGACCGAGACGACGGCGATTCCGAGTCCGAAGCCTGCGACGAGCATGCCCGGAAGGATGTTACGGAGGTAGGTGCCGCCCACGCCCACGTGGGCCAAGAGTGCCATTCCGGCGGCGGTGATCAGGAATGCCGAGGCAAGCGGCATGCGCACGCCGTGGCGGCCGACGATGTGGCCGGCGGTGTGGGCGCCGAGTCCTGCCGCGAGCGCGAGCGGGATGAAGGCGAGGCCGGTCATGAGGGGACCGGTGCCGAGCACGTTCTGGAGGTAGAGGGAGGAGAGGAGGAAGAGGCCGAACAGCGACCCCGCGGCGACGACCATCAGGAAGAGGCCGCCGCCGACGGCACGGTCGGCGAGTCGCGCGACACGCAGCAGCGGCTTCTCGGTATGGCGCTCCCAGGCTGCGAAGCTGCCCAGGCCGACCAATGCGAATGCCGTGAGTGCGATCGTCTGGGCCGAGCCCCAGCCGGCCTGATCTGCTTGCGTGATCGCGTACACGAGCGTGGCGAGGCTGACCGTGCCGAGGAGTGCGCCGGGTACGTCGAGGCCACGCCAGCGCGGCTTGGCATCGTCACGGGGAATGACCTTCGAGGCGGTGACTGCGAGTCCGATTGCGACGGGAATGTTGACATAGAAGATCATGCGCCAGTCGGCGACTTCGGTCAGGACTCCTCCGACGAGAACGCCTATGGCGGCGCCCGCACCGCCGACCGCACCCCAGGCGGCGAGCGCCTTGGCCCGCTGCTTGCCCTGAAAGGCGGTCATGATGATCGAGAGTGCTGCGGGTGAGAGCAGCGCTGCGCCGAGACCCTGACCGGCGCGGGCGGCGAAGAGCGCTGCCGCGGTACCGGCTATTGCCGAGGCGACCGATGAGACCGTGAAGATGCCCAGGCCGGTCAGGAACATGCGCCGGCGGCCGATCAGGTCGGCGAGGCGGCCACCGAAGAGGAGGAGGCTGCCGAAGACGAGCGAGTAGCTGGTGATCGTCCAGCTGACCGTCGATCCACTCAGCTGGAGGTCGGCGGCGAGGCTCGGTAGCGCGATGTTCACGGCCGTGATGTCGAGAATCACCATCAGCTGGCCTACGAGGAGCACGCCCAGCAGCGCCAGACGCGACCGCGAAGGCGGCGGCGACACCGAGGTGGCCGCGCCGGAGTCGACCGAGTCGTGCATCTCATTCCTGTGCCTCTTGCCCATTCCATGCATGTCGATCAGTCCTCTCTACAAATTAGACATTATTGTCTGAGTTAATAAATCAGACAGAGGTGTCTATGTCAAGGGAGGCGCGGGGATTGCTTCGACCATGAAGTGAACGGGGCACGAAAGAAGGACTGAGTCCGAGCAAGACGTCATCGAGCGCGGATGGTGACCGGAGGCCGCGGTGGCTCAGGTGGTCTCGCCGATCTCGAACCGCTCGAGCCGCCGGATGGCGTACCAGGTGGAGCCGACCGAGGCGGCGGCCAGGAGCAGGACGGCGGGAAGGGCAGCGAGCTTCGCCTCGAAGATCCCTGGTGGGAGATCGACGAAGATGTCTGCAACGGCGAGGGTGTAGTGCCTGATGCTGAGGAGACGGGTTCCGGCGAAGAGGCCGTTGATCAACCCCTCCCAGACGAAGACGTACACGAGACCGGCGATCAGGGCACGGCTCGTGACGATGCTCAACATCAGAAAGAGAGCGGTGTAGGCAAGGCTGCCGACGACGATCCCGACACCGAAGCCGAGCAGGATGCCCGAGCCCCCGACGCCGCCGAGGGCGATCGACCCGGCGCGCGATCCCCGAGACGAGGACGGTCGCCGTCGTCAGCACCCAGGCGGCAAGCAGCTTCCCGATGATGATCGTCCTGCGCGGCAGGGGCTTCGCGAGGAGATAGACCGCTGTGCCGTCCTCGATCTCGGCCCCGAGCGCGGCAGTCCCGTAGACGAGGGCCACGATCGGAAGCAGGGTCGTGACGATCAGCCCCTCGAACAGAACCCGCGCGACCCACTCCTCCGGGGCGGTGGCACTCGAGCCGAACTGGAAGACTGCCGCGAGTCCGATCGGAAGCAGCGCCAGGAGGCCCATCAGGAGCGTCCTGCCACGACCGACGAGCTGGCGCAAGGTCAGGCCGAAGATGACTCCGATCATCGGTTCACCAGGTAGGCGAAGACGTCTTCGAGCGACTCGTCGGTCGGCCGGAGCTCGCGAAGCGTGACCCCGCACGATCGGGCGATCGTCGGGACGGCCTGCGCGAAGGCGCCGAGTTGTGAGGTGCGTACCGTCAGCCTCCCGTCCCCGAGATCGACTCCGAGAACGCTCGCGTGCCCGACGAGCGCGGCGGCGAGCTGCCGGTCGTCCGTCGTGCGGAGGGTGAACGTGTGAGGTCGGTCGGTCATCAACCTGCGAATCTCCCGGAAGTCGCCGGACGCCGCGAGGCGCCCGCCGACGATCACGAGGACGCGCTCGGCGAGCCGCTCGACCTCTTCGAGGATGTGCGAGGAGAAGATGAGCGTGCGCCCTTCCGCGGCGAGTCGACGAAAGAGCTCGATCATGTGCAGGCGCTGGCGGGGATCTGCGCCATTGAACGGCTCGTCGAGAAGCAGTACCCGGGGGTCGTGCACGAGCGCCGCAGCGATCTTGATCCGCTGTTTCATCCCCTTCGAGTAGCCCCCCGTGGGGCGAGCGGCCGCGTCACCGAGGTCGACGAGCGCGACCGCCTTGCGGGCTGCCTCGGCCGGGTCGGCGAGCCCCTGCAGCCGGGCGTTCAGCCGGACGAACTCGTAGCCCGAGAGCCCGCCGTACACCGATTCGCGCTCGGGCACGAGGCCGACCGCCCGGTAGAGCTCAGGGTTCCGCCAGGCAGGCCTGCCGAGCACCGTCACCGTGCCGGCGGAAGGTGCCAGGAACCCCGAGAGCATGTGGAGCAACGTGCTCTTGCCGGCACCGTTCGGGCCGAGCAGTCCCGTGATGCCGGGCGTGACGCTGAACGAGATCCCGTTCACCGCAACGACGTTCCCGTACCAGCGGGAGACGTCATCGAGCTCGATCGTCGGAGCGCCCGGAGTCGGTCACGTCGAGATCCTCAGAAAGCGGCGCAGGGTTGCCGCGTAGGCGGCGGCCATCGTCGCGATGCAGGCGAGGAGATAGACCCAGCCACCGAAGCGGGCCTCGGCGATCACGTCACCGGATGGAGGATCGGCGCCGAACAGCCAGAGGATCAGGCCCTCCCACGCAACGGGGCTCAGGAGCAGCCCGAACCGCGCGTAGTGGGGGTCGGCCGACTCCATCAGGATGTGGGCCGTCGCGAGGGTCAGGATGAACACGCCGACGATCGAGACGGTCGCGTACGCGCGACGCGGCAGGTAGGCGGCGATCACGAGCCCGACACCGGCGATCGTGGCCGAGATCAGGAGCGACCCCGCGACGATCGGGAACACGAGATCCCAGTTGTCGCTGACGTACCGCTGGAGAGCGTCGTCCGCCATGCCGTTGCCGATGAAGAGAACCAGCTGGGGGCCGAGGGTGAGCACCAGCATCGCGCTCGCCAGGGCAGCGAACCTCGAGAAGACGTAGTCGAAACGCGACACGGCCCGAGAGAAGTAGAGGGCGAGACTGCGATTGCGCTGATCTCGCCCGACGAGCTCGGGTGCGACGGCAGCGCAGAACAGGACGAGGATGATCCGGATGTACGCGAAGTAGTCATCGTGCTTGAAGAGCTCGATGTTCACGTTCGCACCGCTCGTGATCGCCCCGACTCCGAGCTGGATGAGCGCGGGCACGAAGGCGAAGATGGCGAGGCCGAAGGGGAAGACCTTGCTCGTCCAGCGGCGCCCGAGGCCGAACGTGCTGCGGAGGCCGTGCACGTAGAGCGTGAGCAGCGTCCCCCTGCGACCGATGCGAGCTCCGTCGTAATGGCGGTATCCGAGGTCGTAGATGCTGCTCGAGGTCGGGTCAGACACCTACCGGCTCCTCGTCGCGGAACAGATCCTCGAGGTGACGGCGACCCTGTTCGATCCGGACGAGGCCGAGCTCGAGCGTCGCGGCGCCGTCACGGATCGCGTCGTAGGCGGTGTCGTCTCGGACGTCGAGCTCGAGGGTGTGCAGTGCCTCGCGCAACTCGTATCCCCGGGCGCGCAGATACCCGGCGAGAGGCGCGACGGTCCCATCCACCTCGACCGTTACGACTTCCGTGCGTCCCGTGAAGGTCGCGAGCGCGTCGGAGCGGACGAGCCGCCCGCTCTCGATCACCACGAGGTAGTCGCACACCCGCTCGATCTCCGTGAGGAGGTGGGACGACATCAGGATCGAGATGCCGAACTCGGTGCCGATCCGGCCCACCAGGTCGAGCATCTCGTCCCGTCCCGCCGGGTCGAGGCCGTTCGTCGGCTCATCGAGAAGCATCAGTTGCGGGTCGTGGACGAGAGCCTGTGCGAGCTTGACCCGCTGGCGCATGCCGGTGGAATACCCGCGCATCTCGCGGTAGCGCTCCTCGAACAGGCCCACGTGGCGTAGCGTCTCGGCGGTGCGTTCGCGGGCAGCGCCGCGCGGCAGGCCGTTGACCTGCGCCATGTGCGCAACGAACTCCGTTGCGCTGATCTCGAGCGGGAGGCAGTCGTGCTCGGGCATGTATCCGATCCGCTGGCGGATCGTCGAGCCCTTGGGTCGCGACGTCGAGGCCGAACATCGATGCCGAGCCGGACGTCGGCTCGAGGAGGCCGAGCAGGATCTTGATCAACGTGCTCTTGCCGGCCCCGTTGGCACCGACGAGCCCGATCACGCCGGGCTCGAGCTCGACGTCGAGCTCGTCGAGCGCCACGACCGAGGCGTATTTCTTCGTCAACCCTTGCGTCGTGATCAGCGGCAAGCACCGAGGATAGTCGCGGGGCCGACGGCACGTTCTCGTATTTCGGTGCGGCGCGGTCGGAGTCCCGCTGCCGCAGGCGAGCGATGTCGGCGCAGCCCCGGTGCCGTCGGCTCGTAGGCCCCGCAGTCCGGGCGCGGCGAGCACGCGGAGGCCACCGCAATCGGTCTCGCGTCTACACTCATGCCCGTGGATGCCCGCCCGATCGGCGTGTTCGACTCCGGTGCCGGTGGGCTCACCGTCCTCCACGAGTGTCTCGTCACCATGCCGCACGAGGACTTCGTCTACCTCGGCGACGGAGCGCGCCTGCCGTACGGGCCGCGACCGCTCGGTGAGATCAGACGCTTCGCGGGCGAGATCGCCCGCTACCTCGAGACGCAGGGGGTGAAGCTCGTCGTCGCCGCCTGCAACTCCGCCACGGCGGCGGCGTTGCCCGACCTGCAGCAGGCGCTCGCAGTGCCCGTGCTGGGGGTGATCCAGCCCGAGGCCCACGCCGCCGTGCGCGCGACGCGGAATCGCAGGGTCGGCCTGCTCGCCACCGAGGCGACGGTCGCGAGCGGCCGGTACGAGGCGCTGATCTGGACGCTCGACGCAGGCGTCACGGTCGTTCCGGTCGCGTGCCCGAAGCTCGTGCAGCTGATCGAGGGCGACGACCCGTTCGGCGAGGCCACGGTCGACGCCGTCCGCGAAGCGGCCGCTCCCCTCAAGGAGGCGGGCGTCGACACGGTCGTCCTCGGCTGCACGCACTACCCGCTGATCCGGCCGATCCTGCAGCGCGTGTTCGGCCGTGCCGTCACCCTGGTGTTCTCCGCCGACGAGACGGCCCGTGAGGTGTCCGAGACGCTCTCTCGCAAGTCGATCGAGAACGATCCGGCTCGCGAAGGGACCTACCGGTTCCTGACCACCGGCGACCAGGACGCGTTCAGGGCGATGGGCAGCCGCTTCTTGCAGCTTCCGATCGCCGACGTGGAACGGGTCAGCGTCGCCGAGCTCGAGAGCGTGGCCGCGTGAGGCACGACGGCCGTCGCCCCGACGAGCTCCGCGCGCTCGACGTCCTGCCCGACTTCCTCGAGCAGCCCCACGGTTCCGTGCTGTGGTCGCAGGGCAAGACGCGCGTCCTCTGCACCGCCACGATCGAGGAGGAGATCCCACGCTGGCTGCGCGGCAAGGGCCGCGGCTGGATGACGGCGGAGTACTCGATGCTCCCGGCCGCCACGGGGGAGCGGACGCAGCGTGGGGTTTCGCGCGGACGGCCAGACGGGCGAACCGTCGAGATCCAACGACTCGTGGGGAGGGCCTTGCGGGCCGTCTGCGACTTCGACGCTCTCGGCGAGCGAACGCTGTGGCTCGACTGCGACGTGCTCCAGGCGGACGGCGGCACGCGCTGCGCGTCGATCACCGGCGCCTACGTGGCGGCCTATCGCGCGCTCGATCGGATGGGTCTCTCCAAGGCGCTGCCCGGTGCCGTCGCCGCGGTCTCCGTCGGGGTCGTCGACGGCGTCGCGGTGCTGGATCTCGACTACCCCGAGGACTCCGGGGCCGAGACGGACATGAACGTCGTGATGACGGCGGACGGGCGGCTCGTCGAGGTACAGGCCACCGCCGAGCGCGAGCCGTTCTCGCGTGACGAGCTCGACGCCCTGCTCGACCTCGCAGCGGTCGGGATCGAGGAGCTCGCCGCGGCGCAGCAGGCGGCAGTCAACGCCCCTCGCCCGTGAGGGCGCGGCTCGCGTCGGCCAACCCGCACAAGCTGATCGAGCTGCGGCGGGCGCTCCCGGGCTGGGAGATCGAGCTCGTCGACGATGCAGCGTTCCCACCCGAGATCGGAACGACGTACGCCGAGAACGCACGGGGCAAGGCAGCGCACGGCCGAACCGCCGCTCCTGCCGACGCCTGGGTGTTCGGAGAGGACTCCGGGATCGAGGCCGAGGGCCTCGGGGGGCGACCCGGGCTCGCGTCCGCGCGGTGGGCGGACGACGGCGTCGGGCGTCTCCTGCAGGAGCTTGCGACCGTCACCGACCGGCGGGCGAGATACGTATGCGTGATCGTCGCGCTCGGGCCGGCGGGGGAGGAGGTGGTCGTCGAGGGAACGCTGGCGGGGACGATCGCCATGGGTCGCAGCGGCGCCGAGGGGTTCGGCTACGACCCCGTCTTCGTGCCGGAGGGCGAACAGCACACCGTCGCGGAGCTGGGCGATGCGTGGAAGGCCTCCAGGTCGCATCGAGCGCAGGCCGCGGCGGCGCTCCGGTCGGCGCTGCAGCCGGACAGCCCCGAAGATCCCCAACGAGGCTGATCGCGGCACGGTCGGCTCGGAAAGCCGCGCGGGCCGTCGGAGAACATGACGCCGTCGGCGGCCCGACGCCGTCCGGAGGTCGGGGTTTCGACGTCGCTGCGGCGGCGGGTCGTGGTAGCTTCGGCCGGATGGAGCCGAACGAAGCACTCGCGGAACTGCTGACGCTGTCGTCCCAGATCGCGGACGCCGCCATCCTCGACGACTCGAGCGCAGTGCTCGCGAGCACCGGCGCCGGCGAGCGCGGCGAGCAGCTCGGGCGCATCGCCACGGAGCTCCTTGCCGCGGCAGAGGACGTCCCCGCGTCGGCGCCCATCTCCCGGGTCGAGGTGAGGCTCGGCGAGACCAGCGTGTTCGTCGTCCGCGAGAGCGGGCACATTGCCGTGGCGACGACGGTGCCGGAGCCGACCGCGGCCCTCGTCGTCTACGACCTCCGCACCGCACTCCGCCGCCTCGCCGAGCAGGAGCCGGTCAAGCGAGCTGCGAGGCCGAAGAGGAAGACGGCCGATGCGTAGGCTGCTCTTCCCGTTCGCCCTCGTCGGAGGGATCGCCTGGTGGTTGCTCGGGCGCGGTCGCCAGGGCCCGGCCAGGGGCGCCACGATCGGCTACGAGGACGGGACCTCAGTGGCGCTCGCCGACGGCTCTCCCGAGCTCGACCGGCTTCTCCAGATCGCCGCCGAGGCACGAAGCTCGTGACGGACGACCTCGGGCGGCTTCTCGTGGAGCACGCGCTCCTCGAGGGAGACTTTCTGCTCCGCTCCGGGAAGCGCTCCAGCTTCTACCTCGACAAGTACCGCTTCGAGACCCGCCCCGACCTCCTGCGCGCCCTCGGCGGCCGCCTCGCGGAGGCGGCCCGAGAGGTCGAACCGGGCGCAGTCCGGCTTGCCGGACCGGCCCTCGGAGCCGTTGCTTTGGCGGCTTCAGCCTCAATGGCGTCCGAACTGCCCTTCATCATCGTGCGCAGTGAGATCAAGGAATATGGCACAGCGAATCGGATCGAAGGCCCGTTCGACCAGGGGGACCTCGTGTGCCTTCTGGAAGACGTCGTCACGTCCGGGGGTGCGCTCGGAGACTCCGTGTCTGCGCTCCGGGATGCAGGCCTCGTCGTACGCCACGCGGTGTGCGTCGTGGACCGCGAGGAAGGCGGCGCGGATGCCCTCGCTCGGATGGGGGTGCGCCTGCGCTCCCTCTACCGCGCGAGCGACCTCCTCGCCGGACGAGCGCCTGGCCGAGAGCCCGATGCGTAGCGAGTGTTCTCCCCGTGCGGGTGCCGGTTATCCGGCGCAAATCCGCATGGTTGAGCCGAAACCGCCTGAGTGTTAAGGTCCCAGGCGGTCATGACAACGACCATCTACCAGGAGGAGTTGCAGTGACGAAGCAGGAATTCATCGACGTAGTGGCCGACAAGGCCGGCCTCACGAAGCGCGATGCAGGCGCTGCGGTCGACGCGTTTCTCGACACCGTCGAGGGTGCGCTGAAGGCGGGAGACACCGTGACCTTCACCGGTTTCGGCAAGTTCCATACGACGTTCCGGGCAGCGCGGATGGGTGTCAACCCGCGCAACCCGAGCGAGAAGGTCCAGATCAGGGCCGCCACCGTGCCGAAGTTCTCGGCCGGCTCGGTGCTGAAGAAGGCCGTCAACTAGCGGCACGCAGGCTCCTCCGAGGACACAAGAGGGCCCTCCGGGGCCCTCTTTCTTGGCGTTGGACACGAACGCATGTTCGCGTAGAATCGCCGGATGCAACTCTCCTTCGACGCGGCCGACCGGCTCGTGGAGCTCGTCCAGGCCGGCCGCGGCCCGGTTCCGGCGGCGGAGGCGGCCAGGTCGCTCTTCGCGCTCGCATCGGCCCCGACGGCGATCGCCCGCTCGCTCCTCGACGACGTGGTCACGGGGGACGCTCGGCTGCAGTGGCGGGGGGC
Organism: uncultured Thermoleophilia bacterium; assembly: GCA_963795175.1. Classification (GTDB taxonomy): domain Bacteria; phylum Actinomycetota; class Thermoleophilia; order Gaiellales; family Gaiellaceae; genus Gaiella. Next base: position 513,068 of record CAWCGR010000004.1, read on the forward strand.
GGCCGTCGGCCTCGCCGATCCGCCGGGCGCCGGGACGGCACTCGAGACAGCGACGTTCGTCGTCTTCGACCTCGAGACGACGGGGCTCTCGCCGGGCCGCTCGCGCATCGTGGAGGTGGGGGCGCAGCGCGTCGCTGCGCTGACGCTCGTGGACACGTTCGAGACCTTCGTCAACCCCGGCGTGCCGTTGCCGCCTGCCATCACGACGCTGACCGGAATCGGGCCCGGAGACCTCAGAGGGGCGCCCGGGCCGGACCTTGCGATCAGGCGCTTCCTCGCCTTCGCGGGTGACGGCGTGCTCGTCGCCCACAACGCCAGATTCGACATGGGGTTCCTCGACCGCGCCGTCGAGCGCCTGACGGGTCGCCGAGTCGCGGCGCCGGTCGTCGATACGGTCTGGCTGGCACGGAGGCTGTTGCAGGGGCGGACAAGGCGATTCGGCCTGTCGGCGCTCGCGCACTTCTTTGGAACGTCCGTCTCGCCCTGCCACCGTGCGCTCGCGGATGCCTCTGCGACGGCGGAGATCCTCGTTGCGCTGATCGGGCTCGCACAGGAGCGCGGTGCCGAGACCGTCGCCGACCTCGTCGAGCTGTCTGCGCCCAGAGCCCGTCGCCTGCATGCGAAGCGCTCGCTCGTCGCGGGCGCCCCGACGACGCCGGGCACCTACATCTTCCGCGATGCGCGCGGGCAGGCGCTGTACGTCGGTCGGGCCAGGAACCTCAGCGCGAGGCTCCGCTCCTACTTCTCGGGAGACCGGCAGCGGCCCGCCGTCGAGGCTGCGCTCGGCGCGCTCGCGCACGTCGAGTGGAATCGGTGCGGCAGCGAGCTCGAAGCCGCCCTCGACGAGCTGTCGCTCCTCCGCACGCTGCGCCCGCCGGCCAACGCCCGGGGCACGCGCCCCGACCGGCACGTCTACCTGCGCCGGCGCGGCTCGAGCTGGGTCTGCGGGGCAGAGCCGACCGCCCACGGGCCGATCGCCGCGCGAACGCTTGCCCGCCGAGCGGCCCAGGCGCTCGCGGGCTTCGAGGGCGACGACCCCCGGGACGCTCTTCCTCCTCTCCGCTCACGCCTGCGACGCTTGGCCGCCGATCTGCGCTTCGAGGACGCCGCGCGCCTGCGCGATCGGATCGCCGCGCTCGAGCGCGTGCTCGAGCGGATCGACGAGCTCGACCGGCTACGGAAGCTGCGGGCCTGTCTCGTCGTGCCGGGGCCCGAAGCGGGACTCGCCCGTGCGGTCTTCGTCGCGGGCGCGGTGGTGGCGCGCCGCACCGTGCCCCGGGGCGGAGGAGGACGTCTCGAGATCGACGCGGGGCTGAGCGACGTTCGCCGAGCCGAGCCCGTCCCCCTCGATGCTGCGACGGCCGACGAGCTCGTCCTGATCTCGACGTTCCTACGGCGTCCCCCGCCTGAGCTGCGCGTTGCCGCGCTCGAGCGCGAGGCGATCCTCGCCGCCGTCAACGGAGTAGCATTGGCTGCGTGAGTTCCCGGGTCGAACCGCTGACGTCGGTCGCCGCCTTTCCAGATCGTGTCGCCGCCGTCGTCGAGGCGAAGCGCAGCCAACTCGTCGTCGGGCTCGACCCCCGCATCGATCTGCTTCCCGTCGAGCTGCGGAGCGAGGCCCTGTTGGGTCGGGCGCCTGCAGCCGGAGCGGTGGAGCGGTTCTGCAAGGGCATCGTCGACGCGGTGGCCCCCTATGTCGTCGCGGTGAAGCCGCAGGTGGCGTTCTTCGAAGTGCTCGGGAGCGACGGCTGGGCGGCGCTCGAGTCGGTCTCACGGTACGCGTCGGACGCGGGATTGCTCGTGATCGCCGACGGTAAGCGCGGCGACATCGGCTCGACCGCCCGGGCGTATGCCGCTGCCTTTCTCGAGCCTCGCGGCTCCGAGCCCCCGCTGGCGGATGCCCTCACCGTCAACCCGTATCTGGGGACGGACTCGATCGATCCGTTCCTGTCCGCGTGCCGCAACCACGGTGCCGGCATCTTCTGCCTCGTGCGAACGTCGAACGCCGGCGGCCGCGACCTGCAGGATGCCGTCCTCTCCGACGGCACGCCCGTGTGGCGGCATGTCGCAGGCCTCGTCGCCGAGTGGGGTGCCGAGCTGACCGGCGAAAGCGGCATGTCGAGCGTCGGCGCGGTCGTGGGAGCGACGGTCCCACGGGTGATGGGCGACGCGCGCCGGGCCATGCCTCGGTCGATCATCCTGCTTCCCGGCGTTGGCGCGCAGGGGGCAACGCCGGCCGACGTCGCGCGCGCATTCACGAGCGGTCCGGCGAGCGCCCTCGTCAGCGCGTCCCGCTCCGTCATCTACGCCTATCGCGACACCGAGGAAGACTGGCGCGATGCCGCCGGGAGCGAAGCAGCCCGCCTTCAGGCCGAGATCTGGGCCGCTGCCGGCTGGTAGCGCTCGTCTACATTCCGGCCTGATGCGTCGCGTCGCCTCCGTCCTCGTCGCCGCAGTCCTCGCGGTCTGTGGCGCGACCGCGACCGCAGCTCCGCCGGCCGTCGTGGCGCCGGTCTACATCGTCGAGGGTGCCCACGGCGTCGTGCTCGCGGCCCGCGAGCCCGACGTCCGCAGGGCTCCCGCCAGCATCACGAAGCTGATGACCGTTCTGGTCGCGCTCCGACATGCGGGTCTGGACGAGATCGTCACGATCACGGCGACGTCGGCCGGGGTCGGGGAGTCGTCCATCGGTCTCGTGGCCGGCGAGCGGATCAGCGTTCGCGATCTCGCGATCGCCGCCCTCGTGCCGAGCGCGAACGACGCCGCGACGGCGCTCGCCGTGTACGTCGGCGAGGGCTCGGTTCCGCGGTTCGTCGAGATGATGAACGCAGAGGCCCGCGCGCTCGGTCTCACCTCGACCTCGTTCGCGAACCCCCACGGGCTCGATCAGCCGGGCCACGTGTCGAGCGCACGCGATGTAGTGACGCTTCTGACGGCTGCGCTTCGCAACCCGTTCGTTCGCATCTGGTCGACCAGGTCGACGGCTGAGATCGCAGGCGACAGGTCGCTCGTCTCCACCGACAGCCTGATCGGAACGCTGCCGCTCGTCGGGGCGAAGACGGGCCATACCGCTCTCGCGGGCTGGTCGCAGGTCGCGGCGGTCGAGAGCGCGGGCGTGCGGGTGACTGCGGCGGTCATGGGCGACCCGAGCGAGGCCCAGCGCAACATGGACCTCGACCGTCTCCTCCGCTGGGGCCTTGCGCAGTACCACCCGGTCGAGGCGGTCGGCAGGCGCGTGTATGCGCTGGCCGAGGTCGGGTACGGCCGGCCCCCGGTCCGTGTGGTCGCGGCGCGCCCACTCGTGCGAACCGTGCGCGTCGGGAAGCCGCTCGTGGAGCGCGTCGTCGCCAGTTCCGCCCTCACCCTTCCCGTCACTCGCGGGCAGCGGGTGGGGGAGGTAAAGGTCTTCGCCGGCGGTAGGCTGATCGCACGCGCCCCTCTCGTCGCCGCCGATTCCGTTTCGGCCGTCGGCACGACGGGAAAGGTGGCGTGGTACGCACGCCGCACAGTCACCAACCTGGTCGGGCTCGTCTCCTAGCCCTCGATCCGCCACGTATCGTGAAGAGAGGATTGCTTCCGTGATCGTCACCGTCACCCTCAACGCCGCGCTCGACCGCTCGCTGACCGTCCCGATCTTCAAGCTCGGGAACCGGCACCGCGCGAGCGCCGTGATCGCCCTCGCGGGAGGCAAGGGGATCAACGTGGCGCGGGCCCTCAAGCACCTGGACGTTCCGGTCGTCGCCACCGGGCTCGCCGGGGGGCGCACGGGCACGCGGATCGTCGAGGAGCTGACCGAGGAGGCGATCCTGAACGACTTCGTGCGGATCCGGGACGAGTCGCGGACGTCGACGGCTGTCGTCGACCCGACCTCGGGCATGTACACCGAGATCAACGAGTGGGGGCCGAAGGTGTCCGATGACGAGCTCCAGATCCTGCTCGACAAGCTCCGCTACCTCTCGCGCGGGGCGTCGACCGTGGTCTTCGCGGGCTCGCTGCCGCGTGGGGTGGACGAAGGGTTCTATGCCGAGGCCGTCCGCGAGATGACCCGTCTCGGCGCCCGCGTCGTGCTCGACGCCGAGGGTGAGCCGCTTGCGCATGGGAATCGAGGCCGAGCCGTGGCTCGTCTCGCCGAACCAGCACGAGGCCGAGCAGCTCGTCGGCCAGGAGCTCGACGACGAGGACGACTTCGTGATGGCACTGGAGCGGATCGCGGAAATGGGAGCGCGCAACGTGCACATCACGATGGAGTCGGGCTGCTTCGTCCTCGTCCGGGAGGAGCGTCAGGTGCGCCGCTACCGGGCCGTGGCACCGCAAGCTCGAGGTCGTCTCGAACCTCGGGGCCGGCGATGTCTTCCTGGCCCGCTGGCTGGCGGCGCAGGAGGAGGGTCTGTCGGCGGAGGAATCCATCCGGCTCGCCGTGGCGGCCGGCTCTGCATCCGTGCTCGTCGTCGGCGCCGGCCGGTTCGATACGCGCGAGGCCGCTCGCCTCGCCTCGCTCGTCGAGGTGCACGAGCTTCAGCCCGTCGCCTGACGTCGCACGGCTGCCGTCGAGCCGGGTTGGTAGAGTCGGCTGACTCTTGGAGTTCGAGCTCGATCGCGACGGCAAGTTCGGCAGGGAAGGCCTTGACCTTCGACGACGTGCTGCTCGTACCGGCCGAGTCCGCCGTCCTCCCGAACGACGTCGCGACCGCCACGCGGCTGACGCCGACGATCGCCCTCGAGGTGCCGATCGTCTCCTCCGCGATGGACACGGTCACCGAGGCGCCGGCTGGCGATCGCGCTCGCGCGAGAGGGCGGGATCGGCGTGATCCACCGCAACCTCTCGATCGAGCACCAGGTGGCGGAGATCGACAAGGTGAAGCGGAGCGAAGCCGGGATGATCGTCGAGCCCGTCACGCTCGGCCCGGACGACCTGTCGCCGACGCGCTCGAGCTGATGGCGCGCTACCGCGTCTCCGGCGTCCCGATCACCGATGCGAACGGGATCCTGGTCGGAATCCTGACCAATCGCGATCTCCGCTTCGGGGCCCGCCCCGACCAGACGACGCGCGAGCTGATGACGCAGCGAGAACTCGATCACCGCCCCGGTCGGGACGAACGCTCGCCGAGGCGGAGCTGCTGCTCGGCCGGCACAAGGTCGAGAAGCTGCCGATCGTCGACGAGAGCGGCCGTCTGCAGGGCCTGATCACGGTCAAGGACATCCAGAAGCGCGAGCGCTATCCGCTGGCGACGAAGGACGAGCGTGGGCGCCTCCGTGTCGGGGCAGCCGTCGGCGTCGGCACCGATGCCCTCGAGCGTGCTGCGCGCGCTCGTCGCGGCCGAGGTCGACCTGATCGTCGTCGACACGGCGCACGGTCACTCGCGCGCGGTCATCGAGATGGTGCGGCGGATCAAGTCCGAGTTCGACATCGAGCTGATCGCCGGCAACATCGCCACGGGCGAAGCCGCCGAGGCACTGATCGAGGCCGGCGCCGACGGGCTGAAGGCCGGGGTCGGGCCTGGCTCGATCTGCACCACGCGCGTCGTCGCGGGGGTCGGGGTGCCGCAGGTGACGGCAGTCTTCGATGTCGCCGAGGTGGCGATCCGGCACGGGATCCCGGTGATCGCCGACGGTGGGATCACGTCTTCGGGCGACGTCGCCAAGGCGATCGCGGCCGGCGCGGACTCCGTCATGCTCGGGCTCGATGTTGGCCGGCACGGACGAGTCGCCCGGTGACGTCATCCTCGTCCAGGGCGAGCGGTTCAAGGAGTACCGCGGCATGGGCTCGCTCGGCGCGATGAAGGCCCGCTCGTTCTCCAAGGATCGCTACTTCCAGGGTGACGTCGAGGACGTCGACAAGCTCGTGCCCGAGGGAATCGAAGGCCGGGTCCCGTACAAGGGGCCGCTGGCGCCGATCGTCTACCAGCTCGTCGGCGGCCTCCGTCAGGCGATGGGGTACTGCGGCGCCGCCGACGATCGAGGCCCTCAAGACGGAGAGCCGGTTCGTGCGGATCACCGGTGCGGGGCTCCGCGAGAGCCACCCGCACGACGTCACGATCAGCAAAGACGCTCCGAACTACCGACGTGTCTAGAGGGGCCGAGGTGCTCGCGTTCCCGGCTCCGCCTCCGGCGCCCGAGGAGCGGCCCGTGCTCGTGCTCGACTTCGGCGGCCAGTACAGCCAGCTGATCGCGCGGCGCGTCCGGGAGGCGCGCGTCTACTCCGAGCTCGTCAGCCATCGGCTCTGACGGCAGCAGAGATCCGGGCGCGGAACCCGCTCGCGCTGATCCTCTCCGGCGGGCCCGCGTCGGTCTACGCCGACGGCGCTCCCGATCTCGACCCCGCCGTGTTCGAGCTCGGAATCCCGACGCTCGGCATCTGTTACGGCATGCAGCTGATGGCCCGCGACCTCGGAGGCACGGTCGAGTCGAACGACGTCTCCGAGTACGGAAAGGCCGACGCTGAGCTCGGCGAGTCGGCCCTGTTCACCGACCTGCCCGCCGAGCAGGTCGTCTGGATGAGCCACCGCGATTCCGTCACCGCCCCTCCGCCCGGAGCACGAGTGACGGCGTCGTCGCCCGTCGACGCCGATCGCAGCGTTCGAGGACGAGCGCAGGGGGCTCTATGCCGTTCAGTTCCACCCCGAGGTCGTGCACACTCCCGACGGGCAGGAGATCCTGAAGAACTTCCTCTACGAGGTCGCGGGAGCACCGCCGTCTGGACTCCGGCGGCGGTGATCGAGGAGCAGGTCGAGCGGATCCGCGCCCAGGTCGGCTCGGAGCGCGTCATCTGTGGCCTCTCCGGCGGCGTCGACTCCGCGGTGGCGGCCCTGCTCGTCTACAAGGCGGTCGGCGACCAGCTGACCTGCGTCTTCGTCGACCACGGCCTGATGCGCGAGAACGAAGCCGAGCAGGTGGTGGAGACGTTCGGCGGCCACTTCCACGTGCCGCTCGTGCACGTTCGCGCGGAGGAGCGCTTCCTCTCGACGGCTCGCGGGCGTCAGCGACCCCGAGACGAAGCGGAAGATCGTCGGCGAGGAGTTCATCCGTGTCTTCGAGGAGGAGGCCCGGCAAGCTCGGGGACATCCGCTTCCTCGTCCAGGGAACGCTCTACTCCGACGTGATCGAGTCCGGTGGCGACGACGGCGTCGCCGCGAAGATCAAGTCGCACCACAACGTCGGCGGGCCTGCCGGCCGACATGCGAGATGGAGCTCGTCGAGCCGCTGCGGCTGCTGTTCAAGGACGAGGTGCGCCGGGTCGGCGAGGAGCTCGGGATGCCCGAGCGCATTGTCTGGCGCCAGCCGTTCCCCGGGCCGGGGCTCTCGATCCGGATCATCGGTGACGTGACGAAGGAGCGACTCGACATCCTGCGTGCCGCCGACCTCGTGCTCCAGGAGGAGATCCGCCGCGCCGGGCTCTACCGGGAGCTCTGGCAGAGCTTCGCGGTGCTTCCGGCGATCAAGTCGGTCGGCGTCCAGGGCGACGAGCGCACGTACGCCTACCCCGTCGTGATCCGCGCCGTCACGTCGGAGGACGCGATGACCGCGGACTGGGCGCGACTCCCGTACGACGTGCTGGAGACGATCTCGAACAGGATCATCAACGAGGTGCCGGGCGTGAACCGCGTCGCGCTCGACCTCTCCTCGAAGCCGCCGGCGACGATCGAGTGGGAGTGACGCGGCCGCTACCCTAGGCGAGCCGATGCACGTTCGTCTTGCCGTCATCGTCGCGCTTCTCGTCTCGGGCGCCCTCGTCGCCGCCGCTTCACCCGCACGGGCGAGCGAGCAGTTCGGAGACCGCGATGTCTCGTTCATCTCGTTGAAGGCCAACGGGCGCGGTACGGCGCTCGTCACCTACCGCACGACGTCAGGGGCCATACGGCGCGTGTTCGTCTGGGGCGCGATCAACGCCAACGCGCCCGACCCGGCGAGGCCCCAGGTTCGCTTCCGCTACGACTACACGGGCGGGCTGAAGAAGAACGGCCGGCAGACGTGGCGCACCTTCCGCAACGGCTGCAAGCCGTACGACGGACCGAAGCTGGTATGGCTCGTCGCGGCCTGCAAGGCGCCCGACGGCTCCTACTGGGCGCTCCAGCGCTGGCAGCGGCTGCTGCCGATGCGAGGGATCGCGCCGTTCCAGCCGGGGCAGGACGCCTACGAGCTGCACGTCTCGCACTGGTCCGGGAACCTGCCGGTGCTCGAGGTGTCGCAGAACTGGACGTACGGCGGCTCCTGGCAGGGCCTCTTCGGCCGCCTCTCGTATCAGGGCCGGCCGTCGTACGGGTTCCGCACACCCTCGTCCACGAGGCGCGACGCCTACGGTCGGTTCTTCTACGTCGACACGCTCAACTCCGTGTTCGGGGCAGGGTGGCGTCACGACGCCGGCAAGGTCGCGCACAGCCGCAACGGCGCCTTCTGTTACAGCTTCGTGCCCCAGTGGACACCCCGCGGCTATCCGGCACACGTGCTGCGGCCGCCCGGCAACGGCGAGCGCCACCGGGTCACGGTGATGGGCCCCGGGGTGACACCGGTCGTCCAATGGGAAGGCCCTTCGCTCGGCGCGTACGACCCGAAGCAGGACGCTGTCTTCAACGCAGAGTTCGATCGGATCGTCGGGCCCGACGACCGGGTCTGCGTCCCCGAGCGCTAGCGCTCCGGAACGTCGATCACCGCGGCCTCGTCGATCTCCACCCGGACGCGAGTGCCCGCTGCCGGTGGCGAAACGCCGGTGTGGGCCGAGGCGATCTCGCGGCCGTCGTCGTAGCGGGCGCGGAGCGTCACGAACGGGCCTTCACGGTAGCTCGTGAGCACGACCGCCTCGCCGGCCGGATCGGCCCGGAGCACGACCGCCTCCGGCCTGACGACACGCGCCGTGTCGCCCCGGCTCTCCACGTTCGCGAGCCCGATGAACCTCGCCACCCATGCATCGGCAGGGTGCGTCCACAGCTCCTCGGGCGCCGCGACCTGAACGATCGCCCCTTCTCGCATCACGGCGACGCGCGTCGCGATGGCGAACGCCTCGGCGACGTCGTGCGTCACGTAGATCACGGTCTGGCCGACCCTCTCGAACAGCTCCCTCAGCTCGGTCACGAGCCGGTCGTGGAGCGGGCGATCGAGCGCGCCGAGCGGCTCGTCCAGGAGCAGGACACTCGGCGCGGGGGCGAGCGCGCGGGCCAGCGCGACCCGCTTCCGCTCTCCGCCCGAGAGTGAGGCGATCGATCGCCGCTCGCGGCCCGGGAGGCCGACGAGCGCGAGGAGCTCCGTCACCCGGGCCGCCGCGTCCGTAGGCGTGACGCCGCCCATCCGCAGCCCGAACGCGACGTTTGCAGCGACGTCCCGGTGTGGGAAGAGGGCGTCATCCTGGAACATCAGGCCGATTCCCCGCCGGTGAGCCGGGACACCGTCGAGCGACCGGCCGTCGAGCGAGACGTCCCCTGCATCGAGGGGCTGGAGCCCGGCTATCGCCCGCAGCAGCGTCGACTTGCCGCTGCCGCTCGGGCCGAGCACCGCGACCGTCTCGCCTCGATCGACCTCGAGGTCGACCTCGGCCAGTGCGACGTGGTTCCCCAGCACGACTCTCGCCGCGCGAACGCTGAGCGCGCCGGCCATCAGAGCGTCCTGCCCCGACCGCCGGCGACGCGCTCCGCTACGAGCGCCGCGCACACGGTGAGCCCGGCCAGCACCACCGCGAGTGCCGCGGCGGTGCCCTGATTCTCCGCTCCGGGCCGACCCAGGAAGCGGAAGATCGCCACGGGGAGAGTCGGCTGCTCGGCGCGGGCGACGAACACCGTCGCACCGAACTCGCCGAGCGCGATCGCAAAGGCGAACCCGGCCGCGACCCCGAGTGCCCGGCCGGCGAGCGGGACGTCGATCTCGCGCAGGCTGCGTGAGGGGGACGCGCCCAGGGTGGCCGCGGCCTCACGGAGTCGGGGCTCGATCGAGCGGAGGGCCGGGGCGACGATCCGCACGACGAACGGCGCCGCGACGAGAGATTGGGCGACCGGCACGAGCCACCACGAGGAGCGGAAGTCGAGCGGGGAGCTGTCGAACGCGATGACGAACCCGAACCCGAGCATCACGGCGGAGGCGCCGAGCGGGAGGAGCACGAGTGCGTCCAGCACACCCGGTGGCCGGCGCGCGAGGACGAGGGCGGCCAGCCCTCCGATCACGAGCGCGATCGTGGCGGCGACTCCTGCGAACGCGACCGAGTAGACGGCGGCCTGCCACGGCTCGACGAGCAGCGCCGGCGTTTCGCGGAAGAGGGCACCCCAATCCCCAACGGAGCGACGGGCGAGCACTGCGAGCGGAACCGCGAGCGCGGCACCCGTGACACCGAGGACGGCGACGAGCGCGACTCGCTCGCGCCCACGTGGAGGCCGGAGCGTGTCGCGCTCGTCGGCCAGCGTCCGGCTCGCGCCGCCCGCGCTTCGAGAATGCTGACAGCGGTCAGGACGAGGCCGACGGCGACGAGCTGGAGCACGGAGAGCGCCGCCGCGGCCTGCAGGTCGAACAGGCGGGCGGCGCGGTTGTAGATCTCCGTCTCGATCGTCGCCCGCCCGGGGCCGCCGAGGATCAGGATCACTCCGAAGGACGTGAAGCAGAAGAGGAAGGTGAGCGCCGACGCGGCCGAGAGCGCAGGTGCCAACTGCGGGAGCGTCACCTCGCGTACGCGGCGCAGGGGCCCGGCCCCGAGCACGGTTGCCGCCTCTGCGCCGGCCGGGTCGATCGAGGCCCACGCCCCGCCGACGATGCGGGCCACCACTGCGACGTTGAAGAACACGTGAGCCGCGAGGATCGCCCAGATACCGTGCTCGTAGCCGCCCGGGAGCACCGCCAGGAAGGCGGTCGCGACGACGACGGTGGGCAGGACGAACGGAACCAGCACGATCGCCCGGACGAGCGACCGCCCGCGGAAGCGGAATCGCCCGAGCACCCACGCGAGGGGGAGCCCGGCGGCCAGCGTGAGCGCGGTCGAGGCGGCTGCCTGCCAGACCGTGAACCAGAGGAGCCCAGATGTCCCTGTGGGCAGCGCGAAGCCGTCGGCAGATGTGAGCCCGCGCTCGAGGATCGCGATCAGGGGATACGCGAAGAAGAGCGCCAGGAACGCCGCCGGCAGCGCTGCCGCGGCGACGTGGAGCACTCGGATCAGCGCAGGACGGCCTGAGTCCATTCGTCGATCCAGCGGTCGCGGTTGGCGCCGATCTCGGCTGCCGGCAGCTCGAGCGGGTCGGCCGGCGAGACCGCGTAGCGGCTGAAGGCCTCCGACAGCGGTGTGCCGGCACGGACGGGCAGGACGAACATGCTCTCGGGCAGCGAGGCCTGGAAGCGCTCCGAGAGCATGAAGTCGATCAGCGTCCGGGCTCCCTCCGGGTTCTTCGCTCCGCCGAGCACGCCTGCCAGCTCGATCTGCCGGAAGCAACTGGCAGGCACGACCGCGGTCGGCGCAGTCGCGGGGGGCGTGGCGGCGAAGATCACCTCCGCCGCGGGGCTCGTCGCGTAGGAGACGACGATCGGCCTCTTGCCACTGCTGCCGCCGGCGCCGGAGAACCGGGCCGTGTAGGCCTCCTCCCAGCCGTCGACGACGAGAACGCCGTTCGCTCGCAGTTGGCGCCAGTACCCGAGCCAGTCCGCTGCACCGAAGCGGGCGACCGTCGCCAGCATGAACGCCAGGCCGGGAGTCGAGGTGGCCGGGTTCTCGACGACGAGCAGGTTGCGGTAGGCGGGTTGGGTCAGGTCGTCGAGCGACTCCGGGGGCGCGAGGCCACGGGTCGCGAACCACTCCTTGTCGATGTTGAGGCAGACGTCGCCATGGTCGATCGGAGTCACCCGGTGCTCCGGATCGAGCTGGAAGTCCGCGTCGACACGGTCGAGGCCCTCGGGCTCGTACGGCTCGAACAGATCCGCCTCGAGGGCCCGCGAGAGCAAGTTGTTGTCGATCCCGAAGAGGACGTCGCCCTGCGGATTGCCCTTGGTCAGGAGCGCGCGGTTCACCATCTCGCCGGCGTCGCCGCTTTGCAGGATTCGGAGCTCGAGGCCGCTTTCGCGCTCGAACGCGGCCTTGACGTCCTTTGCGATCACAAACGAGTCGTGCGCGACCAGCACCACCTCGCGTGGCCCGCTGTCACTGCCGCACCCGGCGGCGACGAGGGCCACGCAGAAGAGCCCCGCGAGCCTGAGCGCCCCGTTCACGACGTGCCCTCGTCGCGAGCGCCGGGGATGACGGCGAGGAGGCAGCCGTTCGCGACCGAGACGCGCGCTTCCGAGCCCGTCAGAACGTTCGAGGTACCGCGGCTCGTGCCCGCCGGCAGTGCCTCGTCGCTGAGGGCGAAAGCGAGTCCCTCCGTCGTGACGCCCTCGGCCCCACCGTGCAGCGGGAAGAGCGAGACGAGCTCGCCCGGTGCTCCCCGAAGCGTCCTCGTATCGCGGATCACCGCGACCCTGCTCGACCCCAGGTGCGCGTCGATCTCGACGCCCGCGTAGCGCTCGTCGGCCAGCAGCAGCACCGATCCCAGCGTGTGGTCGAGGCGGCCGTCGCTCGCTCCGATCACGACGATGCGGGCGGGAGCGTGGGCGAGAGCCGCATCGAGCGCGAGCTCGAGGTCGGTCGCGTCCTTCGTGGCTGGATGCCGCTCGACGCGCGCGCCCGCCGCCTCGGCGGCCGCGAGTCCGGCCGCGCTGACCGAGTCGAAGTCGCCGATCGCGAGGTCGACCCGCAATCCGAGAGCGTGGGCCCGATCGACGCCTCCGTCGGCAGCGATCACCATTGCCCCCTCGGGGAGCGGCGGCAGGGCCACGGTCGACAGGTCTCCGCCGGCAACAACGAGAATGGTTCCCTCCAACGCGTCTACCTCCGCTGGCATTACCCAGATCAGGTTCTGCGGGTCGGCGGCGCGTACTGCCCGCCCTCTCAGCCCGGCTGCCCCGAGCTCCCCGATTCGCTGAACGAGATTCTAGCGTGGCGCGCCCGGTCCGCACCGATGAGCCGGTCATCTGCTCGGATAAGCTCGTCGCCGTGTCTCTGTGCCACGCGTGCGGTGAGGAGAATCCGGACGGGTTCCGCTTCTGCGGCGCATGCGGGGCATCGCTCGCTCCGGCGACGACGCGGGAGGTGCGGAAGACCGTGACGGTCGTCTTCTGCGACGTGAGCGGCTCCACGGCGCTCGGGGAGCGCCTCGATCCGGAGGCGTTGCGCCGCACGATGGGCCGGTACTTCGAGGAGATTCGGCTGATCGTGGAGCGGCATGGCGGCACCGTGGAGAAGTTCGTCGGGGATGCGGCGATGGCCGTGTTCGGGATCCCCGTCGCGCACGAGGACGACGCACTCCGCGCCGTCCGCGCCGTCGCCGAGATGCGGGAACGGCTGGAGCGCCTCGGCGAGGAGCTCTCGGTCGCGCTGTCGTTTCGCACCGGTGTCAACACCGGCGAGGTCGTCGCGGGCGAGGGCGAGACGCTCGTCACGGGCGATGCGGTGAATGTCGCCGCCCGACTCGAGCAGGCAGCCGCGCCGGGCGAGATCCTGATCGGCACCGAGACGCTGGCTCTCGTTCGCGATGCCGTCTCGGTGGAAGCCGTCGAGCCGCTCGAGTTGAAGGGCAAGAGCGAAGCGGTGCCGGCCTTCCGCCTCCTCGCGGTCGACATGGAGGCGGCGGCGTTCGCCCGCCGCCTCGACGCCCCGCTCGTCGGGCGCGCCCGTGAGCTCGCCCGGCTGCGGTCCGACTTCGAGAGCGTCGTCTCGGAGCGCTCATGTCATATGTTCACGCTCCTCGGCCCGGCCGGCGTCGGCAAGTCGCGGCTCGTGGCGGAGTTCCTCGCCGGGCCCGGCGCTGCTGCCGACGTCCTGCACAGTCGCTGCCTGCACTACGGCGAGGACATCACCTACTGGCCGCTCGTCGAGATCCTGCTCGCAACCGGGACGGAGCCGGGGGCGATCATCGGCAGCTCGCCGGCCGAGACGCAGCTCGCCTTCCGCAAGCTCGTCGAGTCTCGGGCCGCCGAGCGACCCCAGATCCTGGTGTTGGACGACATCCAGTGGGCCGAACCGGTGTTCCTCGACCTGATCGAGCACATGGCCGACTGGGCTCGCGACGCCCCGATCTTCCTGCTCTGCGTGGCGCGGCCCGAGCTGCTCGAGCTACGGCCGGGCTGGGGCGGGGGCAAGCTCAATGCGACGACGATCCTCCTCGAGGCACTCTCGGGCGAGGACTGCGAGGTCTTGATCTCGCGGCTCGCGCGGGGCGCGCCGCTCTCCCACGATGTCCGCCGGCGCATCCTGCAGGCAGCCGACGGCAACCCGCTCTTCATCGAGGAGATGCTCGCGACGGTGAGTGAGGTGGAAGACGGTGCCGAGATCGTCGTGCCACCGACGATCCAGGCTCTCCTGCAATCGCGACTCGACCGGCTCGGGGCCGGCGAACGAGACATGATCGGCCGGGGGGCCGTCGAGGGCCAGGTGTTTCACCGCGGCACCGTCTTCGAGCTCGCACCGGAGCTCGAGCGGGCGGAGGTGCCAACGCACCTTCTCTCGCTCGTCCGCAAGGAGATGATCCGCCCGGACCAGCCGACGTTCCCCGACGAGGAGGCGTTTCGCTTTCGCCATCTGCTGATCCGCGATGCCGCGTACGACTCGCTCCCCAAGGAGACACGCGCCGAGTTGCACGAGCGCTTCGCCGACTGGCTCGACCGCCACGCAGCCCTCGTCGAGCAGGACGAGATCGTCGCCTACCACCTCGAGCGCGCGTACCGCAACAGGGCGGAGCTCGACAGCGCCGACCCGCGCCTCGACGCCCTCGCCCGCAGAACGGCGACGAGGCTCTCCGTCGCCGGCCGGGGCGCGCTGGACAGGGGCGACTACAGCGCCGCTTGCGGACTGCTCGAGCGCGCCACGGCCCTCTTACCTCGCGGCGATTCTCAGCGCCTCGACACGGTTTTGAAGCTAAGCTGGCCGCTGATCCAGTCCGGCCGGGTCGGCGACGCACACACCTTCGCCGCCGAGCTCGCCGACTCCCCGGAGGCGCGGTTCGCTGCATTCGGGCAGTTGCTCCGGGAGCTCGCGGCGGGCTACGAAGGAGCGTTCGACTCCGACCGCGTGCAGTCGGCGATCGCCTCCGCGAAGCGCGTCTTCGGCGACCTCGAGGACGACATCGGCCTGGCGTGGATCGCGGCCCTCGAGGGTATGGATCACTGGTTCGCTCTCCGCTCCGTCGCAGCCGCCGAGGCGATGGCACGCGTCGTCCAGTCCGCGCACGCCGCCGGTGACGGCTGGCTCGACGAATGGACGCGGATCCTGAGGATCGGGCCGATCTCCGCGGGGCCGTCACACGTCGACGGCGCGGTTATCGAAGTACGGGCGATGCTGGCCGAGGCGGTAGGGCCGCTCGAGCGCGCCGAGCTCGATTGGGTGCTCGGAAAGCTGCTCGCGATGCGGGGTGAGATCGAGGCTGCGCGCGAGTACTCTCGCCGAGCGATCGACGCGAAGCGTGAGGCGGGTGTGCTCGTCAAGGCAGCAGCCGGCTCGACATTGGCCGCGTTCATCGAGGAGCATGCCGGCGATCTCGAGGCGGCGGAGCGGTTGCTGCGGGAGGGCGTCGCCGAGCTCGAGCGGCTCGGTGCTCTGGCCTACCTGGGAACGACCGCCCTCGCCCTGGCGGGGATTCTCGCCGCTCGGGGCAAGTACGCGGAGGCGTCAGAGCTGTGCGCGGAACTGCGCGAACGGCTCAACGAGGACGATCTGGTCGACGTGATCGGGCTCAACGGCCTCCAGGGGTTCCTCGCCGCACGGGCCGGCGACCACGACGAGGGTGAGCGGCTGACGGCAGCGGCCGTGGAGCTCGCCACGGGAATCGACTTCTACGACGAGAAGGCCCGGGCATTCGAATGGCGTGCCCGGACGCTCGCGCTCCTCGGCAGGCCGGAGGAGGCGCGCACCGCCGCCGAGACGGTCCTCTCGATCTACGAGTCCAAGGGGGATCGCCCCGCCGCTGCTGCGGCGCGCGGCTTGCTCGACTCCCTCTCCGGCTGAGCTTCCGCTGCAGTCGGCTGAACCTCCGTGCCGTGATACGGCGCCGTTTCGCTGCTACACTCCGCCGTCGTGCGGTCACCCGACCGCCCTCTTTCTGACTGATGAAGACCTACACCGCCAAGCCGGGAGAGATCCAGCGCGACTGGTACATCGTCGACGCCGAAGGCAAGACCCTCGGCAGGCTCGCGACGCAGATCGCGGACACCCTGCGCGGCAAGCGGAAGCCGCAATACACCCCGCACGTCGATACGGGTGACTTCGTCATCGTCGTCAACGCGGAAAAGATCCACGTCACCGGTCAGAAGCTCGACCAGAAGATGGTCTACCGGCACTCTGGCTTCCCCGGTGGTCTGAAGACGCGGACGCTCCGCGAGCAACTCGACCGTCGGCCGACGGAAGTCATCCGCAAGGCCGTCAAAGGGATGCTGCCCAGGAACAAGCTCGCCGCGGCGCAACTCACGAAGCTCAAGGTGTACGCCGGTCCCGAGCATCCCCACGCCGCACAGGCGCCGAAGGAGTTGGAGCTCTAGATGGCAGAGATCGCTCAGTACTTGGGCACGGGTAAGCGCAAGACATCGGTCGCACGGGTCATCCTCCGGCCGGGTGACGGCAAGACGTGGATCAACGGCCGCACGCTCGAGGACTACTTTCCGCGCGCCTCGCACCGCACATCCGCGCTCGGCCCGCTGAAGACGGCGGGGGCGGAAGGGACCTATGATCTCCGCGTCCGCGTCCACGGCGGCGGCATCAGTGGTCAGGCCGGCGCAGTCCGCCACGGCATCGCCCGCGCGCTCGTCGAGGCGGATCCCGAGCTTCGCGTCGTGCTCAAGCGCGAGGGCTTCCTGACGCGGGACGCCCGCCAGGTCGAGCGCAAGAAGGCCGGGCTGCACAAGGCGCGCAAGGCGCCCCAGTTCTCCAAGCGTTAGACGCGCGACCGCTCACGCGCGCCACCCCTCGCCTTCGGCGTCCCTTCACCATGGCCCGTACTCACTTCGGCACCGACGGCGTTCGCGGCATAGTCGGCGACACGCTCACGCTCGACCTCGTCGAGCGCTTGGGCCGTGCCGCCACGGTCTGGTCGGGGCGGGGCAGGGTCTTCGTCGGGCGTGACACGCGCGGCTCGGGACCGGCGCTCGAGGAGCCGCTCGTCCGTGGAATCACGTCAGTTGGGGGCATCGCAGTGATCGGAGGCGTTCTCCCGACGCCGGCAGTCGCGCTGCTCGCCCAGGATCTCGGGATCGTCATCTCCGCCTCGCACAACCCGCCCGAGTACAACGGGATCAAGTTCTTCGATGCGGAAGGGCACAAGCTCTCCGACGCCGAGGAGGAGGAGATCGAGGGGCTGCTCGAGACGTCGCCGCTGAACGGAGGATCCGTCGAGCCGGCCGAGGACGCGGCCGCCGGCTACGTCGCCCATATCCTCGAGCACTTCGGCTCGCCCCTTGCCGGGCTCAGGGTCGCAGTCGACTGCGCCAACGGTGCCTTCTCGTCGATCGCGCCCGGCGTCTTCGAGCAGCTCGGCGCGGAAGTCACGACGGTCGCGGCCGCGCCGGATGGCGAGAACATCAACGTCGGCTGCGGCGCCACAGACCTGACCTTGCTCGCGGACGTCGTCCAAACCGGCGGTCACCACCTCGGCATCGCCTTCGATGGGGACGGCGACAGGATGCTCGCCGTCGACGAGACGGGCACGCCGCTCGACGGCGACCAGATCCTGGCCGTGCTCGCGCTCGACCTGGGCGTCGATGCCGTTGCCGTGACGACGATGACCAATCTCGGCTTCCACCGACTGATGCGGGAGCGGGATGTCCGCGTGCTGACGACCGACGTCGGGGACCGCCACGTTCTCGCTGCGATGCGGGCCGAGGGGGTCACACTCGGGGGTGAGCAGTCCGGTCACCTGATCTGTCTCGACGGGCACGTCACGGGAGACGGCCTCGCCGCCGCGCTGCTCCTCTGTCGCGCGCTTCGGGGCGGCTCGCTCGCCGCTGCGGCGAGCGTCCTGACCCGGCTGCCGCAGGCGAAGGAGAACGTGCCGGTCGCCACGCCGGATCTCTCCGCGGCCGTCCGCGACGAGGTGGAGCGGCTGGAAACCGAGCTCGCGGGACGCGGCCGGATCGTCGTCCGCGCCTCGGGGACGGAGCCCCTCGTACGGGTGCTCGTCGAGTGCGAGAGCGAGGAGGAGGCGGCGAGCCTCTGTGGTAGAGTCGCGCATCTCGTGCGGTCGCAGTCGTAGCACCGGTTTCGCCCGCGAGCGTCACGGGAAACGTCCGACGATGCGGCGGAGTCAACCCCCACGCCGGAGTCAGGCGGGGACGACGAAGGAGAATCGCCAATGTGCGGGATCATCGGATATGTCGGGCCCCGGGAATGCAAGCATCTCCTCCTCTTCGGGCTCGAGCGGCTCGAGTACCGCGGCTATGACTCGGCCGGGATAGCGCTTCTCGAGGAAGACGGTCTCCGCCACACCCGAGCAGTCGGGAACCTGCAGAACCTGAAGCTGGCAGCGGGCGAGGAGTCGTCGCCTGCGACCACCGGTCTCGGGCACACGCGCTGGGCGACGCATGGCGGGGTCACGACCGAGAACGCCCATCCGCTCGCCGTCGAGGACGAGTCGCAGCTCGCGATCGTGCTGAACGGGATCGTCGAGAACTACCGTGAGCTGCGCGAGCGCCTCGGCCGGGAGGGCCACGTCTTCAGCTCCGAGACGGACGCCGAGACCGTCACCCACCTGATCGAGCAGCACTATGCCGGCGATCTCGTCGAGGCCACCAGGCTCGCATTCAACGAGCTCGAGGGCCATTTCGCATTCGTCGCGATCCACCGCGACCACCCGGGCCTCCTCGTCGGGGCGCGGCATCAGTGCCCACTCGTCGTCGGCGTCGGCCGCGGCGAGACCTTCCTCGCCTCCAATGCGACTGCGTTCCTGCGTGAGACACGCGAGGTGCACTTCCCCGAGGATGGAGACCTCGTCGCGATCACGCCAGAGGGTTCCCGCTTCCTGCGCGCCGAGGACGGCAGCGCGGTCGAGCGCGAGTTGATCGAGCTCGACTGGGACGACGAGCGCGCCGAGAAGGCGGGCTTCGAGACCTTCATGCTGAAAGAGATCTACGAGCAGCCCGACGCCGTCGCGGAGACGATCGGTGACCGCGTGCGCCACGGCCGGCTCGAGCTGGACGGGTTCCTGGACGACGAGGCGCTCAGCGTGCTGAGGCGCATCGTGATCCTTTCCGCGGGCACGTCGTATCACGCTGCCGTCGCGGCGCGGTACGCGATCGAGGAGTGGGCCCGCGTGCCGGTGGAGCACGACATCGCGTCCGAGTGGATCTACCGCAACCCCGTGCTCGACGCGAGCACGCTCGTGATCGGGATCTCCCAGTCGGGCGAGACGCGCGACACGATCTCGGCCATGAAGCTCGCCCGCGAGATGGGCGCGCGGACGGTCGCGATCACGAACATGATGGGATCGCAGATCACGCGCGAGGTCGACTCGGTGCTCTACACCCGCGCCGGGCTCGAGGTCAGCGTGGCGGCGTCGAAGACGTTCACCGCCCAGGTGAGTCTGCTCTTCCTGGTCGCGCTCAAGCTCGCGCAGGTGCGGGAGACGCTGCCGCTGGACGAGTTCACGTTCATCCTCGACGAGGTCTACGAGCTGCCCGCCAAGATCGCGGCGTTCCTCGACGGCGACCACCCGATCGACGAGATCGCGCAGCGTCACTTCGACAAGCCGTTCTTCCTCTACCTGGGCCGCCACATCGGCCTGCCGGTGGCTCTCGAGGGCGCGCTCAAGCTGAAGGAGATCTCCTACATCCCGACCGAGGCCTATTCGGCGGGTGAGATGAAGCACGGCCCGATCGCCCTGCTCGACGAGTCGACGCCGGTCGTCGTGATCGCGACCCGCAGCCACGTCTACGACAAGATGGTCTCCAACATCCAGGAGGTTCGCGCGCGGGGTGCCCACGTGATCGCGATCGCGACCGACGGGAACGAAGACATTCAGCACCACGCGGACGACGTGATCTTCATTCCGCGCTCGCCGGCGTTTCTCCAGGCCGTGCTCGCGGTCGTGCCCTTGCAGCTGCTCGCCTACCGGATCGCGCGGCTCCGCGGCCTCAACGTGGACCAGCCCCGGAACCTGGCGAAGACGGTCACCGTCGAGTAGCCGACGGGCCGGGCCGCTGGACGGCCCCGCGCAGCGCTACATCTTGTCGCCCCGCAGAGCGATCGAGAGCAGGCCGGCGATTGCGCCGCCGACGAGCGGGCCGACGATGTAGATCCAGACGTCGCCCAGGTCTGCGGCCACGAGCGCGGGATCGAGCGAGCGAGCCGGGTTGAACGAGCCACCGGTGCTCGGGCCGATCACCACCGCCGCGGTGAAGATGAAGCCACCGATCGCGAGTGGCGCGAGCACACCCTTCCAGGGCGCCGTATCGTCGGTCGCGACGGTGATGACCACCGAGACGAAGAGGAAGACGGCGACGACCTCGATCAGCACCGCGCGCCACCCGTCGACGCCGGCACCGGGTGCGTTCACGAGCGAGTCCTTGACGTCGCCGGTGTAGAGCACGATGGCGAAGAGCGTCGCGAAGAGGCCCCCGATCAGCTGGGCGACCCAGTAGGGGATCACGGCGGCCATGGGAAACCTGCGGCCGACGGCGAGCCCGAAGGTGACCGCCGGGTTGTAGTGCCCGCCGGAGATCTGGCCGAAGGCGGCGACCATGAGGCCGAGCCCGAGACCGAAGCCGGCAGCGATGCCGGCGGGCGCGATCGAGCCGGGGAGGTTGACGGACGCAGCAATCCCGCTGAAGCCGATGAAGAAGAAGCCGAAGGTCCCGACCGCCTCGGCCGTGAGCCGGTTGCGCATCGATGGTGCGTCCACGTTGTCCTCCTGTGTGCTCGACGTCGAATCGTTCGCAGCGTGTTGGCTGGCGTGACGAGCCTAGAGCGTTGACCGGACTACAAGCCCGCGCCCTCGCGCGCGACGCGCCGAGGATCGACGTCAAGACGCTACGGTTGCGTCACGATGACGCCGAAGCGGGATGGGCCCCTGCCCTACAGCACCTCCGTCGTGCGGGTGCTCCGCCTGCCGGCCGGCGAGAAGGTCGACGATCGGCTCGCGGTCGAGGAGCCGCTCGAGTTACGTATCGAAGGCAGCCCCGTCGCCGTCACGATGCGCACCCCCGGTCACGACGAGGAGTTGGCGCTCGGCTTCGCGCTCTCGGAGGGCCTGCGGCCGGTCGGCGCCAGGCCGCCGGTCGACCTGGCCGCGAATACGATCGAGCTCGATGCACCCGGCTTCGATCCGGGGCGGCTCGCGCGCTCCTTCTATACGACCTCGTCGTGCGGCGTCTGCGGCAAGGGGGCGCTCGAGGCGATCGCCGTTGAGGCGCCGCCGGTCGAGAGCGACCTCACGATCGCCTCTGAGACCGTGATGCTCCTGCCCGACCGGCTGCGCGAGGCGCAGGCTGCCTTTGCCTCCACGGGCGGGCTCCACGCCACCGGCCTGTTCACTCCCGATGGGACACTGCTGCACGCACGCGAGGACGTGGGCAGGCACAACGCGATGGACAAGGTGATCGGCCGCGCCTTCCTCGACGGGCTGCTGCCGCTCTCGTCCCACGTTCTCTGCGTCAGTGGCCGTCTCTCCTTCGAGCTCGTCCAGAAGGCGGCTGTGGCAGGGTGCCCGATCCTCGTCGCCGTCGGCGCTCCGTCCTCGCTCGCCGTCGAGCTCGCAGCCGATCGAGGCGTGACCCTCTGCGGCTTCGTGCGGGACGGCCGGTTCAACGTCTACTCGAGGCCCGAGCGGATCGGCACCTGAGCCCCCCTCCGGCATCTATCGTTAAGGTCGAGTCGATCACTTCGATGCGGCAGGTGGCCCGGAGCTCCTGGGCCGTCCCCGAGAGGAGCAGCGCGCATGCGGAACGGCAAGACACGGCTGACGACCCCCCTCGTCCGCGACGACGGAGCACTGCGTCCGGCGAGCTGGGACGAGGCGCTCGACCGAGCCGCGGCCGGCTTCGCCCGCGCGCGCGAGACCGACACGTCGACGTCGTTCGGCATCTTCTCGTGCTCCAAGGCGTCGAACGAGATGAACTTCCTGGCGGGAAAATTCGCCCGCCAGGTGATGGGCACCAACAACATCGACTCCTGCAACAGAACCTGACACGCACCTAGCGTCGTCGGTCTGGCGACGGTGTTCGGGGCGGGCGGCGGCACGTCGTCCTACGCAGAGATCGAGGAAACGGACGTGATCCTCCTGTGGGGCTCGAACGCCCGCGAGACACACCCGATCTTCTTCCACCACCTGCTCAAGGGCGTTCACAACGGGGCGCGCCTCTTCGTCGTCGATCCCCGGCGCACGACTTCCGCGCAATGGGCCGACCGCTGGCTCGGGCTCGAAGTCGGCTCCGACATCGCGCTCTCGAACACCATGGCGCGCGAGATCATCCGCGAGGGCCTCGCCAACGACGCGTTCATCGAGCACGCGACGGAAGGCTTCGACGCCTATGCCGCCTCGGTCGAGCCCTTCACGCTCGAGGAAGGCGAGCGCCTGACGGGGGTTCCGGCCGCCGTGATCCGCGAGACCGCGCATGCGTTCGCCCGAGCCGACCGGGCGATGATCTGCTGGACGCTCGGGATCACGGAGCATCACAACGCGGTCGACAACGTGCTCGCTCTGATCAACCTCGCGCTCCTCTGCGGTCACGTGGGGCGCTTCGGTTCGGGCCTCAACCCACTGCGAGGGCAGAACAACGTCCAGGGCGGCGGCGACATGGGGGCGATCCCCAACAAGCTGGCCGGCTTCCAGGACATCGAGCGCGATCACGAGGCGCGCGCCCTGTACGAGGAGGCGTGGGGCACGAAGATCAGGCCGACCTACGGCTGGCACCTGACCCAGATGTTCCACGGCATGGACCGCGGCGAGTTGCGGACGCTCTACGTGATCGGCGAGAACCCCGCCCAGTCCGAAGCCGACATCAAGCACACGCGCAAGCTCCTGGCGGGGCTCGACTTCCTCGTCGTCCAGGATCTCGTGCTGACGAAGACCGCCGCGATGGCAGACGTCGTCTTCCCCTCGGCGGCGTCGTGGTGCGAGACCGAAGGGACGGTCACGAACAGCGAGAGACGCGTCCAGCGCGTTCGCAAGGCACTCGATCCGCCGGGCGAGGCGCGCGACGACATGTGGATCATCGCCCAGCTGGCCCGCCGCCTCGGGCACGACTGGCCCGAGCCCGTCGCGGAGGACGTCTGGAACGAGTTGCGCTCGCTCTCGCCGATGCACGCCGGAATGAGCTACGCGCGCCTCGAGGAGCACGGTGGCCTCCAGTGGCCGTGCCCTGACGAGACGCATCCCGGCTCCCCGCTCCTCCACGACCGCCTCTGGGCCGAGCCGCTCGGAGGCCCCCCGGCGCCGTTCTCCGTCGTCGAGGCGAAGGGCCCGTTCGAGGCGCTCGACGCCGACTATCCGATCCGGCTCACCACCGGCCGCCGCCTCGAGTCGTACAACACCGGCGCTCAGTCCAACCTCTACAACTCTCCGCTGCATCGTGGCGAGTCCCTCGATCTCTCGCCCGAGGATGCCGAGCGGCTAGAGCTCGCAGACGGCGAGATCGCACGGGTCTCCTCCCGCCGCGGTTCGGTCGAGGCCCCGGTTAGGATCGACCCGTCCCTGCGCCCGGGACTCGCGTTCATGACTTTCCACTTCCCCGACCAGGTCGACACGAACGTCCTCACGATCGACGCGACCGACCCGAAATCCGGGACCGCGGAGTTCAAGGCCGCCGCGATCCGGGTCGAGAAGCTCGAGCCCGCCGAGCGCGAGCAACGTGCCGGCATCGCCGAGCCCGCTGCCGTCGGCGGGCAGTCCTAGATGGACATCCATCTCGTCCCGGGCGCCGAACCGACGAGCGCCGAGGTTGCTGCGCTCGACACCGTGCTCGGTCCGGCCCGCGACGGCTGGGACGGCGGCGCGCGTCTCGACGGCCCGGCGGGTAACACCGCCAGCACGGGCCACGCGGCCCGCGCACGGCGCCATCTGCTGCTGCCGGCGCTCTGGGCGCTCCAGGAGCGGATCGGCTGGATCAGCCCCGGCGGGATGAACGAGCTCTGTCGCCGACTGACGCTGCCGCCCGCTGACGTCTACGGCGTCGCCACGTTCTACGCCATGCTCGCGGTCGAGCCGCGGCCGACGCGAGTGGTTCACGTCTGCGAGGACATCGCCTGCCAGTGCACGGGCTCGGACGACCTGATCGCACAACTGGAGGAGCGCTTCGGCCCCGAGGGCGAGCTCTCCGACGACGGCTCCACGACGTGGTATCGCAGCCCTTGCCTCGGGCAGTGCGATCGAGCGCCTGCTGCGCTCGTCGGCGAGGCCGGCGAGGAGTCCTTCGAGCGGACGCTCGCGCCCACGACTGCGGCCGCCGTGCTCGATGTGCTCGCCGGCGGTGCGCCAGGCCCGGCTCCGGTGACGGTTCTCCCGCAGGCGGGAGATCCCTCGCTGCGACTGCTGCGGCGGGCAGGATCGGGGCGGCCGGTCAGCCTCGACGACTATCGCGCCCAGGGTGGGTATGCCGCCTTGCGTCGCGCGATCGAGATCGGCCCGGAGGGCGTGATCAGAGAGCTGAAGGATTCCAAGCTGCAGGGTCGCGGCGGCGCCGCCTTCCCGACCGGGGTGAAGTGGGAGGCCGTCGCGCACCAGCCCGCCCGTCCGCATTACCTGATCTGCAACGCCGACGAGTCGGAGCCCGGGACGTTCAAGGACAGGGTGATCATGGAGCGCGACCCATTCGCCCTGATCGAGTCGATGACCATCGCCGCCTATGCCACCGGGTGCGAGCGCGGGTATCTCTACATCCGCGGCGAGTACCCCGAGCCACAGCACGCCCTCGAGGCGGCGCTCGCGGAGGCGGAGCGCTTCGGGTACCTCGGGGACGACGTGCTCGGCGAGGGCTTCCGGTTCCACATCGAGGTTCGCAAGGGGGCCGGTGCGTACATTTGCGGCGAGGAGACGGCGATCTTCGAATCGATCGAAGGCTTTCGGGGCGAGCCGCGCAACAAGCCGCCGTTCCCGGTCGTGCATGGCCTCTTCGGCAAGCCGACCGTGGTCAACAACGTCGAGACGCTCGTCAACGTGCTCGACATCGTGCTCCGCTCCGGGCCCGCCTACGCCGAGACGGGCACCGAGAAGTCGACGGGCACGAAGCTCTTCTGCCTCTCGGGTCACGTCGAGCGTCCCGGCGTCTACGAGGTGCCGTTCGGCACGACACTGGGCGAGCTGCTCGAGCTCGCAGGCGGGGTCGCCGGCGGGAGGGAGATGCAGTGCATCCTCATGGGGGGCGCTGCCGGAGGCTTCCTCCGGTCGGACGAGCTCGACCTTCCCCTCACCTTCGAGGATGCACGCGAGGCCGCCACGACTCTCGGGTCGGGCGTGGTGCTCGTCCTCGACCAGAGCGTCGACATGCCTCGGCTGCTGATGCGGATCGCGGCGTTCTTCCGCAACGAGTCCTGCGGCCAGTGTGTCCCGTGCCGCGTCGGCACGGTGCGCCAGCAGGAGGCGCTCGCCCGGCTGATCTCGGGCAAGACGATCGGCGGGACGCAGCGGGAGCTGGCGGTGATCGGCGAGGTGGGTCAGTGCATGCGCGACGCCTCGATCTGCGGCCTCGGCCAGACGGCCTCGAGCGCGATCGAGTCGGCGATCGGACGATTGGGAGTGTTCTCGTGAGCGACCTGCTGCTCGCCCCGCGCCGGATGATCGAGCTCGAGATCGACGGGCGCTCGGTCCGTGTCTTCGAAGGGGAGACGATCCTCGGCGCGTGCCGTCGTCTCGGGATCGACACGCCGACGCTCTGTTACGCCGACACGCTCGAGCCCGCCAACGCCTGCCGCGTCTGCGTGGTCGAGGTCGAGGGCGCGCGCGTGCTCGCGCCGGCGTGCTCGCGCAAGGCCGAGGACGGGATGAAGGTGCAGACCGACTCGGAGCGCGTCCGGCATTCGCGCAAGCTCGTACTCGAGCTGCTCGCCTCGTCGGTCGATCTCTCGACGACCGATGTCGCGCCCGACTACCTCGGCCGCTACGAGGCGAAGCCGGAACGGTTCGGGCCGCCGGCGCCGCCGGATCCGGATCGAGACCGTAAACGCACCGGTCATCACGTCGAGCCGGACGGCCAGACGGCGGCGACGGTGTACGCACCGATCAAGATCGACAACGAGCTGTACGTGCGCGACTACTCGAAGTGCATCCTCTGTTACAAGTGCGTGGACGCCTGCGGCGAGCAGTACCAGAACACGTTCGCGATCCACGTCGCCGGCCGGGGCTTCGACGCGCGGATCTCGACCGAATACGTCGCCGAGCTGCCGGAGTCGGCCTGCGTGTACTGCGGCAACTGCATCGCTGTGTGCCCGACCGGGGCGCTGATGTTCCGGTCGGAGCACGAGCTGCGCGAGGAGGGCGACTGGCGCGAGGACGACCAGGCCGTGACGCAGACCGTCTGCCCGTACTGCGGCGTTGGCTGCAACCTCGACCTCCATGTTCAGGACAACACGATCGTCAAGGTGACGAGCCCCGACGACCACGACGTCACCCGGGGCAACCTCTGCATCAAGGGCCGCTTCGGG
Source organism: uncultured Thermoleophilia bacterium (assembly GCA_963795175.1). Classification (GTDB taxonomy): domain Bacteria; phylum Actinomycetota; class Thermoleophilia; order Gaiellales; family Gaiellaceae; genus Gaiella. The sequence continues at coordinate 539,676 of CAWCGR010000004.1, forward strand.
TTCCAGCACGTCCAGGCCCGCGAAAAGCGCTGAGATGAGCGCGGGCGCCGTCGTGCTCGCGGGAGGTCGGTCGAGCCGGATGGGGCAGGAGAAGGCGCTGCTCGACTGGCACGGCCAGACGGCGGTGGCGCATGCCGTCGATGTCGTCCGCGACGGGGTCGGAGGCGGGCCCGTCTGCGTCGTTCGCGCTCCCGGCCAGCTGCTGCCGGCGCTGCCGGCGAGGGTGGTCGACGACGAGGTGGCTCACGCGGGGCCGCTCGCAGCTCTCTGCACCGGCCTCGGCGCGCTCGCCGGGAGCGCGGAGCTCGCATTTGCCTGCGGGGTCGACACGCCGCTGCTCAGCCCCGCCTTCGTCCGGGCGGTTCTCGCCTCCCGGCGCGACGGGGACGACGCGGTCGTTCCCGTGGTCGGTGGCCGCGCCCAGCCACTCCTCGCGGCGTACGCAGTCTCGCTGGCGCCGCGCCTGCAGGAGCTGCTCGCCGGCGGCGCGACCGGGCTGAAGGACATTCCGGATGTCTGCTCCGTGCGGGAGCTCCCGGAGGGCGCGTTGCTCTCAGACGCCGAGCTGGCAGCGGCCGACCCACGTCTGCGCGCCGCCGCGAACGCGAATACGCCCGAGGAGTGGGCGGCGCTGCTCGACGAGGGGTGGCAGCGGCCCGGCTGAGCCGTCTCAGCGCGACTCAACCTCGATCTCTCCGCTCTCGACGAGGATCGAGTCGCCGCGGTCGAGCAAGATCGTGAGCCGGCCGTCGGGCGCGATCGCGCCTGCGGTGCCGGCGCGATCGCCGACACGCACGCGGGCCCCGCGCAGGGCGTTGCGCTGCTCGAGCAGCCCCGCGAGCGTCTCGAGGCCGTCGGCCAGCCACGAGCGGTAGGAGCTTTCGAGCTCCACCAGCACGGTGGCGAGGAGCGTGCCACGGTCGATCTCCCGTCCGGCCGCGATTCGCAGCGAGGTGGCGGGAGTTCGCGTCAGCGGCGGGAGGTCGCGCTCCTCCTGGTTGGCGTTGATGCCGATCCCGCAGACGACGGCGTCTCCTGACGCCTCGAGCAGGATGCCTGCCACCTTGGCGCCGTCGAGGAGGACGTCGTTCGGCCATTTGACCGCTGCTGCCAGGCCGGTCTCCTGCTCGACCGCGGCGGCCACGGCCAGTCCGGCGACGAGCGAGAGTTGCGGCAGCGATCGAGCAGGAGGCGGCCGTAGCAGCACCGAGAAGAGAAGCGCGGTCGCGGGCGCGGCGTCCCAGCGGCGACCCGAGCGGCCCCGGCCGGCGCTTTGGTGCTCGGCCACGGCGACGGCGCCGTGCGGGAGGTCGCCGCCCCTGAGGACGTCCTGCGTCGAGGGGAGCTCGGCGGCATAGAGGTACGGCGCGCCGAACACGCCGCGTAGCAGCGGAGCGAGCCGGTCGGGCTCGAGCTCACTCACCCGGCTCGACCCGACGCAGGCGCTTCGTGAGCCCCCGCCGCTTCTTCGACTCGAGCCGCTGTTCCTTCGCGGCCCGCGACGGCTTCGTGGGGACACGGCGGCGCTCGACCCGGAGGGCCTCTGCGAGCCGCGCCACGAGCCGGTCGATCGCCAGCTCCCGGTTCCGCAGCTGGCTCCGCTCGTCCTGCGCGACGGCGCGCACGACCCGGCCGGCGCGGGCGACGACGCGGCGCTTCTGGTGCTCGGTCAGCGCCGCCGACGACTCGACGTCGAAGAGCGCCTCGACCCTCGTCTCGGACGTATTCGCGTGCTGGCCGCCCGGGCCGCTCGAGCGCGAGACCCGCAACTCGATCTCGGCGAGCGGCAGGAGGACGGAGCGCGTTACCCGCCGGTGGGTGCGCTCGTCGGCGCCGCTCATAGGCGCGGCACCGGCGCGATCGTGAGCAGCCCGGCGTCGGCCTCGTGATCGACCTGGAGGGTCGTGTGGCCGATCGCGAACCGCTCGGAGAGCATCTGCTCGGTCGACCGGCGAATGCCGTGGCAGTCGTCGCCTTCGCGCACGAGCACATGTGCGGAGAGCGATGGGAAGCCGCTCGTGATCTGCCAGACATGAAGGTCGTGGACTTCGACGACCCCAGGCTGTGAGACGATCGCCCTGCCTATCGCCTCGGCGTCGAGGCCGCGGGGCGTGGCCTCGAGCAGTACGAGGGTCGAGTCGCGGAGGACTCCCCAGGAGCTGACAACGAGGAAGAGTCCGATCGCCACGCCGACCAGCGCGTCGGCGTAGCGCCAGCCGGTGGTGACGATGACGATGCCCGTCACGATCACCCCGACCGAGCTGAGCGCGTCGGAGACGAGGTGCACGTAGGCGGCACGGAGGTTGAGATCACGGCCGCCGGGGCGGAACACGGCCGCCGCGCCGATCACGTTGATCGCAAGACCGACGATCGCGACGACGATCAGCCAGGCGCCGGGCACGTCCGGTGGGTCGGAGAAACGGCGGGCCGCGCCCACGAAGACGAACAGCGCAATCACGATCAGGGAGACGGCGTTGACGAGTGCGGCCAGGATCTCGGCGCGCCTGAGCCCGAAGCTCCGGTTGGGACTCGCGGGTCTCCGCGCGAGCATGACCGCTCCGGCCGCGATTCCGAGCGCGAAGACATCGGAGAGGTTGTGGCCCGCGTCGGCGAGGAGCGAGAGGCTGCCGGCGAAGAGTGCCGCAGTCGCCTCCACGACCGTGTACGCCGCGTTGAGGACGAGCGCGATCAGCAGCGAGCGGAGCGAGCTGCTCGCGGATACGTGCGCATGGAGGCCCGCCCCGTGGTCGTGGGAGTGCGCAACACTCATGGTGAGACGGTAGCGTGGCCGGCTGCCATGGCCTCGTGCGACGCCGGCGCTCCGTGCGCCGCCGTACCGGGGTGCGACTAGCCTGCGGCCGGCACGACCTCGGCCGGCAGGCCCCAGATCCCGCGGCGATCGCCGCGCGGGTTCCAGACGACTGCATCGAGGTCGGGGATCGTGATCGCGTCGAACCGTCGTGACACCTCGGAGAGCAGCAGTTCCATCTCCAAGCGGGCGATCTGCGCGCCGACGCAGAGATGCGGCCCCGCACCGAACGTGAGGTGCTTGTTGGGCGTCCGGTCGAGCTTGATCTCGTCGGGCTCGGGGAACATCGACGGGTCGAGGTTGGCCGAGCCGTAGCTCGTCGCGACGACGGAGCCTTTGGCGATGGTGGTGCCGTGGATCTCCACGTCCCGCGTCGCGTTGCGGCAGAAGATCTGGACGGGCGCGGCGTAGCGCAGCATCTCCTCGACGGCGGTCGGCAGGAGCTCCGGCCGGGCTCGCAGTTCGGCGAGCGCCTCGGGATGCTGTGAGAGGTAGTAGAGGGCCATCGCCATGGCGCTCGCCGAGGTCTCGTGCCCGGCGCTCGCGAGCAGGAGCATCCCGAACGACCGGATCTCCTCGCGGGCGAGCCGATGCCCGTCCACCTCAGAGTCGAGCAGCACCGTGAGGAAGTCGTCGCGCGGCTCCGCCTCTCGCTCGGCGATGAGCCCGTCGAGGTAGTCCTCGATCTCCCGGGTCGCGCGCCGCGCATCCTCTGGGTCGATCACCGAGCCGAACAGCCGATGGCCCCAGGCGGCCCACTTGTCCTGATCCTCCGCCGGGAGTTGCATGAACTCGCCGAGCGTCCCGGTCGAGAAGGGGACGACGAGGTCGGCGACGAGGTCGGCCGAGCGCTTGACGACGAGCGCGTCGAGTAGGTCGGTCAGGATCTCGAGCATCTTCGGCCGCATCGCCTCGATCTCGCCTCGACGGAAGGCGGGGCTGATCAGGGCGCGGTAGCGCTGATGCGCGGGAGGATCGACCTCGACGGGCAGGAGCGGGTAGTCACGATGGATGATCATCGGGATCGCAGAGACACCTGGGACGGCCGACGTGTACGTCCGCCAGTCCTGGACGGCGTGCTTGACGTCCTCGTAGCGCGTGAGGAGGGTGAAGCCGCCGTACTGCTCGAAGTAGTCGTCGCTGTGGAGAGCAGGACATTGCTCTCGAAGTTGCTCATAGGTCGACGACGGGTCGCGGCAGAATTCCGGATCCGCGATGTCGAATGCGGTGCTCGGATCGTGACCGAGGCTCTCGTTATGCGTCACGTAGGTCCTTTCCGGTACCGCCCCACCTCGATGAGACCCCTCGACGGGTGGTTCCGGCGGCAGAGATCGATGCGATCACGCTACATCGCTGTTCAAGGGCGCGCAACACACACCCCGGCACCCGAGCGAGCACCGCGCGACCAGCCCGCTCGAGCAGGGGGGCGGCCCCCTCGCGGGTCCGTCTCTGGGAGAATGCCGCGATGGCGTGCATCCTGCTGGATATCGACGGGGTTCTCCACGTCTCCGGGGATCCGATCCCCGGAGCGGTCGACGCAGTCGCCAGCCTGCGTCGCCAGGGACACTCCTTGCGCTTCGTCACGAACAACTCGACGCGACTGCGGTCGACGCTCGCGGAGGAGCTCCGCCGGCTCGGCTTCGAGCTCGACGACGACGAGCTCCAGACGACGCCTCGGGCGGCGGCTCGGGAGCTCGCTGGGAAGCGGGTCTTCGCGCTCGTGATGGGGGCGATCGTGCCGGATCTCGAGGGCGTCGAGCTCGTCGGCGAGCGCGCCGATGCCGTCTTGCTCGGCGGCTGTGACGAGACGACGGAGCCGAACCAGGTGTTCTCGTGGATGAACCTCGGCCGGGCTTTCGCCGAGCTGCAGATGGGCGCGGATCTCTATTGCCTCCACAAGAACAAGTGGTGGCAGACGAGCCGCGGGCCGCTGCTGGACGCGGGCGCATTCGTCGCGGGGCTCGAATACGCGACCGGCGTCGACGCGACAGTGCTCGGAAAGCCGAGTCCCGCCTACTTCGCCGCCGCGCTCGATGCGCTCGGCGCCGAGCCCGAGCTGACGTGGATGGTGACAGACGACGTCGAAGCAGACGTGCGGGGTGCCCAGCTGTTCGGGATGCGGACGGCGCTCGTCCGCACCGGCAAGTTCCGGCCCGAAACGCTCGACGCGTCCCCCGCCGTCCCCGAGATCGTCCTCAGCTCCATCGCCCAGTTCCCGGACTGGCTCGAGCGGTCGCTCTAGTGGCGGTCAGGGTCGGCACCGACCTGATCGAGATCGACCGGATCTCGCGTGCCCTGGAGCGGCCCGGCTTCCGCGACCGGTGTTTCACGCGAGCCGAGCAGGACTACTGCGAGACGAGGAGGAACCCCGCGGAGAGTTACGCCGCGCGGTTCTGCGGCAAGGAGGCGGTCGGCAAGGCGCTCGGCTGCGGCGTCCGGTTCACGTGGAAGGACATCGAGATCGTGGGGCCGCCGAAGCCCGGGGTGACCCTGACGGGCCGAACTGCCGGGTTTGCCGAGCGCGTCGGGATGCGCGAGATCGACGTCTCGCTGACCCATTCGCACACGATGGCGGGCGCCGCCTGCGTCGTCCTGCTCGAGCCCTAGCCGTGGCTGCGAGGGGCTACGAGTCACTCAGCACGGCGGCCGAGATGCGCGTCGCCGAGGAGGCCTACCCGGGCTTTCCGGGGACGGCGCAGGAGCTGATGGAGCGGGCGGGAGCCGCTGTGGCCTTCGAGGCGATGCGCGTCTACCCGTACGCGCGGCGGTTCGCGGTCGTGTGCGGCGGCGGAGCGAACGGCGGCGACGGCAGGATCGCGGCGCGCGTGTTGCGCGAGGCTGGTCGCGAGGCGGTCGAGACCGATGCGGTGGAGGGCTGCGACGTCGTCATCGACGCGCTGTTCGGTACGGGGTTCAGCGGCGCCCCTCGGCCCGACGCGGTGGCGCTGATCGAGCGGATCAACGCCTGCGGCCTACCGGTCGTCTCGATCGACGTCCCGTCGGGCGTCGATGCCTCGACCGGCGAGGTGGTCGGGCCGGCGGTCGAGGCGGCGCTCACCGTCACATTCCACGCGAGCAAGGTCGGGCTTCATGTCGGGCCGGGTCGGTTTCACGCGGGTGAGGTCGTCGTTGTCGACATCGGCCTCGCGCCGGTCGAGACGGTGGCCAGGCGCGCCATCCCGGCATTACTCGGGCACGTGCCACTACGAGCGGCCCGTGACTCGAAGTTCACGGCCGGCGCCGTGCTCGTCGTCGGCGGAGCCCCCGGGACGACCGGGGCCCCGGTGCTCTCCGCTCTGGCAGCCCTACGAGCCGACGCCGGCTACGTCACGATCGCGGTCCCCCGTGACTGCCTGGCGGTGGTCGAGGGGTTGGCGCTCGAGCCGGTCAAGCGTGGTTTCGACTGGGACGACGCCGAGGAGCAGATCATGGCCGCGGCCGAACGGGCCGACGCCGTCGCGCTCGGCCCCGGGCTCGGGCGTAGCGCAGAGGCAGGCGCGCTCGTGGCCCGGTTGCTCGAGCGGCTCGAAGTACCGGTGGTCGTCGATGCCGACGGCCTGCACGGCCTCCAACCGCTTTCACGCATCCAGCCGACCGTCCTCACTCCACACGCAGGCGAAATCGGCCTCCTCCTCGACCGTGACTCCGACTGGGTGGATGCTCACCGGCTCGAGGCAGCGAGGGCCTGTGCGGAGCGCTACGGTGCCGTTGTGCTCCTGAAGGGGCCGGACACGATTGTGCAGGCGCCGGCAGGAGGGCCCGTCATCTGCGACACGGGGCCGCCGTCACTTGCGACCGCGGGGACGGGAGACGTGCTCACGGGCATCGTCGCGGCGTTCCTCGCAAAGGGCCTCGACGCCGTCACGGCCGCAGCTGCCGCCGCCACCGCCCACGGGCTCGCTGCCGCGCTGGCGCCCCATCAGGCGGGGCTCGTGGCGAGCGACCTACTCGGCGAGCTCCCCGGCGCGCTCTCCTGAGCGACCGGCCACGATGGGCCCAGGTCGATAGCCCGTCTGACGCCGGCCAGCCTCAGGAGCGCATCTCGGCGCTTGCCCTAGCTACGATCGATTGCGATTGGGCCCCGGTCGGGGGAGATCGGGCTGGCGGACAGGGGGAGACGCGAATTGTCGAGCGATTCACTCGAGCGCAGCGATCCTAGTCGTGAGGTTCCGGAGACGCTCTCCGAGCTGATCGCGGTCGGAGCAGATCGTTGGCCCGAAGCACCCGCACTCGTTGTGCCCGGACATGAGGACGTCAGTTTTCGGGCGCTCGAACGGCATGTTGTCGAGACCGGACGCGCGTTGCGCGCCGCCGGCCTCGGCCGCGACGATGTCGTCGCGACGATCGTCGGGAGCGGAGCGTCGGCGGCCGCGACTTTTCTGGCGGTCGGCGCTTCCTGCATCTGCGCACCGCTGAACCCGTCCTATCGAGCTCGCGAGCTGGAGTTCTACCTCGACGATCTCGGCGCCCGCCTCATCGCCGTGTCGGAGGATCTCGAGACCGATGCTCGGCGGGTGGCTGCCTCGAGAGGGATCGCCGTCGCCGAGTTGGTATCCCAACCCGCGACCGCGGTCGAGCGGCTCGCTCTCGAGCGGTCTGTGGGCACCTCGCCTGCGGCAGACGAGCCGGCCGGCGGCGATCGCGCCCTCGTGCTCCACACCTCGGGCACCACGGCGAAACCGAAGCTCGTCCCGCTCGCGCACGCCGGCCTGACCGGCTCGGCAGCGGCGATTGCGACGACGCTCGAGCTCGACGAACGCGACCGATGCCTGAACCCGATGCCGCTTTTTCACATCCACGGGTTGGTGGCGGGCCTCCTTGCACCGCTGCTCTCCGGCGGCTCGATCGTCTGTCCGCCTTCGTTCGACGCGAAGCGCTTCATCGAATGGATCGAGACGCTCGAGCCCACGTGGTACACGGCTGTTCCGGCGATGCACCAGGCCATTCTCGGGAGGCTCCCGCCCGCCGACTCGCCCGGTATCCGGCACCGGCTCCGATTCGTCAGATCGTCGTCTGCTCGACTCCCGGTTCCGGTCCTAGAGGCACTCGAGCGGAAGCTGGGCGTCCCGGTCGTCGAAGCGTACGGGATGACGGAGGCAACCCACCAGATCGCCTCCAACCCGCTGCCGCCTGGACGGCGGAAGCCCGGCACCGTCGGACGTGCTGCCGGGCCGGAGATCGCCATCCTCGACGAGGACGGTGCCGAGCTCGAGGTCGGGCGGGTCGGCGAGGTGGCGATTCGCGGAGGCAGCGTCTTCGCCGGCTATGCCGACAACCCGGAAGCCAATAGCTCCTCCTTCGTTCGCGGGTGGTTTCGCACGGGCGATCTCGGCGTCCTGGACGAGGACGGCTTCCTCGAGCTGCGCGGCAGGATCAAGGAGGTCATCAACCGCGGCGGCGAGAAGCTCGTTCCGGGCGAGATCGACGATCTGCTCCTCCTCCATCCGGCGGTCGCGCAGGCCGTCACGTTCGGCATGCCCGATGCCAGGCTCGGCGAGGAGGTCGCCGCGGCTGTGGTGCTCGAAAAGGGCCAGGACGTGGACGAGCGCACGTTGCAGTACTTCGTTGCCCAGACGGCGGCGCCGTTCAAGGTTCCCAGACGCGTCGTCGTCGTCGCCGAGATCCCCAAGGGGCCGACCGGAAAGGTCCAGCGGATCGGGATGTTCGAGCGTCTCGGCCTGTCGGCGGAGACCGCAGATGGCTCCGTGGATGACGAGAATCGCGAGCCCCGGACACACCTCGAGAGCGCGCTCGCAGCGATCTGGGAGGACGTCCTCGGGGTGGCCCCGGTGGGAACAGCTGACGACTTCTTCGCCCTTGGCGGCGATTCGATCCTCGGTGCCGAGGCAGTCGCTCGTATTCGCGAGCTGATCGGGAGACCAGCGCTCCCGCTCATTTCCATCGTTCGGGCACCGACGATCGCTCGGATGGCGGAGGAGATCTCAACCGAGGATGACGCCGACGAGACCCTCGTCGCGCTTCGTCAGGGCGGCGACGGGACACCGCTCTTCCTGACGCATGGTGGCGACCTCATCGTCGGCCTGCCGGCGCTCGCGAGCCGGATCGGCGGCGGGCGTCCCGTTTACGGCCTTCGACCGGGGCTCGAAGACCCCGCGGACGGATCCTTGACGATCGAGGGGATGGCGGCGGAGCTGGTCTCGGCGGTGCGCGAGGTACACCCTGATGGACCGTACGTTCTTGCCGGGATCTGCTCCGGCGGCCCGATCGTCATCGAGATGGCGAGGCTGCTTGTCGCCGCGGGCCAGGAGCTCGAGTTACTCGTGTTGATCGATCCTAGGGTGAGAGCGTCTCCCCGGTTGTTGCACATCGTGCGCCGAGCTGTCTTCCATGCGCGACACGGATCGCTGCTCAGGACGGCGGTGTCGAGAGTGCAGCCGACAGTCGCCGAGTTCTACGGGCAACTGAGTTCAGCTCGCAACTCCTACACCCTCAGCCCATTGGCCGGGGTGTCGGCAGCAGTCGTCACCACCGAGGATTACCGCGTTCGGCTATCGATTCCCGTCCGAGTCTGGCAAAAGGCACTCCCGGACGGTTTCGAGGCACGGACGCTCCCGTTCGAGCACGAGGCTCTGATGTTCTCCCCCGCCATCGACCGACTGGCTTCGACGATGGACGGTCTCATCCAAGCGCGTACATGACGTCCGGCAGCGTGCCCGATGCAGCCGTCGACTCTCCCTCGATCGGAAGAGGGACGGATATCTGGGTTCTCCCGAGGGCGGACGGATCGAGCCGGCACGAGCCCGGTGCACGGATCGCCGTCACCGCGGTGCTCGATCGCTACTACCCGAATGCCGCATCGCGATTGACCAGAGCTCCCGGCGGTAGGCCGTATCTGGACGGCGTCGAGGGCCTCCATATCGGCCTCGCGTACAGCAGTGGGGTCTCGCTCGTCGCCATTTCGGTCGAGGCCGAGGTCGGGGTCGATATCGAGAGGAGGGTCGACAGGGGACTGCGCGCACTTCCTGCTCACGCCCTCGATGCGGGCGAGCTGGCGGCGCTCGACCGCCTCCCGAAACAGGATCGGGTCGACGGCTTTCTGCGGTACTGGGTGCGCAAGGAAGCGATCCTCAAGGCGACAGGTTTCGGGCTAGCGCTCGATCCGACACTGATCCAGGTCTCTCCCCCGTGGGAGGCACCAGCCCTGCGAGTCGTCCCGGAGGAGCTCGGGCCGGCGGACGGCTGGACCCTCGCCGACCTCGACGTGTCGGGCTTCATGGCCACCGTCGCGGTTCGCCGGTCGGGTGCGCGGGTTCGCTTGATCGACAGGCCAGATCTCGATGAACCGGTGCTGAGCCACGTTCCACGAACGGAAGACCATCTGCTGGCCGAGGGTTAGAACTCCGGGCTCGCGGGGTCGTACAGCGGCCAGGAGCGATCCCGGTCAGTCATGATCCGACCGTCGGCCTGGGGCCAATCGATCCCGAACGCCGGATCGTCCCACCGCACACCGCCGGCAGACTGCGGCGCGTGGCTCGTCGAGTGGAAATAGATGGCCTCGGTGCCGTCCACGAGCGTCTGGTACCCGTGGGCAAGCCCGATCGGGATGTACAGCGCCAGCCGGTTCTGTGACGAGAGCTCGACACCGATCCACCGGAGATAGCTCGGCGAATCCGGGCGCAGGTCGACGACGACGTCGTAGAGGGCACCCATCGTGCAGCGAACGATCTTCGTCTCGGCATGGGGTCGACGCTGGAAGTGGAGGCCGCGTAGCGTCCCTGCTCGCTCGTTGAGCGCGATGTTGCACTGCTCGATCTCGCCGCTCAATCCGCGCTCCTCCAGCTCCGCACGGCACCAGGCACGGGCGAAGAATCCGCGTTCGTCGGCGAGCCGCTCCGGTTCGATGAGGAAGGTTCCGTCGAGCTCTGTCGGGCGGAAGATCATCGGCACGCCCGGAGAGTCCGAGACCCTCTGACACGGGCGACCGCGACATCGAGCGATCGCGAGGCGCCCCCACCTCGCACTGGCGAATCCACGCTGGCAGTCTACGCACCCATTACGCCCGGCGAGGAGAGCTGCCTCGTCTCTGCAAACGGGTCAGGCGAAGCAGACCTCTCGCGCGCTCGTACGAGCGGTTCCAGATGCTCGAGAACACGGGACTCGACAGAAGCCCGTCAGGTCCGTACGCTGACTGAAATGGCGACCAACGATCTACGAGTGAACAGTTGAAGGCGGTGATCCTCGCCGGCGGTTTCGGGACGCGCATCTCCGAGGAGAGCTCGGTGAGGCCGAAGCCATTAGTCGAGGTCGGCGGCCATCCGATTCTCTGGCACATCATGAAGATCTACGGCGCGCACGGAATCGAGGACTTCGTGATCCTGACCGGGTACAAGGGCCACATGATCCGCGAGTACTTCGCGAACTACGCCCTCAACCAGTCGGACGTCACGTTCGACCTCGGCAAGGGCACCGTCATCACGCACGCGTCGAAGTCCGAGACGTGGCGGGTCACCGTGCTGGATACCGGCATCGACCCGATGACCGGCGGCCGGCTGCTTCGTGCCCGCGATCACATCGGGGATGAGACGTTCTGCCTCACCTACGGTGACTGCGTCACCGACGCCGACATCACCGCTCTCATCGCCGAACACCGTGCGGCCGACGCGATGGTCACCCTCACGGCAATCCAGCCACCCGGCCGATTCGGAAACCTCAACATCGACGAAGACGACGTCGTCAGCTCGTTTCACGAGAAGCCTGACGGCGACAATCACTGGGTCAACGGGGGCTTCTTCGTCGTCGAGCCCGAGGCGCTGGACTACGTCTCGGCCGAGGATGTGCCGTGGGAGCGCGAACCGCTCGAGCGCATCGCGGCAGAGGGCAAGCTCAGGGCTTGGAGGCACCGAGGGTATTGGCAGAACCTGGACACGCTACGGGACAGGAACATCCTCGAGCAACAGTGGGCCTCGAACGCCGCCCGGTGGAAGATTTGGTGATGCCCGCCCGCCTCATCCCCGCCCCGATCGCCTGAGCTGCCGTGGCATTCGATCGCGCCCTCGTGGCCGCGGAAGACACAGCAGGCCGGTCGATCCATGAGCGTATGGCTCGCCTGTTTCCGATCATGCGGAGCATCACCGGCGAGGGCATCCGCGAGACGCTCAGGCTCCTGGGCGCCGAAGTCCCGCTCGAAATCGTCGAGACGCCTACCGGCTCGGCGGTCCTCGACTGGGTCGCCCCGGAGGAGTGGAACATCCGGGGAGCCTGGATCGAGGCGGCAGATGGCCGACGCGTGCTCGACCTGGCCGACTCGAATCTCCACGTTCTCATTCACAGCGCTCCGATCGATGCCGTGGTGTCGCTCGACGAGCTTCGCGAGCATGTCTTCACCCACCTCGAGAATCCCGACCTGATTCCCTACCGAACGTCCTACTACGAGAAGCGCTGGGGCTTCTGCATGAGCCGCCGCCAACTCGACTCACTCGAGCCCGGGATGTACCGGGTCGTGGTTGACTCGTCCTTCGACACCGGCTCCGTCAGTTACGGGGAGGCGGTGTTCCGCGGCGCATCGGACGAGGAGGTCTTGCTCACGACGTACGCCTGCCATCCCTCCCTCGCGAACGACAACCTCTCCGGCGTCGCGCTTCTGGCCGAGCTCGCCCTCGCGTTGGCCGTTCAGCCGCGGCTCCGCTACACCTACAGGCTCCTGTGGGCCCCGGGAACGATCGGCCCGCTCTGCTGGCTGGCCCGCAACCGTGAGCGTGTCGACCGCGTGCGACACGGGATGGTCGTTTCGTGCGTCGGGGATCCCGGCCCGTTCACGTACAAGCGCAGTCGCCGTGGGGACGCGGAGATCGACATGGCGGCCGCCCACGTCGTGGGACGACGATCGACCGCGAGCGTGGTGAACGGCTGGGCGCCGTGGGGCGGCGACGAGCGCCAGTTCTGCTCGCCGGGCTTCGACCTACCGTTCGGGGCGTTTTCCCGAACTCCGGCCGATCACTTTCCGGAATACCACTCCTCCGCCGACGACCTGGACTTCGTGCGCCCCGAGTTCCTCGGTGAGAGCTTCGGCGCGCTGATGGACATCGTCCACGTCCTAGAGGGGAACGGGACATATGTGAACCGCTCGCCGTACGGCGAGCCGCAGTTGGGGCGCCGCGGGCTCTATCGAGGGGTCGGCGGCGGCTCCACCGAAGAGCTCTCGCTTCTCTGGCTGTTGAGCCTTGCGGACGGTAGCCGGACACTTCTCGAGATCGCAGATCGGGCGGGGTTGTCGTTCGCCGACGTGGAATTCGCGGCCCAGCGACTCGAGGGCCACGATCTCGTCGAACGGCTCGCGTGAGCGCCGCCCCGGTCGCCCTGATCACCGGGGGCAGTCGCGGCCTAGGTCTCGCGATCGCGCGGGCCCTCGGTGGCACCGGTCATGCGATCGGAATCGTCGCCCGGTCGCCCGGTCACCTCGATCGGGCTCGTGTCTCTCTCGAGGGAGACGGGATCCGATGCGTCGCACGCGCTGCCGACGTCACGAGCCGCTCGGAGCTCAGCGACGCCGTCGACTATCTCGAGACCGAGCTCGGCGCCGCCGATCTTGTCGTTCACGCGGCCGGAACGATGGGCGCCATCGGTCCCATCTGGGAGGTCGATGAAGAGGCGATGCGGATGGATGTCGACTCGTCCATCGTCGGTGCTCTCGGCCTCGTCAGAGAGGTTGCGCCCGCGATGGTCGCGCGCCGGAGCGGCCGGTTCGTGCTCGTCAGTAGCGGGGTGGCGCTTCGTCCTTCCCCGTACCGTGCAGCGTACGCTGCCGGCAAAGCGGGATTGCTGAGCCTCACCGAGTCTCTCGCGGCGGAGCTTTCCCCCTTCGGAGTCTTCGTCTTCGCCGTCGCCCCGGGGTTCGTACGCACTTCCATGACCCAGGCGATGGTCTCGACGCCGTGGTTCGCCGATCTCGCCGACGAGCCGCATGTTCCGGCTGAGCGGACAGGAGAGCTCGTGAACCGAATCGCGCGCGGAGATGTCGACAGGCTCAGCGGCCGCCTTCTGCACGCACTCGACGACATCGAAGACATGAACGCACGCTTCGACGAGATCGAGGCCCACGACCTCTACAAGCCGAGGCTACGCCGGCTTTCGAAGCCGACGACCGGTTGAGCCGGGCGAACCTCGGCTCCGCTAGCCGAACGCCCTTCTGGCAGCTGCCAGTCCCTCGGCGGTTCCGACGTCGATCCAGGCTGAGGACAGGACGACCCCGACCGGAGCAGGCCGCCGACGCACGAGAAGCCGGCTGGGCTCGTCGACGGCGCCTACGCCGGCGAGCGCCGAGCACCTCGCCACGAGACAGCCCCAGATGAGGTCGCTGGGTGCGTCTCCCGGCTTGATCAGAATGTGCTCCACACGATCGCCGGCTCCGAGAATGACGACGTCGCTGCGCCCCGCGTCCGGGGTCTGGAACAGCCCGAGGACGACGTCTTCGTCACCCGTCTCGAGCCTTCGCCGGAGGCGCACAAACCCGTCCGTCGGCTGCCAGATCGTGTCCGGGAACCCCAGCGCGACGAGGTCGTCGGGAGCAAGGCCCGCGAGCGCAAGCTCGATCGACGCTCCGACGTGGGGAGGAGATCCGACGATGACCTGCGTGCCGCGTTCCCGGGCGTAGTCGATGAGATCCAGCTTTGCGGACCGCGTGACGACTCGGATCTCATCGCAGCCGGCGGCTTCGAGGCGTTCGAGGAGGTGTTCGATGACGGGCACGCCACCCACATCCGCCAACTCCTTCGATCCCTCGGGAAGAGCGAGCCGCGTCCCGTACCCTGCCGCTGGCACGATCCCCACGATCCGGGCCGTGTCGGGTGTGCGATCCGGGCGCCAGGTGTCAGACGCTCCGTGGAGACAGCCGTTCCGAGCTCTCAACTACCCGGGACGCTGCCGGGTGCGAACCGCTTGACGAACGGAATCGGTGTGATCAGCTCTGCGCCCCACTCGGCCGTGTAGGCGAGCTGGGCTCCGATCTCCCGCGCAAGGTTCCACGGCAGAATCAGAATTGCATCGGGCCGGGTCTCGGCGATCTTCTCCGGCGCGAAGATCGGAATGCGCGAGCCCGGCAGATACTTGCCTTGTTTGTAGGTGTTCCGGTCGACCGTGTACCCCAGCAGGTCCGTGCGAATACCGCAGAAGTTGAGCAACGTGTTGCCCTTTCCCGGCGCTCCGTAACCGACAACTTGTTTCCCTTCGCGGTTGAGCTGGATCAGCACTTCGAGTAGTGCCCGCTTCGACTCCTTGACGCCCTCGGCAAAGCGTGCATAGGCCGCAGGGTCCCGGAGCCCGTCCGCGTCCTCGCCGTCGAGCACACGGGCGACAGCGGGCGTCGGCTCGACTCCCTCGCCCGAGTGCGAGAGGTACACCCGGAGCGACCCGCCGTGGCTCGGGAGCTCCTCGACGTCGACCAGCTCCAGACCGGCTGCCTCGAAGATCGACCGGATCGAATACAGCGAGAAGTACGAAAAGTGCTCGTGATAGATCGTGTCGTACTCGAGATGCTCGACCAGGCGCGCGAGGTGGGGGAACTCGAATGTCGCTATGCCGCCGGGGGCGAGGAGAGCAGCCACGCCGGCCGCGAAGTCCGTGATGTCCGGAACCTGTGCGAGCACGTTGTTGCCGAGTACGAGGCTCGCACGCCGACCCTCTGCTGCCATCCCCTCCGCCAGCTCGAGACCGAAGAACTCGGTCATCGTCGGCACACCACGCGCTCGCGCGTCCTCCGCCACGTTCTTCGCCGGGTCGATCCCGAGCACGGGGATCCCGCGCGGGAGGAAGTGCTGGAGCAGGTAGCCGTCGTTCGACGCGATCTCGACCACCAGATCATCCGGGCCAAGCGAACGTCGTTCCGTGATCATCTCCACGTAACGTCGAGCATGCTCCACCCACGAATCCGAGTACCCGGAGAAATAGGCGTACTCGAGGAACAGTTCGTCCGGCGTCACGAGCTCGGGGAGCTGTGCCAGCCAGCAGTTCGTGCAGACGCGCACATGCAAGGGGTAGAACGGCTCCATTGCCTCGAGGCGCTCCTGGCTGATGACCGTCTGACAGAGAGGCGAAGAGCCCAGGTCGACGACACTCAGTGCGAGCGCCGATCCACAGGCGCGGCACTCGGTCGCCCCGGGAACGCCGGTGCTCACGACATCGCCGCTGCGTTCGGAGGCGTCCATGGTCACGAACCTACTCGAACAGGGGCCGATGCGGGCGGGAGACGGCGTCGCCCCGGGTGTCGAGCGTGAGGCAATCGGGAGGCTGCTCGGCGAGGCCTCGCCACTCAGTAGGACTTCAGCAGCGGGCGCATGTGGATCTCGGTCACCTCCGCGCTCCGGGGTAGCTCCAGCGCGGCTATGACCATCGCGGAGATGTCCGCGGGTTGGAGGAGGAGCTCGGGGTGATACCTGGCTCCCCGGAGCCCGTAGAGCTCCTCCTGGCGCGACGTCGCCGTTCGTCCTGGAAAGACGCTGAGCACGCGAATTCCATCACCATTGACCTCGTCCCGGAGCGTGTCCGTGATCGCTCGGAGCGCGTGTTGCGTAGCCGCGAACTGGGCGGCTCCGGCCCGGGCACCGAGGACGATGCTCGAGTTCATGACGACGATCTGACCGCCAGCGGCACGGAGCAGAGGGACAGACCTCTGAGCGAGAGCGTAGAACGCCTGGACATTGGCACGGTACTGTCGGTCGAGTTCGTCGACCACCGTCTCCTCGATCGTTCCGTAGCCGATGACCCCGGCGCAGTGAACGAGGATGTCGATGTCGGTTCCGTAGCTCCTGATATCCCGCATGAGCCCGTCGATGCCTGCTGCGTCGGTCAGGTCGGCGGCCCGAGTGTGGTGTGTCGATCCCCCACACAACTTTGCCGTCTCGTCGAGCGCTGACTGACGGCGGCCAACGAGCCAGACGATCGCTCCCCGCTCGGCGAGAGCGCCGGCGAGAGCGCGGCCGATACCCCCTCCGGCGCCCGTGACAACGGCCACAGACCCTGCGAGTTCCGTCATCCTCCCCGCGTGAGAGCGCGTCATACGACTCTCTTCGACAAGGCTTTCCGGCATTCCTCTCGTCCCCCGCCGAAGGATCCGCGTTGAACGGGTTCCGACGATCCGATATGTTGCGGAGGCGGCGTCGAACAGGATGAGCGTCGCGCCGTGGCCGAGACATCGTTCGCGGCGAAGTCGAGCCGTCAGCGATCCCGGAGAGAGCGATCAACCTTCACATCGACAGTGCGCTGAGCGACGATGATCGTCGGCCCGCCATCTACCGCGGAGACGTCTTCGTCGGTCTTCCCTCACCGGCGTCGCTCGCGCTCGCTGAGCTGGCGCGCGAGATGCTCGTGGAAGCGTTCGACCCGCACGACCCCCGGGAGGCGCAGTACCGGCTCGACGTGGCGGCCTACGCGGCGATCCTGTCCGAGCTCAAGCCACGCTTCATCCATCACCCGCGCTGCAAGGAGCTGATCCCGGCGCTCATCGCTGAGGCAGGCTGCGATCCGGCGCAGATCTACTACGACGTCCCGCGGCTCCGTTCGGCGACGGCGTCCGAGTACCTGACTACGGGGATCGCCTATGCGTTCCATCCGCACCGGGATACCTGGTACTCGGCGCCGTTGGCACAACTCAACTGGTGGTTTCCTGTCTATCCGACCGAGCCGGACAACGGTCTCGCGTTCCACCCCCGCTACTTCGACGAGGCTCTCAAGAACAGCTCGGCGACGTACAACTACTACCGATGGAATGCGGTCAGCCGCTCGAGCGCGGCCGGCATGGTGGGCAAGGACACGCGCGAGCAACCGAAGCCACTCGACGAGGTCGAGCTCGATCCCCAGGTTCGGATCGTCGCGCCGGTAGGTGGGCCGCTCGTGTTCTCGGCAGCCCACCTGCATTCGAGCGTGCCCAACACGTCGCCCGTAACCCGATTCAGTATCGATTTTCGCACCGTTCACGCCGGGGATCTACAGGAGAGGCGCGGGGCGGCGAACCTCGATGCCGCATGCACGGGGACGACGCTTCGCGATTTCCGGTCCTGCGCCACGGGGGAGCAGCTCCCCGCCGAACTGATCGCCGCCTACGACGACGATTCTGCCCTCGAGTTCGCAGATACTCTCGAGTACGCCCCACCGAGGGGCTGACCCGCTCGGTCGACTACGCCCAGCGCAACTCGTCGTCGAGGCGCCGGGCGTCGATCAGGCTTTGCAGTCGCCGCAGGCGGACGTAGTCGTCGCCCTCGAACTGCGCCGCTGTCAGGCCGAAACTCCGGTAGCCGTCGAGCAGCTCGGCTGCACCACGCCGCGCATCCCAGGCGAACGTGAAGTGGGGGAATGCCGCTTCCAGCTTCGAGAAGTCGACGCGGTACGACCGAGGGTCTGCAACCGCCTCGTCGGCGATGTCGGTCTGACATCCCGTTACCTCTGCGAGAACCTCCGCCAAGTCGCGGATCGTGTAGTTCTGGGCCGCTGAGCCGACGTTGAATGCCTCGCCCGCAATCAGCTCCTCGGGCGCTTCCAAGATCTCTGCTGCGACGGCGGAGAGATCGCGGACGTGGATCATGGGCCTCCACGAGGAGCCGTCGCTCAGCAGGCGGATGCGACCGGTCGTGTGGGCCCATCCTGCGAGGTTGTTGAGGACGATGTCGAGACGCAGGCGCGGCGACGCCCCGTAGACCGTCGCGTTGCGCATCGAGACAACCACGAACTCCCTCGACGCGAGCGCGGAGAGCTCCTCCTCTGCACGCACTTTCGTCTCCGCGTACGCCGTCAGCGGCCGCAACGGCGCCGATTCGTCGAGCAGGGTGTCGGTACCGGACGCTCCGTACATCGAGCAGGAGGACGCGAAGATGAACCGGCGAACTCCTGCCTCGCGCGCCGCACGGGCGACGGCGAGCGTCCCGTTGAGATTGATGTCGTAGGTCAGTTCGGGTGCGAAGTCACCGAGAGGGTCGTTCGAGAGCGCCGCGAGGTGGACGACAGCGTCGAAGCCGTCGAGATGCGCGGGCGTGACGTCCCGGACGTCACACGCTACGGACGTGACGTTTCCGGGTTGGGGGCCGAAATCGCAGCCGAGATAGTACTCGGTGTCGAGGCCCGTAACGTCGTGACCCGCCTCGACGAGGATAGGTGCCAAGACCGAGCCGATATAGCCCTTGTGGCCGGTGACGAGCACGTTCATCTGCGCCTCCTCAGCGTTATGCCGCCGCGCCTCAGGCGTTTCATCGGAGCACCGCGCGACGGCAGATGAAGGCCTCGGCGAATCGTTCGGGCGCAACCGCCTCGACTCCACGCAGACGCATCAGCCCGAAGAACGTTTCGTCGTCGAACCAGTGTTTCGCTTTCTGGCTCACGTGATGCTCATTCAGCAAACCGACCTTTTCGGCTGCCACGGCCTCGGTGATCGGGACGTAGAGATTCGGACGGCCGAGGTCACCGTCGACCTTCGGAATCTCGTACTCGAGGATCAGCTCGTTGCGGAACGTCTCACGGGTCAGGTCGCAGACCAGGCGATGATCCTGATGAAGGTCGTCCCTCGTGTGCGTCAGGACGAGGTCCGGCGAGACCCGTGCCTTCAACGCCTCGAACACGTCCTTCACCTCCGCACCGACGTGGGGCATGTACCCGTCCCGGAAGTCGTGGAGCTCGACGGAGCTCGAGCCGGCCGACGTGAGGAACGCGGCTGCGCTCGACCGGGCCTCGTCGGCACGAACGCCTGTTGCCGACAGCACGAGCCACGTCACGTGGAGCTCCGGAACCATGCGCGTCAGGGTCAGAACGGTGCCGCCGCAACCGATCTCGATGTCGTCGGGGTGAGAGCCGACGACCAGCAGCGATCGGACCGGCTCGCGGCCGTCCGTGAGCGAGAGCGAGAACATCAGACGCGAGCGGGCTCGGCTGCCGAAGTCGAATCGGCTCGTACGAACCAAGGGGGGCTGCCGGAATCGAGCAGCGACTCGAGTCGCTGCCTGTCCTTGATCGTGTCCATCGCACCGAAGAACCCGTCGTACAACACGGCGCCGATCCGTCCTTCGGGAATGAGACGGGCGAACGTCTCCTCGACGAGGTCGTCGCCCGGAAGGATGTGATCGAAGATCTCGCGCCGAAGCACGAAGAACCCGCCGTTGATCCGCACGTCGGAGGTGCTCATGTCCTGCATGAACATCACGGTCCCGTCGGGCGCGGTGTCGACGATGTGGGCGTTGAAAGACGTGTGGACCGAGAGGAACGTCGCGAGCTTGTCACTCGCGACGAACGTGTCGATCAGGCCGGCAAGGTCTGCATCCGTGAGACCGTCACCGTACGTCGCGAGGAACACCTCGTCGTCTCCGAGGTAAGGCTCGACGGCCTTCAGTCGTCCTCCGATCGACGTGTTCCTCCCCGTATCGACGAACGTGATCCTCCAATCGTCCGCCTCTGACTCGAGCAACTCGACCTGGCCCCTCCGAACGCGACCATCGAGCACGAAATCGCTCGTCAGCGCCTCATTGTGTGTCAGGAAGTACTCCTTGACGGCCTCGCCCTTGTGGCCGAGGCAAAGAATGAACTCCTTATGCCCCCAGGCGGCGTAGTAGCGCATGATGTGCCAGAGGATCGGCCGGTTGCCGATGCGGATCATCGGTTTCGGGATCCGTTGAGTCTCCTCGCCCATCCGGACACCGAGCCCGCCGCAAAAAATCACAACCTTCAGCCCGGGCCGCCCGACTCCAGTCACGATATTCGTCATCCGCTCTCCCTCGCGTACGGTCGCCTACCCGTCTATCGGCTAAGCCCGTGCATCTCATTAACGTGGCAACGACGCCACCCGTCAACCCTTCCATTCGCTGCCTCGCTGAGGCGGCAGTATTCGTGTCCACTCCATGGGACTCGCCACGAAGATCGTGATCTGGAGCACGGCGATCGTCCTGTTGTTGGGCGGGTCGGTGGCAGGGGCATGCAAGTTCGCGCTCGTCTGCGGGATCCGCGGACAACAAGGAGATATTCCACCGATCGAGAGCGGTCGCGCAGTGCTCCCCGTCGGCTGGACCGACGAGACCGTGGTCGCAGGCCTGGCTGTCCCGACAGACTTCGCATTCCTCCCCGATGGTCAGGTGCTGATAAGCGAAAGGGACGGTCTCGTCAAAATCGCCACGCTCGATGGTACCCGACCCAGAGTCGTCCTCGATCTGAGGGATCGTGTCTCGACGGTCGACATACGAGGGCTGCTCACCGTGACCGCCCACCCCGACTTCCCATCCGAGCCGTACGTCTACCTGCTCTACACCGGAGCCGCCGCCGGCTCGGGTATGACACCCACGACGACGTACGTGAGCCGGTTCACGTGGGAGGGAAGGCGTCTGGCGCCCCGAAGCGAACGCAGGCTGCTCGAGATCCCCAACAAGATGCGCATGCCGGGAGTCAGATGGTCTTCGCACCCGACGGCACCATCTTCCTGAGCACGGGAGACGCGGCCGCGAGCAGCGGCGAGAAGCCGGAATCACTGAGGGCACAGGATCTCGATGCGATACAGGGAAAGATCCTCCGCATCTCACCGGCCGGCCTCGAGCGACAGTAGCGCCTGTCGTGGCGAATGTACGCGACGACGGCGCCAGTATCGTGGGCGGAGCGTTCTCCACGGGCGACGCTTATCCCGAGGAGTACCGAGGCAGGTACTTCTACGCCGACTTCTCCTACGGCTGGCTCCGCTACGTTGCGTTCGACGAGGACATGAACCTCGTTGGGGAACGGGTCGAATGAGCGACCGACCTGCCCGGCCGAGTGGCGCTCCACGAGGGTTCGGATGGAAGGCTGTACTACCTGTCGCTGACCACCGGCGAGCTTCGCCGGCTCGAGGGTCCGAGCTGAACCGGCCCGCACCGGATACGGCCGCCGAAGCGTTCCCCCAGTGTGCGACCGATCGGCCCGGGTCGACGCCGCGTCTGGCGCCGACGAGTGGGTTGAAACAGGACATTTGGGGGGTATACAACGCGAGCATGTGCGCCTATGGTGTAATTGGAATAATCAACCGATCAGGGGTAGGGGAACTCATATGAATAGCGCTATCAGGGGGGGCCGTCGCCGTAGGCTCCGTGGCGAATTGATTGTTGCTGTCGCAGCTATGTGCCTCGCGCTCGGTTTGACCGGGGGGGCGCTCGGTGCGACCGGCAACGGGACGTCCGCCGCCAGCGACCAGTACGACCGCAAGGTGGTCGCCAAGGTTGCCGGGACAGCTTCCACCAAGAGCTCCACCGCTCCGAAGCCGGCGTTGGCTAGCTCCTCGAGCGGTGACCTGCCCTTCACGGGGGTTTCACTCCTGTGGCCGGCGCTCGGGGCAGCGTTCCTGCTGACCCTCGGGTTCGGACTACGTCGACACGGTCGGAACGAATAGCGGAACGCGGGATCCGCTCGGGCACGCTGATGCCCGGGCGGTGATCCGCCGCGACCGGATGCGTCGCTGATTCGTCGATGCAGGGAATGACGGCTGCGTCCAGCCGTCTACTCCGGCACACCGATCGGGTTCAGTCGATGCGCCTCCGCCCGGGCCTGCTGCTGTTGTGCCCCGCTCGTGACCTCGGACAGCGCCAGCCACGCTTGCCAACTTTCCGGGTCTCGGGCGGTTGCGCGCTCGAGGGTCGCGCGAGCCCCGGCGATGTCGCCGGAAGCTCCTCTGGCGTCGGCGAGAACGAACAGGGGCTCGATTGACCAGCGCAGCGCGCGGCTCGCACGCTCGGCCCGCTCGGCCGCGGCACGGAGTTGACCATCAGCCAGCGCACGACGGCCTGAAGCGAGCTCGCGATTTCCGACGAAGCTCACGAACGCGAAGACGGCGGCTACCGACACGAGCGCGAAGACCCCGAGACGAACCGGCCACCTCAAGGTAAGCGGGCGCTCGCCCGGCCAGAGTGCGACGAAGCCGACGCACCCTGCGACGAGCGCGGCGGCAGTCACGTCGACCACCTCCCAGTCCCAGTCGATTCCAGCGTGCGCGACGTAGGCAGCGAACGCACCTGCCGCAGCGGGCGCGTACGGCACCTTGCGCGCCCGGACGAAGCCGACCAGCGCGGCGGCGATGGCCGTGATCAGGAGCAGCGCACCCACGGCGCCGACCTCCGCCAAAACCTCTAGATAGAGGCTATGGGCGTCCCTGATCGTTACGTCGACGCGGCGCTCGCGGTACCAGACCTGCTCGTATGTGCCGGCCCCCGAACCCGCGACGGGGTGTTCGCGGAAGTTGTCCCACGCGACGCGCCAATGCTCGACCCTGCTGTTGTTGGAGATGCTCCTCAGCCGCGAACTCGGATTGCCCGATGAGGTATCGATGTCCGCTCTGAACCGCGTCCAGCCTTCCTGGGCCGCGCTGACGGGGCCGCCCGCAACGATGACGCCACCAGCGACGCAGCCCAGCGCTACGACCATGACGACAAGCGAGAACCGCCGTTCGGCCGTCTTGCCAGGATCGATACGGGAAACGAGGCGATGGGCCGCCTCCGCCAGCAGCGCGGCTGCGGCTGCGGCGACGATCACCGCCAGCGCATACCGTCTTCCTGCGTCGCCGAGATCCCGTGAGGCGTCCGCTTTGGCGAGGGCATCGGAGGTCGCCCCGATCCAGACGACGCAGGCGATCGGCCCGGCGAGGACGAGACCGACGCTCGCCAACCGGATTCGGCGGGAGTCGAGGACGAACATGGCCATGACTCCGACCGAGGCTGCGATCCACGCGCCGCGGCTGAAGGTGAAGAGCATTGCAGGAGTGATCACGCACGTGGAGGCTGCGGCCGCCATCCGGATTACCCGCGATCCCGAGAGCGCTGCCGCTCCGAAAGCGAGAATGAGGCCCATGGCGGCGAGCAGGCCCAGAGCGTTCCAGTAGCCGAGCGGAGCCGACAGCCTGTAGCCGAACGTCGGGTCGGGGGCCGCAAAGTGGGTCGGGAAGAGTCTCGATGACAAGGCATAGGCCGAAACGGCCGTGATGCCGGACAGCAGTCCGAGCACGAGGCCGGCCGGCGCGAGGTATCGCGCGAAGACTGCGAGCGACAGCGCCAAGCCGAGGTAGACGACGTCTCGCTCGACTTCGCGGATTGAGCTGGGGACGCTCTCCGACCAGAGGGCGGAAAGCCCGCTCCAGGCGACGAAAGCAGACAGACCCCCAATGAACGCGAGGTGCAGCCTGGACATCCGAATCGACACCATGAAGATGAAGCCGGTGGCTGCGAGGCCGAGAAAGATCATCGCCTCCCACCCCCAGGAGGTGGCGAAATATGATCCGTTGTCCCGGCTCAGGACGACGACCGTCGCGAGCGCCGCCACGAAACCGACGAGATCGCGATAATCGAGCCTCGACAATCGACGAGCCGGCCGCTCGGCCGGTTGGTCTCCTTCGGGCTGCTGCAGTGTGTCGATGCTTGAGGTAATGGGGACGACCGTCGCAGGCTTGCACGGGGGTGTTGCCGGAGCGAACAGGCGTCTGTCGCGGAATCCCGAACTCGGGCCACAGTCTAGCGTCGCCCCTCATCCGGGAGAGGCGGGAGCGGCTACATTCGGGGGAATGGCGACCGCAAAGCGAATCCTCAGCTGGATGCTGCTGCTAGCGGGCGCTGCGCTCGCGGCATGGACGATCTCGGTCTGGCAGTGGCAAGACCCGGTCACGGCGGTCTACACCGCCCATCGCCAGTCGCAGTTGCGCTCGGATCTGCGGCGTGAGGCAGAGGCGTTCGTGGAACAGCCGGCCGCGAAACAGTCGGCCGCGAAGGCGCGTCCCGCCGTGGTGAACCCGACGGCGCCGACGCGGGCCTCGCTCGAACGTCTTGCCACGTCCTTCGCGGCGCGGAAGTCCGCCGGCGAGCCTCTCGGTCTGCTGATCATCCCCAGCCTCGGTATCCAAACGGTGTTCGTCAACGGAACGAACTCCCGAGACCTCCGAGCTGGGCCGGGTCGCTACGAGGACGCTGGGATGCCGGGACAGCAGCGGCTCACCTACATCGCGGGTCACCGAACGACATTCGGGGCGCCCTTCGCCGACCTCGACAAGCTGTCCCGCGGCGACACCGTCATGCTCGAGCTTCCGTATGCGGTCATCACCTATCGCGTCACGGGAATTCGGATCGTGGAGGCAAACGACCTATCCGTCCTCCGGCCCGGAACCAGGGAGCGTCTCGTCCTCCAAGCCTGCCACCCCCGGTTCTTCGCAACCCACCGCCTTCTCGTCGATGCTGTGCCAGACCACGTCGGTCCCGCACCGAAGCACTTCTGAAGCCGGCTCGCTGCACCCAGTTCGAGCAGCGCCCGTCAGGCGCGGACCCGCTTCGCGTCACCCCGGTTTTGCGTGTTGCGCGCGACCGCCACGAGATCCTCGTAGGCATCGGCGACCGCCACCGAGAGTCGCCGTAGTTGCGCTGATCGCGCGTGCCACATCTCGCTGCTGTCACTGCTTCCGAGGTCTTCCCATGAGAAGAAGCGCCACTCCTCACCCGGGACGAGAGGATCCGGGCGCGTCTCTTCGGTGTGGTAGCGGGACAGCTCCTCGATCGCGTCGACGAGGGCGAGGACGCTGGCTCGAAGCTCGTCTGGCAGTGGGCTTGTGGCGAGGCCGGTGAGGGACGGCTCGAGATCCAGAGCCGAGCGCATGCGAGAGCCGAGCCACGGGGCGAGGAAGTCGTTCGAGCGCAACCATTCGATCTGCCGGTTCCCGAGAGCGGCGCAGACGTCGTCGACGACGGCCCAGTCGGCCTTCGTCGGACTCAGGTGATTGCGCACGGTGACGCTTCGCGCGGGCGGGTGCACGGACTCTTGCGGGCGCGGCTCGACTCGTGCGATCGAGCGGTCAGCTCCCGATCGGTTCCTCTTCGTAGACCGCTCTTCGCGCGTCCGCAGCGTACCGCCGACCTGCCGTCCTTTCAGCGTGAAGACGGCGGGGACGACCAGGAGCACGAGGAGCACAGGAATGAGCCACGCCGGGGCTGCTCCCCCACTCGCGACGACCGCGGCAATGGCGCCGAGGATCACGGAGGCCAGAAAAGCCCAAGAACGCGATACCCACCGCGACTGCACGCAACTACGTTATCCGACCTCGAGCGCATCCATCGCTTCGATTACCGGTTGCCGGCGCACCCGCTGCAGCACCGACCTGTATGGTCGAGCGATCCTAGGAGAACAGGGCTACGTCAGCCTGCTCGAGCGCGCTGTAGTAAGGGAGCTCGGAGAGCTCGGTGCGCGTGCCGCCCTCAGCGAGCGAACGGTCGACGGCCTCGATCATACGAACGACCTCCAGGCCCACGCCGATCGAGGATCGCGGCACGGTTCCCCGTCGGATCGACGTGCAGAAATCGCGGAGCTGCAGCGTCAGAGGCTCAGTACCCTCGATCCGTGGCGAGACGATGTCTCCAGCGCGATAGGCCAGTTGATACTCGCCGAACGTCTCGGGATCGCGAGGCATCACACCCGAGTCGAACACTCGCACGGGCTCGTTGCTCGTGTCGTCATACACGACCATCTTCTTCGACCCGACGATGGTCGTCCGACGCAGCTTGCTCGGCGCGAGCCACGAGAGCTCGACATGGGCGATCGTGCCGGAGCCGAACTCGAGGTTGATGAACGCGACGTCCGGAATCGACTCGACGATGCAGGCGCGTGACGTTGCACTCACATGCGTAGGGGTTTCGCCCATCCAATGACGCAGGATCGAAAAGTCGTGGGGGGCGAGATCCCAGACCACGCTCGAGTCGGACTGGTGAAGGCCGAGGTTGACTCGGCTCGAGGAGATGAAGAGGATCTCGCCGATCTCACCACTGCTGATGAGGTCGTGGATCGCGGTGACGGGCGGGCTGTAGAGGAACGTGTGACCCGGCATGACGGTAACGCCCGCGTCTACCCCCGCGGCGGCGAGTCTCAACGCCTCACCGGTACTGCTCGCCAAAGGCTTCTCGATGAATACGTGTTTCCCCGAGGCGATGACGTCCATGCCCAGCGGGAAGTGCGTCGAGATAGGGGTGGCGATCAGCACTGCCTCGATCTCGGGGTCACTCAGGAGGTCTTCGAAATGCTGTGTACGCCGCACCGCCGGGTACCGCTGCCCGATGAGCGCGAGGCGGTCTGCGTCCCGGTCGCAGACGGCGACGAGCTCGGCCTCGGCAAGCCCATGGAGGTTTCGGACGATGTTCGGGCCCCAGTACCCGAGCCCCACCACTCCTACGCGTACAGGCTCGCTCACGTCGTCGCCAGCCTCTGTCGAACAAGAGCAAGCGGTGTCAGGAGGAGCAGACGGACGTCGAGCCCGATCGACCAGGCGTGCACGTACGCAACGTCCATATCGAGCGCCTCACCGAACGTCGAGTTCGCCCGGGCGGTCACCTGCCATAGGCCCGTCATGCCCTGTGGCACTAGGAAGCGATCCTCGTGGTGTGGTTTGAAATTCTCGGTTTCATACGGGATGCACGGACGCGGGCCGACAAGAGACATCTCTCCTCGAAGGACGTTAATGAGTTGCGGCAGTTCGTCAAGGCTCGTCTTGCGAAGCCATCGCCCGACGGGTGTCACGGCGTCATCCCGATCCAGCTTGTAGACACCGTTGCCGCCCACCGTCGCCGAGGCATCGCTGATCGAGCGTACGTAGGAGCGATGCTCGTCCTGGCACGTGTCGACCTTCATCGTACGGAACTTGTAGGCGGTGAAGTGCGACTTCCCGAGGCCGAGCCGCGTTTGACGGAAGAACACAGGCCCCGGAGAGTCGAGCCGGATCCGGAGGGCCACGTAGGCAAAGAACGGAAGCGCCAGGATCAGGAGCACCGAGGCGCCCGCGATGTCGATCAGTCGCTTGATCAAGAGCGACGACCGCGACAGGCGACCGGGCGGGACACAGACGAGCGCGAGCCCTTCGAGCGTGTGAACTGTGGCCCGCAGGCCGACCAGATCGAAGAGGCGGGGTACGACGTCGACCGTGATCTCCCCATCCCGGAGATCGCGTATCACCTCCATCGTCGCTGCATCCGGTTCGCGCGAGAATGCGACGATCACGCGATCGACGTTTCGATCGGCCACGATCGAACCAAGCCGCTCGAGCCCTCCCAGCGTCGAGATCCCGTTGATGTCCGTTCGCTTCCCCTTCGGGTCTCCGTCGATGAACCCGAGCAGATCCAGGCCGTACTCCGGATGCTGCTTGATCTTCCGTGCGACCAGCTGGCCGATATCGCCCTCGCCGACGACGACGACCCGTTGGATGTATGCCTTCCTTCGGCGGCAAACGGCACGTGCGATGACGCGCCCGGAGGTGACGAGGATGATCGCGAGGGCCCAGAAGACCGCGAGCCGCGAGACGGCCGGTGAGGCGAGGCCGGTGACCTGGGCCAAGATTGCGATGATCCAGACGCCGAGCGTCATCACGTGCACGACGCCGAAGAAGTCGTCAACGGTGGAGTGGTCGCCCCGCTCTCCGTCGCCACCGTACAGCCCGTGAAGGCTCAGCAGGAGAAACCACACGGGCAGCGTCGCGGCGAAGAGGAGAAGCTCACCCGAGCTGGCGATCGTCCCTCCTGGGCCGGGTGGGAACAACGCGGAGCCGAGATAGAGCGCAGCCACGATTCCGAGCAGGTCAGCTCCGAACAGCGCACGCCGCACCATCACACCTCGGCGTAGCCGTGCAGGCCGCCAGAGGGAGGCGGGCATCGCGTGCCACCGACTGTCTTGAGTAGTCATACGCCTCCCCTCGCTCGCCTGGTCTTTCGACCCGGTCGGCCTTCCCGTCCCCCCACACCGTAGCGCACGTTATTCGATCCGTATACCCGCAAATTGGCTAGTTCAAACCTCTTCGCACCGGACGATGTATCTCGCGTCCGGGCAGCGCGGGGGGATGATGTCGGCTCTACCAGCGGCAGACCGACTGAGCCGAAAGGCAGCTTCGAAAGAGACCCAGGGCAGGTTCGCGGTACTCGGGAACGAGTGTTCGTGCGCGCCAGCCCGCGTCCTTCGCGCCTAAGGGCTCTAGCGCACCCGCAACCGGGCCGGAATGCCGACGACGACCTCGCCGGGCGGGACGTCGCTCGTCACTACGGCGCCTGCTCCCACGAGGGCGCCGGTCCCGATGCGCACCCCGCCGAGGATGACTGCGCCGCTACCGATCGCTGCTCCCTGTTCGACGACCGTCCTCAGTAGTTCCCAATCACCGTCCCCTTGCAACGCGCCGGAGGGTGTCGTCGCCCGTGGGTGCTTGTCGTTGATGAACATGACACCGTGGCCGACAAACACCTCGTCGCCGATCGTCACTCCCTCGCAGATAAACGTGTGACTCTGGATCTTGCAGTCGCACCCGATCGAGGCTCCTTTTTGGATCTCGACGAACGTCCCGACACGCGTCCTCGGGCCGATCGAGCAGCCGTAGAGATTGACGAACGAGTGGACAACGACGTCATCGTCGAGCTCGACGTCGGCCAGGATGCGAAACGGAGCGTCGTTGGCGGGAACGTTCTTCAACCTGCAAACCAGTTCGAGATCGCCTCGACGACGGCTTCGAGTTGGAGCTCGGTCATACCCGGGAAGAGGGGCAAGGAGAGACATTCGCGCGCGACCTGTTCCGAGACCGGAAACGAGCCGACACCATGCCCGAGTCGCGCGTACGCGCCGCTCATGTGCGGGGGCTCCGGATAGTGGCGGCCCGTGCCGATCCCTTGGTCGCGCAGGTACGCCCCCATGCCCTCTGGATCGGCCGTGCGTACGACATAGACATGCCAGGCGTGCAGGGCACCGGAGACGGTCTCGGGAAGGACGAGATCACCCACACCCGCGAGGGCCACCGAATACTGATTCGCAATCGCTCTGCGCGCCGCATTCCAGTCGTCGAGGAGAGGCAGCTTGCGAAGGAGGGCGGCCGCCTGGATCGTGTCGAGCCGGGCAGTCCAGCCGATCTCCTCGTGGCGGTACTTCTCGCGCTGCCCGTGCTCGCGCAGGGCGCGCGCCCGCAGCGCGAGTTGCGCGTCGTCTGTCACGATCGCGCCGGCGTCACCGAGCGCCCCGAGATTCTTTCCCGGGTAGAAGCTGAACGCAGAAGGCGAGACCTCGCCCGGTCGTCGACCGTCGCGCGTCGCGCCATGGGCCTGGGCAGCGTCCTGTACGAGAGCCAGGCCGCTAGCGGCGGCAATGCGCAGGAGCGCGTCGAGATCTGCCATCTGGCCGTAAAGGTGAACCGGGAGGACGGCCGCCGTTCGGCTCGAGATCGCTGCACCGACCGCCTCCGGGTCGATCCCGAAGTCGTCGGGACGCACATCGACCGGGATCGGCGTTGCTCCCGTCTGGCTGACCGCCTCCCAGGTGGCGATGAAGGTCATCGCCGGCACGATCACCTCGTCGCCCTCTCCAACCCCGGAGGCGACGAGCGCGAGGCGAAGCGCGTCGAGACCGCTCGCCACCCCGACGCAATGGCGGCCACCGCAATAGGTGGCGAACGCCTCCTCGAACTCGGCCACCGCGGGACCGTTGATGAAGGCTGAAGCATCGAGGATCTGAGCGATGTCTTCGAGAAGCCCGGCACGGAGGACGTCGTTCTGGGAACGAAGATCGAGGAAGGGCACGACGGGTCGCATCGAAATCGACATGGCAGCGATCCTAGTTGAGGACGCCGGGGCGCCTGTACGAGTGGCATCACTACGATCGGGACATGCCGCACGCGCTCCTACTCGTCGAAAACGCGTCGGTCCCGTCCGACCCGCGCGTGTGGCCCGAGTGTCTGACACTCCTACAGGCAGGCTGGGACATAACGGTCATCTGTCCGAGGGGCCATTCGCGTGACACCCACTCGAACGAGACGGTTGACGGCATCTCGATTCACCGTTTCACCCCGGCGCAGCACGAGGGAGGCTTCCGCGGTTACGTTGCCGAATACGCGAAGGCGCTGTGGGAGATACGTCGCCTGGTACGCCGATTGGCAGCGCGGGAACGCTTCGACGTCGTCCACGCCGCAACCCCGCCCGATTTCCTGCTGCTGGCGGCGCGCGGGCTACGCGCCCGCGGCGCCGCGACCATCCTGGACCACCACGACCTCAGCCCCGAACTGTTCGCGGCGAAGTTCGGCCCTCGTCCTCTGGCCCGAAAGGCACTGCTCGTTGCAGAGAGGATCGGTTTCAGACTCGCTGACGTCGTCATCGCGCCGAACGACTCATTCCGTGCGGTCGCGATCGGTCGCGGAGGGGTACGGCCGGAAAACGTTTTCGTCGTCAGAAACGGCCCGGATCCAGACGTGTTCCGTCCAGTGCCGCCGGACCCCGGACTTCGGGAGAAGGCACCGCACCTGCTCGGCTACGTGGGATTGATGGGGAGCCAGGACGGAGTCATCGAGGCAATCGACGCCCTTGCGATCCTGTCGAGGCGTCGGTCGGACTGGCATGCGATCTTTGTCGGTGAGGGTGACGTTCTCCCCGAAGCCCGGGCCCGCGTGGAGGCGGCGGCGCTGCAGGGGTTCGTGACGTTCCTCGGGTTCGTATCCGACCGTCAACGGCTCGTGGAGATCATCGCAAGCTGTGACGTCTGTCTCTCACCGGAGCCACGCAACGCGCTCAACGAGAGCTCGACCTTGATCAAGGTCGCTGAGTACATGGCGGTCGGACGCCCGGTCGTCGCCTTCGATCTTCGTGAGTCGATCGCAACCGCCGGCGCCGGAGCCGTCTTCGCCGCGGACGGCGAGGGCTGGGCCACAGCCATCGACGAGCTCCTCGACGACCCCGCGCGACGGGAACGCATGGGTGCAGAAGGTCGGGCACGCGTCGTCGATCGGTTCAGCTGGTCGCAGTCCCAACCCGTTCTCTTGGCGGCGTACGACCGCGCCTTGCGGGTCGCTGGCGACCGTCGTGGCGCGAGCGGCGACAGGTAGCGGCGAACGTCATTACTCTGTGCGCAGCGGTCGTGGTCAGATCATCCCGTCTCCCGCGTGCGCACACAGCCTCCCCGGCCGCCCGGCGACGCGAGGAGGACGGAGGGGCACCCCCGCACAAGTCGACACTCGTCATCTTCGCGGCCTTCTGTGCATTCGTTGTCGGGGCCGCGGCGACGCTCGGTCCGGCCGCGGGCCTCGGTGCGGTCGGTGCGGTCGCGATAGGTCTCGTCATCCTGAGATGGCCAGCGTACGGTGCATACACGCTCGTGGCCCTCGCGCCGGCCCTGTCGGGGCTTCGCCGGGGGTTTCCGGTACCGGGGTTCCGGATGTCCGAGCTGTTGGTGGCGGGCATCGCAACGATCATCCTCGTCACCGCGAAGAAGGCGCCGCGGTGGGGTGCGTTCGACTGGATGGCCCTGAGCTACGTCGTCGCGACAGCTGGGCTCGTGTGGCTCAACGTCATTCGGCACGAGGGCGCGTTCACGAGTGACATCCTGGGCACGTTGATCGGGCCCCTGCAGTTCTTCCTCCTCTACCGGGCAATCGTTACCGGGCTACCCGCCCCGGAGCAGCGCGCCCGAGCCATTCGACTCGTCCTGCTCGTGAGCATCCCCGTCTCCCTGATCACGGTGATGCAGCAGTACGACGTCGGCGGCATCAGACCACTGATCGATTCACTCACGGGGACCACCATCTACGAGTCGACCGTTAGCGGAGTTCCGCGCGCCACAGGCCCCTTCCCGCACTGGCACAACCTCGCTGGCTACCTCCTTCTGGTCGTGCTTCTCGGGCTGAGCGTCGTTCTCGAGACAGGGCAGCGAATCATCCGCAAACGCTTGCTGCTGGTGGTAATGGCACTCGCGCTGGCGGCGCTCCTTCAAACAGCAAGCCTGGCACCCCTGCTAGGGGCGATCGGCGGCGCCTTCATCATCGGGATCTCGGTGGGTCAGGGACGCCGCGTCCTCCGCTGGCTGGTCGTGATCGCGGCCTGTGGCGCCGTGCTGTTCGGGCCGCTCGTGTTGAACCGCGTCCAAGAGCAGTATCGCGATACGTCCGTCACCCAGGATCAGTCGATCGCGCCACAGACGATCGCGTTCCGCTACACCGTTTGGAAGACCCAGTTTTTCCCGGTGATCGAGGAAAACCTCGTGACCGGATACGGGCCGACCCTGCCTCCCAGGCTCTACTTCGCGTACGCCGAGTCGCTGTACGTGACCTTGCTTCTTCGGGGGGGCGTGCCGTTGCTTCTCGTCTACGCCGGACTGATGGCGGCGCTCTTCGCCAGAGCGAGGGTGGCAGCCGTCACAGAAGAGACCGAGCGTAGGATCGTCGGGCGCGTGATTCTCGCAGCCGTTCCCCTGCTGCTGGTGATCGACACGATCGCCACGTACTTCCTCGACAGCGGGCCGGCGCCTCTTCTGTGGACGCTCGCCGGCTTGATGGCCGTCCGGGCGAGCGCGACTCGTGTTGTCTCACCCGGCCCGCGAAGCCCTGAAGTGTCGCCGGCGGCACCGGAGCATGGCAGTTGGCCTGCCGGCCGGAATGGGCTGAGCTCCCCATCCCGGCCGGCCGTGCCGAATGATCAGGCCGGGTTGTAGCCGGTTCCTACGGCGCCCGCGGGAACGAAGTCACCCTCCGGTCTGAGGCCGATCTTCCATGCCTCTCCCGTGATCTGGGCATCCCCGCCGGGGTTCCAGCGGTTCCAGCCGACCGGGTAGCTGTCGACATTCGCCCAGGCGAGATATCCGAGGTTGCGAACGAACAGATCGCTCTGATCGAGCGCCCACCAGGCGTCCGAATTCTTCCAGAGAGCGTATGCGGCGGCTGTCTGCTGGACGACGTTCATCCGGTGCCAGCTCCAACTGCCCAGCGACACGGGCGAGTACTGACGAGGCTGAACCTGGATGCCAACTCCCGCCGTCTGGATCGTCACTCTGTCGAGGAGAAGCTTCTTGGGGCCACTCCAGCTCTGGATTCCGTCCGTGTGCACATAGCCCACAGGATGGAGCGTTTCGAAGCGGCAGTTCTGGATCTGCACTGTCGCTCCCTGGCCTTCGTCCATCACGACCGCCTGGCCTACGCCGCGGCCGTGCACCCACAGTCCTTCCAGATGGACGGTGCCCGTCTGGTTCTTCAGGTAGATGCCATAGGCCTCGTCCACGGACGTCGGTGAAGAGATCGGCGAGTCGTCGAAGATCTCGCCGCCCACGACGATGATGTTGCGCCCGCCGATCAACCAGAGTCCACCGGAAGCGGTCAACGGGGTTCCGGGCAGTTTGACGATGTAGTCCTGCCCTGCGTTCAGGTTCAGGCGGGCGTTCGCGTTGGTGACGTTGATCGTCACCGGGGAGGTCAAGGACGGCTTCTCCCAGCGCAGCGCCGTTGGGGACGAGGTCGCGGGAGGCGGCGGTGTGGGGGCGGGGGGAGGGGCTGGGGCCGGGGCGGGGGCGGGGGCGGGGGCGGGGGCGGGGGCAGGGGCAGGGGCTGGGGCGGGGCTGGGGCAGGGGCAGGGGCAGGGGCAGGGGCCGGAGTCGGCGTCTTTACCGCAACGGGTTTCGGCGCAGGTGCTGGCGCAGGCGCCGGGGCGGTAGAGCACTGGACGGTCGACGCAGACGTGGAGATCGGCGGCGAGCTGAACCGGCCGGCCTTCGAGTTGACGCTGAAGGTGAAGGTTTTACCGCACGGGAGTCCGGTCACCGTCGCCGATGTCCCGCGAGCGAGCGCGACCCTGTCGCCGTCGACGCGAACATCGTACGAGCCCACCGAGTCCGGATCCGACCACGAGAGCGACACCGTCGATGACGATGCACCGACCACTGCGAGCGAGGTCAAGGTTTTGTACTGAACCGGAGCGGAGGTGTCACTGACCCATTTCGACGCGGCGGTCGGGACGAGCAGCAGGGAGACGATCACGATCGCCGCGAAGGCGACCGTTTGAGGAGACATGCGGGAAGGGGCGGCCGTGCGCATTTTGTCCATCCCGTCCAGATCGGGCGGGCGGGGGCCCGACGGCCTCCCCCGGCTGGGGGCTCTTTCTCCCTGAGATGGAGGAATCGGTGGGGTTCGGGCGTTATCCGGAGCCGATGGAGCCGCATGCGCTCGGATCTCGTACGACCCCCGGAGGGCCATCGAGGCCGAGGGCGAACCATCAGTGAATGAGTCCTGTCGACGAACCCATTACTCCCGAGCTCGTGCTCGTTGACCCGGAGCTCGCTGCCCGGGTCAGAGCAACGGCCGTGGTGGGGCGCAGCCACTCGTGACCCGAGGTTCCGTCGTTCAGTCTCCGCCTCCCGCCTCGGCGGCACCGGTGGAGCAGACAGCACCGCGCCCGGCGGGCCGAGAGCCGGCGATAGAGGAAGCATCCAAGTCACGCTCGCGACGCGGGGTGCGGCTCGCGCGCACGTCGAGGCTGCTGATCGCTGTCGTCCTGGGCGCCGCACTGCTGGGGAGCGGTTTCCTGCCGCCGCGACAGGCCCCGCGCCTGATCGATGATCCCGCCGCGGCGACGCTCAGGCTGAAGCTTGCGTGGCGACCACGTGGAGCCGTGCGCTACCGGGTCGAGATCTACTCGTCGAAGCGAATGGTCAAGGTGCTCTTTACGACCAGAACTCATGCGGTCGTCCCACACGCGCTTCCGCCCGGGCGTTACACGTGGCGGGTGGCGGCTGACCGGCGCGGGGCCGAGGGCAAGGTCACGCGCCGCTGGCTCGAGCGAGGATGGTTCGTCATCTCGCGGTAGTCGGCCTACGAGGGGGTCTCGGGCGCCCTGGGATCGACATTCCGACTGATGAGCATTCGGAGCCGCTCGAGCTGCGCCTCCCAGCGCATCTGCTGCAGATGCAGCGCCTGGGTGGAGCCCCGGGTGAGCTCCTCGTGACGGACTACCGCCTCCCGAATCCCCGCCGCGATAGCGGGTGGGTCGTTGCGAACGGGGATCGCGAGCGGAAACACCTCTCGGAGCACCTCCGAATCCGAGACGACGAGCGGTCGGCGCGCATAGACGGCGTCGTATGCCGATCTCGGGACGGCCCAGCGCAGCCAGGTCGTCAGCACGACTGCGATGTCGGCCCCCTGGAGCGCCGCGGAATAGTCACGCCCGTTGAGGAACCCGAGGAACTCCACGTTGGCGGGCGCCGACTCGATGAGTGCCGCCTCGCATCTGCGCGTGTCGCCGGTGAGCTTGAACTCGAATTCGGGCGATCTCCGCGCTGCCTCGAGTAGCTCCAGGACCGGCTCGTCCGACGAGAGCGTGCCGAGGACGAGGACGCGCGGCCGGGCGGAGAGCCGCGCCCCGGGCATCGCCTCCCGGTCGGGTGGCGGCTCGTGGACGACGAGTCCGACGCCACCCCATGCTTCCACCCGCGAAACCAGGTCGTCGGTCGTGACGAGAGTGGCGCGGGCACGACGGGCGAGCCACGAATGGATGCCCAGGAACCGCGCGTGAGGCCCGTCGGACCGAAACGCATCGGGATGGCTGTCCAGGAGCAGCGGCGCGCGCGCAAGTCGCGCGTACGGGTACGCGACCAGTGCGGCGAACACGGGAGGGTTCGTGACGATCAGGGCTCGTGGGCGGCGTGCGACGAGATACGCCACCGTGCGCAGGCTGTTGACGAGATAACGGATCAGCGCGGGCTGGCGACGCGCGAGTCCGACGCCGTAGAAGCAGCGCGCTTCGCCCCCGAGCGCCGCGGCGATCTCGTGAGAGCGGCCGGCGACGGAACTCCATGCCAGGAAGACGACCGGTGGGCGCGTCACGAGTGACCGCCGAGGTTCAGTGCAGGCGATCCGGAACCGTCGGGCACTCCCGCACGCCTGGCCCACGCGTACCCGGGCGTCACGGTGAGCCGGGTTTGCAGAGGGCCCGACGTTCTCCCCGAGCGGGGGTGAACCTCCCGCAGATCACGGGATGACTCGACGTGACAGTGTTGCTCGCGAGGCTCGGCAGAAGCAGTTCCGTCCGTTGCAACGGAGGGAGCGCAGTCGTCACCTGCTTCCCGCCCTCAAAGCTAGGACCTCGCTCGCGGCTCGTACATCAGAGCAGTCACAGCCTTCACGAAGACCGCCAGCTGCCGAAGCTGTGCACGGGCGCCGGCGTTGCGCAAGGCGATCAGGAGTGGGACGAACAGCACGGGTCTCCACCACGTGCTTTCCACGAGGGGGAAGAAGAGCGGGGGCAGGAAGACGGCCGTCCACATGGCTGCGAGACCGTACCGGAATCGCAACAATTTTCGGACCTCCCGGTGTGCGAGCCACCAGCCGAGCGAGGTCACCAACAGCGCAACCCCGTATCCGACGAGACCGAAGAGCGGAACGAGCAGGAGCGCCCCGAGGAACAGGAGGATGACGCGGAGCAACTCGATCGCGCTGACGACGGCCGTGCGGCCAAGGACGTACAGCACGGCGCAGTGGGCGTTGAAAACGCAGAACGCGAGTGTCGAAGCGGCTACGAGTGGAAGCACCTCCAACGTGGGCTTCCACTCGTCGCCGAAGAGCAGGGGCAACAGCCATGGCGAGGCCACTGTGAAACCGACGAGGAGAGGCGATAACGCGAGAACCTGAAGGCTCATCGTCTCCTCGAAACCGCGACGGAGACGCGCCTCGTCTCGTTGCACACGGGCAAAGGCCACGAGCGATACCCGGAAGGTCGCCCGGAGGATGAAGCTGGCGGTGTCCACCAGGCGGAGTGCCAGCGCAACGTAGCCCACGCTCGCAGCGCCGAGGATCGGGCCGACGACGAGGGGGTTCACCAGGTACTCGACCCGGGCGAGCATTCCGGCGGGGGTGAAGGCAGCGCCGAAGCGTGCGAGCCGGAGCGTGAGGGCGCGTGAGAAGGCGAGCCTGGGCCGGTACGCAGCAAAGATGTAGCTGAGTACGAGGAGGCAGCCGTACGAGGCGAACGTGCCGACGATCGGGGCCCAGAGCCCGACGCCGGCAATCGCCAACGGCACGGCGACCACGTAGAGCACGATGTCCGAGGTCAACTGCGCCATCGCCATGTGCCGGAAGTGGAAGCGTCGCTCGATCTTGGCTTGTGCCGGTGCCCAGAGAACGCCGAGAGGCAGCGCGAGAAGGAGAACCTGAAACGGCAGGACGAAGTCGTTCTGACCGACGAAGGCCGAAACCACGAACGACCCGATCAGGCCCAGGACGACGGTCGCGGCGGTCGAGATCAAAAGAACCGAGAACACCTGGTCGTACACGTGCTCGGCCGGTTCCTCCTCCGAACGGATCAGGAACACTTCGGCGCCCAGCTGTGCAAATGTGGCGAGGAGGGTGACGAGGGCCAATACCCCTGAGTAGATGCCGAAGTCGGATGGCCCGATGAACCGGGTGACGAGCAGCACCCCGACGAACCTGACGGCGATCCCGAGAACCTCCCGCCCGGCCAGGTAACCCCCGCCGCGCATTGCCGTCTCGCGGAGGCTCATCGGGTGAGGCGCGATTTCGCGGCGGGCCGCGACGGGTGGGGAAGCGTGGAGTTGCGGGGCTCAACTTTCGCCCCTGGCCTGCCGATCCACAGAGAGAAGGAGCGGCCAGAGGCCGCCGCGGCCCCTCTACCGCGCTTCAAGTTCCCCTCCGTATACTCCGAATTCAAGTGCGCCAGCATCCAATGTCAACCACTGACCCGTTGCGGAGCAGGCGTTGAGGCGGTCGTGGCTTCTGCGGTGGGGGTGGTTTGTCATGGTGTCGGCCGTGGCGTGTGCGCTCTCCGCGTTCATGATCGCGAGCCTCCTGCCAGACCGATACACCGCCGAGGCAGTCATCATTGTGCCAGCGTCTGCCGCCGGAACTGCAGGCGAGGCGACAAACCTCGCTACGACCTATGCCGACCTGATTCCCGAGGACAGGCAGATACTCGGCAGTGTCGCCAGTCAGATCGGGCGG
Organism: uncultured Thermoleophilia bacterium; assembly: GCA_963795175.1. Taxonomy (GTDB): domain Bacteria; phylum Actinomycetota; class Thermoleophilia; order Gaiellales; family Gaiellaceae; genus Gaiella. The sequence continues at coordinate 578,171 of CAWCGR010000004.1, forward strand.
ACGCAGGACGAGGTACTGAAGAACGCACTGGTGACGCACGACTTCGACACGTCGCTCCTGCGGCTCAGCTACACGGACGGCGATTCCAGCATCGCGATCGCCGGCGCGCGAATCTTCGCGCAGGCGGTCACCGGCCCGGAGCCGGTGTCGCCGCGGATTGCCCCCGGCTCGCTCGCCATCGTGCATCTCCCCTCGATCGCAAGCTCCCGGACGATGTCGGGGATCCAGGTCGCGATCCTGGGCGTCATCCTCGGGATCGCCCTTGCGATCGTCCTGATCCTCGCCTGGGAGCGATCCGACGGTCGGATCGACCATGTCAAGGCGCTGAGCACGGAGGCGGGGTGCGCCGCCTCGTCGCTCGATCAGACGACGAGTCGCTCTCTTGGCGCGCTCCTCGACCGCTGGATAGACCTGGGCGGCGCACCACCGGTGCGTGTTGCTCTGTTGGCCGTCGCCGAGTCGTCTGAGAAGGCGGCCGTCGCGGTCGCCGATCAACTGCTCGAGGGGTGGGTGAGGTCGGAGAGGCGGTCCGCTCGCGATGGGATGTCACCATCCGAAGAGCAGCTGGTGATCGACGTGGGAGGGACGCCCGGCGGCACGGCGGCAGGCGAGGTGCTTGCGCTCGAAGCAGATGTCATCGTCCTCGTCGCGGTGAATGGGACGCGTGCGGCCGAGGTCCGTGAGACGGTTGCAATTCTCTCGCAGTTCGGCAAGCAGCCCAGCTGGGCGTTGCTCGTACGGCCGTCGCGGAAGCGCGGCGAGGAGTTCGTCGCCCCGGCATCCACGCCGCTGCCGTCCGCCTCACGCCAGGAACGGGCCATGATGCTCGTCGACGGTCGTCAGCGCCCTGGCGCAGTCCCGATGGGGCGAGGGCTCGGTGCCCCGCCGGCGCAGGCACATGACGGTGGTAGCGCCGGACGGCCCGGGGCTCCGGACTAGTACGTAGCCCTCCCGCAGGAGACAGCCTCGTCGAGCGTTGAGGGCCTCGTGTCTACACTCGATCGATGGCGCACGGGCGAACGCCGAACGCACGGGCACTGCGTCTCCTCGTTGGCGGAGCGGCGATTGTCTTGGTCATCGCGATCTCGTTGACTCTCGCCCGCCGGTCGGAGGACACGGTGCCACGGCCGCCGGAACTGACCGCACCGAGCACGATCACCGTCTCGAACGACAACAGCCGCCTGTTCCTTGCCGATGGGAAGGACTATGTGCTGAAGCTGCCTTCTTCTCCTCTGACCGCAAAGGGCGGTCTCTGGGTTGTCGGCGGCCGCAACGTCGTCATCGTTGGCGGCGAGATCGCCGCCAACGAGCCCATCGACTCCTCGAGTGAGATCAGCGACGCATACGGTCTCTATCTCAAGAACCAGACGGGTACCGTGCATGTCGAAGGACTTTGGATCCACGGGCGCGGAATCGGCCAGGCGATCGTCCTCGACGAGGGCGAAGGTGCCACCGTTCAGGTCGTGCGCTGCCGGCTCGAGCCGCTGCAACCGGTCGGACGCGTCCACACCGACGCGATCCAGACGTTCCGCGGCCCGTTTCGGCTGCGGCTCTCGAACGTCACCATCAAGACGGCGGGTGTGGGCCTTCAGACGATGCCGCACCAGTTCGGTCCCATAAGGCTCGGCAGCTGGGAATATCGCCGCGTCGATATCGAGCAGACGACGCCCGACGCCTACGCGCTCTGGAAGGCTCCGCACGCGGGAGGCTACTGGCGCGAAGTCCACGAGGACTTCTGGGTCGCGAACCTCGGCTACCTCGCCTCGCCCGACGAGCAGCACTGGAACCCGGGTGGGCCTGCGAGAGTGACGGGGCATGAGATGCGGATCGGCAGACCCCCGAACGGCGACTTCGTCCCGGCCGCGTCGGTGGGAATCGGGTACGGCAGCTGAGCTCGAGCGACGACTCCGCGAGTGCGCGTCGGGCTCCGCGAGTCGTCGACTAGGCTGACGGTCATATGTGCGGAATCTGCGGGGTCGTCCGGGTCCGAGGCGAAAGGCAACCGGTGATCGAGCCGGAGCGACTCGACTGGATGACCGACATGATGGTGCATCGCGGGCCCGACGACCGTGGCACGTACCAGGATGACGGAGTCGCGCTCGGAGTCCGACGGCTGAGCATCATCGACGTCGAAGCAGGGCATCAGCCGTTTTCGAACGAGACCGGGGACATCTGGGCGATTCAAAACGGCGAGCTCTACAACCACGATGAGCTCCGACAGGCCCTCAGGGAGGACGGCCACGCCATCCGCACCCGCTGTGACACGGAGATCTTGCCCCATCTCTACGAGCGGTACGGCGAGGATTTCCCCCGAGCTCTGCGCGGCGATTTCGGGATCGCGGTCTGGGACTCGAGAAGCGAGAAGCTGATCCTCGCACGCGATCGGGCAGGGGTGAAGCCGCTCTACTACGCGGATTCCGGCGACGTTGTCGTGTTTGCATCCGAGCTCAAGAGCCTGCTCGGAAGCGGCCTCGTGGAAGCCACGGTCGACCCCGAGGCCGTCTACCTCTATCTGACCTTCGGGTACGTCCCCGGCCCCCGGACGCTGCTCAAAGGCGTCTTGAAGGTCCTACCCGGCGAGAGCCTCACGATCGACCGGACGGGCGTCCGCCACACCACCTACTGGGAGCAGCCGTTGCCGGCGGCGACCGTCCGCCCCGCGAACTCCGAGGAATACGGTCAGCGGCTCCTCGCCGAGCTCGAGGATGCCGTCTGCGTTCGCCTGATGAGCGACGTCCCTCTCGGCGCGATGTTGAGCGGCGGGCTCGACTCGAGTGTCGTCGTTGCCCTGATGGCGAGGAACACGAGCCAGCCTGTGAAGACGTTCTCCGTCGGCTTCGTCGAGGCGGCGGAAGACAACGAGCTCGCCGACGCGAGGATGGTGGCAAGCGCTTTCGGGACAGATCATCATGAGCTCGAGCTCTCCCTCGTCGACGACAGCGTCGACCTGGAAGAGCTCGTGTGGCATCTCGACGAGCCCGTTGCGGACGTCTCCTCGCTCGGATTCCTCGCTCTTTCCGACTTCGCGTCGAGGACTGTCTCGGTGGCGCTGTCGGGCCAGGGCGCCGACGAGCTACTCGGCGGTTACAAGAAACACCGCGCGGCTTCGCTCGCGGGGCATTGGGGGCGGCTCGGGACGCCGGGACGCCTGACCGCGTCGCTTGCGAGCCACATCCCGAGTCGCCGGCTCGGGCGCCCGGCGAGGACGCTCGCAGCGGCCGGCCCGGTCGACCGTCATCTCGCGATGAGCGGTCGGATGGACGAGTCGACCCGGGGCAGGCTCCTCGCAGGAGCGCTCGCCGGCGCGGATGACCGGATCGTCGTGGAGGCCCTGGCGCCGTACGCGGTAGGGCTCGCCGACGACCCGCTGCCGGCGAGCATGTATCTGGACAGCAGGCTCGCCCTCGTCGACGCCTTGCTCCACTACTTCGATCACACCTCGATGGCCCATTCGCTCGAGATCAGGGTTCCTTTCCTCGATCAACGAGTCGTGGAGCTCTGCGCCACGATCCCGAGCAGCCTCAAGGTCAGGCGCCTGACGACGAAGCACGTACTTCGGGAGGCGGCGCGCGGTCTCGTGCCGGAGAGCGTGATCGGCAAGCGCAAGGTCGGGTTCTTCCGTCACGCCGCCGACGCGTGGTTCCGGGCCCAACTCGACGGGTCGATCCGCCGCTACCTCCTTCGCGAGGAACCACGGTTCGCGGAATTCCTGGACGAAGTCGTCGTCCGTGAGCTCGTCGCCGAGCACGGTCGGGGGAGATCCGACCACAGCGAGCTTCTGCTGGCCATTCTCATGCTGGAGGTTTGGCTGGACTCGTTCCTCGGACGGGCGCTCGAGCCGCCGTCTCTGGTCGGGTCCGCCGGGTCCTAGGCCGACCGCAGTCCGGGAGTGCAGAGAGACGGCGCATCGACAGCTGGCGCCGCCGCGGGGCGACTCGCGAGTGTCCGCCCCGTGTCGAGGTGATAGGCCGCTGCATCTCCGGCTCAATAGGATCGGAGTGTGAAGGTCGAGATCCTCGGATCCGGCGGTGCGGCGACGATCCCGCGGCCGGCCTGTCACTGTCGCGTCTGCGCCGAGGCGCGCCAGAAGGGCGGCCGCTTCGCGCGCACAGGGCCGTCGACGTTCGTCCACGGGCCGAATATCCTCTTCGACACGCCCGAGGAGTCGAAGTTCCAGCTGGAGCGGGCCGGGATCGCCGAGGTCGCCGCCTGCTTCTACTCGCACTGGCACCCGGATCACACGATGGGGCGCCGGGTCTGGGAGACGAGGAACGGCGACTTCCGCACGTGGCCGCGCGAGGCCAAGCGACCCCTCGTGACCGATATCTACCTGCCCGAGCAGGTGGCTGCGGACTTCCGGATCTGGCTCGGTGGGATGGCGCATCTCGAGTTCATGCAGGACCGCGGCTGGATCCGGATCCACGAGCTCCGTGACGGGGAGACAGTCGACGTCGGGGGTGTCACGGTGCGGCCGTTCCGCGTTTCGGAGGATTACGTCTACGCGTTCGAGTTGACCGAAGGCGATCGTCGGCTGCTCGTCGCCATGGACGAGCTCAACGGCTGGTCGCCCCCCGCTGCTGCGACCGGGTGCGACCTGGCGGTGTTGCCGATGGGGATCTGCGAGTTCGACCTCTTCACCGGTGAGCGGCTGATCCACGAGGAGCATCCCGTGCTCCGCTTCGAGGCGACGTTCGAGGAGACGCTCGGGATCGTCGGTGAGCTCGCTGCGACCCGCGTCGTATTGAGCCACGTCGAGGAGATGGACTGCATTTCATACGACGACCTAGCTCGGGTCGAGCAGCGCCTGCAGGCGGATGGTCGGGACATCCGGTTCGCCTGGGACGGCTTCACGGCCGACGTCTGACGGCTGCAGCGACAATGACAACAATGCTCCGCTCGCTCGTCACCGTCGATCTCGCAGCGATCCGGCACAACGTAAGGGCGCTGAAGCGCCTGCTCGACCGCGCCGAGCTGTGGGCGGTCGTGAAGGCGGACGGGTACGGCCATGGCGCGGTCGAGGTCGGCCGCGCGGCCGTCGACGCGGGCGCCGACGCGCTCGGCGTGGCCACGCTGGCGGAGGCGGTGGAGCTGCGCCGCGCCTTGCCCGCGAGCCGCCTGATCGTACTCGGGCCGGTTGCCCCCGGGGAGGCGGCTGTGGCGCGGGAGGCGCGACTCGAGCTCTGCATCGCGCCCGGCGAGGCCCCGGAGGGCGTTCCCGTGCACGTGAAGCTCGACACCGGGATGGGACGCTGGGGACTCTCGGAGCTCGCGATGCCGGAATCGGGCGTCGTCGGCCTGATGAGCCACTTTGCCGCCGCCGACGAGGATCCCGGGTTCACCGAGACCCAGCTGACGCGCTTCCTCGAGGCGACGGCGCCCCACCCGCAGCTGACGCGCCACATTGCCAACAGCGCCGCGACGCTCCGCCACCCTGCTTCGCATCTCGACGCCGTTCGCTGCGGGATCGCCATCTACGGGATCTCGCCCTTCGTCGCGGATCCTGCCGAGGACACCCTGGGCCCGGTGCAACTGCGGGCCGCTCTCAGGTGGGAGTCCTACGTGGCGCTCGTCAAGACGCTCGCCCCCGGGGAGAGCACGGGGTACGGACGCCGGTTCGTAGCCCACGAGGAGACCCGGATCGGGATCGTTCCGATCGGCTATGCGGACGGGTTCCGTCGGGACCTGACGGGGACCGAGGTCGTCGTGACGGGGGAGCGCGCGCGGGTCGTCGGCACCGTCTCGATGGATGCGCTCGCAGTCCTTCTTCCTCCCGCCGCGGGCGAGGGAGACACCGTCACGCTCGTGGGCGACGGCGTCCGGATCGAGGAGCACGCGAAGATTTCAGGCACCATCCCGTACGAGATCGCCTGCGGGATCGTCTCGCGGGCCACCCGAGCGGAACGAGTGTTCAGCGATGAGTGACGTGGTCGGACGCAGGGTCGCCATGCAGGACGATCGCGCAGCGGCGCTCGGTGAGCGCGTGCGGACGCTTCTCGCTCCCCTCACCGGTTCCGAGCGGGCGCTCGACAGCGGCTGCGGAGCCGGAGCACTGGCTTTCGCCCTCGCGCCGTTCGTCGCCAGCGTCGTCGGTGTCGACCTCTCCGAGGAGCTCGTGGCGGCGGGGAATGCCAACGCTCCCGACAACTGCGAGCTGATCGTTGGCGACGCCACGGCCCTGCCGTTCGAGTACGGCTCGTTCGACATCGTCGGCTGCCTCCGCGTGCTCCACCACGTGCACCGGCCCGAGCTCGTCGTCGCGGAGCTCGCCCGCGTGACGCGACCAGGCGGACGGATCCTGCTCGTCGACCAGCTCGGCTCCGTTGATCCCGTCGTCTCCGCCGGGACCGACCGCTTCGAGATGGCGCGCGACCCGTCCCACACGCGGCTGCTGCCCGACCAGGACGTCCGTTTCCTGCTCGACGTCAACGACCTCGACGTGCTGACGAACGAGATTGCACCCGAGTCGCGCGACCTGGAGCGGTATCTGGACCTCGTCGGGCTGACGGGTGAGGAGCGGCGGCGCGTGGGGGGCATGGCGCCGGGCCCGACGTACGAGGTCGAGATCGGCTGGTACGTGGCCCGCAAGCGGGGAGGCCGTTGAGCGCGGCCGGCGATGCGCCCGCCGGCGTGAGCGATCTCGCCTAGACGACGTCGCTCTTGTAGTCCGACATCCCGACGAAACGCGCCACGACTCCGGGGACGACCGCCTGGGCGATACCGACCAGCCGGTACGGGAACCACGGCACGACGCTCTCGCCCTTGCCCTTCCGAATCGCCTTCAGGATCGTCTCGGCGACGGTCTCCGGCTCGATCACGAAGAGGCGTAGAAGCCGGCTCTGGAGCACGTTCCGCTGCGGAAAGCCCTCCGTCTCGACGAAGCCGGGCAGCACAGCGTGGACGGCGATCCCCGAGCCGCGCAGCGCCGCCGAGAGCGAGCGGGAGAACGCGAGCTGAGCATGCTTCGACGCGGCGTAGCCGCCGGCGGGTGCGAACGAGGTCGTGCCGGCGACAGAGACGACGTTGACGACGTGGGCGCCACCCGCAGCTGCTGCTGCCTCGAGACCGGGCATGAGCCCGCGCGTGCACCAGACGCCGCCGAGGTAGTTGACGCGCATCACCTGCTCGATCAGGTCGAGATCGGCCGTCAGGAAGGTGCCCCGGGCGGGCATGCCGGCGTTGTTGACGAGCAGCTGGATCGCCGGATGGCGGCCGAGCACCCGGCCTGCGAGCGCCTCCACAGCCGCGCGATCGCCGACGTCACAGAGCTCGACCTCGCCGCCGATCGCATCCGCAAGCGCGCGCAGCCGGTCCTCGCGGCGGGCGACGAGGACGCAGTGCCAGCCGGCGGCTGCGAGTGCGCGAGCGGTGGCCTCGCCGATCCCCGACGATGCACCTGTGACGACGGCAACGCGTTGCACGGCGTCAACGTAACGGAGATCGGCCGCGGACAGCCGCCGGCGGCCACCAGCCGGCCGCTAGAGCGCGTCGCCCCACGAGAGCTTGCGAGCCCGCTTGTACCCGGCCCCCTCCCGCCGCGCCACCGTACGGCGCTCGAGTCCCGCCGGCGTGCAGAGGTCGAGCACGACATGGCCGGGGCGCTGGTCGGGTCGGCGGATCACTCTCGCCTCGGGCTGCGCGCCGGGCGAGCGGCCCAGGGCGACGTACGCGAACTTCTCGTCTTCGAAGCCTCGCTCTGCCCCCTTCGCCAGCCGGTGGGTGCGGGTGCGCGGCAGCCGCACCGAGAAGTGGCACCAGTCCGAAGCGGGGAGCGGGCAGCCCGTGTCGTGCGGGCAGGGAGCGAGCGTCGACCCGCCCGCGGCGAGAACGGTGGCCCGCAGCGACAGCACGCGCTCGTAGCCGGCCGTCGTCCCGGGCTCGACGACGACGAGCGTGTCGCGTGCGCGCGCCCAGGCGGACGCCGCGAAGCCGGGTAGCTCGTGCGGCGGCAGCTCGCCGATCAGGTACGACGCCAGCACGAGGTCGGCGCTGGTTCCTCCGGCACCCGGGGCGGTGGTTGCGTCCGCGCCCGACCAGACGGCCTGTTGCAGCGGCGCGCGCCCCGCGGCCGCGAGCGTCTTGCCCGCGCGCACCATCTCCTGCTCGGCCTCGACCAACGTCACGTTCGCGATCCCGGGCCAGGTCTCGAGCGCCGCCCATGACGCGATCCCCGGCCCGGCGCCGAGGTCGAGCACCGACGTCGGCGCCCACTCCGGCCGAGCGGCTCGCACCTGCTCGAGCACGGCCGCCACGGCGGCGAAGGTCGCCGGTGCTCGAGTGGCGAGGTACGCGACGACGTCGCCCGGGGTCCGGGCGGCCCGGGCTGCGGCCGGCCCGCCGGCGCGGTAGCTGTCCGAGAGGGCGCGTGCCGTCCGCTCCAGCGTCGGAGCATCGGTGCTGCCCCGGACGAGGTCGTCGATCCCGTGTTGCAACGGCTGCGGGAGGAGCACAGTAGGATCGTCGCATGGCCGGACGGTTCGAGGGGAAGCAGGCGCTGGTTCTCGGCGTCGCCAACAAGCGGTCGATCGCGTGGGCGATCGCCAAACGGCTGCACGAGGAGGGCGCCCAGCTCGCGTTCACCTTCCAGGGCGAGCGGATCGAGAAGGGCGTCCGCGAGCTGGCGGAATCGGTCGACGCGAAGCTCGTGACCGAGTGTGACGTCCGCTCCGACGAAGACATCAGCCGCGTCTTCGCCGAGACGGGTGAGGCCTTCGGCGGCGGGCTCGACCTGCTCGTGCACTCGGTCGCGTACGCGGCCGCGGAGGATCTCGAAGGCCGGTTCACCGACACTCCGCGCGACCGCTTCTGGATGGCGGTCGACATCTCGGCCTACTCGCTCGTGGCCTGCGCCAGGGCGGCCGAGCCGCTGATGCAGGCCCGAGGCGGAGGATCTGTCGTCACGATGACCTACCTCGGCGGCGTCCGCGCGGTGCCCCACTACAACGTGATGGGTGTCGCCAAGGCGACGCTCGATGCGAGCATGCGGTACCTCGCGTGGGATCTCGGGCAGAGCGGGATCCGGGTCAATGCGATCTCGGCCGGGCCGGTACGAACGCTTGCCGCACGGTCGATCGCCGGCTTCACGACGATGGAGGAGATGTTCGAGCAGCGCGCGCCGCTCCACCGCCACATCGCGGCGGACGACGTCGGTGGCGCCGCCGCCTACCTGCTCTCGGACGATGCCGTGAACGTGACCGGGACGATGCTGTACGTCGACGCCGGCTACCACGCGATGGGGATGTAGCCCGGCCGAGCGCGATCCGCCCGGGCCTCGCGCTCGGAAAGCGACTCTCCTCCTGGGCAGGGTGCTGGACGGCTGGGCGTCCGCCGTGACGCATCCGCGTGCTGCAGAAATCTGACTACGCGCCCCCTGGCACTGATGCTTTATTCTTTGAAGTCATGCTTCGCGCCCGCATCCACTCTCGACACCGATAACCGAGGAGAGAGCGTGTGCGCGGACCCGCGGATTTCAACGCCGATGTCACCCCATCCCGTCGGGGGGTGCAGCCCGTGAGCGCCGACGCGCGCGGAGCGGCGAGCCTGTACGCGGCGGACTACGAGCACGACGCCTGCGGGGTCGCGTTCGTCGCCCGACTCGACGCCAGGCCCCTGCACGAGACCGTTCAGCGGGCCCTCGAGGCGCTCGAGAACCTCGAGCACCGCGGCGCCGCGGGCGCCGATCCGGATACCGGCGACGGGGCCGGAATCCTGATCCAGCTCCCCGACGCGCTCTTCCGCGCCGTGGTCGGGGAGGCGCTGCCTGCGCCGGGGAGCTACGGCGTCGCGATGTGCTTCCTGCCCGTGGACGAGGACCGCCGGCGAGACCTCGAGACCCGGCTCGCGGCCATCGTCGAGGAGGAGCAGCAGGAGGTCGTCTGCTGGCGCGACGTTCCCGTCGACGCGAGCCACGCGGGGCGTACGGCAGCGGCGTCGGCGCCGTGCGTCCGCCAGCTGGTCGTCGCTGCCGCCGGTTCTGCCGCCGGCGACCAGGACGCGTTCGAGCGCAAGCTGTACGTGATCCGGCGCCGGTTCGAGCTCGAGTTCGGCACCGAGGCGGTCGTGCCGAGCTTCTCGTCGCGGACGATCGTCTACAAGGGAATGCTCACTGCGCCCCAGTTGCGCGGCTATTACCTCGATCTTCAGGACGAGCGGGCCGAGACGGCGCTCGCCCTCGTCCACTCGCGCTTCTCGACCAACACGTTCCCGAGTTGGGGACTCGCCCACCCCTACCGGATGATCGCCCACAACGGCGAGATCAACACGGTCCGCGGCAACATCAATTGGATGCGGGCGCGCGAGTCGCAGCTCGCCTCGGCGCTCTTCGGTGACGATCTCGAGAAGGTTCTGCCGGTCGTGCAGGCGGGCGGTTCCGACTCCGCCACGTTCGACAACGTGCTCGAGTTGCTCGTGCTCGGCGGCCGCTCGCTGCCGCACGCGATGATGATGATGATCCCCGAGGCAACCGCGGGCCGCGCAGACTTGCCTCCCGAGCTGGTCGGGTTCTACGCCTACCACCAGTGCCTGATGGAGGCCTGGGACGGGCCGGCCGCCGTCTCGTTCACGGACGGGCGCGTGATCGGCGCGACCCTCGACCGCAACGGCCTCAGACCCGGCCGCTGGCTGGAGACCCGCGACGGCTGGGTCGTGCTCGCCTCCGAGACCGGAGTGCTCGACCTGGCCGCCGAGGATATTGTCCGCAAGGGCCGTCTCCAGCCGGGCAAGCTCTTCCTGGTCGATCTCGAGCAGGGCCGGATCGTCCCCGACCACGAGGTCAAGCAGGCAGTGGCCACGCGGCGGCCGTATGGCGACTGGTTCGACCAGGAGGTCGTCCGACTCGTGGACTTGCCGCCGCGGATGCCGCGCTCGCTGCCCACCGAGCCTCTTCGCCAGCGGCAGGTCGCATTCGGCTATTCGCAGGAGGACATGAAGGTGATCCTCGCGCCGCTCGCGCGAAACGCGGAGGAGGCGGTCAGCTCGATGGGCACCGACACGCCCCTCGCAGTCCTTTCCGAGCGCCACCGGCTGATCTACTCCTATTTCAAGCAGTTGTTCGCCCAGGTCACGAACCCGCCGATCGACTCGATCAGGGAGGCGATCGTGATGAGCCTGCAGGCGAGCATCGGCTCCGAGAAGAACCTCCTCGACGAGACGCCCGAGCACGCGCGGCAGCTCGTGCTCGAAAGCCCGATCCTGCTCGACTCGGAGCTCGAGCAGCTGCGGCAGGTGCACTCGGCGATCTTCAAGGCCCGCACGCTGGACGTCACGTGGCCGGTGGAGGAGGGGCCGCCAGGTCTGGATCTGGCCCTCGAGCGGCTCTGCGCCGAAGCCGACGCGGCGCTCGCCGAGGGGATCAACATCCTCATCCTCTCCGACCGAGCCGTCGGCTCGCTGCGCGCGCCGGTGCCCTCGCTCCTCGCGGTCGCGGCGGTGCATCATCACCTCGTCCGCGAGGGCACGCGCCTCCAGGCGGGCCTGGTCGTCGAGTCCGGCGAGACCCGCAGCGTCCACAGCGTCGCGACGCTGATCGGCTACGGCGCCGCCGCGGTCAACCCCTACCTCATGCTCGAGACCCTCGGCGAGCTCGTCGAGCTCGGATGGCTGCCCGAGGAGATGACCGCGGAGCAGGCCAAGCTGCGCGCCGTCAAGGGCCTCGGCAAGGGGATCTTGAAGACGCTCTCCAAGATGGGGATCTCGACGGTCCCGTCCTACTGCGGCGCCCAGATCTTCGAGGCAGTCGGGCTCGCGCCCGAGCTCGTCGAGCGGCACTTCACCGGCACCGCGTCACGCATCGGCGGTGTCGGCACCGAGGTCTTCGCGCAGGACATGCTCGCGCGCCATGCGCGGGCGTACCCGGGCGACCCGGAGACGCTGCTGCCCGTGATCGGGCTGTACGCCTGGCGGCGCGACGGCGAACATCACCAGTGGAACCCCGAGACGATCGCTCTGCTCCAGGACGCGGTCCGGAACGAGAAGGCCGAGAGCTACGAGGAGTACTCCCGGATGGTCAACGACGATGCCGTGCGCCGCTACACGTTGCGTGGGCTGCTCCGCTTCCGCGAGCCGGCCGGCGGCGGGGTACCGCTCGACGAGGTCGAGCCCGCCAGCGAGATCGTGAAGCGCTTCGTCACCGGTGCAATGTCGCTCGGATCGATCTCGCGCGAGGCGCACGAGACCCTCGCGATCGCGATGAACAGGATCGGCGGGCGCTCGAACACGGGCGAGGGAGGCGAAGACCCGGTGCGGTTCACGCCCGACGAGAACGGTGACCTCCGCCGCTCCTCGATCAAGCAGGTCGCCTCCGGGCGCTTCGGCGTCACGATCGACTACTTGACGAACGCAGACGAGCTCCAGATCAAGATGGCCCAGGGGGCGAAGCCGGGCGAGGGCGGCCAGCTGCCGGGCCACAAGGTCGATCGCTACATCGCGAGCGTCAGGCTGACCACGCCCGGCGTCGGGCTGATCTCACCGCCGCCGCATCACGACATCTACTCGATCGAGGACCTGAAGCAGTTGATCTACGACCTTCGTTGCGCGAACCCGGAGGCGCGGGTCTCCGTCAAGCTCGTGGCCGAGGTGGGTGTCGGGACGGTCGCCGCCGGCGTTGCCAAGGCAAACGCGGACCACGTGTTGATCTCGGGGCACGACGGAGGAACGGGAGCGTCACCGCTCTCCTCGATCCTCTTCGCCGGCATTCCCTGGGAGATCGGCCTGGCCGAGACGCAGCAGACCCTCGTCCTCAACGACCTCCGCTCGCGGATCTGGGTGCAGACCGACGGCCAGCTGAAGACGGGGCGGGACGTCGTGATCGCAGCGCTGCTCGGCGCCGACGAGGTCGGCTTCGCGACCGCGCCGTTGATCGCAAGCGGCTGCGTGATGATGCGCGCCTGCCACCTCAACACCTGCCCGGTGGGGATCGCGACCCAGGATCCCGTGTTGCGGGAGCGCTTCGCGGGTCAACCGGAGCACGTCGTCAACTTCTTCTTCTTCATCGCAGAGGAAGCGCGCCAGATCATGGCGCGGCTCGGTGTCAGGCGCTACGAGGATCTCGTCGGGCGCGTCGAGTTGCTCGAGGCCGACGAGGCGATCTCCCACTGGCAGGCCCGTGGCCTCGACCTGGCAGCACTCCTCGCCCGTCCCGACGTGCCCGAGGGGACGCCGACCCGCCGCACGCAGCCGCAGGAGTCGCCGCTCGGCGATGCGCTCGACTGGCAGTTGATCGAGGCGGCCGCACCGGCCCTCGAGCAGGGCGAGCCGGTGGAGATGTCGTTCCCGGTCAGAAACGTCAACCGCACGGTCGGCGGGCTCCTCTCGCATCACGTGACCCGGGCCCACGGCCGGCTCGGGCTTCCGGAGGGCACGATCCGCGTCGGCCTGACCGGTTCCGCGGGCCAGTCCTTCGGCGCCTGGCTCGCCCCGGGCGTGGCGTTGAGCCTCGTCGGCGACGCAAACGACTACGTCGGGAAGGGGCTCTCGGGCGGAACGCTCTCGGTCAGGCCGCCCGACGGCGCCGGCTTCGTGCCCGAGGAGAGCGTGGTGATCGGGAACACGGTGCTCTACGGCGCCACGTCCGGCAAGGCGTTCTTCCGCGGGCTCGCCGGGGAGCGCTTCGCGGTGCGTAACTCCGGCGCTCTCGCGGTCGTCGAGGGCGTCGGCGACCACGGCTGCGAGTACATGACCGGCGGCACGGTCGTCGTGATCGGCCCCACCGGCCGCAACTTCGCGGCCGGGATGAGCGGGGGCATCGCCTTCGTCCTCGACGACGACGGCACGTTCGCGTCGCGCTGCAACAAGGAGCTGATCGGCTTCGACCCGCTCGAGGAGCCGGACGTCGCCACGATCACGGCGTTGTTGACCGAGCACCTCGAGCGCACCGGGTCGACCGTCGCCGCGGCCGTCCTCGCCGACGTCGACGCGATCCCGGAGCGATTCGTCAAGGTGATGCCACACGACTACAAGCGCGCTCTCGCCGATCTCGAGATCGAGCATGACGACCACCCGGTCTCGACGGGCGGCGGCGGCTTCTTCACGAGCGAGACGGAAGTAGAGGCTATGTAGAGATGGGTCAGCTCGGCGCCTTCCTCAAGATCCCTCGGGCCGAGCCGCTCGAGCGCGCCCCGGGCGAGAGGGTGCAGGACGTGCGCGAGTTCGTGCGGCCGCTCCCGCTCGCAGAGCTCCGGAGCCAGGGGGCTCGCTGCATGGAGTGCGGGGTCCCCTTCTGCCATCACGGCTGCCCGCTGGGCAATCTGATCCCCGACTGGAACGACCTCGTCTACCGCGACCGCTGGCGCGAGGCGATCGACCAGCTCCACCGCACCAACAACTTCCCCGAGTTCACGGGGCGACTCTGTCCGGCTCCCTGCGAGGCTGCCTGCGTGCTCGAGATCCGTGAGGGCGACGCAGTCACGATCAAGCAGATCGAGGTCTCGATCATCGACCGCGCCTGGGATGAAGGCTGGGTCGTGCCCCGGCCACCGGCGCGCCTCAGCGGCAGGTCCGTCGCGGTGGTCGGCTCGGGCCCCGCGGGGCTCGCGTGCGCCCAGCAACTGGCGCGTGCCGGTCACACGGTGACCGTCTTCGAACGTGACGAGGCGGGGGGCGGGCTCGTGCGGTTCGGCGTGCCGGAGTTCAAGATCGAGAAGCGTTTGGTCGAGCGGCGGCTCGCGCAGCTCGAGGCCGAGGGGGTCGAGTTGCGCTACGGCGTGGAAGCAGGCGTCGACGTGACGGGGGAGGAGCTGAAAGTTGGATACGACGCGGTCGTCGTCGCGACGGGCTCGCGCGTTCCACGTGATCTCCCCGTCGAGGGGCGCGAGCTCGACGGCGTGCACTTCGCCATGGACTACCTCTACGACCGGGCGCGCGCGATTGCCGCCGAGGTCGGCACAGCCGGTACGTCCGCTCCGGCGCCGCGCGAAGGCTCGATTTCGGCGGCGGGGAAGCACGTGATCGTGATCGGCGGAGGTGACACGGGCGCCGACTGCGTCGCGAACGCGCTCCGCGAGGAAGCAGCGTCGGTGACCCAGATCGAGGTGCTCGGTGAGCCGCCGGTCTCGCGTCCCGATGACCTGACGCCGTGGCCGCGCTGGCCGATGAAGCTCCGGACCTCGTACGCATTGAAGGAGGGCGGAGAACGCGACTTCGCCATCTCCACCACCCACCTGTCGGGCGCGAACGGAAAGGTCGAGCAGATCCACTGGGCTCATAACGACGGCACCCCGCCCTTCGCCCCGCTCCCCGGTACCGAGGAGTCGCACCCGGCCGAACTCGTGCTCCTCGCGATGGGATTCCTCCATCCCGAGCCGCTCCTGCTCGAGCAGCTCGGGGTCGAGCGAGATAGCCGTGGCAACGCGCAGGCGGCCGCCTACGCGACGTCCGTGGACGGCGTCTTCGCGGCCGGGGACGCGCGCCGCGGCCAGTCGCTCGTGGTCTGGGCGATCAACGAGGGCAGGCAGTGCGCCGCGAGCGTCGATAGCTGGCTCGCCGCGACAGCGCGGTGACGCGCGCGGTGATCCTTTCGGCGGTGCGCACGCCGATCGGCAGGTATGGCAAAGGGCTCGCGGCCGTGCGGCCGGACGATCTCGCCGCCCTCGCCGTCGCGGCAGCGGTCGAGCGGGCGGGCGTGGACGCCGGCGAGATCGAGGACGTCTGGCTCGGGTGCGCCAACCAGGCAGGCGAAGACAACCGCAACGTGGCGCGGTTCGCGGCGCTGCTGGCGGGGCTGCCCGACTCGGTGGGCGGCGTCACTGTCAATCGCCTCTGCGCCTCGGGCCTTGCGGCCGTCGTCGGTGCCTGCCACGCGGTGATCGCGGGCGACGGCGATCTCTTCGTCGCCGGCGGGGTCGAATCGATGACCCGCGCTCCGCTCGTCACTCCGAAGGGCGAGACGCCCTTCGCCCGTGGGGAGCGGCCGCTCTACGACACGACGCTCGGCTGGCGGTTCGTCAACCCCAGGTACGCCGAGCGGTACTCGACCGCGTCGATGGGCGAGACCGGCGAGAACGTGGCCCAGCGCTGGGGCATCACGCGCGAGGACCAGGACGCGTTCGCTCTGCGCTCCCACACGCGCTGGCTTGCTGCCGCGGAGGCCGGACGGTTCGACGACGAGCTCGTCCCCGCCGGTGAGCTCGTCCGCGACGAGCACCCGCGGCCCGAGACGACAGCCGAGGCGCTCGGTGGCCTCGCACCCGCATTCGGCGCCCACGGCACGGTGACGGCCGGCAACGCGAGCGGGATCAGCGACGGGGCGGCCGCGCTCGTGATCGCCAGCGAGGCGAAAGCGCGTGAGCTCGGAGTCGAGGCTCTCGGGACGTTCGCGGGCTCGGCGGTGGCGGGCGTCGATCCTGCCGTGATGGGGATCGGGCCCGTGCCTGCGGTCAGAAGGCTTCTGGCGCGAGCGGGAATCGATCTCGACCAGGTCGATCTCGTCGAGCTGAACGAGGCATTCGCCTCTCAGGCCCTCGCCGTCTGCCGCGAGCTCGGGCTCGACGAGGAGATCGTCAACGTCAACGGCGGTGCGATTGCGCTCGGCCATCCGCTCGGGATGAGCGGGGCGAGGCTCGTGGTGTCACTCGTGCACGAACTGCGCCGCCGCGACGGGCGCTTCGGACTGGCAACGCTCTGCGTGGGGGTGGGGCAGGGTCAGGCGGCGCTGTTCGAGCGGGCCGCCTGACCACTGCAACCTTGGCGACGGTAGGGTCGCTGCACCTAGCGACGGGAGTAGCCGAACCCGCCGAACAGGGCGAGCACGAGCAGCACGATCAGGATGATCCAGAGCACGGACATCGGTTCCTCCTTTTGTCGTCAGCGACACCGAATGGCGTCTGCCTCATGATTCCCCGTCGCGGCCGCTCCGAAACGTGCGGGCCGTCAGGCACCGAGGAACAGGCGGGCCGCGGCGGCGTCGCGTAGTCGAATCCGAGCTTCCGAGGGAGTGCTTCCGGCGTCCGTTCCCCGTCGGGCGTCCGGCCGGCGCGGGCGGCCGGAATCGCTGCCATGCCACACGTCGTTGCGACTGGTGGAAATAGCTCCGCTGGCCGACATTGTCGCCAACGGCGAGTCGGTGTTCGTGAGGAGAGGCGGGCTCGTCGCGGCCGACCGGAAGGCAGCCGAACTTCTCGGCTTTCGATACGGTCTCTCGGTCAAGGGAGTTTTGGCATTCTTCCATGCACTCTTCACGACGTTCATTGAGGTCCCGGGGGATGATCATGTTGGAGCAACTTCGGCTCGTCGTGCGTGGAAACGTCGCGCATGCGCTCGGGAATGGGCATCGCGGGTGCGGGCCGGGCTTCCTCGGAGAGCGACGATTTGCGGGACACAGGTTTCGATGACGACTATTGCAGGCCCCGCACGCGTGACCGTGGTGATTCCCACGTACCGTCGCCCGGAGCTTCTTCGGGAGTGTTTGGCGAGCGTCGTCAACCAGACTCTGCGAGAGATCGAGATCTTCGTTTCCGATAACGGGAACGACGAAGCGACCGCTGCGGTCGTCGCGTCGTTCGGCGATCCACGCATCGTCTACGCGCCTCTCGCCGAGAACATCGGTCCGTACGACAATTCGACTCGCTGCCTTACGCTCGGGACCGCACCCTATGTCGCGATCCTGCAGGATGACGACCTGCTGATGCCCGAGAGCATCGAGAGGCGACTCGAAAGGATCGAGCACGGCGGCTCCTCCGTAACGGTGGTCAACACGGCACATTCGGTGATCGACGCTTCGGGGAGGACGCTGGCTGCCGAGGTGCACTGGTCGGCCGCCGATGGGGACTGGGAATTGGACGGGCGATCCTTTATCCGCGAATCGCTCACGACGGGGCTCAACTTCCATATCTCGACCGCTTTGTTTCGCCGCGAAGCTCTCGTCCACGAGAGCTTCAATCCCGAAGCGCTCGGTTATTCCGACATGGCGATCTGGCTTCGCGTCGCGTCTCGGGGCGGCAGATTTGCGTACATTCACGAGCCGCTGAGCGCCATACGTGAGCACGTGCAGTCGATCAGCGCCCAAGACGGCCTCCACGAGCGGAAGCCGGCGGACGAAACCGAGAGGATCACCACGCAGACCCTTGAACAGGTCAGGCAAATTCAAATCGTCCGGAGGCAGTTCCTCGAACGGGAAGGCCACGCCTTGCCCGACCGCGCGCAGCTCTGGTCACTGGCGAGGAATAACTCGCGAAAATGGATGGCCCGCATCATCGTCGCGAATGCGCACCGGCACGGCTCAGTACGACAGACGATGAGTCAACTGCGGGTGGCCACTGCCGTCGACCGGCGCATGATGTTCTCCGTGTGGGCGGTGATCGCGCTGCTCGTGGCTCTCGGGGGGCGACCCGTCTGGTCGGTGGTCGAGTTCGCCGCAGCGCGGACGAAGCGTTACTGGGGGGGTTGACCGCTGGTTCCGCGTGTCTCGCGCCAGCTTCGCCACACGAGCACCAGACCGCGAGAGCAGATCGCGGCGTCAACAGGCACGAATCTGAACCGTCTCTTCACGATATCCCTCCCTAGCTGCTCGATGAAGACGCCGACCAACGAGGCCGTGGCTCGCAGCGGCTGTACGGGTTTCACGGCCGCACACGGCGCGCGTTGAGAGACGGAGCGCGGGCGAAGATCCCAACCGGCGTTCCGGACGGTCTTGCTCGTGCGTACCGCTCGCCATGGAGGGGAGACCTCGAAATCGAGGTAGAGCGTCGTCGCGACCTCGATCTCGCGGCGTCCGAGTGGCCCGTCCGGCAGTGAGCCGCGGTGGAGCCGGACCGAGCTGTAGTGCCGGGGCGCGAGGCCGATCGCCTCGGCGTGGTCGGGGTCGCGCCGCAGCGACGACGTGTCGGTTCCGGACTCGAAGAGGACGAGGTTGCCCCACTGGCCGTTCGCGAGTTGCACGTTGTGGTAGGAGAGGAGCCCATTCAGCTCCGCCGCTCGGTCGAGCATTGCGTGCTCGAGCGAGATGATCGCGGAGTGGTCGAGATCGGCCCGCGCGTTCCCGAAGAACCCGATCGCCAGGCAGGGCTCGGGCTGCCGGAGCAGGTTCGGGCGTGGGGCCACGAGCCAGTGGGTCGCCCCGTCCCGGCCGGTCCACGTGCCACCCCCACCGTCGTCGAGGACGCGGGCCCGCTGCGCCGCGCGGATCACGGCCAGAGCCGCCAGGTCGTCACCCGAGGCGTCGGGGTCCGTGAACCCGCGTCCCGGCACGCGCTCGTCTGCGGTCAGGGAGGCGGCTCCGGCCTCGATCACGGCCTCGCACCGCCTGCCGCGGCTCCGATCCGCTGGGGGCGAGTCACGACGTCGTCGCGGTCACGATGATCGCGTCGATGTCGGGAAGCTCGCCCTCGAGGCGCCATGCCGCTCGCACCGTATCGCCGTCGATCAGGAACGCGCTCCGTGCGCCCACATCCGTCATCCCCCGCACCTCGTGAGCAATACCGAAGCCACGCGCCGCCTCGCCGTTGTAGTCGGACAGGAGCGGCACGACCTCGGCGCCGAGGCTCGCCGCCCACGCGGCGTGCGACCAGGGCGAGTCCCGGGAGATCCCCACGGGGCGAACGCCGACGGCCGCGAGATCATCGCTCCTGTCACGCAGGAGCAGCAACTCGTTCGTTCAGGTCGTCGACCAGTCGAAGGTGTAGAAGCAGAGCAGGACGAGACCGTCCCCCGCGAGAGCGTCGCCGAGCGGCCGCGGCTCTGCCCGTGGCGCGTCCCACACGCGCGCGTCCGGCAGGCTGTCGCCGGGGCCAAGCATCTATCCAGCCTCGACGGGCAGTGACTCGGTCGCGATCGCGATCTCCTCGACGACCTCACGGATGTCGCGATTCGCGTTGAAGATCCGCAGCTGCCGGTCGGCGCTGTTGCCCCGGGCGAGGAGCTCCGACACACCCTCTAGCTCGCGCTCGGAGCCGAGCTCTCGGGCGTGCGGCTCGAGCTCGCGGATGGTTCGCCGTACGAGCTGCGCGATCGGGATCCGATTGCGCCGTCCCGTCATCAGGTCCATCACGGGCGCGTCGAGGCCGTAACGCGCCGCCAACCACTTGTTCTCGGTCGTCAGGATCCGGTGGTAGGTCGGAATCTCCTCGCCTGCGTCGTATCGCTCGGAGAGCTGCTTGACGAGGGCCTGGCAGTACGCCGTGATCGCGACTGCGTCTCCGACCCGGGTCACCGCATCGCAGATCCGGATCTCGATCGTGCCGAGTCGAGGATGCGGCCGGATGTCCCACCAGATATGCGTGTAGTCGGCGATGCAGCCCGTGCGCTCGAGTTGGCCGACCACCTCGGCGTAGTCCTCGTAGTCGCGGAAGCGTGGCGGTGGCCCCGATCGGGGAAACGAGGCGAACACCATCTGGCGGCTGGACATCAGCCCGGTCGGCTCGCCGCGCCAGAACGGTGAGCTCGCCGAGAGGGCGAGCAGGGGCGCGAGTTGTGGCAGGAGCCCGTTCATGACCTTGATCGCCTTCTCGGGCCCGTCGATCGCGACGTGGATGTGCATTCCGAAGATCAGCTCCCGGCGGGCGACGTACTGGAGCTGGTCGACGAGCTGCCGATATCGATCCTTGGCCGTGATCCGCTGGCGCTCGAAGAGGCTGAACGGATGGGTCCCTGCCGAGCCGACCCGGAGCCCGTTGTCGCGGGCGATGCCGCAGACGTAGCCGCGCAGCTTCACGAGCTCGCGCGTCACGTCGGCCGGCGTGTGGCACACAGGCGTCGCGATCTCCAACACCGACTGCATCAGCTCCGGGTTGATCTGGGGCTCCAGCTCGTGGCCCTCGATCGCCGCGAGCACCGTCTCGATGTGCTGAACGAGGTCGAACGAGGTGCCGTCGAGGAGCTGGTACTCCTCCTCGACCCCGAGCGTGTACGGATCGCTCTGGCCGAAGCGGTGGTCGAGCACACTTGCCCGCGTCCCTCCGCCCGCCCCCGCGCCCTTGCCGGTGATCTCTGGCGGGATCACCTGCTTGGGGTCGCTCACGAGATGACCGCCTCCGCCTCGATCTCGACCTTCCAGGACGGCTCGAGGAGTGCCGTCACGACGCACGTCGCGGCGGGCCGGACGTCGCCGAAGACCTCGCCGTGCGCGCGGGAGACATCGGGCCAATGCGCCGCATCGGTCACGAACATGCGCGTGCGGACGACGTCACGGGTGGACGAGCCGGCCCGCTCGAGTGCGTCGGCGATGATCGCGAGGCAGAGCCGCGCCTGGTCGTAGGCGCTCTCCGGTGTGGGCGCGCCGTCCGGCGGGATCGGGGCCGTGCCCGCCACATGAACGACGGAGCCGACGACGACTGCCCGGGAAAAACCGGCGACCGGCTCGAAGGGCGAGTGACCCGAGATCAGGCGGCGTTCCATGACGAAGGTAGTATCGCGCGCCGTGGAAGCTCTGCACCAGATCGACGGGTGGGACGTCCCGTTTGCGGCCGCAGGCGTCACCCGCGCCGACGCGGTCGTCGCGACCCGCGGGGACACGCGTCGCTCGGTGCGTCTGGCGTCGGTCTCCAAGCCGGTGAGCGCTCTGGCCACGCTCGTCGCGGCCGAGGAGGGGGTCGTCGACCTCGACGAGTCGGCCGGGCCACCCGGCGCAACCGTGCGTCACCTCCTCGCCCATGCCTCGGGTCTGCCCTTCGAGGGCGCGTCGCCGATCGCGCCCCCCGGGAAGCGGCGGATCTACTCCAACCAGGGCTTCGGCGTGCTGGGCGACCACGTCTCGAGTCGTGCCGAGATGGCCTTCGCCGACTACGTGCGCGCCGCTGTCTGCGCGCCTCTCGGGCTCGCCCTCGAACCCGTAGGGCATCCCGGAGCCGGGATGCATGCCTGTCTCGAGGACGTCCTCGCGCTCGGGCGCGAGCTCCTCGCGCCGACACTCGTCGCACCCGAGACCCACGCCGAGATGCTTGCGATCCAGTTCCCCGGCCTCGACGGCGTCCTGCCGGACTTCGGCCGCTTCAGCCCGCTCGACTGGGGCCTCGGCGTCGAGCTGAAGGGCGGCAAGGAAGGGCACTGGTCGGGTGCGCTCACCACCTCACGGACGTTCGGGCATTTCGGTGGTAGCGGCACCTTCCTCTGGGTCGACCCCGAGCGTGGAATCGCGTGCGCGGCCCTGACGACCCGGGAGTTCGGTGCGTGGGCGAAGGAGGCGTGGCCGCTTCTCTCGGACGCGGTCGTCGCCGAGCTCGGCGGCTGAGTCGCGAGCGGGCGCAGGCCCTCAGCGGCCCGGCGCCGACTTCATCCGTGCGACCGTGGCGCCGTCAGGATTCGTCGACGTAGAGGGGCCGCAGGAACTCGTCGAACGTGGCGCGGTCGCAGCTCGCGACGACGCACGCCGTCAGCGTCGTCACGGTCGCGGTTCGCGTCATCCCCATCAGCGCCGCCATTTCGCCGAACGTCTCGCCCGGGCGCATCACGCTTCGCGCCCCTCGGCCCACTTGCGTGACTGCGGCTATCCCGGACAGGAGGACGTAGAAGCGATCGGTCGCTTCCCCCTCCGTCATGATGGCGCGGCCGGCTGCGATCTCCTCTCGCTCCATGCGCTCCGCCAGCTTGGCGATCGTGGCTCCGGGAAGCGAGCCGAGGAGCCCGATGCGCTGGAGCTCGGTGACCGAGGCGGGAACGTGCCGGGGACTCACGCCGCATACGGTAGCGCGCCACTGCCTCCAGCTCGGCCCCTTGGCGTGGCGCGTTCGGGCGCCAACCGTGGCGATCCGGCGGCGCCGAGCGAGGTCAGGCAGCCGCCGCCTCCCCATGTTGACGAGCCGGCGTGAACGCCGGCCCGTCAAGAAAGGGGGAAGGTTGGATCAGGCGGCGGTGAGACCGAGCGTCCGCTCGATCGCGCCCTTGGGCTGCGCGCCGATCACCGAGACGGAGGGCTCTCCGTCCTTGAACAGGATCATCGTGGGGATCGAAGCGATCCCGAAGCGCTCGGCGAGCTCGCGCTCCTCGTCGATGTTGACCTTCACCAGCTTGAGCGCTCCGGCCTGCTCCTCGACGATGCGGTCGAGGACCGGGGCGACGGCGTGGCACGGGCCACACCACTCGGCCCAGAAGTCGACGAGCACCGGCACGTCGCTCTTCAGGACTTCCTGCTCGAACGTGTCGTTCTTGACTGCAGTTGCCATTGATTCCTTTCGTATTTCGGTCAGCGTGGTTCTACCTCTTACAACGAAGGGGGCCGGTCGTGTCTTCCCTAGAATCGGCTCATGTTTGCATCGCTCCCGGACAAGCCCGACCACGACGCGCTCGAGCGCGAGATCCTGGCGCTCTGGGAACGGGACGCGACGTTCGCCGCGCTCCGCGCCAAGAACGCCGAAGGGCCCCGGTTCAGCTTCTTCGACGGCCCGGTCACCGCGAACAAGTCGCTCGCGGTCCACACCGCCTGGGGACGGACGCTGAAAGACGTGTTCCAGCGCTACAAGGCGCTCCACGGCTACCACCAGCGCTATCAGAACGGCTTCGACTGCCAGGGCCTCTGGATCGAGGTCGGGGTGGAGCGGGAGCTGGGGCTCAACTCAAAGCGGGAGATCGAGGAGTACGGGCTCGCGGAGTTCGCGCGCAAGTGCCGTGACGTCGTCGTGCGGTCGTCGGAGGAACTGACGAAGGGGTCGATCCGACTCGGTCAGTGGATGGACTGGGGCAATGACTACTTCACGTTCTCCGACGCCAACATCGAGTACATCTGGCGCTTCCTCGGCATCGTCAACGAGCGAGGCTGGCTCGTGATGGGCCACCGCTCGACGGAGTGGTGCCCCCGCTGCGGAACGTCGATCTCCGCGCACGAGCTCCACGGCCACTACGAGGACAGGCTCGATCCCTCACTCTACGTTCGTTTCCCGCTCCTCGACCGCGAGGGCGAGTGGATCGTCGTGTGGACGACGACGCCGTGGACGCTCCCCGCGAACGTGGCGGCCGCTGTCAATCCCACGGCCGACTACGGGCTGCTCGAGAACGGTGAATGGGTTGCGTGCGCGCTCTTCCCGGACGATCGCTTCACGAGCGTCGTCAAGGGCGCGGAACTCGTGGGGCTGCGCTATCAGGGCCCGTTCGACACGCTCGGGCCGGGCGCGGGCGTCGAGCACCGCGTGATCCCCTGGGACGACGTTGCCCTCGACACGGGCACCGGTATCGTCCACATCGCTCCGGGTTGCGGTGGCGAGGACTTCGAGCTCTCCAAGCAGCACGGCCTGGACGTGCTGGCGCCGGTCGACGAGGGCGGTCGCTTCTATCCCGAGTACGGGTGGTTGCACGGGCTCTCCACGGTCGAGGCGGCCGAGCAGATCGTCGGCGATCTCGGAGACCGCAACCTCCTCGTCCGCGCGGAGACGGCGGAGCACAGCTACCCGTTCTGCTGGCGGTGCCACACGCCACTCATCTTCCGTCTCTCCGACGACTGGTTCATCGCCGTCGACGAGCTCCGCCAGCCGCTGCTCGACGCCAACGCCACGGTCGAGTGGACGCCCGCGTACATGGGCAAGCGCATGGACGACTGGCTCCGCAACATGGGCGACTGGAACATCTCGCGCCGCCGCTATTACGGGCTGCCCCTGCCGTTCTACCCCTGCGGCTGCGGGCACCTGAATGTGATCGGGTCGCGGGCGGAGCTCGAGGAGCGAGCCGTGGGGGGCCTCGATCAACTCGAGGAGCTGCGCCGACCCTGGATCGATGCTGTCCCGATCGCGTGCGAGGCGTGCGGAGAGCCCGTCCAGCGGGTCGAGGAGGTGGGAGACGTCTGGCTCGACGCGGGCATCATCCCGTTCTCGACGCTCGGCTGGCAGAGCCCGGAGTACGTCTCGGGGGGATATGCGACGGGTGCCGCGAAGGGCCTGACGACGGCCGACCTCCCCGATCACGAGACGTGGGAGCAGTGGTTCCCGGCGGACTGGGTCTCCGAGATGCGCGAGCAGATCCGGCTCTGGTTCTACTCGCAGCTCCTGATGTCGGTGGCCCTGACCGGGCGGGCGCCTTTCCGGAAGGTGCTGGGCTACGAGAAGATGCTCGACGAGCACGGCCGCGAGATGCACGGCTCGTGGGGCAACATGATCGACGCGGAGGATGCATTCGCGCGCATGGGGGCCGACGTGATGCGGTGGCAGTACTGCGCGCAGCCGCCGGATCGCAACCTGCTGTTCGGATTCGGGCCGGCTCAGGAGATCAAGCGCAGGCTGCTGACCCTGTGGAACTCCGCGAAGTTCCTGGCCGACTACGGCGCGATCGAGTCGTTCCGACCCGTCTATGCCGATCTCGCGGCCGGCGGCCCGGGCTCGGGCGCGTCAGCGGCGGACCTGCAGCCGCTCGATCGCTGGCTCGTCGAGCGCGTGGCCCAACTCGTGACGGAGGCTCAGGCGGGCTATGAGGCCTGGCTCACGGTCGACGTCATCCGCGCTTTCGATGCGTACGTCGACGATCTCTCCAACTGGTACATCCGTCGCTCGCGCCGACGCTTCTGGGACGGCGACGAGACGGCGCTGCGCACACTCTGGTTCGCACTCGTCCAGGGGCTCCGCGTGATCGCGCCTGTGATGCCCTTCCTCTCGGAGCACCTCTGGCAGACGCTGGTTCGCGACGTCTGCGCCGATGCGCCCACCTCGGTGTTCCTGGCCGGCTGGCCGGAGGAGCGTGCTCCGGCTGCAGAGCTCCTGGCGGAGGTCGTCGAGTTGCGGAGCGTCGTCGCGCTCGGGCACCAGGCGCGTTCGGCCGCGGGCCTCAAGCTGCGCCAACCGCTGCGCAGGATGGTCGTCGAGGGAGCGCCACTCGCGGCCGCTCACGCCGAGGAGATCCGGGAAGAGCTCAGGGTCAAGGAGGTGGAGTTCGGGCACGTCGACGCGGAGCTGCGCGTCAAGCCGCACCTGCCGGCGCTGGGCCCGAAGCTCGGCAAGGAGCTCGGTACCGTGCGCGCAGCGCTGCAGGACGGCGCCTTCGAGGAGCTCGGCGGAGGCCGTTTCCGGGTGGCCGGTCACGAGCTCGGCCCGGAGGAGGTGCTCGTCGAGCGAGCGGGGAAGGACGGCTGGGCAGTGGCTGCCGACTTAGGTGTCACCGTTGCCGTCGACACGACAGTGGACGACGAACTGGCCCGCGAGGGCCGTGTCTTCGAGCTGATCCACCGCGTCAACTCGATGCGCAAGGAAGCGGGTTACGAGTTGACCGACCGGATCTCGCTCACCGTCGCCGGGGTCGATCGCGACCTGCTCGAGCACGCGGACTGGATCAAGGCAGAGACGCTCGCCGTCAGCATGGAGGTGGCGGACGGCAGCGAGCCGGTCATCGCGCTCGCGTAGGGCATCCGGACGTGGGGGCCACTGAGCAGGACGCCGGCCTCTCGTTCGTCGTCGTGGTGGACGAATGGGAAACCGCCCGGCGCATCGTCGAACGCCTCGCCGCCCAGACCGCAGCCGACCGGATCGAGCTCGTCCTCGTCGCGCCGGAGGGCGAGACCATCGCCGTCCCACCCCCGTTGGCGGCGCGGCTCGCGCGTGTCGTCGTCGCTCGGCACTCGAGCTTTCCGCTCGGCGCCGCGCGGGCCGTCGGCGTGCGGGCGGCGACGGCCGACGTCCTCGTGCTCGGCGAGACCCATGCCTTCCCCGCGGGCGACTGGGCCGAGCGTGTTCTTGCGTCGCACGCCGCCGGATGGACGGCTGTGACCCCGTCGATCGCGAATGCGAACGGCCCGGGTGTGCTCGGGGAGGTCGCGTTGCTGATGGACTACGGGCGGTTCGGCCCGTCGCGGCCCCGCGGCCGCGGCGCGCGACTGCCGCGGACGAACGCCTCGCTCGCGCGCGCCAGCGTGCTCGGGAGCGAGCGGGCCCTCGAGCAGGCGCTCGGGCCGCTGGCGTCGCTTCCGATCCCCGCTGCCGGCGTGCGCCACGAGCCGTCGGCCAGGATCGACCATCTCAACGTGGACAGGCTGCTGCCGTGGGCGCACGAACGCTACCTCGCGGGTCGGCTCGTGGGAGGCTCGCGGTTCGCGGCCTTCTCGCTTCCGCGACGGCTCGCCTACCTGCTCGCCTCGCCGCTCGTCGCCGGACTGATCTTCGCGCGCGCCCTGCGCCTCGTCGTGCGTCCGGTCCGGTCGCCGGCTCTGGTGGGTGTGATCGGGCTCGCGGCGCTCCTGCAGGCGGCCGGAGAAGCGGTCGGCTACGCGTCCGGCGGGCTCGAGGCGGCGGAGCGGCGGATGCTGTCCTACGAGCTCCATAAGTGGCGATATGCGCGTCGCGCAGGGCCTCTGGCGTGACCCCCGCGATCTCCGTCGTCGTCGCGGCCGACACGGGGGAGTCGATCGCGCGCCTGCTTTCTGCGCTGCGCGCCCAAACGATCCGCGAATCGGTCGAGCTCGTGATCGTCTGCCCGAGCGGATCGGCGCTTGGGCTCGGCGTCGCGGACACGGCCGGTATCGGCCAGGTGCGTGTAGTCGAGGTCGGAACCGTCGTTCCCCTGGACCCGGCCGTCGCCGAGGGCATCCACGCGTCGGCCGCGCCGGTGGTCGTCGTCGGCGAGACGCATGCGTTCCCCGCGCCCGACGCGCTCGAGACGGCCCTCGCCTTCTTCGTCGACGACGCGGTTGCCGCCGTCGTGCCGGGGCTGGAGAACGCAAACCCCGGTCCTCTTTCCTGGGCCAGCCTGATGGTCACCTACGGGCGCGCGCTCGGAAGCGAGCCACGCGAGGTCGCCGCGATCTCGACGCACAACGCCACCATGCGACGGGCACCTCTCGTGGCGCTCGGGGACGAGCTGCCGCTTCGGCTGACGTTCGGCGGCGAGCTCGGTGAGGCACTGAGGAGATCCGGGTGGCGGCTGCTGTATCGGCCCGAAGTCAGGTTCCAGCACCTGAACGTGGCACGCCTGGGCTCGTGTCTCCGTGACCGGTTCCACGGAGGACGCTGCTACGCCGCCGCTCGCTCGTCGAACTGGCGCCGACGCAGGCGCGCCCTGTACCTGATCGGGACGCCGTTCATTCCTGCGCTCGTCGGGTGGCGGATCGTGCGTTCGGAGGGCTGGCGCCAGTATCGAGCGGAGCTCGATTGGCGGACGTGGCCGTTCGTAGCGCTGAGCGTCGTCGCCGGGGTGTCCGGTGAGATGGCCGCGTACGCTCGCGGCCCGGGCCTCTCGTTCGAGCGCGCCGCGGAGTTCGAGCTGCGGCGCGAGCGCCACATCTGATGCGCGTCCTGTTGCTCACTGACCGGCCCGCCGAGCAGGGCGGTGTCGAAACCTATCTGGACATCCTCCGGCAAGGGCTCCGGGCGGCAGGGGTCGAGACGCTGTTGGTCGCAAGCGGCCCGGTTGGCGGCGCACTTCGCGCCGAGGTCGCCGTCCCGAGCTTCGAGCGAACCGCTGTACGGGCGCTGTCGCAGCTTGTCAACCCGCGTGCCGTGCTCGGAGTCCGGAGGGCGGTGAAGGCGTTCCGACCGCACGTCGCCTACATCAACGGCTTCGAGCTCGAGCTCTCGCCTGCGGTATTCGCGGCGCTCGCCGGGACGCCGTCAGTCGTCAACGTCTCGTGGCAGAAGCCGGTGTGCCCCACCGGGCACAAGCTGCTTCCCGACGACAGCCTCTGCGAGCGCCACTGGGGGCGTGCTCTGCCGGACGAGCGGTTGCCTGGGGCGAGTGCGGTGGCCACGCGAGATGACTCGCTACCGGCTGATCGCGGCTGTGCTCGGCTCGGCCGCGGCGCTCGTGACGTGCAGCGCGCACATGGCCCGTCTCCTCGCCGACCACGGCCTCACGGCGCGCAAGCTCTGCTTACCCGTGCTGCCTCCCGGTGCGGCGTTCGCCCGGCGGCGGGCGCCGACGCCCCTCTTCGTCGCGGCGGGACGCCTCAGCAGGGAGAAGGGGATCGAGGTGCTCGTCCGCGCCCTGGCGCACCTCCGGCAAGGGGGAATCGACGCCGGAGTGCGCCTGATCGGCGACGGCCCGGAGCGCTCCACGATCGAAGCGCTCGCGGTTTCCCTGGGAGTGGCGGACGCAGTCGAGATCACGGGGTGGGTCGAGCACGAGGCCGTCGAGGCACACATGGCAGACGCCTGGGCCCTCGTGGCGCCATCGCTCTGGGCGGAGCCTCTCGGGCTTTCCGCGGTCGAGTCGATCGTGCGGAACGTTCCCGTCGTGGCGAGCAGCGTCGGGGGCTACGCCGAGACGGTGGAGCACGGCGTCACGGGGCTCCTCTGCGCCAACGGGGACGTCGACGGTCTAGCGGGCTGCCTCGCCGAGATCGCGCACGGGCGAGCATTCTCCGACCCCCTGCTGCCGCAGGGCGCCGTCGTGCGGCTCGCGCAACGGCACGACCTGGGAGCCCACCTCGACGGGCTCGGAGCAATATTCGAGAAGGTGCTGAGGTGAGCGTGGGTGACTCCACGAGGGAGAAGCCGGGTCGCTCATCCCCCGCTGCGGGTTAGGCTGGGCAGGTGTTGCGCCCGACGCCTACCCGTGTTGCGGTTCTCGGCGCCGGACCGGCCGGCCTCACCGCGGCGCACGTGCTTGCGGCGCGCGGCCACGAAGGCGTCGTCTTCGAAGCGGGAGACCAGGTGGGCGGAATCGCCAAGACGGTGGAGCACGACGGCTTCCGTTTCGACCTCGGTGGCCACCGCTTCTTCACGAAAGTTCCCTGGGTGCAAGAGGTCTGGGAGGAGGCGCTCGGTGACGAGTTCCTCGTGCGGCCGCGGCTCTCCCGGATCTTCTACCGCGGCGACTATTTCGCATACCCGTTGCGTGCGGAGGACGTCGTCAAGCGCCTCGGCCTGGTCGAGACCGTCCGCTGCCTCGGCTCCTACGTGGCGGCGAAGATGCGCCGCGCCGAGCCGCCGCAGACGTTCGAGGACTGGGTTACGGGGAGGTTCGGGCGGAGGCTGTACGACGCCTTCTTCCGCGAGTACACCGAGAAGGTCTGGGGCATCCCCGGAGACGAGATCCAGGCCGAGTGGGCGGCGCAGAGGATCCGTAACCTCTCGTTCTGGACCGCGTTGACCTCTGCGCTCCGGATCAGGCGACGCCACGTGACGAGCCTGATCGAGGAGTTCCACTACCCCCGGCTCGGGCCGGGGCAGATGTGGGAGAGGCTCGCGGAGCTGGCCGAGACGCGGGGGGTACCCGTCCACCTCGGCCATCGTGTGACCCGGCTGCTGCACGACGAGTCCGGCGTCTCCGCGATCGACGTGCACGGGCCCGACGGTGCACGGGAGCTGGTCGAGGTGGGAGGGGTCGTCTCGAGCATCCCGCTCTCCGAGCTAGTCCTCTCGCTCGACCCTCTGCCACCCGACGACGTGGTCGCCGCCGCCCGCCGCCTTCGCTACCGCGACTTGCTCGTCGTCGGATTGATCTCGACCGACCCGGAGCCGTTCCCGGACAACTGGATCTATCTCCACGATCCCGGCACGCGCGCCGGCCGGGTGCAGAACTTCGGGGCCTGGAGTCCCGGGATGACGCGGCCTGGCTTCACGTGCCTCGGGGTCGAGTACTTCTGCTTTCAGGAGGACGAGACCTGGTCGTTGCCCGACCACACACTCGTCGAGCTCGCCAAGCGCGAGCTCGGCAAGATCGGCCTGATCGATCCCGAGCACGTCGTCGACGGCGTCGCGATCCGGGTGCCTCGCGCCTACCCGATGTACGACAAGGGCTACGACACCGCGGTCGCCACTCTCAGACGCTACGTCGAGGGGATCCCGAACCTCGAGACGGTGGGGCGCAACGGCCTTCACCGCTACAACAACCAGGATCACTCGATGTGGACGGCGGTGCTCGGCACGTTGAACCTCCTCGACGGAGCCGGTCACGACGTCTGGTCGGTCAACGCCGACGCCGAATACATCGAGGAGGGCGACCTCGAGGACGAGCTCGGGCTCGCGGAGTCGATCGCTACCGTCGCGTAGCGGGCGCGGACACCGCTACGACCACGCCGGCGGGAACGGCCGCGACAGCGGTTAGTTGATGAACGGCGTGAAGGCCGATCCCCGCGATCGTCCCTTTCGCGCCGAGCCGCGCGTGGAGCACGGAGTAGAGGTCGCGGTTGAGGAGAATTCCTGTTCCGACGCCGGCCGCTGCGACGAGCGGGCGGCCGCGCACCACGCCCCAGGCGAGCGCGAGAGCAGCAGCGGCGCTGGCCCGCTCGCGGGCCCCGAGGTTGAAGTCGGCGGGCACCTGCCGCCGCTCCAGGATCAGTGAGACCCAGGGAACGCCGCGACGGGCGAAGTCGGTGCGCACCATCGAGCCGAACGTCCACTCCTTCAGGTGCGTGCCCTGGATCGCCGGGTCGAGCAGGATGCGACCGTGCGAAGCGAGCCGGCCGCCGAGCTCGATGTCCTCGATGGACGGGCCCGGGTAGCGGCTCGCGTCGAATCCTCCGGCGGCGTCGAAGGCGCTCCTACGGACGGCACCGAGCCCGGCCCAGAACGATCGCACGTGCCCGGCCGAGCGCTGGTGCACGGAGTGGTGCAGCAGGTTGCGAAAGCCCGCCACCACCCCCTGCGTCGCCACTTCCCGGTCGTACGAGCCGAAGACCGCTGCAAGGTCCGGATCGGAGGCGAACGCACGGCGGATGCGCGAGAAGGCGTCCGGGTGCACGAGCACGTCGGAGTCGACGAACACGATCACGTCGGCCTCGACCTGGCGCGACCCGGCGTTCCGGGCTGCCGCAGGCCCCGCGCTCGACGGCGTGCTGACGACGACGAGCTCGTCGGGTGGCTCGGTGGCAGCCGTGATCGCGTCGAGGCACCGTTCGAGCGTCGGAGGCGCGTTCGTCGCCGGGACGACGACCGCCAATGTGAGGCTGGCCGCGCTCAGCGCTGCGTCTCGGCGAGGATCAACTCGCGCCGGAGCTCGACCGGAAGCTTGAACGTGACGTCCTCGACGGTCAGCTGGAAGGGCTCGATCTGCTCGACGCCGCGAGCACGGAACCAGTCGCAGAGCCGCGCCACCAGGCGCTCGGGGGCCGAGGCCCCGGACGAGATCCCGACCGTGCGAACACCGTCGAGCCACCGCTCGTCGATCTCCGTCTCGTCGTCGATCAGATGGCCGGCCACGCCGGAGGCGCGCGCCACGTCGACGAGTCGATTCGAGTTCGACGAGTTCCTGGAGCCGAGCACGAGCAGCAGGTCGATCTCGGCGAGCATCTCCTTGACAGCCCATTGCCGGTTGGAGGTCGCGTAACAGATGTCCTCCTTGCGCGGCGCGTAGACCTGTGGGAAGCGCCGACGGAGGACGCCGATGATCTCGGCGGTCTCGTCGACGGAGAGCGTCGTCTGCGTGATGTATGCGATCCGGGTGTCCGCCGGCAGGTCGAGCGCCTCGGCCTCGGCGACGTCCTGCACCAGGATCGTCGCCTCCGGCGCCTCGCCCATCGTCCCCACGACCTCCTCGTGGCCGGCGTGGCCGATCAGGACGACCGTGTAGCCCTGCTCGGCGTAGCGGCGGGCCTGGACGTGCACCTTCGTCACGAGCGGGCAGGTCGCGTCGATCACGTTGTGGCGGAGTGTGGCCGAGTTTTCGTGAACGGTGGGTGCGACCCCGTGTGCGGAGTAGACGATCGTGGCGCCCTCGGGCACCTCCGTTTCCTCCTCGACAAAGATCGCCCCACGCGCCTCGAGATCGCGGACGACGTGGATGTTGTGCACGATCTGCTTACGCACGTAGACCGGCGAGCCATAGTGATCGAGCGCCTTCTCGACTGTGTCGACGGCGCGCTCGACCCCTGCGCAGTAGCCACGCGGCGATGCGAGCAGGACCCGTTCGACCATCCCCACAGGGTATCCGCGAG
This sequence comes from uncultured Thermoleophilia bacterium, assembly GCA_963795175.1. GTDB lineage: Bacteria > Actinomycetota > Thermoleophilia > Gaiellales > Gaiellaceae > Gaiella. The sequence continues at coordinate 610,872 of CAWCGR010000004.1, forward strand.
ACCGTCCGCTCAGCGCGACGTCTCGGCGAGGACGATCCCGACGAGGACGACAATGCCCCCGAGGATTTGCACAGCGACGAGCGCTTCGCCCAGCCAGACCCAGGCAACGAGAGCCGCGACGATCGGCTCGAGGGTCGCCACGAGCCCCACCGTCGTGGCCGGCAGGTGCGCGAGAGCGGCGATCGAGAGCGAGAACGGGACGATCGTGCCGAGCACGATCCCCCACAGCGCGAGCGCTCCCATCGGCACGTTGCCGAGGGCGTGCGGCAGCTCGACCCCGACCCGGAGCGTGTCGGTCGGGAAGCTCCACCAGGGCAGGATCACGGAGAAGAACACAGAGGCGAAGCCGAGCCCGAAGCAGACGACCGAGATCGGGTCTCGGCGCCCGACCAGCCTCTCACCCATCAGGTAGAAGACGGCGAGGGCGCCTGCGGCGAGGAATCCCGCGATCACGCCGATGCCGTCGAGCGTGAGCCCCTGCCACACGCGCGCCACGAGCACGAGGCCGCCCACGACGAGCGCGAGCGCGGGCCAGACTCGCCGGTGGACCGGCTCCCGCCACGCGAAGCGGGCCCAGAGGGCGATCAGGACCGGGGCGGTGAACTCGAACAGGAGGCCGATCCCGATCGGCAGTCGCTGAATCGTGACGAAGTAGAGCCACTGCACGAGGGCGAAGCCGACGACGCCGTAGAACGCGAGGCGCCCGAGCTCGCGCCACGAGCGGATCCGGAGGCGCTTCGGGGAGATCAGCGCGAGCCCGAGGGCCAGGCCGACGAAGCCCCCAGCCGAGCGCAACTCGGTCCAGCGCAGGGTGCCGATGTCGGTTCCTTCGAGTGCGATCTTCGAGACGGCTCCGTTGACGGCGAAGAGCCCTGCTGCCACGATCGTCATCGCGTACCCCAGGCGCGGGCGGCGATGACGCGAGAGGGTTCCGGGAGGAAGCGCGAGCTCGGTCACCGGTCGAGGCTACCGGCACAGTAGGCTCAGACGGCGATGACCAAACGTGTGGCCCTGTTCGTCACCTGCCTTGCGGACACGCTCTTCCCGCACGTCGGCCAGGCGACCGTGACGGTGCTCGAGCGACTCGGGCTGGAGGTCGTGTTCCCGCCCGAGCAGACCTGTTGTGGCCAGATGCACGCGAACTCGGGCTATCCGGCTGAATCCGAGCAGCTGGCGCGACGGTTCGTCGAGATCTTCTCGCCCTTCGACGCCGTCGTGACTCCGTCCGGATCGTGTGCCGCCCAGGTGCGCGCCCATATGCCGGACCTGCTCGGCGGGGACGATCACGGTGTCCCGGCGCGGACGTGGGAGCTCTCGCAGTTCCTCACCGGCGTGCTCGGGCTGGAGGACGTCGGCTCCGGTTTCGCGGGCACGGTCGCCTACCACCCGACCTGCCACTCCCTCCGCCTGCTCGGGGTCGGCGACGCCCCGTTGCGCCTGCTGCGCGCGGTTCCGGGAGTCGATCTGCTCGACCTGACCGCTTCCGAGGAGTGTTGTGGCTTCGGGGGAACCTTCGCGGTGAAGAACGCGGACGTCTCGACGGCGATGCTGGACGAGAAGATCGGCGCGATTCTCGAATCCGGGGCCGAGAACGTCTGTGCGTGCGACAGCTCATGCCTGATGCACATCGGCGGCGGCTTGCACCGTCGCGGGATCCCGGTGCGGCCGATCCACCTCGCGGAGATCCTGGCCTCGTGAGCACCGAGCGGGCCGGGACGACCGGGAGGTCGCACGCATGAGGGGAGCCGCTCGCGATGCGCGGCCGGAGTCGTTCCCGCACGCGGCGGCGGGCGCACTCGCCGACGGGCAGGTGCGGGCGAACATCAGGCACGCCACGACCTCGATCCGCGCGAAGCGGGCGGGCGTCGTCGCCGAGGTGCCCGACTGGGAGGAGTTGCGGCGGTCCGGTGCCGCGATCAAGGACGAGACGCTGGGGCGGCTGGACGAGGTTCTCGTTCAGCTGGAGGCCTCGGTTCACGCTGCCGGGGGAGAGGTGCACTGGGCACGGGACGCCGCCGAGGCGAACGAGATCGTGACGGGCCTCGTCCTGGCCGAAGGGGTCGACGAGGTCGTGAAGGTCAAGTCGCTCGCAACGGACGAGATCCGCCTCAACGAGGCGCTCGAGGACGCCGGCGTGAGGCCGATCGAGACAGATCTGGCCGAGCTGATCGTGCAACTGGCCGGTGAGCGCCCGTCCCACCTGCTCGTGCCTGCGATCCACAAGAACCGGTTCGAGATCCGCGATCTCTTCCGGCGCAGCTTCGGCCTGTCGCAGCTGACCGACGAGCCCGCCGAGCTGGCGGAGGCGGCACGGCTTCATCTGCGGGCAGGCCTTCCTCCGCGCACGCGTCGCCATCTCCGGCGCCAACTTCGCCGCAGCCGACACGGGCACCGTCTGCGTGGTGGAATCCGAGGGGAACGGGCGAATGTGCACGACGCTTCCCGAGGTCCTGATCACGGTGATGGGGATCGAGAAGGCGATCCCGCGCTTCCGCGACCTCGAGGTGTACCTGCAGCTGCTGCCGCGCTCGTCGACGGGTGAGCGGATGAATCCGTACACCTCGCTGTGGACCGGCGTCCGGGAGGGGGACGGCCCGCGACGCTTCCACCTGGTTTTGCTCGACGCGGGGCGGACGAGGGTCCTCGCCGACCCGGGTGGAAGGCCCGCGCTGCGCTGCATCCGTTGCTCCGCGTGCATCAACGTCTGTCCGGTCTACCGGCAGACCGGCGGGCACGCATACCACTCGCCGTATGCGGGCCCGATCGGCGCGATCCTCGCGCCCCAACTCGCCGGCGAGACCGGCGCGGTCGGCTCGCTGCCGTTCGCCTCGTCCCTCTGTGGCGCCTGTTACGACGTCTGCCCCGTCCTGATCGACATCCCTTCGATCCTCGTGCACGAGCGAGGGAAGGTCGTCGCCCGGGAGCGCCCGGGGATCGAGGGCCGTTCGCTGAAGCTGCTCGGTCGTGCGTTCGCGACAAAGGGCGGTTACGAGCGCGCGCAGAGGCTTGGCCGAACGCTGCAGCGGCCGGTCGCGCGCGACGGCTGGATCACCCACTTCCCGCCGGGGCCGCTCGCGGCGTGGGGGCGCTCGCGCGACCTGCCGGCCCTGCCGGCCCAGACGTTCCGCGAGTGGTGGGAGTCCCGTGACCGCGCGTGAGGCGATGCTGGCGCGGATCCGGGTCGCGCTCGCCGATCGTCCCTCACCGGCCGCGCCCGTGCGCGACTACCGCACCGAAGGAGCCCTCCCCCCGGACGCCGTGCTGGAGCGGTTCGTCGAGCGCGTCCGCGACTACAACGCGACCGTTGTCGTCACGACCGATCCCCGTCGGGCTGTAGAGGAGGTCCTCGACGCGGCGGCCGCCGGCAGAGTCGGGGTTGCCCCTGACCTCGACCGGGCGCTCCGACCGTCGGGGATCGAGCTCGTCGAGGACAGCGCGCTCACCCCGGCTGAGCTCGACGCCCTCGACGGCGCGCTGACGACCTGCGCGGCCGGATGCGCCGAGACGGGCACGATCGCCCTCGACGGCGGTGCGGGGCAGGGGCGTCGCGCGCTGAGCCTCGTCCCCGACCTCCATGTCTGTGTGATCGGGGCAGAGGCGATCGTCGAGACCGTGCCCGAGCTCGTCGCCCGGCTCGAGCCGAGCGCGAGGGAGGGAAGGCCGATCGTCCTCGTCTCGGGCCCGTCGGCGACGAGCGACATCGAGCTGAACCGCGTCGAGGGCGTCCACGGCCCACGTCGGCTCGTCGTCATCGTCGCCGTCGGCTCCGTCCGATCGGTTCTCTAATCTGGCAACATGATGTCGAAGTCCAGGTTGGTGTGAGGAGGCTTGAAGAGTCGCGAGGAGTCGCGAGGAGGCGCGAAGAGTCGCCGGTAGCCCGCCGATTCGTTTTGCGCCATGGAGGACGCTCCGTGCTCCGAGAGCGGTGCGGATTGCACCGCGCGGCGATGCCATGGGATCACCTGCCGGGCGACGTTCAGGCGGGCGCTCTGGCCGTCTCGTGAACGGTTACAGCCGCGAGTCGTCCCCGCCGAGAACCGGAAGTGCGTGAGCTCGTCTGTGCGAACTGCCATGCTGTGCGCACGTACGCGCGTCAACGGGGTGTAGCTCAGCCTGGTTAGAGTGCCGCTTTTGGGAAGCGGAAGTCGTCGGTTCGAGTCCGACCACCCCGATTGTTCATGCGAATTCTCCCGATCCTCGCCGCCGGGGTCGTCGCCTGCGCGTTCGCCACGTCCTCTCTCGGGGCGGCTCGGCCCTTCCAGGGCTCGATCAAGCCGATCTCCCCGGCTCTGGCCCGACAGATGACAGGCGTCTCGTGGCAGCCCTGGGTGCCCGGTGCCACTACGCCAGCTCCGTGTCGTTACGGCCACGCCACCACGGCTTCGACGGGAAGGATCGGGTCGGACGGCTGATCGTCCATCGCGACGTCGCGGTTTCGGTGCTCAGCGTGCTGCGCCGGCTTCATGCGGACGGCTTCCCGATCCGGCGGATGCGGCCGATCGACGCCTACGGCGGTAACGACGAGCGCTCGATCGAGGCGGACAACACGTCCGCCTTCAACTGCCGCTTCGTGGAGGGCACGAGACGGTGGTCGGAGCACGCTTACGGCCGCGCGATCGACGTCAACCCGATCGAGAATCCCTACGTGACGAGCAGCGGCACGACCTCCCACGCGGCGAGCCGCCGCTACCTGCGGCGGACGCCGTTCCGCCCCGGGATGGCGGCCGAGGGACACGCGCGTCGTCCGGGCCTTCGACGGCGGTCGGCTGGGGGTGGGGTGGCCACTTCAGGGGCGCGAAGGACTACCAGCACTTCTCCGCCTCCGGGCGCTGACCGCTCGTAACGGACGCCGCTGATCCGTCAGCCCGTTGCGGGTTCACCCGCGTCCCTGATCTGTCAGCCGGGCGGAAGGCCGTCGCCTGCGAGCAGCCCGTGCGCGAGCTCGCCCAGGTGCGCGAGCACGAGGCGCTGCGGAAAGGGGCCGTACGACACGCGCGCGACACCGAGCGCAGCCAGCTCGGCCGGAGGCGGCGTGCCCGGGAACCCGAGCAGGCTGAGCCGTTGCCGACCGAGGGCGTCGACGAGCGCTCCGATCGTGTCGGTGTCGAGCTTGCCCGGAACGAACACGCATGTCGCGCCTGCCTCGAGGAACGCCTTCCCACGCTCGATCGCTGCCGCCAGCGTCGTCCCGGGATCGTCGTCGCCCGCGCGGATGAACGCATCCGTCCGCGCGTTGAGCACGAACGGTATGCCTTCAGCCTCGGCGACTGCGACGGCCGTCTCGACCATCGCGACCGCGTCCCGGAAGGGGCGCATCTCGTCCTCGAGGTTCGCCCCCACGGCTCCGGCTGCGATCGCCGCACGCACGGTCTCCCCGACGTCTCCCGTAGCCGGCCTCGAGGTCGGCCGTTACCGGCAGGTCGACGGAGGCCACCACGCGGCCGACCATGTCGAGCATCAGGGCCGCCGGGATGTGCTCCCCGTCCGGATAGCCGAACGAGGCGGCCACGGACGCGCTCGCCGTCGCGATCGCTCGGCAGCCGGGCTGTTCGGCGACGGCCCTCGCGCTCGCGACGTCCCAGACGTTGACGAGCACGAGCAGCTCGGGCACCTCGTGGAGCCGCCTCAGCTCGAGCGCCTTCTCCTCCTGGTTCACGTGCGCAGCATGTCAGAGGCGCAGTCCCGCGCGAGCGTAGGCCGTACACCGCAACGGGAGGAGGAGGAGACGTGGAGAACGCTCATCGGATTCGACGACCCCGGGCTCGGGGCACCGAGCGATCTCGTCGCCGGCCGGCTTCCCAGCGCATCGGGCGAGGCGGTCGGGAGCGATGCTGACGCATCGGCCGGGTTCGGGCTCGGTGACACGGTCACGATCGAGCCGAACGGGCCCTCGCTGACGGTCGTTGGGCTCGCCCGCGACGTCCAGCTCAACGCCGGCCCGACGTTGTTCCTTTCCTACGCCGACTACGTCGCTGCGGTCAAGGCGGTCAATCCCGACGCCGGCACCCCGCTTCCGAACGTCCTTGCCGTCGCCCCTGCGGCCGGAGTCGGAGCCGACGAGCTCGTGGCGAACATCAATGCCCGCTCCGCCGACCTGGACGCTCTTACCCGCTCGGACGCGGCCGGCTCGACGCCGGGTGTGTCTCAGGTGCGTCAGTCGTTCCAGATCATCTTCCTGCTCTACGGGCTCGTCATCCCGTGCGTCACCGGCCTCTTCTTCCTGATCGTCACGTTCCAGAAGTCCCGCGCGCTGACCCTGCTGCGCGCTATCGGCGCGCCGGCGCGCCGGTTGATCGCTTCGCTCCTGCTCCAGGCGGCGATCATCGTTGGCGCCGGATTCCTGACCGGCCTCGCGCTTTACGCACCGGTCTCGCAGCTTCGGCTCGGCGGCATCCCGCTCCGGTTCGAGACCCGGGCGGTGATCGTCTGGGCGGCCGTGCTGCTCGTGCTCGGCATCGGTAGCTCGATCGTCGCCGCCCGACGTGTTCTCTCGATCGACCCCATCGAGGCGACGACGGGGGGCGGCAACCGATGAAGCTGGCCCTCCGAGAGCTCGTACGGCGGCCGAGTCGGTTCGTCGCCGCGACGATGATCCTCGCGCTGATCGCGCTCTTGCTCATGTTCCTGGGCGGGCTTCTCGACGGCCTGATCCGCAATTCGACCGGGGCCGTGCGCGCGCAGGACGGCGATGCCCTCGTCTACTCGGAGTCGGCGCAGGCCTCGTTCCTCCGCAGCCGGATCGACTCGGCGACGCGCGCGACGGTGGCGGAGATCGAGGGAGTGTCGCGCACCGGTGGTCTCGGAGTCGTCCTGCTCGGCGCCCGTGTACCCGGCAACGGTCCCCGCGATCTCGCCAACGTTGCGGTGTGGGGATACGAGCTCGCGCCGATCGGGATCCCCGACCCTCCACCGCGCGGCGAGGCGTGGGCGGACGAGATCCTCGAGGCGGACGGAGTCGAGCTCGGCGACGAGCTGCTCGTCGGGCCGGCGCGCACTCCGGTCACGGTCACGGGATGGGTGTCCGACGCCGCCTACAACGGACAGGGTGGGCTCTGGGTCGACGCGGAGACGTGGCGCGAGGTTCTGAATGAGAACCGCCCCGGCGCGGCACTCGGCGACGGGGTCTTCCAGGCGCTCGTCGTACGCGGGGACGGTTCGGGCCCCCTATCCGTCGTCGACTCCATCAACGACGCCCTGCCGGACCGGGTGGTCGCGTTCACCATCCAGGACGCGATCGACGAGATCCCCGGCGTCACGGAGCAGCAGACGACGTTCAACCAGATTCTCGGTGTGACCGTCGTGATCGCTCTCGTCGTGATCGCGCTGTTCTTCGCGCTCCTGACGGTCGAGCGCACCGCGCTCTACGGCGTGCTCAAGGCCATCGGCGCGCGATCGCGGACGATCTTTGCCGGACTCGTCGTCCAGGCGGTGGTCGTGACCCTTGTCGCAGCGGTCATCGCCGGTGGCGCCGTCGTCGCGCTCGACGTGCTGATCCCGCCCGGTTCGATCCCGCTCTACATTTCGGTCGAGCGGATCGCGTCCAGCATCGGCCTGCTGCTCGTCGCCGCGGTGGCCGGCTGCGGCTTCTCCCTGCGCCGGATTCTGCGTATCGACCCTGCGTCGGCACTGGGGCAGTCGCAATGACCGGCCATGACGCCCTCGGGAGACGATCGTCGCCAGCGGCTCCCTGGGCAAGGCTCGCCATCTGCCGGGCAGAGGGAGGTCGGCGATGACCGTGCCGGCGCTCCGGATGTCGGACGTCCGGAAGGTGTACCGGCTGGGCGACAACGAGGTCGTCGCCCTCGATCACGCGACACTCACCGTGGCTGCGGATGAGATCGTGGCGCTGGTCGGGCCGTCCGGCTCGGGCAAGACGACGCTGTGCTCGATCGCCGGCGGCATTCTCGCGGCGACCGAGGGAACCGTCACCGTCGGTGAGGAGCAGATCAGCGGCTACTCGGCGGGGCAGCTGACGACGTTCCGGCAGAACCAGGTGGGGTTCGTGTTCCAGTCGGTGAACCTCGTCTCGTTCCTCACCGCCCGCGAGAACCTGGTGGTCGTCGACGAGCTCGGCCGGCGCGAGGGCAAGCCGGCCCGCGACCGCGCCGACCGGCTGCTCTCCGAGCTCGGTCTCGCCGATCGAGCCCGGAACCTGCCGTCTCAGCTGTCAGGGGGGCAGAAGCAGCGCGTAGCGATCGGCCGTGCTCTGATGAACGAGCCCCGCCTCGTGCTCTTCGACGAGCCGACGTCATCGCTCGACACCGAGCTGGGCTCGCAGGTGATGGAGCTCATCCGGGAGGAGATGAAGTCGCGCGGCACGGCAGCGATCGTCGTCACCCACGACGATCGGATCACCGAGTACGGCGACCGCACGGTGCGCATCGTCGACGGCGTCCTCGACGCCTGAGCCGGTCGCGCAACTGCGTCGGGTGCGGCATTGCGCCGTGCTCGCGTGGGCACCTCCTCGGCGGGTTGCGCGCGGAGCCTCACGGCGCAGTGCTCGCGGGGCGGTGACACACAGTTCTCGTACGTACGTCTCGTACGTACGTCTCGTACGTACGCGACAGCAGCGGCTTGAACGGTGGATGGAAGCGGGTGGCGGGAATCGAACCCGCGTAATCAGCTTGGAAGGCTGGAGCTCTACCACTGAGCTACACCCGCGTCTGGATATTCAAGCATCAGATCACGACCTCTCCGGCGACCCTTCGGCACCGCTGCGTCGCCGGAGCCGATTTTCCCGAGCGCCGAGTCGGCTGCGGGCCGGCCCGCGGCAGGTCTGTGTCCCACTGGGCGCGCGCTCGCCTCCCGGCAGCCGGCCGCTTGCTTCTCCGGCCGACCGGCCGTCGAGCGCGAACCGTATGCTCAACGCCATGCAGGAACGGCTGATCCGCTTGCGGCCGCGCGCGGTCCTGACCGTGCTCGGAGTCGTGCTTGCGGCCGGGATCGTGCTCGAGGTCTTGTGGGTCACCCGATCCGTGATCATCTGGGCGCTGATTGCCCTCTTCTTCGCGATGGCTCTCAATCCGGCGGTCGAGCTCCTGATCGGCCGAGGCATGCGGCGCGGCCCCGCGGTCGGCATCGTCTTCGTGGGGACGATCCTCGTGATCGTCGCCATCGCGGCCACGTTCATCCCAACGCTCGTTCGGGAGGTCAACGACTTCGTCGAGGCGGTCCCCGACTACATCGACGACCTCACGCGTGGCCGCGGGCGGCTCGGCTTCCTCGAGCGCGACTACCAGATCGTGGAGAAGGCACGCGAGGCGATCGAGAAGAGCGGTGCCGGGGGACTGCTCGGCTTCTCGAGCACTGCGCTCAGCCTGACGAAGAGCGTGCTCAACGGCGTCTTCGCCACCCTCACGATCGCGTTCCTGACACTCTTCATGCTGCTCGAGGGCCCCGTGTGGGTAGAGCGGATCTACCAGCTCATCTCCGAGGACTCTCGGCCCCGCTGGCGGAAGGTGGGCGGTGACATCTATCGCACGGTAGGCGGCTACGTAACGGGCAATCTCACGATCAGCCTGATCGCGGGCGTGGTCTCGACGGCCGTCCTCCTCGTGCTCGGCGTTCCCTACGCGGTCGCGCTCGGACTCCTGGTCGCGATCCTCGACCTGATCCCCCTCGCCGGGGCGACCATCGCCGCGGTGATCGTCACTGCCGTCGGGTTCCTGCATTCGACGACGGCAGGGATCGTGCTGTTGGTCTTCTTCATCATCTATCAGCAGCTCGAGAACCACGTCCTGCAGCCGCTCGTCTACGGACGCACGGTCCAACTCTCACCACTCGTCGTCCTCATAGCCGTGTTGATGGGAGCGGAACTGGCCGGCGTGATCGGCGCGCTCGGCGCGATCCCGCTGGCGGGGACGATCCAGGTGATCGTGCTGGATTGGCTCGACCATCGCACACGGAAAGCGGGTGACCCGGACCCACCGGACGAACCGGCAGCATCCCTCGTCGGCACGGCTCCCTGAGCGTGTCCTCCGGAGCGGAGGCGCGTGGGCTCGCGCGCTATCGCGAGCTCTTGGCCCGCGAGCACGCCTCCGCCCTGCTGGCGACGAGCATCCTCGCTCGCATGCCGACTGCCATGCCCGGCCTCGCGCTCGTTCTGCTCGTCCGGGCGGGCGGCGGCGGGTACGACAAGGCCGGCCTCGTCGCCGCCGCCTACGGGGTCGGCGTCGCGATCGGCGGGCCGTACGGGGGCCGCCGGGTCGATCGCGTCGGAGCGCGCACCGTGTTGCTGCGCCGGATGGTGCTCTACCCGTCCTTCCTCGGCCTGGTGGCGCTGCTCGGTGAGCTCGGGGCGCCGGCCGGAGCGCTGGCTGCCGCGGCGGCGGCAGCCGGTCTGACGATGGCACCCGTCGGGGCGGTGGTGCGCTCGATCTGGCCCGCGGTCGCGGGCTCCGATGGAGTGAGGACGGCGTACGCGCTCGATGCCGCTCTGCAGGAGGTCATCTTCATCGGCGGCCCGCTTCTCGTGGCGGCTCTCGCCGTGATCAGCCCTGTGACGGCGGTGATCGGCGCTGCCGTGATCGCCGTGATCGGTACGTATGCGTTCTGGCGGCTGGCGCCGGTGCAAGCAGCGGGGCCCGCCGCGGTGACACACAACTCACCTCTTGGAGCGCTGTCGTCGGTCGGCGTCAGGACGATCGTGCTCTTCTGCCTCTTTCTCGGGATCGGCTTCGGGGCCGTCGAGATCGCCGTACCCGCGTTCGCAGAGGATCACGGCGATCGTGCCTTCGCCGGTGTGGCGCTCGCCGGCTTTGCGACCGGCTCGCTCGTCGGGGGCCTCCTCGCCGCCCTCCGCCCGTCGCGCGACGAGCGGCGGAGGATCATCGTCGGGTCCGTCGCGCTCGCGGCATCGCTGTCGCTGCCGCTCCTGGCCCGCTCGCCCTGGACACTGGTGCTGCTGCTCTTCCTCGCCGGGCTCCCGATCGCACCGGTGATCGCGGCGGTCTACGGTCAGATCGGGCGAGTTGCGGCCCAGGGATCCGTGGCGGAAGCGTTCTCGTGGTTTGCCACCTCCGTCACGATCGGGATCGCCGTCGGCACCCTGGTGGGCGGGGCCCTGATCGACGAGCACGGCTGGAGGGCGGGGGTGGTGCTCGGCGCCGCCTCGCTGGCATTGGGAGGCGGCGTGACCGCGATGCGACGCAGTACGCTCGCCGCTCCTGCTTGGGGAAACTGAAGTAGCGTTTCGGGGTACGATCCTCGTTTCAATGGCAACTGTTGCCCAAGGCCTCGAGCGCTGGCGCGAGCGCTGCGCTCGTACGCCGGAACGGACGGGTGAGCTCTTCACGACCCTCTCGGGGCTCGAAGTGCCGGCGCTGGCTACCCCGGAGACCGTCGAGATCGACCACGAGCACGGCGTCGGCTATCCCGGCGAATTCCCGTTTACGCGCGGCGTGTATCCGTCGATGTACCGCGGCCGGCTGTGGACGATGCGCCAGTTCGCCGGCTTCGGCTCTGCGGCCGAGACGAATGAACGGTTCAGGTTCCTGCTCGACCATGGGCAGACGGGCCTCTCGACAGCGTTCGACATGCCGACGCTGATGGGGCTCGACTCCGACCATCCCCGCTCCCTGGGCGAGGTCGGCAGGGAGGGCGTCGCCGTCGACTCGGTCGAGGACATGGACGCGCTCTTCAGCGGGATCCCGCTCGGCGAGGTCTCCACGTCGATGACGATCAACTCGCCGGCGGCGATGCTGCTCGCGTTCTACATCTGCGTGGCCGAGGCGCAGGGAGTGCCGCGGGCCGCGCTGCGGGGCACCGTCCAGACGGACATTCTGAAGGAGTACATCGCGCAGAAGGAGTACATCTTCCCGCCCGAGCCGAGCATGCGGCTCGTCACCGACATGGTCGAGTTCTGCACGAACGAGATGCCGCTCTGGCATCCGATCTCGATCTCGGGCTATCACATTCGCGAGGCGGGCTCGACCGCGGCGCAGGAGCTCGCCTTCACCCTGCAGGACGGCTTCACCTACGTGGAATGGGCGCTCGAGCGCGGCCTCCGGATCGACGACTTCGCGCCGAGGCTGTCGTTCTTCTTCAACGCGCACCTCGACTTCTTCGAGGAGATCGCGAAGTACCGTGCCGCGCGCCGCATCTGGGCCACGGTGCTGCGCGACCGGTACGGCGCCCGTGACCAGCGCTCGCTCCTGATGCGCTTCCATTCGCAGACCGCCGGCGTCTCGCTGACCGCCCAGCAGCCCGAGGTCAACATCGTGCGCACGGCGATCGAGGCGCTCGCGGCCGTGCTCGGCGGGACGCAGTCGCTTCATACGAACTCCTACGATGAGGCGCTGGCTCTGCCGACCGAGGACGCCGTCAGGATCGCTCTCCGGACGCAGCAGGTGATCGCCCACGAGATCGGCGTCGTCAACACCGTCGATCCGCTTGGCGGCTCGTACTACGTCGAGCACCTGACGAACGAGCTCGAAGCTCAGGCCTACGCCTACTTCGAGCAGATCGAGCAGCGCGGCGGCATGGTCGAGGCGGTCAAGCAGAACTTCCCGCAGGCCGAGATCGCCGAGGCGTCGTTCCGCTACCAGAGCGAGGTCGAGGCCCGCCAGCGCCTGATCGTCGGCGTCAACGCCCACACGATCGGCCAGGACGCCCCGATCCCGTTGCACAGGATCGATCCCCAGCTGGAGCCACAGCAGGTCGAGCGCGTCCGTGCCCTGCGTGCCCGCCGCGACGCCGACCGCGCCGCACGGTGCCTCACCGAGCTGCGCGATGCGGCCGCCGGCACGACGAATCTGATGCCGTTGATCATCAGCGCCGCCCAGGCGGACGTCACGATGGGCGAGATGTGCGACGTGCTCCGCGAGGTGTGGGGCACGTGGCGCGAGACGCCGGTCTACTGAGCGGATGAACCGGCTCTCGAACGAGCAGCGCGAGATTCTCGAGCTGGTGCGGACGCTCGCGCGCGAGCGGATCAAGCCGCGCGCGGCCGAGATCGACGAGTCGCACGAGTTCCCCTGGGACATCGTCGAGCTCCACCGGGAGCACGGGTTGTTCGGACTGCTCTTCGACGAGCAAGACGGAGGGCTCGGCACCGGAGCCCTGCTCGTCCTGATGGTGGTCGAGGAGATCGCGAAGGTCTGCGCAACGTCGTCGTTGATCCTGACGGTGCAGGATCTCGGCTCGCTCGGGCTCAGGCTTGCGGGCACCGCAGAGCAGAAGGAGCGGCTTCTGCCCCGCCTCGTGAGCGGAGAGTGGCTCGCCGCCTACGCGCTGACCGAGGCGGGGTCCGGCTCCGACTCAGCTGCGATGCGGACGACCGCCCGCCGCGACGGCGACGAGTACGTGCTCGACGGCGACAAGCGCTTCATCACCAACGCGGGCGTCGCAGACCTCTACACGGTGTTCGCCAAGACCGACCCCGATGCCGGTCATCAGGGAATCACGGCGTTCGTGATCGAGTCCGGGACACCGGGCTTCGAGGTGGCGCGGCTCGAGCCGAAGATGGGGATCGCCGGGTCGACGACGGGTGAGCTCGTCTTCAACGGCGCGCGGGTACCGGCGGCGAATCGCCTCGGCGACGAGGGCGAGGGTTTCAAGCTCGCGATGCGGATCCTCGACCGCTCCCGGCCCGGGGTGGCGGCGCAGGCGCTCGGGATCGCCCAGGGTGCGACCGACTGCGCGCTCGAGTACGCGCGCACGCGCGAGACGATGGGCCAGCCGATCGTCCAGCACCAGTTGGTCGCTGCGATGCTCGCGGACATGGAGACGCGCTGCCAGGCCGCCCGTGGGCTCCTCCACCGCTTCGGCGAGTTGGTCGACAGTGGCGTCGACGGTGCCGAGCTGACGAAGGCCTCCGCAATGGCGAAGCTCTACTGCAGCGACGCCGCGATGGCCGTCACGACCGACGCCGTGCAGGTTTTGGGCGGCTACGGCTACATCACCGAATACCCGGTCGAGCGGATGATGCGCGACGCCAAGATCACCCAGATCTACGAGGGGACGAACCAGATCCAGCGTCTCGTGATTGCCCGCGAGATGTTGCGCGAGGCTCGTGTCTCGCCGTACGCCGGAAGTTGAGGCGGCGCCGGCTCGAAGAGAAGCGAGGTTCGATGCCGGCCGGCGCTTCGGCCCGGCGCCGACTTCCGACGGATGCTCCCGGGATGAGGGCGCGAGATGTCCACGCACGTCGTATCAATGAGTAGCCTGACGGCTCCATGAGCGATCCCGGCGTCCTCGACGGCCTCCCCATCCGTCGAAACACGATCCTCCTGGCATCAGCGATGGCCGTGTTGTCGGCAACGCTCCAGCTCGTAGCTGCGGTCTCCTCGCTGACGTTCGTCCTCGTCAGCGGCATCGCCGGGCTGCTCGGGCTCGGGCCGGCGATCTTCCTGGCCAGCTCCGCGCTCTCGGCGCAGGTCGCGGGTCGCCTGATGGACCGTCATGGTCGACGCCCGGTGATCGCTGCGGGGTTCGTCGTGGGCGCGGCGGGCACGACCGTAACTGCTCTCGGGGCCCGCACTGTCTCCACCGCCGCAGTGGTCGCGGGCTTCATGATCGTCGGCGCGGGCGCCGGTGCAGTGACGCTCGTGCGCACGGCCGGTGGCGACATGTACCCGCCGGAGAAGCGGGCCCGCGGCATCGCCTACGTCCTCAGCGGCGCCGTCTTCGGGGCCGTGCTCGGGCCTGCCGTCTTCGGCCCCATCTTCGCGGGACGCCACCTCGCACCCGAGGAGCTGATGGTGCCGTGGCTCGCTGCCGGCGGGTTGATGCTGGTCGGTCTCGTGCTCGTTCTCGCGGTCCGACCCGACCCGCTGCAGATCGCGAAGTTGATGGCGCCGCCTCGCGCCGCCGATGCCCCGGCAGAGCGCGCCGCACCGCTGCGCGAACTGGTCAAACGGCCCGGCGTGCTTGCCGCGCTGCTCGCGGCGGTCGCGAGCTACGCCGTCATGGCCTCGGTGATGAACCTCACGGGGTTCGTCGTCGTCAACCACCATCATCACGACCAGCACGATGTGTTCCCGATCATCGGAGCACACGTGCTCGGCATGTACGCGCTCGTGCTCGTGATCGGGACGCTGATCGATCGGATAGGCCGACCGCCGGCGCTCGTAGGAGGACTCCTCGTGATGGGCGCCTCGTGCGCGCTCCTGTTCGCCGTCGACAGCGTGTGGGGCACCGCCGTACTGCTCTTCGGGCTCGGGGTCGGCTGGAACCTGTCCTTCGTCGCCGCCAGCGCAGAACTCGTCGACCGCACCCGCCCGATCGAGCGCGGCAAACTGCTCGGCTTCAGCGAGTTTCTGTCGGCGATGAGTGCTGCGGCCCTCGCCCTGCTCGGCGGCGTCGCGCTCAACGAGCTCGGCGTCACCGCCCTTGCCTTCGGCGCGGCGTTCCTCGCGGTCGTTCCGATCGTGCTTCTCTTCCGCATCGCGCGACGGCCGGCGCTGCCGCTCGCAGTCGACGCGGACGCCTGACGGCGCCAGAGCGTGCGCCGCGCTGCTCGATCCCAAGACCCTCGAACGCGCGTCGAATTCCTCGCGTTGGCAGGCGATTCGATGCGCCCGGGAGGATTCGAACCTCCGACCCGCGGATTAGAAGTCCGCCGCTCTGTCCACTGAGCTACGGGCGCGCTCTCGCAAGGGTAATGGGCGGCTAGGCCGACCGCCTAGCGCGGCAGCCGGAGACCGAGGCGGCGGGGAAGTGAGGCGACGAAGCCGGTGAGAGGGTCGGGTTCGGCGCCGCGGTCGTAGGCGTCGTCGCGCCGGACGAGAGCCGCCCGGATCGCGGTACCCCCGAGCCAACGGAGGGGCTCCGGAGGGAAGAACTTGCGGTCGGGCTCGACGATGGCGAGCCCGGTCAGGGCATCACGGCGGTCGAGCGCGAGCCGCGCCAGGATCTCGCCGCCGAGGTAGGTCGGCCCGACCCCGTTCCCCGTGAACCCGAAGCCGTGGTGCACGTTGCGGCGCGATCCGAAGATCGGCAGGTGCGTGGGGGAGACGTCGATCGGCCCACCCCAGGCATGCGTGAACCGTCTCCCGGCGAGTTGCGGGAAGAAGCGCTGTAGGGCGGCGACAGCGTGTCGAGCAGCGCCCGCATCGACGTCCAGCAATCCGAGGTGTCGCCCGCCCACGCCCATACGACCGCCACCCCAGCCGAGCGCGATTCGGCCGTCGTTCGTGGTGCGGAAGTAGTGGAGGAGCGTGCGACAGTCGTGGATGTTCTCGCCGCCCGTCCAGCCGATCTCGTCGATCACGTCGGGAACCGGCTCGGTGATCACCATGTGGCTCGAAGCGACGGCGAGTGCGTGCCGGTAGCCCGAGAACCTTGCCGTGGCGCTGTTGACGGCGAGCACGGCCGCCCGCGCCCGCACCGTGCCTGCCGGGGTCGTCGCGACAGCGTCGCCGGACAGCCCGTGCACCGGCGTCTGCTCGTAGAGGCGAATTCCCGCCGCCAGCACCTGCGCCCGGAGACCGATGGCCAACCGCGCCGGCTGGACGCTTGCTGCCGTGCGCAGCCTCATGCCGCCGAGAAAAGAAGGGGATGCGCAGCGTGCGGCGACCTCTTCGGGCAGCAGGGCCGTCGCCTCCTCGGCCGCGCCGACCGCCCGGCAGGCCTCGACGACATGATCCCAATCGCCGAGCTGTGCGGCGCTCGTCGCCACCTGCAGCGTCCCTCCGAAGCGGTACCAGGCGTCGACGCCGTGCGCCTCACACCAGTCCCCGATCCCGCGTACCGCGCGCTCGGACGCGCGACAGACTTCGACAGCCCGTGTGTCACCTGCCGCCTCGCGCAGGATCGGGAGGTCGTCCCAGAGCGTCGAGACGAAGCCGCCGTTCCGGCCGCTCGGCCCGTGCCCGGCGAGTCCAGCCTCGAGCACCACGACATCGATCTCCGGCTCGAGCGACTTCAGTTGCCAGGCGGTCCAGAGCCCGAGGTACCCGGCCCCGACGACGACCACGTCGGCGGTCGTGTCGCCCGCGAGGGGCGCGGTTGGCTCGACCGCCCCGGCTTCCTCCAGCCAGTACCCGTAGCGCGTATGCCGCATGGGGACGATCCTACGGCGATCGCGTCTCGCGCACGGAGGGGAGCGTCACGGGAGATTCGAGTTCCCGGTTTCGAGGGGGCGCCGGGTTCCAGGATCCCCGAACGGGGACCCTGGAACTGCGGACCAGTACCGTCAGGTGGCGGACGGGACTCGAACCCGCGACCACCGGGACCACAACCCGGGGCTCTACCAACTGAGCTACCGCCACCACGCGCCCTCGCAGGATACCGTGCAGGCGAGCACGGCCCCGTAGCTCAGTGGATAGAGCGGTGGACTTCGAATCCACGCGCGGAGGTTCGATTCCTCCCGGGGCCACTCGGTATCGAAGACCACGGTTCCCCGGCGGGCCGACCCTCGGCGGTGGCCCGGCAGCAACGCCCCGGCCCTCCCACTCGGCGAAGCCCGGGCCTAGGCCCCGGCGCCGCACGCCAGCGGCACGCCTCTGTGGGCCGGACTCTGCATGTTTCCCGGGCCAGACGCGAGGTGTCAGATCGAGCCGGGAGCGGCGAACGCGGATGTCGCCTCGTAGATCAGTCGGGCGCGCTCGGTCGGTGATAACTCAGGAGTTTGAGCCGGCAGAGGAACCTCGGCTGCGAGGATCGTGCGAGGCGGCATGGCATCGATCAGCGCCGGGAGCGGGAATGCGCCGCTCCCGGGAACCAGCCTCGCCTCACGAGCTTCGGCTGCGAGCGCTCCCGGCTCAGGCCCGGGCAGCGGGCCGTCGCAGATCTGGAGGACGCCGAGCCGGGAGGGGTCTGCTGCCTGAATGTCGGCAGCGCCGCCGCCCGAGCGCACCAGGTGCAGTGCGTCGACCATCACGGCGACGTTGTCGAGGTCGACCGACTCGACGATGTCCAGAGCCTGCCCGAGCGTCGCGACATAGCGGAACGGCATGAACTCGAGATCCACGGTCATCGAGTACTCCGAAGCGAGGCTGGCGGTCAAAGCGAGTCTCTCCGCCACGACGGCCGGGTCGGGGTCGTCTCCCGTGACCACCAGACGGGTCGCCCCGAGCGCGGCTCCTGCTTCCAGCATTGGCCGGCACGCGGAGATGTCGGTGCCGCGCTCGAGTTGCACCAACTCGATCTGCAGGACACGGATCCCGGTTTCACGGATCCTCGTGATCGTCCGCGCCGCCTCCCTGCTGCCTGGGTCGAGCGGGTAGTGGGGGCCTCCTGCGATCGCCGGCCGCAGCCGCAGCGAGACGGAGCCGAAGCCGGCTTCGGCGGCCACGCTGACGAGATCCGGCGGCCGCACCTGCAGGAAGCCGAGTGGAGCGAGGCTGAGATCGAGACACGGCATTGAGTGAGCGGCTCCTTCTTGCGGTCAGTCGAGCATCTCTGCGACCCGAACCTCACTCGCGCTGGCAGCGGCCCGGTCGATTGCGAGCGTCGCTGCGAGGGTCATGGTCGCGTCGCGACCCGTCACGACGGGCTCCGCCTCGCCTCTGATCACCTGCACCAGGTTGTCGAGCTGGTTCGCGTAGCAGCTCGAGTGCTCGATCGGCAGTCTGCGACTCGCGATCGGATCCCGCCAGTCCCCGTCGGGCCCGTGTGCCCACATTTCGAGACCGGGGATGGTCAGCGAGGCCTTGCTCCCACCGATTACGTAGCTGTCTCCCGGGTGGTTGGGGAAGTACAGGGCTTGGCCGGACGCGGTGTCCCAGAAGAACGGAGACGGGACGGCGTCGCTGAGCAGAAAGGTGCCCAACGCGCCGTTCGCGAAGCGCAGGACGATGGCGGCTGTGTCCTCGACTCGATGGCCGCGAGCCTCGGACGAGGTGATCGCTTGCACGCTCTCGATCTCTCCACACAGAAACCGAAGGCAGTCGATGTCGTGGATCGCGTTGATCAGGAGCGGCCCGCCTCCTGGTTGCCGTCGCCACTCCGTCTCGAAGTACGAGTCGTGCTTGCGCACGAGGCACATACCGTTGACGGCGAGGATCGTGCCGAGCTCGCCACGCGCGATCAGATCCCTTGCTTTTCGCATGTCGGGGCTGTGTCGCCGATGGTGGCCGACGAGGAGTGGCACGCCGAGAGCCTCAGCGGCTTTGACGAGCGCCAGGGCGGAGCGGATCGTGTCTGCGATCGGCTTCTCGACGAGTACCGGGATCCCGCGTTGGATGCATGCGAGCCCCGCCTCCAGGTGCAGCACGTTCGGGAGGGCGACGATCGCTCCGTCCGGGCGTTCTTCGTCCAGCATCCGCTCGAAGTCGGAGTGGACAGGGACGCCCATGCGTCTGGCGGGCTCTCCTGCTTCAGGGGAGATGTCGGCGATCGCTGCGAGGGTTGCGTCGGGATGCCTCTCGATCAGCTGCACGTGCTCGCGGCCGATCAGTCCCCCGCCCAACACGGCGATCTTGACCCGGGTCACCATCCGCCCCTCCTCCATGTTGACCCGCCGATCGTAGAGGATCGATCAGGAGGCTCCTGGATAGTCTGTGCGGGCCACGGAGGTCGAGTAGCATCGGCATGACATGCCTGCACGGCCCGTGACGCGATCCGTGGAGCACGTGCGATGAGCAGGTCGACGCGGGATCAGCTTGCCGACGGTGCATTTCCGTTTCGCCGGCTCGAGTTCGAGCGACTACCCCTCGCCGAGTCCGTCGACCGCGCCGGGCGCTTCCACGAGGAGATGAGCCGGCGGCGCACCACGCGGCACTTCTCGTCCGAGCCCGTGCCCCGCGACCTGATCGAGTCCGTGATCAGGACGGCCGGCACCGCCCCGAGCGGTGCCCACCAGCAGCCGTGGACCTTCGTCGCCGTCTCGGACCCCGATCTCAAGAGCCGGATCAGAGAGGCCGCGGAGGACGAGGAGCGAGCCTTCTACGACGGCCGCGCGCCACGGGAGTGGATCGAGGCCCTGGCGCCGCTCGGCACGGACGAGCACAAGCCGCATCTGACGGACGCTCCCTGGGTGATCGTCCTGTTTCGGCAGGTGCACGGGCTCGCACCCGACGGCTCGAAGCGAACGAACTACTACACCCAGGAATCGTGCGGGATCGCTGCCGGGTTCCTCATCGCGGCGGTACATCGCGCCGGGCTCGTCACACTGACCCACACGCCGAATCCGATGCGCTTTCTCGGCGAACTGTTGGAGCGGCCCGCGAACGAGAAGGCGATGCTCGTGATGCCCGTCGGCTACCCCGCCCCGGAGGCGATGGTGCCCGACATCGAGCGCAAGACACTGGACGAGATCGCAGTCTGGCGCTAGTCGCGGCGTCGGCAGGAACGAGCAGGCCCGGGTCGCAGGCAGCCTGGCGCGCCGATGGCCCGAGCCGCGGGCCTGAGCGATGCGGGCGAGAGGACTCGAACCTCCAAGAGCCGAAGCTCAACGGGACCTAAACCCGCCGCGTCTACCAGTTCCGCCACGCCCGCGAGGTGTGCGCGAAGAATCTAGCGGTTGAGAAGCAGCCCGACCGTCTCGCGCATCGAGTCGACCACGAGCCCTGTGAGGGTGATCAGCGCGAAGACCGCCAGCGCCGCCAGCGGTTCGTGGGTCTGGATGACGAGCACCGCTAGGAACGCGGCGACCACGAACGAGGCGGTTGCGAGGGGCCTCCGAGTCACCGAGCCGAGGGCGAGCCCGACGAGGAGGACGGCACCGAAGACGACGATTCCGATCAACATGGGGCGAGCGTAGGACCTGCGTCGGACGGACCGGACCGACCGGCAACCGACCGGACGGTGGCACCGAGTCTGCTTGAATGGCCGTCTGATGTCCGCTCAGGTGGAAGAGCTCGGCGAGAATCGCGTCCGCCTGACGGTCGACGTGTCGCCGCACGAGCTGGAGCACGCCGTCGAGCACGCCACGAACGATCTCGCCGAGTCGGTCAAGATCCCCGGCTTCCGCAAGGGGAAGGTGCCGGCGCAGGTGCTGGTCTCGAAGATCGGCAAGGATCGGATCTGGGCCGAAGCGGTCGACTCTCACATCGGCGGCTGGTTCTGGGCGGCCGCGTCCCGCACGCGCCTGCGCCCGGTCTCGCGACCCGAGTTCGACTTCGAGTTGCCGAAGACGGACAAGGAGCCGTGGGCGTTCTCGGCCACGATCGAGGTGCAGCCGACGCCCGAGATCGTCGACTGGACGACGCTCGAGGTGCAGCGCGGCGAGGTGGAGATTCCGCAGGAGCTCGTCGAGCAGGAGCTCGAGGCGCTGCGGCAGAGTGTCGCCGAGCTGGTTCCCGCGGACGACCGGCCTGCTCAGACCGGCGACACGCTGGTCGTCGACCTGAAGAGCCCGGACGGCGAGACCCAGTCGGACACCGTCGTCGAGCTCGGGTCGGGGCGCCTGGTCGAGGAGATCGAGGCAGCGCTGATCGGAGCGAGCGTCGGGGAGACCAAGGAGGTCAGCTACGAGCTGGGGGACGAGGCCACGGCCGCCGTCACGATCACGGTCAAGCACGTGAACGAGAAAGTCCTGCCGGACCTCGACGACGAGTTGGCCCGGTCGGCGAGCGAGTTCGACACGATTGTCGACCTGCGCGCCGACGTCGAGGGGCGAGTCCGGGCAGCGGTTGAAGGGGAGATCGATACGGCATTCAGGGCCGCCGCGGTCGACCGGCTCGTGGCGGTGTCGAACGTGCAGGCTGCAGGCCCGCTCGTCGACACCCGCGCCCGGGAGCTGCTCGACGGCTTCGTGCGGTCGCTCAGCCGGCGCGGAATCGAGCCCGAGACCTATTTCGAGGTGACCGGGCAGTCGCCCGACGTCCTCGTCGCCCAGATGCAGGACGAGGCGGCGCGGTCGGTCGCCCGTGAGCTCGCTCTCGAGGCGGTTGCGGACAAGGCCGGGATCGAGGTCTCGGACGACGAGGTCAAAGAGCTGATCCGCACGCAGGCCGAGCAGTCGGGCGACGACCCCGAGGCGGTGATCGGCGACGTCTGGGCGCACGGTCATCAGGAGTCGTTGCGGGAGGATCTGCGACTGCGCGCAGCCCTCGATCGACTCGTCTCCGAGGTGAAGCCGATCTCGGTCGACCTCGCGGAGGCGCGCGACAAGCTTTGGACGCCCGACAAGGAAAACACCGAGCCCGAGAAGAAGTTGTGGACACCCGGCAGCAAGGAGCCCGAATGAGCCCGTTGATTCCCATGGTGATCGAGCAGACCTCGCGCGGCGAGCGCTCGTTCGACATCTACTCCCGCCTGCTGAACGAGCGCATCATCTTTCTCGGCACGCAGGTCGACTCGCAGATCGCCAACCTGATCAACGCCCAGCTGCTTCACCTCGAGTCCGAAGATCCGGACAAGGACATTTCGCTCTACATCAACTCGCCGGGCGGCTCGGTCTACGACGGGCTCTCGATCTACGACACGATGCAGTTCATCAAGCCCGACGTCTCGACGATCTGCGTCGGGATCGCGATGAGCATGGGCGCGCTCCTTCTGACGGGCGGCGCGAAAGGGAAGCGGATGGCGCTGCCGAACTCCAGAATCCTGATCCACCAGGTCTGGGGCGGCTACCAAGGGCAGGCGTCCGACATCGAGATCCATGCAAGGGAGACGATCGCTCTGAAGCGCAAGCTCGAAGAGATCATGGCCGACCACACCGGCCAGGACGTCGACAAGGTCAAGCAGGACATGGATCGTGACTACTTCATGACGTCGGAGGAGGCGGTCGAGTACGGCCTCATCGACCGGGTGATCGCACACCGCTGACCCGGTGCCTCTAGCCAGACAGGCGATTTCGGAGTAAAAGGAGAGACGTGGCCCGAGCGAGCGACGGAAACGAGCAGCTGCTCTGCAGCTTCTGCGGCAAGAGCCAGCGGCAGGTGAAGAAGCTCATCGCCGGCCCCGGCGTGTACATCTGCGACGAGTGCATCGATCTCTGCAACGAGATCATCGACGAGGAGCTGACCACCCCGGTCTCGCTCGATCTCGACAACCTGCCTCGGCCCAAGGACATCTACGCCGTCCTCAACGACTACGTCGTTTCGCAGGAAGAGGCCAAGCGAACGCTCGCTGTCGCCGTCTACAACCACTACAAGCGCGTCCGCATGGGACAGGTCGACGAGGGCGAGGTCGAGCTCCAGAAGTCGAACATCCTCCTGCTCGGGCCGACCGGGTGTGGCAAGACGCTGCTTGCGCAGACGCTGGCCCGGATCCTGAACGTCCCCTTCGCGATCGCGGATGCGACCGCGCTGACCGAAGCCGGCTACGTCGGCGAGGACGTCGAGAACATCCTGCTGAAGCTGATCCAGGCCGCGGACTTCGACATCAAGAAGGCCGAGACCGGGATCATCTACATCGACGAGGTGGACAAGATCGCGCGGAAGGCCGACAACCCGTCGATCACGCGCGACGTCTCGGGCGAGGGGGTCCAGCAGGCGCTCCTCAAGATTCTCGAGGGAACCGTGGCCTCGGTGCCTCCCCAGGGCGGCCGCAAGCACCCGCACCAGGAGTTCCTCTCGATCGACACGACGAACATCCTCTTCATCTGCGGCGGCGCATTCGCGGGCCTCGACCGGATCATCGAGCGGCGGATCGGGACCAACTCGGTGGGGTTCGGCGCCAACGTGCGCTCGAAGCACTCGGGCGAGGGCGCGGAGCTGCTCTCGGCGGTGATGCCGGAGGATCTCGTCAACTTCGGCCTGATCCCCGAGTTCATCGGTCGCCTGCCCGTCGTCTCGGCCGTGCATCAGCTGCTGCGCGACGACCTCGTCCAGATCCTGACCGAGCCGAAAAACGCGCTCACCCGTCAGTACCAGCGCTTCTTCGGGTACGACACGATCGAGCTCGTCTTCACCGACGACGCGTTGTGGGAGATCGCCGAGAAGGCGCTCGAGCGCGAGACCGGTGCGCGTGGCCTCAGGTCGATCATCGAGGCCGCCCTGCTCGACGTGATGTTCGAGCTGCCGTCGCGCAAGGACGTGACCAAGTGCGTGATCACCAAGGAGACGATCTCCAAGGGCCTCAACCCGACGCTCGTCACGAGCGGGGCAGGCGAGGCGGAGGACGACTTCGAGGCGGCTGCCGGTAACGCGGCTTCCTGACCGGCCGCTGCCGGGATTCGCACACGATTCGTACCTCCCCGTCGGCGCTGCGCCCCGAGACCGAGCCGGCAGCCTGGGCGAGACAGCCCCGAGGGCCCCACGCCGGGCCTTTCACCGGAGCGCAGCCGCCGGCGGCCCGGAGGCCTGCGCCGCCTGATTTGACCGCCTCCCGGTAGCGCCCGAGCGACCTTCGCAGTCGATAGAGTCGGCGCCGTCTCATGGAGTCGCCAGGCCAGATGGAGCCGCTCTACAACCCCGACGGGGTCGAATCGCGCTGGCAGGAGATCTGGGAGAGCGAGGGGCTCTACGCCGCCGGCGCCGGCGCTTCGCGGGACGAGAGCTACGTCATCTGCGTGCCGCCGCCGAACGTCACCGGCGACCTCCACCTGGGCCATGCCCTCAACGGGGCACTCCAGGACGTGCTCGTGCGCTGGCATCGCATGCGCGGCTTCCGGACGCTCTGGCAGCCGGGCTACGACCATGCGGGCATCTCGACCCAGAACGTGGTCGAGAAGCAGTTGGCGGCGGAGGGGCTGACGCGCCATGACCTCGGCCGGGAGGCGTTCATCGAGCGCACCTGGCAGTGGCTCGAGCAGACAGGCCGTACGATCATGGGGCAGTACCGGCGCCTCGGTGCCTCGCTCGACTACAGCCGCGAGAGGTTCACGCTCGACGAGGGGTACTCGCGGGCGGTGACGGAGTTCTTCGTCAGGCTCTGGCGGCGCGGCTGGATCTATCGCGCCAACCGCATCGTCAACTGGTGCCCCTTCCACCAGACGGCGATCTCGGACCTCGAGGTGGAGCACGCCGAGATGGACGACGTGCTCACGTACGTCCGGTATCCGTTCCTCGACGCGGCCGACGGGGAGGCTGACGGCGACGGGATCGTGGTCGCCACCGTCCGACCGGCCACCATTCTGGGCGATGTCGCCGTGGCAGTGCATCCCGACGACGACCGCTACCGCGCCGCAATCGGCCGGATGGTCGTCGTCCCCTACGTGGAGCGACCCGTGCCGGTGATCGCGGACGCGCGCGTCGAGCCCTCGTTCGGGTCCGGCGCGCTCAAGATCACTCCGGGTCACGACCCGACCGACTTCGAGATCGGGCGCGACCACGAGCTTCCCGAACCGATGGTGATCGGCCTCGACGGCAGGATGAGCGCCGAGGCAGGTGACCTTGCCGGGCTGACGCAGGCCGAGGCGGACGCGGCCGTGCTCGCCTGGCTCAAGGAGAGGGGCCAACTCGTCAAGCGCGAGAACTACCGGCATTCGGTCGGCACCTGCGAGCGCTGCCACTCGCGCATCGAGCCGCTGATCTCGCTGCAGTGGTGGTGCAGGATGGAGGAGCCGGCGCAGCCGGCGATCGACGCCCTGCGGGAGCGACGGGTGCGCTACCACCCCGAGTCGCAGCACCGCTTCGCGATCGCCTCGCTCGAGGACGCGCCGGACTGGTGCCTTTCGCGGCAGCTCTGGTGGGGCCATCAGCTCCCGATCTGGACGACCCCCGACGGCACGGTGATCTGTGCGGCCACTGCGGAGGAGGCACAGCGCGAGGCGGGCGACGACGTCGAGCTGACCCGCGACCCCGACGTGCTCGATACGTGGTTCTCGTCCGCGCTGTGGCCGTTCGCGACGCTCGGCTGGCCCGAGCAGACGCCCGAGCTGGAGTCGTACTACCCGGGCAACGTCAACTCGACCGCGCGCGAGATCATCCGGCTGTGGGAGAACCGGATGATCTGGGCCGGGTTGGAGGTGATGGGGGAGGTGCCCTTCACCGATGTGATCATCCACTCGACCGTGCTCGCGGCCGACGGCCGGCGGATGTCCAAGAGCCTGGGCACGGGGGTCGACCCGCTCGAGATGATCGACGCGCACGGGGCCGATGCGACGAGGTACGGCCTGTTGAAGATCTCCTCCACGCAGGATGTGCGCTTTTCGCCGGGGGCGATCGAGGAAGGGCGCAAGCTCGCCAACAAGCTCTGGAACGTCTCGCGCCTCATCCTCCAGAACGCGGAGGGGATCGAGCCGGCCGAAGAGCCGGTCGCGCTCGAGGAGCGCTGGATCCTGGCCCGGCTCGACGAGGCCCGGGAGCAGGTCGAAGCCGCCTGGAGCGCCTTCGACTTCGCGACGGCCACGAACGTCCTCTATCACCTGACCTTCGACGACTTCTGCGACTGGTATGCGGAGGCAGTCAAGCCGAGGCTGTACGAGCAGGAGCAAGCGGCCTGCGGGACGGCGCTCGCCGCGCTCGAGAGACTTCTCGCGCTCCTCCATCCCGTCGTGCCCCATGTGACCGAGGAGATCTGGTCGCACCTTCCGGGCGAGCGCCGACGCCTGATCGTCTCCGCCTGGCCCCCCTCGAACGGCTCCTACCGCGCCGACCTGGCTGCGCTCGACCGCGTTCAGGATGCGGCGGTGACCTTCCGACGCAGCGGTGTTCAGGTCGTGCTCGAATCCGAAGAGGAGCGACGGGTGTTCGCCGCCGTGGTGCGGCCAGAGCGGCAGAAGGCTCCGGGCGACGCCGGTCCCGAGATCGCACGGCTCGAGAAGGAGATCGCCCGCGCCGAGGCGATGCTCGCGAACGATCGGTTCGTGGCCAACGCCCCGGAGAACGTCGTCGCAGGCGAGCGCGCCAAGCTGGAGCGCTTCCGGCGCGAGCTCGAGACGCTCGCCGGCATCGCGCCGTGAGCATCGAGCCCTGGCCAGGCCCCGGGCGGGCCCGTGGCGGAGGCCGCCTCATGCGGCAGGGCCTCGTTCGGACGACCCGCCCAGGAGCTGAGGCGAGGGCGGCCTTCCACCATGTCTGACGAGGTCTCCTGGCTTGCCGGCTTGAGCCCGTGGCCCGAGGACGGCTTCGGGCTCGAGCGCATGACCGCCCTGCTGGAGCTGCTCGGCGATCCGCAGCAACGGATGCCCGCGGTCCATGTCGTCGGCACCAACGGCAAATCCACGGCCACGGTGACGATCGAGCAGCTCCTGCTGTCCGAGGGGCTCGCTGTCGGGTCGACCGTCTCACCGCACATCCGCTCCTGGGACGAGAGGATCCGCCTCGGCGGCCGACCAGCCGACCTCCCCGAGGCGCTGCGGCGCATTCGCCCGGCGGCGACCGAGGTCGGAGCCACGCAGTTCGAGTCGATCACGGCGGCGGCGCTGGCTGCATTCGCCGATGCGGGCGTCGACGTGGCCGTCGTCGAGGCAGGGCTCGGAGGTCGCCACGATGCAACCAACGTCTTGCGCTCCCGAGTCGTCCTGCTGACGAACGTGGGGCTGGAGCACACCGACGTCCTCGGCGGGACGATCGAGGAGATCGCGACGGAGAAGCTTGCTGTTGTCCATTCTGACGACACAGTAGTGATCCTGCCGGACGACGCCCTCGCGCACCTCGTCCCGCGTGGAACGATCCGGTTCGGTGGAGCCCGGGAGGCCGCCGAGGCCTTCGTCGGGTACTCGCTGGCGACGGAAGTCGAGGTCTCGCTGCCCGGCCGACTCGAGGTTCGCGCGGGCGAGGTGCGCGACGGAGCTCACAATCCGGACGGTGTTCGCTGGCTCTGCGCCCGCCTCGACGGCTCCGACTACACGATCTGCGCCTCGATGCTGGCCGACAAGGACGTCGACGAGATGCTGCGCCGGCTCTCCACGCTCGGCAACCGCTTCGTCGCGACGGCGTCGTCGAATCCGCGCTCACTCGCCGCCGGCGCGCTGGCGGAGCTCGCCGCCTCTCACTTCGCGGTCGTCGAGACGGTCGCCGATCCCGTCCTCGCGCTCGATCGCGCCCACGCGCTCGGTGAGCCCGTCCTCGTGACGGGCTCGCTGTATCTGCTGGCCGACCTGGAAGCGGCGGCGGCGCCGTGAGGAGACGCTCGCGAGCCCGCGAGGCGATCACGGTGGTGGCGTTCAGCCTCGTCGTCATCCTCGGGCTCGTCGCGACGGCTTTCGCCGCCGGGTATATCCTCGGGAAGCTTCTCCTCTAGCGGTCACCCCTGTGCTCATCGTCAACACCTTCCTCGCCACCGACCTCTGGGCGCTCGCCCGGAACATGACGGGGTTCTTCGTCGTCGTGTTCTGGCTGGCGACGGCCTTCTGGGTGTACAAGGACGCGAGTCGGCGGATCGACGATCCCTGGCTCGTCGGCATGGCGGCCCTGCTCGGGCTCGTGCCACCATTCGCCGGACCGGTCGTGTACCTCTTCCTGCGGCCGCCGGACTCGATCGAGGAGCGACGCGATCGAGAGCTCGAGAACCGCGCCCTCGCGGAGAGCGTCGCCGAGCACGAGCTACGCTGCCCGGTCTGCCGGGGCGAGGTCGACGCCTCGTTCCTCGTCTGTCCGGTCTGCACGACCCGACTCAGGCAGGCGTGCTCGTCGTGCGGGTCTCCGCTCGAGTCGATCTGGCAGGTGTGCCCGTACTGCGCCACGTCGATCCCGCCCGGTGGGTCGGAGGACGACGGGGTCCTGCAGCCGCTGCGCGTTCGACGCACCACCTGACACCACCCCCGACGGCACGCGGCCGGAGCGACTACCCTTCCGCGCCTATGGCTATCGAAACCACACTCGTCCTCGTCAAGCCGGACGGCGTCGACCGCAAGCTCTGCGGTGAGATCGTCGGCCGCTTCGAGCGTCGCGGCTACGAATTGCGCGGCGCCCGGCTGCTCAAGCTCACCGCGTGCGCTCGCCCAGCAGCACTACGCCGAGCACAAGGGCAAGCCCTTCTTCGGCGAGCTCGTCCGCTTCATCACCTCGGGCCCGGTGCTCGCGCTCGCCGTTCGGGGCGAGAACGCCGTGCTCGGCGTCCGCGGCATGATGGGCGCGACGAATCCCGCCGACTCGGCCCCCGGCACGATCCGCGGCGATTTCGCGACGTTGCTGTCGGAGAACATCGTCCACGGCTCCGACTCGAAGGCGAGCGCGAAGCGCGAGTTGGCGCTCTTCTTCCCGGACGGGCTCGTCTGACGCACCGGTCGGACGCGTCGACTCTTCCTGGCATGCCCGAGATCTCCGACGACGCCAGGCGCAATCGCGAAGGGCTGGACGCAGGCGAACGCCGAGTACACCGACGCGAAGGCGAGCACGGCGTGGTCGGACGACGAGATCACCTGGGGTGTCTTCCACATCCCCGAGGCGTCCGTCGGGACGCTCGGCGACGTCGACGGGCTCGACGTGGTCGAGCTCGGGTGCGGTACCGCCTACGTCTCGGCGTGGCTCGCGAGGCGCGGCGCCCGCCCGGTCGGCGTCGACGTGACTCCGGCCCAGCTCGCGACCGCTCGCCGTTGTCAGGCCGAGTTCGGGCTCGAGTTCCCGCTCGTCGAGGCGAGCGCCGAGGACGTGCCGCTGCCGTCCGAGAGCTTCGATCTCGCGATCTCGGAGTACGGCGCCAGCATCTGGTGCGACCCGCACCTCTGGATCCCGGAGGCCCACCGCCTGCTGCGGCCTGGGGGCACCCTCTGGTTCCTCCGCAACAGCACGATCGCCACCCTCTGCTCGACCGACGACGGCGCGCCGGGGCAGGCCCTGCTTCGCCCGCAGCGCGGCCTCGGCCGGCTCGAGTGGCCGGGCGAGACCGGCGTCGAGTGGCAACTACCTCACGGGGAGCTGTTCCGGCTCCTGCGGCGCACAGGGTTCGAGGTCACCGATCTCGTGGAGCTCTACGCCCCGGACGACGCGACCGATCATCCGTACTACACCGCCTTCTCCTCCGAATGGTCGCGGCAGTGGCCAGCCGAGGAGATCTGGGTCGCTAAGAAGTCGGGGTGACGGGGCAGCTCGTCCTCGCCTCGACCTCGCCGCAAAGGCGAGCGATCCTCGAGCAGCTGCGGGTCGCCTACACGGTTCTCGAGCCGTCCTACGTTGAGCATGATCCCCCGGACGCCGACCCCGTCGCGCTCGTCTGCGAGCACGCCGAGGGCAAGGCCCGCTCGGTTCACGTGGCGGGAGCCGTCACCCTCGGGGTCGACACGACCGTCCATCTCGACGGCCGGCTCTACGGCAAGCCCGGGGATGCCCAGGGTGCGCGACGGATGCTGGGGGAGCTCGCGGGTCGCACCCATCTCGTCGTTTCGGGGCTCTGTCTGCTCGGAGATGCCTTCGCGGCGGTCGCGCACGCGGTCACCCGCGTCACGTTCCGCGATCTCTCGGCCGACGAGATCGAGACGTACCTGGAGGCGGGCGAATGGAGCGGGAGAGCCGGTGGCTACGCGATTCAGGGCCTCGGGGCTCGGCTCGTTGCAGGAGTCGACGGCGATTACCTCAACGTCGTCGGGCTGCCCGCCGCCCTCCTCCTCGACCAGCTCGCGATCCATGCACCGAACCTGCTGCAAAGACCCAGCTAGACTGCTCCCCCCATGAGCTGGCTCAATGCTCTCACCGGATTCGGCGGTCGCGACATGGCGGTCGACCTCGGCACTGCCAACACGCTCGTCTACGTGCGCGGGCGCGGGATCGTGCTCTCCGAGCCGTCCGTCGTCGCGATCGACCAGCGCACAGGGGACGTGCACGCGGTCGGCGTCGAGGCGAAGCGCATGCTCGGCCGCACGCCCGGGACGATCTCGGCGATCAGGCCCCTCAAGGACGGCGTCATCGCCGACTTCGACGTCACGGAGCAGATGCTCCGCCACTTCATCCAGAAAGTCCACCAGCACCGGTTCGCGCACCCGCGCGTGATCGTCTGCGTTCCCTCCGGGGTGACGGGCGTCGAGAAGCGCGCCGTCGAGGATGCCACGCTGGCCGCGGGCGCCCGCCAGGCGTACCTGATCGAGGAACCGATGGCGGCCGCAATCGGCGCCGGCCTGCCGGTGGGCGAGCCGACGGGCAACATGATCGTCGACATCGGCGGCGGCACGACCGAAGTGGCCGTGATCTCCCTTGGCGGCATCGTCGTCTCCCAGTCCCTCCGCGTGGGCGGGGACGAGATGGACGACGCGATCGTCAACCACATCAAGAAGGAGTACAAGCTCCTGGTCGGGCAGCAGACCGCCGAGGAGATCAAGCTCGAGGTGGGCTCGGGATACCGACTGGCCGACGAGGTGCAGGCGGAGGTTCGCGGCCGCGACATGCTGACCGGGCTCCCGAAGACGGTCGTGATCTCGTCCGAGGAGGTTCGCCGGGCGCTCGACGAGCCCGTCTCGCAGATCATCGACGCGATCAAGTCCACGCTCGACAAGACTCCGCCCGAGCTGGCCGCCGACATCATGGATCGCGGGATCGTGCTCGCCGGCGGAGGCGCGCTCCTGCAAGGCCTCGACGAGCGCCTGCGTCACGAGACCCAGATGCCGGTGCATCTCGCCGAGAGCCCGCTCACGTGCGTCGCCGTCGGCTCCGGCCGCAGCCTCGAGGAGTTCGAGGCGATCCACCGCTCCGAGCGGTCGCGCAAGCGGCGCAACGGCTCGCGGCGGTAGGCACACCCTTCCGTTCTCGGCTCGCTGGCCTCCCCGCGGGCGATCGGGCGGCCCCCAGATCCCCCCGCGCGCCGGCGGTCGTAGCGCCGCGCAGGGACGCCACCGTGCTCCGCCTGGGGGCTCGTCCGACCCGCTCCGTCCTTGGCGAGCGGAGGCGCGCGGAAGATCGTTTGGGCTCGAGCCGGTCGCGCGAGCTCCAGGCCAGGAGCACCGGGTGAGGCGCACGGCTCGTCGACCCTGGGCCGACAGCGGCAAGACGCGGGTACAATCGTCCGCTGTGCCCCGTCATCGCACCGCACGCACGGCGGTGTTGGGCGTCAGCGTCCGGCGTCCCGTCACCGGCAAGCCCCCCTCTCGCGCGACATCCGTCTTCCGGCGGCGCGTCGTGGTCGGCGTGCTCGTCGTCCTCGCCCTCGTCCTGATCACGTTCTCGTTCAGGCAGCCGGACGACGGACCGGTCGCCTCCGCTCAGCGAGGCGCCGCGGCCGCGATGAGGCCGTTCACGATCGCCGGCGAGCGGGCAGCGCAGCCGTTTCGTGACGCCTACGGCTGGGGGAGCTCGCTCCTGACCGCACGCTCCGATGCGAAGCGGCTGCGTGAGGAGAACGCGACGCTCCGGCAGCAGGCGATCCAGAACCAGTTCGCTTCCAACGAGAACGACAAGCTCAAGGAGTTGCTCGCGTTTCGCGACGGGCCACGGTTCCCCGGCGACTACACCGGCCTCGCGGCCGCGGTGATCGCCAGGCCGACCGGCGGCTTCGCGCAGGAGGTCGTCGTCGCAGCCGGCTCGAACGACGGCGTCACGCTCGACGCTCCCGTCGTCAGCGCCGACGGCTTCCTCGGCAGGGTAACGCGGGTCTACACGCGGTCGGCCCGGGTGACACTGCTCACGGACGAGCAGCTCGCCGTCTCCGCCCTCGACGTCAAGACAGGGGCGGCGGGCATCGTCAAGCACGGCCGCGCCTCCGCCTCGACCCTGATCTTCGACCGCGTGCCGAAGAAGCTGCGCGTCTCGGTCGGGGACACGATCGTGACGGCCGGCTGGCGGTCGAGCAAGCTCGCGTCGCTCTACCCGCGGGGGATCCCGATCGGCCGGGTCACGAGCGTCGGGCAGGCGGACACCGATCTCTGGAAGCAGGTGCAGGTGGAGCCGTTCGCCGACTTCGATCGGATCGACGTCGTCCTCGTGCTCGTCCGCAAGCAGGAGACGCCGTGAGCGCCGCCGCCGGCGTGCGCCTGGCGCTGGTCGTCTTCGTCGCTGCCGTCCTGCAGGTGTCGGTGTTCTCCACGATCGTGATCGGGGGTGCGGCGCCGAACGTCCTACTCGTCGTGCTCGTCGCGATCGCGCTCGGTCGCGGCGCGGTGGCAGGGGCCGTGAGCGGGTTCGTCGCCGGCCTGCTCGTCGACGTGGCGACGCTCGGGACTCTCGGTCTCAGCTCCCTGATTCTCACGCTCGTCGGGCACTGGGTGGGACGGTATGGGGAGACGACGGGCCGGAACCGGCCCCACGCGCCGCTTGCGGGCGCCGTCGCCGCTGCCGTCTTCGCCGGGATCGGTGGCTACCTCCTCGACGCCCTGCTCGGCGGGCCGGTCGCCATCGGCCCTGTGCTGCTGTCCCTGCCGGCGGCCGTGCTCTGGAGCGCGCTACTCGCCTACCCGGTCGTCGCGCTCGTCCGCAAGACCGTTGGTGGTGCCGACCGCGTCGAGCGCGCCCGGGAGGTGGAGCTGGTTGTCTGATTCGCCGTATGGCGAGCGGCGGAATCCGTCGCCGCGCTTCCTGCCACCGGACCCGGGCGTCAGCGCTCCCTACCGCCTCACACCCGGTCTCGCGGTGCGCGTGGGGATGCTCGGCATCGTCGCGCTGATCGCCTTCGCGGTCCTCTTCTTCCGGCTGTGGTCGCTCGAGGTGCTTGCCGGTGACCACTACCTGAACGCCGCCCAGAACAACCAGCTCCGCACGATCAGGGTCGAGGCACCGCGGGGCCCGGTGCTCGACCGTGAAGGCCGCGTGATCGTCGGCAACGTGCCGGGGACGGCGGTCAAGCTGTGGATCGGCGACATGCCGAAAAAGGTCGGTCGCTACCGGATGATCAAGCGCCTGGCTACCGTGCTCGACGTCCCCGTCGATCGGCTGGCCCGCGAGGTCGACGAGCGCCGTGGCGACCCGCTGACGCCGATCACGGTGAAGACCGCCGTGCACGACGACCAGGTCTACTACCTGCAGGAGCACGCGTCCGAGTTCCCAGGGGTGCAGATCCAGCAGACGTATCTGCGCAGCTACCCGTACCAGTCGCTCGCCGCTCAGGTGCTCGGCTATGTCGGAGAGATCTCCGCCCCGGAATTGAAGGACAAGCAGCGCCAGAAGGCGGACTACCGCGGCGGGGACAAGATCGGCAAGTCCGGTGTCGAGGCGACGTTCGACGAGTATCTGCGGGGTCTTCCCGGAGTGGCGCAGATCCGCGTCGACTCCCTCGGCCGGCCCCAGAGCCCGCTCGAGATCAGGCAGGACTCGCGTCCCGGCGCGGCCGTGCGCCTGACGATCGACATCACGCTGCAGCGAACCGCCGAGCAGGCCATCCGCGAGGGCATCGCGCTCGCGCGCGAGAACAAGCAGTACAACGTCGCCGGCGGCGCGATCGTGGCACTGGATCCACGCGACGGCGCCGTGCGAGCGATGGCCTCGTACCCGACGTACAAGCCGTCGGTCTATGTCGGTCGCATCGACCCGGCCAAGCTTGCGCCGCTCGTCGACAACGCCGCCGCGAAAGAGGCGAACTACCCCGGCCTCAACCGGGTCACCCAGGTGGCGTACCCACCGGGCTCGACCTGGAAGCCGATCACCGCGCTCGCGGCAATGCAGGAGCACCTGCTCTCGCCGTATTCGTCGATCCAGTGCACGCCGACGGCGGAGTACGGCAAGGACAAGCAGCAGTTCCGCAACTGGGATCCGACAGTGAACCGGCCCATGAACCTCTCGGAGGCGCTCGCGACCT
This sequence comes from uncultured Thermoleophilia bacterium, assembly GCA_963795175.1. Lineage (GTDB taxonomy): Bacteria > Actinomycetota > Thermoleophilia > Gaiellales > Gaiellaceae > Gaiella. The sequence goes on from CAWCGR010000004.1 coordinate 645,240, forward strand.
CGTGCGACACCTACTTCTACGAGGTCGGGAACCGCTTCTACGAGGGTGGCTCGACGGAGCGGAGCAGGATGCAAGAGTGGGCCCGGAAGTTCGGCTTCGGCGCTCCCACGGGGCTCGACATCGGCAACGAGGCGCCGTCGTGGCAGACGATCGTGCCGACACCTGCGTGGCGCAAGAAGACGTTCACGAGCGACTGGGACCGGGCCTGGAACCCAGGCGACTCGATCCAGCTCGCGATCGGCCAGAAGGACATCACCGTGACGCCGCTCCAGTTGGTCCGGTTCTACGCCATGATCGCGAACGGCGGCGACATGGTGACGCCATACGTGGTCTCCGGAGTCGAGCAGCCGGGAACGAATCGGCAGCAGCCGGTGACGTTGAAGCAGTTCCCGCCCGATCCGCCGCGCGACGCCGGTGTCGACCCGGCTGCGCTGCAGGCGGTGCGAGAGGGCCTCTGGGCCGCGACGCACTCGACCAACGGGACCTCGTCGAGCGTCTTCGGGCAGTTCGCGATCCCGATCTCCGGCAAGACGGGCACGGCGGAGAAGGTCGTCAACCTGCCGGGGTACCCGATCGGTCATCTCGAGGATCAGTCGTGGTGGTGCGGCTACGGGCCCTCCGACGATGCAGAGCTCGTCGTCTGTGCCGTGATCGAGAACGGCGGCCACGGGTCTTCTTCAGCCGCCCCGGCCGCGCTGCGGCTGTTCGAGCACTACTTCAAGCGCAAGGCGCCGACCCAGGCTCTGGTGAACGTCGATTGATCGCCGACGCCCGTCACCGGCCTTCTTCCCTCCGAACGCCGTCGCTCGGCGTCTTCGACGTCGGCCTGGTCATCCGGCGGCTCGACTGGCTTCTGCTCCTCGCCGCCGCCACGCTCGTCGGCTATGGCCTCTGGGCGATCAGCGGGATCACGCGGTTCGACGTGCCGGGCGACCCGGGCTACTACGTGCAGCGGCAGGCGATCGCGGCTGGCGTCGGCGTCTTCGGGATGGTAGTCGTGACGCTGATCCCGCCGGGCTTCTACCAGCGCCACTGGCGGATCCTCTACGCGGCCACGATGGGCGCCATGGTCTTCGTCTTCGTCGTCGCCGAGGCGATCCGCGGGTCGAAGCGTTGGATCGACCTTGGCCCGTTCCAGTTGCAGCCGTCCGAGTTCGGCAAGTCGGTCTTCGTGCTCGCGCTTGCCGGGTTCATGGTCGAGCGCGGCCGCCGGGTGGGCAGCTTCGGCACCGTCGCCTCGGCAGTCGGGCTCGGGCTGATGCCGATGATCATGGTGTTCCTCCAGCCCGACCTCGGCACGGCACTGGTCTACGCCGCCGCCCTGACGGCCGTTCTCTTCCTCTCCGGCGTCCGCTGGCTCCACCTGACCGTTCTGGCCGTGACCGGTCTCGTCGTCGTGCTGAGCGTGCTCTGGCTGCTGCCTGCGGCAGGCATCCCGGTGCTGAAGCCGTACCAGACGGCGCGCCTGACCGGATTCACGAACCCCGACAGCGACCCCAGCGGCCTCACCTACAACGTGAATCAGTCGCGCACGGCCGTCGGCGCCGGGGGTCTCTCAGGTCGCGGTGTCGAGGGCGCGAGCCAGACCCGGCTCGACTATCTACCCGAGCACGCGACCGACTTCGTGTTTGCTTCTTTCGCGGAGCAGCGAGGGTTCATCGGCACCTCGATTCTCCTGCTCCTCTACCTGCTCGTCGTGTGGCGTGGCTTGCGCGTGGTGACGATCGCCGGCGATCTGTTCGGCGCAGTCGTCGCCGGAGGAATCGTGTTCGCCTTCGTGTTCCAGATCTTCGTCAACGTCGGCATGACGATGGGAATCGCCCCGGTGACCGGCATCCCGCTTCCGTTCGTCACCGTCGGCGGGTCGTCGATGGTCGCCAACCTGCTCGCGATCGGCCTGCTGCAGGCGATTCACGCCCGAGGCCGCAGCGGGGTGCGCTGATGCCGTTCGGCGCCTCCATCGGGCAGCTGCTTGGGCTCGTTCGCGAGGTGCGAGCGCTCGACGGGGAGACGGCGCGGATCGTGGTCTCGGGTGAAGGGGCTGCCCACGTCGCATCGGCGCTGGCGGCCGGAGGCGAGCCCGGTGCGGTCTCCGTCGGCGGCGATCCGCTGACTGCGACCGCAGCGGTCATGCTCGTCGCGGGTGACCCGTCCTCGGCCGAGACAGCCGTCCTCCGCGGCCTCGCCCGCGCCCAGAAACCCGTCGTCGTGGTGAGGCGTGGGGGAGGGACGTACATCGCGAACGTGCTGCCCGGAGATGTGCTCGAGATCGCGGGCGACGTGCCGATTCCGGAGCTCGCGGCCGCGATCGCTCGTACCGCGGGTGACGAGGCGGCGGCGCTCTCGGCCCGGTTGCCGGTGCTTCGTCCCGCCGTCGAGCGGCGTTTGATCGGAGCGACGTCGCTCGAGAACGCAGCTCTCGCAGCGTCCCCGTGGCTGCAGCAGGCCCACCTGCCGCTGCTCTCGTTGGCGCAGGCGCGGATGGCGCTCCTGCTCGGGCTCAACCGCGGCGAGGCGCTCCCGCGCGAACCACAGGGCCTCGCGGCGACAGCGTTGCCGTCTCTGGTCGGAGCCTTCGGCGTCGGTTTCGGAGCCCGGGCCCTCGTTCGGCGGCTGCCGGTGCGCGGCCCCCTCGTGCAGGCCCTGGTGGCCTACGGTTGCACTCGCGCCGTTGCCGCCGCACGCCTTCGCCTCTGACACTTCGCGGCCAACTCGAGGCTGTCCGTCCGGACCGGGTCCTAGGATCGCATCGACCCCGAGAGGCGAAGGGAGTGCCGGTGCCGGAGACAGAGCTCGCTGAAGAGTTGTTGCAGATCGAAGAGGCCGATGCGTGGTTCGAGTACCTCGAGGCCACGCGCGCCCAGTCCGAGGCCCGGTATGCGGAGGTCGAGTCCTGGGCGTGGGCGCGGCTCAATCAGCGGCTCCGCGCTGTCGGCGCCCGCCGGGCACGGTTGCGCCCCGCTGCCGCCTGACGAGGCCGGAGGCCGGGGGTCGGAGATCAGCCCCGCTCGCGCACTGGTACGCTGCACGGCGAGGCCCAATTGACTATGGCCATGGTTTTCGACATCCGCTGCGCGAGGCCGGCGGCCCGGTGGGCCGCTGTAAGCCCGCGCGCGCTACAACGAGGAGAGGCACTACTTGCCCTGGTTTCGATGGAAGAAGAAGAACGAGCAGGACAACGCGCCGACCGGCGCAGCCGCAAAGGCACCTGTAGCCCCGGCTGAGCCGAAGGTCGCGCAGGAGCGCACGACAACCCAGTCGACCCCGGCTACCGGCTCGGCCGATGCCGCGAGAAACAAGCGGCGGCGCGGCAGCCGCGGTGGCCGCGGCCGCAAGCGGCCCGCTGCCGACGGCACGGCCACGGATTCGACGCAGGCTCCGACCGAGAAGACCGCGAACGCGACCGGTAAGGCTGCGAAGGATTCGGCCCGCGAGAAGCCCGAGCGCAGCCAGCGAGCCGAGCGGGCCGCGGACAGGCGACGGTCGGGTCAGAGCGCCAGCGCTCCGCGGAGGCGTCAACCGCCGCGGCGGGCGCCGCTGCCGGCAGCCAAGCGCGAGCTGCTGATCTCGGTCGACGTGGGCGAGCAGCGCGTCGCGATCATCGAGGACGACCGCGTCGCCGAGGTGTACCTGGAGCGGCCCGAGCGGCGCTCGATCGCGGGGAACATCTACCTCGGGGTGGTCGACAACGTCCTCCCGGGCATGGAGGCCGCGTTCGTCGAGATCGGCCTGGAGAAGAACGGCTTTCTCTACGTCGACGAGATCGTCGTGCCCGAGCTCGAGGGCAAGCGCCACCATGGCAAGAAGATTCAGGATCTGATCTCGCGCGGCGAGCAGTTACTCGTACAGGCGGTCAAGGATCCGATGAAGACGAAGGGCGCCAGGCTGACGACCGAGATCTCGCTTCCCGGCCGCTTCCTCGTCTACGTGCCGAACGGTGAAGGGCTCGGTGTGTCACGGCGGCTCGAGGACGCAGAGCGGGCCCGGCTGAAGGACATCATCAAGAGCCTGGACGTCAAGGAAGGCGGCGTGATCGTGCGGACGGCCGCCGAAGGCGCCTCCGCGGAGGACGTCGAGCGCGACCTCGTCTTCCTGCAGCGGCTCTGGAAGACGATCCAGACCAGGGCGAAGGCAGCGACAGCGCCGTCGCTCGTCTACCAGGAGGCCGAGCTGCCCCTGCGGATCGTGCGTGACCTGTTCGCCGGCGACTTCGTGTCCGCCCAGGTCGACAACGAGCGCACGCACAAGCGGATCGTCAGCTATCTGAAGAAGACCTCACCGCACATGATCGAGCGGGTGCACCGGTACAAGGAGAAGGAGCCGCTGTTCGAGAGCTCGGGCGTCGAGAAGGAGATCGCCTCGACCCTCGACCGGCGCGTCGACCTTCCCTCGGGCGGTTATCTGATCTTCGACTATGCCGAGGCCTTCACGGTCGTCGATGTGAACACTGGTCGGTTCGTCGGCTCGCGCTCGAAGAACTCGAACCAGCGCCTCGAGGACACGATCACCAAGAACAACCTCGAAGCGGTGAAGGAAGTCGTGCGCCAGCTTCGCCTACGCGATATCGGCGGCATCATCGTGATCGATTTCATCGACATGGCGAACCCGAAGAACAGGGCATCGGTCGAGGACGCGCTCCGTGCCGAGCTCGAGCGGGATCGGACGAAGACGTACGTCGTCGAGATCTCGCCCCTCGGTCTCGTCGAGATGACGCGCCAGAACGTGACCGACGGTCCTCGTGAGATCCTGACCCGGAAGTGCCCCACCTGTGCGGGCGATGGCATCGTCGTCTCCGACCAGACGGTCGCGATGCAGGTGGAGCGTCGGCTCCGGTTGCTCGCCGCCCCCGGCAACCGCGTCCAGGCATATCGAGTGGCGGTCCATCCACGTGTGCTCGAGCTTCTCGCCGGGCCTGGCGGCGCGCGCCTGGCCGCGATCGACGAAGCCACGCGACGGCGGTTCTTCCTCGTCGCCGCCGAAGGGCATGTGCACACCGATCACCTCGAGGTTCTCGTCGAGGGCAAGCTGGTCGATCTCCAGCCGACGTCCTCGCTCGCCGAGGGATCGACGGTCGAGTTGAAGCTCGGTGAGGTGGGCCGGTACGACGCAACCGCGGCAGCAGGCAAGCTCGACGGCGTCGAGGTCCTCGTCGCCGATGCGGCCAAGCTCGTCGGCAAGAAGGCGACGGTCGAGATCGGCCGCGTGCTCGAAGGGATGGCGTTCGGGACGCTCGTCGCCGCCACCGAGGCGGGCGAGGAGCCGATCACGTTCGAGAGCGAGGCCGAGAAGCCGACCCGTGCTCCCGCTCGGCGCAAGACGGCCGCAACGGAGAGCGAGGATGAGACGGACGCCCCCGCGGCCCCCGCCAAGGACGTGACCGAAGCGGCGGCCGAGACCGGGGCAGTGACCGCGGCGAGCACCGAGGACGACGAGGATGACGCGGACGGCGAGTCCGACGAGACTGACGCGGCAGAGACCGACGGAGCCGAGAACGGCGCCACGCCCGCCAAGAAGCGAACCCGCCGCGGCTCTCGTGGCGGCAGGCGCCGCCGGAAGCCGGCCGGCACGGGGACGGCCGAAGGTGAGTCCGCCGATCCGGGTGACGAGGCTTCGACCGCTGATGCGCCCGAGCTCTCCGAGGCCGACGCGAACGGCGCAGTCGGAGAGGATCTCGCTACGCCCAAGACACCGCGGCCGCGTCGCGCCTCGCGCATCCACGTGCCTGGCGACCCCGACGCGTCCGTCAAGCCCTCCGCTGCCGCCGCCCGGACGGACAAGGACCGCGTCACGGCAGGCGCAAGCGAGGAGACCGAGGCCGACACGCCCGATGCAGAGCCGGACGGCGATGGCGCCGCGGCAGGCGAGGAAGGCGATGGTGGGGTTGTCGTGAAGCGCAAGACGCGCCGCGGCAGTCGGGGTGGTCGGAACCGCCGGAAGAAGCCGGCGGGCGCGACCGCCACGGCGGACGACGGGGAGGAGTCGGAGACGGGAGAGGCCACGACCGTTGCGACGGCCGCGGTGACGGAGGCCGAGCCCGAGCAAGCGGAGACCGACGGCGAGCCGGACACCGTCGACGTGGTCGAGCCGTCCGAGCCCGACGCCGGCGTGACCGAGCCGGATCCCGAGTCAGAGTCCGAGACCGGGGTCGAGGAAGAAGCTTTGGCAGTGGCTGACGGTGAGCCGGAGTATGTGCCGATGTCGGAATGGCTCGACGATTTCGACCGCAGGTGAGGTCGGCGTTTCGCTACACTCCCTCGGCTCGCGGGCGCCTGCCCGCATCTTCCGTGCTGGAGACTCTTCCCGAATGAGCTACGCAATCATCTCCCTGGGTGGCAAGCAGTATCGCGTCAGCGAGGGGCAGCGCCTGCTCGTCGACCGGCTCGAGACCGGCGAGGGCAAGACGTTCACTCCTGACGTTCTGCTCGTCGGTGGCGACGGTTCGCCGTCGCTCGCACCGAAGGACGTGACGGTCACCGTCAAGGTCGTCGGCAGCCAGCGCGGGCCCAAGATCCGGATCGGCAAGTACAAGAAGCGCACGGGCTACAAGCGCCACACGGGGTTCCGGGCTGCGCTGACCCAGATCGAGATCGAGTCGATCGGCGCCAAGAAGCGGGCGGCAGCCAAGCCGAGCGAGCCCACGGCCGTCGCCGAGACCGCTCCCGCGAAGCCGGCCGCGAAGAAGCCCGCGGCTGCGAAGCCGGCTGCCGAAAAGAGCGCTGCCGCCAAGCCTGCCGCCAAGCCGAAGGCGACGGCGAAGCCGAAGGCAACAGCGAAGCCGAAGGCCGAGGATGCCGCGAACCCGGCCAAGGAGGAGGAGAGCTAGATGGCGCACAAGAAAGGGCTCGGCTCATCCAGGAACGGTCGCGACTCGGAGAGCAAGCGTCTCGGAGTCAAGATCTTTGCGGGTCAGGAAGTGAAGGCTGGCATGATCATCGTGCGCCAGCGCGGCACCAGGTTTCGTCCCGGCGACGGCGTCGGCCTCGGGCGCGACCACACGATCTTCGCGAAGCGCGAGGGCGTCGTGGAGTTCCGCCGCTCCGGCGACAAGCGCTTCATCTCGGTCAACGAGCTCGCTTCCTGAGTCGGCGCGCCGCGTGCGCGCCTCGACGAGCTGCAGCAGGGAACGGGTGGGAAGCCGATGAGCATGTTCCACGATCGTGCCCACGTCCGCGTCAAGGCGGGCCGAGGTGGGGACGGCGGGCTCAGCTTCCGGCGCGAGAAGTTCGTGCCCAAGGGTGGGCCGGACGGTGGCGACGGAGGTCGTGGTGGCGACATCGTCCTTGTTGCCGACGCCGATCTGCGCGACCTTTCGGCCTTCCACGCGAAGACCGTATTCGACGCCAGGCGCGGGGGCAACGGTCGAGGCACCCGCAAGCACGGCGCTGACGGCGAGGACATCGTGCTCGCCCTGCCGGTAGGGACGCAGGTCACGAACGCAGAGACAGGGACGCTCGTTGCAGACCTCCGCGAGGACGAGACGCGGATCGTCGTCGCGCGCGGGGGTGCCGGCGGCCGCGGGAACTCGAATTTTGCGACGCCGACGAGGCAGACGCCTCGATTCGCGGAGACGGGGCTTGCCGGCGAGGAGCTCGAGCTCGAGCTCCATCTGAAGCTGATGGCGGACGCCGCCTGCGCAGGACTGCCGAACGCAGGCAAGTCCTCGCTGCTGCGCCGGATCTCCAATGCCAAGCCGAAGGTGGCCGACTACCCGTTCACGACTCTCGCTCCGATGCTCGGCACGGTGGCCGGCCCGGACGGACGGCAGCTCACCGTGGCCGACGTGCCGGGCCTGATCGAGGGGGCGAGCGAGGGGATCGGTCTCGGCCATGAATTCCTGGCCCACCTCGAGCGGGCGCGACTGCTCCTGCACGTCATCGACGCCTCCGAGGGCGACGCGGACGAGCGATGGCGGGTCATCGACGGCGAGCTGTCGGCGTACGGTGCCGGCCTTGGCGAACGCCGCCAGCTGGTCGTCCTCAACAAGTCAGACCTGTTGCCCGAGCCCGCACCGTTCACCGTCGAGGACGAGCGCATCGTCGAAGTCGCGCGGGTGTCGTGTGCGACGGGAGCCGGGATCGACGAGCTGAAGTCTCGACTGTTCACGCTCTGTCCCAGCGAGCCGCCGGTGGAGCCGCCAGTCGAGGCCGAGCTGCCAGGGTTCCTCGAGTATCGGCCGAAGCCACCCGAGCGGATCCGCTACCGCGTACTGCGCACGGGCCAAGGCTTCCGCGTCGTCGGGACGGCGCCCGAGGGAGAGGCGCTCGACGAGGCCCTGCGAGCGGCGGGCGTCAAGCCCGGCTCGGAGGTCGAGATCGGTGACCAGGTCATGATCTGGCAGTGAGCGGGGCGATCGGGATCTTCGGGGGCGCCTTCGACCCTCCGCACAACGGTCATCTCGCGCTCGCGCGAGCGGCCGTGACCCACTTCCGGCTCGACCGGCTGCTCGTCAAGGTCGTCAGGGAGCCCGGCCACAAGGCCGTCGAGACGGCCGCGGAGATCAGGCTTCACCTCGCCGAACTGGCCTTCGGCGCGCTCGACGAGGCGGAGGTGTCGCTGGACCCGTTCGCCCGCACGGCCGAGTCGCTCGAGGCGCTCGGGCTCGACGATCCCGTCTTCCTGGTCGGTGCCGACGAGCTGGCTGCGTTCGGCACCTGGCTGCGGCCCGAACGCGTGCTCGAGCTGGCGCGCCTCGGCGCGGCGACGCGGCCGGGCTTCGACCAGGCGATCCTTGATCGGGTCAAAGCCGGCGTCTCCCGGCCGGATCGGGTGGAGGTGTTTGCGATCCCACCCCACGACATCTCCTCCTCTCAGGTACGCGAGCGCGCTGCGGCGGGGCTGCCGATCGACGATCTCGTGCCTCTCGCCGTCGCCGCGGAGATCGAGCGGCTCGGCCTCTATCGCAGCGACTGAGCGCGCTCGTCGGGGGGTACACTGGGCGCTGCGGTTCCGGGCCCCGGATCGCACCCACGTCGACCGAGGAAGCTGACCGACCTGACATCGATCGAGCAAGCCCGCCACATCGCCGCTCTCTGCGAGGAGAAGCTGGCGACGGACGTCGTGATCCTCGACATGCGGGACGTGTGCGACTACACGGACTTCTTCGTCCTCGCGACGGGCTCGAACACCCGCCAGACGAAAGCGATCAGCGACGAGGTGCACTTCGTGCTGAAGCGCGACCACGGGTCGTTGCCCCGCGCCGTTGCCGGTGAGCGCGAGGGCACCTGGATCGTCGCCGACTACACGGATTGCGTGCTGCACGTCTTCACGGACGAGACGCGCGCGTACTACCGCCTCGAGGATCTCTGGAGCGACGTGCCGAAGCTCGAGGCTGCCGCGAGCGCCTGAGCGTCGGGACCCGACGGCTCTCTGTCGGAGTCTCTACAATGCGTGGCGCTCCTGGGGCCATAGCTCAGCTGGGAGAGCGTCTGGCTGGCAGCCAGAAGGTCGCCGGTTCGAGCCCGGCTGGCTCCACTGATGTGCAGGCACTGATGTGCAGGCACCACCGATGTGCAGGCGATATGCGGCCACGGCCGCGCCTCGCGGGCCGCACCTGAGGCCTGATGTCGGTCACGGCGCGCCCCTCGAGCGCCACCGGTCGGTCGCCGCCACGGGTGATCGAGTACGTGGCGGGGGCTCCGGCCCGCCCCCCGCGAAGCGGAAAGGGCCTCGCCTTCCGCTCCGCGCTCGGGTGGGGATGCGAGACCGCGGGCGCGTCGGCTACGTCCGGAGCCCGCGGCCGCGTTTTGATCGGTTCCGTGCAGGGAACAAGGCCGTATGAGCACATCGCAACCCTTCGCAAAGGAGTCAGGGATGACGGACAGTCAGGGAGACCGCTCGGCCACCGGCCGGAGGGGATCTCGGAAGCTCCTGGTCGTCCCGGTCGCCGCCGCCGTGGCCCTCGCCGCGGTCGCAGCGGTCGTGCTGCCGGGTCAGGGAGAGGCTGCGTCGGCCGCAGCCCCGAGCAATTCGTCTCCCCCCACCGTCTCGGGTGAGCCCGAGCAGGGCAAGTCGCTGACCGCCTCCAAGGGCACATGGGCCGGTTCCGATCCGATCACCTACGCCTACCGCTGGAAGCGGTGCGACGCGGACGGCGGGAGTTGCGCCAACATCAGTGGCGCAACCGGGAACACGTACACGCTGAAGGGAGTCGATGTGGGCAACACGATGCGTGTCACGGTGACCGCAAAGAACTCCGACGGCTCCAAGTCGGCGACATCCGTGCCGACGGCAGTCGTCAAGCCGGCGGTCGCGCCGCCGCCCGCCAACGGGTGCGGCAAGGCAGCCAACGGCACGATCCCCGTCGGCGAGGTTGCGCCCCCGGCGCGCCTCGTCGTCGACCAGGCCCAGGTCTCGCCGAGCAGCATCTCGTTTCGGACGAGTTCCCTGACGGCCCGGTTCCACGTCTCTGCCTGCGGAGCGTCGGTTCAGGGGGCACTCGTCTACGTCACGGCCGTGCCCTACAACCAGTTCTCGATCCCGAACGAGCAGCCCACCGGAGCAGACGGATGGGTGTCGCTCGACATGCGCAGCCTCGCAGGGTTCCCGACCACCCCAAGGCAGCAGTTGCTCGTCATGTTCGTCCGGGCGCGCAAGTCGGGTGAGCCCGTCCTCGCCGGCGTCTCGTCCCGAAGGCTCGTCTCGTTCCGCGTCACTCGATAGGTACGTACACCTCTTCGCGAGGTCATTTCACCGTGGCGCCGGGCGAGAGCCCGGCGCCACGCGCGCCATCGTAGAGCTCATGGTTTCCGTCTCCCCTATACGTTCGTGGATCGGCCCACGTAGGGTTGAAGCCCCATGGGCTTGAACCGGCAGGAGGAGCGCGGCGGGGGCCTCTCTGCCGCTCTAGGGCCCCAGGTTCGGGGCAGGCTGGTCTCGGTCGGGATCGGGGCGATCGCGGGCGGACTCGGGGTTCTCGTCGTTGCAGTGATCCGCGCGGCAGTGGTCGAAACGACGGTCTTTACGCCCCTGATCGGTGCGGTCGTGGTGGCCGTCTGGTTGGCCGGCTGGCGGGCGGCCGTAGCGGCGATGATCACGGGGTGGGGAATCGCGGACTGGGCGCTCACGCCTCCAGAGGGGTCGTTCGCGATGTCGTCTCGCGAGGACGTGGTCCGCTGGAGCATGTCGCTTCTGATCGGCGGCGTCATTGCGACAGTCGGGTTCAAGATGCGTCGGGGGCACGAGCGCGCAGCGGCCGCCGCTGAGCGGGAGGAGCGTTCGCGGCTCAGGGTCGAGCGGCTGCAGGCGCTGGCCGGCGACCTCTCCGCCGCGTTGACGCTGGAAGAGGTTGCAGGCGTGCTGGTCGGAGGGGTGCCCGGGGTGATCGGTGCGACGGGTGGCTCTTTGGGGCTCGTCGAGGGCGACGAGCTCGTGATCGTCGATCCGCGAGGAGCGCAGGGGCAGACGCTGACGCCCGGCTCGCGGTTCCCCCTGTCGACCCGTGCCCCGATCACGAGTGCGGCGAGCACCGGCAGGCCCGTCTGGGTCCAGCGGCGTCGCGACTTCGTTGAGCTCTTTCCCGAGGGCGCGGCACTCGCGCCGTACGCGTCGGGGGCGCTGGCCGTCCCGGTCTTCGTCGGAGACCGGCTCGCAGCTGCGATGGGCTTCCCGTTCGTCGACGCGGACTCGATCACGGCCGACGTGCGCACCGTAGCCTTCATCGCCGCGGATCTCGGGGGGCAGGCGCTGGAACGCGCCGGTCTCTACGAGGAGGAACGCAGCTCCCGCGAGTCGCTGGAACGCATCCTCGCCGTCGCGCCGCGATTCCAGCGTGACGCCACCCCCGAGGAGATCGTCATTTCGATCTGTGCCGAAGCCCGGCGCGCCTTCGGCTGCGACGTCGTCCAGGTCTGGACCCCGGTCGAGGCCGATGACCTCGAGGTGACCTGGCGCGACCCCCCGATCGAGAGGATCCCTCCGGGAACGCGGCTCGCGTGGGCCAACTTCCCCGGCCTGGTCGAGCTGATGCGGGCGGCGAAATCGATGTTCGTTTCGAACGCTCAGGTCGGCTCGCGCGGCCTGGCGCAGCTCCACGCGCGGGAGCTCGGCATCTTCTCGTCACTGAGGATCCCGGTCGTGATCGGAGGTGTATTCGAACGGGTGCTCGTGCTGCAATGGGAGCGCCAGATCACGGAGCCGACCCCGTCGGTCCTGGCGGTGATGAGGCGTTTTGCCGACCAGGCCGGTCTCGCGATCGAGCAGGCGGCGAGGCGCAAAGCGCAGGACGAGACCCGGGCGCTCCAGGCCGTGACGGAAGCGCTCGCCGCCGCGGCCACGCCCGCCGAGGTCGGATCGGCCGTCGTTCGCGAGGGCGTGAGGGCTCTGGGTGCGCACGCCGGGATGGTGTTCGCCGCGAGCGAGGACGGTACCGCTCTCCAGTTGGTCGCGAGTGACGGTTATCCGGACGAGACGGTTGCTCTCTGGGGGACGCTGGCGCTCAGCGACTCGGTGCCGCTGACCGACGCCATCCGCGGCCGCGAGCTCGTCGTCCTCGAGTCCTCCGAGGAGATCGCCGAGCGCTATCCAGCTCTGCGGGCGAGCGAGGCGTCGATCGTGGCGGTGCCTCTCACCGTTGCCGACCGCCTGGTGGGGGGTGTCGTGATCGGGTCGAGTGAAGTCCGTCGCAGCGCCGATCTCGGCCTCATCGTCAGCCTGGCGGGTCAGGCCGCCCAGGCGCTCGACCGGGCGCTGCTGTTCGAGCGCGAGCGCGCTTCGGCCCGGCGGTTGGACAAGCTGCAGGCGGTGACGGCTGCCCTTTCGACGGCGGTGACGACGGACGACGTAGGCCGCACATGCCTGGAGCACGCGATCGCCGGTCTTGGCGCCTCGGCGGGCGTGATCGTCGTCCGAACGGGAGGTGGCCTCATCGACGAGGGCTCCCTGACCGTGTCCACAGCCGTGGAGGGCGAGGGCGTGACCGGGAGCGAGGTTCCAACCGGCGCGCGGAGCGCGATCGACGCGTGTCTGGCCGGGAGCCCGATCGCCGTCTCGGACGGCGGCTGGGTCGCGGTCTCGCTGGCGGAGAGCGCCTTGGCCGTCCTGGCTCCAATGCCGCTGCTCCCGGACGCCGATCGGGAGTGGCTCCTCACACTGGCGAGTCAGGGCGGCCAGGCGCTCGATCGCGCCGGCCGTTACGAGACCGAGCGGGAGATCGCCGAGACCATGCAGCGGAGCGTGCTTCCCGACCATCTACCGGCCGTGACGGGGGCGACCCTGGCAGCGCGGTACCTGCCGGGCACGGTCGGTCTCCAAGTCGGAGGCGACTGGTACGACGTGATCCATCTCGACGACCACCGGATCGGGCTCGTCGTCGGCGACGTCGTCGGGAAGGGCGTCCAGGCGGCCGCAATGATGGGGCAGTTGCGGAATGCGATCCGGGCGTTCTCTTTCGAGCACGACGATCCTCACTCGGTCGTCTCGAAGCTGGACAGCCTGGTGTTGCGAACGATCGAGGCTGCTTTCGCGACTCTCGCGTATCTCGTCGTCGACCCGGAGACCGGGAGAGTCGATTACGTCCTCGCCGGCCATCCGCCGCCGGTCGTGCGCTACGCGGACGGGCGCGTGGTCTTTCTCGACGGCGGACGACGCCTGCCGATCGGCGTCGACGCCTCGCTCGCGTTCGAAGCCGGCGCGTTCGAGCTCGAGCCGGGCTCGACCATCCTGCTGTATACGGACGGTCTCGTCGAGCGGCGGGGAACGTCCCTCGACGACAGCCTCGGCCTTCTCGCCGAAGCCGCAGCGGCGTCCTCCGGGGGTCCCGAGCAACTCGTCGACGCTGTGCTGGCGGCGCTCGTCAAGGACGAGGCACGGCCCGACGACATCGCCGTGCTCGCGATGCGGCTGGCCTCGCCTCGCGTCCAGGGTCTCGAGCTTGTGCTTCCGGCGACGAACGGCGGGCTGACCGAGATGCGCCAGGCGCTTCGCGCCTGGCTCGGGCGGGCGCGGGTGGATTCCGAGCAGGCCGCCGAGGCCGTGCTGGCGGTGTGGGAGGCGTGCGCCAATGCCGTCGAGCACGCGCAATCTCCCACGGAACAGCGATTCCGCCTGACTGGGATGCTCGACGACGGGGGGCTGCTGCGGATCGGTGTTCGTGACAGTGGCCGCTGGAGGACGGGGCACGCCTCCGTCGACCGGGGACTCGGTCTCGGGCTGATGGACGAGTTGATGGACACGGTGCGGGTGACGCCAGGCGAGGCCGGAACGGAGGTCGTCCTCGAGCGCCTCGTCCGGCTCGAGGAAGGTGTTTGACCGCCTAGGGCGAGGGGTAGCCACTCGGAGTGAGCCCGACGCGCCGCCACGCCACGCCGGGGACGCCAATCCTCCTCTCAGACCCGCAGGTCGTGTTCGACCCGGACGGGGGAGGAGACGGCGTCGCGATGATCAGGCTCCGCGGCGAGGCCGATCTCCATGCAGTCCCGAGCCTTCGCGACGTTCTCCGCGCCGCCCTCGCGGCCGAGCCGACGGCCCTCGTCGTCGACCTCACGGGGGTGACGTTCATCGACTCGATGATGCTCGGTGCGCTTCTCAGCGCCACGCGTCGGGCCCGTGAGAACGCGACCGTCCTACGCATCGCCGCCGACCATCCGCACGTCCGACGCATCTTCGAGGTGACACTGCTCGATCAGGTGATGGAGCTCTTCCCGACGGTCGAGGCAGCCCTGTCGGGCGGCCCGCCCTCAGGAGAAGGACGTGACCGCGTCCTCCAGCGCCCCGAAGACGGGGACGAAGCGATCGAGGGCCGCGATCTCGAGCACGCGCTGCATCGTGGGCGACGGCGCGACGAGGGCGAGCTGCCCGCCGGCGTCCGCGACTCGCCGCCGCCGCCGGACGAGCGCGCGCAGCGCGGATGAGTCGATGAACGTGCAGTCGGAGAGGTCGATCACGTGCGGCACCGCGGCGGGTGTCCGCTCGCACTCGGCGTCGAATGACGTCACGGTGGAGAGGTCGAGATTCCCGGAGACGCGAATCACGATGGCGTTACCGGAGGCCTCGGTCGCCAGGGTCAGATCCACATCACCCATGGCAAGCAGTGTAATCGGACGCACCTGCTCGAGCGGGGCCTCGGCGCGCCGTGACAGCGCAGCCTGACTCGATGGCAGGACTCTCGGCGGCTGAGCCCGTCGCAGCAGAGCAGCCCGTGATCGCCTTTGCCAATCGGTTGCCGGTGCGCCGAACCGGTGCGGGCTGGAGGCTCGCCGCTGGAGGCCTCGTCACGGCCCTCCTTCCGGCGATGACGGCGCGCGGAGGAGCGTGGGTCGGCTGGGACGGAGGGACGAGGACGCCCTCGCGTGCGGACGGGATCGAGATCGACCTGCTTCCGATCTCGCTTACCCGGCGAGAGGTCGACGCGTACTATCACGGCTTCGCCAATCGCACGTTGTGGCCGCTCCTGCACGGCCTCGTGGAGCAGCCCGTGTTCGATCGTTCCTGGTGGAACGTCTACCGCGATGTCAACGACCGCTTCGCCGTGGTCGACGACGCCCGCCAACCGGCGTTCCGCTGGGTTCACGACTACCAGCTCCTCCTGCTTCCGGAGATCCTCCGCCGACGCGGAGTCGAGGGGAGGATCGGGTTCTTTCTGCACGTGCCGTTTCCACCTGCCGACGTCTTCGCACGGTTGCCCTGGCGGACACCGGTGCTCGAAGGCATGTTGGGAGCGGACGTCGTCTCGTTCCACACCGAGCGCTACCGGGAGCACTTCCTGCGGACGTGCGCCCAGCTCCTGCCCGACGTCACGGTCGAGGGGACGACCGCGCGGATCGCAGGGCGCTCCGTCCGCACGGCCGTTCACCCGATCTCGATCGACGCGACGTCGCTCGCTCGACGGGCACGCGAGCCTGCCGTCACGCGGGCGACTGCAGGTCTGAGACGTCAGTTCGGGAGTCGTCGGCTGCTGCTCGGCGTCGATCGACTGGATTACACCAAGGGAATTCCGGAACGGCTCCGGGCGATCGAACTGCTGCTCGACCTCCGTCCCGAGCTCCGTCGCGAGATCGCCTTCGTCCAGGTCGCAGTGCCGAGCCGGGGAGAGATCCGGGAGTACCGCGAACTGCGTTCCGTCGTCGAGCAACTCGTCGGCCGAATCAACGGCCGTTTCACCGAGCCGGGGCTGGACGTGCCGGTTCACTATCTCTACCGGGGGGTGACGCCCGAGCGACTGCTCGCGTACTACAGCGCCGCCGACGCCTGCCTGGTGACGCCGCTGCGTGACGGGATGAACCTCGTCGCCAAGGAGTACGTGATCGCGCAGGCGGCGACTGGCGGAACGGGAGCCCTCGTGCTGAGCGAGTTCGCCGGCGCGATCGAGGAATTGCGCGAGGCGCTTCCGTGCAACCCGTTCGACGTCGAAGGTCTCGCCGGGACGATCAGCCTCGCGCTGGAGTTGGACGAGGACGACCGCACCAGGCGGCTCGAGGCGATGGGTGCGACCGTTCGTGCCCACGATGTCTTCGCCTGGCTCGATCTGGAGCTGTCGGGCGGGGCGTGAGGGTGCCGGCCGGGAGCAGCGGCCGATCGTGGTTTGCGGCTTCTCCCGATCGGGTAACGAGTGAACATGGGAGCTGTCGTCGACCTCGGCGCCGCCGGGCGCATCCGTCCAGCCGAGCGCCGTTCGACCTGGGGACTGGTGACGAGGTTGGTCGACGCGCAGGCGCGGCCACGGCGGAGGCGGCAGGGGGTCGTCAGCATGGATGGGGTCGCGACCATGTGCCTTCTGGATGAGCTCCCGGCGATCGGCGACCTGATCCACGGGCACGTCCCCGGGGTCGTCGAGAAGGTCCGCGTGACCCGGGCAGGGCGCGTCCTGATCGATGCGCGTGCAGCCGGCGAAGTTGGGTCGGAAGTGCGGCCTGACGCGCTTCGGGAGCGAGTTTCCGGCCATCGGGCGAATCCCAGGTAGACTACGGCACATGCGAATTGTGACGAACCGCAGGCGCGTGGCCCTCATGGTCGCCGTCCTGGCGCTCGCGGGCATCGCCGCGGGCTGCGGCGGCGGCGACTCGGACTCCGACTCCGGGGCCTCGGGCGACGGTGAAGGCATCCGCGTCGCCCTCGTGACCGACGTCGGCGGCCTCAACGATCGAGGGTTCAATGCGCTCGCCAACGCCGGCTTGCAGCGCGCCAAGAACGAGTTGGGAGTGGACGGGCGAGTCTTCATCTCGAAGGTCGCGAGCGACTACGTCCCGAACCTCTCGACCGCGGCACGGCAGGGCTACGACCTCGTCGTCGCCGTCGGCTTCCTGATGGGCGACGCCCTCGCGGCAACCGCGAAGGAGTTCCCCGACACGAATTTTGCGATCATCGATTTCCCCTGGGCTGCCCTCGCTGACGCCCCCCCGAATGTCGTCGGGCTCGTCTTCGCCGAGGAGCAGTCGGGCTATCTCGCTGGCGTCGCGGCCGCCACCGTCTCCGAGTCCGGCAAGGTCAGTTCTGTCGGCGGCCAGGCGGTGCCCGCCGTAGTCGCCTTCCTGGCGGGGTACAAGGCCGGCGCCGAGGAGACCGACGCGAACATCAGCGTCGCCAGTGGCTACTCCCAGGACTTCGTCGACGCGGCCAAGTGCAAGGAGCTCGGCCTTGGCCAGATCTCGGCGGGCTCCGACGTCGTGTTCGCCGCGGCCGGCGGTTGTGGTCTCGGCGCCATCGACGCCGCGAAGACCAGGAACGTCTGGGCGATCGGCGTCGACAACGACCAGTCCTTCCTCGGACCCCATGTGCTCACGAGCGCCACCAAGAAGGTCGATGTAGCAGTCGAGGAGACGATCCAGAAGGTCGTCGACGGCTCGTTCGCCGGCGGCGACGACGTCCAGTTCGACGTCTCGAACGGCGGCGTCGGCTACGGCAAGGTGAGCGCCGATGCACCCGATCGCGATGCCCTGATCGCCAAGCTGGACGAGGTGTCGCAGAGCATCGCCGACGGCGACATCACTCCCCCGCGGGAGTAGTCGCAGGCTCTCCGGCGGGCCGGCGGAAGTCGCGCCGCCCTGCCAGTGTCCCCACATCGCCGGTTCCGTCTATCGGGGGCCGGTTTCGCGTTTCTCTAGGGTGAGGGCATGTCCGCCGACACCGCGCTGCGTGCGAACGTCCGCCTCCTCGGCGACCTGCTCGGCCGCGTGCTCGTCGAGCAGGAAGGACAGGACCTCCTCGACGACGAGGAGCGGATTCGCGCACTCTCGCGGAAGGCACGTGACGGCGGGCCGCGGGCCGCGCTCGGCGAGGCAGTCGCAGCGCTCGGGTTCGAGCGCCAGGCGGCAGTGCTGAGAGCGTTCGCGCTCTTCTTCCAACTAGCCAACATCGCCGAGCAGCACCACCGGATCCGCCGCCGGCGGGAGTACGAGGTCGAGGGGCGGTTGCAGCGCGAGTCGCTCGCCGATGCCTTCGCCCAGCTCCAGAGCAGCGGCGTCGAGACGCGGGAGCTGGAGGAGGCCGCAGCGCGCCTCCGCGTCGAGCTGGTGTTGACCGCCCACCCGACCGAGGCAACGCGGCGGACCGTGCTCGAGGCCCATCGCCGTATCGCCGCCCTGCTCGGCCGACTCGATGACGAGAGCGCCCCGCCGTCCGAGCGAGAGCGGGTCGAGGATGCGCTGGCCGAGGAGATCACGCTCCTGTGGCAGACCGACGAGATCAGGTCCAAGCGACCACGCGTCGTCGACGAGATCCGGCAGGGCCTGTGGTTCTTCGAGCAGAGCTTCTGGAACGCCGTTCCCGACCTCGAGCGGGCGCTGGGAGCGCACGTGAGGGGCGCCGCGCGCGCCCTGCGCTTCGGCACCTGGATCGGTGGCGATCTCGACGGAAACCCGAATATCGGGCCGGCGACGATCGAGGACGCGCTCGAGCGTGCGCGCAGGCTCGCTCGCGAGCTGTATCGCGCCGAGTTGACCGAGCTCGGGGCCGCGTGGGGGATGTCCACGACGGTGATCGGTCCCGTGACCGAGGCGGGCGCCGCGGACGAGCCGTTCCGTGCCATGTTGGTCGCCATCTGGGAGCGACTTGGCAGCGACTCCTATCCCGACGGAGCGGCGCTTCTCGCAGATCTGGACCGGCTCGACAGCGTGCTGCGCGCCCACCGCGGCGAGCGAGTCGCGAACGGCCGCCTGGCGGACCTGCGCGCCAGGGCAAGCACGTTCGGCCTGCATCTCGCGAAGCTCGATCTGCGTGTCCACGCCTCCGCGGTACGGGCGCCCGACGAGCGGTTGCGTGAGACGCTCGCCGCCGCCGCCGGAGCACAGGCACGGCACGGCCCGGAGGCAGTCAACCGGCTGATCGTCTCGATGACGGAGACGGCATCGGACGTCCTCGAGGCCGAGGCCCTCGCCGCAGAGGCCGGGGCCGAGCTGGCGGGCGTCCCTCTCCTCGAGACGATCGCCGACCTCCGGGCAGCAGGCCCCTTGGTCGAGGAGATACTCGATCGGAGCCCGCGCCGCGCCCTGGAGCTGATGGTGGGCTACTCGGACTCAGGCAAGGATGGCGGGTACCTCGCGGCGCAGTGGGAGATCTACCGGGCGCAGGAGGAGTTGACCAGGATCGCCTCCGAGCGCGGTGTCGAGTTGACGATCTTCCACGGGCGCGGAGGTTCCGCAGGCAGAGGAGGGGGGCCGACCCACGCCGGCATCCTCGCGCAGCCGCCGGGCGCGGTGAACGGTCGTCTCAAGCTGACCGAGCAGGGCGAGACGATCGCGTTCAAGTATGGGTTAGCAGGCCTCGCCGAGCGCAACCTCGAGGCGGCGGTCTCGGCGACCCTCTTGACGGCATTCCCCCTGGTCGCCGGGCTGGAGCCGCCGAACGAGGGAGCCCGGGACACGATGGACGCGCTCGCCAAGACCGCGCACGACGCGTACCGGGCACTCGTGTGGGACGACCCGGCCTTTCCTGCGTTCTTTCGCAGCTTCACGCCCGTCGACGAACTGGCGTTGCTCGAGATCGGGTCGCGGCCCGCCTCGCGCCCGGAGGCGGCCGACGTCGGAGAGCTGCAGGCGCTCCGTGCGATCCCGTGGGTCTTCGCCTGGACGCAGAACCGCTCTCTGCTGCCGGCGTGGTACGGCTGCGGCTCCGCGCTCCACGCATACGGGCTCGACGGCGAGCGCCTCGACTGGCTCAGGCGGCTCTACGCGGAATGGCCGTTCTTCAGCGCGCTGATCGAGAACCTCGAGATGACTCTGGCGAAGTCGAGCCTCGAGATCGCTGAGGCGTACGTTGCCCTCGTGCCCCCGAGCGCCGCGCCCGACCGGTTCTGGGCGAAGTTGTTCGCCGAGCACGAACGAACCGTCAGCGCGGTGCTCGCCGTCGTGGAGGCGGATGAGTTGCTCGATCGCCACCCGGTCGTCCAGCGCTCGATTCGGCTCCGCAATCCGTACGTCGATCCCATGAACGCGATCCAGGTCGAGCTCCTACGCGCGTGGCGCGGCGGCGACGAGGCAGCCCGCCGCCCGCTGCTGCGCTCGATCGCCGGGATCGCGGCGGCACTGCGCAACACCGGATAGGTGGGCGGCGGGTCAGCCTCACGACCGCGGCAGTGGTCGCCTAGGCCCAGAACTCGTCCCAGGCGTGCAGGTCGAAGAAGTACTCTCGTCCGTCGACGACCCGGCCGTCGCGGAGCTCGAAGACGATGCAGCAGCTGGCGTCGAGGCTCTTGCCGTCCTTCTGCGCCGTGTTCCGGTGGATCGCGATCACGGAGCCGTCCTCGTTCGACACCACCTCCTGCAGGTTGGCCTTGAAGGTGCCGGCGGTGAGACCGCCGTACTGGCCGAAGTGACCGAAGACTGCGTCGCGGCCCTGGAAGCTCCCGCCGAGCGGGCTCCGTCCCGGCGTATGCCAGCAGGAGTCCTCGTGAAAGAGCTCCGTGAGGGTCGCCATGTCGGCGGCGTTGAACGCGGCGTAGCCCCGGCGCACGAGGAGCGCGTTCGGATGCTCGGTGGTGAGAGTGCTCATGCTGCCTCCTTGGTCGATTGCCGGCGGAGCATGCTCCAGGGGAGCCCTGGGCACATCGGACGAACGCCCTATTGCCCCGGATGCCTTATCCGATGTGCACGAGGTCGTGCTGGAACGCCCACAGGGTCGCCGCGGCGCGGCTGCGAACGCCGGTCTTCCGGTAGACGTGCTGCACGTGGTGCCCAACCGTCTTCGGTGAGATCCCGAGCCTCTCCGCGATCTCCTGGTTCGACTCGCCCCGTGAGAGGATGAGGAGCACTTCGAGCTCGCGATCGGTGAGTCCCGCCGCAAGCGCGCGCGGGCGTCGGGACACGCGATGGCCCGCCGATGCCAGCACTGCGTCGACGACGTCTCGGTCGAGCCGACCCTCGTCGGACTCGCGGACCAGTTCGGACGCGGCCGCTCCCGGAGCGAGCGCCGGCCGGTACGGACGGGCTTCCCGCATCGCCGCATAGCAGTCGGCTGCCGCGAGGATCCGGGCGGCCTGGTCGAGCGCCGGCGCGCGTGTGCCGCGCTGGTATCCGGAGCCGTCGAGTCGCTCGTGGTGTGAGCCTGCGAGCAGCCCGATCCGCGCGAGCGGGGCCGACTGTGCGAAGGCGCGCTCGGTGAAGTGGGGGTGGAGGCGCACCCGCTCCCACTCGCCGAAGCCGAGCCCACCCGGTTTCTCCCAGATCGCGTTCGAGACGCCGACCCGGCCGAGATCGTGCGCCAGCGCGGCGCGACGGATCAGCGTGACGGTCTCGGCGGGCAGGCCGAGGCGCCAGGCGGCGGCCTCGGCCAGATCGGCGACGCCCGTCGAGTGCTCGCGCAGCCACGGTGTCTTGAGGTCCGTGAAAGCCGCGATCGCGGCGAAGGCGGCGTCGACCCGGTCGCCTGCGATCCAGATCTGGGGAAACGGCTCGATCTCGAGGGCCTGCTCCCAGATGCGTGTGTCGTCCAACTCGGCGAGGATGGCGTCGAGATGCCGTGTGGCGAGCTCGGCGAGCGTCGGGTCGTACGCGGAGCCGGAGCGGCGCTCGACGACGAGGCGTGCTTCCTCAGGGCCGGCGGCCGAAAGGAAAACCGAGACGTCGCGCGCGATGTGGAGGATCCGCATCGGCAGCGGGATCGTCTCACCGCTCGTCTCACCGGGGAAGCCATGCCCGTCCCAGCGCTCGAAGACGTGTGCCAGCGCGGCCTGCGTGCCCTCGCTGAAGCCAAGCCATGAGGCGAAGCGCTGTGCCACCTCGCAATGCATGGCGAACGTCCGGCGGGCCATGTCGAGCCCGTGCAGGATCGCCTGCTCGACCATCACGGCGCGCTCCCCGGCGGTGCGTCCGAGGCCGACATTCGACTGCAGGTACTCGACGATCTCGCTTGCGTTCCCCGGGTCGACGAGCGCGAACGCGGCCCGCGGTGCGATGTCGTCGCCGTACAGCTGCGCTGCCTCGTGCCCGTCGGAGGTGCAGCCGGACGAGTGCAGGAGTGAGACGTAGAAGGTGTCGACGAGCTGATGCTGCGAGACTCCGGCGAGCTCGCCGAGGCGGGTCGCGATCACGGCCGTGCGCAGCGCGTGCTCGAGGGGCTGCCCCGTACCGAGGTCGGTCGCGAGCGAGAGCACGCCGACGATCTCGGCCGCGCGAATCGGCTCGTCGAGGACGGGCGGTGCCGGACGTCCTCCGGAGTCCACCACAGGCACGACGCGATCCTAGTCCAGGATGCGAACTGCTCGGCCGGCTCGATCGATCTTCCCGCGCCCGAGCGCGGGTGAAAAAGGGAACGGGGTCGAGTCTCACGATCGCGCATGCACGATCGTGAGACTCGACCCCAGTCGTCGTGCTACGCGGCCGTCGTGTTACGCGGCGAGGACGACGTCGCCGCCCTCGGCATGCACGACGTCCTTCAGCTGGTGCTGGAGGCGCGTCAGCGCGCGGGACTCGATCTGGCGAACGCGCTCGCGGGTGAGGCCGAGCTCCTTGCCGATCGCCTCGAGCGTCCACTGCTCGCCCGTGAAGCCGAACCGGAGCTCGAGCACGCGGCGGTCGGGCTCCTGGAGAGCCTCGACGGCGCGCCGTACCTCGAGGCGCTGCAGCGTCTCGTCGGCCTCGTCCGCCGGATCGACCGCGCTGCGGTCGGCGAACAGGTCGCCGAGCTCGCCGTCACCGTCTGAGCCGACGGACTGGTTGAGCGAGACCGAAGCGTCAGCGGTCGAGAGGGCCTCCTCGATGTGAGACTCCTTGAGCCCGGTCTCCTTGGCGAGCTCCTCGATCGTCGGCTCCCGCTCGAGCTTCACCTCGAGGCGCTGGCGCGCCCGGGCGAGCTTCTGCTGCCGCTCCTGGACGTGCACCGGCACGCGGATCGTGGCGCCCTGATTCGAGATCGCCCGCTGGCAGGCCTGCCGGATCCACCAGGTCGCGTAGGTCGAGAACTTGTAGCCCTTGCGCCAGTCGAACTTCTCCACGGCGCGGTTGAGCCCGATCACGCCGTCCTGGATCAGGTCGAGGAACGGGACGCCGTGCCCGCGGTACTTCTTCGCGATCGAGACGACGAGGCGCAGGTTCGCGTTGATCATGCGCTCCTTGGCCGTCTTGTCTCCCCGCTCGACGCGCTTCGCGAGGGCGACCTCCTCGGCGGCGGTGAGCAGCTTGTGCTTGCCGACGTCCTGGAGGAACAGCTGAAGCGAGTCGGTCAGCACCTGCGAGGTGTCTGCCGCCCAGGCAGCCTCCTCGGCCGCCGCGATGGCGTCAGTGTCCTCGGCCTCGTCGGTCGCGGCGATCGTGATCGCCCGATCGGTCAGGGCCGAGCGCACCTCGTCCAGTGCCGGCTCGTCGAGGTCGAGCTCGAGGGCAAGGGCCTCGAGCTCAGAGATCTCGACGTTGCCGCGCTCCTGCGCGTCCGTGAGAAAGGCGTCAATTGCGGGGATGTCGATCGTTGTGGTCAGGGTGAATCCTTTCACTCTTGTAGTCGTCGTGCGCGCGCGTTGCAGAGCGCTGAGGTCGTGTTCGGGAAGCTCGCATCGTTCGCATCGGCGTCCGCTGCAGGCGGCACCGTCGAGCGCGTCCCGCCGGAACGATGTCCGTCATAGTGTACAACGGTTGGACGACGAATGGAATTCCCGGTTAGCGGGCCTTTTCCTCTTCTTTACAACTCCCGGGCGGCTCGTGCGGCGCCCCGGGCGCGGTGAGGCACCCGGGACGCCGTCCGTAGCGAGGCGCAGGCTACGTGCCGACGATCGTGACCGTTCGCGTCGCCGTGTTGCCGTTCTTCGTGTTCGCCTCGATCGTGACCAGGTACGTCTTGCCCTTCGCGATCGTCAGCGGCGCCGTCCGGTACGCGACGGTGCAGTCCGGGCGGAGCGACAGCTGCGGCTGGGAGAAGGCCACGATCTTGCCGTTCAGGGTCGCTGTCGAGTTGATCCCAACGGGCGACCCGATCGGGTTGTTGGCGCAGAACGAGCGGAGGTAGACCGTCACGGCCGGGTTCCGCACGCCTGCCTTCAGCTTCATGCTCGGGTTCCGCGGATCGAGCGCAGCGGCGGCGGAGGCGAACCGCGGCTGGGCCCGCTTGGGGCTTCCGTCCTGGCGGTAGACGCCGCTCTGCCACAGGCTGCCCGTCGAGTCGCGCATCACGAACCAGACGAACATCTCGACGCGCGGATCCTTCTTTGCGATGTTGATCGCCTGGGTCAGATAGGTGGCCTGCTGGGCCTCGGTGACTCCCTTCGGCTCGCCGGGCTTGGTCTCATTGCCGTACTCGGTGATCCAGATCGGGATGTTCTTGCGCCCGAACCACTTGTCGAGCGACGTCTCGAACTGGCTCAGCGAGGTCAAGGCGACGTTCGGCCAGAGCACCTTCTGGGTCGGCTTCTGGTTCACCGGCACCGGGTACGGATGCTGTGCCCAGGCGTCGAACTTCAGACGCTTGTTCGCCTTGGCGACGAGCTCGGCGAACGTGCCGGGCCGAACTGCGTCGCTCGCGCCGGCCCTCTTCGAGTCACGCCCGCTCGACGAGGTCTCGCCGATCGCGACGAGTGCCCTCGGGTTGCCCGCCTTGATCCCGGCATAGCCGGCGGCTGCGAGCTTCGCGTAGGCCGCTGCACTGACGATCTTGCCCTTGGAATTGAACTGGGGGCTGAGGAAGAGGCCGAGATTGGACTCGTTCCAGATCCCGAAGAACTTGACAGACGGGTAGCCCGCGATGCGGCCGGAATAGCGCGAGGCGATCGCGGTGGTGAAGTTCCGGAAGTCGGTCATCGACTTGGGGAGGAAGTTGGGTCCCTTACCTGCGTTCGCCCACTTGGGCGTGCCCCAGATCGTCATCAACACCTCCGAGCCCTGCAGCTGAGCGGTCCTGACGAACTCGTCGAGGTCGTCGAACTTGTACGCGGGATCGAAGGGGTCACGTGCGTTCGCGGGCCGATCCGGAGCGACGTTGGCCCAGGTCACGAGCGTCCGCGTCACGGACGAGTGATTGGTGACGTTCGCGACTTCGAGCTCTGTCGCGCGGCTCTCGTCGTAGCGGAAGACCGGGTCGTCATGGAAGCCGATCCACATCTTGTCGGCGGACGCGGCGACGGGGGCGAGAGCGGCAGCGATCAGGATCGCGGCGATAAGCGGAACATGACGCACGGGCTTCCTCCTTGGGCATGGGATTTGCGGAACGGTAGCGAGGGGCTGTGAGGGGTCTGTAAGAACGCGCGAATCCGCTGTGCACGGACTCGGCCCGAAAGCGACACACCCACGTAGCTATTCCCCGCATAGCCTGGAAATCGCTGTCGAACTGTCGTCAAGGGAGGAAACATGGATACGGCAATCGCGCTCACAGGCCCCTACTCGGCGCCGTCGCTCGGCTTCGCAAACGACGTCGCGGAGACCGATGATGTCGTCTGGTGGGTCGTCGTCGTCGGCTTTGCGTACGCGATCGCGCTCGCGTGGGCGACGTGGTGCCGCCAGAACGGCGGTAGCGCCGAGATCTCGTTCGGATGGACGGGGTTCAAGGTTGTCTGTCGTCGCTGATGACGCGAGTGGGAGGGCGATTCATCGCCCTCCCACGGCGTCTCCTACCCCGCTCGTGGCCCGAGGGGTCTGCAAGACCTACGGCGGGTCGGACGCGCTCGTCGCTGTCGATCTCCACGTCGGCGCGGGAGCCGTCGTCGGGCTCGTCGGCCCGAATGGCTCTGGCAAGACGACGCTCCTCCACGCCGCCGCCGGTCTGCTCGCGGTCGATGCCGGCTCGATCCTCGTCGGAGGTGCCGCCGCAGGCTCGAGGGCGGCCCGGGCCGCGACTGCGCTCATTCCCGACGAGCCCGACGGCTTCGACGAGTTGACGGTGGCCGAGCTCGTCACGCTCGCCCAGGCGCTCTGGCACGCCGACCCGTATGCGCCGGCGCGGGCGCTTGCGCTCTCGACAGCCTTCGGTCTCGACCGACGGCTCGACGAACGGCTGGGCACACTCTCGCGCGGGCTCCGCCGGCAGGCGAGTGCAGTTGCCGCGTTTGCGCTCGCGCCGCGGCTCCTACTCGTCGACGAAGCAACTGCGACGCTCGACCCCGAGGCGGTCGTCGTACTCGGCGAGGCGGTGGCGGCCCTCGCGCGGCGGGGAAGCGGTGTTCTCATCGCGACCCAGGATCTCCACTTCGCTGCTGCCGTCTGTGACGAGCTCGTTCTCCTGGATCGTGGGGCAGTCGTCGAGGCGGGCGAGCCGGGAGCGTTGTGCGCGCGGCATGGAGTGGGCTCTATGGAAGAGGTCATGCTGGCCGTGCTCGGGAACGAACGGCTGCGGGAGCGGGTGAGGGATGCATTCCGCACTCTGTAAGGCCATCTGGCGCTGTCACGTGCGGCGGTCGGCGCGGGTCGTCGCCACTGCTCCGCTCCTGGCCGTGATCCTGGTCGGCGCGGTCGTGGCTGCTCCGCCCGTCCTCTTCATCGCGGGGCGCGTGTTGGGGGGAGAGCTCGAGGGAGCAATCGGCGCCGCCGGCGTCGCCGACGCGCTCGTGCTCGGGCCGATGCTCGCCTTCGCGGCGGCCGGCAGTTGGTTCGCAGGCTCGCTCTCGGGGTCGGCCGCGCTGGGCGCCCAGCTCGCAGTTGCCCCGCTCGGGCGCGTCGGCGCGACCGTGGCCGTCACGCTCGTCCCTCTCGGCGGGGTCGCCGTCATCGTCCTGCCCGGCGTGCTCGCGACCTCGATCGCGCTCGGGCGCACGCTTCCGGGAGGTGCCGTCGCAGGGGCCGCCCTCACGGTCGGCGTCGTCGCGGCCGCGGCCGCAGGCGCCACCGTGGCGGAGGCCGCCCTGGCCGCGGGAAGGGGCCACCGGCGGAGGGCGGGAGGGATCCTGCTTGCGATGTCGATGTGGCCCGCGGCGGGCCTCGTCCTCGGCGCGACGCCGCTCGGGCCGCTCGCTCCCGTGGGAGCGGCACTGCGCGGAGACGGTTCTCCGGCGGTCGCACTGGCGATCGCCTTCGCCGCGACGCTCGTGCTCGCGGGGACGTGGGTGGCGCTGGCCGCGGCTCGCCCGGTGCCGCGACGCACGCGAGCGAGGGCCGTCCACAGGATCGTCGTCGCGGGGCGCCTGCCTCGCACCGGTGCGCTGGTCGCTGCGCTCACGCGCAGAACCGACGTGCGGCTGGCCCTCGTGGCGGCGGCCGCGTTCGGTGGAGTTGCGACGGCGCTCGGGGCTATCGCGGCCGGGCCCGCGCCGGTTCCCTTCCTGTTCGGGGCGACGACGGCCCTGTTCGGCGCGATCTTCTGCCCGCTCGTCGTCTGCGGGATGCTGCTCGACGGGAGCTGGCTGTGGCAGCTCGGCCCCACAGCCGAGTGGCGGATCGCGACGGAGGGTGCGGTCGTCAGCATCGCGGGCGTTGCTCTACCGGTGGCACTCGTGGGGGCGGCAGGCGCGAGCTCCGGCGGGGCTATGGGTAGCGTCGGCGGCCTCGTCGCGCTCGGCGTGTGTGCCTGGGCTATCTCGGTTCTGGCCGGTGCAGTCGTTCCGTGGCGGGGAACGGGAGCCGGAGCCCAGTTCACTTCCTTCGCGGCACTGGCAGGGCTTGCGATCGCCACGTCGCTCCTCGTCGGCGTCCTGGCACCCCGGCTCGTCGCCCTCGGAATCCCCGACGAAGCAGTCGCCACGCTCGTGTGCGCCTCGCTGACCGGGCTCGCGCTGCTCTCCCTCCGCCACCGCCTCGGCTTGCCGACCGGATGATCGCCGACCACGACATCCTGCGCCTTCCCGCGGGCGTCGAGCTCTCTCAGGGGCGGCTCAGCGATACCGTCCGCGGCGCCTCGTGGCCGCTCAACGCCAGCGGGGAGTTCGTGCTCGCCCGTGCGGGACGGCCGCTCGGGATGATCGTGGAGGAGCTCGCAGGGAGCTTTGCGCTACCGCTCGAGGTCGCACGGCGTGACGCTCTGCGTTTCGTGTGGTACCTCAACGGACTAGCTCTCGCCAATCTCGAGAGCCGATGCTTCTGGCTCCGGCGCGTCGGTGCGTGGGTGCGGCTCGCGGCCCGTCTCGCCCCTGCCGGCGGTCTCCCCTCGGCCCGCACCCGTCGTCGCCCGCTCGACACCAGCAGCGCCTGGCGGGCCGTCGTCACCGGCCTTGCGGCCAGTGCCCCCCGTATGGCGCTCGTGTCCGTCGTCGCCACCGGCTTCGCGCTCCACGTCTTCGTGCTTGCGGGCGGCTCAGGGCTCGCAGGGCCTGTCGTCCTCGGCCTCGCAACGGGAGCCGGGCTGGGGCTGCACGAGGCGGCCCATGCCGCACCTCTTCGCGGCGTCCCGACCGCGCTCGTCACGCGCGGTCCGCGGACGTATCTGCTCCATCGAGCGGTCGGCCCCACCCGCCGTTGCGCCGTGGCGCTGGCTGGCCCGCTGGTGGTTGCGATGCTCGGGCTCGCCTGCGTCGTGACGGGCGATGCCCTGGCCAACCCGTCGCTTGGGCTCGCGGGCTGCCCTCTGGCCGGCCACGCACTCGCGCTGACGACGTTGGGCGGCGACGGCAGGATCGCATGTGGGCTCTGAGGGCGCTCTTCCTCGGAGCGGTCGCAATCGGCGTGGTCGTCTACGCGATCGCGGCCGCCGCGGCGCTGGCCGCACAGGCCGGCGGTCACGAGCTCCACCTCGCGATCGTGTCGCTCGAGATCGTCTCGGTGGCGTCAGAGGGCTCGGCGGCGGTGACGAGCTTCGGTCCGGGGATCCCGCTCATCGCCTTTGTCGGAGGGCTAGTGAACGCCGCTGCCGCGTGCCTGATGAGGCGTCTCGCCGAGCGGAAAGTCGATCACGTAGACTGAAGGCCCATGGTCTGGGAGATCATCTTCATGCTCGTGATTCTGAAGATCCCCATCGTCTACCTGTGCGCTGTGATCTGGTGGGCGATCAAGGCGGAACCGAGTCCCCCCGACCTGGCCGAGCAGGCTCTCGTCGTCGACACGCCGCTTCCCGGCGGCTCGCAGGGCCCGCGACGACGCGCGCGCAGGCGGCTGGTACGGCCCCACCGATCCGGCCGTGGCGGTAAGGTCGTCCGGAACCCGCAGAGGAGTGGAGCAAGAACGTGAGCACCCTGGAGACGAATGCACGCAGCTCGGCCGTCGACGCCGTCGCCGGCCTCATGGCCGCCGCCTCGATCATCCTGTCCGCGATCGCGATGGGGCTGGGCCTCATTCTCGAGATCGAGGCGCGACCGGCGCGCACCACGTTCGTCGCTGTCGTCCTCGCTCTTGCAGCGGCCCGACTGAGCCCGCGTCACGAGTCACTCGCGATGAAGGCCACCCTCTTCGCCGTCGTCGCCTGGGTGGTCGGGATGACGCTCGCGGTGCTGACCGAGAACCCACTGATCTGAGAGCGTCGTCCATCCCTTCGCGCTCGGATCAACCGGCATGACGAGCACAGACATCGGTGGGCTCAACGCGGGGTTCGTCGCCCAGTTGTTCGAGGCCTACCTGGACGCGCCCTCCAGCGTGCCCGAGGAGTGGCGTCAGCTGTTCGAGCGGCACCCTGAGAGCTTCACCGGCTCCCTCCCCGGACTCGCCGGCCTCCTCGGACGGGACGGCTCGAATGGGGAGTTCGCCCTGGCGCCCGCGCCCATTCCCGCGGCGGCAGATCCTCCCGCCGGCACCGCCGCGCCGTCCCCGGGGGAGGGAGCCCCCACGAAGGCGGAGGAGCGGGCCGCCGACGTCCCGGCACCGGTCGACGAGACGTTGCTCGGCGCGGTCGCGGCCGCGATGGCACTCGTCAAGGCGTACCGGATGCACGGCCACCTGGCCGCCAGGCTCGATCCGCTCGGCTCCGAGCCGATGGGTGATCCCGCTCTCGACGAGTCACGCCTCGTGCCGTCGCTGACGCCCGAGCTCCAGGCCAGGATCCCGGCCCGCCTGCTCCGGCTGTACGTCGAGGGCGAGACGCTGCTGGAGGCGCTGCCGCTCCTTCGTGCCGTCTACACCGGGTCGATCGCATACGAGATCGAGCACATCTCCGACCACGCCGAGCGCGTCTGGCTGCGGCAGGCAATCGAGTCAGGGCGGTTCCGGCAGCCGCTCCCGGCCGACGAGCAGCGGGCCCTGCTCCGCCGCCTCTCCGAAGCCGAGGGCTTCGAGCAGTATCTCCGGCGCTCCTTCCTCGGTCAGAAGCAGTTCTCGCTCGAGGGGCTCGAGTCTCTCGTGCCGATGCTGGACGACGCCATCTCCCTGGCGGCCGGTGGCGGCGCGCACGAAGTCGTGATCGGCATGGCACATCGTGGCCGCCTCAATGCGCTCGTTCACACGGTCGGCCGCTCCTACCAGTCGATCCTGCGCGAGTTCGAAGGCGAGCGCTCGATGGACGCGCTGCTCGTCGATCCCGAGGGCGGCACCGGCGACGTCAAGTACCACCTCCCGGCATCCGGCACGCGAGAAACCGAGTCCGGCGAGATCGACGTCACGATCGTCCCCAACCCGAGCCATCTCGAGGCGGCAGACCCCGTCGTCGAGGGCCGGGCCCGTGCCGAGCAGACCGATCGCTCGAGCGGCGCCGGCGTTCACGACCCATCCGTCGCCCTGCCCATCCTGATCCATGGCGATGCCGCGTTCCCCGGCCAGGGCGTCGTCGCGGAGACGCTCAACCTCCAGTCGCTGGAGGGGTACTCCACGGGTGGCACGCTGCACCTGATCACGAACAACCAGGTCGGCTACACGACCGATCCCACCGAGAGCCGCTCCACGCGGTACTCCAGCGACCTGGCCAAGGGCTTCGACGTGCCGATCGTGCACGTCAACGCCGACGACCCGGAGGCGGCGCTTTCCGCGATCCGGCTCGCGCTCGCCTATCGGACAGAGTTCGGTCACGACTTCGTGATCGACCTGGTCGGCTACCGCCGCTTCGGCCACAATGAGCAGGACGACGCCTCGTACACTCAGCCTCTGCTCGTCGAGAGGATCGAGCGTCAGCCCACCGTCCGTGCCGTCTACGCGGCCAGGCTGGTGGAGGAGGGCGTGCTCGTGCCCGATGAGGCCGACGGCCTCGTGGAAGAAGTGACCGCGACGCTGCGCGAGGCGCACGAGCAACTGCGGACGGCGATCGGCCATGCACCCGCGCCGACCGTGGTCGAAGCGGTCGCGCCCGCCACCACGGGTGACGCTGTCGTCACCGCAGTCGCGGCGGAGCGGCTCGAGGTCCTGAACGAACAGCTCCTGACCGTCCCGGAGGGGTTCACGATCAACGTGAAGCTCGCCCGGCAACTGGAGAAACGCCGCGAGACTCTGGTCGAGGGCGGCATCGACTGGGGTCAGGGCGAGGCCCTCGCTTTTGCATCGCTGTTGGAGGACGGGATCCCCGTGAGGCTCTCTGGCCAGGACACGGAGCGCGGGACGTTCGCGCATCGCCATCTCATGTTCCACGACCCGAACACGGGCGAGACGTATGCCCCGATCCAGCATCTTCCAGGCGCGAACGCGTCCTTCGAGGTCTATAACTCGCCGCTCTCGGAGTATGCGGCGCTCGGCTTCGAGTACGGCTACTCGGTCGCTGCGCCCGATGCCCTCGTCCTCTGGGAGGCGCAGTTCGGAGACTTCGTCAACGGCGCTCAGATCGTGATCGACCAGTTCCTCGTCGCGGGCCGGTCCAAGTGGGGCCAGACCTCGCGGTTGACACTCCTTCTCCCGCACGGATACGAGGGCAACGGCCCCGAGCATTCGAGCGCCCGCCTGGAGCGGTTCCTCCAGCAGGGAGCGCAGGACAACATCCGGATCGCCAACTGCACCACCGCGGCGCAGTTCTTCCACCTCCTTCGGCGTCAGGCGCTCGACGCCACGGCCCGGCCCTTGATCGTGATGACGCCGAAGGGCCTGCTCCGCCTCAAGCACGCCTCATCGACCCTGGAGGACCTTGCGACCGGCTCGTTCCGGCCTGTCATTCCCGACCCGGACGCTCCCGCAGACGTGCGCCGGCTCGTCCTCTGCAGCGGCAAGATCTACTACGACATCGTCGGGCACAACGCGCGCGCAGGCGCGGAGGCTGTCGCGATCGCGCGCCTGGAGCAGCTCTATCCCTTCCCGGTCGATGCGGTCGCCGAGTTGATCGCGGGGCTGCCGCTGCTCGAGGAGATCGTCTGGGCGCAGGAGGAGCCGCAGAACATGGGCGCGTGGCGCTCGATCAGGCATCGGCTCGAAGATGCCGCCCGGCCGAGCACGCAGGTCACCGGCATCGCCTACGTCGGGCGCTCCTGGCGCGCCTCGCCGAGCGAGGGCTATCCGACGGCCCATCAGCTCGAGCAGGACCGGATCGTGCGCGTCGCGCTCGGCGTTCCCGGCGCCTGATCAGACCTTTCGTCGAGCTTTCGCCGCCGCCGCCGCGGCAGCCGACGCGACCCGGGGACCGTTCTTGCGCGCCGCCTCGAGAAGCAGTCGCCGCTGCGCCGGCGTCAGCTTGCGCCAGAGGCGAAAGCCGACCATCGCGGCCCCGAGCGGAGTGGTCGGTAGGCGTGGCATCCGGGCACATGGTGGCACATCGAAGAGGGCTCGTGCCGGACGCTTTCCCTGCCTCGCGGTGCCGGCGTCGGCTAAGATCCCGCGTGGCGTCAGATCCGATGACCCCCGATCCCGTCCCCGAGGCAGGAGACTCTATGCCGGTTGAGACCACTTCCGACCGAGTCGTTTCACCCTTCGCAAGTGTTATCCAGGATCATCTGGAACTGAAGAAACAGAACGCGGAGCTCGACGGCGAGATGCCCTTGCAGCGCTATCAGAGCGAGGATCCTTTCGAGAACCACCCGCTGTTCAAGTCCGAGGAGCAGGCCCGGATCGAGGAGACCCTCGACGGCGAGCCGGTCGTCGAGCTCCAATCTCTCGCATTGCCCTGGCCAGGCGAGTCCGGCGCCGAGGAGCCGCCAAGCCCCGAAGGGCCCGCGCTCGACGGCGACCTCTGGGGTCGCTCGCGCGACTTCGACTGGGGCGAGTAGCCGACCGCCCGCGAGGGCACGTGCTGCCTGCTCCCTGGCGCTCTAGGCGACGTCGCGTACGGGCGTCCCGTGCAGCGTCTCTGCCAGGCGCCGAAACGGCCCGTCCTCCGCCAGGAGCGCCTTCTCCGTTCCGCGCTGGGTGACCAACCCCTTCTCGATCACGAGGATCTCGTCCGCGCGCCGGACTGTCGCGAGCCGGTGCGCGATGATCACCGACGTCCGCCCGCGCAGGAGCGTGTCGAACGCCCGTTCGATCAGGATCTCGCTCGGACGATCGATGTTCGAGGTCGCCTCGTCGAGGATCAGGATGCGAGGGTCGGCGAGCAGTGCACGGGCGATCGAGATCAGCTGTCGTTCGCCGGCCGACAGACCTGAGCCCCCCTCGCGGACGACGTGCTCGAGACCCGCCTCGAACCGTGCCGTGACCCGGTCGACGCCGATCGCGCTCGCAGCGGCGGCGACCTCGTCGTCGGTCGCGTCCGGCCGTCCGAAGCGGATGTTGTCGGCGATCGTGCCGCTGAACAGGAACGGATCCTGGAGCACGACGCCGAGCTGGCGACGAATGGACTGGAGCTGGACGTCGCGCAGGTCGGTCCCGTCGATCCGCACGGAGCCCTCGAGGGGGTCGTAGAAGCGAGCGATCAGCTTGGCGGTGGTCGACTTGCCGCCGCCGGACTCGCCGACGAGTGCAACGCACCCGCCCTCCGGGACGTCGAGCGAGATGCCATGGATGACCGGCTCGTCCCCGTAGGCGAAGACGACGTTGTCGAGCTGCAGGCGGCCGGCGATCGTGCCGATCGGCCGGGCGCCCTCGCGATCCTTGATGTCGTGCTCGGCGTCGAGCACGGTCGAGATCTTCGTCATCGCCGCGCTCGCAGCCTGCACCTGGCCGTAGAGCTCCGACAGCTCCTGCAGGGGCTGGAAGACGAGTTGCAGCATCCCGACTGCCGCGATCAGCGTTCCGATCTGGAGAGAGCCGCCGTCGATCAGCTTCGCGCCCGCGAACAGCACCACGACCGTCGCGACGACGCCGAGAAACTCGATCGCAGGGAAGAAGAACGAGGAAAGCTTCTGTGCGTACACGTTGGAGACGCGGTTCGCCTCGTTGAGATCGCCGAACTCCCGCTGAAACGCGTGCTCGCGGCTGAAGGCCTGCACGACGGCCATCCCCGAGACAGACTCGGCCAGTTGAGCCGTAACGGCGGCGATTCGCGTGCGCACGTCCGCGAAAGCGACGTGGGACGTCGTCTGGAACCAGCGCGTGACGACGATCCCGGGCGGCAACACGATCAGCGCCACGACTCCGAGGCGCCAGTCGAGCAGGAACAGCCCGCCGATCGCGGCGACGAGCGTCATCGAGTTGACGACGAGGGTCGTGAGGCCCTGGTTGAGCACGTCGGAGAGGGCGTCGACGTCACTCGTCAGGCGAGCGATGATCCAACCCGCCTTCTGCTGGGAGAAGTACCTGAGCGAGAGCGAGGTCAAGTGCTCGAACAAGTCACGGCGGAGGTCGAGGACGATCTTCTGCCCGATGTCCGCCAGCAACAGCCACGTCGTCGTGCCGAGTATCCAGGCCATGGCGCCGACCGCGATGTACGCGACGACGTCGAGCGTGAGGCGCCCCTCGTTCGAGTCCTTGATGCCATTGTCGATTGCATCGCCGACGATCGTCCAGCCCAGCACCGGTGCTGCGGCGGAGACCGCGGCGATCAGCATCACGGCCGCAATCCGCTTGCGGCGGCCGACCGTGTACCGGCCGAGGCGGGACAGCCCGGTGCGTTTCTCAGGCGGCAAAGGCTTCGTCCCCGAACAGCTCGGTGAAGGCGCCGCCGAGGCGGATCAGATCCTGCGGAAGGCCGTTCTCGACCACTCGTCCGCCCTGCAGGACGACGGCGCGGTCGGCCACGAGAATCGTCGAGAGGCGCTGCCCCGCGATCATCACCGTGCGCCCGGCGACGGCAGGGCGCAAGGTGGCGACGAGATGGCGCTCGGTCTCGGTGTCGACGGCCGACATCGGGTCGTCCAGCACGATCACACGCGACTCCGCGATCAGCGCGCGCGCGAGAGCGACCCGTTGGCGCTGCCCGCCCGAGAGGTTGACGCCTCGCTCGCCGATCATCGTGTCGTATCCATCGGGAAGCCCGTCGACGAAGGCGGCGACGCCTGCGGCTTCGCACGCGGCGAGAACGTCGCCCCAGTCGGCGTCGGGGCGCGCCGCGAGGAGGTTGTCGCGCAGTGGCATCGAGAACAGGACGGGCTTCTGCGTCACGAGCGCGACGGAGCCTCGCAACTCGCTCAGGGAGATATCCCGGCTGTCCACCCCCCCGATCAGGACACGCCCCGCAGTCGGGTCGTAGAAGCGCGGCACGAGGTTGAGGAGGGAGGTCTTGCCGGAGCCGGTGGCGCCGCACACGGCGACGATCTCCCCCGGAGCCACGTCGAGGTCGGCGCCGGAGAGCACTTCGCTGCCGACGCCGTAGCTGAAGTGCACGTCCTCCAGGCGGATCGTCAGCGGGCCTTCGGGGAGATGCAGCGGCCGAGCCGGCTCGGGGAGGGGCGCGATCGAGTCGAGCCAGGCGAAGGAGCGCGACGCGGCTGCAATGGCGCGCTGTCCGAGGTTCATGATCCAGCCGAGCGCCTCGAGCGGCCAGACGAGCTGGAGCAGCAAGGTGATGAAGAGCGTGAACTCGCCGATCGTGAGCGTGCCGTCGATCGCGCTGCGCCCCCCGAAGAAGAGGACGGCCGCAATCGCGAGCGACGGGAGGAAGATCAGGCCCGGCAGGAACCGCGCCTCGACTCCGGCCTGCCGCATCGTCTCTGCCCGCAGATCCTCGGCCCGGCCCAGGAAGCGCGCCCGGACGTCGTCCTCCCGGCCGAAGGCCTGCACCATCTCGATCCCGATGACCGCTTCGTCCGTCGCCTCCGTGAGATGGCC
Source organism: uncultured Thermoleophilia bacterium (assembly GCA_963795175.1). GTDB lineage: Bacteria > Actinomycetota > Thermoleophilia > Gaiellales > Gaiellaceae > Gaiella. The sequence goes on from CAWCGR010000004.1 coordinate 681,488, forward strand.
CTTCTTGGCCTGGACGACGCGGGAGATCGGGAAGACCTTGTGCGCGAAGACGTACGTCAGGATCGCGATCGCCGGCATCGCGAGGGCCGCGTAGAGCGTGAGCCTTGCATTGACGGAGACGAGCACGATCCCGGCTCCGATCAGCATCATCAGGCTCTGCAGGGCCTGGACGACGCCCCAGCCGATGAAGTAGCGCACGGGATAGATGTCGTTGGTCGCCCTGGAGATCACCTCACCCGTCGCGTGGCGGTCGTAGAACGCCCGTGGGAACCGCAAGTACGCGTCGTACATCATCCCGCGCAGCCTCGCCTCGACGGCGATCCCGATGCGCGCAGTCGCATAACGACGGGCGAAGTTGACGGCGAAGCGGATCGTCGCGATCACGGCGATCAGGCCCAGGTACGGAAACAGAAGCCCGTGGTCGTTGCCCTCGATCGCGTTGTCGATCGTCCGCTGGATCAGGAGCGGGATCGCGAGCGAGAGCCCTGTGAAGACAACGGCGCACGAGAGCCCGAACACGACCAGCCGCCATTGCGCCCGCCAGAGCGGGTAGAGGTGCCGTAGCGTCGGCCAGAGCTTGAGATCGGGCGGGTCGAGGTACACGGAGGGTCGGATTCCTACCTGCGAGCCACGGTGGCACGCGATCGAGGGACAGAGGCTTCGCTTCGGCCAGACGGCGACCGACAGTCCGTCCGGAGCGGGGCTCCGAGACGACCGGGCACCGCACTCTACCTGGGGCCCCGGCTACCGAGCCGGTCGCGCCGTCAGTCGGCGTCGGCGAGGGTCTCGGCGAGGAGCGACAGCGCGAAGCACTGCCATGCGAGCGTCCGGTCCGAGCGGAGCAGTCGTAGCGCCTCGGCTGCGCCACGGAGCCCTTCGGTGACCTCCGCGAGGTGCTCGAGGCCGGCGGCGAGTTGGTCGCGTGCCGCGGGCGAGTCGAGGTCCTCGGCAAGCGCGGACACGGCGCGCCCGTAGAGCTCGAGTGGACGGCGCGGATCACCACCGGCCGCGAGCAGAAGTTCGGCACGCCGCAACGCGGCGCGGAGGTCTGTCTCGCCGATCGTCACCTCGCGCCCGGCGAGGAAGGAGAGAAGCGTCAACTGCTCCTCCGGTGCGGCCCGCTCGCGGGCTCGGATCACGTCGCGCAGGCGCGACGAGGGCAGGGTCACCTCTTCGCGAGCATCCGCTTCAGTTTGTTCCACCGTGCCGGCGTGCCGCGGCCCTGGAACCCCCCGACGAACTGCCCCTTCGCATCGATCAGGATGATCGCCGGCTGGTAGGTGGCGCCGAGACGGACTGAAATCCTGCGTTGCGGATCCTTGATCGACGGCCAGGTCCACCCGTACCGCCGCAGGAAGGCTCGTGCACGAGCGTTCGTGTCAGAGGCGTTGAGCCCGAGGAAATGGTACGCGCGGCCCTGCTGCTTCACCCAACGCGCGTAGGCACCTGCCTCGCCATTGCAGCTGCTTCACCACGACGACCAGACGTTGACGAAGACGGGCTTCCCCCGGAGCTTCGTCAGCGACGCCTTCCCTCCCGTAACGGTGGGGCCGGCGACGACCGGGGCCTTCCGCGGCGCGGCCGCGGTGGCCGAGGAGATGGCAACGAGCGCCACCAGACAAGCGAAGAAAAGGACGCGACCCACAAAGGCAGGGTAGCGGGAGGGCGGTGCGCGGGTTCGGTCCGGCCCGCGAGGAGCCACTCGTTCGAGGGTCGTGGCCGATCTCCTTCGTCCGATAGGGAAGAGATGAGGCGTTCTCTCGCACAGGCGTCGGCGGTTCTCGTCGTGCTCGTCGCCGCAGCCGGTGCGCACGCGGCCCAGCCGGCCCGGTCGGCCGCCGAGTCGGCCTCCGGCTCCTGGGCAGATGCGCAGATTCGTGCCGTCACGGCACTCGGCATCCTCGGCACCGATCCCGCCGGCTTCAGGGCGTCCGAGCCGCTCACGCGCGGCGAGCTGGCTGAGGCACTCGCAGTCTGGGGCAAGCCGATACCGGTGCCGGCCGACCCCTCCAGGGCGGTCACGATCAGCGAGCTCGACACCCGGCTCGTCGCCGCCCTCGGGCTCCAGCCTGCCGCGCGGCGGATCCGGATCGCAGCGCGCGACGCGGGCCTCGCGCCGCCAACGCGCCTCGGGACCGAAACCGTCGCCCGTCTGCTCGGGCTGCGGTTCAACCACCCTCAGGGCTCTGAAGACCTCGAGCTGCTCCCCTCGCAGCCCGCCACGCGCGCGGAGGCCGCGTACTCGTTCGCCCGGGTCCTCGAGCTCCCGAGCCATGAAGTCGCCCGGCTCGACGAGCTGAGCAGCACCTTCACCCTCCCGGAGCTCGGCGAGTGGCAGCGGACGGTGCTTACTCGCGCGCTGGCGTTCGTCGGCTACCCGTACGTCTGGTCGGGCACCTCCGAGGTCACCCAGAAGCTCTGGAGCACGAGCCCTGCCGGCGGCCTGACCACGGCTCCCGGCGGCTTCGACTGCTCCGGGCTCGTCTGGCGCGTCTACAAGGCGCGACCGTTCGCGGGAGCGCCGGTTCTCGGCGACGTCCTCAAGGGAAGGACGACGTTCGCGATGAGCGGCGAGGTCAAGAAGCCGCAACGGATAGGGATCGACGATCTGCAGCCCGGGGACGTGATCTTCTTCGGAGATCGAGGCCCGCTCTCGTCGCCACTCGAGGTCGGGCACAGCGGGATCTACGTCGGCAACGGCTGGTTCATCCACTCCTCGCGGGCCGGAGTGACCCTGCAGCCGCTGCAGGGCTGGTACACGACCACCTTCGCTTGGGCACGGCGACCCCTGCAGGAGGCCGGGCTCCTGCTCGCCTAGGCTCCGGTCAGATCGAGCCGGTGAAGGTGTCGCACGCGGCCCGGCGGCCGGTCTCGTAGCCCTTCCCGAACCAGCGGCGCCGCTGCTCGGAGGAGCCGTGGGTCCACGTCTCCGGGTTCACCTGGCCGGCGGTTCGCTGCTGGATGCGGTCGTCGCCGACCGCCCCGGCTGCGTCGATCCCGGCCGCGATGTCCGACCGCGTGAGCTCCTCGATCAGACCCGTTTCGACCGCGTGGCTGGCCCACACGCCCGCGTAGCAGTCGGCTTGGAGCTCGGTGCGGACGGAGCCGCCCTCGGCACCGCTGCCCTGCCTGGCGCGGTTCAGCGTTCCGAGCAGGTTCTGGACGTGATGCCCGTACTCGTGCGCGATCACGTATGCCTCCGCGAACGGGCCTCCCTGGGCCCCGAAGCGCGACTGGAGCTCGTCGAAGAAGCCGAGGTCGATATAGACGCGGGTGTCCGCCGGGCAGTAGAACGGGCCCACCTCTGAGCCTGCGGCGCCGCAGCCCGTCTGCACGCCGCCGGAGTAGAAGACGGTCTTCGCGGGGCGATACCCCTGCAGGGCGCCGTCCCAGTACACCTGGATGCTGTTGACATCTGCGACGATCCGGCAGTCCTGGCGGCGGTTCGCATCCTCTCCCGTGCGGCAGTCTTGCCCGAGCGTCGACGGCGGCCCGGTCGACATGGACTGGCCGTCGAGGCTGCCGAGGCTACCGAGCCCCCCGTCTCCTCCGGCGAGCAGGGAGTAGAGGATGAAGACGACCAGCCCGACGACACCGATCCCGCCGCCACCGGCGAGCACCGTGCCGCCGGTGCGACGTCCGCGCTGATCGCTGACCTGTGACGGGTCGAGTCTGGCTCCGCGTCGGAATCGCATGGTGCATTCCTAGCTGATACTCCTGGGGCGATGCCCTCTCCTTTGGCTTTCATTTGGTTGCGCGTGTTGGTCGGCGCTCTCGTTGCGGCAGCGGCTGTCGCGGTGGCGCTCCCCGCTGCAGGAGGTGGAGCTGCCGCGTCCGCTCACCCCGCAGATCGCGCCGCGCGAGCTCGTGGGGCAGCGGTTCGTCGTCGCTTTTCAGGGTGAACGCGCCCCGCCCGCACTGCTTCGGCGCATCCGGGCCGGCGAGGTGGGTGGCGTCATCCTCTTCGGCGCCAACATCCGCAACCGCTCGCAGCTCCGGAGCCTGACGGAGACGCTGCAACGCGCAGCACGCAATGGTGGGCGCCCACGGCTCCTGGTGGCGGTCGACCAGGAAGGGGGCGAGATTCGGCGCGTCTCGTGGGTTGGGCCGCGGATGGCCGCAGCCGAGCTCGGGCGCGAGAGCGCTTCGCGCATCCGGCGCGAAGCCCGCGTGGCCGGTGTCGCGCTACGCGCGGGAGGCATCAACGTCGATCTCGCCCCGGTGGCAGACGTGCCGATCGGCGAGTCCTTCCTGGCGGCGGAGGGCCGTACGTTCTCCGGCTCTGCGTCCTCGGTGACCCGAGCGGTGAATGCCTTCGCGGAAGGCCTCGACGAGGCGAGGGTCGCCGCTGTGGCGAAGCACTTCCCTGGCATCGGCCGGGCCACGCGAAACACCGATCGGTCGGAGGTTTCGATCGACGTGCGCGAGGCGGCGCTCGAGCGGGACCTGGCGCCCTTCCGGAGCGCGATCGCGGCCGGCATTCCGCTCGTGATGATCTCGAACGCGACCTATCCGGCGCTCGACGCCAAGCCCGCCCCGTGGTCCCCGAGGATCCAGTCGCTCTTGCGCAACAAGCTCGGTTACGAGGGGGTCACGATCTCCGACGCGCTGGAAGGGGCCGCCTCGACGCGCAAGCGTGCGCTCGCATCGGTCGCCGTTCTCGCCGCCCAGGCAGGAGTCGACCTGCTCCTCTTCACGGGCACCGAAGCATCGAGCGCCGCGGCCTTCGAGCGAGTTGCCCGTGCGGCCGAGGCGGGAAGGGTTCCGGCCGCTTCGTTGCGCAGGAGCTATGAGAGGGTCTTGAAGCTCAAGCGCGCATACGGCTGACCGCGCCGTGCTAGCCCCTCTCGCTACGCTCCGGTGACATCCTGAGGAGGCTGACATGACCGAACTCGCATCCGCGCCGAGTGGGCGCGATACCGACTCGAGCGGCACCGAGATCGCACCCATCCATCACTGGATCGGCGGTAGCGCGACGCCGGGCACGTCGGGCCGGACGGGCACGGTATTCAATCCCGCGACAGGGCGCCAGAGCGGCGCCGTCGACCTCGCCTCCGTGGAAGAGGTCGATCAGGCGGTTCAGGCCGCCAAGAAGGCGTTCGCCTCCTGGCGCTCGGTTTCGCTGGCGAAGCGCGCGGAGCTGATGTTCAACATCCGCGAGCTCGTCCACGAGCGCAAGGAGCAGATCGCAAAGCTCCTGGTCGCCGAGCACGGCAAGGTGCTCTCGGACGCGATGGGCGAGGTGACGCGTGGCCTCGAGGTGATCGAGTTCGCGTGCGGGATCCCGACTCTCCTGAAGGGGGAGTTCTCGGAGCAGGCTTCGACGGGAGTCGATGTCTATTCGATCAGGCAGCCGGTCGGCGTCGTGGCGGGGATCACGCCGTTCAACTTCCCTGCGATGGTCCCGATGTGGATGTGGGCGCCTGCGATCGCATGCGGGAACACATTCGTCTTGAAGCCTTCGGAGAAAGACCCCTCGGCATCGATCTTCACGGCCGAGCTGCTGAAGGAGGCGGGTCTCCCCGACGGCGTCTTCAACGTCGTCCACGGCGACAAGGTCGCCGTCGACGCCCTGCTCGAGCACCCCGACGTCGCAGCTCTCAGCTTCGTCGGCTCGACGCCGATCGCCCGCTACATCTACGAGACGGGCACACGTCACGGTAAGCGAGTGCAGGCACTCGGTGGAGCCAAGAACCACATGATCGTGCTTCCCGACGCGGATATCGAGATGGCGGCCGACGCCGCCGTCAGCGCGGCCTACGGCTCCGCCGGCGAGCGCTGCATGGCCGTCTCGGTCGTGGTCGCGGTCGGCGACGTGGCCGACCCGCTGATTGCAGCGATCCAGTCGCGCTTGCCGAAGATCACGGTCGGCGACGGCATGGATCCGACCTCGGAGATGGGCCCGCTCGTGACGCGCGAGCACCGCGACAAGGTCGCCGGGTACCTGGAATCGGGGGCTGCCCAGGGTGCCAAGGTGGTCGCAGACGGGCGGGAGACGGCGCCCGAGGGCGACGGGTTCTTCCTCGGTGTCTCCCTGCTCGACGGGGTGACGCCCGAGATGGATGCGTACCGCGACGAGATCTTCGGGCCCGTGCTCGGCGTCATGCGCGTGGGCACGTACGACGAGGCGTTGAAGTTGATCAACGACAACCCGTACGGCAACGGTACGGCGATCTTCACCCGCGACGGTGGGGTCGCACGGCAGTTCCAGTTCGACGTCGAGGCCGGCATGGTCGGGATCAACGTGCCGATCCCGGTCCCGGTCGCCTACTACTCCTTCGGCGGATGGAACGCGTCGCTGTTCGGCGACAGCCACATCTACGGGCCGGAGGGCATTCACTTCTACACCCGAGGCAAGGTCGTCACGAGTCGTTGGCCCGACCCGGCCACGAGCAGGGTCGACCTGGGCTTCCCGCAGACCCGCTAGGGCCCGGCTCCAGATCGAGACGTGACCGGGGCGATGGAGCAGCAGGGCTGCTTCCTCGCCCCGATCCGCTCGCCGACCGAACTCCGGCCGCGGGAGGTCAGGCGGCCCCGTCGTCGTCGAATCCACATTCGAGGCACGCGAAGCCGGACGAGCTGCGGCCGTCGGTGACGATCCCCATCGTCACACCGCACGCCGGGCAGATCGGCGGCCGGTCGTCCTCGTCAGGCCGTTGCTCCTCGTCAGGCGTCGCGCTCACGGCCACCGCCGAAGCGGGGGGCGATGTAGCGCTTCACGAGCCAGACGCCGAGCACACCGTAGAGCAGGCGCTTGATCACGTCGGAAGCCTCCTTCGTCGTCGAGTCACGCGTGCCGCCGTGGCGGTCACTCGACCCTAGCCAATCCGGCCGCCCGGCCACGTGACCGGCACCGGCCTCGGCAGGAGCACAGACGTCGCCTCCCTCGAGTGGCGTGTGCAAGAGTGCATCCGTGAAAGTGACCATGCTCCTTGCCGACTACGCGCAGGTCGCGGACGGCAAGCTCACCATCGTCGGTGGCGGCTGGTCGCTGACGGGGCCTGCGCCGCCTCCGTTCGCGATCGCGATCCTCGTCCACGTTCCTTGGGATCAGGCGAACCGCCGGCACACGCTTCGGCTCGAGCTCCTGGACGCCGACGGTCAGGCGGTGACGATGCCGACCGAGGGCGGAGGCGACGAGCAGCCGATCGTCTTCCTCGACGACATCGAGTTCGAGGTCGGCCGTCCTGCCGGAATCAAGCCGGGCACGCCGCTGGAGATGCCGATCGCCGTCAATTCGGGGCCCCTTCCGCTCGAGCCGGGACGGCGCTACGAGTGGCGGCTCTCGATCGACGGTGAGGGCGACGAGGACTGGCGCCTCGCATTCAGTATCCGGCCGGAGGTCGAGCAGGCCTAGCAGCGAACCGCGCCGGGCTCAGCTGCGGGCCCACGGGCTCGGTCGCCCGTTGCCCGGGAGGCAGCAGTCCACCGGGCACACGTCGTGGCTCGCGGCGTAGCGGCCGACACTGGCGCGTCCTGCCACCCGACCGAGGCGCTCCTCGATCAACTCGCGGATCATGGCCACGAAACCGGGGTGCGTGCCGGCACTGCCGGCCCGGACGAGGTTGAGGCCGAGCTCGCGCGCGGTGTCGCGTGCCTCGACGTCGAGGTCGTAGAGCACCTCGAGGTGGTCGGAGACGAAACCGATCGGTGAGACGATCACGTCAGCGACGCCTCGCGCGGCGAGCGCCGCGAGGTGGTCGAGGATGTCGGGCGCGAGCCATGGCACCTGCGGTGGGCCGCTTCGGCTCTGGTAGACGAGCTCCCAGTCGTCGACGCCGACGGCTTCGGCGACGAGGCGGGCCGACTCTCGGAGCTGGGTCTCGTATCGGCACGCCTCGGCCATCGCGGTCGGGATCGAGTGCGCCGTGAACGCGACGTGGGGGGCGGCGCCGGCGGAGAGTCGGGCGAATGCGATCCGCACTCTGTCGGCGTTGACCTCGATCCAGCGCGGGTGGTTGAAGAACATCCGCGTCCTCACCACCTCCGGCGCCCCCGCCCCAACGTGCTGCTGCGCATTGAAGAGGTCCTCGCGGTACTGGCGGCAGCCCGAATAGGAGGAGTAGCCGGACGTGAAGAAGGCCAGTGCCCGGGCGACTCCGTCGGCGGCCATCTCCCGCAGCGTGTCGGTGAGGAACGGGTGCCAATTGCGGTTGCCGAAATAGATCGGCAGCTCGATCTCGTGCGCGTCGAGCTCGTTCCGCAAGGCAGCGATCAGGGCGCGATTCTGCGCGTTGATCGGGCTCACCCCGTCGAACAGCGCGTAGTGGTGCGCGACCTCTTCCAGCCGATCGCGCGGCACGTTGCGGCCGCGGGTCACGTTCTCGAGGAACGGGATCACGTCGTCCATCCGCTCGGGGCCACCGAACGAGACGACCAGGATCGCGTCGAAACGAGTGTCGGGGAGGGACGAGACGAACCCGTCGGCCGGAGCCCTGAGTGCGATCTGATCCATCGCCTCGAGCCTAGCCACTCGGGGAAGGGTGGGACCGCCGGGCGCCTCGTCCTTCCGCGACCGGTAGAGCGGCTACGGGTGGCGCAGCACCTTGCGTGCCTTGCGCTTCGCGGCCCGCTTACCGAACTGGAACGTCATGAATCCGAGCGCTGTATAGAACTTCGTCTTCATTTTCATGCACGCATTGTGACGCGCCCCGGTCAGGGTGAGGTGAAGGTTGGGTCAGCATTTGCTCACCACTGCACTCGGCGGCCCCCATCCCTGCGGACAGGGAGGGCGCTCCGAGCGCGACGTTCGTGAAGCTGGCCCGTCCGGCGCCCAGGGGCAGATCAGCTCAACCTCGACATCGGACCACACACGAGGGTGGTTCCACCGGTCACACCTATGGAGCGTATCGGGATCGAACCGATGACCTCCGCCTTGCAAAGGCGGCGCTCTCCCAGCTGAGCTAACGCCCCGAGCGCCTACAGCGTAGCGCCGTCAGCCACCGCGTTGCGGGCGTTTCGATCCCTCCTGCAACCGGCGCAACCCGCCCGAGAACCCGAGCGTCTCCTCGCCGGGCCGCCGCTGCTCGAGCCGGCGAAGGCGCTCCTCCAGCTCCGTGAGCTCGGGGCCTGCCCAGCGGCCCGCACCGTCCTCGCGGTCGTCCAGTTCCTGTTCCTTCTGCCCCACGAGGCGTTCGCGGGCCGAGAGCGCCTCGCTGCGGGACGCCAGCTCGTCGCGGGTGCGGAGGAACAACCGCTCTGCTTCGCGCAACTCTCCCAGCCGGCTCTCGATCAGGGCGAGCCGGTCTGCGTCGGGCTCGGGAGCAGGCCCGGTCGGCGTGGCCGGTGTCTGGGCCAGGCGCGTCGCGATCTCGCCCTCCCGCCGGTCGAGCTCTGCAGCCCGCTCCGTCGCGGCTCGTTCGCGCTCGGCGACGGCCTGTTCGCGCTCGAGCAGGCGCCGCCCACGCTGCTCCAGGGCAGCCTCGTGCTCCCCTTCGGCATGGCCTGGCTCCGCCGGGCGATTCGGTGGAAGTGCGTCGCGCACCCCGGTGCGAGGGCCACCCGCTTCCGCGAGGGCGACCTGGAGGTCCCGCTCACGCTCGCGGACGGCTGCGACGCGCTCGGCCAGCTCGCGCTTCAGGCTCTCGAGCTCATGGCGCTGCGCTCGGAGGGTAGCTCGCTCGTCCTCGATCGAAGCGGGTTCGTCCCGTCGTTTGAACGCCATCGCCCGATTGTACGGCGGGGGCGCGCCGAAGCGGCCGGACCCCCGCCGGTGCGATCCTCAGGCTGCGCGCTCGAGGCGCTCTTCGGCTCTCGCACGCTTCACGATCTGCTCCCGCTCGCCGAAGCGGATGCGGGCCCGGATCGCCCTGTGCTCGTTCCAGAGGGCGTCGAGCTTGTCATCGAGCTCCTTGATCTGCTTCATGACCTCGGGGTTGCGGCCGTCGGAGAGGCTGTGCCAGAGATCTGCCCGGCGCTCGCTGATCTCGTCGATTTCTGCGTGGATTGTCGCAAAGATGTTCATGCTCCGTCCAACGCGCCATCGGGTGCGCTCATTCCCGGTTGTCCGGGCCTCGTAACAGAAACGCAACGATTGCGAACGCCGCTGCCGCGAGCGCAAGCCACAGCACGGCGCCGAGGGTGCCCGTCATTCGTATCCGAGCTCTGCGAGCTTGTCCTCGTCGAGGCCGAAATAATGGCCGAGCTCGTGAAGGACGGTGATGCGGATCTCACGCTCGAGCGCCTCCCCCCGATCGCCGAACTCGTGCTCGAGCGGGGTGCGGTAGATCGCGATCCGGTCAGGCAGGGAGCCGGCCCAGTCGCCGCGCTCGGGGAGAGGGACGCCCTCGTAGAGACCGAACAGATCCGGGTCGTCCGGATGCTCGTCCTCGATCACGACCTCGATGTTCTCGAGCGCTGCGGCGAGGTGCGGGGGCAGAGAGCCCAGAGCAGCCTCGACGTGGTCGTCGAAGCTCACGTCCGGCCTACCGGATCACGAGTGCCATCACGGCCTTCTGGGTGTGGAGGCGGTTCTCCGCCTGGTCCCAGACGAGCGACCGGGGGCCGTAGAGAACCTCCTCGTCGACCTCCTCGCCGACATGTGCCGGCAGGCAGTGCATGGCGACGGCCTGTCGCCCGGCCACCGACAACAGCTCGCGATCGAGCTTGAACCGCTCCAGGTCGAGCAGCCGCTGCTCGCGCTCGTCCTCCTGGCCCATACTCGTCCACACGTCGGTGTAGAGCACGTCGGCGCCTTCGGCTCCCGCGAGCGGATCGTTCGTCACCTGCACCGACCCGCCGCTCGCGCTCGCGTCGGCCTGCGCAGCCGCGACCACCGTCGCTACCGGCTCGTATCCGGCTGGGCAGGCCGCGGTGAACTGCATCCCGAACCGGGCTGCGATCCGCATCAGGGAGTGGCAGACGTTGTTGCCGTCTCCGAGGTACGTCAGCTTGACGCCATCGAGGCCGCCGAGGTGCTCCCGGATCGTCATGGCGTCCGCTAGTGCCTGCAGGGGATGGGCGAGATCCGTGAGCCCGTTGATCACCGGGATCGAGGCGTGCTCGGCGAAGGTGTCGACCTCGGCCTGGTCGAAGGTGCGGATCAGGAGGGCGCTGACGAAGCGCGAGAGAACGAGCGCCGTGTCGCGGTAGCTCTCGCCTCGGGCCAGCTGAAGATCAGCGGCGGGAAGGTAGAGCGCCATCCCGCCGAGCTCGGCGATCCCTACCTCGAAACCGACCCGGGTGCGCGTCGAGGGCTTGTGGAAGATCATCCCGATCGTGCGGCCGGGGAGGACGCGGAGCTCCTTGCGGCGGAGACGTTCCTGCTTCAGCTCGTCGGAGAGATCGAGAGCCAGCTCGAGCTCGCTGCGCGACCAGTCCGACACCCGGGTGTAGCTGCGTCCCTTGAGGGTGTCGGGGATGCCGGCCACGAGGAGGATGCTAGCCCCGGTGATGCCTCCACGCCATCACCAACTACTTGACAGGTAAAGACTCATATTTCATAATGGGTGATGTCGTATATCACTGATCTCAAGGAGGAATGACCGATGGCAACACTCGTTCGCTGGGAGCCGTTCCGGGAGCTCGCGTCGCTGCAAGGCGAGATGAGCAGGCTGTTGAGCGGCCTCACCGACGGGCAGTCCAGGACGAGCCAGACCGAATGGGCACCCGCCCTCGATGTCTGGGAGACCGAGTCCGAGCTCGTCTACGCTTTCGACCTCCCCGGCGTGCCGGAGTCGGCGATCGAGATCGAGGTCGCCGACGACACGCTGACGGTTTCGGCCGAGCGCGTGCGCTCCGCCGAGAAGGAAAGCGATCGCTTCTACCGCTTCGAGCGCAGGTTCGGGTCGTTCACTCGGGCGGTCGGGCTGCCGCAGGGAAGTGACGAGTCGAAGATCGCGGCCGTCTACAAGGACGGGGTCGTCGAGATTCACGTTCCCAAGCCGGCCGAGCAGAAGCCGAGGCGGATCCCGATCGGCTCGTCCCCGGCCGACGTGGAGGCGTCCGCCAACTAGCGGCGTGCGACTGCGAGCGGGCACCGCGGCCCTCGCGGCGCGCCCGCTCGCCTCGCCTCTTCTCCTTCACCTGGGGGTGCCCGTGGGAAAGCGATAGATTCCCTGGGTATGGGTACCTTCCAGCAGAAGCTCAACGAGCAGATCGCATACGAATTCGCCGCGTCACAGCAGTACATCGCGATCGCCGTCCACTATGACGCGAGGACGTTGCCGCAGCTGGCGTCGCACTTCTATCGCCAGGCGGTCGAGGAGCGGAACCACGGGATGATGATGGTGCAGTACCTGCTCGACTCGGGGGACGACGTCACGATCCCCGCTGTCGCCGCCCCCCAGTCCGCCTTCGCCGACGACGTCGCTCCGGTTGCGCTCGCCCTCGAGCAGGAGAAGCGCGTCACCGAGCAGATCTCACAGCTCGCGGTCACCGCCCGCGGCGACGGCGACCTCGTGGCGGAGCAGTTCATGCACTGGTTCCTCCAGGAACAGCGCGAGGAGATCTCGTCGATGTCCGCTCTCCTGCAGGTGGTCGAGCGGTCGAAGGACAACATCATGCTCGTGGAGGACTATCTCGCCCGTGAGACCGGCGGCAGCAACCCGCTCGAGGCCGGGGCTCCGCCCGCAGCCGGCGGGGCGCTCTAGGCCGGCGCGTTGGTCGAGCTGAAGCTCCGGACCGAGCGGCAGAGCCAGCTCGTCGACATCACACGCCTCGTCACCGACGCCGTCGAGGGCCAGCAAGGCGCAGCCGTCCTCGTCTACGTGCCGCACACGACGGCCGGGGTGACGATCAACGAGCATGCCGACCCGGCTGTCGCTCGCGATTTCGAGACAGCGCTCGAGCGCATCGTCCCGGCCGACTGGTCGTGGCAGCATGTCGAGGAGGGGGAGGAGAACGCGCCGACGCACGTTCGGGCAGCGTTCATGGGCCCGAGCGTGACGATCCCGCTCCGCGACGACGGCACCCTCGCGCTCGGCACGTGGCAGGGCGTCTTCTTCTGTGAGTTCGACGGACCGCGCGAACGGTCTGTCTACGTCAACGTCTTGCAGTAACCCGCGAAGGCCTGTTAGCTCCCGACGTCGCGGCGCGTGAAGACCCCGAGCCCGACGAGCGCGAAGCCTGTGCCGAGGCGTTGCCGGACCCGTTCGGCCCGAGGAAGCCGAATACCTCGCCCGGCTCGACGCTGAAGGTCAACTCGCGGACACCGAGGGTCGAGCCGTAGTACTTCGACAGCCCCTCGATGCTGATCACAGAGCCCGTCATCCCGCGGACGGTAGTTCCGGCCTGTCGCGCGCGCATCGGCCGTTTCTACGGAGCAGCCTCCGTCCGCGCGCCCACCGGGCCTGCCGCCGCTACGCTCCGACCCTCATGGCAGCCCCTGTCCGCAACGGTGAGGAGCTCGAGCTCCAGGTCGACTCGCTCGCCTACGGCGGCAACGGGGTCGCCCGGCTGAACGGCTTCGTGATCTTCGTCAGGCGCGCGCTCCCGGGCGACACCGTTCGCGCCCGCGTCACCAAGGTGAAGCGCGGGTTCGCCGAGGCGACAGCGCTCGAGATCCTCGCGCCGGGGCCAGACCGGGTCGTGGCGCCGTGCCCGCACTTCGGTGCGTGTGGCGGCTGCCGTTTCCAGGACTACGCCTACGAGCAGCAGCTCGAGGCGAAGGCGGGGCAGGTGCGCGACTCGCTCGTGCGGCTGGGTGGGATCGTCGATCCGCCGATCGAGCCGATCGTCCCTGCAGCCTCGCAGTACGGCTACCGGAACAAGCTGGAGTACTCCTTCACCCAGACACCCGACGGTCCCGCGCTCGGCTTTCACCGGGCCGGACGCTGGGACGAGGTGCTCCCGCTCGAGGTCTGCCTCCTCACCACCGACCTCGGCAACTCGATCCGGGATGCGGTGCAGGCGTGGGCGCGGGAAGAGAAGCTCGCGGCGTACGACCAGGCCGCACAGTCCGGCTACCTTCGTCACCTCGTCGTGCGTGAGGGGCGAAACACCGGCCAGCTGCTCGTGCAGCTCGTGACTGCGAAGGGGAAGAAGTTCGAGGAGGGCTACCTGATCGAGGTGCTGCGCCGCTTCCCGGAGGTGCGCTCGATCCACTGGGCGATCAACGACACCCCCGCCGAGGTGACGAACCTGCCGACAGAGCTGCTGTGGGGTGAGGACGCGATCGAGGAGGAGATCCTCGGCCTCCGGTTCCGCGTCAGGCCCAACGCCTTCTTCCAGACGAACACCGAGATGGCCGAAACGCTCTACGCGATCGCCCGGGACTTCGCGGGCCTGACCGGCAGCGAGACCGTCTACGACCTCTACTGCGGCACGGGCACGATCGGGCTGGCTCTCGCAGCGGAGGCTCTCACGGTCTGGGGGGTCGAGATCTCCGAGGAGTCGGTCGCCTGCGCGATCGAGAATGCCGAGCTGAACGGCGTCACGAACGCGGCGTTCTTCGCAGGGAACGTCTCCCTGGCACTGGAAGAGCTGCTGGAGCGGGCCGGGGCGCCCGACGTCGTCGTCGTCGATCCCCCGCGCGCCGGGCTCGCCGGAAAGGCACTGCGGCGCATGGCCCGCCTGGGGGCGCGGCGGATCGTCTATGTCTCGTGCAACCCGACCACGCTCGCCTCGGACCTGAAGGCCCTGCGCGAGGACTTCGGCTACGAGCTCCGCCGCTGCGTGCCCGTCGACATGTTTCCGCACACCCCGCACATCGAGAGCGTCAACCTGCTCGAGTTGGTCGACCGCGAGCCCGACTCCGTCGCCCCGTCCGCCGAAGCCGCCGACTAGCGCGACGGCGATCAGCCGCGGATTTCGAGGCCTCGCTCGCGCCAGGCGCGCCAGAGCAGGTCGGCATTGGGGAGCAGGAACCCGAAGGCGATCGCCGGCAGGGCCGGCAACCCGTCGACGTCGAACGTCGCGGTCAGGATCAGCGTCAGAGCAAGGAGGCCGACCATCGTCAGCCAGGTCGCCCTCACCCTGAGGCCGAACCGATCGGTCGTGGAGAGGAACAGGGCGAAGAAGAGGATGTCCGGCGGGCCGACGTGTGCCGACCCGTCGTCTCCTGGCAGCCGGAACGCGATCGAGACCCGCTCGAACAGGCCGGGCTGCTCCGAGACGACGTAGTCGGTCGGCCCGCGCCAGACGGAGAGGGCATCGACCCAGGGGATGAGCACGGCGACGAGCACGATCCACGAGAGAGCCTCGAACACGGCCATGAAGAGGAAGCCGATCGTCGTCAGCGCCAGTAACTTGGCGACGTTGAACAGGGCGTCCAGGCCCGCCAGGTCGCAGACGAACGCGAGGCCGACGAAGAGGAGCGACAGCGTGGTCGTCGCTCGCATCGAGCGGACGGGCAGCGCCAGCCACGGGACGGCGAGCGTCAGCGGAACCAGCACGAGGGCCGCGATCAGGATGTCGGACCACTCGCCGACACCCGGCACGACCCCTGCGCCGGCGTTCCAGGCGACCAACGCGGCGACGACGGCGAGAAGGGCGGCGCCGCGCCGGGGGCTCAGTATGGCGGCAGCTGCTCCCACCACGGCCCGAGCGCCTTGAAGGCGCTCCAGAACGCCGTCTTTGCGTCCTGCTCGTCGAGGGAGGCATCGATCGGGGGCGTCAAGAGCGCCTCGATCGTGGGTGTGAACCGGTGCAGAACTCCCAACTCGGCGCCCGCGAGCTCGTCGGCGAGCGGGAACGAGAGCGCGTCGAGGAAGAGGGCCGCCTCCGCGCCCATCACCACGATCAGCTTCGGCTGCACGATGTGCAGCTCGCGGGCAAGCCACGGCGCGGCCTGCTCGTCCTCCTCGGTGCCGAACTTGAGGCAGTTCGTGCCATAGATCGTCAGCGGATCGACGCCGAGCCGCTGCAACGACTTCAGCAGCGCGTTGCCCGCGCGGCCGAAGAACGCGACCCCCTCGGCGATCTCGGCCGACTGGGGCACATGCTTGAGCAGGAAGATGTCGCCCATGGGATGCCCCGATCCCAGCACCGGGACGTGGGTCTCGTCGGCGAGCGCGAGCAGCTCCGTCTGCAACTCGTTGATCTCGCCGATCGCCTTGCGCAGATGGCGTTCGTAGATCTCGTCGGTGGGCACGGCAGTAGTCACGGGAGGCTCCACCAACGTTCTGCCCTAGAGGACCTTCTCCTTGACCTGGGCCGCCCACTTGAGCGACTGCAGGTACGCCAGAGACTTCGGGCGTCGCAGCACCTCGGCGGTGCGGAGCGAAAGCAGAAAGTCCTCGGGGCCGTCGAAACGGCGCATCCGCAGCGCGCCCGTCCCGAGCCCCTGAAGGACGTGCGCGTCCGACCCTGCACCCGCGAGCAGTCCGTACTTCCGTTGGAATCGAAGCGCCTCGGCGTTGTAGGCGTCGAACATCAACCGTGCGTTGTAGACCTCGAGCACGTCGATGTCGGGGAGGTGGTGGAGGAGCGTGGCCGGCGAGGGGATCGCGTGCATCCGGTCGAAGGGATGGGGGATGTAGACGATCCCGTCCTGCTGGCGGATCGCCTGGATCGTCTCGGCGAACGTCATGCCGCGAGGGATCTCGTTGCGAAGAAAGAGGCCGATCACCTCGCCCTGGGTGTCGGTTTTGACCTCCTCGCCCGGAATCACGATCAGCTTCCGACGACGGGCGAGCTCCATCGTCTCGAGCGCACCGGCGAAGACGTTGTGGTCGGTGACCGCGATGGCGCCCAGCCCCTCGGCTTCGGCGTGCTCGATCAGCGCGAGCGGATCGATCGAGCAATCGTGCGACCGGTGTGTGTGCATGTGGAGGTCGACGACGATCCAGTCCCGGTCTCCGAGAGGGTCACTTCCGGCCCGGGCCAGGTGGTCGCTCCGCTGCCGCCTCCGCGTCACCTTCCGGTAGACCTGCTCCAGGCGCTCGGCCAGCACTGCGAAATCGGCCTCGAGCGCGTGCGAGCGCGCTGCGGTGCCTGCCGCCTCGCGAAGCTCGGCGTTCTCGACGAGCCGAGCGACTGCGGCAGCGCCGAGCTCCGGCTGGCCGGCGATGCCCGGTGGATCGGCCACAGCGCAGCCGCTGGCCTGCGCCTCGAGCAGCAGGCGTGCGCTGCCGCCGGGGGCGGGTACGAAGATGGCGGCACCGGCGAGCAGCGCCCGACGTGCCTCCGGCTTCACGAGCAAGCGTGTCCGCGTCCTGCCACGGACCGCAGCCGGAATCGTGGGCCGACGGGTGAGAGGGGCCGTGCGTGCCAGCACGACCTCCCAGCCGGTCAAGCCGGGCAAGAGCCGCAGCACGGCCTTTGCGACTGCGCTCTGGCTCGGGGCGAGCTCGACCACGATCAGCTTCGTCTTGACGGCGGGGGTGAGCCGCTTCGTGTCGACCCCGAGCGAGATCTGCTCGTAGTCGCCCGGAAAGCGCTCGGCGGCCCGGGCGATCGCCTCGTCAGATGTCCCGAGCAGCGCGTCGACCCGAGCGAGGAACTTCGCGCGCTGGTTTCTCCGCGGCGGCACGGCGATGCGCTCGGTCGAGAGGAACGTGGCGACGGTGGTCGTCTCGGCCTCGCGCAGGGCCGCGGACGAGAGACTCGGCAGCCCGGGCTCGAATCCGTGCACGACGTCGAAGGCGCCGAGCGCGAGAGTGGCGGCGAGGTTGGCCCGGACACCGACGGGCATGGCGACCCGCTCGGTCAGAGACGTCGGCACGGCCGCCCCGATCGCGATCTCCTCGCCGATGCTGCCGCGCAACAGCGCCCGCCGTCCCTCGCGAAGATCGGCTGCACGCGACGAGGGTGCGACGACGGTCACGGTGTGGCCACGGCCGCGAAGCGCCTCTGCGGCACCCCTGACGTGCTCGTTCACGTCATGCGGCTGAGACCACGAGTACGGCGTCACGAAGCAGAGACGGAGGCCCATGGTCGGTCGATTCTAGCCCTGGGCAGATCGTGGCTAGAGTCGGGCCGTGGACGAGGTGACGATTCAGGTGCGCGCAAACGGCCCCTTCAAGGTCACCGGCCCGATCACGCTCGTCGACGCCGAGGGGGTGCCGTTCGAGATTCCACCGGGAACCTCGATCGTCCTCTGCCGTTGCGGCCACTCGCAGAACAAGCCGTTTTGCGACTCGACGCACCGGCAAATAGCCTTCGAGGCCGACGACTCCGCCCCCCGCGTCCCCTGAGCCGCCTGCGCTCGAGCTTGTAGGCTGGGTCGATGGCAGGTGCCCCCGTCCGCGTCTTCATCGCCTGCTCGCTCGACGGGTTCATCGCCGGCCCGGACGACGATCTCTCCTGGCTTCCCGGGTCGGACGGGAGCGGCGAGGACTACGGCTATGCCGCGCTGATGGCGGACACCTCGGCGATGTTGATGGGCCGCCGAACCTACGACATCGTCGCGCGATTCGACAACTGGCCCTATGGGGAGATGCCGGTGTTCGTCGCGACCTCGCGCCCGCTCGATCCCGCGGCGCCGACCGTGACCGCGATCGCCGGCACCCCGTCGGAGCTGCTCGCGGCCGTCCGGGCCAAGACCGGCGGCGGTGGTGTCTACGTCGACGGAGGGGTGCTGATCAGAGCGTTCCTCGACGAGGGCCTGATCGACGAGCTCATCGTCACCGTGATCAATGTCATTCTCGGCGACGGCTTGCCGCTGTTCGCCGGCGCCGAGCGGCGTCACAGGCTTCGGTTGACGGACGCCACGTCGTACCCGAGCGGCCTCGTGCAGCTTCGCTACGTCCCGACCCGCGAGGGCGACTAGGGCCGCGGGCGCGCCCGGCGGCATCCCCTCCGATTCGGTCGAAGGAGACGCCGCTCGGACGACGCCGCGGAGTCGCGGGGTCCTGCTAGGCCTTGGCCGCTCCGGCCTTCGCCTTCTTCTCCGCCTTGAGCCCGTACTGCTTGATGTACTTCTCCGTGTTCTCGTGCGCCTCGTCGTCCACGATCTGGACCGGGGGCGACTTCATCAGGTAGCTCGAGGGTGCCTCGAGCGCGCCCGCGATGCCGTTGTTGAGGGCGAGCTTCGCGAGCCGAACCGCGTCGATCACGATTCCGGCGGAGTTCGGGCGAGTCCCACACCTCGAGCTTGAGCTCGAGGTTGAGCGGCACGTCACCGAACGCGGAGCCCTCCATCCGGATGTAGGCCCACTTGCGATCGGTCAGCCACGGCACGTAGTCCGACGGGCCGACGTGGACGTTGCCCTCGCCGAGGTCGTAGTCGAGCATCGACGTGACCGCGTTCGTCTTCGAGATCTTCTTCGACTCGAGCCGGTCGCGCTCGAGCATGTTGAGGAAGTCCGAGTTGCCGCCGACGTTGAGCTGCATCGTGCGATCGAGGTGGACGCCGCGCTCGCGGAAGAGGCTCGTGAGGACGCGATGAGAGATCGTGGCCCCGACCTGCGACTTGATGTCGTCGCCGATGATCGGCACCCCGGCGGCCTCGAACCGCTTCTGCCAGTAGCGCTCACGCGCGATGAAGACGGGCATGCAGTTGACCATGCCGACGCCGGCCTCGAGGATCTGCTCGGCGTACCACTTGGCGGCCATCTCCGAGCCGACCGGGAGGTAGTTGACGACCACGTCCGTGCCGGTCTCGCGCAGGATCTTGACGATGTCGGCCGTTTCGCCGGGAGCTTTCTCGACGACCTGGGAGAGGTACTTGCCGATGCCGTCGTGCGTCATCCCGCGGGAGACCTTGATCCCGGTCTTGGGCACGTCGGAGAACTTGATCGTGTCGTTCGGGTGCGCCCAGATCGCGTCGGCGAGGTCCTCGCCGACCTTGCCCTGGACGACGTCGAAGGCGGCGGTGAACTCGATGTCGGAGATGTGATAGCCGCCGAGGTCGACGTGCATGAGCCCGGGGACGAACGCGTCGCGATCGGCGTTCTTGTAGTACTCGACGCCCTGGAGGAGGGAGTTGGCGCAGTTGCCGACCCCGATGATCGCGACCCGTACCTTGTCCTTGGAGCGGGCCTTTCCGTTTGCTGAGCCGTTGGTGGCGGCCATGGATGGTTCCTTTCCGCGGCCGCCCCCGAATGGGACGGACCTGCTGCTGTTCGATTGGAAGGGGACGCCGAGCTCGTCGGAGAGCGCAGCGAGGATGACGTCGTTCGTGTTCGAGCCGATCCGGAAGGCCTCGGCCTGGATCGTGTCCTTCAACGCCTCGGGCATGCGGAGAAGTACGACGGGGCTCGAGCCCGGCAGCGGGCTCCTGCGCCCGGTCGGCGTGTACTCGACACCAAAGGTCTCTGCGAGGATGCCGACGGCGACGTCGTTCAGGCTGGCGCCCCGGCGGGCTGTTTCGCCCACGAGTGCGTTCTTTAGGGGGGAGGGCGTCCTGACGAGGACGCCCTTTCGTGGAGGAGTGCTAGCAGGCAAACTGCTATCAGTATAGCGAATGAAGACTGGTGGTCACCGATCTTCATTCGACTACACGGGAAGCCTGCTGCTCTACGAGCTCTCGTCCTGCTGGTAAGCCACGCCGCGTAGAGCGAGCCAACCCGAGGCGATTGCGAGCCAGACCGGACCCGTCAGCCCAGCAGTGGCGGCTGCGCCGATGCCGAAGAGCACGACGACCGGCAAGAGCAGCGCGAGTGCGCTCAGAATGCCGAGCACCACCGGCAGGCGCCGCCGAACGAGCGCGATCCACGCGCAAGCGCCTGCCGCCACGACGACACCCCACCAGCCGACCCAGGGAGCGTTGTCGTTGATCACGAACATCGTGTAGAGCCCATGCACGTCGAAGGCGTTCTCGTTCGCCCCACCGGGGAGGTATTCGGCCAGGGCCCCCTTGAACCCGTACCCGACCGTCAAGGCTCCGGCGGCGGCGACGAGACCGAGTGGCACGATCTGCCAGGCGAGGTCCTCGTCGGACTTGCGACGCGCGATTCGCTGCCAGCCGGCCGCCGCGACGATGAGAGCCGCGATCGCGACCCACCCCGCGACGACGCCGATCCGATATCCCGTGCGGTCGAGGTGCTGGACGACCCCGGCGCCGGAGCGAACCTGCTCGTCGGTGAGTCCGTTCTGGTCGTCCGTGACCAGGTTGGCGACGATGCCGCCAACGCCGGCAACAACGCCCCAAAGGTGCCACATCTGTATCCGGGCCACGCCGGCCACCCCTCTCGTCGGTTCGATTGACGTGGCGAATCCTCTCGTGCCGCGGCCTCCGTATCGTCGGGCGTGCGACCCGGCCTGTGTCGGCCAGGTGGCCGATCTTCCGGGCGGCGGACATCGGCCGGGCGGCCGATGTCCCGCAACGGGCACTGAGCTACGGTTCTGACTTCCTCATGGTGTCCCGACGCCCCGGGCTGTATGACGGCCTCCTCGTTCTCGTGCTTGGCGCGATCATGGTGATCGAGGCCGTCGTCACGGACACGACGCGGAGCCCCGTCGTTCATGCCGGCGTTTCTCTGGTCGGAGTGGGCGCGCTCGCCTGGCGCCGTCACGCGCCCATTGCCGTGCTCGGAGCCGTTCTCGTCAGCGTGTTCATCGTCGATCCCAACGATCAGTTCGCGATCTTCGCGGTTCTCGCAATCGCGTCCTATAGCGTCGGAGCCTACGTCGATGCCCCTGCCACCTGGCTCGGCCCCGCAATCGCGATCGGAGTACCGTGGCTGGCCTTCCTGGCCGAGGGCGATGCTCAGCCGAGCGACTTCGTAGCGCCGGCCGTCCTGTATGGCGGAGCCTGGGGCGTCGGCCGACTCGCGCGCCAGCGTGCGCGGCAGGCAGCGTCGGTGAGCGAGCGGTTGCTGCTGCTCGAGCGCGAGGTCGACGCCCGGGAACGCGAGGCGGTCGTGGACGAGCGAGCACGGATAGCGAGGGAGCTCCACGACATCGTCTCTCACGCGATCAGCGTCGTCGCGATTCAATCGCAGGCTGTTCGCCGCCGACTGCCGCCGGAGCTCGTCCGCGAGGCCGATGACCTGCGCGGGGTCGAGGAGACCGCCCGCGAGGCGATGATCGAGATGAGGAGGTTGTTCGGCGTGCTCAGAACGGACGACTCCCCGGCCTCCTTGCAACCACAACCCGGCCTCGATCAGCTCGACCGCCTCGTCGGCCAGATCCGGGCTGCGGGTCTTCCACTCGAGGTGGAGATCGAAGGCGCGCCGGTGGCCCTTGGGCCCGGTCTCGACCTCGCCGCCTACCGCGTGATCCAGGAGGCGCTGACGAATGCCGTGCGCCATGCCGGTTCGGCGCCGACCCGTTTGCGGCTCCTGTACGGCGAGTCCGATCTGGACGTGACGGTAGAGGACGAAGGGAGTGTTGCTGCGAACGGGGCCGAGGGGCACGGCCTGATCGGGATGCGCGAGCGGGTGGCGCTTTACGGGGGCACGCTCCACGTCGGGCCGGGGCACGGCTGCACCGGCTTTCGTGTCCACGCCCGGCTCCCGTTTCGGGAGGAGCCATGAGCATCGAGGTGGTACTCGCCGACGATCAGGCGATGGTGCGATCCGGCCTTCGCTCTCTCCTCGAAGGGGAGGGAATCGGCGTCGTCGCGGAGGCGGCCGATGGGGAGGCCGCGATCGCCGCCGTCCTCCGCTATCGCCCGGACGTCGTCCTGATGGACATCCGGATGCCCGTGCTGGACGGTATCGCCGCCACGCGTCGGCTGGTCGCGGAGGGCAGCAAGGCGCGTGTCCTCGTGCTCACGACCTTCGATCTCGACGAGTATGTCTTCGAGGCGCTGCGGGCCGGCGCGAGCGGCTTCCTGCTGAAGGACGCGACGGCCGAGGAGCTGATCGCGGCCGTGACGACCCTGGCGGGAGGAGAGGGCCTCCTTTCCGCGCCGATCGCGCGCCGCGTGATCGAGGAGTTCGCGCGGCTGCCACCGGAGCGGCCCGCGGTCGACCGGGTGGCGGGGCTGACCCAACGCGAAATCGAGGTTCTCGGTCTTCTCGCCCGCGGCTGCTCCAACGCCGAGATCGCGAGCGAGCTCGTGGTCAGTAACGCGACCGCGAAGACGCATGTGTCGAACGTCCTCACGAAGCTCGGGCTGCGTGACCGCGTCCACGCGGTCATCTATGCGTACGAGATCGGCCTCGTCAGGCCGGGTGCTTAGGCCCCGGCCGCGAGCTCGTGCAGCTGGCGCCGCACGAAGAGGATCCGTTGGATCACCGTGATCCACGCCATCGCGGCGAGGACGTAGATCGGCCATTGCAGCCAGCCCCACGGAGCGAGGCCGAGGCCGATCGAGATCAGGACGACACGCTCGACGCGGGATCCGAAGCCAACGTCGCCGCGGAGGCCGAGCGCCTCGGCCTTGGCTCGCGTGTACGAGACGAGGAACGAGCCGATCACCGCGGCGAAGGCCGCGACGAGTGCGATGTGGTTGCCCTCGCGCGCGAGTACGAGCCCGATCGCCGCGAGCATGGCCGCTTCGCCGAGGCGATCGAACGTCGAGTCGAGGAAGGCCCCGAACACCGTTCCCTTGCTCGCCGCCCGGGCAAGAGCGCCGTCGAGGATGTCGGCGACCGAGCCGATGATGAACAGCGCACCGCCGATCCAGAACGTCGGCTTGCGACCCCACTCGTCGGTGGCCACGAGCACGGCGCCCGCAAGGCAGAGCGCCACTCCGGCCATCGTCAGCATGTCGGGCGTCAGCTTCGTCCGTGCGACGCCCTTCATCGACCGCTGCAGGATCTGGCGGGCGGCAGCCGTGTACTCCTGTTTGACCCGGTCGAACTCGCTGACGCGCGGGCCCTCCGCGGGCGGTTGACTCACGTGGTGTTCGGGTCGGGACGTGGCCGAAGCGCGAATCGGCGGAAGATGACGAAGCCGGTGAGCACGGCGATCACGACGCCGGCGAGCACGTCGAGCCAGTAGTGATTCCCCGTACCGATGACGGAGAACCAGACCCACGCCGGCCAGAGCAGCCAGAGCGCTCGCGTCAAGCGGCCGCGGCAGACGCTGAACATGACGATGCCCACGATGAACGCATCCATCGAGTGCAACGACGGCATCGCGGCATACGGGTTCGACGTGTGCGCGATCAGGCCGCTCTCGTGATTGATCCCGGAGTACTGGGCGAGGGTGTCGATGAATCCCCAGGCCGGGAACATCCGCGGCGGGGCGGTGGGAAGGAGGATGTAACAGACGAGCCCGATCACGTTGGCGATGATCAACCAGTTGCGGAAGCCGGCGAACCGGTTGTGGTGCTTGAAGTAGACCCATGTGAGGGCTGACGCGACGACGACGAACTGCGACAGCCAGTACGTGTACGTGGTGGCCCTGATCAGGAGCTCCGACGAATCGACCAGTCCCTGCACGGTCGGCTCGAACAGCGTCCCCGTCCACTCCTCGATCCTGATCACGTGGAGCCCGTTCCAGAATGCGGCCGTCACGTCCCGGTCGGCGATCCCGCGGACGAGCTGATAGACGACGTAGAACCCGAGCCAGAAGGCGATTTGGAGCAGAAAGTGCCTCCAGCCGCGCGGCAACCGCCGGCCTTCCGGTTGGGTGTACGTCGTCATCGCCACCGATAGTCTAACGCCCGTTTCACGGTCAGTCCCAACCGCGCCGGGGAGCCCGCCTGCTCGCTGCGTGTCCGTCGATCAGGGCTGGCCAGGCCGATTCGGCTAGCCGCCGATGTACGACATCTCGACGCGGGGGAGGTCGACCGTGCGCGACGAGCGTTCGTCCGAGTAGCGGTCGGTGCGTCGGCCCCAGACGCGGCCAATCGATTCATGCAGCGCGGCGTCGTCGGCGCCACCCCGGATCAGCGCGCGCAGGTCGTGGCCCTTCGTCGCGAACAGGCAGGTGTAGAGGCGGCCCTCGGCGGAGATCCGCGAGCGGGTGCAGTCGCCGCAGAAGGGCTGGGTGACCGAGGCGATGACGCCGATCTCGCCCTCCGCGTCCCGGTAGCGCCACCGCCGCGCGACCTCGCCGCGGTAGTTCTCTTCCGCGGGCTCGACGGGGAACTCGGCGTCGATCCGCGAGACGATCTCCGCCGCCGGGACGACGTCGTCGAGGCGCCACCCGTTCGTCGCTCCCACGTCCATGTACTCGATGAAACGGAGGATGTGGCCGGTACCACGGAAGTGCCGGGCGAGTGCGACGATCTGGTCCTCGTTGACTCCGCGCTTGACGACCGCGTTCACCTTCACCTTGAGCCCGGCGGCTGCTGCTGCTGCGATGCCGTCGAGGACGCGGCTGACGGGGAAGCCGACGTCGTTCATGCCCCGGAACGTCTCGTCGTCGAGCGAGTCCAGGCTGACAGTGACGCGCTCGAGCCCGGCGGCCGCCAGCGCAGGCGCCTTCTGGGGAAGGAGGGCGCCGTTCGTCGTCAGCGCCACGTCCAGGTTGCCGAGCGAGACGAGCCGGCCGACGAGCTGCTCCAGGTCGCGGCGGAGGAGGGGCTCGCCGCCCGTGATCCGGATCTTCTCGACCCCGTGCGCGACGAACGCGCGCGCCAGCCGTTCGATCTCCTCGAAGGTGAGCAGCTCCTTCCGATCCATGAATCGGTAGCCGCGCCCGAATACCTCCTTGGGCATGCAGTAGACGCAGCGGAAGTTGCAACGGTCGGTGACCGAGATCCTGAGGTCGCGGAGGGGGCGGCCGAATGTGTCGGTAGACGTCATCGCACCTCCAGGGTACCCCTCTGCAGGTGAGTGCGGCACCCGCCCCGCCGGCAACTCCTCCGGAGTAGCCTCTGCGCGGATGCCCAGGCCTCGACTCTCGCCGATGGCTGCGCTCGTGGTCGTGACGGCGATCTGGGGCTACACCTTCGTGCCGGTGCAGGAAGCGGTGGCTCTCTACCCGCTGTTCGCGTTCCTCGCGGTCCGCTTCGCGATCTCGGCACTCGTGCTGGCGCCATTCGCCTGGCGCCCGCTACGGACGATCCCCAAGGCCGGGATCGGCGCCGGCCTCGGCGCCGGGGTGCTGCTCGCGACGGCGTACGGCCTGCAGACGGCGGGCCTCGAGCTGACGACCGTTGCCAGCACCGGCTTCATCACCGGCCTCTACGTCGTCCTCACGCCTCTGATCGCGCTGGCGCTGTTCCGCACGCCCGTCGCGGTCGCGGCCTGGGTCGGCGTGGCGCTGGCGCTCGCCGGGCTTCTGATGCTGAACGGCGTACCGGGCGGTTCGACCGTCGGCAACGCCCTCGTGCTCGGGAACGCGGTGGCGCAGTCCCTACAGATCGTGGCAATGGAGCGCTTCGCTCCGCGCTACGACGCTCGCGCGCTGACCTTCCTGCAGATGGCGATCTCCTGTCTGGCGTTCACTGCGATCGCGATCACGCGCGACGAGCTCTCGCTTCCCCGCGACGCAAAGGTCTGGTACGCCCTCGTCATCACGGGGATCTTCGCCGGCGCCCTCGGGTATCTCGTCGCGACCTGGGTCCAGTCCCGCACGACAGCTGCCCGAGCCGCGCTCGTGTTCACGCTGGAGGCGCCGTTCGCGGCGTTGTTCGGGGTGTTGCTCCTCTCCGAGCGCCTCGGGCTGCTCGGCTGGGTGGGCTGCGCCGTGATGCTCGCCGGCATCCTCCTGGCCGAGCCGGCGGCCGCGCGAGCGCTGCGACGGATGGCCCGGCGGCCCGCCTGATGGACGCCGTCGTCCTCGCGGTCATTTCGGCCGCCCTCTTCGGTGCGATGACAGTCGCGCTCCGGCCGGCTCTCGCCCGCGGGGCCGACCCGCTCGCGGGCGCCTTCGCGACGGTCGTCGTCGCGCTCGGCGTCGCCCTCGTGGCGGCCGCCATCAGAGGCGACTGGAGCGTCGCGCGTGTCTGGCCGTTCGCCCTCGCGGGAGTTCTAGCGCCCGGTGTTTCGCAGACCCTGTTCACCGTCGCGATCCGCGAGGCGGGACCGTCCCGCACCTCTGCCACCGTCGGGATGGCGCCGCTGTTCGCGGTCACCTTCGCCGTGTTCCTGCTCGACGAGCCGCTCGTCGCCGGGATCGCCCTCGGGGCCCTCCTGATCGTCGGTGGGGGGCTCGTGCTGGCGAGCGAGAACCGCCGGCCCGAGCACGTGAGGACGATCGGGCTCCTCTTCGCCCTCGGCGCGGCGCTTGCCTTCGCCTTCCGCGACACCTTCGTACGCTGGCTCGCGGTGGACACGGACGCCTCGCCGGAGCTCGCGATCAGCGCCACGCTCCTCGCCGGAGCGCTCACGATCCTCGTCGCCGCCGTGGTCGGCCGTCGCCCGCTGACCCTCGCGGCCTGGCCCGCCTTCGTCCCGGCGGGGCTCCTGTTCGGGGTCTCGTACGTCTCGCTCTACGAGGCCTTCTTCCGGGGCCGGCTCAGCGTCGTGGCGCCGCTCGTCGCGACCGAGTCACTGTGGGGAGTGGGGCTGTCGGCGTTGTTCCTGCGGCGTGTCGAGGGGGTCGGCCGCAGGCTCGCGCTCGGGGCGTTCCTCGTCGTCTGTGGCAGCGTTCTGATCGGTCTCACGCGCTAGCCGCAAGGCCTCACCTGAATCTGATACGATCTGGCTTAGATTTATCTCAGTCACTCAGACTCAAATAAGCCAGACAGGAAGGGAACCATGGCCAAGACAATCGGAATCGACCTCGGCACGACCAACAGCTGCATGGCCGTGCTCGAGGGCGGCGAGCCGACCGTGATCCCGAACGCCGAGGGTGGCCGCACGACGCCGTCCGTGGTTGCGTTCGCGAAGGACGGCCAGCGGCTCGTCGGGGCGCCCGCACGGCGCCAGCAGGTGACCAACCCGCAGAACACCGTCTCCTCGATCAAGCGCTTCATGGGTCGGAAGTGGGAGGAAGTCTCGGACGAGATGACGATCGTCCCCTACGAGGTCGTCAAGGGCGAGAACGGGGACGCCCGCGTGGCGGCCGACGACCGCCAGTTCGCCCCGCCGGAGATCAGCGCGATGATCCTGCAGAAGCTGAAGGCCGACGCGGAGGCGTTTCTCGGCGAGACGATCACGGACGTCGTCGTCACCGTGCCTGCCTACTTCAACAACGCACAGCGCGAGGCGACGAAGGACGCCGGCAAGATCGCCGGGCTCAACATCGTCCGGATCATCAACGAGCCGACAGCCGCCGCTCTCGCCTACGGCCTCGACAAGGAGGGCGCCGACCAGACCATCCTCGTCTTCGACCTCGGCGGCGGCACGTTCGACGTGTCCGTGCTCGAGCTCGGCGACGGCGTCTTCGAGGTGAAGTCCACCAACGGGGACAACCACCTCGGCGGCGACAACTTCGACAAGGTCATCGTCGACTGGATGACGGCCGAGTTCAAGAAGGATCAGGGCATCGACCTCGCCTCCGACAAGATGGCCCTGCAGCGCCTCTACGAGGCGGCCGAGAAGGCGAAGATCGAGCTTTCGTCGACGATGACGACGCAGATCAACCTGCCGTTCATCACGGCAACGGCCGAGGGGCCGAAGCACCTCGACCTGCAGCTGACGCGCGCCAAGCTGACGGAGCTGACGAGCGCTCTGCTCGAGCGGACCGTCGGCCCGACCAAGCAGGCGCTCAAGGACGCGGGGATTGACGCTTCCGGGATCGATCACGTCGTGCTCGTCGGCGGGATGACGCGGATGCCGTCCGTGCAGGAGAAGGTGACCGAGTTGCTCGGCAAGGAGCCGCACAAGGGCGTCAACCCCGACGAGGTCGTCGCCGTCGGCGCCGCGATCCAGGGCGGCGTGCTCAAGGGCGAGGTCAAGGACGTGCTCCTCCTCGACGTCACCCCGCTCTCGCTCGGGATCGAGACGAAGGGCGGCGTGATGACGAAGCTGATCGAGCGCAACACGACGATCCCGACGCGCAAGGCCGAGACGTTCACGACGGCCGAGGACAACCAGCCGTCCGTGGAGATCCACGTTCTCCAGGGCGAGTCGGAGATGGCGTCGTTCAACAAGACGCTCGGCAAGTTCCAGCTCGTGGGGATCGCGCCGGCGATGCGGGGCATGCCCCAGATCGAGGTCTCGTTCGACATCGACGCGAACGGGATCATCCACGTCGCCGCCAAGGACACCGGCACCGGCAACGAGCAGCAGATCAAGATCGAAGGCGGCTCCGGCCTGTCGGAGGACGAGGTTCAGCGGATGGTCAAGGACGCGGAGCTCCATGCGGACGAAGCCCACAAGCTGCGCGAGCTAGCCGACGCGAAGAACCTCGCGGAGACGCTCGCGTACCAGACCGAGAAGTCGCTCGCGGAGCATCGCGACAAGCTCGACCCATCCGAGGCATCGACGCTCGAGGGACGGGTGATGGAGCTCAAGCAGGTGCTCGAGAGCGGTGACATCGAGACGATCAGGGAGAAGACCCAGTCCCTGAACGAGGCGGCCCAGCCGCTGGCGCAGGTGCTCTACGCGGATGCGCAGGCGGCGTCGGCCTCCTCGGGCTCGACCGAGGACGGCGAGAGCGCCGTCGGCGAGGACGAGGACGTCGAGGATGCCGACTACGAGGTGATCGACGACGAGACTGCGACGAAGGCGTGAGCGACGAGGTCCACACCGACTCGATCACCGAACCCTGGCTCGATTCCCAGAGCGGTGAGCCCGGTGACGGGGAGGAGGCTCCGGCCTCGTCCCCGTCACCGGGTGAGCAGGCGGCCTCGTCCCCCGACGAGTCCGCGCTGGCTGGTGCCGAGGCGGAGCGGGACGAGTACCTCGCCAACCTGCAGCGCCTCGCCGCGGATTTCGACAACTATCGCAAGCGCGCGCTGCGGGACCAGCAGGCGTTCGCCGCCCGCGCCGCGGAGCGGCTCGTGGCAAAGCTCCTGCCGGTGCTCGACGATCTCGAGCGGGCACTCGATGCCGCCGAGCACCACGAGGAGGCGAAGGTGGTCGAGGGAGTCCAGATGACACGGTCGGCGCTCGCAGCGGCGCTCGCCTCGGAGGGCCTCGAGGAGATCCCCGCCGAGGGCCCGTTCGATCCGCACGTCCACGAGGCGCTGCTCACGCAGCCGGCGGAAGGCGTGGAGCCCGGCGCGATCCTCCAGGTCGTCCAGCGCGGCTACCGCCTCGGCGACGCTGTCCTGCGACCGGCCCGCGTGATCGTGGCGGAGTAGACGTCGTGCCGCGAAGTCCCTACGAGGTCCTCGGCGTCACCCGGACGGCGTCGGACGACGAGATCAAGAAGGCCTACCGCAAGCTCGCCCGCGAGAGCCACCCGGACGCGAACCAGGGTGATGCCGCCGCAGAGGAGCGTTTCAAGGAGATTCAAGGGGCGTACGACACGCTGTCCGATCCCGGCAAGCGCAAGCAGTTCGACACCTTCGGAGCCAACGGGCGCCCTGGCGGGCCCGCGCCGGGGCCGGGCGGGTACGCCTACGAGAACGTCGATCTCTCCGACCTGCTCGGCCAGTTCGGCGGCCTCTTCGGCCGCGGCGGCACGCGTCGGGGCAGGCCCCAGCCCGGAGCGTGGCGCCGATCTCGAGTCGCGCGTGCGGCTCTCGTTCGAGGACGCGCTGGCGGGTGCGCAGGTGCGCGTCCCCGTCGAGGTCGATGCCGCCTGCCAGCACGTGTCACGGCACGGGCGCCGAGCCGGGGACGGCGCCGATCATGTGCCCGCAGTGCGACGGCTCGGGCACGGTGTCCGACTCGCATGGGCTCTTCGCGCTCTCGCAGCCGTGCCCGCGCTGCCGCGGCAACGGTGTCATCGTCGAGAAGCCGTGCAAGACGTGCCGCGGAACGGGTCGCGAGCGGGTGACGAAGCGGTACGCCGTCAAGATTCCAGCGGGCGCCAAGGACGGCACGCGCGTGCGCCTGCAGGGCAAAGGCGAGCCCGGCATGAACGGCGGGCCGCCGGGCGATCTCTTCGTGGTCGCCTCGGTCGAGGCGTCGCCGCTGTACGAGCGGCGAGGCTCGGATCTCGCTGCTCGAGGTGCCGGTGACCTATCCGGAGGCGGCCCTCGGTGCCACGGTCGAGATCCCGACGCCTGACGGCCCGGTCAACCTCAAGGTTCCCGCCGGCACCGAGAGCGGCAAGCTCCTGCGCGTCAAGGGCCGCGGGGCCCCGAAGCTCAAGGGTGGCGGCAAGGGAGATCTGCTCGCCCGCGTCAAGGTGACCGTGCCCGCAGAAGCTGACCAAGGCCGAGAAGGAGGCGCTCGAGGGCTACGACAAGGTGTTGCGTGAGCGGCCCCGCGACAGGGTGTTCGGATGAGCAGGGGTGTTCGGATGAGCAGGGGTGTTCGGGTGCGGTCGTGGCTGTACGGATCTCTCGTCGCGCTCGCGTCGGTGACGGCAGTCGCGGTGCTCGTCACCGAGGCGACCAAGGGACAATGCTCGATCGTCTGCGGCTGGCAGATTCCGATTCTCGTCGTCGGTGTCGGCGCCGCGATCCTGTTCGTCTTCGTGGGCGCGTCGACGATCGCCTACGAGGTCGGACGCGCAGCGCTCGGTCGGAGGCACCCGTGAGCGACCGGCCGCGGTACATGATCTCGGTCGCCGCCGAGCTCGCAGGGATGCACCCACAGACGCTTCGTGCCTACGAGGCGCGGGGTCTCGTTACCCCTGCGCGCACTCCCGGGGGGACGCGCCTCTACTCGGAGCTCGATGTCGAGCGGCTCTCCCTGATCCAGCAACTGACGACGAAGCTCGGTCTCAATCTCGCCGGCGTCGAGCACGTCCTGCGGCTCGAGGACGAGCTGCGGCGGCTCAGGTCGAGGATGGAGCAGCTCGAGACGGCGCTTCGGACCGAGATCAACGAGACCCACAGGCAGTACCGGCGCGAAGTGGTGCTGTACCGCCCGCAGCTGCCGTCGGTTCAACGCTGAGTACGACCCGAAGGAGCTGAGATGGACTTCAACAAACTGACGATCAAGTCCGGCGAAGCCGTCGCCGGCGCTCAGGAGCTCGCGCGCCGGGCGGGCAACCCCGAGCTGACCCGCGACCACTTGATCGTGGCGCTGCTCGAGCAGGATCTGCCCCGCACGCTGCTGCAGCGGGCCGGGGCGGACCCGGCCTCGGTCGCGGCCGAGGCCGAGGCGCGCGTGCGAGCCCTTCCGGCCGTCAGCGGCTCGAGCGGCAACCCACAGGCGGCGGGCTCGTTCCGGACGGCTCTCGACGACGCCTTCGAGGAGGCCCGCAAGCTCGACGACGAGTTCGTCTCCGTCGAGCACCTCGTTCTCGCGCTCGAGCTCGTGCCCCGGGAGGCGTTGCTCGGCGCCCTCAAGGAGGTGCGAGGGGGCCAGCGCGTGACGACCCAGGACCCCGAGGGCACGTACGAGGCGCTGACGAAGTTCGGCCGCGATCTGACCGCTGCAGCCGAGGCGGGGAAGCTCGACCCGGTGATCGGACGCGACGAGGAGATTCGTCGCACGATCCAGGTCCTGTCCCGACGCACGAAGAACAACCCCGTCCTGATCGGCGAGCCCGGTGTCGGCAAGACGGCGATCGCGGAGGGCCTGGCCCAGCGCATCGTCGCGGGAGACGTGCCGGAGGGATTGAAGGGCAAGCGTGTGTGGGCGCTCGACGTCGGCGCCCTGATCGCGGGGGCGAAGTACCGCGGCGAGTTCGAGGAGCGGCTCAAGGCCGTGCTCGCCGAGATCACCGCCGCCGAGGGCGAGATCGTCCTCTTCATCGACGAGCTCCATACGATCGTCGGCGCGGGTGCCGCCGAGGGCGCCGTGTCGGCCGGAAACCTGCTCAAGCCGATGCTGGCCCGCGGTGAGCTACGGGCCGTCGGCGCGACGACGCTCGACGAGTACCGCAAGCACATCGAGAAGGATGCTGCGCTCGAGCGCAGGTTCCAGCCCGTCCTCGTGGGTGAGCCGTCGGTCGGCGACACGATCGCGATCCTGCGTGGGTTGAAGGAGCGCTACGAGGCGCACCACGGCGTCCGCATCCGCGACGCCGCGCTCACCGCCGCTGCCGTCCTCTCCGAGCGCTACATCACCGATCGCTTTCTGCCCGACAAGGCGATCGATCTCGTCGACGAGTCGGCGTCCCGGCTGCGGATGGAGATCGACTCCTCACCGGTCGAGCTCGACGAGGCCGAACGTCGTGTGATCCAGCTCGAAATCGAGCTGACCGCGATGGCCAAGGAGACGCCCGCCGTGCGCGAGCCCGTCGAACGGGAGCTCGCCGAGGCGAAGGCGCGCCGCGACGAGCTTGCCGGCCGCTGGGCCGGCGAGAAGGACGTGCTCGACCGCGTCAAGGAGATCACGCGCCAGATCGACGAGCTGCGCATGGAGGCAGAGCGGGCCGAGCGCCACGGCGACCTGCAGCGCGTCGCGGAGATCCGCTACGGCCTCCTGCCGGCCCTCGAGCAGGAGCTCGCCGAGCGGGGCGAGGCGGCCGGAGCAGTGGAGCCGATGGTCAAGGAAGAGGTCGACGAGGACGACATCGCCTCGGTCGTCGCGGCCTGGACGAAGATCCCGGTCGACCGTCTGCTCGAGGGCGAGGTGCAGAAGCTCGTGCAGATGGAGTCGCGCCTGCACCAACGGGTGGTCGGGCAGGAGGCCGCGATCGATGCCGTCTCGAACGCTCTTCGCCGCGCCCGCTCCGGGCTGCAGGACCCGAACCGGCCGATCGGCTCGTTCGTCTTCCTCGGCCCCACGGGCGTCGGCAAGACGGAGCTCGCCAAGGCGCTCGCCGAGTTCATGTTCGACGACGACCACGCGATCGTCAGGCTCGACATGTCCGAGTACATGGAGAAGCACACGGTCTCGCGCCTCGTCGGCGCGCCACCCGGCTACGTCGGGTACGACGAGGGAGGCCAGCTGACCGAGGCGGTGCGGCGCCGTCCGTACTGCGTGATCCTGCTCGACGAGATCGAGAAGGCGCACAGCGACGTGTTCAACGTCTTGCTCCAGCTGCTCGACGACGGCCGGCTGACCGACGGCCAGGGCCGGACCGTCGACTTCCGCAACACGGTCGTGATCATGACGTCGAACATCCGCTCACAGGAGCAGCTGCTCGATCACTTCCGACCGGAGTTCGTCAACCGCGTCGACGAGATCGTCGTGTTCGACGCGCTCACGCGCGAGGAGATCGGTGCGATCGTCGGGCTCCAGCTCGCAGCGCCTGCAGCAGCGGCTCGACGGAGCGGAAGATCGACCTCGAGCTGTCGGAGGAAGCCGTCGCGCTGATCGCCGAGGCGGGCTGGGATCCGTCCTTCGGCGCGCGCCCGCTGAAGCGGGCGATCCAACGACTGGTCGAGAACCCTCTCGCGCTGGAGCTCCTGGAGGGGCGCTTCGTCGACGGGGACACGATCCTCGCGGTCGTCGACGGGGAGACGATCAGGTTCGAGGCTGGAGCGGAGAGCGGCGTCGCCGGCGAACCCTCGCCTGCGGCTGTTGCCTGAGCGATCCGGCCCGCTCCGCAGGCCGTAGGATCGGGCGATGTCCGAGATTCTCCTCGTCGCCGCGACCGAGCGGGAGCTCGGCGGCCGGGACGGTGTCGTCTGCGGGGTCGGCCCCGTCGAGGCGGCGGCGGCGACGGCCCGGGCGCTCGCGCTGCGGCGCGTCGGCGCCGTCCTCCACATCGGTGTCGCCGGTGGGCGCGGCCTCGACCCCGGCACGGTCGTGATCGGCGATGCTTCCGTCTACTGCGATCTCGCGGCCGCGATCCCGCTCGTCGAGCGCGTCCATGCCGACGCCCGGCTGCTGGAGCTTGCGCAGCGCGCCGTCCCCGACGCCGTCGTGCTGCCGATCGGGACGAGCGCGGCAGTCGGCGGCGCGCGGCACGACGTCCGGGTCGAGGCGATGGAAGGCTTCGGCGTGCTCCGGGCGGCGATGCTGGCCGGCGTGCCCGCGGTCGAGGTGCGGGCCATCTCGAACGAGGTCGGTGAGCAGGATCGGTCGCGTTGGCAGGTCGCCGAGGCGATCGCGATCCTCTCCGCGCTGACCCCGGCGCTCCTGGAGGCGCTCGGACCCCTCGTCGAGGCCGATTGACCTCAGAGCTCGCGGATGTCGACCGCGACGTCGAGCGTCTCCGCCGCCTTGCCCTTGTAGACGCCGCGCGTCGGGGGTACGTCTGCGTAGTCGCGCCCGACGCCGACCCTGACGTACCGCTCGGTCTGCTCGCGATCGTGCGTCGGATCGAGCGAGACCCAGCCGCGCTCGTCGTCCCAGACGTCGACCCAGGCATGCGAGGCCGAACCGCCGTTGCCCGTGCTCTTCGGATCGAAGAGGTACCCGCTCACGTAGCGGGCGGGGACGCCGTGCAGCCGGCAGACGCCGAGCATCACGTGCGCGAAGTCCTGGCACACGCCGTGGCCGGCTGCGAGCGCCTCGTCGGCACGGGTGCGGACGTCCGTCGCCCCTGTCTCGTAGGTCAGGCGCCCCCGTACCGCCGTCATCACGGCGCGCGCCGTCTCGAGTGGCGACCCCGTCCCGTCGACCTGTGCCGCCAGCTCTTTCAACGCACCCTCGAACGGCACGTAACGGCTCGGGTGAAGGAGATCCCAGCGGTCGAGGAGCGACGGGGCACCGCCATCGTCCTCGAACCGGTCGGAAGTCCAGACCTCGCTGCGGGACGTCACTTCGAGCGATGCATGGGGCTCGAGGACGTCGAAATGGTGCACCGTGTTGCCGAACCGGTCGAGGTACTCGGCCACCGAGACGCCCCGCGGGTCGGTCGCGAGAACGAACGAGGAACAGCGCTGGCCGGCCCGGTGCGCCGGCTTCAGGCGGATCTCCGAGTACGCCTCGTTGATCGGGGCCTCGTAGGAGAACCGGGTCACGTGTTCGACGGTCAGCCACATTGCTGTTGCTGTGCCTCCTGGATCGCGAGGGCGCTCGCCGGGAGCGCGCGGCTTGAGAAGTACGCTTTCGTGATCGCCTCGCCCGCGGCATGGATCCCCACCAGGAGGACGCGCAGGTTCTCGGCCAGCTCGGGCCCCGAGATGTCGCCCGCCTCTCCGTATTCGAGGCTCGCGACGAGGCGCCCCAGGATCCTGTGCGGTGCCCCCTGGTCACTCGAGATGCGCGAGACCGCGTCCAGGCTGCTCGAGAGGCTGTACCGGACGGAGCGCGGGAACTCGGCCGAGCGAACCAGCTCCTCCGCGATCGCGCCGGGGTCGAACAGCGTCCCGTGCCGCTTCACGAACGCCTCGAACGCGCTGCAGGACTCGAGCAGTGCGATCAGCTGGCGGGCACGGGCCGGGTCGTCGTCGGCGAACGCCAGCGCCACCGGGTAACGGGACGCGACGATCCGCACCGTCTTGGCGGCGCGCTCGAGATGGAGGCCGAGGCGGATGAACTCGTACGGATCGCCGTGCGTCATCGTCGCGTCCGCCGTTCCCTGGAACAGATGGGCGCCGTTGCGCAGCTCCTCGAAGAACACATGAGGCCCACGGGACACGGCGCGACGGTTGGCCCCCCGCACGAGGAGGAACAGCTTGTTGATCGCCTCCCACATCTCGCCCGAGATCTGCTCCCGCACCGAGCGGGCGTTCTCGCGGGCAAGGGTGATGCAGTTGGCGACGGCGTTGGGGTTGCCCTCGTGCCACAGGACCCAGTCGCTCACGTTGACGGCGGTCGCCTCGTCGAAGTGCTCGGCGTACAGCTCAGTGTCTCCCAGGAGCTGCACGATCTGGGCCCAGGCCTCACCACGATCCTCGACCTGGGCATCGAGCAGGGTGTGGAAGTTCACGTCGAGCAGCCGGGTCACGTCCTCGGCGCGTTCTACGTAGCGCGCCGTCCAGTACAGCGACTCTGCAACGCGGCTCAGCATCAGGCGAGCACCCAGGTGTCCTTGCTGCCGCCACCCTGAGAGGAGTTGACCACCAGCGACCCCTGCCGCAGCGCCGTGCGAGTCAGCCCGCCGGGGACGATCCGCGTCGTGTCCGCACCCGAGAGGACGAACGGGCGCAGGTCGATGTGGCAGCCACGCAGCTCGCCGTCGACGAACGTGGGATGCCGCGAGAGGGCGATCGTCGGCTGCGCGATGTAGTTGCGAGGCTCCGCGACGACGAGCCGGCGGAACTCGTCCCGCTCCGCCGCCGTCGACGCGGGGCCGATCAGCATCCCGTACCCGCCCGACTGGTCGACCGCCTTGACGACGAGCTCCTCCAGGTGATCCAGCACGTACGCGAGATCGCTCGCATCGGTCGGGTGGAAGGTCGGCACGTTCTCGAGGATCGGGTCTTCACCGAGGTAGAAGCGGATCATCTCCGGCACGTACGGGTAGATCGCCTTGTCGTCGGCGACACCCGTTCCGATCGCGTTCGCGAGGGTGACGTTCCCGGCCCGGTAGGCGTTGAGCAGGCCCGGCACCCCGAGCAGGCTGTCCTGCCGGAACGCGAGCGGATCCAGGAAGTCGTCGTCGATGCGACGGTAGATCACGTCGACGCGCTGCATCCCGCGGGTGGTGCGGTTGAAGACGCGGTTGCGATGGACGACGAGGTCGCGGGCCTCGACGATCTCGATGCCCATCTGGCGTCCCAGGAACGAGTGCTCGAAGTAGGCCGAGTTGTAGGCCCCGGGCGTGAGGAGGACGGTACTGGGCTCGCTGCCCGAGCCTCGCGGCGCGACCGAGCGCAGGGTCTCGAACAGCTCGCGCGGGTACTGGTCGATCGCCCGCACGCCGTACTGGTCGAAGAGTGCCGCGAAGATCCGCTTCAGCGCCCCCCGGCTCTCGAGCATGTAGCTCACGCCCGAGGGAGTGCGGAGGTTGTCCTCGAGCACGAGGTAGCGACCGTCGCCGTCCCGGACCAGGTCGACGCCGCCCACGTGTGCGTAGATGCCTCCGGGCACGTCGAAGCCGATCATCTCCCGGCGGAAGTTCCGCGAGCCGAAGACGAGATCCGGCGGCACGATCCCCGCCTCGAGGATCTCCTGGCGGTGGTAGATATCCGCCAGGAACAGGTTGAGCGCGTGGAGCCGCTGTACGAGGCCCCCCTCGATCACCTTCCATTCGTCGGCGGGAACGATCCGGGGGACCAGGTCGAACGGGAAGATGCGGTCGGTGCCGGCGTCGTCCCCGTACACCGTGAACCCGATCCCCTGGGTGAGGAAGAACGAGTTGGCGACCCGGATCCGCTCCTCGAGTTGCTCGCCGCTCATCGCGGTGAGCCGCTCCGCCAGCAGGCGATAGTGGGGCCGCGGCACCTCGGGTGCTTCGAACATCTCGTCGAAGAAAGCTCCCAGGTCGTAGCCCACGGTCAGGCCGCCGTCGGGCCCGGCTGCGACATCGGCTCTGCTGACGTGGCGGTTTCGCTCCACCCAGCTCCTTTCGTGCACGTTGCCGGTCGCTCCCGGTCTCCTCAGCCTAACCTCATTCCGCCGCTAACGTCTCGCGGATGGCTCGCCCCCGCTACCCCCACTCGAGTGGCCCTCTGCCTCCAGCACTTCCGCCCGCGTCGCGGACGGTGGGCCAGCTGGTCGCGGAGACGCTGCACCTCTACGGAAGCAATTTCTTCCTCGCCTTGCCGCTCGGCCTCCTGGTGGCGGCGGCAGACCAGGCCTCGCTCGGCCTCGAGATCGGCGGGAGGATCGTCGTTCTGCTGGCAGCGGCCCCGTTGCTCAGCGCGGGGTACGCCGCGGCAGCCTCGATCGCGCTCGAGCGGCGGCCCGGTGCGAGGACGTGGGCTTCGGCGATCGTGGTCGGCACGGTCGTCTTCCTCCCGGCGGCCTTCCTCTTCCCGTGGTTCGCGCTCGCGGCGATCATCGTGCTGGCACTGCTCGGCAACGCGGTTCCCGCGACGATCGAAGGCGATCTCTCACCGATCGCAGCGGTGCGGCGATCCCTCGTCGTGGCGCGCGCCGACCTCGTCCACGCACTCGGCGGCCTTGCGACGCTCGCGATCATGTTCGCGATCGCCAGGCTGGCGATGGGCTTCCTGCTCCGGGAGCAGGCCGACAACACGCTCCGCGTCGCGATCTTCCTGGCGGACACGGTTCTCGGGCCCGATCCTGTTCCTCGGAGGGGCCCTGCTCTACATCGACCTGGCCGCGCGGGTCGGGACGACACGATCGGGTCGCCTGGCCGCGCGCGTGGCCGATCACGACCGGGAGAAGTAGTCTCTGCTGCGCGATCCGACTCGAGGAGGACGACATGGCGCTGTACCTGATGTTGACGACGCTGACCGAGAAGGGCGTCCAGACGCTGAATTCAAACCCGGGACGCGTGCGGGAGGTCAATCGCGACGTCGAGGAGCTCGGTGCGCGGATCCTGCACCAGTGGGCCTCGCTCGGGGCGTACGACTTCGTGAACGTCGTCGAGGCGCCGGATGACCTGACGATCGCGCGGGTGTCGGTCGCGCTCGGGGCGCGGGGGAGCTCGAAGATCGAGTCGCTGCCGCTCGTCTCGATGGACGACCTGCTCGGGTCGCTGCAGGCCTAGGAGCGCGAGGCCGGCGCCGTTGTTGCGCCGGGCTTGCGCGCGGCGGCGAAGCCCGTTGCGCGTGGGGTGACGAGAAGAGGGCTCCCGGGCAGGCCGGGCGTCGGGTCCAGGTTGAAGCCTCCCGGGGCGACGTCGTTCGGGGTGGTCGGGTGAAAGAGCGCCGCCAGGAGCTGAATCTGATCGCGCCCGGCGCCGAGCTCGAACTGCCCGCCCCCGTAGGCGTCGATCCGGTTGGCCGCGCAGTGGTCGTACGCCGCGAAGAGCCGCTCCACCGACCCGAATCGCGACGGCTTCACGTTCACCGTTCTCGGCGGCCACCGCAGCGCTTCGATGTCGGCGACCGAGTGGATCACGGCGTCCCAGGTGACACGTCCCTTGTGGGGCTCGAGCACGTCGATCGTCTCGGGGGTGAGCGCGGGATCCTCGAGCCAGGCGTCGGGGAGGCCGTCGACGATGCGCTGGTAGAGGGCCGCGTCCGGCGGCGTGTCGACGCTCGTGCCCCGGTACTGGCCCTTGAAGTCGACCGAGTCGACGGCGCCCGTCGCGTGCAGCTCGGCGACCAGGTCGGTCGTCCAGTCGGGCGTCGCGTCGAGCTTGAACCGGAGGGTGGGGTAGAGCTCGAGCCAGGCCCTGACACGGTCGGTCGTCGCCGGCTCTCCGAGCCTCGTCGAGACGACGAACGTCAACGCTTCGGCCGTTCGGCCGACGGCATCGCCGAGTCCGAGCCCGGCTTGCCGGAGTGCGAGGTCCAGGGCTGCGCTCTCGAAACCCCAGCGCCGGTAGTCGAGGTACGCGTGCTGCTCGGGCTCGTGGTCGAAGAGAGCCAGCGTCCCGAGATGCTGCGAGAACGTGTCGATCGTCCACGTACCCACGAGCGGCAGCACAGGGCCGACCGCGAGCTGATGGTCGTGCTCCGTGGCCTCGTACGTGACGTCCTCCCCGACACCTTCCTCTCCTCCACCACGCAGGGTGATCACGGTCGTCTTGCGGAGAAACCCGCTCGACACCTGCTGTTCCAGGACGTCGAGGGCGTAGCCCTCGACGGTGAGCGGGATGTCGCGGACGGCGTCGAAGAGACTCATGTACGGCTCCGGTCTCAGAGAGTGGAATGCGCGGTCGCGATCGCGCCGGCGAGGCCGGCGTTGGCAACGATCAGGTCGCGGTTGACGCGGCGGGACTCGCCGCCGGAATGCTCGTGGATGTAGGCAAGCACGAACGGGGTGACGCCCTGCCCGCTGACTCCGTCGCGCTCGGCCATGGCGACCGCCTCCTCGATCAACGGCGCGACGTCGAGGTTCTCGGACGGCGGTCGTCCTACCAGGATCGCGTTGCCGCCGAGACGCCAGTGGGCGTCGGCGATGCGCGCAACTTCGCCGACGTCGTCGGAGCGAGCCGACACCGGCGGGCCGCCGCGGGCGTCGTAGAAGAGCGGCAGCGTGTCGGTGCCGTAGCCGATCACGGGCACGCCGAGCGTTTCCAGCAGCTCCATCGTCGCGGGCACGTCGAGCAGCGATTTGACGCCGGACGACGCGACGACCGCGGGGATGCGGCAGGCTGCGGCGAGGTCGGCAGAGACGTCCGGCGGTGCCGGGAAGCCGCGGTGGACTCCGCCGAGACCGCCCGTCCCCATGAAGCGGATCCCCACCGCCGCCGCCGCGGTCAGGGTGCCGCCCACCGTGGTGGCTCCAACCGCCCCCTGGACGGCACACGGAGCCAGGTCCCGCGGGCCGAGCTTGCGTGCGTCCGGGGTGAAGCGCTCCAGCTCGGACTGGGTCAGCCCGATCCTGATCTGACCGTCGAGGACGCCCACGGTGGCGGGAATCGCGCCTGCGGCCCGGACCGCCGCCTCACTCGCGAGGCCCGTCTCGACGCCGTCCGGCGCCGGGAATCCGTGCGCCACGAGCGTGGTCTCGAGGGCCACCACGGCCCGCTCGTCCTCGAGCGCGGCCTGCACCTCGTCGGCGACGTGGATCAGTTCACGCATCATCGGGCGAGCCTAGCTGGCAGCGTCCGCGTGCTCGGGCATCGAGCCTGCCTGTTGCACGCAGCGTGCCGCCGCGGCGAGGGCGAGCTCGGGCCCGCCTACGAGCCACCCGGCGGCGAACGCGTCGCCCGCCCCTGTCGAGTCCACTACCGAGTCGACGACGAGGGCGGCGTACTCCTCACCGTCGAAGGAGGCCCCCGCAGCGCCTCGCTTGACGATCCAAACGCTGTCCGGGAGAGGGCCTCCGAGTAGGCGTTCTTCCTCCTCGTTCGCGAACACGACATCCGGTGCGATCTCTTCCAGGCTCGTGCGGAACTGCTCGACGCCGAAGTCGCGGATCGCGCTCCAGGAGGAGAGGTCGATGCTGACCCGCGCGCCTGCAGCGCGTGCGTGCTCGATCGCACGGAGGGCCGCGAACCGGATCGGGTCGCGAAGGAGCGCATAGCCGGAGACGTGGAGGTGCTCGCAGTCGGCGAACCAGGCTTCCTCGACCTCCTCGGGCATCAGCGCGATCGCGACACCCCGGTCGGAGCACATCGTTCGCTCGCCCGAGGGCTGTACGAGCGCAACGATCACGCCGCTTCCCGTGGGCTCCTCGGGCCCTGCGAGCTCGACCCCGAGCTCGACGAGGTGGCGGGCGGCGAGGGCGCCGGCGTCGTCGGCCCCCCGCTTGCCGACGAACCGCGCCCGGCCGCCGAGGGCAGCGATCCAGGCCGCGACGTTCGCCGCCTGGCCGCCCGGGCGGAGCACGATCCGCGAGGTCGCATCAGCACCCGTGGCGAGGGGCTGCTCGAGGCGGACGATCACGTCGAGCACGAGGTCGCCGAGGCAGACGATGGTCATCGCTTACGATCCTTCCATGGACGGCTCACATCGTGTCTCGGCTGCCAGGGGTCACGGAGGACGAGGCTAGTGGCTCAGGGCAACGGGCGCGACCGGAGGAGGATGCGGTCGTTCGTGATCGGCGGGCTTCTCGGTGCGTCGGCAGCGGCTGCCGCGCGGCGTCTCGCCCCGAGGCATCATCGACGCGAGACCCCGACGGGTCTCGGCGCCTTCGAGACGGCGCCCTGCTACCGCGAGTTGTCGGAGCCCAGCCGGACCGACGGCCCATAGCCGCGCAGGGCGCGGTTGGCGCGCTCGACCGTCTGCATGTTGATGTCCGAGTCGCCGATCCCCAGAGAGCGGCCGACCAGCATCACCCGGGCCGCGGCGAACAGGTAGGCGTCCTCGGTCTCGACTGGCCGGCGGGTACGCAGGATCAGGAACGGGCCGAAGACCCGGGTCTCGAACAGACTCGCTGGCCCGGGGTCGCGGTTCTCTATCTCGAGACGCGGCCGGATGTTGTTCCGTTCGCTGGCGTCGAGAACCCAGACGCCTCGTCCGAGCGGCTTCGGCAGCCGCTCGAGCGTGCGGAGCGCGAGCACCGAGTCGGCCCGGGGAAGCACGACCGTCGGGAACGAGGCATTGCGCTCCCAGGCGCCGAGGAAGACGGGCTCGTAGCCGAACAGGATGTCGCTGGGGCGGCTCGTCTCGGCGAGAAAGGTCTCAGCCTCGGCCCGTGTCTCCTGGCGCATGCTCGGCTCCCAGTTGAAGAGCTGAGGCGTGCGTTGCGTGGCCCAGCTGACGTCGAGCACGACGAGAGCGGCGGTCAGGGCGATCGCCGCAGCGGGGAATCGGCGCGTGCTGCGGAGGATTCCCGCACCGACGAGGACGGCGAAGAACGGCAGCACGAAGATCAAGTGCCGTGACTCGGGCGACGCCGAACCT
Source organism: uncultured Thermoleophilia bacterium (assembly GCA_963795175.1). Taxonomy (GTDB): domain Bacteria; phylum Actinomycetota; class Thermoleophilia; order Gaiellales; family Gaiellaceae; genus Gaiella. Next base: position 724,317 of record CAWCGR010000004.1, read on the forward strand.
CCGAGCCGGGCGGCAAAGAAAGCGGCACCCGGGACACCGATCACGCAGAGGGTGAGCACCCGAACCTCGCGGCGGACGGCGACGAGCCCGATCAGCGCCGTCACGAGCACGGCGGCGAGCACCGGCCAGCGGCCGGTGCTGAAGTCCCCGGCCGTCTGCCACAGGTACGTGACGATCGCCCAGGGCCCGTCGAGTTGGCCGCCGCGTCCGCCCACCCCGACGTCGAAGCGGCCCGCGAGCACGAGATCGGTGAGCCAGAACGGGATCCCCGCGACGGCCACTGCGGCGAAGGCCGGTGACGCCTGGCGCAAGCGCTCGCGGCGCCCGACGGCGACGAACGTCGCCTGCGCTGCGAGCACGAGAGCGCCGTACGGGTGGGCAGCGACGGTCAGCAGGATCGCCAACACCCAGAGCGTCCAGGTCCGACGTCTTCCGCCGTCGAGCGCGCGCAGGAGAAACAGGAACGAGAGCAGCGAGAGGAACAGGAACAGGCTGTACATGCGCCCGTAGACGGCGTGAAAGAGGAACACCCAGCTCGCCGCGGCGACCGCCGTTGCGATGACCGCCGTCGACCTGTCGACCAGGCGCCGGCCGAGGAGTGCGATCAGCGGGAGGCTGCCGAGCGCGAACAGCGCCGACGCGACGCGGAGGCTGCCGAGCCCGAGGCCGAGGTGCGCGACCACGAAGGCGACGAGGAAGTGGAGGGGCGCTCCGCCGCGGTCGCGCGTCACGTGCTCGAGCACGCCGGTGAGGTTGTCGCGCCCGACGAAGAGCGCCAGCGTCTCGTCCTCGTGCGGCGCCCACGCCATCAGCTGGTGCTGCAGGAACACCGCCGAGGCCAATGTGATCGCGCCGACGCCGATCCACATCACGTGCGTGGCGACGAACGCTCTCGCCGAAACGGCGAGAGGGCGAGCGCGGGGGGAGGCTTCGGCGGTCTGGGTCATGGCCGTTCAGCCGTCATCTTCGCTGGTAGATTGCCCGCCTGATGCCGATCTACGAGTACCGATGCCCGAACGGCCACACCTTCGAGCTCTTCCAGAAGATGAGCGATGCTCCTGCCGAGAGCTGCGAAGCATGTGGGGCGAGCCCCGTCGAAAAGGTGCTGTTTCCGGTGGCGGTCCACTACAAGGGCTCGGGCTTCTACTCGACGGACTATGGCAAGGGCTCCCGCAAGGCGGCGGCCAAGGATGGCGACAGCAGCGGCTCGTCGGAGAAGAGCGACGGTGGCGAGAAGAAGAGCGAGCCCAAGAAGGAGTCGGGCTCGAGCGGCACGACGACCGCGGCGACGGACTGACGCAGCCTCATGGCGTGCGGTTGCCGGTAACGCAGCCCGGCGCGTAGGGAAGGCCCTTGGGCGGAGGAAGGGGCGCCGACCGTCCGGTGAACATCGCGATCGTGGCGACATTGTCCTCGGAGCCGAAGATCACGGACTGGCCGTCGGCGCTGCCCGGCTCACCGCCCAGGCGACAGTGAAGAGCGCGCCGCGTGTCGGCCCGGAAGTAGGCCCATCCGAGTTGCATCAGCTCGGATGCGCTCAGATCCGTCGCGAGTGGCTTCACGATGTCGCCCCCCTTGAACGGGAGTCGTAGCGCCGTCCCGAGCGATGTCACCTTGTCCGCCGTCGCCTGGATCATCTGCTGCTGGCGGCGGGCCCGGTCGAAGTCAGTCTCTGAGAGGTCGAGCCGGTTCTCGCGGATGCGGGAGTAGATCAGGGCGCGCCGGCCGTCCATGTGCTGCTGGCCCTTGCCGAACCGCCAGCCGGGCCACTCGGCGCAGCGGCTCTCCGTCGCGTACGGACAGTCGAACTTGTTGGCGAGAATCGAACCGGGCACGTCGATCTCGACGCCGCCGACGGCATCGATCAGGTCGCGGAAGTGGTCGAAGTCGACGAAGGCGACGTGGTTGACCTCGAGCCCGGTCAGATTCTTGACCGTGCGCAGCGCCAGCACGGCGCCGCCGAACTGGAACGCGGAGTTGATCTTGGCGGATCCGTAGCCGGGGATCTCCACCCGGAGGTCGCGTGGGATCGAGAGGAACGCAAGGCGGTGCTTGCCCGGGTCGGTGTGGACGATCATGATCGAGTCCGAGCGGTGAGAGCTCGTCCGACCCGGTTGAGTGCCGCCGTCGGAGCCGAGGACGAGAATGTTCGTCGGCGTCGAGGAGAGCATCCCCGACCTGTCCGTCAGCTCCGCGATCACGGGAGCGGGCACGCGTGCGTTGGAGTCCGAGATCCCGCCCGAGATCGAGACGTAGCTCGCGACGAGCCAGACCACGATCAGGAGCAGCATGGCGCCGAGCGCGAGCGTGACCCGCCTGCCCACACGCCGCTGCCGTGGCTTGCGGGACGTCGAGCCTCCGCCAGAGGGGGTGCGACGGCCGGCGGGCGGCCGCTGCAGCGGGACCTTGCCCTTCGCCCGACCACCCTTGTACACCCTGTAGGGCTTCGCTTGTTCGGGCATCCGGGCGGATATCGTAGCCGCGACGTGCATGAAGAACGCGTTATCGGGGTCGATCTCGGCGGGACGAAGATTCTGGCGGGCCTCGTCGCGCGTGACGGAACGATCGGGCGCACGATCGAGATCCCGACCCCGTCGTCCGGTCAGGAGGGGGTGCTCGAGGCCATCGACAGGGTCGTCCTCGACCTCCTCGGCGAGGGGGCGGCCGCGATCGGCTACGGGGTGCCGCTCAACATCGATCGCCGCACCGGCATTGCACTTCGGGCGGTGAATCTTCCTCTGCGTGACGTCGACTTCCCGGGGCGCGCCCGGGGCCGTCACGGCCTGCCCGCCGGGGTCGAGAACGACGGGAATGCGGCCGCGCTCGCCGAATGGCGGCTCGGAGCGGGGCGGGACGCGTCCGACGTGATCATGCTGACGCTGGGTACCGGCGTCGGCGGTGGCATCGTTCTGGACGACCGGCTCTATCGCGGTTGGGCGGAGCTCGGGCACGTGGTCGTTCTCGCCGGCGGCGAGCCATGCCAGGGAAACTGCCACGGCCACGGTCATCTCGAGGCGCATGCCTCGGGCCTCGCTGCCGAGCGCGCCGCCGTAGGCCTCTGGGGGCCGGACGCAGACGCCCCGTTGCTGGTCGAGCGGGCACGGGCGGGCGACGAACGTGCCGTCGCGGCCCTGACCGAGATCGGCGGGCTCCTCGGTGCCGCGATCGGATCGCTCGTCAACATCTTCGATCCGGACGTCGTGATCATCGGTGGAGGCTTTGGTGCCGCCGCGAGCGACCTGCTGCTCGACTCCGCTCGCGAGGCTGCCCGAGCCGAGGCGCTTCAGCCCGCCGATACGAGCTTGCGGATCGTCGAAGCCGAGCTGGGCGAAGAGGCCGGGCTGATCGGGGCCGCCCTCGTCGCCTTCGAGGCCCTCGACGGGGTGCGGTGACCCTGGTGCCGCTCGCCGTCTGCGCGACACCGATCGGGAACCTCGCTGACGTGACGTTGAGGGTGCTCGCGGAGCTGGGTGCAGCGGACACGATCCTGTGCGAGGACACCCGTCACACCCGGGTGCTGCTGGAGCGCCACGGGATCAAGGCTCGGCTCGTCTCGTACCACCGGCACAACGAGGCGGCCCGGGTCGCCGAGCTGGTGCCGCAGCTCGTCGCAGGGCAACGGATGGCGCTCGTCTCGGATGCCGGCCTGCCAGGGGTGAACGACCCCGGTGCCAGGCTCGTCGTCGCAGCGCGCGACGCCGGCGTCGAGGTGACGGTGTTGCCGGGGCCATCGGCCGTCGAGACCGCGCTCGTAGCAAGCGGCTTGGCAGACGGGCCGTACCGCTTCGTCGGATACATGCCCCGCTCCGAGCGCGAGCGCGCGGCTCTCTGGCAGGAGCTCGCCGCCTCGCCCCACCCCGCGGTGGGCTTCGAATCGGCCCGACGTCTCCCCGCCACGCTCGCAAGCCTTGCGAAGGCCGACCCCGAGAGGCTCGTGGCCGTGTGCCGTGAGTTGACGAAGCTCTACGAAGAGGTCGTCTGCCTGCCGGCCGCGGCTCTGGCCGACCACTATCGGGAACCGCCGAAGGGCGAGGTCACTCTGGTGATCAGTCCTTCCCTTCGCGCGACGGATGCCGCCGCGGCACTCGCCGCGGTCGCCGAGCTGATCGCGGCTGGCGCGCAGAGGGGTGTGGCGGCGGGTGTCGTCGCGCGCCTCACCGGTGTGCCCCGAAACGATCTGTACAGCGGCTCTCTGTAGCCGGATTTGACAACGTCATCGGACCGGAGTACACTTCCGTCTGTTATGTTGTCTGTTCAGGGAACACGAGAATGATCGGGCGGCGGCCCATCCTCGGTCTGGCGGTTGCTCTGACAGTTGTCGGGGCAGTTGCGCTCGCCCCTGCGGCGCGAGCCTGGACGTGGCCTCTGCAGGGGGCCGTGCTGCGTCCGTACGCCCTCGGCCCCGACCCGTATGCCGCCGGTCAGCATCGAGGGGTCGATATCGGCGGCAGCGCGGGGGAGGTCGTTCGCTCGCCCGTCTCGGGCACTGTCTCGTTCGCCGGGGTCGTGCCGGGCTCGGGACGAACGGTGACGATCCAGTTCGATCGCTACGCGGTCTCCCTCACCCACTTGGGTGCGATCACGGTCGAGAGGGGCGCTGCCGTCGCCGAAGGCGACGGCGTCGGTGCCGTCGGGGAGAGCGGTGAGGCAGAGTGGCCCGTCCCGTACGTGCATCTGGGCATCCGAACCTCGGCCGCAGCCGACGGCTACGTCGACCCTGTCTCGCTGCTTCCCGGTCGAGAGGTGGTGCCGCCGCCCACCTCCGCCGCCCCGGCAGAGGCCACGCCGGCGCCCGCTGGAACGCCCACGGTGATCGTCGCTCCGGCGACGCCCCCTGACCTGATCCCGCAGACGACCGTCGCGATGCCGGCCGACCCCCACGTCCCCGACGGCCCTCCGGAGCCTGCTCCGAGACAAGGCGTCGTGCCGGCGCCCGCGGCAGCGGTTTCTCCCGCTGCCGCGCGAGGGGATACCTCGGGAGTCGCGGCCACGACTGCGGCGCCGGTCGCCTCGGAGTCGGCGGGCGCACCGGCGGCGCACTCCTCACGGATTGGCAGAGCGCCGGGATCCGCGCGGGCCGCGGCGCCGGCGCGGACGGACGGTGCCGACGCGATGCTCTCCGGGTCAGCCGCATCGGACACGTCGGTGAGGCCGAGCGTCCGCACGCTCGACCGAACCGGCTCGACCGTGACGGCGGAGCGTCGCGCCTCCGGAGCGGGAGAGGCGGATCGCCGGCCGAGACCCGTCGGCCATCCCGTCGCGGAGCCCGATCGTGCCCTGCCGCACGCTCATGCCGGGCTCCGACAGCCGGCCGCCCCGGAGACGGTTGCAGCGCGTCGCGCGACGCGGGCGAGTGGCGCCACTCGGTCGCAGAATCCGGAGCCGTGGCTCGGTCGGAGCGCGGGTCTCGTTCTTCTCTTGTCGGCAGCGCTGCTCGTCGCAGTCCGAGGCCGCGGGTGGCTCCCGACGCGCCGCCGTAGAATCAGCGCTGATGGAGCGCTACTACGTCACGACACCGATCTACTACGTCAACTCGACCCCGCACATCGGGCACGCGTACACGACGATCGCGGCCGACATCCTGGCGCGGCATCAGCGGCAGCGTGGCGTCGAGACGTTCTTCCTCACGGGCGTGGACGAGCACGCCGCGAAGGTGGCGCGGGTAGCCGCCGACCAAGGGCTGTCACCGCAGGACTACGCCGACCAGATCGCGGTCGTCTGGCGTGAGCTGCCGCAGCGGCTGAACGCGTCGAACGACTTTTTCATCCGCACGAGCGACGAGGAGCACAAGCGCTTCGTCCAGGGCTTCCTGCAGCGGCTCTACGACAACGGCCATGTCTACCAGGACGTCTATGCAGGGTTGTACTGCGTCGGCTGTGAGGCCTTCAAGACAGAGGCCGATCTCGTCGACGGCAAGTGCCCGGAGCACGATCGCGAGCCGGAGTGGATCGAGGAGCGCAACTGGTTCTTCCGCCTCTCCTCCTTCGAGCAACAGCTGCTCGAGCTCTTCGAGCGCGAGGACTTCGTCCAGCCTGGATTTCGTGCGAACGAGGCACGGAGCTTCATCGAGGGAGGGTTGCAGGACTTCTCGATCAGCCGGGCCGGGCAGACATGGGGGATCCCGATCCCGTGGGACCTGGATTCGATCGCCTACGTCTGGGCGGACGCCCTCGTCAACTACCTGAGCGCGCTCACGTACGCCCGACCGGGCACCGACCTGATCGAGACGTTCTGGCCCTCGGTGCGCCACCTGCTGGCCAAGGACATCCTGCGGTTCCACTGCGTCTACTGGCCGGCGATGCTCCTGGGGGCCGGGTATACGCCACCCGACCAGCTCTTCGTCCACGGCTATCTGCTGCTCGACGACCGCAAGATCTCGAAGTCGCTCGGGAACGTCGTCGACCCGCTCGACTTGATCGACGTCTACGGTGCCGACCCCGTGCGGTTCTGGTGCGCGCGGGCGATCTCGTTCGGCCAGGACGGTGCTGCCTCGCTCGTGGGCATCCACGAGCGCTACGAGCGGGAGTTGGGCAACGACCTCGGGAACCTTCTCTCCCGCACGACTGCCATGGTCGCTCGCTACCGCGACGGGAAGCTGGCGCACGCGCCGTCCCCAGAGGGCGACGTCGCCGCGGTGCTCGCACCCCTGGCGGCCGACGTCACCGAGAGGCTCGATCGCTTCGACGTGACGGGGGCGCTGGAGCGGATCTGGGACGTCGTGCGCGCGCTCAACAAGGAGGTCGAGACGACGGCGCCCTGGCAGCTGGCAAAGGACGAGTCGCGCGCCGCCGAGCTCGACCGTGTGCTCTACGACCTCGTCGACGGGCTCCGGGCCGTCGCGGTGGCGCTCTCCGCGTATGTCCCCGACACGGCGGCTGCGATCCTGGCGGCGCTCTGCCAGCCGGCGGGCGTCGAGTGGGAGCGCGTGGCCTACGGCCTCACCGGCGAGACCGAGGGGATCGAGGCTGCGCCACCGCTCTTTCCGCGGCTCGAGTCGCCTGCGGCGTGACCGGCAGCCCGCGGTGATCGACACCCACGCCCACCTGGACGGATGCGACGAGCCGGCTGCGTTTCTCGTCGAGCGCGCGCGCGCCGTCGGGGTCTCGCGCATCGTCACGGTCGGGACGGGGGTCGAGTCGTGCCGACGGGCGCTCGCGATCGCGGAGGCCGAGGAGGGGGTCTCGGCCGCCCTCGGGATCGATCCCCATCAGGCCGCGGGGGCAGACTCGGCCCAGGTCGCCGAGCTCGCCGAGCTCCTCGCCCACCCGGCAGCCGTGGCGGTGGGCGAGATAGGGCTGGACTACTTCCACGACCTTGCACCGCCTGCCGCACAGCGTGCGCTGTTCGACAGGCAGCTCGAGCTGGCGGCGGCGCGCGACCTCCCTGTCGTGATCCACACCCGCGACGCCGATGGTGATACCGCCGCCGCGCTCGCCGGCTTCGCAGGGACGGTGATCCTCCACTGCTTCTCCGCCCCCGGTCTTCTCGGGACGGCAATCGAGCGGGGCTACTACGTCTCGTTTGCGGGGAACGTCACCTACCCGAAGGCCGAAGGGTTGCGCGAGGCTGCTGCTGCTGTGCCGGCCGACCGAATCCTGGCGGAGACCGACAGCCCCTATCTCGCGCCTCAGCCCGTGCGCGGCAAGCGCAATGAGCCTGCCAACGTCCTTCATACCCTTGCGGTCCTAGCCCGCGTGCGAGGGGTCGCCGTCGAGGCTCTCGAGGCGCAGATCGACCGGAACGCGAGCGTGGCCTTCGGTCTCGCGGCGCCGTGAGCGGCCCGAAACCGAAGAAGTCCCTCGGCCAGCACTTCCTGACCGACGCCAACATTCTCGACGTGATCGTGCGGCTCGCCGAGCTCGGACCCGACGACGTCGTGCTCGAGATCGGCCCGGGCCTAGGCATCCTCACCGAGGTTCTCGCCGGACGTTGCCGTCATGTCCATGCGGTCGAGCTCGACCGCCGCCTGGAGCCGAGCCTGAGCCACGTTGCGGCGGCGGCGAACGTCTCGCTCGTCTGGGGGGACGCGCTCCGGCTCGACCTCTCCCGGCTCGAGCCGGCCCCGACGAAGCTCGTGGCGAACCTCCCCTACAACGTCGCCACCCCGATCGTGGCCGAGAGCCTCTCGGGCCTGCCGACGGTGGAGCTCTGGTGCGTGATGGTGCAGCGTGAGGTGGCCGACCGGTTCTTCGCGGTCCCGTCGACGAAGGCCTACGGCGCCGTCTCCGTGTTGATCCAACTGGCCGCCGTCCGGATCGGGTTCCACCCGGTCTCCAGAACCGTGTTCCGGCCGCCGCCGAAGGTCGAATCGGCCATCGTCGCGTTCCGTCGGGTGCCACTCCCGGAAGACTTCGCCCGTGTCCGGCTCGTGGTCGAGGCCGCGTTCGCACACCGCCGCAAGACGCTCGCCAATTCGCTCCAGCTGGCGGGTCTCGCCGCACGGGAAGATGCCGTGGCCGCGCTTGCCGAGCTCGGCCTCGACCCGTCCGTCCGCGCCGAGGCTCTCGCCCCGCCGGTGTTCGTCGACCTCGCTCGGTCGGTCGCATGACGCGGCTCGAGGCGCCGGCCAAGATCAACCTCGCGCTCGTCGTCGGCCCGCTCCGGCCGGACGGGACACACGAGGTCGTGACCGTGCTGCAGCGGCTCGCGCTAGCGGACACGATCTCGTTGGCGAGCGGCGATCGTCTCGCCGTCTCCGGGTTCCCTGACGACACGATCGTGACGCGAGCCCTCGCCGAGCTCGGGCGAGCTGCCGGCGTGACGCCGGGCTGGACGGTCGAGATCTCCAAATCGATCCCGGTCGCCGCCGGACTCGGCGGGGGGAGCTCGGACGCCGCCGCGGCGCTCGTCCTCGCGAACGAGACGCTGCCCGCGCCGCTCACGCCGGACCGCCTGCTGGCGCTTGCGGCCACGATCGGTGCCGACGTGCCGTTCTTCCTCGAGTCGGGGCCACAACTCGGCACGAGCGACGGCACAGTCCTCCGTCCGCTCGAGCTCCCGGAGGACTACTGGGTCGTGCTCGTGATGCCGACCGGCGTCGTCAAGAGCTCGACCCGCGACGTCTACCGCGCCTTCGACGAGCGGTCCGGTGAAGCGGGCTTCGAGTCGAGGCGCGATACGCTCCTGTCCGTTCTGGCCGGCGTTCGCACCAGCACCGATCTGGCCCTGCTTCCCCCGAACGACCTCGCGACATCGCCCGTCGCCGAGCGCCTTCGCTCCGAAGGTGCCTTCCGCGCCGACGTCAGCGGAGCCGGACCGTGCGTCTACGGCCTCTTCACCGACCGGGATCCACGCCGACGTCGCGGCCGGCGCCTTGCGCGCGGTGGGGGAGACCTGGCTCACGTCGCCGCGCTAGATCTCGCCGCTGCGCAGCTTCGCCGCCATGTCGGAGCGGTGGCCGGATCGGAGCGACCGCCAGTCCGGGTACACTCGGCCTCCCGATTCACTGGGGCGTGGCCAAGCGGTAAGGCAACGGGTTTTGGTCCCGTGATCCCAGGTTCGAATCCTGGCGCCCCAGCCAACGTGCCAACCGTGCCCGATTCCCGCCCCAAGCTCGCAGCCGTCGTCATGGCCGGAGGCCGCGGGACTCGCATGCGGTCGGCTATCCCCAAGCACCTCCATCCGCTGCTCGGCCGGCGGATGGTCGACTGGATCGTCGAGGCCGCGCGACCACTCGGCGCCGATCCGCTCGTCGTCGTCGTCTCTCCCGAGACGGCCGGGCAGTTCGAGGGGTTGGCGGTGGCAGTGCAGGAACGGCCGCTCGGGACCGGCGATGCCGTCCGCAGCGCCGAGGCAGCAGTCACGGGCGCCGACGAGGTGCTCGTCCTCTCCGGCGACACGCCGCTGCTGACCACCGAGCTGCTCGAGTCCCTGCTCGAGACCCACCGCACCCGCGCCGTCGGTGCAACCGTGCTCTCCTTCGTGCCCGACGACATCCGCAACTACGGGCGCATCGTGCGGGGCTCCGGCGGCGACCTGGAGTCGATCGTCGAGGCGGGCGACGCGACACCGGAGCAACTCGCGATCGGGGAGGCGAACTCATCCATCTACGTCTTCCAGGCCGATCTGCTCTGGCCCGCGCTGGGGCGGCTCCAGCCCGTCAACGCGCAAGGGGAGCTGTACCTGACGGACGCGGTGCGCGACCTCGTCCAAGCCGGCCACGGCGTCGCCGTCCACGTGGCTCCCGATCCTGCCGAGACCGAAGGCGTCAACACGAGGGTCGAGCTCGCCGCGGCGGCTGCTGCCCTGCGCGACCGGATCAACGCCGCTCACATGCTCGCGGGGGTGACGATCGTCGACCCGAAGACGACCTGGATCGAGCCGACGGTGACACTCGCAGCCGACACGGTGGTGCACCCGTTCACGATGCTCGGGGGAGACACGAGCGTCGCCGAGGGCGCCGAAATCGGCCCCCACGCGGTCGTCGTCGACGCGGACGTCGGTGCGGAGGCCACCATCGGGCCCTTCTGTTACGTTCGTCCCGGTACCGTGCTGGGTGCAAGATCGAAGGCGGGTACGTTCGTGGAGATCAAGAACACCCGGCTCGGCGAGGGGGCCAAGGTTCCACATCTCAGCTATGTCGGCGACGCGGAGATCGGAGCGGAGACGAACATCGGCGCTGGATCGATCACGGCGAACTTCGATCATCGGCCCGGCGTGCCGAAGCAGCGAACCGTGATCGGACGCAAGGCGCGCGTCGGCGTCGACACGGTCTTCGTCGCGCCGGTCACGCTCGGCGACGACGTCTGGACTGCGGCGGGCACCGTGGTCACGGAAGATGTCCCGGACAATGCTCTCGTCGGATTCCCGCCGAGGCAGTCGATCAAGGAGGGGCTGGGTGGAAAGCGTGACCGTTGAGCAGACGCTGCCGGGGCTCGGTGCGCCCGATGGGCAGGTAGCGGGCCCGGACGTGGCCCGCACGATCGGGCTGACGCCGAGCAAGCGACTGATGCTCGTGTCCGGTCGCTCGAATCCCGAGCTGGCGCACAAGATCGCGCTCCAGATCGGGTGCGAGCTCGGCGAGACCACCCTCAAGACCTTCGCCAGCGGCGAGACGTACTGCCGCTACGAGGACTCGATCCGCGGCGCGGACATCTTCATCGTGCAGACGGGGACGATGCCGGTCGACCAGCATCTGATGGAGCTGCTGATCATGATCAACGCCGCCAAGCTCGCGTCCGCGAAGCGGATCACGGCCGTGATCCCGTGGTACTTCTACGTGCGCCAGGACAAGAAGTCGCGACCGCGCGAGCCGATCACCGCGAAGCTCGTCGCCGACCTGCTTGCAGACGGCAGGCGCCGATCGGGTCCTCACGATGGATCTCCACGCGGGGCAGGTCCAGGGCTTCTTCGGGATTCCGGTGGATCACATGACCGCCGTGCCGATGTTCGCGCAGTACGTGCGTGACCTCAACCTCGGCGAGGGCCTCGCCGTCGTCTCCCCGGACACCGGGCATGCGAAGATCGCGGGCAAGTTCGCCGAGATGGTGAGAGGCGACCTCGTCATTCTCAACAAGGTTCGGCCCGCGCACAACGAAGCCAAGGTGACGACCGTGATCGGCGACATCGAGGGCAAGGCCGCCGTGATCATCGACGACATCATCGACACCGCGGGAACGCTCGTCGCAGGGGCACAGGCGCTCAAGGACGCGGGCGCGACCAAGGTCTACGCGTGCGCCACGCATGGCCTCTTCAACGGACAGGCGCTCGAGCGGATCGCCGAGAGCCAGATCAACAAGCTCGTGATCACCGATACGGTGCCGATCGACCCGCTGAGGCAGCCGGACAACGTGCATGTGCTTTCGATCGCGGGCATCCTTGCCGAGACGATCTCGAACGTCTTCGCGGACGACTCGGTCTCGGCGATCTTCGCCGGCGAGAACCAGCTCTTCTAGCGCAAGACCGGCCGGGGCACGGTTGCTCGGCTACGTCTGCAGGATCGAGGAGTCGATCGTTCTCGCGATAGCCTCCAAGCCGTGATTCGCGTTCACGGCGTTGCGATCGAAACGGCTGCCGCCCGCCGCCTGGTCGCGAGGTTGATCGCGGACGGCGGCGCCGACGCCCTCGTGATCGCGTCGAAGCTGGCACTGAACGTCGCCCGCGGCCACGCATCGGTCCAGTTGGCCGGCGTCGAATGCGAGATCGTGCTTTCGGTTCTCGTCGATCCGACCGACGGTCTCGACGAGCTTCGCAGCGCGTTGCTCGCAGAGCGCACGTAGCCTCGGCTGAACAACTCGCCCCTGGGCCCCGTCCACTCGAGGCCGCCTTTCAGCAGAACCGGGACGCAGTGTCACGGCGACCGAAAGCGGGTAGGTGGCTGTTTGCCGGGCCCGGCGAGCGCAACCCGCACCCCTCAGGGGAGGATGGGTGCGGACGCCGTGAGCCGGACCCGGCCATTCCCCGATTCGCCGGGCGCTCTGCTCCCCCTGCCCGGAAAACGCAAAGGGATTTCCGCTCCGCGCCCCTGAAGCGCAAGGGAACTGAGGCGCCAATCCCGGAATGAGGAGTGCAGCACGCCTATTCGAGGGATGAGGAGCGCAGCCCGGGCTGCCGACAACACCTCTGCTGCCGGCGGCATTCTCAGGGGGTGCCGCCGGCGCTCGACCCCTGTCGAGACCCCGAGCCGCTCGCGCCCGCACGGGATCAGGCATGCGCTACACTTCGCCGCCGTGTCCGGGGACAGAATGATTCTGGAGGTCAGGGAGCGGAGCGCCGCCGAGCTCGGCACCCGCAACACCAAGCGCCTGCGTCGCCAGGGGTTGATCCCCGGGGTGCTCTACGGGAAGGCGAACAAGGCGTTCGTCGTCGGCGAGCGCGAGCTTCGCATCGCTCTGACGGGCCCCTCGGGCCTCAACGGGATCGTCGACGTCGTGATCGAGGGCACCAAGACGCCCCATCACGCCGTGTTGAAGGAGTACCAGCAGCATCCGGTTCGCGGCACGATCACCCATGTCGATTTCCACGAGGTGCGGCTCGACCAACCGATCCAGGCCACCGTGATCGTCCACTTCGTCGGCGAGGCCCCCGGCACCAAGGTCGGCGGCGTCGTCCAGCAGGTGGCGCGAGATCTGAACGTCGAAGCCCTGCCGGCCGATATCCCGGAGTACCTGGAGGTCGACATCAGCGGCCTCGAGCTCGGCGAGACCCTACGGTTGCAGGATGTCGCCCGCGTGCCCGGCGTGACGTTCCTCGACGACCCCGCCGAGACCGTGATCGCCAGCTGCTCCAGCCCGCGCGGCCTGACCGAAGAGGAGGAGGCCGCCGAAGAGGCCCTGGCCGCCGAGGCTTCGGCAGAGCATGCCGCCGAGGGCGGGGAAGAGGGCGCGTCCGACGAGGGCGAGTCCGGGACCGAGTCTGAGCCCCAGCCCGACGGGGAGTAACCTTTGCCGCTCTTCCGTCGAGGTGAAGCGACCTCGACGCTCGATTTGCTCGTCGTGGGCCTCGGGAACCCGGGCCGGAAGCATGCGCGCGACCGACACAACGTCGGGTTCATGGTCGTCGACGAACTGGCGCGACGGCACACTGGGACGTTCAAGGGGAAGTTCAGCGGGCACTTGGCCGAGGTCCGCCTCGACGGACAGAGGCTCGCGCTGCTCAAGCCCGACACCTTCATGAACGACTCCGGCCGTTCGGTCCATCCTGCGACCACGTTCTTCAAGACGCCGCTCGAGCGCCTGCTCGTCGTGCATGACGAGGTCGACCTCGAGGTCGGCAGGCTTCAGGCACGGCTCGGCGGCGGGCTCGCCGGCCACAACGGCTTGCGCTCGATCGCCGGAAGGCTCGGGAGTCCCGAGTTCCTCAGGCTGCGGGTTGGCGTCGGTCGTCCCGGACGTGGCGACCAGCGCGCCGTCGCGGACTTCGTACTCGCACCGTTCGCACCCGAGGACGACGTCGAGGAGCTGGTCGCGCGCGGGGCCGATGCCGTCGAATCGCTCGCGACGTCGAGCCTGGACGAGACCCAACGCTCCTTCAACTGACGCCCGCTGCAGCGATGTCGAGTCCCACGCCGAGCGGGCTAGGATAGCCCCGCGGGACGGCGCTCTCGCCCTTTGCTATGGACCCGGCCCCTCTTCACGCCTTCATCGCGGAACTCGCCGCGAGCGACCGCTTCCAGGCGTTCGTGACGTCGCTCCCCGCCCGAGCGCGCGTCTCGGAGCCCGCGCTTCCACTCGTCCTCGCGACGCTTCACGAGGAGCTCGGCAGGGGGCTGCTCGTGCTGCTGCCGGAAGACGCCGACGCCCGCGACGCAGCCGAGGGTGCCTCGTGGTTCCTCGGCGTGGAGCGGGTGGCGCTGCTTCCGAGCCGCGGCGTCTCGCATGCCTCGGGGCTCGAGCCGCCGCCGCACCTCGTCGGCGAGCGAGCTCGTGCTCTCGACGTGCTCGCTGCCGGCGGCCTCGTCTGCGCCTCGGCTGCGGCGCTCGCGGAGGGGATGCCGCCACGCTCCGAGCGGCCATCGGCGGTACGGCTCGCGATCGGCTCCGAGCCGGGCTTGGACGGGATCGCCGACGAGCTCTCGCGGGCAGGCTACGAGCGGGTGGATCGGGTCGAGGAGCGCGGGCAGTTCGCCGTCCGCGGCGGCATCGTCGACGTCTTCCCGTCGACCGGGCGCGAGCCGCTGCGCGTCGAGTTGTTCGGCGACGAGATCGAGCAGGTGCGCGCGTTCTCCCCGTTTACGCAGCGCGCGCTGCACACGGTCGAGGAGGCGAGCGTCTACCCCGCCGCGGAGCGCCGCCGCGAGCTGATCGATCCCGAGGCAGCGCACCAGTGGGAGGGCGAGGAGAGAGAGGTCGGGTCCACGCGCGTCACCGCCGAGAACCTCGTCGCCCCGATCGACCGTGCCCCCGATCTCGTCTGGCAGCCGGACGAGGTGCGGACCGTCTGGGAGGAGGAAGGCCTCGAGCCGGTCGCCCTCGACGGTGCGACGGAGCTCGATCCGTTCCCCCGGGGCCAGGCGTTCCAGTTCGAGGCCCAGCGGCCGGCGATCGCCGCCCGCGGCCTGGCGGAAGCCGAGAACGAGCTCGCCGGCTTCGAGCGCTCGGGAAACCGGGTCGTCGTCACGTTTCCCCATCGTGGCGAGGCGCTCCGCCAGGGCGCCCTGCTCCGCAAGGTGGACAGCACGATGCATTCCGACGGGGCCCCTCTGCCCGAGGAGGCCTCGGTGCGATTCGCCGTGTCGCCGGCGCGCCGCGGGTTCGTCTGGCGAGACCTACGCCTCGTGCTCCTCCCCGACACCCAGGTGTTTCGCAAGCGGCCACCGCGGGCGGATGCGCGTCTCGGCCGCGCTCTGGCCTCCTTCGCCGACCTCCGCATCGGTGACTTCGTCGTCCACGAGGATCACGGTGTCGGCAAGCTGCTCGGCTTCGAGACGAAGGCCGTCGCCGGGGTGACACGCGATTACCTGTTCCTCGCGTTCCGCGGGGAGGACAGGCTCTACGTCCCACACGAGCAGCTCGGAAAGCTCTCCCGCTACATCGGTGCAGACGCGAAGGCTCCTGCGCTCTCGAAGCTGGGTGGCAAGGCGTGGCAGAACCTGAAGTCGCGAGCCAGGGAGTCCGTCAGAGAGCTCGCGGGCGAGCTGCTCGCGCTCTACGCACAGAGGCAGCGCGCCGAAGGCGCGAGCTTCGACCTCTCACACGAGTGGCTCGAGCGTCTCGAAGCGTCGTTCCCGTATCGCGAGACCGACGATCAGGCGCGGGCGATCGAGCTCGTGAAGGAGGATCTCGAGTCCACGCGCCCGATGGACAGGCTCGTCTGCGGCGACGTGGGCTTCGGGAAGACCGAGGTCGCAGTCCGGGCGGCCTTCGCTGTCGCCGTCAACGGTCGTCAGGTGCTCGTCCTCTGCCCGACCACGATCCTGGCCGAGCAGCACTGGAACACGTTCCGCCAGCGCTTCCTCGACTTCCCTCTCAACGTCGAGATGGTGTCGCGGTTCCGCAAGCCTGCCGAGACGAAGCGCGTGCTGGCCGAGTTCGCGGCCGGCAAGGTCGACGTCCTCGTCGGCACGCACAGAGTGCTCTCGCGCGACGTGATCCCGAAAGAGCTGGGCCTCGTCATCCTCGACGAGGAGCAGCGCTTCGGCGTCGCGCAGAAGGAGCTCCTCCGGTCGCTCCGACTCGAGGTCGATGTGCTCGCACTCTCGGCCACCCCGATCCCCCGGACGCTGCACATGTCACTCGCCGGGCTGCGCGACATCTCGATCATCGAGACACCTCCAGAGGGCCGCCGGCCGATCCGGACCACGGTTGGCGAGTACGACGAGGAGCTGATCAAGCTCGCCCTCGAGCGGGAGCACGCCCGCGGCGGCCAGGCGTTCTACCTCCACAACCGGGTCGAGACGATCGAGGAGATGGGCGAGAAGCTGCGCCAGCTGTGCCCGGGGTTGCGGTTCCTCGTGGCGCACGGACAGATGGGCGAGCGCGACCTGGAAGAGCGGATGCACGCCTTCCTCGCCGGTGACGCCGACGTGCTCGTCTCGACGACGATCATCGAGTCGGGTATCGACATCCCGCAGGCCAACACGCTCATCGTCGAGCGCGCTGACACCCTCGGGCTGAGCCAGCTCTACCAGATTCGCGGACGGGTCGGCCGCTCCGACGTGACCGCCCACGCGTACCTGTTCTACCCGGAGGCGAGCGAGCTGACGGCGGAGGCTCGAGCGCGCCTCGCCACGCTCGCCGATCACACGGAGCTCGGGGCCGGCTTCCAGATCGCGATGCGCGACCTCGAGATCCGCGGCGCCGGCGACCTTCTCGGCGCGGAGCAGTCGGGGCACGTCGCCGCGCTCGGGTTCGAGCTGTACGTCGAGATGCTGAACGAGGCCGTGGCGGAGCTGTCGGGCCAGGCCCGCCCGGCAGTGCGCCCCGTGCGCGTCGACGCGCGCGTCGACGCCTTCATCCCGGCCTCGTACGTCGCATCCGAGGCGCTCAAGATCGACATGCACCGGCGCCTCGCGCTCGTGGAGCACGACGACGAGCTGCGCGAGCTCCGCGCGGGCATCGAGGACAGGTACGGCCCGCTGCCGGAGCCGGTCGAGAACCTCTTCTCGATCCAGGATGCCAAGCTCAAGCTCGCCTTGATCGGCGCGGATTATCTCGTCTATCGCGGGGGTCGCGTCACCGTGGGGCCGCTCGCACTCGGTTCGGACGAGCTGCGCGCCCTCCGCGCTGCTGCGGACACCGTCGTCTACACGCAGGCGAAGCGCGAGGTGAGCCTCCGCACCGACGATCTCAAGGGGGCGCTCGGCCTGGCCGATGCTATAGTCGCGGCGCGTTTGGCCGCCTGAGGCGCCTCGTTGAATTCCAACAGATCGCAACTGCGGCTTAACGCGGTCTCGTCTATACCTTCACGGTCATTCTTCTTCCTCCACGCCCAACCAGAGAGCCCTTCCTCATGACGCCCACCCGCATCGCAGCCTCCGTCCTCGTCGTCCTGGCCGTCGGGATCGCGACCGCCTGCGGGAGCGACAAGCAGAGCGTTCCCTCCGATGCGGTTGCCGTCGTCGACGGCACGCCGATCACGAAGGCGTCGCTGAACGACCTGCTCGCGCGGGCGAAGAAGACGTACCTGACCCAGAAGCGGGACTTCCCGAAGGCGGGCACGGCGGAGTACCAGGCGCTGCAGACGCAGGCCGTCGCCTTTCTCGTCCAGCGCGCCGAGTATGCCAACAGGGCTTCGGAGCTCGATCTCGAGGTGACCGACAAGGAGATCACGGATCGGATCGAGCAGGTCAAGGAGCAGTCGTTCGGCGGTAGCCAGGCGAAGCTCGACGAGCAGCTGAAGGCGCAGGGCTACACGGCTGCGAGCCTTCGCTCGGACATCGAGTCACAGCTCCTCTCGGAGAAGATCTACGCCTCCGTGACGAAGGACGCGAAGGTGGCTCCCGAGGAGATCAAGAAGTACTACGAGCAGAACAAGGCCCAGTACACGACGGCTGAGAGCCGGGATGTGCGTCACATTCTCGTGAAGACGAGAAAGCTCGCCGACCAGATCGAAGCGGAGCTCAAGGCAGGCGCGGACTTCGCGGCGCTCGCCAAGAAGCACTCCACCGACCCCGGCTCGAAGGACAACGGCGGCAAGCTCACAATCGTCCGCGGCCAGACGGTGGCGCCGTTCGACACGTCGGCCTTCCTGCTCCGGAAGAACCAAGTCTCTGCGCCGATCAAGACCCAGTTCGGCTTCCACGTGATCGAGCCGCTCTCCGCTGTCAGGCCGCCGAAGGTGACCACGCTAAAGGAGGCGACGCCGCAGATCCAGGCGCAGCTCCTCGACAAGGCCAAGAACGACGAGATCACGAAGTGGACGGCCGACACGAAGACGTTCTTCGCCAAGAAGGTCACGTACGCGACCGGGTACGAGCCGCCTGAGGCAGCAACCAGCGCGGCGACGACCACCGGCTGACCCCGGTGCCGCCGCCTGACGCGGTGCCGCTCGCGGAGGCGCTGCTCGAGCTCCAGGAACTGACGAAGCGTCTGCGCCGCGATTGTCCCTGGGACCGGGAGCAGACGCCGCGCACGATCGTCCCTCATACCGTCGAAGAGGCCTACGAGGTCGCGGATGCGGTCGAGGCCGGTGACCCGGCCAAGCTCCTGGACGAGCTCGGCGACCTCCTCTTCCAGACGTACTTCCTCGCCCTTCTCCTGGAGGAGCAGGGCGAAGGCGACCTGGAGACCGTCGCCCGCACCGTGCACGCGAAGCTTGTTCGCCGTCATCCGCACGTCTTCGGCGAGGCCGAGGCGGATTCGGCCGGTCGAGTGCGGGAGCGGTGGGAGGAGATCAAGACCGAGCAGGAAGGTCGCTCTGGCGTCTTCCACGACGTGCCCGAGGCGCTTCCGGGCCTCCTGCACGCTCGGAAGGTGCAGCGTCGCGCCGCGGCCGTCGGCTTCGACTGGCCGGGGCTCGAGGGGCCTCTCGCGAAGCTCCGAGAGGAGCTCCACGAGCTCGAGGTCGAGATTGGCAGGGCCGGCCGGCCGGCCCCGGAGACTGAGCCCGACCCGGACGTGTCAGCGGAGATCGGCGACCTCCTCTTCTCCGTCGTCAACCTCGCCCGCCTGGTCAACGTCGACCCGGAGCTCGCGCTCCGCGGCACGAGCGCACGGTTTGTCGCGCGCGTCGGGACGGCCGAGCGGCTCGCGGCTGTGGCCGGAGCGAACTGGTCGCAGCTCGACCTCGACGCCCAGGAGGAGTGGTACGTGAGGGCCAAGGAAGCTCTCGGTCAAGCCTCGCACGGGACGGATTCCTGATCGCGAGCCCGGATCGCCCCGTTCCAAGCAACGGCCGACGATACGCTGTCGGTTGATGAGCGCAATCGTCCACACCCATGCCCGGCAAGTGCTCGATTCGCGGGGCAATCCCACCGTCGAGGTCGAGGTCGGGCTGGAGTCCGGGGCCTTCGGGTCCGCGGCCGTCCCCTCCGGCGCCTCCACGGGCGAGCACGAAGCCGTCGAGCTCCGCGACGGCGGTAACGACTGGTTGGGGAAGGGGGTCGGCCGCGCCGTAGCGCACGTCAACGACGAGATTGCTTCGTGCATCAGCGGGATGGACGCGCGAGACCAGCGCGAGTTGGACGGCGCCATGATCGCGCTCGACGCGACGCCCAACAAGGCGCGTCTTGGTGCCAACGCGATTCTGGGAGTCTCCCTCGCCGTCGCGAAGGCTGCGGCCGCGGAGGCGGAGCTACCGCTCTATCGCTGGATCGGCGGGGCGAATGCCCACGTGATGCCGGTGCCGCTGATGAACGTCGTCAACGGTGGAGCGCACGCCCAGAACTCGCTGGACTTCCAGGAGTTCATGCTCGTGCCTGCCGGGGCCTCCTCGTTCTCCGAGGCGGTCCGGATCGGGGTCGAGTGCTACCACACGCTGAAGGCGCTGCTCAAGGAGCGCGGGCTCTCGACGAGCGTCGGCGACGAGGGAGGCTTCGCGCCGGAGCTCGGATCGGCCTACGACGCGTGCGAGGCGATCATGGAGGCAGCCGAACGGGCCGGACATCGCGACAAGGTCGCGATCGCGCTCGACCCGGCGGCGAGCGAGCTCTACCGGGACGGGGCTTACGTGCTCGAGCGCCAGGGCGGAACCCTGGACGGCAGTGGGATGATCGAGCTCTGGGCCGATCTGGTCGACCGGTTCCCGATCGTGTCGATCGAGGACGGGCTCGCCGAGAACGACTGGTCGACCTGGCAGACGCTGACCCAGCGCCTCGGCGACCGGGTCCAACTCGTCGGCGACGACCTCTTCGTCACGAACGTGGATTTCCTCAGCCGGGGTATCGAGGAGAACGTCGCGAACGCGATCCTCGTCAAGGTCAACCAGATCGGGTCCCTGACCGAGACGCTCGACGCGATCGAGTTGGCGCAGCGGCACGGGTACGCCACGATCATCTCGCATCGCTCGGGTGAGACCGAGGACGCGACGATCGCGGACATCGCCGTCGCCACCAACAGCGGCCAGATCAAGACCGGAGCCCCGGCCCGCTCCGACCGCACGGCGAAGTACAACCAGCTGCTGCGGATCGCAGACCAGCTCGGAGACGAGGCCGAGTATCCCGGCTGGCGCGCGTTCCCGCGGGCCGCCGGTAACGCTCCCTGATGCACGTTCGCCGCACGAAGATCGTCGCCACGATCGGGCCCGCGAGCTCGACGCATGAGGGGATCGCGGCGCTGATCGCCGCCGGCATCGACGGTGCGCGCCTCAACATGTCTCACGGGACGCACGAGGACCACCGCGCCGTCGGCGGCGCTCGTGCGCGAGGCGGAGAAGGGGGCGGGTCGCCCCATCGCGCTGATCGCCGACCTGCAGGGCCCAAAGCTCCGCGTCGGCGATCTGGCCGAGCCGGTCGTCGCTACAGACGGGAGACACGGTCGTGATCGCCGGAGAGGATGCAGCGCGCGACGGCGAGATCCCGATCAGCCCGTCCGTGCTGGGCTCCGTGCTCCAGGTCGGCCACGACGTGCTGATCGACGACGGCCACGTCAAGCTCCGGGTCCTGTCGGTCGAGAGCGGCAGAGCGCGGTGCGAGGTACGTCACAGGAGGCCTCGTCTCCTCCCACAAGGGCGTCAACCTCCCGGGCGTCCCGCTCCCGATCCCCTCGATCACGCGCAAGGACCTCGAGGATCTCGAGTTCGCGCTCGACCTCGAGGTCGACTTCGTCGCCCTCTCGTTCGTTCGCTCCTCGTCGGACGTGCGCGCGCTCCGGACCCTGATCGAGGCCCGCGGCTCGCCTGCGCACGTGATCGCCAAGATCGAGAAGGCGGAGGCGGTCGCTGCGCTCGACGAGATCCTGGCCGAGGCGGACGCCGTCATGGTGGCGCGCGGCGACCTCGGCGTCGAGATCGGGACGGCGGATGTGCCACTCCTCCAGAAGCGGATCATTGCGCAAGCCCTCGAGCGCGGCCGTCCCGTGATCACCGCGACCCAGATGCTCGAGTCGATGATCCACCACGACGAGCCGACGAGGGCAGAGGCGTCCGATGTCGCGAACGCGATCCTCGACGGGACGTCGGCGATCATGCTCTCCGGCGAGACCGCCGTGGGCGAGTTCCCGATCGCGGCGGTCGAGGTGATGAACCGCATCGCCTGCGCGGTCGAGCCGAGCCTCGGCTACCGGCACGAGATCCCGGAGGCGGAGGACGCTCCGACGATCGGCCAGGCCATGTCCAACGCTGCCTGCGACATCGCGGAGGCGCTCGAGGCCAAGGCGATCCTCGTTCCGACCTTCACCGGCCGTACCGCCTCGGCCGTCGCCCGCCTGCGTCCGCGACGGCCGATCATCGCGGTCACGCATCGAGCGGACTCGCTGCGACACATGGCGCTCGAATGGGGCGTGACCGCGCTCGAGATCGCGGTGACGGACGACGTCGAGGATCTCTGGACTCGCTCCCTCGCGGCCGCGCGCGCCAGCGGGATCGTCGCCGCTGGCGACCGCGTCGTGATCACCGCCGGCACGGCCGTGAACATCCCCGGCTCGACGAACGTGATCAAGGTCGATATCGCCTGACCCCGCTACCCGATCGGCGACGCTCGCAGCCCGCGCGAAGGAAACCGCCCGGCCGAGCGCGAACGAGGAACGGTGGGGCGCACATCGTCGAAGAAAGCACGGCGTCGGAGAGGCCGGGCTCGGCTCCTCTTGCCGATTGTCGTTCTCGGTGTGATGGGCTTCCTCTACTACCGCCCGCTCGCCAGCTACCTCGAGACGCGCAGCGAGCTCGCCGCCCGTCGGACACAGGTCGTCGAGCTTCGGGCCGAGAAGATCCTTCTCGAGAAGAAGCTGGCACGCACCACGAGCGACGCCGCGCTGGCGCGCGAGGCGCGACGGATCGGCTACGTCAAGCCCGGCGAACGCCTCTTCATCGTCAAGGGGATCGCCGCCTGGGAACGCAGTCACCGCACCACCGCGCCGTAAGCTGCGGGAGTGGACGATCGTGACGTCGTCGAACGGCAGCTCGGCCGGCGCCCACGGGCGTTCCGGCGCGTCGCCGTGCGGTGCCCGTTCGGCTCCCCTGCGGTCACCGAGCAGGATCCCTACGACATCGACGGAGCGCCGTTCCCGACGACGTACTACCTCACGTGCCGCCACCTGGTCGCGGCGGTCTCGCGGCTGGAGGCGGCAGGCGGGGTCGAGCGCTGGAGTGCGGCGGTCGCAGCGAGCCCCGAGTCGACGGCCGACCTAGCGGCAGCGACGGCCGCACAGCGGCGGATCCGGCGGTCGCTAGCGGCGGGCCGCACCGGGGCCGACGAGGGTGCTTCGCTCGACTCCGGGATCGGCGGCTCGCGGAATCCCGCCCAGCTCAAGTGCCTCCACGCGCACGCCGCGTTCGCACTCGCGAACCCCGGCTACGTCACAGGCGAGCGGATCCTCGCCGAGTTGCCCGAGATCTGGCCCTCACGCTGCTGCCATCCCGACCTGTCTTGAGCCCGGGGCTCGAAAGCGCCCGTCGTGACTGGGACGACGGCTATCGCCGCTTCGAGCAGGCGTGCCGCGACCGGTCGCAGTCCGAGCGGCTGCGCGACCAGTTCGATCTCATCTCGGCCGAGTTGCGGCGGCGGGTCGGCAGCACCTTCACGCTCGCGGTGCTGGCCGACGCCTACCAGTCGTCCGATGCGTGGGCGCGCCAGGCCGTCGAGGAGCACGCGGCGATCCCGGGGTGGGCCCGGTCGGTCGCGATGGCGAGTGACGCCGCATTCCACGTCTATGCCCGCGGTGCTGTTGACTACGAACCGTGACCTCGAGCCCAACGCACCGGCGCCCGCCACGCCGCAGTCCGTGGCGGAGGCGCGCCGTCGTCGCCACGTTCGTGCTCGTGGTCTTCGCCCTCGGGATCGCGCTCGGCCAGGCGCTGAACGATGGTCCTCCGCGGCCGGCGACGCAGACGTACGTCCGCACGCTCGAGCCGCTGCCGCAGGAGCCGGCCACGACCACACCCTGAGCCCCGCTCCGCCGGCCGAGATCGTCGTCGATGCCTGACGCCGTCGTCGTCGGTTCCGGGCCGAACGGCCTCGCCGCCGCAATCACGCTCGCCCGAGCGGGTCGCTCCGTGCTGGTCGTCGAAGCACGCGACTCGATCGGTGGCGGCGTCCGCACAGAGGAGCTGACGCTCCCCGGCTTCCTTCACGACACCTGCTCCGCGATTCATCCACTCGGGGTCGCATCGCCGTTCTTCCGCAGCGTTCCTCTCGCCGAGCACGGCGTCGAGTGGCTTCACTCGCCTGCGCCGCTCGCCCATCCATTCGACGACGGCACCGCGGTCGTGCTCGAGCGGGGGCTCGTCGAGACCGCCGCGGGCCTCGGGCCGGACGGCGATGCCTGGCTGCGTCTGTTCGGACCGCTCGTCGGCGCCTCCGAGGGGCTCCTCTCGGACATTCTCGCCGGCCCGAGCCTGCCGCGGCACCCGGTCGACCTGGCCCGGTTCGGGCTCCGAGGGCTGCGCTCTGCCTCGCGGCTGGCGCGCGGCTTCGAAGGCCAGCGCGCGCGAGCGCTCTTCGGCGGGAACGCCGCGCACGCGATGCTTCCGCTCGAGGCGAGGGCGACGGCTTCGTTCGGGCTCATCCTCGTCATGCTCGGTCACGCTGTCGGCTGGCCGTTCCCGCGAGGCGGATCGCAGTCGCTCGCCGATGCACTGGGCTCGTACCTCCGTTCGCTCGGCTGCGAGATCGAGACCGGTCGGACGATCACGTCGCTCGGCGAGCTCGACGGAGTTGCCACGGTGATGCTGGACGTGACGCCGAGGCAGTTCCTCGAACTGGCCGGAAACCGTCTCGACGGTCGCTACCGGCGTGCGCTCGAGCGCTACCGGTACGGCGCGGGGGTCGTCAAGGTCGACTATGCGCTCTCGGGCCCGCTGCCGTGGCTCGCGGAGAGCTGCTCGCGCGCAGCGACGGTGCATCTCGGTGGCACGATCGAGGAGATAGCGCGCGCCGAGGCAGCCGTCGCTCGAGGCGGTCATCCCGAGCGGCCCTATGTTCTGGTCGCGCAGCAGAGCCTGTTCGACACGACGCGGGCCCCGGGAAGCGCTCAGACGTTGTGGGCCTATACGCACGTCCCGAACGGCTCCGAGGTGGACGTGACGGCCGCAATCGAGGCACAGCTCGAGCGCTTTGCCCCGGGGTTTCGCGATCTCGTGCTTGCCCGGAACGTGCTCGGCCCGGTGGCTCTCGAGGCCCGCAACGCGAACTACGTCGGTGGGGACATCAACGGCGGTAGCGCCGAGCTGAGGCAGCTCTTCACGCGTCCCGTCGTCAGCTCGAATCCCTATCGGACGCCGCTCGACGGTGTCTACCTCTGCTCGGCGTCGACCCCGCCCGGCGGGGGCGTACACGGCATGTGCGGGTACAACGCCGGCCGGGCGGCGCTCTCGCGTTAGCGCGCTGCGTACGTCGCTACGCTTGGCCGGTGCCTGCGATTCGGCATGCGACCCCGTCCGACTACGGCCGTGTGATCCAGCACGTCAACGCGTGGTGGGGTGGACGCGAGATGGCACCGATGCTGCCGAAGCTGTTCTTCCTCCACTTCGAGGGAACGAGCTTCGTGGCGGAGGACGACGAGGGGAAGCTGATCGCGTTCCTGATCGGGTTCCTCTCCCAGTCGGATCCGGACGAGGCGTACATCCATTTCGTCGGTGTCGCCCCCGAGGCGCGCGGCTCGGGCGTCGGTCGTGCCCTCTACGACCGTTTCTTCGCCGAGGTCTCGGGCCATGGCAGGTCGGTCGTCCGGTGCGTCACGTCGCCCGCGAACGAGGGCTCGATCGCGTTCCACGAGTCACTCGGCTTCACGGTGGACAGGGTCGCGACCGACTACGACGGCCCCGGCGAGGACAGGGTGCTGTTCCGCAAGTTCCTTCCGCGCGAATCCGCCTGAGCCGGAGATGGCTCCGGTGCCTGCCGGTTCGGCGTGACCCCGAGGCGACGGGAGACTCGACCGGCGTGCAGCTGTGCGTCGAAGCATGTTGCCCGTAAAGGCGACATGACGTCCGGCCGGTCGCGTACGATCGCTCCATGGACGAGAGAACGACTTCGACCCGGGCTGAGCAACTGACCAAGCCGTTCGCGCAGTCGGGCCATTCCCGTGACCGACACCGATGGCGCCCCGGCGCCGGGGCGCACACCTGATGGCCAAGGTGGTCCTCCAGCACGTGTGCTCCGAGTGCGGCACGACGACGGGCCGCTGGCTCGGGAAGTGCCCCGGGTGCGGCGTCTTCGGCTCGCTCGTCGAGGAGCTCTCGGGGCATGCGGGGCCCGGCAAGCAGCGCTCGGCGGCGGCGCGCACCCCGGCCAAGTTGGTCGACATTCGGGTTGAGGAAGCCGCGAGGATCGGCACGGGGGTCGCGGAGCTCGACCGCGTCCTCGGCGGCGGCCTCGTCCCCGCATCGCTCGTGCTCGTCGGCGGCGAGCCGGGCGTCGGCAAGTCGACGCTTCTCCTCGCGGCCCTCGGCAACATCACGCGTTCGGGGAAGAGAGCCCTCCTCGTCACGGGCGAGGAGTCCGTGGCGCAGGTGAAGCTGCGCGCCGACCGGCTCGGGGGTGCCGATCAGGTCGAGATCCTCGCCGAGACCGAGCTCGACGCTGTTTGCGCGACACTCGAGGCGGAGCGTCCGGACGTCTGCGTGATCGACTCGGTGCAGACGCTGTACTCGGCCGAGCTCGGGTCAGCGCCCGGCTCCGTCGCTCAGGTGCGCGAAGCGGCAGGGCGGCTGCTCCGGGTCGCCAAGGAGCAGGGCGTCGCGACCATCCTGGTCGGCCACGTCACCAAGGACGGATCGGTGGCAGGGCCACGCGTGCTCGAGCACCTCGTCGACTGCGTGCTCCAGTTCGAGGGCGACCGCTACCACGCTCACCGGATCCTCCGTGCCGTCAAGAACCGCTTCGGGTCGACCAACGAGCTCGGGGTCTTCGAGATGACGGGCGCCGGCCTCGTCGGCGTCCCGGATCCCTCGGAGCTCTTCGGGCGCACCCACGGCGGGGAGGTCGGGGCGGCTGTTGCGTGCGCGCTCGAGGGCACGCGGCCGATCCTGCTCGAGATCCAGGCGCTCGTCGCCCGGAGCGACCTCGCGATGCCTCGGAGGGTCGCCACGGGGGTCGATCCGAAACGGCTGGCGATGATCACCGCCGTCCTCTCGCGGCATGCGGGGATCGCCCTCGGGGCGGCCGACGTCTTCGTCAACGTCGCCGGCGGAGTCCGGATCGACGAGCCTGGCGCCGACCTCGGAGTCGCGCTGGCGATCGCGTCGGCGGCCCGCGGAACACCGATGAACGACGGGACGGCGGTGTTCGGGGAGATCGGTCTGACCGGGCGCCTCCGGCCCGCGGCCCAGGCGGAGCGCAGGCTCGAGGAGTGCGCCAAGCTCGGCTTGTCGTCCGTGATCGCTCCGGACGGAACCACGAGCCGCGGAGGGCCCCGGGTCACTCGCGCCGAGACGCTCCGGCAGGCGATCGCCGCAGGCCTTACAGCCGTTGTGGAGGCGGCGTAGGAGCCCAGCCGGCTCGCCGGGGGGCGTGCAGACCCTTTCGACTCGTACGGCGAAGAGCGTGGTCGCCGCCGAAGTTGCGCTCAATCGCACGCGAATGTGCCGCAAATCTCAGCTAGAATGGTTATCCCTCGCCGGCAGCCTCTCAGCGCCGGCGTTTTCGTGAAATTGCCGGGCAAACGGGAGGGATAGCTTGTTCGACGTCGGCGACAATGTGGTGTATCCGCACCACGGGGCAGGCACGGTCGTGAGCAAGGAGTCGCGCATCGTCCTCGGACAGGAGCGCGAGTACCTGACCATCAAGATCCTGCACAACGACATGACCGTCAATGTTCCCACGGAGAACGCCGAGAGGGTTGGGCTCCGCTGGGTGATCGGGCTCGATGCAGTGGAGGTCGTCGTCAAGGCGCTCTCCGGCGAGTCCACGGAGATGCCGAAGAATTGGAACCGGCGTTTCAAGCACAATCGCGACAAGATGAAGACCGGCGACATCCTCGAGTTGGCGGAGGTCGTGCGGAATCTCGCGCTTCGCGATCACGAGAAGGGGCTCTCGACGGGCGAGAAGCAGATGTACGTGAAGGCGAAGAAGATCCTCGCCTCCGAGTTCATGTACGCGAAGAACATGACCGAGGAAGAGGCTGCTGCCTGGCTCGACGAGGTGCTCGCCAATCCAGCCGGAGCCAAGCGAAAGGCCAAGCCGAAGGCCAAGGTCGCTGCCGCGAGCGCCTGACGGCTCACGGCTTAGGGGTGGACGGGCGGTCGGCTGACCGACCGCTCGTCGATATGGGAGGATCGCGCCGTGGCGGACGACGGTGACGGCAGCTCGACCTGGGCGATTCTCCTCGCCGCCGGGTCCGGAGAGCGTCTCGGCGCGGACAGGCCAAAAGCCTTCGTAGCGCTCGCCGGGCGTGTGCTCCTCGCGGAGAGCCTCGAACGGCTCGACTCGAACGACTGGATCGACGCTGTCGTCGTCGCCGTGCCCGGGGATTGGGAGGAGGCCGCGATCGTCCTCGCGGAGGAGCTCGTGGCGTCCAAGGTGAGGGCGGTCGTCCCCGGTGGAGCCACCAGGGCCGAGTCCGTCCGCGCCGCCCTCGAGGAGATCCCGGACGATGCGCTCGTCGTCCTCGTCCACGACGCCGCGCGCCCGCTCGTCTCCGATGACGTGATCGGCCGCGTTCTGGCGCCGCTCGCAGAAGGCTATGACGGCGTCGTGCCCGGACTGCAGCTGGCGGACACCGTCAAGCGCGTCCAGGGAGGCGTCGTCGTCGAGACCGTCGACCGCTCGACCCTCGTCACGGTGCAGACCCCTCAGGCATTCACGGCGACCGCCCTGCGGTCCGCCTACAGCGGCCAGGGCCCGATCGCGGCAACCGACTGCTCCTCGCTCGTGGAGGAGCGAGGCGGCCGGGTGAGAGTCGTCGAGGGTGACGTACGGCTGTTGAAGATCACGACCCTTGCCGACCTCGCTCTCGTCGAGTCCTGGCTCGTGGGGGAGAGGCCCTGAAGGCCGTCGTCTTCGACGTCGGCGAGACGCTCGTCGACGAGGAGCGCTGGTGGCGGGAGCTCGCCGAGAGGTCCGGCGTGCAGCCTCATGTGATCTGGGCTGCCCTCGGCGCGACGATCGAGCGTGGCGAGGAGCACGACGCTCTCTGGGCGAAGATCGGGATCGAGCGCCCGGACGACTGGTCGCAGCTCCCGTACGAGCTGGGCGACCTCTACCCGGATGCGATCGAATGCCTCGAGGCCGTCCGGGCCCTTGGCCTGCTCGTCGGCATCGTCGGCAACCAGACCGCCGCCCTCGAGCAGTGGGCCCGCGATGCTGCCTTGCCGGCCGATGTGATCTCCTCGTCTGCCAGCCTTGGCGTGCGCAAGCCCGACCCCGCCTTCTTTCGGAAGGTCGTCGAGCTCGCTGGCTACCCGCCGGAGGAAGTTGCGTACGTCGGTGACCGAGCGGACAACGACGTCGTTCCCGCAGCAGCCGCGGGTCTGATCGCCGTGCACGTGCGGCGTGGGCCATGGGGCCGCCTACAGCCGACGCCGCCGGAAGCGATGCTCGCGGTCGACGATCTCGCATCGCTGCCGGAGGCGCTAGCCTCGCTTCTATGAGCGACCTCAGAATCGGCCTCGGGGTCGACGCGCATGCGTTCGAGGCGGGCGTTCCGCTCGTTCTCGCAGGCGTCACGATCGATCATCCACGGGGTCTCGCGGGCCATTCGGACGGCGACGTGATCGCGCATGCGCTGACCGATGCGCTGCTCGGCGCAGCAGGGCTCGCGGATATCGGGGCGCTCTTCCCGTCGGACGATGAGCGCTACCGCGGAGCCGACTCCCTCCGACTTCTCGCCGACGCCTATGGCCGCGTTCGGGACGAAGGCTACGAGCTCGTCAACGCCGATTGCATCCTGATCGGTCAGGAGCCGCGGATCGCTCCCTTCCGGGTCGAGATGGGTGAGCGCCTTGCCGACGCGCTCGGGGTGGGCCCGGAGCGGGTTGGCGTGCGCGCGACGACCACCGACTTCCTCGGCTTCGCCGGTAGGGGCGAGGGTTTGGCGGCGCAGGCGGTCGCCTTGTTGGCGCGGTCGTGAGCGGACGCTTCCTCACCCATGACGAGCGCCCGGAGCTCCGGGAGCGCAGTGCTCCGCTCGGGGAGGCCTGGCCGCGGTTTATGCACGAGTCGCCGGTCGCGGACGGTCGCTGGCACCTCCTCTACGAGAGATTCGGTGCCTTCCAGTTCTGGCTCGTCGACCCGAAGACCGACGAGATCCTCGCCCAGGCGAACTCGTTGCCTGCTCGCCTCGACCCGCTGAGTCTCCCCGACCGGGGCTGGGAGCATGTCATCGAGCACGCCACCACAGGCGAGGAGGAACCGACGGTCGTCTCGGCGATCCAGGTGCTCGTCGACCGGGGGCGTCAGGGCCGGGGGCTGAGCTCCCTGATGCTCGGTGAGATGCGTCGGATCGCGCAGGCTGCCGGCATCTCCGACCTGGTCGCGCCCGTCCGCCCGAGCCTCAAGTCCTCCTATCCGTTGACTCCGATGGAGCGGTACATCGGCTGGACGACGGCTGATGGCCTGCCCTTCGATCCGTGGCTCCGGGTGCACGCCCGTTTCGGAGCCCGCCTCGTGGGCGTCTGTCCGCTGTCGATGCAGATCCCCGGCACCATCGCGGAGTGGGAGGAGTGGACGGGCCTGCAGTTCCCCGAGAGCGGCCGCTATGTCGTTCCCGGAGCGCTCGTCCCGATCGAGATCGATGTCGAGGCGGACAGTGGCCTTTACGTCGAACCCAATGTCTGGATGCACCACCGGCTCGACTGAACGACGACGTCTGCGCTGAGCCGACGCGAAGTCTGCGCTGATCCGAGGCAAAGTGGTCACTGCTCTGTCGGTAGCGTTCTCGGAGGGGCCCACGAGCCCCCTGGGGGCGGTTGGAGAGAGGTTGCCGAGAAGGTGGCAGAGCGGTGGCAGAGCGGTCGCCGAGCGGTCAGGAGCGCTCGCCGCTGGCGTGCTCCGGGCCCGCAGGTTGGCGTGTGCTCCGATCAGCGCGGACGACTCGGCCCGGCCACCTGCGATGAGTGCGTGCCGCGTGGAAGTAGCGCGCGTGGTGTCGCTAGGCCGCCGGCAGGGTGAAGCTGATGCGAGTACCGCCTTCGGGGCGGTTCTCCGCCCAGATCCGGCCGCCGTGCGCTTCCACCAGCCCGCGTGCGATGGCAAGCCCGAGCCCTGCCCCGCGCTGTGAGCGTGCCTGGTCGCTGCGCCAGAAGCGGTCGAACATCCGGCGTTCGACGTCGGCGCGGAGGCCCTCGCCCGTGTCCTCCACCGAGACGCGAACCCCGTCCAGGTCGGACGCAACGAGAACCGCGACGGCACCGTCGGACGGGGTGTGGCGAAGCGCGTTCGTGAGCAGGTTGAGCAGGACGCGCTCGACCTTGTCCGGCGCGAACCGCGCCACGGCGAGCGGGTCGACCCGCGTGTCGAGGCTGATCTGCCGCTGTGCCGCCTCGGCGGTGACGCCGCGCACGCACGTTGAGACGACCTCGTCGAGAGTCGATGCGTCGAGCTCGAGCGTGAGCGCTCCGGCGTCGATCCGCGCTAGCTCGAAGAGATCGTCGACGAGCAGGCTCAGGCCGCGCACCTGGTCGCCGATCGCGGGCAGGTAGTCGGCGGGCTCGGCCAGGCCGTCCTCGACGGCCTCGAGCATCGCCTGCATGTTCGCGAGGGGCGTGCGGAGATCGTGACTCGCCCAGGCGACGAGCTCGCGACGGGCGTCGAAGAGCTGCTCGAGGCTCGCCGCCATCTCGTTGAACGATGCGGCCAGGTCGGCCACCTCGGCCGGGCCCGACTCGGGCGCCCTCACCGTCAGGTCACCGTGGGCAAGCGCCGTGGATGCGTCACGGACGCGGTCGAGCGAGCCGGCGATCGAGCGGGCCAGGAAGAGCCCGCCGATCATCGCGACCGTCGCCGAGGCCGCCGAGACGGCGAGGATCTTGACGTCGTCGCCCATGTGGAACATGACCCAGCCCGAGAGCAGCACCGCCGCCAGCGGCAGGCAGACGGCTAGGGTCGCGAGGCCCATCAGCTGGAGCCGCACCGTCGGCAGCGTTCGCAGCGCAAGGGCGACGGCCACGCCTACGCCGAGCGTGACGAGCGAAACGGCTACGGCTCCCCAGATCATCTGCTCACGGCACCAGCCGGTAGCCGACGCCCCAGACCGTCTGCAGGTGCACGGGCTCGGACGGATCGGTCTCGATCTTCTCGCGGAGGCGACGCACGTGCACGGTGACGGTGCCTGTGTCGAGCGCGGCCTGATATCCCCAGACTCGGCTCATCAGCTGGTCGCGACCGAAGACCCGCCGGGGATTGCCGGCGAGGAACGAGAGGAGGTCGAACTCCTTCGCCGTCAGGCGCAGCTCGCGACCTGCCTTGCGCACCTCCCGGGTCTGACCGTCGATCTCGACATCACCGAATGTGAGCACCGTGGCCTCCTCGTCGGGGCGGACGACCCGACGGAGCACCGTGCGAACGCGTGCGGCGAGCTCACGGGGGGAAAACGGCTTGGTCACGTAGTCGTCGGCTCCGAGCTCGAGCCCGACGATCCGGTCGGCTTCCTCTCCGCGTGCAGTCAGGAGGATCACCGGTAGCTCGGAGCGGGAGCGGATCCAGCGGCACAGCTCGAGACCGTCCATGCCGGGCAGCATCACGTCGAGTACGACGATGTCAGGAGTCTCGCGCTCGAGCACCGCGCGCGCGAGGTCGCCGTCGCCGGCTTCGAGCGTCGTGTGACCGTCACGCTCGAGATAGCGCACTACCACCTCGCGCACGATCGGTTCGTCGTCGACGACCAGGACTGTTGCCACGTTCCCATTGTGACGAACCCGTGTTACAGCAAAGTGAATTCGGGCGACCCCGGCCCGGGCGAGACTACGGGAGACCGACCGTTCCGTCCGCGCGGAGCACCACGAGCCCGTCGCGCCTCAGAGCCTCGACCGCCTCCTGATCGAGGCTCTCGCGCCTCGCGGTCGCGGCGGCGACGCGTCGGAGCGTTTCGGCCCGCCGCTGCCGGAACGAGCCCTCGAAGCGGCTTTGCTTGCGCGCCGGCTCGTCTCGGGTGCCCCGGGCCGGGCAGGTCTCTGAGAGCGGGCAGACCGCGCAGCGGGGGATTCTCGCGAGGCAGACCGTGGCGCCGAGGTCCATCAGGGCCTGGGCCGCAGCGCCGGTGAATGCTCGACCCGTGCGACGCTCGACCCGGTCGACGTTCACGTCGTGGGGGAGGACGTCCTCGCCGAACGCAAAGTTGCGCACCGCGGCTGCCGTGTAGGGCCCGACCCCGGGTAGCCGCGTCAGGTCCTCGGGCCATCCATCCCGTGCCACCACCGACGCAGCCCGGTGGAGCGCGAGCGCACGGCGGTTGTATCCCAGGCCCTGCCACGCCCGGATCACATCCGCAGGAGGTGCGTCCGCGAGGGCGCCGACCGTCGGCCACCGCTCCAGCCAGTCCAGATAGCGCGGGATGACGCGGTCGACCTGCGTCTGTTGCAGCATCACCTCGGAAACGAGGATCGCGTAGGGGTCGGTGGTCTTGCGCCAGGGGAGGTCACGCCCGTTGTCGCCGTACCAGGCCAGGAGCAACGCCTCCACGTTGCCTAGCGTACTCGGCGCACCGTCCGTCTCTCCTGGGTGCGTTCGCGCTATTGGGGCCTGAAGGCGAACCACCCGCCGACATCGTCGCAGAGCACGACGTTCGCCTTGTCGTGATGGTAGGTGTAGGCCGGCAGGCCGTTGACCGTGAGCTGCAGCTTGCTTCCTCGCTTGACCGTTCCGAACGTTGCCATGACGCCGGGGATCCGCTTGGGAACGTCGGCCGTCACGAAGACGGGTGGCCAGACCGTGGCGCAGTTGCCGGTGCAGCGGATCTCGCCGCCGGCCTTCTTCTCCACGTCCCAGTAGTAGAGGCCGAGCTTGGCGCGTGTCGCGATCACCCTGCCGACGTTGCTCGTCGTCTCGATCGCGAGCGGTGTGGCCGCCGCACCCATCACCCGGACTGCGAACCAGCCACCGATCTTGTTTCCACGTACGGTTCCCGCCCTGTCCTTCTTGTACGTGTAGGCAGGAAGGCCGTTCACCGTCAGCTGGCGCTTCGCGCCGCGCTTGATCGTCCCGAAGGTCGCCATCACGCCCTTGATGTGCTTCGAGATCCTCCCGCTCACGTAGACCGGGGGCCGCGCCTTCAGGCAGCCACCCTTGCACCGGATCTTGCCCTTCGCCTGCTTCTCCGCGTTCGAGTAGTAGATCGCCAGGCGCTTGGGCGTGGCGATCACCGAGCCGAGGCCCTTTGCCTTCATCTCGGTCGCGGGCTTCTTGCCAGGAACGGTTGCGGCGGTCGAGACTGCCACGGGCAGGAGCACGGCGATTGCACAACCAACCGTGAGAACCGAGCGGACAACCTTGGCGTGCATCGCGTGACTCCTTCCGTCGGACGAGCTCTTTGACGCACGAGGCTCTCGTGCGCTGCCCTTCCACAGTGGCTGCCGCCCGATGCGACCGCAAGGCTCACGCGGCAGCGTTAAGGGAGTTCTAAGGTGATCCCGACGGCGAAACTGCCGCCCCAGGAGTTTGTTTGGCCAGACGCAGCGCATGTGCGACAGTTGAAGAATGCTCCTCTACAACTCGGCCGTCTCCGGCAATTGCTACAAGGTGCGTCTGCTTGCGGCGTACCTTGGGGTGCCGCTCGAGCTCCACGAGCTCAGCGTCGTCGACCGGTCGAATCGCGCCGGCTTGCTCGGAGATCTGAACCCCGCCCAGCGCGTGCCGACGCTTGTGCTCGACGACGGTCGGCCGCTCGCGGAGTCGAACGCCATCCTCTGGTATCTCGGCGACGGCACCGAGTTCGTGCCCGATGACCGCTACGAGCGGGCGCAGGTGCTGCAGTGGCAGTTCTTCGAGCAGTACCAGCACGAGCCGGCGATCGCCGTCGTGCGCTTCCTGCTGTCCTACTCGGGCGAGCCCGAGAAGCACGCCGAGCGGATCCGGGTACAGACGGCGAACGGGTACGTGGCCCTCGACGCCATGGAGCGCCACCTCGCGAGCCGCACGTTCCTCGTCGGCGAGCGTCACACGATCGCCGACATCTCCCTGTACGCCTACACGCATGTCGCGCACGAGGGAGACTTCGACCTCGAGCGCTATCCCGCGATCCGCGCCTGGCTCGAGCGCGTTGCCGGCCGGCCGGGGCACATCGCGATCGACGCCTGATTGCAGCCGCGCCGCCGGGAGGGTCGCGGGCTCGGCTCGATCGCTCCACAGACCGACCCTGGGCGGAGTCTCGGAGGGCCGGACAGCGCTGTAGATTGGGCCGCATGGCCGTTCGCGTCCGCTTCGCACCCAGCCCGACCGGTTCGCTCCACCTGGGCAACGCGCTCAGTCTCGTGGCCAACCGAGGTTTTGCCGACGAGCACGGCGGCGTGCTGGTGCTCCGGATCGACGACACCGATGCGGAACGCACGGTCTCCGGCGGAGAGGCGGCGATCCTCGCCGACCTCGCCTGGCTCGGCGTGACCTGGGACGAGGGGCCAATCCGGCAGAGCGAACGTGCAGCGCTCTACGCCGAGGCCGTGACGACGGCGCTCGCGAACGGCGCCGTCCACGATGCCGACGGCTCGGTGCGCCTGGGGGGCACCACGCTGGCCCGGGCGGACGGCAGTGCTACCTATCAGCTCGCGACCGTGGTCGACGATCTCGAGCTCACGATCACCCATGTCATCCGTGGCTCCGACCATCGTCCCAACGAGGAGGTGCACCAGCGGATCGCGCGTGCCCTCGGCGGGACGCTGCCCGAGGTGATGCATCACGGGCTCCTCCTCGGCGACGACGGCAAGAAGCTTTCCAAGCGCGCCGAGCACGCGTCCGTCGCCGACCTCCGCAACGAGGGGATCCCTGCCACGGCCGTCCGCGCCTATCTCGAGGAGCTCGGCCTGCCGCGCCATGACGTCCACCTCGACCTTGCCCGGATCCACCGACTTGCGATCGACTCCATCGCAGCCATGTCAGACGCCGACTTGACCGCGGT
Source organism: uncultured Thermoleophilia bacterium (assembly GCA_963795175.1). Lineage (GTDB taxonomy): Bacteria > Actinomycetota > Thermoleophilia > Gaiellales > Gaiellaceae > Gaiella. The sequence goes on from CAWCGR010000004.1 coordinate 759,830, forward strand.
GGCTGACGCTCCTCCCGAGCTGGCGCGCGCGCTCCGTGGCGCGCGGACCCTCGTCGAGGCGCGCGCGATTGCCGGGCAGATCCTTGCACCTGAGGCGGTTGCGCTGGGAGAGGAATCTCGCCTCACGCTCGAGCGATTCGTCGAGCTTCGCCTACCGGCGCCCGACGAGCTGGAGGAGCCGGACGCGCGCGCCATCGTGCGCGAGCTGAAGGCCGTCGGTGGTGATCTCAAGAGCCTGCGCCTCGCTCTGACCGGCGCCGAGCGTGGGCCCGAGCTGTGGACGGTCGTTGCGGCGGTGCCCCGCGACGAGGCGCTGCGGCGGGCGGCCGCCGCTATAACAACGCGATGACGGTTCGCCTCTACGACACCGCGACGAGGTCGCTCGTCGCCCTGCCGGAGCCCCCCGCCGAGGTCGGGATGTACGTCTGCGGCCCGACCGTGTATCAGCGCGCGCACATCGGCAACGCGGTTCCCTTCGTGATCTTCGCCTGGCTGCGGAACTGGCTGCGCGAGCAGGGGTACGCGGTCACATACGTGCACAACGTCACGGATGTGAACGACAAGATCTACGAAGCGGCGCCGGGCGCCAGTGCCGCCCGGGCCCGCGAGGCAACGGCGTGGTACCTCGAGGACACCGAGGCCTTCGGGCTCGAGATGCCCGACGCGATGCCGCTCGCGACCGAGACGATCCCCGAGATCGTCTCGCTGATCGAGGAGATCGTCGCCGCCGGGCACGCATACGAGTCCGGCGGGGACGTGTACTTCCGGGTCGCGAGCTTCGCGACCTACGGCGCGCTGTCCGGTCAGCGTCCGGATCAGGTCGAAGAGCAGGAGCCGAGCGGGCTGAAGGAAGACCCCCGCGACTTCGCGCTCTGGAAGGCAACGAAGGACGGCGAGGACACGTCGTGGCCCTCACCCTGGGGCCCGGGCAGGCCCGGCTGGCACATCGAGTGCTCGGCGATGGCGGAGAAGACGCTCGGGGCGGAGTTCCTCATCCATGGCGGCGGCCTCGACCTCGTCTTCCCGCACCACGAGAACGAGCGGGCGCAGTCGCTCGCCGTCGGACGTCCCTTCGCGAGGATCTGGATGCACAACGGCCTCCTCAGCTTCGTCGGCGAGAAGATGTCGAAGTCGGTCGGGAACATCGCGACGATCCAGGAGGTGATCGCCGACTGGGGCCGCGAGACCGCACTGCTCTTCCTGATGACGGGACACTGGCGCAAGCCGCTCGAGTTCTCGCACGAAGCGATGACGGCCGCGCGCACGCAGGTCGAGAGCCTGCGGAACGCACTGCGCGGAGAGCCGCGCTCGACGGGTGACTGGGCCGAGCTGGAGGCTGCGCTCGACGACGACTTCAACACGCCGGAGGCTCTGGCGCTCTTCCACCGCTGGGCGCGTCGCGGAGCTCTCTCCGAGTTGCGGCGCGGGCTCGCCCTTTTCGGGCTCGGCTCACTCGGCGACGTCGTCGAGGCGCCGGAGGAGGTCGTTGCGCTCGCGCGTGCCCGCACGCAGGCTCGCGCCGCCCGTGACTTTCCCGCGTCGGACCGGCTTCGCGACGAGATCGCGGCCGCCGGGTGGGAAGTGCGCGACGCCGCCGACGGGTTCGAGCTCGTGCCGCTGTCGTGACGCGGGAGCTCGTCTACGGACGTAACGCCGTGCGCGAGGCTCTGCGCGGCCGCCGCGAGGTACTGGAGCTCTGGGTCTCGGAACGGGCGGCGGCGACGCTCGAATGGCTCGGCGAGGGCCCGCGCGCCCAGATCGTGAAGGAGCGGGTGCTGACCGAAGCGGCCGGTCCCGACCACCAGGGCGTCGTCGCCTGGGCGGGGCCCTATCCGTACGCGGATCCCTGGGAGCTCGCCGCCGGTGCGCAGCCCCTACTCGCCTGCCTCGATCAGGTGACGGACCCGCGCAATCTTGGCGCAGTCGTCCGCTCCGCGGCCGGGGCAGGCGCGAGCGGAGTGATCGTGCCCGCCCACGGTGCCGCCCAGGTGACTCCTGCGGTCTGCCGCTCCTCGGCCGGCACGGTCGAGCACCTTCCGGTCGCGGTCGTGCCGAACCTGGCGCGCTACCTGGCGGAGATCAAGCGCGACGATCTCTGGTCGTTCGCGGCGACCGCCGAGGCTCCCCAGACGATGTGGGACGCCGACCTCACCGGCGGCGTCGTGCTCGTATTCGGTGCCGAAGGAAAGGGGGTGCGGCCGCTCGTGCGCAAGACCTGCGACGGCGAGATCGCGATCCCGTTGGCGCCGGGGGTCGAGTCGCTCAACGTCAGCGTCGCGGCGGCGGTGCTGCTCTACGAGGCACGGCGGCAGCGACAGCAGTAGTAGCCGGGCCCGCCGGCGCAACGTCTCTACGCGCAGCACGGCCTACGATGCGGGAGGTGCCCGAGCCGATGCTCTATCTCTTCGACGGCTACAACCTGCTGCACGCGGGTCGGCGGACCGACGTGCGTGAGCTCACGGATGAGCTCGCCGGCTTCGTCGCGATGAAGGGAGCTCGCGGAGTCGTCGTCTTCGACGGGGTCGGAGAGGATCGTGAGATCGGGCCGCTCTCGGTCAGGTATGCCAGGAACGCGGACACACTGCTCGAGCGACTCGCGGCGGAGCATCGGCACCGCCAGCGGGTCTGCCTCGTCTCCTCCGACGAAGCGGTGCGCGGCACCTCCGGGCAAGAGGTGCGCAAGATCTCGTCGCGGACATTTCTGCGTGAGCTCGTCCCGCAGCTGCACGCCGAGACTGAGGCCTCGCGGCTCCAGGACAGGATCGACCCGGAGACGCGCGCGAGGCTCGAGCGCCTCCGCCGGGGCGAAGACCAGGTCTAGAGCGAACCCCGGGTACCTCAGCAGCGGCCCCCGAGCGACAGCGGTCTTGGGGGACGCAGGGGCGGGGTCGAGGTGTGCCGCGGGCCGGCCTCGAGCCTGCCGGCGATACGAACATCCGTTCTGATCACAGTGCAAGATTTGCAATGGGGTTGTAACGCGTGCAAGAAGGTGCTACGTTCTCCCTCAACTTCAGGGTGAGACTTCGGTGCAGCCCTGAATGACCGCGCCCCCCAAACCGCCAAGAACAGGGAGAAACGGATGTCTGCCCGAACCGCACTTGCGCCCAAGACGCCACAGAAGCTTCAACGTGAACTTGAGGATTTGCAACTCGTCCTCAAGGCGCGGAACGGGAGCCAGGAAGCGCTCGATCAGCTGATGCGCCGCTATCACGGCTTCGTCCGGCTCAAGGCGAGCAGCTACTTCCTCGCGGGCGGTGACGCGGACGATCTGATCCAGGAAGGGATGATCGGCCTCTACAAGGCGATGCGCGACTTCCGCCACGACAAGGAGACGTCGTTCCGCTCGTTCGCCGAGCTGTGCGTCACGCGCCAGATCATCACGGCGATCAAGACGGCGACGCGGTTCAAGCACTCCCCGCTCAACACCTACGTCTCGTTCAGCCACACCCCGGCCGGCCAGGAGAGCGACGGCGACTGCACGCTGGGCGACGCGCTTCCGGGCCCGTCGACGAACGATCCTTCGAGTTGCGTGATCTCGACCGAGGAGCTGCAGAGCCTCGTCGGCTGCCTCGGCACGACGCTCTCGCCGCTCGAGTCCGACGCACTTCGTCTTTACCTCGACGGGAAGTCCTACGACACGATGGCCGTGGAGCTGGACTGCGACACGAAGACGATCGACAACGCTCTGCAGCGGGTGAAGCGCAAGATCGTCGCGCACCAGGCAACCCGCGCCGTGCCCGCGTAGCTCCCGTTCGCGCACCGATCCTCCTCCGCTTCGACGGACGGGCGTCGGGTGCAGCGCTGGACAGTCGTGCGCGCGTCCGGTAGACCACGACCAGGTTGCGACTCCCAGAGGGCGAATCGGACGGTCGGCCGCGCGGAAGCCAAGCAGCGACGGATCCGGGGGTGAGGGCGGGAGATCCACCCGGCCGCTGGAGGGCCCTGGCGGTGCTCGCGGTGGCAATGGTGCTCTCGATGGCGACCTGGTTCTCGGCCTCGGCCGTCCTTCCTCAACTGCGCGTCGAGTGGGCTCTCTCGACCACCGGCGCCTCGTGGCTGACGATCGCCGTGCAGCTCGGCTTCGTTGCGGGCGCGATCGTGTCGGCTTTCTTCAACCTTGCGGACAGGATTGCCCCCGCCCGCCTGATGCTGGTGGGATCGCTCGGTGCAGCGGCCGCGAACCTCGGCCTCCTGGGGGTCTCAGGGGCCGCCGGCGCCATCGCCCTCCGCTTTGCGACGGGCGTGGCGCTCGCTCTCGTGTACCCGCCGGCTCTGAAGGCGATGTCGACGTGGTTCCGAGCAGGGCGCGGTACCGCGCTCGGCGTCATGGTCGGAGCGCTTACCCTTGGATCGGCCCTGCCGCACCTCGTGAACGGGCTCGGCGGGGTGGAGTGGGAAACCGTGATCGTGACGACCTCGCTCCTCACCGTCCTCGGGGGCCTGGTGGCGGGCTTCGTCTTCCACGAGGGGCCGTTCCCGTTTCCGCGCGCCGTCTTCGACCCTCGGCAGGCAGGACGTCTGAGCCGTAACCGCGCAGTCCGGCTCACGTCGATCGGGTACTTCGGGCACATGTGGGAGCTCTACGCGATGTGGACGTGGTTTGGGGCCTTCGCGGTCGACACCCTGCGACGCCATGGCGTCGAGGACCCGGTCGGGACTGCGTCGCTCCTGACGTTCGCGGTGATCGGTGTCGGCGCGGTCGGTTGCTACGGCGGCGGCGTTCTCGGAGATCGCTGGGGCAGGACGCGGGTGACTGCCGCGGCGATGACCGTGTCCGGTGCATGCGCTCTCGTGATCGGCGCGCTCCGGACGGGCCCGCTGTTCCTCCTCGTGGCGGTCGCGCTCGTGTGGGGGCTCACGGTCATCGCCGACTCCGCCCAGTTCTCGACGATCGTCACCGAAGTCGCCGACCAGGCCTATGTCGGTACGGCCGTGACACTCCAGCTGGCGGTCGGCTTCGTGCTCACGGTCGCCACGATTTGGCTCGTCCCGGTCGTCCGGGACGGGTCGAGCTGGTTCTGGGCGTTCGTCCTGCTCGTGCCCGGCCCGGTGATCGGAGTCGGCGCGATGCTCAGGCTCAGGTCGCTGCCGGAATCGGTGCGGATCGCGGGCGGGCGCGGCTGAGTCCGTGTGCCCGAACCGGAGAGCCGGGGATCGGTCGGAAGCCGGAGAAGGGATTCGAACCCTTGACCCCCGCTTTACAAGAGCGGTGCTCTGACCAGCTGAGCTACTCCGGCGACCCCGCCATCGTAGTCGTGGCCGCCCCCGAACGCAGCACCCGAGTCGAACGACGGAGGGCTCCGACCGTCGCCGGAGCCCTCCCTTACGATCGCGGCCGGTGGTTCAGGCGGCAGCCCGGGCAGGTTCCGCCTCGATCGCGGGCTGGTCGGTCGAGTGCCCGTGCTCGAGGGTCGGCAGCCACTCGAGCCATGTCGGCAAATACCAGTTCCACTCGCCGAGCAGCTTCATCGTCGCCGGCAGCAGAACGGCCCGCACGATCGTGGCGTCGATCAGCACCGCGGCTGCGAGGCCGATGCCCATCTCCTTCATGTCGATGATCGGCATCAGTGCGAAGACACCGAAGACGAACACCATCACGACGGCCGCGCTCGTCACGACGCCGGCGGTCGAGCGGATCCCCGCCTCGACGGCCCGCTCGGTGCTCATGCCCCGGTCGACGTACTCCTTGACCCGGCTGAGGATGAACACGTGGTAGTCCATGGAGAGCCCGAACAGGATCACGAACAGGAACATCGGCAGCCACGAGGCGATGCCGCCGTTCGTCTGGAAGTCGAGGATGTCCGACCCCCAACCCCACTGGAACACCGCCACGAGCAGCCCGTATGCGGCCGCGACGGAGAGCAGGTTCATGAAGATCGCCTTGATCGGGATCACGACCGAGCGGAACGAGACGAGCAGCAGGACGAACGCGAAGCTGAGGACGAAGACGAAGACGATGGGGGCGGAGGAGACCATGCTCTCGGTCCAGTCCTTCGACGCCGCCGTCTCACCCGTCACCGCGTACTCGACGCCGCTGACCTTGCCGATCGTGGCAGGCAGGATCTGGGTGCGGAGGACGGCGAGTGCCGCGTTCGACGTCGAGTCCGTACCGCCGCCGACGAGCGGGATCGCAACCCGAAGCACGCGGCCGTTCGGCGAGACGTCCGTCGAGATCGGCTCGAGGGCCTTCTCCTACCGCACGAAGGCGAGCACGGCCAGCACGCGGCGATGGTCGTCGCTCGTCGCCGGCAGGTCGAGCTTCGTGAAGATGCTCGTCACGTGTTTCTCCACCGCCCGCAGCGTCACGAACATCCGGTCCGCGATTGCCTGGTTGGAGCGACCTTCGGCCATCAGCTCCATCACCTCGCGCTCACGGGGGGTCAGCGCATCAAGCGGGTCGTCGACACGTTTCCGCCCGAGGAGCTGGCTGACGACTGCGGGATCGAGCGCCGAGCCTCCCTCCGCGACGCGGCGTACGGCGGAGGCGAACTCCTCCAGGTCGGAGATCCTGTCCTTCAGCAGATAGCCGACGCCCTCGGCCCCGTCCTCGAGCAATCCGATCGCATAGGCAGGCTCGACGTACTGCGAGAGCACGAGGACACCCGTCCGTGGAAAGCGCTCCCTGATCGCTCGCGCCGCCACGAGCCCTTCATCGGTGTGGGTGGGAGGCATCCTGATGTCGACGATCGCGACGTCCGGCTTGTGGAGTGCGACGTGACGGAGGAGGTCGTCGGCGTTGCCGGACTGTGCGACGACGTCGAAGCCGGATTCTCCGAGCAGTCGTGCGATCCCCTCCCGGAGGAGGACCGAATCCTCGGCGATCACCACTCGCCTCGCGTTGCCGAGCATCGCGACGGTGTTCCGAAGCGGCGGGAAGTCGCGGGGTAGCCCGTCGGCGAGTAGCTGGAAGATCTCCTCCGGCTCCGCGAGCCCTGCCAGGCGGTGGCTACCGAGGGCGCGTGTCGGTGGCGTCGCTCAGCCCGTCCGTCGTCGAGCGGGAGATGAGGATCTGCCCGCCGTGGCCGGCCGAGGCGATCCTGGCGACGCGGTGGATGTCGAGACCTGTGTAGCCGTCCTCGGTCACGAACGCTTCGCCCGCATGAACCCCCATCCGTACTCGCACGTCGCGACCATCGCCCCAGTCCGCCTCGACGAGAGCGCGCTGCGCCGCGACGGCTGCCGCGACCGCACTCGCTGCGGCGTCGAACGCTGCCAGGAACTCGTCGCCATGGGAGTCGATCTCGGTGCCCCCGTGGCAGCTGGTCGCCTCGCGCAGGATCCTGCGCACCCCCGCGAGGAGGGCGGGGTAGCCCGGCCCTGCCGTGGCGACGTGCTGTGTCGATCCCTCGATGTCGCTGAGGAGAAAGGCGGTCGGGATGGGTCGGGGCAAAGCACTCACGGCGCCGAGTCTACGAGGCTGGGCTCCCGGGAAAGAGGAATCTCGGCGACGACACGCGTTCCGTGGCCCGGAGGGCTCGTCACCCGCATCGTGCCGTCGAGCGCCGCGACCCGGTCGGCGAGGCCGCGCAACCCCGTCCCGTTGGACGTGTCGACACCACCGCAGCCGTCGTCACTCACCTCCACCCTGACGCAGTCGCCGGCCTCGACGACGCTGACGCGCACGCCCGTCGCTCCGGCGTGCTTGGCGGCGTTCGTGAGCGACTCCGCGATCACGTAGTAGGCGGCCGCCTCGACGCCGGTCGGCAGGCGTGGAGCGGTGAACTCGAGCTCGACAGGGATCGGCGTTCGCTGGACGAGGCCCTCGAGCGCGGCCTCGAGCCCGCGGTCGGTGAGCATCGCCGGGTGGATCCCGCGCGCGAGCTCGCGGAGCTCCTCGAGCGCCTGCGACAGCTCCTCGCGCGCTCCGACCACGAGGCGCGCAGCCGCGTCCGGGTCGGTGGCGAGCCGGGACTCCGCGAGCCGCAGCGACACGGCGAGCGCCACGAGCCGCTGCTGCGCGCCGTCGTGCAGGTTGCGCTCCAGTTGCTGCCGCGCTTCGTCCGCGGCCTGCACCAGGCGCGTGCGCGACGCTCGCACCTCCTGCTCGTGGATCCGGCGCATGGTCACGTCCGCGCCGGCGACGAGAACCAGTTGCTCGCCATTCCAGCCGGTGATGAGCCGCGCCGTCCACGCGACGATGCGATGGTCGCCATCGCTCTTCGCCCAGCGTGACTCGATCTCGCCCAGGGTCTCGCCGCCGGCGGCTCGGGAGATCAGCAGGCGCGCCGCGTCGTCGTCTCCGGGGGTCAGGTCACCGACGAAGCGTCGCCCCGCCATCTCCGCCGACGTCCAGCCGAATGCCCGTTCGAAGGCAGGGTTGACGCTGTCGTGGGAGATCGTTGCGTCCGGGTGGACGATGAGGAGATAGCTGGGGATCGCCTCGGTGAGGTCGTTGATGTAGTTCCTGCGCCGCTCCGCCTCGATCTCTCGAGCCCGCCGTTCCGTGACGTCGACTGCGGACACGAGCACGAGCCCGTCGGTCCGCCCGGTCACGTCCACGACCGGGGAGGCCGTCCAGGAGAACGTGACCATGCCGCCGTCCCATCGGAGCCACGCGGACTCGAGGGTCGGCGACGTGCCACCGGCGGCCGCGATCTCGATCGCTTCGCGGGCGGCTGCCTCGCCCCCCGGCGCCACGAGATCGAGGAAGCTGCGACCCAGGATCTGCTCGTCCCGCCAGCCGAGCAGGTCCCGGAAGGAGCGGTTGACGGCGGCTCGAGGGTTGCCGGAGTCGCGATCGCGAATCGTCCCGTCGCGCGCCAGCACCACGATCGTGGCCGGAGTGGCTTCGAGCACCATCGTCGTGGCGTCTCTCTCGCGCTGGAGCTCGAGCTCGCGGTGCTTTCGTTCGGTGATGTCGATGCCCGTCGCGATGATCCCGGTCGCCCGGCCGCCGGTCGCCGACACGGGGGCCGAGCGCCAGAAGACGACACGCTCCTCGCCGCGCGCGTTCGTGAAGGCGTTCTCGTACTCGTCGGCGGCATGATCGGGCGCCGACTCCTCGAAGCGGCCGATCACGTCCTCTCGCTCGGCCGGATCGATGAAGACATCCCAGAAGAAGCGCCTGAGGAGGTCGCCCGACTCGGCGAGCCCCGAGGCGTCGAGCGCCGCCGCGTTGTGGTTGAGGATCCGACCAGCGGTGTCGAGGTGCACGAACAGGCTCGGGGCGGTGTCGAGGAGGGTCTCGAGGAACACGAGCTGGTCCTGTGCCCGGGCCTGGTGGCCGTGGCTCCGGAGGGCCAACGGACGCCGCACCGGTGACCCCGCCGGCTCCGACGAGGACGGCGAGCGCCACCATCACCGCAGAGCGGCTCGAGTTGCTCGTCAAGGCGGTCGCGAGCACGACGGTGCTCACCGCGGCGACTGCAGCGGCCGCGGCCAGGAGGCGAACACGGGTCATGGCAGGAGAGCGGTCACGGCTTCGCCCGTCAGCTCTGCCTTGGGGATGAACCCACGGGCGCCGCTCGCCTCGAGGAGGCCGCGGTAGTCGAGGGCGTCGCGACTGGAGACGAGCACGATCGCCGTCTCGTCGAGGTCGCCGCACTCGATGCAGACGTCGAAGCCGCTCATGTCGGGAAGCTGGACGTCGAGGAGCGCGACGGTCGGGCGTAAGTCGCGCAAGAGCCGGAGCGCATCCGCCCCGTTCTCCGCCTCTCCGATCACCTCGAACCCGTCCGCCTCGAGGATCGCGCGTGCCGAGGCGCGGAAGCTCGCGTGGTCGTCGATGATCAGGACGGTCTGCCCCACGAGCGAATCGTGGCACACGGGACCGTTCCGCGGGGTACGGCTGGCCGTACCCCCGGGTCGGGATCGGCATATGGACAAGGTGGCCATGGCGGTGCCGGGCCGGCGTGGCGTGGCGACGCCGGCCCGGAAGCGCATCTGGCGCACTCAGCCGATCGGATGGTTGGCGCGGAAGAGACGATCTGGGTCGACCTCCGCGCGGATCTCGAGCAGCCTCTCGTAGACGCCATCCGCGTAGAAGGTCCTCGGATCGGTGCGCCGCTCCGCGAAGTTGAAGTACGCACCGCCACCGTCCCATGGCCCGCTGCCCTCCTTCACCTCGTCGAGCTTGTCCTCGATCGCCTCCGGCGAGACGGGGCCCATCGGCACTCCCAGGGCGAAGAGGACGTAGTCGGAGCCGATGTGGGAGAGAGCGCCGCCGTTCGGCGACGGCCTGCCTGCGGCACCGCCGAGATGGCGGATCTCGAGCGAGAGGAGCGGTGAGGTGCCGTCCATCCCGGCTGCCGCCACGATTGCGGTCGCAGCCTCTGCATCGAAGCCGTCGAGCAGCCACCCGTTGCCGATCCCCGGCATCGGGTGCGGCGGGTCCTGGTGCAGCTCGGTCAGCGCCAGGGCGGGGACGACGTTCATGGTGTCGACCTCGGGCTCGAGCTCGAGCAGCGGCTGCAGGAGCTCGCGTCCGCTCGCCTCGTCACCCAGGAAGGCGGCCTCGACCACGACGAGCTGCCGTCCGCGAAGCTCCTCGGGCATCTCGGGCACGGGTGGGATCTGCAGCAGGCGACCGACAGAGGTGACCTCCTCGGGCGCCGTCTTCGTCCAGGCCGCCCAGGCGCCGAGCACCTCCGCGGCCCGCTCGATCGGCCAGATCAGCCAACCGGCGAACGCCTCGGCGACCGGGTAGAGCGCGATCTCGATCGCTGTCACGGCCCCGAAGTTCCCTCCCCCGCCGCGGATGGCCCAGAAGAGGTCGGGGTTCTCGTCGGCGTCGGCGCGGAGGAGCTCTCCTGCCGCCGTCACGATTTCCACCCCGAGGACACTCGATGCGGAGAGGCCGTGCTTGCGGGCCAGCCAGCCGATCCCGCCGCCGAGCGAGTAGCCGACGACGCCGACGTCCTGGGCCGACCCATGGAGTGCGGTCAGGCCGTGCTCCGCGGCAGCCGCGACGACGTCGAGCCACAGCGTCCCCGCCGCGACCCGCGCGGTGCGGGCGACCGGATCGATCTCGACGCCCTGCAGCCGGGACATGTTGAGCAGGATCGTCCCGTCGAGGGCACCGCGCGGCGCGGCACCGTGACCCGTTCCCTGCACGGCGACCTTGAGGCCCACGAGCCGGGCGTGGTCGACGACGGCCACGACGTCCGCCGCCGAACGCGGCAGCGCCAGGGCGGCCGGATGCTGGTCGACGGCGAGGTTCCAGGCGAGCCGTCCCTCGTCCCAGCCATGGTCGCCGGGGTAGAGGATGAGGTCTGCTGAGCCGCCGGGGGCCGCAGGCGGGCTATCGATCATCTGTGTCATGGGATCCGTTCCTTTCGTCTAGTCGTCGCTCACGTCGAACGGATCGAGCCTGCCACCGACAGCCCTGCCGCCAGGTGCGGTTATCCGTAATCCAGGGAGGGCGCAGACCGGTCGATTTCCGGCGCTTGCGGCCGCGAGAGGCCGCCGCGATGCGCGGGCGCCGACTGGTGCATACTTCGCCGATGTCGACCACCACGCAGACGGAGCACGACCGCATCCTGGCCGAGCGCGCCCGCTACGTCAGCGCCGGCGTCTCGACCCCCAAGCTCGTCGTCTCACACGCCGACGGCGCCCGCGTCACCGACGTCGACGGGCGCACGTTCATCGACTTCGCCGGGGGGATCGGGTGCCAGAACACCGGCCATCGATTCGCGCCGGTCGTCGACGCGATCAAGGCCCAGGCGGACGACTACCTCCATCAGTGCTTCATGGTCGGGATTTACGAGCCGTACGTCGAGGTCTGCCGACGGCTGGCCGAACTGTCCCCGTGCGCCGGCGAGCAGCAGAAGTCGATTCTCCTCAACTCGGGCGCCGAGGCCGTCGAGAACGCCGTCAAGATCGCGCGCTCCGCTACCGGCCGACCGGCTGTGCTCGTCTTCGACAATGCTTTTCACGGCCGCACGCTGCTGACGATGACGATGACGGCGAAGGTCAAGCCGTACAAAGCCGGATTCGGGCCCTTCGCGCCCGAGGTGTATCGCGCGCCCGTCCCGAACCCCTATCGGGGTGTCACGAGCGACGATGCAATCGCCGGTCTGAAGCAGCTGTTCAAGGCCGAGGTCGATCCCGCCACGGTCGCCTGCGCGGTACTCGAGCCGGTGCAGGGGGAAGGTGGCTTCCTGCCGATGCCGGCGGACTACCTCGAGCGCCTGGCCGAGCTCTGTCGCGAGCATGGGATCCTCTACGTCGACGACGAGGTGCAGTCGGGGGTCGGGCGGACGGGGAAGATGTGGGCGATCGAGCACTACGACGGCATCGCGCCCGATCTGCTCGTGGCGGGCAAGTCGATCGGTGGCGGTCTCCCGCTGGCCTCGGTCACGGGTGACGCGTCGCTGATGGACGCGGTGCCGGCGGGCGGGCTCGGCGGCACGTTCGGCGGCAACCCGCTCTCGTGCGCTGCCGCCGCGGCCGTGCTCGATGCGGTCGCCGACCCCGCGTTTCTCGCCCAGGCGTCTGGGCTGGGGGAGACCTTGCGCTCTCGGCTCGAGGCGCTGGCCGCGGGACGCCCCGAGATCGGCGAGGTGCGCGGCCTCGGCCCGATGCTCGCCTTCGAGCTCGTCGAGCAGTCACCGGATCGTGCGGCTGCGATCGTCGGTGCGGCCTTCGAGCGCGGCCTGCTCTTGCTTGCGTGCGGGATCCACGGCAATGTCATACGTCTGTTGGCACCGCTCACGATCTCCGATGGAGAATTGGAGGAGGGGCTCCGGCTCCTCGAGGAGTCGATCGTCGCTGTCTGACACACCCGCCGATGTAGCACTGCGCGGCCTGAGAAAGACGTATGGCGACGTCGTCGCCGTCGATGGCATCGACCTCGACATTGCTGCAGGAGAGTTCTTCACGATGCTCGGCCCCTCGGGGTCGGGCAAGACGACGACGCTCCGTATGATCGCTGGCTTCGAGAAGCCGGACGCGGGGACGATCGCGCTGGCCGGAGAAGATGTCTCGCGCCTGCCGCCATACGACCGGCCCGTCAACACGGTCTTCCAGGACTACGCGCTCTTCCCGCACATGACGGTGCGGCAGAACGTCGAGTACGGACTGATGGTGAAGAAGGTGCCCAAGCAGGAACGACAGCGCCGGGTGAACGAGGTGCTCCGCGTCGTCCGTCTCGACGAGCACGGGGATCGCAAGCCCTCGCAGCTCTCGGGCGGCCAGCGTCAACGTGTCGCGCTCGCGCGGGCAATCGTCAACGAGCCGCGGGCTCTGCTCCTGGACGAGCCCCTGGGGGCCCTCGACCTGAAGTTGAGGCAGGAGCTGCAGATCGAGCTCAAGCAGCTCCAGCGAGAGCTCGGGATGACGTTCGTCTACGTCACGCACGACCAGGAAGAAGCGCTGACGATGAGCGACCGGATCGCGGTCTTCAACCAGGGCCGCATCGAGCAGATCGGCCCGCCGGCGGAGGTGTACGAGCATCCCCAGAGCGAGTTCATCGCCGGTTTCGTCGGCGTGTCGAACGTGATCCACCGTGACGGCCGCCGGTACACGGTGCGGCCCGAGAAGATCAGCATCCTGCCGGACGGGAGCGACTCGGACGGCAGGCACATCGAGCCGGGCGTGGTCTCCGACGTCGAGTACGTCGGCCCGGTGACCCGATATCACGTCGCCCTCGATCGCGGCGGCGTGCTCCAGGTGCTGGCACAGAACCTCGAAGAGGGCTCGAGCGACGTGCTCGAGGTCAAGGGTCGCCGTGTCGAGCTTGCATGGCGGCAAGAGCAGGAGTCGGTCATCGAAACCACGGAGGAGGGAACGGAATGACGAAGAGGAGACAGCGACTCGGTCTCAGGGCGGCGCTCGGCCTGACGGTCGGTGCGCTCGCCGTCGTCGCCGCGGGCTGCGGAGGCAGCGACGAGGCCGGCGGTGGGGACTGGCAGATCGCGGGCCTCGGTTCGACGCTCGAGGAGATCCAGGAGAACGCCAGGAAGGAAGGCAAGGTCAACATCGTCCAGTGGCCGGGCTACGCGACGCTCGTGGACGAGTTCACGGCGAGCACCGGGTGCACCGTGAACGCCAAGGACGGCGCGAGCTCGGACGACATGATCTCGCTGATCCAGACCGGCGAGTACGACGGCGTCTCGGCGTCGGGTAATGCGAGCGTCCGGCTGATGACGACCGGCGACGTCGCACCGGTCAACACGGAACTGCTCTCCAACTACGCGGACGTGCAGGAGGGGATCAAGAACCAGTCGTACAACTCGCTCGACGGCGAGGCGTACGGCGCCCCGCACGGGCGCGGCCCCAACTACCTGATGTTCCGGAACGACATGGTGCCCGCCGGAACCGACAGCTGGTCGGTGATCTGGCCGGACGGCTCCGGCGACTACAACGGCAAGATCTCGATCTACGACGACTCGATCTTCATTGCCGACGCTGCGGTCTACCTGAAGGCGACGCAGCCGGACCTCGGGATCGACAACCCGTATCAGCTCAACGACGAGCAGTTCAACGCCGCCGTCGACCTGCTCAAGCGGCAGGCGCCGAACGTCGGGGAGTACTGGCCCGGCGACGTGGCGAAGCAGATCCAGTCGTTCACGAACGGCGATAGCGTCGTCGGCACGACCTGGCCCTATCAGTACGTCCAGCTCACGGCCGCCAAGCCGCCCGTCGCGGTCACGGCGATCAAGCCGAAGGAGGGCACGACCGGCTGGTCGGACACCTGGATGATCTACTCCAAGGCTACGAACCCGAACTGCATGTACCTCTGGATGGATCACATGATCTCCCCGGAGGCTCAGGCAGCGGTCGCCGAGGGCTTCGGAGAGGCTCCGGTCAACCTGAAGGCGTGCGCGTTGACGAAGAACGCGGAGCACTGCGCCGAGTACCACGCCGACGACGAAGAGTGGTGGAACGACGTCTACTACTGGACGACGCCGGTCGAGGACTGCGGCGACGACGACGACAGCACGACCTGCAAGACGCAGGAGGACTGGAAGACCGCCTGGACGGAGATCAGGGGGTAGCTCCCTGAGCTCCGTCACGCAGCTCGAGCCGCCGCCCCGGACCCCGGGGCGGCGGCTCTCGACGTTCCTCTTCAACCGCCCGCGGCTTCGGCTGTGGCTGCTGCTCGGCCTGCCGCTCGGCTGGCTGGTGATCGTCTACTTCGGCTCGTTGTTCGTGCTGTTGCTCTCGGCGTTCTGGGACACGGACCCCTTCACCGCTCAGATCATCCACTCGTTCACGCTGGAGAACTTTCAGAGGATCATCGAGGTCCCCGTCTACCGCGACGTCGCGATCCGCACGATCGTGATGGCCTCGGCGGTCACGATCGCCGACGTGATCCTCGCCTTCCCGATCGCCTACTACATGGCTCGCGTCGCCTCGCCGCGCGTGCGCGCGTTGCTCGTGATCGCCGTGCTGATGCCGCTCTGGGCCAACTACCTCGTGAAGGCGTACGCGTGGCGAACGATCCTTTCGCAGGGCGGGATCATCAACTGGGTGCTCGGCCCACTGGGGATCACCTTCGACGGCTTCTCCTCCGTCGGCCTGTGGCTCGTGTTCACGTACCTCTGGCTGCCGTTCATGATCCTGCCGGTCTACGCCGGACTCGAGCGGATCCCCGTGTCGCTGCTCGAGGCGTCGTCTGATCTCGGTGGGCGGTCGTTCGCCACGTTCCGTCGGGTGATCGTTCCCCTGGCCTTCCCGGCGGTGGTGGCAGGCTCGATCTTCACGTTCTCGCTCACGCTCGGCGACTACATCGCCCCCGGGCTGATCACGAGCGAGCAGTTCATGGGCACGGTGATCTACAACATCCGCGGACAGGCGCTGCCGACGGCCGCTGCGTACGCGTTCGTGCCGCTCGTCGTCGTCCTCGTGTACCTCTGGATCGCCCGGCGGCTGAAGGCGTTCGAGGCGCTCTGATGGTCGAGTCCCGGCTCACTCGCAACCTGCTCCGGGGCGTCGCCTCGTTGACGCTCGCGTTCATCTACATCCCGCTGATCGTGATCGCGCTCTATGCCTTCAACGAGAACGTGACCCAGAAGTGGCCGATCGAGAACTACAGCGCGAAGTGGTTCCGGGTCGCGTACGAGGACGAGAAGGTCCGAGACGCATTGCAGCTCTCGCTCTTCGCTGCGCTCGGCGCGACCGCGATCGCGCTCGTCCTCGGCACGCTCGCCTCGATGGCGGTGGCGCGGCACCGCTTCTTCGGCCGGGAGGTGATCACGTTCGCCGTGATCCTCCCGATCGCCCTCCCGGGCATCGTCACCGGCCTGGCGCTCCAGGCGACGATCCTCGACGTCCTGGGGCCGCTCGGCGTCTCGTTCGGCCTCTCGACGATCATCGTCGGCCATGCCACGTTCTGCGTCGTCGTCGTCTACAACAACGTGATCGCCCGCATGCGACGGACGTCCGGGTCGCTCGACGAGGCGTCCTCCGATCTCGGCGCCGACGCGTGGCAGACGTTCCGCTACGTCATGTTCCCGCAGATGAAGACCGCGCTCCTGGCTGCATCGCTGCTCGCATTCGCGCTCTCGTTCGACGAGGTGGTCGTCACGATCTTCACCTCCGGGGCGCAGCAGACGCTCCCGATCTGGATCTTCGCGACGCTCGCGCGGCCGAGGCAGTTACCGATCGTGAACGTCGTCGCCCTCTTCGTGATCGCCGTGTCGATCATCCCCGTCTACTTCGCCCAGCGGCTTGCGGGCGCCGCCGGCGTCACCACCGAGCGCCCAGCGACGACCCGGGCGGCGACGAGACCCTAGCCCGTTCCTCGAGCCGCTCGCGCGGCTCCGCTCGTGCCGAGACCTTGCGTCTCGCGCGTGTTCTCCCGGTGGCGACGCCCGAAACACCCGGCCGGACGGAGCCCTCTCGTGCGTAGTCTTCATGGCTCACCGACCGAGGAGGCAGACATGAAAGTCGTCCACTGTCCGTGCGGAAAGGACGTCGAGGGCGAGAGCGACGATTCGCTCGTCGAGAATGTCCACGCGCACATCGCCGCCGACCATCCGGATCTCGTCGGCAAGTACTCGCGGGAGCAGATCCTGGAGATGAGCCACCAGCACTGATTCGCGACCTCCTGCCCAACCCTCGAGGCGGGCGGGTGAGGCGTCGGAGAGGTCGCGCTCCTGCTGATCGAGCGGGACGCTCGCGGACATCACCGTTGCCGCGCGCGTCCCGCGGGTTGCCGGACGGAGGCCGGTCGACGCGCGTTCCGGCGTCTGAAAGAATCGTCCCGTGGACGACCGCGACCTCAGCCTGCGTGCGCTGACCTACTCGATGTTCGTCGAGTTCGGTCGCGCCCCCACGCAGGGCGAGGTGGCCGGCGCCATCGGCCTGCCGGTGGCCGAGGTCGCGAGCGGCTGGCAGCGGCTTCACGACGCTCACGCGATCGTGCTCGATCCGGGCACCGGGGAACTGCGGATGGCGAACCCGTTCTCGGCCGTGCCGACGCCATACCGCGTCCACGCCGATGGTCGCAGTTGGTACGCGAACTGCGCCTGGGATGCGTTCGGGATCTGTGCGGCCCTGCATGTGGACGGTCGGATCGAGACAGCGTGCGCGGACTGTGGCGAGGCGATCGCGATCGAGGTGCGCGGCCAGCAACCCGACGACGAGACCCTGCTGTTCCACTGCCTGGTGCCTGCCGCCCACTGGTGGGACGACATCGTCTTCACCTGAGGGTCGATGAATCTCTTCCGGTCGGAAGAGCACATCGAGCGGTGGCTCGACGGCCGCTCGCCCGGAGCGACGATCTCGGTGGCCAAGCTGAGCGAGCTTGCGCATGCCTGGTGGAGCGACCGCCTACCGCCCGAATGGCAGCCCCACACGCGGGACCAGAACCAGGCGGTGTTGGACCGGCTCGAGCTGACCGGCCCGTTCTGGCAGCTTCCCTGAAGCAACCGCGCAGCCGGTGCCGTCCCTCAGTCGCGGGCCGGCGAGCAGCGCCCGGCCCCCTTGTGCCTCGGGTGCCGGGGCCAGGCGCTGCTCCGTAGCGTCAGCTCGGCTCGCCCGGGAATCTCAGCCCGAACCGCTCTACGAGGCCGGGAACGCTGGAGGGATCTACCTCGAGCTCGTACTTCGCGCAGAGCACGGCGATCGCGTCCTCCGGTGCCTCGGTGAGGCCGCCCAGGTCGACCAGTTCGGCAAAGAACTGCTCGAAGCCGGCGGGGGAGATGATCTCCAGCAGACGCGCCGGCTCGTCCCCGGCGTTCCAAAACGTGTGCCACTGCTTGCGCGGCTTGAAGATCAGGTCGCCGGGACCGCCCACGACGACATCGTCTCCGAGGAGCGCGCCGACCCTGCCCTCGAGCACGAAGCTGTACTCGTCCTCGCGGGTGTGACGGTGGAGGGGCGCTGCGAGCGCCCGCGGCGACATCGGGTGCTCGACGAGCGAGAACCCTCCGCCGGATTCGTGCCCGTCGATCATGAACCGCACCCCGATCGAGCCGAGGAACCCCTGCTTGCCGTCCGCCGGCCCCAGCACCCTGGCTGCCGTAGTCTCGATCATCTCCGATCCTCCATTTCGATGGACAATATGTAAAATCAATAATGGTGGGATTCCCGGCCGATGTCAAATTCAACGAACACCGTGTACAGCGAATGAGCCCAAAGCGCAAGTACGAGCTGCAGCGGCGCGCCGAGCAGCAGGACGAGACGCGCCGCCGGATCACCGAGGCAACCGTCGAGCTCCACCGAACCGTCGGCCCGGCCGCGACGACGATCAGCGAGATCGCCCGCCTCGCCGGAGTCCAGCGCGCAACCGTCTACAACCACTTTCCGGACGAGCCGGCGCTGTTCGCCGCATGCTCCGCGCACTGGGACGCCCAGCATCCCGCTCCGGACCCTGCTCGCTGGTTGACGATCGCCGACCCCGGCGATCGGTTACGTAAGGGCTTGGTCGACCTCTACCGTTGGTACCGCGAGACCGAGCCGATGGCAGCCAATGTGCTCCGGGATGTCGAGCTCGTGCCGGCCATGAGGCCATTCGTGGAGGAAGGCTACGGCGACTACCTCGCGTCCGTCAGCCGGGTGCTCGGGCATGACCTCGATGCGGGACGGCACCCCGAGCGCGTCGAGGCCGCCCTGGCGGCTGCGGTCGACTTCCACTTCTGGCGGGTGATCGCCAGAGTGGGCGACGTCGAGGCGGCCGCCCTCGCAGCGGGCTTCGTCGAGCTGGCCGCCCACCTCGAGAGCGGTCTGCCCGTCGGGCCTTCCTAGCCCGAGACGCCCGTCCCGACCGGGCAGGAGACGCCCGTGCCGCCGATTCCGCAGTAGCCACCCGGGTTCCGCGCCAGGTACTGCTGATGGTAGGTCTCGGCGTAGTAGAAGGGGCCTGCCGCCGCGAGCTCGGTCGTGATCGCGGGGTAGCCGGCCTGCGCCAGGGCCATCGCATACCGCGCCTTCGAGGCGAGGGCCGCTTCCTGCTGGGGGTCGGATGTCCAGTAGAGCGCCGAGCGATATTGCGAGCCGGCATCGTTCCCCTGCCGCATCCCCTGGGTCGGGTCGTGGCCCTCCCAGAACGTCTGCAGCAGCTGGTCGTACGAGATCCGGGTCGGGTCGTAGGCGACGAGCACGGCTTCCGTATGGCCCGTGCGGCCGGAGCACGTCTCCTGGTAGCTCGGGTTCGGCGTCGTGCCGCCGGCGTAGCCGACCGCGGTCGTGTAGACGCCCGGCAGCTGCCAGAAGAGGCGCTCGGCGCCCCAGAAGCAGCCCATTCCGAAGATGGCAGTCTCGATCCCGTCCGGAAACGGGGGCTCGAGCGGGGTGTCGAGCACCACGTGGCGCTCGGTCACGGGGATGGGATCGGGCCGGCCCGGGAGCGTGTCCTCCGGGGCGGGCAGGTCATGGGACTTTCGTGTGAAGAGCATGGTCGTACGGTATCGAGAGCGGGCCGTTTCGTTACAGGCGCGGCCCAGCAGTGGCGTCAGGCCTGACGGAGAGCTTGCTCGAGATCGGCCCAGAGCGGGTCGACGCCTTCCAGACCGATCGAGAGCCGCAGCAGCCCCTCGGGGCAGCGCTCACCTTCCCAGCGATGGCGCGATTCGATCTTCGAGACGGTGCCGCCGAGGCTCGTTGCGTTCACGATCGTCGAGACGGCCACTTCGACCCTCCGTGCCGCGGCGCCGTCGGCAACGTCGAACGAGATCAGGAAGCCGAACGCCGGGTAGCGCACGGCCGTGACCGCCGGGTGTGCGGCGAGGCGATCCGCCACGATCCGGGCGGTTGCCTCCATCCTCTCCAGCCTGACCTCGAGTGTCCGCAGGCCGCGGTCCAGCAGCCACGCCGTGTCTGCCGATGCAACGAGGCCCGTGACCCTGCGGGTCAGATGCAGGCGCTCGAACAGCGCATCCTCGCGCACCGAGACGACGCCCGCGAGGAGGTCGTCGTGGCCGGCGAGCACCTTCGTGGCGCTGTGCAGCGAGACGTCACAGCCGAGCTCGAGTGGCCGTAGCCGGAGCGGCGAGGCGAGCGTTGCATCGCAGACGACCGGTGCCGGGTGCGCCGCAGCCGCCTCGAAGTCGGGCATCGTCAGCATCGGGTTCGACGGAGCCTCGATCAGGATCAGGTCGACCCCGGCAGGCGGAGCGCCGGTCTGGTCGTATTCGACGAAGCTGAGGCCCCACGGCCGGAGGTGGTCGAACAGCCGGCCGTGGCCGTAGTAGGAGCCCTCGGCGAGCGCGACCGTGGCGCCGGGGCGGAGCAACGTCAGCACGACACCGGTCACGGCCGTCATGCCGGCGGGGTAGAGGAGCGAGCGGCCACCCTCGAGCATTCCGAGTGTCGTCTCGACGGCGACCGCGTTCGGGTGCTCGTCGCGTGCATACGAGAACCTGCCCGGCTCGCCGGCGTCGTCGTAGGGCCAGGTCGCTGAGCGGTCGAGAGGAGCGGCCACGCGCGGACTCTATCGGTGCTTCGAGCTGCGTTGGACCGCGTCGTCGAGCGGAGAGTTGCCCTCGACGCAGGTGCGTCGAGGCCGCAGCGGGCGCGATAGGCTCCTCCGCATGGCGGCAGGCGACGCGATCCGGGGGACGCACGACACGACCGAGGCGAAGCTCCGCTGGCTGGAGGAGCTGAGCGCCGAGGCCGCGACACCTGTCGGCGAGGCCGCGGTCGCGAAGCAGCATGCCCGCGGCAAGCTGCTCGCGATCGAACGGGTCGAGCGGTTGCTCGACCCCGGCTCGTTCGTCGAGCTCGACCGCTTCGTGCGCCATCGCGAGGTCGAGTTCGGGATGCGCGAGAAGCGACCCTGGGGCGATGCCGTCGTAACGGGGTACGGCACGGTGCTCGGCCGCCCCGTCTGCGTCTTCTCACAGGACTTCACCGTCTTCGGCGGCTCGCTCAGCGAAGTCTTCGCGGAGAAGATCTGCAAGGTGATGGACATGGCCGTCAAGGTCGGGTGCCCCGTGATCGGGATCAACGATTCCGGAGGCGCGCGAATCCAGGAGGGCGTCGTCTCGCTGGCGGGCTACGCCGAGATCTTCTGGCGGAACGTGCAGGCCTCAGGCGTGGTGCCGCAGATCTCGCTCATCCTCGGGCCCTGCGCGGGCGGCGCGGTCTACTCACCGGCGATCACCGATTTCGTGCTCATGGCCGAGGGCTCGTCGTACATGTTCATCACCGGGCCCGATGTCGTGAAAGCCGTTACCGGCGAGCAGGTGACGCAGGAGGAGCTCGGCGGCGCGTCGGCGCACGCCTCCCGTTCCGGGGTCGCGCATCTCGTTGCTCCGGACGAGGAGGCGGTGCTGGAGGATGCGCGCTACCTGCTCTCGTTCCTGCCGCAGAACAACCTCGAGCCGCCTCCGTACGCGGTGCCTTCCGACCCCGTCGACCGCGAGGTGCCGGAGCTCGACACGCTCGTACCCGATTCGCCGAACAAGCCATACGACATGAAGCGCGTGATCCGCGCTGTCGTCGACGACGCCGACTTCCTCGAGCTCCAGGCGGACTACGCGCAGAACATCGTCTGCGGCTTCGCACGGCTCGGGGGCCATTCCGTCGGGATCGTCGGAAACCAGCCGAACGCCCTCGCTGGCGTGCTCGACATCGATGCGTCCGTCAAGGCGGCGCGGTTCGTGCGGACGTGCGACGCCTTCGGTGTTCCCCTCGTCACGTTCGTCGACGTCCCCGGCTTCCTGCCCGGCACGGCACAGGAGTGGGGCGGCATCATCCGCCACGGCGCCAAGCTCCTCTATGCCTACGCCGAGGCGACGGTGCCGAAGCTGACCGTGATCACGCGGAAGGCGTACGGAGGCGCGTACGACGTCATGAGCTCGAAGCACATCAGAGCCGACGTCAACATCGCCTGGCCGACAGCGGAGGTCGCGGTGATGGGACCTGAGGGTGCCGTCAACATCGTCTTCCGGCAGGAGTTGGCCGCCGCGGCCGACCCGGAGGCTCGCCGAGCGGAGCTGATCGCCGACTACGTGGAGCGGTTCGCGAACCCGTACTCGGCGGCGGAGCGGGGCTACGTCGACGACGTGATCGAACCACGGCGGACGCGCTCGTACCTGATTCGTGCGCTCGAGATGCACCTGGGCAAACGAGAGCCCACCCCGAAGCGCAAGCACGGCAACATCCCTCTCTGAGCCTTCGGGGCGGGGTGGCCGCGGGCTCAAAACGGCTAACCTCCGAACGTGTCTCTTGCCTCTGCGCGGCTCGCAGGGCCTTTCGACCGGGAACAGGTCGCCGCGTTCCTCGATGCGGCCGTGATCCCGGTGCGCCTCTCCTGCATCACGCCGTCCGGGTGGCCGCTGGTGCTTTCGCTCTGGTTCGTCCGGCGTGGTGATGAGCTCGTGTGCGCGACGCAGCGTTCGAGCTCGGTCGTGCGCGCGCTCGAGCAGGATGCGCGCTGCGCATTCGAAGTGGCGAGCGAGCAACCGCCGTACCGCGGTGTGCGCGGCCGGGCCCGAGTGTCGATCGAGGCCGACCACGGCCTGGCCACCCTGAAAGAACTGCTCATCCGCTATCTCGGTGGCACGGATGGCGCGCTTGCGCGGGGCCTCCTGGCGAGGACGACGCCCGAGGTCGCGCTCCGCCTCGACCCGGTCGACCTCTCTAGCTGGGACTACTCGGCGCGGATGGCGCGCTAGGCGCCGAGGAACGCCCTTGAGACGTACCGCGGCCGTCGGCGCCCGGGTGGGGTCGCACGGCATGACACCTGCGGCGCGATTCGCTATACATAGGTAATGCCTAAGAAGACTGTCGCTGCCGCCCAGGCCGCCCGCATGCTCGGGATCAGCCTCGACACGCTGCGTCGCTGGGATCGCGCCGGCAAGATCAAGGTCCAGCGGGACGACGGCAACCGCCGCGTCGTGCCGCTCGGCGAGATCGAGCGGCTGCGGGGCAGCGGCGGCTCGGAGCGGTTGACGGCCCGCAACCGCTTCCGCGGTGTCGTCCGCTCCGTCGAGGTCGACGGCCTGCTCGCCCGGATCGAGATCGATGTCACCGAGCCCGCGAGGGTCGTCGCGATCGTGACCCGCGAGGCTGTCGAGGAGCTCGGCCTCAAGGAGGGTGACAGCGCTGCCGGAGTCGTCAAGTCGACGAGCGTGATGGTGGAGCGATGACGCGGACGGCGCTCCTCGTCGGCACCGCGATCGGTGTTCTCGCCGTGGTCTTCGGGATCGCAGCGACCACGAATCGCACGACCGCGGAGAAACACGGGGTCGACGCACCCGCGACGGTTCTCGCTGCGGCCTCCCTGACCAAGGTGATCGCGAACGTCGATCCCGCTGCGCGGACGTCGTTCGGTGGCTCCAACCAGCTGGCGGAGCAGATCCGCCAGGGGTTCCCGTTCGACGTCTTCCTCTCGGCGAGCCCACGCTACACCTGGTCGCTCTACACGGCAGGGCTCGTGCGCCGGCCGATCATGTTCGCGAGCAACAGTCTGGTGCTGATCGTGCCGAAGGGGAATCCGGCCAAGATCGGGACGGTCTGGGACCTAGCCAAGCGGCCGAAGCTTCGCCTCGTCGTGGCAGGGCCGAACGTGCCGATCGGCCTCTACACCCGCGAGGTCCTCGAGCGCCTCGGTCTCCTCCGCGTGCTGCGGAAGACGGCCAGCCTCGAGACCGACGTGAAGGGCGTGGTCACGAAGGTCGCGCTCGGTGAGGCCGACGCCGGATTCGTCTATGCCACGGACGTGCAATCCGTGGCACGCAAGGTGCGGAGGATCGCGTTGCCGGAGCGCGCGCAGCCGACCGTCGTCTACCAGGCTGCGATTGCGAGTGACCCACGGGATCTGACGTCGGCCGCCGCGTTCCTGAGAGCTCTGCTCGGCCCCGAAGGGCGCAAGGCCCTGCGGGCGGCTGGATTCGGACTGCCGGCATGAGGCGCCTCTTCCCGGTCGTGCTCGTGGCCGCAGCGGTCGTGACGCTGGCATTCCTGGTCGTCCCGATCGCCGCGATCTTCCTCCGTGTGCCGCCCGGTGAGCTGATCAGCGCGCTGGGATCCGACGTGGCGCGCGACGCGCTCGTCGTTACGCTCGAGACGACGCTCGCCGCCCAGCTGCTGATCATCGGTTTCGGCACGCCGACTGCCTATCTCCTTGCCACGCGCCGCTTCCGGGGTCGCAGCGTCGCACTGACGCTGATCGAGCTGCCACTCGTGCTTCCGCCGGCGGTGGCCGGGATCGGGCTGCTCGCCACGTTCGGGCGGCTCGGCCTGCTCGGCAGCTCTCTCTCTGCGCTAGGCCTCGAGCTCGCGTTCACGAAGATCGCGGTCGTGCTTGCCGTCGTCTTCGTCGCGGGCCCGTTCTACGTGAGAACCGCCGTGGCGGCCTTCGGTGACGTTGACGGGGACCTCACCGACGCGGCCCGAACGCTCGGCGCCGGCCCGGCCCGCACGTTCGCCCGGGTGGCGCTGCCCCTTTCGCTGAGCGGCCTCGGGGCGGGCGCCGCGCTGTCGTTCGCGCGAGGAATCGGTGAGTTCGGGGCCACGATCATGTTCGCGGGCTCGCTCCAGGGCGTCACCCAGACGCTCTCCCTTGCCGTCTACCAGCAGTTCGACGTCGACTTCGATACCGCCCTCGCAATCGGCGCCGAGCTGGTCGTCGCCAGCGCCGCCGTCCTCCTCGCCGTCAAGCTCGTGCCCTCATGGCGTCACTCGACATCGATCTTTCCCACACCCTCCGCGACATCCGCCTCGAGCTGACGCTCTCGGTCGGGGCCGAGACGGTCGCTCTTGTCGGCCCCTCCGGTGCGGGGAAGTCGAGCGTGCTGAGGGCGGTCGCCGGCCTGCTGCGGCCCGATCGCGGAACGGTGGCGGTCGACGGAGAAGCGTGGCTGGACACCGCTACGGGAGTCGACCTCGCTCCCGAGCACCGGTCGGTCGGTCTCCTCTTCCAGGAGTACGCGCTGTTTCCGCACCTCTCCGTGCGGGAGAACGTCGCCTTCGGCGCCTCCTCGGCCGCCGTCGTCGACGAGGTGATCGGGAGGTTCCGGATCGGGGCGCTAGCGGGCGAGCGGCCGGGCAAGCTCTCGGGCGGTGAGCGCCAGCGCGTCGCCCTTGCCCGCGCGATTGCCCGGGAGCCACGCGTGTTGCTGTTGGACGAGCCGCTCTCGGCGCTCGACACACACACGCGCGACGCGGTACGCGGTGAGTTGCGGAACCTGCTCGCGGCTCTCGGACTTCCGGCCGTGCTCGTCACCCACGACTTCGAGGATGCGTCCGCACTCGCCGACCGGGTCGGTGTGCTCGTGGGCGGACGGCTGCTCCAGCTCGGCTCGGCCTCGCAGCTGGTCGCCGCCCCGGCCGACCCATTCGTCGCCCGGTTCACCGGCGCCACACTGCTCCACGGCGTCGCCGAGCCCGGTGCCGGCGGGCTCACGCGGGTCGCGCTCGACGTCGGCGGTGCCGCCTGGACGACGGATCCCGGTACTGGGCGAGTCGCGCTCGCTGTCCATCCCTGGGAGGTATCCGTCTCGCGTACTGCACCGGAGGACTCGACCCTGAATCACATCACGGCGCCGATCGGCTCCCTCGTCACGATCGGGAACCGCGTCCGCGTGCGGGTCGGCCCGCTCGCGGGTGAGATCACCGGGGGCTCTGCCGAGCGCCTGGGATTGAAGGAAGGCGACCTCGTCGTCGCCTCGTTCAAGGCAACGGCGGCGCGGCTGATCCAGCTGGCGTAGCCTCCCGGCATGGAGATCGAGCTCGTCCCCGACACCGGCCCCGAGGATCCGAGGTCACGCGCGGCAATGAGGGCGCTGCGCGAGGTACGCGCGGCGGACGAGCCCACCGCGGCAGCAGCCGACGGCGCGTGGCGACGCGCAGGGCTCGACGATGCGGTCCAGAGGGACGGGACCGACGGGATCGCTAGCGCGAGGCGACAGGGCCCCGGGGCGGGTGGCGAGCGCGACCGAGCATCGTCGCGCCCGGCTTCGGCCCGTAGCGCCCCCCGAGACTAGGCGCCGTCGGCGCGGAGCAGGCGTGGGGCGACGCGGGCATAGTCGAGCCCTGAGATCAACGTCAGCAGCACCGCCACGAGCAGCACCCACCACGCGACGTCGGCGCTCCATGCCCCGGCCGCTGCCAGGCCGCCGACGCCGACGGCCACGGCCTGGGCCCAGGTCTTGAGCTTCCCGAGGTCGCGGGCCGCGACGACGATCCCACGCTCGATCGCTGCCAGGCGGAGCCCGGAGACGAGGACCTCCCGCACGACGATCGCCGCCACCATCCACGCCGGCGCGACACCTTCTCCGATCAACATCACGAGAGCCGCCATCACGAGCACCTTGTCCGCGATCGGATCGAGCAGCGAGCCGAAGGCAGACGTCTGGTTCCAACGGCGTGCGAGCCAGCCGTCGATCTGGTCCGTTGCCATCGCGACGACGAACACGGCCGTCGCCCAGTACGCGTGGCTCTCGAACTCCCACGCGAACAGCACGACGACGAGGGGCACGGCGAGCGCCCGTGCGAGCGTCAACTGATCGGGGAACGTCATGCTTGGGGGAGAATACGCGGAGCGCATGGCCGCCTTCACCAAAGTCCTCGTCGCGAACCGCGGCGAGATCGCCGTCAGGATCTTCCGAACGCTCCGTGAGCTCGGGTTGGAAGCCGTGGCTGTGTACTCGGACGCCGATCGCGGCCGGCTGCACACCCGGGTCGCGGACGAGGCGTACAGGATCGGCCCGGGCCCGGCGGAGGAGAGCTATCTCCGCACCGACGTGCTGATCGAGACCGCGCTGAAAGCCGGTGCCGAGGCGGTTCACCCGGGGTATGGGTTCCTGGCCGAGAACGCCTCCTTCGCGCGCGCCGTCGAGGAGGCCGGGCTGACCTGGATCGGCCCTCCGCCCGCAGCGATCGAGCTGATGGGGTCGAAGACGGAGGCCCGGACGGCGATGCAGGCGGCCGGGGTTCCGATCATCCCCGGCGCGACCGAGCCCGTGCGATCGGTCGAGCACGTAATCGAGCTCGGTGACGAGATCGGCTATCCGCTGATCATCAAGGCGGCAGCGGGCGGCGGCGGCAAGGGGATGGAGATCGTCGCGGACGCCAAGGAGGCCGGGCGGGCCTTCGAAGCCGCCCAGCGCCAGGGGCTGAAGTACTTCGCCGACGACGCGGTCTACGTCGAGCGTTATCTCGAGAACCCCCGTCACGTGGAGGCGCAGATCCTCGCCGACGCGCACGGCACGGTGCTCTTCCTCGGAGAGCGCGACTGCACGATTCAGCGACGCCACCAGAAGCTCGTCGAAGAGACCCCGTCCCCCGCGGTCGACGAGGCGTTGAGAGCACGGATCGGCGAGATCGCCGTCGATGCCGCGCGCGCGGCCGGATACCGATCGGCAGGGACGATCGAAGGGCTGTTGACGCGCGAAGGCGAGTACTTCTTCATGGAGATGAACACGCGAATCCAGGTCGAGCACACGGTCACCGAGCTCGTCACGGGCATCGACCTCGTCCGGGAGCAGATTCTCGTCGCGCAGGGAGAGCGGCTCTCGGTTCGGCAGGACGAGGTCCTCCTGCGAGGGCACGCGATCGAGTGCCGGATCAACGCCGAGGACGTGAGCAAGGGGTTCCTGCCCGCGCCCGGGCTGATCACCGTCTACGAGGAGCCGGGCGGCCCCGGGATCAGGGTCGATTCCGGCGTGCAGGCAGGCGACGAGATCTCGGGCCTGTACGACCCGATGATCGCGAAGCTCATCGTCCACGACACGAATCGGGAGACTGCGCGGCGGCGGATGCTGCGCGCGCTGGCAGAGTTTCGGATCGAGGGCACACCGACGCTTGATCGGCTTCCACGCGGCGCTGCTCAGCGAGCCCTGCTTCGTGGAGGGGGGCACCTGTCACGGTCTCGTCGAGTCGGAGGAGCTGGCCCAACGTGCGGAGGAGATGACGGAGCAGTTTTCTCATCGGACAACAACGGTAGCGCGAGGGTCGGATGGGGTGCAGACCCGGGAGCGCGTCGTCTCGGTCGAAGTCGACGGGCGCTCGTTCGATGTGCGGCTGCACACGACCGAGCCTCCGTGGGCGCCGCTCGCGCGCCGGCGTCGCGAACGGGAGGCCGCCGGTGGAGCGTCGGGATCGGGAGCCGTTGCAAGCCCGATGCAGGGAACCGTCCTCAAGGTGCTCGTGACCGAGGGGCAGACGGTCGCGGTCGGTGAGGTGCTCTGCGTGATCGAGGCGATGAAGATGGAGAACGAGATCCCCGCGCCGCACGACGGCGTGGTCACGGAGCTCGGCGTCGTCTCCGGCCAGGGCGTCGCGAACGGGCAGCTGATCTGCATCGTCGCCGGCTCCGGATGACCGCGGTGGAGTCGGCTCTCCGGGAGCTCGTGGGCCGGCTGATCGACGACGGCACACTGACTGCCGCCACGCTGAGCAGACCGCGCCGCAGCGACCCTTCGCATCCCTCACGGGTGACCGTGGCGCCGGTGACGATCGGCGACGCGCTCCGGTATCGCTTCACGGCGCACCGGGCGACACGCTCGACGGACGAGAACGTCGTGCCCGAGGCGGCTCCGGACAGGCTCGTCCGCCTCCTCGAGCTCGAGTTCCGGCAGGGGCTGCTCCATTCGACCGACGCCGACTGGCAGATCCTGACGGGGGGGAAGCAGGTAAAGATCCTCCGCCGCCCTCCCAGCAAGCCGACCGCGACGCTCGCTCACGACCGCGTCAAGCAGCGGATCCTGCCGGACGGCGTGCCGGTGCCGTTTCTCGTTGAGCTCGGCGTGATGACGCCCGCGGGCAAGGTGCGGGCGCAACGCTTCGACAAGTTTCGGCAGGTGAACAGGTTTCTGGAGCTCGTCGACGACGTCCTGCCGGCGCTTCCGTCAGGCCCTTTGCGGATCGTCGATTTCGGCTCCGGCAAGTCGTACCTCACCTTCGCGCTCCATCATCTGCTCACCGTCGTCCGCGAGCGCGACGCCGAAATCGTCGGGCTCGATCTCAAGTCCGATGTCGTGGCGCACTGCGAGGCACTCGCCCGCCGGCTCGGGGCGGAGGGGCTGCGGTTCGAGGTGGGAGACATCGCCGGCTACGACGCGCTCCAGGGCGTCGATCTCGTCGTCAGCCTGCACGCCTGCGACACCGCTACCGACGACGCGCTGGACCGAGCGGTTCGCGCCGACGTGCCGGTGATCCTCGCGGTGCCGTGTTGCCAGCACGAGCTGATCGGCCAACTCGCGCGGCCTGCGCTCGGCCCGTTGCTCCGCCACGGCACGTTGCGCGAGCGATTCGCCGCGGAGGTGACGGACGCAGCGCGCGCGCAGCTGCTCGGAGCCGTCGGGTACGACGTGCAGGTGATCGAGTTCGTGGACCTGGAGCACACGCCGAAGAACGTCCTCCTCCGCGCCGTGGCCCGGCCAGGGCGCGACGCCGAGAAGGCGCTCGCCGACTATCGCGCCTTCGCCTCTGAGCTCGGGATCGATCCTGCCCTCGAGCGCCTCCTCTCCGACAGGCTGCCGGGATGAGCGACCGCACGACGTGTGCCGGTGCGTCGCTCGCAGCCGGCGAGCCGCTCGCGGCGACGGCGACGGAGGGCTCTGAGTGGCTCCTCGTGGAGGTGCGCGGGGCTTGGGGCAGGGATGCCCTGGCCGACACGGAGCTGCCCGAGGGCGTGCGCAGCACGCTCGAGGGCTTTCCCGGCAAGGTCGTCTTCATCCGCCGCCCCCATCGCCGCAGCGGGGTGGTGGTTCTTCAGGCGACTTCGCGCGAGCAGGACGGCATCGTCACGCGACGCGAGCTCTCCGCGCTCGACCAGATCACGGGCCTCGACCTCGAGGGCGGCGACCCGGTCGCGGGGCCGGTCGTGCTCGTCTGTGGCCACGGGCGCCGGGATGCATGTTGCGCCCGGCTCGGGGTGCCGCTCTTCGACGGGCTGCAGCGCCAGTCGCCGGGCGATGGAGTCTGGCTCTCCTCCCACCAGGGGGGCCATCGGTTCGCCCCGAATCTCCTCGTGCTGCCGCTCGGGATTCAGCTCGGCCGGGTCCCTCTCGAGCGCGCCGGGGAGGTGCTCGAGCTGCTCGGGACGGAGCGCATTCCGCTCGACCTCTATCGAGGCCGCACGATCTACCCCCCGCCCGTGCAGGCAGCGGAGATCCTCGCCCGCACCGTGACCGGCTGCGACGGCGTCTTCGACCTCCAGCTGGTCTCGACGGAGGATGATCTCGTCACGTTCGCCACCGCGGCCGGCGAGCTGACGGCGAGGGTCGAGCGGCAGTCGGGGCCGCCTGTTCCGGCGAGCTGCGGCGTCGGTCCCGAGTCGGCCCCCCTCTGGGTGGCTCGGCTAGAGTCAGCAGCATGAGCAGTCACGATCGCGTGATCCTGATCACGGGCGCGTCGTCGGGGATCGGCGCCGCGACAGCGCGCGTGCTCGCATCGGAGGGCTGGCGCCTCGTCCTCGCCGCTCGTTCGCTCGACAAGCTCGAAGCACTCGCAGACGAGCTCGGCGGCAGCGACACCGCAGTCGCCGTCGAGTGCGACGTGACCGACTGGGCCGATCAGCAGGCTGCAGTGACGGTGGCGAGCGAGCACTTCGGCCGGATCGACGCCGCGTGGGCCAACGCGGGCTTCGGCGCCCAGCGGAGCTTCTTGGGAGACACCGTCGAGCACTGGCGCGAGATGGTGCTGACCAACGTGTACGGCGCGGCCCTGACGATCCGAGCCGCCCTGCCCGCGCTCAAAGAGTCGAAGGGCCAGCTTCTCCTGACGGGCTCCGTCGCCGGCCGTCGCGCGATCCCGGGGTCGCTCTACTCCTCGACCAAGCACGCGGTGCACGCCATGGCCGAGTCGGCCCGCCAGGAGCTCGACGGGACGGGGATCAGGGTGACCGTGATCGCGCCCGGCGTCGTGGATACGCCCTTCTTCGAGAACGTGCCGATCGACGCGCCGCTCGTGTCCGACGACATCGCCCGGGCCGTGCTCTTCGCCCTCTCGCAGCCGCCGCATGTGGACGTGAACGAGATCCTCGTCCGTCCCACCGCCCAGCCGATGTAACCGGGGCCGCCCGACGGCGCCGGAACGACGTGTCGGCGCCGCCAAGTCGGCGAGCGGAGGAGGAAGAGCCCGTCGCGCCCGGCTCCGACCCGGGCAAGGCTTGCGCCACGGGCGTCACCCGGGCAGCTGCTTCGACCGGGCTCGGGAGCGAGTAGCGCTGCCTTCCGTCGACGGGCCGAGGCTCCAGCAGACCAACGGGACGAGCGTGCGCGACGATCGCGACCATCCGCCGGACGCGCACCGCTCCGCCCACCTGGCGCGCACGTCAGCCGGCTCTAGGCGGGCTCGCCGGCGATCGTTTCGAGGCGGTACGCGTGGTCGGTGAACCACACCACCTGGGGCTCGGCTCCCTCCGGCGGCGTGCCGACGCTGACGAACGGCCCGAACGAGATCCTCACCCAGAGGCCGCCGGCGAGGGCTCCTGGCGCAGAGATCGTTCCCTTCCACGTCGTCCCGGGCTTGAGCACCAGCGGCAGCGCCGGCTCGTAGCGTGTTGCCGAGCGGATCGCCGGCAGGTCGCCGGCGCGATTCCGCCGCTCCAGCTCGTCGAGGTCGTCGTCCGGGAACAGGAGGACGCCGAAGGCGAGGTTCGCCGCATACCGCGGGTCGCCGACCTCCCAGCCGACCTTCGACCGGTTCTGCACCGAGATCTCGGCTGTCCAGCCCGCCCGGGTCACCTTGAACGAGGAAACGCCGAAGACGAGTGCGGGTTGGGCCGGCGGGTATGGCTCGCGCCAGGAGAGCTCGACGGACTGGGGTGGCGCTCTGACCGTGGCGGGCACCGTCGGCGCGGTGCCGGTCGAGGCGCAGCCTGCGGCCACAACCGCCACGAGGGCGGCGAGTGTGGCGGTGGCCGGCGCGAGACGCATGTCCGGATGCTCGCACAACCGTGCAGGTACCCTCGGAGCGCGCATGGATCTCTACGAGTATCAGGGGAAGGAGCTGTTCCGGCGCGCCGGCATCCCGGTCGGGGAGGGACGTCTGGCAACGACCCCCGGAGAGGCCCGCCAGGCGGCCGAGGTGCTCGGGAGCCCCGTCGTCGTCAAGGCGCAGGTGCTCACCGGTGGGCGAGGCAAGGCCGGCGGCGTCAAGCTCGCTGCGAACGCGCACGAGGCGGAGGAGCACGCGAAGAACATCCTCGGGCTCGACATCAAGGGTCATGTCGTCAAGCGCCTCTGGATCGAGCAGGCGTCGGACATCGCGAAGGAGTACTACCTCTCGCTCACCTTCGACCGAGGCGTCAAGAAGCCGCTGTTCATGTTCACGACCCAGGGGGGCGTCGAGATCGAGCAGGTCGCGGCCGAGAATCCCGACGCGCTCGTGCGGCTCCACATCGATCCGCTCGAGGGCTTCCACCCCTGGCAGGCACGGCGGCTCGTCTACGGCGCCGGAGTGAGCGACCCCTCCGAGCAGAAGCAGATCGCGAGGATCATCGGCCAGTTGTACGACGCGTTCGTCCGCTTCGACGCGATGCTGTGCGAGATCAATCCGCTGATCGTGACGCCCGACGGGCTCGTCAAGGCGCTCGACTCGAAGTTCACGGTGGACGACAACGCTCTCTACCGCCATCCCGAAGTCGCCGAGATGCGCGACGACGACGCGTCCGATCCGCTCGAGGCGCTCGCCCGCGCCAAGCACGTCACCTACGTCAAGCTCGACGGCGAGGTCGGCGTGTGCGGGAACGGCGCCGGCCTGACCATGTCGACGGTCGACGTCGTCACGTTCGCCGGCGGCCGTCCCGCCAACTTCTGCGACCTCGGCGGAGGCGGCGACGCCCAGGGCGTCGTCGACGCGCTCTCGGTGATCACACGCGACCCGCAGGTGAAGGCGATCTTCTTCAACATCTTCGGTGGGATCACCCGGTGCGACGAGGTCGCGCGGGGGATCCTGCAGGCCGTCGGCGAGATGCAGCTCGAGCTGCCGATGGTCGTCCGGCTCGACGGGACGAACGCGGAAGAGGGTCGGCAGATCCTCGCCGACGCCGCTCCCGCGAACCTCCACGTCTCGCCGACGATGCTCGAGGCGGCTGCTCTCGCCGTGGAGTTGGCGGCGTGACCGATCTCTGGAGCGAGCGGGCCGAGGAGTACCGGCAGAGCGAGGCGCACCGGGAGGGCCCCGATCTCGACCTGCTCGTCGAGTGGGCCGCCGGAGCCCGCACCGCACTCGACGTGGCCACCGGTGGCGGTCACGTCGCGCGCCGGCTGCGCGACTCCGGGATCGACGTCGTCAGCTGCGACCCCGCCCCAGGGATGCAGACCCGATATCGTCTGCCGCGCCGAGAGCCTGCCGTTCGCGGACGGCAGCTTCGACGTCGTCGCGACGCGGGTCGCCGCCCACCACTACGCCGACGTTGCTCAGGCGGTGGCGGAGATGGCGCGGGTAGCAGCCGACGCCGTCCTGATCGTCGACAACGTCTACATGGGCGACGACGTCGAGGAGGCGGAGCGGCTCCGCGATCCGTCGCACGTGCGCAACTACAGCGAGGCGGAATGGCGGTCGTTCGCCGGGCAGGCGCGGCTCGACCGTCGCGGAGGTGCGCATGTTCGAGAAGCCGATCGAGTTTCAGCCGTGGCTCGATCGCTGCGGCTGCACCGGCGACGAGGCAGCCCGCGTGCGCGCGCTGCTCGGCGATCGCGTCCAGAACGACCACGTCGTGCTCGATCGCATCGCGTTGAGGACAGTGCGCTCCTGATGGCGATCATCGTCGACAAGGACACCCGGCTCGTCGTCCAGGGCCTGACCGGCTCCGAGGGCCGCTTCCACGGGCTCCGCAACCGTGACTACGGCACCGACCTCGTCGCGGGCGTCACTCCCGGGCAAGGGTGGTCAGGACGTGGAGGGCGTCCCCGTCTTCCACACCGTCGCCGAGGCGGTTTCCGAGCGTCGGGCCAATACGTCGATGATCTTCGTACCGGCGCCATTCGCCGCCGATGCGATCTACGAGGCCGTCGACGCGGGGATCGAGACCGTGATCTGCATCACCGAGGGTGTGCCCGCGCACGACATGCTGCAGATCCACACCTACGTGCACGACCGCGGCGTCACCCTGATCGGCCCCAACTGCCCCGGCGCGCTCTCACCGGGCAAGGCGAACGTCGGCATCATCCCGGCCGAGATCTTCACGGCCGGGAACATCGGCCTCGTCTCGCGCTCCGGCACGCTGACCTACCAGATCGGGCACGAGCTGACGCAGATGGGGCTCGGCAACTCGACGATCGTCGGCATCGGCGGCGACCCGGTCGTCGGGTCGTCGTTCGTCGACATCCTGACGAAGTTCCAGGCCGACCCCGAAACGGCGTTCGTGGTCATGGTCGGCGAGATCGGTGGAGACGAGGAGGAGAAGGCGGCGGCGTTCAT
This sequence comes from uncultured Thermoleophilia bacterium, assembly GCA_963795175.1. Lineage (GTDB taxonomy): Bacteria > Actinomycetota > Thermoleophilia > Gaiellales > Gaiellaceae > Gaiella. The sequence goes on from CAWCGR010000004.1 coordinate 794,531, forward strand.
CGAGGCCGAGCTGACGAAGCCCGTGGTCGCCTACATCGCCGGCTTCACGGCTCCGCCCGGCAAGACGATGGGTCACGCGGGCGCGATCATCTCGGGCTCGGCCGGGCACGGCCGAGGCGAAGAAGACGGCGCTCGAGGCGAAGGGGATTCGCGTCGGCACGACACCGACGGAGACGGCCGAGCTCGTTGCCGCCCTCGCGCGCCCCTGACGCCCTGCGGCTCCACGGTCGGTACATTCCAACGCATGCCACTCGGCCTCGGTATCTGGGAGATCGTCATCCTCGTCGGCGTGCTCGTGCTCCTGTTCGGCTCGAAGGGCGCGCCGCAGATGGCGCGTCGACTCGGGAAGGGCGTCAAGGAGATCAAGGATTCCGTCAGCGAGATGGATCCGCGTTCGCTGCTCGATCCCGACGAGAGCCCCGAGCGGACGCCGCCGCGAGAGCTCGAGGCCACGAAGGCGGTACCGGTCGCGCCGACGGAGCACGTCGTCCGTGAGCCTGCCCCGGCCGAGAGTGCTCCCGTGCCCGAGGAGAGCCTCCGGGCGGATGAAGCGGACGGGGAGCCGGAGCAGCGCTGAAAGCGCGTTCAGGCGACCGGCCCTGGAGCCGGCCGCCTGAGTAGTGCTGCCGAGGTTCGAGACGGGCCGAGCCCGCGCTGGAGGCTAGATCTTGCGGCGGGCCCGGGTCGGGCCCCACTTGGAGCCGCGCTTGCGCCCGAGTAGACGAGCTTCGGGGCGGCGACCTTCATGCCGGTCTCCTCCCACTTGTCGTGGTGGCCGTTGAGGCGCGCGACCCGGCTCACCTCGGCCTGCTGGTCGGGGAGCACGAGCGTGACGCCCGTGCCCGAGCGACCGGCACGGCCGGTGCGGCCGACACGATGCGTGTAGGCCTTCTCGTCCTCGGGCGGGTCGAAGTTGATCACGTGCGTGATGTCCGACAGGTCGAGGCCGCGAGCAGCGACGTCCGTTGCGATCAGAGTGGTCACCTTGCCGGCCTCGAAGTGGGCGAGCGCCTTCTCACGGGCTGCCTGCGTCTTGTCGCCGTGCATTGCGACCGCGCGAACCTGGTGCCGCTCGAGCCGCTGCGCGAGCCGGTCGGCGCCCCGCTTCGTGCGCACGAAGACGAGTGCGAGTCCCCGCTCGTTCTGGAGGAGCTCGACGAGCTTCTCGACCTTGTTCTCCGGCGTGACCGAGATGAACTGGTGGTCGATCTCACCCGGCTTCTGCTCGCTCGGCAGCTCGGCCTCGATCCGGACCGGCTGGTTCGTATAGGCGCGCGCGAGCTCGCCGACCGCTCCGTCGAGCGTGGCCGAGAAGAACATCGTCTGGCGATCGTTCGAGACGCGGCGCAGGATCTTGTCGACCTGCGGCTTGAAGCCCATGTCCAGCATCCGGTCGGCCTCGTCGAGAACGAGGATCGAGACCGCGTCGAGCGTGACGAGCCGCCGGTCCATCAGGTCCTGCAGCCGACCGGGCGTCGCGACGAGCACATGGGCCTTCTTGGCCTTGGCGGCCTGCGCCGGGATCGGGACGCCGCCGTAGACCGAGGCGACCTCGAGGCCGCGGATCTTGCCGAGCCCCGCGAGGACCTCGGTCACCTGGACTGCGAGCTCGCGTGTCGGCACGAGGATCGAGTGCGGACGGCCTACCGTCGCTGGGCTGCGCGCGCTCGACGATCGGGATCGCGAAGGCGAGCGTCTTGCCGGAGCCGGTCGGCGCCTTGGCAAGGACGTCGTGCCCGGCGAGGGCCGCCGGCATCGCACGCGTCTGGATCTGGAAAGGCGACTCGATGCCCTGGGCGGTGAGCACGCGGACGATGTCCTCGCTCAGCCCAATCGAGGCAAAGGTTGAATCTGGCATCTGGTTTTTCGACTCCTTGGATTGTGATTCGAGACCATCTACCCTCGAACTACGCGCCCGTCATCCAGGCCTAGAGTCGAAAGAAGCTGATCTCCCGGGGCGGCACAGCGCCGTTCCCTGTGGACGACAGTAGCAGCAGCCCCACCTTCGCCGCCGACAACGGTTCTCATGCAGGCTCGCGCGGCCGCATCATCGGTAGGCTCAGGGATGGCCCCGATCTCCTTCGCCCGCGGCGCTCCGGCGCCGGAATGCCTCGATCAGGCACTGATCGCCGACTGCGCTCGCGCCGCGCTCGCGCGCGACGGGATCACGATCCTCTCGTACGGCAGCGGGCGGCGGCTACGGCCCGCTGCGCGAGCTGCTCGCGGAGCGCCACGGCGTCGCGCCGAGCAGGGTCTTCGTGACGACGGGCGGCCTCCAGGGGTTCGTCTTCTACGTCGCCGTCCAGCTCGCGCTGCGACCGGGCCGGGTGCTCGTCGAGGGGCCGACCTACGACCGGCCACTGAAGATCCTGGCGCGCGAGGGAGCAGAGGTCGTGCCGTTGGCGATGGACGAGCAGGGGCTCGACGTCGACGCGCTCGAGGCAGAGCTGCGCCGGGAGGCGCCGATCTCGTTCCTCTACACGATTCCCACCTTCCAGAACCCCTCGGGTCGAACGATCGGCAACGAGCGCCGGCGTGCGGCTCGTCGAGCTGGCGCGCGAGTACGACCTGCCGATCCTGGAGGACGACCCCTACGGCCTCGTTCGCTACGAGGGTGCTGCACTGCCCTCGCTGCACGAGCTCGAGGGCGGAGAGCCGGGTCACCTTCACGTCGTCGTTCTCGAAGACCGTCGCGCCGGGGCTCCGGATCGGCTATTTCGTCGTCCCGGAGGACATCGTCCCGGCGTACGACGACCGGGCCGTCTCGACCTACATCTCACCGAGCCTGCTCCCGCAGGCGACGGTGTTCGAGCTGATGGATCGCGGCAGCTTCGAGCCCAATCTCGAGCGGGTGCGGGGCCTGCTCCGAGACCGCAAGGACGCGATGCTCGCGGCGCTCGAGGCGGAGATGCCGGCCGGGACGCGCTGGAGCTCGCCCGAGGGGGGCTATTTCCTCTGGCTCGATCTGGCGGGCGACGTCGACGCCGCCGAACTGCTGACGCGGGCCACCGAGGCCGGCGTCACGTTCGTGCGCGGCTCGGACTTCTTCCCGAACGCCTCCGACGGCCGCTCGTCGGCGCGCCTCGCGTTCAGCTACGAGACGCCGGCCCGGATCGCCGAAGGTGTGGCGTTGCTCGCGTCGCTGCTGCGCTAGCCGCTGCTGCGCCGCTCTAGCGGCCGTTACGGCGCAGGCGCCGCGCCCGCAGGTCGTCGAAGAGCCAGCCGATCAGGAAGCCGAGGGCGATCGCGAGCAGGAGGACGACGAACAGCGACGCCTCCGTGCGTGAAGAAGACGAAGTTGACCTTCACCTGGTCGCGGTTGGCAACCACCACCGCGAGCACGTAGAGGACGACGATGCCGAGCGCGATCCGACGCACCGTCCACGGGCTCCTCGCGTCGGCAGCCTCGGTCTGGGGGGGTGTGGACACGCCCGAATCCTACGCGGCAGGGGCGGCTGCGAGCGCCGGCGAGCGGAGGACGAGCATCGGCTGGCGCGGGGGCAGCAGCTGGCCGCCGGCGGCGACCGCGCGGAACGTGGGGCAGGGGGTGTCACCCGGGAGGGCGCAGAGGCCCTCGCGGCGGAAATAGCAATCATTGCAGGATGCTTTAGAAGGCATGCGTTAACTCTTTCATGAAACAGTGACGGCTGTTCGGGACAGGGGGCATTCTGTCCCCCTCGCGGCAGTGTGGCAAGGGGTCGGCAGACGAAACTCCCGCAATTAGCGCCTGTTGTCGATATCGGCAAATTGCCTGCAAAAGCGTTATTTCACGGGGAGCGTACGCAGGGCGGACAACGCCTGTTGAAAACTTCGCACCGCGATGATGCGAAGGTCTCCTGCATACCGCCGTGCCTCTGCTGCGTTATCCCCAGCTGGAACGAGAAAGACGTCCGCTCCTGCTCGCCGGGCACCGAAGGTCTTCTGCTTGACCCCGCCGATCGGGCCGACGGATCCGTCGAGCGCGAGCTCTCCCGTCGCGACGACTTTGCGGCCGCGGGCGATGTCCGTGCCGAGCTCCTGCAGAACGTCGAGCGCGAACGGGAGCCCGGCGGAGGGGCCGCCGACGTCGCCGAGGTCGATGTCCACCTTGATCGGGAGCTTGATGTCCGCCGCCTGCGCCACCCGGATCCCGATGATCGCCTGGCCGGGCTGGCTCGGCGACTCGATCGTCTTCACGATCACGGTCGTGACGGCACCCGCACGGCGAACGCGCAGCTTCACGTCGGAGCCGGGACGCACCCCGGTGAACGCCTCCCGGAGCTTCATGGGAGTGAGCGTCGTGCGGCCACGTGCAGCCACGATCACGTCGCCCGGGTCGAGCTTGGCCGCGGCGGGGACGTCGGTCGCGACCGCTTCCACCAGCGCACCGCGCGCTGTCGCCGGCACTTTGAAGCCCGCAGCTCGCAGCGCGACGGCCGCTGCGACGTCCTCCGAGCGCGCCATCTCCCTCAGGCTCGAGGCGCGGCTCTCCTCGATACGACGAGCCTGGCGGCACGACCTGCGTCTTCGGGACGAGGGAGGCGCCGTCGGGACGGATGAACGGGGCGAACCGCTCCGCCCACGTGGCACGGCGGACGTTCACGTCGACGAAGTAGATGGCGCCCGCGCCGGGACTTGGCTTCTCGCCTTCGACCTCGACCCTGTCGGCGAGAGGGGTGGCCGTGTTCGGGACGTACAGGTAGTCGGAGGACGGCAGGAACCACGCGAGGGCGAGTGCAGCCGCAGCCACGACCGCGGCGCCCGAGAGGAGCCGCTTCGGCCGATGCCGGACCACCTAGGTCAATCCGCTCAACATGCCGCCGTCGACCGGCAGGACGGTGCCGTTGATGAAGGCGCCCTGCCGCGAGGCGAGGAAGCACACCGTCGCCGCGATCTCCGCGGGCTGGCCGGTACGGCCGGCGGGGATCCGCTCACGTGCCGCCGTGGCGAGGTTCGCGCCGTGGATCGTGCGCAGGCGCTCCGTCTCGATCCAGCCGGGCGCGATCGTGTTGACCGTGATCCCTTCGGGCCCGAGCTCGCGCGCCAGCGTCTTCAGCCAGCCGACGACTCCCGGCCGGACGGCGTTCGAGAGGGCGAGATTCGCGATCGGCTCCTTCACCGAGCTGGACTCGATCGCGACGATCCGACCGCTGCCGCTCGAGCGGAGGTGGGGGAGACACAGGCCGACGAGCGTGACGTGAGGAACGAGAAGCAGCTCCACCGCCGCGACGGCGGAAGCCGCAGTGACGTCGACTGCAGCGCCTGGGGGTGGGCCGCCGCCGTTGAGGACGAGGATGTCGATGCCGCCGAACGTGCGGAAGGTTGTCTCGACCAGTCGCTCGAGGTCGGTCGTCCGGGTCAGGTCTCCAGGGACGGCGAGCGCTCCGATTCGCCCTGCCTCGCGCTCGAGAACATCGGCGCGGCGCGCGAACATGGCGACGCGCGCCCCCTCGGCAACGAGAGCCTCGGCGATGGCGAGGCCCATCCCCTGTGACGCGCCGAGCACGATCGCGCTCCGCCCCTTGAGTCCGAGATCCATGGCGCCGGAAGGGTACCCGGCCAGGCGCGTGAGGGAGAGCGGAGCCGGGGTGGCAGCCGCCGCCCCGGCTCGCAGCCGTTCCTCAGTCGACCGAGAGCACCGAGACGACGTCGCGCACGGCCGCCTCGGAGACCTTCAGCATCTTCTTCTCGGCCGGGGTCAGCTTCAGCTTCACGACCTCCTCCGCACCGCCCGCGCCGAGCTTGACGGGGACGCCCATGTACAGGCCGCGGATCCCGTACTCGCCCTCGAGATACGCGGTCGCGGGGAGGATGCGCTTCTCGTCCAGGCAGATCGCATCGACCATCTGCGCGGCTGCGGCGCCGGGGGCGTACCACGCCGACGTCCCGAGCAGCTTCACGAGCTCGCCGCCGCCGACCTTGGTGCGCTCCACCATCTTCGTGATCTTGCCTCGCGCGACCAGCTGGTCGAGCGGAATCCCGCCGACCGTCGTTGCGGAGACGACGGGCACCATCTGGTCGCCGTGCCCGCCGAGCACCATCGCCGTCACCTCCTTGACCGAGAGGCCGGTCTCCTGGGCGATGAAGCACTCGAAGCGCGACGTGTCGAGCACCCCGGCCATTCCCACCACTCGCTCGCGCGGGAACTTCGACACGGCCTTCGCGACGTGGCACATCGCGTCGAGCGGATTCGAGACGATCACGAGGACGGCGTTCTTCGAGCGCTTGGCAACCTCGCGCGTCACCTCGGCGACGATCGCCTCGTTCGTCTTGACGAGGTCGTCGCGGCTCATCCCCGGCTTGCGAGGCAGGCCGGCGGTGATCACGATCACGTCCGAGCCGGCCGTGTGCGCGTAGCCCGAGGCGTCGACTCCGACGACCGTGGGCTCGTAGCCGAGCACGGATCCCGCCTGGTTGATGTCGAGCGCCTTGCCGGCGGCGAAGTTCGGCTTCACGTCGACGAGGACGATGTCGGCATAGTCGCGGCGGGCGAGCTCCTGCGCGCACGTGGCGCCGACGTTCCCTGCACCAACGACGGTGACTTTCTTTCTTCCGTTCACTGAGGTTCCTTTCCGGCCGGCTCGGCTTCCGGCCGGAGACGGCGATTCGATGACCGCGCCCGGGTTGCTCGTCGCGAGACCCGCGCGCGTTGCCTCGGCGAGCTCGTCCACGGGTGTCGCCACCGGCGCCGAGCGTCACCGCATGCGTCGCCCTGAGCATAGGTGAGGAGCCGTCGTGACCGGTCCGGTAGCGTCCGGGCACGGGTGGTCGAGGTGGAGGGAGAGCGTTGAGCGACTTCAAGCCGGGCCTCGAGGGCGTCGTCGCCTTCGAGACCGAGATCGCGGAGCCGGATCGCGACGGCGGTGCCCTGCGCTATCGCGGCGTCGACATCGAGGAACTGGTCGGCCGGGTCCCCTTCGAGGACGTCTGGGGGCTCCTCGTCGACGATGCGCCCGAGCCAGGTCTGGTGCCCGTGGCGCCCTACGCCGCGCGCGACCTGACGGGCGATGCCCCGGCCGATCTGCAGGCGGTGACCGCCCACCTGTCCGGCGAATGGAAGCTCGCCAAGCTGATCGACCTCTCCGACGACGAGGCGCGGGACGACCTGGCGCGCCTCTCCGCCACGATGATCTCCGTCGTCGCCCAGTCGGCCCGCGTCGGGGACGGCCTGACGACGGCGGCTGCTCCGGATCTGATCGCAAGCGGCGCCACCGCCGCCACGCGCTTCCTGCTCGAGTGGCGCGGAGAGGCCGACCCGAAGCACGTGCAGGCGATCGACACCTACTGGATCTGCGCCGCAGAGCACGGGCTCAACGCCTCCACCTTCGCCGCCCGGATCGTCGCGTCGACGGGTGCCGACTGCGGGGCGGCGCTCTCGGCTGCCGTGGGGGCACTCTCGGGGCCGCTGCACGGGGGCGCTCCGGCCAGGGTTTTGCCGATGCTCGACGGTGCGGCAGCGGCGGACTCGATCGACGAGTACGTCCGAGACCTGCTCGACGCGGGCGAGCGCCTGATGGGCTTCGGCCACCGCGTGTACAGGGCCGAGGACCCACGGTCACGACTGCTCCGGGCGACGGCGATGGAACTGGGAGCGCCACGCTTCGAGGTCGCCGAGGAGCTCGAGCGTGCCGCCCTCGCCGAGCTGCACGAGCGCAAGCCCGACCGCGTGCTGGCGACGAACGTCGAGTTCTGGTCGGCCGTCGTGCTCGACGTCGCCGACGTCCCACCCGGCCTCGCCCCCGCCATGTTCGCGTGCTCACGCACGGCGGGCTGGTCGGCTCACATCCTGGAGCAGAAACGGCTGGGCCGGCTCGTGCGTCCGTCGGCGACCTACATCGGCCCGGGGCCGAGGCCCCTACCCGCGCACTGATGGATCTCTCGCAGGCAGCGGCGCTCGCCGACGAGTACGCCAAGGGCGGTCTCGAGCGCGAGCTTGCCGCCCTTCGGGGCGAGTGGGCGGACGAGGTCGAGGCGGCCGCGCGGAATCCGGACTACCGCGTGCGTGCGCTCGCCTATCGGTCGATCGCCCAGTTCCGCTTTCGCCAGAAACTGGAACTGCTGCGGCGGGGCCTCGAGGACGAAAGTCCGGCCGTACGCGGCTCGGCCCTGATCGCCCTCGAGGGCCTCTCGCGGTCGCATCCCGGCGACGTCAACGGGTTCCGCCCGCTGTTGCACGAGCTCGCCGCGAAGGACGCGAACGTCGCGGTGCGGCGCCTCGCGATCGTCTGTTTCAAGAACGGCACGCCCGCTCGCGAGACGATCGTCATCCTCGACGGCATCGCGGCGGACGACGAGACGGATGCCGAGGTGAGGAAGACCGCCCGCTCGGTCTCGCTTCTGCTCGTGAAGAAGTCGAACCGGAAGTAGGGCGAATGGCCGACCTCGCACTCGTCGGCCTGATCATGGGCTCGCGCTCGGATTGGGAGACGATGCGGCACGCCGCCGCCACGCTCGATGCCCTCGAGATCCCGTTCGAGCAGCGTGTCGTCTCGGCGCACCGCACGCCCGATCTCTTGTTCGAGTACGCGTCAGCTGCCGAGGGGCGCGGCCTCCAGGTGCTGATCGCGGGCGCGGGCGGGGCGGCCCATCTGCCGGGGATGACGGCGGCGAAGACGGCACTGCCGGTGCTCGGGGTGCCGGTCGAGTCCAAGGCGCTCGAGGGCATGGACTCGCTGTTGTCGATCGTCCAGATGCCGGCGGGCGTCCCCGTCGGCACCCTCGCGATCGGGCGCCCGGGCGCCGTCAACGCAGCGCTGCTGGCGGCGTCCATCTTGGCCCGATCCGACGAGGGAATTCGCTCGCGGCTCGCCGCCTACCGTGCCGAGCAGACCCAGTCGGTGCTCGACGCGCCGGACCCGGCGACGTGACCGCGTCGCGTTGACGCTCGTCGCCTGCATCGGCGGGGGCCAGCTGGGGCGCATGCTCGGGCTGGCGGGGATTCCGCTCGGGCTCCGCTTCCGCTTTCTCGACCCGGCCCCGGACGCCCCTGCGGGTGCCGTCGGCGAGCTCCTCGTCGGCGCGTACGACGATCCAGCGTTGCTCGGCCGCCTCGCCGAGGGGGCAGCCGTCGTCACCTACGAGTTCGAGAACGTGCCGGTCGAGGCCGCCGCCGCGATCGCTCCACTCCCTCCGCCGCTCGCGCTCGAGCTCGGCCAGGACCGGCTCGTCGAGAAGCAGCTGTTCAGCCGCCTCGGGATCCCGACGGCGCGCTTCGGCTCGCTCGCCGATATCGGCCTGCCCGCTCTCGTCAAGTCCCGCCGCTTTGGCTACGACGGCAAGGGGCAGCGGCGTCTGGAGGTCGAGGAAGAGGTCGGAGAGCACGAGTTGGCGGAGGAGCTCGTGGCGTTCGACCGCGAGCTCTCGATCGTCGCCGTGCGGGCGCGCACCGGCGAGACGCGCACCTGGCCTCTGTCGGAGAACGTTCACCGGGAAGGCGTGCTCAGGGTCTCGCGGGCGCCGGCCGCAGCCGCGCCGCAGGCTGCGGCGGAGGAGCTCGTCGGCAGGCTTCTCGACGCGCTCGACTATGTCGGCGTCCTGGCGCTCGAGCTGTTCGAAGTCGACGGCCGCCTTCTCGCCAACGAGTTTGCGCCGCGCGTCCACAACACCGGCCACTGGACGATCGACGGCGCCGTCACGAGCCAGTTCGAGAACCACCTCCGGGCGATCGTGGGGCTACCGCTCGGGGCGACGGACGCGATCGCACCGTCGGTGATGATCAACCTGATCGGCGGCGTCCCCGCGATCGACGAGCTCGTCCGGCTGCCCGGCGCTCATCTTCACCTGTATGGCAAGGAGGCCCGCCGTGGGCGAAAGCTCGGCCATGTGACCCTCGTCGGAGCGGACGACGCTGTGGTGGCCGAGGCGATCGCCCTCGTCGACGCTGCCGCGGACGGCTGACCGAGGACACGGCTCCGCGAGCTACGACGCGGTGTCGTCGCGGGCAGCCGGTGCCGCGGAGCGTCGGGCGTGAGGGTGTGCGGAGAAATACGTCTCGCGCCGGCGGCGATCCGAGATGTGGGTGTAGCGCTCGGTCGTCGAGAGATCGGCGTGGCCGAGCATCTCCTGCACCGAGCGGAGGTCGGCGCCACCCTCGAGGAGATGCGTCGCGAACGAGTGACGGAGCAGGTGGGGGTGGACTCGCTCTGGCTCGAGCCCGGCCTTCGCGGCGAGCTTCCGCAGGATCAGGAACGCGCCGGCTCTCGTCAACGCACCGCCCCGGGCGTTCAGGAACAGGTCGGGTCGATAGCTGCGGTCGAGATGCGGCCGGCCGAGCGCGAGGTATCGGCGGACCGCCTCTGCTGCCGGCCGGCCGAGGGGCACGATGCGCTCCTTGTCGCCCTTGCCGAGGACGCGGACGATGCGGGCGTCGAGGTCGACCGAGGTTCGGGCGAGGCCGACCGTCTCGGAGACTCGAAGCCCCGCGCCGTACATCAGCTCGACCAGGGCGCGATCGCGCATCGCTCTCGGCGTCGAGCCGTTCGCAGCTTCGATCAGGCGCTCGGACTCCGAGGGCGAGAGCGTGCGCGCCAGCTTGGCGATCCGGCGCGGCGTCGCCACCTCGGCGGCAGGGTTGTCCTGGCGGAGGCCGAGGAGAAGCTGGTGCCTGAAGTACGAGCGGACGGCGGCGATCCGGCGCGCGATCGTCGACGAAGCCAGACCCGCGGCGCGCATCGAGGCGACCCAGCCGTCGAGGGAGTCGGTCGTCGCGGTGGCGACCGGAGCTGCCAGGAAGGTCGAGGCCGCGGCCAGGTCGCGGCGGTAGGCATCCACCGTCCGGGGGGAGCGTTGTGCCGCGAGGAGGAGCAGGTAGCGCTCCACGTCGGGATCGGGTGGCATTGGGACAGAAGTCGTCATGCGGCTGGACCCGATTCGGCGCGGTCACCCGTGCTCCTGCGAAGCCGGTGGTGAGACCGGCCTCGGGAACCGGCAGAAGACCTCGTCACGACCGCGGGTGACTGTTGTCGTACACGCGCCGCAGGCGCCGGGCATCGACGTGGCTGTAGATCTGTGTCGTCGAGAGGGACGCGTGCCCGAGTAGCTCCTGGATCGTGCGTAGGTCGGCGCCGCCCTCGAGCAGGTGCGTCGCGTACGCGTGCCGCAGCCGGTGCGGGTTTCGCATCAGCCGCCGGAGCACCGACGTGTCGAGCGCCCGCCCGCGCACGGAGAGGAAGAGCGCGTCGTCGGCGCCCTGCGCCAGGGTGGGCCGCGCGTGACGGAGATAGCGGCTGACCGCATAGGCGGCACGCTCCCCGAGTGGGACGACTCGCTCCTTGCCCCCCTTGCCGAGGACGTGGACAGCCTCCTGCTCGAAGTCCACATCGGCAAGGTGGAGGCCGACGACTTCGGCGCTGCGGAGGCCGCAGGAATAGGTCAGCTCGAGGATCGCGGTGTTGCGGATCGAGAGCGGGTCGTCGCCTTCGACGCCGTCGATCACGCTCTCGACATCGCGGAGCTTCGGGGCATCGGGGAGGCGTCGGCGCCGCCTCGGCGGCAGCGCGATCTCCGGCACGTGGGCCGCGCCCAGGGTGAAGCGGATGAACGAGCGCACGGCCGCGAGCCGCCTGGCGATCGTGGAGGGGGCGAGCGCCCTGCGCCCCCGGCCGAGCTCCGCGGTGTACTCGGCCAGCCCGGCGACGTCGACGTCGGTGAAGGAGCGGCCGCCGCGTTCGAGCCACTCCGCGAAATCGGCGAGGTCGGAGGCGTAGGCGCGCCGGGTAGACTCGGAGAGTCCCGGACCGGCGAGGAATCGGTCGATCGCAGCGCGCTCGGCGTCCACCCGTCCGGATTCGCCCCCCGTCGTCACCTGCCTCCCTGATGCGCTCCACCTCCTTCTTCGCCGCGCTGGTCGTCGCCGCCGCTCTGGCTGCTCTCCTCGTGGCGCGTCAACAGGGTGGCGAGCCGGCCGCGACGGTCGCCGGAGGCACGGTCACGTTGGTCGGGGACTCGCTCAACGTCGGAATCGAGCCCTACGTGCCTGAAGCTCTGCCGCACTGGCGTGTCGTCGCCGCCGATCGCGTCGGACGATTGACCGCCGAGGCGATCGCCGAGCTCGAAGCGGGGCGGCCCGCCCTGTCCACCCACGTGGTCGTCAGCCTCGGAACCAACGATCCCCGCGACGACGTGGCCCGCTTCAGGGTCGAGGTGGGGCAACTGCTGGAGCTGATCGGCCCGGGCCGCTGTGTCGTGTGGGCGACGATCTGGAGGCGCGGGGCGCCTGACGAGGCGTTCAATGCCGTCTTGCGCGACGCGGCCGAGTCGAACCGCCGGCTCCGGCTCGTCGAATGGGCAGAGATGGTCGAAGCGAAACCCGAGCGGCTCGCCGGCGACGGCGTCCATGGCACGGCGACCGGGTATCGCGACCGGGCCCTCGCGGTTGCGGACGAGATCCGAGCCTGTGCCGCCGAGCCAACCCTGGTGGCGGGATGACCCGTACCGTCCAGCTCGCCACCGGCGCGGACATCCGCCTCCACAACGAGGGCGCGCCGCTGGCAGTCCTGCTCGTCAACGGCGGCTCGGCGAAGGCGCTCCCCGGGACGTGGAGTGCGACCAGCGAGCTCATCGCAACCGAGCTGGCGCCGCGCTTCGGCGGACTGGCCTTCGCGGAGGTGCGCTACCGCGTCAAGACGTGGAACGCGCTCGACTCGTGCATGGCCGACGCGGACGCCGCCCTCGATCTCGTCGACCGACCGACGCTCCTCGTCGGCTTCTCGATGGGAGGGGCGGTCTCGATCGGCGTCGCCGGCCATCTGCGCGCTACGGGCGTGCTCGGTCTCGCTCCCTGGATCCCGGAGCGGCTGTCGCTCGACGGCCTCCGCGGCAAGCGGCTCGACGTGCTCCACGGATCGTGGGACCGGTACCTGCCGGGGATCCCCGGTGTCAGCGCCGCCAGCTCACGGCGCGGCTTCGAGCGCGCGTCCAGGCTCGGGATCGAAGGCACCTACAGGCTCATCCCGAGAGGTCTGCACGGTGCCGCGCTCCGTCGCGGCTCGGGCGCGATTCTGCGGCTGCCGCGCGCGAGCGCCTGGATCGAGGGCGTCGGCGAGCAGCTGGAGCGTTTCGCGGACGCGGAAGCCGCGTCAGGCGGCTAGCCGCCGCCGGGCCCGCTGGCTCTCGCTCGGCAGGCGGACGTTCCAGGCGAGGCCCAGCTTCTCGAGCGTGCGGATCGTGATCCAGGCGATGTCGAGCTGGAGCCGGTCGAGCCCGTGGCGGGCAGAGGCCGGGAACGCGTGGTGGTTGTTGTGCCAGCCCTCGCCGAAGGTCAGCGCCGCGACGAGCCAGTTGTTGCGGCTCTCGTCGCGAGAGCGATAGCTGCGCCGGCCGAACATATGGCAGATCGAGTTGACCGAGAACGTCGCATGCTGGTACGCGAACACGCGCACGAGGCCGCCCCAGACGAGAACCTCGAGCCCGAGCTTCCAGCTCGCTCCGCCGACGGCGTACCCGATCCCGAATGGCACGGCGAAGCTGAGGACGACCCAGAGGAAGTACATCTTGTCGATCTTCCGGATCAAGCTGTCGTCGAACAGGTCCTTGCCGTAGTGGTCTCCGCGCTCCATTCCCTTGAGGTGGAACAGCCAGCCCATGTGGGCGTGGAAGAAGCCCTTCAGCGCTCCCCAGGCATTCGGCGCGAAGCCGGCGTGCGGTGAGTGGGGATCGCCCTCCTGATCGGAAAGCGCATGATGCTTCCGATGATCGGTTACCCACTGCGTCACCGGCCCCTGAATCGTCATCGAGCCGAGGATCGCGAAAGCGGCGCGCACTGTCTTCGTCGTCTCGAAGCTGCGGTGGGTGAAGAGCCGGTGGTACCCGACCGTGGTGCCGAGACCGGTCAGGACGTAGAACGTGAGGAACACGGCCACGTCGATCCACGAGAGGGCGACGCCCCAGAGACCGACGCCGGCGATCACCAGGCCGACCGGCGGGATCACGATCGCGAACATCGTCACGATCTGGCTCGAGCGCGTCGTCCGCTCCCGGACGGTCGCGACGGCGACGTCCGCGCCGGTCAGTTCAACGGCCTCAGACATGATCAGTCATCCAGTCGGCGGGTCTCGAGCGAATCAAGGTGCAATGAAGATAGCGATCATAGGTAGCGGCATCGCCGGGCTGGGCGCAGCGTACGCGCTCTCGCGGCTCCACGAGGTGGAGATCTACGAGGCGAACGCGCAGCCAGGGGGACACGCGCATACGGTGACGCACGGCCGATTCGGGCTCGACACCGGCTTCCTCGTGCACAGCGAGGCGAGCTACCCGCACCTGACGCGTCTCTTCCGCGAGCTCGGCGTCGAGACCCAGCCGTCGGAGATGTCTTTCTCGATGTCGTGCGGCTGTGGCCTGGAATGGTCGAGCCGCCGCCCGTGGCGGGCGGGGCCTGGACTCCTGCGCGAAATCCTCCGCTTCCTGCGGACGGCGGGCCACGCCGACGCGGACGGGAAGTCGTTCGACCGCTTCCTCCGGGACGAGGGCTATTCGGAATCCTTCCGGTGGCACTACCTGGTGCCGATGACGTCCGCTCTCTGGTCGACCGCCCCTGGTGAGGCGCTCGAGTTCCCGGCCGCATACGGGATCGACTTCTTCAGGAATCACGCCATGCTCGGGCTGCGACGCAACCGCTGGCGCACGGTCACGGGCGGCAGCCGGGTGTACGTGCAAGCGCTGCTCGATCGGATCGGCGCGCCGATCACCCTGGCAGCCCCGGTCCGCTCACTGCGCCGCACAGACGCAGGTGTCGAGCTGCGCGTCGGCGAGGGCGAGCCGAGGTCGTTCGACGGTGTCGTCATCGCGACGAGCGCTCCGCGCGCTCTGGGGCTGCTCGAGGATCCTTCACCGGGCGAGCGGGAGCTGCTGGCACCGTTCGCCGTCACCGTCAACGAGACCGTGCTGCACACGGACACCCGGTTGCTGCCCCGCCGCAGCTCCGATCGCTGCTCGTGGAACTACCAGTCGCCGGGGTGCGGCCGGTATCCGGAGATGCCGACGATGACGTACTCGCTGAACCGGCTGCAGAAGCTCGCCACAGCGGTGGAACATTGCGTGACGTTGAACCGCACGGACGAAATCGACCCGGCTACGGTGCTGCAGGTGATCGAGGCCGAGCATCCACGGATGACGTTCGCCAGCCTCGAGGCGGCGGAGAAGGCCCGCGGGTGGGGCGTCACGCGGCAGACGGCGTTCGCAGGCGCCTGGCAGGGCAATGGCTTCCACGAGGACGGCCTCGCATCCGGGCTTCGGGCCGCGGCCGCGTTCGGGGCGACCTGGTGAAGAGCGCGCTCTACCCCGGCACCGTGATGCACGCGCGGCACACGCCGCGGGCGAACGTCTTCCGCTACCCCGTCTACATGGCACTGCTCGATCTGGCCGAGTTGCCGCGACTCGACGAGCAGCTCCCGCTCTTCGGCTGGAACCGGCGTGCGGTCGCGAGTTACCACGACGCCGACCACGTCGACATCCACGCGCTGCTCCAGAGCAACGGGATCGATCTCGGCGAAGGGGGATCGATCCAGGTGCTGACGAACCTGCGCGTGCTCGGCTACGTGTTCAATCCGGTCTCGTTCTGGTGGTGCCATCGCGGCGACGGTTCGCTCGCGTGCATCGTTGCGGAAGTGAACAACACATTCGGCGAGCGCCACTCGTATGTCCTGCTCCCGGCCGAGGGCGAGGTGGCCGGCGACCGGGTCGTGTTCGAGACCGACAAGCTGCTGCACGTCTCGCCGTTCATGCCGATGGATCAGTCGTACACCTGGTGGTTCTCGGAGCCGGGAGAGAGGCTCAGTGTCCGCATGGACGTCCACGAGACGGGCAGCCGCGACTTTCACGCAACCCTGACCGCCCGGCGGCTGAAGCTGACGCCGCGATCGCTCCGGTCGGTGCTGATCCGCTACCCGCTGATGCCCCTCCGGGTGACGGCGCTGATCCACTGGCAGGCGGTGCGGCTTCTGGCGAAGCGGGTTCGGCACCACCGCAAGCCACCCTTCGTGCCGGGCGAGGGCTCGGTGAAGCGGTGAGGCTCGCGGCCGACATTGCCCGCCGGCTCTCCTTCCGGGCGCTCGAGGCACTCGAGGGTGGCGAGGTCGTGCTGCGGTATCCGGACGGACGGGGGCGTCGTTTCGGGGACGGGCTCGGGCCCACCGTGACCGTGGAGCTGCGCAACCCGGAGGCGTTCTGGCGCAAACTGGGCGCCCGGACACGCGTGGGCTTCGGCGAGTCGTACGTGGACGGCGATTGGGACTGCGAAGACCTCGTCGGCCTCTTCTCGCTCGTCGGCCGCAACCTCGAGACGACCTCGGAGCATCCGGTCCTGAAGAAGCTCTACCGGTTGCAGGAGCTCCGGCCGCAGCGGCGCGAGCGCCAGACGGTCGCGGCTTCGAAGGACAACATCCTCGCGCACTACGATCTCGGCAACGACCTCTTCGAGCTGATGCTCGACCCGACGATGAGCTACTCGTGCGCGTACTGGGAGCGGCCGGGGATGACGCTCGAGGAGGCACAGAGGGCAAAGATCCGGCACGTCGCCGACAAGCTCCAACTGGGTCCCGACGACCACGTCCTCGAGATCGGCTGCGGCTGGGGTGGGTTCGCGATCCAGGTTGCGAGCGAGTACGGCTGCCGGGTGACGGGTTTGACGCTCTCGTCGAACCAGGCGACGCTCGCCCGCGAGCGCGTCGCGGCTGCCGGGCTCGGGGACAGGATCGAGATTCGCGAGCAGGACTACCGAGTCACCGAGGGCAGCTTCACCAAGATCGCGTCGATCGAGATGTTCGAGGCGATCGGGTTCGCCGAGTACGGCAACTACTTCGCCGCAGTCGACCGCCTGCTCGCGCCGCAGGGAATCGCGTGCATCCAGACGATCGGCGTACCCGACTGGCGGTTCGAGCGCTACCGCCGGCGGCCCGACTGGATCCAGCAGACGATCTTCCCCGGCTCGCTGCTCCCCTCGCTCGACTCGATCGCGAGGGCGGTGGCGGGCACGCGGCTCCAGATCAACGGCGTCGAGGAGATCGGGATCGGCTATGCGCGAACGCTGCGCGAGTGGCGCCGCAGCATCGACGAGAACGAGGGAGGCATCCGCGAGCTCGGCTACGACGAGCGGTTCCTGCGGATCTGGCGCTTCTATTTGTGCTTCTGTGAAGCCGGTTTCGCAATCCGCTCGCTCCGCGACATGCAGATAGTCCTCAGCCATCCCGCCAACGACAACCTGCCCGAGTTCCCCTCGCTCCGGCCCTCGTTTTGAGTTACGAGACGAACCAACGCCTGCTGACGCCGGTGATCCGCTGGATGTATCGCCTGCAGGTGCGAGGGCAGGAGCACGTGCCGGCCGCCGGCGCCTTCGTGGCGGCCGGAAACCACGACTCGATGATCGATCCGTTCGTGATGGCCGCCGCGATCCACCGCCCCATGCACTTCCTCGGCAAGGCAGAGCTGTGGGGCAATCCGGTTGCGCGCTGGTGGCTCGAGAGCGTCGGGGCGATCCCGGTCCGCCGAGGGGGCAGTGACGCAGGGGCGATCGAGTCGGCCGTGGCGGCGCTCGAGGCGGGCCGCGTCGTCGGGATCTTTCCGGAAGGCGGGGTCAAGCGGGAGGGGCCGTGGCTCCGCGGAGCCGCCCGGTTGGCGCTCCAGACCGGTGCGCCCCTGCTGCCGGTCCGATTGTTCGACACCCGGAAGGCGCTCGGGCGGAACTCGTTCGGGTTCCCGCCGCTGACGGTCCTGATCGGAGAGCCGATCCACACCGAACGCACGACGCCGACCGCCGACCTGGCGCGAACGCTGACCGACAGGCTGCAGGTGGCCGTCGAGGCGCTCGGCACCTGACGCCCTCCGGGCTCTTCTGCAACCGGGCCGACCGCAGAGGCCATCGAACAGGCACTCTTGTCGGGTGCCCGGTCGCCGGTTCGGAGCAGATCTCTCGGGCGAGCCGCCAGTGCGGCCCGCCGATCCTGCGGTGCGAAAGGCGAACCTGCGCCGGATCTTCCCGCTGTTCCGGGCCTATCGTCCGCAGCTGACGGTCGTCTTCGCCCTGATCGTCGTCTCGGCGGCCCTCGGAGTCGTGCCGTCGTTTCTGCTTCGGAGCGTTCTCGACACTGCGATCCCGCAGAACGACACCAGCCTCCTGACCCTCCTCGTCGCCGGCATGATCGCGATCCCGATCGTGACCGGCGCGATCGGCGTCTCCCAGACGCTCATCTCGAACCGGGTCGGGCAGGCGGTGATGCACGACCTCCGCACGTCGGTCTATCGGCACCTGCAACGGCTCTCGCTCGCGTTCTTCACCCGCACGCGGACCGGTGACGTCCAGAGCAGGATCGCCAACGACATCGGCGGGATCGACACCGTCGTCACGTCGACGGCCACCTCCGTCCTGGCGAACGTGACCACCGTCGTCGCCACGGTCGGGGCCATGATCCTGCTCGACTGGCGCCTCGCGGCATTCGCGCTGGTGCTGCTGCCGCTCTTCGTCTGGCTGACGAAACGGGTCGGCGACCAGCGCAAGAAGGTGACCGCCGAGCGCCAGGTGTCGCTCTCCGAGGTCTCGTCGATCGTGCAGGAGTCGCTCTCCGTCTCCGGGATCCTGCTCGGCAAGACGATGGGCCGGTCGGGCGACCTCGCCGAGCGCTTCTCGAGCGAGTCGCGCCGCCTCGCCGATCTCGAGGTGCGCAGCCGCATGACGGGTCGCTGGATGATGGCGGCGATCCAGATGACGTTCGCGGTGATGCCCGCTCTCGTCTACTGGTTCGCCGGCTGGACGCAGGCCCGCGGCACGGCCGTGATCTCGATCGGAACGCTCGTCGCGTTCACGACCCTGCAGACGCGGCTGTTCTTCCCGATCGGCGGCTTGCTCGGCGTGCAGCTCGAGGTGCAGAGCTCGCTCGCCCTGTTCGATCGCATCTTCGACTATCTCGACCGGCCGGTCGACATCGTCGCCGGGACGCGCACGCTCGAGAACCCTCGCGGCGACGTCTCCTTCGATCGGGTCTGTTTCCGGTACGACGAGGACGCCTGGACGCTGAAGGACGTATCGTTCGTCGTGCCCGCCGGGACGAAGACGGCCCTCGTCGGCGAGACCGGCTCGGGCAAGACCACCTGCGGCTACCTCGTGGCGCGGCTCTACGACGCGACCGAGGGCACGGTCTCGATCGATGGGATCGACGTGCGCGAGCTCACCTTCGAGTCCTTGGCGGCGGCTGTCGGGGTCGTCTCGCAGGAGACCTATCTCTTCCATGCCACGGTGCGCGAGAATCTTCGGTTCGCACGGCCCGAGGCGAGCGACGACGAGATCGAGCAGTCGGCGCGGGCGGCGCAGATCCATGAGCTGATCGCCTCGCTCCCGGACGGCTACGACACCATGGTCGGCGAGCGTGGCTACCGCTTCTCGGGCGGTGAGAAGCAACGGATGGCGATTGCGAGGACGATGTTGAGGAACCCCCCGATTCTCGTCCTCGACGAGGCCACCTCGGCCCTCGACACCCAGACCGAGCGGCTCGTGCAGGAAGCCCTCGAGCGTCTCGCCGAAGGCCGCACCACGATCGCGATCGCCCATCGGCTCTCGACCGTCCGCGACGCGGAGCAGATCGTCGTCCTCGATCGCGGGCGGGTGGTGGAGACGGGAACGCACGGCGACTTGCTCGCCGCCGGCTCGCGCTACGCCGCGCTCGTCACCCGCGACGCGGCCGTCGAGCCCGTTTCCCAGGGTGCGGTGGCGGGTATCGCATGAAGGGCAGCCCTGGGCGGAACCGTCGGGTCGCGGTAGCGCTTAGGATGCCCACGTCGCGGGGACGGGCCCCGCAGCAGATCTCCGACTCCAAGCAGAGGTGCGCCGAATGACGATCACGCCGGTCGAGGGCCACGTCGGGCTCGACGAGCACGGCCTCGCTCCTTCCGGAACCGTCGTCTGGAATCCGACCACGGCTCAGCTCTACACGGAAGCGCTCCGGCGTGGGCAGGGCAAGCTGGCCCACGGCGGCCCACTCGCCGTCGACACCGGCGCGCAGACGGGCCGCTCGCCGCGCGACAAGTTCGTCGTCGCCGAGCCCGGCTCCGAGGAGCGCATCTGGTGGGGCGAGGTGAACCGGCCCCTGTCCCAGGATCGCTTCGCGGGCCTTCGCGCGCGGGTCGTCGCCAACCTCGGCGGATGCGATCCGCTGTACGTCGTCGACGCATTCGCCGGCGCCGACCCTGCCCACCGCATCCGCGTCCGCGTCGTGACTGGCAGCCCGTACCACGCCCTCTTTGCCAAGACGATGTTCATCACCCCGACGGGAGACGAGCGAGGCGCGGGCACGCCTGACGTGGTGGTGCTCCACGCGCCTGAGGTCGAGGCGGACCCCGAGACCGACGGCACCCGCAGCGCCACCTTCGTGGTGCTGCATCCGAGCGAGGGCGAGGTGGTGATCGGCGGCACGTTCTACGCGGGCGAGATCAAGAAGGCGATCTTCACCGTCATGAACGACCGCCTGCCGCTCGAAGGCGTGCTCCCCATGCACTGCTCGGCCAACGTCGGGGAGGACGGCAAGGTCGCGATCTTCTTCGGCCTCTCCGGCACGGGCAAGACGACGCTGTCCGCCGACCCGGAGCGGTCGCTGATCGGCGACGACGAGCACGGGTGGGGCGACAACGGCATCTTCAACATCGAAGGCGGCTGCTACGCCAAGGTGATCAGGCTCTCCGCCGACGCGGAGCCGGAGATCTTCCGCACGACCCGGACGTACGGGACGGTGCTCGAGAACGTCGTCATCGACGAGTGTGGGGTAGTCGACCTGGACAGCGACGCGAAGACCGAGAACACCCGCGCCGCGTACAAGCTCGAGCAGATCGCGAACGCGTTGCCCGCCAAGCGGGCCGGACACCCGAGTGCCGTCGTGATGCTGACGGCGGACGCGTTCGGGATCCTGCCGCCGATCGCGCGGCTGACACGCGACCAGGCCCTCTACTACTTCCTTTCGGGCTTCACCGCCAAGCTCGCGGGCACCGAGATCGGGGTGACGGAGCCGCAGCCGACCTTCTCGACGTGCTTCGGCGCCCCCTTCCTGCCGCAGCCTCCCGCCGTCTACGCGCGGATGCTCGGCGAGAAGCTCGACGCCCACGGCTCGACGGTCTGGCTCGTCAACACGGGCTGGACGGGTGGCCCGTTCGGCGAGGGCCATCGGATGCCGATCCGGGCCACGCGCCGCCTTCTCCACGCCGCGCTGTCCGGCGAGCTCGACGACGTCGACTACCGGCACGATGCGGTGTTCGGGTTCGCCGTGCCGGTTGCCGTGCCCGAGGTAGAGGCATCCTTGCTCGACCCCCGCTCGACCTGGGCCGACCCAGACGCCTACGACCAGAAGGCCCGGTCGCTCGCCGACATGTTCAGGGCGAACTTCGAGCAGAAGTTCGCCGCCGAAGCCGACCCCGCCGTTGCCGCCGGCGGTCCCGACGCATGAGCGTCCACGAGTTGCGCGTGGCCGTCACGGCCGACGACTACGACGAGGCGCTGCACTTCTACCGTGACGTGCTCGGGCTTCCCGAGCGTGCCGCCTTCACGTCCGAGGACGGCCGGGTCACGATCCTCGATGCCGGCCGGGCGACCCTGGAGTTGCTCGACGCGACCCACGCCGCGTACGTCGACGAGGTCGAAGTCGGTCGACGCGTCGCCGGCCAGATCCGAGTCGCTTTCGAGGTCGACGACGCGCGTGCCGCGACCGAGCGGCTCGCCGCAGCGGGCGCGGAGGTGGTCGCCGAGCCCACGAAGACGCCGTGGAACTCCCTCAACGCGCGACTCGAAGGCCCCGCAGGCCTGCAGCTGACCCTCTTCCAGGAGCTCGGCGAAGCCTGACCGGCTTTCGGCCCGGCGCCAGCGCCGGCGGGGGCAGGACGACTGCGCCTGCCGCGACCCCATTGCGGTAGGTTCCGTCCCGATGGAGCCTTCCTACGACGTCTTGGTCGTCGGCGCCGGGTGCGCCGGCATGCGCGCCGCAATCGAGGCCCACGACCGTGGCGCGAAGGTCGGCCGTGATCTCGAAGCTCCACCCGACTCGCAGCCATTCCGGTGCGGCCGAGGGTGGGATCAACGCTGCGCTCGGCAACAAGGCCGAGGACAGCCCCGAGAAGCACGCGTTCGACACCGTCAAGGGCTCCGACTATCTCGGAGACCAGGACGCGATCGAGATCTTCGCCGCCGAGGCGCCGGGCGACATCTACCAGCTGGAGCACTGGGGGGCGGTGTTCTCGCGCAACAGCGAGGGACGCCTCGACCAGCGCCCGTTCGGGGCGGCAGGGTCGCCGCGGACGGTGTACGCGGCCGACATCACCGGGCACGTGCTGATCCAGGTGCTCTACGAGCAGCTCCAGCGGCGCATGGCCGAGGGGCTCGTCGTCTACGAGGAGTTCTTCGCGTTCCGGCTCGTCGTCGAGGACGGCCGCTGCACCGGCGTGATCTCGTGGGACCTGATGAACGGCGGCGTCCGGCTCGTGACCGGCAAGTCCGTGATCCTCGCCACCGGCGGGGTCGGCCGTCTGTATCGCGCCACCACGAACGCCTACGCCTGCACCGGTGACGGCATGTCGATGGCGCTCCGCGAGGGCCTGCCGCTGAAGGACATCGAGTTCATGCAGTTCCACCCGACGACGATGTACCCGAGCGGGATCCTGATCACCGAGGGATGTCGGGGCGAAGGCGGCTACCTGATCAACAAGGAAGGCGAGCGCTTCATGCAGCGCTACGCGCCGAACGCGCTCGAGCTCGCCTCGCGTGACGTCGTCTCGCGTTCCGAGACGACCGAGATCGAGGCCGGACGTGGCATCAACGGCTCCGTCCTGCTCGACCTGCGCCACCTCGGCTCCGAGAAGATCCTGACCAAGTTGCCCGGGTCCCGCGAGCTCGCGATGACCTATGCGGGCGTCGACCCGATCTACGAGCCGATCCCGGTCCGGCCGGGTGCCCACTACCACATGGGCGGCGTCGCGACCGACAACTGGGGCCTGACCGAGATCGAGGGCCTCTACGCCGCCGGTGAGGTCGCCTGCGTCTCGGTGCACGGGGCGAACCGCCTCGGCGGCAACTCCCTGATGGAGACGATCACGTTCGGGCGTCGCTCGGGGCAGGCCGCTGCCGAGTCGGCGCTCGGCGCGCCGGCCGTGGGCAGCGGCGGCGAGGCGGCCAGGTCGGATGCGGAGTCCTGGGTCAAGTCGCTGCTCGTGAACACCGCGGGTGAGCGGCCCTGGGCGATCCGCGACGAGCTCGGGCAATCGATGCTCGACAACTTCGGCGTCTTCCGGCGCCCCGAGAAGATGGAGACCCAGGTCGGCGTGATCGCCGAGCTACGCGAGCGCTACGACCGCGGCATCGTGATCGAGGACAAGGGCGATGTCTTCAACAGCGACCTCACCCAGGCGATCGAGCTCGGGTATCTGCTCGACATCGCGGAGTGCATGCTCCAGGCCGGCATCGCGCGCAAGGAGTCGAGAGGCGCCCACTCCCGCCCCTACGATTTCCCCGACCGCGACGACGAGAACTTCCTCAAGCACTCGATCACGCGCTGGAACGGCGACGGGCCGGAGCTCACGTACGGGGAAGTCCGGATGACGCAATGGGAGCCGACGGAGAGGAAGTACTGATGCAGGTGGGGCTGAAGATCTGGCGGTACGACTCGAAGACCGGCGACCGCGCTCTCCGGGAATACGAGGTCGATGCGCCGGAGGAGGCCACCCTCCTCGACTGCCTCGACCTCGTCAAGGACAAGCACGACGGCTCGCTGGCGTATCGCAAGAGCTGCCGGATGATGATCTGCGGCTCGTGCGGGATGCGCATGGACGGCGCCGCCGTGCTCGCCTGCAAGGTGCGGATGTACGACATTGCGCAGGAGGGCAGGGTGCCCGTGATCTCCGCGATGGGCAACCTGCCGATCGTCAAGGATCTCGTCGTCGACATGAACCCGTTCTGGGACAAGATGCGAGCCGTCGACCCGTACCTGAAGCCTCGCTACGACCAGGCGCAGGAGCGCGAGAACGTCGTCCCGGCGCCGCAAATGGACGTGATCCACAAGGAGTCCCTCTGCATCAACTGCGGCTGCTGCGTCTCCGAGTGCAACTCGATGGAGTCCGACCCCGACTTCCTCGGGCCTGCCGCGCTCGCGAAGGGGATGCGGTTCGTCGGCGACCCGCGTGACGGCGCCACGATCGAGCGGCTGGAGAAGTACTCGGAGCCGCACGGAATCTGGGACTGCACGCGCTGCTACTTCTGCAACGAGCGTTGCCCCAAGGGCGTCGACCCGCGCGACGCGATCGCGAAGCTCGGCGCGGAGGCGATGAAGAACGGGATCGACCGCGACATGGGCGCGAAGCATGCGAAATGGTTCGTCACCTCCGCCAAGACGACCGGCTGGCTGCGGGAGACGGAGCTCGTGCCGAAGACGCAGGGGATCGTCTCGTCGATCAAGGAGATCAAGTTCGCGATGGGCCTCGCCGTCAAGGGCAAGGTGCCGCCGCCGTTCCCGCCGCACGTTGCGGCCGAGGTCCACGAGTCGCGCGCCCTCTTCGACCTGGTCAAGACGCAGGGCCGTGACGGCGCTGCGGGCATCGTCCAGGGTGAGAAGGCGCTCGGGCGGATCGAGACGCACAACGAGGCCGCCGAGGGCCGGACACCGTACGACGAGCCGGGCTCGGCGCCGCGCCCGTTCTTGCCGAGCGAGCTGGAAGAGACAGGGGGAGTGACATCGTGAAGAAGGTCGCGTACTACAAGGGGTGTCTCGCCTCGCTCTCGGCCAAGGAGCTGGACACGTCCACGCGGGCGCTGGCGCCGAAGGTCGGCTACGAGCTGATCGAGCTCGACTCCGTGACCTGCTGCGGCGCCGGCGACATCCACGAGGCCGAGCCCGACTACTACCTGCACCTGAACGCGCGGATCCTCTCGTACGCCGAGGCGACGGGCTGCGACACGCTGATGACGGTCTGCAACGTCTGCACGCTCAACCTGCGGCAGGCGAACCACCAGCTGAAGATCGACGACGATCTCCGTGAGCGGATCAACGACAACCTCGAGCAGGTCGGCGTCCCGCGCTACGAGGGCTCGGTCGACGTGGTGCACTTCCTCTGGCTGATCGCCGGCGAGTCGTTCGACAAGCTGCAGACCGTCGCGCACAAGGGCCTCAAGGGGTTGAAGGTCGCGCCGTTCTACGGGTGCCAGATCCTGAGGCCGTCGAAGTTGATGGGGTTCGAGGATCCGGACAAGCCGAGCTCGCTGGAGCGGATCATCGAGGCCTGTGGCGGCGAGGCGATCGACTATCCCGCCAAGATCAAGTGCTGCGGCTTCCCGATCATCCAGGCGCGCGAGGAGACGGCGCTGGCCGAGCTGATCCAGCCGATCGAGCAGGCCATGGAGGCCGGCGCGGACGCGATGGTGACGCCGTGCCCGCTCTGCCACCTGTCGCTCGACGCGTGGCAGTCGAAGCTCAAGAAGCAGACGGGCAAGGACTTCGCGATGCCGATCCTGCATCTGTCGCAGCTCGTCGGCGTCGCCGCCGGGCTGACCGACTCCGAGCTCAAGTTCCGCCGCCACGTCGTCTCGGTCGATCCGGTCGTCGAGAAGCTGTCCGTCTGACGCGTGCGGGCACTCCGCCCGCCGGCCGGCGTGAGCGGTAGGCGTAGGCTCGCCACATGATGTGGGTCGCTGCCGCCGCCCTGCTCGCCCTCGTGCTCCTCGCCTACGGTGTCTTCGAGGCGGGATGGCTGCGCTGCCGCGTGCTCGAGGTCGAGATCGAGGGTCTGCCGCAGGCGCTCGACGGGCTCCGGGTCGCGCACCTCTCGGACTTCCACCTCGGTGTGCCGTCGCGCGGGCGCATCGCGACCGAGCGCGCCGTTGCCTGGGTGGAGGAGCGTCGGCCCGACCTCGTCTGCGTCACGGGTGACCTCGTCTCCCATCCTCGTGGCGTGCCCGTGTTGGTGGAGGTGCTCGGCCGCCTCGAGCGGCCGATCGTGGTGCTCGGGAATCACGACGTAGCGGTGACGCGTGATCCGTTCTCGCAGGCGGCGGAGCTCGACGGGCTGCGCGAGGTCGCCGTGCTGCTGCGCGACGAGGCGACCGTCGTCGAGTGTCGCGGGCAAAGGGTGCGGGTCGTCGGGATGGACCCTGTCACCTACTCTGCCGGGGCGGCACGACCGTGGGAGCTCGTGGCCGAGGATGCCGAGCTCCACATCCTGCTCTGTCACTTCCCCAACATCGTCCGTCGGCTTCCCGCGGGGGCGTTCCAGCTCGTCCTCGCCGGGCATCTGCACGCCGGCCAGATCGTCCTGCCCTACCCGGGCGGGAAGGTGACGCTCGCGCACCTCGGCGCGCGCCTCGTCGCCGGCGTGTACGCCACCGCGACCAGTGTGCTGCACGTCTCGCCGGGAACGGGCACCACGTTCGTCCCGCTCAGGTTCTTCGCGCGACCCGAGGCGACGGAGCTCGTGCTCCGCTGCGGGAGCGGCCGACTGCAACAATCAGGCTGATGGAAGGCCACTCTCTCATCTCGACCGACATCCTCGCCAGCTACGCCGCCGACGCTGCGCTCGAGATCGAGGGCGTGCGCGGGATCGTGGACGGTGCCCTGCCGCGGCACAACGGCGTCAGGATCGCGGCGGCCGACGGTGCCGTCGCCGTCGAGCTCCACCTCGCGCTCGACTGGGGAGCGAATGCCCCGGCGGTCGGAAGCGCCGTGCAGACCAGAGTGGCCGAGTATCTCGCGCGGATGACCGACCTGTCGACGACGAGCGTGGACGTGGTCGTCGCCGACGTCGGGCCGCCGCCGGAAGGCGTGTAGCCGGTGGCGGCACGGGTCGCCGGGCTGACGCGAGGCACGGCTGCCACCGCCCCGTCGGTGTGCAGGGAGTGCGTCTGGTGGCAGTCGCGCGGCAACAGGACGGCGTCGAAAGCGCGCTGGATCGAGCGCATCGAGGAAGAGATCGGGGCGTGGGGGACGATCTACTACGACGACGACGGCTCGGTGCTCGGCTCCATGCAGTACGGCCCGGTCGGCTGCTTCCCCCGAGCGGCCGATCTCCCCGCGGGGCCGCCGTCGGACGATGCCGTGCTCGTCACCTGCGCGTATCTGACCGGTGAGGGGGCGGAGTGGGTGGAGAAGTCGCTGTTCCTGGCGGCGATCGGCGAGGCCCGCGATCTGGGAGCCAAGGCACTCGAGGTGTTCGCCTATCGCTACGCGGAGGACGAGACGATGACGGAGCGGTTCCTCGTCCACCGCACCGTGTTCCCGCGGGACTTCCTCGACGACTTCGGCTTCGTCACCCTGCGCACGCAGGGGCGGGTCGAGCTCTGCCGGCTCGAGCTCACGGGCCTGGCGCCCGTCGAAGAAGGCCGACGCGCCAAGGTGCTGCGCGTCGTACAGGAGGCGTTCGTCCCGCCCGGTGCCTCTGTCCCTGCCCCCTAGAGCTTCAGCGGCAACGGGCCGTGCCGGCGTCTCGGAAGGTGCCGCCGCGCACGGGCAGGAACTTCCAGTCGTACCCGGCCGGTCGGAGCGTGAGCCGAAGCACTCCGAAGGTCGAGCTGTCGTGGACGACGCTGCCGCGTCGAGGCAGGAGGATCGGGTAGCGGCTGGCGCCGCCGGTGCCGACGACGAACGAGCGGATTCCCTTCAGCGGCGCGAGGCGCTCGTAATGGTGATCGTGGCCCTGGAGGACGAGATCGGCCTTGGCGCGTGCGAGCAGGTCCCAGAACGGCGCATACGTCGTGTCGGAGCCGTGCAGGCCCGAACTGAAGCGCGGATGATGCCAGTACGCGAGCGTGCAGCGGCTCGGGTGGGCTGCGAGGTCGGCTGCGAGCCAGCGCCACTGTGGCGAGCCCTTCTCGCAACCGCCGACGCGAGAGCAGTTCGAGTTCAGCACGATCACGTGCCAGGCACCGAGCGAGTAGCTGTACCACCCGTTCGGGGGCAGGCGGAAGCGGCTGATCGCTTCCGCCGCGGTGCCCGAGTTGTACTCGTGGTTCCCGAGCGCAGCCCGGATCCGGGGCGCGAGCGGACCCCAGCTCGGGTCGAAGCAGCGCGCGAAATCGGCGGCGGTGCCGTCGGGGTACGCGATGTCGCCGAGCACCGCGATCGGCCCGGTCAGGCTCGAGACGAGGCGTGCGGTCTGCTCGTCGCCGGCGGACGAGCACGACGCGATGTCGCCGACGGCGATCAGCGTCGGTGCGCGTGGGGCGGCCGCCGCCCCTCCCGCCAGAACCGCCGCGCACGCGAGCGCGACCAGTCCGTGCTCTATGCCGCGGCGACGCCGGCGAGCAGCACTTCGGCGATCTGAATCGCGTTCAGCGCTGCTCCCTTTCTGAGGTTGTCGCAGGAGAGGAAGAGCGCGAGTCCGTTGACCGATCCCTCGTCCGCGCGGATCCGGCCCACGAGCACCTCGTCACCGCCGGCCGCGTCGCTCGGCGTCGGCACCTCCGGCAGGCTGAGGACGCGGACGCTCGGCGCCTCCTGCAGGATCGCGGCCGCCTCCTCGGCGGCGAGCGGGCGCTCGAACTCGATCCACACCGCTTCCGAGTGACCCACGAGCACCGGCACCCGCACACACGTGGCGCTGATCGCGAGCTCCGGCAGCTCGAGGATCTTGCGGGTCTCGGCCCGGAGCTTCGACTCCTCGTCCGACTCGGAGCCCTCCCAGGACCAGTCCATCACGAGGTTGTGCTGCGGCACCGGCTCGGCCCGGAGCTGCTCCATCCGCTGCGCGCCGGCTCCGGAGACCGACTGATAGGTCGCAACGTGAACACGGCGCAGGGGGACGGCGTCATGGAGAGGCTTCAGCACGCAGGTGAGGGGGATCGTGCAGCAGTTCGGGTTGGCGACGATCCGGTCGCGTTCGAGCGCCTCGAGCGCCCGCTCCGCGTTGACCTCCGGCACGACGAGCGGGTAGCCGTCGACGAGCCTGTACGCGGAGGACTTGTCGATGCAGATCGCGCCCGCGGCCGATGCGACCGGCACGAGCTCGCGGCTCGCTCCCGTTCCGACCGAGAAGAGGAACAGGTCGACGTCCCCGGAGGAAAGCGCATCGGGCGTCGCCTCCTCGACGAGGACCTCGTCGTCGCCGAACGGCAGGCGCGTGCCGGCCGAGCGCGCCGAGGCGAACGCGCGCACGTCGTACCCGCGCTCGGCGAGCAGTTCGAGGGTGATCGTGCCGACGGCGCCGGTGGCGCCGACGACACCGATGCGGGGTGCTGCCATCACGGAAGTGTAGGGAAGGGAGAGGGCGGTTCGGCGGCCGGAACCGCCGTCAGGGCTTGAAGTAGCGGGCGGCCTCGTCCGAGCCCAGCTCCGAGCCGTCGAGGTCGAGCTCGCGATCTTCCTCGGGGTGCGCCTGCCGCCACTCGCCGAACCACGCCACGCTGCGAGCGATCCCGTCGTCGAGCGGCACGGACGGCTCCCAGCCGAGCACTCCCCGGGCGCGACCGATGTCGGCCACGTAGCGGGTCACCTCGCCGAGCAGCGGCGGTGCCAACGTCACGTCCGGCTCCTTGCCGGTCGCCTCGCCGATCAGCTCGGCCACCCGGACGAGAGTGTTCCCCTGTCCATACGCGAGGTTGATCGTCTCGTTCCGGACCGTCCCCTCGGCGAGCCCGGTGATGCCCCGCACGATGCCCTCGACGCAGTCGTCGACGTAGGTGAAGTCGAGCACCTTATCGTGGCCGCCGAACACGGTGATCGGCTCGTCACGGAGGATGCGGTGGGTGAAGAGCGGGATCACGCGGATCATCCGGCCGAGGTCGTTGTCGAACCGGCCATAGACGTTCGAGAAGCGGAAGACGATGTACGGCAGCTGGTAGCAGCGAGCGTACGAGTAGATGAGTGCCTCGCCCGCGATCTTCGACGCCGAGTACGTGCTCTCCGCGTACGCGAAGTCGGCGGTGCCCTCCTCGGTCTCGAACCGGTGCACGTCGCCGTACACCTCGCGGCTGGAGCTGAAGATGATCGGCGTCCGTGTCTGGCGGCAGTACTCGAGCACGTTGAACGTCATCGTCATGTTCTCGAGCGCTCTGGCCGGCTCGCGAACCAACTGGTGCACCTTCGCATGGGCGGCGAGATGGACGACCACGTCGGCGGCGGGGTACTCGACCCCGCCGATCCCGCCCTCCATCGCCGCGTAATGGCCGGACAGATCCTGGAGGAGGTAGCGGAAGTCGTCGGTCCAGCCGTTCAGGCGCTTGTCGACGCCGAACACCTCGTGTCCCTCGGCGAGCAGGCGAAGCGCGAGGTTCGTGCCGATCTGGCCGCTCGAGCCGGTGATGAGAACGCGCATCGCGCGAGGATACCCGTGGCTCAGGCCGGCCGACGGCGCGAGGGCGGCCACGCGCGAGTCACCGGGGCCGCGCGCGCCTACGCCGGCCGTCTGCCCGAGAGCGCGCGGCCGAGCGTCACCTCGTCGGCGTACTCGAGGTCGCCGCCCACGGGCAGGCCGCTCGCCAGGCGCGTCACCCGGACACGGTCGCGGAGCCGGTCTGCCAGGTAGGCCGCCGTCGCCTCGCCCGTCATGTTGGGGTTGGTCGCCAGCACGACCTCCTCGATCCCGCCCTGCTCGACGCGATGGAGCAGCTGACCGACCCGCAGGTCGGACGGCTCGACTCCGTCGAGGGGCGAGAGCGCGCCGCCGAGGACGTGGTACAGGCCCCGGAACTCGTGCGTCCGCTCGAGCGAGACGACGTCGACGGGCTGCTCGACGACGCAGACGATGGTGCGGTCGCGCCGGGGGTCGGTGCACACGGCGCAGAGCTCCTCCTCGGTCAGGTTGCCGCAGTCGCGGCAGAAGCGCACGCGCTCCTTCAGGTCGGTGACGGCCTGGGCGAGGGCCTGCGCCTCGTCCTGGGAGACGGAGAGCAGGTGGAAGGTGAGCCGCTGAGCGGTGCGCGTGCCGATCCCGGGCAGGCGGGTGAGCTGGGCCACGAGGTTGTCGACGGCGGGGATCAGCATGGGGCTGAGGTTACTAGTCGGTCTCGGACGTGCCCGCTGAGTACAGGGCGGCCTCGGACACGCGCTCGAGCCTCCGCTCGGCGATCTCGACGAACGCGCGCGCCGCCGGGGACAGCGGAGCCTCGGAGCGGGCAATGAACGCGAACGTGTCGTAGAGAGGCTCTGCGAACGACGCGAAGTGCAGCCCGCGCGCGCCCTGACGGCTGATCGCGGCTCTCGGCACGATCGTGTCGCCGAGCCCGCGCCGTGCGAGGCCGACCGCTGCCTCGATGCTCTCGACCTCGATCACCGGCCGTAGCGTGATTCCCTCCCGCTGGGCGCGTTCGGCGAGCTGCCGCCGCATCGGGTCCTCGGCGCCGTACTGGGCGTCGTAGAGGATCAGTGGCAAGGCCGCGAGCGCTCCGTTCGTGACCGGCTCACGAACGCGATCGGGGTCGCTGCTGATCACGACGAGCTCCTCGAGGCGCGCGACACGGAGGTCGAGCCCGGTGTCGTCGACGGGCAGGACGATCAGGCCGCCTTCGAGCGCCCCATCCCTGACCTGGTCTGCGACCTCGGACGAGTTGAGCCCGACGAGCCGGAGCCGCACGTCCGGGTACTTGCGCCTGAAGTCCGCTGCGAGGTCGGCGATCAGGTAGGCGGACGCGGTCCCGAACATGCCGAAGCCGAGCGTGCCGCCACGAAGGTCGCGCACTGCGGCGACGGCGTCGCGGGCGCGGTCGACATCGGCAAGGACACGCTCCGCCTCGGGGCGGAAGCGCCGACCGGCCTCCGTCAGCACGAGCCCGCGTCCGGCGCGGGCGAAGAGCGCGATCCCGAGCTCTGCCTTCGAGCTGCCGGATCTGCTCCGAGATCGACGGCTGGGTGAGGATAGAGCGCACGCGCGGCACCGCTGAACGAGCCGTGCTCGACGGTCGCGATGAAGTAGGTGAGCTGCTGAATCGTCATATAGGAAAAACCTTCATGGAGAGAAGATAACTCAGGCAATACTTGTTGCTCGGCGATCCCTACATTGGCTCCGTGAATCGCCTGCGCGCAGCCTCCCTTCGCGGAACCCTCCTCTGTCTCGCGGCCGGGGTGGCGTTCTCCGTCTCCCCGATCCTGACGCAGGTCGCCTACGACCACGGGGCCGCGTTGAGCGGGGTGCTCGCGTGGCGGTACGTGATCGCAGCGGTGCTCCTCGTTCTGATCGTCGGCCGCAGGATGGTCCGCATCCCGCCGGCAGCGGCGCTGGCGGCCTTCGCGCTCGGCGCGGTCGTCTACGCAGCCGACTCGGCCTTGTTCTACGGCTCGCTGGAGCGAACATCGGCCCCGTTGGCCTCCCTCGTGCACTACGCCCACCTCGTGCTGGTCGTGGGCGCTGCCGCGCTGATCGGTCGCGAGCGCCTGACCCGGCGGCGCGTCGCCGCCCTGGTCGGCATCTTCGCGGGTGTCTCTCTCGTGGGAGGGGCCGCGGTCGACCCGGACCCGGTCGGGATCGCGATGGCTCTGGCCTCCGCGACCGCGTACGCCGCCTACATCATGCTCTCGGATCGGCTGCTGCGCGACGCCGACCCGATGGCGCTCGGCGCCTACCTGACCGCGGGTGCAGCGACATCCTTTGTCGTCGCCGGCGGGATGTTGGGGACGCTCGGCGCGGTCGGAGGTGCGGCAGGCTTCGGCTGCCTGGTCGGCGCCGCCCTGGTCGGCTCGGTCTTCGCCGTCACCGCCTTCCTCAAGGGCGTCAGCCTCGTCGGCCCCTCGACGGCCTCGCTGCTCGTCACGATCGAGGTGCCGGCCACGATCGCGCTCGCGGCAGTCGTGCTCGGGCAGAGCCTGACGCCCGTCCAGCTCGTCGGTGCCGGACTCGTCGTCCTCGCCATCGTGGGCATGCAGCTGCGGCCGCGCAGGCGGCTGAAGCTCCGGCTCGTCGGGCGCCCGGTGAGCCCTCCGGTCGCGCTCGAGCCGGTCGAGTCGCTCGCCGCCTAGAGCGGCTAGAGCCCGGGGATCCCGAGCGAGCCGAGATCGGGCATCTGCCCCTTGATCTTCGACTCCACCAGGTCGGCAGCCGAGCGCAGCGCCTCGTTCGCCGCGGCCATGACGATGTCGGCCAGGAGCTCCGGATCGTCCGGGTCGATCGCCTTCGGATCGATCCTGATCTCGACCAGCTCGCCGCCGCCGTTCGCCTTCACGGTGACCATGCCGCCGCCGGCGGACGCCTCGACGACCTCCTGCTTCGCCTGCTCCTGCGCCTCCATCATCTGGGCCTGCATCTGCTGGGCCTGCTTCAGCATTGCGTTCATGTCGAACTTCGGCATCAGTGCTCCTCCACTTCCTCGGCATCGAATGTGTCCTTGAGCAGCGAGATCACGTCTTCCTCGGAGAGCTCGTGGGCATCGTCGAGCGTGATCGGCTCGGGCGGCGCCCCGACCGCAGTCTCGACCGCCAGTCGCCGTCCGGTGACCTCGTACAGCGCGTCGCGCAGGAGCGCGAGATTCTTCGGATCCTCGATCTGCGCCCGGTGGAAGCCGGCTGCGGGCGCGAACTCGATCGTGACCGTCTCGCCGCTGATCTCGACGGGGCGAGCTTCGGCGACGAGGGTGGAGATCGGGATCGAGCGCGACCTGACCGCGTCGACGACATCCCGCTGCCACGCGTCACGGAGCTGGTCGAGTGCGAGCGGCGGCAGGCTCGAATCAGGGCCCGTCGCGGCTGGCGGCTCGGGCGCAGCCGCAGGTGGCGCCTCGGGCTCCGGGCGCGACGGAGCAGCAGCTGCAGCCGCAGCGGCGGCCGTCACGGCGGGCGGCTCGGCGCCGGCGGGGATCGCGAGGTTGCGGGACTCGAGCAGCTCGAGGCGGTGCGCGAGCGAATCGCGCGAGAGGTCGGCCTGCGGACGGGTGATCTTGACCAGGGCGAGCTCGAGCGGCAGCCGCGGGTCGCCGCCCTGGCGCATGTCGTCGACGGCGATGGCGAGCAGGTCGATCAGGCGCAGCACGGTCGGCTCCGGGAGCTGGTTGGCCTGCTCGCGGAGCCGCTCCCGCGTCTCCGCGGTCAGAGGCAGCGACTCGGGTACGTGGCCGACGTGCTGGACGAGCAGGAGCTGGCGGAGGTGCTCGATCAGCTCCGTCACGAGCCGGCCGATGTCCTGGCCCTGCTCGGCCATCTCCTCGATCTGGACGAGCGCGCCCGCCGTGTCGCGGTCGACGATCGTGTCGCAGAGCCGGAAGAGCGAATCCTCCTCGATCCCGCCGACGAGCTGGAGGACGTCCTGCACCGAGATCGCCTTGCCCGTGGCGGCTGAGAGTTGATCGAGCGTCGAGACGGCGTCGCGGAACGAGCCGTGCGCGCCTCGGGCGATCAGCGCGAGCGCGGCGTCGGGGGCGTCGATCCCCTCGCCCTCGCAGACGCGGCGGAGGACGGCGACGAGCTCCTGGAGCCGAGGCCGCTGGAACACGAACGTCTGGCAGCGCGAGCGGACGGTGGGGAGAACGCTCGCCAACTCCGTCGTGCAGAAGACGAAGACGAGATGGGGTGGGGGCTCCTCGATCAGCTTCAGGAGTGCGTTCCAGGCCTGCGGGGTCAGCTGGTGGGCCTCGTCGATGATGTAGACCTTGTAGCCGCCCTCGACCGGTTGCAGGACGGCACGCTCGCGGATCTCGCGCACGTCGTCGATCCCGCGCTGGGAGGCGGCATCCATCTCGACCACGTCGAGCGATGTCCCGTTCGCGATCGCCTCGGCGATCGGGCTCGAGGGATCGAAGTCGGCGTTCGGTCCGCCGGTGGCGTTGAGTGCCTTGGCCAGGATCCGGGCCAGTGAAGTCTTGCCGGTGCCCCTCGGCCCGGCGAAGAGGTAGGCCTGCCGCACCTGGTCGTGCTCGATCGCGTTCCGCAGTGTGCGGACGACCGCCTCCTGGCCGATCACGTGGCTGAAGTCGAGCGGGCGGTAGGTGCGGTAGAGAGCGGCCACGGAGCGATTGTCGCAGACGGCAGCTCCCGGCCGTCCTCCAGCCGATGAGAGCGGCCTCGCCACGTGGCGAGGTGGTGCCCGTTCGTCCAATGCCCGGTCGCGCGCTCCGTCGTCGAACTCGGCCTCCCCGGAGGATTCTGCGTCGCCGGCTCGGGCCGGGCGGAACCGCGGCACCTGAGAGGGAGTTCTTAGCGCTGCTTCCTTCCGGACCTGACGCGGTTCGAACGCTCCCAGTGCGCGGGACCCGACCTGTCAACACCTCGTGCGCAGACCCAATCCCGATGAAACCGTCCCTCGGACGGCGTTCGGTCCCGCTGGAGCGGATTTCGGGTTCAGGGAACCGCTGACTCCCCACCTAGCGCGACCGGGCCCCGAGACGGTAGCACGGTGCCGACCCACGATCGTGAGCGCTGCTCGTGAGCGAGGAGCGAGGCTTTGACCTCGGGCCCGCCCGCGAACCCGCGCAGACGGCCGTCGCTGCCGACGACGCGATGGCAGGGGAGGACGATCGACAGTGGGTTGCGGGCGTTCGCGGCTCCGACGGCGCGTGCCGCCCGGGGACGACCGAGCCGCGCCGCCTGCTCCGCGTAGGTCCGGGTCTCGCCGTAGGGGATCTCGGCGAGCGCGCGCCAGGTTGCGCGCTGAAACGCGGTGCCGTACAGCTCGAGTGGAAGGTCGAACCCGGCGCGGTGCCCGGCGAAATACTCGTCGAGCTGGCGGGCTGCCTGCGCTAGGACCGGCGCGCTGCCCCGCGGAGCCGTCGTCAGGGCGAGCCCGACGCGTGCGGCGTCGTCGTCGGGCCAGAGCACCGCCCGGAGCCCCGCCGCGCCGGCTACGAGCATCAGTGTCCCGACAGGGCTCTCGTAGGGCATCGAGCAGGGCATCTGCATATCGGCTGAAACGGGCAACGCGTGCCTCGCGTGAGTCATCGGAATCGGCGAAGATGCACCGGTGCTGTTCCTGATCATCGAGCATTTCGCGGACGGCAACGCTACGCCCGTCTATCGGCGCTTCGCCGAGCGGGGGCGGCTGGCGCCACCAGGCCTCGATTACGTGGCGAGTTGGGTCACGACCGATCTGACGCGCTGCTACCAGGTGATGGAGTGCGCTGAGCGGTCGCTGCTCGACGAGTGGATGGCCGCCTGGGACGACCTCGTGCGGTTCGAGGTCGTCGAGGTGATCTCCTCGGCCGAAGCCGCTGCGGCGGTTGCGCGCCGCGACGAGCCGCGCCTCGAGGTGTGAAAGAATCCGTGAGCGCGATCGCCTTCTAGCCTCGTCCGCCCGGAGCCGGTCGGCTGAGGGCTTTGGACACCGGCGCTCTCAGTCGGCTCACAGCGGTCGCTGCTTCAATCGTTGGAGATGCAGTTACCGGCCTTGCATCCACGACGTGGCCCGTCCCCGCGGAAGGGGAGGCGTCCTGCCGCCGACTCCGTCGGCTCGGTGGACACGACCGCCGTCGGTAGCCTCAAGGTGAAGAGCCGATGACCCGTCGTCGCCACTCATCCAGCCCTCTGCGAAGCCCGTCTCCGTGACGGGGCGACTGCGGCTCCTCGGGAGCTGTGCCGGGCTCGTGGCGCTCGCGCTCTTCGCAGCCGTCGTCGTCGGCCGCCCACCGGCTGCGGCAACGTCGACGGGTCGCACACTGATCGAGCTCCGGCCGGATGCCGGCTGTGGCGCCGCGGCGCGCCTCGATCGCGCCGGCGCCTCCGTCGTCTCGGCCCGGCTTCGGCTCTACGCGCTCGCGAGCAGTGCCGCTGCGCGGGTCCTGCCCCGCCTGCAGGTGTGCGAAGCCGTGCGCTTTGCGATTCCCGACCGTGTTGCCGGCACACTCGCCGTGACCGATTTCGCCGACCCGTTGGTTCCGGTCGAGTGGTGGCGTGCGGCGATCGGCGTTGCGAACCTGACTCCGCCGGGGCCTGGCAGGCCGATCACGATCGTCGATTCCGGCGTCGACGTGGGCCACCCGGAGTTCGCGGGGCGGGCCAACTTCGTGACGGTCAACACCCAGGAGCCACAACCGATCGGCGGCGTCCACGGAACGGCGGTTGCCTCGCTGATCGGCGCGCCCGTCAACGGCGTCGGCATCGTCGGGATCTACCCGCAGGCGCTGCTTCGCTCCTGGGATGCTGCCCTTCGGGAGGGCACCCGGCTCCTGACGAGCGACATCGTGCAGGGTGTGCTCGCCGCCTCCGAGCTCGGGAAGGGCGTGATCAACCTCAGCCTCGGCGCGACCGGGATCGACGTGCCGATCCAGCAGGCGATCGCGACCGCCGTCAGTAAGGGCATGCTCGTCGTCGCCGCTGCGGGGAACGACGGTGACAGCGGCAACCGGCTCACCTATCCGGCCAGCCTGCCGTACGTGCTCACGGTCGCCGCCACGAACAAGCAGAACCAGGTGGCCTCGTTCTCGAGCCGTTCCCCCTTCGTCGATCTCGCAGCTCCCGGCCAGGACATGACCGTCGCCTCCGCTCTCGACAAGAGCTGGCGCGCCGAGAGCGGGACGAGCTTCGCAACGCCGCTCGTCGCCGGGGCGGCCGCGTGGGTGTGGACGACGAGGCCGGCTCTCGACGCCAGCCAGCTGTTCGAGATCATGCGCCGCTCGGCGACGGACATCGCGCCGGCCGGGCGCGACGACGCGAGCGGCTACGGCCTGCTCAACGTGCCTGCCGCCCTTGCATACCCGGCTCCGGTTCGCGATCCGCTCGAGCCGAACGACGACATGGAGTACGTCAGGCCCGGTGCCATCTTCTACAACGCGGTCCCGCCCCTGACCTCGGCCGGCAAGCGCTCCAACAAGCTCGCCGGGCGGCTTACCGCCTTCGATGACCCGAGGGACGTCTACCGCGTCTTCGTCCCGGCTCGCGGTTCGATCACGGTGAAAACCAGCTTCGGCGCGGCGGTCGACCTCTCGCTCTGGGCGGCTTCGGCGGAGACGGTGCTGGATCCGAATCCGGGCAAGGACAGGCTCGCACGTGGAACGACGAAAGGCGCGGTAGAGACCGTCACGCTCGCCAACGCCGGCGGCGCGCGGACGGTCTACCTGGCCGTCACGATGGCCAAGGGGAAGCGCGAGGCGACGTATCGCGTCGGCGTCACCACCCGCTGAGCGCGTCAGGCGCGGCCGTCACATCCGCTCGATCATGGCCCGGCCGAAGCCGGAGCACGACACCTCGGTGACGCCTTCCATCAGGCGGGCGAAGTCGTACGTCACCTGCTTGTCGATGATCGCCGCCTCGAGCGACGCGATGATCAGGTCGGCAGCCTCGACCCATCCGAGATAGCGCAGCATCATCTCGGCCGAGAGGATCAGCGATCCCGGATTGACCTTGTCCTGCCCCGCGTACTTCGGTGCCGTCCCGTGGGTCGCCTCGAACAGCGCCACCGTGTCCGACATGTTCGCGCCGGGCGCGATCCCGATCCCGCCCACTTGCGCGGCCAGGGCGTCGGAGATGTAGTCGCCGTTCAGGTTCATCGTCGCGATCACGTCGTAGTCGCCCGGGCGGAGCAGGATCTGCTGTAGGAAGGCGTCGGCGATCACGTCGTTGACGACGATCGTCTTGCCCGTGTTCGGGTTCTCGAAGCTCATCCAGGGGCCACCGTCGAGCGGCTTGGCGCCGAACTCGCGCTCGGCGAGGGCGTACCCCCAGTCGCGGAAGGCACCCTCGGTGAACTTCATGATGTTGCCCTTGTGTGTGAACGTGACCGAGCGACGATCGTTGTCGACGGCGTAGCGGAGCGCCTGCCGAACGAGCCGCTCGGTGCCCTCGCGCGAGATCGGCTTGACTCCGATCGCGGACGTCTCCGGGAAGCGAATCTTCTGGACGTCCATCTCGTTCTGGAGGAAGGCGATCACCTTGCGCGCGCCGTCCGACCCGCCTTCCCACTCGATCCCGGCGTAGATGTCCTCGGTGTTCTCGCGGAAGATCACCATGTCGGTCTGGGACGGGTCCTTGAGGGGGCTGGGCACGCCCTTGAAGTAACGCACCGGGCGCAAACACACGTACAGGTCGAGCTCCTGACGCAGGGCGACGTTGAGCGAGCGGATGCCGCCACCGACCGGCGTCGTCATCGGCCCCTTGATCGAGACCGAGAACTCCTTCAGCGCCTCGAGCGTCTCTTCCGGCAGCCAGACGTCGGCGCCGTAGAGCCTGGTCGACTTCTCGCCGGCATAGACCTCCATCCAGGACACCGAGCGGTCACCGCCGTAGGCCTTGGCGACCGCGGCATCGACGACCGCGTGCATCACCGGCGTGATGTCGACGCCGATCCCATCGCCCTCGATATAGGGAATGATCGGATTGGTGGGTACCGGCTGCCCGGGCACGATTCGCTCTCCGCCCTCCGGAACCTTGATGCGTGAGGTCGTCATTCGGTGCTCCTGTTCGCGTCGCTCTCGGATTCGTGTCACCCGAAAGCTACGGCAACCCGACCCGTCGCTGCCGGCCTCTACGCTCCCTGCATCGTGACGGGGACGAATAGGACGCTGCGCGATGAGCGGCGAGAACGGCATGGTGCGAGTTTCGGACGCCTGCGGGCTCGGATGGCGCGCTCCCGTCGACCCGCGGGCGCCGTCTTCGTCGCTCTCGCCTGCGCCGTCTACGCGGCCTGCGCCCTGTGGGCCACCTGGCCGGCGGTCCGCCACGTGGAAGGGCACTACCTCGCCCGCCCGTCGTCCGGCGAGGGTGAGGCCGCGGCCGGGGACCATCTCCAGCTCGGCTGGGCGTTCTGGCTGCCGGGCCACCAGCTCGAGCGCGGAGCCGCGCCGTGGGCCGACCCGTATTCGTTCCGGCCCGAGGCAAGCGCGTCGCCGAACGTCCAGGGATGGCTCCTGGCCACGCCCTTCTGGCCGCTCGACCGGCTCTTCGGCCCGGTCTGGGCGTACAACCTGATCGTGCTGCTCTCGTTCGTCGCGGCCGGCGGGTTCGCCTGCTGGTGGCTCCGCTCGCTCGGGCTCTCCCGTGCGGCAGCCGTGGTCGGGGGCGTCGCGTTCGCCCTCGCCCCCTATCGCGTGGGCCAGTCGACCGGTCACCTGCTCGGCCTGATCTCCTTCCTGTTACCGGCAACGCTGCTCGCGCTCGAGCGGCGACGGTTCGCATGGGCCGCGGTCGCGCTCTGCGCGGTTCCGCTCTCCGGGCAAGTCCACCTCGCCATGGGTGCGGTCGTGCTCGCGCTCGGCTACGTATGGGCGAGGGTCGAGCGAAGGCACTGGCGGCGCGCGGGAGCCGCACCAGTGGCCGCGATCATCTGTGGCCTGCTCGTCGAGCGCCTCGTCGTCACCGGATCGATCGCCGCCGGGCGGAGCTTCGCGCAGGTGCGGCGCTACTCGGCCGAGCTCTCCGATTTCGCGATCCGTGGCGTTGGCTCGGGCGTGGAGGAGCTCGTCTTCTCGGGCTGGCTGCTGCCGCTCGCCGCCATCGCAGGGATCGTGGTGGTGCGGCAGCGGCGCGGCCTCGCCTTGTTCCTCGGGCTGTCCGTCCTGATTCCCTCGGTTCTGGCGCTCGGGGCGAACATGCCGCTCTACGAGCCGTTGTGGAGCGCCCTGCCGCCGCTTCGACTGGCCCGCGTGCCGGAGCGGCTGATGCCGATCGCGTGTCTCGCGCTCGCCGCGCTCGCCGCGTTCGCGTTCCAGGCGCTGGCCTCTCGTCTCACACCTGCCAGGGTTCCTCTGGCCGCGATGCTCGCCGTGCTCGCCCTGGCCGTCGATCTCCGGGTACCAGTGTTCGGAGCGGTCGAGCCGGATCATCCGAATGCCGCCTACGCGGCGATCCGCGGCGACGGCCGGATGTTCGAGCTGCCGGTGTTCCGGCCCGACATCCACTTCGGCAGTGTCTACCTCGCCTACGCGCGCCAGTCGCCGCGCGAGCGGCCGCAGGGGTACGCGACGACCGCAAAGCGCCCGGCAGCCCTGCTCGCGCGCGATCTGCGGGGAGTCTCGTGTGGCCGGGGGCAGCTACCGGCGTCCCTCGGGATCCGGTTCGTGGTCGTCCACCGCGATCTCTACCGCCAGAGCACCTGGTTCGCGCGCGGGTGCGCGGACGCTGCGGAGGCGGCCCTCCGTGAGCAAGGCTGGCGGCTGCTCGCCCGCGAGGGCTCTATCTCGAGCTGGACACGCTAGAGGCCGTGCGGCCCGGCGGCGCGAGCTACCCGGCAGTCTGCGGGGACTCTGCAGCTGCCTCGAGCGCCGGCGTCGGCCAGAGCACGTAGGAGAGCATCAACGCCGGATCGTCGGTCATGCCGGCGCGGATCAGCGACAGCGCTGCCTTGTAGCGGTCCTGGAGGTCGTGCTCGGCAGGGCCCACCTGACGGGTCGGCGTACCGGTACGACCTTCGCGGAGTGCTGTAGTCATGCATCCTGCCTACCCGGCTGTGAAGAGGACCGAAACCACGTCCGCTCCCAGGGGCCAGGGGCCTTCCAACCCCAGCAGACGCGATCCGCGACGGTCGCTCAGGAGCAGCGTCCGGTCTCCGTCGTCTCGTCAGCGAGGTTGATCGAGCGGAGCAGCACCCCGGCAGGGCGGTCGATCTCGCCGGTCAGCGGGGCGAGGGTCGGGTCGCGGTACACGTCCGAGACGAACGGAGTCCCGATTTCCACGTCGGCGAAGCCCCGGGGCGGCACGCAAACGGTGACCGAGCGGTCGATCGTGTCCTCCGGCGGAACGATGAACCCGTTCCAGATCGACGTGTTCGACCTGATCGTCAGTGGGCGCGGCCGGCTCTCATCGGGCGACTTGATCGAAACGGTCAGGTAGCGGGTCAGTGGCGTCCGCTGTCCCGGCTTCGAGAAGACGCGGATCCTCGCGTTCACGTGGGGACGCGTCCAGCCGTCCCCGTAGATCCTGTCCGTGACCCAGTCGGCACGCCACGGACGCTCGGGCTCGAATACGTAGGCCCCGCGGTCGAACGCCGCCTGGCGGCCCGCGAGGCGGAAGCGGACGTCGGCTCCGTACATGAGGAGGTAGCGGGTCGTGCCCGGCTCGCGCATGGCCCCGGTCGTGGAGTCGAAGGCGGGCGCCCAGGCCTCGTCGTTCGGCAGTGGCCGGATGAACGGCGCCGTCCGGACGACCGTCTCGTTCCAGAACTCGACGTCCCACCAGTAGGCGACGCCTGCCCAGTAATCGGGGCTGTTGACCGGATACGGGACCATCGTGACCCGGCCGTCCGCCCCGAGGGCGCGATCGACCCAGTTGAAGACGACGCCCTGGTCGAGCGTGACAGGGAGGCCGTTCGTGCCGTTGACCGCGAACAGCCGGTCGAAGGAGTAGACCGCGCCGCCGGCGAGCGAGACGGTGACGAGTGTGGCAACCGCGAGGGCTGCGGCGCGACGTGAGACCAGTACCGCCAGTTCGTAGAGCAGGCCGATCGCGATGACGAGGCCGAGCGGCAGCAGGATGTGCGCCCAGCGGAGCGAGGTCGCGAGGCTGAGGATTTCGTCGTTGAAGATCGCCACGGGCGAATCGACGTTGAGCTTCGTGTAGACCGGGAGCGGAACGAAGGCCAGCCCGACGAGGACGATCAGCGCCGGTGCGAGCCAGGCCCACCACGATGGCCAGACGCGACGAGAGACCGCCGCGCCGACCCCGACCAGCACGAGGGGAAGAACGTAGAAGAGGTACCGGTCCTTGACCTCCCCGCCACCGAAGCGGTGGTTGAAGGAGGCAACCTGAACGAGGAGGAGCAGGATCGTGATGCTCCCGACCGCGGCGAGCGCCCGTTCGGGGCCTGTCGCGGAGGGCCGGAGGTGGCCGCAGAGCCACGCCGTGCCGAGGACGAACGGGACGACGCCCGTCGCGATGGCGAGCACGGCCGCATGCTCGGCGGCGAAGACGAGCAGGCTGGGATCGAGGCGAATCCCTCTCGCCGTGACGGAGTACGACCCGAGCAACCTGCCGGAGTGGCCGGTCAGGAGGCTGATCGCGAAGAGCGCCGCGATTGCGGCGAACACGGCGCCGAGGATCGCATGTGCCCTGCCGCCGAGGTCGAGTGCCGGAGTGCCATCCGGCTCGCCAGCCTCGGCGTGCCGCGCCTGAAGCCGTCGCAGCAGTGCCTCGACGAGGATCGCCGCGGGAAGCGTGAGGAGCAAAACCGCGAACTGCGTCCGGGCGAGGATCGCGACGGCGATCGCGGCGAGCGCGAGGACGTCCCACCACAACGACCGGCGATAGGTGGCGTTGACGAGGGCGAGCAGCGCCCAGCAGAAGGCCGGATACGCAACCGACTCCGTCAGCAGGAACGAGGACAGGACGGCCCAGGGAGTCGCGACGGCGAGGGCTCCGACCCACAGGCTCGTGATCGGCCCCAGACCGATCCGGCGAGCGAGCAGGAAGACGGGAACCAAGGCCGATGCCAGCAGGAAAGCGTTCAGCCGGTGGGCGTCGACCAGGCTGGCCGGGACGTCGGCGGCTCCGAAAAACGGGGAGATCAGCGTGGGGTAGAGCTGGTTGATGTCCCCGACCACCTCGCCCCGGAAGCGGGGAACGAGCGAGCCCGTCTGTGCGATCCCGATCGAACGGCGCTCGTAGAGAAGCTCGTCGGTCATCACGAACCAGTTCACGACCCGCGTGGTGGCGAGCGAGAGTATCCAGCCGAGCAGGGCCGCCCCGCCGACCGCGGCCAGGACGGCCGGCACGGCGTTCAGCCGTTCCCGGGGCAACACGCGTTGGCGCAGCTCGCTCACGACCGAGGCATTATCGGCCAACACCGCTTCGCCAGTGGGCCGGCGACGTTGCAGTCAGGAGCCGCTCAGGGCTCGACGGTGACGAGTGCCTCGCAGAGCGGCCCCTGACTGCGGCCGTCGACGAGGATCTCGGCCGCCAGCATCCGGCGCACCGGGTCGGCTGCGGCGGGCGCGAGGGCGATCAGAGTCAGCTCGCCGCGCTCTCCCGCACCGAGGTGGATCTCGGCGGTCCCGTCCGAGGTGGGCCAGCCACTCGGCGGCTGGAGTCGCGCTGCAAAGGTCGCCGGTCGCTCGAGGTTGTTCCGGAGCAGCAGTCGGTAGGCGATCTCCGTGCCGGGTGGGACGGAGGCGACATAGGGGAGCAGTCGCGCCCAGAAGAGGTCGATGAAATGATCCGCGGGGGCGCCGACGAGCCCCCGAAAGACCTGATCCTTCTCGTCGATGAACCGCTCGTAGGCGGCGAGCGCCTCGTCCGAGCAATCGAGCAGCGGGCCGTGCCCGGGGCACACCAGCTCGGGCCGGACGAGCCGCATC
Organism: uncultured Thermoleophilia bacterium; assembly: GCA_963795175.1. GTDB lineage: Bacteria > Actinomycetota > Thermoleophilia > Gaiellales > Gaiellaceae > Gaiella. Next base: position 838,584 of record CAWCGR010000004.1, read on the forward strand.
ACGTCGGCGCAGCGGTAGTGCATCCCGAGCTGGAAGCTGTTGCGGAGGACGGTCGTCTGGTACGGCAGCGTCGCCGCGACTCCCTCCCGCTCGATCTCGTCGTGGAGGTAGTTGTCGCCCGTGAACGCGACCTTGCGGCCGTCGACGACCGTTGCGATGACCGAATGGAACTCCGTCTGGCCGGGCGCGTGGTGGATCTCGAAGTCGTACTCCTCCCACGAGAAGCGCTCGCCGTCCCGCAGGCGGCGATCGACGCGGATCGGCTTCGGGTACACGCAGGGCGTGCTCGCCCAGTCGGCCGGGCTCTCGATCACGTCCGCGACGACGTCGAGGGCCCAGCACCGGGTGTCGTGGAACCGCTGGAGGTAGGGGGTGCCGCACGTGTGGTCGTCGTGGATGTGGGTGACCAGCGCGACGTCGATCTCGGTCACCCCGTAGTCCTCGCGCAGCGCGTCGAGCCGGTGCTCGACGAAACGCAGCGTCTCGAGGCCCTCGTGGTCGGCGTGCAGGTGCAGGTGGGCCAGGTTCGCGGTGCCGTAGTCGACGAACAGCGCCTTGCCGCTCTCGCTCAGGAGGACGTAGAAGTTCGAGCAGGTCGACTCGCCGCCCCAGAGCAGATGCGGCGAGATCGGGTACAGCTCGAGGCGGGGGAGGTAGTCCAGTTCGGGGACGTTCCAGATCCCGGCGATCCGCATGCCGCGCCCGAGCCGGACGCAGTCCATGATCCTCTCCTCGAGGCGGTCGATGTCTCCTGCGACGTCGCTGATGGGGTCGCCGTGCGAGGGAAGCGCGAGGTCGATGTTCCGCCGGCGGAGCGCCTGGACTGACTGCAGGGTGAAGACGAGCCCCTCCAGGCCCGAGTACATGTACTCCATCGCGTGCAGCTGGTAGAGCGTGCCGCCGGCGGCGATCAGGTCGCCGGTGAACGCGACGGTTCGCCCGTCGATCTCGGCGATCAGCGCGGACGAGCCGTAGGTATGGCCCTTGGCAGGGAGCACGAAGAAGCGGTAGCCGCGCCAGGAGAACTCCTCGTAGTCCTCGAGCACTGCGTCGACGGCGATGCTCTCACCGAGCGTGAAGAACGTGTTCCGGTCGTCGTAGTTGTCGAAGACGCGACGCGACTGCCAGAAGAGCTCGACCTGGTCGAAGAGGTGGCGCTCGTGCTCGGGAACGGCAACCGCTGCCCCTGCTGCCTGCAGGCTCCCCGTACCCCAGCACTGGTCGCGGTGGTGGTGCGTGTGCAGGACCCAGTCGATCCGCTCGACGCCGATCCCGGGCAGATGCTCTCTGACGGCTCCGGAGCCCGCGTCGATCAACAGTGCGGCGTCCCCGTCGCGGAGGACGTACACGTTGCAGCTGTCGGTGAACCGGAACAGGTTCTCGGAGAGCTGTTCGAGGCCGGCCGGTGTCACCAGCGTGATCGTCTCACACGGCGTCGCGGCGCGGCGCGCTTCCCAGCACTGCCCGGCCACGGCTCCCGGCCGAAGCTCAGCCGGCAGCTATCCGGTCGAGCGCGACGCCGAGCGCCGTCGCGATCTCCGCGATCGTGGGCTCGTCCACGATCAGCGGCGGCGCGATCGCGAGCCCGTCGGTGAGCCCGCGCGTGAGCAAGCCGGCGTCACGCGCACCCGTGACGAAGCGCGCGGGCGCGTCCGGGTCGTCGGCGATCACGTCCCGATCGAGCGCGACAGCGCTCATCAGGCCGACGCCGCCGCGAACCTCGCCGACGAGCGGATGGTCGGCGAGCTCGCTCAGGGCCGAATGCAACGTCGACTCGAGCTCGAGCGCCCGGTGGACGAGGTCATCGCGGGCCAGCACGTCGAGGTTTGCGAGCGCCGCCGCGCAGCAGGTGGCATGGCCGTTATAGGTCGAGCCGTGCGCGAACATCCGACCCGGGGCGTCCCAGAACGGGGCTGCGATAGCGGGGCTCACGATCACTCCGCCGAGCGGGAGATACCCGCTCGTGACGCCTTTCGCGAACACGATCAGGTCGGGCTGGACGTCGAATCGCTCGAACCCGAGCCAGCCGCCGAGCCGGCCGAAGCCGCCGATCACCGCATCCCCGATCGTGACCACGCCGTGGCGCCGACAGATGTCGATCACCTCGGCGAGGTACCCGGGCGGGGGCGTGTAGACGCCTCCCGACCCGATCACGGGCTCGAAGACGAAGGCCGCCACCCGCTCGGGACCGAGGCGCCGGATCTCCGCCTCGAGTGCGGCGGGTGAGTCCCACTCGATCTGCGAGGTGTCTTCCAGGAGCGGGCCGAAACCGTCCTTGTACGGCATGCCGAGGATGCTCGTGCCGATGCCCTGGGTGCCGTGGTAGCCGTGGACACGACTGATCAGGTGACGCCGCTCGGGCTCGCCGTTGACGTGGTGGAAGAGCCGGGCCAGCTTCGCCGCCGCCTCGATCGCCTCGCCGCCGCCGCTCGTGAGCAGCACCTTCGACCCGGCGAGCGGGGCCATCGAGGCCAGCCTCTCGGTCAGCTCGGCCGCCGGTCTGTTCGTGAAGGGGCCGAACGTGTGGAACGTCTCGAGCTCGGCCATCTGGGCCGCCACCGCCGCGGCGATCTCACGGTTGCCATGGCCGACGTTGGCGTACCAGAGGCTCGCCGAGCCGTCGATGTAGCGGCGGCCCTGGTCGTCCCACACGTGAACTCCCTCGCCGCGCACGATCGTCACCTCGTGCGCCGCCGTCTCTGCCATGTCCGTGAACCCATGCCAGAACGCGGTCACGGGGCTAGTCTCTCACGACCATGCCCCCCGGGACGCTGGAGCAGAGGGTGCTCGACCTCATCGCCGCCCGGGAGAGCGACCTCGTCGGGCTGCTGCAGGAGCTGATCGGGTGCGACACGACGACCCATCAGCCGGGAGCACCACCGAGGCAGGAGGCGAAGCTTCAGGGGTTGCTGGCGCGGCGGCTCGAGCAACACGGAGCGACCGTCACTCTCGGTGAGCCCGATGCAGCTCCCTACCACGGCCATCCGATGGTTCCCGCCGGGTTCAGCTTCGCGGGGAGGCCGCAGCTCGTAGCGCGGTTCCCCGGCGCGGGAGCGGGGCCGACGCTGCTCCTGAACGGGCACGTCGACGTGGTCGACGTCGAGCCGCGCACGGCGTGGTCGCACGACCCGTTCGACGCCACCGTCCGCGAGGGCCGGGTCTGGGGGCGAGGAGCATGCGACATGAAGGGCGGCGTCGCCGCGATGGTGGTCGCCGCCGAAGCCCTCGCCGAGGCAGGAGTCACGCTCGCGGGTGACCTGATCGTCAACACGGTCACCGAGGAGGAGTCCACGGGTGCGGGAGGGCTCGTCAGCGCGAAGACGATCGCGGCCGACGCGGCGATCGTCCCGGAGCCGAGCGGGCTCGCCGTCTGGATCGCGTGCCGGGGGTCGCTGCTCCCGACGATCACCGTCGAGGGGCGCGCGGGGCACGCCGGCATCGCGCCCCGGCATCCCGACGACGGCGGGCCGGTCAACGCCATCGAGAAGACCGCCTACCTGATCGACGGGATCCGCCGCCTGCGCGAGGAGTGGGCGCTCCGGCCCGAGCACCCCTATCTCTCGGCGGCGGACTGCGTGCCGACGATCGTGCAGGGCGGGGAGTGGATTGTCAGCTACCCGGCCCGCTGCCGCCTCGATTGTCACATCGAGTACCTCCCCGATCAGGCCGACGAGAGCGGGTGGGGGAGCCGGGTCGAGGCCGAGTTCGAGCAATGGATTGCGGCGGCGGCTGCAGCCGATCCCTGGTTGCGGCATCATCCTCCCACGGTCGAGTGGCTCGTCGGCGGCGTTCCGCCTGCCTCGGTGGACGAGTCGGAGCCGCTCGTCCAGGCGCTTCTCGGTGCCGAGCGCGATCTCGGCCGGGAGCCGAGGCTCGGCGGCCTCGACAACTGGCACGACGGCGCCACGCTCGTCGTCGAAGGCGGCATTCCGGCCGTCTGTTACGGGCCGGGCGACATCCACCTGGCGCATACAGCCGACGAGAGCGTCCCGGTAGCGGACCTCGTCGCGTGCGCACGCGGCATTGCCCTCGCGGCGATGCGGTTCTGCGGCACCGTCTAGGGTGCGGCGGTCGTCGGGAGCCAGACGACCGCATCGATCTCGACGTCGAAGCCGATCAGATCCGACTGGATCGTCGTCCGAGCGGGCAGGTCCTGCGCCGCGGCGAAGAAGGATCGATACGCAGTGTCCATCGCCTCGAAATGGGTGAGATCGGACAGGTAGACGCCCACGCGCACCGCGTCGAGCAGTGACCCGCCTGCCGCGCGGGCAACGGCGTCGAGGTTCGCGAGCGTCTGGGTGACCTGGGCCTCGATCGTGTCGGCAACGAGCCGCCCGTCGGCGTCGAATGGGCCTTGCCCGGCAAGGAAGAGGAATCCGCCCGCGCGGATCCCCTGTGAGTAGCCGCCGCTCGCGGGCGGGGCCTCGGCCGTGGTGACGGGTCGTCGACCGCCGTCTGCGTTGGAAGCGTCGTCGTCCATCGAGGTCACCACCGCCTCAGTGCAACTCGACTCGGGTCTTCTCGGGATCTGCACGGCTTCGCAGCTCGCGGACGAGCTCGATCAGGTTCTCGGCCGATCGCTCGAACAGTGCCTTGCCCTTCTCGGCCGTCCCCAGGGTCGCCTCGCCGGCTACCCCACTCGACGAGAAGCTGCTCCACCAGTGCTCCCCGAGGTGCACCCCGGTCGCGGAGCCCAGGTCCATCTGCAGGTAGCGGCCCTGGTGGAAGTCCATCTGATCGACGGCGCGGCCGGCGCGCACTCGATCCGCGTCGAGGTGGAGCATCACAGCCGTTTCGAGCTCGCACGCATGCGCCATCCCACCGGGGTTGACCGATTCCCGCACCTCGTCGACGTTGTCCGCCAGCGTCGTCCAGAGCAGCGAGGCGCACAACGCCCCGGTGCGGACGTTGACCTCGTTCGCCGCCACGGCCAGGTATGGCGGGTTGCAGCCATGGCCGCTGATGAAGATGAAGCGGTCGAACCCGTGTGAGGTCACGCTCGTGACCACGTCGAGCAGGTAGCGGATCACGTGATCCCACTGGATCGCGATCACGCCCGGGAAGTCCATGTGGTGCGCGTTGAAGGCGTACGGGACCGGCGGCAGCACGAGCACTTCCTCGGGCGCGAGCGTCGCCGCGGCGTGACAGAGGCGCGTGACGATGAAGTTGTCGGTATTCAGGGGGAGGTGGTAGCCGTGTTGCTCGGTGGCGCCGATCGGCTGGATCACCACTGGCTTGCGTGCCGCTGCCCCTCGCAGCTCCTCCCAGGTCAGGTTGCCCCAGTAGAACGGTGCGCTGTCCGAGAACTCCAACGCGTCCCTCCCTTCGTGGTTGACTCGACTCTCGTCGCGCCCGGGGTCCACGCGCTCATGCTGTCGTGCCAGCGTGGGCGGGGTCCTCCAGGGTGTGGAGTGCTGCGAGTGCCTCTTCGACATGGTGGCGGTCGTCGTGCGCGATCGCCTCGGGAGCTATCACCAGCTCCCCGCGGTCGAGCGGTGCATGCGGGACGACGATCGGGGGTCGCTGGGCCGCCATCCGCTCCGCGGCACGCCGTGCGTTCTCCCGGCCCACGAGGATCAGGAGGCGGGGATAGAAGTGCGTGTCGTCGGCCACGCGAGCCGGCCAGCGAGAGACTGTCGGGAGCAGCGACTCCAGCCACCGACCGTGCTCCGCGGCCTCGTCGTCGTGATCGCGGGTGACGAACTCCTGGAGGGCCGCGACGACGCCGACGATCTGCTCCTTGCCGGCCTTCATGCTCCGACCAAGGCCGTGATGTGGCGGCTCCGTTCCCTCCCGAGCGATCCAGGCCGTGACGTCGACGTCCATGTCGAGCGTCTGCAGGCGGACCGACTCGATCAGATCACGACGGCCGGCAAGGATGCCGGAGCCCTGCGGGCCGCGAATCGCCTTGCCCCCGCTGAAGGCGACGAGTGCGGCGCCCTCCTCGATGAAACGTCGAAGATTCGACGACGGTGGCAGTTCGGCCGCCGCGTCGACGATCACCGGCAGATCGTGGTGCGCTGCGATCTCGGCGACACGCCTCAGGGTGACGCCCTTGTCGTCGGTGAGCGCGAGGTGGGCGATCGCGACGGTGTGCTCCGAGATGGCGGCCTCGAGTTGCCATTCATAGGTCAAGCCGGCCCCTTCGATCAGCGGGTACCCGACCTCGACGATGCGCGCCCCCGCCGTGCGGAAGGCCCTGTCGTAGGCGTTGTGGTGGCCCCGCTGAACGATGATCTCGGACGCGAGAGAGGACGTCGACGGGAGCTGGTGCATCGCGTGCTGCCGCCTGCCGGCGATCACGGCCGCAGCGCCGAGCGTCATAGCCGCAGCGGCTCCCGTGGTCACCCAGCCGGCCTCTGCGCCGGTGGTCGAGGCGATCACCTCGCTCGCCCAGGCCTGGAGGTCGTCGGGACGCCACGTGCTCGCCGCAGCCTCGTCCATCGCGGCGCGTACCGTCGCCGGAAGGCTGCCTCCGCCGAGCGAGGTTACAAAGCCTGCTGCGCTGATGACGCGCTGGACGGGAATCGTTGTCATCGCCGCTCTGCGCCGGTCGCCGCGGTCGGCCAGAGTGCGCTGACGGACCCAATCGCTCGGTCGACGCATGTGGGGAATCGGGTGTCGGTGGTCATCAGGTGTGGCGCGTCACTGTGCGAAAGTGCCTTGCGCGACTGTACAAGCCGAAGGCAGCGGAGGCAGGAGGAGCATGAGCGTACGGATCGGCATCGACACCGGTGGCACCTTCACGGATTTCGTGCTCTTCGACGACGCGACGGGCGCGTTCACGACCGCGAAGGTGCCCTCGACTCCGCGCGATCCGTCCCTCGCGATCCGGAACGGGCTCGGCCTGCTGGCTCGCTCCGCGGAGGCCGACCAGATCGTGGTCGGCACGACGGTTGCGACGAACGCCGTGATCCAGCGGAGCGGGCCCCGCGTGCTGTTCGTGACGAATGCCGGTTTCGAGGACGTCCCGTTCATCGGCCGCCTCGACAAGGAGCACCTCTACGACCTGCACTGGCGCAAGCCGAAGCCCCTCGTGCAGCGCCGCGACTGCGTCGGCCTCGGCGGTCGGGTGTCCCACGACGGCGAGATCGTGGAGGTGCTCGACGACGTTGGCCTGGAGGCGCTGCGGGAGCGATTGAGCCTGTTCGAGGAGGACGTCGTCGTCGCCGTCTCCTGTCTCTTTTCGTATCTCGACTCGAGCCACGAGCAGGCTGCGGCCGCGGCGGTCCGCGAGCTCCTGCCGGGGGCCCGAATCTCGCTCTCGCACGAGGTGTCTCCCGTCTGGCGGGAGTACGAGAGGGCGAGCACGACGATCGCAGATGCGTTCGTCAAGCCCGTGATCGAGGGGTACATCGACCGCGTCGGCGACGTCCTGCTCGAGGACACGGACATCGCGCGCTGGAACCTGCTGGCCTCGAACGGCGGCTATCTGGACGCCACGCAGGCGCGCGGCGGTCCGGCTCAGCTGCTCCTCTCAGGGCTCGCGGGCGGCGTGATCGGCGCCCGCTTCTTCTCCGAGGCGTCGGGGTACGGATCGGTCTTCTCGCTCGACATGGGCGGCACGAGCTGCGACATCGGGCTCGTGCTCGAGGGCAAGGAGCAGTACGCGGCCGAGTTCAGCGTCGCCTTCGGCGTGCCGGTCAGCATCCCCTGTGTCGCGGTCAGCACGATCGGCGCCGGCGGCGGATCGATTGCCTGGGTCGACAAGGGGGGCTTGCTACACGTCGGCCCCCAGAGCGCGGGAGCAGAGCCCGGGCCCGTCGCGTACCGCAAGGGCGGCGTCGAGCCAACGCTGACCGATGCGAACCTGACGCTCGGCCGGCTCGATTCCGACTACTTCCTCGGTGGTGCCATGGAGCTCGGCGTGGACGATGCGCGGACGGCGATCGCTCGGCTCGGCGATTCGTTCGGGCAGTCGGCCGAGGCCGCTGCGCTGTCGGCGGTGCGCACCGCCGACGAGAACATGGCGAATGCCATCCGCCTGATCGCGGTCGAGCGCGGTCTCGACCCTCGCGACTTCGCCCTGATCGCATTCGGCGGCGCCGGGCCCCTGCACGCGAGGGCGGTGGCCGAGCGGCTCGAGATGCCGACCGTGCTCGTGCCACCGCACCCGGGCCTGTGCTCGGCGCTCGGCGCAGCGATCTCGGAGGCCCGGATCGACCGGGTGCAGACCTTCTACGCCAGGTCGGACAGTGTCCGTGTCGAGGACGTCGCACTCGCCGAGCGGCGGCTGCGCGAGCAGGCGCTCGCCGACCTTCGTCGCACCGTCGAGGCGGACGAGATCGAGCTGCGCCGGGCAGCCGATCTGCGCTATGCGGGCCAGAACTACGAGCTCGAAGTTCCGCTCCCGGACGGGGAGCTCGACTCCGACCGCTGGCGCGCGCTGCTGGCCCGGTTCGAACAGGATCACGAGGCGATGTACGGCTTCAAGCTTCCCGGCGAGGCAATCGAGCTGGTCAATCTGCGGGTCACCGCGCTGCGCCCGGACGATCGAATCCCGCTCGTCGGGGGCGCCGGCTCGACCGGCGAGCCGGCCGTCCGCCCCGTGTGGTTCGACAAGGACGGCCCAGTCGACTGCCCGATCTACCGACGCGACACGCTCGCGCCCGGCACGACCCTCGACGGCCCGGCGATCATCGAGGAGCCGGACTCGACCACGCTCGTGTTCCCGGGCGATCGGCTCGCCGTGCACGGGAGCGGCGTCCTGCTCCTGACGATCGGAGGCGCGGCATGACCCAGACCCTGACGCTCGACAGCGTCGGCCTTCACGTGCTGCACAACGCGCTCGCGAACATCGCGGCGGAGATGGCGCTCGTGATGATGAAGACCTCCTACTCGACGATCTTCAACGAGGGCCTGGACTTCTCCACCGTCCTGCTCGACCGCGAGGGCAATCTGATCGCGGAGAAGAACTACACGCCGTCGATGATGGGAGCGATCCCGCACACCGTGCGGTGGACACTCGAGGAGTTCGGGGAAGAGTTCTTCAACCCCGGAGACGTCGTCGTGCACAACGACCCCTACCGGGGCAATTGCCACATCCCCGAGCACATGATGATGAAGCCGATCTTCCGCGGCGACGAGCTGCTCGCCTTCGCCGGCGCGATCGGCCACGTCGCCGAGGTGGGCGGCAAGGCGCCCGGCAGTTTTGCATCGGACGCGACCGACGTCTACCAGGAGGGGCTGCGGCTGCCGCCGGTGAAGCTCATGGAGGCGGGACAGCACAATCAGCAGCTCTGGCGGGTGATCCTCGCCAACCATCGCACTCCGCGGAACACGTGGGGGGACTTCCACGCGATGATCGGAGCGCTCAACGTCGGAGAGCGCCGACTCGGCTCGCTCGTCGAGCGCTACGGGCTCGAGACCGTGCGGGACGGTTCCCGCGCGCTGATCGACTACTCCGACCGGCGGCTGCGGGCGGAGATCGAAACCCTGCCTGATGGCTGCTTCGAGGCCTCGACGATCGTCGAGGACGACGGCGTCTCCGCCGATCCGTTCGAGGTCAGGGTGGCCGTGACGATCCGCGGGAACGAGGTGATCGCGGACTTCACGGGCTCGAGCCCACAGGTACGGGGTCCGATGAACTGCACGTACGTGGTCGCAGCGTCGGCCGTGTACAACGCGATCTTCTGTGTCGCCGACCCTCAGATGCTGATTCCGCGCAACTCGGGCTGCTACCGGCCGATGAGGATCATTGCCCCGGCCGGCAGCGTCGTCAACGTCATGCATCCGGGGCCTTCGGTCGGGGGCAACACGGATCTCCAGCCGAAGCTCGTCGATCTCCTGCTCGCAGCGCTCTCGCAAGCCGTTCCCGAGAGCGTCGCCGCGTCGAGCGGAGGCTCGAGCTCGAACCTGCTGTTCGGCGGCACCCATCCCGAGACCGGCCAGTACTACTCCAACTACCACTTCGACGGCACGGGCGCGGGGGGCACGGCGCTGAAGGACGGCAACGACGCCGAGATCACGCGTCACTCGAACTGCCGGAACACGCCGATCGAGATCTTCGAGCATCGCTACCCGCTGCGCACGCTGGAGTACCGGCTCGTGGCCGACTCGGCCGGCGCCGGGAAGCACCGGGGCGGGCTGGCCACGCAGCGAACGTTCGAGATCGAGGCCGACGAGATCACGTTCAGCGCGCTGTTCGACCGATCACGCATCGCGCCCGAGGGACTGTTCGGCGGCCTGCCCGGGCTCGGATCCGAGCTCGTCGTCCGCCGCGTGGGGGAGAGCGACTTCCGCCCCTTCGACGAAGTGTTCGGCGTCGCCTCGCCGACGAAGTTCACGAACGTCGTCCTCAAGCGAGGCGACCAGCTCCGTTATCGCACTCCGGGCGGCGCCGGCTTCGGCGACCCTCGCGAGCGCGACCCGATCAGCGTTCGCGAGGACGTGCTCGAGGGGTACCTCACGGCTGAGACCGCGAGCCGCGACTACGGATTCGATCCGTCGACTCAGGAGGGGCTCGGATGAGCAGCGGGCAGTGGCGGGAGCTCGGACTGGCATGGCACGAGACGAACACCGTTCATTGCTCGGTGTGCGGAAAGCTGATCCCGAGCCGCGCCTGGGTCTTCACCGACGGCGCCCACGAGATCGCCGCATGCGGACCCGACTGCGAGCAGCTGTACGAGACGTACTGGCGGCCGAAGTACGGGGTGATGAAGACTGTCGTCGGGGCAGACGAGGGCACAGCCGCTCCGGGCGAGCGCGTCGAGAGCCGCCGAGCCACCGGCGAGGAGGACTAGTGCCTCCGCGGCCCCAGCGGTCGTGACGGATCTCGTGCTCGGCGGCGTATGAGGGTTGAAGTGCCTGACCCCTCTATCCAAGGAGCAGAAGTTGACCGTTGTTCGTCGTACGCGCATCGCCCTCGTTGCGGCTTTTCTCGCAGCGGGGTTGCTCACCGGAGCCGCACTTGCCGCCGGGCCGGTCGAGCGCGTCCTCTTCAAGCCTGTCGGCACGTCGGGAGTCGTCGGCAGCGCCACTCTCGGAGCAAACGGGGTCGGAACGAAGATCAGCGTTCGCGTCGCCGGGCTGAGGCCCGGTTCGAGGGCGACCGTGCTCGTGCGCACCGGACGTTTTCCCCGGCTCAGCGCGAGCTTTGCCAAGGCCGTGACCCTGAAGGCCGACAGCCGAGGGATCGCGCGCGCCTCTAGCGCCCTGCGCTTCCACGACGAGCCGGTCTCGTGGACGCTCGTCGCCGACGGCGACCACGTCCTCACCGTCGTCGCGGGCGGCAAGATCGTCGCGTACGCGGAGATTCCCGGCATGGACTGACAATGACGTGACCGGCCAGGCGTCGTCCTGCGGATGCGCTGCTATCGTTCCCGCCCCGCGCAGCCAGGCACGACGCCGACTGGCACCACCTGTACGACCCGCACGAGTCGGAGTGCGAGAGCGACGAACCCGAGGCGGGCTATGGAGGATGGCAGATGAGCAGGTCCCTGATTCTCGATCGCGAGACCGTCGACAGCTTTCAGCGAGATGGTGCGGCCGTCGTCCGAGGCGTGTTCGGGGACTGGGTCTCCTCGATCGAGCGCGGGATCGCGCGCAACATGGAGGAGCCGGGCCCGTATGCGTCGGAGAACAGCGACTCGGGCGGCCGCTTCTTCGACGACTACTGCAACTGGAATCGCATTCCCGAGTTCGAGGAGTTCGTCAGAAACAGCCCGGCGGCCGATGTCGTCGCCGACGCAATGGGCTCGGGCCGCGTTCAGTTCTTTCACGATCACGTTCTGGTCAAGGAGCCCGGCACACCCAAGCCGACTCCGTGGCACCAGGATTCGCCCTACTACTTCGTCGAAGGCTCACAGACCTGCTCGCTCTGGATACCCATCGACCCCGTGCGTGAGGCCAGCCTTCGCTTCGTTGCCGGGTCGCACCGATGGGAGCAGCTGGTGCGTCCTGTGAGCTGGGCCGACGACAGCGACTTCTACGAGACGGGCGATTGGCGTCCTGTGCCCGACCCCGATGCCGCCCAGGATGACCAGGTGGTGTTGGAATGGCCGCTCGAGCCGGGCGACGCCGTCCTGTTCGACTTCCGCACGGCTCACGGTGCGCGGGGCAACACGGCCACGACGCGGCGCCGTGCACTGAGTCTTCGTTTCGTCGGTGACGACGCCCGTTACGTCGAGCGCCCGGGGCGGACCTCGCCGCCGTACCCCGGGCACGACATGCGTCCCGGTGAACGACTGCGCGAGGACTGGTTTCCGGTTCTGCTCGATCGCTCGGAATCGTCCTAGAGACCGCCGCCCGCACCGGCCCGAGGGCGTGTGACACTGCCCGCTGTCAAGTGAAGGAGCTGGATCCGGCTCTCGAAGCGGGTTTCCGGCTCGACGCCGCTGTGTCCTGCTGATGGGCGCACCTGGGATCGAACCAGGGACCTCTCGCGTGTGAAGCGAGCGCTCTCCCGCTGAGCTATGCGCCCGGAGGGTAGTAAGGCTAGCGCACTCGGCTAGGAGAGTTGCCACTCGTTGCCGCGCAGGATCGGGACGGCGGTTCCGTCCAGCGCGATCCCGTCGACCTCGACCTCGGGGCTGCCGATCATGAAGTCGGTGTGCACGGTGGAGCTGTTGCAGCCCCGCTCGACCTGCTCCTCGACCGACGCAGGCGCGCTGCCGTTGAGGGTCTTGCCGAAGCCGTCCCCGTAGGCGATGTGGCAGGCCGCGTTCTCGTCGAACAGGGTGTCGAAGAAGACGATCCCCGTCTTGCCGACGCGTGAGTCGCCGTCGACGATCGAGACCTCACCGAGGTAGGAGCCTCCGTCGTCGGTGCCGATCTCCTCCCGGACGACCTCGGCGCCGTTCGTGGCGCTCACCTCGGTCACGCGTCCGCCCTCGAAGCGCAGCGTCAGGTCGCGCACGATCTGCCCGTTCACGACGAGTGGCATCGTCGAGCGGACCACGCCTTCCGTGCGGAGGCGGTGGGGCGTCGTGAACACCTCCTCGGTCGGCATGTTGACGACCTCCTCGATCCCGGCGGTGGTGAACTCCGAGCCTGCGAGCCAGCTCGCGTCGGGAATCAGGCCGATGCTCAGGTCAGTGCCGGGCCCGCGGAACCGGATCGCGTCGAACCGGCGCTCGTTGAGGGTCGCGGCGCGGGCCTTCAGCTTGTCGACGTGTGCGCGCCAGGCTGCGACCGGGTCCGGCTCGTCCAGACGGGTTGCGACGACGACCGCGTCCCAGAGACGCTCCACGTCGGGCTCGCCGAAGACCGCCTGAGCCCAGCCGGCATTCGGGTACCCGACGATCGTCCAGGCGATCCGGCCGTCATCCGTCGCGGCGAGAGAGCGGCGGGCATACTCGAACGGGCGCGTGCCTGCGATGCGGGCCGGCTCGAGATCGGAGAAGATCTCCGGCTCGGGGTCGCCCGTGATCGTGATCATGGCGCCCCCCGTAGCGGCCAGCTCGTCGATCAGCGCCAGGTTCCACGGCGGCGACCAGTCGAGGGTGTCGGCGGGCGCGTGGCGGATCCTCGATCGGCGAACGTGGGGGTCGGCGTACACCACCTCGACGTAGCGAGCTCCGCGCTCGTACGCCACGTCCGCGATCGCGCGGATGAACGGAAGGTGGTCGGGGTGGCCGGCCACTCGAAGGAGTTGCCCCGGCTGGAGGTTGACACCGACCTCGACCGCGAGGCGTGCGTAGCGAACGAGTCGCTCGTCGGACGTCACGGACGAGGAGCCTACTACGCGAGCGCGCTTGATTGGGCTCGATCGCCCGCGCCCGTGGTAGTTTCCTGCCGTGCTCTTCTCCATCACGACCACCGGAAAAGTGACGCTGATCATCGTCGGCGGCGCCTTCATGGTGTGGGCGCTGATCACTGCGATCTGGATCCCGAAACGGAATCCCGACTTCCCGGGCACCCTGACCGCGTTCCTGGTCGTCTCGTCCATCTTCTTCATCGCGCAGATGGGCGCCGTGTACTGGGTCACCGGCACCCAGGAGGTCGAGCACGAGGCGCATTCCGAGGGGAAGCCTGCCGAGACGACCCCCGCCGAGACGACCCCTGCCGAGACGACCCCTGCCGAAACGACGCCTGCGGAGACGACGCCTGCCGAAACGACGCCTGCGGAGACGACGCCTGCGGAGACGACCCCTGCCGAAACGACGCCTGCGGAGACGACACCTGCAGGGGGTGAGGGCGATGCGGCGGCCGGAAAGACGGTCTTCGCATCGGCCGGTTGCGCCGGCTGCCACGCGCTCGCCGACGCAGGCGCGAACGGCAACATCGGCCCGAGTCTCGACGACGCGAAGCCGCCTTACGACCTCGTCGTCGACCTGGTCACGAACGGCAAGGGTGTGATGCCGTCCTTCGAGGGGCAGCTGGACGAGCAGCAGATCGAGGACGTGGCGGCGTACGTCTCGTCCGCCGCCGGCACCTCCTAGCGTCTCTGGGGGAGCCCTGCCGGTAGGCTTTCGCGGCTACGGAGAGGTGTCCGAGCGGCCGAAGGAGCGCGACTGGAAATCGCGTAAGTGCTGAAAGGTGCTTCGCGGGTTCAAATCCCGCCCTCTCCGCTCGAAAGGGGCCCGCTCGGGCCTCTTTCAACGTCGAGGCGGTCACGACAGAGAGGTGAAGAAGAAGTGGAGACGACGACAGTCGCGGAGGAGAAGCTTCAGCAGGGCGTGCGGAGCGCCAACCACACGCAGCGCCACGCCACGGTGGGTGTCGTCTCCGTCGAGGCGGTCGAGGCGCCCGAGGTCGTGACCTCGGCGTGGATCGACGAGCAGTTGGCCGACGTGTACGCGCGATGCCAGATCAGGCCCGGCCTTCTCGAGGAGCTCGCAGGGATCAGCGAGCGCCGCTGGTGGCCGGAAGAGATGCGATTCGACGAGGCGGCGGCTCTGGCGGGCGAGCAGGCAATCGTGGCGGCAGGAATCGATCGCGCGGAGATCGGGATGCTCATCTCGACCTCCGTCTCGAAGCACCATTTGGAGCCGTCGGTCGCCTGCGCCGTGCACCACCACCTCGGGCTCGCGCCCGGCTGCCTCAACTTCGACCTCGGTAACGCGTGCCTGGGTTTCGTCAACGCGATCCACGTGGCGGCGACGGCGATCGATGCCGGCCAGATCACGTATGCCCTGATCGTCGACGGCGAAGGAGCGCGTCGGACGCAGCTCGCGACGATTGCGAGGCTGAAGGAGTCGGCGAACTCCGCCGCCGACGTGTACAGCGAGTTCGCCAGCCTCACGCTCGGCTCGGGCGCCGCCGCGATGGTGCTGGGCAGCCTCGACGCAAGCCCTGAAGCCCACCGCCTCGTCGGCGGCGTCTCGCGAGCGGCCACGCAGCACCACAGGATCTGCGTCGGCGACCTGGAGAAGATGACGACCGATACGAAGGCGCTGCTGGAGGCAGGGCTCGAGTTGGGCGCGGCGATCTGGGCCGACGCTGCGACGGAATTCGATTGGCAGGACGGGATCGGCTGGTACGTCCTCCATCAGGTCAGCGCGGTGCACACGCGCATGCTCTGCGCGACGCTCGGTCTCGACGAGTCCCGCACGCCTCTGACCTTCCCGAGGTTCGGGAACATCGGCCCGGCCTCGATTCCGTTCACGCTCGCGAGCGTCCAGGCCGAGATCGGAACCGGTGAGCGAGTGCTCTGCATGGGCATGGGATCCGGCCTCAACGCCAGCGTGGCCGAGATCGTCTGGTGACGACGGTGCTCGACGCGGGGCACCTGCGGCGCCTCGGCATCGAGCCGGTCTGGTCACGGTTCGTGAATGTCTCCCTCGCCGAGGGAGTGGACGTGCGCGTGCACGCACTCGATGCCGGGCCCTCAGACGGCAGACAGCCCCCGTTGACCGTGGTCTGCGTCCACGGCAACCCGACCTGGTCGCTGCTCTGGCGGTCGTTCCACCGCCGTCTCGGCGACCGCTATCGGGTGCTGGCCATCGACCAGGTCTCGATGGGGCTCTCCGAGCGCACCGGCCCGAGGGCGTTCGCGGAACGCGTCGACGATCTCGGCCGTATCCTGACCGCGTTCGAGGTCGATGGTCCCGTCGTTCTCGCAGCCCACGACTGGGGTGGCCCGATCGCGCTCGGCTGGGCGCTCGACTATCCGGAGCGCGTGCTGGGGATCCTGCTCACCAACACTGGTGTCGCGTCGCTGCCGAGCGGTGTGCCGCTGCCGATTCGGCTGGCTCGGAACCCACTTCTCCGCGATGCGGCATGCCGGCGCACCTCGGCCTTCGCCCGGGCCGCGCTCGTGACTGCGCGCGGCCGCCTGGACAAGGACGTGCGGGCTGCCTATCTCCACCCGTACCGCACGGCCGACGACCGGCGGGCGATCGAGCAGTTCGTCGCCGACATCCCGACCACACCCCTCCACCCGTCCCATGCCGCTCTCGCTCGCGTCGCAGGCCGACTCGGGGAGCTCGGGGCTGTTCCCCTGTTGCTCGCCTGGGGCGACGGCGATCCGGTGTTCCATCCCGGCTTCGCGGCCGACCTCCTCGAGCGGTTGCCGCAGGCTGAGCTTCATCGGTTCCCGCTCGCCGGGCACCTGGTCCTCGAGGAAGAGGACGTCGCCGGCGTCGCCGACTCGTGGATCGATCGCCTGCTCGAGCCTCGGCGTGCCGCCCGGCACGAGCCGGCACCGATCGGGGGCGCCGTTGCGGCTACACGGCTCTGGTCTGCGCTCGTCGATCGCGAGCACGAAGACGTGACAGCTGTGGTGGACGGCGCTGGGCAGTCGCTCACGTTCCGCCAGTTGGCAGCGCGCGTAGCAGCGGCAGCCGAGGGGTTGAGGGAGGCCGGAGTCGGCCCGGGCGATCGCGTTGCTCTGCTTGCTCCCGATCCGCTCGACTTCATCGTGGCCGCCTACGCCTGCTGGGTGAGCGGGGCCGTCGCGGTCTTCGTCGACCGTGGCCTCGGGCTACGCGGCATCGGGAGAGCGTTGCGGAGCGCGGGGCCGAAGTGGCTCCTGGGAACCCGGAAGACGTTCGCCGCCGCTCGACTGCTCCGCTGGGTGCCGTCGGCTCGCCCGCTCGAGCTCGCAGCACTACGCGGCGGCGGATTCGAGTTGTCCGCCGTCGCTGAGCGCCTCGCGCCGGCGCCGGGGGCGCTCGCAGCAGTCGCCTTCACGTCGGGAGCAACTGGCCCCGCCAAGGGCGTGTTGTACGACCAGGCCAGGATGGCGGCGCAGTTCTCGGCCGTGCGCGACCGCTACGGGATCGACCGGGACGATCGGCTTGTCGCAGCCTTTGCCCCGTTCGCCCTCTACGGCCCGGCACTCGGGATTCCGGTCGCAGTGCCGGACTGCGACATCACCGAGCCGGCCTCGCTGCAGGCCGAGGCGCTGGCGCGAGCGTGCGCTGCGGTCGAGGCGACGATCGTCTTCGCGGCCCCGGCAGCCCTCGACGGAGTGCTGGGCTCGCAGGAGAAGCTGACGTCGGCCGGGCGCCACGCGCTCGGCAAGGTCCGACTCGTGCTCTCGGCCGGGGCGCCGGTGCCCCGGGAGACGCTCCAATCATTCGGTCGTCTGGCCCCGACCGCCGAGCTGCATACGCCCTATGGGATGACGGAGATCATCTCGGTCGCAGACATCGACCTGGTCACCCTCGACGCTGTCGGGCCGGGACATGGCGTGTGCGTCGGCCAGCCGCTGCCGGGGGTCGGGCTGCGGATCGATCCGTTCCCCGATAGCGAGACCGGGGAGATCGTCGTCACCGCCCCGTGGCTCTCGCTCGGCTACGACGGCCTCTGGGCCACGACCGCGAAGGCGCGGACGTTCGACGACCACGGCGTCGAGTGGCATCGAACCGGCGATGTCGGCCATCTCGACCACGAGGGCCGTCTCTGGGTCGAAGGGCGCCTGGCCCACGTCGTGAGCACGCCCGACGGCCCCGTTACTCCTGTGCCACTCGAGGTCGCGGTCACGGCGGCAACGGGCCTGCGCTGCGCCGTGACGGGGGTCGGCCCCTCTGGAGCCGCCCAGGTCGTGGTCGTCGTCGTCGATGATGACGCCAAGCCAGGTCTGGCTGCCGACGCTGTCGAGAGGTCGGTCCGCGAGGCGATCGGATCACAACCCGTTGCCGCGGTGCTCACGGTGCGCCGGTTGCCCGTCGACCGTCGTCACAACTCGAAGGTCGATCGCACCCGGCTCGGGCAGTGGGCAGGACAGCTCCTCGCAGGCGGACGGATACCGAGGCGGATCTGATGCGCGTCCTCGTCACGGGAGGCTCCGGCCTGATCGGGCGAACCACGATTGCCGCGCTCGCTGCCCGCGGTCACGACGTGATCTCGCTCCAACGGCGCCAGAGCGGAGAGCTGGACTGCGCTCAGGTGCCGGCCGACGTCCGCGATGCCGAGGCCGTTGCCGGTGCTGCCGCCGGGTGTGACGCGGTCGTCCACGCTGCCGCGCGGGTGGGCGTCGTGGGCAGCCGCGACGCGTTCCGCAGCGTCAACGTGGGCGGCACGGAGGCAGTCGTCTCCGCCTGCCGCCAGGCGAGTGTCCCGCGACTCGTCCTCGTCTCGTCGCCGTCCGTGGGCTATGAGTCGACGCGGACGGTGGGCGCCGGAGCCGCTGCGCCGATTGCGAGGAGGCGCGATCGGGCCTGGTACTCGGAGTCGAAGGCCGAGGCGGAGCTCGTGGCGCTGGCTGCGAACGACACCGGGCTCGCGGTGACGGCCATCCGGCCCCACGCGGTCTGGGGGCCCGGAGACAACCAGCTCGTGGGGCGGATCGTCGAGCGTGCGCGCGCGGGGCGATTATTCGTCGTTGGAGGGGGGCGGGCGCTGATCGACACCACGTATGTCGACAACGCCGCCGATGCGCTCGTCGTCGCCGCCGAGCTGCTCGAGGTAGGAGGCGTTTTGGCCGGGAACGCGTACGTCGTCTCGAATGGCGAGCCGCTGCCGGTGCGCACGCTGCTCGAGCAGATCTGCCAGGCAGCCGGTGTGCCACCGCCCCGCCGCGATATCCCGGTCGGCCCTGCCCGCGTGCTCGGCGGCGTCGTCGAGCGGGTCTGGGGACGGCTCAGGCCTCTGGCCGAGCCGCCCGCGACGCGGTTCCTGATCGACCAGCTCGCGCTCGCGCACTGGTTCGACCCCCGCCCGTTTCGGGACGCGACCGGGTGGCGCCCAGCAGTCAGCGTGGGCGAGGGCATGCAGCGGCTGGCGGCCTTCTATCAGACCAACTCGGGCGCGAACGGCTGACCGCGGCGCCTCGCAGGCCGGCAGCGCTGCTAGGCGGATACCTCGACGGTTGAAGAAACATGGAAGACGGTCGCCTCCGGAGGCGCAGCCACGATGTCCGGAAGGACGCTCATGACCTTCCCCACCTCCGGCAGCGACTCCTGCCGCTCGAGGGCGGCCTCGTCCTCGAACACCTCGACTGCGATGATCGCATTGGGATCCACCAGGTCACGGGCGATGTCGAAGTTGATCACGCCGTCGAGCTCGCGGCTCGCTGCAACGACGGGGGCGAACACCGCTAGTGCCTCGTCGATCCTGTCGGGCTGGATCTGAACCTTGAACCGCATAACGATCATTCGCTCCTCCTCGCGTTGGAGTGCCGGTGGTGAGCTGCGGACGATGTGTTGGCGCCGAGAGCGGAGCCGTCGGATCCGGATTCGCGCTTTCATACACCGGCGGGCGCGCGTAGTCAACGTGCGTCGGACGCGTCCTTCGCCACCCAGGGCCGTCCGTGAGCCCCTCTAGGCTCAGCCCAAACGAGCACTCCGCAACCACCCCGGCATCACCATGGCACGTTCGGCGAGGACGCGTTCGGCGCTCGCGCGGAGACGGCTGCCCGTTTCTTCGGCACGCCCCAGTACATCGCCGGGCAGACCCTGCTCGTCGCCGTCTGGATCGCACTGAATGCGATCGGGCTGAGCCTCGGCTGGGATCCCTACCCCTTCATCCTCCTGAACCTCGCGTTCTCGCTCCAGGCCGCCTACGCGGCGCCGCTGATCCTGCTCGCGGCGACGCGGCAGACGGAGCGCGACAAGAGGGCCGCCGCGCTCGCGGATCGCCGGCACGAGGAGCAGCAGGCCCACGCGGAGGCCGCTCTCGCTGAGCTGCGGCAGTTGCTGGAAGCGAACACGAAGCTCACCGAGGCCGACAAGGACCTGACCGAACAGGTGGCGGCGCTGACACGGCAGATCCACGCAAGGCTCGACCCCGGCCCCATCGCGTGACGCAGCCGAGTCCTATACGAGGGAGGGTCGTCCGATGATGAGGCCCGAGCGGATCAACGCCTTCACCGACGGCGTGGTCGCAATCTTGATCACGATTCTCGTGCTCGAGTTGCGACCGCCCGAGGGGCACGACCTCGTCGACGTCCTGGACGAGAAGAGCAAGCTGCTCGCCTACCTGCTCAGCTTCGTCTTCCTCGCCATCTACTGGGTCAACCACCACCACCTGATGCAGGTCGTGAGCCGCGTCGACGGTCGCACGTTGTGGGCCAACATCCACCTCCTCCTCTGGCTCTCGCTGACGCCGCTCACGACAGCGTGGCTCGGCGAAGCCGGGGTGGAGGCGGGGCCGGTCGCCGCCTATGCAATCGTTCTGCTGGGCTGTGCCGTCGCCTACACGCTGCTGACGCTTGCGCTGCTCGCGACCCACGAGTCGGGCTCGCAGCTCGAGCAGGCGCTCGGGAGCGATCTGAAGGGGAAGGTCTCAGTCACCGCATACGTCGTCGCTCTCGCCTTCGCCTTCGTCTTCCCCTGGCTCTCCGTCGGGCTGTTCGTGACGGTGGCGCTGATCTGGTTCGTTCCCGACCGCCGGGTCGAGCGTGTGATCAGCGAGGAGGCGTAGCTCTCACGGCACGGTTTCCGGGGTGCCGGAACAACGAAACCCGCCCTCTCAGGCGGGTCTCGGCTTGTCGAGCGGAGAGGGAGGGATTTGAACCCTCGATCCGCCGTTAAGACGGATAACGGTTTTCGAGACCGCCGCATTCGACCGCTCTGCCACCTCTCCTCAGCCGCGAAAGGGTACCCGCCAGCAGTGCGCCGCTGCCGACGGTCCGGGGGCTCCGCAGTACGCCCCGAGATCACCGACCGACGGCGGCGCAACGTGCCAGGCGCAGCTCGGCTCTCCAGGATCGGGCCTCCCTTGCCGATACGTCGATCGATGACCTGGCTCGAACGTGTCTGGTACCGCCTGTCGGAGGTCCGCTACCTGCTGACCGCTGCGTGGCGCAGGAGCCGCCCGTAGTCCAGGAGGACTCCGTGCTCAGGCCTCGCTCGCCTGGGCATCGACCAGGGGCGCGGTTTGGTAGGGCTCGAGATGGACGCGGCTCCACGTTCCGTAGCGGTGGCAGCCGTCGCGGCAGCAGCGCGCGAGGGTGATTTCTACTCGCGTCGACTCGTTAGGCTGCCCGACCACCTGGCTCCGGAACGCCCAGCGGTGGAGACCGATCCGACAGGCGATGTTCATGCCGCGTCCTTTCGACTGATTGTGGCGAGGTATACGCCTCGCGGGGCCGAACACCTTCCCGCGCGGGTTCGCTCGATGCGGTTTCAACGGAGAAGGAGGGATTCGAACCCTCGATGGAGGAGTTCACCCCCATAACGCCTTAGCAGGGCGCCGCCTTCAGCCACTCGGCCACTTCTCCCGGTCCTCGCAGGATATCGGACGGCATGACGCCCTTCCGGAGAGAGTCCCGCCGTCGTTCAGTCGTGGATGCGGCCGACGAGCTCTTCCCGCTTCAGCACCTTGATCTCGATTCCGCCGAGCCGCACGTCGTAGCCGGCCTCGCGGGGATAGAGCACCTTGTCACCAGGCTCGATCCCGTTCGGCTCGCTGCCGACCGCCGTGACGATGCCGGAGCGGCAGGCGACGGTCGAGATCGCGGACGCGGGCAGGATCAGTCCGGCGCGGGTCTCGGTCTCGTCACTGACCGGCTGGATCACGATGTAGTCGTCGAGCGGCTCGAGCGTGACGTCGACGCGCTTCGGCTCCCTGATCATGGCCACACTTTACTGGCATCCCGGCTACAAGCGCCCCTAGAGACGATCCGCTGCGGAACTGCCGGGTGCGCTCCTCGTGGGACGCGCCGCAGATCTGGGTGATGGTCGCGGTCGACGCCGTGTGCGACGCGGTTCAGCCCGCATCGATCAGGCGGCCGTGGCTGACCGTCGCCTGTGCGATCTGCCTGAATACCGCCGACAGATCGCCCGACTTGTCCTCGCAGAAGTAATGGTCGCCGTCGGTGTTCTCGTTCGGACCGCAACTCTCGAACGTGTCCGACGGCTGCGTCGCCATGTCTGCGAGCAGCCAAGAGGCGCCGTTTCGGCCGCCTCCGACCCTGTAGACGCCGGACGTGTCGGGACATCCGGCGTCGTCGCCGATTCCGTACGCGACGGTGTACACCTCGGCCTGGGACTTCGCGAAGTCCGCCCTGGTCGCCGCGTATCCGCACGGGTGGTCGAAGTTCGGATTGGACGGATACCAGGGCTGGTTCGCCTGGCCGTCGGTCATGAAGATGATCACGTGGGGGACACCGGCACGACCCGTCTTTGCGAGCAGGTCGCCGGCCGCTGCGATCGGGTCGCCGAGGTTCGTATGCCCACCTGAGGTGATGTTGCCGGCGACCTTGATCGTGTGGCTTCCAGCCCGCACGAGGCAGTCGATCTTGGCCACGAGGTCGCCGGTCAGGGTCCCGCTCGAGTAGTCGTAGTCGCTCGAAAGTCCCTTGACGAGCCATTTCGCGTAGTCGGGGACCGCGTCAGGGTACTCCTGCGGGCTCTGCACGGCGCACCTGTTCGCGGCGGCCGGGTAGGGCAGCGCCAGCAGACCGACCCGCTGCTGAGCGGGGACATAGACCTTGAGAAGTTCCTTGGCCGCCTCTTTGGCATTCGTGAGGTCTGCCGCGGTCATCGAGCCGGTTCTGTCGAGGACGACCGCGACGTCGAGCGGGGCGCCGGTCGACTTGCACGCGCCCTGGCAGGCGGTGCTCTGCACGGCGCCGGTGGAGCCGCTGTCTACGCCGATCGCCGGGGCGAAGAGGTACTGCACCGTCTGTGCCGTCTCCACCCTGACCGCGTTGCACCAGTCTCCGGCTGCCGGGTCACAGGCATGGCTCATCCTCGAGCTCGACCCGTTGGTCGTCCAGCCTGCCGGGGAATCCCAGGTGCCGTCGATCTTGGGGCCACAGGCATAGCCGATCCCGGTGCCGAGATCCGGGCTCAGTCCCCCGATCGCATTCGGCGGAGTCCTCATCACGCACCAGAACGTCGTCGTGAGATCGGAGGCCGCCAGCCCGTCCGCGCTCGCCGTTGCGATCTTCGCCACGATCGCGTTGACGGTGTTGATGTCGGCCTGGCTGTGCGCGGGCAGGAAGGCGGTCGCCGCCAGGGAGGCCGAGTCGAGCGCATCCTGAAGTTGTTGTCGCGCGTGACGGGTGCGGCCGAGATCGACGACGAGCGCGGTCACCCCCAGGAACACGACGAGCATGAGCGCAACGAGGATCGTGATCGCGCCACGTTCGGAGGCGAGCGGAGGGCGGAGCCGAGACTCCATCAGCCTTCGTAGCGGGTCTGGATCGACGCGTGAACCGTGATCGAGGTGCCGAGGCCGATCAGGCGTGGGAGGGGGGTGACGAATCTGTACGCGTGTTGCACGTTGACCTGAACTATGTCACCCGGCGCCTCGAGCCATGTCCCCGCCGTAGCGCACGGGCCGCTCGGGCAGACCCCGCCGTCACCTTCGAGATTGACGGTGCAGTTCGCAAAGTCGTTGTTCAGAGAGGGGCGGTTGCAGGACAGCGAAATATCGCCGTCGAGGAGGCCTACCGAGCTTCCGGTCACCTTCGCCCGATTCTTGATCGTGGCCTCGGAGTTGCTGACAGCTGCGATCCGCGCGCCCTCGCGTGCTGCATTCTGGGCCGTGTTCCACGTGTTGAGGGCCAACCCGAAGTCGACGATCCCCGCAAAGAAGAGCACGAGCAAGGGGATGACGAGCGCGAACTCGATCAGGGCCTGCCCCTTCTCGGAGGTCCTCGCACGCCCGACGTTGCTTCGGCCCCTGGCCAGGGCGGAGCGAGGGCGCGCCACGTCCGCGTCGGCCACCTTCCGTCGCCGCCTGAGATGCTTCGATCCGGGCTGCCGCTTGGTTAGTGTCATTCAGCACTGAAGCTCGAACTTTCGGCGTTCGGCCCGTGGTTCCTTCGCGGGCATCGGCGGTCGCTCGCCCGAGAACGCGGCTCTGTAGCGTTCGAGGTAATGGCCTCGCCATTCATCGAGCTCGAGGTGGGATCACGGGTCGTCAAGCTGACGAATCCGGCCAAAATCTTGTTCCCCGGCGCCGGCCACACCAAGCGCGACCTGGCGGACTACTACGTCTCGGTGGGCGACGGCATCGTCCGCGCGCTGAGGGAGCGGCCGACCCAACTGCGCCGCTTCCCTGACGGCATCGACGGGGAGGAGATCTATCAAAAGCGCGTGCCCGAGAAGCGCCCGGAGTGGATAGAGGCCGTTCGTGTCACATTTCCCTCCGGAAGACATGCCGACGAGCTCTGCGTGACCGAGCTGGCGCAGGTCGTCTGGGCGGCGAATCTCGCCGTGATC
This sequence comes from uncultured Thermoleophilia bacterium, assembly GCA_963795175.1. Classification (GTDB taxonomy): domain Bacteria; phylum Actinomycetota; class Thermoleophilia; order Gaiellales; family Gaiellaceae; genus Gaiella. Next base: position 863,084 of record CAWCGR010000004.1, read on the forward strand.
GACTTCCACCCCTGGCCCTCCCGGCGAGCCGACACCGAGCGTCCGGACGAGCTCCGGATCGACATCGATCCACAGCCAGGGACCGACTTCGGCGACGCCAAGCGGGTGGCGGCGGTCGTGCAGGAAGCGCTGGCGGAGATCGGCTATACCGGGTGGCCGAAGACCTCGGGCAACCGTGGCATCCACATCGCCTGTCGGATCGAGCCGAAGTGGGAGTTCCCGGTCGTCCGCCGCTGCGCGCTCGCCTTTGCCCGCGAGATCGAGCGCCGAGCGCCGAAGCTCGTGACCACGGCGTGGTGGAAGGAGGAACGGGGAGAGAAGGTCTTCATCGACTACAACCAGAACGCCCGCGACCGCACGATCGCCTCCGCCTACTCGGTGCGACCGCGTCCCGACGCCGCCGTGTCGGCGCCCGTCACCTGGGAGGAGCTGCCGGAGGTCGAGACGGAGGACTTCACGCTCGTCTCGATGCCCGGGCGCTTCGCGGCCCTGGGAGACGTGCACGAGGAGATCGACGCATCGGTCTGCGACCTCGGGAGGCTGCTCGAATGGGTCGAGCGCGAGGAGGCGTCCGGCGTGGGGGAGGCGCCATACCCACCGAACTTTCCGAAGATGCCCGGTGAGCCCCCTCGCGTGCAGCCGTCGCGCCGGAAGAAGACGAACTCCTAGGCTGCGCGGATCCGCGTGTCCGGGTCGTTCAATGCGGCCGAGCGTCGGAGCAGCGACTCGACCGCGGCGCACACCCGGTCGACTTGCTCTTCGCGCAAGATCAGCGCAGAGGGCAAGTTGACGGCCCGAGGGCTTATGTCATACGCCACGGTATTCCGGGCCGCCGCGGCGCGCGCCTCCGGTGTCTGATCGAATCCGGGAGAGGAACTGAGGGGACGGAAGAAGGGACGCGACTCGATGCCCTCGATCAGCAGCTCTTCCATGACTCGCGGCGTCGTGAGGCCATAGGCACGATCAATGACGGCGGTCACCATCCAGTAGGTGTTCAGCGAGCCGGGCGCCTCGACGTTCAGCGCGAGCCCCGGAATGTGCCCCAGGCGATCCGCGTACCAGCCGAAGATCTGCCGCTTCTTGGCGATCAGCTCGTCGAGCCGCTCTAGTTGCGCGAGGCCGAAGGCCGCTTGCAGGCTACTCATCCGGTACTTGTATCCGATTCCGGTCGTGGCGAAGTCGCGACGCGAACCCGGCGGGCGGGCATGGTCGCACAAGGACAGCGCCCGCGCCTGGACGGCGTCATCATTCGTCACGAGCATTCCGCCCTCTCCCGTCGTGAGGGTCTTCGATCCGTGAAAGCTGAACGCGCCCGCAACGCCGAAGCTGCCGGCGGCGGCCCCCTTCCACACGGCGCCGGCAGCCTCCGCTGCGTCCTCGATGATCGGGATCCCGTGGGCAGCCGCGACGGCCGAAATCGCGTGCATGTCCGGCATCCCCCCGTAGAGATCGACCACGAGGATGGCCTTCGTCCGCGGCGTGATGCAACGCTCGACCGCTTCGGCGGTCATGCACCAGGTCGCGGGGTCGATATCCGCGAATGTCGGGGTGGCTCCGACGTAGATCACGGGTGCCGCTGTGGCGACCCACGTGATGTCGGGGACGATGACTTCATCACCGACTCCGATTTCGAGTGCGAGAAGTGCTAGATGCAGTGCGGCCGTGCAGTGCGGCACGGCTATCGCGTGATCGACTCCGACGCGCTCGGCGAACGCCCGTTCGAAGTTGCCAAGCGATCTGGTCGCTTGTCCGTACCAATCGGACTCGGCCGCCTGTGTTACGTACGCGATCTCATGCTCGGTGATCCAAGGGCCTGCAATCGGTATCCGGTCCGTGGGGATTGCACCAGGGCCTTCCCCCACCGAGCTAGCGCCGGTGTCGGAGACATCGGGGACCGATGTGCTCGGCGGCACAGGTATTTTCAGCCCACCGACTTCCGGTAGTCATCGCCCAGCTGCATCGCGAACTCCGAAGCCGACTGTTTGTACAGCGTGAAGTGAGGGTCGTCCATGTCGCCGTCATCGCGTCGTGCCGTGTAGTAGTACAGGTTCAGAACCTTCCGGTAGACGTCCGGCGGGCATGCGTTTGGCAGTCGTTGTCCGTGGTTCGAATCCTCCCCTGTCGAGAAGACGACCAGCCGGTTGAACAGCGGGAGAGAGCTCGCGATCGGAGCCGTCATCTCCTTGTCCCAGAATTCGATCGCGCCGTTCCACTCGGGCTGCCAGTCGTCGGAGAGGTACAGGAGCGCGTTGACTCGACGATAGGCCTGCATCTTGTGGTGCCAGTTGAAGTCTGCGTGGATGTTGAGAAAGTCGCCTTCGCCGCTGATATGGACGCCGCCCCCAATGAAGTACGGGTCGGGCACGAGGCTCTCGATCCCCGTGAGGTGCTCGACGAACAGCACGAACTGACGACTGTTCATCTCGCGGAGCATCGACCGAAGGAGGCGCGGCAGCTTGGTCTCGTCGTGTTGGTACCGACGTCTGTTGTTCTCGTTGTCGCGATGGACCCACTCGATCTCGTCGGGTCCCGGGAATGCAGCTGCCAGGCTACGAGCAACCTCTACGGGCAAGAAGTCATCGATCGTGATGTTCGGGAACGGGCGGGCAGACCGATACTCCTCGGCTCGGTCGAGAGCGATGCGCGCAAAACGTGCATCGTCGAACAGTCCCAGGATTTCCGACTCGGTCGCTGCGGTAGCGTCTCGTGGCACAAACATCCCCTTCTCGCGTCATGTAGAGCCTCCTCTGATCCTAGTCAGCCCCGCTCCTTGGTCAATGGCCGCTCGGCCGGGAGCGCCAAGGGCCGCTCGGCCGGCAGCGCCCTTTGGACGTCCAAAGGGCGCTGCGCTCAGAGAATCAGTGCTTGTTCAGATGCGTCGGGATACGACGCATCGCGCTCCGAGAGCACCTCCGGCTCGAAGGGCCAGTCGATCCCGAACAGCGGATCATCCCACCGGGCGCCGCGATGGAGGTCGGGTTGGAATCGGTCGCCCATCAGGTACATCACATCGGTGTCGTCCTCGAGGGTAAGGAACCCGTGTGCGAACCCTGGCGGCACGAAGAGTGCCTTGCCGTCGAGTCGGCTGAGTTGGGTGGCAAACGACTGGTAAAGGGTTGGGGAACCCCGACGTAGGTCGACAATCACGTCGTGGATGGCGCCGCTCGAGCATCGCACCAGCTTCGACTCGTTGGCCGGCGCAACCGAGAAGTGCATGCCGCGTAGCGTGCCTCGACGCGCATTCCGTGAGAGATTCGCCTGCGGGAACGTCACGTCGATGCCTAGCGCAGCGAACTCGTCGGCACACCAGATCCGGGCGAAGAATCCGCGATCGTCTTCCTTGCGATCGAGCTCCACGACGAACGCGCCGTCCAGGTCGGTCTGCAAGAGCCGCACACGTGCATGGTACTGCGGTGGTGCCGAATCGGCCGGACCTGCTTCGAGTCCGGGGCGTCTCCTTGCGTCGCAGCAACCGGGTCCTAGAAGACGGTCACCTCGGGGATCGGCACCACAAATCTGCCGTTCCATTCCCTGATCGACGCCATCTGGTGCGCGATCTCTTCGCTCAGGTTCCAGGGGAGGATCAGGACATAGTCAGGGCGATCTTCCATGATCCGCTCCGGCGCGTGAATCGGAAGCCGGGAGCCGGGAAGATAGAGCCCCTGCTTGTGGGGTGACCGGTCGACCGTGTACCTGATCGACGTCGTATCGACACCGACGAAATTCAGCAGCGTGTTGCCCTTCGCAGGCGCCCCGTACGCGACCACGCTCCGGCCCGCTGCCCGGGCCGAGTCGAGGAACTCGAGCAGTTCGCGTTTCACCCGCTCGGCTTTGGTGCCCAGGCTCTGATACGTCCGTACATCCGTCAGGCCGAAGGTGCGCTCGTACTGGTCGAGCGCTTCGACCGACGGTTCGACGCTCTTCCCCGCCGCTTGGTGCGCGCCGAAGACCCGCAACGACCCTCCGTGCGTCGGGATCTCTTCGACGGAGGTGACGGTGAGACCGTGGCGTGCGAATGCCGTGCGGACGGCGATCAGCGAGTGGTACGAGAAGTGCTCGTGGTAGATCGTGTCGAACTGAGAGCCCTCGAGCAGTCGGAGCACGTGCGGGAACTCCATGCTGAGCGTGCCCTTTGGGGCGAGCAGGATCGCCAGTCCAGCGACGAAGTCGTTGAGGTCGGGGACATGGGCGAGCACGTTGTTGCCGACGAGCAGATCGGCTTGCACGCCTCGGCTTCGAAGCTGCTCGGCGGTATCGCGGCCCAGGAACGCCGTCTCGGTCGGAACGCCGTTCTCGATCGCCGTGGCCGCAACGTTTCGGGCGGGTTCGATGCCGAGTACGGGAATCGCGCGAGCGACGAAGTTCCGGAGGAGATAGCCGTCGTTCGAGGCCACCTCCACGACCTGGCTCGCGGGTCCGAGGTTGAGCTCGTCGACCATCCGCTCCGCGAACGCTCGCGCGTGCTCGAGCCACGAGTCGGAGAACGATGCGAAGTAGGCGTAGTCCGAGAAGATTTCCTCGGGCGGCACCACCTCGGCTATCTGCATCAGCCAACAGCTGTCACAGACGTAAGGATGAAGCGGGTAGGTGCGATCCTCCACGGAGAGGTCGTCGCGCGCCGGATACGTGTTCGCGAGAGGCTGGGCTCCCAGATCGACGACTGAGTGTCGGAGCCGCGCGCCGCAAGAACGGCACATCAGGTCGGGCATGGCATGACGTCCTCTCGGCGTAAGGGGCACGTGGTGACAGTTGTGTGCTGCGTCGCACCAGGGCGACGAGTGTGAACCTTGGCAAACGTACCAGGGGAGCGCGTGCCGGCCATGAGACGCGGACCGCGTGGGCGGTCTCCACATTGGCGGGTCACCCGGCGGCGTGCGGCGCTAGCCAAGGAGGCTGTCCAGTGTGATCGTGGCGCCATCGCGTGGCGGCCTCAACTCGTTCCACGAGCAGGCGGTCGGATCCTTGTCCGGGCGGAACCGGATCAGTTTCGTGCCATGACGAAATCGCTTCCCTTGGACCTTGTCGTACCTGACCTCCGCCACGAGCTCGGGCCGCAGCGGCTGCTCTTCGAGGCTGCTTCCGCCCCACCGATTCGGCTCCGAGACCCGTCGATCAGAGCTCTCGTCGACCAGCGGGAGCACCAGCTCGGCAATCGCGTCGTGGCGACCTGCCGCTACGGCAGCGGAACCGACGTAATCGATCTCGCCGGCATCGTCGTAGAGCCCGAGCAGGAGGGTCGCAATCCGATCGGGCTTCGACTTCCACCGGATTCCGACGATGACGCAGTCGGCCGTGCGCTCCGGCTTCACCTTGACGACGGCGCCGCGGCCGCCAGGGTCGACGGGTTGGTCGAGCCGTTTCGCGACGACACCGTCGAGGCCGAGCAGCTCGAGCTCGTCGAGCCAGGCGGCGGCCGCCGCGGAGGAGTCGGTTGACGGTGAGAGGGTCAAGGCGCCCGCATCCTGCTCGAGCCTGGCACGACGCTCGTCGAATGCTCGTTCCCAGATCGGGAGGCCGTCCCAGACCAGGAGATCGAACGCGATGAATTGCGCCGGGATTTCGGCTGAGAGCTTGCGGATCCGGCTCTCGGCCGGATGCAGGCGCATCTGCATGGCGTCGAAGTCGATCGTGCCGTCGACCGCGATCACGATCTCTCCGTCGACCGCCGACTTGGGCGGCATCACCTCCCCCAGATGTGCGAGCTCGGGGAAGTAGCGCAGCAGCGGCCGGCCGTTGCGCGACCAGAGCCGGAGCTCGCCGCCGATGTTCTCGAGCACGCCGCGAAAGCCGTCCCACTTCGGTTCGTACGCCCAGCCGTCGCCGGTCGGGAGCTCGCGGACCAGCTCCGCCTCCATCGGCGGGAAGGGCACGAGCCGGTGGAGCTCGGGGGGACGCTCAGGGGCACCGGCCACATCCGCACGCTACTAGACGGCGGCGCGAAGGCGTTGGAGCCTAGCGGGTGAGGCGCTGCTGGGCAGCCGGTCGGCAGGGGGGATCGCGGGGCGGCAATCATCTACGCTCTTCGATTCATGCGCCGCGTCGTCATCACCGGGTTCGGAGCCGTTACTCCGATCGGGCTCGATGCCCAGGAGACCTGGGACGCCGCGCTGGCCGGCCGGAGCGGGATCGGTTTCATCGAGAGCTTCGACGCGAGCGAGTATCCCGTGCGGATCGCGGGTGAGGTGCGCGGCTTCGATCCCTCGGCGCTCGTGCCGGCGAAGGAGGCGCGACGGATGGATCGCAACGTCCTGCTGGCCGTTGCGGCAGCGGACGAGGCATGGAAGCAAGCGGCGATCGAGGAGTACGACCCCGCGCGCGTCGGGATCCTGGTCGGCTCGGCGATCGGCGGGATCGCGACGATCGCGGAGCAGCAGAGCGTCTTCCTCGAGCGGGGGCCTGACCGCGTCTCCCCGTTCTTCATCCCGTCGGCGCTCGTGGACACGGCCAGCGGTCAGATCGCGATTCAGCTCGGCCTCACGGGACCGAACTACGCGCCGGTTTCGGCGTGCGCCACGGGGTCGACGGCGATCGGCGAAGGCGCTGCCACGATCGTGCGCGGCCAAGCCGACATCGTCCTCGCGGGCGGGACGGAGGCGCCGATCATCCCGTTGATCCTGGCCGGCTTCTGCGCGATGCGGGGGCTCGTCTCCGAGGACGTCGACCCGACGCTTGCAATGCGCCCGTTCGACGCGACCCGGGCCGGCTTCGTGATGGGCGAAGGCGCCTGCATCCTCGTGCTCGAGGAGCTGGAGAGCGCCAGGGCGCGGGGAGCGACGACCTACGCCGAGGTTCTCGGCTATGGCGCATCGAACGACGCGCATCATCTCGCCCAGCCGGAGCCGGAGGCGACCGGTGTCGCCGCGATGATCACGGCGGCACTGACGGCCGCGGACGTGGCCCCCGAGCGCGTCGGCTACGTCAATGCGCACGGCACCTCGACCCCGCTCGGTGACCTTGCGGAGACGCGTGCGCTCCGCCAGGTATTCGGCAAGCACGCCTATGAACTCGCTGTCTCCTCCACGAAGTCCGTCACGGGCCACTGCTTCGGGGCTGCCGGTGCCGTAGAGGCGATGATGTGCGCCCGAGCCCTCCACCACCAGGTGATGCCTCCGACGATCAACTACCGCAACCCGGACCCGGAGCTCGACCTCGACTACGTTCCCAACGAGGCGCGTCCGGTCGAACTGGACGTGGCGCTGTCGAATGCCATGGGATTGGGCGGCCATAACGGTTGTGTTCTGCTCGGCCGGATAGATCCCTGATGCCGCATCGTCTAGCCTGAGCGCAGCCACTCGCTGAGGGGGTCGACATGGAAAGGTGCGAAGCGATGAACATCACATTCGGGCTGGGCGGTAATCGGGGTCCAACGTGAAGGCGGTGATCTTCGCGGGTGGTTTCGGCACCCGGATATCCGAGGAGAGCGGTGTCCGTCCGAAGCCACTCGTGGAGATCGGGAGGCGTCCGATCCTCTGGCACGTCATGAAGATCTACGGGGCGTACGGCATCAACGACTTCGTCATCTGCTGCGGATACAAGGGCGAGATGATCAAGCACTACTTTGCCAACTACTACCTCAACAGCTCGGACGTCCGGTTCGATCTGCGCACGCACTCGATGGAGATCATGCGCGACAACGGAGAAGAGCCGTGGACGGTCTCCCTGATCGACACGGGTGAGGCGGCAATGACGGGAGGGCGTCTCAGGCGCGTCGCCGAGCACCTCGGCGGCGAGACCTTCTGCTGCACCTACGGAGACTGCGTCGGTGACATCGACATCGACGCCTTGATCGCCTTCCATCGCGAACAAGGCGGGTTGGCGACCCTGACCGCGGTTCAACCGCCAGGCAGGTTCGGCGCCCTCGCGCTCAGCCACGAGGAAACGACGATCACGCACTTCAAGGAAAAGCCGGCGGGCGACGGCGGCTGGGTCAACGGGGGCTTCTTCGTGCTCGAGCCCGAGGTGATCGACTACATCAAGGACGATGCAACGCCACTGGAGGGCGAGCCCATGGAGCGATTGGCGAGCGAGGGGCACCTCTCGGCGTACAGGCACCGCGGGTACTGGCAGAGCATGGACACCCTTCGCGACAAGATGGTGCTAGAGGCAGAATGGGACTCGGGCCAGCCGGCGTGGAAGGTCTGGTGAGAGCGTCCGGTTGAGTCGAGGGGACGGGGGAGCAAATCTCCGTCGCGGTCGCGGGTGAGCCGCTACGTTCTCGGCATGCACGCCGAGCCGAGCGGATCCCGAGCGGAGAATCTCGCTCCAGAGCGCCGCGAGCCTTGGTCGCGCGCCTGGTGCGCGCCTGCAATCGCAACGCGCCTGGACAGGTGGCCTCGCCGGAGTAGCGGTCCTTGTTGACCGAGCGCGAGATCGGAGGTCCTCGACCGATTCGGCCGCCGGAGGGAGGTTGCCCGGCGTGCAGGTCTGCGACGCTCCGGCCACTCTACGAGACGTCGGCGCCGATCCACACGTCGAAGCTCCTGCCCTCCCAGGAGGAGGCACGCGCATATCCACGTGGCCCGATCGCCATCGCGCTTTGCGAGACGTGTGGACTGATGACCAACACGGCCTTCGAGGCGCCGGCGCACGACTACAGCGCGAGCTACGAGGAAGTGCAGTCGTTTTCTCCCCGCTTTCGCGCGTACATGGGCTGGCTCTCGTCGGCACTCACCGAGCGGCACGGCCTCCCCGGCACGAGCGTGCTCGAGATCGGGTGCGGGCGCGGAGACTTCCTGCTCGAACTGTGCGAGGTCGCCGGATGCGAAGGGTTGGGTGTCGACCCGAGTTTCAAGGAGCTGCGCCTCGAGGGGCCGGCAGCCGCACGCGTCTCGATCCGACGATCGTTTTTTTCGGAGGCGGACGTCGATCGCGAACTCTCACTCGTCATCTGCCGGCACACACTCGAGCACGTTCACGACGTCCATGATTTCCTCGTGAGGCTTCGCGCGTCCCTCGACGCGACGCCACGCACCGCGGTCTTCTTCGAAGTCCCGGACATGGGACGCATTCTTCGGGAAACGGCATTCTGGGACGTCTTTTACGAGCATGTAACGTATTTCACCCCCGGGTCGGCGGCTCGTGCCTTTCGCGCCGCGGGCTTTAAAGTGGAGCGACTCGAGCTCGGGTTCGAAGACGAGTACATCCTTCTCACGGCTACGCCGGCGAATGAGGGCGGCGGCGGTAAGTTACTCGACCTCGAAGAGAGCGTCGGGACTGTCGCGACGCAAGCCGCACGCTACGTTCGCGATCTCGACGCGAGCCGCCTATCCTGGGCCGCGAAGTTCCGCGGATGGCGGGCAAAGGAGGAAACAACAGTCATCTGGGGCGCGGGCTCGAAAGGCGTCGGCTTTTTGTCGACGCTCGAGCTTTCGGATGAGGTCGCCTGCGCGGTCGATATCAATCCAGCCAAACACGGAACATTCATGGCCGGCACCGGCCACGAGGTCGTCGGGCCGGAAAGCCTACGGGATATTCGTCCAAGCCTCGTGATCGTCATGAACCCCGTGTACGCGGACGAGGTTCGTGTATTCCTGAATCAACTCGGCGTCGCCGCGACTGTCGAGACCGTCTGAGCGGCGCGAGGCTTTCAGTCCGATCCGAACCGAACCGCCCTGGGCTTCCCGAGACCCGCAATCGACGCCCCGCTTCAGTTCGTGTCGAAATTTGCCCGCACGGGCGTTCGTCAGACGCGTATCAATGCGTCCAGAAGAACGCATCGTCGATCTGCTTCGATTGGATCAGGTATTCGATTTGCTTGAGTCGAGTGAAGCCACGCCACTCGAAGTCTTCCTGCGTCAGGCCGATTCGCTCGAAGACGCGATGGAGCTCCCGTGCTCCCAGCTCAGCATTCCACGAGCACGAGAATCCCGGCAGAATGGCGTTGATCTTGTCGAACGAGACGCGGTAGCTTCGCACGTCGGGGCCGCTCTTTGCTGCCATGGTCACCGTGCTACCGGGAAACTCTGCACTCACGATCTCGGCGATATCTTGCACCTGATAGTTCGCGTGAGAGTTGCCAACATTGAAGATCTGGTTGTGCACGATTGCTCTGGGGGCCTCGAGTGTGCATGCGATCGACGTCGCGATATCGCGGATGTGGACGAGCGGTCTCCACGGCGTCCCGTCACTCTCCATGCGGATGCTACGAACCGTCCAGGCGAGACCCGAAAGATTGTTGAGGACGATGTCGAATCGCATCCGAGGGGAGGCTCCGTAGGCGGTCGCATTACGGAGAAATGTCGGCGAGAAATTATCGCCGGCCATCGCGCCGACGTCGCGTTCCACGAGCGTTTTGCAGATGGCGTACGCCGTCTGAGGGTTGGTGGCGGATTGTTCGTCGACGGTGGCTTCCGCTGCGATGCCGTAGACGCTGCATGAGGACGTGTAGATGAAACGCTCGATACCGACCTGCCGAGCGAGCTCCGCGAGATGGACGGAGCCTCGGTGATTGATCTCGTACGTGATCGTGGGGTTTAGCTGGCCGACAGGGTCGTTCGACAACTCGGCCATGTGAACGATTCCGTCGATCCCCTCGAGGTCATGGGCGGTCAGAGCGCGAATATCTTTCGCGAGCGTAAACGGGCGGGCCGAAACGGGGTCGTTGAAGAGGTCGCCCGCGCGGTAGAAAGCCGTGTCGACACCGACGACTTCGTGACCTCGTTCCATGAGGAGAGGCGCAACGACGGCGCCGATGTATCCCTCCGTCCCTGTGACCAGCACTCGCATGGCGATCCTCTACCCCCGTTTCACGTGTCGAATGCTGTCGAACGGATCGTCCTGAGGCGCGAGGACGCTATTCGCGCGTCCCTCGGAATACCTCGGGGACGGTGAGTAAGACGATCTTGACATCGAGCCAAAGCGAGAAGTTCTCGATGTAGTAATTGTCCCACTCGACGCGCTCCGCGAGCGATGTCTGGCCACGCAGCCTGTGAATCTGGGCCCAGCCCGTGAGGCCCCCTTTTACCCTCTGTCTCTCGCCGTATCGGTACACGTTCTCGTCGAAATACTCGGCGAACTCCGGCCGTTCGGGACGAGGCCCCACGAACGTCATTTCTCCGCGCGCGATGTTGACGAGTTGGGGGAGCTCGTCGAGGGACGATTTCCGCAAGAACGCACCAACGCGTGTTCTGCGGTCGACCCCTTCGACGCCACCTGGTGCCGTCTCGGCGTTGGGTCGGGGAGCAGGCTCGCCGTGCTCCTCGGGCGCCTGGAGCATCGAGCGGAACTTGATCATCATGAATGGCTTCCCGTCCAGCCCCACACGGCGCTGCTTGTACAGGATAGGTCGGCCGAGTGAGATCAGAACGGCGATCGAGATCACGGCCAGCACCGGCAGGAGAAGCACGATAGCGGTTACCGCGATCACTCGATCGAGGGCGTACTTAATCCCGTACTGCAGACCGCGTGGATTCGCCGGCCGCAAGTGAAGGAGAGGGAGTCCACCGACGTGGGTGACATCGACTCGTGAGGGCATACGCTCGAACAAACGCGGAACGATGGACACATCCAACCCGAGCCGCTCGCACCGGGCAACGAGGTCGAGGAGAACCTCGTGAGGTGCGCTCGAGAACGCGAGCACGACCTGCTGGATGCCGTGCATCTCTACAACCCGCTCGAGATTCCAACTGGCCCCGAAGACCTGCATCTCAGGATCCTGCGCGGCGACGTTAAGGGGCTCCTTGTCGAGGAAGCCGACAGGCAGGAAGCCGAGCTCCGGATGATCCTTCAGGCGTCGCCAGACGAGCGTGCCCACGTTTCCGGCACCGATGATCAGCGTTCTCTCCATCGCGAACCCGTACTGCCGCGATCTCTTCTGAGCGAGCAGCAGGCCCGCCCGACCCGCGCTCACGTACACGGCTGCGAACAGCCAGAGGCGCACGGCGTTCTCGGCAAAGACTGCGTCCGCGCTCAGAAGCGACTGAAGCGACGTCACGAACATTGCCGCGACAGCAGTGATGCCGACGCACGCTGCGACCTCGTCGAGGATTGCGATCTGGAGTCGCCGTCGATACTGGTGCGCGATCGCGCCCATCGCGAGCGTCACGACGACGAACAGCCCGAGGTAACGAGCTGGCGTCGCCTCGTGCGGGGCAAAGACGGCGGTCAGCAGGCATGCAATGCTCAAGATCACCAGATCGAGCGCGAAGACATTTCGCGCCCACGCAGGTGTTCCTAAGCGCCGGTCTCTCCCCGCGCGACGGCGTCCACGCGCACTTCCGACGTGCTCGATGCCCTGCGAGTTGCCCACTTCTCGGTCATCGGCACCGACGGCGCCGCTCCTTAGCGACGCCGTCGTACCTCGGTCGAGACGGGTTGATTCTCGCTGGGACGTACGGAGAGTCGTGCCTTAGCCCCCGTCCCTGCTCGTCCGGCGAACACCGAAGCCGATGACCATCAGCAGGGCGCCGCCTAGCACGAGCAGCCCGAGATCGGTGCCGGTGAAGGGCAGCGCACCGCTCTGCGCCACGGTCGGGGACGTCGATGCCACCTTGGGTGCCGCGACAGACTTCTTGGTCGTCTTCGCCTTGGAGCCCAGCACAGCCTGGATCTTCCCTAGGCCGCCGTAGCCTGCCTTTGCGGTTTGGTTCGCGTTTCCTGGTCCTGCCATAGCAGAGGGTGCGGTGAATGCCGCAACCAGAACTGCGATAATCATGAGTCGCCTAACCATTTTCAACCCGTCCTCCCCTTATGCCTGCTCGTTGACTCGCCTCAAGCGCTCGACGCTCCATCCGAACACTGCGTGGCTCCCCCAAACAGTAATCGGGACTCTCCTTGGCGTCTACCCCCAATGTGCACGATTCTAACCTATTTGAGCCGATCACTTTGGTTAACTAGACCTATGTGGGGGATAGTCGAACTACCGTATCGGCCGGATAGCATCGCGTCTCGCTGCACGTCCGCTAGCGCGTGCGGCTAGCGATCCTCTCGAGGAACAGTGCGTCGAGCGACGAGGGCTGGATCCTCTCGCCCTCGGACACGCGCCTCTCGACCTCGCCGACCACAGCTTCCAAAGGGTTGAGTCGACGCGCCTCGCGGATGGCAGAGAGCGCGGCCGCCTTTCGTCCGGCAACCGATTCTGCCAGCCCAAGCTCTAGCCAGGCGTACCAATTTGTGGGCTCTCGCTGCAGCGAGCGCGTGAAGTACGTCTGCATTCGGGGCTGATCTTCGAGGCGAGCAGAGATCAAGCCCGCAATCAGGTCGGGATCGGCGGCGAGCGGGTTGAGGGATCGGGCCCGATCCAGCCGCGCGTACGCCGCCGCCGGATCTTCTCTCCAGACGGCGGCGGCGGCCTTCGTGTCGCGGATCGAGAGCCAGGGCAGGAGGAGGGAGGAGGCCGCCATGACGCCGACGAGCGCACTCGCGAGGGCGGCTGGCCGGCCAAGCCGGCGCACGCCGAGCGAGCCGTTGGAAGCGCTCGACGACCTGACCGAAGCGGCCATTCCGAGCAGCGCGAAGACGGGCAGGGTCACTCCCGGAATCTCCCAGAGCCAGTCTGCCGACCCGTGGGTGAAGAAGTACGTCGCCCCGGCGAAGCCCGCTCCCGCAACCGCGCCGGCGACCGGCGCATCGGATTTTCGGGGGATCGTGGCACGCGCGACGCCGCCGAGGAAGAGTGCGAGGAGCACTGCGCCGATGATCCCGAGTTGCGAGAGAACTGCCACTTGAAGGCTGTGGGGATAGGTCGGCTCCTCGTAGCTCCGTCGCTCCGCGAGGTAAGGAACGGAGAAGTTGTCGGCCCCGATGCCGATCAGCGGCCGTTCCTCGAACTGCCCGAGTGAGACACGCCAGAAGTCGTAGCGATTGCTGCCGAGGCCCGTCGAGAAGTGCTGCACGGAGTTCGTCGGGGATCCGACGGCACTGAATTCGCTCCATCCAGTTCGGATCCGCTCGCGCGGGCTCAGGCTCGTAGCCACGGCGAGTATCGCAGCGAGGGCGATACCGACACCGATTAGACCGATCTGCGAGAGAAGTCGCTGCTGCCGGGTGGTGATCGAGATCCGTCTGTCGAGGATGCCCCAGACGGCGACTGCGCTGCAGATCGCGGCCGCGGAGATTGCGATGGCGATTGCCGACCGCCGTATCGCCTCTTGGAGCGGCGAACCGCCTGCGAGAGCGGCGTCGAATACCTGTGTGTGCGTCGTCCACGTCAGGGCGACTATCAGGACGGCCATGCCTACCCCGACCGCAGTCCGCCATCGGCCGGGGACGGTGAACATGACGGCCACAGCCGTCAACGTGAAAGCGATGAGAGAACCACGGCTTTGCGATAGCAGCGCTACTTGCAGCAAGGCGGTGGCCAGGCCGGCTGCGAGGACGCGGCTTCCGACGGGCAAGGCGCGGCGTGTGGCGAGCATGAGCGCGACCCAGAACCCGGTCAGGAACAGCGCGGCGTTCGCGTTCGGATAGCCCGTCGGGTACGAAAGACGGGCGGAGATAAAGAAATCGATACTGCCCGAATGGGCCCGGCCGACGCTGTAGAGGGCCACCGCGCCGAGAGCACCGACGTAGAGCATGGTAACGGCGAGTGCCGCCGTTCCGTTCCAGCGCAGGAGGAGCACGACTGCGAAGATGGCCGCGTAGAGGAGCGCTCGGTTGCCGGCTAACCAGGCGTCGTTTTCGACCTGCGCCCACGCGATCGACGCGAACGACCAGCCGGCGAACCCGGCAAGCCCGACGAGCGCTGCGATTTCGCTGCGCCGGAGTCGCCCGCCGCGGCAGGCCTCTCGCCCCGGCCAGGATGACCGCGAGGAGCGCCAGCGCGACAATCCCGCCCGGCAACCAGTTCGCTGGATCGCTCGCCGCGTTCCTGAGCCACCAGACCACGCAGATGCCGATGATCAGCGCCCCGACTCCGATAGGAACGATGGTCACGGCCCTGGGACGGGGGTGAGGCCGAGACGCGACCCGGTTCCCTTCCGTCTTCATGCCGAACCCAGCCGGAGTGCTGCAGGGCTTGGCGGAGACGTGATTGGGTACCGGACCCGGTCGACGGGCACGCCGGACGACACCGCGTCATCATACGCATATGCTCTCCCCAATCGCCGATCGCCGCGACATCGGCGCCGCTGTCGCAACCGCGCTCGGTGCGCTTCACCCTCGCCGTGGTCAGGCCATAGTCGGCGCTGGGATGCCCCCCGCGAATGGGCCAGGCCATGACGTCATCGTCGTCGACGCGGAAACGGCTCTCCGGCGCCCATCTGAGTTGGTCGAGGCGCTCGCGCCCGGCGGATACGTCTACATCCTTGCGAGTCGGAGGTCCGGACGGGCGGCCCAAGAGTGCATCCGCAGCGGGCTGGTCGAGATCTCGGAGTCGGTCGAGCTTCCCCCGGCGGCCCCGCGCATCCTGCTCCCGTCCGCTCGACGATCGCTCCAGTGGGCCTCCGACGCCGGGCTCATCTTCCGTGGGCGCCGGGCGACGCTCGCCCTCCGAGCCCTAGGACTAGCTCCGTCCCTGTTCGGGACGCTGGCACGCTCAGGGACTCTGCTCGGCGAGCCGTCGGCGACACCGCCCGGGGAGGATATCGCTGCCCTCCTCTCCGACGGAGCGGCGATCGGTCCGCTGTCGATACCGCTTCCGAGCGCGACGCGTGGTCGCATCGTAGCTCTCGCGCTCGAGCGTGACTCGCCGATAGTGATCTCTGTGGGAGTTGGAAAGGGCATCGATTCCGTAGGTCAGGAGAAGCGCGCTCTGCTGGCTATCGCGCCGCGCGCGGGTGCGGCAGGCGCTGACGTGCCTCGGGTTCTGGCGTCCTGCGAAGCGGAAGGGGCACATACGCTCGTCCAATCCATGGTGCCCGGCCACCTAGCAGCAACCGCGGTCTTTCGCGCGCCAAGCCGGCTCGGGGAGATCACCGAAGCGGTGGCCGACTGGGTGGGGAGTTGGCAGGGCCGAGACGGCGTCGCGTCCCCACTTGCCGACGATGTCGTAGAACGGGAGTTCCTCGCTCCGTGCGATCGGCTCGCCGAGCGGCTTGCGCCTGAATACCGACCATGGATCGAGGGACTCGTGCGCGAGGCCCGTGCCGGCTCGGTCACGCTCGCCGACTCCCACGGTGATCTCACGATGGCAAACGTCAGCTTGAATTCGAACGGGATCGGTGTGATCGATTGGGTCTCGGCTACGCCGGGACGGATCGCGCTCCAAGATCTCGTGTACGCCTGCTGCGATGCGGTCGCAGCACTCGGCGGCTACGGGAATCGACTGGCCGCCTTCGAGTCCTCGTTTCGGCCTGCCGGTCGACACGCGCGAGTAATCGCCGGGGTTGTCGGCAGGGGGGCAGCCCACGTGTCCCCCGCGACGCGGCGGCTTGCCTTTCACGCCTGCTGGCTCCGCCACGCCGTCGAGGAGATAGAAGGCGGCGCGGCGGACGGGCCATTCTCCAAGATGGCGGCGGCCGTGTCGCGCGATCCGGATGGGTACGCCGCTTGAGAATCCTGGTGCTCGCTCCCTTTCCGCCCCGGTCGGGCGGTTCGCATGGGGGAACGCGCGTAGTTGCGCAGTTGATAGAGCAGCTGGCGCGTGACCATGAGGTTGGGCTTCTCTACGTGACCGAGCCGGACAGCGAGGGAATCGGCGTATCCGTCCGGTCGTCGTGTGCGTTTGCGCATGCTCATCCAATCGCGCCACCGAGCTTGCTCTCTCGGCGTCGCCGCTATTTAGTGGGGCTTGTGTTTGGGCGCCCCCGTTGGGCGACCCGCACGGCCTCACGTGCATTCCGCGAGGATCTCGAGCGGACGATTGAGGAGTGGGAGCCGCATGTTGTCCAGGCCGAGTTTCGAGTCATGGCGCAGTATCTCGACGTCGTCCCATCCGCCATCGCCACGGTCATGGTGGATCACGACCCGGGGGGGTCGGTCCCAGCTAACGCCTCCACGCTGCCTGCTGATCGGCGGATCAATTCGCTCCGCGGGCGACTCGAAGCATTTGCGTGGCGGAGGTTCGAGACATGGGCGCTCGAGCGCGCGCATGCGGTCGTCGTCTTCTCCGAATCCGATCGCGACAAGCTGGCGCTGCGCCATCCCGACGCTCGGATCGAGGTCATCCGGTTCGGGATCCCGGTCGGGGAAGCGCCGCTCTCCGCCGTCGGGACGGCGCCTGCCTCTCTTCTTTTCGTCGGGAGTTTCATCCATCCCCCGAACGTCGATGCCGCCAAGCGGCTCGCCCGGGTGATCTTCCCACGGGTCCAGGAGAGGCGACCTGATGCGAAGCTCGTGATCGTCGGTGCCAACCCGCCCGATGACTCAATCGCGGTCGGGGTCGACGGCGTGGAGTTCACGGGATACGTCCCATCGGTCACGCCCTTTCTACACGCGGCAAGCGTTGTCGTCGTACCGATCCGGACGGGCGGAGGCGTCCGCGTCAAGGTCGGCGAAGCGCTCGCAGCAGGGAAGGCGATCGTCGCGACGCGCTTGGCTGTGGAGGGGTACGACGTTGTGAACGGCGAAGTCTGTAACGCTCGCCGAAAGCGACGACGAGTTCGTGGATGCGATCGTCGCCCTTCTCGACGAGCCTCGTCGGAGGGAAGCGCTGGGCCGGGCGGCGCGAGCCTTGGCCGAGTCGAGTGTCGGCTGGGACGAGGTCTTGCCGCGGTACTCCAGCCTCTACCGAGACCTTGTCACGGTAGCGCCGTGACGGCGTAACCCGGCCGCTCCGAGGCGGTCTCTCGAGAAGGTGGTGACGTGCGTCGGTCTGGACTCCGTGCCTAAGACCCGAACCGGGCTCAGCCGTCGCCGCGGCTAGGTCGGGAGCGCTCCGCCAGGAGCCAGCAGACCTTGTCGACGGGTTTGATCCAGCGCCCTCCGACAGCGTTCGTGAGCCATTCCGCGTCGTCCCTGGGGATGATTCGCAAGATCGTGGCGAGGCCTCCGAACACGACCGCTCCTGCCGCGAACCCGAGCCCGAGATCGACCGGCGAGCTCGATCCACGATCGATGACGCTGGCGGCGATACAGCCGCCTGCCCCAGCGATCGCAGCGCGTGCGAGGAAGCTACTCTTGAGGTCGATGCCGCCGATCAGGCGTATGGCGGCCACGATCACGATGGCACCCGCGACGACTTCGGATAGGCCGTGAGCAATTGCTGCGCCGATGCTCGCAAACGGGGGGATCAGCGCCGCCGAGAGAATTACATCCGCCAGCGCGGCGACGGCGGCAGCGATGATCGGCATTCGCAGCTTCCCCAACCCGAATAGGGTGGCGCTGCTGATCGACATGATCGGCGCAGCGATTAGGGTGATTGTGAGGATAAGGAACACCGATCGCGTTTCTTCATAGCCGGGTCCGAAGACGAGCCTGATGGCTCCGGGTCCGAGGGAGGCTGCCAGGGCGACGAGTGGGATCGTGAGCAGGGTCAGCAGCCGCACCGCACGCCCGAAGCCCCGCTGAACCCGATCTTGTGCGTCTGCGCCGTGGAGGGTTGCGACGGCCGGAGTGACGACCCTCGCGATGGAAACGGGAGGAGCCGAGATAGCGACGGCGGCGGAGAAGGCGATCGAGTAGATCGCGATGTCCGCCGCCGTGCTGAAGCGCTCGAGGAAGAAGAACTCGAAGCGCTGGAACACGATGAGCTGGAGTAGCAGGGGGAGGGTCGCAGCGCCCGCGTAGCGGAGCACGGGACGTCGCAGGTGGCGTGCGTCCGACCTGAACGGAACGATGGCGGCGACCTCCTCCGGGCGATCGCCATCGTCCAGACCAGAAGCGCGACGCCGGTGACCGCTGCGACGACGAGAATCGCCGTGATGCCGCCCCCGAGGAGAAGTGCAACGACCGTAGCCGCTGCACCGACAACGTTCATCGCGACGATGGCGAGCGAGGTCGCTTTCCATCGCTGTGCACCGATGAGGAACGACGCGGGCACCTTGTGCAGGACGCCTGCAACCACGGCAACGGCTCCTGCGATCCAGGCGAGCGCCGGCGTGGCTCCGAGCAGCGCAACGACGATCAGCGCGGTGCCTCCGAGCGCTGCCGCTACGAGCTCGATGCGCCAGACCCACGAGAGCAGCCCTGCGATCGCCTCCGGCTCGCCGCGACCGATCAGGTCGCCGACGTGCTTGACGACGGCGGCCGGCATGCCGACGATGCAGAGCGTCGTCGCGACGACGACGATGAAGGAGATATAGCTCTGGCGGCCCATGTCCGTCGGGCCGAGCGCGCGGGCGGCCACGGCCGAGACGACGGTCGTGGTCGCGAGTGGAGTGAGGCCCGCGAGGGTCGACCAGGTGCTTCCCTTCAGGGCGGTGGCCCCGATCCTCTCGGTCCGCGCGTCGGCGTCTCCAAGGCCGTTCGTCAACTCAGCCATCCCTCGTGCCGAAACCGAAGTGAGCGTCCCACGAGGCGGATGGCTCGATGCTCGGGAGGATGTCCTCAGCGATGTCGGAACGCGCGTAGAACGCGTTGAAGCCGAACCGGTTCACTGCCACCAGCCGGTATCCCTTTCCGGCCGCAAGTCGTGTCATCGCGGCGGGCGACGCCCCGACGAGACTCGAGGAAGTGCGCCAGTCGAACGCGGCCTCGTACGGCGAGATCACGTCGGCGGACCCGTGCTCGGGGTGAACCTCGACAACGACGAAACGTGGGCTGACGCAGGTCAGGGCATCCCAGATCCACCAGTCGTTGCCGTCGATGTCGATCGAGAGCACGTCGATGTCGCCCGTGAGGCCGGCGCCGGATACGAGCCCGTCGATCGACTCGCGCGTCACGAATGACTCGATCCACGCCGGCGGGCGCTCTCGTGTGTCCGGGTGGGAGGCGTAGAAGTGGCGGCCGACCGCCGACCGGGCCGGGTCTGCTTCGATCATGACCCCGTCGAAGCCGAGGTTGATCGCGAGATTCGCGCAGTTGCTCGCGGTCACCCCATCTCCCGCGCCGATGTCGAGGAAGCGCCCGCCCTGGATCCCTGCTGCGCCGAGGAGCAAGAGGACGATTCCGTCCTCGTCGTACTGGGAGAAGACGCGAACCCCGGACTCGGGGAATGTCGGCAGGGGCTCGCCGGCCGCGACGCGGCGGCGGTACTCGAGGTAGAGCGAGCGCAGACCGGCCTTCAGTGCCGGGGACGACCGCTCCGCGAGAAGATGGCGCTCGTCGATGCGATCGAGCAGGAGACGGGCCGGCCGGCGGAATGCTCGCCGGAGCACGGCTATGACCGTGGCCTTCGGACGGGGCGCAGAAGCCGCGCCGCGACTCGCGCCGGGAACCGGACGACCTCCACCCCCGAGCCGATTCGGCGTAGGAGAGCGTCGTCGCGACGAACGCGGCCGCGGCGGGAGAGCTCCCAGAACGATGCCCAGACATAGAAGTGGAAGGCGACGAGGACTCCGGCGCGGAGGAAGCCGGGAACACCGTCGCGCCATGGGCGACCGTGCACGAACTGCTTGTAGGCCTTTCCCGAGAGCGTGCGAGCATCGCCCCTGCGCTGAATTCGAGGCCCTCGTCGACCATCGCCTGGGCCTGGGCGGGCGCATAGCGCACTACTCGCTCGATCGCCTCCGGGACGGTCCGGTTCCGCTCGTGGATCATGACGACATCGTCGCGGCTCGGCAGCCTCAGCGTTCGGTCGGGAGGTGCAGTAGGGAGCGCGTTCGGAAACGTCGGCCACTCGACGACTCCACGTCGGTAGAACCGCGGCTTCGGGTCGTAGCGGTGCATGGGATGGCTGGCTGGGTATCCGAAGTCGAAGTTCATGAAGGGGATCTCGACGACGTCGAGATCTTCGCGTTGCGCCGCCCGGCGCAGCGCATCCGCGAGGCCGGGCGTCACCCGTTCGTCGGGGTCGAGGGCGAGGATCCACTCGCCTCGCGCGGCGCTCGAGACCACGTTGCGCACGAGTTCCACCACGGGAACCTCGGGGTGGGGGATGACCGTGGCGCCCCGCTTGCGGGCGAGATCGGCCGTGTCGTCGGACGCTCGAGAGGTCGAGCAGGATCACCTCGTCGGCCCAGGTGACGGAATCGAGGCACGCGCCGAGGCGGTCGGCCTCGTTTCTGGCCACGATGCACACCGAGATGCGCGGCTGTGCCCGAGGTCGTCGCTGTTCACGTTCTTCTCATCGGCTTGGCGACACGAATCCCGTAGCCGATCCCGCGCAGCGTGCCGATCAGCACGAGTATCTCTTCCCGGACGGAGCCCAACCTCAGGCGGACGATAGACCGGGACGCCAGCTTGCCCCTGAAACCGAGCCACGTCGCCAGCACCCGTAACGCTGTCCGGTCGCCCTCGCGAACGAGGATGGCGACGCAAGCGCCGATCCCGTAGCCGTACGGGATGCGCCTTGCGAGGCGCGCCGCCGGCGTGGCCCGTGCGTGCAGGACGAGCGATTCGGGTTCGTATCGCGCTCGG
The DNA here is from genome assembly GCA_963795175.1 of uncultured Thermoleophilia bacterium. Taxonomy (GTDB): domain Bacteria; phylum Actinomycetota; class Thermoleophilia; order Gaiellales; family Gaiellaceae; genus Gaiella. Next base: position 884,417 of record CAWCGR010000004.1, read on the forward strand.
CCACCGTCACGCACGAGGCGGTAGAAGAGGTCCATGTCGACTCCACCCTTGCCCGGAGAGCCCGGCCCGAGTCGTGCGTCGTTTCCTCCGATCCGGAGGAACGTGTCCCGCCGGACTGCGAAGTTGTTCCCGCTGCCGACGAGCCAGGGAATACACGGGTGTCCGAACTCGACCGGGTCCTCACTTGTGCGAGACGAGACCGCGACCCGTCCCGCCTCTGCCGGGCCGAGTGGGAGCACCCGCCCTGTGAGGAGCTCCAGATCGGGTCGCTCGCGGAGGACGCGGTCGATCGTGGCGAGCCACCGAGCGTCCGCGACACAGTCGTCATCGAGGATTGCGACGATCGGGAAGGCCGCTGCCGCGACTGCGTCGTTCTGGGCCGTAGCCAGGCCCCCGGGACCGGAGCGGACGTAGCGGATCTGCACCGTCGCTGACAGCTTCGTGACCAGAGCCTCGGTCTCCGGGCCGTCGCTCTGGTCGGAGACGACGATCTCCGCCGGTATGGCATCGCCTGCAGCGAGCGACCTCAGGCATCGCTCGAGCGGCCCGGGCCGATCGCGTGTCGAGATCGCGACCGTGACATCGACTACGTCGTTCAGGGCTCGACCCTCTTGAATCGGACGACGCGAGAGAGCGCCGCGGCGGACGTGGCGGAGGATGTCTGCGTCGCCGAAGCGGAGCGCGAGCTCGAACCCGAGTCGGCCCGTGCTGCCGGAGACCTGGGTGCGTCGCAACGCGTATAGCGGCGTCCTTGCGTCGTTGAGGCCGCGCTCGATGCCTACGGCGCACGCATATCCGGCACGCCGGACGGCCTCGATCGAGGCTGCGTCGACCTTCCCGTGGGGATAGGCGAACTCCGTTATCGGGGCGTCGAGCAGAGCCGCGAGGGCTGCCCGGCTTCCGGCGACCTCGTCCTCGAGCGCATCCTCGTCGAGGGCGGGAAGCGCGCGGTGCGAACGAGTGTGCGCGCCGACCGAGTGACCTGCGGCCCGGAATGCACGGAGACCGGCCGGGTCGAGCAGCTGACGTCCGCGCAGCTCCCCGCTGTCCCACGTGTTCGATCCTCCGAGCGCATCCGATACGGCGAAGACCGTTGCGGGGTACGCGTAGCGCGCAAGGATCGGGGCTGCGATCTCGGCATTGTCGAGGTACGCATCGTCCATCGTGATCACGACGGCGCCGGCCGGAACGACCTTCCCCGCGCTCCACGCCTCGGCCAGTGCCGTAAGTGTGATCACCCGGCGCCCCGACGATCGGATGCGATGCAACTGCCGCTCGAACTCCTCTCCGGAGACGACGAGCCGCGTCGTGGAGCCTTTCCCCGGATCGAATGCGTGGTACATCAGGATGGCGGGGCCCCGGGTAAGCGCTCGCCACGTGGCGCGGTCGGCCGACCTGCGGACGCCTGTCCAGTAGGCGTACCGGCGGACGATCTCTTCGGCGGTCGCCGGGGCGACGGCCGAGCGGGCGAGCACCGTCATCAGGATCGAGACCAGTCGGGGCGGCAGGCGTAGCGAGAGAGCTGCACGGAGTCCGACAGCTTGATACGGACCACGATCGCCGAAGCCACCGAGCTCGAGCTCAGCGGCTCGCCCACCTTCCGAGAGCAGCACCGCGTCCGCGCGACCACGGGCGACAGCGTCGGCGAGGGCTGCGCGTGCGAAGCTCCGGGTCACGTCGCAGAAGCCTAGTCCGTTGGCTCGACGGGGCTCCGGACGTGCGGTGTTCGCACGCCATCACCGGGCTTCAGCCCCCTGATAGCTTCAACGGTGACCCTGGCGCGTCCGGGCCACCACCCACATCCGCTACAGCGATGCCTGCCCAACCGAGCGACGTCAGCGTCGTGATCCCCTCGCACAACAGGTGGCGATTGCTCGTCGTCGCGATCGCGAGCGCACTCGCTCAGGGCGGGAACGTCGAGGTGGTCGTAGTGGACGACGGGTCGGCCGACGGCACCGCGGATGCCATCGCCGGCCTGCAGGACGGGCGAATCCGTCTGATCCGGAACGAGTCGGCGAGCGGACCAGCGGCGGCGCGCAATGTCGGAGTCGCCGCGGCAGCGGGCGGATGGGTCGCCCTGCTGGACGACGACGATGTCTGGAGCCCCGTCAAGGTCGGCTCCCAACTCGAAGCGCTCCACGGAGCCAAGGCGAGTTTCGCGTACGGCGAAGCACTTCTGGTCGACGCCCGGCTCGAGAGCATGCGAAGGGTCGCTTGCCCGTCTCCCGGGGCTCTCGCGGGAGAGCTCATGCGGCACCAGGCGATTCCGGCTGGTGCGTCGAATGTCATGGTCTCGAAAGCGCTCCTCGAAGCGGTGGGAGGCTTCGAGCCGAACCTCGTGCCAATCGAGGACTGGGACATGTGGTTGCGTCTCGTCGACTCGGGGACAGGCGGTCGCAATCCATGAGCCGCTCGTCGCGTACCGCCAGGGTGGTTCGACGCTTGCGACAGCACTCGCGACCCGCACCCGTCGTAACCTCCCTGTCCTCGTCGCTCGCCACCAGGCACTGAGTGGAAAGATCGGCGTGCCGTTTGGGGTTGCTGCGATCGACGCCTGGGCTCGTGCGCGGCATCTGCGGGCACTCCGAGACCGGGCACGCAGCCAGATCGCCAACGGTCGTCCGATCGCGGCCGCCGCTGCGTTCACGCGTCTCGCGGTACGGTCGCGGGCACCCGCGGACCTCGCCCGAGCCGGTGCAGCGCTACTCGGGGAGAGCACCTACAGGCGGTTGCGTAGGGTTCCGGAGTCGGGCACGGCGGGCCGATTCGAGAGTGTCGCGCCGAGCTGGCTCGCGGTCTACCGCGATCTCGAGCGCGAGCTCGAGGCAGTGTCCGACGCAGCCGCGGTGCGGCGTAGCTTCCGGACCGCGATGGAGCGAGCCGCAGCAGCGGCGGAGTAGGCTGCGTGAGCCCAGACGAGCGGCCGCTTCGACGTGGCGAATGCCTCCCGCGCCTGCGCCCGCGCAGTGCCGTAGTCGCCGTTGTGAACAGCGCGACGAGCCCGCCTCAACGCCGTCGTCGCCGTCGTTTCGAGTGCGCGGCGCGAGATGCTCTCGGCCGTCTCCTCGGGTAGCACGGCTCGGTTGATCGCGATCGCCGCCCGCAAGTCGGCGACATTCGCACCGGAACGCACGTCGGACGCGGAGTTGGATCGAGTGTGAACGCGATACAGCGCCAACGCACGAGGCTCGTACCAGACCGGGTAGTGCGCGGCGAGCCTGACCCACATCTCCCAGTCCTCACAGTGGCGGAGCCGCGTGTCGAATCCTCCCAGGTCTTCGTAGACGTCGCGGCGAACGACCATGCAAGGCGTCTGAAGGCGTTGGCCCGCCGCGATCCGCTCGAGCCAACCACTGATGACGCCGGCGCTGGGCTGTTCGGGAGCCGGGGTCGACACGACCGAGCCGTCCTCATCCATTGCCGAGTAACGGCAGAAACCGGCACCGAGTTCGGGATGGGCGAGCAGCGGATCTCCGAGTGCCTCGTAGAAGCCCGGGGCGACGGCGTCGTCGCCGTGAAGGAGGTGGACGAGTTGCCCCCGAGCACGACGGAGGCACGTCTCGAAGTTCCGCGTATGGCCGACGTTTGCCGGCTGGCGGTAGAAATCGACTCGCCCTGCCCCGACTTCCGAGACCACGTCTTCGACCTCGTCGCTCGAGTGGTCGTCGACGACCTCGATCTGCATCACCGCCTCGCCCGGGTCCTGATCGAGGACGCTCCGGATGGTGGTCTCGACGTACGCGGCGCAGTTGTGCGCGGGGATCATCACCGACCACAAGGGGCGCCCTTCTCCTTCGACCGGCGGGATCGTCGCGCGAAACGGATGCGCCGCACTCAAACCGGCACGTCCTTCCGGCTCGAGCGATCGAGTGGCCTCGTCCACTCGGATGCTCGCGCCTCGCGGTCGATGAAGCTCGACGGATCGCCGGTGAGCAGAGGGATCTGGGTCGCGTAGGATTCGAGTGCGGCGGACTTCGCTTCCCTGCTTGCCCGGTCGGGACGGAGCTCGGAGAAGCCGGTCCCAAGTGGCTCACCGGCCCAGCGCGCGTACGGAGCCTCCACGTAGCCGATCAGACGCGCGCTCGACCGGGAGTGGACGAGCTCGTAGACGCTCAGATGGTCGGGATGAGTCAAGGGCCACGTCGGCACAGCGACTGCATCGGCACCATCGAGCTCTCCTTCGAGCGCCGCCCAGACATCGTCGTCGCTGGTCGCCGGATAGTCGCCGCCGAAGAAGGGGAGCCACACGGGGAACGCCCCGACGAGCGCGCATGCGCGCTCGTCTTCCCGGCGACGGGCAACCGTCGCTTCGCCGGCTGTCGCGAAGCCTGCTCGCGCGTCCCATGGCCCAGCCGGCATCGACGAGCGCGGGTCGCCTGCGAGGACGGTCACGACCGTCACCCGCGCACCCGCCCGCGCGGCACGATGGATCGCGCTACCGAGGGAGAGCACCGCATCGTCGAGGTGGGGTGAGACGATCGCCACATCGCCCGCCAGGGCGACCTGTTCGCTTCGCCGCCGTCCCCACCTGAACTGCACGACGGCGATTCTAGAGACGGGTGGTGGGCCGCGTAGCGCAGAGCACGGGCGCGAGGTCAGTGTACGAAGCGTGGCGTGTCACAAACGTGCCGCCCCTTTCTGGCTGGTAGTCAGGTTTTGGGTGCGGCTTTGTAGGCGTGCCAGACGCTGCGGGGTGTCCAGTCGGGGTTGACGAGGTTGAAGCCGTCGATCGACTGGCGGTAGGCGAACGCCATGAGTGGGCCGGCCCAGGAGTATGTGCGCCAGAGGTTCATGGCGTCGGTCATTTGTTGTGCTTGTGCGGTTTGGGAGCCTCCGACCCAGTCGAGGTCTGTTCCGAATTCGGTGCCCCAGATCTTCTTGGCGCCGTCACCGCGGCTTTGCAGAGTGCTGAGCAGGCTTGGTGAGGTGCCGAACATCTCGTACCAAGCGTTGCAGCGGTGTGTTCCCTTGACGCCTGCGCTGCCTGTGTAGGGGTGGGTCGAGAGCGCGTCGAACGAGTTCCCGCCGCCGTTTGCGTAGATCTGCTCGAGGAAGTTGATCGGGTTGATCTTGGTCGTGGTGCCCGAGCCGCCGCAGAGGGGGTCGTTGTGGCCGCCGGCGGGTGAGAATGCGCCCGCGAGGACGGTCACGGACGGGTCGGCGGCTTTGGCGTTCGCGTAGGCGACCTTGAGCAGGGCGGTGTACTGCGCCGCGTCGGGTGCGGGCTTCCAGAAGCCCGGGAGGTTGGGCTCGTTCCAGATCTCGAAGACTTTGACGCCTCGTGGTGCGTAGCGGGCGACGGCGGCGCGGGCGAAGGGGCCAAAGTCGTTTGGGTTGGTGGGGGCGTACTTGTCGTCTGGTGTTCCGGCTGCCCGTGCCCAGACGGGCGTGTAGGCGAGGGTGAAGACGATGTTGATTCCGCGTGCCTGGGCGGCCGTGACGAGCCGGTCGTAGACCGACCAGTTGAACGTGCCGCGGGTCGCCTCCACGATCGACCACTTCAGATCGGTGCGGAGCCAGCTCGCCCCGATCGTCCTGTAGCCGTCGAGCTCGGCGGCGAGGCTCGCGTCGCTCGCCCACTCGATCGTGCCGCCCGCGGCGACCCCGACCTTCCCTGCCGACGACGGAGCCGGCTCCTGAGTCGGGGCCGGTGCTACGGGAGCCACAGCCACCGCCGGAGCGGCAGGCCCCGAGCCCCCACCAGGAGCGGGCGTCGGCGCGCGGCGCGGTATGGAGCCGCCCATTAGGATGATGACCCCGGCAAGGATCAGTGGGAACGCAATTCGGGCAGCGGTGGAGACCCTGCTATGGAGCCTGTGGCGACGCCGGCCCGCACGAGGCAGACCTCTCATAGAGGCTTAGCTTAGCGGCGATCGTCCTTCGAGTCGCGAGCTGTTCGAATCGAGCGGGCCTCGTGGTCGGGTCACGAGGGATGCGAGGGAAGGGCGTACGGAGCGTGCGCCCTTCCCTCGTTGGTGGCGGTTAGGTTTTGGGTGCGGCTTTGTAGGCGTGCCAGACGCTGCGGGGCGTCCAGTCGGGGTTGACGAGGTTGAAGCCGTCGATCGACTGGCGGTAGGCGAACGCCATGAGTGGGCCGGCCCAGGAGTATGTGCGCCAGAGGTTCATGGCGTCGGTCATTTGTTGTGCTTGTGCGGTTTGGGAGCCTCCGACCCAGTCGAGGTCTGTTCCGAATTCGGTGCCCCAGATCTTCTTGGCGCCGTCACCGCGGCTTTGCAGAGTGCTGAGCAGGCTTGGTGAGGTGCCGAACATCTCGTACCAAGCGTTGCAGCGGTGTGTTCCCTTGACGCCTGCGCTGCCGGCGTAGGGGTGGTGCGAGAGCGCGTCGAACGAGTTCCCGCCGCCGTTTGCGTAGATCTGCTCGAGGAAGTTGATCGGGTTGATCTTGGTCGTGGTGCCCGAGCCGCCGCAGAGGGGGTCGTTGTGGCCGCCGGCGGGTGAGAATGCGCCCGCGAGGACGGTCACGGACGGGTCGGCGGCTTTGGCGTTCGCGTAGGCGACCTTGAGCAGGGCGGTGTACTGCGCCGCGTCGGGTGCGGGCTTCCAGAAGCCCGGGAGGTTGGGCTCGTTCCAGATCTCGAAGACTTTGACGCCTCGTGGTGCGTAGCGGGCGACGGCGGCGCGGGCGAAGGGGCCAAAGTCGTTTGGGTTGGTGGGGGCGTACTTGTCGTCTGGTGTTCCGGCTGCCCGTGCCCAGACGGGCGTGTAGGCGAGGGTGAAGACGATGTTGATTCCGCGTGCCTGGGCGGCCGTGACGAGCCGGTCGTAGACCGACCAGTTGAACGTGCCGCGGGTCGCCTCCACGACCGACCACTTCAGATCCGAACGGAGCCAGCTCGCCCCGATCGTCCTGTAGCCGTCGAGCTCGGCGGCGAGGCTCGCGTCGCTCGCCCACTCGATCGCGCCGCCCGCGGCGACCCCGAACTTCGCCGGCCGACGACGGAGCCGGCGGTGGTACCGGCGTCGGAGCCGGCGCCGGAGTTGTCGTCGAGGAACCAGACCCCGAACCATCGGCTGAGGGAGCCGTGACGGGAGGGCTGCTAGGCGTCGTCGCCGGGACAGGGACAGGGCCGATCTGGTTCGAGCTCGCCATACCCGAGCCGTTGCGGTTCGACACGGTCACGACGGCACGGAGCGTGCTGGACTGATCCGCGCTCTGAACGGTATAGGTCTGGGAGCTGCCACCGACGATGGCCGAGCAATCTCCGCTAGGAGCACAACGCTGCCATTGATACTGATAGCTCAGTCCCTTGGAGGGGCTCCAGTCGCCGCTCGAGACCGTGACCGCGAGGCCGACGGTAGGAGATCCCGACGCAGTCGGTGCGGTCGTCGCAGACGGTGGCTCGCACCGTCTGTCGCGGCACTTCTGCGAGTCGGCCAGCAGCCGACTCTTCGAGACGGCGGACTGGACGGTCGGTGGAAGGTTGCGCGTCAGGGCACGGAAGGCTGCCGGGTGCGTTTCCGCCCAGCGCTCGAAACTCGCCCCTGCGCCTCGATGCCAGCGCTTCATTCCGGCGAGCGTAAAGAAGGACGTATCGTCCCATCGGACCGGGGTGAGGCTGAAGGCCTTGGTGACGGCCTGATGCTTGGCGAAGAACCGGTCGAGGTCGACGTTCCGGGCTGCGAGGTGCGAAGCGAGTGCACCCGCGCTCGTGAACGTGCGCTGGTCCCATCGGACGGGCTGCCTTTGCTCGGCGCTCGAGGAGGCGGGCGTCGCCGCCTGCAGAGCGATGACGACGAGTGCTAGGAGCGTCGTTGCGGCGAGTGAGCGTCGGATCGAGGACGAGCGCGAAGGGGTTCGAAGCATGGTTCCTCCAGAGGTCGGCGCGGGAAGCGTCTTCCCCGAATCGACCCTTCGTCTCGCCGCATACACCCCTGATTCGGGTGAACCACCCGTGGGAGGTACCCCCTTTGGGGGAGATATCGCTACAAATAGTCGTTTCGTCCTCGAGGACTCAGCGACGGAATGGCGTTTTCGCACGTCGAGGTCGGCCGCTTGCGTGTCGTCGAACAGCTGCGGCTATTCTTCGGGCGTGATGAAATCCGTCCAGCGTGAGAGGGTTAGGTGAACCAAGAAGCCGCCGAGATGCTCTTCGGCGCATTTCGTCGAGCGATTCCACTTATCCTGATCTGCGCTATCACCGCGGCTGGGGCGGTGAATCTGCAGCGTCAGCTGAACGGGCCGATCTACTCGGCTAGCGCGTCGGTCTTCCTCTCGACCCGCGATCTCGCCTCCATCCTCACGAACACCCAATCTCCATACGTCGACCCGCAGAGGGCCAACGACAACGCGGTCGTGCTCGCGCGCTCGACAGCGCTCTTCAGGGACGTTTCGGCGCGAAATCCCACACTTGGCACGGCCGAGGAGATTCAATTGGCGGTAGCGGTGTCGGGAAACCCGGACAGTGACGTTATCGACTTTGCGGCAACGACCGACGATGCGGAGGCCGCCGTCGCCACGGCGAACGCTGTTGCTGCTCGTTACCTCGACTTCAGGTCGAAGGTGCGCGGGATCTCGACCGATCAGGCGATCGCGAAACTTCGCGCCAATCTCGCCGAGCAGCCAGACAACAAGGCAGAGCTCACCCAGCTCCTCCAGCGGCTCGAACTTCAGCAGACGCTGAACTCCGGTGACGGAATCGTAATCAACCCCGCGACGGAGGCCGTGAAGATCGCCCCTGCCCCGGCACGCGATACGGCGCTCGGCGTGGCCGTGGGTCTCGTGATTGCGCTCATGATCGCCGGCATTCGCGAGCTCCTGAGCACGCGCGTCCGATCCGAGATGGACGTCGAAGAGATCACAGGCAGCGCTGTCATCGCCGTCATCCCGCGGTTGCCGAAGTCGAGCCCGATCGTCGCACTGGGACGGCACGAGGCGAAGTTCGGCGACGTCTACGCGCTGCTCGCGGCGAACGTGGAGCAGGAGAGCCTCGAGGCCGGCGGGCGCGACGGAGCCCGGGTGATCGCAGTCACGAGTGCCGTCGCGGGAGAGGGGAAGACGACGACTGCCGCCAATCTCGGCATCGCGATGGCGAAGAGAGGGGTGCGGGTCGTGCTCGTCGACTTCGACCTACGCAAGCCGACTCTCGGGCGTGTGTTCAGGGTGCCTCCGGACTCGGAAGGCGTGATCCAGGTCGTCCACTCGGATCAGAGGCTGGATGGGGTGCTCTGGTCGTACCCGATCGCGGGGCACAGTTCGCTGCCCCAACAGTTGCCCCCGTCGCGGCGCTCGACCGTCGGGACGCGAGTCAGGGTTCCTCTCGTAGTAATTCCTGCAGGGGGCTCCGACCGCTCCGGCGCTGCTGCAAGATCCCCGCGCACTTCCGAAATGATCGAGCGGCTACGCCAGGAGGCCGATGTGATCATTATCGACACTCCGCCTGCGCTGCTCGCGACCGAGATGGCCGAGCTTTCCGGCCTCGTCGACGGCGTGATTCTGGTCGTGCGTTACGGCGGGCCGACGAGACGTGACCTCACCCAACTCGCGCGCCAGGTCTCGACGTGGAAGGCCAGCGTCCAGGGTGTCGTCGTGACAGCGGCGCCGACGTCTTCCGAGCGGCAGCAGTACTACTTTCGCGACTAGCCGGCGAGATGGTCGGGGCCCGCATCGGTCGCAGTGAGTACGGAGCGCTGTTCGCAGCTTTCGGGCTGGCGCTGGTGCTCGGATTCCACACGGGGACATCAGGCAACGCCGGCGATCTGAAACTGCTCGTCGGGCTCTTGTGCTTCGCGACCGTGGTGCTGCTCACGATGGCAGCGCCGCACATTCTCGTTGCCATCGTGATCCCGATCTTCGCCCTGATCCCGTTTCTGAAGGTCTTCCTGTTTCCGTGGATCGGCCCCTTGAAGGACGCCGTCATCGTGGCTGCCGTCGTCGGCACGGCTCTCGTGGCGCTGCACCGCGGGCAGTCAGGGCGGCGGCACCGGGCCGACGGCTTGCTGCTCGTCCTCGTCGGCGCCTTCCTCTCCCTCTACGTTCTCAACGTCGGTGCCGGTTTCGCCGCCGGGGCCTACGGCGGCCAGTGGCAGCAAAGCGTCCGACTCACCGCCGGGCCCCTCCTTCTCCTGACCGTCGGGCTGATGGCGCGACGGCCGGCACAGGTGTTCCGCTGGTCGCTCGTCTCTTTCGTCGCGACAAGCTGTGGCGTGGCGCTCTACGGGCTCTACCAGCAGCAAATCGGCAAGTGGGGGCTCGTCGGGATGGGGTACGAGTTCGATGTCAATGTCCGGACCATCAACGGACACTTGCGCAGTTTTGGCACGCTCGACGATCCGTTTGCATACGCAGCCTTCCTCCTCTTCGGACTAGCGGTCCTGATGTTCCTGAGGCTCAACCGCTGGCTTGCCGCTTCCATCGCGACGATCCTCATCGTCGGCCTCGCTGCCTCCTACGTTCGGACGGCCGTCGTCGTCCTCGTGGCCCTGTTCAGCGTCTGGCTCGCGAGCAGAGGACAACCTGCAGTGGCCCTGCTCCTCCTGGGAGGAGCCGTGGCAGCATCGGTGGTGCTGCTCGCCGGCCAAAGCGCGACCCAGACGCGGACGGTTCAGGCTGCTCCGAGCACGTTCCTGTCGATCAACGGTCGCACCGAGGTCTGGAAGGACGTCCTCGACAAGAAGAGCCAGTGGCCGTTCGGGAAGGGAGTCGGCGCCGTCGGTACCGCGGCCGACAGGGCGAAGTTCGGCGTCTACCGAACGCGGGAGGGCGCCGACCGCGAGGCGACCACGGCAGTCGACTCGGGCTATTTGGCAACGGTCGCCGATGTCGGCTTCGTGGGTCTCGCAATCTTTCTCGCCATTCTCGGCCGGCTCAGCCAGCTCTGTTACCGCTATGCGCGCCGCGGTATCACGGCCGGATGGATCGGCGGCAGCCTCCTGATCGTCCTGATGCTGGACGCCGTCACCCGGGCCTCGTTCATCGGGTTCCCAACGGCATTCCTCGGCCTCCTGCTCGTGGGAATCGCGATCAATGCTGCGTCGAGCGGCGACGCCGACATGGCCGCTCCGTGAGTGCCAAGCCGCTGAAGGTGACTCTCGTCGGGCTCCTGGCCGGCGGCTATTCGGGCGTGCCTCGCTATGCGGCAGCCCTAAGCGGCGCTCTCGACGAGGTGGCCGCTGAGTTCCCTCAGCTCGACCTGGAGCTGCTCACGACGCGTGAAGGAGCTGCCGCTGCCCGTGCTGAGAACATCCGGGTGCGCGACGTCATGCTCTCCGGGAAGCGCTTCAACGCGGGGCCTGGGAGGATCGCGCTCGAGCAGGTTGCTGCCGCAGGCTCGAGGGCGGACGTCTTGCATTTTTTTGACATCTCGGGACCTGTCCTCGCGCCGTGGCGGCGATTCACGACGACCGTCCACGATGTCTCCGTGCAGCAAGGGCTGCGGCCTGCGAAACACGACTACAAGCGCGTGCTGTGGCCACGCGTGATCGCCCGCGCGTCGCGGATCGTCGCGATCTCCGAGTTTGCACGGGATGAAGCGGTGTCGATCCTCGGCGCCGACCCAGGGCGGGTGCGAATCGTTCTTTCGGGCCCGGGGTTCTCTCCGGCAATGATCCTCGATCCCGATGCAGCACCCGTTGCGGCCAGTCCCGGCGCGCCGTACCTGCTCTATGTCGGTGAGATCGCCGCGAGCAAGAACCTGCCCTTCCTGATCGACTCCTTCGGGAGCGCAGACGTAGGTGCCGATGTCCGGCTTCTCATCGTCGGCCGTCGTGGCGACGGGTACGACGAGACGCATAGTGCGATCGAGAGATCGCCCCGACGTGGTTCGATCGAGATCCTCGAGGCGGTAGGGGATGCAGACCTCGACCTCCTCTATCGCGGCGCGCTTGCTCTCGTTCACCCAGCACGCTACGAAGGGTTCGGCTTCACGCCGCTAGAGGCGATGTCACGTGGTTGCCCGGTCATCGTCAGCGACATCCCGGCCCTCCGTGAGACAACGGCCGACGGAGGGCTCCTCGTGCCCCTCGACCGAGCAGCATGGTCCGACGCGATCGAGAGAGTATCGGGCGACCGGCTCCTGCGTCAGCGGCTCCGCGAGGCCGGTGCGGAGCGGGTCGCCTCGTTCTCGTGGCTCGAGACGGCACGGAACCTCTGCGCAGTCTTTCTCGAATCGGTCGACGGGTAGTCCCGGCGGATGCGCATTCTGTTCGTCAACGGCCACGGCATCGACACGGAGGCCGGTGGCGCGGAGCGGTACGTGGCAGATCTCGAACGCGCTCTCGAGGCTGCGGCTCTTCCGCTCGCCGTCGAACGAGACGACGAGCGCTGGTTGGAGGAGCACGTCGGCATCTTCCGCGGGGTCGTGCCCGTCAGGTGATCGATACGCACTGCCACCTCCTGCACGGTCTCGACGACGGGCCTCAGACGCTTGCCGGTGCCGTCGCTCTCGCCACCTCGATGACGAGCCAGGGAATCCGGCGAGCCGTCTGCACGCCGCATGTCTCGCGTCAGTTCCCGACCGACCACGACGCTGCGGGCGCCGCGCTCGAAGAACTCGACCGTGAGCTGGTCTCGCAGGGAGTTCCCCTCTCGCTCAGCCTCGCCTCGGAGATGAGCGAACCGAACGCGGCCACGCTGCCTGCCTCGGAATTGAGGAGGCGCGCTATCGCCGGACGTTACGTCGTCGTCGAGCTGGAGCACAGGTCGACGGCCGCGACCGCAGCAGCGACCGTCCGCAGGCTCGTCGCAGCCGAGTTGGTGCCGGTGATCGCGCATCCCGAGCGTCTACCCGCCGTCGAGCACCGCCCGGATCTCCTTCGAACGCTGAGGCTCAACGGCGCTCTCGTCCAGGTGGTCGCCCCGAGCTTGACAGGGCACATGGGGAGGAGGGTCGCACGCACGGCTTGGTCTCTCCTCGTGGACGGGATCGTGGATCTCGTCGCAAGCGACGCGCACGGGGCTCGTCGCCGCCGGTGCCACATGCTGGAGGCAGGAGATCTCGTCAGTCGACGCCTGGGACAGGACATCTGGAGGCGCCTTGCCGAGGACGCACCTGCCAAGCTGCTCGAGGGCGGCGAGTTGCGATGAGCGACCCGGGTAGCAGGCGTCCGCTCACGGTGATCCTGGTCAACTGGCGGACGCCCGATCTCACGGTTCGCGCGGTTCGGGCGCTCGTGGAAGATGGGGTGGACCCATCCGACGTGGTCGTCGTGGACAACGCGTCCGGCGACGGGAGCGTGGAGCAGATCACGGCGGGCAAGGTCGAGGTGATCGAGTTACCCGAAAACGTGGGCTTCGCGCGGGCGAACAACGAAGCAGCACGGCGGCGACCCGCAGACGCGTACCTGCTCGTGAACAGCGACGCCTTCGTCGAAGCGCCGGGATCGATCGACGCCATGCGTTCGAGGCTCGGCGGCGAGCGGGTCGGAATCGTCGTCCCGCTGCTGCTGAACGAGGATCGGACGGTGCAGCCGAACGTCGCTCCGCTGCCGTCGCCGCTCGTGGCCCTCGTCCAGGCAAGTGGCCTGAGCCGCTTCTTGCCGGACGCGCTCCAGCCATCGCTCGGGACGTACTGGCGCCATGGCCGCGAGCGCTACGTGGAGGCGGCCACGGCCGCCGTGATGCTCGTCTCGGGCTCCTTCTGGGAAGAGGTGGGAGGATTCGACGAGACGTCGTTCATGTACGCCGAGGATCGTGACCTGTGCTGGCGCGCCCGGAGGACAGGATGGGCGGTGGTGTTCACGCCGAGCGCGTCCTTCGTCCATCTCGGCAATGCATCGGGCGGAGATCGGTGGAGCGCCGCCCAGCGAGCAGAGCGCGTCGGATCGGCCGAAGCCGCGATGGTCAGGCACCACCGGGGCAACGCCTCGGCAGCGCTGACGATCGCGGTCGTCCGCTCCGGCCTCGCCATCCGCGCCGTCGTGGCCCAAGCGCTGGGGAGATCACACGCTGCTGCTCGGTTCGCAGGTGGATTTCGCGGATGGGGTTCACCTGTCGACCGCGAACGCCGGGAGGCCGGCTAGCGAGTTGGCCGGCCGGCGACGCGTTCGTGCTCGTCGGCGAGCGTCTTTGCCACCACTTCTTGCGAGTGGCGCTCTCGAACGACGCGACACGGCCTTCCTCGTCCATTGCTCGTGCGAGCGACCTCAACGACGCTCGGGATGCCGCGCACTAGCGTTGCGACGACGGGTGCGCTGCTCCCATAGCAGCGAGGAGGCTCCAAGCAATCTGCGCGATCTATTATGCATTGTTCATTTCCAAGTATTCAATAATTCTCAACAGATCTTCTCGAAATCTAGTTGAGGAGAAGTTCTGAGACTGAGCTTTGATTGCTTCCTTATCCCAGGTAGTTCTTTCGGCTCTATATACGGCGTTGACGATGCTCTGTGGAGTCTGTTCCCCAAAAAGGATACCAGTCTTCCCGTCGATCACAGTTTCTAAGGCACCACCCGATCCGAAGCAGATAACTGGCACTCCAGCCGCCATGCTTTCTACCCAAGTGATGCCAAAATCCTCTTCATTGCCGAAGACACAGGCTTTCGCCTCGCTCACTAACCTCGCCAATTCACTATCAGAAACGTAGCCCAAGAGCTCGACATTACTCTCGGCGATCTTCTTGAGATTCATATGTTCTGAACCGGTTCCTGCCACCTTGAGACGCAGCCCCAACTCGTTGAAAGCTTGAATCACAATATCGAAATGTTTAAAGACAGTTTGCCGACCAAATGCGAGGTAGTAGTTTTTGGTCGAGGCGTTTGTCACATTGAATCGGACTGTATCGACTAATGGATATAGCACGACACTTTCCCGATCATAATAGTTACTGATTTGATTCTGAACAAATTTGGAATTGGCAAGTAAGGCATCAGGATTCTGTGCAGATCTACGATCGAATGACTTCAGCAGCGGAATCAGGAGTTTCAAAGCAAGTCTGGCGAGAGGATCAAGCTTGCCAAAACCTGGATGCTGCAAGTATTCATCCATATAGCGCCAGTAATAATGGGGGGGAGTATGAACATAAGCGATGTGAAGAGCACCAGGCGTGCGAACCGCCTTGTTCTCCGAACTAGAACTCGTGATGACTAGGTCGAAGTCTCTTAGTATTGTGTTCTTCCAAATGAGATATCTGAGAGGAGGAAATAGCTCGTGGTGCCACCTCAGCCATGGAATGTATTGAAGCCATGAGGTCTTGATCGTGCGATTCGCAAGCTCCGGAAATAAGTCTGCGTTATATACCAAAGTGTAGATCGGTGCATCGGGGTATATTCGTGATAGCTCGAACAGAACATTCTCCGACCCACCTCTGGTAGTCAACCAATTGTGAACCAGTGCAACTTTTTTTTCAATCAAGGCGTGTTCCTTTACCGCTTATGAGAGATGTTCTAAGGCAGCGAGAGGCGACCAGACCCGAGCGGGTGCCCGTGGGGCGGACTCGACGAGGTCGCACCCGTGACGTGCGACGCAGGCGTCGAGGGGTCGAGAGGCGACGACGCGTCGCCGAGGTCTGTCGACGCCGCTCACGATAGGTGGCGTTCAGCGCCGAGGGCTCGAGCGCCTCTGTTCCCGAGTACAGTTGCCCACGCTGAGCTGCGAGCCAGGCGCACATCGGCAGGACGGAAAGGGTGAAGCGGTTCGGAGGAAGCCGGCGCGAGGCCCGGAGTCGCCCGGCGCTCATCCGGGCACAGTGGTAGGTCACCTCCTTCATGCCTCTACCGGCTCGAGGGCAACGGCCCGCGCCAGCGGCTTTGCTGCCGAGGTGCAGCCCGTCGTCCCTGATGCGATCGGCCCCCGGGTGTCGTGTCGCGAGACGGGGCCGTAGCCGGCGAACACGCGCCAGAGTGCCGGGCTTTGATCAAAGGACGGTGTGGTGATCGAAGGCAAAGACGAACGGACGACCGCCGCGACACGACCGTCGATCAAGAATTCGACGACGTAGTAGTCGGCCGCCGGGTCGGCCTCCCACACGATCCGAGACGGTGCGCCGGGCTGCGCCGTGTCGTCGACGAGCGTCGGCGCCTGGCGCACGGGGAGGAAGGCGAGCGACGGCACCACGACGACGAGCCCCGCGAGCGCGACGAGCACGATGCTCTCCACCGTCTTCCACCTGCTGCGACGACAAGGCGGGAGCTCGTCCGCCTTGCTGCGAGGCGGGACGAACGGGACAGCCGTGGTCGGCCGTTGGGCCTGCCCTTCTGTCCACACGAGCTCGGCGGCTGCTGCTGCCAGGAGCTTCCGACGGAGCTCGGGGTCTACGAGGACGAGTTCTGGGCTGATCGAATCGACGCTCGACACCCTCCGAGTATTCTGCAGACAAAGCGGGCTCCCTCTCGAAGTAGCCGTCCACGCCAAGGTCGGATCCGTTTGACCGACCTCAGCGCTCTCCCGAGCACCGGGTGTACTTGCAGATTGCACCCTGTTATCCTCCGCCGATGCTCTTGGGGAGCCTCGCTGCGGGGCGGGCGATGTTACGACGACCATGCGGTGCTCAGTGGCGGCGAGGGCTCGTGATCTTCGTGCTCGTATTTGCGTCAGTGCTCGGGCTCGAGTCCGACTCCGGCGATCGCCTCGAGAAGGGGTCCGTCCGGCTCGTGCGCGCCTCCGCGTCGCCGTACGAGCGAACGCTTGCCTTGAGCAGCAACTCCCTCTACGTCCCGAACGATGTATGGAAAGCCGATCTCGCGAGCGAGGCAGTCTGTCCGGGCGGGGAGCGAACGGATCTCTCGACTGCGCGTCAGATCTCGACCGTGGCCTGCCTCGTCAACTTCGCGCGGAAGCGTCACGGCTTGAGGCAGTTGGCTCTCCGCCCTCAGCTCAATGGCGCATCGGTCCTGAAGGCAAAGGCGATCATCCAGTGCGCCAACTTCGCGCACAACCCGTGTGGAGGCGATTGGAAGTCCGTCGTTCGATCTACCGGCTTCAAGGGGTCCTTCGGAGAGAACCTCTACCTTGCGAATGGTCGCTGGGCCGCTCCGAGGGTCGTCGTCGACGCGTGGCTCAACAGCGCCGGCCATCGCGCGAATCTTTTCGGTCGAGGTTGGCACGAGCAAGGAGTCGCTGTCCTTCGAAGCGAGAGCTTTGCCGGGTACCGCGACGTGGCACTCTGGGTCAACGTGCTCGCCGCGCGCTAGCGGAACCGCGGGCGCTCTCGATAGGGCAGGTGGGCCCTCGCGCCCCAGCTCATCTTCCCGAGGATCGCCCCTCCACTGCGCCGCCCGCACGCGTCGACCGTTCGGCCGGGACGAGCTGCATCGTGAGCCGGGCGAGGTGGTCGTAGTCGCCGCAGAGGTCTGCCGCGCAGTCTGTCAGGCGCGTCTGGGCGGCTAACCACTCCCGTTCGCTCAGGCCACCCCGTTCCTCCGCCTGGTCGTCGCGACCGATCATCCGCCACTTGGCGCCACGGACGACGGGGTCGAAGATGGTGTCAGCCTCGTAGACCTCGAAGAAAGCCTCCATGGAGCGGCCGACCCTCTCGACCGCCTCCGCCACGAGCGGGTCGGCGATTCGCCTCCAGCCGGCCTCGAACGCCTTGACGTCGCACAGGGCCTCGAACAGCGCATGGCGCCACGGAATGGCGAAGGTCTCTCTTCGCAGCCATTCGATCGAGCGGCCTCGGCTCGCGTCGACCAGCGTTACCAGGACCCCATGGTCATTGTTCTGACCTTCGGCGTCCACACGTGCGATCGTTGCGAGCCGCACGTGCATTCTGCGTCGTCGTGACAACGCCACTGCGGTGGTCACGAGCGCACCGGCGAGCAGTGTCGCGGGTAAAGCGATGCCCGACCAGGCAGACGTGGCGTCGCCGGAGAGGGTGGTAACGATGAGTCCGCACACGACCGCCCCGACAGCGGCCCACAGTTTTGTCAGCACGATTCGTCGAACCCTAGACTTCCCGCGGCCGAGCCGCGGGAGCGGTGCTGGCCGGCGGGGGTGCCCGATCGTGCAGAATGTCGGAATCCTGTCGTGTCCGCGCGTGCTGTCCCTGGCTCTCAGCGCCTCGATCATCGTGGTCGGCGCGCTGACCGCCGGACCCGCCTCGGGCGCCGTCCCGCGTGTTGCACCTAAGCTTGGCGGGTGTGCGGCGGGCTCGACGTACGGCATGCGGACGGCCCGCCTCTCCTACGCGGCGATCGCGCGGCGGGCGCTCAGCGCTCGCAAGACGTTGCGCCACGATACCGGGACGACCTTCGGGACTCGCAATGCGAACGGAGTGCCCACCGTGTTCGGCGTGCTCGCTGCGCGCGTCGACCGGTCGTGTCGCGTCACGCACTACAGGGTTCAGCTTCCGATCAGGCCCCTGGGCTCCGTCGGCTGGGTACGAGCGCAGGATGTCCGAATCGAACCGGTGGACACGCGCATCGCGGTCGACCTCACCCGGCGCCGGATCACGCTGTTCCGTGACGGACGCGTCGTGCTCGTGACGACAGCGGCCATCGGGGCTCCTTCCACACCGACGCCAACCGGGCAGTACTACGTCAACCAGCGGCTCCTCTCGGGGAACCCGATCGGCGATTTCGGCCCTGGGGCGGTGGGTATCTCGGCGTTCTCTCCTGTGCTTCTGAACTGGCCGCAGGGCGGGCCGATCGCGATCCATGGGACGAATGCTCCCGACGTGATCGGAGCCTCCGTCTCGCACGGATGCCTCAGGGTACGGAACGTCGACATCGTCCGCTTGCTCCGTCTCGCCAATGAGGGAAGCCCGGTCAAGATCACCAAGTGAGTCCGAGTCGTCCGCGTTGGACGCTCGGGTTACGAGCTCGGCGGCGTCTTGGTCGGGGTTGCGTACACGATGTAGCGCTGACGGGCGGAGAATCGCGGCCAGCACGCCTGTAGAGCGACCTCCTCGCGTCCACGAGAGTTGAGTCGCGCCAGATCGTCGGCCGGCACGATGACGTGCGATGTAACGCGGTAGGAAAAGCGCCCGTACGGCATTTCGAGGTCGATCAGGTCTCCGGCCCTGAGGCGATCGATATTGGCGAATGGGGCTCCGTAGGTCGTCCGGTGCCCGGCGATGTAGACGAGCGCCCCCGCTCCCGGAAGTGCTGTCCGCGGATCGAGGCCCGGCCCGCGAACGAGGGAGTCGTGGTCGGTGCCGTTGACGAAGACCATGTCGAGCCCGATCCGACTCACTCGGATTCGGCCGAGCGCGCCCCCGCGTCGTGTTTCCTCGCGAAGGAGCTTTCCGTTGCGGCGTGCTGCCGCGGCCTCGGCAGCCGGGTCGACGGGAGCGGTCGCCGGGCCGGTTCGAGCCTTGGAGGCCTTGACTCGTCCGGAAGTGTCGAGCTCGGGGTCATCGACCTGTCCGGCAGCGTCGAGCCGCTCGGGAGGCTTGAACCGTTCCTGGATCGAGGCAAGCTCGGCCTGGAGCTCCCTCTGCTCCCACTTCGTGTACAGGGAGGTGAACGGGTCGTTCCAGCGCCAGACGACGAACGCCCACGCGAGCACGAGGACACCCAGCGAGATCAGGACCGTGCTCGTGAGCCGCGCGAGCCGGCGCTTCAGGCTGCGCCTCGGCGGCGAGTTGTCTTCGCTGGCCATCACTCTCACAGTATGGCCAAAGGAGCCCGATCGTCGAGTGGGCGCGCTCGGCAGGTTTCCGCGATCAGCCCCGCGCGTGGCTCAATCGTCGGATCGAGCGAGCTCCTGGGAGGCCCGCCGGAAGACCGCCTCCGGAAGCCCGTGCAGCGAGGAGATGACGGTGTCAGCGAGGGCGAGCGCTTCCGGCTCCGGAGGGTAATGCGGGTTCGGGTACGCGATCACCTGCATCCCGGCGGAGTGGGCGGCCCGGATCCCGCTGCCGGAGTCCTCGACCGCCGCACAGAGCCCGGGGTCGACGCCGAGGCGGGACGCGGCTTCCAGGTACACGTCAGGGCTCGGCTTCCCCCGCCGGACCTCCTCGGAGGAGACGGTGGCGTCGAAGCACTCTGCGATGCCGACCGTGGCGAGGACGGCATCGATGAGCGGACGATTGGACGACGAGGCGACCGCGAGCGGGAACGAGTCGGCCAGCTCCCGCACTGCCTCGACCGCCCCGTCGATCACGGGCAGCGCGACGCTGTAGCGGTCGAGCATGCGGCGGACGACCTCGTCGTTGATCTCGCGGGGGCTCTGCGGTAGGCCGAGCACGTCGTGCATGTAGAGCGACCACTCGGACGAGCTCATCCCCATCATCGCCCGCTGCGCGGTGGAGGTGTCCCGGCCACCCCAGTCGGAGAGAAGCTGCACCCGTACCTCGTCCCACACCTGCTCGGTGTCGACGATGACGCCGTCCATGTCGAACACGACCGCCTCGACCATGCGGTCGATCCTAGGGCAGACGCGCGCGAACGAGCGTGGTCAGGCGCGGGTGGCCTGTCAAACGGGCTTGCAGAGCTTGTCGGCCGCGTACGTCTCGCGCTGCGTGTCCGCGAGTTGGCGATCGAGCGTCTCGTCGTATGGGCCAGGCGTGACGCCTTGCCACATCACATCGGGGGTGACGCCTGGCCCGATGATCGTGGCCCGATAGCGCTCGCCGTGGCCCGCGGGACGGTTGCCGTGGGGGTAGAAGCCGTAACAGAACGCTCCCGAGCCCTTGTGCATGAGGAAGCTGTTCTCCCGCTTCCAGCCCGCCCCGTACGCCGAGTTGAACGTGTCGACGTAGAGGTTGCGGCCGAACGTGTCGAGCGGGTTGCCGACGGAAGTCGACTTGAAGCCGTACACCGGGTTGCCGTCGTACATGAAGGTGCCGAAGATGTGATCGAACTTGCGATAGGCCCAGTTCGTGGTCACGGTGAGCTGGGGCAGATCGCCCGTCCAGTGCGAGAGGCGGAGCTCCCAGACCGCCTGCTTCTTGTCCGCGACGAGCCCGTAGTTGGGAAGCATGCGCTGCCAGGACTGGAGCGCCCAGTGGCTGCCGTCCTTCGCGGTGCAGCTCAACACGTGCCAGGGAAGCGCAGGCCCGGAATAGCGGCCGCACGTGCTCGCGAACGTCTTCCAGGTGTCCTGCTTGTACTTGCCCCAACCGCCGGCGTAGTCGAGCTTGAAGTCGACCTGGCGCTTGCTCGTCGTGGGCGCGATCGCGTTGACCGCGTCCCATGCCAGCACGTTGATCTTCTTGCCCTGCGACGTGAAGGAGATCAGTGCTTCGCCCTTGTCGTTGACCTTGAGCGTCACGCCTTTGGTGTCGCGCCCGATGATCGTCGAGGCGCCGGCGCCCGCGGGGCCGACGAGGGCTGCGATCAGGCAGAGAAGAATGAGGTGTCGGATCCGCATCTCTCAGAGATCTTCGGGTGGTGCCAATCGTGCGACCATTCCCGTTCCGGGGGATCAAAGCGCCCGATTGAGGGATTCGCGACCGCCGCTCTACGCGCGGCGGATCAGCGTGATCCCGTCCCGCACCGTCAGCAGCACCTGGGAGCTCCGCGGATCCCGGGCGACGTGGTCGTTGAACGCTGCGATCGGGTCGCCGTCGTCGAAGACACGCCCTGCGTGGAGCGTGTTGTCGGCGGCGATCAGGCCTCGCTCCGAGAGCCGAGGAAGCACGGCCTCGTAGTAGCCGATGTAGCCGTCCTTGTCGGCGTCCAGGAAGACGAAGTCGAACGTCCCCGCGAGACCCTCGATCGAAGCGCTCGCCGGGCCGACGTGCACCGTGATCCGTTCTGCCCAGGGGCTTCGGTCGATGTTGGCCCGGGCCACCGCGGCGTGCTCGGGGTCGAGCTCGCACGAGTCGATGCGGCCGCCGGCAGGGAGCGCCGCTGCCATCGCGAGCGTGGCGTGGCCGCTGAAGGTGCCGATTTCGAGCACCCGTTGCGGCCTTGCCGCCCAGACGAGGAGCTCCAGGAAACGGCCCGCCACGGGTCCGGTCAGCATCTGCTCCCAGCCGAGCGAGCGCTCCGTCTGCTCGGACAGCTCTGCGAGGAACGGGTCGTGGGGCGACGAGACCTGCTCTGCGTAGTCCTGAAGACGCTCGTCGATGTCCATCGCGGCACGGTAGCCGAGGCGGCGACGTGGGGTGTTCGAGCCTCGATCGATCGCGACGTGAGGAGCACCTCGAGGCCGCCGGCGGCATACCTGCTTGCCGTCCGATACAGGTGGAGGTAGGAGGGCGCTGACGTGGGTCGCCGTTCTGCTGTCGACCCGGGAGAGAGAGGAGATGTCGTTCACCGCGGCAGACAACGATCGCGCTGCCCGGAACGGGTGCCGGCCGGTCGTAGGACGGCAGCCCTCGCGAGGGCGCCGTCCTACGACGGGCGGCAGTCGAGCCTAGTGGCCGTCGAAGTAGCCGCCGCCAAGGCTCGCCAGCGATGCGAACGCCGCGAGCGAGACGATCAGACGGAGAAGGTTGCCCTTGGTCATGCGTTGGATCCTTTCGGGAGGTGTTCGCCCGCTTCACGGCCACGGGCCCGAACGTGCTCACCAGTTGTCGGCAAATTCTCCGCGTGCGTCTTCCCCCGATCGGGGGTCTCGCGCTCGGGCAGACGGCCGGCCGAATGGCGCGGGGACACGTCCCGAAGAGGGGCGGCACCCGGCGGTAGCCGCCCGCATCCCCCGACGGGGTCGCGCTGCCTACAGGTCGGGCGGTTGCAGCGCCGTCGCCGCAGCGCGATACAACCTCGCCGCTTCGGCGTCGTTCCGGCGGAGCAACTCGAGCTCTGCCCGCGTCATCCACGAGCGCGCCTGATGGCTGATCGACTCGGTGCGGGCAAAGCTCTCGTCGACGCCCGCGAGCACGCGCTCGGCGGTGTCGAGGTCTCCCTGCTCGAGCCGCGAGCGGGCGAGAACGAGTTGCGCCGTCCCGATCTCCTGGATGTGGTCTACCCGTCCCTCGAGGTGCTCCAGCGCCCGGCTCGCGGCGGTCTCCGCCTGCTCGAGCTCACCCCGACCGCGGTGGATCTCCGCCAACGAGCTCAGCACGTAACCCGCCTCGACCCGTAGGTCGACCTCGACGAAGATCGCAAACGCCTCGTTGAGGTGGGCGATCGCGGCATCGTCGTCTCCGAGCGAGTGGTTGAGGCCCGCGAGGTTGTTGAGCACGCGCCCGCGGGTGGCGGTGTCGCCGACCTGGCCGAAGAGGGCGAGCGCCGTCTCGGCGTAGCGGCGGGCAAGCACCCAGCGCCCCTGGCGCTCGGCCACGAGGGAGGCCTGGAGGTGCACCTCGGCGCGCCGGTGGTCGTCGTTACTCGCGTCGCACAGCTCGAGCGCGCGGTCGATGTCCTCCCGAGCCGCTTCCCAGTCACGCAGGCGGCGATAGCAACGCGACCGCCACTGGTGGATGTCGAGCCTGAGCCGGTCGTTCGGTTCTGGGGCGGAGTCGAGGAGATCGAGAGCACGGCCAAATGCTGTCTGCGCGGCGGAGATCTCCGAGCCGGCATAACGGCAGATCGCTGCCAGGTAGGCGAGCTCCGCCTGCTCGTCGAGCGTACGCTCGGGCTCCCCGGCACCCGTTGGCCCGGCGCCGACGATCGCCGCTGCTTCCGCGATGCGCCCCAGCCGGACCAACGCCCACGTCTCTCCGGCGAGGGCGCTGCGATGCAGCCGCCGCGGTGCTCCCGGCGGGAGGGACTGTCGTACCGCAGCGAAGGTGGCGAGTGCCTCGGCGTGCCGATGGTCGCGCAGTGCCTCCTCGCCGCGCTCGAGCTCGGCCTCGAGGCGCCCCAACTCGGCCGTACCAAGGCCGGTCTCGAGCTGCATGCGGTCGACGCCGAGCCTCCCGGCAAGCCAGTCGAGCAGTTCGCCGGAGGGCTCCACTTCGCCCCGCTCGATTTGGCTCACGTACTGCTTCGTGAACCTGCCCGCGGCGAGGTCGACCTGCGTCATCCCGGCGGCGCGCCGCAGCGCTCGGACGCGGCCGCCGACCGACGACTCGCTCGCTTGGCGTCCCATCACTCCTTCACCTCCAGGCTCAGCCGCAAGCCTGCTCCTGCGTCTCGCGCTGTCCCTGCGGACGCCGTTAGCTGCCGAGAGAGGTGGCGTTCTTCGCTGCCGCCCGCTTCTCGACCCGGCGTTCCTTGAGCGACTTCTGGGCCGGCTTCTTCGCGGCCTTCTTCGGCTTGTGAGAACCCTTTGCGGTCATCGTGACTCCTGACTGCCGCTGAGCGGCATCGCGTTCACGGTCCGAACTGCCCCGCTGGCCGACTCCAGCTTAGCTTCCGGCCCGGCGGGCGGTCAGGTCGGGCTCGTGCGCGGTCAGCGTTCGTGGATCACGGTGCATCGGGCTCATCCTGTGGCCACGGCACGGGCAGTGGCAGGCCCGAGGGATCCGGCCAGCCGACATCGGCAGCCTTCTCCTGCTCGTGCTGCTGGCGCAGTCGGCGCGCGAAGCCCTCGAGCGGTGTCCCCGTGGAGTCTGAGTGAACGACTGCCGCCACACCGGCTGGCCCCGGGCCTCCGGTCGACCTCGGTTCACCGGTCGGCTGGCTCATCCCGTCCTCCCGTCGCTGATCGCAACGGAGGGCATCAGCTCGTGTGCGGTTGCGAGTCCCGTGCGCAGAGGCCGTCGCGGCTCCGAGGCCGCGAGCTCCGCGAAGCGCGAGAACGGGCGTCCGACGACGAACGTCTGCCTCGGGGCGCGGTCGTGATCGACACACGGGCCGCCGAGTGTCAGCTTCGAGCATCCGTCGTGGGAGCACTCGCAAAGCAACGACATGATGCGACCTGATACCCATTCGCGGCCACTCCTAATCGCGGCCGGGGTCGTGTTTGTCGGACGCGCATCGAGGGAACGTTCGGTGTGGGGCGCAACCGCCCGAATCCGATCAAGGAGGATTGACAATGGCAACGATCGAGGAGTCGATCGAGGTCGAGGTGCCTGTCTCGACCGCGTACGGACAGTGGACGCAGTTCGAGAAGTTCCCACGCTTCATGGATGGGGTCGAGAGCGTGCAGAGGCTCGATGAGAAGCGGCTGCACTGGGTCGCCGAGATCGCCGGGCAGAAGCGAGAGTGGGATGCAGAGATCACGCACCAGGAGGCCGACCGTCGCGTCGCCTGGCGGGCCGTCGACCAGGAGGGGCCGGACGGTGTCGTCACCTTCCAGAGCCTCGACGCGGGCCGCACCCGGGTGGTCGTAGGCATGACCTACGAGCCCGAGGGCATCGTCGAGTCGGTCGGCAGCATGGTGGGCTCCGACGGCAGGCAGGTGAAGAAGGATCTCGAGGCGTTCAAGGAGCTGATCGAGAACGGCAGCTTGTCCGACGCCGACCACGCAGCTCGTTCCGCGAACTGACGCCACGCCCGTCGATGTGACGGAAGGTGCCGAGCCCTGCCCGACGCAGGGCTCGGCACGGGCGTCGCTCTACCCCTTGCTGCTTGCCGACGCGACAGAAGGAGGGGAGTCGAGTTCGGCTCGAGGGGTGGGCGTTCTGCCAGGCGCATGTTCTTCGGCGGAGCCGGAGTCGGCCCGTGCGGGCGCCGGCCGGTCGCGAACGATCCGCCGACGGCCCCAGTTCGTGCGGATCTCGATCTCGGTGGTCGGCGTTGACACTTTCAGCGCTCGATAGCGCGATCGCGGACGACCGTGGAATCGCTGCGGCCGCCGAAGCCGCCCCAGGTCGACCAGAACATGAGCGAGACGAGCAGGCCGACGATCCCGACGATCAAGAGGATCACGCCGACCGTGTGGATGTTGACGCCGGAGACGGTCGCGTCGACGGCCCAGATCAGGATTGCGCCGGCTGCGGCGAGCAGAAGGCTGAAGCTGATTCCCATTGTGTTACCTCCTGGAGTTGTCGTGACAGAAGTCGCTCGTGTGACCGCCCAAGCCGGAGCGCGGTGCGGCCAGTTGTTCGGGCGGCTGGGTGTACCCGTTCGGCACCGAGCCCAAACTCCACTACGGCCCTGGAGGCTGCGATCCCGCGGCCCGGTCAGCGCCTGCCGACGTGGTAGCGTGCTGCCACCTGGAGAGTTTTGTGGCGGCTTGGCGACCAGGAACAAAAACGCCTAAACAGCCCGAGGGCCCTGACGGGGCTCCCCGACTGGCCGTCCGCCTGAAGCCGTCGGGAGGAACGTGTTGAGCTCGACCGTTGAGATCTTGAGCAAGCTGATGGGCGAGCGGATCGTCGTCCTGGACGGGGCGTGGGGAACGATGCTGCAGCAATGTGGCCTAGGGCCCGGCGACTACACGAGCGACCGGTTCGCCGGCCACCCGCGCGACCTTGCGGGCGATCCCGACGTACTGAACTTGACCCGACCCGACGTCGTCGCCGGTATTCATCGCGCCTACCTCGCTGCGGGAGCCGATGTGACGACCACGAACACGTTCACGGCGACGCGGATCGGGCAGGCGGACTACGGGCTCGAGGATGCCGTGTACGACCTCAATCTCGAAGGCGCCCGGCTCGCCCGGCTCGAGTGCGACCGGGTCTCGACGGCGGACAGGCCGCGGCTCGTGGCAGGGTCGGTCGGGCCTCTGAACGTAACCCTTTCGATCTCGTCGCGGGTCGACGACCCCGCCCACCGGGCCGCGAGCTTCGACGAGGTTCAGGTCGCCTACGCCGAGCAGATTCGCGGGCTCGCGGACGGGGGCGTCGATCTCCTGCTCGTGGAGACGGTGTTCGACACGCTGAATGCGAAGGCTGCGATCGTGGCCGCTCGCGACGTCGCGCCAGAGTTGCCGATCGTCGTCTCCCTCACCGTCGTCGATCGGAGTGGGCGGACATTGTCCGGGCAGACGGTGGAAGCATTCTGGACGTCGATCGAGCACGCGGGGCTGCTGGCGGTGGCGATCAACTGCTCTCTCGGGGGCGCCGAGATGCGCCCGTGGTTGAGCGACCTGGCGTCCGTCGCGAGCGTACCGGTGTGGTGCTATCCGAACGCCGGTCTGCCGAACGCGTTCGGCGGCTACGACGAGTCGCCGCCGGAGACGGCGGCTCTACTGCGGGAGTTCGCCGAGGCAGGGCTCGTGAACGGGGTCGGTGGCTGCTGCGGCACGACGCCGGAGCACATCGCTGCGATCACGGCTGCGGTCGGGGGGCTGCCCGCGCGAGAGATCCCGGCGGAGCGGGACGTGCCACGCTGGGCCGGCCTGGAGCCGTTCACGGTCGGGTCGGACACGGGGTTCGTGCTGGTCGGCGAGCGGACGAACGTGACGGGATCGGCGCGGTTCCGCCGACTGATCGAGGCCGACGACTTCACCGGCGCCGTGGCCGTCGCGCTCGAGCAAGTTCGGGGTGGCGCCAACGTGCTCGACGTGAACATGGACGAGGGGATGCTGGACTCCGAGGCCGCGATGACGCGTTTCCTCAACCTGATCGCGACAGAGCCGGAGATCGCCCGGGTGCCGGTGATGGTGGACAGCTCGAAGTGGTCGGTGGTGCAGGCGGGCCTCCGCTGCCTACAGGGAAAGGGCATCGTCAACTCGATCTCCCTCAAGGAGGGCGAGGAGGACTTCCTGGCAAAGGCGCGTGAGGTCCGCACCTTCGGAGCGGCCGCGGTTGTGATGGCGTTCGACGAGGAGGGGCAGGCCGCCTCCGTGGAGCGCAAGGTCGCGATCTGCGGCCGCGCCTACGACCTCCTCACCCTGACGGTCGGCTTCGCGCCCGAGGACATCATCTTCGACCCGAACATCCTCGCGGTCGCGACGGGGATCGAGGAGCACGACCTCTTTGCGCGCAACTTCATCGAGTCGCTCCCCCTGATCAAGGAGCGGTGCCCCGGCTCGCTGACGAGCGGCGGTGTCTCGAACCTGTCGTTCGCCTTCCGCGGGAACGACGTGGTGCGCGAGGCGATGCACGCCGCCTTCCTCTACCACGCGATCCATGCGGGCCTCGACATGGGGATCGTCAACGCGGGCCAGTTGGCGGTCTACCAGGACATCCCGCCCGAGCTCCTCGAGCACGTCGAGGACGTGATCCTGGCGCGCAGGCCCGACGCCACGGAACGGCTCGTGACGCTCGCGGGCTCCGTCACGGGCGAAGCCACGAAGCGGGAGCTCGACCTCGCGTGGCGCGAGACGCCGGTCGCCGAGCGGCTCTCGTATGCGCTCGTGCACGGCATCGTCGACTTCATCGAGGACGACACCGAGGAGGCTCGCGCGCTGGCGGACCGTCCTCTCGACGTGATCGAAGGGCCGCTGATGGACGGAATGAAGATCGTCGGCGACCTGTTCGGGGACGGGAGGATGTTCCTGCCGCAGGTCGTCAAGAGCGCCCGCGTGATGAAGCGCGCCGTCGCCTATCTGCAACCGTTCATGGAGGCCGAGGAGACGGGGAGCGGACGCGCCGGCAAGATCGTGCTGGCGACCGTGAAGGGCGACGTGCACGACATCGGCAAGAACATCGTCGGCGTCGTGCTCGGCTGTAACGGCTACGAGGTGATCGACCTCGGGGTGATGGTGCCCGCCGACACGATCCTCGACGTCGCAGTGACGGAGGGCTGCGACGCCGTCGGGGTATCGGGGCTGATCACGCCCTCTCTCGACGAGATGGTCGGCGTGGCGGCGGAGATGGAGCGCCGGAGCCTCGACTTGCCGCTCCTGATCGGCGGCGCCACCACATCCCGGCAGCACACGGCTGTCAAGATCGCCCCGGGGTACGGCCAGCCCACCGTTCACGTGCTCGACGCCTCCCGGGTCGTGGACGTCCTCAACCGCCTGCTCGACTCCGAGGCGCGGCAGGTGCTCGACGCAGACAACAGGGCCGACCAGGAGCGGCTGCGCTCGCTGCACGAGGAGAAGCAGCGCAAGCCTCTTCTCGCGCTCACCGCGGCGCGGGCCAACCGGACGCCGGTCGACTGGCATGCGGCCGACCTGCCCACACCGCCGTTCAACGGCGTTCGCACGATCACGCCGTCGCTCGCGGAGCTGCGCCAGCTGAT
This sequence comes from uncultured Thermoleophilia bacterium, assembly GCA_963795175.1. Lineage (GTDB taxonomy): Bacteria > Actinomycetota > Thermoleophilia > Gaiellales > Gaiellaceae > Gaiella. The sequence continues at coordinate 913,157 of CAWCGR010000004.1, forward strand.
CGACTGGACGTTCTTCTTCCACGCCTGGGAGCTGAAGGGGCGCTTCCCGGCGATCCTCGACGACCCGCTCCAGGGGGCGGTCGCACGCGATCTCCACGCGGCCGCGGTCGAGCTCCTCGACGGGATCGAGGCGGACGCGAGTCTCGAGCCGCGAGGGGTCTACGGGTTCTGGCCGGCGGTCGCGGAGGCGGACGACATCGTGCTCGGCAACGGCACGCGCTTTCCGATGCTGCGCCAGCAGGCGGCCTACGGCGACTCACGCCCGAACCGTTCGCTGGCAGACTTCGTCGCCCCGGCCGACAGTGGTCTCGCCGACCACATCGGGGCCTTCGCCATCGCGATCCACGGAGCCGACGAGCTCGCCGAACGGCATCAGCAGCGACATGACGACTACAGCGCCATCATCGTGAAGGCATTGGCCGACCGGCTCGCCGAGGCGTTCGCGGAGTGGCTGCACCGCCAGGTGCGGGTCGCCTGGTACGCGCCCGACGAGCATCTCACCGGCGACGACCTGGTCGCGGAGCGCTATCGCGGCATCCGGCCGGCGTTCGGCTATCCGGCCTGCCCTGATCACTCCGAGAAGCGCAGCCTCTTCGAGCTTCTCGGCGCCGAGGCGGCCGGCCTCGGGCTCACGGAGTCGTGCGCGATGACCCCCGCCGCCGCGGTCAGCGGCTTGTACTTCGCCCATCCCGAGGCGCGCTACTTCGCAATCGGCCGCATCGGCGGAGATCAGCTGGACGACTACGCGTCGCGGAAGGACATGGCGCCGGACGAGGCCGAGCGGTGGCTTCGGCCGCACCTGTAGCGGCATGGCGGACTTCCGCGAGCGTCTCGCACACGGAAAGCCGATCGTCGCCGACGGCGGCCTGGGAGCGCTGTTCTCCGTCGCCGTGCCCGGCCTGCGCTGCCCCGAGGAGGCCAATCTCACCGCGCGGGAGAGCGTGGTCGCGGTGCACGCGAGCTACATCCGTGCCGGCGCGGAGCTGATCGAGACGAACACGTTCGGGGCCAACCGCCGCAAGCTCGCAGCACACCTGATGGAGGACTCTTTCGAGCGGATCAACTCCGAGGGCGTGCGACTCGCCCGCGAGGCACGGGAGGTTTCGGGCCGCGACGTGATGATCGCGGGCGCGATCGGCCCACTCGGAGAGCTCGAGATGTTCGACGCCGAGGAGCACGGCCGTCACTACGCCGAGCAGGCCCAGATCCTCGAAGGGCGAGGCGTCGACCTGTTCATGCTCGAGACGTTCTTCGACCTCGACGAGCTCGAGGCCGCGATCAGGGCGGTCGGGGCCGTTTCGTCCCTGCCGGTCGTGGCGCTTCTCACGTTCGACGACGAGGCCGAGACGGCAGGCGGCGTCGGTGCGGCGGCGGCCGCCGACCGCCTGGCTCGCACGGGCGTGGCGGCGATCGGTGCGAACCACGGAGCCGGCCCGCACGGGGCGCTGACGGCACTCGCAGCCATGCAGGGAACGGCGCTGCCGCTGGCGGCGCTGCCCAACGTCGGCCTCGCCAGCATCGCCGGCGGGCGCGTCACCTATCCGCACTCGAGCCCCGAGTACTTCGGCGAGTTCGCGGCCCAGGCGGTGCAGCTCGGTGCGCGCGTGATCGGCGGGTGCTGCGGCACGACTCCGGCCCAGATCGAAGCGATCCGCGAAGCTCTCGACGAGCAGCGACTGCCACGGGCTCGGTTCCAGCCCTCAGAGCCCGAGAGCCGTCTCGAGGTGGCAGCGGTCGCCGAGGAGACAGGGCTCGCTCGCTCGCTCCGACTCGGCGAGTGGGTCGTCAGTGTCGAGCTCGATCCGCCCAAGGGCGGGAACAACGACGCCATGATCGGCGTCGCGCGCTCCCTGCGGGAGTCGGGCCTGGTCGGCTTCGTCGACGTCAACGACAACCCGATGGCCCGAGCCCGAATGAACGCTCTGATGGCGTCGGTCGCGATCCAGCGGGAAGCGGGGATCGAGACGATTCCCCACGTGACGCCGCGCGATACGACGGTGATGGGTCTGGAAGGCGTCCTCCTCGGGGCGCACGCGGACGGCGTCCGCAACATCCTCGCCGTCACAGGCGACCCACCCCAGGTCGGCGACTACCCCGGCTCACGCGGCGTCTACGAGATCGACTCGATCGGCCTCGTCCAGATGCTGTCCCGCCTCAACCAGGGGGTCAACTACGTCGGGAAGGCGATCGATGAGCCCACTGGGTTCTTCGTCGGCGTCGCCGTCAACCCGACAGCCGACGACCTCCCGCTCGAGCTCGACCGGTTCGAGCGCAAGCTGACCGCGGGCGCCAGCTTCGCGATGACGCAGGCTCTTTTCGACCGTGAGCAGTTGCAGCCGCTGCTCGACCACTACGGCGGTACCGTCCCGATCCCCGTCCTCGCGGGCGTCTGGCCCCTTTCGAGCTATGCCCTGGGCCTGCGGCTTCACAACGAGGTACCCGGCATCAGCGTTCCCGACCAGGTCCTGCGCGCGTTGCACGACGCCGGCCCCGACGCCGCATCGGTGGGGCTCGAGCTCGCCCGTCAGCTCGTGGCGGAGCTACACGGCCTGGTCGCCGGGATCTATGTGATCCCGCCTTTCAAGCGGCCCGAGGCGGCACTCGAGCTGCTTGCCGACTGACCGGCTGCGAACGTTTCGTGGCCCGCGGCCTCGTTCGGCGCCCTGGCAGGCCCACCGGCTGTGGCGCGCGAGCGGCGACGGCCGCCGCGAGCCGAGCGCCTACTGCGACGACGTCGCCGACGATCACGAGCGCGGGCGACTCGAGCCCCGCAGCGAGCTCGGCGATGTCGGCGAGCGTGCCGGTCACGGATACCTGGTCGGGAAGCGTGCCGCGGGAGACGATCGCCGCCGGCGTCGTCGGCGGTAGGCCCGCCGCCGTCAGGCCGCGGCAGAGCCGGCCGACCCGTTCGAGCCCCATGAAGAGGACGAGCGTGCCACCCGCCGAGGCGAGCGCCTCGTAGTCGGGCTCGTCACCGTCGGCTCCTCGGCCGCTCGCGATCGTGACGCGGTCGGAGACACCGCGGTGCGTGACGGGGATCAAGGCGGACGCGGGGACGGCCGCGATCGACGACACGCCGGGCACGATCGTCGAACTCGATCCCCGCCTCGGCGAGCGCGAGCGCCTCTTCGCCGCCGCGGCCGAACACGAAGGGGTCGCCGCCCTTGAGCCGGACGACGTCGAGCCCGGCGGCCCCGTAGAACACGATCAGCTGGGTGACGGCCTCCTGGCTCATCCCGGCCCGGGCGATCACGAGCGCGCTCGCGGGAGCCTCGCTGACCAGCTCCGGCGCTACGAGCGCGTCGACCACGAGCACGTCACAGCGCCGGATCAGCTCGAGGCCCCGTGCCGTGATCAGGCCCGGATCGCCGGGGCCGGCGCCGACGAGGTGGACGCTCATCCGAGCTCCTCGGCGACGAGGTTGGCGAAATAGTCGCGTCGCTGCTCGTACGTCGTGAAGTGCGACTTTGCCCAGGGTCGCAAGGAGCGGAGCCGGTCGGCGAGCTCGGCATGCTCGGGGCGCACGACCGCCGCGATCTGGTCGCGGAGGTGCTGCGCCAGCGCGGGTGACGCGCCGCCGGTCGAAACCGCGATCGCAATCGGCTCGTGCCGATGGACGGCGGGGAGGATGAAGGAGCACAACTCTGGCACGTCGGCCACGTTGCAGAACATCGACCGGGCCTCGGCGTCGCGGAAGACGCGGCGGTTGACGGAGGTCGTCGCCGTGGCCGCGACGACGAGGAACTTCCCGTCGAGGTCGTCGGCGCGGTAGCCGCGGCGGACGACCGTGAGGTCGAGCGCGGCGAGCTCCGGCACGATCTGGGGCGCCACCACCGTCACCGCGGCACCGGCGGCCAGGAGCCCCTGCGCCTTCTCGTGCGCCGATGCGGCCGCCGCCGACCACGAGAGCGTGACGTCCCGTCAGGTCGAGGCAGGCCATGTAGTACGCAGGCGACGTCATCTCAGACCTCCACGGACGTGATCCGTGCGCCCTGCCGGTCGAGCCTGATCGAGAGCCGGCCCTCGTCCGTGGCGATGGAGAGCGCGAAGGCGCCGGGTCCCGCTGCAGTGACGGTGGCGCCCTCGAGACGGTGCCCCTGGAGCGAGCCGAGCGCGTCGCTGACCTCCTGGGCGCTCTCGCGCAGTGCGACTCCCCGGGGAAGCTTGCCGTAGAGGCGGAGCGCCGCGGTCTCGCCGGGCGGGCCGTAGAGGGCGCGGATCCTCCCTGTCTGGAGGGCGAGCTCGAGGATCGGCTCGAGCGTCAGCGCGTGCTCCTCCCCGAGGAGCCTCGCCTCGAGGGCAACCTCGAGCGCGACCAGCTGCTCTCGGTACCCGGCCGCGGTCGCAGCCGCGAGCACCGCGGCCGTCTCGGCGAGCGCCACCTCTGCCGCGCTCTCCGTCACGCGCACGAGCCGCCACGACAGCCGTCTCACTCATGAGATCGCTCGCCGAGGATCGCGTGCAGCTCGTGCTCGAACCCGCCCGTCTCGATCGCGCAGTGCATCCCGCATTCCTTCGGGGCGTTCGTCTCCCACCACCACCGGCCTGCGCGGACGGGCTCGCCCTTCGCAACGGGCCGCGTGCACGGCTGGCAGCCGATCGAGGTGTAGCCCTTCGCATAGAGAGCGTGGGTCGGGACGTCGTTCTCGCGGAGGTACTCCCACACCTCGTCCTCCGACCATTCTGCGAGGGGATTCAGCTTCACGATCGCGCCGTGGTCGTGGTCGATCTCGATCTTGCGGATGTCGGAGCGCGAGGCCCACTGGTCGCGTCGCAGGCCGGTCACCCATGCGTCGATCCCTGCGAGCATCCGCGTCAGCGGCTGCACCTTGCGGACGTTGCAGCAGAGCAGACGGTTCTCGACCGACCGGTAGAAGAGGTTCGGCCCGTGGCGGTCGACGAGTCGCTGGACCTGTGACGCGTCGGGGGAGAGGAGCTCGAGCCGGAGCCCGTCGTACCGCTCGCGCAACTCCTCGACGAGGTCGTGCGTCTCTTGCGGCAGCCGCCCCGTGTCGATCGAGAAGACGCGGACGGCCGGGTCGATCTTGTAGGCCATGTCGATCAGTGCGACATCGCCCTCCTGGAACGCGGTCGAGAGCACGAGCCCATCGCCGAAGCGATCGAGCGCCCACTCCAGCAGGTCCCATGGCTCCTGCCCTTCGAACTCGACCGAGAGCTCGCCCGCCTCGAAGTCGTCGATCAGGTCGACGCTCTCGCGTGCTCCGGTGCCGTCTCGCTCCGGCAAGCCAACGCTCATGCTGCCTCCTCGTCTGGTGTCTTGTCGCCTCGCCGTGACCTGGCTGGTTCGCGACCGATCAGGTCGCCGAGCTCGTCGTCCGTCTTGCGGTCGCAGAACGCCCGGAAGCTCTCACCGGGGGAGCGCTCGTCGAGCCACGCCACGATCAGCCGCTCGACGACTTCGTTCAGCTCTTCGGTCGGAACGCGGCGGAAGACCGGGCGGCCGATCGCCGCCACGGGGCCGAGCGCACCGCGGAGGAGGACGTCGTACCCCTGGTGGCGCTTGCCTTCGGCGTCCCGCACCGTCGTGCCCTGGAAACCGAGATCTCCGACCCAGTGCTGGCCGCAGGCGTGCGGGCAGCCGTCGAGGTGGAGCCGGAGCTCCGAGACCTGGTTGCCAAACCGGTCTTCGAGGTGCTCGATCAGGGTGGCGAGTCGGCCCTTCGTCTCCGCCACCGCGAAGTTGCAGTGGGGCTCGCCCGTGCAGCCGATCGCGTTGCTGCGGAGGCGGTTCGCATCGACCGGGAAGCCGATCTCGGACAGCACGCGGGTGGCAGTGTCCACGTCCCGGATGCCGGTGACGACGAGATTCTGCTGCCTCGTGACGCGGACATCGTGCCCTTCGCTCTCGGCCAGGGCAGCCACGGCGAGCATCTGGTCACCCGAGATCAGGCCGAGGTGGACAGGGGCACCCACGGAGACGACGCCGTTCTCGTGCTCGGGCTCGATGCCCATGTGGTCGCGCAGGCTCGTGGTCGAGCGGTTCGAGCGCGAAGTCGGGAAGCGTGTAACCGAGGCGGCGCTCGACCTCGGCGCGCATGCCTTCGGGGCCGAGGTCGTCGACCATGAACTTCAGACGCGCCTTGACCCGGGAGACGCGGTAGCGCAGATCCTCTTTCCAGGCGTCGAGCAGCGCCCTCAGCACCGGCATCGCCTCGTCCTCGCGAATCCAGACTCCGAGGTCGCGGGCGATTCGCGGCACCGAGGAGAGACCGCCGCCGACGAGGACCGCGAAGCCGCGCTCGCCGTCGCGGAGCGCACCGACGAGGGAGATGCAGTTGATCTCGGGCGCATTGCAGCGGTGGGCGCAGGCCGAGATCGAGATCTTGTGCTTGCGGGGCAGGTCCGAGTACTCCGGGTTGCCGTAGAAGAAGTCCGTCACCTCGTCGTGCAGCGCGGTGACGTCGAAGAGCTCGTCGTGCGCGAGGCCAGCGACCGGGCAGCCGGTGAGGTTGCGAACGGCATCGCCGCAGGCGCCGACCGTGGTCAGACCGACCTCTCGGAGCCGGTCGAACACGGACGGCAGTGAACCGAGCTCGAGGTAGTGGAGCTGGATCGTCTGTCGCGTCGTCAGCTCGCCAGCTCCTCGCCCGTGTGCGTTCGAGAGCTCGCCGACGGCGCGGAGCTGCTCGGTCGTGATCCGACCGGCCGGCAGCTTGATCCTCAGCATGAACGTGCCGACCTTCGGCTTGTCGTGGTAGAGGCCCCACCACTTGAGGCGGACGAGGTCTTCCTCGTCGATGTCGGCGTACCCCGTCGCGATCAGCGCCGGCAGCTCGCCGAGCATCGAGAGCGGGCTCTTCGCCCGTTTCAGCCGCTCGACGGGATTCCGCTTGAGCACGAGCTCGAGCGTCGGCGCTTCTTTCGCTGGACGCGTTACCTCCGGCACCGTCTTCTCCTCTATCCCCGGAAATGACGCGGGCTCCCGATCCCGGGAGCCCTCAGCGGTGCCGTCGACACCTGCGCTCGCCATCTTCCCGGTCGCCGTCCCGGGTGGACGGCTCGCGGCTGGAGTTCGCACCTGACGGACGGGTGTCCCGGTTGCGGCGGTTTCGACGGGCCAGATCCCTCAACCGCTCATGATGGCTAACGCTTCTGAATGTATAGCAACGATACTTCACAATTACAAGTGACTGTCGCCGGTGCCCTGAAGCCGCACCTCTTCGAGCGTCATCGACCCGAGCCAGGTACGTCTGTCGCAGCGACCAGGCTCGAGCGGGTCGATCCGGCTCGCGCAGCGTCGGGGCCGGGAGAGGGCAGCAAGAGCGGCGGGGGTGGGATTCGAACCCACGGACGAGTTGCCCCGTCAGCGGTTTTCAAGACCGCCCGATTCGACCGCTCTCGCACCCCGCCGCGACCGTGAGTGTATGCGTCTGACTGCCCCTGGACGGTTGTCCGGCGTCAGGGACGGGAAGCGCGCTACCCTCGTATACAGATGTCTTCGACCCCCGACTCTCGCCGCTTCGAGGATCCCGAGGCGACGTCGTCCCCTTTTCGAGCGGCGTTCGGCCGGGCCCGGCTCGAGGCGCTTTCCGCGACGGAGTCGCGTGAGCATGCCGGGGTGGAGCACGCGCGGTTCGAGTACCGGCTCCTGAAGAGGCGCGGCAAGCGCTCGGCCGACGAAGCCGACTGGAACGCACTCGGTCGCAAGGGCTGGGAGCTCGTCGGCGTCACCGCCAAGCACGCCGCCTTCAAGCGCTCGGTCTGACGCGGAGCCGGGTCAGCCGGTGACGCGTTCGGGGGCGCCGTAGGCTCGCAGCACGTCCGGAACGTCGCCCTGAAAGTTCTCCAGGATCGCGAGGACGGCGCGATCGGTGACGACGGTGCCGTTGAGCGTGTGCGGCGTCTCCAGGCCGGACTCGCCGCGGAACCGGATCCCGAGCCGGCGGGCCTGGAAGTCCGTCGTGTTCGAGCAGGACGTGACCTCTCGGTAGCGCTCCTGGCTCGGGAACCATGCCTCGAGATCGATCTTCTTCGCCGCCGGAGCGCCGAGGTCACCGGCGGCGACGTTGACAGCGCGATAGGGGAGGCCGAGCTCCTGGAGCACCTGCTCCTCCAGCGCGACCATCCGCTCGTGCTCGGCCCAGGCCTCGTCGGGCGTGGTGAACACGAACATCTCGACCTTGTTGAACTGGTGGACGCGGAACATGCCGCGCGTGTCCTTGCCGGCGGCGCCGGCCTCGCGACGGAAGCAGGTCGAGAAGCCTGCATACCGCAGCGGCAGCTCGCCTCCCTCGATGATCTCCGTCATGTGCAGCCCCGCGAGCGCGACTTCCGAGGTGCCTGTCAGGAACAGCCCGTCCTGCTCGAGCTCGTAGATGTTCGACTTCTCGGTCGGGAAGAAGCCCGTTCCGACCATCGCCTCCTCGCGCACGAGCACGGGAGGCAGGACAGGGGTGAAGCCCGCCGCCGTCACACGGTCGAGCGCGAAGCGGTAGAGGGCGAGCGCGAGCAGCGCCGTGTCGCCGACCAGGTAACCGAAGCGGGCGCCCGAGAGACGGGCCGCGCGTTCGAGCTCGAAACGGCCGACCTCGGTCGCTTCTCGCCCTTCCGAGACCGCAGACGGTTCGCCGAACCGGTGCAGCTCGGCAGCATCGTCCTCGGTCGCTCCGTCGGGAGCTGACACGTGCGGCGGGTTCGGGACGAGGGCGAGGGCCTCGTCCCTGGCGGACTCGGCCGCCGCGAGCTCTTCCTCGGCCGCGCGAAGGTCTTCCTTCACCTGCTGGAGCCTCTGCAGCTGCTCCGGAGTCGGCTTCCCCTTCAGCTTGGTCTGGCTGCGCAACTCGTCGACGCGGGGTACGAGCGCGCGCCACGCCTCGTCGGCCGCGAGGAGGGCGTCGAACGCCTCGGCGGCTCCCTTGCGGCCGAGTGCCGCCCGCCAGGCGTCGGCGTCCGCGCGGGCAGCTTTGAGGTCGATCATGAGCGTGATTCTAGGTAGGCCTCGATCACCGCGGCGACTCCCTCGACGTCGGCGCTCGGGCAGACCCAGTCCGCGCGCGCGAGCAGGAGCGGGTTCGCGTCTTCGACGGCTATGCCGAAGCCCGCGTCGTCGATCAGCTCGAGGTCGTTCTCGCCGTCACCGAACGAGACGATCCTGTCGATCGAGATCCCGAGGTGCTCCGCGACGAAGGCGAGCCCCGTGCCCTTGGAGACCGCGGGGTTCCCGACCTCGAGTAGGTATGGGAGCGAGGTCGTGAGGAAGAGCCTCTGCGGAAAGGCCGCCGCGAGCGCCTCCCGGATCGCCGGCACGTCCTCGGGGTCGGCGACGGCGACGAGCTTCGTGGGCGGCTCCCGCAGCCAGGCCGCAAGGTCGCCGACCTCTTCCACCGGGATGTGCTGGAACTCCGCGTACATGCGCGAGTACTCGGTGTGGTGGTCGACGAAGAGCCGGTCGTCGACGTAACAGTTGGGCGAATGCCCGAGCGAGGCGAGCAGCCGTACCGCTTCACGTGCGGACTCGAGCTCGATCGGCTCGTGGAGCAAGAACGCCCCGGTCGACGGGTCGGCCACGACCGCACCCTGATAGCAGACGACCGGATCGCCGATCCCGGCTTCCTCGAGGTACGGGCGCACCGACCGGAACATGCGCCCCGTCGCGACGATCACGGGGATACCCGCCTCCTGGGCGCGGGAGATGGCCGCGCGCGTGCGGGGGCGGAGGAGGCCGTCGCTGCCGATCAGCGTACGGTCGAGGTCGCAGGCGAACGCCTGCACGTCGGCCGGGAAGAGAGGCGGGAGGTTCAGCCCGTGGACTGGGTCACGTACGCGGCGACGTCCGCGATCTGCTGGGCGTCGAGCTGATCCGCGAAGGCGGGCATTGCGCCCATGCCCTTGGTGACCCGGGTGACGACGAGCTCGTTGTCCGCCTTGGCCTCGTCGAGGTTGGGACCGACGCTGCCATTGGAACCGGCTGCCTCCATGGCGTGACAGCCGCCGCAACCCGCGCTCGTGAACACGGCCTCGCCCGCAGTCGCGTCGCCTTCGAGCTCGAGTGCCGGGAGGTCATCGGTGGACGCCGTCGTCGTCGGCAGCGTGCCGACGACAGTTTCAGGGGCGGCTGTCTCGTCGCTGCCGCCCAGGCAACCGGCTGCGAGCAGGCCGAACGCGAGCGCGAGTACCACGAGTCCGAGAAGGTGAATCCGACGCACCACGCGTGGAGTGTAACCAGTGAGCGCAAGTCGCGTAGGGTGTACCGATGATTGTTTGTCGGTCGATGCACGAGAAATGGATGTCGAATGCTTTCGTCCTCGGTGACGCGCCGGGCGGGACGGCCGTCTTCGTCGACAGCGGGGCTCCGCTCGAGCCGCTGCTCGACTTCGTCGAGCGCGAGCGACTGACGCCGACGCACCTGCTCCGTACCCACGGGCACCCGGATCACATCGAGCACGAGGACGAGCTCTGCAGCCGTTTCGGGATCCCCGTCGTCACCGGCGACCTCGTCACCGGTGGGCTGGTTGCCCGCGCGATCGCGCTGCCGGGGCACTCCGACGACGGCGTCGCGTTCGTCGTCAACGACGAGATCTGCTTCAGCGGCGATGTCCTCTTCAAGGACGCCGTCGGAGGCGGTCCCGCGGACGTCGTCCGGCACTCCGTGATGGAGGGCCTGATGACGCTCCCGACTGCGACCCGAGTGCTCCCGGGGCACACCGACGAGACGACGATCGGGCGGGAATGGGAGAGCAACCCATTTGTCGTCTATTGGCGTGGTGCCGCCCCGTCGCTCGGGGAGCAGGTGACCGTGGCTGGTGAAAGCGCAGAGCTGGTCGTCTGGTCGCCCGACTACGACGGCAACGGCAAGGCGCTCGTGCGCTACCCCGACGGTCGAGAGGCGATCGTGGGCGGCTCACGGGTCGAGCGGGGACAGTAGAGCCAGGCGCGCCGAGCCCGAGAGAGTCAGAGCAATGACACTTCGAGCGGGCATCGCACGGGCCTGCATCAATCCTCCCCTGGACATCCCGAACGGCATGTGGGCTGCGCAGGAACATGTGCGGGGCGAGGGTCTCGACATGGATCTGCACGCCACCGTGCTCGTCCTCGCGGACGACGCTCTTCGCGTTGCGCTGATCGACCTCGATCTCTGCTTCCTGCAGGACGACCTGGCGGCCACGATCCGCCGTCTGGTGGGAGTGGCGGCGGACATCCCCCCCGGGCAGGTGCTCCCGTTCTGCACGCATAGCCACGCCGGGCCCGTGACCCTCGACTTCTACCGCGGGGAGGGTGAGGACAGGGTTCAGAGCTATCTCCAATCCCTGCCCCACCTGATCGCAGGCGCGGCTGCCGTGGCGGCGGCCTCCGTCGAGCCGGTGCACGTTGCCGCCGGCGTGGGACGCTCCGACATCGGTGTCAACCGCGACGTCCGGCTTCCCGAAGGGCGTTTCATCGTCGGCTGCAACCCCGAGGGCTTCTCGGATCCAGAGGTCGGCGTGATCCGGATCGACACGACCGCCGGCCGGCCGCTCGCCTGCCTCGTCAACTACGCCTGCCACCCGACCGTGCTGGGGGCCGGCAACAGGCTGATCAGCCCCGACTACCCGGGCAGCACGCGCGCCACGGTGGAGGAGCTGACCGGTTCGACGTGCTTCTTCCTGCAGGGTGCGGGTGGGAACATCGGCCCGGTCGAGACGTTCGTCGCCGACGCCGCCGTCGCACGCCGGCTCGGCACCCGCCTCGGCCTCGAAGCCGCGCACGTCCATCAGAGCCTCGATCCGCGCCCCGTGCGCACGCAGTTGCGCAGCGTCGTCGAGTCCGGTGCGCCCCTGGCGGACTACGAGGAGGTGCCCGACGCGCGGCCGCCCGCAAAGCTCGCCATCGCCAGCGAGGACGCGCTTCTGCCGACGCGCTCTCCGCTCGCCCCCGTCTACGAGGAAGCGCCCGAGCAGCTCGCCGTCTGGCAGGCGAAGCACGCCGAGCTGATCGCACACGGAGCTCCGTCGACGGAGATCGCCGAGGCGCTCCAGCGGGTGACGCGGCAGGTGCTCCGAGCCGACCGGATGATGCGGTACCGCGGCAAGCAGGAGCTCGCCGTCGAAGCGCATGCGCTGCGCCTCGGCGAGGCGGCGATCGTCGCGATCGCGGGCGAGCCGTACAGCGAGATCGGCGCGGCGGTGAAGGCTCGCTCGCCGTTCCCCGGCAAGACGCTGTTCGGCGGCTATCTGGGCGGCGACATGATGTACATCACCTCGGCAGCCGTCTTCGAGTTCGACCCGCCGCCGATGGAGGTGGACAACTCGCCGTACGCGCCGGAAGCGGAGCAGGTGGCGGTCGATCACCTGTCCACGTTGCTCGAGCGCCTCGCCTGAGAGGCCGTAGCCCGACAGCCTCCGGCTAGTCGATCAGCTTTCGCGTCATCGAGCGGATCGCGACCCGCCACATCACGAGGCCGAACAAGAGCAGGGCACCGACGCGGGCGAGATCGTTCCAACCGTGCCAGCCGAAGGCCGCGTGGCGGACGAGCTCGACGCAGTGGTGGAGGGGGTTGACGTTGCCGAGGAACTGCGCCCAGCCAGGCAGCCCGTCGAGTGGGAAGAACGTGCCGGCGACGAGGAAGAGCGGAGTCAGGACGGCGCTGATGATGTAGCTGAAGTTCTCGATCGACTTGGCGAAGCCGGCGATCATGATCCCGAAGCAGGCCCAGCCGAAGCCCGCCAGCCAGGCGATCAAGGGCACGGTCAGCATGCTCGAGCGAGGATCGAGCCCGAACCCGATCGCTACGAGCAGCGGCACGCAGCCGTAGACCCCGGCGCGGCTCGCGATCCAGAGGGCCTCCGCCGTGACGAGCTCCTCCGTGTCGACCGGAGCCGCCAGGATCGCGTCGTAGGTGCGCTGGAACTTGTACTTGACGAAGACCCCGAACATCGCCGGAAACGCGCTGGAGAACAACACGGCCGTGGCCACCGTGCCCGTGCCGACGAAGTCGATGTAGTCGTACCCGCCGACCTTGCTGACGAGTGCCCCGAAGCCGAACCCGAACGCGAGCAGGTAGATCGTCGGCTCGACCGTCGACGAGAACGTCGCCGAGCGCCAGTAGGAAGAGAAGTTGACGACCTCGCGGACGAGCACGCCGGTCATCGCCCGCCGCTCGAGTCGGCCGATCCGGGCCGGTTCCTGACGGGCCGCCATCAGTCGATCTCCTCGCCCGTCAGCAGCACGAACACGTCCTCGAGGTTCGCCGGTCTGCGCTCGCCCTCGATCGCGAAGCCGTTCGCCCGGTCGGCGCCCAGCACCGCGATGCTCGTGCCCGTCCGCCGGGTGCGCAGACCGGCCGCGTTCGCCTCCGCCTCGACCTCGGCGAGCCGCGCGGGCGCCCCGTAGACCTCGTGCACCTCGCGTCCAGCATGCTCGGTCACGAGCGCAGCCGGAGAACCAGCTGCCACCGCCTTGCCGTGGGACATGATCATCACCGTGTCGGCGAGCCGCTGAGCCTCCTCGATGTAGTGCGTGGACATGAGGATCGTGGTGCCCGCGCTGCGGAGCGCGTCGATGAGTGCCCAGAGCTCCTGGCGCACCTGCGGATCGAGGCCGACCGTGGGCTCGTCGAGCAGGACGAGCCGGGGCTGATGCACGAGGGAGCGCGCGATCAGGAGTCGGCGGCGCATCCCGCCGGAGAGCTTGTCGACTCTGGTGTCCCGCCGGTCGACGAGCTTCGAGAGCACGAGCGCCCGCTCGATCGCGGCGTGGCGCTCGGCGCGGGGAACCCGGTAGAGGTGGGCGAACACGAGCAGGTTCTGCGCCACCGTGAGCATCACGTCGAGGTTGTCGAGCTGGGGAGTGACGCCGAGTTGCGCGCGGGCCTGCTTCGACTCGCCCGGCAGGGTGAATCCCAGCACCTCGAGCTCACCCTCGTCGGCGATCGCCTGGGCGGTGAGGAGGCGCATCGTGGTCGACTTGCCGGCACCGTTCGGCCCGAGCAGGCCGACACACGTGCCGTAGGGCACGTCGAGGTCGAGCCCGTCGACCGCCGTGATCGGGCCGTAGCGCTTGACGACGTTGCGCAGCCGGATCGCGAGCTCAGCCACGGCGGTGCCCTCGCCGTTCGGCCGGGCACTCGATCCCGAGCGCGCGGAAACCCTTGTCGGTGCTACCCATCGCTTCACCTTTCCCACGGCGGTTTCTCCGGCGGAGCATAGATACGGCCGCCGGCCACGCTGCCCAGGGCGAGTGGCATACGAATGGGTCGTCGCAAGACGTGTCCGTCTCGGCCAGTACGGTGTCGGACGTGCGCCTCATCGTCGCCCGCTGCGAAGTCGTCTACTCCGGCCGTCTCAATGCCGTCCTGCCCGAGGCGGTCCGGCTGCTGATGCTGAAGTCGGACGGCTCGTTCCTCGTCCATGCCGACACCGGCGGATTCAAGCCGCAGAACTGGATGACGCCCCCGACCGTGATCGAGATGGCCGGCGAGCTGCCGGAGCAGATCGTCGTCCGCAAGCGGGCCGGCAAGAGCGAGGACAGGCTCGACATCAGGATCGTCGAGATCCTGAGTGACGTCGAGCACGACATGGGGGAGGCGGCGGCGCTCGCCAAGGACGGCGTCGAGCGCGACCTGCAGGAAGCGCTCGCCTACCAGCCGGCCGCGCTCGGCGAGGAGCTCCGCCTCGTCCGGCGCGAGTGGCCGACCGACATCGGGCCGGTCGACCTGATGTGCCGTGACACGGGCGACGGCTGGGTTGCCGTGGAGATCAAGCGGGTGGCGACGATCGACGCGGTCGAGCAGCTGACCCGTTACGTGGAGCGGATCCGGCTGCTGCCGGGAATGTCGGCGTGCCGCGGAATCCTGGCGGGCCAGCGCGTCGTCAAGCAGGCGCGGACGCTTGCCGAGGCGCGCGGGCTCGGCTGGGTCGAGGTCGACCTCGCCTCGCTGCGCGGCGAGAAGGAGCCGGAGCTGACGCTCTTCACGGGCTGAGGCCTTGCTACCGGCTGGCTAGCCGGGGGCAACGATTGCGCAGAGCCCGCAGCTGGGGTGGTTCAGGAGGCGAGGCCGGAGGACGCGCCCGAGCGAGCGCCCTCGGCTTCCTGCGTGAGGCCGGCAGCGGTCTCCGCTACCAGCTGCTCGAGCTGACCGCGCATGCCCCCCGCGGCGAATGCTCGCCGCCGACGCGCTGCCCCGCCGCCCTCGCTCGCGATCGCGAGGACATGTGCGAGCGCTTCCTCGTCCCCGAGCTCTCGGGCGACGGGGCGCAGCCGCTCGACCGCGCCGCGGGCGACGTCTCGCAGAGGCTGGAGCACGCCCTCGTGCTGGATCCTGGCGTCGACGCCGTCGCGCATGGCGTGGAACGCCGACCAGGCGAGGGCCTCGCTGGGCTCGACCGGTGGCCCATCACCCTGCGCCGCCTCGAAGGCGAGCGCCCGGACGAGCGCTGCCAGCGCCCTCACGTCGTCCAGGGACGATTGAGCGTCGAGCTCCCGCACCTCGATCGTGCCGACCCGCGGGTGCAGCCTGATGTCCCACCAGAGAAAGGTGTAGTCGGGTAGCTCGGCCGCTGCGGTCGCCGCGGCCACGAGCTTCTCCCAGTCGGCGAAGTCGGCGAGCGGACGGGGAATGCCTCGTCCCGGATAGGAGCGGACGAGCGCGGCGCGGGCGCTCGCGAGACCGGAGTCGAGCCCGAACCACCAGGGGCTGTTGGCCGCGAGGCCCTGGAGCAGCGGCAGCCGGCCGCGGAGCCGGTTGAACACGGCCACCGCCGTCTCGGCATCCGGCATCCCGACGTGGATATGGAGCGCGCATTCCGGCGTGCGCCGGATCAGGCCACGCATCTCGTCGTCGACGCGCCGGTAGCGGTCGCCGTCGACGAGGGGGGCATCGCCGAAAGCTCCGGCCGGGTGCACGCCGGCGCCGAGCAGCGTTGCTCCGGCCGTCCGGACTCTGGCACGCAGCTCGCTCAGCTCGCCGGCGGCATCGGCGGCGCGGACGGCCGGAGCCGTGCGAAGCTCCACCTCGGCTGCATAGGCCTCATGGCCGATGCTCTTGCCGGTGTCGATCCGGGCCAGCACCTCGGCCGCAGTCGGTGCGAGCTCGAGGGTCGTCGCGTCCACGAGCAGGAGCTCCTCCTCCACGCCGACGCTGAACGGCGCCCCCTCGCCGAATCTCATCGAACCTCGAGGGCCGCTGCGGCGGTCAGCCGGCCGAACACGAGCGCTGCCGCGAGACCGCTCGCGTAGCCCCCGCTGGCGATGCCGCCAACGTCCCCGCCGGCGGCGTAGACGCCCGGGGCTGCTCGCCCGCGCTCGTCGACGGCGAGCCCGCCGAGCGTGCTCGTGATGCCCGCGACGACGTCCACCGACACAGTCTCGCGGCTGCGGGTGACGGGTGCGCCGGCACACTCCGCGGCAGCGATCACGTCGCGGATCGTCCGGCCGTCGGCTGTGGGCTCGTCCAGCGCTTCGGCGGCGACGTGGTAGCGCGCCCGCGCTCCGGGCTGGCGTGCCGTCCACTGGACGACGTCGATCTCCGACCAGGCGTGGGTCAGGAACGTCGATCCGTCGCCACCCTCGACCGTCGCGTGCTGGGCGTAGAGCTGCGCCAGCGGCACGAAGTCGGCAGGTTCGATCGCCGCCCCGGTCGCGGGCATGTTGCGGCCGTAGATCTCGTCGAGGCGCTTCGACGTCGTCGCACCCGCCGCGAGTCCGAGACGGAGCCCGTCTCCCGTGCTCCACGGAGTCGCGCGCAGGAGGAGGCTGTCGGCCTCGGGCGTGACGTGCTGTCGTACGAGCTCTCGATCGGCAGGGAAGCCGCCTGTAGCGAGCACGACGGGCGTCCTGCTCGGGAGCTCCCGGAGCGGATCGGACGTGCGAATCTCGCCCGCGTGCCGGACGAGCGCGTCGGTCAGCGAGCGGGTGTCGAAGCGCATCCCGACCGTCCGAGGGTTCCCGGTCGTGCGCGCCGTGACGTGGGCGCCGAGCGACTCCAGCCAGCGAAGGTCGTCGTCGAGCTGCTCGTAGACCGCGAGTTGCAGCGCGGGGTCGCCGTCGGCGCATTCGTTCTGGAAGGCCGAGAAGCTCGCGTGCCGCCAGATCACTCCGCTCGAGAGGAGCATCGAGCCGCCCGGCCGGTCGCCCTTCTCGTGGATCACGACCGAGGCGCCGCGTTGACGCGCCTCGACCGCCGCGACGAGCCCTGCCATGCCCGCCCCCGCGACCACGAGATCGGCCATGGTCAGACGAGCGCGAAGCCGGGCTTGTGCTCGACGTACTCGACGACGACCCCGTCGGGGCCGTTGACGAACGCCGCCAGTGTGTTCGGGGCGTCCACGACCCGGTCGACGTCCAAGGCGTGCCGCGCGGCCTCCGCCAGCGTGTCGTCGAGAGACTCGACCAGGAGCGCGAGGTGGTTCAGGAGCGGCCGCTCCGTGGGCTCGGGGTCCCCTTCGCGGAGGATGATGCTCTTGTCCTCGACCTTGAGTATGTCGTCGCCCTGCTCGAACCCGAGCACGCCGAAGGACGCCGCCGCCGTTTCCGTGTCGGGCACGCAAAGGACGACGTGGTCGAGGTCGACGACGTCGCAGTCCTCCACCTCGACGAGGCCGAGCGGCACATTGGCCGGCGCTTCGAGCGCGAGGACGCCGTTCGCGGAAGCCATCACGGCACCCGCTGACATGCGCCCGAGGCACGCGTCGAGGTCCGCCACCCGCAGCACGATCCGCTCCAGCACGCCCCTGTCACGCGGCCCTTCGGCGTCGAAGAGGGTCAGCTTGCCGCGCCGCGCGTCCCCTCCCACGAGCGTGAACGCCGAGGTGCGCTCGATCTCGTGCATGCCGGTGACTTCGCAGAGAAAGCGTGAAAGCAGATCGCGCTCGTCGACCCAGAGGGCGACGTGATCGAAGGCACGGACGCGCACGGGACCGAGAGTACCCGGACCGAGCCGGGTTCAATCCTGCGGCCTAGCCGGCGACGACGACGGCGGCTTTGAGGTAGTCGGCGGGCGGGTCGGCCAGGAGCTCCGGCACTCCCTCGAGCCCCACCCGGTGCGTGACCAGGCGCTCGAACGGATAGGCGCCGCTGCCGAGAAACGCGAGTGCGGCGCGCACGTCGCGCGGCGTGTGGTGGAAGGAGCCGCGCAGCGTCACCTCCTCGTAGTGAATCCGGTACGGATCGATCTCGACCCGCTCGGAGCGGGGAAGCCCGCTGAACGCGAGCACGGTGCCACCCGGACGAACGAGATCGAGGGCCCGCTGCCAGGCCGCTTTCGTGCCGGCAGCCTCGATCACGATGTCGGCGCCCTCGCCGTGCCCCGCCTCGCCGGCGAACAGCGGAGCGAGCGCCCGGCGCTCCCGCCTCGAGCCGACTCCCACCGCCCGCCCGCCCGCGTCGGCGACGCAGGCGCACAGCATCAGCCCGATCGGGCCGAGCCCGATCACCGCGACGGAGTCTCCCGGCTTGACGCCCGCGACCTCGACGCCGCGGAGACAGCAGGCGAGCGGCTCGGTCATCGCCGCCAGTTCGGGCGGCATACCGGGTGGAACCGAAAGGAGATTCGTGCGCGCGATGCGCTCGGGAACGACGACGAACTCGGCATAGGCTCCGTTGAGGAGCGGCAGCAGGTTGGCGCACAGCGTCTCGTCACCGCGGCCGCAGGGCTCGCACGCGCCGCAGGGTGCGGAGTTCGCGGCGACGACGCGGCGGCCGGTTGCGACATCGACGCCGCAGAACTCGTGGCCGAAGGGACTCGGTGGCGACCCGAGCAGCACGGGGTGCCCGCGCCGGAAGGCTTTCAGGTCGGTGCCGTCGGTGAGCGCGACCTCGACCTGCACGAGCACGTCGCCGTCGGCCGTCAGCTCGGGGCGGGGCACTTCCTCGAGCCGTAGATCGCCCGGGCCGTGGAAGATCAGGGCCTTCACGGCCGGAAGACCACCTTGAGCGCAGCGCCCTCGCGGAACAGCTTCAGCCCCTCGTCGAATCGCTCCAGCGGCAGCACCGTCGGCTTCGTCACGTCGAGCGTGGGGAGGAGCGCGAGCGCTTCGGCCATGGACGCAGCCGTCGACGAGCGCGAACCGACCACCGTCAGCTCGCGCCGGTAGATCTCGTCCGCGGGCAGCGTGCCCGCGTCGGCGAAGAGCAGCACCGTGCCCCCCGGCTCCACCGCGGCGAGAGCAGTCTCCGCTCCCCCGGGCGCACAGAGAACGACTGCGTCGACGGGGCCGTCGGGTGGGGTCCCGGCGCGTGCAGGATTGCGGTCGACAGCGAACACCGTGTCTCCGCGTCGCTCCAGGACGGCGCCGAACAGGCGCCCGATGAAGCCGTTCCCGACGACGAGCACCCGTCCCGAGGGACGTGCTCGGCACCGCGCAGGACGCAGGCGAGCGGCTCGACGTAGGTGGCGCGGGCGTCGTCGAGCGTGTCGGGCAGCTCGAGCCAGCCCGTTGCGCGGACGCGCTCGGCGAAGCCTCCCGGCACGATCGTCGGCTCCGGAAACTGCTCGCACGTCGACTCGTGCCCGCCCAGACAGCGGGAGCAGGAGCCGCAGCCGGTGTGGTGGATCAGCGCCACCCGTCGGCCGTCAGCCGTGACCGCGACCACCTCGTGCCCGAGCACCGTCCCGGCCATGGCGACGCCGATCTTCTCGACGTCCGAACCGCACAGCCCGCAGGCGAGAACGGTGACGAGGTCGCCGGGCGGCGGCGGCTCGACGACGTCTGTGAGTCTTGGCTCTCGATCGGAGCCTAGGGCGACCGCGCGCACCTGAATATCGTAGGGCCGTGATCCCGCCGGCGAGGAGGAACACGCTGGCCGGCAGGCTCCACCGCTGCCCGGTGCCGGCAAGCCCGGAGCCACCCGCGACGGCGGACCGTAGCCGCCGCAGGCGCTACAATCTGCCCGTAACGGGGCCATAGCTCAGTTGGGAGAGCGCCTGGATCGCACCCAGGAGGTCAGCGGTTCGAGCCCGCTTGGCTCCATCGCATGAAAGCCCTGCAAATTGTAGGGCTTTCTGCCCTAGGAGAGAGCCGCAAAGACGGCTGCTGCGTGTGGCCCGCAAATCGCCTCACCGCTCCGGCTCGGCTGTGCCTTCCGACCGGCGGTCTCAGCCGAACGAGCTCGACGGCAGGTCTCGCTCGTCGTGCTCGATCGCCTGCACAAGGCGTTCGGCAACTGTTGCGGGGTCGAGTCCGGGCTTCAGCTTCGGCGCCTCGCCGTGGATTGCGCGGCCCGCGAGGCCCGTCTCCGTGTGCGGGGGTCTCGCGTCGATGATCGAGATCTTGCGCGACCGAGCCTCGCGCGCGAGGGCCCGGAAGCCCGCCGAGACACCCGCCTTGGCGGCCGAATAGGGAACGAGGTTAGCCGTCGGGAACTCGGCGACGACACCGCTGACGTTGAGGACGAAACCGCCCGGCGCGAGCACCGGCAGGGCCGCTCGGGCGAGGACGAGCGGGCCGACGAGGTCGACCGCGACGATCTGCGTGAGGATGTCGACCGGCGTCTCGTCGATCGCTCCGAACGCGACGACACCCGCGCAGCAGACGATCCCGTCCAACCCGCCGAGCGCATCTGCCGCATCGGCTACGAGCCACTGCGCCGCCTCACTGTCGGCCAGATCGAAGGAAAACGTGATGCCGTCGAGCTGCGCGACATCGCGCCCGGCAACGGCGAGCTGTGCGCCGCGAGACTCGAGTGCGGCGGTCAGCGGCCGGCCGAGGCCACCAGACGCACCCACGACGAGAATGCGCGATCCGGTCAACGATCTCGACTGTTCGTTGGCCATAGTCGCTCCTTATGCGGCGGAGGGGGTAGGTGTGAGCGCCGACGCCGGCTCGAGCCGCTGGAGGACGGCGACGAGCTCCGCGGGCGGGACGCGATCGGCCGCGTCCGAGGCGAGGTGGAGGAAGGCGATCCGGCCGTCACGGTCGACGATGACGTCGGCTCCGAGTTGCAGAGCATCGTCACCGCGCGTCCACGTCGACCGGCCGCCCGCCGCGAGGGCGCGTAACCCGGTCATCCAGACACGTGGGCGGAGCACCCACAGCGGCGTCGGCCGTCGCGCGCGGACGGCGCGGTAGAGCGAACGCTCCGGGTCGGCGATCACGAGGGCGTCCGAGAGCCTGAGCTCGTCTCGCCAGGAAGCGGCGCGCGCCGCGGGCTGGGGGGTGACGAGGACGAGTCGCCCACCCGCCTGCTCGATCGCCGGAAGAGCCTCCACGACACGGCGGAGGTAGGAGCGGCATACACCTCAGCCGGGGTGGCGGCCCAGGTAGACGACAGCCGGGTTTCCGAGTAGGTCGGCGTTCGTGACGCGCGTGCCGTCGGCGTTCTCGAGCTGAAAGGGCGGGAACATCTCCATGAGGCAATGATACCTGAAAACTTGACAAAAGCTCGACACGACCTTGCTTGGATCCGACTCGGCCGTCGTCGCGACGAGCAGAAGCGCATCTCCTCGCTCTGACGTGTCCCGGATCTATTCCGAGGTGCAGCGCAGCCCTCCGCGACCGCCATGGTTCGCTGGGTGGGCTCAGCTCGCGCTGTAGCGGCGGCCGCGCCAGACGACCCCGCCGCGGAGCCGATCGAGCGAGCTGACGAGCGAAAGCACGGAGAGCGCGAGGGCGCCGGCCGGAAAGAGCGGCCACGTGCGCCGCGGCGCGGGGCAGACCTCGTTGGACGCCGCGCGAGCGGCGAGCTGAAGGGAGACCCCCAAGACCCCGGCGAGGCGCGGCCCGCGTGCGAGAGCGACCACCGGTGCCAGCGCCGACGCAGCGCCCGCGCCGGCGAGGATCGTCGCAACCGCGACCGAGCCACCGAGACCGGCCGAGGTGTTCTTGCGCCAGCCGCGCAGCGTCTCGCGGGCACCGACGTAGAGGCGGACGTGAACCCGGCCGCCGGATCCAGCCAGGGCCAGTGGTGTCCCGGCCGCCTTGAGGCGGATCGCGAGCATCTGGTCGTCGACGAGCTCGTGCCGCATGGCTTCGTGGCCACCGACCGCCTCGTAGGCGGCACGAGAGACGAGAATGAAGCCACCGGCAGCGATCGCGACGCGCGTGTGCGGCGAGCGGACGAGCGGGCCGGGCGCCACGAACGAGCGGATCAGCACAGCGGCCGCCGGCTGAACGGCCTGTTCGACGAGACCGAGGGTCTCGAGCACCGGCAGAAGCGTGAGTCCATCCACCTCGCGCTCGCGGACGAGCGCGACCGACCGCCCGATCGTGTCGGGCGCGTGCACGACGTCGGCGTCGGTGAAGAGCAGCCACTCACCTCGTGCCCGCGCGAACCCCTGGTGACAGGCCCACGACTTGCCTACCCACCCGGGTGGGACGGGCTCGCCTCGGATCACGGTCACCCGCCCGGTGGCGGCCGCACGGGCCTCCGTCCCCGTCGCGTCCGACGACTCGTCATCGACGACGATCACCTCGAGCAACGGGTATTCCTGAGCCGCCAGCGACGCGACGGCTGTGCGAATACCACGCTCCTCGTCGCGTGCCGGGACGATGACTGAGACGAACGGGCCATCGGAGGCAGGCTCGACGTCGTCGAGCGAGAGGCGGTGCCGTCGGTCGAGTGCGGCCACGGCGACGCACCACGCCCACGGGACGATGGCGAAGAGGGAGAGGAGGCGGCGCACGGGATGGGGTTCTTAGCGGTGACGAGCGTGGTGAGAGCCGGGCGAATCGCGATCGATAGCCCGGGGAGGCAAGTCGTCGTTCACCGTCGCCGCCTCCTCCTGCATGACAGACAGAAGATACGTGCTTCCCTAGGTACTGCCCGACTCATGAAGTGGTAGTCCTTTAACGGCCGAAGTCGACGAGCCGGCGACCGCCCTAAGTGAATTCGCGAAATACTGTGTCGAGCGCGTCCTCGAGGGCCGTAGCGGGGGCTCCGACTGATGATTGGATCAGCCGGGTTTGAGGGTGGGCAGTCAGGTGATGCTGCCCGGTAGTCAGCTCTCTGAGGTTTGGGTATCGGTTCGAGCGGGGAGACTGGTACTGCGAATTGGCTCCCGCGGCGGCCCTAACTCAACGGTGCTGCGCGGTGTCCGCCGGGTCTAGAAACGGCCTGGCAAGCGTGCCTCCCCGCTAACAGGGCGGGTTGGAGCAGCACAGGGGGACTCTCGGCACCCGTGAATCTCTTCGCGACCCGGGAAGACTTGTAAGGAGTCAGATGACTGTCCAATCACGCATGGATCGCCTGGACCGGCCTGATACTCGGAGTACGTTTCTTCGTAAGGCTGGCCTGACTGGCGCAGCTTTGATCGGCGGGGGGACTCTCCTCAGCGCTGGTGCAGGAACCGCGCGGGCGAGTCGGCTGGGGGTCGAGGCGATCACCGATGTCGACGTCCTCAACTTCGCGCTGACGCTCGAGTACCTGGAGGCAGCGTTTTACGTCCAGGCGCTTGGCAATGGAAGCACTTCGCTTCCGACGGGTGTTCCCGCCAGCAGCGGCAAGTTCAATCGCGGCTCGATCACGGGCACGAAAGAGTTGGCCGGGTTCGGCGGACGCGTCCGTAGCTCTGCGTACGGCCACCTGAGCGAGATCCGCGACCACGAAGTCACTCACGTCGACTTCCTGCAGACCGCACTCGGAGCCGCGGCTGCGCCGGCGTGTGTCTTCGATTTCAGCGCGGGCCTGACTGACGTCGCCACATTCCTCGCGACCGCCCGCACGCTCGAGAATACTGGGGTCATGGCCTACGACGGTGCGATCCGCTACGTCGAAACGCCTGACTTCTTGCAGGCCGGCGCCCAGATCGCAACCGTGGAAGCGCGGCATGCCGCGTACCTCAACCTGCTGACCGGCCAGTCACCGTTTCCGATGCCGTTCGACAGCGGTAAGAAGCCATCGGAGATCGTCACAGCCGTCCTGGCGACAGGGTTCGTCACGAGCTGCCCGCAGCTCGTCCTCGACCTGTTCGAGAAGTTCGCCACCAACGGCGCGTAACTCCGACCGGACCCGCGTCATGGGCTGACCAACGTCAGCCCATGACGTGGCCAACACGGTCGAGCAACGCCCACCTCCGTCACAGCGGGGTCCCTTCCTCGGAACGGGCAGCGCGTGTGACTTCGTGGTCGCAGCCGACGGCGTGCGCGGGTCTATGCTCTAAACCGGAAACGAGGCTTCGGTCGGGCGGTGCGGACTCGGCTCAGGTCCGGTGGCTGGGCGGGCGCTCGTGGAACTCGATCACGTAACCGTCGGGATCGAGGGAGTAGAGGCTCTTGCCGCCCCTGTTCGGCCCCGTGGTCATCTCGACAGGCCCGTCGGAGCGGAATCTCACGCCTTGCGCCGAGAGATCGGTGTAGAGCGCCTCGATCTGCGAGACGAAGAAGCAGAAATGGCCGGTGCCGTGGTCGCCGGGGCTCGTCGCGCCGGAGCGCCGCTCGCCGCCCCGATACGCGAGCAGCTCGATCTCGAGCTCGCTTCCCGGCACCCGCAGCATCGCGATGTCGAGCGCGGTCGTGCCGGGCACTCCCACGATCCGTAGGGTCTCGTCGGGCTCCTCGTAGAGCCGACGCCAGAGCAGCTCCGCCCCGAGCAAGCCCTGGTAGAAGCGGAGCGACCGGTCGAGGTCTGACACGGTGATCCCGGCGTGACGGGCGCCCGTGACCTCCCACGCACGCCTGCCCGCCATCAGAGCACCCGGAGGATCGACGTCTCCCGCATACTGCGCGATGCTACTTCCCGACCAACCGCCCCGGTGGGCGAGCAGGAGGACGACGATGCTTCTAGCGGGACGGGTCGCGCTCGTGACGGGCGCCGGCAGCGGCATCGGCCGCGCGATCTCCGAACTCTTCGCCGCCGAGGGCGCCCGTGTGGCCGGGGTCGACCTGGCACCGGAGCCGCTCGCCGGGGTGGGGGCGGATCCGATCGCCGTCCAGGCCGACGTGCGCTCGCAGGCGGAGGTCGAGGCCGCGGTCGCCGCCGTCTTCGAGCAGGCGGGGCGCATCGACGTGCTCGTCAACTGCGCCGGTGTCCGTGAGATCGGGGACGCCTACACGATCGCTTCGGACGAGTGGGAAAACGTCCTCGCCGTCAACCTCAGCGGCACCTTCTACTGCTGCCAGTCCGTGGCGCGGCGGATGCGCGACAGTGGCGGCGGCTCGATCGTCAACATGTCGTCGGTCGGCGGGCTGATCGGCCTCTCGCACCGTCCTGCCTACAGCGCCTCCAAGCACGGCGTGATCGGCCTGACGAAGAGCCTCGCGCGCGACCTCGCGCCCGACGGGATCCGCGTCAACGCGATCTGCCCGGGTGTGATCCGTACGCCGATGACCGAGCGGTACTTCGAGGACGAGTCGTTCGAGCAGGACCTTGCGCGCGTGGTTCCGCTGGGCCGTTACGGCGTCGTCGACGACGTCGCCAAGGCCGCGCTCTACCTCGCGAGCGACCTGTCGTCCTACGTGAACGGCGTCGCGCTCACGGTCGACGGCGGCTGGCTGGCGGAGAAGAGCTTCGTCTCGGGCAGCGCGGACGCGTCGCCGTTCCTCTCGGCAACGAGACCGCAACGTTGACCCGTCCAACCCCTCCCCGGGGGCCATCGCCCTCAGGAACGCAGCGGTTCGAGCCCGCTCCGTCACACCCACGTCCAGACCCGGTCGCAGCGGCAGGCCGCTGACGGGCCGCTCCGGCAATCGGAGGCTCAGCCCGAGTGCCCGAAGCTGACCTTCGGCAGGACACGGCCGAGCCAGCGCGGCTGCCACCATGCCCAGGCTCCGAGTAGCCGGAGGGCTACCGGCAGGAGCACGAGCCGGATCAGGAAAGCGTCCAGGAGGACGGCGACACCGAGGATGACGCCCATCTCCTTCGGTGGCAGCGGGCCCGAGAGAGCGAAGGTGAGGAACACGGCCACCATCACCGCTGCCGCGGCGAAGATGACACGGCCCGAGTGCGCGAGGCCCCCGATCATCGCCTCACGTGGGTCGTGCGAGAGGCCGTGGTGCTCCTTCGCCGACGAGAGGAGGAAGACCGTGTAGTCCATCGAGATCGCGAAGATCATCGCGAAGAAGAAGACCGGCCCCCAGGCATCGATGAACCCCTGCGACTCGAAGCCGAGCAGGCTCGCGCCGTGGCCGTCCTGGAAGATCAGGCGTGCGACTCCGAACGCAGCGCCGACCGCGAGCAGGTTGAGGACGACGCCGACCGCAGCAATCAACGGTGCCTGCAAGGCGAGCAGAAGCAGCAGGAACCCGAGCGCTAGCACGACCCCGACCACGAGCGGCGTCTTCGCCGACAGCACCCGCTCCAGGTCGTGGTTCTCGGCCGCCGCCCCACCCAGCAGAACTCCGGCAGGGAGATCGTCTCGCAGCCTGTCGATCGTCGCGCCGACCTGGGTGCTCGAGGGGTCTGCGCTCGGCACGGCCTGCACGAGCTCGAGCCCTCCGCTGCCGCGCTCCGGCGGGAGCACTCGGGCGATGCCGCTGTCTGCCTTCAGAACGGCGACCGCTTGGTCGATCGTGCTCGACGGGCCGACGAGCTGGAGCGCGCCCGGGGCGCCCTGGCCGAACGACGCCTGCACGAGCTCGTACCCCTGGCGCGACGTGTCGTCCTTGGGCACGACCTTGATCGAAGGCATGCCGGTCTTCAGCCCGATCACGGGCAACGACAGCGCAACGAGCACCGCGAGGGCAGCCGTGCCGAACAGGACGGGCCGGCGCCAGAGCCGCTCGGCCCAGGCCGCGAACGCGGGTGAGCGGTGCTCGCCCGAATGGACCCAGCGCACCGCCAGGCGGTCGACCTTCGGGCCGAGCTTCGCGAGGACGGCGGGCAGGAGCGTCAGCGTCGCGAGAAGGACGAAGACGACGGACACCATGATCCCGAGCGCCATCGAGCGGAACGCCGGGCTCGGTACGAGCATCACCGCCGAGAGTGAGATCAGGACGGTTGCACCCGAGAAGAGCACGGCCTTGCCGGCCGTGTCCATCGTCACGGCGACGGCCTCACGGGCATTCAATTTCGAGCCGAAGAACGCAGCCCGGAAGCGATGGACCACGAAGAGCGCGTAGTCGATCCCGAGCGCAAGCGCGAACATGAGGGCGAAGTTCATCGCCCAGATCGAGATGTCGAAGAACCGCGTGCCCAGGTAGAGCGTGCCCGCTGAGGCCACGAGGCCCAGAATCGTCAGCATCAGCGGCAATCCTGCGGCGACGAGCGATCCGAACGCGAGCATCAGGATCACCAGCGTCACCGGCCACGAGATCAGCTCCGACTTCAGCATCGCGCTGCGATTGGCCTCGTTGAAGTCCGACCACATGCCCGACGCACCGGTGAGGCTCACCTGCACGCCGCCTGCAGCCGCCGCGCGCAGTTCGCCTTTGAGGTCGTCGGCAGCTGCGACCATCTCGGTCGTCGTTCCCGCCGCGCCGCCGCTGACGACGGCCGTGCGCCCATCTTGTGAGACCGAGAGACCCGGTCGGGGAAGGGAGACCGACGCTACCCGCGGGTCGGAACGGAGAATTTGTGCCACACGGTCGATCGTGGCGGTGAACGGCGCGTCGCCGACCCGCTGTGACGACGAGTGGACGACGACCATCAGGGCGCCGCTCGACTGCCCACCGAAGTTGCGATCGATCAGGTCACGGGCTTGCACCGACTGTGACCCGGACGCCTCCCACCCGGCGCCGGAGAGCGCTGTTTCGACGCGGGGCGCCAGGGCGCCGAGCACGATCGCAATCGCGACCCAGGCTATGAGCACGAAACGGAAGTGAGCAGCCGTCCAGGCTCCGAGACGACCGACCGGCCCGACCTGCACCATCAGCTGGATCCCTCGAGGATCGCGTTCAGCTCTTCAGCCTGCCGCTGCATGCTTCCGCACACCGTCTCGCACAACTCGAAGACACCGGCGTCGACGACGCGGTAGAAGACCTGCGTGCCCTCCTTGCGGCGCCCGACGATGCCGGCGTCGTGGAGCACGCCGAGGTGCTTGGAGACGTTCTGCTGTGATGCCGAGACTGCCTCGGTCAGCTCATGCACGGTCGCCTCGCCGGAGCGAAGGTGGTCGAGCAGCCTGATACGCATCGGCTCGCCGATCACGCGGAACCGGCGGGCGACGAGCTCGACGAGAGCCTCCGGCAACGGGTGCGGCAACGTGGGGCGTTCGACCATCAACAGGGCCTCCTTCGCAAGGACACAGTTCGGTCACTATACACAACTACCCGATTGTTGAATTGTGATGGTTGTATATGGCGGTAGACAGACATGCCTCGTCCCCTGGCAAGCGCTGAGATCAGGGTCGCGGGAGCCGGCAGAGCGGGCGCGCTATCGGCCTGATCGGGTCGAGCCTGTACGGCCCGGGCCCGGCGCTAGCCCGTGGTCTGGCGGTCGGGCGCGGCCAGCCGGCCGACGACCGTGAGCAGCCGTTCCACCTCGGCCAGGGTGTTGTAGTGGCACACCGAGGCGCGCACGCACGCTTCGACCCCGAGCGGGCCGAGGACGCCTGCCGAGTAGTAGTCCTGCTTGCGCGCGTGCGTCCGGATCCCGTTCTCGTTGAGCACGTCGACGGCCTCGGCCGCAGGGACGCCCTCGATCTCGAACGAGACCATGCCCGAGCGGTGCTCGCTCGCGACGGGGCCGATCACCGAGACGGCATCGAGCTGGGCCAGGCCGGGAGCGTCACCGGTGCCCCAGAGCATGGCCTCGACCAGTCCGTGCTCCTGCGCACCGATCGCGGCCGCTGCCGACTCGATCAGCGAACGGGAGTCGTCGGCGGCACCGGCGGGTGAGACCTGGCCACCCAGCCACTCGAGGTAGCGGACGACCTCGGAGAAGGTTGCGTACGCGGAGGTGTCGCGCGTGCCCAGCTCCCAGACGGTCGCCGGCGCGCCGTCGAGCTGGTCGTGGGGAGCGCTCGCGAGCCGGTCGGAGACCCAGGCGACCCCGTAGTTGTGCCGCGAGAACATCTTGTAGCCGCTGACGACGTAGGCGTCGATGCCGTAGCTGTCGATCTCGATCATCCCGTGCGCGGCGTGCTGGATCCCGTCGACGACGATGAAGCAGTCGGGTGCGACCTCGCGGATCGAAGCCGCGATCGACGTGATGTCGACGTGCATGCCCGTGACCGGGCTCGCCTGGATGATCGTGGCGACGCCCGTCGAGGGGCTGAGCGCCGGCAGGTATTGCTCGACGCCGACCACGGTCGTCTCCGGGTCGAATGCGACCTGCGTATAGGTGCGCCCTGAGAGCTCGGCCCAGCGGCGGCACGCGCTGTAGGTGGCCGGGTGCTCGAGCCGGCTGCCGACGATCGAGCTCCCCTGGCTCGCCCAGATCGCGTTGCGGATCAGGCGGCCGAGCAGCTCGGTGCCGGTCTCGCCGACGAACACCGCCCCGCTGCTCGCGCCGAGCATCGTCATCATGTCCGCGCGGCCGGCTTCGATCAGCTTGACGAGCTCCCGCGAGGCGACGTTCGTGCGGCCCTGGTTGTCCGGGATCGCGATCAGCTCGGCTGTCCGGCTGACGACCGACTTCAGCGTCAGCGAGCCGCCCGCGTTCTCGAAGAACGCCCGTGGCCCCTGGAACGGGCAGGTGTCGACGTGGTGAAAGCGGTCGCGCACCGCCGAGAGCAGTGCGGGTTCGAGCATCGTCGACTGGGAGGTTTCGGGCGTCATCGGGCGAGCTCCGATCGAGGAGAGCGCGGCCGGTGAGTCGAGCTACCGGCCAACCGAGGACCCTAGCGGCGGAGGCAGGTGGCCGTTGTACCAGCCGACCGGGCTCGAGGGCCGACGGGTCGCTCTTCATCCGATCGTGTCAGCCACGATCGCGCGACAGAGCTCGGCCACCCCGAGGTGGCTCGCGGGGGAGATGCCGTCGACGTGGTCGTCGACGATGCCGTGCGTCGAGTTGATCAGCCCCGCCTCGACCATCGTCTCGAGCAGGCGTGCTTCCCGCTCGGGCGTGTGCAGGAGCCGGCCGTCGCCGGTTCGTGCGGCGAGCGCGGCTGCGATCGCGGTGCAGCCCCAGTTGGAGACGGCGGCGGTGACGAGGACGTCGGCGCTCGTGACGGCCCCGATTCCGCCCCCACAAGGGCAGCTGCCCTCGGCGCCGAACGGAACATGGTCACGGACGGCGTCGGCGACCTTGCCCATCCCGATCTCGTTGCCACCGTCGCCCACCGCGACCACGGGGATCCCGCGGCGTAGCCCCTCGTCGAAGAGGTGGTCGACTCGCGCCCGGCCCATCCCGTAGTCGCGGCCACGCATGCTGTAGTAGACGCCGTTGACGTTTCGGCCCACGCGCTCGGTCGAGAACAGCAGGTCGGGCTCCAGTTCGTCGAGCAGCGATACCGCTGCGGCGGGTGCGGCCTCGTCGGTGAGCGGGAAGGGGCGGAGGACGGCTGTAGCAAGGCTTGCCTCGCTGTTCGCGACGCGGGCGGCGTCGAGACCGACCAGGGACATCCCTGCCGCCCGGACGACGGCGCCGATCGGCTCGAGCAGCGAGTCTTCGGCGACGAGCACGCAGGTCGCCTGGCGCGCGAGGACGAGGGCACGGATGATCGCTGCCGCACCCGAAGGTCCGTCGTTCTCCCCGATCGCGGCCGAGATCCAGGCCCGCGAGACCGAGCCGGTCGTGACGACGACGGTGCCCCCGACAGGAACTGCGAGCAGCGCCTCGGCCGCGGCGCCGACGAGCGCTGCTCCCTGCTCGGCGCGCGCTGCCTCGTAGAGCGACTCCACGCCACGATTACCTACGTCGATGTTGACGAGGCGGTCGAGCCGGTCGTCGAGCCGGGCGAGTCGTTGTGGCTCAGGCGGCATGTGAGTCCTCTCCCAGGATCAGCCGGGCGATCCAGTCCGGATCGTCCAGGTGGGAAGCTACTGCGTCGAGCGCAACGGTAAGCCCTGCGGCGAGCGTCTCGGCGCCGCCGACACGCTCGACCGCTCCCGCCGTCGGCTTCAGGCGCAACGAAACGCGGCCGCCTGGCTGGCCGTGCGTGTTCACCGTCAGGACACCGTTGTCGCGGAGCAGCAGCATCGCGACCGCCGCCGTCACCTCGCACGGTACGAGCGTCGTCGTCGCACGGCCCGCGCGCGCGAGAACCTGGTCGAGCACGTCCTCCTCGCCGATCGAGGGCCCGAGGGCGGTGCGGTGCACTGCCTCGTCACCGAGATGCGTGGCGAGCACGCCGGCCAGCGCGGCTCCGTCGCGCGCCTCCGCCTCGAGCAGGCCCGGATCGAATGCCTCGAGTGACCGCAGAGCACCGGCCGCGATCGGAGCGCGCGCCTCCATGCCGAGCTCCGAGGCTCTGGCCATGACGGCCGTGACCGCGTCGGCGCTGCCTGCGAGGATCCCGGCCCGCGGCCCGCTGAGACCGGCCTTGTCGGCGTTCGTGATCGCGAGGTCGGGCTCGAAGGCGAGGCTCTTGGCGCCGCCGTGCAGCACGGGCCGCAGCCGTGCCCCGTAGGCCTCGTCCATCAGCACCGTGGCGCCGACCGAGCGGGCTGCCTCGATAGCGGTGCGGGTGTCGTCGTCCTCCATCCGCGCCAGCGTGCTCGTCACCGTCGTGACGACCGCGAGCGCGGGCTGCCGGGCGGAGAAGACGGAGCGTGTATCGGCGGCGTCGTCGACCTCGACCAACTCGACACCCGCCAGCGAGCAGCCCCGCGCGACCGATGCGTGCGAGCGGTCGCCGGCGGGGACGACCGAGACGACCGGCCGCTCGGCCGCCAGGGCCAGCACTGCTGCGACGATTCCCGCGGTCGTTCGGTTCAGCACCGCGACGGACTCGCTCCCGTTGCCGCCGAGGTGCTCGATCGCAGCCTTCGTGAGCCGGTCGGCAAAGATGCCCGGGCCGACCCATTCCTCGCACCACACGTCGAGATCCTCGGCCTGCAGTGGGAAGTAGCGGGGGTTGCCGGTGAAGATCCCGATCGCGTCGGCGCCGCGCTCGGCAACCACACCCGCGGCGACGCGTTGCGCGTGGCGCAGGCGCCGCACCTCGTCGATGCTCGACCGCAGGATCGTCCCTCGCGCGAAGCCGACCTCGGGATCGATCGGGTTGCCGAACCGATCGGCAGGCGCCATCAGGGCTCCAGCTTCATCGTCACCGACTTGCGCGTCGTGTACGCGTCGAGCGCCCCCTCGATCGAGTACTCGCGGCCGATCCCGCTCTGCTTGACACCGCCGTACGACATCCCGGGGATCTGGCCGCCGCCCTCGTTGACCCAGATCCAGCCGGCTTCGAGCGCGCGCGTGACACGGTGGACGGTGCCGAGGTCGTGGCAGAAGACGAACGCGGCGAGGCCGTAGTGCGTGTCGTTCGCCATCGCGATCACCTCGGCCTCGTCCGTCCAGGGGATCGCGACCATGACGGGCCCGAAGACCTCTTCGCGGGCTATCCGCCAGGTGTTGTCGAGGCCGCTGAGCACGGTCGGGATCGGATGAAAGCCGGTCGCGTCGTTTACCGGGAGGGGGGTCGAGCCGGTCAGCAAGGTCGCGCCGGCTGTTTCGGCCTCGGCGACGAACGAGCGGATCTCGTCGTAGCGCTCGGCGTTGATCACCGCTCCGATCTCGACCTCGGGGTCGAGCGCGTCGCCGACGACCATGCCCTCGACGAGGGCGATCACTCGTGAAATGACGGTGTCCCAGGCGTCGGCGTGCACGAAGAGCCGCGACCCGGCCGTGCAGGACTGTCCCTGGCGTCCGAAACGCATCGCGTTCACGACACCTCGCGCCGTCTGCTCGAGATGGGCGGGCTCGGCGGCGTCGGGAAAGACGATGCACGGGCTCTTGCCGCCCAGCTCGAGCGTGGCGTGCGCGAGCCGATCGGCGGCCTGGTGGGCGACGAGGCGGCCCACCTCGGAGGAACCGGTGAACGAGATCTTGTCGACGTCGGGATGCGCGGCGAGCGCGGCTCCGGCCTCGCTGCCGAGGCCGGTGACGACGTTGAAGACACCGGGTGGGAAGATGTCGGCGGCGAGCTCGGCCAGGCGAAGCACTGCGAGCGGCGCGTCCTCGGCCGGCTTCAGCACGATCGTGTTGCCGGTCGCGAGCGCCATCGACGTCTTTCCGGCGGCCAGTTGGAGCGGGGAGTTCCAGGGCACGATCGCGCCGACGACGCCGAGCGGCTCCCGCGTCGAGTACGAGAACAGCCCCTCTCCGAATGGGAGCGTCTCGCCCTTCTGCTCGACGGCGACACCGCCGAAGTAGCGCAGCACGCCTGCCGCGCCCGCCGTCTCGGCGCGTGACTGGGTGCGGATCGCGTTGCCGGTCTCGGCGGCCAGGAGGCGGGCCACTTCCTCCGCGAGCTCGTCGAGCCGGTCGGCCAGGCGGGCCAGCATCCGGCCGCGCTCGGCCGCGGGAAGGTCAGCCCAGGCCGACTGGGCCGCGCGCGCCGCCCCGACCGCCAGGTCGATCTCGGTCGAGGTGCCTCTGCCGACCTCCGCGAGCGGCTCCCGCCGCGACGGGTTCTCGATCGTCAGCGTGCGCCCGTCGGCGGGCCGGTGCCAGGCACCGCCGATGAACGAGCCGGCGAGGCCGTCGGTGGGGAGCGTCGGCTCGAGCAAGGAGGATCCAGCCGTCATGCGGCAGCTGGACCAGGCCAGAACAGCCGCAGCGGGTCCTCCATCGCGCTGTTATAGCCGTTCCTTCGGGCGCGCGTCCCGGCGTCGGCGGTCACTGCGGCCGCGCGGCACGCGGCAGCGCATCGGGGAGGTCGGTAGGTGCGCAGGCACGAACCTCGTCCGGCTACCCGCGAGATCGCCCTGCGCGGAGGGAGTGGTGTGGGAGAGGCTTCGCTCGGTGCGGAGTCGTGGCCGACCGACCTGCGTCGTCACCTCCTGCTCGACGTGCAGACTGTCCCGGACATGCTCGGTGGAATCATCTCCGTTCTTGCCGCAGGCTTTGCGATCGGCGCTCTCGGCCGCCTCGCCGTCCCGGGTCCCGACCCGATGCCGTTCTGGCTGACCGTGTTCATCGGGATGGGCGGCTCGGTCGTCGGCGGTTCCATTGCGAGCGTGATCTACGGCGGGCCGAGCAACACGTTCGACACCGCCAACCATGCCTTCGTGACGCTGATGCTCGAGGTCGTCATCGCGATCGGGATCGTGGCGGGGTATCGGCGCTACGTCCAGAAGCGGCCGCTCTCCGGTCCGGGAGCACACAGGTTCCCCGCCCGAGGGTTCGGGATCCCGCAGATGCGCGAGCGGCTGCGGCGAGCCGGTGTCGATCCGGACAAGCTCACCACGCGCCCCGACCTCGCGGCGCCCGAGCCCGACGCCGAAGGAAGAGCGAACCCCCGAGCAGATCGCGGCGGAGCTCGAGCGGCTGCGCGCGGCGCGGGAGGACGGCTCGATCAGCGAGGAGGAGTACGAGCGCGAGCGGGAGAAGTTGCGGCGCTACTGATCGCGCGTGAAACGGGGTGTCCAGCCAGACACCCTGTCGCCGCTGCCGGCTCGCTGCGACCTCGTCCAATAGGCTCGGCCGATGAGCGCGATGCGAGTCGTCAGAGTGCGTGACCGCGACCTTATTCTCGGCGCGCTCAGGCTCGGCCTGGGACTCGCCGCTGTGGCCCTCTCCGTGACGAGGGTCTCCGGCGACCGGATCGTCTTCGGCGCTGCGGTCGGCGCTCTGGCATTCGGCGTCGTCGGCGGCGCCCGCCAGATTCAGCCCCGCGGCCGGGCGGGGATAGAGCCGCTACCGGGTGACGCGGCCGTCGTCTCAGCGTTCCGGTCCGCCATCGGCGCGCTCTTTCCGAGCTCGATCGGCGTCTTCGCGCTCGCGCTCGTCGGGGTGGCGGTCCGGCCGGTCCTTGCCCCGGTTCTCGCCGGTCTCCTCTTCGGGATGGCGCTCGCGACCGCCGCCTGGGTCGCCCGCCTGACCGCGCGCGAGCGCGCCGAAGGGAAGGAGCTCTTCGCCGCGCTCGACGACGAGAAACGGTCGTTCTCGCGGCCCCGGCCCGCCTAGCCGGTCATCCGCTGTTTGGACCACGCTCGGCCTCCGCCGGGTTGCCGTCAACCACCGCTTGCCTCACAATGCCGCCCGGAGGAACATTTCCTCACCGCCACCAGGAGGCTCGCCTTGCCGGGAAGACGCACCTTGACGCTATTGCTGATCGCCGCGGCGTTGCTGGTCGTCGCATTACCGGCCTCGGCCGGGCGTGGGCCCGGGGCCGCGCCAGCCGCGCAGACGGTGTTGCCGACAGACCAGATCGTGGTCGGGCTCGCAGCCGGCGCCGCTCTCGATACGGGCTCACTCGCGGCGACCACCGGAGTCGACCTCAAGCCGCTGCGGCGGCTCGGCGACGGGGCCTACGTCCTGAGGCTGCCGCAACGGAGCACCGCCGACGTCGTTCGCGCCCTCGCGAACGCGCTGGCGGCGCGCACCGACGTCCTCTTCGCCGAGCCCGACGCGCTGATGGAGCCGCTCGGCGTCCCCACCGAACCTCGCTGGTCGGAGCAGTGGGACATGTTCGCTCCGGTGGCCGGCGCGTACGGGATCGATCTGCCCGGTGCACGGGAGCTCACGCTCGGTGCACCCTCGATCACGATCGGTGTGATCGACACCGGCTACCGGCCTCATGCCGACCTCGCCGGGCGCTTCGTCCCCGGCTACGACTTCATCTCCAACACGCTCACCGCGAACGACGGGGACGGCCGTGACGCGGATGCCGCCGACCCCGGCGACTGGATCACGAGCGCCGAGAATCAGAGCGGTGCCTTCGCGGGCTGCGGGGCGCGGTCGAGCTCCTGGCACGGCACGCACGTCTCGGGGACGATCGGCGCCGTCGCCGGTAACGGCGTCGGCATCGCCGGGATCAATCAGGTCTCGAAGATCCAGCCCCTCCGGGTGCTCGGGAAGTGTGGCGGCTACATGAGCGATATCGCCGATGCGATCCGCTGGGGGGCAGGGCTTCCCGTCGCCGGCGTGCCTGCGAACCCGACCCCCAACCGCGTGCTGAACCTCAGCCTCGGCGGCAGTGGGGCGTGCGCCTCGACGTACCAGAGCGCGATCAATGACGCCGTCGCCGCCGGGACGGTCGTCGTGGTCGCGGCGGGGAACAGCAACGCGAACGCGGCGAACTTCCAGCCCGCAAGCTGTGCCAACGTGATCACGGTTGCTGCGACCGGCCACACCGGCAGCCGCGCCTACTACTCGAACTACGGCTCGACCGTCGAGATCGCCGCGCCCGGAGGCGATTCCCAGCTCGGCCAGACGATCCTCTCGACGCTGAACGACGGCGCGACCGGACCGGCCGCAGACGCATACGCCAACTATCAGGGCACGAGCATGGCGACTCCGCACGTGGTCGGGGTGGTCTCGCTGATGCTTTCCGTCAATTCCGGCCTCACGCCCTCGCAGGTGAGCACGCTCGTCGGCTCGAGCGCGACGCCGTTCCCGGCCGGGAGCTCGTGCACGACCTCGCTGTGCGGCTCGGGCATCGTCAATGCCGCGTCCGCCGTCGCCGCGGCGGGTGGCGGCGGCCCGCCCGGCCCGCCCGACCCGCCGGGCGGATTCTCGAAGACCTCACCGAGCAACGGCGCCAAGAGCCTTTCCACCTCGGTCACTCTCGCCTGGGGGGCGAGCGCCGCAGCGGGCTCCTACCAGTGGTGCGTCTCGACGCAGAGCGGCTCGTGCTCCACGTGGACGTCGACCGGCTCCAGGTCGGCCGCCGTCAGGCTCGCCCGGCGCACGACGTACTTCTGGCAGGTTCGCGCCGTGAGCACCGGCGGCACGACGTACGCCGATGGTGGCAGCTGGTGGTCGCTGAAGACGAGGTAGTGCTCCGGAACCCGAGAATTTGCGCCTCTCCGGCGAGACCCGGCTTAGCCGTCTGCCCGACCCGGTTCCTTCGCAGCGCCGGCGATCGCCTCGCCCGTTTCCGTGTCGAAGAAATGCAGGTGCCGATGATCGACCGCCAGCTCGATCTCCTCGCCGAGCGAGACGCGGCGGCGACCGTCGATCGAGGCGCAGAAGCGGGCGCGCCGGTCATCGGCGAGGAGCGTGGCGTCGTCGTCGTTCGCGGCTTCGATCGCTGCGCGAGTCGCGTCCGTCGTCACGCGCTGGGCGTCCAGGGGGAACAACAGATTCGACACGCCGCCGAGCTCCTCGATCACGTCCGGGCAGACTCTGATCCGCGGCAGTTCGGCCGGCGCCTCCTCCGGGTGGCGCAGGTCGGTCGGGCGAACGCCGAGGATGATGTCTCCCTTGACACCCGCCAGGGGCGAGCCTGCCGGTAGCGGCAGGCTGAAGCCGGCGAAGCTGACGCTGCCCTCCGAGGCGACCGCCTCGACCACGTTCATCGAGGGAGAGCCCATGAACGCCGCGACGAACAGGTTCCGGGGATGGTGGAAGAGCTCCTGCGGCGTGTCGCACTGCTGCAGCACCCCGTCGCGGAGGACGGCGACGCGCTGGCCGAGTGTCATCGCCTCGACCTGGTCGTGAGTGACGTAGACGGTGGTGACACCGAGCCGGTCGTGCAGGCGGGTCAGTTCGCCGCGCATCGCGACGCGCAGCTTCGCGTCGAGGTTCGAGAGCGGCTCGTCCATCAAGAAGGCCTTCGGCTCGCGCACCATCGCCCGCCCCATCGCGACGCGCTGTCGCTGGCCGCCGGAGAGGAATGCCGGCCGGCGGCTCATCAGCGCCTTCAGCCCGAGCGTGCCGGACGCCTGGCCCACGCGGCTCTGTCGCTCCGCCTTCGGCACCTTGCGCAGCTTGAGCCCGAAGCCGAGGTTCTCGTCGACCGTCATGTTCGGATAGAGCGCGTAGTTCTGGAACACCATCGCGATATCGCGATCGCGCGGTCGCAGGTCGGTGATGTCCTCGTCCCCGATCAGGATCCGGCCCTCGGTCACTTCCTCGAGGCCGGCAATCATCCTGAGCAGCGTCGACTTGCCGCAGCCCGAAGGGCCCACGAGCACCATGAACTCTCCGTCGAGGATGTCGAGCGTGACGCCGTCGATCGCCTTGACCCCATTCGGGTAGACCTTCGTCGTCTGGTCGAGCCGGATCCCGCCCATCAGATGCTCCCCACCACGTCGGCGGACGTTGCTCGCAGGTGGTCGAGGGCGGGGCGGAAGCCCGCGCGGTCGGCGGCGAGCAGAACGGCGCCCGCGGCGGGCTCGATCTCGGGGTAGACGGGAGTCGCGCCCGGCACCGGGCCGATGATGGCGGCGCGCAAGATGGGGGAGGGATGGCGGAGCACGCCGCCGCAGAGAACGAGGGTGAACGGCCGTCCCAGTTGGCCGGTGCGCTCGGCGCAGACGCGGGCGTAGTCGCCCAGGCGGCTGCCGACGGCTCCGACGATCTTGCGCGCGACTGCGTCTCCGGCCTCGGCCTCGTCGAGTACGGCGTCGGCGAAGCTCCCGGGCTCGTGGGGTGGTTCGCCGCCGAGCCGCGTCAGGGTGTGGAGCAGGGTGTCGGCGTCGGTGCAGCCCCACCGCTCGAGGGCGCGGTCGAGGAGCGACGTGGCGGGACCGAGCCCGAGAGTGTGCCGCCAGATCGCTGCGAGTGCGTCGGAGCCGAGGGCGTGAGCTCCCGAGGGGTCGGGCCAGAAGCCGAAGTGGAAGAGATCGCCCGAGGCGCTCCGTCCCGCGACGGCGCAGTGGGTGCCGAGCACGGCGGCGACGCCGACCGAGTCGTCGGTGCCACAACGAAGCGCGCCGACAGCGTCGTTGACGACGACAGGCTCCTCCAGCAGGCCGAGGCGGTTTTGCAGGGAGCTGCGGAGGAGGTCGAAGTCCTCGGGCCAGTCGGCGCCGGCAAGGCTGAACGCCGCTGCGGCAAGATCCTCGGGCTGAGCGTCCGCGGCCGCGAGCGCCGCCTCGCAGGCACCGACGATCTCGCCGATCGCCACCTCCGGCGAGGGCGCGTTGTGGATGTCGGCCATGCCGCCGTCGCCCCGTCCCTGGAGGGTGCCGTCGGCGGCGGTGACGAGCGCCAGCGTCTTCGTGTTACCGCCGTCGACGCCGAGGAGGAGGGTTGACACGATTCGCTCAGCCGGCCTGCAGCCGCTCGGGGAGATAATCGCGGTGCGCCGTCGCGAGCGCGTCGTAGACGCTCTCGGCAAGGTCGAGCTGGCGCACGAGCGGGTTCGCGCTGAGCGCGCGGATGCCGTCTTCGCGGGTCCCGTTCCAGGCTGTCTCGGCCGCGAGCGCCTGGTATTCGCCCAGCATCTCGACGAGCCCGCGTACGTGGCGGGGCAGCGGTTGCGCGGGGACGAGGTCGATCCCGCCGCCGTGGCAACGGCCCAGCACCTCGACGACCAGGTCCTCCGGGAAGCCCGGCAGGGCCCCTCCGGCGTTCGGCATGTTGACCGGGTGGATCTCGCCCTTGTCGTTGAAGATCGCGTCCATCACGTCGATCGCGAGCTCGAGCTCGTGGATGCCGCCGCGTGAGCGATCCGGGTCGAGTTGCGGATCGTCGGTCTCGGCCTGCTCCGCGTAGTGGTGCCAGTAGTCGGTCGACCAGCCGAGGATGTCCTCGGCGCGCGTGGTCGGCTTCGCCCGCAGGTAGTCGAGCACCTCGTCGGTGAAGTAGTAGTACTCGAAGTAGTCCGCCGGGATCGCGCCCATCGCCACCGCGAGCTGGAGCTGCCTGCGGGCGCGCGGCTCGAGGGTGGGGTCGTCGCGGCGGCGCTCCCACGCCTCGGCGAGCAGCGGCATCGGATCGCGCCGTCGTAGGTCTGCTCGACGCCCCAGCAGCCGTGGTTGAGGCCGACCATCGTCACGTTCAGCAGTTCCGGGTCGAGTCCCGCCGACTCGGCGATCGTGTCGCGGAAGTAGATCGGGCCCTCACAGAGCGAGACGACCTTGATCGGCGAGTTGTGGGTGATCGCCTCGGCGACGAGGTTGACCGGATTCGTGTAGTTGAAGATCCACGCGTCGGGGCAGACCTCCTCCATCTCGGCGCAGACGTCCTTCAGCACGGTGATCGCGCGGAGCGCCATGAAGAATCCGCCCGCGCCCTGTGTCTCCTGGCCGATCAGCCCGTGCTGGAGCGGGATCCGCTCGTCGGCACCCGGGCCTCGAAGCCCCCGGGGCGGAACGACGAGAGCACCGCGTCGCAGCCGTCGAGCGCGGCGCGGCGGTCGGTCGTCGCGGTAACGGTGATATCGAGGCCGCGTGCGCGCGCCATCTTCTCGGTGAGCGTCCTGATCAGGTCGAGCCGGGAAGGATCGAGGTCGACGAGCACCACCTCGGAGCCGTCGAAGTCGCTCCCGTTCTCGAGGAACGACGCCATCGTGCCCGCCGCCCGCGTCGAGCCACCACCCAGGTAGACCAGCTTTATCCTCGCCATGCCCGACTCACTCCTTGATCGCTCCGCCGAGCATCCCCCGGACGAAATGCCGTTGCAGGAACAGATACACGAGCACGATCGGGAGTGCGACGAGCACTGCTGCTGCCGCGACCTTGGTCGGGTCGCCCGCCCTGGTGGCGCCCGCGAAGAAGCTGAGCCCGAGCGGCGCGGTCTGGTGCGACTCGCTGCCGGAGACGAGCACGAGCGCGAGCAGGAACTCGTTCCACGTGTAGGTGAAGACGAGCACGGACATCGTCATCACGGCCGGCATCGCCTGGGGCAGCAGTACGCGCCGGAGGACGCCGAAGCTCGTGGCACCGTCGATCCGGGCCGCCTCGATCAGCGATCGCGGCACCGATTTGAAGAACGCGCGCATCCAGAACGTGCCGAACGCGACCGACTGGCCGATCTGCGGGAGGATCAGGGCCCAGTAGGTGTTCAGCAGGTTCCAGTGGAGCAGCGGCACGTCCTGGAAGTCGTAGTAGAGCGGGATCACCGTCGCCTCGTACGGGAAGATGATCCCGAGCAGGATCACCGGGAAGACGATCCGGTCGCCGAAGAAGCGCATCGTCCCGAACGCGTAGCCGGTGCCGATCGAGAGCACCGCTGAGGCGGCGGTGACGCTGGCCGCGACGATGAAGCTCGACTTGAACCCCGTCGCGAAGTTGCCCTCCGACCAGGCGGCGCCGAAGCTCGAGAGCTCGAGGCTCGTCGGTACGGCGAAACCGGTCACGAGGTCGGTCTTCTTGTGCAGGGCGAGGAAGAGGATCGACACCACGGGGTAAAGGGCGATCAGGGCGAAGGAGCCCAGCACGAGATACGTTCCCGCCCGGTCGAGGCGTCCGGTTGTCATCGCTCCTCCCGCCGCCCCTCGCCGAGCCGCAGCATGATCGCGGCGAGGATGAAGATCGCGATCGCCAGGATCGTTGCGATCGCCGCCGCGTAACCGACGCGGTTGAACAGAAACGCGTTCTGGTACATGTACATCGAGGGCACGATCGTCTCGTTGCCCGGCCCCCCGGCAGTCGTGTTGTAGACGATGTCGAAGCTGCGGAGGGCGTTGATCGTCGTCAGGACGAAGGCGACGAGGATCTCGTTCCGGAGCCCGGGCAACGTCACCGCAGTGAACTCTCGCACCGGCCCGGCGCCGTCGACGCGGGCCGCGTCGTACAGCTCGAGCGGGATCTTCTGCACGCCCGAGACGAAGAGCACCATGCAGAGCCCGAAGGTGAACCACGTCCCGATCACGCCGATCGATGGCAGTGCCCAGGTGAAGTCACCGAGCCAGGGACGGACGACCGAGCCGAGGCCGATCAGCTCGAGGCCCCGGTTGAGCGGCCCGCTCGCGTCGTAGACCCAGGTCCAGGCCTGGGCGATCACGACACCCGCGAGGAGGTAGGGGAGATAGAGCGTCGTGCGGAAGAACCGGAAGCCCTTGATCGGCGAGCGGGTGAGCGCGGCCGTGAGCAACAGCCCGAGCAGCACCGGGATGACCGCGTAGAACACGATCAGGATCCCCGAGTGCACGAACGAGGTCAGGAGGACGCTGTCCCGGGCGGCCTCGCGGTAGTTGGCGAGCCCGATCCAGGTCTTCCCGGTCAGCCCGTCCCAGGAGAAGAGCGAGTAGTAGACGGTATGGAGGAGCGGGGCGAGCGTGAACAGGAGATAGGTGAGGAGCCCCGGCAGGATGTAGAGCCAGCCGATGTTGCGGGGGTCTCCGGGGGCGCCGCCTCGCCTGCGGCGGGACTGCCGCCGTGACACGCTCGGATCGGCCGGATCCGAGCGTGTCACGTCAGCTGCGTCTACGACCCCCACTCGTCCTGCGTCAGCGGAGGGTCTTGTCGAACTTCGCCCAGTCGTCCTGGACGGTCTTCGCCATTCCCTGCGGCGTCGTGCGGCCCGCGAGCAGGAGCTGGAACTGGTTCTGCAGGGTCGTGTACATCGACGGCGAGGCCCAGTCGGTGTAGAGCAGGAGCCCGTCGTCGTTCGCGACCTTGGTGAACGCGTTGTGAACCTGCTTCAGATACGGGTCGCCGGCGGGCGGCTTCGCGCGCTTGTCGGCCGGGAGCTGCTGCTGGCCGAACATGAGCTTCTTCGCCCGCGTCGAGGTGATCACGTAGTTGAGCCACTCGGCGCCGAGATCGGCGTGCTTGGTCTTCGACGAGATGTGCCACGGGCCGGAGAGGCCCCCGATCGAGGCCCACTGGCCGCTCGGGCCGGGCGGGATCACGGTGACGCCGACGTTGGCGGCTCCGAGCCCTTCCTTGATGATCGTGGAGTCCCAGTCCCCGCCGATCCACATCGCCCCCTTGCCCTTGGCAAAGAGGCCCGCCGAGGCGTCGTTGCCGACGGCGTTGTAGTCGGCGTTGAAGTACCCAGCCTTGCCCCACTGCTGGAGCCGCGTCAGGGCCTGAACGGTGCCTCGTGTGTTGTAGCTCGAGCCAGGGACGTGGTAGATCCAGTTCCGGATCGCCTGCGGCTTCTCGCTCGCGCCCCAGATGCCGCCGAAGAGGTGGATGAACCCGTACCCCTCCTTGTTCCCCGCCATGATCACCGGATCGCTCTTGGGCAGCTTCGCCCGCAAGGTGGCGAGCATCTTCTCGAAGCCCGCGTACGTCGTCGGCATCGAGTTCGGGTTGAGGCCCGCCTGCCGGAGCTTCTTCTTGTTGTAGAAGACAGCCACGTTCTGACCCGTCTGAGCGATGCCCCAGACCGGGCCCTTGCCGAACGACTTTCCGTCGGCGGTCCAGCGGAACATGCCCCAGGTGGACGGCGCGTAGAGCTTGTCCCAGTTGTACTTCTTGACGTACTTCGTCAGCGGGATGATCAGCTTCGCCTTCACGAGCTGCGCGTCGGTCTGGTAGCCCTGGTTGCCCTCCGTCACGTCGGGGCCGTCGCCGGACGCGAGCGCGCGCGGGACGGTGCCGACGAGATCGTTGAAGGACTTGAAGACCAGATTGATCTTCACTCCGGGATGGCTCTTCTCGAAGTCCTTGCTCAGCTGCTGCAGGACTGGTTGCAGGCCCGGATCCTGGTTGTCGTACGACCACATCGTCAACGTGGTCGTCGCGCTCTTGGCGCCGTAGGACACGCCCGCGCCGATGGCAACCAGCACGACGGCGAGTACGGCAATCAGTACGGCCAACCTCCTCTTCACGATTCCTCCTCGGAGTAATGGTGTGTCGCCTCACGGCGGCGCGGATACGAGACTATAGAGCGATGGGACAGAAGTTGAAACGGACGAAATGAGCCGCGCGGTCGGGATCGACGTGGGAGGGACGAAGCTCGCTGCCGGCCTGGTCGAGACCACGACCGGGCGCCTGCTCGAACGCGCCCAGATGCGGACGCGG
Source organism: uncultured Thermoleophilia bacterium (assembly GCA_963795175.1). Lineage (GTDB taxonomy): Bacteria > Actinomycetota > Thermoleophilia > Gaiellales > Gaiellaceae > Gaiella. Next base: position 956,656 of record CAWCGR010000004.1, read on the forward strand.
CCCGAGCGTGGCGGAGCGGCGGTGCTCGCGGACTGCGCGGCGCTCGCAGCGGAGCTCGGCAACGGCGAGGTGCCGGTCGGCATCGGCCTCTGCGAGCTCGTCGACCTCGCCGGGCGACCCGCTTCGGCCGACACGATCGACTGGCGCGATCTCGATGCGGCCGCGGCGATCGCCGCCCCGCACGTCGTCGTCGAATCCGACGTCCGCGCGGCCTCGCTCGCGGAGGCGCGGTTGGGAGCGGGTGTCGGTCGCTCGCCGTTCCTGTTCGCGATCGTCGGCACCGGGGCGAGCGCGTGCCTCGTCGTCGACGGCCGCCCCTACGCCGGCGCGACCGGCAAGGCGATCGTGCTCGGCGCGCCTCCCGTGGAGCACGTGGCGAGCGGTCGTGCCCTCGCCCGGGCTGCCGGGCTCGCTGGGGCCGAGGAGGTACTCGCGGATCCCGCTCTGACGGGGCTCGTCGATGCCGCCGCGATGGCGCTGGGCCAGGCGCTCGCCGTGCTCGCAAACGCGCTCGATCCCACGCTGATCGTGGTCGGTGGGGGGCTCGGCGGCGAGCCCGTTTTCCGCGGCCGTGTCGCCGCGGCGTGCCGCTCCCTGCTCGCGTATCCCGTCACGCCGGAGCTCGAGATCGTCGGCTCGGCCGTAGTGGACGGGGGCATCGTCGGAGCAGCGCTTTGCGCTGTCCCGCCCGAGGATAGGGTTCGAGGCCGTGCTCGAGGAGACTGACTTCTGGCGGGACTTGAGCGAGATGCCGGACACGCTCGCGGCGACGCTCGACGCCCGCGACGGCTTTGCCGAAGTCGTCGCGTTGCTCGGCGCACCTGGCGTCCGCCGCATCGTGGCGAGCGGCAACGGCGCCGCCTACTACGTCTGCATGGCTCTCTGGCTCGCGAGCCTCGAGAGCACGGCCGGGCCGGAGGTCGTTGCTGCGCCGAGCGGGCTGCTCGCGCGGGGCGCGTTCACCTGGCGGCCCGGCGATGTCCTGCTCGTCGTCTCCTCGTCCGGCGAATTCCGCGACCTCGTCGAAGCGGTAGGCGCTGCGGGCGCTCCCAACCCCTTTGCTGCCATCACGGCGACCGCACGCTCCTCGCTCGGCTCCGGCGCGGGAGCGCGCGCGCTCGTCACGGTCCGCAACCAGCGCGCGGTCACCCACACGCAGGCGTTCTGCGGCGGCGTTGTGACGGCGCTCGCCCTCTGGGCCGAGCTGAGCGCGGATTCGGGCCTCGCGACCGCGCTCCGTCTCGTGCCAGAGCACGTCGCGGGTGCGCTCGCCACCGCGCGCGACTGGGCCGACGGGCTCGGCACGATCGACGCGTCGACCGCGATCGCCTTCGGCAGCGGGCCGGCGTGGGCGGCCGCACTGGAGGCAGCGCTGCTCTTGAAGGAGGTCTCGGGAATTCCCACGGAGGGTGTCGAGACCCGTGAGGGCGCGACGTCCGCGATGATGGCCCTGCGACCCGGAGATCTCGTCCTCAGCCTGCCGACCAGCGACGACGACCCGCTTCTCGCGGAGTCGGAGCGCATCTGCTCGGGCCAGGGGGCAACCGTCGTGCGAACGCCGGTTCCCGACGCCACCGACCGCCGGCTCGCGGCCGTCAGCACGTTCCCGGCTGCGGCCGTGCTCAGCGCGCAGCTCGGGCTCGCGCGCGGACTGGACGTCGACCAGCCGGCCTGGACCGAGGCGTACTACCGGGTCGCGAGGGCGACGACGTGAGCCTCGGCCTCGGCGTGATCGGCTGCGGCAGCGTCTTTGCCGGCCCGTATCGATTCATGATCGAGCGACTGCGGACGGAAGGCCGTGTCGACGTCGTCGCGGTCTACGACCGCAACGACGGCAAGCGCGAGGGCGCAGCGGCCCATTTCGAGGTAGACGGCGGCCTGGAGAGCGCGGAGGCCGTGATCGCCAATCCCGACGTCGACGTCGTCCTCGTCCTGACCAGCATGAACGAGCACGGCGCGCTGACGAAGGCGGCGCTCGAGGCCGGCAAGCACGTGCTCGTCGAGAAGCCTATGGCCACGTCGCTCGAGGAGGCCGCGGAGCTCGTCGAGCTGTCGCGCACGGCGCCCGGCGTGCTCGTCTGTGCGCCGCACATCCTCCTCAGCCCGACCTTCCGCGCGATCCATCGAACGGTGCGCGAGGGAGGGATCGGAAGGCTGCTGAACGGCCGGGCCCGCTACGGCTGGGCCGGGCCCGACTGGAACGAATGGTTCTACCGGCCTGGCGGCGGCTCGCTGTTCGACCTCGGCGTCTACAACGTGACGAGCCTCTGCGCCCTGTTCGGCCCGGCCAGGCGCGTGACTGCGATGGTCGGTGTCGCGATTCCCGAGCGGGTCGTCAACGGCAGCCCGATCACGGTCGAGGCCGACGACAACGCGCACGTGCTGCTCGATTTCGGCGACGGGCGCTTCGCGGCCGTGACGACGGGGTTCACCCTGCAGAAGTACCGCTCGCCGGCGATCGAGCTCTACGGTAGCGAGGGCACGGTTCAGCTCCTCGGCGACGACTGGGCGCCAGAGGGGTGGGAGATGTGGCACAACGACGAGAGCTCCTGGCGGGTCTTCCCCGAGTCCGACCCGCACTGGCAGTGGACGGAGGGGTTGCGGCATCTCGTCGACTGCGTCGAGAAGGGGCGAGCCCCGGTGACCCGTCCCGAGCAGGCCTATCACGCTCTGGAGATCATGCTGGCCGCTCAGGCGGCCGGGAGCGACGGGGTCGCACGCGCGATCGAGAGCGACTTCCCGGATCCCGTCTACGACTCGGAATGGGTGACGGCCGAGGCAGATCGGCACGCCCACGACCATCGCAGCCACGATGGGCTATAAGCCCTCGCCGCGGCCGTCGTTCGACGCGCCAACGGTCCTGCGGGCCGGGGAGGTCGTGCGCCACACGTGGGGCGATACCGATGCGGGCCTCGTCGAGGACTGGATCTACGTCTCGTCGCAGCAGATCCACACGATCGTCTTCGGAATGGATCCGGGCGGCGCGTTCACGCACTCCGAGAGCTTTCGCACGATCTTCGCCGCCGACGAGCTGCTCCACGTGCTCCAGGGAACGCTCGTGCTCGCGAACCCCGAGACGGGTGAGATCGTTCGCGCCGAGCCCGGCGAGAGCGTCTTCTTTCGCCGCGACACGTGGCATCACGGCTTCTCGTACGGGGACGAGCCGCTGCGCGTGCTCGAGTTCTTCTCGCCGCCGCCCTCGACGGGCAGCTCGGGTGCGTACGCGCAGACGAAGCCGTACCTCCACGTGAACGCGTACGCCGACGATTCGGTGCTCGGGCGGCTGCTCGGCACGGGGAGGAAGGAGGGCGGCGCCTTCGCTCTCCTTCGCCGCGCCGATGCGACGCTTCGACTCGACACGGGCGTGCTCGTCGGCTTGCTCGTCAGCACCGAGCACCTCACTGTCGGCACCGTCACGGTCAACGCCGGGCAGAGCAGCACGATCGAGGCGCACGCCGGGGAGGAGCTCCTCTACGCGACCCGAGGCGCCCTTCGGGTGCGAGCCGGGGATCTCGAGGAGACGCTCGAACCGGGCGACGGCTTCTTCGTGCCTGCGGGCGTGCGGCACAGCTACGGCGCCGAGGGCAACGCGGTGGCCGAGGGCATCTTCGGCGTCGCGCCGAGCTACGCCGCCCCGCCCTCAACCGTCGGCTGAGACGGCGTCCGATCGGTTTCGCGAGCGAGGCAGGAACCTGGTCAGCTGCGCGATGACCGCTGCCGCGAGCGCGTCGTCGCGGACGACTGCACCGTATGCGGCTCGCTCAGCTGGCGAACACTGCGGCCGGGCGGACCTGATCGTTCGTGAGCCTGCTGCGGTCGCTCAGACGCGCCCTCTCGCGGATCAACCCCTTGAGCTCCTCGACCATGTCGCCGGCCTGGCCGACGAGGACGGCCGCGACGAGTTGCTCTTCGCGGAGGTAGTAGCCGATCAGGTTGCGGTCGGGTAGCGATCCTCTCAGAACGACCTCGTCGACGCCCTGGGTGTCGCCGAGAAGCTGGATCTGGAGGTCGAACACCTTCGTGAAGAACGCCGGCACGTGCTCGTAGCCCTTGTTGGCGCCGGCGAGGCTCGCGCCGAGGTGCTTGCCCTGCGCGTCGGCGTTCGACCAGTGCTCGATCCGGTGGCGGCGGCCCGAGACGACGTCGTCGAAACAGGCCACGTCGCCGATCGCGTAGACGTCGTCGGCCGAGGCGCGAAAGTGGTCGTCGACGACGACGCCGTTGTCGAGCTCGATCCCGCTGCCGTCGAGGAACTCGACCGAGGGGACGACGCCGACGCCGACGACGGCGACGAACGCCTCGATCGACGTGCCGGCCGCCGTGCGCGCGCCTGTCAGCATGCGGCCGTTCGCGGTGAACTCCTCGATCTGCTCCTCGAGCAGGATCTCGACGCCGTGCTCGCGGAAGAGCTCGGCGATCTGCTCCGAGAGCTCCGGGGATGCGAGAGCCGGCACGAGGCGGTCGCCCATCTCGACGATCGTGACCTCCAAGCCGAGCATGCTCAACGAAGCCGCGACTTCCGAGCCGATGAAACTGCCGCCGACGACGACCGCCTTGCGCGCCTCGGCAGCCTCCGCAGCGACGGCCTCGGCATCGGCGATCGTGCGGAACACATGCACCGCGGGAAGATCGCCGCCCGGAACGTCCAGCTGGCGGGGGCTGGCCCCGGAGGCGATCACGAGCGTCCCGTACTCGAGCGACTGGCCATTCGAGAGCTGGAGTGTGCGCGCCTTGGTATCGACCGACTCGACCGCGGTGCCGAGTTGCAGCTCGACGACGAGGTCCTCGTATTCCTCGGGCGAGTGGACGAGCGCTCCGGTCGCTTCCATCTCTCCGCGCAGGATGCCTTTCGAGAGCGGTGGCCGGTTATAAGGGGGATGCTCGTCGGCGGAGACGACGGTGATCAGGGCCTGACCGCCTGCCTCCCGGTAGCTGTCGACCAGGCTGGCGGCGGCGCGGCCGCCCCCGACGATCACGATGGGATCCGTGGCCATGGCTCTAGTTCTACCCGAATCGGGTGATTCCGACGTACGCCGGTTCCACGTTTGAGCGACTGGTCGAGGGGGAACGATGTCTTCATGAACACGACGCTCCTGATCCTCATCGTTCTCGCCGTTGCCGTGATCGCGGCCGCCGTGGTCTTCGTGTCGCTCTCGCGCACCCAGAAACGAAGGCGGGTCGAGGCGCGCGTCGAGGCGCAGAAGCATCGCGAACATGCCGACGCGACGGCGCGGGAGGCCGAGCAGGCGCGTCGGCAGGCGGAGGAGCACGCGGAGCGGGCCCGGCAGCAGGAAATCGAGGCCGATCAGTTCCGCGCCCGCGCAGACTCACTCGATCCAGACGCCCAGACGGAGACCGAGAAGGTCTCCTAGCCGACGGCCCGGCTTGGGGCAGAGTCGGACTGTGCCCCGACTCTGCCCCAAGCCGGGACGAGGGGCGCGCGGGCCGCTCAGGCCGCCCGGGCCTCTGGCCGAGCGCTTCGGATCCGCCACGAGCGCAGCAGACTGAGGAGCGCGGCCTCTTCCGGCGCGAGCCCGGCCGCCAGGCGCGAAGCGACGCGGAGACGGTGAGGGCGGAAGTCGTCGAGCGTGCGGCCCGCGAGGAACTGCTCGACGACGGCCGGGCTCACGTAGGAGCTCCTCGCCACGGCAGGCGTGTTCGCCAGCTCGGCGGCAACCCGTCGCATCGCCGCGGCTACGGCGCGCTTCGCCTCTACCTCTGATCCGGGTGGGCCGTGCTCGGCAAGCGCGACCGCAGCTGTCAGCGTGCCGCCCCACGTACGGAAGTCCTTGGAGGTGATGTGCTCGCTCGCATGCTCGCCGAGGTAGGCGTTGAGCGTCGGGGCGGAAAGGTTCACGAACCCCTCGCCGTTCTCGTAGCGGAAGAGCCGTGCTCCTCCGGGAGCCTTCTTCAGCGTCGAGATCGCGGACGCCAGCTCCTCGTCGACGACAGTCGAGCGGACGAGCACCCGGTGCTTGGCGCGGAAGCGGAACGTGACCGACTTACCTCGGATCCTCTGCACATGACCCTTGGTCAGCGTCGTGATCCCGTAGGTGCGGCTGCGCCGGGCGTGCTGCTCCGACCCGACCCGGAACCAGCCTCGGTTGATCAGCGTGACGGCCGTGGCGCAGACCCAGTCGTGCGTCAGAGCCTTGCTGCTGGCGTGCTTCGCGATCGCTTCCCGGAGGACGGGAAGACTTTCTCCGAACCGGATCAGGCCGGCGAACTTCTCCTGCTCGCGCTGTGCCCTGAAGGCGGGGTGGTAGATGTACTGACGGCGGCCCGCGGCGTCGGTTCCGGTCGCCTGCAGGTCGGCCCGGGGGTTCGGCGAGATCCAGACCTCTTCCCATGCCGGTGGAATGGCGAGGGATTTCACGCGTTCGAGGTCGGCCTCGTCGGTGATCCGCCGGCCCTTCGCATCGACGTAGCCGAAGCGTCTCCGGCCCGTTCGCCGCCAACCTCCCCGTCGCGTCATGTCAGGCTTGGGGAGGGTGGAGGTGGATGATCGGCCACGTGAGCCCCGTTCCGGCCCGTAGCCCGACGGGCGCTCCAGGCCCACGCCAGCCCAAAGGGCCCAGCGAAGGCGAGGGGCTCGCGAGCTGCCCGGCAATCCGAGGATCGGTGTTGTCGGCGCCGAGCACCAGGGAGAGGCCCGCCCGGTCGGCGAGCGGCGCTTGCTCCTTGCTCGAGAGCGCGTGCCCGAGCTTCATTTGCTGACGCTCCTTTCTGCTCCGTACCGTGGTTCCGAGCGCGTAGCGACGGACGCTGGCTCGGACACCTCCTACCCGCGCCCGGCCGGAAACAATCGTGGAGGGCACGTTTGCGCCGGAACGGGCGGGCCCGTCGTGGCGTAGGGTGTTCCGTCCCGCTCGGCGGCGGGTACGGTGATCGCATGCCCGTCTCCTGGCACGCGATCGAGCCCGGTTGGAAGGTGACGACCCTCGACGGGGTCCCGGCCGGAGAGGTGGAGGAGGTTCTCGGCGACGAGGAGCTCGACACCTTCCACGGGCTCGCCGTCCGGCTCGGGCTGGGTCAGCTTCCGCGCGAGATCCCCGCAGACCTCGTGTCGGGGATCGAGGAAGGATCGGTCACGGTCGGCATCCTGGCCGAGGAGGTCGGCACGCTCCCGAGCAGGTGATCGCGGCCCCCGTTTCGTTTTGCGGCAGCCGGGTACTTGATCAGGAGTGAACCGACGAGAAAGTGGAGGTATCAAGATGAAAGCTCTCGTGCTCGCGCTGATCGGCGTCTTCGCCTGGCGCCGCATGTCCGACGGCCGGAAGGCGCAGCTCCTCGACAAGGTGCCCTTCCTGAAGCTCGGGAAGAAGACGAAAGCCCGCGCCAAGCTCGCCGACCTGCGCGGCAGCCTGCCCGGTCACGCCTGACCCGGCTGGACGGAACCGGCGGACCTAGGGACGACGGAGGACGCGCCCGGCGCGCGTCCCCGTCGGCTCGCCGCCGCTCAACGTCACGGCGCCGTTCACGATCACGGTGTCCATGCCCGTGGCGAGGCGGCTCGGCTCGAAGGTCGTGCCTTCTTCCCTGAAGGCGAGCGGGTCGAAGACGACGACATCCGCGTGCGCTCCCGGCCGGAGCACGCCGCGGTCGGTGAGCCCGAGCCGGTCGGCCGGGGCTCCAGTCAGCCGGTGGATCGCGTCCGGGAGGCTCAGGATCGATTCCTGCTGGACGCTGAAGCGGAGGAACCACGCGGCCCAGGTGTACGCACCGTGGAACACCTTCCCCGCCAATGGCCCATCGGGCGCCATCGTCGTCGCGTCGGAGCCCGGGACGCAGAGCGGGTGCGCGAACGCCTCCCGCTGCTGCTCCTCGGTGTAGGCGTGGATGATCACCATCAGCCTGCCGGGGCCCTCGGTGCCGTGCCGGTCGGCCGCGCCGAGCAGCAGGTCGTAGACGGCGTCGAGCGGATCCTGGCCTCGCTCGGCTGCGATAGAGGCGATGTCGCGACGCGCGTAGTCGGGCCAGACGTCGTTGTCGAGCAGCACGATGCGGCTCCAGTCGCCCCCGGCGCTGAGGATGCTCTCGTAGTCGCGCATCGCGCGCCGTTGCTCGGCGCTGCCGAGGATCGTGCGCAAACGCGAAGGATCGTCGAGCGCCCACGGTGGCAGCGCGGTGAGGAGGAAGGTCGTCCCGTAGAGACGCGTATGCATGTCGAAGGCGACGTCGAGACCCGAAGCGGCCGCCTCGTCCACCAGCTCGACGCAGCGACGCGCTGATTCGAGGCCGTTCCGGGGAATCAGGTGGGAGACCTGCAGGCGGGCGCCCGAGCGCTCGCCCGTCCGGAGCGCCTCCGCGACGGCCTCGTCGGCGCCCTCGTCACGGCGGCGCGTGTGCGTGGCGTAGATCCCGTGCCTGCGCCCGCAGGCGGTGCACAGGTGCACGAGCTCGTCCTCGTCCGCGCCGCGCTCCGACGCGTACTCGAGCCCAGTCGAGTAGCCCCACGCTCCCTGCTCGAGTGCCTCGTCGAGGAGGTACGTCATCTGCGCCAGCTCGTCGGGGCGGGCAGGGCGGTCGGCGAGGCCGACGACGGAGAGCCGGAGCTGCCCGTTCGGCACCAGGCTGAGCACGTTGATCGCGGGAGCCGCCTCCTCGAGCCTCTCGAAGTAGCCTGCCGCCGACGTCCATGTCAGAGGCACGTCGTCCGAGTGGCCGTAGATCGCCTTCGGTGCGAGCTCCTTGTTGAGGAGCGGGAAGCAACCGAAGCCGCAGTTGCCGACGACCTCGAGGGTGACGCCCTGGTGGACGGCGCTCGAGGCGCGCGGGTCGACGAGCAGCGTGTAGTCGGAGTGGCTGTGGATGTCGATGAAGCCGGGTGCGACGACCTTGCCGGCCGCGTCGATCTCGCGGTCGGCCTCCGGCAGCTCTCCGATCGCGACGATCCGGCCGTCGTCGATGCCGATGTCCGCCGGCCGCGGCTCGCCCCCGGTGCCGTCGACGACGAGGCCGTTCCGGATCGCGAGGTCGATGCTCAGCGCGAGCTCCTCCGCGAGCGCTGTGGCCCCGTCGTCGACGACGCCGTCCGCGATCACGACGCCGTAGCTCTCCCGCGCGGCCTCGATCGACACCTTCCCGTCGAGGACGTCTTCCAGGACCGCTGCGGGGTCGCGCTCGTCTGGCCGGCCGAAGCCGCCGCCACCGGCGGCGACGTGCGTGAAGCGATCGCCCTTGACGAGGGTGTATGCCTCCATCGGCATCGTCGGCAGCTCGCGCGTAGCGCCGGCGGCGGCCACGACCGTGTTCCGGGAGGGAGCGCCGGGCGCGCCGCCGTCGAGCCCGTAGGGCGGATGGTCGCGGCGGTCGGTGCGGATCGTCAGCGTCGCGCGGTCGGCGAGCACGCGGAACGACCGCACGTAGGCAAGGCCGCCCCGCTGCCGGCCGGCCCCGCCCGAGTCCGGAACGAGCCCGTAGTGCTCGACCGCGATCGGAATGTCGGCCTCGAGCAGCTCGACGGGCTGGTTGCCGAGGTTGGCGAGCGGGTTGGAGACACCCTCGAGGCCGTCCCGTTGCGACCGCGCTCCCCACGTCCCGACGATCACCTCCGTCGTTCCGAACGGCCGGCGCACGCCATCGTCCCCGATCTCGTACCCGCCGAAGGCGATCAGCGTCGGCCCGCCTTCGCCGGCAGCGAGCACGCGGTCGGGAACGAGTGGGGCGAGCGCCCCCATCAGGGCGTCATAGACGCGATAGCCGACCACGCCGCGGGCACCGCAGGCCGCCGGCAGGACGGGGTTGACGACCGTGCCTGCGGGCGCGTTGACGCGGATCGGCGTCATGTAGCCCTCGCAGTTCGGGATCTCCGCGCCGACGATGCCACGGATCGCGCAGTAGCAGGCCGCGCGCACCATGCCGACGGGGCAGTTGACGCTGGCGTCGATCTGGGCGGCCGTCCCCTCGAAGTCGATCAGGATCTCGTCGCCAGCGATCTCGACGCGGACGACGATCGCGATCGGCACCGGGTCCTCGCCGACCCCGTCGATCCAGTCGGTGAACTCGTGGACGCCGTCGGGGAGCTTCGCCAGCTCGGCGCGCATGATCCGCTCCGCGACGCGCTGAAGCTCGTCCATGTAGTCGTGCGCGGCCGGGCCGTAGCGCTCGAGCAGCGCGGTCAGCCCTCGCTCGGCGACGCGGCAGGCGGCGAGCTGCGCCCGCAGGTCGCCCAGCACGTGGATCGGCTGACGGGTGTTCGCCTCGATCAGCCGCATCAGAGTCGTGTTCTCGACGCCGCCGTCGTAGAGCTTCGAGAGCGGGATCCGCAGGCCCTCCTGGTAGATCTCCGTCGCGTGCACGGCGACGCTGCCCGGCGCGATCCCACCGACGTCCGAGTGGTGGGCCATCGTCGCCGCCCAGCCCTCGAGCGTTTCGCCGACGAAGATCGGCTTGATCACGTAGAGGTCGGGGAGATGCTGGCCGCCGCAGCCGTAGGGGTCGTTGGCGATGTAGACGTCGCCCGGCAGGGCCGAGGAGCCGAACTCCTCGAGCACGTAGCCCATCACGGTTGGGAAGGTCCCGAGCTGGACGGCCAGCGTCAGTCCCTGGGCCACGACTCTGCCGTTGCGGTCGCAGAGCGCGGTCGAGTAGTCCATCGTGTCGCGGACCACGGGGGAGTAGGCGCTCCGCATGATCACGAGCGCCATCTCGTCCGCGGTCGAGGCGAGCGCGTTCTTGATCACCTCGAGCGTGATCGGGTCGACGCTGGAGTCAGCCATCGATCTCGACCTCGATGTTGCCGTAGCCGTCGAGCCGGGCGACGCAACCCGGCGGGACGACGCACGTAGAGTCGACCTCGTCGATCAGCAGTGGCCCCACGCGCTGTCCGTCGAGCAGACCGGCCCGATTGCAGACCGGCGTCTCGACCTGTCCCATGTCGGGCCCGAAGTAGGCGAGTCGCGAGCCCTCGACGCGCGGGAGCGCTCGGATCGCAGCGAGCGGGTCGTAGCGCTGGGCCGCCGTGCGCTCGACCCGGGCGAGCGCACGGATCGAGACGAGGTCGACGGGGTCGTCCGCGGCGCCATGTCCGTAGGTGCGGACGTGCTCGGCGACGAAGTCCTGAACGAGGCGGGCGACGTCGATCGGGCCGGCGGGGATCCTGACCGAGAGCTCGTAGGCCTGCCCGGCGTAGCGGACGTCGGCGTAGCGGGTCACACTCACCTCGCGCATCCTCCGTCGCCGCGAGGTGCGCGGTCGCCTCGTTCTCGATCGGGGCGAAGGCCGCCTCGAGCCCCTCGGCGGTCAGCTCGCCGCCGCGCAGCATCAGCGTCTTCACGACTTCGTGCTCGGTGTCGGAGAAGAGCAGGCCGAGGGCGCTGAAGACCCCGGGTGCGGGAGGAACGAGGACGTGGCGGATCTGGAGCGCGCGGGCGATCTCGACCCCGGTCAGCGGCCCGTTGCCGCCGAACGCGCAGAGCGTGAAGTCGCGCGGGTCGCGGCCGCGGTAGGTCGTGACGGCCTTGACGGCGCGGGTCATCGTGGCGACCGAGAGCAGCAGGATCCCGTGGGCCGCCTCCTCGACGGAGCGGCCGAGCGGCGTCGCGACGATGCGGTCGAGAGCCTCGCGCGACTTCGCCGCGTTCAACGTGATCGCGCCGCCGCCGAGCTGCGTCTCGTTCAGGTAGCCGAGCGCGAGCAGGGCGTCGGTGAGCGTGGGATCGACACCGCCGAGGTCGTAACAGACCGGTCCGGGCATCGAGCCGGCGCTGACGGGGCCGACGGTGACCGTGCCGACGGCGTCGATCCCGACGATGCTGCCGCCGCCGGCGCCGATCTCGGAGACGTCGATGAACGGGAGCTTGATCGGGTGGCCGCCGCCCTTGACGAGCTTGCTGCTGAGGTTGATCCCGGCGCCCACCTCGTACTCGCTCGTCCGCACCGGCAGCCCGTCCTCGACGATCGCGGCCTTGGCGGTCGTCCCGCCCATGTCGAGCGAGATCAGCTGGGCCCGGCCCGTCAGCCGGCCGAGGTAGCTGCACGCCATCACGCCGGCAGCGGGGCCGGACTCGATCAGGTGCGCCGGCTTCCGATGGGCGGTCTCCGGGGTCAGGGTGCCCCCGCTCGACTGCATCACCTCGAGCGGCGCCAGGATCCCCGCCTCGTGGAGCCGGTCGACGAGCGAGCCGAGGTAGCGGCCGATCGCCGGGCCGACGTAGGCGTTGACGACCGCTGTGCTCGTGCGCTCGTACTCGCGGATCTCGGGCAGGATCTCGGCCGAGCGGGTCACGTACACGTCCTCGCCGACCGTGGCGCGCACGATCTCCTCGACGCGACGCTCGTGGGTGTCGTCGACGTAGGAGTGGAGCAGTGCGATCGCAACCGCCTCGACGTTCTCCTCCCGCAGCCGGTCGGCCACGACCTGCACGGCGGCCTCGTCGAGCTCCCGCCAGGTCTCACCGTCCGGCCCCAGTCGCTCGGCGACCTCGAACCTGAGCCGGCGGGGAACGAGCGGCTTCGGTCCTTCGTACTGGACGTCGTAGAGAACGGGGATCCGAAGCCGGCGCATCTCGAGGACGTCACGGAACCCCTCGGTCGTCACGAGCGCCGTGCGGGCACCCAGTCCTTCCAGGATCGTGTTCGACGCAACGGTGGACGCGTGCACGACGCCCGCGACGAGGTCGGCGTCGACGTCGTGCTGAGCGAGCAGCGCCGTGGCTCCGGCGACGACTCCCCGCGCGTAGTCGTCCGGCGTCGACAGCACCTTGATCGTGCGGACGGAACCGTCGTCGCCGAGCAGCACGACGTCGGTGAAGGTTCCTCCGATGTCGACGCCGAGGCGAAAGGGACGATGGTCGCCGCTCATAGCTCCTCCGCCTCCGACGGCAGGCCTGGGGCGGTGTGCTCGACGGCCCAGCGCATGCTCTCCTGCACGATGCGCTCGGCCAGGGCGCCGTCTCGCTCCTCGCAGGCGGCGAGAAAGCCGCGATAGCGACCGACGGACTCGCGAAAGCGCTCGGCGGTGGAGAGGACGAGCCGGTTGTAGCGGTCGGCCCGCCAGAACAGGCGCTCCACCTCGTCCACGAGCCGTTGGCGGCCGCTTGCCCGGTAGCAGGTGGCGTGGAACTCCCAGCGCTGGTGTAGGTACTCCTCCACGTTCTGCTCGACCGCGAGCCGGCGCAGGAGCTGCAGGATCTTCTTCATCTGGGCGATCTCCGCTTTTCCGACCGCGCGGGCGCCGACGTTGGCGGCCAGGCACTCGAGTCCGAGGCGCGCGGCGTAGATCTCCTCGAAATCCTCGCGGGTGAGGCGGCTCACGACCGACCTGCCCGTCGGCGTCACCGCGACGAGACCTTCGCGCTCGAGCTGACTCAGGCCCGCCCGCACCGGCGTCGGAGAGACGCCGAGCTGGTCGGCCAGGTCGCGCTGTACGAGTGGGGCGCCCGCCGGCAGGGTGCCGGCGACGATCAGCTCGCGCAGCGTCCGCGCCACGCGGACCTCGACCGATTCGCGCTCCTCGAGCGGGGCAATCTGGAGGGAAGGGGCTTCCATCGAAGGATAGTTTGCTCTAAGCTCGCTTGAAATGCAATTTGCTATTTCAAATCGCATAATCGTGAGCGCCGGCTGAGCGCGACGGCCGCACGAATCGGGGTCGACGTCGGCGGCACGTTCACCGACGTGATCCACCATGCCGCCGACGGCCGCGTCCAGGTCAGGAAACTCCTCTCGACGCCGCCGAGCTACGACGAGGCGGTGGTCGAGGCGGTTTCCGGGCTCGCCGGCGGTGAGGGGTCGCAGGGGGTCGCCGAGGTCGTCCACGGTACGACCGTGGCGACGAACGCCGTCCTCCAGCGGCTCGGCGCCGAGACTGCCCTCGTCACGACGCAGGGCTTTCGCGACGTGCTCGAACTGCGGCGACTGCGCGTGCCCCATATGTACGACCTCTTCTGGCGCAAGCCGGCGCCGCTCGTCGAACGGCGGCTTCGGTTCGAGCTGGCGGAGCGGATGCTCGCCGACGGAACCGTCGAGCGCGCGTTGGACGACGACGAGGTGCGGGCGCTCGCGGGCCGCCTGCGCGAGCTCCGAATCGACTCGGTCGCCGTCTGCTTCCTCCACTCCTATCTCTATCCGGCCCATGAGCAGCGGGTCGGCGCGATCCTCGCCGAGGAGTTGCCGGACGCGATCGTCTCGCTCTCGAGCGAGATCCTGCGCGAGCAGCGGGAGTACGAGCGGTCGGCGACGACGGTCGTGAACGCCTACGTGCGGCCGCTGATGTCGTCCTACATCGACCGGATTCGCACGGGGCTCGACGCGATCGGGCTCCCCGACGCCCCGCTGCAGATCATGCAGTCATCGGGCGGCGTGATGACCTCCGACGATGCGAAGCTGCGCCCGGTCTTCGCGCTCGAGTCGGGGCCCGCGGCCGGCGTCGTGGCGGCGCTCGGGATGGCGCAGCGCCTTGGTCTCACGAACGCGATCGCTTTCGACATGGGCGGGACGACGGCCAAGGCTTCGCTGATCGAGAACGGCGTGATCGCGCGCGGCCGAGAGTACGAGGTCGGCGGCTCGATCTCGGCGGGGAGCAGGCTGATCCGCGGCGCCGGCGAGTTGCTGCGCATCCCGACGATCGACATCGCCGAGGTCGGCGCCGGCGGCGGCAGCATCGCGTGGCTCGACCCGGCCGGAGGACTGCAGGTCGGCCCGCGGAGCGCCGGTGCGGATCCGGGGCCCGCCTGTTACGGGCGCGGCGGCTCCGAGCCGACCGTCACCGATGCGAACGTGGTGCTGGGCTTCATGCCCGAGGGAGCGGTCGCGGACGGGCAGATCACGATCTCGCGCGCCCTCGCCGAGGAGGCGGTGGAGCGCGTCGCGGCGCCGCTCGGCCTCAGCGTCTTCGAGGCGGCCGACGGGATCCACCGGATCGCGAACGCCCGCATGACCCGCGCCCTCAGATCGGTCTCGTCCGAACGGGGCCGCGACCCACGCGAGTTCGCGCTGATCGCCTACGGCGGCTCCGGGCCGGTCCACGCGGGCCGGCTCGCCGACGAGCTCGGCGCCACGACGATCCTCGTGCCTCCGGTGGCCGGCCTGTTCAGCGCCGTTGGGCTCCTGTTCGCGCGCCCCGAGTTCCACGAGGTGCGCGCCTGCCACCTCGACGTCGATCACGTCGACCCCCCGGCCATCACCTCGCTCCTCGAAGAGATGGAGGCTCTGCTGGCGCGCTCGTTCGCTGGCCGGGAAGAGCCGACCTGGGCCCGAACGGCCGACCTCCGCTACGAGGGGCAGAGCTGGGAAATCGAGATCGAATTGCCGGACGGGCCGATCGACCGGAAGCTGCTCGCCTCCCTGCGGGCACGGTTCGAGGACGAGCACGAGCAGCTCTACGGCGTTCGCGGCCAGCCCGGGTCGCGCGTCGACATCCGGGCCGTCCGGCTGGCGGCGCTCGGCGCCTCGCCGGCGACCCCCGTCTTCGACGTGGCGGATGCGCACGTGCCGGACCGGGACGCCACCCGGTCGGTGTGGCTCCGCGGCGCGTCCGTCGCCGTGCCCGTGAAGGCGCGCACGGCGATCGGGACCGAGCGGCAGGCCGGGCCGCTGCTCGTCGACGAGTACGACACCACTGTCGTCGTGCCCGAGGGCTGGGGCGTGCATCGGCATGGCGAGACCGGCACGCTCGTGCTGGAGCGGGAGGTCTGAGATGGCCGATCGGTCGACCTCGACTCGCGACCCCGGAGCGCTCGACGCCGTGGCCGAACGATCGACCCGGTGACGCTGCAGATCGTCGCCAACGCCCTCCAGTCGATCTCGGACGAGATGGCGACGACGATCATCCGCACCGCCCACTCGACCGTCGTCCGTGACGGGATGGACTTCTCGGCCGCGCTCTGCGACCCCGACGGCGAGACGATCGCGCAGGCGGTCAGCGTTCCCTTCCACCTGGGCTCGATCCCCACAGCGATGACGTCGCTGCTCGCTCACTACGGCGACCGGCTGCGGCAGGGCGACGTCTTCATCATGAACGACCCCTTCGACGGCGGCATGCACCTGCAGGACATCTTCATCGTCAAGCCGGTCCACCACGAAGACGAGCTGATCGGCTTCGCTGTCACGACCGCGCACCACGGCGACGTCGGCGGCCGCCTGCCCGGCTCGAGCGCCTGCGACAACACGGAGATCTTCCAGGAGGGGCTGCGCATGCCGTGGCTCCGGCTCTACGCGGAGGGAGAGCCGGTCGAGGACGTCTTCAAGCTGATCGAGGCGAACGTGCGGATCCCGCGTGTCACCCTCGGCGATCTCGGCGCCCAGATCGCCGCCTGCGCGGTGGCGGAGCGCGCCTTCCAGGCGCTTGCGGTCAGGCACGGTCGCGAGCGGCTGCAGGGACTGACGGCGGCGCTCCTGGATTACACGGAGCGGCTCGTGCGGCAGGAGATCGCCTCGTGGCCCGACGGCAGCGCCTCGTTCACGGACTACCTCGGCTCCGACGGGGTCGTCGCCCGCGACGTGCCGATCACCGCCCGCGTCACGATCGCGGGGGACGAGATCACCGCCGACCTGACCGAATCCTCGGCGATGGTGCAGGGATCGCTCAACAGCACGCGCTCGTTCGTGATGGCGTGCGTCTACCAGGCGGTGCGGTGCGCGCTGACGCTCGAGGTGCCGAACACGGCCGGCGCCTTCCGGCCGATCCACGTGCTCACGAAGCCCGGCACGGTGGCCGAGGTCGTGATGCCGGCTGCCTCCTCGATGCGAGGCGTGACGGGGTTCCGCGTGCTCGACGCGCTGAACGGGGCGCTGGCCCAGCTGATCCCGGACCGCGTGCCCGCAGCCGGGGAAGGCGGCAACACGCTTGCGATCTTCGGCGCCGACGATCCCGAGGGTGGAGATCGCTTCGTCTTCTACGAGTTGATCGTCGGCACCTGGGGCGGGACGCCCACGTGGGACGGCAACGACGGACTGACGAACCCGGCGAGCCTCGCCGCGAACATCCCGATCGAGGTGGCGGAGTCGGAGTTCGCGATCGTGATCGAGCGCTACGGGCTCGTTCCCGACACGGGCGGCGCCGGCGAGAACCGCGGCGGCCTTGCGATCGAGCGGGTCTGGCGCTGCCTCACCCCTGCCACATCGCTGATCGTGCGGTCGGATCGTGCCGACCGGCCACCGTACGGCCTGGCTGGCGGCGGCACCGGGGCGCCGTCGCGCAACCTGCTCGTGCGCCCGGACGGGACGGAGACGCTCCTGCCGGCGATGTTCTCGACCACGATCGAGGCCGGCGACGTCTATGACCACCGCACCGCCGGGGGCGGAGGCTGGGGCGAGCCGCTCAGCCGCGATCCGGCCCGGGTCGCGCACGACGTCGCGAACGGCAAGGTGAGCGTCGATGCGGCGCATCGCCTGTACGGCGTCGTGGTCGACGGCGAAGGTGTGATGGACTCCGCGGCGACAGCCGCTCTACGAGGCGAGAGGAGCAACCGGTGATCGAGAAGGCCGACGCCGTGGTGATCGGGGCAGGGATCATGGGGGCGAGCACTGCCCACTTCCTGACGAAGCTCGGGTTCGGCCAGGTCGCGCTGGTCGAGAAACGGAAGCTCTGCGGCGGCTCGACGCAGTACTCGGCCGCACACGTCCGGCAGCACTACTCGAACGAGGTCGGGATCAGGCTGGCCGTCCGCGGCGCGGCGATGTTCGCGAACGCCGAGGAAGAGCTCGGCGGGCCTGCGGGCTTCCACCAGCTCGGCTACATGCTGTTCGCCGCGCCCGAGGACGAGCAGGCGCTACGCCAGACGATCGCCGTCCAGCAGGGCTTCGGCGTCGACACGGTGCTCCTCACGCCGGACGAGGTGATGGGGCGCTGGCCCCAGCTCAGGCTCGACGGAGTAGGGCTCGCCTGCTTCGAGCAGACCTCCGGGTTCGCAGATCCGGTGCTCACGGTCGAGTCGCTCGTCCGCTCGGCCCAACGGGACGGCCTCCAGGTCTACGAGGGCTGCGAGGTGCTCGGCATCTCGACCGTGGACGGGCGCGTCAGTGGCGTCGTCACGGGTGACGGCGAGATCGCGACGAGCGTCGTCGTCAACGCCTGCGGCCCCTGGGGTGACCGGATCGGGCACATGGTCGGCGTCGACTACCCGATCACCTTCAGCCGTGAGCACGAGGCGATCTTCGATGCGCCCGAGGGGTTCCAGGACTTCCCGGTCATCTCGGATGTGCCACAGAGGCTCTATTGCCGGCCGTACGTCGGCGGCAAGATCCTCGTCGGGGACGGGTGGCCGAAGGAGCTCGAGCCCGTCGATCCCGAAACCTACGACGACGGCACCGACGAGGCGCACGTCTCGAAGATGGTGCCGAGGCTCCTCAACCGGCTGCCCGACCTCGCCCCCGCACTCACGCAGCCGAAGTACGGCGGCACGTTCGTGACGGGGTACTCGGGGGTCTACGACATCACCGAGGACTGGTACCCGATCGTCGGCGAGGAGGAGATCGGCGGCTACTACTCGTGCTTCGGCGGCAGCGGCCACGGGTTCAAGATCGCCCCCGCGATCGGTGAGTCGCTCGCCGCCGTGATCGCGGGCCAGGAGGCGCCGATCGACATCTCCGGTCTCTCCGGAGCGCGGTTCTCGGAGGGGCGAACCTTCAACTCGGTCTGGGGCGAGGGCAACCGCGCGTGACGGGCCGGCCGCTCGATCCGATCTCGTTCGAGGTGATTCGCAACGCTCTCGTCGCGGCGACGGACGAGATGGTGCTGACGCTCCGCCGCAGCGCCTACTCGACGAACATCAAGACGCGCTCGGACTTCTCGTGCGCGTTCTTCGACGCGGAGCTCCGCGCGGTCGCCCAGGGCTTCACGCAGCCGGTCCACCTCGGCTCGATGGTGGAGCAGGTGCCGCAGGCGGTGCGGACGTACGGCCAGGAGAACCTCGGCCCCGGAGACGTGATCATCACGAACGACCCCTTTCCGAGCGGCGTCCATCTCAACGACGTCAGCCTGATCTCGCCCGTCTACGTGGAGGGAGAGCTGCTCGGCTACGTGGCGAACCTCGCGCACCACGTCGACGTCGGCGGCGGCGCTCCCGCCTCGATCGGCGCCTTCCGGGAGGTCTTCCAGGAAGGCGTGATCATCCCGCCCGTCAAGGTCGTCGAGGCAGGCAAGCTCGTCGACGACGTCTTCACCCTGATCCTGGCCCAGATCCGCTCCAAGCACGAGACGGCGGGTGACTTCCGAGCCCAGATCGCGGCCAACGCAACGGGCGTGCGGCGGCTGCAGGCGCTCGTCGCGCGGCATGGTCACGCGACGATCACAGCCGCGATGGGCGAGCTGCTCGACTACACCGAGCGGCGCACCCGCGCCGAGATCGCGACCCTGCCCTACGGGGCCTACGAGGCCGAGGGCTTCGTCGACACGGACGGCTACAGCGACGATCGGGTACGGCTGTGCGCGCGCATCGAGATCGGCCCGGACGGCGTCTCGTTCGACCTCGCGGGCAGTGACCCGCAACGGCGCGCTCCGGTCAACTCGACGTACGCGCAGACGTTCTCCGCCTGCGCGTACGCGCTCAAGTGCCTGATCGACCCCGACCTGCCGGTGAACGACGGCTTCTACCGCGTGATCGGGCTCGACGCTCCGGTCGGGAGCGTCACCAACTGCAGCTGGCCCGCGCCCGTCGTCGGCGGCTGGGAGACGCAGACGCGCCTCGTCGACGTGATCTTCCGCGCGCTCCTCCCGGCGCTGCCGCAGGGGCTGCCGGCAGGGACGAAGGCGATGATGTGCCACGCGGGCTTCGGCGGCATCGATCCGGTCACGAACGAGTACTTCTGCTTCCTCGAGACGTTCGGCGGCGGCTACGGCGGGCGCTTTGCGAGCGACGGCCCCGATGCCGTCCAGGCGCATGGTCAGAACACCGAGAACGCCCCGATCGAGGAGAC
Source organism: uncultured Thermoleophilia bacterium (assembly GCA_963795175.1). Taxonomy (GTDB): domain Bacteria; phylum Actinomycetota; class Thermoleophilia; order Gaiellales; family Gaiellaceae; genus Gaiella. The sequence goes on from CAWCGR010000004.1 coordinate 976,513, forward strand.
CGAGCTCAACTACCCGGTTCGTGTGACGAGCCTCGCGCTCGTCGAGGACTCGGACGGCGCGGGACGCTTCCGCGGCGGCCTCGGCCTGCGCAAGGACTTTCTCTTCGACCGGCCGACGACCTTCACCGTGCTCTCGGACCGGACGTTGCACGGGCCGGAGGGCGCCTTCGGCGGCCACAGCGGCCGGGTCGCCGAGTACGTGCTGATCCGGGACGGCGAGGAGCGCCGGCTGGGCGCGAAGGCCACCGTCGACCTGATCGCCGGTGACGTCGTCAGCTACCGCACCTGTGGCGGCGGCGGCTACGGCCCGCCGCAGGAGCGCGAGCCGGAGCGCGTGCTGCGCGACGTGCTCGAGGGCAAGGTCAGCGCCGAGCGGGCCCGCGACGTCTACCGGGTCGCTGTCGAGGATCGTGCTCTCGACGCGGCGGCGACCGAGGCGCTGCGCGCATGAGCGCGACGGGCCCGGAGGGGCGTCCGCGGGAGCCGCGGCAGGTGAGGGACGCGTGGATCCGATCTCGTTCGAGGTGATCCGGAACGCGCTCGTCGCGGCGACGGACGAGATGGTGCTCGCGCTCAAGCGGAGTGCCTACTCGACGAACATCAAGACGCGCTCCGACTTCTCGTGCGCGTTCTTCGACGCGGAGCTGCGCACCGTCGCGCAGGCGTTCACGCAGCCCGTGCACCTGGGGTCGATGGTGCAGCAGGTGCCGCACGCCGTCCGACGCTACGGCCCGGAGAACCTCGGTCCCGGTGACGCGATCGTGACGAACGACCCGCACCCGCGCGGCGTCCACCTGAACGACGTCAGTCTCATCTCGCCGGTCCATGTCGACGGCCGGCTGCTCGGCTATGTGGCGAACCTCGCGCACCACGTCGATGTCGGCGGGGGCGCGCCGGCGTCGATCGGCGCCTTCCAGGAGGTCTTCCAGGAGGGCGTGATCATCCCGCCGGTAAAGGTCGTCGCCGGCGGGAAGATCGTGGACGACGTCTTCCGGCTGATCCTGGCGCAGATCCGCTCGAAGCACGAGACGGCGGGTGACTTCCGAGCCCAGATCGCGGCCAACGCAACGGGCGTGCGGCGGCTGCAGGCGCTGGCCGGGCGTTTCTCCGACACGACGCTCCGCGCTGCGATGGAGGAGCTGCTCGAGTACACGGAGCGGCGCGTCCGCGCCGAGATCGCCGGGCTCACGCCGGGCACGCACCGGGCCGAAGGCTCCGTCGACAACGACGGGTACACCGACGAGCCGGTGCGGCTCGAGGTCGAGATCGAGATCAGCACCCGACGTCGTTCGCTTCGACACGTCGGGCTCCGACCCGCAGCGGCGCGCGCCCGTCAACTCGACCTACGCCATGACCTTCTCCGCCTGCGCGTACGCGCTCAAGTGCCTGATCGACCCCGACCTGCCGGTGAACGACGGCTTCTACCGCGCCTTCGAGCTCAACGCCCCGGAGGGCTCCGTCACGAACTGCACCTGGCCCTCCGCCGTCGTCGGCGGCTGGGAGACCCAGACACGCCTCGTCGAGGTGATGTTCCGCGCGCTTCTGCCAGCGTTCCCGGAGCGACTCCCGGCCGGGACGAAGGGCATGATGTGCCAGGCTGGCTTCGGCTCGCTCGACGTGGCCCGGGGAAGCTACACCTGCTTCTACGAGGCCCTTGCCGGCGGCTACGGCGCCCGGCACCGAAGCGACGGCCCCGACGCGGTGCAGGCGCACGGCCAGAACACCGAGAACGCGCCGATCGAGGAGACCGAGCTGAACTATCCGGTCCAGATCGCGCGGCTCTCGCTGATCGAGGACTCCGAGGGCCCCGGCCGCTTCCGCGGCGGGCTCGGGTTGCGCAAGGACTTCCGCCTGCTGGCGCCGACGACGTTCACGATCCTGGCCGACCGCGACCGCAAGGGCCCGTGGGGCGCCTTCGGCGGCGAGGAGGCGCATGTCGCCGAGTACGTCCTGATCCGCGACGGCGTCGAGACCCGGCTCGGCTCGAAGAGCACGACCGATCTCGAGGCGGGCGACACGGTCAGCGTCCGCAGTTGCGGAGGCGGCGGGTACGGCCCGGCCGACGAGCGGGATCCGGAGCACGTGCTGCGCGACGTGCTCGAGGGGAAGGTCAGCGTCGCCCGCGCCCGCGAGCGCTACGGGGTCGTGATCGAGAATCGAGAGCTCGACGAGAAAGCAACCAACGAATTGAGGGGAGCAGCATGAGCGTTCGGCTGGCGATCGACATCGGGGGCACGTTCACGGACGCCACCCTGATCGACGAGGACACGGGTGCGGTCTCGATCGCCAAGGTCTTGACCACCCCCGCCGACCCCTCCGAGGGATTCATGCGGGCGGCCGAGCGGGCACTTGCAGAAGGCAGCGTCGGCGCCGGCGACGTCGGCTTCGTCGTCCACGCCACGACCGTGGCCACGAACGCGATCATCGAGGGCAACATCGCCCGCAGCGGCTTCGTCACCACCGACGGCTTCCGCGACCTGCTCGAGATCGCACGGCAGGTGCGGCCGACGCTCTACGACACCCAGTTCGAGAAGGCGAAGCCGCTCGTGCCACGCGATCGAGCGGTCGTCGTGCGGGAACGGCTCGGGCCGAAGGGAGAGGTGCTACTGCCACTCGAGGACGACTCCGTCCGCGAGGCAGCGGCCGTCCTCAGGCGAGAGGGCGTCGAATCGGTCGCCGTCTGCCTCCTGCACGCGTACGTGAACCCGCAGCACGAGCAGCGGGTGGGGGAGATCCTCGCGGAGGAGCTGCCCGGAATCCCGATCTCGCTGTCGGCCGAGGTCGCACCCGAGTTCCGCGAGTACCTGCGGGCGTCGACCACGGTGATCAACGCCGTGATCAGGCCCGTCGTGGAGCGCTACCTGGAGCGGATCGAAAGGCGGCTCGCCGAGGCAGGCGTGCAGGCAAAGCTGCTCGTGATGCAGTCGAGCGGCGGCATCTTCGGGTCGGACGCCGCCCGCCGCCGGCCGGTGTTCATGGTCGAGTCGGGGCCCGCCGCGGGCGTGATCGCGTCGGCATACCTCGGCGAGACGCTCGGGCGTCCCGACATCCTCTCGTTCGACATGGGCGGGACGACTGCGAAGGTCGGCCTGATCCAGGGCGGCCGGCCGTCGGTGACCAAGGACTACAACGTCGGCGGCCATGCCGGAGCGGGCATCGGCGGCATGTCGTTGTCCGGCTACCCCGTGCGGACGCCCGTCGTCGACCTCGTGGAGATCGGGGCGGGCGGCGGCTCGATCGCCTGGGTCGACTCGGGAGGGCTGCTTCGCGTCGGTCCGCGGAGCGCCGGCGCCGACCCCGGGCCGGTCTGCTATCGGCGCGGCGGCGTCGAGCCGACCGTGACCGACGCGAACGTTGTGCTCGGTCGCCTCAACCCCGCGTACTTCCTCGGCGGCGAGATCGGCCTCGACGTCGAGGGCGCGGCGCGTGCGATCGAGGAGCGTTGCGCCACGCCGCTCGGACTCAGCGTCACCGAAGCAGCGAACGGGATCATCGAGATCGCGAACGCCGCGATGGTCAACGCGCTCCACCTGATCTCGGTGCAGCGCGGCTACGACCCCCGCGACTTCGTCCTCGTCGGCTTCGGCGGGGCCGGCCCGGTGCATGCGAACGCGCTCGCCCGCGACGCCGAGATCCCGATGCTGCTGATCCCGCGTAGCCCGGGCATCTTCTCCGCCACGGGGCTCCTCACGACCGATCTCAAGCGCGACACGGCCCTGACGATGATGCGCCGTCTCGACGAGCTCGACGCGGACGAAGTCGCGGCGGTGTTCGCCGACCTCGAGGACGCCGGCAGAGCCGAGCTGGCAGCCGAGGGTCTCGGCGGGGACGCGATCGAGTTCCTGCGCCAGATCGACCTCCGGTACGTCGGGCAGAGCTACGAGCTGACGATCCCCGCAGGAGAGGGCCTGCTCGATCGCTTCCACGCCGAGCACGACCGCACCTACGGGTTCAGCGCACCATCGGAGCCGGTCGAGGTGGTGAGCCTCCGCTTGACGAGCATCGGCCGGATCCCGAAGCCGGCGGCGCAGCTGGTCGCGGCGGGTGCGACGCCCGAGCCGAAGGAGCGGCGGCCGGTCTTCTTCGCCGAGGCCGGCGACTACGTCGACTGCCCGATCTACGACCGCTACGGACTGCCGGCGACGGCCACCGCCATCGTCGGCCCCGCGATCGTGGAAGAGTTCGACTCGACGACGGTCGTCCACCCGGGCTTCGGATTTCGTGTCGACGAGGTCGGCAACCTGATCATCGAGAGGGAGGAAGCGTGACGCACAGACGGAGCCCAGCTCACCGGGTCGAGACCGTAATCCCTGTCTTCCAGTCGCCGGAGGTGCTCTCGTGACCGCCGGCAGCCCGGACTACGGCATCGTCGTGTCCAAGAACGTGATGATCCCGATGCGTGACGGCGTCCGGCTCGCGTTCGACATCTTCCGGCCCGGGCGGGACGGGGACTTCGTGGCCGGGAGCTTCCCGACGATCATGCTGCACACCCCGTACGACAAGACCGACAAGCGCTACACCGAGATCGCCGACTATTTCGTCCCGAAGGGATACAACGTCGTGCTGGTCGACCTGCGCGACCGCTACCGCTCCGAGGCGTCAGGCGTCTACTACCACGCCGCCACGCCGCACACGGGCCGGGACGGCTTCGACATCTGCGAGTGGATCTCCGCGCAGCCATGGTCGAACGGGCGGATCGGCACCGTCGGCAGCTCGTACGGGGCGATCACGCAGGTGCGCACGGCGCTCGAGCGGCCGCCGAGCCTGACTGCGATCTGGCCGGACGTGGTGCCGACGAACAGCTTCCAGAACCAGTGCCGCGAGGGCGGCGCGATGCAGCAGCACATGTTCTGGGCGCTCTTCATCCATGCGCAGGACGCACAGGACATCTCCGGTGGGCCCGGCATGGCCGGAGAGCCGGACCGGGAGAAGCAGGGGGAGGTCTGGAACGACCTTCGCGACCTGCGCCAGCTCTTCCGCGCCACCCCCTGGCAGCGCGGCCAGACCGCGCTCCGACACGTGCCCGCGCTCGAGGACTCGCTGATCGACTACTACACCCGCGGCGCCTACGACGAGTACTGGGACCGGGTCGAGCACAACTTCACGAAGTTCTGGGACGACCACGCCGACATCCCGGTCACGATGTCGACGGGCTGGTACGACCCGTTTCCGACGGCCGACACCGAGTACTTCTCCGCCATGTGCGCGACGAAAAGCTCGCCGATGCGGCTCGTCGTCGGTCCGTGGAGCCACGTCGGCATGCGTGGTGATGCGACGTACTGCCACCAGGTCGACTTCGGCCCCGACAGCGTCTGGGGCGTGAAACGCTACTTCGAGGAGCAGCTCGCCTACTTCGACCGCTGGCTCCCCGACGACGCACCGGGCCAGCCGGACGACGAGGCTCCCGTCCGGATTTTCGTGATGGGCGGCGGCTCGGGCAGGATGACGCCGGAGGGGAAGCTCGATCACGGCGGGCGCTGGCGCGAGGAACAGGAGTGGCCGCTGGCGCGGCGCGTCGAGACGCCGTACTACCTGCACGCCGACGGGTCGCTCGCGACGTCGCTCCCCGCCGCGGACGCGGAGCCGCGTCGGTTCACCTTCGACCCCGGCCACCCGGTGCCGACGCTCGGCGGCCTCTACTGCTCGATCGGGGAGCTGCCGTCGGAGGGCGCCGGCATGGAGCAGGCCTGGGCACGGTTCCTGAGCCCGGTGCTGCGGTTGCGCGACCTGCTCACCCCGGGCCCGGTCGACCAGAAGGAGTCGCCCGCGTTCTTCGGCTCCGAGGAGCCGTACCCGCGCCTCTCCGAGCGGCCGGACGTGCTCGTCTTCCAAACGGAGCCTCTCGACGAGCCGGTCGAGGTGACCGGCCGGATGCAGGTGAACCTGTGGATCTCCTCGAGCGCGGTCGACACCGATTTCACGGCCAAGGTGATCGACGTCCATCCACCGAACGAGGACTACCCCGAGGGCTTCGACATGATCCTCAACGACTCGGTGATCCGTTGCCGTTACCGCGAGGGCTTCGAGCAGGAGGTGCTGATGGCCCCGGGCGAGGTTTACCCCGTCACGATCGACCTGCCGCCGACGAGCAACCTGTTCGACCGCGGCCATCGGATCCGGGTCGACATCTCCTCGTCGAACTGGCCGCGCCTCGACGTGAACCCGAACACGGGCGAGCCGATGGGACGGCACACGCACCAGGTCGTGGCGGAGCAGACCGTGTACGCCGACGCCTCGCGTCCCTCCCGGATCGTCTTGCCGATAGTGCCGCGTTGAACTCACGGCCGGCGATCGAGTGGGGGCTCGTTCCCGCTGGGCCGTTCCTGATGGGCAGCGACCCGGCCGCCGCGTACCCCCCCGATGCGGACGAGAGCCCGCGCCACCTCGTCGACGTGGCGTCGTTCCGGATCGGGCGGGTTCCGGTCACCAACGCGCAGTACCGGGTCTTCGTCGAGGAGACGGGCCATCGCCCGCCGAGCTCGTGGCCGAGTGGGGCTGTGCCAGTGGGGCAGGAGGAGGTCCCGGTCACGTACGTGTCGTGGCACGACGCGTGGGCGTTCTGCGCCTGGGCGGGCGTCCGGCTACCGACAGAGGCCGAGTGGGAGGCGGCGGCAAGCGGCGGCGACGGGCGTCTGTGGCCGTGGGGCGACGTGCCGCCGGATGCGGGCTCGGCCGTCTACGAGCGTGGCATCGGCGGCCCGTCGAAGGCCGGGATCCTGGCCGGCTCGGCCGCTCCGTGCGGCGCGCTCGACCTGGCCGGGAACGTCGTGGAGTGGGTGTCGAGCGCGTACCGGCCGTATCCCTACGCGTCGCTCGACGGCCGCGAGGATCGTGATTCGCCCGAGCCGAGGGTCGCGCGCGGCGGGGCGTACATCCACGGCGCCGACGGGATCCGCTGTGCCGCGAGGCAGGCGTTCCTCGCCGGAGCGATTGACACCTACATCGGCCTGCGGGTGGCCGCCGCTGCCGGAACCGACCACGTGCTGCTCGAGCTCGTGGACGTTCCGGGCGGTCGCTTCCCGATCGGACGCGACCCGGTCGACGAGCGCGCGCCCGCGATGCCGGACGAGGTGCCTCGGGCTGAGCTCCACCTCGACGCGTTCGAGATCTCGCTCACGCCGGTCACCAACGATCAGTACGCGGCGTTCGTCGGCGCCTCCGGGCACCGGCCGCCCCTGCACTGGCCGGGCGAGGAACCGCCGGCCGGTCTCGGCTCGCACCCGGTCACGTACGTCGACCACGGCGACGCGACGGCGTTCTGCGCCTGGCTCGGCGCCCGCCTGCCGACGGAGGCGGAGTGGGAGAAGGCGGCGCGGGGCGCTGATGCCCGGCTCTACCCGTGGGGCGACGATCCTCCGGCAAACGCACATGCGACGTACGGGGGCAGTATCAAGCAACGCGGGGGGACGACGGCGGTCGGACTGCACTCTGACGGAGCCGGCCCCTACGGCCTGCTGGACATGGCAGGCAATGTGTGGGAGTGGGTCGCGACCTGCTACGCGCCGTACCCGTATGACCCACGCGACGGCAGGGACGACGCTGGCTCGGCGGGCGAGCGAGTGCTTCGGGGCGGCTCGTATGCCAGCCCCGGAGGTCACCTCCGCTGCGCCGCCCGGAGCCGCAGCTTTCCCGGCAGGCTGGCCTCGCACATCGGGTTTCGCGTTGCGCGAGGCGCGCACGCGGCCGGGATGGGACGATGAGACGACCACGCGACCGAGGAGTACACGATGATCGAGCACGTCGATGCCGACCGCCTGCGCGACCTCACTCTGGAGCTCGTCGAGGTCGCGAGCCCGACCGGCGACACGGCGGAGGTGGCGCGGCTCTACGCACGTCGGCTCGGGGAGATCGGATTGGACGTCGAGGTGCTCGACGACGTCTTCCCCGCCACGCCGATCGTGGTCGGCCGACTGAGCGGCGGGCTGCCGGGCCCTAGCGTCGTCCTCAACGGCCATCTCGACACCGTCCCGATCCCGCACGAGCCGGCCCGCGTCGAGGACGGTGCCGTCTACGGCAGGGGCAGCGCGGACATGAAGGGCGCGATGGCCTGCGCGGCCGAGGCGGCCCGGGTCCTGAGGGAGTCGGGCCCATTCCCCGGCGAGCTCGTGATCGTCGCGATCGGCCTCCACGAGGCACCCGGCGGGCGTGGGGAGGACCTGACCTGGCTCCTGCGCGAGCACGGCTTCCGCTCGGACTTCGCCGTCGTCTGCGAGCTCTCCGGCAACAGCTTCGTGGTCGCCCACATGGGGACGGCGACCATGGAGATAACGATCACCCGGCCGGGCGGGGCGACGCACGAGCTCAAGACCGCGGCCGGGACGCCACATCCGATCACCGCTGCCGCGCGCGTGCTCGCGGCGATCGACGCGCGCACGGCCGAGCTCGCAGCGGTCGAGCACCCGTGGGTCGGCGCCGAGACCTACTTCGTCGGTGAGGTGCACGGCGGCGACTTCTACAACCGCTTTCCCGCGAGCTGTAAGGTCGTCGGCACGCGGCGCTGGGCGCCCGGGAACACGCTCGCCGAGGTGGACGCGGAGTTCCGCGAGCTGCTCCGCCCGATCGCCGAGGAGACCGGCTGCGCGATCGAGCTCGAGCTGAAGCTCGTGCGGGACGCGTACGCGATCGATCCGGAGCACCCGCTCGCCGTTGCCCTGAGGGCCGGGTACGCCGACGTCGTCGGCGCCGAGTTCCCGTTCAAGGGCCTGAAGATCGTCGCCGACGCCGCGGTCTTCCAGGGGGAGGCGGGGATCCCGTCGGTCTACCACGGGCCGGCCGGGACCGGCGCGCACGGGGACGTCGAGTTCGTCCCGATCGCGGAGCTCGTCCGCGCGACACAGGTCTATCTGCGGCTGCTGCACCACCTCTGGGCATGAGCCAGGCGCCGCAGACCTACGAGGAGCTACGCAACTCGTTCCGGTGGCGGGTTCCCGAACGCGTCAACATCGGCGTCGAGATCTGCGACCGGCAGCCGGCGAGCGCTCCGGCGATCCTCGTCACGGACGGGCGCGCGATCACGCGCACCGTCTCCTTCGGAGAGCTCCGTGACAGTGCGAACCGGCTCGCCAACGCGCTCGCGGCCGCGGGCGTCGGGCTCGGCGACCGGGTGGCGCTGATTCTCTCGCAGCGGCCGGAAACGGTGATCGCCCACGCCGCGATTTACAAGCTCGGTGCCATCGCGGTGCCGCTCAGCGGCGCGTTCGGGCTCGATGCGCTCGAGGTCCGCCTACGCGGCTCCGACCCGAGCGCTGTCCTGGGCGAGCGAGAGTCCCTCGAGCGCGTGGCAGAGCTCGGGTTCGACGGCCTCACGATCGACGTCGACCGGGACTTCGAGCGGCTCCTGGCCGAGGCGTCGCCGGACTTCGGCGCCGCCGAGACGGAGCCCGCGACGCCCGCGCTGCTCGTCTACACCTCCGGCACGACCGGTCAGCCGAAGGGCGCGCTCCACGGCCACCGCGTCCTCGCCGGCCATCTGTCCGGCGTCTCGCTCTCCCACGACTTCTTCCCGCAGCCGGGCGACCGGATGTGGACGCCGGCCGACTGGTCCTGGATCGGCGGGCTCTACAACGTCGTCATGCCTGCGCTCGCGCGCGGCGTGCCGGTGGTCGCGTTCCGGACGCCGAGGTTCGATCCGGAGCTGGCCTTCGAGGTGATCGCGAACGCGGAGATCCGCAACGTCTTCATGCCCGCCACGGCGCTGCGCATGATGCGGCGCTGCGAGGGCGTGCCGGTCTCGCTTCGCACGCTCGGCAGCGGTGGTGAGACGGTGGGCGAGGAGACGGCGGCCTGGTGCGAGGAGCGACTCGGCGTGCGCCTGAACGAGTTCTACGGGCAGACCGAGGCGAACCTGCTGATCGGCAACTGTGCCGCCTGGCCGGCGAGGCCGGGGTGGATGGGCAGGGCGTACCCCGGCCACGACGTACGTCTCGTCGACGGCGAGATCGCCGTCCGTGTCGAGGGAGACCCCGTCGTCTTCCTGGGCTACTGGCGGGACGAGCAGGCGACGGCAGCGAAGGTCCGCGATGGCTGGCTGCACACGGGCGATCTCGCCGAGGTCGACGGGGACGGCAACTACCTCAGCATCGGGCGGGTCGACGACCTGATCTCGAGCGGTGGCCACCGGATCGGCCCGGGCGAGATCGAGGAGTGCCTGATCCGGCACCCGGCCGTCGCGATCGCCGCCGTGATCGGCGTCCCCGACGACGTGCGCGGCGAGGTCGTGAAGGCCTTCGTCGTCACCACTCCCGGCGCAGCCGGGTCGGCCGAGCTCGCGACGGAGCTCCAGGGCCACGTCCGCAGCCGGCTCGCCGGCTACGAGGTACCTCGGTCGGTCGAGTTCGTGGCCGAGCTGCCGCTGACGGTGACGGGCAAAATCCGTCGCACCGAGCTGCGGAAGCTGGAGGCCGGCCGGGCAGCGTCGCCGGGCGACCCGCCGGGCGAGCCCTCCGCCTAGCCCACCCGGCCGCGGCTCAGGGCTGCCGTGGGGGGTAGAGGGCGTCGGGCAGGCGCACGACTCTCGTCGACCAACGCTCGCCGTCCAGCTCGATCACCCGGTAGCCGGGAGGGGCCTGAACGAAGGTGAACACCTCGCCGGCCGGGTCGAACTGCAGGCCCGTGGACGGCGTCGTCACCACCGTGGCGGCCCCGATCCGGTTCTCCGACTCGTGATGGACGTGCCCGGCACAGACCAGCCGGATCCGGGTGTCGCGCTCGATCAGCTCGGCGAGCGCCTCGCGTCCCTCGAGGCCGATGCGGTCGAGCCACTCGCAGCCGAGGAGGACGGGCGGATGGTGGAGGAAGAGGGCAGCCGAGGGCAGGTCGTGCTCGTCGAGCCGGTCCCGAATCCACTGGAGCTCGGCCGCACCGATCGCGCCGCCCACCTGGCCGGGCACCTGCGTGTCGAGCCCGAGGCAGAGCCACTGCCCGGCACGGAACGCGAACGTGACCCTGTCGTCGCCCTCGCCACCGATCCGATCGGCGAAGAACGAGCGCAGTGACGCCCGGTCGTCGTGGTTGCCGGGCACCTGCCACAGCCGGTCGAGCCACGGATGCAGGATCTCTCGCACGGCGGCGTAGGCCTCGGGCATCTCCTCATGGGTGTGATCCCCGGTCACGACGAGATGGTCGACGGGGCCCTCGTGCCGCTCGATGTGCGCGATCACGTCGAGCAGGAGCTCGCGGGTGGGGATGTCGAACAGCCGCTCCGTGGGATCGGCGAAGACGTGGAGGTCGGACAGCTGCACGATGCGGGTGACGGTCACGGAGCTTCCATTTCGGTCGGGGATAGACGCGGAGCAGGGGCGCTCAGGGCACCGGGTCGAGGACCGAGCGATCGAGCTCGACCCCGAGGCCCGGCCGGCCGGACAGGGTCACCCGCCCGTTCTCGGCCCGTGGCTCGTCCGGGAACGCGACCCAGAAGATCTGGTCTTCGTCCGCCGCATCGGGGCTCGGCGGCGGCGGCATGTACTCGAGGAGTGGGGTCGCGAGGCTGGCGATCGCGAGCTGGGCGTTGTGGGCGAAGCCCAGGTGTGGGATTACGTCGAGGCCGAACGTCTCGCCGAGCGCCCACACGCGACGCGCCTCGGTGATCCCGCCAAGGCGGTTGACGTCGGGCTGCAGCACGTCGACCGCGCCGGCGGTGACCAGGTCGCGAAAGCCGTACCGCGTCGCCTCGTGCTCGCCCGCGGCGATCGGGGTTCCGACCGCCGCCCGGATCCGGGCCAACCCCGCGATGTCGTCGGGGATCACGGGCTCCTCGAACCAGCGCAGCCGCAGGCCCGCGTCCTCGATCGCTCTGATGCAGCGGATCGCGTAGCCGACGTCCCAGCTCATGTAGGCGTCGGCCATCACGTCGACGCCGGGGCCGACGGCGTCGACCACCGTGCGGATCAGCTCGATGTTGCGACGGATCCCCTCCCGGCCTTCCAGCGGCCCGTTCGGAAGCCGTTGCTTGACCGCCCCGAACCCCTGTGCGGCCCACGCTGCCGCCTCGGCCGCGAGGGCGTCGAGATCCTCGGTCGCGTACAGCCAGCTCGCGTACGCCGGCAGCGAAGGGCGCACCCTGCCCCCGAGCAGCTCGTAGATGGGCACGCCGAGCTGCTTCCCGAGCAGGTCCCAGAGAGCGATGTCGATCCCGCTGATCGCGTGCAGTGCGACACCGCGCCGACCGACGTTCAACGTGGCCCGATACATCGACTCCCAGATGTGGGCGACCTCGGAGGGTGGCCGGCCGACCACCAGAGGCTCGAGCTGGCGCACGAGCTCGACCGCTGCGGGGTTCCCGAATCCGGCCGTGCCGACCCCGACGACGCCGTCGGCATCCTCGAGCTCGACGACGACGAGCCAGGTACGGGCGGGCGGGAGGCCCGCGGACGAGGCGCCACGCGCGTCCGCGACCCCCTCGAGGACGGTCAGCGGCGTCCCGACGGGGCGGCCAAGCCCCTTGGCCGCGGGTTGCGGGCGCGGCGCGACGGTCGAGATGGAGAGCTGGGTGACCGGGGCCGTCACCGCTCCGGCGACCCCACGGCGCAGCGGCAGGTGCGGTCGCCGGCGGCCATCGACATCGATCCTACGGGTGTCTGGTCAGACAAGTCAAGGCCCTATCCAGGACGACGAGATGCGCTTCAGCCCAACGAGGCACTGGACTTGACGCCGTGGTCTGACAAAGTCAGACTGTCACCATGACCAAGCTTACGAGCACGCCACCTGCCGGCGTCGACCTGCGCGCTGCAACGCGCCATCTGATGGTCGACTTCAACCAGATGAAGGTCTTCTCGGCCGATCCGCTGATCATGGTCGAGGGAGAAGGGATCAGGCTGACGGACAACGAGGGCCGTCGATACATCGACGGCCTGTCGGGAGTGTTCGCGGTCAGCCTCGGGCACGGGAACGAGGAGATCATCGGCGCGATCATGGAGCAGCACCGGCGGCTCTCGTTCTCGTCGCCGATCATGACGACGACCGACCGAGCGCTCGAGCTCGCGGCCGAGCTGATCCGGCTCACCGGCGGCCGCTACGACGTCGTCAAGCAGCTGAACAGCGGCTCGGAGGCGACCGAGGCGGCGATCAAGATGGCGCGCCAGTACCACCGCCAAAGCGGCAGCGCCGAGCGCTACAAGACGATCTCGTTCTACCGCTCGTACCACGGCGCCACGATGGGGGCGCTCACCTCGACCGGGTGGCCGCAGCTGAGGACGCCGTACGAGCCCTTCCTGACGGGCGGGATCCACGCCCACCCGCCGATCCCCGGTTCGTGCCGGTCCTGCTCGGGCTCGTGCACGCTCGGCTGCCTCGCCCAGATTCGCGACGTGATCACGTACGAGGGCCCGCGGACGGTTTCGGCGATCATCGTCGAGCCAGTGATGCTCACGGCCGGCGTCCAGGAGCTCTCGCCGGAGTACCTGCGCGGGCTGCGCGAGCTCTGCGACGAGACCGGCGTGCTCCTGATCTTCGACGAGATCGTGACCGGCTTCGGCCGGCTCGGCTCGTGGTTCGCGGCCGAGCAGGCGGACGTGTGGCCGGACATCATCTGCGCCGGGAAGGGCCTGACGAGCGGGTACGCGCCGCTGTCGGTCGTCCTTCTGACCGACAAGGTGGCGCAGGCGTTCTGGGGCGACGGGGCCGAGGTGCTCCAGTACCAGGCCGGGCACACGTTTGCGAGCAATCCCGTCTCGGCGGCCTGTGGCCTGGCCGTGATCCGTTACATGGAGGAGCACGGCGTGCTGGAGAACGTCGTCGCGCGAGGCGCAGAGCTCGAGGCGCGGTTGCGCGAGATCCATGCGCGCTATCCGATCGCCGGCGCCCTCCGCGGGCGGGGGCTGCTCTACTGCCTCGACTTCATCGATCCGGCCACCGGAGGACCGCTCGCCGCGGACCAGCCGGTCGGGACGGCCGTCCAGCGGGCCGCTCGTCGGCGCGGGCTGCTGCTCCGCGCCTCGCCGCACAACGCGACGCTCGCCCCACCGCTCGTCCTCACCGCAGACGATGTGGCCGAGATCGCCGACATCCTCGAGCAGAGTGTCGCCGAGGTCAACGAGCAGGTCGTCTCCGGCGCAGGGGTCAAGCTCGACGTCGCCTTCGGGCTGTGAGCCTCGGGCCTCCGCGCCCAGCCGGTGAAGTGGTCACTCGTCGGCGCCGGCTGGGTCAGTAGCCTGCTTCAGGGTCGACGATGTTCCGAAGGGCCGTGCCGGCGAAAATAGCGGCCGAGGTTGTCGTTGAAGAGAGCCAGCTGACGCTCGCCGAGCCGCGTGGATCTCCAGGAGCTATGGGGAGAGATGATCACGTTCTCGAGGTGCCAGAGCGGATGCTCGGGAGGCAGTGGTTCCTGGACGAACGCGTCGAGAATCGCGCCCCCCAGATGTCGTGAGGAGAGGCTCTCCACGAGGGCCGGTTCATCGATGAGATTCCCGCGTGCCACGTTTACGAGCCAGGCGCCCGGCTTCATCGCGGCGAGTTCCGCCGGCCCGACGATGCCGTGCGTCTCGCGGGTGCTTGGCAACGTCACGATGACGAAGTCCGCCTCCGACAGTCGGTCACGCCAGTTGTTGGCCTCCACGACACCTTCCCGGACGGGGATCGGGCCCGAACGGCGCGCGCCCAGCACCGTCACGCCGAGCGCCGTCAGCCGGGTCGCGCGATGCCGGTGCAGCGTTTGCAGTCGTGACGCAAGACTTCCACACGAATCGTTCTTTCTGTTTTGGCATCGCCGCCGCCCGGGTACACGAGGCGCCCGTCACGTTGGGTCGCTGCGAGAACGACGAGGCGTTTCCGAGAACCCCACGGCTGCGCGCCGGAGCTGCAGCGGTCTCGATCACGCCGCCGCTCGGAGTCGACCTGATGGGCTACCTCCGCCGCTCGGAGCCGGCCCGCGGCTACGGCGAGCCGATGGAGGCGACCGCCCTCGTGCTCGAGAACGGGCCGACGCGGGTCGTCCTGCTCGGGGCCGACCTCGTCGGCGCCTCGGGGTCGTGGGCGCAGGAGATTCGCGAGCGGATCGGGTCAGCGGTCGGGACGCCCGCCGATCATGTCCTGATCAACTCGCAGCACACCCACTCGGCGCCGCCGACGCCGGGTTGGGCGAAGATCGGCGGCGACGCCGAGTGGAACGACGAGGAGCGCCGGTACGGCGACGCTGTCGGCGACCTGCTGGTCTCGGCCTGTGCCGAGGCGGCGCGGCGCCTGCGACCGGCGAGGATCGGCCACGGCCGCGCTGCTGCCGAGGGGCTGACGGTCAACCGCCGCCAGCGGGTCGAGGGCGGCACGATCCTCGGCTGGAACCCCGACGAGCTGTGCGACAGCGACGTGGCGGTGGTCAGGGTGGACGCCGAGGACGGCAGCGCGATCTGCACGGTCGTCGCCTTCGCCGCGCATCCGGTCGTGATCGGCCCGGACGTGCCCGAGGCGTCCTCCGACTTCGTCGGGCCACTGCGCGAGCGGATCAGGGACTGGACCGGGGGGGAGTGCGTGTTCCTCCAGGGTTGCGCGGGAAACATCGTCCCCTTCGAGTCGTTCCACACCGAGCCCGGCGCGGAGAAGCTGTTCGCGGAGCGCCTGGCGCTGGTCGCGCTGCGGGCGCGGGCGGAGGCGCATCTGACGCCGACGGCTCCCGAGCAGGTTCCCTACGCCTCCGCCATCCCGATGGCGATCTGGCGCCACGTTCCCACCGGCGAGCAGGACGTGACGCTGGCCGTGTCCGAGCGGCGGGTCGTGCTCCCCCTCCTCGAGCCACCGTCGCTCGACGAGATCCGCGCCCTCCGGGCCGAGCTCGAGCAGCGCGTGATCGACCTGCAGGCGGCGGGGGAGCCGCGGACCGTCGTGGAACCCGGTCGTCCTCCACGTGCGCTGGGCGAAGGCGGTCGAGGAGCGGGTCGCGAACGGGACGGTCGAGCGCTCGGTGGAGCTGCCGGTGCAGGCCCTGCGAATCGGCGATGCCTGCATCACCGCCTGGCCGTGCGAGCCGTTCTGCGAGCTCGGCCTCGAGGTCAAGGAGCGCTCAGGTGCACCGTTCCCGGTCACGCTCGGGTACTCGAACGGGCTCGTCGGCTACGTCCCGACCCGGAAGGAGTATCCGCTGGGAGGGTACGAGCCGGTCGTCGCGCAGCGGCACTTCGGGTTTGCGGCCCCCTTCGCCCCCGAAGCCGGCGAGCAGCTGGTGGAGCACACGCTCGAGCTCACGGCGGAGCTCTTCGCTCCGGTGGCTCGTGGGGGCTGAGCCGTCTCCGGCCGGACGCCGTCAGGGCTCCCTGGTCGACGCGACGACGGAGGCGATCAGGTCTCAGATCCTCCAGGCCGAGCTCGCCCCGGGCGACCGGCTGCCAACCGAACGTGACCTCGTCGAAAGGCTCGGCGTCTCGCGCACCGTGCTCCGCGAGGCCCTCTCGAGCCTCGAGGCGCTCGGCCTGATCGAGACGCGTGGCACCCGAGGACGGTTCCTCGCAGCCGGCGGCTCGTCGGCGCGGAGCCGGGCACTCGTCGGGGCGTGGCTCCACCAGCACGCGCACGAGATCCTCGAGGTCGACGAGATTCGCTCGGTGCTCGAGTCGCACGTGATCCGATCGATGTCGGAATGGGACGCGATCGACGCCGCGCGCGAGGCCGGTGCGATCGTTCGCGAGCAGGCAGCGGCGGTCGAGCGGGGAGATCCCGTCGCCGCCGCCGAGGGAGATGCCGCCTTCCACCGCCTGCTCTGCTCTCACACGCAGAACTCCGCCCTCCGGGCATTCATGGACGGGCTCGTCGAGGCCAGCCACAAGGGAGCCCTGGCTGCCTACTCGCTGCCCGAAACGGCCCGGGGCTCGCTCGAGCAGCACCGGGCGATCGTGGACGCGCTTGCCGGCTCGAACGTCGACGAGGCTGCGCGGCTCGCCCAGGCCCACATGATCGACGTGGCACGGCGCTATGCGGTCGAGCAGCGCGCGTCGGAGCGTGTGTCGTGAGCAGCTCCCGGATCTCGTGCAGCGAGTACTCGTTCCCGGCGGTTCCCGGGCAGCACGAGCGGATCGGGATCGTGCGGTTGCTCGGCTTCGAGCTCGTCGACCTGGCGCTCTTCCTCTCCGACGGCGCCGAGCTCGTCGCCGATCCGGCGGCGGTCACCGCTCGGCTGCGCGCGTCGCTCGAGCAGCACGGCCTGGCAAGCGGGGACGTGTTCGTCGCGATAGGGGGCACCGTCGAGGAGATCGCGCCGAATCAGCGCGATTCGGGCCTGCGGGCGCGCGGGCGCGAGGAGTTCGCCGCTGCGCTCGAGGTTGCGGCGGGACTCGGTGTTGCCGGGGTCACCGTGCTGCCGGGCGTCACGTGGGCGGAAGACCCGGAGGGGGCCTGGAGCGCGTGCGTCGACGAGCTCTCGTGGCGCGTCGAGGCCGCGCGGTCGCTCGGGATCGAGCTCAGGGTCGAGCCCCACGCCGGCTCGATCGCGCCGATCCCGGAGCTCGTCGCCCGGCTCTGCGGCGACGTTCCCGGCCTGCGCCTGACGCTCGATCTCTCGCACTTCGACCTGCAGTCGGTGACGAGCGACCGTGCCCTCACCCTCGCACCCCTGGCAGGGCATCTCCACGTCCGGGCGGCGAGACCCGGGGCGATCCAGGTGCGCTGGCGCGACAACGAGAGCGGCATTGCGGCGCTCGTGGCGGCGCTCGGGGTGGCAGGCTACGAAGGGCTCTTCTGTGTCGAGTACGTGCCGATGCCGAAGTGGCGCTGCGACGAGCTCGACGTCGTCACCGAGACCCTCGCCACCCGCGAGGGGCTTCACGCATTGGGGGTGCGCTGATGGAGCGTCTGTGCCACGTGTTCCGAATCGAGCCGGGAACGGAGGAGGAGTACGTCCGCCGGCACAAGGAGATCTGGCCCGAGATGGTCGAGGCGATGAAGGCCGCCGGGTTCGCCAACTACACCCTCTTCCGCCGCGGCCTCGAGGTCGTGGCCACTTGCGAGTGCGACCCGGACATCGAGACGTGTTTCGCCCGCTTCGCCGAGCACGACGTCGGCCGGCGCTGGCAGGAGTCGATGCAGGGCATCGTGGTGGGCCTGACGGACGAGGAGGGCGAGCTCGTTCGCTACTGGGAGGACTGGCACCTTGCGTAGCCCGACCCGACCGACGCTCGGCGTCATCTCCAGTTACTTCACCCTGTTCGACGAGCAGATGCCACGGGGATTCCGGCAGGAGCGCGAGGCGGTAGTCCGTGGCTATCTGGAGCTTCTGCGCCGCGACTTCGACGTCGTCGACGCGGGCATGCTGACGTCCGATGCCGAGGGCGAGGCGGCGAATGCGATCCTCCTGGAGGCGCAGCCGGACGTGGTCGTGTTCGCGCCGGCGATGGCGGCGCCGCCCAGCTACGTGACGCGTGCGCTCGCGGGCGTCGAGGCGCCTCTCGTCGTCTGGAACGGACCGACGATCGATCGCCTGCCGGAGGGTCTGACGCAGGCTCAGGCAACTGTCAACTCGGGCCAGGTGGCCGCGGTGATGGTCGCGAACGTGCTCGTGCGCGAGCGGCGGCCGTTCGCGACCGTGACGGCTTCGCCAGACCACGCTGCCGACGTGGACCTGCTGCTGCGCACCGTCCGCGCGGCAGTGGCGGCGGCGGCCCTCCGCGGGGCCTCGGTGCTCCGCGTCGGCAATCCGATCGTGGGGTACCTCGATGTCGAGTCGACGCTCTCCGATCTCGGCCGGCTCGGCGTCACCGAGCATGCTGTCTCGACGGGCGAGCTGAACGACGTGTTCGCGGCGGTCGACGGCTCGCGGATCGCCGACGGCGTCCGCGGCCTGGCGGGGCGCGGTTGGACGCACCATCAGGGTGAGGCCGACGACCGGAGCATGCGGCTCGCGCTGGCCCTGGAAGACCTCGTCGCCTCGCGGGCCGCGGTCGCCGTGACGGTCAACTGCCACTCGGACGTCTTGCGCTGGAACCCGTCGATCGGGATCACCGCATGCCTCGGGGCGTCGCTCCTGACGGGCGCCGGCGTGCCCGTCTCCTGCACCGGCGACCTGCCGACCGCGCTCGCGCTCGTCGTTGCGAAAGCACTGTCCGGGAGGGCGCTCTACTGCGAGTTCTACACCCCGGAGCGGGACACGGGACTGATGCTCCTGGCCGCGGGCGGAGAGGGCGATCCCGGCTGGGCCGACCCGGCGCATCCGGTTGTCGTGGAGCCGAACGACCACTATCCCGGCGACCACGGGGCGGGCACGTCGATCTCGTTCCGCCTCGAGCAGGGCCCGGCAACGGCGCTCTCGCTCTCGCCGGTCGAGGGCACGTGGCGTCTCGCCTGGGCGACGGGGGAGATCGTGGAGGCGCGGTACGACACGATGGGGGGCCCGAACGGGATGTTCCGGTTCGACTCCGGCTCCGCCTTCGAGGCCGGGGCGCGCTGGATCGCCTCAGGAGCCACCCACCACAACGCCCTCGCCCGTGGGCGGCTCGACGTCGAGATCCCCGTGCTCGCAGACGCGCTCGGGATCGAAGCAGTGCGGGTATGACGGCTGTCCGCTCGGTCACCCCGATCTCCGTTCGCTACCCCGAGCCGAACGACAGCGGCGCCACACGCCACCTGACGCTGTGCCGGGTCGAGGCCGATGACGGCACGATCGGCTGGGGCGAGGCGGTCACCTCCTGGCCGGATGCATGCCGGGCCACCGAGGCGATGATCTCCGGCATCGGGGCCGAGCTCGTCGTCGGCCGCGATCCGCTCGAGAACCTCGAGATCTGGGACGACTGCCGTCGCCGTGCCTGGTGGTACGGAAACCGTGGTGGTATCTCCTCCTTCGCGCTCTCGGCGATCGACATCGCGCTGTGGGACCTGAAAGGCAAAGTGCTCGGTGTCCCGCTCACCCAGTTGCTCGGTGGGGCACGCCACGAGCGCCTACCCGCGATCGCGAGCACGCATCCCGCGCACGCGAGCCTCGAGGTCGAGGCCGACCGTCATGCGCGTTACGTCACCGAGCTCGGCTTCCAGGGGTGCAAGCTCGGGCTCGGCAAGCGAGGCGATGCGAACCTCGGCGTCGACATCGCGCGTGACGTCGAGCTGATCAGGCTCCTGCGCGAGCGGATCGGCCCGGAGCCGATGCTGATGTGGGACCGTGGCGTGAACACGCTCACCTGGGACACGTCGTTTGCGATCCAGCTCACGAACGCCCTCGAGGAGCACGGCCTGACGTGGATCGAGGAGCCATTCGAGCCGGCCGAGCTCGACGAGTTCCGGCAGCTCCGGTCGAGCTGCTCGACCCTGATCGGCTCGGGCGAGCGCGAATGGAACGTGGAGGGGTATGGAGCGTTCATCAGTGCCGGGGTCGCCGACGTGATCGGCTTCGACCCGGGCCGTGCCGAGGGGATCACCGGCGGCAGTCGCGTGCTCGAGTTGGTGGAGGAGGCGGGCGTCTGGTTCAACGCTCACGCGTGGTCGAGCGCGATCGTGTCCGCGGCGAGCCTGGCGCTGTCGCTGACGACGCCGCGCGTCCTCGTCTTCGAGCTCAAGGCCGACGAGAACCCGATGCAGCACGAGCTCGTCGAGCGTCCCATCGCCCAGGCCGGCGGCTGGGTGGAGCCGCTCGACGGCCCTGGCCTCGGGATCGAGGTACGGGAGTCCGTCGTCGAGCGCTACCGCTTCTAGCGCGGCGACCATGGTCTGACCAAGTTCCCGTTCCCGGCGTGCTCTGACGCTGCGTTGACACGGTTCCGGGCACGCTCTAAGGTGGCTGGAACCGTTACCACCACAAGTTGGGACGCTATGGCCGAGATCGATCTAGACCTCCGGGAACGCATGGATGCCGCGGCTGCACGCTTGACGATCGCCGCCGTCGAGACGATCCCGATCCGCGTCCCGCTCGGGCAGACCTACCACGGCAGCCGCTACAAGATGACGCATCGCTCGACGATCGTGACCCGCGTCACGACCGAGGAGGGGATCGTCGGTGAGGCCTACTGCGGCGACGAGGACGCCGGCCTGCTCGAGATCGACGAGATCCTGCGCACGGAGATCGCGCCCCGGCTGATCGGCGAGGATGCCTTCCGGGTCGAGCGCCTCTGGGAGCTCGCACGGCCGGCCACCTTCGACATCCTGCGCGACCGCAGGCTCGGCCTCGTCGCCACGGCGTGCGTGGACGCCGCCATCTGGGACGCGATCGGCAAGGCGCTCAACCAGCCGTTGCACCGCCTCTGGGGCGGGTATCGCGACAGCCTGCCGGTGATCACGATCGGGGGCTACTACGGCAAGCAGGACATCGCCGAGGAGGTCACCGGCTTGCGCGAGCAGGGGCTCGCCGGGATGAAGTTCAAGGTCGGTGGGCTGACGCCCGAGGAGGACGCCCTTCGCTTTCGGATCGCGCGCGAGACGGCGGGCCCGGACTTCGTCCTCTGTGCGGACGCGAACCAGGGCTGGACGCCCTCTCAGGCGATCCGCTTCGCGCGCCTCGTCGAAGACCTCGACCTCCACTGGTTCGAGGAGCCGTGCATCTGGTCGAACGACCGGCGTGCGATGCGCGACGTCCGCTTCGGCGGCGCCGTGCGCGTCTGCGCCGGCCAGAGCGAGCTCTCGGCCGGGGGGTGCCGCGACCTGATGGTCGAGGGTGCGATCGACTTCTGCAACTTCGACTCCTCCTGGTCGGGCGGCGCCACCGAATGGCGGCGCGTCGCTGCCGCGGCGCTCGCGTTCGACGTGGCCATGGCACATCACGAGGAGCCGCAGATCGCGTCGCACCTGCTCGCCTCAATCCCGCACGGGACGTTCCTCGAGGTGTTCAGCGCCGATCGCGACCCGATCTGGTGGAACCTCGTCGCGAACAGGCCGCCGATCGTGGACGGGCGGCTCACGTTGCCGAGCGGGCCGGGGCTCGGGTGGGAGCTGGACGCCGACTACATCGAGGCGCACCGCGTCGTCGCGCCGGCATGACGCCGCCGACGGTGTCGTCGACGACAACCCTCGGGAGAGGGCTGGAGGGAAACGGCGTCCTCGTGACCGGAGCGACGGGAGGGATCGGATCCGCCGTTGCCCGCGCGTTCGCCGAATGCGGCGCTCGGGTCGCTGCGATCGACCTCTCGGCCGAGGCCGCGCGCGAGCTCGCCGCCTCCTTGCCCGGTGAGGGGCATGCCGGTTTCGGCGCCGACCTGGCCAACGTCGCTGCCCACCCGGAGCTGATCCGTGCAGCCGAGGCCGCGGTCGGCCCGCTCGTCGCGCTCGCCCATCTCGCGGCGATCCTACGGCGCCGCCACGACATCCGAGAGGTGGACGAGGGCGACTGGGACTCCCAGGTCGATGTGAACCTGAAGGCGACCTTCTTCTGCAATCGCGCCTTCGCCGAGCACCTGCGCTCCGCCGGCAGGGGAGGGGCGATCGTCAACTTCAGCTCGCAGGGGTGGTGGACGGGTGGCTTCGGCGGCTCGGTCGTCTACAACGCCACGAAAGGGGGCATCGTGTCGATGACCCGTGGGCTCGCCCGCACGTACGCTTCGGCCGGGGTCCGCGTCAATGCCGTCGCGCCGGGGCTCGTCGACACGCCGATGCTGACGGACGACCTCGGCGACGAGACGCTCGCGACACTGGTGGCTCAGGTGCCGCTCGGACGCCTGGCGTCCGCGGCGGAGGTGGCGCCGGCCGTCGTCTTCCTCGCTTCCGAGCACGCGAGCTACATGACGGGCACGACCCTCAATGTCAGCGGCGGCTGGCTGATGTATTGAGGACTCGGACGTCGAGCCCGCCTTGTCTGACCAAGCTTGACATGCGCGGGGAATTGCTCTTGAATCCCCCGAAAGGTAAGGGGTGCCAGACGAACGCTCCCCGAGGGCACAGCGTCGGGGGGAGCGGGTTGAAAATCGGTTTTTCATAGCACGGCTGGAATCGTCACCGGAATCCATCTCAGGAGGTCACCGGCATGCAAGAGTTCATTCAGGGCTTGAGTCGACTGGAGCTGCTCAAGCGCGGCGCCGTCGGTGCTGCTGCGATCGGCGGCGCAGACGCGCTATTGAGGGCGGGTGCCGCCGATGCGGCGATCGCCGCTCCGAAGCGTGGCGGCAAGCTCGTCGTCGGCATCGGGCAGTCGTTCGAGGACATCAACGTGCTGACCGCGTTCGGGTATCGCTGGGGCCAGCTGATGGCGTACGCCATGTACGACACCCTGGTCAAGTACGACAAGAACGGTCGTGCCGTGCCGCTGCTGGCAAAGAGCTGGACGACGCCGAACTCTCGCACGACGATCGTCAAGATCCGTCAGGGGGTCAAGTTCCACAACGGCAAGCCACTGCGCGTCGAGGACGTCGTGTGGAGCCTCAACCGCATCCACGATCCCGTCAAGCCCGCCTCGAACAACTTCCTGGCGCTCCCGAAGGACATCTGGGGCAAGGCGGTCAAGATCGACAACCAGACCCTCCGGATCACGACCAAGAAGCCGGCGCGGATGGTCGAGAGCTGGCGCTTCTGGTTCATCATGCCCGAGAACGCCGATGACCTGAATCTCGGTGAGAACCCGATCGGGACCGGGCCCTTCCAGTACAAGAACTTCGTCAAGGGCGACCGTCTCGACCTCGAGCGGTTCGCGGACTACTGGAACGGCAGCCGCCCGTACCTCGACGAGTTGACGTTCCGCTTCCTCGCGGACGAGGCGGCCCAGGTGGCGAACTTCCTCTCCGGCGACGTCGACTACCTCCACGACATCTCGGTGGCGACACTGCCGCAGGTCGACGGCAAGCGGAACTCCAAGTTGATCCCGTCCGGTCTGTTCTTCCAGTGGTGGCAGCCGCAGATGTACTTCGGGCCGCTCAAGGACGTGAAGGTGCGGCAGGCCCTGCAGTGGGCGTTCGACAAGAACACGGACAACAAGGTGGCCTGGGGCGGCCGTGCGGTTCCGACCTGGAACCCGCTCGAGAAGAGCCCGTACTCGATCGGAAAGAAGTGGCCGGGCGGTGGGCCTGCACCGACGTTCGACCCCGAGCGCGCCAAGAAGATGCTCGCGGCCGCCGGGGCGTCGAAGCTGAAGCTGAACATGATGATCCTCAAGGATCCGGGCCCATGGACGCGGGAAGCACCCGTGCTGCAGCAGGGCTTCAAGAAGGCGGGGATCGACGCCAAGATCCAGGTCCTGCCCGCAGCGCCAGTGGTTCGACCGCCTCTACACGAAGCGGAACCACGAGGGGATCGCCGTCAACGCCGGCTCGCTGCCGTTCCCGTGGGCGTTGATCGCGAACTACATGATGAAGGCGACACTGCTCAAGAACCCGCCGAAGTACCCCAAGGGCGCGATCCCGGCGCTCGAATCCGCCTACAACACCGCCTTCGCTCCGAAGAACGAGGCGCAGTATCGCGCGTCGCTGCAGTCGATCCAGCGGCTGATGCTGACCCAGGCGGCGGCGTTCCACACGATGATCGCGTCGAACCAGAACGTGGCACCGAAGAAGCTGCTCGGGGTCGACTCGACGTTGATCGGGGACCAGCGATTCGACGGTGCGTACTTCGCTTAGACGTGACGGCGAGATCCACTGAGCAAACGACGGTGGGGGAGCGCGAGCCCCCCACCGTCGTCGTCTGATGCGGTTCTTGACGCCGATCCTGTCGCTCGTCGGAGTCCTGCTAGCGATCTCGATCATCACGTTCGCGATCGCGACGGCACTGCCCGGCGATGCAGCAGAGATCCGGGTCGGCAAGCGCGACGACCTCACGTCCGAGCAGCGGACGGTACTCGTCCAGGCAGAGCGGTCGCGGCTCGGTCTCGACAAGCCGATTCCCGTGCAGTTTGCGATCTGGCTCAAGCAGGCCGTTCAGGGCGATCTCGGTGTCCAGGAGGGAGGTGGCTCGGTCGGCAAGGCGGTGCTCGAGCGCATCGTGCCCTCGCTCGAGCTCGCGCTCCTCGCCCTCGCCGTGTCGCTCCCGCTGGCGGCGCTGCTCGCGATTCGCAGTGTGCGCCGGGGCAAGCGCGTCTTCTCCGTCCTCACCGGCCAGCTCTCGACGATCGGCTTCGTCGTGCCGCAGTTCTGGCTCGGGATCCTGCTCGTGATCTTCTTTGCCGTGCTCCTGCGCTGGCTGCCGGCCGGAGGGTACGAGCCCTTTCGCGAGTTGCCCGTCGAGCACTTGAAGCGGATCCTGATGCCGCTCGCCACCCTCGTCATCCCGACCACGGCCGTCTTCTTCCACTTCATGCGCCAGAGCCTGCGGGAGTCTTTGACCACCCAGTACATCCGCACTGCTCGTGCCAAGGGCGTCGGCGAGAGCGCCGTCCTCTACCGCCACGCCTTCCCGAACGCCCTTCTCCCGTCGCTGACGGTGCTCGGCGTCCAGTTCGGGCAGCTGCTCGGCGGCGTCGTCGTCGTGGAGCGCATCTTCAACTGGCCCGGAGTGGGCGGCCTCCTGATCTACTCCGTCGAGCGTCAGGACTTCAACACCCTGATCGCCTGCGTGATGGCGATCGCGGCCGCCTATGTGGTCGCTTCGACCCTGATCGAGGTCGCCTACCGCGTCGTCGATCCGAGGATCAGGCGTGCCTAGATGAGCTGGCTGCGACACAACATCAGGCTCCAGATCGGCCTCGCCCTGCTCGTGCCCTTCGCGATCGCTGCCCTCATCCCGGGTGTGCTCGCTCCCTACAGCCCGACCGACCTCGTCGATTCGCCGTTCGCGCATCCGTCCAGCCAGTACTGGCTCGGGACGGACGAGCTCGGCAGAGACGTCCTCTCCCGGCTCATCTACGCAGCGCGGACGGATCTCAAGATCAGCCTCGGCGCCACGCTGATCGCCGCCGTGATCGGCGTGTCGATCGGGCTCCTGACCGGCTACCGCGGCGGCGCCGCGAGCACCGTCGCGCTTCGCGTCACCGACGTGATGCTCGCCTTCCCGTCGATCCTGCTGGCGCTGTTCCTCGTCGCCGTGATCGGCCCGAGCGACAACATCGTGATCCTGGCGCTGATGATCCTCTACATCCCGGGCTTCCTGCGCTTCGCCCGAGGGATGGCGCTGACGTTGAGAGAGCGAGCGTTCGTCGAGGCGAGCGTGATCTCCGGCGGCAGCGACAGGTACGTGATCTGGCGTCACCTGCTCCCGAACGCGATCGGGCCGCTGCTCGTCGGGATCGCGCTCACCGCCGCGTACACGCTGCTCGCGGCCGCGACGCTCTCGTACCTCGGGCTCGGCACTCCGCCGCCGGCCGCCAGCTGGGGCAACATGCTGCAGGCCTCGTTCAACTACGTCTTCCAGGACTGGCGCTACGGGATCTGGCCCGGCCTCTGCATCGTCACCGTCGCGCTCGGCTACATGCTCGTCAGCGAAGGGATCGAGGTCGCCGTCCGCCGCAGCGGTAGCGCGGGTGCCGGGGCCGGGGCCGTCGAGCCGACCGGCCGCCCCGCGGGAGCCGACACGACAGGGAAGCCGTCGTGAGCGAGCTTTCCGCGCAGGCAGCGGCGGAGGCGCACGACGTCCCGGCTTCCGGTGCCGTGCTTGCGATCGACGACCTCGTCGTCGACTTCCCACTCGGCGATCGGACCGTGCGTGCCGTCGACGGCCTCTCGGTCACGATCTCGCCCGGTCAGCGGCTCGGCGTCGTCGGGGAGTCCGGCTCGGGCAAGTCGACCGTCGCCATGGCGGTGCTGGGCCTCCTCGAGCCGCCCGGCACGGTCAGCGAGGGCTCGATCAGGCTGGGGGAGCTCGAGCTTTCCCACGCGGGCGAAGAGGTGCTGCGACAGGTTCGCGGTGGTCGCATCTCGATGGTCTTCCAGGACGCCCTCGGCTCGCTGAACCCGGTCAAGACGATCGGCTGGCAGCTGATCGAGGCGATCCGCCTGCATACCGATGCGAGCAAGGCCGACGCCGTCGAGCGTGCGGTCGAGTTGCTGGCCGAGGTCGGGGTGCAGACGCCGCGGGCGCGGCTCGCACAGTATCCGCACGAGTTCTCGGGCGGGATGCGCCAACGGGTCATGATCGCGATGGCGCTCGCGTCCGACCCGGAGCTGCTGATCGCCGACGAACCGACCACCGCGCTCGACGTCACGACGCAGGCCAGCGTGATCGACCTGCTCCAGCGCCTGGCGGACGAGCGCCGGATGGCGGTGATGCTGATCACGCACGACCTCGGCGTCGTCGCCGGCTTCGCGGAGCACGTGCTCGTCATGTACGCCGGTGCCCCGGTCGAGTACGGGCCTCGTCGACGATGTCTTCGAGCGTCCGGGCCATCCCTACACGCAGGCGCTGATCGCCGCCGTGCCCCGGCTCGGCGACCGCAGGGGGACGACGCTGCCGTCGATCCCCGGCGTTCTGCCTCCCGCGGACGCGATCCCGGAAGGGTGCCGTTTCGCGCCTCGGTGCCGATTGGGGAGCACGCGTGAGATCTGCCATACCGAGCGGCCGGCCTTCGACCTCGGCGACGCCACGGGCCGGGTCGCATGCCACTTCACGGCGGAGTCCCGCGCCACTGCCGATGTCGTCGAGGAGCAAGCCGCGTACGTCGGCGAGCCTACGACCGGCGAGCACGTGCTCGCCGTCGACGGCCTCGGCAAGGACTACCGCGCGCGGGGGACCTCGGGGTCGCGCAAGGGGTGGCTCCGGGCCGTCGAGGACGTCTCCTTCGAGATCAAGCGCGGCGAGTCGCTCGGACTCGTAGGTGAGTCCGGGTCGGGGAAGTCGACAGTGGCCCGCCTGCTGCTCGGGCTGACCGACCGGACGCGTGGTGCGGTCACCTTCGAAGGGCGGCCGCTCGAGGCACGCCGGCGGGGCATCGCGGTCGAGCAGCGGGGTCGCGTGCAGATGGTCTTCCAGGACCCCGGCGACTCGCTCGACCCCTTGATGACGGTCCAGCAGATCGTGGCGGAGCCGCTCGTGCTGCTGCCGGGCCGCCAGGGCAAGGCGGCTCGGGGCCGGGTGCCCGAGTTGCTCGACCTCGTCGGCCTCGGCGCGGAGTTCTCGGAGCGCCGTCCGCTCCAGCTCTCGGGCGGCCAACGGCAGCGCGTCGCGATCGCGCGGGCGATCGCGACCAATCCGTCACTGATCGTGTGCGACGAGGCGGTCTCGTCGCTCGACGTCTCCGTGCGAGCGCAGATTCTCAACCTCCTCATGGACCTGCAGCGCCGGCTCGGTCTCTCCTACCTGTTCATCTCCCACGACCTCTCGACCGTTCGTCACGTCTGCGACCGTGTCGCCGTCATGTACGGCGGCCGCTTCGTCGAGGTCGCCGACGCGGACGAGATCTTCCGATCGCCTCGACACCCGTACACGGTTGCCCTTCTCTCGGCCGTACCGATTCCGGATCCCGCGCTCGAGCGACAGCGCGACCGGATCCGGCTGGAAGGCGAGCTGCCCGACCTGACGAGGCCGGTGGACGGGCTGTATCTTCGCGTCACGCTGCTGGAAGGCGGACGAGCGCTGCACCGTCGAGCGACCCGCCCTGATCGAGCGGGCCGGGACGAGCCAGCCTGGCTGCGTGCCACTATCCCGAGAACGTGACTCCCGCATGAGCGTCCGGGCCGGCTACAAGCTCGCCCGGCTGGAGGCGCGAGCCGGCATCGCGACGCTGATTCGGGAACGACGCCCGTCGCTCGTGGCGCCGCTGCCGCCGCTGCGACTCCAGCAGCACCACCTCACCATTCCTTCCCTGCCCGTGGAGCTCACCCAAGGAGGCACGCGATGACCGACTACCCCAAGTACCGCGCGCTCTGGCCGCCGTACCAGAGCATTCCCTACCGGCCCGGCGAGGACCCGGAGCCGAGGCTCCTGCGCGCGGCCGACCACCGCTTCGACGCCTGGGCTCCGGCACCCGGAAACGCAACGCCCTCCTGGACGTGGGTCTCGACGCCTCACATCAACGCGGGCATGTTCGTCGTGCCTGCAGGATGCTGGTTCGACCCCGGCGACCATCCGAATCCGGAGCCGTACTACATCGTCAAGGGGACGCTCCACCTCTCCAATCCCGACACATCGGACGTGGTCGAGCTTCGTGCCGGTGATGCGGCC
Organism: uncultured Thermoleophilia bacterium; assembly: GCA_963795175.1. GTDB lineage: Bacteria > Actinomycetota > Thermoleophilia > Gaiellales > Gaiellaceae > Gaiella. The sequence continues at coordinate 1,005,418 of CAWCGR010000004.1, forward strand.
AACATCCCCGCCTGGGCGCACCACCACGGCTACAACTTCGGTGTCGAGGACTGCCACATCGCCTGGTGGGTACCCGGCGAGATGCATACCGACCTGTTCAAGCAGAAGGTCGAGAACGACACGCTCTACGAGCTGGGGTGGTACGAGCGGAGCCCGGTCGTCCTCAACGGACCCCACGATCGCAATGCCGGGTTCGACTCCCGCCTCGACCAGCTGCGCTCCTGGCCCGGTGAGCCGAAGACCGACATCGACATGATGAAGCTCGACCGCTCCACGTGGCTCCACCTGATCACGGGGGACGAGCCCCGGCAGGCGTACCTGACGTCGTTCTGGTACTGCGACGATCGAATCCGTGCGGGCGAGATGCGGCTACCTGCGCGCCGCGACACCCAGCCGGAGACGGTGCCCTACGAGAAGGTCATCCGCGTGACCGAGGGAACGCTCGTCGCCGCCCTGACCGGAACGACCGACGTCCTTCGCGCCGAGCCCGGCGACGTGATCTTCCTCCCCGCCAACGTCGAGCACAGCTTCCTCAGCGTCGGCGAGACCGGCGCTACGGCCATCTTCGGCATGGCCCGGGTGGGCTGAGGTGCCGCTGCCGCCGTTCCCGACGGAGCCGTCCGGAAGCCGGGTCGCGTGAGTGCCCGCCTGAGCGAGCTGTCCCGAGCGGAGGCGGGCGCGCGCGCGGGCGCCGGAGCCGTCTGCCTGCTCCCGATCGGCTCGCTCGAGCAGCACGGCGACCACCTGCCCCTGGGAACGGACTCGCTGCTCGTCGAGACGGTCTCGCTGCGCGCGGCGGCCCTCGCAACCCGTGACGTCGTCGTCGCTCCGACCGTGTGGACCGGCCTCAGCCCGCACCACGTCAGGCTCGGCGTCACGGTCACGCTCGAGCCGGAGTTGTTGCTCCAGGTGGTTCGTTCGGTCGTCGGCTCGCTGCGCACGTGGTTCACGGACGTCGTGATCGTGAACGGCCATGGCGGGAACCGAGGCTGGCTCGGGGCGCTCGCGCTCGCGGAGGAATGCCCCGTGGTGAGCTACTGGGAGCTCGTCGATCCGGCCCTCCTCGGCGAGCTCTTCCCCGTCGACCTCGGCTCGATCGGTCACGCGGGCCAGGCGGAAACGTCGGCGATGCTGGCCGTGGCGCCCGAGCTCGTGCGCCAGGGAAAGGCCGCATTCGAGCCGATCACCCGCGCCAACGACCCCTTCCTCCTGCCCGACATGGGCGCGAGCGGCGTCCTCGGCGACCCCGCGTCCGCCACCGCCGCCGCCGGTGAGCGCTTCGTGACCACCGCCGCCGAGGCGCTTGCCCGGCTCCTCGACAGTTTTCCCACGCCCCGTTCCCCCGACCACCAAGGAAGCGACGATGAGTGACTCATTCCGTGCCGGTGCCGCATCTCTCCCGCTCGAGCCCCCGCTCGGGCTGCCGATGGTCGGATTCATCCGGCAACCCTTCAACGCGGGCGGCTACGGGCTCCCCCTCGAGGTCGGCGCCCTCGTGCTCGAACGCGACGGACGCTCGTGTCGTGCTGTGCGGCGTCGACATCGTGGGCATCGTCGACCCCCAGATCGAGCCCCTGATCGGGCGCGTCGCGGCCGCGACGGGAGCCGATCCTGCCGGGATCCTGCTCAACTGGAGCCACACCCACCTGGCTCCGCCCGGAGGTGTCGCCAACGGCGCCGTCTACGGTGACGTCGACGACGAGGTTGCCGCGTCGATCGAGGCGTTCTCCCGCGTCATCCACGACAAGATCGTCTCCGTCTGCAGGCTGGCGGCCGAGCGGCTCGAGCCGGCGGGGGTCGTCTGGGGCCAGGCCGACGTCGACCTCGCGGTCAACCGCCGGGAGCGGACGCTCGACGGGTTCAACGGAGGCTCGATCCTCGGCTGGAACCCGGATGAGCTGGTCGACAACCAGGTCACCGTGCTGCAGGCGCGTCGACCGGACGAATCCGCGATCGGCACCCTCGTCGGGTACGGCTGCCATCCCGTCACGACCGGCTACGACATGATCGTCTACTCGGCAGACTTCCCCGGCCCGATGCGCGACGTGGTGCGGGGGGTGAGCGGCGGCGAATGCGTCTTCTTCCAGGGGGCAGGGGGGAACGTGCTGCCGAAGTTCGCCTTTACCGACACCGAGGACGAGGCTCGGCGCATGGGAACGCGGCTCGGTCTCGCGGCGCTCGCTGCCGTGGCGGACCGGTTCAGTCGGCCCGTCTCGGTCTCGACCGAGTCGGAGGGGTCGGTGACGCCGATCACCCGCTATCGCCGGCAGTTCGAGCCGGCTCCAGCCCCGGCTCTGGCCGCCACCGCCGAGACGGTGACGATTCCGCTGATGCCCTTGCCGGCCCTGGCCGAGATCGAGCAGATGCGGCAGGACTACGACGAGGCCCTCGAGGCGGCGCGGGCCTCGGGTGACCGGGGCCGGGTCAAGCTCGCCTACTACCAGGCGGCGTGGGCCCGCCGGATCGAGGCCCAGCTCCGTGACGGCACCGTCCCGACAGAGGTGCGAGCACCGGTGCACGCCGTTCGGATCGGGGAGGGCGTGATCGTGACGGGGCCGGGGGAGACCTTCACCGAGTACGGGATCGCGGTCAAGGAGCGGTCGCCGGGGGCCCCGACGCTCTACGCCGGCTACACGAACGAGATCATCGGCTACCTGCCGACGGCGATCGAGTACCAGCACGGCGGGTACGAGGCCGGATACGGCTACAAGAGCGTCGGCCTTCCTTCCCTCTTCGACCCCAGCGTCGAGCAGATCTGCGTCGAGACCGGAGTGCGGCTCGCCGAGCGCCTGTTCCCGGAGGCGGAGCCGTGGAGCGGCGACGACTGGACCGCGCGGGGCGAGCTACCACGGCTCGCGGCGACCGAGCTCCGGCACCCGTCGCGAACCGTGCTCGAGGCGACGCCGTGAGCCGCGCCAGGATCGGGGTGATCGGCGCCGGCTTCTGGGCGTCGTACCAGTACCTCCCCTTCTACCGCGACCATCCGGAGGTCGAGTTGGTCGGCATCGTCCGCAAGTCGGACGACGGCCTGGCGGAGTTCCGGGAGGAGTTCCAGCTCGAGGTCGCGACGAGCCGTGTGGACGAGCTCCTGGCCGCGGGTGTGGACGGCGTCGTCGTCTCGTCCCCGCACGACCTGCACCGCGAGCACGCGGTCGCCGCGCTCGAGGCAGGCGCGCACGTGCTCATCGAGAAGCCGATGACGGTCACGCTCGCAGACGCGAGAGCCGTTGCAGCGGCCGCGGCCGCCGCGGGCCTGACGGTGAGCGTCGCCCACGGTTGGAACTACTCGAGACTGACGACGTGGGCGAAGGAGATGCTCCTCGACGGCAGGATCGGGCGGGTGACGTCGGTGACGGGGTACATGGCGAGCTGTCTGACCGACCTCTTCGCAGGGCGCTCAGGCTACGGCGTCGTCGACGTGGCCGGGTTCCCGGTCGAGGCGGAGGCGGCCACGTGGGCCCGGGCCGGTGCCGGCGGCGGCTACCTCTACGGGCAGCTCTCGCACCTGCTCGGGCTGGCCTTCTGGCTCGTCCCGGAGGAGCCGGAGTCGGTCTTCGCGCGGGCGCAGCTGCTCGAGAACGGGGTCGACATCGACATCCAGGCGTCGGTTGCGCTCGCGAGCGGGGCGATCGCGTCGTTCAGCGGCCACGGGCACCAGCCCTGGGCCCGGCGCCATGCCTGCGATCTCAGGATCGCGGGCGACGACGGCGTCCTCGTGCTCGACTTCGACCGCGTCACCGCGCAGTTGATGGTGCAGGGGGACAAGGAGGCGGCCGAGGTGCTCTACTCGGGTCCCGAGCCCCCGCCGGTCGACGACGACTGGGTCTACACCTGCGACGGCCCCGCCCAGTTCCTCGTCGACACGTGCCTCGGCAGGACGACGGTCGACCGGGCACCGCTCGAGGTCGGCCTGCGTACCGTCGCCGTGATGGATGCCGCCTGGCAGTCGTCGCGGACGGATCGGCTCGTGCAGGTCGACGAGCTCGGGGGAGCGTGACCGCCCTCGCTCGCGCGGGTTCGGCGGCGGGCCGGAGTGCCCGTTGAGCGAGACGGTCTGCACACTGGTCACGCCGGGGATCGTCCTCGGCGCTGGAGCGGCGCGCGAGGCCGGCTGGCGGGCGCGAGAGTTGGCCGTCTCGAGAGCGTTCCTCGTCACGGACGGCTTCCTGGCCGAGCGGGGCTTGCACGAGCCGGTCGTGCGGGCCTGCCGCGAGGTCGGCATCGACGTCGTCGAGTACCTGATTCCCGTCGGTGAGCCGACAGAGACGTCTCTGGCCGAGTCCGGTGCCGCCGCGCGCGACGCGGGCGCGGACGGCGTGATCGGGTTCGGCGGGGGCTCGGCGCTCGACACCGCCAAGGTCGCCGCCCTGCTGTGCACGCACGGGGGCGCCGTGCGCGACTACGTGAATGCGCCGCTCGGCGGCGCGCAGGCGCCCCCGGGGCCGCTGCTCCCACTGATCGCGGTGCCGACCACGGCCGGAACGGGTTCCGAGGTGACCGCCGTCGCCGTGCTCGACCTCCCGGCCGAGCGCGTCAAGACGGGGATCGCGCATCCCTACCTGCGACCCCGGGTCGCCCTCTGCGATCCCGACCTGACGATGGGGCTGCCTCCGGCGGTGACTGCCGCGACCGGGATCGACGCGCTCCTGCATGCAGCCGAGGCGCTGACCTCCCTCCCGTACACGAGCCGCCCTGCACCGGCCGGTCCGGCCGAGCGTCCGAACTACCAGGGCTCCCACCCGCTCGCCGACGTGTGGGTGCGGCACGCGCTCGAGCTCGTCGGCCGCTTCCTCGAGCGCGCGGTCGGTGACGGGACGGATCGGGAAGCCCGGGCCGGGATGATGCTCGCCGCCACCGCGGCCGGAGTCGGGTTCGGAAACGCCGGCGTCCACCTCCCACACGCCTGCTCGTACCCGATCGCCGGTCTCCGCCATGCGTGGAGCCCTCCCGGCTATCCGGGAGCCACGGCATTCGTGCCGCATGGGATCGCGTGCGTGCTGACCGCGCCGGCAGCTTTCGCGCTCACGCACGACGCGCTCCCGGGGCGCCACCGCGAGGCGGCCTTCCTCCTCACGGGGCGGGCGCCCGACCCGGCCGATCCCAATCCGCTCGGAGAGGCGGTCAGGACGTTGATGGCGAGGATCGGGCTTCCCGCCCGCCTGACCGACGTGGGCTACGGACAGGCCGACATCCCGAACCTCGTCGCAGGCGCCGAGCAGCAGCAGCGCCTGCTCGCCTGCGCGCCGATCGAGGTCGACCGGGACGTGCTCGCCCGGATTTTCACGGCGAGCTTCTGAGGACGCGATGCGATCGAAGCCCTCCACCACAGAGAGCCTTTCCTGGAACGATCGCCGGCGTGCCAGACCGATAGAGTCGCCGAATGGCAGCGCATCGGGCAGCGACCAACGCGAAGTGCGCGGTTCGCGGCTCGTCATGGAGCAGCGACCTCCCGTGACGGCGGCGGCGCGATGACCGGCGACCCGGCCCGCGTGGCGGTCGTCACCGGCGGTTCCCGCGGAATCGGCTGGGCGATCGCCTCCCGACTCGTCGCCGAAGGGTGGAGCGTCGTCGCGGCCGACCTCGTCCCGGGCAATACGGCGGAGGCGGGATCTGCGGTCGGCTTCCGGGAGCTCGACGTCCGCGACCATGCAGCAGTCGAGGCCGCATTCCGCGAGATCGCCGCCGAGCACGGGCGACTCGACCTGCTCGTCAACAACGCCGGCATCCAGATCCACGGGCCCACGGAGTCGATCCCGCTCGAGTCGTGGCAGGCGGTCGTCGACATCAACTTGCACGGGACGTTCAACTGCCTGCAGGCGGCGGGAAAGATCATGCTCGCAGCCGGCAGCGGCGCGATCGTGAACATCGTCTCGATCGCAGCAGCACGGGGATCGGCGGGCAGGGCGCCGTATGCCGCCACGAAGGCCGCGATCGTCTCGCTCACGCAGACGGCGGGCACGGAGTGGGCCGCGCGCGGAGTTCGCGTCAACGCAGTCGGCCCCGGCTACGTGGACAGCGGCGTGTACCAGGCGGCCGTCGCCAAGGGACAGATCGACCCCGAGGCGATCCGGGCGCGGATCCCGATGGATCGCCTGGCCGACGCGGACGAGGTTGCGGCCACGGTCAGCTTCCTCGCGTCGCCGGCGGCTTCGTACATCACCGCCCAGACGCTCTACGTCGACGGCGGCTACCTGAACGACTACGGCGTGTCCTCGTCGGTTCTGCAGCCTCGCCCATGACCGATCCGATTCGGTCGATCGACACCGCGACGGTGCGCCTGCGCCTGCCTGCCCCGCTTCGGCTGGGCCCGGTGGAGATCGCGTCCCGGGAGTACGCGGCGGTGCGGGTGACGACCGAGTCCGGTCTCGTCGGCAGCGCCTACTGCCTGACCAGGGAAGCGCCGGTCGAGGCCTGCGTGACCCGACTCGTGGCACCGGCCCTGATGGGCTCAGACAGCCTCTCGCCCGAGGACGCGTGGCGGCGCGTGTCCCGTGCAACTGTCCTGATCGGCCGCGTCGGCCTGGTCGTGCGCGCGCAAGGGCTCGTCGACGCGGCGCTCTGGGATATCGCTGCGCAGCGCGCCGGAGTGCCGCTGTGGCGTCTGCTCGCCGAGACGCCGACGGAGGTCCGCGCCATGATCGTGGCCGCCTACCCGCTCGTCGACAGGAGCCCGGAGTCTCTCGCGGACGACGTGATCCGTCACGCCGCCGAGGGCTTCCCTCTGCTGAAGGTGGCCCGCGATGCCGACCCCGCCCGGATGCGTCGCTTGCTCGAACGGGCGCTGCCGGAGCTCCCCGCCGCCGCCGCGGTCGTCGTCGATGCGGGGTTCGCGTGGGAGGAGCCGGGCGCCGCGCTGAGCGAGCTCGCAGCGTGGGGTGACCCTTCGCTCGCATGGCTCGAGGATCCGCTCGTGCCGGAGGACGTCGACGGCTACGTCGAGCTCAGACGCCGTGCCTCCTGCCCCATCGGGGTGGGCGACGAGCTCTCGTCGCAGGCGACCTTCCATTCGCTGGTGGCCGCTCGCGCGCTCGACGTCCTGCGGCTCGACGTGATCGCGATCGGCGGTGTCACGCCTGCCCGGACGATCGCCGACCTGGCCGTCGGCCAGGGGCTCGACGTCTCGTTCCACGTCTACCCGGAGACCAGCGTCCACCTGGCGACCGCAATCGGCGGGATCGTGGAGACCTTCGAGCGCGGCATCGCCGGCGGGAACCCGCTCGACCCTGCCGACCTGCTCGTGACCGGAGGGCCCACATTCCGCGACGGCCTCGCCGTCCCGCCGGACCGGCCGGGGCTCGGCTACGAGCTCGACTGGGAGTTGTTCACCCGAGCGCCGATCTCGTAGCCGACGCGGGCGACCCTCATCCCTCGGCGGCGAGTTGCCCGATCAGCGCGAGGCTCGCATCGACCGCGCGCTGCTCCGATTCCGGAGCGAGGGCGACCGGCATCCCCCAGGCCTGAGGGATCAGGTCGGGGACGGCGTACGAGGCGTCGAGCTTCCACCCTCCGGGTGGATAGTCCTCGGCCCGCGGGAGGTAGGAGACGAGCCCGTTCGTGTAGCCGAGCACGAGCGTGTCCGGGAGCGGTGAGCGAGCCCGGATCTCGAGCCCGGTCTCGAAGAACGTCTCGGTGTTCATGCCGAGCAGGACGATCTCGTTGACCCGGATCGCCTGGAGCCGGAGGTCGAGCGTCGGCTGCCCGTGCTCGACGGCGGCGACGAGGTTCCGCGCCCAGTGCTCGTACTTCTTGGCGTAGCGGATCTCCCACTCCTGAGCCCCCTGGTCGAGGCGGCGTCCGAGCTCCTGCTGCCAGTGCGCGAGAATCGCCTCGGCGTCGGCGAGCGGAGGGAGCGTTCCGTAGTCGAGCGAGACGGTGGTCTCGACACCGGCGAGGTGGCTGCAGGTGTCGCCCGTTACCTCCTCCCAGGGCGTGAAGAGGATGTTGGGGACGTTGCCGAGCGGCCGCCGCTCACCGGCGCGGGTGTTGGTCCTGATCGTTGCGGCGACCTTCAGCACCTCGCCGCCGAGCTCGAGCCCGACCCGGTTCTTCGTGTCGCGGCAGTCCACCTCGTAGCCGATCCCGACGCGCGGGTTGACGTTTCCGCCGCAGCCCTGGAGGAACAGCGCCAGTCCGCCGAGGTTGCCCTCGATCACGTCGCGGGCAGGCCCCGGGTAGTCCGGCGAGGCAACCTGCGACCGGCTCCCGACCGTTACGGGGTGCGCGGAGTAGCGGAAGACCGTGGCAATCGGGTTGCCGTCCAGGTCGTCGACTCGGATCACGCCGACCGAGGAGTCGATCGGGTGGTCGGGGACCTCGCCGAGCACGTCGCGGCCGTCGCGCTGCTCCCGCCGGTAGACGCCGATCGAGCTGTCGCCCCAGCTGCAGCCGATGCGGGCCGGCTGCATCAGGTCGGCGGCCTCGCTTGCTGCCTCGACCACGAGTCGCTTCAGGTCGCGCGCGTATCGCACCCGAAACGGAACGTCCTCCGCTGAGTCGGTCATCGCCATGAACTCCGGCAGCGCCGGGGCGCTGTGGGTGTGATTGAGGTTCAGGAGGACGTGGGCGGTGGGGACGCCCAGTGCGTCGGCGACCCCCGCCCGGAGGGCGTCGCTCTCCGCCATGCTGATCACGCACAGGTCGAGCGCCAGCAGCGCGACCCGCGTGTCGCCGTCCCCGAGCACGAGCGCCGTTGCCGTGAGGTCCGTCTCGATCGCCTGGATCGGGTCGCCGAACAACCGGAGTCCCGCCTTGCCGGTCCCGATTGGCGGGTTGATCACGCGGCGGGCTGCACCGGCGTGAAGTGTTCGGGGCATCTCGATCTCCTCGAGGGCTCGGATCACCCCGGCACGCCGGCCGGAGGGCGATCGGGGTGAAGGACGGAGGGGCGCCGCAGTTGCGACGCCCCTCCGGGTCAGGCTCGACGTCCGCCGGCTACGAGCTGAGCCAGGCCGTGCGGAGGCCGGTGTTGAAGTCGCTGAACGACACGTACATGTTCTGCACGCGCTTGTTGAAGACCTGATACTTCTTGATCGCCACGAGCGGCATCTGGATCGGGTCGTTCCACAGCTCCTTCTGGGCGTTCTTGTAGATCGGCAGCCGCTTCTTCTCGTCGAGCTGGATGCGGCCGTTGCCGATCGCGCGCCACGCCTTGGTGTTCTTGTAGGCGGGCGTCTGGATCCTCCATGTCGCCGACGCAGGATGGAACTCCTGCACGTAGCCGTCGACGTCACCGCGCATGCCGCGGCCGTTGAGGAACCAGTCGTAGTTGCCCGCCGAGTAGAGGGCGGCGAACGTGCCGATCTCGGTGCCCTTGATCTTCACGTCGATGTTGATCTGCTTCATCATCTGGACGAGCAGCGCTGCCACCGACGGGTAGTCCTGCAGGGTAACGATGGTCATCGTGACCTCGAAGCCCTTGGACGCGCCGGCGTCGGCCATCAGCTTCTTCGCTGCCGGCAGATCGAACTTCGCGTACTTCGACTTCAGCTCGGCCCTCGTGAGAGGCCACGGACCGTAGCCGGGCGGCACATACGACGTGTAGTCGGCCTCGCCGCTGTAGACGGTGTCGATGATCTGCTGGCGGTTGATCGCCAGGTTGACCGCCCTGCGCACGCGCGGGTCCGCCCAGGGCTCGTTCTTGCCGGGCTTCAGCGACATCTGCAGCTCGCGGAACGCCGCGTTGAGGTTGCTAAGCACGTTGAGGTTGCTGTCGTTTCGCAGCGACCGGGCCACGTCGACCGAGAGCGTTGCGCCGTCGATGGCACCGGCCCGCAGCGCGGCGACCCGTGCCTGCTCGTCGGTGAGAACCTTCAGCGTGATCGCGTCCATGTACGGCTGGCCGGGCTTCCAGTAGTTGTCGTTGCGCACGAGCTCGACGCGGTCGAGCGGGTTGAAGCCGACCATCCTGTAGGGCCCGGTGCCGATTGCGTTCCGGCTCACGTTGATCTGGTCGTAGAGGCCTTCGGGGACGATCGGTGAGTAACGCTGCCACGCGAAGAAGCCGATCAGGCGCGCGTCCGGCGCCGAAGACTTCAGCCGCACCACGTACTTGGAGACGACGTCCGCCCCTTGGAGCGTCGCCGGCACGTTGGCCGCGACAGCCTGGCTCCCCGGCGGCGGCACCTTGAGCATCTTCTCGATCGAGTACTTGACGTCGTCGGCGGTCAACTCCTTGCCGTTGTGGAACTTGACGCCCTTGCGGAGGTTGATCAGGAGCGATGTCTTGCTCTCGGCCTTCCAGGACTGGGCGAGAGCGGGCTTGATGTTCAGCGCCTTGTCCCACTCGGCGAGCGAGTCGTAGGTGTGCTCCTTGCCCCAGTGCGCGGCCCCGGGCGCCATTCCGTACGGCGCCACGGCGACCGGATCGGACTCGAGCCCGAAGACGAGCCTGCCGCCCCGACGAATCTTGGGTGTGGCGAAGGTCGCTTTCTTAGCTGCCTTCGCTCCGCCGGCAAGCGACCCTGCGGCGACTGCGCCGGCCCCGACGACGCCCGCCTTGACGATCAGATCGCGACGGTTCAGCTCGCCGCCCTCTCGAGTGTCACGTTGTTCTTGTTCGGACACAGCACCTTCCTCCTTTTGCGTCGGACGCGATCAGGAAATTGACCGGCCCCCGAGAGCCACGTCCCGGGTTTCATGAGTATTGACGTAACTTCGGGCTTCGTTGTTGGTGTCGACCGGGCTCGCGAGGCTGGGCGAGAACGGCCGAGATGCTGCGCCGGTTGGCCGACACAGAGCGAACAGGCCCGTCTCCGCGGGGACGGGAGCGAGCAACTGCAGGGGAGAGGCCGCGGATGTCGGAATCGTTCTTGGAATCGATTGTAGGATCCGACATTTCGTTCGCCCTGTCAAGCGTGATCGGTTAGGGGGGCGGAGTCGCCGCGCGTAACGGGGCCCCGGCCGGCCGCTAGGAGGTCAGCGCGCCCACCGAAGCGAGCATTGCAGTGCGTGCCCGCTGCTCGGACGAGGGGTGGAGGGCGACCGGGTGTGGGTGGACCTGGAAGATCAGATCGGGGACGGCGTATGCCGCCTCGACGTCCCAGCCCCCGGCCGGATAGTCCTCGGCGCGTGGGAGGTAGCCGATCGTGCCGTTCGTGTACCCGAGCACGAACGTGTCCGGCACGGGCGACCTGGCTCTGACCTCGAGCCCCGTCTCGCAGAAGAGCTCGGCGTTCGCACCGACGATCACGATCTCGTCGACTCTGATCGCCTGGACGAACAGGTCGCAGCTGACGTGATCCCGCCCGGCCGCCTCGACGAGGACGGTCGCCCAGTCCTCGTACTTCTCTGCGACCCGGAGCTTCCACTCCTCGGCATTGCCGGCTCGGCGATCTTCCAGCACCCCCTGCCACTGGGCCAGCAGCTCGCGCGCCCGCTCCGGGGTCGGGAGTGGCACGTAGTCGAGCGGCACACGCGACTCCGTCGCCCCGAGGAACCCGCAGCTCGCGGTGGTGACCGGCTCCCAGGGAGTGAACAGGATGTCGGGGACGTTGCCGAGCGGACGCCGTCTGCCGGGGGACCGGTTGGTGCGGATCCCGGCCGCCACCTTGATCACCTCGCCGGCCAGCTCGAGCCCGACCCGGTTCTTCGTATCACGGCAGTCGAGCTCGTAGCCCATGCCCGCACGCGGGTTCACGTTCCCGCCGCAACCCTGGAGGAAGAGCGCAAGTCCCCCGAGGCTTCGCTCGATCGCGTCTCGCGCCGCGCCGGGGAAGTCGGACGAGACGACGGCCGAGCGGGGACCCATCGTGACCGGGTGGCACGAGGCGCGGAAGCCGATGGCGATGGGGGTGCCGTCGAGGTCGTCGACGCGGATGACTCCCACGGATGCGTCGATCGGGTGATCGGGAACCTCGCCCAGGACGTCGTGGCCGTCGCGCTGCTCGCGGCGGTAGACCCCGATCCGGCTCTCGCCCCAACCGCAGCCGATCCGGGCGGGCTGGAGCCTCGCATTCGCCTCCACGGCAGCCCCGACCAGCCCGCGGATCAACGAGTCCCGGTAGCGCTCCTTCAGCGCGAGCTGCTCCTCCGTATCCGGCATGTAGTCGGGCAGCGCGACACCGCTGTGCGTGTGACTCGTGTTGAGGAGGACATGCGCGACCGGAACCTCGAGCGCCTCGGCGACGCGCAGCCGCATCTCCTGCGCAGGACGTTGGGATCGGAGGGCGAGGTCGATCCCGACGAGCGAGAGGTCGATCCCGATCAGAACGACGCGCGTGTCTCCGCTCCCGAGGACGAGCGCCGTGGCCGTGAGGTCGCTCTCGATCGCCTGAACGGGATTGCCGAACAGCCGGAACCCCGTCTGGCGCGTCCCGAGGGGAGGGTTGATCAGGCGCCGCGCCGCCCCCGCTGCGAGCGCGCCGTCCATCAGCCCAGGCGGGAGGGGTGGCGGAGCTCGTCCGGCGGGAGCGGCGGCGGCAACCGCCCGGTCGCGACCCACCCGTCCTCTGCCGCCCAGGGGACGGAACCGGGGAAGAGCTCCTCGCTGGCGCGGACGCCCGTCTCCACGAGGATCCGCTCGCACTCGGGGGCAACGTGGGACGGATTGCCGTGACCACGGCGGCTGAGATCGGCCTCGTAGCCTCCGTGCTCGTACTCGGCCGCCGTGAAGAAGTAGGCGATCAGGCCGTTCGTGAAGCCGGCGTACATCGTCGGCCGGCCGGGGCTCCGCTCCTTGACGGCCATGCCGATCTCGGTGAAGACCTCCCCCGGGCCGGAGACGATCACGCCCTCACCGATCCGGATTGCGTGGACGCGCCCCTCGCGGTACGTGGGTGCCGTTCCGTCGAGCAGCGACTGCTCCGTCGTCCTGGCCCAGGCAGCGTGCCACCAGGCGATTCGGGCTGCTCCGCCTTCGCCCCCTGCGATCGCCGACTCGAGTTGGTTGTCCCACTCCGTCCTGACAGTGCGAACCTCGTCCAGGGTCGGCAGGGGGAGGAGGGGGAAGCGGACGTGCTTCACCGTCGCCGCGAGCTCCACCGGTTCCTGTTCGGCTGCGACACGTCGATAGGCCGAGATCCGCGTCACCGACTTCTCCTCCTTGTGCTCCATCCGCCGCTGCCGGGCAAACCGAGCGGCGAGCGAGTGGAGTGCCTCGATCGCCAGCGTGCGACCCATGTACTTGGCCTCTTCCTCGTCGTCGGTGAACGCGACCTTCGGCAGCACATTGCCGCCGGCACCCTGGAGGAACACCGCCTCGCCCCCCGTGTTGCTTCGGATCACGTCTCGCAGCGCGCCCGGGAAGTCGGCCGAATAGACGTACATGTCGAAGCCCGTCGTGACCGGATGGCAGCCGTAGTTGACCGCCGTCGCGATGACGCTCTCGTCGGGGCGGCGCAGTTGCAGCGAGGTGATCTGCGTGTCGACGAGGTTGTCCGGGTTCCAGCCCAGGATCGTCGCACCCTCGGGTGTGCGCTCGCGCCGGTTCACCGCGAGATCGGACGAGCCGACGCCCCACACGGGCCAGGCGGGTTCGAGGCGCTTGCAGGCGAGCACGCAGACCGAGACGATCTTGTCCTGGATCACGTCGGCGAAGCGCCGGATGCGGAGGTCGCGCTCCGGATCGGGCGGCCCGGCACACTCTCCGCCCCAGGAGCCTCCCACCACCGAGAGATGGGTGTGGTTCCAGTTCAGGAGGATCCCAGCCGGGTCGGCCCCGGTCGCGCGGGCGACCCGGTCGAGCAGGACCGAGATCTCGGGCTCGCCGATCCCGACGATGTCGACGCCGCAGAGCACGACCCGTAGGCCGTCTTGCTCGAGGGCGATTGCCGACGTCTCGAGGCCCAGGGAGCCGTACCCCGTGGCGTCGTGGGCCTGTCTGACGAACCCCACGAGCGGCAGGTCGAGCGGCGGCTCGAGCGAGTGGCGCGCCGCCCCGGCGAGGAGGGCGCCCGTCATCCGGCTACGCCATGCATACGCCGCCGTCGACGTCGTAGGCCTGACCGGTGATCATGCGGGCGTCGTCGCCGGCCAGGTAGACGACCATCGGAGCGATGTCCTCGGGGTCGAGACGGCCGCCGATGGGCGTCAGGCCGCGCTCGTACTCCTCCACGTCGCGACCGAGGCGTGCCGCGTCGTACTGGACGCGGAGGTCGTTGACGCGAGTACGCACGGGGCCGGGGCAGACGCAGTTGACCGTGATCCCGTCGCCCGCGTGCTCGAGGGCAAGCGTTCGCATCAGCCCGAGCACGCCGTGCTTGCTCGCCACGTAGGCGCCCCCGTGCAGCGACGGGACGCGGCTGTTGATCGACGCGACCGTGATGATGCGGCCCCATCGCTGCGCGCGCATATGCGGGAGGGCCGCCTTGGAGAGGACGTACGGCGCGGTCAGGTTGATCTCGAGCGTCTGATCCCAGAACTCGTCCCGGAAGTCCGCCAACGGCCGCGGGTCGGCGCTGCTGCCGATCCCCGCGTTGTTGACGAGGATGTCGATCGGCCCGAGCAGGGCCGCTGCACGTTCGACGAGCTCCTGGGACTGACTCCGATCGGAGAGATCGCCTTCGAGCGCCGAGGCCGTCCCGCCCGCCGCCCCGATCGCGGCCACCACGTCGGCCAACTCGTCGCCGCTCCTCGCCGAGACGACGACGCTCGCGCCCGCCGCGGCCAGCTGCAGAGCCGTGGCCCGGCCGATTCCGCGGCCCGCCCCGGTGACGAGGGCTACTCGACCGTGCAGTTGCTTCTCCGTCACGTCATCTCCTTCGTAGGGATCGAGGGCGAGGAGCTCGGTTCCTCAGTACGCAACTGCCGTCAGGTCGATCGTCGTCCCGGTGACGAGGCCGCCGAGCCCGGTCGCCGCCAGCAACGTGAATCGCGCCACCTCCGAGGGTGTGGCCTCGACCCCGAGCACGTTCATGCCGCGCACGCGCTCCCGGTCGGCGTCCGAGAGCGCGCCCTGCAGCGGCGAGGCGAGCGTGGGGGGCGAGACGCAGAAGACGCGGATCCCGTCCCGACCGTACTCCCGCGCCACCGCTTTGGTGAGCACGATCAGGCCGGCCTTGCTCATCCCGTAGGCGCTCACCGTCGCGACCCCACCGGAGACGCCAGCGGTCGAGACGATGTTGACGATCGCCGGCATCGTCCCGTCCCGCAGGTAGCCGTAGCTCTCCTGCATGATCAACGCGGGCGCGCGCAGGTTCACCTCCCAGGCGGCCTCCAGCTCGTCGGGCTCGAGCAGGCGGAACTCCTTGCGGACGAGCGCGGCTGCGTTGTTGACGACGATGTCGAGGCCGCCCAGGCTGCGCGCCGCCTCGTGGACGAGCTCGCGGCACTGATCCGGCTCGCGCAGGTCGGCGGCGACGCGGATAGCGGCATCCGGGAGGGACGCCGCGGCGAGGGTGGCCGGACGACCCGAGGCGACCACCGTCGCCCCGCGTTCGTCCGCCTCGGCGACGAGTGCCCGCCCGAGGACACCTCCTGCACCCGTGACGAGGACGCGCCGGCCCGTGAGCCACCGCTTCCCGTTCGTCTCGTCGCTCGCGGCCATCGGCGCGCCTCAGGCGCTTCCCGCGAAGAGCCGCCGGCCCTCGGCGACGCAATGGTCGGTCAGGGTGGGCAGGGCCTCTTTGCCGAAGGGGGTCTGCCACACCTGGTAGATGTCCTGCCCGTCCAGCTCCGGCGGATAGAGATAGCCGATCTCGGCCGAACCGCTCGTGTTCATCACCACGACGGTGCGATCGGGGAACGCGGCCCGGAGGTCCTCCTGGAAGCACGAGTACGC
Source organism: uncultured Thermoleophilia bacterium (assembly GCA_963795175.1). Taxonomy (GTDB): domain Bacteria; phylum Actinomycetota; class Thermoleophilia; order Gaiellales; family Gaiellaceae; genus Gaiella. Next base: position 1,021,133 of record CAWCGR010000004.1, read on the forward strand.
CTCGTTGGGATGGGCGACGAGCAGGCTGTCGCCCAGGCGCCATACCCAGGCCGACGAGGCATGGTGGTCGGCGTCGCCGAGGCTGCTCACGATCTGGATCTTGCGAAACAGCCGTTCCTGCAGAGGGCGGTCGTCGGTTGCGGCGCGCTGGGCCTCGAGCTCGGCCACGGTGGGCATCGGCTTCAGCGGCAGGGGCACCGTGATCGCTCCGCCGGCGACCGCGCGTGACGGCGTGAACGGCGTCGGGAGCCAGACGGCCAGGGGCGCACCGGATTCGGCCACGCCCTCGTAGCCCAGGCCGTGCGCGGGCGGCAGCATGCCCTCGAGCGTGGCCAGCGCGCTGAAGCCGAGCCGCCGCCCGTGTTGGTCGGCGATCGCGGGATCGCCCACGTACTGATGCGCCGGGCCGAGCTCGCCCGAGGCTCCGTGCAGGAAGAGGCAGAGCGCGCCGCCCGTGTGCTGCTCGACGAGCTCGCGCATGGCGCCGATGTAATCGGGCGAGATCAGCTTGTTGTCCCACGCGAGCGTGGTCGGGTGGCAGGCGTAGTTGACGATCGTGGCGATCACGGCGTCGTCGCTGTCGCGGGTCACCCGGCCGACGACGAGGGTGTCGTCCGAGGCGGCAACCGGGTTGAGGCCGCAGACCACCCGGGGGCCGTCGTCCGCGGGGTTCGGCAGGTCGCGGTTACGGGCGAGGTCGCACCGCCCGGTCGCCCACGTCAGCGTCGCGGGGACGAGGTTCGCCACCGCCTCGACGCCGGCCTCGCGGATTGCCTCGCCCATCGCGTCGAGATACGGCCCGATCAACTCACCACCGGGCATGTGGCTGCGACTGGTCGCCGCCCAGGGAGCGCTGTGGGTGTGGGAGCAGTTGACGAGCAGCTGGCCGTCGGTGAGGCCGAGGGCGTCGCGCACGGGGGAGAGGATCCGCTCCGTATCGGCGAGCCCGCCGAAGTCGCCGAGCAGGGCGAGGTCGATCCCGACGAGCAGGCGCACCGGATCGTCGGGCGACGCCTGCAGCGCCAGCACGGTCGTGTTGAGCGGCTTGTGCACTCCCTCCGCGAAGTCGTGTGTGGACGCGCCCCACATGCGTGCGTAAATCCCGTCCGGTGGCGTGGTGTCGCGCCTGGCGGCGCCGACCAGCCCGGAATAGGCATTCGGCACGACTTCGAGGGGAATGGACTGGCTCATGGGAACCTCCGGTAGCTGACGGATCGCGGGTGGAGTAGGGCGTGCGACGTTATCGGGCCAACCAACCACCGTCCACCGGGAGCAGGATGCCGTGGACATAGTCGGAGGCAGGGGATGCGAGGAAGACCGCTGCGCCGCCGAGATCCGCGGGCTCTCCCCAACGTCCGGCCGGCAGACGGTCGAGCACTGCGCGGCTGCGCTCGGGGTTGTCGCGCCAGATGTGGGCGTTCAACGCGGTCTGCACGTACCCGGGCGCGATCGCGTTGACGTTGATGCCCTGAGGCGCCCACTCGTTTGCGAGAGCTTTCGTCAGCTGGGCGACACCGCCTTTCGAGGATGCGTAGGCTGCGGCTCGAAAGCCCCCCTGAAAGCTGAGCATGGACGCGATCGTGATGATCTTGCCCGCCCGGCGCGGCAGCATCTCTTGCGCGGCCAACTGGCAGAGCTGGAAGACCGACGTCAGGTTGACCTCCAGGGTCTCGTCCCAGGCGTCGAGGCCCTGATCCTGGGCGGGGCCTGCGTGGAGCGTCCCGTGACTCGTGACGAGCACGTCCAGGCCACCAAGCGCGCTCACCGAGTCGGCGAAGCCGCGCCGTAGCTGCGCGCGATCCGACAAGTCCGCCCGAACGGCGACGCCGCTCACGCGCGCTGCCACCGCTTCGACCGACTCGGACCGCCCGAGGACGGCCACTCGCGCTCCGGCGGCGGCCAGGGCCTCGGCGATGCCCGCGCCGATGCCGCTTCCGCCTCCGGTGACGAGTGCACGGCGGCCGTCGAGGTCGAAGGGTGCCGCCGGCGTCATCTCGCCCGGAGGTACGCGACGTAGGCACCGATCAGCGAGCGTTCGTCGGCGTCCGGTGCGAGCTGGCCGAGTTCGACACACACCGCGGCGCCGGGGCAGGCGGCGAGCACGTCGTCGAGGGGGACCGCACCGTCGCCGGGCGCGACGGATATGGGCCCCGAACGAGCGTCGCTCCACGAAGGAGCGCAGTCCTTGAGATGCACGAGCTCCGTAACCGGTGCCAGCCGTTCCGCCGCGTGGGAGACGTCGTCGCCGACGCGGAGAGCATTCGCCGTGTCGAAGCAGACGCGGAGAGCGGGGTCGTCGACCCGTTCGAGCAGGTTTGCGAGCTCGGCCGCAGTGAGGTCGCCGTGGTTCTCGAGGGCCAGTCGCAGGCCGAGCCCGCGCGCTTCGGCGCATGCCATCCGCAGCAGGTCGACGAGTGGGGCGGTAGAGCGGCCGCGGTGGGCCGGTCCGCCGGCGACGATGCGGACGAAGGGGAGCGAAAGGGCGGCCGCATGGTCGAGCCAGGCGAGAAGGTCGTCGAGTGCGCGGGGTCGGTCGCCGTACGCGAACCCGTCCGGTGCGCCCCACGACAGTCCGAGCGCGAGCCCGCCGGCTTCCGCCAGATACCGTTCCGGCTCGAACTCGGCGGGGGAGCCGAGGAAGCTCGTCTGGAGGAGCGCGAAGTCGAGCTCGTGCGATCGGGCCTCGGCCACGACGTCCAACGAGCCACGAGTGAAGAGACGTGAGGGTCGCGTCTCGGCCGGGCGCGTCTCCCCGAGGAGGCGGTGATAGGCGTAGCTGTCGACGCCGAGCCGACGCCGCGCGCCGACGTCCGGGAGGACGAGATCGATCTCCGGAGACCGCATCCTTCGTTCCTAGGCGCAGAAGGGAGCGTCGGCGTGCCAGCGGGTGAACACCGGAGCCTCGCCGCGACTGAGGGCGTCTCGTGCCTCGTACCACATGTTTGCCCACACCGAGGGGTCGCGCAGGACGAGCGCCGGATCGGTGCGGCTGCGAGCGACGAAGCTCGGGAAGTGCGGGCGGCCACTCGGCTGGCCGAGCGGTTGATAGCGCAGATCCATGCTGATGCGAACGCGATCATCGCTCACGTTGTCGAGCGAGCCATGGATCAGTTGTTGCCCGAAGAACAGCACGCTGCCCGCGCGCATCGGCAGGGTCAGAGCGTCGTCCACCGTGACCAGGTGCTCCGGGATGCCCGTCTGTGGCTCGCCCGGGCAATGGTCGTAGAGATCCTGCCGGTGGCTCCGCGGCACGACCTGCATGCACCCGTTCTCCTCGTCGGCGTCGGTGACCGCGACCCAGCAGGAGAGAATCGTCGAGGTGTCCGCCTCGGGCAGGAGGACACCGAGATCCTGATGCCACGGCACGCGGGCGGCGAGGTAGCTCCGCGAGCGCTCCGGCCCGAGCAGCCTGCCCGGCGGTTTCATGCGCACGTGCTGGACCGGGTTCGAGACGAGATCGGGCCCGATGAGCCCCTCGACGAGGTCGAGCAGGCGGTCGTGGGTGAGCAGGTCGAAGACGGCGGGCCCGACGTGCAGTGGAGTGTCGAGCGTGATGTCCTTCTGGGGCAGGCTGATGTCGAAGGGCTGGTGGAAGCTCTCGCCGGTCTCGGCACAGAGCGCCTGCAGGCGCTCGGCGAACGGCAACTCCGCGTGCGTCGAACCGATCGTCCCTGCGGACCGAAGGCCCTCGGCGATCCGGTCGAGGATCTCGTCCCACTCGGCGTAGATGGGAGCGAAATCGCGCTCGGGCTCGAAGACGTCCGCCACGACGACGAAGCCTTCCTCGTTCAGCTGCGTACGGATATCGGCGGCCGTGAGTGGCATCGGCGGGCCCTTTCTGGCATCGGTTCCAGGCAGTCTACTCGGTCGCCGAGCCTTGTGGTAGGTTGGCCTGGAATCGACTCCGGGATGGGTTCCGGATCGATGGCTCCGTAGCGGCCGGTGACTATATGACGACGACAGCGTTGACCATGAGCGAGGCGATCAACCGGGCGCTGCGGGAGGCTCTCGACCGACCCGAGCCGATGATGCTGATCGGCCAGGACATCGGTCCGTACGGCGGCGCCTTCGGCGTCACGCGAGGCCTGAGCGAGGCGTACGGGGAGGAGAAGATCCGCGACGCGCCGCTCTGCGAGTCCGGCACGGTCGGCTACGCGATCGGCCTCGCGATCACCGGCGTGCGCGCCGTGTGCGAGATCGAGTTCTTCGACTTCGTCGGGGTCGCCATGGACCAGATCTTCAACCAGGCTGCCAAGCTCCACTACTTCACCGGGGGCAAGCTGTCGGTGCCGCTCGTGATCCGCACGCCGATCGTGGCGCGGATGGGGATGGGGCCCCAGCACTCGCAGAGCCTCGAGTCGTGGTTCATGCACGTGCCGGGAATCAAGATCGCCGTCCCCTCGAACGCCGACGACGCCTACGGGTTGCTGCGCACCGCGCTCCGGGACAACAACCCCGTGCTGTTCATCGAGAACGTCCGCCTCTACGGCCGGCGCGCCGAGGTCGACACCGACGGCGAGGCGATCCCGTTCGGGAAGGCCCGGGTCGCGCGCGAGGGCTCGGACGTGACGGTCGTCGCCCTCTCCGGCATGGTCGACGAGGCGCTTGTGGCCGCGGAGCGGCTCGCCGAGCGCGGGATCTCGGTCGAGGTGATCGACCCCCGTACCCTGGCGCCGCTCGACATGGACACGATCCTCACCTCGTTGCGCAAGACGATGCGCCTCGCGGTCGCCCACGACGCACACCGCACGCTCGGCTTCGGCGCCGAGATCGCGGCGCGGTGCATGGAGGAGGCGTTCGACTACCTCGACGCACCCGTCGAGCGGGTCGCGTGCCTGGACGTCCCGATCCCCTGTACGCCGAGCGGGATCGACACCGTCTACCCGGACGCGGACGACGTCGTCGCCGCGGTCGAGCGTCTCGTGGCATGAGCGTCGCGATGACGCTGCCGCAGCTCTCCATCTCGATGGAGGACGGCCAGGTCAGTCGCTGGCTGGTGGCGGACGGTGACCCCGTTGCGGCGGGCCAGCCGGTCGTCGAAGTCGATACCGACAAGGCGACGATCGAGGTCGAGTCGCCGGCGGACGGCGTCCTCCGGATCGTTGCCGCCGAAGGCGAGATCGTGGCGGTCGACGGCGTCCTGGCCAACGTCGACCAGGTGCCCGCGGCCGCCACTGTGGGAGCACCTGCGACCCCCGACGTGACGACACCCGAGGCGACGACGCCCGACGCGACGGCGAACCCGGCGCCGGCGCAGCTCGACTCCGGGCCGGCGGCACCGGCCGCGAACGGGAACGCACGGGGGCGGCCGATCGCCTCTCCGGCAGCCCGACGAATCGCCTCGGAGCGCCAGATCGATCTCGCCACGCTGCAGGGCTCCGGGCCGGGCGGTCGCATCGTGGCGCGCGACATCGAGGCTGCCCGAGAGGCAGCCGCTCCCGCTGCTGCTGCGCGCATCGGCGACGCGTCCTCGAGCGACCGCCTCCGCGAGGCCGTGGTGAGGAACATCACGGCCAGCTGGCAGCAGATTCCGCACGTGCACATCGGCGGCGCCCTCGCCGCCCAGGGTCTCCTCGAGGCGCGCGCCGCCCTGGCAGGCTCGGAGGCGGGCATCACGGTCACCGATCTCCTGCTCGTGGCGCTCGCGCGCGCCCTGACCGAAGTTCCCGAGTTGAACGGCCTGCGCCGCCCCGACGGATCGGTCGAGCGCAGTCCGGCGGCGCATCTCTCCCTCGCCGTCGCGACCCCGAACGGCGTCGTCGCCCCCGTGATCCGCGATGCGGGGTCGCTGACGGTCGAAGAGGTCGCACGAGAGCGGCGGCGGCTCGTCGACGCGGCCCGCCTCGGCACGAGCGACGGACGCGACCTCGTGGGAGGCACGTGCACCCTCTCGAATCTCGGTTCCCACCCGGTCGACTTCTTCGCCCCGGTCGTGTCCGGCCCACAGGTTGCGATGGTCGCGACCGGAAGGGTGGCCGAGACGGTCGTAGCCGAGAACGGCCTCGTCGGCGTGCGACCGCGGATGTGGGTCAACGTCGCCATCGACCATCGCGCCGCGGACGGTGAGGCGGGAGGCCGTCTCCTCGCCGCCCTGGAGCGCCAGATCGCACTTCTCCCAGGAGGGCTCGCATGACGATCGCCCCGATTCCCGTCGCCGAGGCTGTGCCCGGCCCGCGCCCCGGCGACCTCAGTGACGACGCGTTGCTCGCGCTCTACCACGAGATGATGCGGGTTCGCGCCTTCGAGGACGAGGTGATCGACGCCTTCAGCAAGGGCTTGATCCCGGGCTCGACCCACCCGTGCATCGGCGCCGAGGCGATCAAGGCGGGCGCGCTCGCCGCGTTGCTCCCCGACGACCTCGTGTTCGCGACGTACCGCGGCCACGGCGAGGTGTTGATCAAGGGCGTCGACGCGACCGCCACGATGGCCGAGTTGATGGGGCGCGCGACGGGGGTGTGCAAGGGCAAAGGAGGCTCGATGCACCTGTCCGAGCCGTCGGTCGGGCTCATCTCCACCAACGCGATCGTGGCCGGGCACATCCCGATGGCCGGTGGCGCTGCGCTCTCCGCCCAGTTCCGCGGCACCGGCCAGGTCGTGCTGTGCTTCTTCGGCGACGGCGCTTCCTGCGAGGGCGAGTTCTTCGAGACGATGAACATGGCGATGCTCTGGCAGGTGCCGCTCGTCCTGATCTGCGAGAACAACGGCGTCGCCATCTCCGTGCCGACGTCCAAGAGCCAGGCGACGCCCGACATCGCCGACCGGGCTCGTGGCTTCGGCATGCCGGCCGCGATCGTCGACGGCAACGACGTGCTGGGCGTGCGCGACGCCGTCACGGAGGCGGTCGAGCGCGCCCGGTCGGGCGGGGGACCGTCGTTCGTCGAGTGCAAGACGGTGCGCTGGGAGCGGCACTCGGCCTTCTCCGCAGGTGGGAGCGATCCGGTCGAGCAGCGGCTCGCCTGGCAGCGCGTCGACCCGATCCCGAGGTTTCGTAACGCTCTGCAGGCGTGGGAAGTGGCGAGCGAGGAGCAGCTGGACGAGCTCGACGAGCGGATTCGCGCCGAGATGCGCCGCGTCCGCGAGGAGGCCGAGCAGGCGCCGCTGCCGGCGCCCGACTCCGTCTACGACGACATCTTCGCGCCGTAGTGCGCTGCCGCGTCCGCTCATCCGCCCGGGCCGGCGCACACGAGACCACGCGAGGCGCCGATGATTCCTGAAAACCCTCGGCGGCGCGGGCGCGCAGGGATGAGGGAAGTCGCCGAGCGCGCCGGCGTGGCGATGTCCTCCGTCTCGCGCGTGATGTCCGGCCATCCCGACGTCAGTCCCGCCATGCGTGAGCGCGTGCTCGTCGCCGTCGATGAGCTCGGCTACCAGCCGGACATGCTCGCGCAGAGCCTGCGTCGTCGGGAGACTCGCACGGTCGGGTTCGTGGTCGGTGACATCTCGAACCCGCTCTTCGCCGAGATCGTGACCGGGTTCGAGTCGACGCTGCGCTCGAATGCGTACTCGATGCTGCTCACGAACTCGCTCGGCGACTCAGCGCTCGAGGCCGCGCACATCGGCCTGCTGCGGCAGCGCCGCGTCGACGGGCTCGTGATCTCCGTGCTCGACGAGACCCATCCCGAGACGATCGAGCTCCTGCAGGAGCTCGACATCCCCGTCGTCCTGCTCGACCGCAACGTTCCCCCCGAGGTGCCGGCCAGTCGCGTCCTCTCGGATCACCGCAGCGGGATGAAGGAGGCGGCCCTCCACCTCCTCGATCTCGGCCACCGGCGAATCTCCCTGATCGGCGGCACGGGTGTCAGGCCGGCGCTCGAGCGGCGGGCCGGGCTGGTGGAGGCGTTCGAGGCACGAGGCCTGCCTCCGACCTACACGATCACCGAGGGATCGTTCTCGGTCGAGGACGGAACGATCGCGATGGGTCGCCTCCTCGACCTGCCGGAGCCACCGACGGCGGTCATCGCCGGCGGGAACCAGCTGATGCTGGGAGCGCTCCGCGTCGTGGCGGAGCGGCGGCTCACGCTCGGGACCGATCTTTCGTTCGTCGGCTGCGACGACATCGCGATCACGGATCTCTTCCAGCCGGCGGTCGCCGTCGTGCGGCGTGACAACTTCGCGATGGGGCGGGCCGCCGCGGAACTCCTGCTCGCCCGGATGCGCGACGAGGAACAGACCGAGGACGTCGTCCTGCCGACGGAGTTCGTCGCGCGCCCGAGCTGCGGCCCACCGCCCCGGTGAGCGGGCTGCGGACACCGCTGCGATGGAAGGCGCGGCTCTCCGTGACGCCGGCTCCCCGTCGACGCGCTGCTGCGAGCTGACGATGCGGGCGGGCGTCGGTAGGGAGGACATCACGCCGCCGGTCGGGATTCCGGCGGGTGGCTGGGGGAACCAGGTCCACGAGATCTCCGAGGGCAACGACCTCGAGCTCTGGGCAACGGTGCTCGTCGTCGAGGGCGCGGACGGTAGCCGTGCCGCGCTCGCCGACATCGACCTCTGCCTGCTCGACGACGCCCAGGCGGCGCGAGCGCGGGCGGTAATCGCACAGGCAGCCGGCCTGCCCGAGGATCGGGTCGCCGTCGGCACGACGCACAACCACTCGGTTCCCGTCACGCTCGAGCTGGGGGAGCGTGGATCAGGCGCAACCGAGAGCTCGTGGCGCCGTACGTCGAGTCGGTGTTCGCTGCGGTCGGTCGTGCGGCCGAGCAGGCAGTCGCAGCGCTCCGGCCGGTGCACGTGGGTACGGGTCGAGGAAGCTCTCCACTCGCGATCAACCGCCGCATGACCAAGCCGGACGGAACCGCTGCGGTGGGGCTCAATCCGGACGGTGTCGTCGACCGGACACTGACGGTCGTGCGCCTCGACGGCGACGACGACCGGCCCGTCGCCACGATCGTCCACTACGCCTGCCATCCCATCATCCTCGGGCCCGACAACACCTTCGTCACGCCCGAGTACCCGGGGATCCTCAAGCGCGTCGTCGAGTCGTCACTCGGCGGGCATTGCCTCTTCGTTCAGGGCGCCTGTGGCGACATCGGCCCGAGCGAGCTGTTCGTGCCCGACCTGACGACGTACCGGCGCCTCGGAGCGATGATCGGGCACGAGGCGGCTGGGATCGCGCAGCGGTCGTCCTGGCGCGCCCACCGACAACGGCTGCGGACGGGCGAGGCGTCGGCGTGGATCGCGTCGTTCGAGTACGAGCCGGACGTGACGCCGGACGACACCGTCGCCGTGACGCGCGAGATCGTGCCCCTGCCTCTCCGCGACGACCTCGGCGACCCGGCCGGTTGGAGGCTCGAGGCCGAGCGCTGCGAGGACGAGGCATACGCGGCGAGAGCCGACCGGGCAGCGGACACGATCGTGCGGGAGCTGACGGTGCAGACGAAGTTCGCCCGCATGCGGGCGGAACGCGGCGAGGCGCTGGCCGGGCTCGACGCGTACCCGCTGCTCGTCCACGGCCTCCGGCTCGGCCCGGTCTCCCTGCTCGGCGTTCCCGTGGAGCTCTTCTCCGAGATCGGGACCGCTATCCGCGAGGCGTCCCCGTTCGCCACGACCCTCGTCTCCGGGTACTGGAACGGGTACCGCAACTATCTGCCGACCGACGCCGAGCGTTCGCGAGGTGGCTACGAGATCGACATCTCGCCCTTCGCGCCCGGCGCCGACGCGCTCGTCACCTCCGCCTCGTCGCGGGTGCTTGAGGCACTGCTGTGACCGGCGTCGAACCGATCTCGCTGCATGGACGAGCCACCGTCGTCGACGGACTGGTCGTCTCCAGGTGGGGCCGAGAGGTATTCGAAGGGATGCGCGCGGGCGGGATCACGGCGGCAAACTGCACGGTCGCCGTCTGGGAGGGATTCGAGGCGGCGATGGCGAGCATCGCGTCCTTCGCACACTGGTTCGACGAGCACGACGACCTGATCCGTCAGGTGCGTACCGTCGCCGACATCCATGCCGCCAAGGCCGAGGGCCGCGTCGGGGTCATTCTCGGCTGGCAGAACGTGAGCCCGATCGAGGACGACCTCCGCCGGCTGATCCTCTTCCGTGAGCTCGGCCTCAGGGTCGTCCAGCTCGCCTACAACACCCAGAACCTCGTCGGCTCGGGGTGCTACGAGTCGAGCGATTCGGGGCTCTCGGACTTCGGACGTGAGGTCGTCGCCGAGCTGAACCGGCTCGGGATCGTGATCGATCTCTCTCACGTCGGCCCGGTGACGGCGAAGGACGCGATCCTCGCATCCGGCGCACCGGTGTCGTTCACCCACGTCTGCCCTGCTGCGCTCAAGGCCCATCCCCGCAACCGGAGCGACGCGGAGTTGCGCCTCGTCGCCGAACGGGGCGGCATGATCGGCGTGACACCGTTTCCCTGGTTTCTTCGAGAGCCGTCTCTCGAAGGCTACCTCGACGCCGTCGAGCATGTGATCGGGGTCGCAGGCGAGGAGCACGTCGGGATCGGCACCGATTTCGTCGAGGGGCAGAGCGACGACTTCGTCGAATGGATCATGCGCGACAAGGGGTACGCGAGGCTCCTCACCGCCACACCGCTCGAGGAGTTACGCGTCGAGATGCCGCCGGGAATCGCGCGGCTCGCCGAGTGGCCGAACCTGACGGACGCCATGGAGGCCCGTGGCTGGAGCGAGACCCGGATCCTCGGCCTGCTGGGTGAAAACTGGCTGCGCTACCTTGGCGACGTGTGGGGCGATCACGCCACCGGCTCTACTCCGGCCCGTCAGCCTCGTCACGATGCGGCGGCGCTCTGATGGGCGCCGATCGGCTCAGGCTCCGCCGTTCCTGCCTCGCCGTGCCAGGCTCGAGCGCGAAGATGCTCGGCAAGGCCGCCACGCTGCCCGCCGACCTCGTCTTCATCGACCTCGAGGACGCGGTCGCCCCGCTCGAGAAGACGGACGCGACCCGGGCGCAGGTCGTGCAGGCTCTGAACGAGCAGGCATGGACGGCGCCGACCCGAGTGGTGAGGGTGAACGGTGTCTCGACCCGCTGGTGCTTCCGCGACATCGTCGCCGTCGTCGAGGGTGCCGGACGAGCGCTCGACTGCATCATGGTGCCGAAGGTCGAGAGCGCCGCGGACGTCCACTTCGTCGATCTGCTCCTGACCCAGCTCGAGGCCGAGCTCGGGCTCGAGCGGCGAATCGGGCTCGAGCTCCAGATCGAGAGCCCGCGCGGGCTCGTCGCGATCGAGAAGATTGCCGCTGCGAGCTCGCGCAGCGAGACGCTGATCTTCGGCCCTGGCGACTTCGCCGCCTCGCTCGGAGCACCGCAGCTCTCGGTCGGCGCGATCGACCCGCGCTACGAGGGCGACCAGTGGCACTACGTGTTGATGCGGCTCGTGACGACGGCGCGCGCCTACGGGCTGCAGGCGATCGACGGCCCCTTCGCGGCGATCCGCGACGCCGAGGGGTTTCTCGCAGTCGCGCGCCGATCGCACCTGCTCGGCTTCGACGGGAAGTGGGCGCTCCACCCGGATCAGATCGCGCTCTGCCACGAGGTGTACACGCCGAGCCGCGAGCAGTTCGAGCGCGCCGAGCGCGTGCTCGCCGCCTACACGGCTGCGACCGAGGGCGACAGGGTCGGGGCGGTGATGTTCGAGGGGGAGATGATCGACGAGGCGTCGCGGAAGATGGCCGAGCAGATCGTCGCCCGCGGGCGGGCCGCCGGCATGGCGTCGTCGTGACGGCTCCGCTCGCGGACGTTCGCGTCGTCGCGGTCGAGCAGTACGGAGCAGGCCCGTTCGGGACGATGCAGCTGGCCGACCTCGGCGCCGAGGTGATCAAGATCGAGGATCCGTCCGTTGGTGGTGATGTCTCGCGGTACGTGCCTCCCTACGCGGAGGGGACGGACTCGCTGTTCTTCGAGAGCTTCAACCGCAACAAGCGCTCGGTCTCGCTGGACCTGCGGCACCCGGAGGGGAGGGGCGTGCTGGAGGACATCGTCCGCGTCTCGGACGCTCTCGTCTCGAACCTGCGCGGCGACCAGCCGGAGAAGCTCCGGATCCGGTTCGCCGACCTGGAGCACGTCAACCCCCGGCTCGTCTGCGTCTCGCTCTCGGGGTTCGGGCTGACCGGACCCCGCGCCGGGGAGGGGGGCTACGACTTCACGGTGCAGGGTCTCGCCGGCTGGATGGAGCTGACGGGAGGGCCGGATCAGCCTCCGACGAAGAGCGGCCTCTCCCTCGTCGACTTCTGCGGCGGCTACGTGGCGGCGATCGCGACCGTCGCCGGGGTCTGGCGCGCACGGCGCGACGGCCGTGGCTGCGACGCCGATCTCTCGCTGTTCGAGACGGCGCTCTCGCAACTGACCTACATCGGCACCTGGGTCGCCTCGCAGGGCTTCGAGCCCCGGCGCCAGGCGAACTCCGCGCACCAGACGATGGTTCCCTTTCAGGCGTTCGCGACAGCGGACGGCTGGATCATGGTCGCCTGCCCGAAGCAGCTCCTGTGGCAGAAGCTCTGCGTCGCCATCGACCGGCCCGAGCTAGCCGAGGACCCGCGCTTCGCCGACTTCGCAGCGCGAGACCGCAACCGCGACGTGCTCGTGCCGCTGCTCGAAGAGGTTTTCGCCGGGCGCTCGACCGGCGAGTGGCTCGAGCACCTGGGCAAGCACGGAGTCCCGAGCGCGCCCGTCAACGACGTCGAGGCGGCGCTCGCCGACCCGCAAGCCGTGTTCCGCGGCGACGTCGTCGAGTACGACCATCCGACGCTCGGCGTCGTCCGTGGGCCCGCGTCGCCGCTCCGGTTCGACGGAGAGGCACCTGAGCCCACGCGTGGCCCGCAACTCGGGGAGCACACCGTCGAGGTCCTTCGAGACCTCTGCGGCTACGACGATGACCGGCTCGCGCGCCTCGCGGACGACGGCGTGTTCGGAACGGCGACGGCGAAGGAGGGGATATGAGCACGCAGTGGCGGGGACGGTTCCTGGAGGACTTCGAGGTCGGTGACGTGTACCGCAGCCGGCTCGGGCGAACGATCAGCGAGACGGACAACACCTGGTTCACGTGCCTGACGATGAACACGAACCAGATGCACTTCAACCGCGAGTATGCGGCGCGAACCGAGTTCGGCGAGCCGCTCGTGGTCTCGTCGCTGACGCTTGCCGTCGTGCTCGGCCTCTCGGTCGCCGACACCTCGGAGAACGCGGTCGCGAACCTCGGCTGGGGCGACATCAAGCTGCCGAAACCCGTCTTTGCCGGTGACACGCTCTGGGCCGAGAGCGAGATCCTGGGCGTCCGCGAGTCCGGCTCCCGGCCCTCGTGCGGGATCGTCTCGATCCGAACGCGAGGACTCAACCAGCGGGCCGAGGTCGTGATCGAGTTCACGCGCAGCTTCATGGTCTTCAAGCGCGATGCGCCCGAGCTCGCGGACGCCTTCCCCGGCTCGGACGAGCCGTGGACGGTGGGGCAGGAGGGGAAGGCCTGAGCGAGGGCTCGGGGCCCGGCCCCGGGTCTGCCCAACTGGGTCGCTAGCCGAACCGCTCGCGGAGCAGGTCGGCGCCCCGGCAGAGCGCGCTGAGCTTGAGGTAGGCCTCGTCGAGGTCGACGGGGTTCTGGCTCCCCGGCGCGAAACCGCAGTCCGGGTTGAGCGTCAGGCGCTCGGCCGGCACGTATCGCATCGCTGCCTCGGCCCGTGCGACGACGTCCTCCGGTGTCTCGATGCGCGGGTCGCAGTGGTCGATCACCCCGAGGCCGAGGATCTTGTCCTCCGGGAAGTCGGTCAGAGCCGAGAGACCCTGGGACTCGGCGGCGGCGAACTCCAGCGCCAGCCGGTCGACGTCGAAGCGGCCGAGCGCCCGGGTCAGCGACTCGTAGCCGCCCGAGGTCTGGCGTTTGCGGTTGAAGTGCCCGTGGCAGAGGTGGAGCGAGGTGGACAGCCCGGTCACCCCGTCGAGCGTCGCGTTGACGACCTCGACGCAGGTCTCGATCTCGCGCTCGTAGTCGTCGGCGCCGTACCGTTCGCGGTGCGCGGCATCGCCGAGCATCAGGATCCACGGCTCGTCGATCTGGACATGGTCGACACCGAGGTCGCGCAGCGCCAGCAGCTCCGCCCGGAGGATCGGCACGCAGGCGGCCATGAACTCGTTGCGGGTCGCATACGCATCCACGGATGCGACCGGATCCCAGAGGCGCCAGGCGAGAATGAACGGCGACGGGATGGTGACGATCGTGCGGTGCGACGTCAGATCGCGCAGGAAGCGCGCCGCGTCGACGGCGAGGTGCTCGCGTGGATGCAGTTCCGCGACGACTCCGAGATCAGGCACGGCACCGGAGGTGATCGCCTCGCGGCCCACGTCCGCGAAGCCGTCGACGTGCTCGCTGAACACCTTGATGTAGCTCTCGCGGCGCCATTCGCCGTCGGAGACGTACGTCAGGCCCGCTCGCTCCTGGAGCAGCACAGCCGCCGGGATCGCGCCGTCGAGAAGCTCGTCCGCCGCTTCCGGGCTGATCCGGCCGGCCTTGCGATCGTCGATCACGTCGAGCACCCAACGCGGCCGCGGCAGGCTGCCGACGACGAACGTCTCGAACGCCGGCCCGCTCACCGCTCGCCGACTTCGCTGCTGCGCCTCATGCCTCCGACCCTAACGGTCGTCGTGGCCGCGCTCGGCGGTACTCGGCCGCCACCGGTCGGGCCGATCTCACCGGACGACCCCGCCGGCGCGGGCGCCGGTCGGGGCACCGTCCCGCCACGTCGCGACGCCGTTCACCCAGACTCCCTCGACCCCGTCCGGTGACCGCGCGGGCTCGGCGTAGGTGGCCGTGTCGAGGTAGAGGGCGGGATCGAGCAGCACCAGGTCGGCGCGCTTCCCGGGCGCGATCCGGCCGCGGTCGGAGAGGCCGAGCCGATCCGCCGCGCGCGAAGTGAGACGGGCTACCGCCTCCTCGACGGGGATCAGCCCGTCCCGGATCGCGAACCGTCCCAGGAAGCGCGGGGCCGTCCCGTACAAGCGTGGGTGCGGGCGGGCGCCGAAGATCCCGTCCGAGCCGACGAGCTGGAGCGGGTGCGCGGCGATCGTCTGCACCGCGGTGTCGGAGGCGTAGTGGAGCACCATGGTCGCGTCGAGGGCCGACTCGCCGATCAGGTCGAGCGCGGCCTCGACCGGGTCCGAGCCACGCCGGGCTCCGATCTCGGCGAGCGTGAGGCCGATCGCGTCCTCGTTCGGCGGCGCGGCGTTCGCGATCTCGATCTTCTCCGGGCCGAGCGTGCCGAGGATGTTCTCCCAGCCCGGCAGGCCATGCGCGATGTCGCGAACGATCCGCCGCCGGTCGTCGCGGCGCGCGAGCGCCTCCAGCGTGCCCTGCGCGCCGCCCTCCTGCGCCCAGCCGGGCAGGATGCTGGCGAGCAAGGTGCTGCCGGCGCCGTAGGGGTACTGGTCGAAGGTCAGCCCGACGTCGGGCCGAGCCGCCTCGAGCAACTCGAGCAGCGGCCCGATCAGCCGCTCGTCGGCGAGTGACTTGAGATGCGAGAGATGGAGGGTCGCACCGGAGCGGCGCGCGACGTCGATCATCTCCGAGACCGCCTCGAGCAGCCCGTGGCCCTCGTTACGGACGTGCGGCACGAGGGGCGCGTCGAACGCTGCCGCCTCCGTCGCGACGGCGACGAGCTCGTCGGTGTCGGCATATGCCCCGGGGAGGTAGACGAGCCCGAACGAGAGCATCCTCCCGCCCGCCTCGAAGCCGCGTCGCACCTCGGCGCGTAGAGCCAGTAGCTCGTCGCGCCCCGGGGCGACGTTACCGCCGCCGAGCACGAGGTCGCGCACGGCGCCGTGGCCGACCGAGGGGACGAGCGAGAGGGCCGGGCGCGTGCCGTCGAGGGCGTCGAGGTACTCCTCGACCGTCGACCACGTCCAGGTCTCGGGCCCGCCGCCCTCGAGCGGCCTCAGGTAGGCCTGCCGATCAGCTCGCCGCGACGGGGCGACGGGGGCCGGCGCCAGCCCGTCGGGGTTGATCACCTCGGTCGTGAAGCCCTGGGCGAGCTTCGGTGTCAGAAACGGGTCGTCGAACGAGATCAGGGCCGAGTGGGTGTGGAGGTCGATGAAGCCGGGGCAGAGGATCAAGCCGGTGCCGTCCACCAGTTCCGCGGCCGGAGCCGAAGGTGCGGTGTCGAGTCGCTGCACGACACTGACGATCGAGCCGCCGAGCACGCCGACGTCTCCCACGTAGGGCGGCGCGTCGCCGGGGTAGACGAGCGCTCCTCGGACGATGAGGTCGAGCACGACTCAGCCGGCCACGAGGGAGCGACGGAACCCGAGTGCGGAGCCCGCCATGCCGACGCCGACGAGTGCCAGGATGGCGACGAAGCTGAGCGGGCCGAGCATTCCGGCGGCCAGGATCACGCCGAGGACGAATCCGACCAACCCGAGGGTGCCGAGGGCGAGGTTGAGGAATCCCTGATGCTCGTGGTCGACCTCGGCCGCGCGGGCGCCGCCGAGCGATGCAGCAGCCGTGCTGTACGCGACCAGGAACACGCAGTAGAGGACGGGGGCGATCCCGGGCGTCTGCGCGACGGCCAGCAGCGCGACGCTCGCTCCCTGGGTGACGGTGCCCCCGACGAAGGTCGTCAGCGCCCCGAAACGCTTCTGGGCCGCACGGACGACGGGCAGCGTCAGCGTCACCACAGCCACGCCGCCGGCGATGAACGTCACGCTCGCCCGTAGCTCGCCCATGCCGATGTGCTCGCGCAGGACGGCCGGCATGAGGCCCACGGCCGCTCCACAGAAGAAGCTCCACGCGAGAATGACCCAGCCGATCGCGCGGAGGCGGCGGTTCGCCCGCAGCGAGGCGATCCCGCCCGTCAGCCGCTGCCGCACGAGCGTGTCGGGATCGGGCTCGTGGCCGAGTGCGGGCACGATGCCGAGGATCGCGAGCGCGGCCAAGCAGAGGACGCAGATCCCGCTCAGGACAGCCACGCCGCCGCCGAGATGGAAGAGGAACAGTCCGACGAACCCGCTCCCGAACAGCGCCGTCTGGTTGACCGTCGTCCGGATCGCGTGTGCCCGGAGCAGCCCCTCGCCTTGCGTCGTGTCGGCGAGGGCGCGGAAGTTCGCGCCCTCCGAGAGGTTGCGCATCACGCCGACGATCGCGGCCGAGACGAGCACCAGAGCGAACCGATCCTGCCCGATCGCCACCGCAAGGGGGTACAGCGCGCAGGCCGCGAGCGACACCACCGTCACCACGCGCATCAGGCGCAGCGGATCGACGCTGTCCGACCACACGCCTGCGGGGATCGCGCTGAGCAGCATCGGCACGTAGAGGGATGCCGTCGAGAGGGCCGCCGCGCCGGGCGAGCTGCCGCGGGCGAGGAGCATCCACGGCAGCACGAACATGAACTGGCCCTGCACCGCCGCGGTGAGGCTGTTCGCGCTGATCACCGCCAGGGTGCGCCGGGGGGTGTGCCGGCGGGTGGGGCCGGGGTCTCTCACGCCGCGGAGGGCGCCGCCCAGAGCGCGAGGGCGGCCGAGAGGGAGTCCGCGGCGGCGGCGGCTCCCGCGAACGGCAGCCGGGCATGCCCCGGGGCCTGGAAGTGGATTCCGTCGACGACCGGGAGGCCGACCTTCGCGAGCTCGGAGGCGAGCTCCCGACCCGGCCCGGCGTAGACGAAGAGGAACGGAGCGGCGTCGGGGGCGACCGCCGAGAGACCCGGCGTCGCGGCGACGCTCGCGAGGGCAACGGCCCGGTCGGCGACGAGACCGCGGTGCACCTCCTCGAGCCACTCCCTGGGCCCGGCGAGGACAGCGAGCGCAGCCTCCTGGGCCGCCACGCCGACGCGGAGGCAGTCCCACTCGAGCGTGTCGACGCACGGCGCCACGAGCCGGGCGGGGCCGGCGACCAGCCCGAGCCGCAGCTGCGGCAGCGAGAGGCTCTTGCCGAGGCTGCGGATCACGACCGTCTCCTCCGCGAGGCCGAACGCCGAGGAGAAGGACGCTTCGCTCCAGACGGCCGCCTCGTACGCCTCGTCGGTGACGACGAGGAGCCCGTGCCTCCGGGCGACTTCCACCACGGCGGCGACATCGTCCGGCGTCGGCAGGTAACCGGTCGGGTTGCCGGGGTTGCAGAGGAGAAGGGCGCGCGTCCGCGGCCCGACCGCGCCCTCGATCGCGTCGGCGTCCCAGCGCCACCCGTCGGTCGGGGACGAGTGGACATAGACGGGCTCCGCTCCTGCGGCCCTGATCGGGCCCGAGAAGAAGAAGCACGGCGCCGGCACGATCACCTCGTCACCCGCCTCTAGCAGCGACCGCATGCAGATCCCGAGTGCCTGCATGGCTCCGTTCGTGACGAGGATCTCGGTCTCGGGGTCGATGAGGCGCCCGGCTGTGCGCTCGAGCTCGAGCGCCAGCACCGCCCGGAGCGCGGCGAGCCCGCGCGAAGGTGGAGCCGCCATCGGCCGGCCGAGCACGGTTGCGACTGCCTCGACGACATGCGCGGGCAAAGCCGGCGACGGCGTGCCGTGGAGGGCGACGGGCTCGATCCCGACTGCGCCCGCGGTTCGGAGCTGCCGCTCGGCCGCGGAGGTCGGGAAGCCCGCCTCGCTCACGCGAGAATGACGGGCAGCACGATGCGCGACGGGTACTCACTCGTATGCAGCAGGGTCTGCTCGGCGACCTGCATGCGGGTGCCCGTTCCGACGTCCTCGCCGGTATTGAGGTTGCGGGAGAAGCGGGGGAAGCTCGAGCTCGTCACGTCGACCCGAATACGATGACCGCGCCGGAAGACGTTGGCCACCGGGTAGCAGCGGATCCGGTACTCCGCCACCTCGCCCGGTTCGAGCAGCTCGACGGAATCGCCCTCGACGCTGTTCCGATAGCGCGCCCTGATGATCCCCTCCGTGAGGAAGATCGAGCGGCCGTCCGGGTAGACGTCACAGAGCCGGACGATGAAGTCGGTGTCGCGCGCGGACGAGGCGGCGAAGAGCACCATCTCGACGTCCCCGATCACCTCGAGGTCGTCGGCCAGCGGCTCGCTCGTGTAGACGAGCACGTCGTTCCGCTGCTCGAGCACGCGCTGGTCGATCGGGCCGGGGCGAATCGGCGTCTGCGCGCCCTGGGTCATGGTGAGCACCGAGCTGACGCCACCGATCGTCGGCACGGGGTCGGCAGGGTCGTAGCTGTAGCGGTCGGCCGGCTCGTCGGCGCGGGGCTCGGCGCGGGCGAGACCGCCGCCCTGACGCAGGTGGAAGGGCGTGGGCTCCGTGCCCGGCAAAGGCCACTCGCGCTCGGCGCGCCAGGCGTCGGCGCCGAGGACGTAGAGCTCGGCTGGCGGCCGTTCCTCCCAGCCGTTGTCGGCGTCCTTGAGGAATCGGTCGAAGAAGTCGAGCTCGTGGTCGCGGATCACGGTCAGGGCGGGGGACAGGTCGATGTCGCCGCGGAAGCTCTCGATCTCCTCCTCGTGCGACCACGGGCCCATCAGGACGCGGTTCGGCACGCGCTCGCCGATGGCGGCGAACGAGCGCATGTGCGACCCGGAGTACGGGTCGAACCAGCCGCCCTGCTGGAAGATCGGCACGTTGACGAGCTCCGGCCGGTGGCGAACGCCGTGCCAGTACTCGTCGTTCACCTGGTGCTCCCACCAGAGCCTCCAGTAGTCGACCTTGCGCCCGATCGTCAGCTCGTCCAGTTCGATCAGCGGCAGGTGACCGAAGACGCGGTCGTTGAGCACGACGTCGCGCGCGGTCGGGCCGGTGATCAGAGCGATCGCGCTCGTCCAGAGCGCAGCCGCGCCGAGCGTGAGGGCGAGCTGGAAGGCGCCGCCGGTGAAGTACCCGTCCCAGAAGTAGTCGTCGTGGATCACCTGCGGCGCGATGCACTGCAGGTTCGGATGGTCGAGGTGGGCGAGTTGCCACTGGACGAGACCGCCATAGCTCCGGCCCCAGGTGCCGATCCGGCCGTTGCTCCACTGCTCTCCGGCTGCCCACGTCAGCGTGTCGTGCGCATCCTGCCCGTCCTTCGTCCAGGCGGTGAAATGGCCCTCGGACTCGTAGCGCCCACGCACGTCGACGACGACGGCCGCGTAGCCGCGCTGGGCGAAGTAGACGCCCCAGGTGATGAACCGCTCACGGGTCGATTCGTACGGCGTCCACTGGACGATCGTCGGCAGCCCCTGCTTGCCGATGGGGAGGTACACGTCCGCCGAGAGCGTGATCCCGTCCTGCATCGGCACGCGGCAGTCGTGGAGCAGCCGGACCTCGTGCGTCGGTTGCGACCGGGGTGTGCTCATCCGCCCGCTGAGGGCGAGCCGGTGATGTCCGTGCCGGGGAAGTGACAGGCGGCCTGGTGGCCCTTCCCGTGATCCTTCAAGACAGGATCCACCTCGGAGCAGATCTGCTGGGCGATCGGGCAGCGTGTCCGGAAGCGGCAGCCGGAAGGGGGGTCGATCGGGCTGGGGACGTCCCCCGTCAGCACGATGCGGTTGCTCTTCCGACCGGGCACCGGCTCCGGATTCGCGGAGAGGAGCGCCATCGTGTAGGGGTGGAGCGGTCGCCGGAAGAGCTCGTCGGATGGCGCGAGCTCGACGATCCGGCCGAGGTACATGACAGCGACCCGGTCGGAGATGTAGCCGACGACGGCGAGGTCGTGGGCGACGAAGACGTAGGTGAGGTCGAACTCCTCCTTCAACTCGACGAGGAGGTTCAGCACCTGCGACTGGATCGAGACGTCGAGCGCCGAGACCGGCTCGTCGGCGACGACGAGCTTCGGGCGCAGCACGAGTGCGCGGGCAAGGCCGATCCGCTGTCGCTGGCCGCCGCTGAACTGGTGTGGATAGCGACCCGCAGCCTCGGGGGCCAGCCCGACACGCTTGAGCATCTCTTGCACGATTCCGTCGCGGTCGCCGCGGGAAGCGGTGCCGTGGATCGCGAGCCCCTCGGCGATCAGGTCACCCACCTTCATACGGGGATCGAGCGACCCGACCGAGTCCTGGAAGACGATCTGCATGTGCCGCCGCATCTGCTTCAGGTCTTTCGACCCGAGCTCGGTTAGATCGACGCCGTCGAAGACGATCTCGCCCGCTGTCGGCTCGACCAGGCGGAGAATCGTGCGCCCCAGGGTCGACTTGCCGCAGCCGGACTCGCCGACGAGGCCGAGCGTCTCTCCGCGCCGAACGTCGAGGTCGACGCCGTCGACCGCCTGGAGGTAGCCGGACGTCCGCTTGAGCATCCCTTGCTTGACGGGGAAGTGCTTCTTCAGGCCCCGCAGCCGGAGCAGGACGTCCTCGCCGTTGCCGGGCGGCGGGGCCGCCGTGCCCCCACTGCTCACGAGCTCACCCCGATCGGCTCCGTCTTGCGCGGGCCATCCTTGCAAAGCCAGCAGGCGGACTCCTGTTGGCCGACGTCGAAGAGCGGTGGCAACTCCTCCACGCAGCGCTCGAAGGCGTAGTCGCAACGGGGGGCGAAGCGGCAGCCGTTCGGCCAGTCGAGCGGGCTCGGCACCATCCCGCTGATCGCCTTCAGGGGTGTCGTGTACCGCATCCCGAGCAAGGGCATCGAACGGAGCAGCGCCTCGGTATACGGGTGCTGCGGGCTTGCGAAAATCTCCTTCACCGGCCCGCGCTCGACCACCTTGCCGCCGTACATGACGGCGACCTCGTCGACCATCTCGGCCACGACGCCGAGGTCGTGCGTGATCAGGAGGATCGCCATGCCGAGCTTCTGGCGCAGCTCCTTCATCAGCTCGAGAATCTGTGCCTGCACGGTCACGTCGAGGGCCGTCGTCGGCTCGTCGGCGATCAGGAGCTTCGGGTTGCAGCTGAGCGCCATCCCGATCATCACGCGCTGCCGCATGCCGCCGGACATCTGGTGGGGGTAGTCGCGGACACGCTTCTCCGCCGACGGGATCCCGACGAGCCGCATCATCTCGACCGCTCGGGCTTCCGCCTCCTTCTTGTCCACGTTCTGGTGCAGCTGCACGGCTTCGGCGATCTGGTCGCCGACCGTGAAGACGGGGTTGAGGGAGGTCATCGGCTCCTGGAAGATCATCGAGATGTCGTTGCCGCGGATCGAGGTCATCTCCTCGTCGTCGAGGGCGGTCAGCTCGCGGCCGTCGAACATGATGCTCGAGCTTGATTCGATGTTCCCCGGGGGATCGATCAGCCGCATCACCGAGAGGGCCGTCACCGACTTGCCGCTGCCGGACTCGCCGACGACGCCGAGAGCGCCGCCCGTGTCGATCGTGAAGTCGACTCCGTCGACGGCCCTGATCACGCCGCCGTGGGTGTGGAAGCCGGTGCGAAGGTTCGAGACGTTCAGTAGCTCGCTCATGACCTGCCCTTTGCGGTGGATTTGGCTCGCTTGCGGGGTGCGGCGCCTGCCGCCTTCGGGGCTGCCGAGGCCGTGGCGCGGCGCCGGCACCGCGATGTGCAACTTGAGTTGGGCGAGAAGTATCTCCGGGTCGCGCGACTGGAGCGCCCGCAGCAGATCGCGATGCTCGTCGACCATCGTCGCCAGGTCCTGGCCGCGGCCGTAGCGGTAGAAGTAGGCGCGGATCCGGGGCCAGATCGTCCTCCAGATCTGCACGGTGTGCGTCTGGCCCGAGGCCGAGATCACGATGTCGTGGAACCGGAGATCGGCCTCGACGAGGCGGGAGAGGTCGTCGGCGGCTGCCGCCTGCTCCATCAGCCAGACCTGCTTGCCCATCTCTGCGAAGTCGGCCTCCGTGATCCGATCGAGCGCATGCATGAAGCTGTAGCGCTCGAGCGTGAGCCTGATCGGAATCAGGACCTCCTGAACCTCCTCGTCCGAGACGCCCAGCACGACAGCGCCCCGGTACGGAAACGACATCACGAGCCCCTCGTTCTCGAGCTGTCGCAGGGCCTCGCGCACCGGGCCGCGGCTCGTGCCGAGCTCGGTGGAGAGCGTCGCCTCGATCAGGCGCTCACCCGGCTCGTAGTTGCCCATGATGATCGCGCTCCGCAGGATCTCGACGACCTGCTGGCCGCGACGGCCCCCTTTGCCGGCGCCGGAATCGGCGACGACGGACACGGGATGATCGACGCTAGCGGCCATTGTTCCTCCGCATTATACGAGATTGTCGACAATCACCAAATGGTTGACAATCTCGCACGTCGGGCCTAGTGTAGCCCACGTCCGTGAAGATCACGAGCATTCACACCGTTCCGGTGCGCACGCCGATGCGCGAGCCGCTCGTCTGGCCGGGCGGCACCCGCCTGTCCGCGTCGGGACTGCTCGTCGAGATCCACACCGATGAGGGTATCGTCGGCGTCGGCGAGGCACCCGGCCCCACGTTGCCGACGATCAGGACGATCATCGACGCAGAGCTGACGCAGTTCCTCGTCGGCCAGGATCCGCTCCGGACGGAATGGCTCGTCCACCGGATGGAGGAGTTCACGCGGAACTGGAGCAGGATCGGCGCCTACGCGATCGCCGGCGTCGAGATGGCGCTGCTCGACCTGAAGGGGAAGGCGATCGGCGTTCCGGTCGTCGAGTTGCTCGGCGGCGTGTGCCGGGCCAGCGTCCCCGTCGTCGGCTACCTGTTCATCGACGAGCCCGAGGCGAACGCGCGCAAGGCGGCGGCTTTCGTCGATGCCGGCTACAACGAGCTGAAGCTGAAGGTCGGCCGCGACTTCGGTCAGGATCACGACACGATTGCCGCCATTCGAGACGAGGTCGGCACGGGAGTCAAGATCAGGATCGACGCGAACATGATCTGGAGCGTGCCCGCGGCGATCAAGTGGATCCGCGGCCTCGAGCGGTTCGATCTCCAGTACGTCGAGCAGCCGGTGCCCGACTTCGACATCCAGGGCCTGGCGCAGGTGCGGAGGTCCGTGGCGGTGCCGATTGCCGCCGACGAGGGGTGCACCGACATCCGGTCGGCGCTGGAGCTGATCAAGGCAGACGCGTGCGACGTCTTCGTCGTCTACCCGTCCGAGGCGGGAGGGCTGACGCGAGCCCGACATATCGCGGCACTCGCGGAGGCTGCGGGGAAGTGGTGCGCGATCGGCAGCTGGGCCGAGCTCGGCCCAGCGACGATGGCGAATGCCCACCTCGTCGCCTCGTCGCCGAACTTCGCGTACGCGAGCGATACGCATTATCCTCTGCAGGAGTTCGACGTGCTCACGGAGCCGCTCGAGATGGGCGACGGGACGCTCGAAGTTCCGGCTGCGCCGGGGCTCGGCGTGTCGCTCGACCCGGGTCAGGTCGAACGGCTTGCAAACTTTCAGGTGCGAGAGTCCGTCTTTTATGACGACATCCAGGGTGAAGCGCCCCGCGTCGGTCAGAACCTCTGATCGGCGTCGACGACAAGGAGGAACGTGCTGTGTCAGAACGAGAAACTCCCGAAAACCTAGGAGCGGGCGGTCTCAAGCGTAAGGACCTGCTCGTCAAGGCAGGCGTCGTCGGCGCCGGCGCAATCGCCGCCGGCTCGGTGGCCGGCAAGGCGAAGGCGTCCACGCGTCGCTCGTCCGCGACCCCGATCCGCCGCGGCGGTCGGATCGTCTGGGCCCTCGAGCAGGACCCGGTGCACGTCGCCCCGTTCGGCGGCATTCTCACCTCCAACCACTGGGGCAAGCAGGCCGCCTACGACTCGCTCGTCGAGTGGGACAAGAACCTGAACCTGAAGCCGGCCCTCGCCACCTCGTGGACGATCGCGCCCGACCAGAAGTCGATCACGTTCAGCCTCCGCAAGGGCGTCAAGTTCCACAACGGCAAGGAGCTCGACGCGGAAGACGTCAAGTACTCGGTCGATAAGATGCTGAACCCGCCGCTGCCCGGCAGCACCGCCACCGTCGGCCAGGTGCCGGCCTTCCTCGGCGTCGACGTCGTCTCGAAGTACGTGGCCCGGCTGAACCTGAAGAGCCGGGACGCCCGCGTCTTCGGCTTCCTCGCCTGGGGGCGCTACTCCCCGATCGTGCCGGCAGGCCTGTACGACCAGATCAACGTCAGCCGTAATGCGATCGGCACCGGCCCGTACCGGATGGTCGGCTACAACCCGAACGATCGCGTCGAGTACGTCGCCAACCAGAACTTCTGGAAGCGGGGACTGCCGTACATGGACGCGATGACGCTGAAGACGCTGCCGGACGAGCAGGCCCGCATCGCCGCGCTCCGCGCCGGCGTGATCGACGGTGCCACGGTGTCATCCGACAGCGCCGCGGCGCTGTCGAGCGACTCCAACCTCGTGGTTCTCAAGGGCGGCACGGCGGCGTTCCGCGAGCTGCAGATGACGCTCAAGCCGGGCGAGACGCAGCCCTACGACGACGTCCGCGTCCGTCAGGCTGTGAACTTCGCGATCAACCGCCAGGCGATCATCAACACCGTCTACGGCGGCAACGGCGCCTACTCGGGGCACGTCCCCCCGGGCTACGGGCCGTGGCCGTTGACTCAGGCGGAGCTGAAGCAGAAGTACCTCAAGTTCGACCTGCCGGCTGCGAAGAAGCTGATGGCTGCTGCAGGCCTGTCGAAGGGCTTCTCCGTCACGCTGTCGACGTTCTCGACGCCGCTCGACTTCCAGCAGGTTGCCGCGGTGATCAAGTCGCAGCTGAAGGCGATCAACATCGACGTCAACATCGTGGCCCAGGAGCCGGGCACGTTCGCCACGAACAACGGCAAGGGCAACTTCGAGTGGGATCTGACGGCGCGCGGCATGCGCGGCGATGTCGACGGCTATCTCGCCGAGTTCAACCCGAGTGCCTCGATCTACCGGGTCTGGTACCCGGAGTGGAAGAACCAGAAGGTCTGGCGCAATGTCGGCAACGGCCGGATCACGCTCGATCCTGCCAAGCGGCTGCCGCTCTACAAGGACGCCCAGAAGCGGCTCCTGGTCGACCTGCCGCAGGTCCCGCTCGTGCAGGTGACGAAGTACCAGGTCGTCAACAAGCGGGTCCAGGGCATGTACGTCGCGTTCAGCGACTTCAACACGGGTCTCCGCGACTCGGTCTGGCTGAGCTCGTGACGGAAGGCGTCATCGTCGACCGGGAGAGGCGCCGCCACGGCGCCTCTCCCGCGTTCCACTAGCTCGTGGGCGGATACATCCTCAAGCGGTTCGCGTTCATGGTCCCGACTCTGTTCGGGATCTCGGTCGCCGTGTTCCTGATGGTTCGGCTCCTGCCGGGCGACATCATCGACGTCCTCCTCGGCGGCGATCTGGCCGCCACCGACGAGATGAAGGAGCAGGCCCGCAAGCAGCTCGGTCTCGACGGCTCGTACGTGACGCAGTACTGGAACTGGGTCAGCGGCATGGTCACCGGCGACTTCGGCTTCTCCTTCCGCAACACGCAGCCGGTCTCGGAGATCCTCGTCAACGCGGTCCCGATCACGCTCGAGCTCGTGTTCCTGGGCCTCTTCATCGCGGTCATCGTGGGGGTGCCGCTCGGCGTCCTCTCGGCGGTCAAGCGTGACAGCCGGCACGACTACGCCGCCCGCGTCGGGGGCCTGGTCGGCGTCAGCATCCCGAACTTCTGGGCCGCGACCCTGCTGCTCCTCTTCACCTCGCGGGTCTTCGGCTGGGTCCCGCCGCTGACCTACGTGCCGATCTACGAGGACCCGATCGAGAACCTGAGCCAGTTCATCCTGCCCGCGATCTCGATCTCGGTCTTCACGCTCGCGATCGTGATGCGGATGGTGCGCGCGACGATGCTGGAGGTTCTCAGCCAGGACTACGTTCGCACCGCACGCGCCAAGGGCGTCGTGCACAAGGTCGTCGTCTCGCGGCACGCGCTCCGAAATGCCCTGATCCCGGTCGTCACCGTCGTCGGCTTCGAGGTCGGCATCCTGATGGGTGGCTCCGCCATCGTGGAGATCATCTTCGGCCTTCCCGGCGTGGGCAACACGCTGATCAACGCGATCTTCAACCGTGACTATCCCGTCGTCCAGGCCGCGACGATGCTGCTCGCCTTCATCTTCATCTTCTTCAACCTGATCGTCGACCTGCTGTACGGCGTTCTCGACCCAAGGATCTCACAGGAATGAGGGGTTTCCGTAACACCAAGCCGCCCGTGCTCGCGCCGGAGGGGCCGAGCGATTTGGCGACAGCCGACTGGGCCTACACGCCCACCCGCCGCGGCGAGCGCCTCGGCAAGTGGCGAAACCCGATCGGGATGGTCGGGGCCGCGATCGTCGGCTTCAACGTCCTCATCGCCGCGTTCGGGCGCTTCCTCTGGACGCTCGACCCGAACGAGCTCGGCGCCACGCGCCTGCAGCCGCCGAGCTGGGCGCATCCGATGGGCACCGACGAGCTCGGCCGGGACACAATGGCGCGCATCATCCACGGGGCGCAGGTGTCGCTGCAGGTGGGTGCGATCTCCGTCTCGATCGCCTTCGCTGCCGGCGTCCTGCTCGGCCTGCTCGCCGGCTTCTACGGCGGCCTCGTCGATGCCGTGCTGATGCGGCTCGTCGACATGATGTTCGCGCTGCCCGGCCTCGTCCTCGCGATCGTGATCGCGGGCCTGCTCGGGCCGAACCGGCGCAACGCGATGATCGCGATCGGGATCGTGATCACGCCCGCCTTCGCACGGGTGGTCCGCGGCGCGGTGCTCGAGGTGATGGGCTTTCCGTTCGTCGAGTCGGCGCGCGCGCTCGGGTCGTCGCATATGCGAATCATGTTCCGGAACGTGATTCCCAACATCGCGGCGCCGTTGATCGTGCTCGTCACGGTCTACCTGTCGACGGCGATCCTGAGCGAGGCGGCCCTCAGCTTCCTCGGGCTCGGAACTCAGCCACCCGAGGCGTCGTGGGGCGGGATGCTGAACAGCGCCCGCGCGTACCTCGACATCGACCCCTGGCTGTCGATCTTCCCGGGGCTCGCGATCATGATCGTCGTGCTCGGATTCAACTTCCTCGGCGACGGATTGCGCGACATCCTCGATCCGCGCCTCGGACCGCACGTCGGTGGCGCGAAGGCGGAGAAGTAGCTCAGGCGTGCTCGACGTCCTGATCAGGAACGGCTGGGTCGCCGACGGAGCCGGCAGCCCACCGTTCCTCGGAGACGTCGCGATCCAGGACGGCAAGATCGTCGAGGTCGGCCGCCTCGGAGCGGGGGCCACCGCCACCCGCGTGATCGAGGCGGACGGCAAGGTCGTCTGTCCGGGCTTCGTCGATCCTCACAGCCACAGCGACTTCTCGCTGCTCGCCAACCCGACCGCCGAGAGCACGATTCGCCAGGGCGTGACGACGGAGGTCGTCGGCAACTGCGGCTGGAGCTACGCGCCGATCACGGATCACTCGCGCGAGTACATGAGCGGCCGTCTGCACACATTCGGCTACGACGGGCCCGTGATCCCGTGGACGACGTTCGGGCAACACCTCGACTTCCTCGCCGATGTCGGGCACACCCCGAACCTGGCGTGGTTCGTCGGCCACAACGCGATCAGGCTGGCAGCCGGGGTCTCCGGCTCGACCCCGACCGAGGCGCAGTTCCAGCTGATGGATTCCTTCTTGCGCGAGGCAATGGACGCCGGAGCGCTCGGGATGTCGACCGGGCTCGAGTTCAACCCGGGCCGCGAGGCGACGACCGCGGAGCTCGTGCGCCTGAACGCGGTCGCGGGGGAGTACGACGGCCTTTACACGAGCCACGTCCGCAACCGCGACGCGGGCATCCTGGCAGCGATCGACGAGTTCCTCGAGGTCGCCCGGGCCGGTGGCGCTCGCGCCGAGATCTCTCACCTGAACGTGCGCCACAACACGGGTGCCCCCGACCGCGGCTGGGAGCGTGCCGTCGAGATGATGGCCGCCGCGCGCGACGAGGGGATGGACGTCCTCGCCGATACGACCCCGTTCCGCGAAGGGCTGGGCCAGCTCTCGGGCATCCTTCCCCCCTGGGTGGCCGCCGACGGGGCCGAGGCGGCTGTCGCGCGCCTGCGCGACCCCGACACCCGTTCGCGCCTCCGGAGCGAGTGCGACCGGTACTGGCGCTTCATCCACAAGGGCGAGTGGGACCGTGTTCGCCTGCAGGCGAGCGAGCAGCATCCGGAGCTGGACGGGCTCTCTTTCGCCCAGATCGCCGACCTCCGCAAGGCCGATCCGTGGGACTGCTTCTTCGACGTGCTCGCCGACGCGGGCACCGCCTACGAGAGCGTCCTCGTCGTCGGCACGCTGTTCACCGACGAGCACCTCGCGGAAATGATTTCCCATCCGCTCTTCTGCCTCGGCGTCGACACGTTCACCGTCACGCTCGAAGGCCCGCTCGCCGACGTCCTGCGGCATCCGCTCGGCTACGCGGGGCACGTCCACTACCTGACGCGTCACGTGCGCGAGGCGAAGACGCTCCGGCTGGAAGAGGCGATCCGCAAGATGACGAGCATGCCCGCCGCCCACTTCGGTCTCTGGGATCGAGGCCTGCTCCGCTCGGGCTATGCGGCAGACGTCGTCGTGTTCGACTACGACGACCTCGACGACGTCTCGACGACAGACAATCCACATGCGTACGCGCGAGGCGTCGAGCACGTGCTCGTCAACGGCACCGTCGTCGTCGAGGCGGGCGACCACACGGGCGCGCGCCCCGGGCGGCATCTGCTGCGGCGATGATCGACCTCCGCTCCGACCTCCTCTCGGTGCCCACCGACGAGATGTGGGAGGCGATGCGCAGGGCCGAGCTCGGCTGGGCCACGATCGGCGAGGACGCTACGGTCAACGAGCTGTGCGAGCGTACCGCGGCCCTGCTCGGCAAGCCTGCCGCGATCTGGGCGCCGACGTGCGGGATGGCCAATCTCGCCGCACTGCTCACCTACTGCAACCCGGGAGACCACGTCGTCCTCGAGGCGGCCTCGCACATCCTCACCTCCGAGGCGATGGGGATTACCGAGATCGCGCGCCTCGAGCCCGAGCCAATTTGGGCCAAGGACGGCCGCATGAGCCCGGGCGAGGTGGAGACCCTCGTGGCGGCGCGGCAGGCGGCGTTGCTCGTGCTCGAGAACACGCACACGCGCGCGGGGGGCACCACGCTCTCCGTCGAGCTGACGGAGACGCTCGCCGCGGTGGCGAAGCGGCACCACTGCAGGGTCCACATCGACGGAGCGAGGCTCGTCAACGCGGCCGTTGCCCTCGGGGTGCCGCTCGCCGATCTCGCCGCTCCGGCGAACTCCGTCACGCTCTCGCTCAACAAGGGCCTCTCGGCGCCGATCGGGTGCATGCTCGCGGGCAGCGAGGCCGTCGTCGAGCGGGTGCGCCTGATGCTCCAGCGGCTCGGTGGCGCGTCGGTTCATCGCGCCGGTATCGCCGCCGCCGCCGGCCTCGTCGCACTCGACACGATGATCGATCGGGTCGCGGATGACCACCGCCGCGCCCGCGACCTCGCGGCTCGGCTAGGGACGATCCCCGGACTCGAGCTGCGGCCGGAGCGAATCGAGACGAACATCGTCCTCGTGGACGTCTCGGCCACCGGGCTCGCTCCCCTGGACCTGATTGCGCTGCTCGAGCAGGCAGGCCTGCGGGCGCTCGAGCGTGACACGAGCAGGATCAGGCTCGTCACCCACCGGCTCGTGGGTGACGCAGACATCGAGCGTGCCGCCGAGATCGTCGCGGCGACCGTCGAGCTCCACGCCGACCCTCCGCCCGAGCTGCCCGAGTTCGAGGACTACGAGTTGCTGCTCGATTCCGACGACTGAGCGCGGCTCCGAGCTCAGTCGATCCCGAGCAGATCGAGCGAGGGGCGTTCGATGATCCCCTCCACGACGCCGGGGTCGATTGCCGGTAGCCCGGGGCCGAAGGCGTCGCCGGTCACCGACCGGAGCCCGTCGATCGTCTGCCGGGCCGTGAAGAAGGGGAAGTCGGTGCCGAACAGCAGCTTGTGGTCGACGCGGTACTCGATCGCGCTGACGAGCGCCTGGTAGAGCAGCCAGCGCCGGCTGACGAGCGCGGAGACGTCCGCGTAAACATGGCGGTGGCGGCGAACGACCGCGATCGCCTCCTCGAACCACGGATGACCCATGTGGGCGATCACGATCCTGAGCTCCGGGAAGCGCAGCGCGATCTCGTCGAGCAGGATCGGGCGTGCCTGCAGCAGCGAGCCGGCGCGCGCGAACGTGGTGCCCTGGTGGATCAGCATCGGCAGCTCCAGGCGCTCGAGCGCCTTGCAGACACGGAGGAAGTCGGGGCCGAGCGGGTCGACGTTCTGGTAGATCGGGCAGAGCTTGCAGCCGACGAGCCCGAGGTCGTGCTTCATCCGCTCGAGCTCGTCGACGGCGTCCGGCGACGCCGGATCGACGGCACCGAAGCCGATCAGGCGCTCGGGGTCGCGGGCGACGTACGCCGCGACGTAGTCGTTCGGGACGACGAAGCCCGCAGCCGGGGCGTTGAAGGCGAGCACGACCGCGCGATCGACTCCCTCGAGCGCTCCGGCGTAGTGCTCGTCGAGCGTCCCGCCGAGCTGCACCTCGGGCCAGAGCTCGCGCGCCTCGGCCGCGAACCGGTCGCTGATGTGCTCCGGCGCCTCGCCGACGTGTGTATGAATATCGACGATCACGACGGGAGCGGGGTTGCGGGGCAGATGAAGATCACGCAGATCGAGACGCTACCTGTGAGCGTGGGCGGGGGTTACGACTACGCTGTGATCGTCGTCCTGATTCGCACCGACGAGGGCCTGACAGGGATCGGCGAGGCGAGCCTGGCGGGTCGGGGGCGAGGCGTGATCGGCATCCTCGATCACTTCACCGAGCTCCTCGTCGGGCAGGATCCCGCCAGGATCGAGCACTGGTGGAGCGAGATGGTGCGCGGCACGTTCTGGTCGACGGGGCAGGTGATCATGAGCGCGGTCGCGGGCATCGACATCGCGCTCTGGGACCTGAAGGGCAAGCGCCTCGGTGTGCCGGTGTACGACCTCCTCGGTGGTTCGACGCGAGAGCGCGTCCGCGTGTACCGCCACCTCGCCGGGGATTCGGCGGAGGAGCTCGTCGAGGACGGACTCCGCTGGCGGGAGCAGGGATACACGGCTCTCCGCTACCACCCGCTAGCGGCTCTCGACGCGCGCTCGCTGCGCCAGTGGGATCCGCAGGCTGCGATCGCCGCCACGATCAAGGGCACCGAGGCGTTGCGACTCGCGCTCGGCGACGAGGTCGATCTCCTGCTCGACGCGCACACGATGTTCAGCCCCGCCGAGGCGGCGTACCTCGGGCACGCACTCGAGCCGTATCGGCTCTATTTCTACGAGGACCCGATCCGCCCGCTCAACCCGAACTCACTGAGGCTCGTGCGCGACAAGGTCAACCTGCCGCTCGCGACCGGCGAGCAATTCGCCCACAAGTGGGAGTTCCAACCGCTGATCGAGCAGGAGCTGCTCGACTACCTCCGGATCGACATGGTGCATGCGGGCGGGATCACGGAGGCGAAGAAGATCCTCGCCGCCGCCGAGATGCACGGGCAACGCTCGGCCCTCCATCACGCGAGCTCCCCGATCAACGGCACAGCCTGCCTGCATGTCGACATGGCGATCCCGAACTTCGGGATCCAGGAGTGGATGGAGCTCGAGCCGCTCTACGAGCTGTTCCCGAATGCGCCCCGGGCCGAAGCCGGTTACGTGACAGCGCCGTCGGGCCCCGGCCTCGGGCTCGAGCTCGACGAGGAGGAGGCGCGCAGGCGCCCGTCGCGCGACGGGCGCCTGCCACAGCGCTACTGGCCGGACGGCAGCGTCGGCGACTACTGACGCGGCCTCACATGGTCGCGAGCTCGGCCCCGACGGCCTCCGTCACGTGCTCCAGGCAGCCGGGCGCGTACGGCGACTGCTGCTCCTGGTAGCGCCCCGTCCCGTAGGTCTCCGCCGGAGGGATGTACCCGAGGGTCCCGTTCGTCATGTTGAGGACGAGCAGTGGCGTCCCTGCGAACCGCTGCCGCAACTCGGTCTGGAACACCGAATAGCACTCGTTCGGGACCGCGACGAGAAGCGCGTCCCCGAGCCGCCACAGCCAGACCGGCATGTGGTGGACGGGGCTGTCGCCGAGCTCCAGGTCGAGGAAGTGGCGGCGGAGAGCCTTCTCCCTCTCCTGGTGCGCGTCGGGATCGGCGCTCGAGAGGGTGTCCACGACGCCGAGCGCCTCCTTGCGGCGGAGCTCCACGTGCGTCAGCCGCGCGTCGAGCCGTGCGCTCGACTCCAGCTGGGCCGGCTCGCACGGAGCGTAGGCCCAGGTGCCGAGATTCGCGCCGGATGCCTGGATGCCCGTGTAGACGAAGCGCGTCCCGGGCGGTGGCATGCCCTCGATCGCGGCCGCGGCCGCATACCCGAGCTGGCGACCGTTCCGGTCGGCGACCTCCGTCTCCCCGACGAAGTCGTCGCGTGGTGCGAGCTCACCGGAGGCGCCCTGGAGGAAGAGCGCGGGCGCGCCGTACGCGTTCTCGAGCACCTCGCGGGCGGCCCCGATGAAGTCGGGGGAGAGGAGGCGGTTCTGCCACGCGAGCGTGGTCGGATGGCAGGCGTAGTTGAACACCGTCGCCCGGATCGTGCCCGCGTCGTCCGTCACCCGAGCCACGAGCAGGGTGTCGTCGGCCGGCCCGGCCGGGTCGTACCCGCATGCGTAGCGGCCCGCCTCGACATCCCAGAAGTCGCGATTGGCCGCCAGCGCGCTCCTGCCCGTGCCGTAGGTCACCCACGCCGGGCTCAGCGCGGCCTGCGCCTCGACGACCGCCTCAGCGATCCGCTCGGCGAGCAGGTCGAGGTAGGGCTGGATCAGCTCCGTTCCCGGCTTGCCCTGGAGCTGGGAATTGATGTTCGGGCCGGCGTGGGTGTGCGACATGTTGAGCACGAGGGAGGAGTCGTCGAGTCCGGCGCGATCCCTGATCGCCGCACGCAGGGCCCGCTCGTCGGCGGGGTGCTGGAACCAGCCGATGTCGGCAGCGACGAGCGCGAGCGTCGGGCCGTCGCCCTCGATCGGGGCGAAGACGGCTGCCGTGGCGACAAACGGTCGGTGGACCCCCTCCGCGACATCGTGGGTCGCCGCGCCCCAGGTCCGGGCGTAGATCCCGACAGGCGGTGTCACGTCGCGCGTTGCGACCCCGAACGCGCACCGGGTGGATGGATACTCGACGTTCACGTGCAGCTCCTCTCCCTTGCTCAGTTGCCGATTGGCTTGCCGGGCGACGTGCCCCGTCCCGTCGAGCTGCGACCGGCGAGGACGGCCGCGGCCCCTGCCGTGGCGACGAGCACGGCGATCGATCCGGCGACGGTGAATGCGAGCCGGGTGCCCCCGTGCGCGGTCAGGGTTCCCGCGACGAGGCCGCCGACCGGTGCCCCGCCCATGAACGCGAACAGATAGAGGCTCGCCGCCCTGCCGCGGAGATGCTCGGGCGCCGCGAGCTGCAGCGTCGTCAGCGCGCTCGAGCCCCACAGGAGGTAGAAGATCCCGATCACGAACAGGAGCACGCAGACGACGGCGAGATTCGTCTGCGGCGCGAGCACGAGCTGGAAGCCGCCGAAGCCGAGCGCACCGACGAGCACGAGCAGGAGGCGCGACCGCCCGACGGTGGCGAGGATGAGCGCTCCGCACAGGGCGCCCGCCCCGAACACCGACGCGATCAGGCCGAAGGTGCCCGCTCCCTGCTCGAGCGTGAGCTTCGCCACGAGGGGAAGCAGGACGTCGAAGTTGAACGAGAACATGCTGACGAGGAGCACGGTCAGGAACGTGATCGTGACCCGCCGGGAGCTCACCGCGAACGCCAACGCCTCCTTGACCCCGACGAGCAGGTGGGAGCCGGGCGAGGCGGCTGTGGGACGCAGGGGGAGCTTCATCGCGAGCATGGCGCGGATCACGATCAGGTAGCTGACGGCGTTGAGGGCGAAGGCGGTGCCTGCTCCACCGGCAGCGACCACGAGGCCCCCGACCGCCGGGCCGATGATTCGCGCGCTCGTGCCGAGCGCGGAGCTGAGCGCGATCGCGTTCGGGAGGTCTTCGCGCCCGACGATCTGAAACACGAGCGTGTTCCGTGCCGGCGTTGCGAGCGCGACGGCGACTCCCTGCACGAACCCGAAGAGGTACAGGTGCCAGGCGGCGATCTGGTTCGTCAGCGCGAGCACCGCCAGCGTCGTCGCCACGAGCGTGAGCACCACCTCGCAGGTGATGACCATCCGCCGGAGGTCGACACGATCCGCGATCGAGCCGCCGACGAGCGCGAGCGCGGTGATCGGCAGCGTCTGGACGAGGGCGAGCGCCCCGACCGCGACCGGGGAGTTGGTCAACCGCAGGATCAGCCAGTACGCCGCGATCTGCTGCATCCAGGTCCCGATGAACGAGATCCCGTTGCCCGCGAAGTAGAAACGGAAGTTGCGGTGGCGTCGCAGGCTGCCGAACGTACGGCCGCCAAGCACGGAAAGCGCCGCGACCGGTCCCACCTAGAGTGTCGGCCTAGAGCAGCGCTGCACGGTCGATCGGCTCGCCGATGACGAAGACGCAGTCTCCTTGCTCGGTCACCGGGATGGCCTTCGTGACGACGACGTAGCCGTCCATCGGTGCGAGCAGGAGCTCGGCTGGACGGTCGGGTCGGTCGATGAACCAGAGTCGCCCCACGGGATCGCCGGCGGAGACGGGCTCACCCGGCTCGAGGATCGCCTCGAAGAGCCCGTCCTCGGGAGAGACGACGATCGTGGCGGGGTTCCGCCCGTCGAGGATGATCGCGGGGGGGAGGCCGAGCGACTCGCGCGTCTGCACGTCGCCCTCGAGCACGCCGACGTGCCGCAGCACGTTGGTGAGGCCGCTCCAGGCGAGCCGGTGCACGGGGGCGGGAACGCGGCCGCCGCCGCCGAGCTCGGTCGTGATCACGAGCTTGCCCTGGTTTTCGGCCTCGACCGGCAGCAAGCCGGTGCCGTTGATGTCGATGTAGAGGTAGTGCCAGTCGCTGCACCACGCCTCCATCCCCTCGAGCATGGCCTTTCGCTGAGCGGGATCGTCGACGACGTGCATGTGGGAGCAGGGCAGGAACCAGGCGCTGCGCCCACCGGAGTGCATGTCGATGACGACGTCGGCCAGCGGGAAGAGGACGCGCGTGAGGAAGTCGGCCAGCTGCTCGTTTGGCGGCCCGTCGGGGCGCCCCGGGAACGAGCGGTTGAAGTTCGCGCCGGACGGCCAATTGCGGGTGTTCGCCTTCGAAGCCGCGGGGGAGAGGACCGGGACGATGATCACCCGGCCGGACACCTGCTCGGGCTGGAGCTCCTGGAGCAGCCGCAGGGCCGCCACCTGACCCTCGTACTCGTCGCCGTGGTTCCCGGCGAGCACGAGCACCGTGGGGCCCTCGCCGTTCGCGATCGAGGCGATATGGACGAAGGTGCTCGCCCAACCGGCCGTGTTCGTGATCTTCGGGAAGGCGAGGTGCCCGATCTGCTTGCCGGGGCCGGCGAGGTCGATCGAGCAGGAGACGGCGGGGGCGCTCATCCGCGCGTCTCGAGGTGGCGGGTCACGGCGGCTTCCGTGCCCGCCAGCAGCCGGTCGACGTCCTCGTCGGTGTGGGCGTACGAGAAGTGGCTGCGCTTCAGGTTCAGGGGCAGCTCGAAGATCCCCTCCTTCATCAGCTCTCGGCGGTAACCCACGAAGAGGTCGACGTCGTTGCGCAGGAGGTCGTCGTAGCTGACCACCGGGCCTTCGAGGAAATAGGTGAGGAAGACCGAGCCGAAGCCGGCCACCACGGCCGGGACACCGATCCTGTCGTAGAGCTCCTGCAGGCCCGTGCGGGCGCGCTCCCCGAGCCGGAAGACGTGCTCGTGCACCGGCTCGCGTTCCAGTTTCTCGATCGTGGCGAGCGCCGCGGCGCTCGTGGCGGGATGGCCGTTGAACGTGCCGGCGAAGAAGGCGGGCTGGCCTGGCGTGGTGGAGAAGAGGTCCATCAACTCTGCCTTGCCGCCGAGTGCCGAGACGGGCCAGCCGTTGGCCATCGCCTTGCCGAGCGTCGTCAGGTCGGGCGTTACCCCGGCGATCGCCTGGTAGCCCCCGAGGCCGTGACGGAAGCCCGTGATCACCTCGTCGAAGATCAGGACGGTGCCGTGCTTCGTCGCCAGCTCGCGTAGCTTCTCGAGGAAGCCGGGCTGTGGGAGGACGGCCCCGATGTTGTGGGGGATCATCTCGAGAATGATCGCCGCGACCTCGTACTCCTCGAGGGCGCGGGCAACGTCGTCGGCGTCGTTGAACCGGCAGACGATGGTCGACTCGATCGCTTCGGGCAGCATCCCGCCCGAGAGCGGATCCTTCCCGCCCACGCGCTCTGCGGGCGAGATCACGTTCATCGCGACCGCGTCGTGCCACCCGTGGTAGCAGCCCTGAAACTTGATCACGTGGCGACGGCCGGTCGCGGCGCGCGAGACGCGCAGGGCATGAAAGGTCGCTTCGCTGCCGGTGCACGTGAGCAGCACCTTCTCGAGCGAGGGGACGTTGGCGACGAGGCGTTCGGCGAGCTCGACCTCGACGCGCGTGACGCCCACCCCCATCAGGTCGAGCGAGCGGCCGGCAGCCGCGACTGCCGCCTCGACGTCGGGGTCGTTGTGCCCGAGTAGCGGCGGCCCGAAGGCGGCGTGATAGTCGGTGAAGACGCGGCCCGTCGAGTCCGTGAACGTCGAGCCGCCCGTCGCGGTGACGACGAGGTCTTCGAGCCCGGGAACCTGGCGTTGGCCGCTGTTGACACCGCCTGGGATGACAGCCGCCGCACGGGCGGCGAGGTCCGATCCTGTGATCTGGGTCGAGCTCATGATTCGCTCCTCGCTGTCGTTCTTCGTTCGCGTCTAGCTGACTCTAAGGCTCTCGAGCACGTCCTCGTCGATGTCGACGCCGAGGCCGGGCGCCGTGGGGACGGCCACGTGGCCGTCCGCCTCGATCGGAAGGCGCTGCACGGTCAGTTTCTTCGCGATCGGTGTGTCCGCGACGCAGTACTCCTGCCAGATCCCGTCCGGCATCACCGCGTTGCAGTGCAACGAGGCCGCCTTGATGATGCCGCTCTTCCAGGCGTGGGGAACGGTGGCGACTCCGCGCGAGTAGGCGAGCTCGGCGATCCGCAGCGTCTCGGTGATCCCACCGCAGCGCGTCACGTCGGGCTGGACGAGATCGACGTGGGCGCGGTCGATCAGCTCGCGGAATCCCCACCAGGTCTCGTCTTGCTCGCCGGCCGTGACGCGGATGTCGACCGTGTCAGCGAGCTCGGCATAGGCCTCGTACTCGTCCGGCTCGAACGGCTCCTCGAGCCAGTAGATCCCGAGCTGCTCGTACTCGCGTGCGACACCGATCGCCTTCTTGGCGTCTGCGACGTAGCCGAGCCCGGCGTCGATCATGATCTCGACACCGTCTCCACCGGCTTCCTTCGCCGCCGCGGCGAGCGCGACGTCGAGCGACGGATCCTTGCCGAGCGGCCCCCAGCCGAGCTTGACGGCGGTGAAGTTCTGCTCCTTCAGCGCCAGGATCGCCTCGGTCACCTCGGCGGGTGTGTCGGGCATCAGCATGGAGGCGTACGCGCGCACGCGGTCGCGGTGCGGCGTCCCCAGCAGCTCGTACACCGGCTTGCCGAGCGCCTTCCCCTTGATGTCCCAGAGGGCGATGTCGAGACCGCTGATCGCGTGCACCGCGATCCCGCGCCGGCCGAAATAGATGAGGCCCCGGTACATCTTCCGCCAGAGGCGCTCGACGTCGAGGGGGTCTTCCCCGATCAGGGTGTCGCGCAGGCTGATGGCGACGGCGTGAGAGCTCGGCGCCTGCACGAGCGCCCGCACGAGCTCCGGCGACGAGTCGACCTCGCCGATGCCCGTGATTCCCTCGTCGGTATGGATGCGGACGACGAGGTCGTCTTGGCTGCCGTCTGCGATTCCGTCGTTCACCTCCGCCTGTCGTAGGACGATTGCCTCGACATCGGTGATCTTCACGGTGAGTCTCCTGAGGTGGCGGAATCGCGGGCTGGCATGACCCGCAGCCAGGATTGTCGACTATAGCGAAATTGTCAACAATCCACTAGGATCCCTCGCGCGACGATGAGCGAGTCTCCGATCCTTTGCACGCTCGACCTCGCGGCACCGGGGAAGCAGTTCGGCAGGCTCCAGGTCCCGCGCTCGTCGAACACCGGCGGCTGGTCGAACCAGTACATCCCGATCGTCTCGATCGCGAACGGCGACGGACCGACGGCGCTCGTGCTCGGCGGTGTGCACGGTGACGAGCCCGAGGGGCAGGTGGCTGCGCTGAACCTGGCCCGCGAGCTCCTCCCCGAGCATGTCAACGGCCGCGTGATCCTGATCCCGTGCGTGTCGATCGACGCGTCGCGCGCCTACACGCGCCTCTGGCCCTCCGGCGCCAACATGAACCGCTCGTTCCCCGGGGCTCCCGACGGGCGGCCCGACGAGCAGCTCGCCCATTTCCTCTCGACTGTCCTCTTCCCCGAGGCAGACATCGTCGTCGACATGCACAGCGGTGGCCGCACCGGGCTGTGCTTGCCCTGGTCGGAGATGCACTGGGTCGACGATCCGCAGCAGCGCCGGCAGATGGCCGACGGCATGTTCCACTGGAACACTGACTGGTGTTGCGTCTACATCGACATCGCCGGAACTGGCCTGCTGGTGGGCGAGGCCGAGCGCCAGGGGAAGATCGTCGTCTCGACGGAGCTCGGCGGGGGCGGCCACGTCACTGCCGGGATCCATCGTCTCGCGGCGAGCGGCTTGCGCAACGTGCTCCGCCGCTTCGGTGTGATCGAGGGAGAGCCGGTCACCCGCGCCTCGCTCGGGCTGCCCGAGCAGGTGCTCCTGATGGCCACGGAGCTCGACGACTATCTGCTCGCGCCCGAGACGGGGCTGTTCGAGACGCTCGTCGATCTCGGGCAGCGCGTCGAGGTGGGGGAGCCGGTCGGCCGGATCCACTTCCTCGAGCGACCCGACCGTCAGCCCGAGGAGATCGTCAGCAAGACGAAGGGGATCGTCTGCGTCGTGCGCGCCGTCGCCACCACCGACCAGGGCGACAACGTCGTCGTCGTCGCGCGCGAGGCCGACCGCTCGGAGCTCGACTGATCATGCAGCACTGCCGCGTCGCCGCTACTCAGCTCGACGTCAGGCATCTCGATGTGGAGCACAACCTGGCTCTGCACGTGCAGGTGATCGCGGAGACGGCCGAGGCGGGGTGCGACCTCGTTCTCTTCCCGGAGCTGTCGGTGACGGGCCACAACGGCAGTCCCGACGTGACGCGGGCGGCGGAGCGGTACGACGGCGCCATCTACGAGACGATCCAGCGCCAGGCCCGGGCCGCCGGGATCGTCGTCTCATATGGATTCTGCGAGCTCCACCGCGGCACGCACTACAACACGTCGGCGCTCGTCGGCCCGGACGGCCTGATCGGGCTTCAGCGCAAGGTTCATGCCTCACTCGACGAGTTCTTCCGCTTCAGGCAGGCATACGAGTGGCCCGTCTTCGACCTCGGCTTCTGCACGGTTGGCACCGCGATCTGCCACGACAGCGACTTCTTCGAGAGCTGGCGCATCCTGGCGCTCAAGGGCGCGGACGTCGTCCTGCTCCCGCATGCGAACAGAACCCTCGAGGCAGCCGACGGCTCCCACACGTTCGACGGTCGCGGGCGAGAGGCGCCGGCAACCGAGGTACTGGCCGCCCAGGAGGCGTTGCTCGCCGAGTGGCCGCGCCCGCCCCGGCTCCACGACGTGCTCGCCCGGGACAACGGCGTCTACGCGGTCTTCTCCGACCAGGTCGGGTTCGACGGTCACAGCACGCACGTCGGCGGTGCCTACGTGTTGGCGCCCGACGGCGCGATCGTGGCGCGCTCGGACTCCGGTCTGGAGAGCGCCTGGGTGGGCGTCGACCTCGATCCCGAAGTGCTCGCTCGGGTGCGCCAGAGCCCGAGCTTCCCGCTCCGGAAGCGCCGCCCCGAAGTCTATGAGGAGTTGACCGTTCGCCAATGAGAAAGGACACCCCGTGACCACCCTCACCGCCGGCGTCGCCCGCGCCGACATCACACCGCCCGCCGGGCTCCCGCACGGCTGCTGGTCGCTCCGCACGGGCCTTGCGGAAGGAACCCACGACCCACTCGTGGCGCAGGCCCTCGTGCTCGACGACGGCAACATTGCGATCGCGATCGTCGCCATCGATCTCGTCTTTGCCGGAGCCGACCTGACAGCCGCCGTACGTGAGCGCGTGCAGGCGCTGACCGGTATTCCGCCCCACGCCGTGCTCGTCAATGCGGCCCACAACCACAGCGCACCGAGCCTCTCCCGCGGCAGCAGCGTCGTGGGGTTGCGTGACGCGCCCGCGTTTGCGCGCTACGTCGAATTGCTGCCGGAGACGATCGCCGGCGCCGTCTACGCCGCCTGGAGGGCTCGCGTGCCTGCCAGGGTGGGCTGGGGAGCCGGTTCGGCGCCCGGGATCACCGTCAACCGCGTTGTCCCCGAACGGGCGGTGGACGACTCGGTCGGAGTGATCGCAGTCGATCGGGCCGACGGCACGCCGCTCGCGGTCGTCGCGAGCTTCGCCTGCCATCCGACCCTGATGGGAGGTCAGACGCTGCTCTGGAACTCCGACTTCGCGGGGCCGCTGCGCGACGCGGTCTGCCGGGCGCGTCCCGGCGCCGACTGCCTCTTCCTCTCGGGCTGCGGTGGCGACATAGCCGGGTGGGACTACTGGTTCGGCAACTGGGACGCTTCCCGCCACTCCTACGCCAGGCGCGACGAGCTCGGCGAGGCGATCGCGGCGGCGGTCGTCGAGACGCTCGACCAGATCGAGCTCGTCGACGAGGCGACCCTCGGTGCGGCCAGCGAGACGCTCGAGTTGCGCCGGCGGCGCCATCGCTACGGGCTCGAGGAGATCGCCGCCCGGCGCGCGGAGCTGGACGGCCAGCCCGAGCCGGAGTTCGAGGAGGCGTGGGACGAGTCGATTCACACGGCGACCTCCGCGCAGCAATACCCGCCGATGTACCAGCGCTCGATGCTCGCCTTCTACGAGGACATGGTGCGCCGCGCGGACGTCCCCATCAATGCCGAGATCCAGGCGCTCGCGATCGGCGACGCGGCGATCGTGGCCAACCCGTTCGAGCTGTTCAACGGCCCGGGAGCCGAGATCCGGGGGCGGAGCCCGTTCGCCCAGACCCTCACGCTCGGATATACGAACGACTACGCCGGGTACTTCGCGCCGGACGCCGACCTCGACCTGGTCGAGGACGTCCCGCTCGAGGACATTCTCGACCAGGACCGGTATCGCTGGGCGTACGGGATCACGAACACGAACGTCGACCGCGGCGAGATGGATCGGCTGATCGACGGCAGCGTTTCGCTCCTCGCCGGCCTCCGGAGCGGGTCATGAAGATCACCGCTGTCGAGGCGCACGTCTGTAACGCGCGCATGCGCAACTGGGTCTTCGTTCGCGTGGTCACCGACGAGCCGGGGCTCCACGGCTGGGGTGAGGCGACGCTCGAATGGCACACGCGCTCGGTCGTCGGAGCGGTGGAGGACCTCGCCGAGCTGATCGTAGGCGAGGACCCGACGCGGATCGAGCACATCTGGCAGACGATGTTCCGCCAGCACTTCTGGCACGGCAACGACATCGTCCGTGGGACGGCGATGAGCGGAGTCGACATCGCGCTCTGGGACATCCTCGGCAAGGTGCACGGCGTCCCGTGCCACAAGCTGTGGGGCGGGCCCGTTCGCGACCACGTCCGCCTCTACGGCCACCTCGGCGGCGGTCGGATGGAGGACTTCTACGAGAGCGACGA
The DNA here is from genome assembly GCA_963795175.1 of uncultured Thermoleophilia bacterium. Classification (GTDB taxonomy): domain Bacteria; phylum Actinomycetota; class Thermoleophilia; order Gaiellales; family Gaiellaceae; genus Gaiella. Next base: position 1,063,713 of record CAWCGR010000004.1, read on the forward strand.
GCCCAAGCGCTTCGGCGAGCTCGCCGCTGCGATGGTCGACCAGGGCTTCACGGCCTTCAAGTCGATGGCGGTGCCGCCGACGATGCCGCTGGAAGGGCTGGCACCGATCAAGCACGCCGAACGCTGCGTCGCGGCGATGCGCGATGCGGTCGGGGACGAGATCGACATCATGGTCGACTGCCATGCCCGTCCCAGCCCTCGGATGGGCCACCTCTTCGCCGCTGCGCTCGAGCAGTTCGGCCTGTACTGGTTCGAGGAGCCGTGCTGGCCGGAGCGGGTGGACGACATCGCCGCGATCCAGCGGTCGGTGCGGACACCGATCGCGACGGGGGAGCGGCTCGTCGGTGCGCAGGCGTTCGGCGACCTCCTCGCCAGGGGAGCCTGCAGCGTGATCCAGCCGGACATCACCCACTGCGGCGGGCTCACCGAGGTGCGGCGCATCGCGGCCCTTGCCGAGGTGCACCGCGTCGCCCTTGCGCCGCACAACCCGCAGGGCCCCGTCTCGACGGCCGCGTCGATCGAGCTCGGTCTCGCGACGCCGTCGTACGTGATCTGCGAGGCCGTCACCTCGGACGTTCCCTGGCGGGCCGACGTGGCGTCGGAATCCCACCCGATCGACCGTAACGGGATGCTCGCGCGGGCGAGCGACCGGCCGGGTCTCGGCATCGAGATCGACCTCGAGGTCGTTGCAGCGCACCCGTTCGAGCCGGAGCTCCCGCAACGGGTCTACTACTCCGACGGAAGCGTGGGTGACTGGTGAGCGACGACGCGATGGCGGCGGTCGATGCAGAAGCGGTACGCCGCGAGCACCGCTACGAGCACCTGACGTGGCCGGAGATCAACGAAGCGGTCGCGCAGGAAAAGGTCATCGTGCTCCCGATCGGCGCCGTGGAGCAGCACGGGCACCATCTCCCGCTCGACGTGGACGTCAAGCTCGCGACCTCCGTCTGCCTCGCCGCGGGCGTGCGCGCGCCCGAGCGGATGCTCGTGATGCCTCCGGTCAGCTACGGGTACTGCCAGCACGTGATGGACTTCCCGGGCACGATCAACGTCTCGCCGACGACCTTCGTCAACCTGCTCGTCGACATCGCGACATCGGCCGCGTACCACGGCTTCCGCCGGATCCTGTTGCTCAACGGGCACGGCTCCAACCATCCGCTCGTAGAGCAGGCAGGACGGCAGGTCACCTTGCGCACCGATGCGCTCTGCTCGACGCTCTCCTGGTGGCAGCTCGGCGCGGCGTTCTGGAACGAAGAGGTTCGTGAGTCCGGCCCCGGCGGCTGCGCGCACGCGTGCGAGCTCGAGACGTCGATGTACCTCCATGTGGACGGCGACGGGGTTCGCAAGGATCGCGTCAAGGCGGCGCTGGCGACCTACATGACGCAGGTCGAGGGCGGCCCTGAGTGGCAGGCCGCGGACCTGACGCTCGGCTCCGGCCCCGCCACGATCGTCGAATGGACGTCGTCGACCACGGAAACCGGGGCGTTCGGGGCTCCCGAGCTGGCGACGGCCGAGAAGGGGCGGCGCATCTTCGGTCACACCGTCGACAGGCTGGTCGACCTCGTCGCCTGGTTCCAGGAGCGCCCGACGCTCCCTCGCCATGAGCATCACACCCGCACGCCGGGGTTCGACCTCCCGTTCAGGTTCTAAGGAGCTCGGGGGGCGTCGCATTTGCAAGCCGTTGCTGCGGGCGCCGCCGACATCGCCACGGAACGGGGGTTTGAGAATCACACCGGGCGGGGATGATCCAGAGACAGAGCTCGACGCGTATCCAACTCCCCACCCCTTGGAGACACCATGCTGATCTTTCTCCTGCTGTTGATCTTGATCCTCGCGCTCGGCGGCGGCATCTTCATCAGCAAATTCCTCTTCCTGCTGCTGGTGCTCCTGCTGGTGGTTTTCCTCATGCGCGGCCGGTTCTAGGCCGACCGCATGACTCCTGGCGACGCCCGGAGAGAATCGGGGCCGCAGGACGAGTTCCCCATCACGTTCGTCGAGGGAGCCGGCCGGGTCGTCGTCAACTTCGGCATCGTCACCGGGAGGGAAGCCACCCAGGCCGAGATCGACCGGCTCGCGGCGGCGCTCCGGACGGGGGCGCCTGCGCAAGCAGAGCTCACGATCACCGCGGCGCGACGCCAGGACTACGGCCGTGGCTTCGAGACGGTGATCCACCAGGTTCTCGTCGACGTCGATTGCTCGGCGGACGGAGCGGATGGAGCCGAACAGATCTGCCGCCGCTGGGCGCTCGACTGCGCCGCGGACCGGCGCGGCGCGCCGCTCCCAGCCGACTAGCCTAGGTGAGGCTCTCTGAGAAGCGGTTGCGGTAGGCCTCGCGCACGCGCTCGTGATCGTAAGCCGGCAAACTGGCCAGCTCGTTGGCCTCGACCACGAGAGCGGCTTGACGTCGCAGTGCCGAATCGGCGGCCGGGTTCGTCGAGGCGAGCGACGTCAGCAGCAGGTGCAGGACCTCGAGCAGGTAGATGGCGACGGTCGGCTGCCCGGCCCCTGCCAGGCGCATCTCGTCGAACCCGAAATCGATCAGTTCGGCGTGACCGACGGCCTCGGAGAGTAGGAGCACGCGTCCCTCTTCTCCTGTCCGTCGGCGCGCCGGCGGCTGACGCGAGAGCATTTCGCCGACGACGGCGCCGAGATGGAACATCGCATCCTGGGCCGTCGTCGGGTCGTTGATCCCGGGAGAGAGTGCTTTGAGCCCCACGTCCGCGAGCTGACGGACGCCGTAGAGAACGTCCTGCTGCATCGTGCGGGTTTCACCGATCATGATGGCGGCGAGCACCCGCGCGCGCGCAGCGCTTCCGTCGGCCGGAACGGGCCACATGGTCGCGGCGCGTGTCCCCGGGATCGCGAACCTGCCGGCCGTCGTGTGAAGCTGGAGTTGCGACCCCGCCGGGAGCCCCTCCAGCAACGTCTCGTGGTCGACGTGCTGAACCCAGCCCTCCCGGTCGAAACTGATCTCGAATCCTCCCTCACCGGCACGCGCGTCTTCATCGGTCGGATCGCCCTCTCGGTCGGGCTCGGGCCAGGTTTCGCGCACCTGCCGGATCGAGTCGCGGGTGACCCGGTGCAGGATCTTGGAGACGTCCATCGAGTGCGCGGCGTGGTTGATGAACGCGACGATGGCGAGTAGCGAACCGACTCCGAGCACGACTGCGAGGACGATCGAGAGGCTCGGGACGACCGGCGCGCTGTTGTCGTCGAGGGGCGCTCGCACCGCGCGCATCACGGTCAGGCAGTAGGTGAACGTCCCGAGCACGACACCCATCACGCGGGTGTTGAACGGGTCGCGGAACAGCCCGTGGACGACCCGGGGCGAGAACTGGCTCGACGCGAGCGAGATCAGCAGGAGGCTGACGGAGAACGCGATGCCGGCGAAGGTCAACGTGGCGCCGGCGACAGTCGTCAGCACGCTGCGCGCGCTGTCGACGGTGGCCGTGAGGCGATCGGGGATCCCGTCCACGTGCTCGTCGGCGAGGAGCATCACCTGCCCCAAGCCAACGCCGGCCAGGACGAACAGCATCGGCACGATGAAGAGGCTGCTGCGAATCCGATCGCGGAGCGCTTGGAGTTGGGCTGTCATCGTCGTTCCCTCCTCGGATCGGAACCGTGGGCGACCTCGCGCAATGGCGGGGTGCTGTCGCTGCGACTCGCGACGGCCACCCGGTCAGAGAACCATAGCCCGACGTGGCCACACCGCCGCGGCGATAATCGGGACGGACTGCCGCGGTGCACGCACGAAAAACAGCGCCCCTGGAAATCCGGGCAAAGAGCGCCTATTGTAAGTGCATGACCCGGACGACGACCCGTGCTCGCTGGAGCGGCCGACTCCTCGCTGTCGGCTGTCTCATGGCGCTCGCACTCCCGCTCGCGGCGGGTGCGAGGGATGTCGGCTCGCCGCAGATCGTCGCGCATTCCGGCATCCTCTGCCCCTTCAATGCGACGGAGCTGAGCGCAGTCGTGGGACGCAAGCTCCAGCGCGTCGACCTCAGCGGCGGCAACAACCCGGGCGGTCAGTGCTCCTTCGCCGCGGTGAGCTCGTCCGCGTCGGCCAAGATCACGGGCCCCGAGGTGTTCCTGACCCTCGCCGCGGGTGGAGCCACCGATCTCCGCGATCTCCGCCTCTACTACGCCAAGGTTCGCACCAAGCTGCAGCCGCCGATGCTCCTCGCGACCCGCCCGGACATCGGTCCCGGCGCGTTCACGCTCAACGTCAGCAACGCGCCCGTGTCGACGACGAACTTCCTGGTCGGCAAGGGAAGCATCGCCACGCTCGTCGTCGACCTTGGCGGCGCACCCGCCGGCAAGCGCGACGAGGCGACGGCCGAGAGGATTCTCCTGCTCGTGCGTGACCGCCTCCAGGCCTGACGACGACCGCGCGCGAGGGTGCGCTAGGCCTGTAGGTGCGCCTCGACGAACCAGAGGTGCTTGTCGATCGTGCGCGACACCTCGGTGAAGACGTCTGCGGTGTCCGGGTCGCCGAGCTCGTCGGCCTCGTCGATCGATTCGCGCACGGCATTCCCGAACGTCGCGAGCCGGTTAGCGACCGTGACCAACGTCTCCTCGCAGGTGACCGCGTCGAGCGGATACTCCTCGAGGCTCGAGGACGATGCCGCGAGCCGGGCGGTGCCGAGGGCGAGCCCACCAAGGGCGGTCGCGCGCTCGGCGATCGTGTCAACGTACTCGAGCACGCTCTCCGCGACCAGGTCATAGAGCTGGTGGAGCTGGAAGAACTCGCGGCCCTTGACGTTCCAGTGGGCCTGCTTGAGCTGCGAGTAGAGATCGAAGGAGTCGGCGAGACGAGCGTTGAGGAGCGCGATCAGAGACTCTCGCGCCTCGGCCGGAATGTCGACGCGAGTCGAGAACGTGGGCTGACTCTTGGTCTTCGTGCTCATGACGATTCCTCTCGGTCGGTTCTGGCCGAATCGATCGAGGTTTACCCGTCATGGGTTTGATGCAAACGTCCCGGCGGGTGGTGCCGCGAGCTCCTAGCCGCCGAACAGGTCGAGCTTGCCGGCCACGACCTCTGCCGTGGCGGCCACCAGCGCCTCCTGCAGCGCGAGCACGTTGAACCCCTTGCGGGCGGCTGGGAGCCGGAGCTCGAGCTCGGCCAGGTAGCGCGCCCGCAGCTCGGTATTGACGTTGACCTTGCAGATGCCGAGCGCAACCGCCTGGCGGACGTCGTCGTCGGGAAGGCCGGAGGCGCCATGGAGCGACAGGGGCAGATCGGGTAGACGGTCGGCGATCTCGCGCAGTCGCTCCCAGTCGAGCGCCGGCGGCTGCGCGTAGGTGCCGTGCACGTTGCCGATCGAGACCGCGAGGCAGTCGGGAGCGGTCGCCGCCACGAGCTCGACGGCCTCGTCGGGATCGGTCAACGCCCCGGCGGAGACCGCGGCAGCAACGTCCTCGCCGCCTTCGATGTGGCCGAGCTCGATCTCGACGCCCGCGTCCGCACCGACTGCGTCACGCGCGCTGCGGACGAAGGCGCTGTTGCCGTCGAGCTCGAGGCGCGAGCCGTCCGCCATGACGGCGTCGATGCCGACCGCCGAGGCGGCGCGGATCAGCTCGATGTCGTCGACATGGTCGAGTTGCACCGCGACCGGGACCCGAGCGCTGCTCGCTACGGCTCGGAGCCCCGCCAGCAGCAACGACCCGTTCTCCGAGCGGAAGGACGCCTCGCTGACGAGCAGGATCGCGGGTTGCCGCCTCTCTTCTGCCGCACGCAGCACTCCGACCGCGGTCGTCACGTCGTAGCAGGTGAACGCGCCTGCAGCCGCGCCCCGGGCGCGGCGCTCGGAGAGGATGTCACGAAAGGGGCTGAGCATCTGCCGATCCTCGCAGGATTCGAGCCACCAGTGAGGCGAGCAGCTCCTCGTCGCCGACGTTCCCGGGGACGACCAGATAGTCGAGCGGCGTGCCGTCGCTCCATGACGCGGACCACCTCGAGACACCGGGCATGACGGGGCCGATTACGTCGGCTGCGTCCGCGCCGACACCGTCGTGCAGCGTGACCGCGGAGGTGATCCCGCCCTTGGCCACGATCACGCCGGGGTGCGGCTCGACGGCCGCGACGGCAGCCGCGAGACCGGTGGCGATGCTCTCGCCGGCGGAGAGAGTGCGGAGCCCGTCCGGCCGTTCGCGCGGCGTGGCGATGATCGCAAGCCCGCCGTTGCGCAGCAGTTCCGACACCTTGCGACCGAGGCGTGCCACCTCGCCGTCGCGCGCTGCCGAGGCGAGGGCGTGGACGTCGGCCTCGATCAGCGCGGCCGGGTGCTCCTCGACGAGACGTCCCAGCTGGCCGGTCGATGTCGGAACGTACGATCCGCAGACGACGAGCAGGCCGGCCTCTCCCCGCGGAGTCGGCGCAGGAGCCGTGGCAGTGGTGCCGCTGAGCACGCCGACGAACGCCGGGGCGCAGCGGATGAGCGCCCGCGCACCGGCGGCCGCGGCCCGTGCGTAGCCGTTGGCGATCAGCTCCAGATCGGCGATCGTCTCGGCGTCCGGTGCGAATGCTGCCGGGCGGCGGAGGGCGCACAGCTCGGTGATGACCTCGGCGACCCGCTCGGCCCCTCCCGAGCGCAGCTCGGCGAGATGGAGCTCGCGACCGTCGTCGGCATCGAGGCGGCCGCCGGTTCGCTCCTCGGCCCAGGTCAGCAGGCGGGCATCGGAGTAGGCAAAGACCCCGTCTCCCGCGTACTCGGTCTCGTGCAGCGCCAGCCGGCTGCCGTCGCGCTCGAGCAGGTGCACGCCGGCCACGGTGACGCGCCCGGCCGAGGGCAGTGCGGGCACGAGCAGGAGCGGGGCGGTGCCGGCCGGGTCGACGACCGACCGCAATGCCTCGAGTTCCGCGAGCAGGTGGCCGCGCAAGGTCGAGTCGCCGCGAAGGACGATATGGCCGCCGGGCGCCCCGGCTGCCGCCGCGGCGGCAGCTTCCGCGGTGACGCGGCCCGCCTCGCGCTCGTCGAGGGCGCGGGTGTTCGTCAGCAGGTGAACCGCGCGCCGTCCCGCGAGCGCGGCCCGGACAGCCTCGCTGTCCCAGCCCAGCAGCACTCGCACCCCGGCGAGGGTCTGGGCCCCTGTGGGGTCGTCGTCGAGCACGACGACCTGGTCGGTGAACGCAACAGGCAAGGCGGTGAGCCTATATGGTCGTCGTACCGTCATACAGACCGAAGGAGGTGCATGATGCGACCGACTCACGACCTCGGCTTCGCCGCTAACGGCCCCTCAGCCGCCGTCGAGCCCGCTCGCGGGACGGCTTCATTCCCCCTCGGCGCGTGTGCTCCCGACCGGCGGACGGGCGTCTGACGTGGCCGCGTTCCCGAAGATCGTCGCCGTGCGCGCGCTCGTTGTTCGTGGCGGCGGTGCGGACTACCACGACCAGGCGGGCAAGGATCACTGGATCGACGGCCAGATCGCCACCCCGATGTCGATCTATCCCGAGTATCGCGCCACCCGGTCGTCCTTCGGGCTCGACGTGCTGGGAACCGTCGTCGTCGAGGTCGAGGCGGAAAACGGGACGATCGGGATCGGGACTACCACCGGAGGGCCGCCGGCAGCGTGGCTGATCGAGCATCATCTGGCGCGCTTCATCGAGGGGAAGCGGCCGGACGAGCTCGAGCTGATGTGGGAGCAGATGTGGCGGGCCTCGATGTACTACGGGCGCAAGGGCCTGGTCGTGAACGCGATCTCGGCGATCGACCTCGCGACCTGGGACCTCCTCGGGCGCCTACGCGAGGAGCCCGTGCACGCCATGATCGGCGGAGCCGTTCGGGACGAGATCTCGTTCTACGCGACGGGGCCACGCCCGGACCTCGCGAAGGAGATGGGGTTCATCGGCGGGAAGATGCCGCTCGTCCACGGGCCGGCCGAAGGTGGAGAAGGACTGCGGCGAAACGTCGAGCGGGCTGCGGAGATGCGCGAGCGCGTCGGCGATCCGGACGAGTTCTTCCTTGCCTTCGACTGCTGGATGGCACTGACGGTCGAATACACGCTCCGGCTGATCGAGGAGATCCGGCCCTACCGGTTCAAGTGGGTGGAGGAGTTCCTGCCGCCGGACGACTATGCGGGCTACGCCGAGGTGCGCCGCCGCGCACCACGCGACCTCCTTCTCACGACGGGCGAGCACGAATGGACGAGGTGGGGCTTCCGCCAGCTGATCGACAACCGCTGCGCGGACATCATCCAGCCCGACGTGAACTGGTGCGGCGGCCTGACGGAGTTGCTCAAGATCTCGGCGTACGCGTCCGCGCACAACATCCTCGTGATCCCGCACGGGTCGAGTGTCTACTCGTACCACTTCGTCGTCACGCGTCACGAGAGCCCGTTCGCCGAGTTTCTGATGATGGCACCGGACGCTGCCTCGGTCGTGCCGATGTTCACGCCACTCCTGACCGGCGAGCCGGTCCCGGAGCGGGGCAGGATCAAGACCTCGGCGCTCGACCGGCCCGGGTTCGGCGTCGAGCTCGACCGCTCGCTCCCGCTCGAACGGCCCTTCCCGCACTGAGGGGTGCGTCTGCGGACAGCCGTCGGCCCGCCGCTGCGCCAGCGACTGTCAGTCGGCCGGGGGCAGCCAGCCGGCTGCGGCCTCGACATCGTCTGCGCGGTCGAACCCGGTCAGCTCGATCCGCACATTCGCGTCGCGGCAGGCGAGGAAGCTCGACTGCCGCCCTCGGCCGTTCCCGATCGTGATGGCGGCACCGGGGTCGGAGAGCTCTGCCGCCGCGGCCGGGACGTCGTCGACGCCGAAGCAGATGTGGTGGAGCCCCTCGCCGTGCTCGTCGAGCCACGCGGCAAGCGGTGAGTCGGGATCGAGCGGCTGCACCAGCTGGATGAAGGCGTTGCCCGTGTCGAGGTACGTGAGCCGGACGTGTGGCGCCTCGATCTCCTCGCTCGACTGAACCTTCAGACCGAGGTGGCCCTCGTAGAACTGCAATGCCTGACCGGTGTCGCGAACGAGAATGGCGACGTGGTCGAGTCGGCGGATAGGGGTCACGAGGCTGGGCTCTGGTCGGCTGCCACCGACGGCCGGTCCCGCCACCACTGGGCGACGCTCTCGAGATGCTCCGCCATCGCCGAGCCCGCTCCGGGGGCGTCGTGCGCTTCGATGCGCGCGAGGATCTCTGCGTGCTGGGCCAGCGTTGCGGGTGCCGAGCCCGATTCGAGGTTCTCGCGCCGGATCTCGATCAGTGCCGAGCCGATCGAGTCCATCAAGAGGAGGTAGATCTCGTTCTGCGTCGCGCGTGCGATCGTGCGATGGAACTCGAGATCCCGACGCGCGGCGAGGGCGACGTCGTTGGTCTCGCGGGCCATCTGCTCGTGTGCCAAGCGGAGGCGCTGGAGGTCGACCTCGGTCGCCCGCTCGGCTGCGACGGCCGCCATGTGCACCTCGAGGAGCGCGCGCACCTCGTGCACCTTCTCGAAGTCGACGGCGGCTCCGCGGATGTAGAGGCTCATCGACTCGCTCACCGCCGTGGCGGCAACGGCGGCGACGCGCAGGCCGCTCCCGGAGCGCACTTCGATCACGCCCTTGGCAGCGAGCGCGCGGACCGCCTCGCGGACGACCGTCCGCGAGACCCCGAACTGCTCGCCGAGCTCTCGCTCGGACGGGAGCCGGTCGCCGACGAGAAGCCGTCGCGAGAGAATGGTGTCCAGCATCATCTCCGCGACCTTGTCGGAAAGCCGCGGCTCACGGCTGATCTGCTCGAAAAGGGCGGGCGAGGCATCGTCCGTCGAGGTGATCTCCTCAGCCATCGCACCATCATAGGTCATACCGCATTCCATGCAAACCCTGGACGAGTGGCACGCTGTCGTATAGGTTCCCGGGGGCAGACTTCCCGCGTTGAAAGGATTTCGGTGGCAGAGGTCACATTCGACCGCGTTCGCAAGGTCTACTCCGACGGCACTGTCGCCGTCGTCGAGATGTCGCTGCCGATCGCCGACGGCGAGCTGATGGTGTTCGTCGGCCCGTCCGGTTGCGGGAAGACGACCGCGCTGCGGATGGTGGCCGGCCTCGAGCAGATCTCGGGCGGCGAGCTCCGGATCGGCGACGAGGTCGTCAACTCGTTGGCGCCGCGCGACAGGGACGTCGCGATGGTCTTCCAGAACTACGCGCTCTATCCGCACAAGACCGTGTACGAGAACCTCGCGTTCCCGCTCAAGCTGCGCAAGCTGCCGTCCGCCGAGATCGACGAGAGCGTGAAGCGGATCGCGAAGCTGCTCGAGCTCGAGGAGCACCTGAAGCGGCGCCCGCGCCAGCTCTCGGGCGGACAGCGCCAGCGCGTGGCGATGGGCCGCGCAATCGTGCGCGAGCCCCGCGTCTTCCTGATGGACGAGCCGCTCTCGAACCTGGACGCCAAGTTGCGTTCTCAGATGCGCGGCGAGATCTCGCTCCTGCACAAGGAGCTCGGGATCACGACGATCTTCGTCACCCACGACCAGGTGGAGGCGATGACGCTGGGCCAGCGCGTCGCCGTGATGCGCAAGGGCGAGCTGCAGCAGGTCGCGAGTCCGCAGGAGCTGTACGACCACCCGGCCAACATCTTCGTGGCGGGGTTCATCGGCAGCCCGGCGATGAACTTCTTCGAGGGCCGGCTGGAGGAAAGCGGATCGGGCGGTCACGTCGTCGTCGTCGGGGAGCAGCGGCTCGCCGTGGACGAGATGGAGGCCGCGTCGCTCGGGAAGATCGGCGACCACGTCGGGCGCACGCTCGTGCTCGGCGTTCGACCGGAGCATCTCGAGGACGGCGCGCTCGCGCCCGACGTGCCCGCCGATCGGAGGTTCAACGGGCACGTCCGACTGCGCGAGGCGCTCGGCTCGGAGGTGATCGTCCACTTCCAGGTCGAGGCAGCACCGGCCGTCTCGGACGACCTCCGCGAGCTCGCGCAGGACGTCGACGAGGGCGGGTTCCTCGATGCGCTCGATCACGAGCGCAAGATGCGGAGGACGGCCTTCCTCGGCCGCTTCGGCGTCGCGACCCGCGTCCTCGAGGGCACGAACGCCGAGGTCGCGATCGCCCCCGGGGCGATCCGGTTCTTCGATCCGGCGAACGGCGCCGCCCTCTGAGCTTCGAAGCTGAGGCCAAGGTTCTTCTGGCCGGTTCCGTCGTGCGTCTGCTCACGCCCCCAGCCCTCGGCCGAGAGCCCTGAGGGCCTGGCACAGCACAGGAAGAGGAGCACAGATGTCAGGCAGGTCGAGTGGACGTGAGGTGTTGCCGATCCCGGATCGACCGCACCTCGGGCCGGTTCCCTTCGACGCGAAGGATCCCAGCGCGTCGTTCAAGCCCATCGAGCCGCTGCGGCCTCCGCAGGGAGCGCCGAATGTGCTCGTCGTCCTGCTCGACGACGTCGGCTTCGGCGCCTCGAGCGCGTTCGGAGGACTGTGCGAGACGCCGACCGCCGAGCGCCTCGCAGGCAACGGGCTCAAGTACAACCGCTTCCACACCACCGCTCTCTGCTCGCCCACGCGGTTGGCTTTCCTGACCGGTCGGAACCATCATTCCGTTGGCTTCGGCAACATCGCGAACTTCTCCACCAGCGCCCCGGGCTATACGTCGATCCGCCCCAACAGCGCGGCCACGATCAGCGAGACGCTGAAGCTGAACGGCTATTCGACGGCGATGTTCGGCAAGTGTCACGAGGTGCCGCCGTGGGAGACGAGCCCGCTGGGCCCCTTCGGTGCCTGGCCGACCGGCGGCGGAGGCTTCGAGTACTTCTACGGCTTTCTCTCCGGGATGACCCATCAGAACTCACCGCCTGCGCTCTACGAGGGCACGACCCCGGTCTACCCCGGCAAGTCGGCGGAGGAGGGGTACCACATCACGGAGGACATGACGGACAAGGCGATCGCCTGGGTGAGGCAGCAGAAGGCGCTGATGCCCGACAAGCCGTTCTTCCTCTATTACGCGCCTGGGGCAACGCATTCGCCGCATCACGTGCCGCCGGAGTGGGCGGACAAGTACAAGGGCCGCTTCGACCAGGGTTGGGACGCTCTCCGCGAGGAGGTGTTCGAGCGGCAGAAGGCGCTCGGAGTGATCCCAGCGGATGCCGAACTGACGGCGCGGCACGACGAGATCCCGGCCTGGGACGAAATGCCGGAGGAGCTGAAGCCCTTCCTGATCCGCCAGGCCGAGCTCTACGCCGGCTTCCTGGAGCACACGGACTTTCAGATCGGGCGCCTCGTGGACAGCGTCGACGAGCTCGGCGCACTCGAGAACACGCTGATCTACTACATCATCGGCGACAACGGAGCGTCGGCCGAGGGCACTGTCAACGGCACGTTCAACGAGCTGCTGACCCCGAACGGGTTCGACCAGCTGGAAACGCCGGAGTATCTGCTCTCACGGATGGACGAGCTCGGCGGGCCGAGCTCGTACAACAACTACTCCCTCGGCTGGGCGCACGCGATGAACACCCCGTTCCAGTGGACGAAGCAGGTCGCCTCCCACTGGGGAGGGACGCGCAACGGCCTGGTCGTGCACTGGCCTGCCGGAATGGCGGCACGCGGAGAGGTGCGCACGCAGTTCCATCACGTGATCGATGTCGCTCCGACGATTCTCGAGGCAGCGGGCCTGCCCCAGCCGACGCTCGTCAACGGCGTGCAGCAGAAGCCGATCGAGGGCGTCAGCATGGCCTACTCCTTCGATGGCGGCGCGGACGAGGAACGGCGGCCGACCCAGTACTTCGAGATGATGGGGAATCGCGGCATCTACCACGAGGGCTGGACCGCCGTGACGAAGCATCGCACTCCGTGGGTGATGGGCGTTGCCGAGCTGGCCGACTTCGACGACGACGTCTGGGAGCTGTACGACACCTCGACGGACTGGAGTCAGGCGCGCAACGTGGTTGGGCAGTACCCCGAGAAGCTGGCGGAGTTGCAGCGGCTGTGGCTGATGGAGGCCGTCAAGTATCAGGTGCTGCCGCTCGACGACCGATTCATCGAGCGCGCGAACCCGGACCTCGCTGGCCGGCCCAAGCTGATTCGCGGCGACAAGCAGCTCCTCTTCGCCGGCATGGAGCGCCTCACGGAGCATGCCGTCCTCAACATCAAGAACAAGACGCACACGGTGACGGCCGAGATCTCCGTCCCTGAAACCGGAGCGGACGGTGTCATCATCGCCCAGGGCGGGGCGTGGGGGGGATGGAGCCTCTACGCGAAAGACGGCCGCCTTACGTACTGCTACAACGCCGCCGGCATCGAGCTCACCCGGGTCGCGGCCGAACGCCCGCTCGAGCCGGGGACGCACATCGTGAGGATGCGGTTCGACTACGACGGCGGCGGCCTCGGCAAGGGTGGAGCGGTGACGCTCTCCGTCGACGGTCAGGCGGACGGGGAAGGGCGCGTGCGGCAGACGATGCCGTTCGTCTTCTCGATCGACGAGACCTGCGACGTCGGCCGGGATTGCGGCAACCCCGTGTCACCGGACTACGAACTGCGCGCCAACGACTTCAGTGGCGCCATCAACTGGGTGGAGCTCGCCACCGAGGGGGCAGAGGCGGACTCCCCCGGTTTTGCGAACGCCAAGGAGTGGTTCGAGCTCGAGATGATCCAGCAGTAGCGGCGTCCAGCAAGAGCGGTGGGCCGCAAGCTCGCACGCGCCATTCGCCGCCGTGACTCAGCGGGGAAGCGCCGGGGGCTGCTCCGTCCGGGCGACGCAGCGAAAGCCGATATGGCTCGTGGACGTGTCGATCGCTTCGCCCTGGCGGGCGGCGGGGCGGTAGCGAAGGCAGTAGTTCGGGGCGCACAGGTGCGACCCGCCCTTGATCACCTTCTCCGGGATCGGCGCGGGGGGGTCGGCGACAGCCGTCTCCTGTGCGCGGAGGGCGGTGCCGGGGGCACAGCACTTCGACTGGATTGCCTCGGCCGCGGGAGCGTATGCATCCGTCGTCCATTCCCAGACGTTCCCGATCATGTCGTAGAGGCCGTACCCGTTGGGAGGAAACGACCCGACCGGGGACGTGCGGTCGAACCCGTCGAGCCTCAGGTTCTGCCACGGGAACTCCCCCTGCCACGTGTTGGCCATCGGCCGGCCGGCGGGGGTCTCGACGTCACCCCAGGCGAACGTCGAGCCCTCCAGCCCGCCACGTGCGGCGTACTCCCACTCGGCTTCCGTCGGCAGCTCTTTCCCGGCCCAGGCGGCGTATGCCTTCGCGTCCTCGTACGCGACATGCACGACCGGATGCCGGTCGCGGCCGTTGACCGTCGAGCCCTTGCCTTCCGGCCGCCTCCATTGAGCGCCCGGCACGTAGCTCCACCAGAGGTGGTAGTCGTCGAGGCGCACGGGCCCGCTCGTCGTGCGGAACACGAGCGAGCCGGGGACGAGGAGCTCGGGGTCGGCGTCCGGGTACGACGCGGGGTCCGGCTCGCGCTCGGCAACGGTGACGTAGCCGGTCTCTCGCGCGAAGCGACGGAACTGAGCTGCCGTGACCGGGTGGGTGTCGATCCAGAAGCCGTCGACGGACGCCTGCCGGACAGGGCGCTCCTCCGGGTAGAAGGCGGCCGATCCCATCTGGAAGGTACCCCCGGCCACCCATGTCATCACGGTCGCCTGGCGGCTGCCTGCGCTGCGTCGACGTGTCGTCATGAGCGCATTGTCGCTGTGCCGTCTCGGCCGACGCCGAACCGACCTGCCGGGAAGGGTCGGAGGCTACCCGACGTCGCGCCGAGGGCCCGTCGTCACCCAGACCGGGCTCGACCACGCCATCCGCGGACGCCCGCGATAGGTCTCTTGTTGCGTCACGCGCGCGTAGTAGATGGAGTCGACGGTCGGAGTCTCGGCCGTCCACTCGATCTCGAAGTCGGCGGTGCCGGGCGTCCACGTCGCCACGGTCTCCATCGTGCCGTCGGTCGTCGCGCACGCGAGGATCTCGACCGATTCGATCGCGTCCGTCCCATGTGCGCTGACGCGCACCTTCGGCGGCCCGTCCGCGTGTGTCGTGCTGCCCATCGGGGCGCCGTCGACCGAGAAGTCCAACACGATCCGGGCTCCCGTCGTCGCCACCGTTCGGCGCTCGCGGAGGGCGTCGTAGATCGCCTCTCGCGTCAGCTCGGTCGCCCAGATGCCCGTCAGGCCGAGCTCTCCCCGGCCGGGCTGCCCGTTGTGGTTGTCCGACGATCCGAGCACTCCGAGCACGTGACCGCGCCCCCAGGCGTCCCAGGCGTAATGCGGGCCGTCGGTCGAGCTGGCGAGGTCGTAACGCGCGTTCTCGTAGGAGAGAGGATGCTCCGGGTCGTAACGCTCCGAGAGGCCGTGCCCGGAGTAGATCTCGATCAGACGGCGCAGGCGCGGATCGTGGTGATCCCAGTCGGGATTCGGGGCGCCGCCCACCGGAGGCAGCGCTCGGCCGCCTGAGCTCGAGACGCTACCGCTCGAGCCACCCCAGCAGACCCCGGTGTGGTGCGGCACGACGAGCGCCTCCTGCCCCTCGAGAGCCTCGAAGAGCTCGAGCAGCGTGCCCTGGTCGGCGCCGTGGACGACCCCGTCGAGTCCGCGGAAGTAGACGTTGTGGTGCCCGTAAGGGCTACGGAACGTTGCCTCGTAGGCGAGGATCGTGGTGAAGCTGCCGGGCTCGTAGCGGTTCTCCACCTCGCCGCGAAGCCAGTCCCACGTGTCTTCGGCCCACCCTTCGCAGTGATCGGTGAGGGCGAAGACGTCGAGGGCCGAGACCTCGCGCGCGTAGTCGAAGTTGCACCTGCCGACGGCGTCGAAGCTGCGATGTCCGTGCGAGTGGAGCTCGGCCCAGAAGAGGCGGTACTCCGTCCCCTCCGACGTGCACTCGATCGGGTTGGAGGTCGCCCCCAGCCGGCCTTCGTGGGAGGCGCTGATCCGGATGATGCCCGGCTGCTCGGCGCGGAGCGGGACACGCCGCACGCCTGCGTGATCGGGGCCGAACTCGACGCTGGCCGGCAGCGAGACGGACGAAGGCGCGCTCAGCGCGACCACGCCCTCGAAGCCGGTGCAGCGGTTCCCGTGAACGTCGAGCACTACGAGGTGGAGGCTCGCGTCGCTTCCGGCTCGGAGCGAGGACGGCGCGGTCAGCACGATCTCGGCCGGGGCGTCGTGCCTGATCTCGATCGTCGGGAGATCCTGCACGAGCGTGTACGCGCCGGACCCTGCCGCGTCCACCGCGACGACGACCTCCTCGGGTCCATCGCACCAGCGCGACGCGGCGAAGCCGGGGCTGCCGCCGGACCGCTCGCCGAAGACGAGTTCGATCGTCTCCCCGGCGCCGACCGGCTCGCCTTCCACGACCGCAGCGACCGCGTAGACGTACCGTCCGCTTCGACCGTCGATGCCCGCGCGGTTGAACTTCGTCGACTCCGTCTGGCCGTCTTCGACGAACACACGGAGCTGCGAGCTGGGGTCGGAGCACGAGCCGGCCACGAAGTTCGCGGCGCCGGGATCGGTCGAGTGAACGGGCTTCGCCGTCATCCTCTCGCCCATGTGCCACGAGTCTGGGAGCTGGGCCTTGATTCCCCCGCCGGGCTGGATGCCGCCGGCCCCCACCTGGAAGCGCAGGCGCCACGTGTTCGTCTCCCCTGCGATCGCGTGCGCCGGGGTCACGGTCGCGACGCCGACGTGCTCGTCACCGGCGAGGGTCGCCTCCGCGCCGGCTGGATCGTGGTCGCTCATGGGTCTCCTAGTCGGTGATGGTTCGGGTCAGGCCCCAGCGCTCGACCGTTCGCGAGTGAATGGGTGCGAGCAGCAGTCGCTGCATCAGGAGCCAGAGGGCGCCGATCACGACGATCCCCGCGACGACGGTCGAGGTGTCGAACCTGGTGGACGCCTGGGTCGTCATGAACCCGAGGCCGTCGGTGGCGACGATCAGCTCCGCGCCGACGAGCGCACGCCACGCGAAGGCCATGCCCGTCTCCAGCCCGACGAGGAGCTGCATCAGCGCTCCGGGCAGGATCACCTCCCGGATCACGCGGATGCGACCCGCGCCGAGCGTTCGTGTCGAGGAGACGAGCACCGCCGGGATGTTCTGGATCCCCACGAGCATGTTGAAGACGACGATGAAGAACACGGCGTTCGCGACGACGAAGATGACCGGCCCCGAGCCAAGGCCGAACCAGACGATCGCAAGCGGGATCCACGCGATGCCCGCGATGGCCTGGAAGAAGAGGAGGAGGGGGCGGAGGAAGTCGGCCACGCGGAGGCTCAGCGCCATCATGAGGCCGACGGCCACACCGAGGCCGCTCCCGATCACGAACCCGAGCAGGAGCCTCTGCAGGCTGGATCCGACCGCGTCGAACAGCTCTCCGCTCTCGGTGATCTCGCGAAGCGCCGCCACGACGGAGCCGACGGATGGGAGCTTCGTCGGAGGGATGTTCCCGAACCTGTCGAGGAGCCACCAGCAGAGGAGGACGAAGCCGAGCGTGAGCAGCCCGATCGGCCGAGCGCGTCGCACGCTCGCCGGTAGCTGCCTCCAGAGTCGGCCGGTCACAGTCGTCCCGCCGACGAGAGGCCCCAGCGTTCCACGGTCGCGACTTCGATCGGGCGCAGGAACAGGCGATCCACGCCGAGCCACAGCAGGCCCAGCATGATCATCCCCACCATTGTTCGGGCGGTCGCGCCGGTCTCCCGGCTCTCGAAGATCAGGTAGCCGAGGCCCGCGTTCGCGGCGAAGACCTCTGCCACGACGAGGGCCCGGAATGCATACCCGGCTCCGACGCGGAACCCTGCCACCAGGCTCGGCAGGGCGCCGGGAAGCAGGACGTGGCGCACCAGTTGCAGCCTGTTCGCACCGAGGGTGCGTACAGCTTGCCGGGTGACGTTGGGCACCGCCTCGATCCCCGTCAACACGTTGAGGAGAACGGGAAAGACGACCGTGTACCAGATGATGAAGAGGATGGTGGTGGAGCCGAACTGGAACCAGAGGATCACGAGCGGCAGCCAGGCGAGCTCGGCGACCGCGGTGAAGAACCGGACTGCCGGCAGGAAGAACGCGCGCAGCACGCGGCTGAACGCGAGTGCGAAGCCGAAGACGACGCCCACGGCGACGCCGCTCAGCGAGCCGATTACCCACATCTTCATGCTCTCGTACGCGTACGAGGGGAGGATTCCCTTGCGGGCGAGCTCCCAGAACGCCGTCGCGACATCGTCGGGTCGCGGGAACAGATACTGCGAGAGACCGCTCAGCTCGGCCAGAACCTGCCAGACGGCGATGAGGACGGCGAACGGGAGCAGCGCCTTCGAGGCTCCGATCAGGAACCGGGCGAACCCGACTGCCAGGCGCGACGCGAGCCCCTCGACCGGTGCAGGCTCGGCGGGCGCAAGCGCCTCAGCCATGGGACTCTGCAGGGTCCAGCACCGCGTCGGGCTCGCCGCTCATCGCGCCGAGGAGATCCGCCACGATGGTTGCATGGGCGTTGTTGACCTCGCCCGTACGCCGCTCCTCACGGGGCGTCGTCACGACCACGTCCTCCTGGACGACGCTCGGCGGCTGGCTCAGTACTGTCACTCGGTCGCCGAGAAACGCAGCCTCTTCCACCGAGTGGGTCACGAACAGGATCGTCTTCCCGGTCGTGCGCCAGATGCGGATCAGCTCCTCCTGGAGCGACATGCGCGTGTGAGCGTCGACCGCAGCGAACGGCTCGTCCATCAGTACGACCTCGGGGTTCGCGGCGAGCGTCCGCGCTACGGCCACACGCTGCCGCATGCCGCCGGAGAGCTCGTGAGGGAACTTCTCCTCGGATCCCGACAGCCCGACGAGATCGATGAACTCCTGTGCGGTCTCGTTCCTCGACTTACGACTGACGCCCTGGATCTTCAGCCCGAGCGCGACGTTCGCGCGCACGTTCTTCCACGGCAGCAGCGCGTACTCCTGGAAGACGATCCCTCGGTCTCTCCCCGGCGCTGTGACCCGCCGGCCCTTGACGTAGATCTCACCCCCGGTGGGGCGCAGCAGCCCTGCAATCAGGTAGAGCAGCGTCGACTTCCCGCACCCCGAGGGCCCGAGAATGCAGACGAACTCTCCCTCGGAGACCTCGAGGTCGACCGAATCGATCGCGTGGACGCGCTGGCCCGTTTGCTCGTTGATGTACGTGTGGTTGATGCCCCGAATCGAGATCGCCGCCTGGGTATCGACATCCGGCACGGTGGGTGCGGCGCTCACGCGTCGTCACCCGACTTGTCCCAGACGTCGACCCTCGAGACCCAGTACTGCTCACCGATATGGCGGACGTCGCTCTTCGCTACTCCCACGAGGTAGAAGCTCCTTCCTTCGACACGAGCAATGGAGCAGCAGTCGGTGAAGAAGTCCGAGTGAAACTGCTCAGGGGTGAACGGCAGCGTCACGACCACGTCGACGGTCGGTCGTTCCTGCAGCACTCGCTCGACGCTGTCGGAGACATGACTTTCGGCGAGCCCGATCTGGGACACCTGCCAGAGCAGGAGCGCCACCGCGACGACGACGAGCGTCGCCGCGGGGCGTACCCACCATGGCCTGGGTCGAACTCGCCGAACTCGCGCTCGGAACGAGGCTGCAGGAGCGGACGTCACGACGCCTTAGATGCGGAACTTGGCCTTGATCGGCGGAAGGTCCGTGAAGTACTGCGGGAACTTCGCCTGAACCTCTTTGTTGAGGCTCGGGTCGATCCCCGTCCGGGCATCGAGGCCCTTCTTGAGAACACCGAGCGAGAGGAGGGTCGGAATGGTCGTGTAGGCCAGGTGCGAAAGCGTCAACTTGGAGATCCGCCCGTCGAAGCGGATCTTGTTGACGGCCCGCGCCGCGACCTCGGGCGGGATCGTCGTGTGGCGCGAGTTGATCTCGATCAGGCCCTTGTTCAGATTCTTCCTCGCCCACTGCTGGGCCTCGGCCGTCGCCGCGAGGAAGTTGACGAGCGCGGGACGGTTCGACTTGATGGTGTCGTCGGTGGTGACGAGGATGCCCGGGCCGAAGATCCTCGCGGGCAACGTGACTCGGACGGAGCCCGGGACGCGCGAGAGGACGGTCGACGGCCACGGCTCGACGAAGCTGACCGCGTCCACGGCTCCCGTCTGGAGCCCCGTTGCCATGTCGGCAGGCGACATGTTGACCATCCGCACGTCGCTCGACGTCAGCCCGACGCGCTTGAGCTCTGCGAGCAGGCCGGCGACGCCGTCCGTACCGAGCGGCGTCCCGATCTTCAACCCCTTCAGCTTCGCGACCTCGCCCGGCCGGATTCCCGTGTTGGGCCCGGCGACCACGTAGTTCGTCGTATAGAACTTCTTGATCGGGTTGCCGTGCATGATCCCGATGATCTTGAGCGGGATCCCGTTCGAGACAGCCGAGTAGTGGACTGCGGTGCCGATTGCGGTCACCTGCGATTCGCCGGATGCGACCGAGTTGACGAGCTGCACTCCCGAGAAGAACGTCTTCGGCTTGATGTCGAGCCCGCGCCGAGTGTAGATCCCCCTGTCCATGCCGGCCCAGAGCGGCGACGTGTCGAGGCCAAGCGCCAGCGCGAGGTTGAGCGTGGTCGCTTGCGATGTAGCGCCCCTGGAGGTTGCCGCCGACGCCGCACCGGCGCCGAAGCTCCCGAGCAGCCCGAGCGCTGCGGCCCCGGCGGCCCCCTGCTGCAATAGCCTTCGACGAGAGATCTGTGGGTCTTCGTCCCACTGGCCCACGACAGGTTCGAACATGGTTGTTCCCCTCCCAGGGGTCGGTTCGGGGCCTGCGAAGGCTCCACGGACTTGAATGATGGTATACCGTACGCCACTATGACCAAACTTGTCAAACGGGGCGCGCGGCCGGGAGTTAGATGAGCAGCGGCGGGCGAATCGCCGGCAAGCGCGCGCTCATCACGGGTGCCGCGTCGGGGATCGGCAAGGCGACGGCCGAGCGCTTTGCGTTGGAAGGGGCTCGGGTCGCGCTCCTGGACGTCGATCGCGACGGCGCCGAGCGCGCGGCCGAGGCACTCAGGGACCAGGGGTTCGACGCCCGCGCCATCTGGACCGATGTCACCGACGAGGCGTCCGTGGCGGCGGGCATCGGTGAGGCCACCGCCGCATTCGCGGGGCTCGACATCGTCGTCGCAAACGCCGCCGTCCAGCTCTTCGGCGAAGACGACCGAGCCGATCGGCTCTCTCTTGACGTTTGGCAGCGGACGCTGGATGTGAACCTGACCGGCTGCTTCCTCACGTGCAAGTACGGGATCAAGGCGCTGCTCGCGGCCGGCGGGGGGTCCGTCGTCGTCACCGCTTCCCCGACCGGTCTCTACGGCCGCGCTCGCGGGTTCGACGCGTACTCGGCGAGCAAGGCCGGGACGTACGGGCTCACGCGGGTGATGGCGAACGACTACGCCGGGGAAGGCATCAGGGTGAACTGTGTGATCCCCGGCTTCACCGACACTTCGCTGACGTCGCCGATCATGGCCGACGACGAGCGGCGCGACGCGATCCTGGCGGGCGTTCCCCTCGGCCGGGCCGGCCGGCCGGAGGACGTGGCAGCGGCGATCCTCTTCCTCGCGAGTGACGAGGCGGCGTATTGCACGGGCTCGGCGCTCGTCTGCGACGGCGGGATGACGGCGGTCTGAGGGTGCGGCACGACGCCGCGGTCGGCTAACCAGAAGCCCCCGTGTTCGTCAATAGGTGAAAGCGACCGCAGGCACTTGACGCGGGACCCGCTGCACGCGATGATCCCAAGCGGTCATACAGCGTGCCATACGAGAGGAGGACGCAAGTGCAAGAAGATAGAGGTCTAGCAGGGGACGCGTCGCTGTTCGAGACACCTCTCGACCGGCGCGACATGATTCTCAACACGGCCAAGATCACCGCGGCTGCGGCTGCGGCAGGGCCGTTCTTCATGGCAGCCTCGCAGGCGAAGGCGGCCGAGAAGGCATCGACGAGCGCGACCGCCGGTGACAAGATCGCGAGCGGCGCCGTCGCCGCGGCGAAGAAGTTCTCGGGCGACACCCTGACGATCACGACCGAGGCGGGACTGCAGGCGCTCGACCCGAAGAACTTCTCGGGCCCGCTCTGGGAGAAGCTGACCGGCGTCAAGACCGAGGTCGTCGAGGCGCCGTTCTCTGATCTCTACACGAAGGCGGTTGCCGAGCACATCGCCAAGTCGGGCGCGTTCGATGTGATGGACGTCTCGCCGGCCTGGATTCCCGACTTCGCTGATCGTGGCGTGATCATGCCGATCGACGCGATGGTCAACAAGTACAAGGCGCAGTCGACGTTCAACGACCTGCACCCGCTCTATCGCGCCCTCGGCAAGTACAAGGGCAAGACGTGGGGCTTCTTCGACGACGGCGACGTCTGGATCCTCTACTACCGCAAGGACATCTTCGCCAACGCCAAGCTCAAGGCGGCCTACAAGGCGAAGTTCAAGCGGAATCTGCGCGTGCCGGTCTCGTGGCCCGAGTTCAACGAGACGGCGCAGTTCATCACCGATCAGATGGGGCCGAAGGTCTACGGCACCGCTCTCGGACGCGGCCTCGGCAACCCGGGCAACCAGTTCTACTTCTTCCAGCAGTTCCGGTCGAACGGTGGCAGCTTCTTCGATCCGAAGACGATGAAGGCGCAGATCAACAGTGCGGCGGGGATCAAGACGATGAACCAGATCCTCGACCTCACCTCGGCACAGCCGAAGGGCGTCAACAAGCTCGACGTGGTGAGCGCCTGGGTGCAGTGGCTGCAGGGTGGCACGGCGATGATGTACTCGTGGCCCCCGACCGGTCGGATCTCGGAGAACTTCGCCCAGCGCGACAAGGCGTTCTCCTTCCTGCCGAAGTCGAAGGTCGTCGGCAAGGTCGGCTACGCCGTGATCCCGGGCAAGAACGGCGAGCACGCCGGCAGCTTCGTCAAGTGCATCTCGGCGGACTCGAAGAACCAGGAGCTCGCCTACCTGATGGCCCAGTGGCAGACGAGCCCGTCGGTGTCCCTGCAGCGCGTGATGCTCCCCTACACGCTGCGTGACCCGTACCGGATCTCCCACTACAAGTCGGCCGCGTACCGGAAGCTGTGGCCGTCCGCCAAGCAGTACCTGGTCGGGCTCAACAACGGTGCCAACAACGCCGTGATCGACATGGTCATGACGGGTGCGGCGGACTACGCCAACGCACTCGACCGGGCCATGAGCGCGATGTACGCGGGCAAGGCTGTCAAGAAGGGCCTCGACGACGCGGCCAAGGAATGGGACGCGATCACGAACAAGCTCGGCGTCGCCAGCCAGCGCCAGGCGTACGCCCAGTTCCTCAAGCTGCCCGGGTCGACGGCGAAGAACACCATCGCCCGCCGCGGCCAGGCCGTAACCATCAAGTAGACGGACTGACGGTGGCTGTACGCACCGAGGATGCCGGGAGGAGGCGGTCGAGTACCGCCTCCTCCTGGGTGGACCGGCACATCCGGCTCATCCTGGTCGCGCCTGCGATCCTGCTCATTCTGCTCCTGACGATCTTCCCGCTCGGGTACTCGATGTGGGTCAATTTCGTCAACTTCGACTTCACGATCCCGGGGCACGACTGGGTCGGCCTCGGCAACTTCCGCTCCGTGTGGGAGGATCCGAACGCCCGGCACGCCCTGTGGGTGACGATCTGGCTCTCGGCCGCGTGCGTCGCCTTCGAGCTCGTGTTGGGCCTGTTTCTCGCGCTCGCAATGGTGCGCAAGTTTCGCGGCCGCCGGATCCTGACGACGCTGTTCGTGATCCCGCTGTTCATCAGCCCGGTGATCGTCGGCACCTTCTTCTCGCTGATCCTGACGCAGCCGTTCGGGCCCACGAACTACCTGCTCGGCAAGCTCCTCGGCCACCCCGTCACGATCGACTTCACGAACGACAGTCCGTGGGTGTTCTTCTCGATCATCCTCGCGGACGCGTGGCAGTGGACGCCCTTCATGTTCGTGATCCTGCTCGCCGGGCTCACGTCCATCTCGGACGAGCTCTACCAGGCCGCCGACCTCGACGGCGCGAAGCCACGCCAGGCCTTCTTCTTCGTCACGCTGCCACTGCTGTTGCCGATCGCGCTCGTGGCGATCACGTTCAGGCTCGTGGACTCGATGAAGCTCTTCGACCTGATCTTCGTGCTCACGCGTGGCGGCCCCGGAACGGACACGTACACGGCGTCGTACTACCTCTATCAGCAGGGATTCCAGCTCTTCCATCTCGGCCAGGGCACCGCCGGCAGCTGGATGTTCATGTTCGTGATCCTCGCAATCGCCTACTGGCTCGTGCGTAGGCTCCTCAAGCCGGTGGAGGCGTAGCCATGGCGCAGCCTGCTGCAACCGTCAAGGCGCCCAAGGCACAGGGAACCGTGTACGGCGGACGTCTCCGTCTCGGCGCCGTGCTGCGCTTCGGCCTGATCGGGCTCTACACCCTCTTCCTGATCGCACCGCTGTACTGGGTGATCGTCACCTCGATCAAGCCGACGGACGATTACCTGCAGACCCCGCCCGTGTGGTTCCCTGACGAGCCGACCTCGATCCACTACTCGGTGGCGCTGAACGACATGCGCGGCTGGACGGCGATCACGAACAGCATCGTGATCGCCTCCTTCGTCACCGTGATCTCTGTCGTGGTCGGCGCCTGGGCGGGCTACAGCATGGCCCGCTTCAACACGGGTGGCAAGCACCTCGCCTTCTGGATCCTCTCGCAGCGGTTTCTGGCTCCGATCGCGGTGATCATCCCGATCTTCCTCATGTATCGCAACGCCCCGGAGTGGATCGGGATCACGCTGATCGACAAGCGGCTCGGGCTGATCCTGCTCTACACGGTCTTCGTGCTGCCCTTCACGATCTGGATGATGTTCGCCTACTTCCGGCAGATGCCGGTCGAATTGGAGGAGGCATCGCTCGTCGACGGCTGCTCGCGCTGGCAGGCCCTGTGGCGGATCGCCTTGCCCCTGGCGGCACCCGGCATCGTCTCGGCGGGAGCCTTCGCGTTCATCTTCTCGTTCACCGAGTTCCTCTTCGCGCTCGTGCTCACGAGCCGCGAGGCGGTGACGCTGCCGGTCGTGATCTCGGGCATGTCGACGTCGTTCCAGGGTGCGCTGTACGGGGAGTCCAGCGCGCTCACGATGGTCTCTCTCGTGCCGGCGATCGTGCTCGGGATTCTCGTCCAGCGTCACCTCGTTCGGGGGCTGACGCTCGGCGCCGTCCAAGGATGAGTGAAAGGGTGAATCGATGAGCGACGCGCGGTACGAGCAGGGCATGGTCCAGGTCAAGATGGACATCGGGACGTCTGGCGAGCTGAAGCCGGTGGCGGAGCGGACGACGCTCGTGACCGGGGGCGCCGGGTTCATCGGCGGCCACCTCGTCCGGGCTCTTCTGGACAGCGGTCGCAAGGTCGTCGTGCTCGACGTGCGCGGGTTCATTCCCGAGGCGCGGTTCGTGCTCGGCGACGACGCGGACAGGATCCCGCTCGAGGTCGCCTCGATCGCCGACCAGGCACGGGTGCTCGACATCTTCCGCACGCACCGGCCGGACGAGGTCGTCCACGCGGGCATGATCCTCGACCCCGCGTACCTCGCCATGAACCGCTCGACCGCGTTCCAGGTGAACGTGGGCGGGGTGATGAACCTCGTCGAGGCGATGATCGCGTTCGGCGTTCCCCGGATCGTCAACTTCTCCTCGATCGGAGTCCTGCCCCGGGTGATGTACGAGCCGATCGACGGCAACCACCCGATCCTCCTGGCCGACGCAGGCCCGGGAACCGGCTTCTACGGGTCGACGAAGGTCGCAGCGGAGGCGATGCTGTTCGCGTACAACCAGACGCTCGGCCTCGATTTCCGCACGATCCGCCCCTCCGCCGTCTACGGCCTCGGCATGAACCACTACGTCGGGCCGATCAAGGGGATGGTGGAGAGCTCCGTTCGCGGCGAGCCGGCGCACTTCGAGTTCGGTGGCGCTCACCCGCGCCCCTACACCCACGTGCGCGACATCGCCGGCCTCGTGCTCGCGATGCTCGATGCGCCCAGGGACGCCGATCGCATCTTCTACGGCTCCACCGGCGGCGAGATGGTGACGACGTCGGAGGTGGCCGCCATCGTGCGCGAGCTCGTGCCCGGTGCGGACGTCGAGATCGGGGAGGAGCTGAGCGAGGCCGAGAAGGGCGTCGTCGCGCTCCGTGCCAAGCTCTCGATCGAGAACGCGCGGGCCCAGCTCGGGTGGGAGCCGCAGTACCTCTCGATCCGTGACGGCATCGAGCAGTACATCGAGCAGTTCCGCTCGTTCCACGAGTCGCAGGCGTAGGGCCCAGCATGACGTATGACATCGCGCTGATGCCCGGAGACGGCATCGGCCCGGAAGTCGTTCGTGAAGCCAGTCGGCTCCTCGAGCGCGTCGAGCAGCTGAGCAGTGGCGAGCTCTCGTTCCGGCTCGAGACCTACGACGTCGGCGCCGGTGCGTGGCGCCGCACGGGCGAGGCGATCTCGGAGGCGACCTTCGCGGACTGCCGCTCCGCCGACGCGATGCTGCTCGGCGCCGCCGGTCTCCCGGACGCGCGTCACCCCGACGGCCGCGAGGCGGGATCCGACGCGATCTTCCGGCTCCGCTTCGAGCTCGATCTCTACGCGGGAATCCGGCCCGTGCGCTACTACTCGGGGACGCCGAGCCCGCTCCGCGACGCCTCCCGGATCGACTACGTGCTCGTGCGCGAGAACGTCGAGGGCCTTTACGCAGGCCGTCACGGCGGCAGCCGGGTCGAGGGAGAGGTCGCCGCGGACACGAGCATCATCACGCGCGCGGGCACGGAGCGGATCGTCGAGCGGGCCTTCCGGCTCGCCGAGAAGCGCAGCGGAGCGCCGTCCGACGGAGTCTCCCGGGTCACCTCGGTCGACAAGGCCAACGTCCTTGCCTCGTACGCTTTCTTCCGGGACGTCGCCTCCGGCGTCGCGGCGCGGTATCCCGGGGTCGGCTTCGACTCCGTCTACGTCGACGCGGCCGCTCTCTACCTGGTCACGCGGCCGGAGACGTTCGACGTCGTCGTGGCGGAGAACATGTTCGGTGACATTCTCTCCGACCTCGGCGCAGGCACGGTTGGGGGCCTCGGGCTCTCGCCCTCGGGCGACATCGGCGACGTCCACGGGTTGTTCCAGGCGGCCCACGGCTCCGCTCCCGACATCGCAGGGCAGGGAGTCGCCAATCCGACTGCGACGATCCTCTCCGTCGGGATGATGCTGGACTGGCTCGGCGACAAGCACGACGACGACGCCGCGCGCCGGGCGGCAGGGTGGATCGAGCAGGCCACGGCCGACGCGCTCGCGACCGGCGCCGCCCTGACGAGGGATCTCGGCGGCACGGCCGGAACCGTCGAGGCCGGCGAGGCGATCGTCGGGGCGCTCGCAGAGGTCGCCGCGTCGGTGTGACCGACGACGACGTCCGCGCGCTGATCGACGAGCCCGGCGCCAGGCGCGGTGTGGCTGCCGCGGAGGTGGCCGAGGCACTGCTGGCCCGGCTGAAGGACTACCAGCCCCGGTTCCACGCGATGGTGACGCTGACGCCCGAGCTCGCACGCGCGGGCGCACGAGCGGCGGACGCGGCGCGGGCCGGCGGAGCACCGTTGCCGCTCGACGGGATGCCGCTCGTCGTCAAGGACAACGTCGACATCGCCGGCATCGCGACCACGGTGGGCTCGCGGTTGTTCGCGGACAGGGTCGCCTCCGTCGACGCCGAGGTGGCGCGGCGGCTCCACGCGGCCGGCGCGGTGATCCTCGGCAAGGCGAACATGCACGAGCTCGCGTTCGGCGCCACCTCGGCGAACGAAACATTCGGGCACGTCGTCAACCCTGCCGCGCCCGATCGGATCCCGGGCGGCTCGAGCGGTGGTTCGGGAGCAGCGGTTGCGGCCGACCTCTGTGTCGCGGCGATCGGTACGGACACGGGCGGTTCGGTTCGCCTGCCCGCCTCGCTCTGCGGCGTGACCGGTCTCCGGCCGACGTTCGGGGCTGTGTCCAACCGGGGCATTCAGCCCGTCAGCGCAGCGCTCGACTCGGTCGGGCCGCTGGCGCGGTCTGTCGCCGACGTGCGAGCGGTCTTTCGCTCGATCGCAGGATTCGACGCCGAGGATCCGACGTCGCGTGACGGGCCACTCGATCTTGCGGGGCCAGACGATGTCGCAGGCCTGCGCGTCGGCCTCGTCGAATCGACTCTCGCTGCCGCCGACCGTGGGGTCGCCGACCGCGTCCTCGAAGTGGCCGGGGTTCTCCGAGAGCTGGGGGCCGCTGTCACGCCGGTCGCGTTACCGGGTTGGCAGGCAGCCGCCGAG
Organism: uncultured Thermoleophilia bacterium; assembly: GCA_963795175.1. GTDB lineage: Bacteria > Actinomycetota > Thermoleophilia > Gaiellales > Gaiellaceae > Gaiella. Next base: position 1,091,906 of record CAWCGR010000004.1, read on the forward strand.
GCCTGCGGGAACCTCGTCCGCGCGGACGCCCGGAAGCTGTACGCCGACGCGCTGGCGCGGACGCCGGAGCTGCTCGAGGAGGGGACGAGAAGGCGTCTCGGGCTCGCGCTCGACCTCGACGCGGACGGCTTCGCATCGCTGCTGGACGAGCGTGCGCGCTGGGATGAGGCGGTGGGCCAGGTTCTGGCCGAGGTCGACCTTCTGCTCCTGCCCACGATCCCGGTCGAGCCGCCGATCGCGGCCGGCGCCGACAGCGTGCACACGACTCAAGAGGTCGTCCCGTACACGTTCGTCATGGCCTTCGCCCACGTACCCGCCCTCTCGATCCCCTGTGGGCTGACGCCGAGCGGGGGCCCGGTTGGCGCCCAACTCGTAGGCGGGCGCTGGCGCGACGGCCTCGTTCTCCGCGCCGGCGCGGCGATCCAGGGAGTCACCGACTGGCACCGGCACCGCCGCTGACACGGTGACCCGGCGCCTCAGGCCGGGTCGATCCGCACCACCTCGTAGGGAGAGAGAGTCAGCTCGATCGTGCCGGCCGCCGCTGCCGACGCCTCGGAGCGCCGCCGGAACGTCGCAGGATCGGAGGCCGCCTCGGCGGCGCTGTCCTCGTTCAGCCGCCGCAGCGTGACGGAGCCGGCCACGGGCCCGACGACGGCCGTCTGCTCGAAAGGTGTCACGTTCGCGACGAGGAGCCGCGTGGCACCGTCGCCTGTGCGAACCGCGAAGGCGATCGCTGCGAGCAGGTCGCTCGAGGTACAGGCGAGCACGGCCGCCCCCTGCCACTCGATCGCATCGGCGAGAGGATGGTAGAGCGGAAAGGCCCCGCCCGCGTCGGATCGGAACACGTCCGGGAGCTCGGGCCCGCCCGAGCGCTCCAGCACTCCGCGCCACCCCGTCGCCTCGTAGTAGGTGACGGACTCCGGCCCCGACTCGGCGAGATACTTGAGGCTGCCGGTAGTCCAGGCCGCGCCGAACAGCGCCGACTGGCGCACGTCGACCGAGTCGGGGAGCTGTCCGGGTACGTCCGGTGGCGGATCGCCCGCAGCATGGAAGTTGACGCGGCGGCGGATCGTGACGGGCGAGACGACAACCGCCTTCGATCCCGCGATCGCGCGAGCGCTGCGCACCGTCTCCCCCTGGGCGTCCAGGTTCTCGATCACGTCGATGTCGGTGAAGGCGTGGATCTGCGGTGAGATCGAGAAGCAGATGCCGTCCCACGACGCGAGCTCCGGCCGGGTGCGGTTGATCTCGGTGAAGTAGATCTCGGTGCCCCCGAGGAACAGCGCACCGGGAAGTGCCGGTCCGAGCGCTTCGCGGACGGCGTCGACGAGCGCGGCACGGGTCGTCTCCGTCGGGGTGGCAGTGCGCGAGTCGGCGTTGATAACGAGTACGCGCGCCACATCCGGGCCGGCGGCTAGGAGCGAGGCGACTTCGGCGAGCAGGCCCTCGTGCTCCTCGAGGAGGTGGAGCGAGATCTCGAGTCGCGAGCCAACCGCGGCCGCCGTCTCCTGGGCCGCCGCCAGCGCGTCGCGCCACTCGCCTCGGTCGAGCCGCACCTCGGCCCTCAGGTGGGCGGGGCCGAGCGTCGTCAGCAACTCGGTCTCGCGGGCGTCCGGCCGGTGGTAGTCCTTGTCCTGGCCGAGCCCGATCGGCGGGACGGATGTGCCCGTCGGCTCGCCGACCGACAGCCGCACGGGCCCGGTCGACATCTCGTCGGCGGGCACGTCGATCGGCGTGATCACGAGGCGCTGGCGCAGAGCCTGGCCGGCCTCGAGCGGTGGCGGAGTGCCGAGATGGAGTGGGGTGGAGTACGTCTTGAAGTTGGCGTCGGTCCAGTTGCGGTGGTCCTCGGGCTCCCAGAGGTCTCCCTCGAACTCGAGGAGCAGCCGGCCACCGGCAGCCAGATCGATCTCGATCCGGTCGAACGCGGGGAACAGCGAGTGAATGGCGCCGTTCTCGATCTCCTGGGGGCCGATCAGGTCGGGAAACGCTCCCTCGAGCGGGCCGTCCGGCGTCCGGGCCCGGAAGGCGGCTCCCTTGGTCTCGCGCCAGGGATGGTGGACGCAGAGCCCGATCCGGTTGTACGGGCAGACGCTCTCGGCCCGCCCGTCGAACACGAACTCGACACGGCCGCTGGCGTCGCCGGTGATCGTGCCGTGCCAGCCGAAGTCGACCTTCCCCCGGGAGTGGCGGGAGTCGAACTCGACCCGGAAGCCATCGTCCTGCTGTTCGACCTCGAGCCCCGAGACGGTGCCCGGCACGGTGTCCCAGTCCGTGTCACGGACCGCCGCATAGACACGGCGGACGAGCTCGGTGCCGCCGATCCGCAGGTAGCGGAGATCGATCCCGTCGAGGAGCATCGTCACCGGGCCGGCCCGGAGGGGTTGGATCTCCGAGAGGGGCGACTCCGAGCCGTGCAGGAGCCGAAGGCGCTGGGACGTCGTGGTCATGGATCTCCTCCTGGTCGAGCCGTGAACCGGGCGAGTTTTTCGACGAAGAGCGGATTGTCGAGCACCTCGGAGTTGGCCACGTTGACGGGGACCTTGCCCGACGCTGCCGCGAGCAGCGAGGCGCAGACCGAGTCGACGCAGCCGCGGATCAGCTCGTCCGTGTAGCCGAGCGAGTGAGGGGCGCCGACGACGTTCGGCAGCGAGAGCAGCGGGTCGTCGCCCGGGAGGGGCTCCGGGTCGACCACGTCGACGCCGACTCCCGCGAGCCTGCCCGCGCGAAGCGCCTCCACGAGCGCCTGCTGGTCGACGATTGCGCCGCGGGCGACGTTGATCAGGAACGCGGTCGGTCGCATCAGGGCGAGCCGCGCCGCGTCGAGCAGGTGGTGGGTCTCAGAGGTCAGAGGGCAGGCGAGGACGACGACATCCGACGCAGCGAGCAACTCCTCGAGCGGCGCCGAGGTCACCCCGCCCTCGTCGACGGGCGTCCGTTGGTTGACGAGGACGTCCATGCCCCACGGTTCGAGAAGGCGTACGACCTCGCGGCCGATGCGTCCATAGCCGACGACCCCGAGCGTCCGCCCCTCGAGGCCGAGCCCCTGCGGCGCGAACCGGCGCTCGCCCCAGTCGCCGTCGTGCAAGGCCTGGTCGCGCTCGCGCAGGCGGTGAGTGCAGGCGAGCACGAGGGCCACTGCAGCCGAAGCCATCGGGCGGGTAATGCCCTCCGGGGTGATCGTGACCGCGATCCCGCGCTCCGTGCACGCGGCAACGTCGATGAAGTCGAGGCCGACGCCGTGCCGGGCGAGCAGCACGAGCTCGTCGGCGTCGGCGAGGCTGGCGGCGGTCACGGGGGCCGAGTAGTGGTAGAGGGCGTCGAGGCCGCGGAGCAGCGCCGGCGCCAGGGGCCGAGCGTCCTCGGCGAGGTAGTCCCAGCTGATCCCGTCGACATCGAGCGCGGCGAGATCGTACGGCGCGAAGTTGAACGTGCCGTCAGGCTGGCGCAGGAGGCGCTCGACGCCGATCCGGAAGCGGTCAGTGGTCTGGTCGTCAGGCATGCCGTATGATCGATTCTTTCAAACTCTCGACCAAGAGGTGCAAAGTGGCGAAGAAGATCGTGGTGGGCGAGCTTCCCGTGGGCGGCTCGGAGCCGCTGATTTCGAGCGCGGTGCGGTGGGGTGACCTGCTCTTCCTCTCCGGCCGGGCCCCGATCGACACGACCACGATGGAGGTCGTTTCCGACGACTTCGACGAGCAGGCACGCCATGTGCTCGATCAGATTCTCGTTTCGCTGCGCGAGGCGGGCTCGGGCCCCGAGCACGTGCTGCGCGTGCAGTGCTACCTCCTCGACGCCGGTGACTTCGACGCCTGGAATCGCCTCTGGGCCGAGACGTTCCCTTCGCCGCGACCCGTGCGAACGACGATCGTGACGGAGTTCACCGTGCCGCGCATGCTGATCGAGGTCGAGGTCACGGCCGGCATTCCGTCATGAGAGTCGTCGTCGTCGGGGGCGGTATCGCGGGTCTCACCTGCGCGTATTACCTCCGTCGGCAAGGCGCCGAGGTGACGATCGTCGAGAAGGAGAAGGTCGGCGCGCGGTCGGCGTCGTCCTGGGGGAACGGTGGTTGGATCGCCCCGGCCCAGGCGGGGCCGCTGCCGGAGCCGGGCCTGACGCTCTACGGCCTGCGGGCGCTCGTGCACGCGGATTCGGCGCTCTACTTCCGGCCCGGCTATCTGCCCCGGCTCGCGCCGTGGCTCCTGCGGTTCCGCACCTACTGCAACCAGCGCGACTACGACCGTGGCACGGAGGCGCTGGCGGCGCTCGGCAAGCGGGCGTTCCAGCTCGTCGACGAGCTGGCGGACGACGGCGTCCGCTTCGACGTCTGGAAGCTCGGCATGATCTGCGCCACGGCGAAGCCCGAGGAGGCGCGCAAGGTGTTGCGGAGCCTCGAGGGGATGCGCCGGCACGGCTACGAGCTCCCCGACGACATCCTCGGGGAGAGCGAGATTCGTGAGCTCGAGCCGTCGCTGACAGACCGGATCACGGCGGGCTTCCACGTTGCGGAACAGTGGAACGTCAAAGCCGACACGCTCGTCGACGGCCTCGGCGCCAGGCTCCTGGAGATGGGGGTGGAGGTACTCGAGGAGGCGGAGGTGACCGGGTTCAGCCGCAGCGGCACCAGCGTGCGTGCCGTACAGACGTCACGGGGCGAGGTGGGCGCCGACCACTTCGTGCTCGCGGCCGGCGCCTGGACGACGCCGCTAGCCCGCAAGCTCGAGATCGGGATCCCGATGGAGCCCGGCAAGGGATACTCGTTCCTGCTGAAGCCCAAGGTGCAGCCGCGCCACGGGATCCTCTTCGCCGACATCCATGCCGGCCTGACGCCGCTCGGCGACCGGGTCAGGATCGGCGGCACGATGGAGTTCTCCGGGTACGACATCTCGATCGACGAGCGCCGCATCTCGAATCTCTTCGAGCTGGCCCGCGGATACGTCGACCTCGAGACGCCCGAATACGAGGAGCCGTGGGCGGGCCTGCGGCCGATGACGGCGGACGGGCTGCCGATCCTGGACTGGGCCCAGCCGTATCGCAACGCGTACATCGCCACCGGCTACTCGATGCTCGGGATGACCGTGTCCGCTCCCGCGGCCGAAGCGCTGGCCGAGATGATCTCGTCGGGCACGCGGCCGGCGATGTTCGAGCCGTTCCGGATCGACCGCTTCCCCCGGCGGATCGTGCGCCGGGCCGGCACGTAGCCTCCGAGTCGGTCGGGCCGGCTGCCGGCCGTCAGACTTCGGGCGTCCCGAGCACTCGACCGCCGTCGACCGAGATCACCGTTCCCGTCACCCAGGCCGCGTCGAGCGCGACGAAGTGCCGGATCCACACCGCCAGCTCGTCCGGCTCGCCGACACGCCCGAGCGGGACCATGCGGCCGAGCTCGGCGAGGCGCGCGGCGGGGTCGGCCACCGCGCTGGCATGGATCTCCGTCGCCACCGGCCCGGGCCGCACGCAGTTGACGCGGATCCGGTCCGGGGCGAGCTCGGCTGCCAGGTTCATCGTCATGTGCTCGAGCCCGGCCTTGGTCAGCCCGTAGACGGTTTGACGGCGTCGGTACATCGCCGCCGCTGCCGAGGAGACGTTCACGATCGCCGGGCTCGGTGACGAGCGGAGCGCCGGCAGCGCCGCCTGGATCAGGAAGTACGGCGCGCGGAGGTTGACGGCGACGTGCTCGTCGAAGTCGGCGAGCGTGAAGTCGTCGATCAGCTCGAGCCTGAGGGTCGCCGCGTTGTTGACGATCACGTCCAGCCGGCCGGTGCGCGCGAGCACGGTGGCGACGATCTCCTCCGGAGCGCTCGCCAGCGCCAGGTCGGCCGGGACTGCGAAGGCGGTGCCGCCGGCAGCCTCGATGGCGTCGACGACGGCGGCGAGTGCGTCGGGGCGACGGCCCACGACGGCCACGGTCTGGCCCTCCGCGGCGAGCATCCGTGCGGTCGCGGCGCCGATGCCTGAGCCGCCGCCGGTAACGATTGCAACTCGGTCGTCCAAAGCGGTCATACCATACTATGATCATCTTGCTTTGGGAGGGGATCTGAGATGCGCGTCCTGATCGTCGGTGCCGGCCTGATGGGGGCGCAGATCGGCTGCGAGTACGCCCTCGGCGGCCACGACGTCACGCTCGTGGCGCGCGACACGGGTGGCGTCGAGGAGCGTGTCCGGCGGGCCTTCGACCTCATCGAGGCAGAGCAGCTGGCGCCGGCCCCGGCGGTGCGAGAAGCCCGGGGGCACACGGCCGTCGCGCCCGCTCTGGAGCAGCACGCGCCGCCGTTCGACCTCGCGATCGAGTCGCTGCCGGAGAGCCTGGAGCTCAAGGCGAAGCTGATGAGAGACGTGGCGGAGCACTCACCCGACGCGATCCTCGCTTCGAACACCTCGTCGATCCCGATCTCGGAGGTGGCCGAGGCGATCGGCGCCCCGGAGCGCGTCGTCGGCACCCATTACCTCAACCCGCCGCTCCTGATGCCGACCGTCGAGGTGATCCCGGGGATCCACACCGATCCGGCGATCGTGCCTCGGGTCGTCGCGTTGCTCGAGGAGCTCGGGAAGCGGCCGGTCGTGGTCGAGCGCGACGTGCCGGGCTTCATCTGGAATCGGCTGCAGTTTGCGCTCCTGCGTGAGTGCACCTGGCTGGTGGACAACGGGGTCGCAACGCAGGCAGACGTCGACCTGATCCTGCGCGAGGGCCTCGCGCGCCGCTGGCGCCGGGTCGGGCCCTTCGCGGCGATCGGACTCGGTGGCATCGACACCTGGGGGCGTGCAGCGGCGAACCTCGTTCCCGAGTTGTCGACCGCCTCCGACCTGGGCGACCTCGGCCGCTTCGTCGCGAGCGACACCGCCGAGCTCGAGCGCCTTGCCGCCGCGCGCGACGCGCTGCTGGCCGCGGATCTGCGCGGCGAGCGAGCGGCCGGCGAAACCCCCTGAGCCGGCACGACCGCTGCTGAGCTGCGACCGGTAGGTCGGATCTAGCGCGAGACCTGCCGTACGTCGAAGCGCTCGCGCAGCCTCGGGTGCTCGAGCGCCGAGCGATCGACCACGAACTCTGGAACTGCGCCCTTTGCGACGGCGAGGATGCTGTTCGAGACGCTCTGGCCGCTGCGCCGGAAGATCTCGTCGGTGATCCCGATCCCGTGGGGCGAAAGAATCACGTTCTCGAGCGCGAGGACAGGGTCGTCCGACGCCACCGGCTCCTGCTCGAAGACGTCGAGGGCGGCGCCCGCGATCCGCCGCGCGGCGAGCAGCTCGACAAGCGCGGCCTGGTCGACGATCGGCCCGCGCGCAATGTTGATCAGGTAGGCGCTCGGGCGCATCAGGGAGAGGCGATCGGCGTCGAGCAGGTGGTGGGTGGCCGGAGTCAGCGGCGCCGCTACGACGACGAAGTCGGCCGACGCGAGCAGTTCCTCGAGGGATACGAGCTCGACGCCGGGGACGCCGGATTTCGCGTAGGGATCCGCAGCGATGATCCGGAGGCCGAAGGGGGCAGCAAGCCCGACCAGGTCGCGGCCGATGTTCCCCAACCCGACGATGCCGAGCGTGCGGCCGTCGAGCCCGGTGCCGACGTGACCGAACTGATCCCAGTCGCCGCCACGCACGTGGCGGTCCATCTCGGGCACACGGTGGGCCAGTGCGAGCAGGAAGGCCATCGCCCCCGCGGCCATCGGCCGCCTGACGCCATCCGGTGTCGTGGTCACGAGCACGCCGCTCTCCGTGCACGCGCCCACGTCGACGTTGTCGAGACCGACGCCGAGCCGGGACACGAGCAGCAGGCGCTCCGCCCCGGCGAGCGTTGCCGCCGAGACGCGCGGGCTATAGAGGACGAGTGCGTCGAGGTCGGCGATGTCGGCCGGTGTGAGCTCCTCCCGGTCGACCACGGACGTCGTCACGAGGCGGGGCGCCGCCTCGAGCAGCCCGAAGTCGAAGATCGGTGCTCCGTCGGCTCCGAGGACGTCGCGGGTGATCCCGACCCGGAACTCGCTCATCAGCCGGAGCTGCCGTCCCTCGCGTCCCTGAGTCCGTCGATCCCGGCGCGAACGCTGTCCTGGTAGAGGACGATGTCCATCTGGTAGGCGAGCAGCCGGAAACCCCTCCGCAGCAGCTCGGCGCCCTCCTCGACACTCGAGCAGACCATCCCGACCGCCTTGCCGCTCGTCTCGGCGGCGGCGAGGACGCGATCGACGGCGTCTACGAAGACGGGGTTCTCGAACTCGCCGGGGATCCCGAGTGAGGCGCTCAGGTCGAAGTGGCCGATCCAGAGGACGTCGACCCCGTCGACGGCCGCGATCTGCTCGACGACCTCGAGCCCCGCCACCGTCTCGATCTGGGCAAGGATCATCGTCGTGCCGTTGACGTGCTCGAGCGTGGCGGCGAGCCCTGCCGGGAGGAAGCTGTCACGCTGGAGGACGAGCCCGAAGCCGCGCTTGCCGGCCGGCGGGAACCGCGACGCGGCGGCGATCGAGCCGGCCTCCTCGGCACTCTCGACGGACGCGACCATGATCCCCAGCGCGCCGATGTCGAGGCCGCGCGAGACGAACTGGTAGTCGGCGTCCGGGACGCGCAGGAAGGGCACCACGTCGCTCGCCTCGGCGGCCGCGAGGACGTTCCGCATTCGCTCGTAGTCGTAGCCGGTGTGCTCGAGGTCGAAGAGGACGAAATCGGCTCCTGCCCCGGCCGCGAGCCGAGCGATCCCGGGGGTGGCAAACTCGGTCACCATCGTGCCCAGCACCGCCTCGCCACGGGCAAGGGCTTCCTTGACAGCGTTGTTCCTCATGCTCGTACCTTCTCTCTGAAGTCTTCGCGGACAGGATGAAAGACGTCGAGCACCGTGCACGGGCCGTCCGACCACGCGGCATGGGGTGTTCCGCCCGGGATCTGGAAGGCATCGCCGACCCGTAGAACGTGCTCGACGCCGTCGATCTCGAGCACGAGCTCGCCCGCGATCACATACCCGAGCTGCTCGTGCGGATGGTTGTGCACGGGCACACGTGCACCGGGCTCGAACACGAGCAGGTTGAGCATCGCTGCGTCGCCGAACAGCGGCCGCATCGTCACGCCGGGCGCGAGCTCTACCGGCGCCGAGCCGAGGAGCCCGGTGACCTGCCCGCGCTCAGGCGCCATCGGAGCCGACCTCGGCGAGCAGCGCGGCATACTCGGCGTCGTCGATCGTGACGCTGTGCTCAGCGGTCGGGAAACCGCCGTCCCGGACGTCGTCCTGGAACTCCCTGAGCGCGGCGTCGATCGTGTTCCCGACCTCGGCGTAGCGCTTGCCGAAACGGGGCAGGAAGCGCTCGGTCACGAGCCCCGCCAGGTCGTGGAGGACGAGGTTCTGCCCGTCGCAGTCGGGACCGGCCCCGATCCCTACGGTGGGGATCTCGAGCCGCTCGCTGATCAGCGCCGCCACCCGATCGGGGATCGCCTCGAGCACGATCGCGAAGCAGCCCGCCCGCTCGAGGGCGATCGCGTCGCGGACGAGCTGCGCGCCTGCGGCGGCATTCTGCCCCTGCGCGCGGAAGCCACCGAGCTTCGACATCAGCTGTGGGGTGAGGCCGATATGCCCCATCACCGGGATCCCGGAGCGGACGACCGCCTCGACCATCGGTACGACGTCCTCGCCGCCCTCCAGCTTGACGACGTCCGCGCCGCCCTCCTTGATCAGCCGCATCGCGTTGTTGACCGCGTCGGCGGTGGACGCGTGGTACGCGCCGAGGGGGAGGTCCCCGACCAGGATCGACCGCTTCGCGGCGCGGCTGATCGCCTTGCTGTGGTACAGCATCTCGTCCATCGTCACGGGCACGGTGCTCGTGTAGCCGAGCGCCATGAGGCCGAGCGAATCGCCGATCAGGATCAGGTCGATCCCGGCGCCGTCGACGAGCTTCGCCGTCGCGAAGTCCGTCGCCGTGACCTGGAAGATCTTTTCGCCACGAGCGACCTTCGCCTGGAGGTCGAAGATCGTGAGCTTCGTCGCTTCTCCTGCCACTCCGCCTCCGTTCGTCAGTTCGCCTGCGACCATTCGGCCCGAAGCCGTTCGAGCTTCGCCTGGAATCCCGCACGCTCGATCACCTCGCGGTTGACCACGTGTGCCGGGATCTCGCCCCGCAACACGTCGAGTGCACTGGTGCACGCGTCGGTGCCGTTGACGGCGAACAGCTCGTCCGTCCACGCGATCGAGTGCGGCGAGAGGACGACGTTCTCGAGCGCGCAAAGCGGCGAGTCCGGCGGCAGCGGCTCGACCTCGAAGACGTCCAGTGCAGCTCCGGCGATCCGCCCCTCAGTCAGCGCCGCCACCAGGGCCTCCTCGTCCACGATCGGCCCGCGGGCGGTGTTGACGAGGTAGGCGGTGGGCTTCATCAAGCCGAGCTCGGCGGCACCGAGAAGGTGGTGCGTCGCCGCGCTCAAAGGACAGTTGACGCAGACGTAGTCGGCTTCCCGGAGCAGCGTCTCGAGGTCGGTCAGCTCCACTCCGAGGCGGGCGGCATCCTCGGCGGTGACGAAGGGGTCGCTCGCGAGCACGCGCGCCAGACCGAGCGGTCGCATCAGCTCGACGAGCTCGGCGCCGATGTTCCCGACCCCGATCGTGCCGAGCACCTTGCCGCGCAGGCCCAGGTTGGGCTGCTTGTCGTCCCACCGCCCCGAGCGCACGAGGCGGTCGTTCGGCAGCACGTTCTTGGCGAGTACGAGCACCGAGGTGAGGATCCCCTCGGCGACGGGTCGCCGCACCGCGTCGCGCGTGATCGAGACCAGCACGTCGTGCCGCGTGCAGGCGTCGACGTCGATCATGTCGATCCCGACGCCCCAGCGCGAAATCGTGGCAAGGCGCTCGTTGCCCGCGAGCGTCTCCTCGGTCACGTTCTGCCAGAGCGTGACGACAGCGTCGAATGGAGCCACGTCGGCGGGGGTGAGGGTTGCCCGCGGCTCCCCGAACGTCTCGACGACGAGGCCCGGCACGGGGGCGAACACGTCCCGGACGGCAGCCTCCACGAGCGAGGTGCCGTCGGCCGCGATCAGATCGCTGCCGATTCCGATCCGGTACCGGGCGTCCACGCGACTGCTCCCTATGAACCGGAGACGACAGGGTTGCCGATGCACCTTGCGTGCGCGGAGGTCGTGCCCCGCCGGGCCTGCCCGGAGGGCAATCCTGCAGGCCCGGCGGTCACGAGCTCATCCCTCTCGACCCTCGATCGTCCAGGTGCCACCGTCGAAGACGAGGGTTTCGCCGACTTCCGGCGCCAGGACCTGGCGTGTTCCGGTCGTGTCGTACTTCGGCACCAGCTCGACGAATCGGTCGACCTCCGCGTCCTTCGCGAGGTAATGGCAGGCGACTGCGAGCTCGACGCCTAGCATCTCGGCCGTCCGGGCCGCCTCGTCCGCGTCCATCTCGCCGGTCAGGAACGTGGCCGGGCCGGGGATCAGGTGCGAGAGCTCTCGCGGCAGCGTGCAGCCGAGCAGTCCTACCGTCGGCTTGTACAGCTCGCCGATCAGCCGCATGTCGAAGATGCACGTGTCGCCGTAGTGGTAGATGCGGACGCCCGGCTCGCTCTCGAAGATGAACGCGATCGGGTTGCCGACGACCTGGCTCCCGTCGGAGAGCTTCCCCGACGACCAATGGTGGCACTCGACCGGCCGGACGACGAGCCCGGCGGCCTCGACGACGATGCCCCACGTCGTGGCCGAGATCTGGTCGGGTGAGACGCCGTCGTCGATCAGCATGGCCCGCACGGCCGCGTCGCAGACGACCGGTGCTCCGGTGCGCTTCGCGACCGAGGCGGTGTCGCCGTAGTGGTCGAACGCGGCGTGGCTGACCAGGATCACGTCCGGTGCCTCGAGGTCGTCCGGCGAGCAGGGTGCGAGCGGGTTGTCCGACAGGAACGGGTCGATCAGGACGCGATGCGTCGGCCCGACGACCTCGAAGCTGGCAGCACCGTGGTAGGTGATCCGGGTGCTCACTGGAGGCCCCTGACCGACTCCCAGCCCGTCACGAGCTGAACGAACGCGCGGTTGAGCGGCACCGGGACACCGAGCTCGTCGCCCGCCCGGACGACGGCGCCGTTGACGACGTCGATCTCGGTGCGGCGGCCGGCTTCGAAGTCCTGGAGCATCGAGGCCCGCGTCGGCCCGGCCTTCTCGAGCAGAGCGTGGATCGCATCGACGCGCTCCTGGGCGTCGATGTCGTATCCGAGTGCCCGGGCGACGGTGACGGCCTCGCGTGCCGTTTCGCTGACGAGCTCGTTCATGCCGGGGTGCGCGGTCAGCGCGCCGGCATGCATACCCGCCAGGGCTGCCGTCGGCAGCGTCGCGGCGTTGAGGATCAGCTTCTTCCAAATCTCGGGCCTGACCGGATCGGCGACGCTCGCGACGAGGTCCCCGTCGGAGAGGGCCTGGGCGAGTCTCTGCGGCCGATCGGTTCCGTCTCCCTCGGCGAAGGCACCCACGACCGTCGGCTGGTCGGCCGGGTGGACGACCCGGCCCGGGCCCTGCACGAGGCCGCTGTTGTAGGTGACGCCGACGACGACCTGCTCGGCGGGGAAGACATCCGCGAGGACGTCCCCGTTGCCCCAGCCGTTCTGCAGCGAGGCGACGACCGTGTCGGGCCCGACGAGAGGCCGCGCTCCCTCTGCTGCCGCGCGCGTGTGGTAGCACTTGGTGCAGAAGACGACGAGGTCGACCGCGCCGATCGAGGCCGGGTCGGTCGTTGCCGGAACGGGTGTCGTCCGCTCTTCCTCGCCACGCACGACGGTGACCCCGCCTGCATTGATCTGCTCGACCAGGGACTCCGCCACGTCGACCAGCACGGTCTCGTGCCCGCCCTGGACGAACCGGGCTCCGAAGATAGCCCCCATCGCTCCCGCGCCGACCACAGCGATCCGCATGCATTCCTCCCTAGCTTGATTGGAATGCGATACTACAGGTCTACCGGTACCTGTTCCACTCCAACGATCGTCCCTCGCTGACGTTCACGACCCTACGGAAGGAAGCAGCTGCATGCGACTCGTAAGCTACGAACACGACGGTGAGATCGGCGTCGGCATCCGCACCGATGCCGGCATCGCTCCGACCGGGCACAAGGACATGGTCGCGCTGATCGCTTCGGGAGTTGCGCCGACGGCGACGGGCGATCCGTTCGAGCCCGACAGGATTCTCGTGCCCCTCCGCCCCGGGAAGGTCATGTGCGCCGGAATCAACTACAAGAGTCACGGAGCCGAGTCGGGCGGCGACCCTCCCAAGGAGCCGTACTTCTTCGCCAAGCTCCCGAACGCGGTCTGCGGGCCCGGTGATCCAATTCTGATCCCGTCCCCCGACACGCTGACGGACTGGGAGGTGGAGTTCGCCTTCGTGATCGGCAAGCGCGCGAAGAACGTCGCCGCCGCGGACGCACTGGATTACATCTACGGCTACACCCTGCTCCACGACGTCAGCGCGCGGGATATCCAGTTCGACTGGTCGAAGCGGACGCAGGACACCCAGATCATCCTCGGGAAGAGCCCGGACACGTTCTCGCCGATCGGGCCCGAGATCGTGACCAAGGACGAGCTCACCGACCCCTTCAACGTCGAGATCGCCACCTATGTCAACGGCGAGCAGATGCAGCACGGGAACACCGCCGATTGGCTGTTCCCGATCCCGGTGCTGGTGGAGTTCCTGACCCAGGTGATCACGCTCGAGCCCGGCGACGTGGTCTCCACGGGGACCCCGGCTGGCTGCGGGTTCGCTCTCGATCCTCCACGATTCCTGCAACCGGGCGACGAGGTGACGATCGAGGCCGAGGGGATCGGCCGCCTCACGAACCCGGTCGCTGCCGGCTGGTAGAGAAGTCAGGGTCGTGGTGCGGCGGCAGTCGAGCCGCGCCACGACCCACCGGTCTTTCCCCGTGCGCCGAGGCGTCGGGAGCGGCGCGGACCGAAGTGGAGCTTCTAGCGGTCCGGGTGGAACCAGCGGCCGCCGGCGCTGGCGCCGCCGTCCACGTACAACGTCTGGCCGGTGAGGAACGAGCCGGCGTCGGAGGCGAGTAGGAGGCAGGCGCCCACCAACTCGGAGGGCAGGCCGGGGCGCTCGACCGGGACGCGGTTCAGGATCCAGCGGCTGACCTCGGGGTCGTTCCAGATCGGCGCCGCGAGGGGCGTGTCCATGAAGCCGGGCGCGATCGCGTTGGCGCGGATCCCGTGCTCTGCCCACTCGAGCGCCATCACGCGGCTCAGCTGGCTGATTCCCGCCTTCGCCGGGCCGTAGACCGAGATCTGCTCGAGTGCGAAGCCCGCGTTGAGCGAGCTGATCGAGACGATCGAGCCGCCCTGGCCCTGGTCGATCATCTCCCGCGCGGCGCGCTGCGAGAGGAAATACGGCAGCCGCAGATCGAGCTTCGTGATCCAATCCCAGGTCTCGGTGTCCATCTCCAGCATCGGCATCCGCCGATTCACGGCGGCGTTGTTGACGAGCACGTGGACGCCGCCGAAACGCTCCACGGCGGCCGAGACGATCTGCTCGGGCGCCGAGTCGTCACCGAGGTCGACGCACGCCGGCGCAGCGGCCACGCCGGCGTCGGCAAGGACGCCGCAGAGCTCCGTCAGCCCGGCTTCGTCGATGTCGGTGACGAGCACCGAGGCGCCCGCTGCGCCCAGGCCCGCCGCGAGCCAGCGGCCGATCCCACCCGAGGCGCCCGTGACGATCGCAACGCGTCCCTCGAGCGAGAAGTGCGACGCGGGCGCGAGAGAGCGTACGGCCTCTGCGTCGAAGCCCCCGGCGCTCATAGCGACTCGCTGACGCTGCGTTGCACGGAACCGATCGTACAGCACGCCAGGTGACAGGTTCACCAGTTTGTGCGTAGACTTGCCCGCATGGCAGCCGTGATCCGCTCGCTCGTCCCTGCTGAGCCGGGCTGGCACGCCTTCTACCGCGGCGAGTTCGAGGAGGACACGGAGAGCGCGCGGGTCGTGGCCTGGGCGCTCGTGGACGGCGAGGAAGGCCCCGAGGTCGTAGGCCTCGTCGTCTCGGACGGCAACCCGACGGAGATCGTGCCCGCCCCGGACGGTGCTTCGGCGGTCGCTCCCGACTTCGACCGCTACGGCTTCCGGCGCGGCTAGACGCGGTTTCGTCGCGTGCTGCAACACCCGCTCACGGACGTCCCGGCGTGGTAGCTCTCAGTCCCGCCCTGCCCGACCTCGCGGCGCTGCAGGCAATCGAGCAGCGTGTGCTCTGGCTCGCCGTGAGGATCGTCGACTACGCGAACCGCGAGCGTCCCAAGGGAGACGCCCTCAAGGTCGGCGGTCACCAGGCGTCCTCCGCGTCGATGGTGACTCTGATGACGGCGCTTTGGCTCGCCGACATGGATGCGCGCGACCGCGTCTCGGTCAAGCCGCATGCATCCCCCGTGATGCACGCGCTCGAGTACCTGCTCGGCCGGCTCGACCGCTCCTACCTGACGCGCCTGCGCGACTTCGGCGGCCTGCAGAGCTACCCGAGCCGGACGAAGGACCCGTTCCCCGTCGACTACTCGACCGGGTCGGTCGGGCTGGGCTCTGCGGCGCCGCTCTTCGGCGCTCTCGCCGATCGTTACGTCGAGACGCATTTCGGTGCCTCCACCGGTGGCCGCTTCATCTCGTTGCTCGGTGACGCCGAGCTCGACGAGGGCAACATCTGGGAGGCGCTCGCCGAGCCGCTTGCCCGCAAGCTCGGCAACGTGCTCTGGATCGTCGACCTCAACCGCCAGTCGCTCGACCGCGTCATCCCCGGGATCCGGGCGGCAGAGCTCGAGGCACAGTTCCGCACGAACGGCTGGGACGTGATCGAGCTCAAGTACGGCCGCCGGCTGCGCGAGGCATACGCCAAGGAAGGGGGCGAGCTGCTGCGGCGTCGGATCGACGAGATGCCGAACGAGGCGTACCAGGCGCTGTTCGGCGCTTCCGACGAGGACGTCCGGTCGGCGCTGCTCAGCACCCTCGACTCGACCGAGCAGGCTCGCCTGGCACCGCTGCTCGTCGACGACCCGGCCGGGCTCGTCCGCGACCTCGGTGGGCACGACCTCGAGGACGTGCTCGGCGCCCTGCAGCGCGCGCGGGAGACAACCGACAGGCCGACCGTGATCTTCGCCTACACGATCAAGGGGTACGGTCTCGAGATCGCGGGCCGGCCGCAGAACCACTCGGCGCTCCTCAACGGCGAGCAGATCGACAGGTTCCGGGCCGAGCTCGGCCTCACGCCGGAGACGGAGTGGGACGGGGTGCCGGAGGGCTCCGCCGAGGCCGAGATCGTCGCCGCCGCCCGGGCGCGGCTCGACCGTGGTGACCGGCCGCCCGCAGCCGCGGTTCCGATTCCCGCGTCGCTCGCGCCGCGCGACGCGGCGCCGACGTCGACGCAGGCGGCGTTCGGCCGGATCCTGCTCGAGCTCTCGCGGGTCGAGGGGCTCGGCGAGCGCCTCGTCACGGTGAGCCCGGACGTGGCGGTGTCGACCAATCTGGGCGGATTCGTGAACAAGACGGGCGTGTGGGGCCCCGAGGCCGAGCCCGTCTACGACGCGATGGACGACTCCCCGCTGAAGTGGCGGGTGAAGCCGTCCGGCCAGCACGTCGAGATGGGGATCGCCGAGATGAACCTCGTGCTCATGCTCGGGCAACTCGGCCTGACGTGGGACTACCAGCGCGAGCGGCTGATCCCGTTCGGCACCGTGTACGACCCCTTCGTGATGCGCGCGCTCGAAGGCATCGTCTACTCGACCTACTCCGGCTCCCGCTTCATCCTCGTCGGCACGCCGTCGGGCATCTCGCTCTCCCGCGAGGGAGGCGCCCACCAGTCGCTCTCGACTCCCGGGATCGGGATCGCGACGCCCGGCCTCACCTACGCCGAGCCGTGTTTCGGGCGCGAGGTCGAGTGGCTCCTGCTGGACACGATCGAGAAGATGCAGGATCCCGACGGCGAGGCGCTGTACCTCCGGCTCTCCACGAAGCCAATCGACCAGGGCCCGCTGACGAAGGCGATCGAGCGGGACGGGGAGGAAGCGGTTCGCGCCGCAGTCGTGGCGGGCGGCTTCAGGCTGCGCGAGGCGCCGCCGGCGGAGGATCGCGTGATTCTCGCCACGTGCGGTGCGATCGTGCCCGAGACGCTCGCGGCGGCCGAGATCCTCTCCGCCGAGGAAGGGGTGGAGGCGACGGTTCTCTGTCTTTCCTCACCCGACCGGCTCTACCGCGGTTGGCAGGTGGCTGCGACCGAGCCCATCCGGGGCTCGGCCGGGCGTGGCCGCAGTCACCTCGAACAGCTCGTGCGGCCCGACGAGCAGGGCCTGCCCGTCGTGACCGTGATCGACGGCGCGAGTCATGCGCTCGCGTTCGTCGGGTCTGCACTCGGCACCCGCGCCGTGCCGCTCGGCGTCGACCGATTCGGGCAGACCGGCTCGCAACCCGAGGTGTACGAGGAATACGGCATCTCGCCGACGGCGATCGTGACCGCTGCCCTCGTCGCGCTCGAGCCGGACCGTCCCGTCGGCTGACCGTGGCAAGGCCCGATCGGGCGCACCGGGAGGAGTCGTGCCGTGTGCGACGCCCCGCCGTTGACTAGGCTCGGATCGATGTCCGCCCACCTGATCGACGGAGACGCCCTCGCCGCCGAGCTCCGCGCGAGCGTCGAAGCCGACGTGCGTGCGCTCGAAAGCTCCGGGGTTGTTCCCGGGCTCGCAACCGTGCTCATCGGAGATCAGTACGCAGCAGAGGCGTACGAGCGGCGCGTGCGGCGCCTCGCGGAGGAGCTGGGCTGCCGCTACGTCAACGAGCGCCTGCCGGGCGACGCCGAGGAGGCCGAGGCCCTCGCGGTCGTCGGCAAGTTGAATGCGGACCCGCGCGTCTCCGGGATCCTGATCCTGCGGCCGCTGCCGCGGCAGGTCAACGAGGGGAACGTCTACCGGATGCTCGACCCGCACAAGGACATCGAGGCCGTGCACCCGGACAACGCCGGCCTGCTCGCCCTCGGTCAGCCGCGCTTCGTTCCCTCGACACCGTCATCCGTGTTCTGGATGCTCGACCGCTATGTCGAGGAGACGGGCCGGGATCCGAAGACGTTCTACAACGGCCTCGACCTCGTGCTCGTCGGCCGCTCGAACAACGTCGGCAAGCCCGCCCTCTGGTTGGGGCTCGCGCGCAACGCCACCGTGATCAGCGCACACCAACACACGGCTGCCGCCGGCCGGCTCGAGTCGCATGCGAGGAATGCCGACATCCTCGTCGTCGCGGCCGGGGTGCCGAACCTGATCACCGGCGAGATGGTGAAGCCTGGCGCGATCGTGATCGACGTCGGCATCAACCCGCAGCCCGACCCCGAGACCGGGAAGGTGCGGATGGTCGGGGACGTGGACACGGTGTCCGTTGCTGCCGTCGCCGAGGCCGTCTCACCCGTTCCCGGCGGCGTCGGGCCGATCACCGACGTGACGCTGCTCGCGAACACGGTGCTGGCCGCCCGCCTGCAGGCGAGCCGCCGCGGCAGCTGAGTCGCCACCGCGCGCTCTCTCACGGCCGACCGCGGCGGGCTGTTCGTCGCGCGTATCGTTCGACCGCTGATGCCCTCCGCAAGCTCGATCTGTCTCCGATGAGTAAGCGTGTCCGCCGCCTCTGGGACGGAGTCGCGCACGGGATCGCCGGTCGAGTGGACGAGCTCGTGATCTCGCACCATCACCGCCGCTTGCGCCGCGCCGGCTGGGAGGGAGCACTCGACGCCTCGGGCTTCGCGTTCTCGGCTCAGGCAGCGGCGCCGGCCGGGGGCAACGCCGTCGAGCTGCTGGTG
This sequence comes from uncultured Thermoleophilia bacterium, assembly GCA_963795175.1. Taxonomy (GTDB): domain Bacteria; phylum Actinomycetota; class Thermoleophilia; order Gaiellales; family Gaiellaceae; genus Gaiella. The sequence continues at coordinate 1,110,659 of CAWCGR010000004.1, forward strand.
GACGGCGCGCAGATGCTCCCCATCGTCGCCCGGGAGCTCGCGGCCGCCACGTCGCACGTGCATCTCGCGGGGTGGCACTTCACGCCGGATCTCGACCTGACGCGGGAGGAGACGCCCGTGTTCCTCAACAGCCTCCTCGCCGAGCTCGCCGAGCGGGTCGATGTGCGCGTGCTCGCTTGGGGGGGAGCGCCGTTCCGGCTTTTCCGCCCGAGCCGTGCCGACGTCCGGAAGATGGTCGCGCAGCTGACCGGGGAGACCTCGATCAGCTGCGTCGTGGAGTCCGCTCGGTTCGCCCACTGCCATCACGAGAAGGTGATCGTCGTCGACGACCGCGTCGCGTTCGTCGGCGGGATCGACCTGACGACCGACGGGGGCGATCCGTTCGACTCGATCCTGCACGAGGCGCGGGGCGAGATCGGCTGGCACGACGCGGCGATTCGGATCGAGGGGCCGGCCGTGACCGCAGTCGCCGAGCACTTTCGGATGCGCTGGCGGGGGGCGACGCGCGAGTTGCTCCCCGCTCCGCAGCCGGCCGAGCCCGCCGGCGAGATCACGCTGCAGGTGGTGCGCACGGTGCCCGAGAAGATCTACGACGATGCGCCAAGGGGGGAGTTCTCGATCCTCGAGTCGTACTGCGGAGCTCTTCGCGCGGCCGAGAAGTTCGTCTACCTGGAAAACCAGTTCCTCTGGTCGCCCGAGATCGTCTCGATCCTGGCAGAGAAGTTGCGCAACCCTCCCTGCGACGAGTTCAGGGTGGTGACCCTGCTGCCGGCGAGGCCGAACGACGGCGCTGACGTCTCGCGCGGTCAGATCGCGGCGTTGATCGAGGCGGACGACGGCGACGAGCGATTTCTCGCGTGCACCGTGTATGCACGCCGCGGTGACCTCCGTGATCTCGTCTATATCCACGCGAAGATCGCTATCGTGGACGACCGCTGGTTCACGGTCGGATCGGCGAACCTCAACGAGCATTCCCTCTTCAACGACACCGAGATGAACGTGGTCTCGCACGATCCGAGCCTCGCCAGAGCGGCGCGCCTCGGGCTCTGGGCAGAGCACCTCGAGACATCGGAGCACGAGGTCGCAGGTGATCCGGCCGAGATCGTCGACCGGCTCTGGAAGCCGATCGCCTCCGAGCAACTCGAACGGAGTCAGGCCGGCTTGCCGCTGACGCACAGGCTCGTGAAGCTGCCAGGCGTCTCTCGGCGCCGCGCCCGCATCTCGGGCTCTCTGCAAGGACGGATCTTCGACCTCTGAGCGCCTGCGGCTAGCCCGTCCCCTACGTCGGCACGTGGACGGTTGGGACGACCTCGGACGGCGGGCCAGTTAGGAGACGGCGTGTGGGTGTGCCTGCCGGCCGAGCTCGGCCTGGCCGTGGTCGGGTTCGTCGTTGTCGCGGTGCGCGCTCTGCTCTCTCCGATCGGGTGCCGGAACTCCCGCCCGTACCGCCTCGAGCTGGGCGGCGACCGAAGCGCCGAAGAAGATCGCGAACGACGACAGCATCGTCCAGAGCTGCAACGCCACGATCCCGGCCAGCGCCCCGTACGTCTGACCAAACGTAGAGCTGAGCGTGAACATCGCTCCGAGGGCGAGCGTGACGGCCGCCCAGCCGATCACGCAGATCAGTGCCGCGAACGCGAGCCAGGCACCTCCGGGCTGTCGGCGTGCCGGGGCGAACCGGAGGATCGCGCCGAACGCGACGGTCGCCAGTGCGAGGCCGAGGGGCCACCGCAGGATCTGCCAGGCGGTGCCGAGGGCACCGCTGTCGGTGCCCACCACCCGTCCTGCGGCGAGCAGCCCGAACGCGAGCGTCAGGGCCGAACCGATGGTGATCGCGAGCAGGAAGGCGCGCACGTACTTCTGCACCGTGGGCCGGTCCTGCTCGATCCCGTAAAGGCGGTTGAGTCCTCGCTCGAGCTGGCCGAACGCGGTCGTGGCCGTCACCAACAGGCCAAGGAGACCGGCGGCGAGCGGAAGGAATCGATCCCCATGACCGACCTTGCTCGCCTGCGAGACGGCTGCGGTTAGCGTCTCACCGGCCGGCCCGGGCGCTGCCGAGCGGATCGCGTCGACGATCACCCCGCCGAAGCCCGACGAGCCGAACGCCGCCGCGAAGCCCACGACGACGATCAGGCCTTGCACGGCGACGAGTGAGGTGGCGAGAGCCAGCGACCTGGCGTGGCTCGTGCCGTCCGCAGCCCGCAGCCGCGCCAGCGAGTCGAGCAGCAACGCCGTCCGCCCCGTTCTCGCGAGGGCTTCGCGTGCGTCGTCCCCCGTCAGGTCCCACGTCTCGGGAACGCGAGCTGCGGTGCTCACGGCTTGCTCCGCGGGACGCGGACCGTGACAGCTCCCTCTTCGATCCTCACCTTGAACTTCTTCACCTTCGTGCGGTCGCCCCCGTCGAGCTCGTAGAGCACCTTCCGATCGAGGGTGACCTTGACCTTGCGCGCCTTGGTCGCCTGGACGAACGGCGAGTTGGTAGCCGTCCCAGCGGCGGTGCGGGCGATCGTGCGAGCCCAATCGACGACGCCTTCGGCCGAGACGACGCCGACCTCGAGCATGCCGTCGTCGGGGGTGGCGCCTTCGAAGGCCTCGACCCCGCCGAACAGGTCGCCGACGTTCCCGAGCAGGATGCACGTCGCCTTGCCTTCGTACCAGGTTGCTCCGTCGACGGAGATCTTGGCGCGGAACGGCTTGCGACGAAGCTGCTTCGAGCCGGTCCAGACGTATGCCACCCGTCCGAAGCGTTCCTTGAGGCTGCCGTCCGCGTCGCTGATCATGGCCGCGTCGAACCCTGCGCCTGCCATCACGGCGAATCGCTCACCGTCGAACCTCCCGACGTCGATCGTCCTCTCACCGCCGTGGAGGCCGATGTCGACTGCCTCCTCGAGGTCCCTGGGGATCCCCAGGTTGGTGGCAAGCAGGTTGGCGGTCCCGGCCGGGATGATCGCCACCTTCGCCTCGCTGCCTGCGAGGGTATCGATGCAGCGCTGCACCATCCCGTCGCCACCCCAGACGAAGACGAGCTCTGCGCCCCCTTTCAGTGCCCGCTCCACCTGGGCGGGAGCCTTCTTGCTCTTGGGCACCTCGAACCACAACGGCTGCTCGATCCCGCGCGACTCGAGGAGGCGACGGAGGCCGAGCAAGCCGTCGCCGAGCGACTTGCCGGCGTGTGCGACGACTGCGACTTTGGCGGAAGTCCCATTGCTACTCACGGGTTGCTCCCCTCGGTTGGTGTTGTGATGTCTCGCCGTGCCGCGGCGACGCCGGCCACTCGCGCGGCCAGCAGGACGCAAAGGAGCGCACCGATGCCCACGGCGACGCCGCCCGCCACGTCGACAGGGTGGTGCATGCCGCGCACCATGCGCGATAGGGCGACGAACGGCACGATCGCGATGGCCAGCGCCCAGATCGCCACCTTGACGTAGAGCCCGTGCACGCGGCCGCTCGCGAGCAGGGCGAGCCCACTGAAGAGCGCGACCGAGGCAGCGGTGTGGCCGGAGGGATAGCTCGCATCGACCGGGAGGCCCTCGAGACGAGGAACGTCGGGGCGCTCGCGGGGCAACGCGATCGAGGTGACGCGATAGGTGGCCGATTCGACGGCCACTGCAAAGAGGACGAACCCCGCCACGCGCCACTTCCTGCGTGCGACCGCGACGAGACAGGTCGTCGCGATCACGAAGGGGATCACGTGACCACCGGCGAGCGTCGACCCGACCCAGGATCCGTCGACGAGCCATTCCGTGCGCTCGGAAACGAGCCACTGCACGAAGCGTTCGTCGGCCTCGGCAATCGCGTCGATCGCCAGCACGCCCCGGGTGAGCACCAGCCCGAACGCGATCGAGGCGGCGGCCAGGATCGTCCAGCTCGCGAGCAGGACCGTGAAGAAGACCGTGACCGGATGCCGATCGCGGAGCGCGCCGGCGATCTTCGTCGCCAGGCCGTCGGGCGAGGCGTCCAGGGGCCCTCGGGCGCTCGCTGGAGCGGCCTGGGGGCCTTCGGAGGCAGTCGACAGCGCGGCCGTGTACTCGATCGTGTCGGGGTCGAGCGCGGATGCGTCGGCTGTCATGGACTGCCGTTTACCCGTGGTGTCATGAGGGTAAACGCCGCCGATGGCTCTCCTCGTACTGTTCGTGATCTCCCTTGGAGCCGGCCTCGCCGCTTTCCTCGTTTCGCTTCGCTTGCAGCCCCCGGTGCCGCGGTCTTTGACGGTTGCGCACGAGGTCGGCGGCGAGCTCCATCGGCGCGCGAGGCTGCGCCGAGTGGTGGTCCGGCGGCTCGACCCCACCGTGGCCACCGGCCTTGCTCTCACGGTTGCGCTTCTTCTCGTCGTCGCCGGGGGGGTTGTCCTCGCCGTACTCGCCTACCTCGTGCGCGCGAACGACACTCTCTTGCGGCTCGACCGCAGTGTCGCAATCTGGGGCGACGAGCACGCGTTGCCGTTCTCGAGGACTGGCCTCGAGATCGTGACGACGATGGGGGAGACGTGGCTCGTCGTCGTGTCGGCGCTCGTGCTGGGAGTCGTCGAAACGCTCAGGGTCAGGTCGCGCTGGGTGCTGCCGTTCCTCGTGGTCGTGATCGCCGGCAACAACGTCGTGACACATATGGTGAAGGCGCTTGCGGACCGCGTCCGGCCGGATCTCGACCCGGTCGCCGCGACCCTCGGCCCGTCGTTCCCGAGCGGACATTCCTCCACCGCGGCGGCGTTCACCTTCGCAGCCGCCCTGATCCTGGCGCGGCGGCGTCGTCGAGGGACGCGAGCTGTCCTCGCTGCCGCCGCCGTCGCGATCACAGTCGCCGTCGCGGGCAGCAGGGTCCTGCTCGACGTCCACTGGCTGTCGGACGTCGTCGCCGGCGTGACGCTCGGTTGGGGTTGGTTCGCCTTGTGCGCGATCGCCTTCGGCGGACGTCTGCTGCGCTTCGGCGCCCCCGCGCGAGAGGTTGTCGCCACGGCCGACGATCCCGCCCAGGGTGCCGTCAAGTCGGCCCAGCCCACGCGCTAGCCGAGTGCCCTCGGGGAGCGGCGACCATCCGCCGATGGCCGGTAAGAGCTCGCTGGACTCACGGTCATGGCGTTTCGCGCCGGCAGCGCGCACGAAGAAGGGCTCCGGAGTCGATCGACTCCGGAGCCCCGGGGGTGGTACTGCGGCAGGTTTGTACTCAGTGACCGTCGTGGTCGCTGTCGCCGGGGATCAACTCCTCCACGGCGTCGCTGGCCTTGTCTCCCGCCTCTTTCAGACCGTGCTTGGCGTCGTCAGCCTTTTCCTTGGTGTCGTCCCAGGCACGATCGGCCTTCTTCTCGGCATCGTCGCGGTCCAGCTGGCCCGTATCCTTGCGCTCGTACTCGCTCATCAGGGGCTCCTTTGTGGGGGGTCATGAATCGGGGAAGGTGATGTCGTTCTACCCCCGCCCCGGAGGGCGTAAACGCGCCGAGAGTTGGTTTCGGCAGCGGTACTGCCGGGAACACAAGGCGCGATGAGCGCGCTGACCCTGTTCCGCGACGACGACGTGATCACCCTCGACAGCGTCGACGACGCCCCCCGCCGGATCGGGCGCTCGTCGCTTCTCTGGCTCGATCTCGACCGCGACCCCGACGAGCTCCAGTCGGTCTGCAAGCTCTTCGACGTGGACGAGTCCGTGGCTCGGCGACTCGCCGAGAGCGGCGATCCGTCACCGGGCCACGATGACCATGGCTCCTATATCCACGTGACCGCCTGCGTACCCGAGCGTGCGTCCGACGGCGCCGAGTTGACCCGGATCGACTGCCTCGTCGCGGACCGGTGGGTCGCGACCATCCACGATCGTCCGATCGAGGTGCTCGAGATGTTCCGCGAGCGGACCGGGGGGTCCGGTGCAACGGGGCGGATGACCGGGACGACGTTTCTCGCCGCGCTCCTCGACTGGGTGCTGGGGGAGTACGCGCGAGCGTTCGAGGGCGTCGAAGCGGCGCTCGAGGAGCTCGACATCCGCTCGCTCGAAGGAGCCCACGGCGACCCCGAGGAGGCGCTGCGCCATCTCGTCGGGCTGCGTCGAGATCTCGGGTCGCTGCAGCGGTCACTCACAGCCCATCGGGAGCCCATCCTCGCGCTCACCCACCCGGAGCTCGACGCTCTCTCGAACGAGGAGTCGGCCCGCCGCTTCGCCGGGCTGGCGGACAGGCTCGAGATCACGGTTCAGGCTGGACGAGACGCGCGCGGCTCGATCGTCGGCTCGTTCGATGTGCTGATGGCGCGCACCGAGCACCGCACCAACGAGATCCTCAAGATCCTCACGCTTGCCTCGGTCGTGTTCCTGCCGGGGTCGCTGATCGCGGGCATCCTCGGGATGAACTTCAAACCCGGGTTGTTCACGCATGCGTTCCTCTTCTGGTTCGTGGTCGGCTTCATCGCGACGATGATCGCCACTGCCGTCGTCGCGGCCCGCCGCCGCGGCTGGGTCTGAGGCCGAGCCCGCTCAGTGCCTGGACAGGGCCGGGGCGAGCTCCTCCAGCAGCCATTCGCGCAGGTCGGCGGGGGTGACGCCCATGGCTGGATCCGATCGCTCGGCACCCACGGCGCGAGTGTACGACACCGAATGGCGCCGGTCTACGGCGCCGGCCGGCTCACGCCGGGATGATCGTTCCCCTGTTCATGATCCCGTCGGGGTCGAAGGTGCGCTTGAGCGCCGCGAGGAGGGGATACGAGGAGCCGTACTCCTCTTCGACCCAGGGCGCCCGCGCCTTTCCGATCCCGTGGTGGTGGACGATCGAGCCGCCGTGGCGCAGGGTCTCCTCACAGATGATCGAGATGATCGGGAGGTAGACCTTGGGCACCTCCTCCTCGGGCCCGCAGTCGTCGGCGAGGTCGTAGAAGTAGTTGAAGTACATGTTGGTGCCGTTGATGTAGCTGTGCGACGAGTGTCCGCCGAGGAGGGTGATCCCCGGGATCTCGGCCCTGACCCGCGGCAGCACGGCTTCGTAGATGTCGTTGATCGAGCTCCAGTCGGCGGAGACCTCGGTCGTGCGGTTGACGTTGCGCGTCGCTCGAATGCGTTCGTCCTCGCGCGTGATCTTCTCGGGGCCCCAGACGAGGTCGTCGAACCAGGCCTCGATCAGGCTGCTCTCGACCGGCTCGCACTCGCCGTAGCGCGTGACGATCTCCTCGATCCCGGCCGCTGTTGCACGCGCGATTCCTGGTGCCCCCTCGGCCATGAACAGCACGACGCAGTCGTCGGCGGCAGCGAAGTTGGAGAAGTGCAGGCCCCCGTCCTCCGGGTCGTAGAGACGGGCAACGGACGGCTTGTAGCCGCTGACCATCACCTCGCGCAGTACCTCGAACCCGGTCTTCATGCTCTTCAGCGTCCAACCGAGGAAGACGTTGTTCTCGGGCAGGTAGGGAAACAGCTTCACCGTCACCTCGGTGATGAAGCACAGCGCTCCCTCGTTGCCGATCACCAGGTGCCTGATGTCCGGGCCGGCCGCCCGCCGGGGGACGTTCTTGATCCGGGCCACGTCGCCGCCCGGGAAGACGGCTTCGACGCCGACGACCATGTCCTCGATTCCGCCGTACAGCGTCGAGAACTGGCCGATGCTCCTCGTCGCGACGAGACCGCCCATGTGCGCCACGGGCTTGGACTGGGGCGAGTGCCCTGTCGTCAGGCCGAGTTCGCGCGCCTTGTCTTCCAGAACCTGGAGCGGCACACCGCATTGGCAGGTCGCCTGCATGTTGTAGGCGTCGACGCTGAGGATCTCGTTCATGCCGGAGCCGTCGAGGACGATCGAGTCCGCCACGATCGTCTCGAGCCCACCCTCGGTCGCCGTGCCTCCGGTCCGCGGGACGACGTTGATGCCGTGCTTCGAGGCGAACGCGAGCACCTCGGCGACCTCGGCCGTGCTGCGCACCATCGCCACCGCCGCCGGGGCGGGGAGGGTGTAGACGCCGAAGATGTTCTCGAGCTTGCGGAAATTGTCGATGCTGCGCTGCTGGAGGAGCTGCTCGTCGGTGTCGACGTGCTCGGGGCCGAGGATCTCCTGCAGGCCTTCGACGATGGCTTCGCGGGTCAGCGTCATTGTGTCGGTCCTTTGGCTTGGGTGGGGGTGTCTCCGTGGAAGATCGGGTAGGAGCGCTCGAGCAGGGGGTCGGTGGCACCGCGAATCGCCTGGTAGACAGTCTCGTTCACGCGGGTGTAGACGGCCCCGTTCTCGCCGTCCGGGGCGAACGTCTCGCGACCCTTCGTCATCCGGGCCGCCGCCGTTTCGATGTCGGGGTGGATCCCCACGGCTGCGGCCGCACAGATGGCAGCCCCCAGGCTCGCACCTCCGCTCGCGACGTTTCGCGAGGCGGGGATCTCGAACACGTCCGCGAAGATCTGCATGAACAGGGGGCTCGCCGAGCCGCCTCCTGAGATCACGATCTCCGCCAGCTGGATCCCGAGCTCGCGGCACATCGCGTCGACGTTGTGCTTCATCGTCATGGCGATCGCCTCGAGGATCGACCGATACACGTGGCCGCGCCCGTGGCGGGCGTCGAAGCCGAGCATGACGCCCTTGCGGAAGGGCCTGTCCGTGGGGGCGAGCCAATCAAGGACGGTCATCAGCCCCTCACTGCCGGCCGGGACAGCCTCCGCCTCTCGCTCGATGTACGTCTCGCGCGAGAGCCCGAGCGACGCCGCGTGCTGGGCGACCTCGTCGCCGAGGAGGTCGAGAAACCACGTCAGCGTCCACATGCCTCGCCGCACCCCGTGGCTCTCGTAGAGGTACCGATGCGGGATGCTGGCGAAATTCGTCCAGAAGTGTTCGGGAGCCTTGTGGTTCTCCGCGCCGTGCACCATCGCGGCGATGTAGGTGCCGAGCGAGACGAGCGCGGTCTTCTCGTCGAGTGAGCCCGAGCCGAGAGCCTCCACCGCCTTGTCGTTCGCGGTCGCGACGACCGGCAGGCCCTCCGGGATGCCCGTCGCAGCGGCGGCCGCTGCGGTCACCGGCCCGATCACGTCACCCGGCAGCTGCAGCTCGAGGAGCCGTCCCCGCTCGACACCGAAACGGTCGAGCAGCGCCGCGTCGTCGCTCCACTGCCATGTATCGGTGTCGATCGGCCACTGCTGCAGGATGTTGTTGGCGGCGGTGTCGCGCAGCGCACCGGTGAAGCGGTGGGCGAGGTAACCCGACGTGGTCGTCGCATACGCGACCGAGGGGTCGGCCGGGACGTAGGGCTGGTAGGCGCGATCGTCCATCCAGCTGATCACCGGCTCCGTGAGCGAGCCGTCGGCGGCCAGGAACGCCTTGCAACAGCGGATCCCGCAGAGCCCGACGCCCGCGATGTCGTCCGTGTCGCCGGTGAAGGCGCCCATCGCCTCCAGGCTCGCCGCCGTGATCGAGTCCCAGAGGTCGTCGTCGGGGTGGACGGCGACGCCGTGGCGGGGCCTGCTCATCGGCCGCAGCGCCCTACGGCCCTGTGCGACCGCGTTGCCGGCCGCGTCGTAGATCACGACCTTGGCACTCTGGGTGCCGCAGTCGACGCCGATCAGGAATGGGCCTGGCATCTCGCTCGCGACCTGCGACGCCCGCTAGCGGACGAGGTAGCCGCCATCGACCGAGAGCACGTGGCCGTTGACGTAGTCGGACGCGCGGCTCGCGAGAAAGACGACCGCTCCCATGAGATCTCCCGGGTCGCCCCAACGGCCCGCGGGAATGTGCTCGAGAACGCGCCGGTTGGTCTCGGGGTTGCTCCTCGTGCCCTCGGTGATCGCGGTCGCGTAATACCCCGGTGCGATCCCGTTGACCTGGATGTTGTGCTGTGCGAGCTCGTCGCAGTACGCCTTTGTGAGCCCGGCGATGCCATGCTTCGTGGCCGCATAGGCCGGTGACAGCTGGCCGCCCAGGAAGGTGAAGACCGAGCAGATGTTGATGATCTTGCCGCTCTGCTGCGGCACCATTCGCTGTGCTGCCTCGAAGCTCATCTCGAAGGCTGCGGTCAGGTTGACCGCGACGGTCTGGTCCCACTGGGCGCGGCCGAAGTCGAGCACCTCGGCGACCGGGCACACCCCGGCGCTGTTGATCAGGATGTCGAGTGAGCCAAGCTCCTCCACGCACTGATCGACGATCTGCTTCGGCGTTCCCGGCGAGGTGATGTCGGCCTGCCTGAACGCGTAGCGCGCCCCGGTCGCCTCGATCAGCCGGCGGGTGGTGCCGTCGTCGTCGATGATGCTGGGGACGAAGACGTTGGCACCGCCGCGGGCCAGCGCGAGGGCGAAGCCTCTCCCGAGCCCGGTGTTCCCTCCGGTCACGATGGCATTCCGGCCCCCGAGATCGAAGTAGTCCATCGCGAAATCGGTGATCTCCATCGTCTCCTCCGACTGCTCGTGGTTCCGCACCTTACTCACGAGCTCTGCCCTAGATCTGTCCAGGCAGCGCGTCGAGGCGGAAGCCACCCGCCTCCTCGAGTGCGCGGATCCGGTCCTCGAGCGGTGGGTGCGTCTGGAAGAGGCCGGCCAGGAAGCTGCCGGCGCCGCGTACGGATCGGGTCGGGCTCTCGATGAACAGGTGCGCCGTGGCCCGATCTGCGTAGGCGACTTCGCTCGGGTCGAGCTGCAAGCGGCGCAGCGCGAGGGCCATCGCCTCGGCGTCGTTGAGGATGGCTGCGGCGCTCGCGTCGGCGAGGAACTCGCGGCGGCGGCTCAAAGCCATCTGCAGCATTACGGCCGCGATCGGTGCCAGCACGAGCGCGACGATCGCTGCGATCAGCTGCACCGGGTTCCGGTCGCGGCCGCCGCGCCCTCCGAAGAAGGCCATCCGGAAGGCGAAGTCGCTGATCATCGCGATCACCCCGACGAGCACTGCCGCGAGCGTCATCAGCCGCACGTCGCGGTTCCGGATGTGAGCGATCTCGTGGGCGAGCACCGCCTCGAGCTCGCGCGCCGGCATGAGCCTCCGCAGGCCGCTCGTGACGCCGACGTAGATCGTCGAGGGGCGCGAGCCGGCGGCAAAGGCGTTGGGGGCCGGGTCGTCGATCAGGTAGACGGGTGGGGTCACGGCCAGGCCGGCGGCGATGGAGACGTTCTCGACGAGCCGGTAGAGCTCCGGGTCGTCGCTCTTCGCGAGGGGCGTCGCGTGCGTGAGACCACCGATCATGCGGCCGGCGTTCCACCAAGCGAAGAGGCCGTAGGCGAGGCCGAACGCGAGCAGGAAGATGCCGCCGGAGCGGCCGATGAACACCGTCGAGGCGACGGCGAAGACGGCGATCAGAAAACCGAACGCGAGGACGACGAATGCCGTTCGGAGCCGGTTCGAGCGGATCTGCTGCTGCAGGGTCATCGGCGAGACGTGGCTACGACGGGAAGCTCACGGGCACCGGCGCCCGCTCGTCGTCGGCCGCGGCGAAGAACTCGCGCGCCCGGAAGCCGAACGGCCCGGCGAAGAGGAGCGAAGGGAACGTCTGGATGGACGTGTTGTAGGCCTGCACGGTCGCGTTGTAATAGCGGCGCGCAGCCGCGATCTTGTCCTCGGTGTCCGTCAGGTCGGCCTGGAGCTGAAGGAAGTTCTGGGACGCCTTCAGGTCGGGATACGCCTCGGCGACGGCGAACAGCCGGCCGAGCGCCTGGCCGAGAAGCGTGTCGGCGGCTCCGGCGGCAGCGGGTGAGCCGGCCTGGGCCATGGCCGCGCGCGCCCGCGTCACCTCCTCGAACACGCCCCGCTCGTGGGCCGCATATCCCTTGACTGCCTCGACGAGATTGGGAATCAAGTCATTGCGGCGCTTCAGCTGAACGTCGATGTTCGACCAACCCGTGTCCACCTCGTTCCGCAGCCGGACGATGCGGTTGTAGAGGAAGACTCCAAGGAGCAGGACGACGCCGACCGCGCCCACGACTATCAGGATCCAGGTCATCAGCTGCAGTGTCGCACGTCGTGGCGCCGCTGCGCTCCGTCTGCCCGTGGAACGCTCAGCAGCGGGGAGTGACCCGGACCACGCGCCCGCCGACCGGGACGTCGGCACGCTTCGCGGCCGCCCGAAGGCGCGCGCGATAGAGGTCCATCTCGCTCCGATTCCAGTCCGCGTGCGTCTGGCAACGCCAGTTGGGATAGCGCTCGCGGTGGAAGCGGCTGGTCAGGCTTTCGTTGTGGCCGATCACGTCGCCGAGACCGATGCGGTAGCGGCTCATCAGCCATGTCGTCAGCGCGAGCGACGAGGCCAGCTGGCGCTTGTTGCGCAGGACTCGGAGCTCGGAGGTGCCGACGTGCTCGATCCCGATCGCAGTCCAGTTCAGCCCCACCGTGTGCCGGCACATCACCTGCAGGGGTACGAGCTGGTAGATCGTCCCGTCCGTGTCGACGATGTAGTGGGTGCAGATTCCGGGGAGCTCGTTCAGCTCCGCATCGGGGACATCGGCGGAGAACGTCGCGAACGCCGACTGGAACGTGCTCGAGGCGGTGATGTGCTCGACGATCACTTTCGGTTTGCGCAGCCGCCACGTGTCGATCCCGTAATGACGGTTCGCGTACGCCCGCATCTCGCTTTTCCGGGAAGGCGGGAAGACGATCGGGTTCGCGACGATACGGGGCCGCGGAGCGGACGAGCCGGCACCGGCGGCAGGAGCGGCGACGAACGCGCAGGCACACGCGAGGCCCACGAGTCGGGTTCGGAAGCCCAGACCCAGCATCGCCCAAGGCTAGCGAGCGTGACTCCGACCTCCCGGACGAGTACGCTTTGCCACATGAGCTACCGCCCCGAGGGAACACCGCCCAGGTCATCCCTCACCGAAGACGATGATTGGTTCAGTTCGTCCTCGGCGGACGAGCCGGTCGAGACCAGAGAGATCATCTGGCAGGACGAGCCCGAACCGCCGCCGCGGACGAGCTCGGACGGCCTGGGGCAGCGGCAAGCGATCGTCGTGCTCGCGTCCCTCGCCGCTGTCGTCGTGATCGGCGGTGGCATCCTGGCGGTCCGCGCGATCGGCGGCTCCGACGAGGTCAAGGCGCCTCCTGCCACGACGAGCCTCGTGCCGACGACCCCTGCGGCAACGACCCCTGCAGCGACGACGCCGGCGCCGACGACGCCCAGCCCGTCCAGCAGCGGCTCGGTGCCGGCGGGCGAGACGCTGCGGCCCGGAGCTTCTGGAACGTCGATCGTGTCGCTCCAAGAAGCCCTCAGCAAGCTCGGCTATTCGCCCGGCAGCGCGGACGGGAAGTACGGTCCCGCCACGACCGCGGCGGTGAATGCGTTCCAGGAGGCCGAAGGCCTCGTCCAGGACGGGATCGCCGGTCCGAACACGATCGCTGCGATCAACGCGGCCCTCGCGGGCTGACCCGCCGGCGCCCGTAACCACGACGGCACGAACGGCGAGCTGCTGCCGCTCCGTCCGGCCGGAACCGCTGCCGCAACGAAAACGCACCGAGTCGGTCGCCCCCGCGAGTGCCAGGGCCGGCTGACCTGTCGCCAAGGCGACCTGCCTGCTGGCCGGCTCTCAGGCGCTTCGTCCGACTTGCGTCGTCCGCCGCGCTGGAGACTCCGTGCTCGGTGCTCGACCAACCTACGCGGTCGCACGAAGCGCCGTCAATGGCGCCCACGGTGGAATCCCGCAGTTTGCGAACGAATCTGCTTCGCCGGTGCGAACCGCCCGCGCCCCGCGCGGGGCGCGCGACGACGGCTTTCGGGAAGGGACGCCTCCGCGGGGCTCCTACCAGTCGGTGGGGCGGTAGTCCTTGAGAAACTTGCCCCAGACGTGCTCGCCGGTGTTCGTCCCGTCGATGATCGGATCGACGATGCGGGCGGCGCCGTCGACGATGTCGAGCGGGGGCTGGAAGCGATGCTCGGCCGTCTTCTGCTCGGCGATGTGCCGCGGATCCTCGTCCGTCACCCAGCCCGTGTCCACACTGTTCATGTGAATCCCGTCGCCCACGTAGTCGGTCGCGGCGGTGCGCGTCATCATGTTCAGCGCCGCTTTCGCCATGTTCGTGTGCGGATGCCGAGTCGTCTTGAAGCGGCGGTAGAACTGCCCCTCGACGGCCGAGACGTTGACGATGTGCTTGTCGCGGTTCGGCGTCCGCAGCATCAGCGGCTTCAGGCGGGCGTTGAGGACGAAGGGGGCGACGGCGTTGACGAGCTGCGTCTCGAGCAATTCGACCGTCGAGACCTCGGCCAGGAGGAACCGCCACGAGTTCCGGTCCCGGAGATCGACCTGCTGCTGATCCTGGTCGAGCACGCCTTCCGGGAAGAGGTGTCCCTGGTCGGTCGACTCCTCCGGCAGCAGCCGGACCTGCGAGAGCGCGGCCGAGCCGGCCGGGCCGATCGGGCTCAGGCCGGCCCCGGCCAGGCCGGGCTCGGCGCTCTCGAGCATGTCGTAGCGGCGCAGACCGGCGTAGTCGCCGAGCACCCGCTGCACCTCAGGGGCGAGCGTGCGCTCGGAGGCGAGCTCCGACTCCAGCATGTGGCGGTAGAAGTCCGGCGGTCGCCGCACCGTCTGGCACGCGTTGTTGACGATGTAGTCGAGGCGCTCGTGGGTCTCGAGCACGTGGTGGCAGAAGGCCTCCACGCTCGGCGTGTGGCGGAGGTCGAGCCCGTAGATCTCGAGCCGGGCGCACCAGTCCGCGAAGTCCGGCTCCTCGGCGTAGCGCGTCGCCGAGTCCCGGGGGAAGCGCGTCGTCACGATCAGGTGTGCTCCTGCTCGGAGCAACTTGATCCCCGCCTGGTAGCCGATCTTGACCCTTCCGCCGGTGAGGAGTGCCACCCGCCCGGTCAGGTCGGCGGTCTCCGACCGCTTGGCGAAATTGAACGCAGCGCACGGAGGGCAGAGCTGGTCGTAGAAGGCGTGGAGCTCGCGGTACGGCTGCTTGCAGACGTAGCAGTGCTGCTCCTCGACCGTCTCGCGCGTCGCGCCGCCGCCGTCATCGAGTGCCAGTGGCTTCGGCGGGTAGACGTTCGGCGTCGTGAACACCGGGCGCTCCCGTAACACCCTGATGCCGGTGTCCGCGAGTAGCGCCTCGTCGGCTCGGATCCCCGCATCGCGCTCCTCCTTGCGCTTCGCTTTCGTGAAGCGGCGGCGCTGGACGACGTCGGGATTGAACACGTCCGCTGCGGCCGTCAGCAGCCGCGTCCGCTCCTCCACGGTGAGCGCGCCGAGCAGGCCGCGGTTTCGGGCCACCGACTCGAGGAGCTCGGTGGCCTGACGGAGCCTCGTGGCGGTCTCGTCACCCGCGCCGACCGCCCGAGGGTCGGGTTTCTCTGCTGCCGACATCGACCGGCAGGGTATCTGGCGAGGAGCACGTGGAGTAATCTGTGGCCCCCTGGAGTGGGGGGTTCCGCAGATACTCTGAGCCGTAGATGGAGACCGAACTTCCGGATACTGATCCCGTCGAGACCCGGGAATGGCTCGAGTCCGTCGACGCGGTCGTCGAGTCGGACGGCCGTGAGCGGATGAGCTTCCTGCTCGACCAGGCGATCGATCACGCCCAGGAGTACGGCGTCAAGGTCTCCGCCGGGCTCAGCACGCCGTACGTCAACACGATCCCGGTGGACGAGGAACCCGCGCTTCCCGGCGACCAGGAGCTCGAGCGGATCGTGACGGCCCTCGTCCGCTGGAACGCGATCGCGATCGTCCTGCAGGCGAATGCCGAGTCGACCGAGTTGGGCGGGCACATCGCGAGCTACCAGTCGGCCGAGACGCTCTACGAGGTCGGCTTCAACCACTTCTGGCGAGCCCGCTCCGAGAGTCATGGGGGCGATCTCGTCTACATGCAGGGCCATTCCTCACCCGGCATCTACGCGCGCGCCTTCCTGGAGGGCCGTCTGAGCGAAGACCAGCTACGGCGCTTCCGACAGGAGGTCGGCGGTGGCGGCCTCTCGTCCTACCCACACCCGTGGCTGATGCCCGAGTTCTGGCAGTTCCCGACCGTCTCCATGGGGCTCGGCCCGCTGATGGCGATCTACCAGGCGCGCTTCATGAAGTACCTGGTCGCCCGCGGTGTCGTCGAGCAGGCTGACCGCAAGGTCTGGGCGTTCATGGGCGACGGCGAGATGGACGAGCCCGAGTCGATGGGCGCGATCTCGCTGGCCGGTCGCGAGAAGCTCGACAACCTGATCTTCGTCGTCAACTGCAACCTGCAGCGACTCGACGGGCCGGTGCGCGGCAACGGGAAGATCATCCAGGAGCTCGAGACCAACTTCACGGGGGCCGGATGGAACGTGATCAAGGTGATCTGGAGCTCCGACTGGGATCCGCTCCTCGAGGCCGACAACGAGGGCTGGCTGCACTACCGGATGGAGGAGGCGGTCGACGGCGAGTACCAGACGTTCAAGTCGAAGGACGGCGCCTACGTACGCGAGCACTTCTTCGGGAAGTACCCCGAGACGCGGGCGATGGTCGCGGACTGGAGCGACGAGCAGATCTGGAGCCTTCGCCGCGGCGGCCACGACCCGCAGAAGGTGTATGCCGCCTACGCCGCTGCCGTCGCGGCGACCGACAAGCCGACCGTGATCCTCGCCAAGACGATCAAGGGATACGGGATGGGCGTTGCGGGCGAGGGCCGGAACATCACCCACCAGCAGAAGGCGATGAACGACGAGGCGCGCCTCGCGATCCGCGACCGCCTCGGCCTGCAGCTGACCGACGAGGAGGCGACCGGGGCGTTCTTCCACCGGCCCTCGGAGGACAGCCCCGAGCTCCGCTATCTGCTCGAGCGGCGCGCCGCGCTCGGCGGCAGCCTCCCCGCCCGGCACGACGACGCTGAGAGCCTGCCGACGCCGCCGCCGTTCACGACCGTGCTCGAGGGCAGTGGCGAGCGGGAGAACTCGACCACGATGGCATTCGTCCGGATCCTCAACTCGCTCGTCCGCGACCCGGCGATCGGGGAGCGGGTGGTGCCGATCGTCCCCGACGAGTCACGGACGTTCGGAATGGAGGGCATGTTCCGGCAGCTCGGGATCTACTCGCAGGTGGGCCAGCTGTACCAACCGGAGGACGCGGAGGACTTCATGTTCTACCGCGAGGACGAGCACGGGCAGATCCTGCAGGAGGGGATCAACGAGCCGGGGGCGTTCTCCTCGTGGATCGCGGCGGCGACGTCGTACGCGAATCACGGGGTCACGATGGTGCCCTTCTACATCTTCTATTCGATGTTCGGATTCCAGCGGGTCGGCGACCTCGCCTGGGCGGCGGGTGACAGCAGAGCCCGCGGCTTCCTGATTGGAGCGACCGCCGGCCGCACGACACTCAACGGCGAGGGGCTGCAGCACGAGGACGGGCACTCGCATCTGCTCGCCTCGGTCGTCCCGAACTGCCGTGCCTACGACCCCACGTATGCGTACGAGCTGGCCGTGATCGTGCGGGACGGGTTGCGCCGGATGGTCGAGGAGAAGGAAGACGTCTTCTACTACCTGACCGTGATGAACGAGAACTACGTCCAGCCGCAGTTGCCGGAGGGAGTGGAGGAGGGCATCCTCCGGGGGCTCTATCTCCTCCGCGAGGGCAAGGGTGAAGGGGCGCGCGTCCAGCTGCTCGGCTCGGGCGCGATCCTGCGCGAAGTGATCGCGGGCGCCGATCTGCTCGAGAGCGACTTCGGCGTCGCCGCGGACGTCTGGAGCGTGACGAGCTTCACGGAGCTTCGTCGCGACGGCCTCGAGGTCGAGCGCTGGAACCGGCTCCATCCGACGGCCGAGCCACGGGCCGCGTATGTCGAGAGCGCCCTCGCAGGACGGAGCGGGCCGTTCGTCGCTGCCACCGACTACATGCGCGCGTTCGCCGACCAGATCCGGCCCTTCGTGCCGGGACGCTACGCCGTGCTCGGAACCGACGGGTTCGGCCGCAGCGACTACCGCGCCAAGCTGCGGCGGTTCTTCGAGGTCGACCGCAACCACGTCGCGGTCGCGGCCCTGAAGGCGCTCGCCGACGACGGCGTCATCGAGGCCGGCGTCGTGCAGGAGGCGATCG
This sequence comes from uncultured Thermoleophilia bacterium, assembly GCA_963795175.1. GTDB lineage: Bacteria > Actinomycetota > Thermoleophilia > Gaiellales > Gaiellaceae > Gaiella. The sequence goes on from CAWCGR010000004.1 coordinate 1,128,554, forward strand.
AGCGCTACGAGATCGACCCCGAGCTCGAAGCGCCCTGGAAGCGCTGAGTCGCCGGCAGCTCGGCGGCGGCTCGATCACAGAGCCGGCACCGTCACAACTCCTCCACACGACGGCCTGATCGCGCGCCTCGACGCTTTGCCTGCCCGTTTCGGGCACTAGGCGCCTGCACGCCGTCGCGATAGCTGTGCCTCTTCCGACCGACAGCCAAGGAGGAGGACATGACTCGAGCCACGATCGTGCTCGCCGGAGTTGCCACAGCGGCGCTTCTCGCCGCCGCCGCGATGGCGACCGCGGCGGGAGACGCGTCGCCACAGATCGACGTGTGTCGTAACACCCGCCACGGTCTCGTTCGCATCGTCTTCGACCCGAGCGCGTGCAAGCGCAACGAGCAGCATTTCGCGTGGTCCGTCGCCGGGCCGCAAGGCCCAGCCGGCCCAGCCGGTCCACGCCGGCCCCACGGGCCCGACAGGCGAGACCGGTTCACCCGGCCCCGCGGGACCGGCGGGCCCGAAGGGGGAGGTTGGGGCGGGGCTCGGCTCGGTGGCCGATTTCGCCGGGCTCGCGTGCACGACCTTCGAGGGCGCCTCGGGCCACGTCGAGGTCGACGCGACCGCGACCGACCTGATCACGCTCACCTGCGATGGGGACGACGGGCCACCGGCTCCACCGACGGGCAGCCCCCGGCTCGTGATCAACGAGGTGGACTACGACCAGGTGGGTGTCGACACGGGCGGGTTCGTCGAGATCGCGAACACGGGCTCCGTCGGTGCAAGCCTGGACGGGATCGCGCTCGTGCTCGTGAACGGGGGCGACGCCGGCGAGTACGCGCGCAAGGCACTCGCGGGAACCCTCGCAGCGGGCGCGAAGCTCGTCGTCGAGGTCGATCCGCAGAACGGTGCCCCGGACGGGCTCGCGCTCCTCGACACCACCAAGGGCCTCCTCCTCGACGCGCTCAGCTACGAGGGGGCGATCACGGCGGCCACGATCGGCGGCGTCTCGTTCGATCTCGTCGAAGGGACGATGCTGCCGGTGGAGGTCGCGGACTCGAACACCGTCGACGGCTCGCTCGCCCGGATCCCGGACGGCTCGGACACGAACGTCGCAGCGGCCGACTGGTCGTTCACGACGACACCGACCCCGGGAGGCGCGAACGTGAAGACGCCCTGAGGCGTGCTGCTCGTCGAGCGCGGGGTGCCTTCCGGGTGAACGGGAGGCACCCCGCCACGTGGCGCGGCGCGCTGCGGCTAGCGCTTGCCCTTCAGTCGCATCTGCGCCCGTGCCTCTTGCCCCATCGCCTTCCACCGCTTGCGGGCTTCCGACGCCGCGCGCTTGTCGAGCTTCCGCTCCAGGTGCTCGAGCTCGGCCTGGAGCTTGAGATAGCTGTCCCAGCGGTCGGCGGCGAGAGTCCCGTCTGCGAGCGCGGCCCGGACCGCACAGCCCGGCTCGGTGTCATGGGCGCAGTCCGAGAACTTGCAGTCGGCGAACAGTTCCGTCACGTCCTCGAACGCCTCGTCCATCCCCTCGTCGGCGACCCAGAGCTGGAGCTCGCGGATACCCGGCGTGTCGATGATCAACGCGCCCGTCGGAAGCTGGATCAGCTCGCGCCGGGTCGTGGTGTGCCGTCCCTTGCCGTCGTCGCGGATCTCCTGTGTCGCAAGCAGCTCCTCGCCCGCGAGCGTGTTGACGAGCGTCGACTTGCCCACACCGGAAGAGCCGAGCAGCACGGCGGTCAACCCCGGCTCGAGGAGCGCTGTCACGTCGTCGAGGCCGGTACCCGTGACGCTCGAGATCGCATGCACCGGGACGCCGCCTGCGATCGTCTCGACCTCGGCGACCGCGGCCTCGGGAGCGGGATGGAGGTCGGCCTTCGTGAGGATGACCACGGGGCGCGCACCGCTCTCCCAGGCGAGGATCAAATAGCGCTCCAGTCGCCGCAGGTTGAGGTCTTCGTTCATCGACGCGACGAGGAGCGCGACGTCGATATTGGCCGCGAGCACCTGTTCCTCGGCTGCCTGCCAGGCAGTCTTGCGCGAGAACTTCGTCGCCCTGGGCAGGACGGCCGTGATCGTGCCGGACTCCTCGGAACCGGGCGCGATCACGACCCAGTCTCCGACCACGGGCAGGTCGGCCGTGTTCGCTGCCTCGTGGACGAGGCGACGGGCAACCTCGCAGCGGAGCTCGCCGAGCTCGGTCAAGACGTCGTAGGCGCCGCGGTGCTGGACGGAGACGCGACCGGGAACGGTGCCGTCAGCGGCGTGGGGCTCGTACAGGCTGCTCAGCCGGTCGTTCCAGCCGAGCGATTCGATTGCGGGCAAGCGGAACTCCCTTTCGTCCTCGGGTACATGAAAGCGGCGCGCGGGACTGCGCGCCAGTCGGCGAGGTCCGTGCGGGAGGTCGGGATGGGTTCCGGTTAGCCGACGAACCGCGCGACGCGCGGGGCGGAGGAGGCAATCATGGTCATCGAGACATCCTCCTTCGGTCGGAGACGGACTCCCGCAGTATGCCTCACGGCCGGCCCTTGCGCCACTCGGCGGCCGCTCAACCGCGCTCCGCGAGGACGGCGGCCGCGGCGCGGCGGCCGGAGGCGAGCGCCCCGTTCAGCGACGGGTGCTCGCGATGGTCGCCGCACGCATAGAGGCCGGCTGCCAGGCGCACCGGCTGGCCCGTGAAGCTGCCGACGGGGTATGCGGGCAGCGCGCGGGGGATCCGGTACGTCCGGAGATGCTGCCACCCCTTCACGCTCGAGCCGAACCAGCTGCTCAGCTGATGGTCGACCGCCTCGAGGTCTGGCTCGGCGGCACCGAGGATCGTGGCGGAGACGAGCGACCGCCCGGGCGGGGCGTAGCGAGGGGCGGCTTCGCTCGGGACGCAGAGGTTGTTGATCGGCCCACCCTCTCCGTTCACGACCAGCCACGGGCCGGGGATCGGCGACGCCGCCGCGCTGTAGTACACGCAGGTGACCCCGTGCCAGCCGTGACCGGGCTCGTCGACCAGTCCCGCGGTCGCCAGCACGACCGCGTCGGCCTGGAGTTGCCGGCCCGACTCGAGCGAGACGGCGCGAGGGCCGACGGTCGCGACCGCGGCTCCCCGCCTGATCTCGAGGCCCTCGGCGAGCTGAGCCGGAATCGCGCCCATCCCGGCTCCAGGGAGCGCAGCCGGGCCGCCGGAGAACGACCGCAACGCGAACTCGAGGAAACGGCTCGAGGTGGTCAGGTGCTGTTCGAGGAAGATGCCACTGAGGAAGGGGGCGAAGAAGCGCTCCACCAGCGCGGGGGAGACGCCGGCGTTGCGGAGCGCGTCCAGGGTAGTCGTCTCGTCCCGGGCTCCCTGGAGGAGCCGGAGCACTGCGCGGCTGTCGCGCAGCCCGACCACACCGGCGGCGACCGCGCGCAGGCTACGGACGGGCGCGTCTCGCGGATCCGCGAGACGCCGGAACCGGCCGTTCGCACGGAAAATCGCTCCGCGCACGAACGGCTGCAGGTCGAGGCGCTCGTAGTCGAGCATCGCCTGCGCTTCCGGGTAGGAGGTCGGCAGCACCTGGAAGCCGTGGTCGAGCAGGAACCCGTCGACCTCGTCCGTTCGCACGCGGCCTCCGATCGCATGAGAGCGTTCGAGCACGAGCGGCGTCCGGCCGCTGTCCGCGAGGACACGCGCGCAGGCGAGGCCGGCGACACCTGCGCCGACGACGATGACGTCGTGGTCTTCGTTCATGGTTGGAAGTCTAGGAAGCGAGCGCCCGTGCGAGGCCCGACTCGAGCTCGGGCTCGCCAAATGCGAAGCCGGCGGCTTCGAGCTTCGTCGGCACGACGCGCTGTCCGTGCAAGAGCATCTCGTCGCCCATCTGGCCGAAAGCCGCCTTGACGACGAAGGCCGGCAGCGGGAAGAGTGCCGGACGGTTGAGCGCCCGCCCGAGCGCCTTCACGAACCCGGCGTTCGTGACCGGTGAGGGCGCGCTGACGTTGACGGGGCCCTCGAGCGGCTGTGCGAGCGCGAACAGGTAGGCCCGAACCGCGTCGTCGAGCGAGACCCAGCTCCAGTACTGGTTGCCGTCGCCGACGCGGCCGCCGACGCCGAGCTTGAACGGGAGCAGGAGCCGCTGCAGCGCTCCTCCGTGCCGCGAGAGGACGATGCCCTGCCGCAGGTGGACGGTGCGCAGGCCGGCGGCGCGGGCGGGATCGGCGGCGGCCTCCCAGGCCTCGACGACGTCGGCCAGGAACCCCTCTCCGCGGGGTGAGCTCTCGTCGACGACCTCGTCGCCGCGCAGTCCGTAGAAGCCCACGGCGGAGGCGCAGACGACGACGGGCTTCAGGGGCAGTCGCGCCGCCGTCTCCGCGATCAGGCGCGTGCCGTCCACGCGCGAGCCCATGATCCGGGTGCGCGCCTTCTCGGTCCAACGCTGGCCGATGTTCTCGCCGGCGAGATGGACGATTGCCTCCACGTCCTGCAGGGCCTCCACCTCGACCGTGCCCCGATCCACGTCCCAGTGTGCTTTACCGACAGTGACGGGCTCGTGGCGCACGAGTCGAATCACGTCGTGGCCTTCGGCCTCCAGCGCGGCCGTGAGAGCCGAGCCAATCAGGCCGGACGATCCGGTGATTGCGATCTGCATCATCCGAAGTTTATACAAAAGCCGGACATGGCGTCCCTCCGGCGGCCGTGCGGCAGAACGTGCGAAGATCGCTCGATGGATGTCGAGGCCATTGCCGCCCGCATCTGGCCGGGCGACGAGGCCCGGATCGAGGTGCTCGGCGGCGGCATCACCAACAACAACTTCAAGGTCGACGTAGCGGGTGAGTCGTTCGTCCTCCGCATCGCCGGTAAGGACACGGCCTCGCTCGGGATCGACAGACGGGTGGAGCACGAGGCCTCACTTGCGGCGGCGGCGGTCGGCGTCGGGCCCGACGTGGTCGCGTTCGTCGAGCCCGAGGGCTTCCTCGTGACGAGGTTCATCGAAGGCTCGATCGTGTCGGCGGAGAGCATGCGCGAGCCCGACACGGTCGGTCGCGTCGCCAGGGCGCTGCGAGCGGTGCATCGGGGCCCTGCCTTGCCGACACGGTTCATCTCCTTCCGTGTGGTCGAGGAGTACCGCACGGTCGCCTTCTCGCGGGGAGCGGACGTCCCGTCGACCTACGTTTGGGCCCGTCAGGTAGCGCGCCGGGTCGAGCGGGCGCGCGGCCCGTTTGCGGAACGGCCCTGTCACAACGACCTGCTCAACGCGAATTTCATCGACGACGGCTCCCGGATCAGAATCGTCGACTGGGAGTACGCCGGCATGGGTGACGTCTTCTTCGACCTCGCCAACTTCTCGGTCAACAACGGCCTCGACCAGGAGGGGCGGCGGCTGCTCCTCGCCGCCTACTTCGGTCAGGCCCGCGACGAGGACGAGCGGATCCTCGAGCTGATGCTATTCATGTCGGACTTTCGCGAGGCCATGTGGGGCGTCGTCCAGGGAGCGGTCTCGGAGCTCGACTTCGATTTCGCCGGCTACGCCGCCGAGCACTTCGAGCGCATGGAGGCGATCGCCGCCTCACCTGCCTTCGTCGCCGCGCTGGGCTGAGTGCAACGCGCTCTTCACGCGCGCGACCTCTGCACCGAGAGGCGCTTCAGCGGGTGTGCCAGAAGACGGCCGCGACTGCGGTCGCCTCGGCAGCGAGGCTGAGGAGCGCGACGAGCTTCAACCAACGACGATGGGGCCGCATGGGACGGGATATCGGCCACCGGCTGACGGCGCTTGAGCGCCTCAGCCTCTCGACGGACTCGTAAGGGCGCCTCAGCCGATCCATGCCTGGCCGTTCCAGTACGCCTGCAGACGGCCGCGGCGGTCGAGCTCGAGGTGCACCTCGGCGGGCTCGACGAGCCCGGGCGTCGCCCAGACCGAGATCGCGCCTTCCTCGTGCACGCGGACGAACTCGCGCTCCGAGGGTCGGGTCGCCGCCTCGAGCACGTAGGACCGCCCTGAGCAGCAGCGGATGCCGCGGGGCCACAGGTAGAGGTCGCCGCCCTGCTCGGCGAGGTGGTGAAGCGTCCGCTGCTCGGCCACGAGCCTCATCGAGTCAACGTAGCAGCGGGTCGAGCGGCCAGGCCGTCGCGCGCCGATCGCACTCGGAGAGGTCGCGACTGCCGAGCTTACAGGGGCTCTTGGCCGCGCGTCCTCGGTCTGGCCGGGAGGACAGGAAGTGAATAGGCTGCGCCCGTGGATCAGGCCTTCGACCAGACCCTCGACCGCGGTTCCGAGCCGCTCCACGTCGCGATCACGAATCACCTCAGAGTTGCGATCGAGTCCGGCCGCCTCGCTCCAGGTACGCGGCTTCCGCCCGAGCGCGACCTCGCAACCTCGCTCGGAGTGAGCCGGATGACTGTCCGGCAGGCACTGGGCGAGCTCGAGCGCGAGGGGCTCCTCCGCCGCGTCGTCGGCAGGGCCGGCGGCACGTTCGTCAACGAGCCGCAGGCGGCGTTCGAGACTCCGGCGTTCCCGGGCGTCTCGACGCTCATGCGCCGGGAGAGTGGTGCCAACGGGGTCGACGCCGCCGCGGCCGAGATCGCGCCCGCCGGGCGGCGCGCGGCGGCCGTGCTCGGGCTCTTGCGCACCGATCCGGTCGTCGTGATCCGGCGTTTGCGACTCGCCCGTGGGAAGCCGTTGGCAGTCGAGCGCGCCTCGCTCCCGGCGGCGCTCTTCCCGGGGATCGAGGGGATGGACTTCGCCGGCTCGCTCTATGACGTGATGGAACAGCACTTCGGCCTGCGCCCGGCCCGCGTGGTCGAGACGCTCGAGCTGACCGAGGCTCGCCCTGCGGACGTGCGAGCTTTGGGCGTCCGCAAGAACGCTCCCTTGCTGCTGGTCGAGCGGATTGCGTATGCGGCGGACGGCACGCCCGTCGAGTTCGCCCGCGATCGATACCGGCCCGACCGTGCGCGCTTCGTGACGGAGTCGACTGGGGCCGAGGAATGAGGGGCCGCGCCCGAGCCGTCGTGATCGGCGGCGGAGTCGGCGGCTGCTCGATCCTCTACTGGCTGGCGAGGCTTGGCTGGGACGATGTCGTCCTCGTCGAGCGGGCCGACCTCACGAGCGGCTCGACGTTTCACTCCGCCGGGCTGGTGGGACAGCTGAGGAGCTCGCTGGCGCTGACCAGGATGATGATGGACTCCGTCGAGCTCTACCGCACGCTCGAGGCCGAGGTCGGGTTGGAGACCGGCTGGCGCGAGGTCGGCTCGTTGCGGCTCGCCTCCTCGCCTGAGCGGCTCGAGGAGATCACGCGCCAGGCCGGCTGGGCCAAGACCTTCGGCCTGCCGCTCGAGCTCGTCTCCGCGGAGGAGGCCCAGACGCTCTTCCCGCCCATGGCCACCGACGGCGTTCTCGGGGCAGCCTTCCTGCCGAGCGACGGGTACATCGACCCGAGCCAGCTCACCTTCGCGCTCGCCGAGGGAGCGCGTCGCCGAGGAGCCGAGGTCAACACCAACACCCGGGTGACCGGGATCACGGTCGAGCGTGGGGAGGTCACCGGCGTCGAGACCGACAAGGGGACGATCGAGACGGAGATCGTGATCAACGCGGGCGGGATGTTCGCCAAGGAACTTGGCGCCCTCGCCGGCGTCAACGTGCCGATCGTCCCGATGGCGCACGAATACCTCGTGCTGCAGCCGTCGGGGTTGCCGACGGACATGCCGACGATGCGCGACCCGTCGCTGCTCGTGTACTTCAGGCCGGAGTCCGGTGGGCTGATCATGGGCGGTTACGAGCGCAACTGCGCCCCCTGGTCGCTCGACGGGATCCCTCCCGATTTCAACGGCAAGCTTCTCGAGGAGGACTGGCCGCGGTTCGAGGATCTGATGGAGAACGCGATCGTCCGCGTCCCGACGCTCGAAGGGATGGGCGTCGTCAAGCTGATCAACGGTCCCGAGGCGTTCACGCCCGACGGGGAGTTCATCCTCGGCCCGTCCGAGGTGCGCGGCTTCTGGGTCGCGGCAGGCTTCTGTGCCCACGGTCTTGCGGGAGCCGGCGGGATGGGCCGGCTCGTCGCCGAATGGGTCGTCGAAGGGACGCCGTCCCTCGACGTCTGGCACATGGACTCGCGCCGGTTCGGAGCCGCGTACCGGTCTCGCGCGTACACGGTTGCGCGCACGGCCGAGATCTACGAGTCGTACTACGACGTCAAGTATCCCGGCCACGAGCGCGCTGCGGGACGCCCGCTGCGGGTCTCGCCCGCCTACGAGCGGCTTGCCGGGCTCGGCGCGGCGTTCGGCGAGAAGTCCGGCTGGGAGCGTGCGAACTGGTTCGAGCCGAACGCCGCCCAGGGCGACGAGTCGCTGCGGCCCCGCGGTTGGGCCGGGAAGCTCTGGTCACCGGCCGTCGGTGTCGAGCACCGAGCGTGCCGAGAGGCGGCAGCCGTCTTCGACGTGTCGTCGTTCGCAAAGCTCGACGTGTCCGGGCCGGGCGCTGCGAACTTCCTCGAGTCGATGTGCGCCAACCGGGTGGCGCGCGACGTCGGTGCCGTCACTTACACGCAGATGCTGAACCACCGCGGCGGGATCGAATGCGACTTCACGGTGACGCGCCTTGCTGAGGAGCGATTCAGGATTGTCACCGGCACGGCGTTCGGCCAGCACGATCTCGCGTGGATCCGGCAGCACGTGCCGCGCGACGCACGCTCGGCCGATGCAGTCCATGTCGCAGACGTCACCTCGGCTCACGCTTGTTTCGGCGTCTGGGGGCCAAACGCCCGAGCGCTGCTTCAGCCGCTCACGACGACCGATCTCTCGAACGAGGCATTCGGGTACATGTCTGCGCAGGAGCTCTCGGTCGGGGCTGTCCCATGCGTCGCCGTCCGGGTCACCTACGTCGGGGAGCTGGGCTGGGAGCTCTACTGCCCGGCGGAGTTCGGCGCGCGCCTGTGGGACACGATCTGGGCGGCCGGGAAAGAGCACGGTCTCGTTGCGGCGGGGTACAAGGCGATCGACTCGCTCCGGCTGGAGAAGGGCTACCGCGTCTGGGGCGCCGACATCACGCCAGAAGACTCGCCGTTCGCGTCAGGGCTCGGCTTCGCCGTCAAGCTCGACAAGGGCGACTTTCTCGGTCGCGAGGCGGCGCGCGAGCGGACCGAGCCGGAGCACGTCCTCCGGTGCCTCACCCTCGACGACCCGCGTGCGGTCGCGCTCGGATCCGAGCCGGTCCGGGTCGGAGAGAGACTGGTCGGACGGGTCACGAGCGGCGGCTACGGCTACACGGTAGAGCGGTCGATCGCCTACGCCTACCTACCGGCTGTCGACGCGTCCGTGGGAACCCGGGTCGCCGTCGAGATCTTCGGCGACTGGGTCGGAGGCGAGGTGGCGGCGGAGCCGCTGTTCGACCCCTCCGGCGCTCGCATCCGCGCCTAGCGACCCGGGGGCGTTCGCCGGTCGGGCGGCCGCAGCGCCGCGAACGGGTCCGTGATCTCGAGCCCCTGCTCGGCGAAGGCGAACTCCTCCGCGGGTCGGCCCCCGGCCCGGCCCGAATCGCGGCGGCGGCCGGTCGGCACGAGCGCGCCCCGGCGCACCAGCACGCGTTTCAGGTTCGTCGCCGAGACGTCGTAGCCGAGCGCCGCCGTGTAGACGTCCCGGAGCTCGTTCAGCGTGAAGGTAGCGGGCGCGAGGGCGAAGCAGATGTTGGAGTAGGAGAGCTTCCCGCGCAGGCGATCGCGCGCCGAGTGGATGATCGCACCGTGGTCGAAGGCCGTCGGGGGGAGATCGTCGACCGGGTGCCAGTCCGTGTCGGCCGGCACCGACGGGTCGACGCCGAGGGGGACGAGGCCGAGGTACGCCGTTGCGATCTCCCACTCGTTCGGGTTCCTGGCGGGGTCGCCGTAGGTCGAAACCTGCTCGAGGTGCGCGACCTCGGCCAGGTCGACCTTGGTCGCGAGGTGGCGGCGAATCGAAGCCTCGAGCGGTTCCCCCTCGTCGAGTACGCCTCCGGGGAGGGCCCAGGCTTCCGCAAATGGCTCCCGGGCTCGCTGCCAGAGCAGAACCTGCAGCACCCCTTCCCGCACCTGAAGCACTGCCGCCAGGGTCACGTGAACGGGTCTGGTAGACTCGACTTCCAGTTTCCGACTCATAGTCAAAAACTAGCGAAAGGTACGGCAGATGACAAAGCGGGCGACCACTGCGGCGGTCGCTGCGGGGTTCGTGGCGGCGGTCGCGCTCCTCGCAGGGTGCGGCGGCGGCGACGACACGGCAGCCACGACCACGACCGGCGGCTCCGCGAGTACCGGGATCAAGGTCGGTCTGATCACCGATCTCGGTCAGCTCAACGACGACGGCTTCAACGAGCTCGCGTACAACGGCCTCAAGCGCGCCGAGCGCGAGCTGGGGGTGCAGGGGCGCGTCGTCGAGTCGAAGTCGGCGGCGGACTACGTCCCGAACATGGCCTCGCTAGCGCGAGCGGGCTACGACCTGATCATCGGCGTCGGTTACGCGCAGGGCGACGCGCTCGCGACGGCCGCGAAGCGGTTCCCCGATACCAAGTTCGCGATCGTGGACGTCGACCAGTCGACACTGAAGGGCACACCCGCGAACGTCGAGGGGCTGCTCTTCCGCGAGCAGCAGGTCGGCTACCTGACCGGTTACCTCGCCGCCCTCGAGGCCAAGCGAGCCGGCGGCAACCGGATCAGCGCTGTGGCCGGGTTCAAGGAGCCGCCCGTCGACCGCTACATCGCCGGCTACAAGGCGGGCGCCGAAGCCGCGGTGCCGGGGACGATCGTGAAGTGGGGGTATTCCCAGGACTGGGACGACCAGGCGAAGTGCAAGGAGCTCGCCCTCAACCAGATCGCGGCCGGCTCGAAGGTCGTCTTCCAGGTGGCGGGTGGCTGCGGCCTCGGCGCGCTCCTCGCGGCGAAGGAGAAGGGGGTCTGGGGGATCGGGGTCGATGCCGATCAGTCCTTCCTCGGGCCGCACATCCTCACGAGCGCATTGAAGGGGGTCGACAGTGCCGTGTTCCTGACGGCGAAGGCGGTGCAGGACGGCCTCTTCGAGGGCGGCGACGAACGCAGAGTTCGGGCTCGACCAGGAAGGTGTCGGCCTCGGCAAGTTCAGCCCCGACGCGAACGAGGACGACGTCGCGGCGACGAAGAAGGTCGAGCAGCAGATCGCCGACGGCACGATCGCGGACATCCCGACCACACTCGGGTTAGAAGCGGAACTCGTCGGACTGTGGTGGGGGCAGGCTGAAGCCTGACCCCACCGCTGTTCCTTATGCCGTCCGCACCGAGTGAACCGGCGGCAGGTGTGCGGCGACCGGCGCCCAGGTGGCACCCGCGTCGCTCGACCCGAAGACGTCGCCCGAGGTGGCGCCGAAGTACAGCTCGAGTTGCGGTCCGGCCCCTGCCGTGTCGAACGCCTCTCGGAGCACGGTCAGGTACGCATCGCGCTCCGGCAGGCCGTTGCCGCGAGGCGTCCAGCTCGCGCCGCCGTCGCGCGTCTCCCAGACGCGCACCGAGCCGCCGGGCGTCGTCCGGTCCTCTGCCCCGATCAGGGGGATCACGTAGGCGCTGTCGGGATCGGCAGGATCGACGACGACCGGGAAGCCGAAATCGGACGGGAGGTCGGTGCCGTCGCCGACGTCGACCCAGCTCGCCCCGGCGTCGTCGGAGCGGTAGACGCCGCCGTGGAACTGCATGAACAGGCGCTCGGGCCGGCTCGTCGACCTGCGGACGTTGTGGACGCAGTGCTGATGCGTGGCGTCGCGCGCCTCCTCCGGCAGGTACTCGGGCACGATGCCGGTGTTCGAAAACCGCCACGTGGCGCCGCGATCGTCCGAGAGCCAGACGCCCACGGCCGAGATCGCCACCATCAGGCGGTCGGGATCGCCCGGCCAGGGAACGATCGTGTGGAGGCAGAGCCCGCCGCCGCCCGGAGTCCACTCGGGGCGCGTGGGGTGATCCCAGAGGCCGCGGTTGAGCGCCCACGTGAGCCCGCCGTCGAGGCTCTCGAACAGGCAGCCCGGGTCGCCACCCGCATAGAGCAACCCGTCCGCCTCACCCGGCGAGATCACCCAGATCCGCGCCAGCGACGCGTCTCCGTCCTCGGGAAGCACGGTGCCTTCGGCCTCCTGCCACTCACCGGCCGGGTCGTCCGTGACCCAGATGCGCCCACCGTAGAACCACGAGGTGACAGAAGCCAGGTAGCGGCCGCTGCGCGGGTCGCGCATCGCGTACTCGACGGACTGGCCCGGGAAGGCACGTGCCGTCACCTCGAAGCCGCCGTTCGATGTCGCCGTCGAGCACGAAGAGGCCCTTCTTCGTCCCGACCAAGAGCTCTGTCATCTCACCCTCCTGTGATCGCCGGCAGGACGTGGATCCGATCGGCACACCGAGACCGTCGTCTCCGCCTCCGCGAGTTGACCGTTCACATAGACGTTGATGTGCTCGTCTGATCGTGCGCCGCTCGTCGAGCACCCACCCCGAGACGGCGGGCAACTGTACCTCGAGCGCGACGAGCATCTCCTTCACGGTGCCACCGTCGAGGTGCGTGCTCCCGTGCACCCGCGAGCTCCGAAAGAGGTGCGCGAAGGAGGACGAGCGGCCATGGCGGCGATCCTAACGCGGCCGGTCGGGGCCGAGCCAGACTCACCTCCGGCCGCTGCTGGCGTGCCGCAGAGATTCCGGCGAACCGGGCAACGTCCGCTCAGGGCTCGAGCTCGAGCACACCGTGCGGTGCAGCCGTAGCTCGGCGAGCTTGTCCAGGAACGGCTGCGCCGGAAACGACTCGGGCCCGAGCACGCCGGCGCCGCTACCAGGCGCCTTCGGCGAGCAGCTCGAGTGCGACGACCGGGTTGAGTCGCGGTCTGCCAGACGACCGCCTGCGAGCCGTACTCGCGCATCGACCACTCGTTGTCGACGACGTGGTAGAGGTAGGTCTTCCGCCGGGCCGCCGTCCTTCCCGATCCCGGTGACGAGCGTGCCGGCGCAGGTCTTGCCGATCATCCGGTCACCGAGCGTCATCGGGTCGGGCAGCGTCGCCGCGACCACGTCGCGCGGGCGCGACCTCGACGCCCTGCACGGTCAGCTTCTCCTTCGAGTCGAGCCCGAGCTTGTGGAGCGTCTTCAGCACGTCGATGAACTCGTCGCCCGAGCCCGTACTTGAAGGTGACGCGCTTGCAGTCGATCCCAGCGCGGGACGAGCAGCACCTCTTCGTGCTCGACGTTGACGCACTCGACCAGGACCGATCCCCTCGGGGAAGTCGAACATCTCCGGCTCGGAGAACGGCTCGGTCGTGAACCAGCCGCGCTCCTTCTCCCAGATCACCGGGCGGGTTGAGGCACTCCTCGATCGTCGTCCAGATCGAGAAGGTCGGGGCGAAGTCGTAGCCCTCGACGACGAGGTTGGCGCCGTCGCGGATCGCCGATCTCGTCGATCTCCGAGAACAGCTCGTCCGCGGCGTGGCGTGCGAAGACGTCGGCAGCGCCCGGCTCGATCCCGATCCCGACGAGCGCCAGCAGGCCCGCCTGCTCCCAGTCGCTCGTGCCGCTCGAACTGGTAGTCGCCGAGCTTGACGCCGCGTCTCGGAGTACGGGTTCGTCGGGATGCCGCTCGGACAGCGTCATCGCCATGTCGAGGTAGGTGACGCCGCGCCTCGAGGCACGCGTCGAAGATCTGCGGGTTGAAGACGAGGATCGACGCGTTCAGGACGACGTCGGCCTTCGTGTCCCGGATCAGCGCCACGATCGAGGCCTCGCTCGAGGCGTCGACCTGTGCAGCGGCAAACCGATCGGCCTCGCCGAGCGCATCGACGACCGAGCGGGACCGGGACGCGTCGAGGTCGGCCAGCGTGAAGTGGTCGAAGAACGAACGTCGCTGCGACGATCGCAGCGAACGCCGAGCCGACACCGCCGGTGCCGATGACGAGGATCCTCACGTGGGTGGTTCTAGCGGATCCGCGGCCGGCGCGTCGGGAAATCGGCCGAGAACGATGCGGTGGTACGGTCAGGTGACGTCGAATCATTCGTCCGGGAGGAGCCAGACCATGAGCGTTGCCGTGACCCAGCAGAAGATGTTCATCGGCGGCGAGTTCGTCGACTCGTCGTCGGGGGAGACGATGGAGATCCTCAACCCGTCGACGGGCGAGGTGATCGGCGAGGTTCCGCGCGGCACCGCCGATGACGTCGAGCGCGCCGTCGCGGCCGCGAAGGTCGCCTGGGACGAGTGGCGCTTCAAGACGCCCAAGGACGGATGGAGCTGCTGCTCAAGCTCGCCGACGTGATCGACGAGAACGCCGAGGAGCTGGCCCGACTCGAGTCGCGGAACGTCGGCAAGCCGTGGTGGGTCGCGGTCGACGAGCCCGGGATCATGGTCGACAACCTGCGCTTCTTCGCAGGCGCGGCACGAAACCTCGAGGGAAAGGCCGCCGCCGAGTACGTCGAGGGCTACACCTCGATGATCCGCCGCGAGCCGCTCGGGATCGTGGCGGGCATCTGCCCGTGGAACTACCCGCTCTTCATGGCCGTCTGGAAGATCGGCCCGGCGCTCGCCGCCGGCAACGTCCAGATCATCAAGCCCGCCGAGCAGACGCCGCTGACGATGCTCCGGTTCGTCGAGCTCGCGCAGGAGGTGCTGCCGCCCGGCGTGCTCCAGGTCGTGACCGGCGACGGCGTGCCCGTCGGTGACGCGCTCGTGCGGCATCCGGCGATCGCGCTCGTCTCGCTGACGGGCGACACGGCGACCGGGAAGCTGATCGCGAAGAACGCGGCCGACACGGTCAAGCACGTGCACCTCGAGCTCGGCGGCAAGGCTCCGATGATCGTGCTCGACGACGCCGACCCCGCCACGGTGGCCGAGGCGATCAAGATCGGCGGCTATCTTCAACTCGGGCCAGGACTGCACCGCGTCGTCGCGCATCCTCGTCGACGAGCGGATCTACGACGACGTCGTGGCTCGAACACGGTCGACGCTGTCGCCGATCGCTGACGGTCGGCGATCCGGGCAGCGACGACGAGATCGGGATGGGGCCCGTGATCTCCGCGGATCAGCAGGAGCGCGTGCTCGGGTTCCTCGAGCGCGCGGTCGACGCGAAGGCCACCGTCCTGACGGGCGGCGAGTCAGTCGGCGAGCGCGGCTACTTCGTCAAGCCGACGTCGTCGCCGACGTGCGAGCAGGACGCCGAGATCGTCCAGAGCGAGGTCTTCGGGCCCGTCGTCACGATGCAGCGGTTCTCGTCGGACGAGCCAGGCGGTCGACATGGCGAACGACGTTCGCTACGGCCTCGCGTCGTCGGTGTTCTCCGAGAACGTCGGTCGAGCGATGAAGATCGCCGGCGAGGCTCGACTTCGGGTGCGTCTGGATCAACGAGCACCTGTTCCCGCTGACGCCCGAGATGCCGCATGGCGGCTTCAAGGAGTCCGGCTACGGCAAGGACATGTCGGCGTACTCGATGGAGGAGTACACCCGCGTCAAGCACGTCTGCGTGAAGCTCGCATAGCCGGCTCCGGGTGAGCATTCGATCCGGGACGGCTCGTCTCCCCGGCGTGGTAGCGGCAGGCTGGCGGCTGCCGTCGCGATGCGCACCGGATCGCTTGTCGATTGACGCAATGCGGCAAGGAATGGTTAGAAAGTCCTCGCGATTGCGAAGCGCGCTGGACCGACTCAGGACTTCGACCCGACTCGGCGGCCCGTGGGCGATACGGCGCGCTCGCCACGTCGATGCGATCGACAAGGGCATCATCGAGGCGCTGCAGGTGAACGGCCGTGAGCCGTTCCGGCGCATCGCCGCGACGCTCGGCGTGTCCGAGGCGACGATCCGGGCCCGCTACGCGCGCCTCTGCGAAGACTCGATCCTCCAGGTGACCGGCGTCACGAACCCGCTCGGGCTCGGCTTCGAGTCCCAGGCGCTCGTCGGGATCCGCACCGCCGGGCCACCGGAGCGCGTCGCCGACGCGATCGCGCACTGGGAGGAGGCCGACTACGTCGTCGTCACGGCCGGCAGGTTCGACGTGCTCGTCGAGCTCCTCTGTGCCGACCGCCGGGAGCTGCTCCATGTCACGAACCGGATCCGGGCGCTGCCGGACGTGATCACGACCGAGAGCTTCCTCTACCTCGAGTTGTGGAAGCAGGCTCTACGACTGGGGTGCCCGGGTGCCGGACCGAGATGGATCGAACGGCGCGAGGGTCGACGCACGCGTGGGTGCACGATGACGTCAACGGCTTCGGTCCCGGTCGATGTCCGGCTCGAGAGTGTCGTCAAGCGGTTCGACGGCGCCGTCGCGGTCGACGGGGTCTCGCTCGAGATCCCCCACGGCTCGTTCTTCGCGCTGCTCGGCCCCTCGGGCTGCGGCAAGACGACGACGCTGCGGATGATCGGCGGCTTCGAGGAGCCGACGGAGGGGGCCATCTACCTGGGTGACGTCGACGTCGTCGGCACCCCGCCGTACACGTCGCGACGTCAACACCGTGTTCCAGAGCTATGCGCTGTTCCCGCACATGACGGTGTTCGACAACGTTGCCTTCGGTCTCGAGCGCAAGGGCATCGACAAGCGCGACCGCCGTCTGCGGGCGACGGAGATGCTCGAGCTCGTCGACCTCGCCGGCCTCGGCGGCCGCAAGCCGAAGCAGCTTTCTGGCGGGCAGCAGCAGCGGGTCGCCCTGGCGCGCGCGCTCGTCAATACCCCGCGGGTGCTGCTCCTCGATGAGCCCCTCGGTGCGCTCGACCTGAAGCTCCGCAAGCAGATGCAGCTCGAGTTGAAGCGGATTCAGGCCAACGTCGGGATCACGTTCGTCCACGTCACGCACGACCAGGAGGAAGCGATGACGATGGCCGACACGATCGCGGTCATGAACAAGGGGAAGATCGAGCAGCTCGGTTCCCCGACCGACCTCTACGAGCGCCCGCAGACGGCGTTCGTGGCGAACTTTCTCGGCACCTCCAACCTGCTCGCGGGGACCGTCGTCGGCGACGGCTCCGTTCGGCTCGACGACGGCACCGTCGTCACGGTCGAAACGGCCGGACGGAGCGGCTCGGTCGCGGTCGGCATCCGGCCGGAGAAGATCGGGCTCGGGAACGAGGGGCCGAACGTGCTCCCGGGCACCGTCAAGGAAAGCGCCTACTTCGGCGTTGCAACGCAGATCGTGGTCACGACGCCGGCCGGCGACGTGTCCGTCTTCCATCAGAACAGCGAAACCGGCGGGCTCGTACCCCGACCGGGCGAGAACGTCAACGTCAGCTGGCGAGCCGACTCGGGGTTCGTCGTCGACCAAACGGAGGCCAAATCTTGATCACCACGAGGCTTACTCGACGGCAGGTCGTCCAGCGGGGCGCCGCAGGCGTGGCGCTTTTCTCCCTCCCCGGCTTGCTCGCTGCCTGCGGGGGTGGAGGTGGGGGCAGCAGCGCGGGTGAGCTGAAGGACGTGCTCAAGTTCTCGAACTGGCCGCTGTACATCGACATCGACGAGGACACGAAGAAGCGCCCGACCCTCGACGCCTTCACCGAGGAGACCGGAATCAAGGTCGACTACTTCGAGGACATCAACGACAACGCGACGTACTTCGCCAAGATCCAGGGCCCACTCAGCCAGGGCCGGGGAATCGACCGCGACATCATCGTCCTCACCGACAGCTCCCGCTTCCCGGCGCTGCTGGTCGAGAAGGGCTGGCTCGAGGAGCTCGACAAGAGCCTGATCCCGAACCTCTCGAACCTCGTCGACGCTCAGGCGAGCCCGCCGTTCGACCCTGACCGCACCTACTCGCTGCCGTGGCAGTCGGGCATGACCGGGATCGCCTGGAACGAAGACGTCACGGGCCCCGTCACGTCGGTCGAGCAGCTGCTGACGGATCCAAAGCTGAAGGGCAAAGTGACGATGCTGACCGAGTTCGCGGACTCGGTCGGCCTGACCATCCTCTCGAACGGCGGCGATCCGGCCGATTTCACCGAGGCCGAGTTCGAGGGTGCGATCTCCACGATCCAGAAGGCCGTCGGCAGCGGCCAGATCAGGCAGTTCACCGGCAACGACTACGCGCAGCCGCTGACGAAGGGCGACATCGCGGCCGCGGTGGCGTGGTCCGGCGACATCGTCCAGCTCCTCGCCGACAACCCGAAGCTGAAGTGGGCGATCCCGGAGAAGGGCGGCATGATCTGGACGGACAACATGCTGATCCCGCAAGGGTGGCAGCGCCGCGACCGCGTCGACGTACATGAACTTCGCGTACGACCCGAAGATCGCGGCCCAGATCGCCGCGTACGTGAACTACGTCACGCCCGTCAAGGGAGCGAAGGAAGAGCTCGCGAAGACCGACCCGGACACCGCGAACAACCCGCTGATCTTCCCGACGGACGACATGCTCTCGCAGGTGCGCCAGTTCAGCGCGGAGGCTCTCCAGAACGAGAAGTACCAGGCCGCCTGGCAGAAAGTGCTCGGCGCCTGAGCCCACGGGCCCGGGAGGAGCCGTCCTCCCGGGCCTCGCGATTCGATGACCGTCTTCCACCGTCACCGCTGGCTGGCACCGGCCCTCCTCCTCCTCCCGGGGCTCGCCTGGCTTGCCGTCTTCTTCGTCGTCCCGCTCGCCTTTCTCGGCTACCAGTCGCTCGAGTCGGGCTCGTTCCTGAACGGTTACGAGTTCACGTGGTCGTTCAGCAACTACAGCGACGCGATCAGCGAATTCGGCAGCCAGTTCACGCGGTCGTTCCTCTACGCGGGGATCGCGACGGTGCTGTGCCTCGCGATCGCCTACCCGCTCGTCTACTGGATCGCGTTCCGCGGGGGCCGCTGGAAGAACCTCTTCCTGGTGATGATCGTGGCGCCGTTCTTCGTCTCGTACCTCGTCCGCACGCTCGCCTGGCTCAACATCCTTGCCGACGAGGGCCCCGTGGTCGGGGTTCTGCGGTGGCTCCACGTCCTCGCCCCGGACGGCCGCCTGCTCGCGACAGGGTTCGCCGTCGTCGCGGGGATCACCTACAACTTCCTGCCCTTCATGGCGCTGCCGCTCTACGTGTCGCTCGAGCAGATCGACGCCCGGTTGCTCGAGGCCGCGGGAGATCTTTACGCGAGCAAGCTCCAGGCGTTCCTGCGGGTGACCCTGCCGCTCTCGGCCCCGGGGATCGTCGCCGGCACGCTGCTCACCTTCATCCCCGCCGCCGGCGACTTCATCAACGCTCAGCTGCTCGGAACGCCGAATCAGAAGATGATCGGGAACGTGATCCAGTCGCAGTACCTGGAGCGGATCAACTACCCGTCGGCGGCGGCGTTGTCGTTCATCCTGATGGCGATGATCCTCGTCGCCCTCGGCCTCTACGCCAGGCTCGTGGGGACGGAGAAGCTGACCGGATGAGATGGATCCGCCATCACCTGCTGACCGCGTTCGCGATGCTCGCATTCGCCTATCTGCTGATCCCGATCGCGGTCGTCGTCCTCTTCTCGCTGAATTCGCCCAAGGGGCGGTTCAACTACGTCTGGCAGGGCTTCACGCTCGACAACTGGATCGACTGGGACGCGATGCCCGGCCTCAAGGACGCGGTGATCAAGTCGCTCGAGATCGGGCTGCTCTCGACCGTCGTCGCGACCGTGCTCGGGACGCTGATCACGCTTGCGCTCGTACGGCACGACTTCCGCGGCCGCGGTGCCACGAACGTGATCATCTTCCTGCCGATGTCGACCCCGGAGATCGTGCTCGGCGCCTCGCTGCTCACCCTCTTCATCAACCTCCAGGTGGCGCTCGGGTTCGCGACGATCTTCATCGCGCACGTGATGTTCATCGTCAGTTACGTCGTCGTCACCGTGAAGGCGCGCCTGATCGGCTTCGACAGGCATCTGGAGGAGGCGGCGATGGACCTCGGCGCCAACGAGTTCACGACCTTCCGCAAGGTCACGCTGCCGCTGCTCGCGCCTGCGATCCTCAGCGCCGCCCTGCTCGGCTTCGCGCTCTCGATCGACGACTTCGTGATCACGTACTTCAACGCGGGCTCGACGACGACCTTCCCGCTCCTGATCTGGGGAGCAGCCCGCGTCTCGGTCCCGCCGCAGATCAACGTCGTCGCGAGTGCGATCTTCCTCGTCGCGGTAACGATGATGGTGGCGAACGTGATCCTCGAGAACCGTCGTGCGCGCCGCAGCCTGGCGCAGGACCTCGAAGTGCGGAGCTGAGGAAGATGGATCTCGCAGGTCTCCAGCAGGCTGCCCGCGAGCACCTGTGGCTGCACTTCACCCGCATGGGCGGCTACGGCGAGGGCCGGGACGTTCCGATTATCGTCAAGGGCGACGGTTGCTACCTCTGGGACGCGAACGGCAAGCGCTACCTCGACGGGCTGGCAGGGCTCTTCTCCGTCAACATCGGCTACGGCTACGGGGACGAGATCGGGGAGGCGGCCCACGCGCAGATGCGCGAGTTGCCCTTCTACACGAACTGGTCGTACGCGCACCCCCAGGCGATCGAGCTCGCCGCCGAGCTGGCGGCGCTCGCCCCGGGCGATCTCAACCGCGTCTTCTTCGTCTCCGGTGGCTCGGAGGCCGTCGAGTCGGCGTGGAAGCTCGCGCGCCAGTACTACGCCGCGCATGGTGGAAGCGGAGCCGGGGCGCCGCGCCGCTTCAAGGCGATCGCGCGCCAGGTCGCCTACCACGGGACGACGATGGGCGCCCTCTCGATCAACGGCATCCCTGCGCTGCGGAGCGCGTTCGAGCCGCTCGTCCCGGAGGTCCGGCACGTGCGCAATACGAACCGCTACCACCGGCCCGTCGAGGAGACCGAGGAGGAGTTCACCCGGTTTCTTCTGGACGACCTCGAACAGACGATCCTGGCGATGGGCCCCGAGACCGTCTGTCTCGTGCACATGGAGCCCGTGCAGAACGCGGGCGGTTGCTTCACCCCGCCCGCGGGCTACTGGCAGGGAGTGCGGGCGATCTGCGACGAGTACGACATCCTGCTCTCTGCGGACGAGGTGATCACCGGCTTCGGCCGGCTGGGGCACTGGTTCGGATCGGAGCGCTACGACATCCGTCCGGACATCGTCACCTGCGCCAAGGGTCTCTCGTCCTCGTACGGGCCGATCGGTGCCGTGATCGCCCGCGATGCGGTCATGGAGCCGTTCCTCGACGACAGCTCGATGTACGCGCACGGGATCACCTTCGGCGGTCATCCGGTGATGTGCGCGATCGCGCGCAAGAACCTCGAGATCCTCAAGCGCGAGAGAATCGTCGAGCACGTCCGCGACAACCAGGACGTCTTCAAGGCCAAGCTCGAGACGCTGCTCGACCTCCCGATCGTGGGCGACGTGCGGGGAACTGGCTTCTTCTACGCAGTCGAGGTCGTCAAGGACAAGGAGACGCGCGCGTCGTTCTCCGAGGAGGAGTGCGAAACGCTGCTGCGGGGCTTCCTCACCCCGGCGCTGTTCGACGCGGGGCTGATCTGCCGCACCGACGACCGTGGCGATCCGGTGATCCAGATCTCGCCGCCCCTCGTCGCCGGCGAGGCGGAGATGGACGAGATCGTCGGCATTCTCGGTGACGTGCTGGTCGAGGCCGGCAAGCGGGCGTAGCAGCCGCGGAGCGGGGCGGTGCCAGGCACGTGATCGAGGGTGAGGTGTGGCTCGTCGTGCCGCGCCGCCGTATACGGTTAGCCGGCTAGCGCGCGAGACGCTGCGTCCCGGACACTTGGCCCTTGCGACCTTCGAGGAGACGATGAACGTGACAGAGACACAACTCGGTCCGATGCAGGCCCGCGCGAACGGCCCCGTCGTCGTCGCCACTGATGTCACGCGACGCTATGGCGAGGGCGAGACAGCAGTCGACGCGCTGCGAGGCGTCTCGGTCGACATCATCCGTGGACAGGCAACCGCCGTCATGGGACCGTCAGGATCGGGCAAGTCGACCCTGATGCACATCCTCGCCGGCCTCGACAAGCCGAGCTCTGGCTCGGTCGACATCGCGGGTTCCGAGATCACGACGATGGCAGACAACGCTCTCACCAAGCTGCGGCGCGAGCACATCGGCTTCGTGTTTCAGTTCTTCAACCTGCTTCCGATGCTCGATGCAAAGGAGAACATCCTCCTGCCGCTGACGATCGCGGGCGTGAAGCCGGAGAGCGACTGGTTCGACCAACTCGTCAGCGACGTCGGACTGAAGGACAGGCTCTCTCATCGACCGTCCGAGCTGTCCGGTGGACAGCAGCAACGCGTGGCGATCGCAAGGGCGCTCGTTACGAAGCCGACCGTCCTCTTTGCCGACGAGCCGACGGGAAATCTCGACTCGTCCACCAGCACCGAGATCCTCGAGCTCCTTCGCCGCTCCGTCGACGACTATGGCCAGACGATCGTGATGGTCACCCACGACGCGCGAGCGGCTGCGGTGGCGCAGCGCGTGCTCTTCCTGGCGGACGGTGAGTTCGTGCGCGAGCTCGCCGACGGCAACCAGCACGAGATCCTCTCGGTCATGGAAGAAGTGGCTGCCGGGTGATCAGGGTCGCTCTCCGCGGTCTCGCGGGCCGCAAGCTCCGCGCGTTCCTGACCGCTATTGCGATCGTCCTCGGCGTCGCGATGATCAGCGGCACATACATCCTCACGGACACGGTCAACAGCGCGTTCAAGACCCTCTTCACGGAGTCGTACGCGGGCACGGATGCGGTCGTGACCGGCCGCGGCCTCAAGATCTCGATCGACGGTGAGAGGCCGCCGGCTCCCCCGGTCGACGAATCGTTGCTCGACACCGTACGGGGTGTCGACGGTGTCGCCCTCGCCACCGGCACCGTGCTCGACGAGCGCAACACGAAGATCCTCACGCCCGAGGGGAAAGCGGTCAGCTCGGAGGGCGCGCCGACGTTCGGGTTCGGGGTCGACACGGCTCCCGAGCTCGCGCAGTTCAATCCGCTCAACGTCCTCGAAGGCCGCTGGCCCGCGACGGCCGACGAGGTCGTGATCGACGTCGGCACCGCGGACGACCAGGGCTATCAGGTCGGCGATACCGTCGAGATCTCGACGCTCCAGCCGAAGCGCTCGTTCACGCTCGTCGGGGTCGCACGGTACGGCAGCCTCGACAGGCTCGGAAACGCGAGCTTCGCCGTCTTCACCGTCCCGGCCGCCCAGGAGCTCCTCGATCGGGAAGGCAAGTTCGACGTGATCTCGATTGCGGCTGTGGAAGGCGTCAGCGAGGACGAGCTCGTCGCGGCCCTCGAGCCCGCCCTTCCGGCCGACGCTGAGGTCGTGAGCGCCACCGCCGAGGCTGCGGAGCAGGTGGACGAGGTGAACGAGTTCACGTCCATCTTCCGGTACTTCCTGCTGGTATTCGCCGCGATCGCCCTCTTCGTCGGCGCGTTCGTCATCTTCAACACGTTCTCGATCACGGTGGCGCAGCGGACGCGCGAGTTCGCGACGCTGCGGACGATCGGGCGCGTCGCGTCGCCAGATCCTCGGGTCGGTGATTCTCGAGTCGCTCGTCATCGGGCTCCTGGCCTCGATCATCGGCCTCGCCTTCGGGATCGCGCTGGCGGAGGGAATCGAGGGCCTGTTCCGCGCTCTCGGGATCGAGCTTCCCACCGCGGACCGCGTCTTCGCGCTGCGGACGGTGATCGTAGGCCTCGCCGTCGGCGTCGGCATCACCCTCCTCGCGGGGCTGTTTCCAGCCATTCGGGCAACGCGCGTACCCCCGATCGCGGCTGTGCGCGAGGGTGCGACGCTCCCGAAGTCCAGGTTTGCGCCGTTCGTGCCCTGGGTCGCCGGGATCGTCGCCGTCGCCGCTCTGCTCATCCTGGCCCGCGCGATGTTCACCGACGAGCTCGGTACCGCAGATCGGTTGCTCTCGATCGCCGCCGGCGTTCTCCTGCTCTTCCTCGGCGTCGCGATGCTCGCGTCGCATCTCGTGCGTCCGCTCGCGGTCGATCGGCAGTCCGATCGGACGTTGGGCCGCGTTCGTCTTCACGGTGATCTTCTGGCCGTTCTTCCTCTTGCCGTACTGGCTCCTCCGTTACGGAGCGTGGGGGCCGGGAGCCGCCGCGCGTCGCATCGGCGCTCTCGTCGGGGGCGCGATCCTGAATCCGCTATTTCTGCCATTTGTCATCGTCATGTGGCTACGGCGGGCGCTGACGAAGTGGGAGCCGGAGTGGCCGATGGAGTTCCCGGGCGTCGTGCCGGATCGGGTGGCCGCCCGCACCGGCGGGGAGAACGCCCGCAGGAACCCTGGCCGTACGGCTGCAACGGCGGCGGCGCTGATGATCGGGATCGCGCTCGTTGCATTCATCGCGACGCTCACGAACGGGATGAAAGAGTCGAATCGGCAGGCGATCGAGGAGCAGATCGCCGCCGACTACGTCGTGACGTCGCTGGACGGGTACACGCCCTTTGTCGCGGCAGCCGGCGATGCGCTAGCGGCATCGTCCGTCCCCGAGCTCGTGACGAGCGTGCGTTCGGATGCCGGCCTGGTGGACGGCATCTCGGCCGAGATCGGCGGCATCGAGCCGGACAAGATCGCAGCCGCATACGTCTTCGACTGGCGCGAGGGCGACGAGAGCGTCCTCGCGACGCTCGGAACGACGAAGGCCATCGTGAGCTCGAACTTCGCCGACGATCACGACATCGCGGTCGGCGATTCGGTCACGATCAGCTCGACCGCGGATCGCAGAGCAAAGGTCACGGTCGTGGGAACTTTCGAGCCGCCGCCCTTCTATCCCTTGCTCGAGAGTGTCAACGTTTCGCTGGAGTTGTTCGACTCGCTGTACGACAGACCCCGCAACCGTTGGACGTGGGCGAACGTCGCGGGCGAAGCGACCGAGGAGAACCGCGCGCAGATGGAGGCGGCGATCGCCGGGTTCCCCGACACGCGGCTCGAGACCCGCGAGGAATGGATCGAGCGCGAGGACACCGACATCAACGAGTTCATCTCGTTCCTGTACGTCATGCTCACCCTGGCAGTGTTCGTCAGCGTCTTCGGGATGATCAACACGCTCGTGCTTTCGGTGTACGAGCGTACCCGCGAGATCGGGATGCTTCGGGCAATCGGGATGACGCGGCGCCAGGTGCGCCGGATGATCCGTCAGGAGAGCATCATCACGGCGTTGATCGGGACGGCGATCGGGCTGCCGCTCGGAATCTTCCTCGCGGCGCTCGTCAACCAGGCGCTCTCGGAGTTCGATGTGCGATTTGCGATTCCGTGGGTCCAGCTCGCCGTGCTCGCGGTCGTCGCCATGGTGATCGGGATCCTGGCGGCGATCATGCCCGCGCGGCGAGCCGCGAAGCTGAACCCGCTCGAAGCCATCTCGTACGAGTAGCGTCCCGCGCCCGGACTCCGGTCAGGCGCGCGTCCGGACGTCGAGCGCCCCCCGGGAGACCCCGGGGGACGCGAGCACGTTGTTGATCTGGTTCTGGTCTCGGAGCGCCCCCATGGCGATCCCATGATCCAGATCTCGCCACTCTCGTCGCCGGCGAGGCGAGATGGACGAATCGTCGGCATTCCCGGAGACGTGCTCGTCGTTACCGGCAAGCGGGCGCAGCAGCCGGGGAGCGGGGCGGTGCAAGGCACGTGATGGGTTTCGAGAGGGCGCCTCGTCCCGAGCCGAAGCCCTCGCGTGCTCGCTCGACCGGTCGGCACGCCGCGCGCGTATACGGTTATCCGTAGAGCGCTCGAGACACTCCGTGCCGGACACTTGGCCCATGGCAACCTCCGAGGAGTCGATGAATGTGACAGAGACACCGCTCAGTCCGATGCAGGCCCGCGAGACCGGCCCCGTCGTCGTCGCCACGGATGTCACGCGACGCTTCGGGCAGGGCGAAACCGCCGTCGACGCGCTGCGTGGCGTATCCGTCAGCGTCCCGGCCGCCAAGCTCACGGCCGTGATGGGGCCTTCGGGATCCGGCAAGTCGACCCTGATGCATATCCTGGCGGGCCTCGACAAGCCGACCTCCGGCTCGGTCATGGTTGCCGGCAAGGAGCTCACCGAGCTCGGTGACACGGAGCTGACGAGGCTTCGGCGCGACCACATCGGGTTCGTCTTCCAGTTCTTCAACCTCCTGCCGATGCTCAGCGCGGAGGAGAACATCACGCTGCCCCTGGCGATCGCGGGGGTGAAGCCCGAGCGAGCCTGGATGGACGAGCTGATCTCGTCGGTCGGGCTGGGCAACCGGCTCTCGCACAGGCCCTCCGAGCTCTCCGGCGGGCAGCAGCAACGCGTCGCGATCGCACGGGCACTCGTCTCCCGCCCCGACGTCGTCTTCGCAGACGAGCCGACGGGCAACCTCGACTCGAAGACCGGCGGCGAGATCCTCGAGTTGCTGCGGCATACGGTCGCTGACCTGGGGCAGACCGTCGTGATGGTCACGCATGAGGCCCGGGCCGCAGCGATTGCCGACACGGTCCTGTTCCTCGCCGACGGCAACATCGTGCGCGAGCTCTCCGGATCGAGCACCCACGAGATCGCCGCCTCGATGGAGGAGATCGGCAGCCTGTGATCCGGTTCGCGCTCAAAGGCATGCTCGGGCGCAAGCTGAGAACGGTCCTGACCGCCCTTGCCATCGTGCTCGGCGTCACGATGGTGAGCGGCACGTTCGTGCTCACCGATTCGATCGACAAGGCCTTCGACGCCATCTTCTCGAGCGTCTACCAGGGCACCGACGCGACGATCACGGGGAAGTCGGCTTTCGACGTCTCGGACGGCTCGGGCAGCATCGCGCCGGCGTTCGACGAGTCAGTTCTCGACGTGGTCGCGGCGCTTCCCGACGTGGCCGACGCGATCGGGGGCGTGGCCGGCGAAGCCCAGCTGATCGGCTCCGACGGCAAGGCGATCGTCTTCGGAGGGGCGCCGAACCTCGGGTTCAGCCTCGACCCGACGAAGGAGGACTTCAACACCCTCTCCCTCGAGCAGGGCTCGTGGCCCGGGCCGGGAGAGGTCGTGGTGGACATCTCGACCGCTTCGAAGAAGAAGCTCGCAGTGGGCCAGCGCATCGGTGTCCAGGCCGAGGGGCCGATCGTGACCTTGAGGATCTCGGGGCTCGTCAAGTTCGGCTCGGTCGACACGATCGGCGGCGCCACCCTCGCAGGGTTCGACCTACCGACGGCACAGTCGTTGTTCGGAAAGCCGGGGAAGCTCGACCAGATCCGCGTGGCGGGTAAGCCGGGCGTCTCACCCTCGGCGCTCGTCGCCGAGATCAGCGCGATCCTGCCCCCGGGGACACAGGTGAGGACGGGCGCGGAGCAGGCCACCGAGGACGCCAGGGAGGTGAACGCGTTCATCGACTTCCTGCGCTACTTCCTGCTCGCGTTCGGTGTGATCGCTCTCTTCGTGGGCGCGTTCGTGATCTTCAACTCGCTCTCGATCACGATCGCTCAGCGGACGCGCGAGCTCGCGACCCTGCGGACGCTCGGCGCCACGCGACGCCAGGTTCGTGCCTCGGTGGTCCTGGAGGCGCTCGCGATGGGCGCGGTGGCTTCGATCATCGGTCTCTTCCTCGGCCTCGCTCTCGCGACGGGGTTGTTCAAGCTCTTCGACGCGGTCGGGTTCACGCTGCCCAACAGCGGCCTTATCTTCGGTACGCGCACGATCGTCGTCGCCCTGCTACTCGGCATCGTCGTCACGCTCGTGGCCAGTGTGATGCCGGCGATCAAGGCGACCCGGGTTCCGCCGATCGCAGCAGTCCGAGAGGGCTCGACGATCCCACCGGGACGCTTCGCCCGCTTCCGCACGCCAACTGCTGGTCTACTCACGATCCTCGGGTTTGCGGGGCTCCTCTGGGGGCTGTTCGGCCCCGGTCTCGATACCACGAAGGTGTTGCTGTTCATGATCGTGGGGATGCTCCTGGTCTTCGTCGGCGTCGCGGCGCTGTCGGCGCCGCTGATCCCCGGCCTGACCCGTATCCTCGGCTGGCCCGCGACGCGCATCGGCGGGGCCGCCGGCACGCTGGCGCGCGACAACGCCCGGCGGAACCCGCAGCGCACCGCCTCGACGGCTGCTGCCCTGATGATCGGCCTCGCCCTCGTCACGCTCGTGGCAACTCTCGCCGCCGGGATCACGCAATCGTTCCGTGGCGCGGTCAACGACATCTTCAAGGGCGACTATGCGATCACGGCGCAGAACGACTTCTCGCCGATCCCGATCGCCGCTGCCGAGGCCGCCGCCAAGGTGCCCGGCGTGACAGCGAGCGGCAGTGTCCGCACGGGGGAGGCGCTGGTGTTCGGCAACAGGGAGTTCGCGACTGCCGTCACCCCGGGCACCAAGGACGTCCTCAACCTCGACTGGGTGGAGGGCTCGAACGCCGTTTTCGGGGCTCTCGGGTCAAACGGAGCCTTCGTCGACCAGGACTTCGCGAAGAAGCACGACCTGAAGCTCGGGTCGCCCATCACCCTCACGTTCGTGAACGGCGAGGCGCGGGCGTTTCGGATCGAGGGTGTCTTCGATCCACCCGCGGGCGGATCGCCGTTCGGGGTCGTCACGATCTCCGCGGCCGCGTGGGATGCGGAGAACCCGTCGCCGAAGAACATCTACTCCTTCCTGCTCTTCCAGGGTGGCGAGACCGCCGAAAACTCAGCTGCACTCGAGCGGGCGCTGGCGCAGTTCCCGAACGCCAAGTCGCAGACCCGGCAGCAATTCATCGACAACCAGATCTCGGGGCTCAGTTCGATCCTGAACATCCTCTACGTGCTGCTCGCGCTGTCGGTTCTCGTGAGCCTGTTCGGGATCGTCAACACGCTCGTCCTCAGCGTGTTCGAGCGCACCCGCGAGATCGGGATGCTGCGCGCGATCGGGATGACGCGCCGCCAGACGCGCCGCATGATCAGGCACGAGAGCGTGATCACCTCGCTGATCGGGGCCCTCATCGGGATCGTGCTCGGCGTCGTGCTCGCAGGCTTGCTGATCGCGCGCGTCGACTTCATCGAGTTCTCGTTCCCGACGACCCAGGTGATCGTGTTCGCGGTCGCCGCCGTGGTCGTGGGGGTGCTGGCGGCGATCTTCCCGGCCCGCCGTGCCGCCAGGCTGAACCCGCTGGAGGCGCTCCACTACGAGTGAAGCGCTGCCCGGGCCTCGCTCTAGGACGGATCGATCGACTTCGGCGGGTGCTTCCGTGCGACGCCGTCCAGCACCGCTGCCTCGGCGACCGCGCGCGCCACGACCGCGGCCACCTCGCGGTTGAAGACGCTCGGGATCACGTATTCGGGCCCGAGCTCGTCCGCCCCGATCACGGACGCGAGCGCGTGCCCGGCGGCGACCTTCATGCCTTCGGTGATCGTGCTCGCGCGCACGTCGAGCGCCCCCCGGAAGACCCCGGGGAACGCGAGCACGTTGTTGATCTGGTTCGGGTAGTCGGAGCGTCCCGTGGCGACGACGGCGACCTTTCCGGGCGGCAGCTCTTCAGGGGCGATCTCGGGGGTCGGGTTCGCCATTGCGAACACGATCGCGTCCGCTGCCATCCGCTCGACTCCCGCCCGGGAAATCGCTCCGGGAACCGAGAGGCCGATGAAGACATCGGCACCGGCGAGGAGCTCGTCCGCCTGGCCCCGGACGCCGGCCGGGTTCGTTCGCTCGGCGAAGGCGTGCTTGATCGGGTTCAGGTCCTCCCGGCCGGGGTAGAGGGCACCTCCGTGATCGCAGCCGATCACGTGGCGCACACCTGCGTTGACGAGGATGTCGGTGACTGCGATGCCGGCCGCGCCGACGCCCGTCATCACGACGCGTATCTCCTCGATCCGCTTGCCCACGACCGTGAGCGCGTTCAGGAGCGCCGCCAGCACGACGATCGCCGTGCCGTGCTGGTCGTCGTGGAACACCGGGATGTCGAGCTCGGCGCGTAGCCGCTCCTCGATCTCGAAGCAACGGGGAGCCGAGATGTCCTCCAGGTTGATCCCGCCGAAGCCGGGCGCGATGCCCTTCACGATCGCGACGATCTCGTCGGGATCCGTCGTGTCGAGGCAGATCGGCCACGCGTCGACACCGCCGAACTCCTTGAACAGGAGCGCCTTCCCTTCCATCACGGGCATGGCGGCTTCGGGGCCGATGTCGCCGAGGCCGAGCACCGCAGTGCCGTCGGAGACGACCGCGACGGTGTTCTGCTTGATCGTCAGGTTCCAGGCCAGCTCGCGGTCGGCCGCGATCGCCTGGGAGATCCGCGCAACGCCCGGCGTGTAGGCCATCGAAAGATCGTCGCGGGTCTTGACCGGGCTCTTCGACTGCATCTCGATCTTGCCGCCCAGGTGCATCAGGAAGGTGCGGTCAGAGACGCGCTCGACGTCGATGCCGTCGATTGCCCTGACCTGCTCGACAATGCGGTCGAGGTGCTCCGAGTCGGATGCGTCGACGGTCACGTCGCGCACCTTGATCCCCTTCTCGATGCGGACGAGATCGATCGCGCCGAGCGAACCGCCGGCCTCCCCGATTGCGTTGGCGAGCCGGGCGAAGGCCCCCGGTGAGTCGGCGAGGTGGACGCGAATGGTGGCGCTGAACGAGGCGGAGAGGTGACTCATTGCCGGATCACTCCTTCCGCGGCCATCGCCGCGATCTCGTCGGTGTCGAAGCCGGCCTCGCCCAGGATCTCTGCCGTGTGCTCGCCGACGGCCGGTGGCGCCGAGCGGTGGACGGCCCGCTCGCCGTCGAAGGAGAGCGGCAGCGCCGTCAGCTTGAGGTCGGGGATCGTGGGATGGGCGAGGGGCTGCAGCATGCCGAGGGCCTCCGTCTGGGGTGCACTGGCGACGTCCGCGATGTTGGCAACCGGGGCGGCCGGCACGCCGGCCTCCGCCAGCCGCTCCTGCCAGTGGGCAGAGTCGTGCTCGGACAGCGCCTCTTCCAGGATTGCACACAGCTCGTCACGGTTGCGCACGCGCTCCGGGTTGGTGGCAAAGCGCGGATCGTCCACGAGCGTGGGGCGCCCCACGACGCGGCAGATCGCCCCGAACAGCCGGTCGTTGCCGCCCGCGATCATCAGCTCGCCGTCGCGCGTCGCGAACACCTGGTACGGCGCGACCATCGGGAATCGGGTTCCCTGACCCTCCGGCACGGTGCCGTCCGCGAGGTAGCCCGCGAGGTGGTAGCCGACGTACCCGAGCGCGGTCTCGTACAGCGACACGTCGACGACCGACCCCTCGCCGCTGCGCTCACGCGCGAGCAGGGCGGCGAGGACGCCGAGCGCGGCCCAGGTCCCCGTCCCCTGGTCGATCAGCGACGAGCCGACGCGCACCCCCGAGCGGCCGGGCTCGCCGGTGATCGAGATCAGTCCACCCGCTGCCTGCATGAGTGCGTCGTAGCCGGGCTCGTGGCTCAGCGGGCCGACGTGCCCGTACGCGCCGACGGAGCAGTAGACGAGCCGCCCGTTGCGCGCACGCAGCGACGCCGGGTCGAGACCGAGCTCGTCGGCGAGACCGGGGCGGAGGCTCTGGAGGAAGACATCCGAGCCGTCCACGAGCCGCAGCAAAGCGTCGCGGCCGCGGGGGTCCCGCAGGGAGAGCGCCAACGAGCGCTTGCCGGCGTTGGCCGAGAGGAACATCGTCCCCTCGCCGTTCCAGAACGGCGGCCCCCAGGCTCGCCCGTCGTCGCCCGTGTCGGGTCGCTCCACCTTGATCACCTCGGCGCCGAGTGCGGCGAGGATCTGGGCGCAGTACGGGCCCGCGATCGAGGTCGTCACGTCGAGCACGCGCTGGCCGGCGAGGGGCGTCAGGCTCACCGGTGCATCATCGCGGTTCGGCTCTCTGCGAGGATGCACTCGTGTTCAACGTGATGGTCGACTGGGTCTCGGGCTCGAACTGGAGCTACGCGGCCATCTTCGGGGTCGCGCTCCTGGACGCCTTCTTCCCGGTCGTTCCCAGCGAGACGATGGTGATCATCGCGGGGACGCTCGCCGGTGCCGGCGACCTCCACTTCGCTCCCGTGATCCTTGCCGCCTGGGGAGGCGCCGTGATCGGCGACAACATCTCGTACGGGATCGGGACGTTCGCGGGTGAGCACACGGTGCGACGACTGTTCAAGCACGAGCGGGCACACCACGCCTTCGACTGGGCAGAGCAGCAGCTCGAGGAGCGCGGTAGCTACATCATCCTGATCGCGCGCTTCATCCCGTTCGGTCGGACCGCGGTCACCTTCACCTCGGGTTACACGAGCGCGCTGAGCTGGCACCGCTTCCTCCGGTACGACATCGTCGCGGGCCTGCTCTGGGCGACCTACGCCGCGCTGCTCGGCTACATCGGTGGCAAGCAGTTCGAGGAGCAGCCCTGGAAGGGCGTCCTGATCGGGCTCGCTTTCGCGTTCACGGTCGCTTTCGTCGTCGAGTGGATCCGCAAGCGCCGTCACAAGGGCGACCCGCCCCGGCCGGAGCCCGTGCCCGACTCGGAGCCGTGAGGATCCACGTCACCGGGGCGACCGGGTTCCTGGGCGTCGAGCTGATGCGCCTCTCCGACAAGGCGACGGGCGAGCGGGTGGAGGTGCGGGATGCCGCCGCCGTGCGGGCGCTGTTCGAACGCGTACGCCCGGAGGTCGTCATCCACACCGCGTATCGCCAGGACGGGGAGGGTTCCCGTGAGATCGTCGTCGAGGGGTCCGAGAACGTCGCGCGCGCCGCTGCCGCCGTCGGGGCGCGGCTGATCCATCTCTCGACGGATGTCGTCTTCGACGGGCGCAAAGGGGAGCCCTACGTCGAGGCTGATCGCCCTTCCCCTTGCACCGACTACGGGGCCGCCAAGGCCGAGGCGGAAGACCGGGTGACAGCGGCATTGCCGACCACTCTCCTCGTTCGCACCTCGCTCATCGTCGGTGGGCCCGGCCACGCGCCCTCGAAGCACGAGCTCACGGCGATCGATCCGGAGGCGACGTTCTACGAGGACGAGATCCGCTCGCCGGTGCAGGTCACCGATCTCGCGGCGGCGCTGCTGGAGCTGTCCGCGCTCGATCTCGCAGGGCCCCTCAACGTGGCCGGCGGCGACGACGTATCACGGGCCGAGCTGGCCGAGATCGTCGCCGGACGGCCCGTCCGTCGCGCCCCGGCGCCGCCCGGCAGGCCACTCGACTGTTCGCTCGACTCCTCCCGTGCGCGCTCGATCCTCCGCGCCCGGCTGCGGGGCGTGCGTACCGTGTGGGCATGAACCGCCTCGCCGCCGAGACGAGCCCGTATCTCCTTCAGCACGCCGAGAACCCGGTCGACTGGTACCCGTGGGGCGCCGAGGCGCTCGAGCTGGCGCGCCGCGACGACAAGCCGATTCTGCTCTCGGTCGGTTACAGCGCCTGCCACTGGTGTCACGTGATGGCGCACGAGTCGTTCGAAGCACCGGCGACTGCGGCAGTGATGAACGCGCACTTCGTCAACGTCAAGGTCGATCGTGAAGAGCGCCCCGACGTCGACGCGCTCTACATGGACGCCACCGTCTCGATGACGGGCCAGGGGGGATGGCCGATGACGGTCTTCCTCACGCCCGACGGCGAGCCGTTCTACGCAGGCACGTACTTCCCGCCCGAGCCCCGCCATGGCATGCCGGCGTTCACCCAGCTGCTCGAAGCGGTGGCAGAGGCGTGGCGCACACAGCGGGACGACGTCGTCACGCAGGCCCGCCGGCTCGTCGAGGCTGTCGGCCACTCGGCCCGGATCGAGCCCTCACAGGAGCCGCTCACCGAGCTGCTGCTCGCGGCGGCAGAGCAGGGGATCGCGCGCAGCTTCGATCCCACCCACGGCGGCTTCGGCCGGGCGCCCAAGTTCCCACCGGCCTCGACGCTCGAGTTTCTCCTCCGGCGCGGCTCGCCCGACGCGCTCGCCATGGTCAGGACGACGCTCGACGGCATGGCGGCAGGCGGTATGTACGACCTCGTCGGCGGCGGCTTCCACCGGTACTCGGTCGACGAGCGCTGGCTCGTGCCGCACTTCGAGAAGATGCTCTACGACAACGCGCTGCTCGCCTCGAGCTACCTGCACGCCTGGGTCGTGACGGGCGAGCCGCGGTACCGCACCGTTGTCGAGGAGACGCTCGACTACATGGTTCGCGAGCTGCGGCTCCCGGACGGCGGGCTCGCCTCCGCCCAGGACGCAGACACGAACGGCGTCGAAGGGCTCACCTTCACGTGGACGGAGGAGGAGGGCGTCCCGTCGGCTTTGTTGCTCCCGTTCGAGCACGGGCGTTCGATCATCCGCGGGGAGCTGGACCCTGCGCTTCGCTCCCGCCTGCTGGCCGAGCGCGTGCAGAGGCCCCAGCCGGGCCTCGACGACAAGGTGCTCGCGTCGTGGAACGGGCTGGCCCTCGCCGCGCTCGCCGAGGGCGCGCGCCGATGCGACCGCGACGACTGGCTGGAGGCCGCCCGGGGCGTGGCCGAGTTCCTGCTCGGACCCCTTTCGCGCGAAGGCGGGCGCCTCTCTCGCGCGTGGCGGGAAGGGAAGGTGAGCGGAGAGGGCTTCCTGGACGACTACGCGAACGCCGCGCACGGGATGCTCGAGCTCCACATCACGACAGGCGAGGGTCGTTGGTTGCACGAGGCTCGCCGTCTCGCTGCTCTCGCGGTAGAGCTCTTCGCCGACGACGACAACGGCGGGTTCTTCCTCGCCCCGACGGATGGGGAGGAGCTCGTCGCCCGCACGAAGGCGCTGGACGACAACCCGCTCCCCTCCGGTAACTCGATGCTCGCCCACGTGCTTCTGCGGCTTTCGCGGATCTGGGCCGACGACGAGCTCGAGCGGCGCGCCGTCGGTGTCCTCCGCCTGGTGGAGCCGATGCTGGGTCGTGCCCCCGGCGCGTTCGGCTGGGCACTTTGCGCGCTCGATCTCTGGCTCGCGGTCCCGCAGGAGATCGCGATCATCGGTCCGGCGGACAGCCCGGTCGCGCGGGCCGCCCTGGAGCCTTTCACCCCCGGCGCCGTCGTCGCCGTCGGCCCGGACGAGGATGTGCCGCTTCTCGTGGGCAAGGGCCTCGTCGACGGCAAGCCCGCCGTCTACGTCTGCGAGCGGTTTGCCTGCCGAGCGCCGGCGACCGAGCCGGAGCAGCTCACAGTCGGACGTTGACCCCGACCGGCGTGCATAGAATCGGCGCATGACAACCACTGAGCTGACGGGAGCCGAGGAGGTCGCGTGGGACCTCTCGGACCTCTACACCTCCGGCGACGACCCACGCATCGAAAGCGACATCGCCGAGGCCGAGACGGCGGCGACCGCATTCCGAGACCGCTACTACGGCAACGTCGCCACACTCTCCGCCTCCGGGCTCGCCGAGGCGATCGACGAGTACGAGCGGATCGAGTCGATCGCGACGCGCGCTCTCTACTACGCGCACATGAACTTCTCCACCAACATGGCGGATGCGTCGCGCGGCGCGCTCGTGGCGAAGCTCGGTGAACGGGCCGCGGGGCTCGAGACGACCCTTCTCTTCTTCGGGCTCGAATGGGCTGCCATCGACGACGGGCCCGCCGAGGCGCTGATCTCCGATCCGGCGCTCGCCCACTGGCGTCACTGGCTGACGACGCAGCGGGTCTTCCGCCCGTACCTGCTCACCGAGCCCGAGGAGAAGATCCTCACCGAGAAGACCGTCTCGGGGTTCTCCGCCTGGTCGCGCCTGTTCGAGGAGGTATTGAGCTCGATCCGGGTCGACCTTCCGGGCGAGGCGGAGCCGGTCGCGCTCGAGACGGCGATGGCGAAGCTCTACGAAGCCGATCGGGACGAGCGCCGCGAAGCGGCGGCCGCCGTCACCGTCGCCCTGAAGCCGACCCTGCGCACACGCACCTCGATCTTCAACGCGATCCTTCTCGACAAGTCGATCGACGACCGTCTGCGCGGCTATCCGACGTGGATCACGGCCCGGAACCTCTCGAACGAGACGTCCGACGACGCGGTGCAGGCGCTGATCGACGCGGCCACGGGACGCTACGACGTACCCCAGCGCTACTACCGGCTCAAGGCGAAGCTGCTCGGCCTCGACCGGCTCGCGCACTACGACCGCTTCGCCCCGGTTGCCGACGACGTCTCCAAGACGCCGTGGAGCGAGGCGCGGCGCGTCGTCGTCGATGCCTATGCCAGCTTCTCCGACGAGGCCGGCGCCGCCGTGGAACGCTTTTTCGACGAGGGCTGGATCGACGCGCCGGTGCGGGACGACAAGCGCCACGGAGCCTATTGCGCCACGAACGTGCCGGGCGTCCACCCCTACGTCTTCATGAACTACACGGGCGACCGACGCTCGATCCTGACGCTCGCGCACGAGCTCGGGCACGCGCTGCACGGCTCGATGGCCCAGCCGCTCGGGCTCTTCAACGCCTCGACACCGTTGACCACCGCCGAGACCGCCTCGGTGTTCGGTGAGGCGCTCACGTTCAAGGAGTTGCTCGGAAGCGAGGACGATCCGCGCCGCCGCCTCGACCTCCTCACGGGCCAGCTGGAGGACGCCATCGCGACCACGTTCCGCCAGATCGCGATGAACCGCTTCGAGCATGCGGCCCACACCGAGCGCCGCGAGCAGGGCGAGCTCTCGTCGGATCGGCTCAGCGAGTTGTGGATCGCCTGCCAGTCGGAGCTGTTCGGCGACTCGGTCGAGATCGAGGACTACGACGTCTGGTGGAGCTACATCCCGCACTTCATGAACACGCCCGGCTACGTGTACGCGTACGCCTACGGGTACCTCTTCGCGCTCGCGATCTTCCGGTCGTACCAGCGTGAGGGCGATGCGATGGTTGCTCCCTACCTCGATCTCCTTCGGGCGGGCGGCTCGAAGGCGCCCGAGGAGCTCGCGCGCATGGTGGGGCTCGACCTGACCGACCCGACGATCTGGGCGAGCGGGATCGACGCGATCGCGGACGACCTCGACGAGGCGGAGGCGCTCGCAGCCGAGATCGGTCTCACCTGACCGAGGGTGGTCGGTTCTCGGCGTCGCGGGGCGCGGGCGGCTAAGGTCATCCGGTCCTCGAGCGGCCCAAGCGCCGGTGCACAGCCATGAAGGAGTAACGATGCGACGTTTCACCCTGATCGCGCTAGCGCTCACCGCGCTGCTCACCCTGACTGCGTCCACCGCGACGGCGGCGAAGGCCGAGACGGGTGTCACGGCCCGCACCGTCACGATCGGCGGCACGTTCCCACTATCTGGGCCGGCCTCGCTCTACGCCACGATCCCCCTGGCGATGAAGGCGTACTTCTCGTACGTGAACGCGCGGCGAGGGCCTGACGGGAAGCGCGGGGTGTACGGACGGCAGATCATCTTCGAGATCAAGGACGACCAGTACTCGCCGCCGCAGTCGGTGCAGCTGACCCGTGGGCTCGTCGAGCAGAACAAGGTATTCGCGGTCGTAGGCTCGCTGGGCACCGAGGTGAACCTCGCCACCCGCCCGTATTTGAATGCCAAGAAGATCCCGCAGATGCTCGTCGCGACCGGAGCGACGACCTGGGGCGCGGACTGGAAGCAGTACCCGTGGACGACCGGCTGGCAGCCCTCCTACCAGCTCGAGGGCAAGATCTACGGCGAGACGATCGCCCACAGCAGCCCGAACGGCAAGATCGGCGTGCTCTACCAGAACGACGACTACGGCAAGGACTACATCACGGGCCTCGAGGCCGGCCTCGGTGGCAAGGCGGCCAACATCGTCGCCAAGGAGCCGTTCGAGGTCACGGCGCCCGACATCGCCTCGCAGATAGCGAAGCTGAAGGCGAGTGGCGCCTCGGTGTTCGTGATCCTGGCGACACCGACCAAGACGATCCAGGCGTACGCGACTGCGAACGCGCTCAGGTGGTCGCCGGCCGTTATCTACACGAACTCCGTCTCGGCGACGGATACGTTCCTGACGCTCGCGAAGGCGCGGGGCGGCGGCGACCTCGTCGACAGGACGTACACCGTGCAGTATTCGAAGGACCCGGCCAGCCCGCGCTGGGACAAGGACGCCGGGATGCTGCTCTACAAGCGCCTGATGGCGAAGTACTACCCCAAGGGCCGCGTCACGGACGCCCTCAACGTGTACGGCTTCGCGGCCGCACACGCCTTCACCCAGCTCCTCTACACGGCGGGCAAGAACCCGACGCGCGCCTCGCTCTTGGCGGCGTATCGGGACTGGAACGAGCCCAGCCCCTTCCTCCTGCCGGGGGTCAGGCAGCGGACGGGGGCGGCGGGCCAGTTCCCGATCCAGTGCGCGCAACTCGTCAAGTTCACGGGGGGGACGTTCCGCCCGGTCGCGGCCACGAAGTGCCCGAAGCCAACGTAGTGCGACCGCGCAGGGGACGAGCTCGACGGTCGGACCAGGCAGCGTCGGCCTTCTCTCCTCCGGGCGTTCAGCTCGAGGCGCGGTACCGCTCCCAGTAGCCCTCCATCGTGGTCTTCCGCGTAAGGCGGTGCGCGAGGTCGGGCGGGCTGACGTTGACCGCGCGAACGATCCACTCCGCGCCGACGTCGAGCACGTTGACGCAGCCGGGTGCCTGCTCGAAGTGCCCGAGGAACAGGCGCTGCGCGGTGAGAGCGTGCGAGAGGATCGCCCGATTGACCGCTCCGTGGAGGACGAGCAGCACGGTGTCCCAGGTGGCGTCGGCAAGAAGCCGGTCGAGCGCCGGGACGACGCGGTCGAAGAGCTCCCCGATCGTCTCCCCGCCGAGAAACGGCTTGTCGTTCGGCACGATCCCGCGGAACGCGTGCACGAAGGCCGCCTCGAGCTCGCTCGGAGGGATCGCGGAGATCTTGTCGCCGCGGAGCTCCCGCAACTCCGGCCAGACCTCGAGCTCGTGCTCCGGAGCCACGAGCCTCGCCGTCTCGATCGTGCGGGGAAGGTCGCTTGCGATCACCCGGTCGAATGCGATCCCGGTCAGGAGGTCACGTGCCGCTCCCGCCTGAGCGCGCCCCTCCTCGGTCAGCGGTACCGTGTCGGGGTCGACCGGGCGGCCGGCGTCGTCGAAGTACGAAACTGCGCCGTGGCGCATGAGGTAGATCCGGCGACGGCCCGAATCGCTCATCGACAGGGCTCGGGGTAGGGGACCGCGTCGCTCGTCACGCCGTCAACTCCGCCAGCGCCTGGAGCGCCTCCCGTTGCCGCGTCTGCAATACGAGTGTCGTCGCCCCGCTCTCGCGCCAGGCGTCGAGCCGATCCCTGATCCGCGCGCGGTCTCCGACGAGGGCGATCTCGTCGACGAGCGCGTCCGGCACGGCCGCTGCCGCCTCGCCCTTGCGGCCCCCGAGGTAGTGATCCTGGATCGTCGCCGCCTCCGCCTCGAAGCCGTAGCGCCCGGCGAGCCTGGTGTAGAAGTTCTGTCCGCGCGCACCCATACCGCCGATGTACAGGGCCAGTATCGGCTTCAGGAAGTCCCGGCAGGCCTGGACGTCGGCGTTCAGCACGACCGGCACGAGGGGCGCCAGATCCCAGCCTTCGGGGCGCCCGCCTCGCCGAGCGAATCCGTCGTCCAGCGCCGGGCCGTGCACGGACGCGGCGCGCTCGGGGGAGAAGAAGATCGGCAGCCAGCCGTCCCCGATCTCCGCCGCCAGCGAGACGTTCTTCGGGCCGATCGCCGCCAGGTAGATCGGCACCTCGCTGCGCAACGGATGGACGATGATCTTCAGCGGCTTGCCGAGGCCCGTCGCGCCCGGTCCCGTGTAGGGGATGTCGTAGTGCTCCCCGTGGTGCTCGAGTGGCTCCTCGCGGCGCAGGATCGTCCGCACGAGCTCGACGTACTCGCGCGTGCGCGTCAGCGGCTTCCCCCACGGCTGGCCGTGCCAGCCTTCTGCGACCTGCGGCCCCGAGGTCCCGAGCCCGAGCAGGACGCGCCCGCCCGAGAGCAGGTCGAGCGTCGCCACCGTCGTCGCCGTAGCCGCCGGAGAGCGGGCCGGCATCTGCATGATCGCGCTGCCGACAGCGATCCGCTCCGTCGTCGCCGCGACCCATGCCATCGGAGTGACAGCGTCGGTGCCGTAGGCCTCCGATGTCCAGACCGAGTGAAACCCGAGCCGCTCTGCTTCCTGCGCGAGCGCCACGCCGCCGACAGGGTCGTCGTATCCGAGTTGGATCCCGAGACGCACCGGCTCGATCCTACTCGCCGGCCTGTCGCGGTTCGGTGTCTCCCTGGCCCCAGGAGGGGGCTACGAGGCGGCTTCCTGGCCGAAGCGGGGCTCGCGCTTCTCCAGGAAGGCCTCGATTCCCTCACGGCCGTCCTCACTCAGCAGGCAGAGGCGGAACCCGTCCGCCTCCCGACGCAGGCCCTCCTCGAGCGGGAGGTCGCGCGTCGTGCGGGCGAGCTCGCGGATCATCGCCACGGCGTGGGGAGAGCGGGCGGCGAACCCGGTCGCTACGGCCGTCGCGGTGGCCAGGAGCTCGTCTCCTGCCACCACCTGCTCGACGAGGCCCCAGGCATACGCCGTGTCCGCGTCGATGAACTCGCCGCCGAGGTTGAGCAGGTTCGCCCTGCCCTGGCCGACCAGTCGGGGCAGCCGCTGTGTGCCGCCGCCGCCGGGGATCAGCCCGAGCTTGATCTCCGGCTGGCCGAGCTTCGCGTCGTCGGCGCAGATGCGGACGTCGCAGCACATCGCCAGTTCGAGCCCACCGCCGAGGCAGTAACCCCTGATCGCAGCCACAAATGGCGTGCGCGACGCGTCCATGCGGTGACCGAGCGAGTGGAGCCCGCGCGCCGCGCCGCCCTCGTTCCCGCCGGCCTCCCGCAACGCGGGGAACTCCTTGATATCGGCCCCGGCCACGAACGCCCGCTCACCGGCGCCGTGGAGGACGATGGCACGGGTCGTGTCGTCGGCGTCGAGCCGGTCGACCTCGTGCTCGAGCTCCTTCAGGAGCGCAGCGGAGAGCTGGTTCATGGGCGGGTTGGCGATCGTGACGAGCGCGACCGCGCCTTCGTGCTCGGTGGTGATGAACGTTCCCAACGGGTCCTCCTCGGGGGTGAACGGAGACGGGCGAGGTGGTGCTAGCCGAAGCGCTCCCGCAACGCGGTCTTGCGGAACTTGCCCACAGCGGTCTTGGGGATCTCGTCGACCGCCTCGAACCGCTCCGGCAGCCACCACTTCGCGAACCGTGGCGCGAGAAACGCCCGCAGCTCGTCGGCGTCCGCGCTCTCGCCCTCGCGGAAGACGACCACTGCCAGCGGGCGCTCCGACCACTTCTCGTCGGGGACGGCGATCACGGCGGCCTCGAGCACTGCCGGGTGGCCCATCAGGGCGTTCTCGAGCGCGACCGACGAGATCCACTCGCCGCCGGACTTGACGAGATCCTTCGAGCGGTCCTGGATCTCGACGTAGGCGTTCGGCGCGATCGTGACGACATCCCCGGTCTTGAACCAGCCGTCGCTGGTCCAGCGGTCGTCTGCCTCGGGCGCGTCGTGGTAGGCCGACGCGACCCACGGGCCGCGGACCTCGAGCTCCCCCATCGTGGCTCCGTCCCACGGGACGAGCCCCTCCTCGCCGCGCGCGCGGATCTCGACGAACGGGGCGGGCAGCCCTTGCTTGGCCCGGTGAGCGAACTGCTCGTCCTCTCCCAGCGCCAGCTCCCGGGTCGAGAGGACAGAGACCGTGCCGAGCGGCGCCAGCTCTGTCATGCCCCAGGCGTGCGTGATGTGCAGGCCGTGTCGCTGCTGGAACCCCTCGATCATGGCCCGCGGCGCGGCCGCTCCGCCGACGATCATCGAGCGCAGCCGCGACAGGTCCCAGTCGCCGGGGCGCGCGTCGAGGGTCTGCAGGATCCCAGTCCAGATCGTCGGTACGCCGGCCGTCACGGTCACTTCCTGCTCGACGAACGCGTCGAGGAGGGAGACCGGGTCGAGGTGCGGACCCGGGAAGACCTGGGTCGAGCCGGCCAGGGTGCAGGTGAACGGGAAGCCCCACGCGTTCGCGTGGAACATCGGCACGACAGGGAGGACGGTGTCCGACTCCGCGATCGCGAGCGAGCTCGCCTGCGACGACGCGAGGGAGTGCAGCACGATCGCCCGGTGCGAGTAGAGCACGCCCTTCGGTCGGCCGGTGGTGCCACTCGTGTAACACATCGCAGCCGCCGACCGCTCGTCGAGCTCGCGGTAGGAGAACGTCTCGGGATCGGCCGTCGCCAGCAGGGCCTCGTAGTCGATCGTCCCGGGAGGCGTTTCGCCCGCGCCGACCGCGATCACGTGCTCGAAACCGACTCGCCCGAGGAAGGCCTCGACGAGCGGCCACAGGGTCTTGTCGGCGATCAAAACGCGGTCACCGGCGTGGTTGGCGATGAATGCGAGGTCGTCCGGGTGGAGCCGCAGGTTCAGCGTGTGCGTGACGAAGCCGCCGACCGGTGGGCCGATGTAGGTCTCCAGATGCTCGTGGTGGTTCCACGCGAACGTGGCGACCCGGTCTCCGTCGACGAGCCCGAGCTCGTCGCGGAGCGCGATCGCCAGTTGCTTCGAGCGGCGGACGAAGTCGGCGTAGGTGTACGTGTGCCAGCTCTTGTCGGGCAGCCGGCTCGAGATCGTCTTGTCTCCGAACAGCTCCTCAGCGCGACGAAGGATCGCCGGCACGTTGAGCTCGTAGTCCATCGTCAGCCCGTCCACGTCACCTCCCTGTCGCCGTCCAGCAGGCTGGCGGCCACCTCGGAGCGGAGTTGTGGCCCCGAAGCTTCCCACGACTGGATCCCGAGTGCCCGCTTGTAGAGCCGGTGCAGGACGTGCTCCCAGGTGAAGCCGATCCCGCCGTGCACCTGGATCGAGCGCTCGCACGCGGCCACTGCCGCGTCCGCGCAGAGGGACTTCGCCGAGGCCGCCGCGATCGCCGCGCGACTGTCGTCCTTCGCGATGCAGCAGGCGGCGAAGAGCGCGAGCGAGCGGGCCAGCTCGAGCTCCATGTACGTCGCCGCCAGGGGGTGGGAGACCGCCTGGTAGGAGCCGATCGGCTTCCCGAACTGCCGGCGCTCCTTCGCGTAGTCGACCGCCAGTTCCAGCGCCCTGGCGCCGACGCCGCAGGCCTCGAGGGCCAGCGCCGCCAGCGAGCGGCAGCGAAGCAGGGGGAGCAGCTCGGAGCTCGCGAGGCGGCGTCCGGCGTCGCCGCCTGAGACGACACCGAGCGGACGCGTCGTGTCGCTCGTCTGCAGCACCTCGCGCTCGGCGCCCTCGAGCTCCCAGATCGAGTCGCCCGCCACGAAAGCGATGCGCGTCACCGCATCGAGGTCGGCCACGAGTGGCCCCGTCGCGAGCGCCCAGCTGTGCTCGCCGCGGGCCACCTCCCCGCGGAGGTCGGGGGGAAGTGCCGGCAGCGCTACCGCCACCGTCGACCAGTACGGCGTGTGCGAGAGGGCGCGGCCCATCTCCTCGAACAGGATCGCCTCCTCGAGGAAGCCGAGGCCTGCGCCGCCGTCCTCCTCGGCGACAGAGATGCCCGTCCAGCCCAACTCCGCGAGCTCGTGCCAGGCGGGCGCGGGACTCATCGCGAGAAAGGCCCTCGCCTGCGCGCGCAACTCCTCCTGCTCGGCCGTGAGCGCGAAGTTCATCAGCGCGACCTCGGTAGGCCGAGCACCCGCTCGGCGACGATGTTGCGCAGGATCTCCGAGGTGCCGGCCTCGATCGAGTTGCCCCGGCTGCGGAGCTGCGCGTGCTGCCAGTAGCCGCCGTACGGCGCGTTGTCGGCGAGGAGCTGGGCGTCCGGGCCGAGCAGCTCGAGCCCGAGCCGTGCGATCCGTTGCGCGGACTCCGACCACTGAAGCTTCAGAATCGATGTCTCGGGACCGGGGATTCCGGTCGCGTCCGGGTTGGCGAGCAGCCGGTACGACGTCCAGCGCAAAGCCTGGAGATCGATCCACGCGCGCGCGATCGCATCGCGCTGCAGCGGTGTCGCACCGCGGTCGCGGGCGAGGCCGACCAGCTTGCCCATCGTGACGTCGAGCTCGGCGGCGAGTCTGACGCTGAGGGTGCCACGCTCGTGC
Organism: uncultured Thermoleophilia bacterium; assembly: GCA_963795175.1. Lineage (GTDB taxonomy): Bacteria > Actinomycetota > Thermoleophilia > Gaiellales > Gaiellaceae > Gaiella. The sequence goes on from CAWCGR010000004.1 coordinate 1,172,261, forward strand.
AGGAGGGTCGTGAGCGCGACGTTCCAGCCGTCCCCGATCTCCCCGATCACGTTCTCGAGCGGCACTTCGACGCCGGTGAGAAAGATCTCGTTGAACTCGGAGTCACCCGTGATCTGGCGCAGCGGTCGCACCTCGACGCCCGGCGCGTTCATGTCGACGATCAGGTACGTCAGTCCGTCGTGCCGCTCCGACGTCGGATCGCTGCGCGCCAGCAAGATGCATCGGTCTGCGATGTGCGCGAACGACGACCAGACCTTCTGCCCGTCGAGGACGAAGTGGGAGCCCTCGAGGCGCGCGCTCGTCTGCACCGCGGCAAGATCGGAGCCTGCGCCCGGCTCGGAGAAACCCTGGCACCAGATCTCGTCGGCGGAGAGGATCGGCTTCAGGTAGCGCTCCTTCTGCTTCTCGGTTCCACTGGCGATGATCGTCGGCCCTGCCATCCCGATCCCGATCACGCCGAGGTGCTGGGGTGCCTCGATGCGCGCCAGCTCCTCGAGCAGGATCCCCTCGTAGGTCAAGTCCCGGCCGCCCCCGCCGTGGTCACTGGGCCAGGTCAGCCCGGCGTACCCGGCCTCGTAGAGCGCTTTGCTCCAGGCGCGCACCGTTTCGGTGGAACGGCCCCCGCCACCGGGGTGGCCGCGGAGCTCGGCCGGTAGGTGGTCTTCGAGCCACACGCGCAACTCCCCGCGGAACAACGCCTCGTCGGCCGTGTCGCGGATCTCCACGACCTGATCCTAGAGGGTTGTCGGGCGCCGGCCCCCTTGACCGGGATCCACCTCCTCGCTCGGCGGCGAATCGCCTCCCCCGGAGATGCAACGCCGCGACTGGCCTGACGCGCCGCGACTGCCTCGCGCGCGAGTGTGTAGCCTCCCGGCTCAGTGGCGGCGTTGTTGTCGGTTCGGGAGGTCACGGTTCGGTTCGGAGGCATCGTCGCGCTGGACAGCGTGTCCTTCGATGTTCGGGCCGGCCAGATCTCGGGCTTGATCGGCCCCAACGGGGCGGGCAAGACGACCGCGTTCAACGTGATCACGCGCCTGACCACGCCGGACAGCGGCGAGCTCGACTTCGACGGCGACTCCCTGTTGCGGACGCCCGCACATCGCATCGTCGGGCGGGGCATCGCGCGGACCTTTCAGAACGTCAACCTGTTCCCCTCGATGTCCGTGCTCGAGAACGTCCTCGTCGGTGCGCACCGGCTCGGTCGCGCGGCGGAGGAGGGCGACGCCCGGGCGCTGATCGACTACGTGGGACTCGCTGGGCGCGCTGACGACCGCGCAGCCGCGCTTCCGTACGCGGTGCAGAAGCGCGTCGAGATCGCGCGAGCGCTCGCGGCCAAGCCCCGGTTGCTGCTCCTCGACGAGCCGGCTGGGGGCCTCGATCACGAGGAGGTCGACGAGCTCGGCAACTTCATCGGCAGGCTGCGCGACGACCACGGGTTGACGATCCTCCTCGTCGAGCACCACATGAGCCTCGTGATGCACGTCTCGGATCACGTCAACGTCCTCAGCTTCGGCCAGAAGATCGCGGAGGGAGCGCCAGCCGTGGTTCGCGCCAATCCCGCCGTGATCGAGGCGTACCTCGGCAGCGACGAGACGTGAGCGGATTGCTGGAACTCCACGACGTCGAGGCCCACTACGGCCCGGTTCAGGCGCTCCGCGGGGTCTCACTCTCCGTCCCGGAGGGGACCGTGGTCGCCGTGCTCGGCAGCAACGGCGCGGGCAAGACGACGACCCTCCGGGCCGTCTCCGGGATGGTGAAGCGCAGCGGCCAGATCCTGTTCGAGGGCAAGCCCCTGAGGGGAGGGCCGGAGGCGGCCGCAAGGACGGGGATCGCGCACGTCCCGGAAGGGCGCGGGACGTTCACGGAGCTCTCGGTGGTCGAGAACCTCCGGCTAGGCGCCTACGCGCGGCGCGCCCGGCCGGGCGGGGCGTCGGTTGCGGCCGACATCAAGCGAATGTCGACCTACTTCCCCTGGGTCGCCGAGCGTGGCGACCAGCGTGCCGGCACGCTCTCGGGGGGCGAGCAGCAGATGCTCGCGCTCGCCCGCGCGCTGATGGGCCGGCCACGGCTGCTGATGCTCGACGAGCCCTCGCTCGGGCTCGCTCCGCTCGTCGTGCGCGAGATCTTCGGGATCGTGCGCGCGTTGAACGAGCAGGACGGCCTCACCGTGCTCGTGGTCGAGCAGGACGTCGGAATCGCCCTCGAGTTGTCGGCGACGGCGTACGTCCTGGAGGTGGGGAGGGTGGCGGTCTCCGGTCCCAGCGCCGAGTTGAGAGCCGACCGCGACGTGCGGCGGAGCTACCTGGGGATCTGATGGCCGCGTTCGTGCAGCAGATCGTCTCCGGTCTCGCCTCGGGGGGCGTCTACGGGGCGCTCGCTCTTGCCCTTGTGCTCATCCACCGCGCGACGGGGGTGATCAACTTCGCGCAGGGAGAGATGGCGGCCTTCTCGACCTACGTGCTGTGGACGTTGACCACCAATCACGGCTTCTCCTACTGGCCGGCCTTCGCCGTCACGCTGCTGGCCGCCTTCGCCGGCGGAGTCGGCATCCACCAGGTCGTGATCCGGCCGGTCGAGCGCGGCCCGCAGTTGCGGATCGTGATCGTCACGATCGGTCTCCTCCTCCTGCTCAACGGGCTGATGACCTTCATCTGGACCGGGGAAGTGCGAGCCGTGGAGAGCCCGTTCCCGGCGGGAACGCTCGAGCTCCAGGGAGTCGCGATCTCCTATCAGGAGATCGGCACCATCGGCGTCTGTCTCGCAGCGGTGGTCGTGTTGTGGGCGTTCTTCCGCTACACGAAGGTCGGCCTGGCGTTACGGGCGTCCGCGGTCAACCCGGCCGAGGCACGTCTCGTCGGCATCCGCGTGACGTGGATGCTCGGGCTGGGGTGGGGGCTCGCGGCCGCGCTCGGGGCGATCGCCGGCGTGCTGACGGCGCCGACGGTCTTCCTCGATCCGAACATGATGCAGACCGTCCTGATCTACGCATTTGCGGCCGCCGTGCTCGGCGGGATCGACTCTCCGCTCGGCGCTGTCGTCGGTGGGCTCATCCTCGGGGTCGGCCTCAACCTGGTCGGGAGCTATGTCGACTTCGTCGGATCGAGCCTCCGGCTGCCGACGGCGCTGCTGGTGATCCTCGTCGTGCTGCTCGTGCGGCCGGCCGGGCTGTTCGGTAAGCCACGGGTGCTCAAGGTCTGATGCCTCGCGTTCCCCTTTGGCCGGTGCTCGTCTTCACCGTGCTCGCGGTCGCCGTCCTGATCCTGCCCACGCTCGTCAGCGACTTCCGCGCCCAGCAGTTCGCGTACGTCGGCATCTACGTCGTCGCGCTGCTCGGCCTCAACGTCCTCACCGGCTACGCGGGCCAGATCTCCCTCGGCCACGGCGCCTTCATGGCGATCGGTGGCTACACGACGGCGATCCTGATGGTCGATCACGGCGTCAGGGACATCGTCACGATCCCTCTTGCTGTTCTCGTCGCCGGTGCGGCCGGGGTCCTGTTCGGGCTTCCCGCCGCCCGCCTCTCGGGTCTCTACCTCGCCCTCGCGACGTTCGGAATCGCCGTCGCCGCGCCCGCGCTGATCAAGAAGTTCGAGGGCTTCACGGGAGGTGGCTCCGGCCTCAACCTGTTCGGGACGCCCGAGCTGACAGCGTCATTGACGCCCGTTCGCGTGGCGGGGCTCGAGCTCGACTTCAACAACTGGCTCTACTACCTCGCCTGGACAGTGGCACTACTCGGGTACGCAATCTCCTGGCTGCTGCTGCGCGGCCGGTTGGGCCGCGCGTTCCGCGCCGTCCGGGACAGCGAGACCGCTGCCGTCTCGTCCGGGGTCGACCTGACACGCACGAAGGTGGTCGCTTTCGGCATCAGCGCCGCCTACGCGGGCGCCGCGGGGGCGTTGTTCGCGGTCGCGACGACGTTCGTGAATCCCGACACGTTCCCGGTCGCGCTGTCGATCTTCCTGCTCGTGGGCGTCGTCGTGGCGGGGCTGGGGTCGTTGACGGGCGTGATCGTGGGGGCAGTCTTCATCCAGTTCATGCCCCTCTGGGCCCAGGAAGTCTCGAAGACGCCCGGCGCCCCGGCAGTCGTCTACGGGATCGCGCTGATCCTCGTCATGCTGGCACTGCCAGGCGGCGCCGCCGGGGTATTTGCCCACTTTCAGCGGCTGACACGCCACCTGCGAACCTTTCAGAAGCCCTAACACTCGGGGGTTACGATCGGACCACGTTCGCGATCCCGCGACGTCGCGTTACGCCCGGACGGAGACCCACGATGCACCTGAAACCCACGTTTACGCTGCTCGCGCTCGTCGTTTCGCTTGCCGTCGGCGTCACGGCAGCGATCGCCGGCACCACACGGGCGACGAGCGACCCGGGTGTCAGCGACTCGACGATCCTTCTGGGCGCAACGGCCCCCCTGACGGGCCCCGATTCGGCGTATGGCTCGATCGCCCGGGGTGCGGAGGCCTACTTCAAGTACGTCAACGCCCGCGGGGGCGTGAACGGCCGCACGATCCTGTACAAGGTCGCCGACGACGCCTCGCTTCCGGCGCAGGCGTTGCCGCTGACGCGCCAACTGGTCGAGCAGGACAAGGTCTTCGCGGTGGTCGGCTCGGTGGGCACGGCGAGCAACCTCAACGTGCGCACCTACCTCAACGGTCTCAAGGTGCCGCAGGTGTTCGCCGGCTCGGGGGCGACCTCGCTCGGAGACGACTACCAGGAGTATCCGTACTCGCTCGGCTTTCAGCCGAGCCACGACGCGGAAGGCTGGGTCTACGGCAAGTATTTGGCGCGCAAGGCCCCGGGAGCGACGATCGCCGTGCTGTTCCGCGGCGACGACTACGGCAAGGATCTGCTCGCCGGGCTGAAGCGCGGCCTCCAGCGCTCGAAGACCAAGGTGATCGCGGCGCAACCCTACTTCCCGGCCGAAGGGACGGACGTCTCGTCCCAGATGGCGAAGCTGAAGGCGTCGGGGGCGGACACTCTGGCGATCTTCGCCACGGCCCGCTTCGCCACGCAGGCGTACGATGCAGCCCGGCGGCTCGGCTGGAAGCCGAAGCAGGTCGTGCTCGACGCTGCCGCCGCCACCGCGGCATCGACGCTGCAGGCGACGGACTTCGGGCAGAACAAGCTCGCGGACGGCACGATCTCGATCGCGATCCTCAAGGATCCCACCGATTCGCAGTGGCGGAAGGACGCGGCGATGAAGCTCTACCACACGATCCTCGCCCGCTACGCACCGCTCGCGAACGCCGACGATTCCCAGTACGTGCTCGGGATGGCGATCGCCTGGACGGCCGTCGAAGCGCTGAAGAAGGCCGGCAAGGATCTGACGCGCGCTTCGTTGCTGGACGCGCTCGACACCTTCGCGCCGTCCCGCAACCCGTTCTTGCTGCCGGGGATCGCGATCAAGACGACGCCGAAGGATCGCTTCCCGATCGAGCAGATGTTGCTGCAGCGCTGGCAGGACGACGGCTGGAAGTCGTTCGGCGGGCTCTGGACCTACCGCGACAACTAGGTCCGCGACAGCCGCGGGACGCCTGTCGGCACGGACTTCACCGCTCGAACGGGAGCCCTGCGTGGATAGAGCAACCCGCGTTCGGCGACCGCTGGTTCGTCTATAGTGCCTCCTCCGGCGCGAGGAGACCGCCCGGCGACAAACACGTCACCGATGGCACATCGCGTCTCCGAGATCCTCTCAGCGTCCCCCAGCGACCTCATGTCCGAGGCACGCTCATTGCGCCGAGGGCGGCTGGTCACCTACTCGCCCAAGGTGTTCATCCCCTTGACGACGCTCTGCCGCGACGTCTGCGGCTACTGCACGTTCGCGCGGCCCCCGCGCCGCGGCGAACGCGCGTACATGAGTGTCGACGAGGTTCTCGGGATAGCCCGCTCGGGCGTGGCCGCCGGCTGCACGGAGGCGCTCTTCACCCTCGGCGACAAGCCGGAGCTCCGCTACAAGGTCGCGCGAGACGAGCTCGCCTCGCTGGGCTTTTCCACGACGCTCGAGTACCTGGCGCACTGCGCCGGTCGGGTGCTGCGCGAGACGGGGCTGCTGCCTCACCTGAACCCGGGCGTGATGGGCCGCGACGACCTCGAGCTGCTCCGTCCTGTCGCCGCTTCGATGGGGATCATGCTCGAGACGACGTCCGACCGGCTTTCGCAGAAGGGTGGGCCACACTGGGCATCGCCGGACAAGCTGCCTGCGGCCCGCCTCGAGACGATCCGGCTCGCGGGCAAGCTGGCGATCCCGTTTACGAGCGGGGTCCTGATCGGGATCGGAGAGACCCGGAAGGAGCGCCTGGAGGCGTTGCTCGCGTTGAAGGCACTCGGTGACGAATACGGCCACCTGGGCGAGGTGATCGTCCAGAACTTCCGGGCGAAGCCCGGTACGCGCATGGCCGATCATCCCGACGCCTCCTTCGCCGACCAGCTCTGGACGGTCGCCGCCGCGCGCGTCGTGCTCGGCCCCGACTGGCATGTGCAGGCGCCGCCGAACCTCGCCTACGACGACTTCCCCCTCCTGCTCGATGCGGGGATCGACGACTGGGGCGGTGTCTCGCCGATCACGATCGACCACGTCAATCCCGAGGCCCCGTGGCCCGAGCTCGAGCGGCTGCGCGAGGCCACTGCGTCTCGAGGGCTTGCGCTGGCGCCCAGGTTGCCGCTGTACCCGGAGCATGTCGAGGATCTCGAACGCTGGGTCGACCCCGAGGTCGCTCCGGCCGTCCGGCGGGCGGCGGACTCGCTCGGGCTCGCCCGGGAGGACAGATGGGCTCCCGGCGAGACGGTCCCCGTGCCGTTCATCGTCCGGCGCGATGCGCTCCCGCTCGAGCTCGAGCCGGGGCAGCTCGGGCGGGAGGAGATCGTGAGGCTTCTCTCGGCGCGCGGCGACGAGCGGGAGCGGGTGTTCGCGTCCGCCGACCGGCTTCGCCGCGAGGTGTGCGGCGACGAGGTCACCTACGTGGTGACGCGCAACATCCAGTACACGAACGTCTGTTACTTCAAGTGCGGCTTCTGCGCGTTCTCCAAGGGCAAGCTCGCCGAGAACCTCCGCGGGCCCGCGTTCCTCGTGCCGACCGACGAGATCGTCCGTCGATCGGTCGAGGCATGGGACCGGGGAGCGACCGAGGTGTGCCTCCAGGGCGGGATCCACCCGTCGTTCACGGGCGACTACTACGCCGAGGTGGTGGCCGCGATTCGCACCGCACTGCCGGACATCCACATCCATGCGTTCTCCGCACTCGAGGTCTGGCAGGGTGCTGCGACGCTCGGCCTCACGCTCGAGGACTATCTCGCGGGGCTGCGCCGGCAAGGCCTCGGGTCGCTCCCCGGGACGGCCGCTGAGATCCTCGACGACGCGGTGCGGGCGGTCATCTGCCCCGACAAGGTGACGACCGAGCAATGGTTGGAGGTCCATGACGCAGCGCATCGCGTCGGGCTCCGGTCGAACGTGACGATGATGATGGGGCACGTCGACCGGCCCGTTCACTGGGCCAATCACCTCCTCCGGGCTCGCGCACAGCAGGAGCGCAGCGGCGGCTTCACCGAGTTCGTGCCGCTCCCGTTCGTGCCCATGGAGGCGCCGATCTTCCTCAAGGGGCGCGCACGACGCGGTCCGACGTTCGGCGAGTCACTTCTCGTGCATGCCGTCGCCCGGCTGGTGCTCCACCCGCTGATCACCAACATCCAGGTCTCATGGGTCAAGATCGGGCCGGACGGCGTCCGCCAGGCGCTCGCTGCCGGCGTCAACGATCTCGGCGGCACGCTGATGAACGAGTCGATCTCGCGCGCGGCCGGCTCGGAGTGGGGGCAGGAGCTGCAGCCCGAGCAGATGGAGGCGGTGATCCGCTCGGCGGGCAGGGTGCCGCGGCAACGGACGACGCTTTACGGGGTACCGCCCGCGGAGCAGGTGCGGCGGTCCTTCGGTGCCGAGCCGCTGGCCGAGCCGCTCAATCCGCCCGTGCGCGATGCGGGCCTCGGCCGGCCCGAGCGGTTGGTACGGCCGGGTCTCGCCGCAGCCCCGAGCTGAGCGCTACCGATGCCGGAGGGCCAGCAGAGGCAGGCCCAGCGCCCAGGTCACGACCCTGAAACGCGAGCGGGACAGCGCTCGACGCAGCGCCCTTGTGGCAGCGGCACCGTGCAGCCCCTCGCCGTGGCCGAAGAGCAGGTGCTCGGGCTCGTACGAGGTCAACATCCTCGGCGGTGTCGGCTTCATCAACCCATGGACGCCGACCCGATCGTCGCCGACGGTGAAGAACGGATTGGCCCCGAGTGCCTCCGCAATGACGAGCGTTCGTCGCTCGGGCCACCAGAGCGCCACCTCCTGCCATCGCTTCCGGCGCCTGACCTCGATCACCTCGAACGGCGTGCCAGGGAGCTCGTTCGGTGCTACGAGATGCGGCACCCCGAGCCGCTCTGCGAGCAACGCCGAATCGCGGTTGTGGCGATCCAGCAATTGCAGGACGCCCGCAGGCCGGCCGAGTGCCCTGGCGCGCTCGACCGCCTCGGGCCAGTCGACCGGATCGATGAGCCACACGTTCCCGTCGGCGGCGAGAGCATGTGACGCCCGCGTCATCGGCTCTTCGACGACCCATGAAAAGCCGTCCGGGCCGCGCTCGTCGCAGTAGTGGAACTCCACGTCTTTCAGGGTAGACGAGCGATCGCGAGCCGAAGCTCGCGCTGTCCAGGGAACGGGCTGCTCGTGTCCTCGCGCCCGGTGACGGGGTGTGCGGTCTGCGGCTCGGCGGTGAGGCGCGGAACGACCGACCTCGAGACCACACCGGCCAGCGTCGCGTTCGAGCATCTTGGGGTGCGCACAGCCGCGTTGTGCGTCATGCTATGCGCGTGCGCTCGCTCTTTCGCCTGATCATCCTGCTCGTGGTCGTCGCCGCGCTGATCCAGGCCGTCCCGTACGGCCGCAGCCACACGAACCCGAGGACGGTGCGCGAGCTCGACTGGAACTCGCGCGACACGCGCGCCCTGGCGGCTGACGCGTGCCTCGCCTGTCACTCGAATCTGACGGACTGGCCGTGGTACACGAGCGTCGCTCCGGTTTCCTGGCTGACCGAGCGCGACGTCGAGGACGGTCGCGCGGTGCTGAACTTCTCCGAGTGGCAACGGCCCCAGGGCGTCAACCTGGCGGAGGTCGTCGCTTCGATCCGAGACAAGGAGATGCCGCCGCTCCAGTACCGGGCGCTGCATCCCGAAGCGCGCCTCAGCGACTCCGAGCGTCAGAAGCTCGAGATCGGTCTCGTTGCGAGCTGGTCGAAGGATCCGCCGGGTCGGAAGTAGGCCGAGCGGAAGGTCGTCGCCGCCGAGACCGGTGGCGGGGTGGACCGGCCTATACGGCCTCTGCACGTCCGCGCGACGAGCGCAACGAGCTCAGCTGCGAAGCGCGGCCAGAGCCTCGGCCAGGGTGAAGCGGCCCGCGAGCAGCGCGCTCCCGGCGACCGCAGCCTCGCAGCCCAGCTCGCGAACGCGAACGAGGTCTTCGATCGAGGAGATGCCGCCCGCCGCGATAACGGCTGGGCCGGCGCGAAGGACCTCGCGCAGGAGGTCGAGGTCGGGGCCGGCCAGCGAGCCGTCGCGCACGGTGCTAGTGACGAGGAGTCGCTCCACACCGGCGGCGGCACAGTCGTCTGCGAGGGCGGCGGCGGTCATGCCCGAGCTCCGCGTCCAGCCGTCGACTGCGACCTCACCATCGCGGACGTCGATTGCAACCACGATGCCGGCACCAAATCGCGCTGAGGCCCCCTCCAAGAAGGCGGGCGAGAGCGCGGCCGTTCCGACCATGACGCGGTCGGCGCCGGCGGCGAGCGCCGCGGCGATGGATTCCTCGCTCCTGTAGCCGCCGCCCACCTGGAGCGGCAGTCCGCCCGCCCCCGCCACGCGCTCGACGAGGCTGAGCGTCGGCGCGCCGCTGAAGGCGCCGTCGAGGTCGACGAGGTGGAGACGCGTGGCGCCCTCGTCCCGGAATCGCCTCGCCAGCTCGACCGGGTCGCCGCCCTCGATCGTGACCGCCTCGCGACGGCCCTGGGACAGCCTCACGACGCGCCCTTCGAGCACGTCGATCGCGGGATGTACTTCGAACTTCTGTGCTAACACGTTATCATGCTATCATGTATGTATGACCCGCATTGCTTCTTCGTCACGCCCTTCCGCTCGGTCAGGTGAAGCCACCGAGTCCACCGACGTCGTCGACGGACTCGACGAGCTCGTTGCCGCCCTTCGTTCGCTGCGAACGGCGGACGAAGTGACGCGGTTCCTTCGGGATCTCTGCACCCGGGCCGAGCTGGAGGCACTCGCGCACCGGTGGCGGACAGCGAGACTCGTGGAGGAGGGGATTCCCTACGTCGAGATCGCCGAGCGTGTGCCGACGTCGACCGCGACGGTGACGAGGGTCGCCCAGTGGGTGCGTCACGGCACGGGTGGCTATCGCGTCGCTCTGGCACGGGTGAAGCGCCGATGAGCACGTTCACGAGGGCCGGCGAGGACGGCCGGCTGACGCTTGCCGTCCCGGCGAAGGGGCGGATGGCCGAGCCGACCCTGCGCCTCTGCGCCGACGCGGGGCTCTCCTTCGAGGTCACCGAACGGTCGCTCGTGGTGCCATGCGCCAACGCACCCGTCGACCTCCTGCTCGTCCGGCCGAGTGACATTCCCGAGTACGTCCAGGATGGTGTCGTCCACCTGGGGGTCACCGGCGCCAACCTCGTCGTCGAGGCTCAGGCCGACGTCGTTACCCTTGCCGAGCTGGGCTTTGCGCGCTGCTCGTTGCAGGCCGCCGTGCCGAACGATGCGCCGCAGACGACGATCACCGAGCTCGCCGGGCTCCGTGTCGCAACCGCCTATCCGACGTCCACGAAGCTGCTGCTCGCCGAGCACGGCATTGCTGTCGAGCTCGTGCCGGTCTCCGGCTCGGTCGAGGCGACACCACGTCTCGGGCTCGCCGACGCGATCGTGGATCTCGTTTCGACGGGGTCGACCGCGAGCGCGAACGGCCTGCGGCTGATCGGGTCACTCCTGTCGTCGCAGGCGGTGCTGATCGGCGGACGTACCGCCGTCGCCGAGCAGCACGATCTGGTGGAACGGCTCGAGCTCATGCTGTCGGGAGTCGTGGCAGCACGCCGCCGCCGCTACGTGATGATGAACGCGACGACGGAGACGCTTCCCGCCATTCGCGAGGTGCTCCCGAGCATGGGGGCGCCGACCGTTCTCGAACTCGCCGACGAGGGAGACATCGCCGTGCACGCCGCCGTCGCCGCAGACGATGTGTGGGCGTTGCTGCCCGCGTTGCGTGATGCGGGTGCCACGTCGATTCTCGTCCTCCCGATCGAGCGGCTCGTTCCGTGAGAGGGGCGGGGATCGACGAGGCGGTGAAAGTTGCATCGCCTATCGTCGCTGACGTGCGCGACCGTGGCGACGAGGCCGTGCTGGAGTGGACCGAGCGCTTCGACGGCCCTCGGCCGGACGGATTCCGTGTCCCCGCATCGTCGATCCGTGACGCAACCGTGCCCGACGATGTGCTCGAGGCGCTGCGCGCGATGATCGGTGCTGTCCGCATCTTCAACGAGGCGCAGCGACCTTCCGACACCTCGATCGAGGCGGCACCCGGAATCGTCTCGGAGCGAAGGTGGCTGCCACTCGACTCCGTCGGCATCTGCGTCCCGAGTGGCCGTTTTCCGCTGCCGTCGTCTCTCGTCATGGCTGCCGTCCCCGCGCTCGTCGCGGGCGTGCGCCGCATCGCGGTCGTGACTCCGAACCCGGTCGCCGCCACGCTCGTCGTAGCCCGCGAGCTTGGCCTCGACGAGGTCTACGCGATCGGAGGCGCACAGGCCGTCGCGGCGCTCGCATACGGAACCGAGACCGTGGCCAGGGTCGACCGCATCGTGGGACCGGGTAACGCCTACGTCACCGCCGCCAAGCTTCTCGTCTCGAGCCAGGTCGGGATCGATCTCCCCGCGGGCCCCAGTGAGGTGATCGTGATCGCCGACGAGACGGCGGATGCGGGAAGCTGCGCAGCCGACCTGCTCGCCCAGGCGGAGCACGGGCCCGACAGCGAGGCGCTTCTCCTCAGCACCGATGCAGCGCTGTCCGCCGAGGTCGCTAGACTTGTTGCTCAATATGACAACATCGAGGTCGAGACGGTTGGATCGCTTACCGAGGCTCTGGCTCGGTCGGAGTCCTTCGCGCCCGAGCACCTCGAGCTCCACGTTCGCGAGCCGGAGCGCCTCCTGGCACAGGTGCGCAACGCCGGCTCGGTCTTCATCGGCGGTTCAGCCGTTATCGGCGACTATGCCGCAGGCGCGACCCACGTCCTGCCGACGGGCGGCCTCGCGCGCTCCTCCGGGGGGCTAGGGCTGGAAATGTTCATGAAGCCGCTCCAGGTCGTGCGGACAACGCGCGACGGTGCTGCTGCAGCCGCGAACGTGATCGGGCCGATCGCGCGTGCCGAGGGGCTGCCGCTCCACGCCGCCGCCGCCGAGCGCGTGCTGGAGCTGTCGTGAGCGGGTCGCGCCCGGGGGCCGATTCCGGGCCTGCCGGGATAGACCTCGCCGCCGCCGGGCCGAGCCCCATGCCCCTCGGGGAGGGGTTCGCGCCCTACGCCTGGGCGGCGAGCGTCGCGGAGGTCGCTGCGCGGCACGGGCTCGACCCGGTCGAGGTCCTCAAGTTCGACCAGAACACGCCGCCGCTGCCCGGTGTGGCACAGGTGCCGCTCGCCGAGAGCTTCGCCACACTGAACCAGTACCCGTCCGGCGCCTACCGCGAGCTGCGGGAGGCGGCGGCGAGCTACGTCTCCGGTGAGGCCGCCGGGTCGATCGGCTGGGAACAGATCGTCGTCGGCGCCGGCGCGGACGACCTGATCCTGCTCTGCGCCCGTACCTTCCTCGGCCCGGGCCGCACCGCGTCGCTCATCGCACCGACCTACTCGCTCTATCGCGTCGCGACGCTGCTCGCCGGGGCCGAGCCCGTGGCCGACCCCGAGGGGGCGACCATCCTCTGGCGCTGCAATCCCGACAATCCGACGGGTTCGGTCATACCGGCGACGGAGCTCGTCGAGCTCGCGCGCCGCTACCCGCAGGCTGCGATCGTCGTCGACGAGGCGTACATCGAGTACGGCGGCGAGTCCGTTGTTCCCTGGGTGAACGAGTTCCCCAACCTGATCGTGCTCCGCACGATGTCGAAGGCGTTCGGCTACGCAGCCCTCAGGGTCGGCTACGCGGTCGCTGCCCCCGCAACCGCCGCGCTGCTCGATGCTCGCCGGGCGCCGGCGCCGATCAGCGCTCCCGCGGCACGGATCGCCGCGGCCGCCCTCCGCGACCCGCGTTACGACCTCTCGACCGAGGTCGCCGAGCGGGAGCGCATGCGCGCGGCCCTCCGTGACGCCGGGTTCGACACTCCCGCGGGAGCAGGGAACTTCGTCTGGCTGCCGGGTGAGGATCAGGCTGTGGGGGAGCACCTGGAGGCGAAGGGCATCGTCGTGCGTCGGTTCCCGCAGGGGATCCGGGTGACGGTGCGTCGCCCGACCGAGAACGACGTCTTCCTCCGCGCGATCGGTGCGGAACCGGGGCCACCTGCAGGCCGCGAAGCGACGCTGATCCGCACGAGCACCGAGACGGCGCTGCGGATCACGCTCACGCTCGACGGCAGCGGCAGGTCGCACGTCGCCACGGGGATCGGATTCCTCGACCACCTCCTGACGCTGTGGGCGTTCCACGCGGGCTTCGATCTCGAGTGCGTTGCCGGTGGCGACCTCGACGTCGACGAGCATCACACCGTCGAGGATGTCCTGGCTGCGCTCGGCACCGCTGTCCAGCAGTCGCTCGGATCGAGGGAGGGCGTAGCTCGCTACGGGTCTGCGGTCGTCCCGATGGACGAGGCCCGCGCGACGGCGGCCGTCGATCTCGTTCGCCGTGCGCACGCCGAGATCTCGCTCGCGTTCTCCGGCGACCGGGTAGGCGGGCTCGCGATCACGCTGCTGCCGCACGCGCTCGAGCGCTTCGCGATGGAAGCGGGGTGCACCGTCCACGTCGACGCGACAGGGGCCGACGACCATCACATTGCCGAGGCGGCGTTCAAATCGCTCGGGCAGTCGCTCCGGCAGGCAGTCGCAGCGGGCGACGGGGGCATTCGCTCGACCAAGGGGATCGCATGAAGGTCGTGCTCGCCGACTACGGCGCCGGCAATCTCCGCTCCGTCACCTCCGCATTCCGCCGCGCCGGCGCAGAGGCGTCGATCACGACCGATCCCGCTGACGTCCGCAATGCGTCTCTGGCAGTGATCGCCGGCGTCGGTCACGTCGAGAGTGCAGCCCGGGGCCTGGCCACGAGCGGCCTCGACCAAGCCATCCGCGACCGTGTCGCGGCGGGGAGCCCCGTGTTCGGGATCTGCGTCGGCATGCAGCTCCTCTTCGGTGCGAGCGAGGAGGGCGGCAGCGGGCTGGAGCTGCTCCGTGGCCCTGTCCGTCGTGTCGAGGCGCGAACAGTGCCCCATATGGGCTGGAACAACCTGACCGTGACGCGTCCATCCGCTCTCTGCGAAGGCCTCGAATCGGAGGACGTGTACTTCGCCCACAGCTTCGCGGTCGCGCCCGAGGACGGCGAGGACGTCGTTGCGACCGCTGACCACGATGGCAGGATTGTCGCGGCCGTCGAGCGGGGACCGGTCGCAGGTGTTCAATTCCACCCCGAGCGCAGCGCCCTTGCCGGGGCTCGCCTGCTCGAGAACACGTTGGCATGGTCAAGAAGCGTGTGATCCCCTGCCTCGACGTGGCGGGAGGCCGCGTCGTCAAAGGCGTCAACTTCGTCGACCTGCGGGAGATGGGCGACCCGATCGAGCTCGCGACCCGCTATTCGGAGCTCGGCGCCGACGAGCTGGTCTTCCTCGACATCACGGCGACCCTCGAGGGGCGCGGGCCGATTCTGGAGTTGATCGAGCGCGCCGCTGCTTCTCTGACGATCCCGTTCACGGTCGGTGGGGGTGTGACGGGCCTCGAGGATGCACGGTTGCTGCTCCGCGCCGGCGCCGACAAGGTCGCGGTCAACAGAGCGGCCTTCGACGATCCGGCGATCCTCTCCGGCCTGGCGGACGAGTTCGGCTCGCAGGCGGTCGTCTGCGCGATCGATGCGAAGGCGGGTGAGGTCGTCACGCATGCGGGGCAGCGTCCGCGTGGTCGCGACGCTGTCGAGTGGGCGACGGAAGCCGTGGCGCACGGCGCCGGCGAGCTGCTCCTCACTTCGATCGACGCCGACGGCACCCGCGCCGGCTACGACCTGCCGCTGACACGCGCCGTTGCGGAGGCGGTCGACGTACCAGTGATCGCGTCCGGCGGAGCGGGCGAGGCGGCCCACCTCGCGGCGGCGTTCGAAACCGGGGCCGAGGCAGCGCTCATCGCCTCGATCGTGCACGAGCGGCCCGAGCGGCTGCCCGAATTGAAGGCCGAGCTGAGGGAGGCGGGATGGAACGTCAGGCGGTAGAGGCGTCGGAGCTGATGCCTGCGATCGTGCAGGACGCGGCCTCGGGCCGTGTCCTCATGCTCGCGTGGATGGACGGCGAGGCGCTGCGACGGACCCGCGAAAGTGGCGAGGCGTGGTTCTGGAGTCGCTCGCGCCAGGAGTACTGGCACAAGGGTGCGACGTCGGGCAACACGCTCGCCGTGGTCGAAGTGCGCGACGACTGCGATGGCGACGCGATTCTTCTTCGGGTCGATCCCGCCGGCCCCGCCTGTCACACGGGCGCCGAATCCTGTTTCGCGCCGTGGCTCTGGCGCGTCGTCGCCGAACGTGCCGCTACGCGGCCCGAAGGCTCGTATGTCAGTGGCCTGCTCGATGCGGGCCCTGCCGCCGCTGCCCAGAAGGTGGGGGAGGAGGGCGTCGAGGTGGCGCTGGCTGCCGTTGCCGACTCCGACGAGCGCCTCGTCGAGGAGCTCGCCGATCTCTGGTTCCATAGTTATATCCTCCTCGCCGCGAGAGGGCTCGACCCCGAACGGGTCGAGGAAGAGCTCCGCCGCCGTCACGCGAGCGGCTAACGCGCAGGATCAGGGGTGACGTCGCTCGCGCAGGCGACCTATCCTTCCTGACACGGCAGCCTAGGGCCTGGGCCTTAGTGGAACGTCACGCTCTTCGGTGGTGTACTGATGACATGGCGATGCGAGTGGCCGCGCTTCTCCTCGTTCTGTCCACGCTTGGCTGCTCCAGCTCGGATACCGCTGGACAGAGCGGGACGACTACCGCAGACCCGGCACAAGAAGCGGCGACCGTGGAAGGGTGCCCGGTCACGAAGCCCAACGGAAAGACGCCTACAGGAGAGACACCAGGCCCGAGACACCATGGCAACGGAAGCCTTTGGACAGTTCTCTATTACCCGACCCTCCCGGTCACGTCGAGGAACCGACAACCGGACGGCTCGATTGCCGAGAAGTTTCCGTGGTGGCGAGGCGTAAGCGGCAATCTTTCCATCCGAGGCCGTCGCATTGACGGTTCGGCTCCGCCGCTTAGGGCGCGGGTTCCCTCTGGCTACGGCGATAGCGGCTTTCAGGCGTCGGCGATCATCTTCCCGACCGAGGGCTGCTGGCGAGTGACGGGAAGCGTCGGCCTCGCGGCGCTCACGTTCGTCGTTCTCGTACGCGGC